>CAJGBI010000001.1:0-954499 GCA_904424815.1 Puniceicoccaceae bacterium Marseille-Q1082
GGGGTAGACTGTTTTTGAGAAAGGAATTATATTGGTCATGAAAAAAGTGTTTTCTTTTGCGGTCCTTGCCGCCGCTTTCGCGCCGTTCGCGCATTTGTTTGCGCAGACGTTCACCCTTACGCAGTACGATAAATTCGCCAACTGGACTTCGCCCGACATTTGGAGCATAGAGGGCGAAACCTCCCAAACGTATCCGTTGGAAAGCGGCGATGTCGTCATGCACAACGACAGCCAAACTTTCAGCCAGGTCATTATGGTTAACGCTTCCGTCAACATAGATTCGCTCGATATCGCCCTTAGGGGAGGCGGCGGCAACCATTTCAAATTGTTGGTTTCCTCCGGAAGAACCATGCAGATTTCCGAAGATTCCACAATAAACGCCTCTTATGCTTGGTATCAATTTATGCTCGGTGGAACCGGATCGATAAATTTCCGAAAGAATTTGACTCTGAAAAACGACATATCGGATCTCGGATCTTCGCAGGCGTCGTTAATTTCATTGGGGGAATCCAACACCGACCCGCTCTCTTTGCTGAGAATAGCCGGCGATCTGAATATAGAGAAAAACGCTTCGGGCGATATGCGCGTATATATGAACGCCAACAACATCACTATTGGCGGAAACATAAATATCGCGCAGGGAGCGCAGCTGCATCTCGCGCGCTGCGTCACGGGGGTTGAATCGGTTTACCGCATTGGCGGAATCAACGGCGGCGGGCATCTCTTTTTGGGCTTTAATACCAATACATATTGGAACCAAAAATCCGTCGCCAATATAACTATCACAAACGGTGGGTCTTGGAGCGGAACGTTCAGAAAAGAGACGACCCACGCGGACAGCCGTTTGAACGTGACGATGAGCGGCAGCGGGACGCAGGATTTCAGGGTTTCTTCGGCAACCTTTGTCGACGGCGCCACGAACTCCAACGTAATAGACACTCTTACCGTCAACAGCGGCGTTTTCAACTACGGCGCGGGCGACTTCGTTTCGGGCAGCCTTGTTCTCAACGGCGGAAAGTTCGGCGCGGCGTCTTTGATGGATTCCAGCACCTCTGCGGACGTGGGCGTCGCGCGCTTTGAAAGCGGCATATGGAATGGGGGCGCGATAATTTTGGACGTGTCGACCATAGACGCCACTTTTGACAAAATCGCGTTTTCGGGCCTCTTTGAAAAGGGCGAGGGGGAGATATCTTTGGAATTCCGGTTCGACGCCGAGGGCATGGCGGAGCTCATAGGGATGGGATTTTCCACTTTTGAGGACATGATAGTCTACGCCTCGGGGAGCTCCATAGAGGGGACCGCCCTGAACGGGGTTTCCAACGGATTCGCATGGGAGGCGGTGTTCGGCGAAACCGGCATGGACGTGACGTTTGCCGCCGTCCCGGAGCCCGCCGCTATTGCGGCTTTGTTCGGGCTTTCCGCGCTTCTTTTCGCGGCGTTCCGCGCGGGGAGAAAGCGAGGATAGGGAATGCGATTCCTGTTTTTCCGGCATCGGCTTCGCTTAATTCGCGTCCGCGCGGCCGGTTCATATCCCGCCTGAAATGCGGAAAATGCGCGCTTCTTTTGGGCGCGCATTTTTTATGCGCCCTCTCTCCGTCGGCGGCGCGTGTTAAGCCGCGGCGAAATAGGAAAATTGAAGCTTTCCGCGCCCGCTTTCTTTATTTTGCCGCGTCTTGCGGTTGATCTTTCCATGTGATTGCAATTCCCTATTTACATGGAAAATTCAAAGTTTTTTGCCGCTTTAATATTGCCGTTTCCATTTTTTTTTGAGCGAAGCGCCGCATAGTTTGCGTATGGCGTCAAGATACCCGAAAGCCGAAAGCCCGGCCTGTCCAGGGGCATTGTTTTGATTTGTAAAAAAACGGCCGTTTGGGGCGCAAAAAAAAGGCGCGCCAGAAAGCGCGCCTTTTTCGGAATGGATTTTCCCCTTACCTCGACTTGGGCTCGTAGGGGATTCCCTGCTGCTCGCAGAGCGCGGCGCGGCGCGATAGGCGCACGCGGCCCTTGTCGTCAATGCCTATGCACTTGACGAGAATCTCGTCGCCGAGCTTGCAGACGTCTTCGGTCTTGTTGACGCGGAAGTCCGCGAGCTCCGATATGTGAACGAGCCCCTCTTTGCCCGGCAGGCATTCGACGAACGCGCCGAATTCCTTTATCGAGCGCACGATGCCCTTGTAGGTCTTGCCGACCTCGATTTCGCCCGTGACGAGCTCGACTTCCGAGACCGCGCGCCTCATGCTCTCTTCGCTCGTGGCGTAGATGCATACCCTGCCGGGGTGGTCGTCGTCTATGTCTATCTGCGCGCCCGAGTACTCGGTTATGCGGCGGATGTTCTTGCCTCCGGGCCCTATGAGCATTCCCGTCTTTTCGGGGTCGATCTGCACGATCTTTATGCGCGGGGCGCAGGGCTTGAGCTCCTTGTTTGGCTCGGCGATGGCTTCCGCCATTATGCCGAGAATCTTCATGCGCACGTCGTGGTTGCGGTAGATTGCCTCTTTCGCGATGTCGATTGGCAGCCCGTCGATTTTAAGGTCGAGCTGGAAGCCGGTGATGCCGTTTTTGGTTCCGCAGATTTTGAAATCCATGTCGCCGAAGTGGTCTTCCGCGCCGATGATGTCGGTGAGGACGACGTGTTTGACGATTTTGCCGCTTTCGTCCTTGCGCGTGACGAGCCCGCAGCTTATGCCCGATACGGGCGTCTGGATCGGGACGCCGGCGTCCATGAGGCTGAGGCAGCCGCCGCAGACGGAGGCCATGGAGGTCGAGCCGTTGGATTCCATGATTTCGGACACCACGCGGATCGCGTAGGGGAATTCGTCCTCGGAGGGCAGCACCGGCAGAAGCGAGCGTTCGGCGAGCGCGCCGTGCCCGATTTCGCGGCGGCCAGGGCTGCCGAAGCGGCCGGTTTCGCCGACGGAGTAGGGCGGGAAGTTGTAGTGCAGTATGAATGACTTTTCCTTGGTGCCGCCGGTAAGCCCGTCGAGCTCCTGGCAGTCGCGGCTGGTGCCGAGGGTGGTGAGCACGAGCGCCTGGGTCTCTCCGCGCGAGAACAGCGCGCTGCCGTGGACGCGCGGCAGAACTCCCGTCTTGGCGGTTATCGGGCGGAGATCCATGTAGGTTCTGCCGTCGCACCTCTTGCCGGCGTCGAGAATGTTGTCGCGGTAGACTTTTTCCTGCAATTCTTCAAACGCCATCTTGATTTGCGCCATGTCGAATTCATCTTCGCCGACCTTGCCCTTGACGAATTCGGCGGTTTCCTCCATGAGCGCGTCGACGTCCGCCTGCCTCTTGAGCTTGCTGTCCTGGAAGACGGCGTCGAGGAGCCTGCCGCCGACGTATTCGGAGCACATCCGCATGATTTCGGGCTTGCAGAGCACCAGCGGGAATTCGCGCTTGGGCTTGCCGCAGAGCTTGGCGAGCTCGCGCTGGGCGGCGATGATTTTCTGTATCTGAACCTGCGCGAATTCGAGAGCCTCTATGAACCTGTCTTCGGGGCACTGCTCGGCAGAGCCTTCAATCATCATCATTTCGCGCTCGTTGCCTACGTAGATGAGGTCGAGGGTTGAGTCGAGCATCTGATCGTGCGTGGGGTTGACGACAAATTCGCCGTCGATTTCGCCGATTCTGACGCCGCCTATCGGGCCGTTCCACGGTATGTCGGAAATGAGGAGCGCGGCGGAGGCGCCGTTGACCATGAGGATGTCGGGGTCGTTTGCCATGTCGGCCGACAGCAACAGGCCGATGACCTGCACTTCGTTCATGAAACCCTTGGGGAAGAGCGGGCGCAGGGGCCTGTCGCAGAGGCGGGAGGTGAGGATTTCCTTTTCGTTGGGGCGGCCTTCGCGCTTGAAGTATCCGCCGGGGAATTTGCCCGCCGCGGAGAAAGTTTCGCGGTAGTCCACCGTGAGCGGGAAGAAGTCCTGCCCGTCGCGCAGGGCGCCCGCGGCGGTCGCCGTGACGAGGAGGTTGGTTTCGCCCATGCTTATTGTCACCGAGCCGTTCGCCTGCTTGGCTATCGAGCCGGTGGAGATTTTTATTCCGAGGCCTTCGACCTCGACGCTGTATTTCTGATCCATTATTTTTTCCTTTTGTGCAGCCGGACGGTTGGGACGTTTCGGGCGTGCGATTGCTTTTTGCGGGCGCCTGTCCGCGCCCGGATATATTTTTTGCGAATATACGCCTTTTAACAAATCACCGAAGGCGCGGCGTGTCCAGCCAAATTAAAGGGCGGTGGAAGATTTCCCGCGGGGCGGCTGGCAACGTGCGGCGCGGAGTCCCGCAGGGGCTAAGCGCCGGGCTGGGCGCGGCAAAGCGGCGGGAGGCTCAAAGAACGCGCGCCCGCCATGCGAAGCCTCAGGAATTTTCGCCGAATAGCGAGAGCAGGCGCGCGTGGGATATTTCGTAGAGCGTCTTTCTGCCGTCGGGGGAAGTCATGTGCATGGGGCATTCGAGCAGCTCGGATAGCAGCGAAACGGCGGACTCCTCGGCGCATAAGAACCCGCCCATGCCGATGCGCGCCGCCGCCGCCGCCGCGAAAATCTCGTCCCCGAGCCGTTTGTTGCGCCGCCCTATTCCGCCCTCCGCGGAGCTTTCCACAATGTCGCGCACGAACTTTTCGGTTTCCGAAAATTCGAGCCACGCGGGAGCCGCGGATATGCGGTAATATCCCTTTCCGAAGTCGTCGATCTCAAACCCGCACGACTCGAACAACCCCCTATTGGCGCGGAAAAATTCGTCGTCCGCGGGGGAGAATCCGATTGTCGCGGGCAGCAGAAGCTTTTGCGAGGCCGCCTTTCGCCCTTCGAGCGACTTCATTATGCGGTTGAAGCCGACCCTGCGCAAAGCCGCCAAAACCGACATTACGGCGAGCGACTTGGGCGTCTCGAAGCGCGAACCTGCGGGCCGCGCAGCCGACGTACCGCCAGCCCCACGCTGCGGAGAGCGGGGCGCGCGCGTTTTCCGTTCCGGCGCGGGCGTCGGAGAGCGGCGCGGGGGGGCAGAAATTTTGGGGCGGCGCGGGGCGGTGCGTCGAGCGCGGCGGAGGGTTCGCATACGCCGCGCGCCGGACCGGAGGGGACGAGAGACTCCGCGGTTCTGTCCAATACCGCGCGCGGGGGGGGCGCGGATTCAAAACGTTCTCCGAATTCCGGAGGCCCGCCGAAGCGTCCGGAGGATTCCGCGGCGCCCCCGAAAGCTTCCCTCGGCGCCCCAAAAGGCTCCGAAAGCGAAAATGCCCCCAGCCTCTCGGAGATCGCGCCGGTTAAAAATTCCCTGACGGCGAATTCGTTTTTCAGCCTGACTTCGCGCTTGGCGGGGTGCACGTTGACGTCCACCGACGCGGGGTCGAGCTCCAAAAACAGGAATGCGCCCGCAAACCTGCCCTTGGGAACGAACTGCGAGTACGCCTCTTTTACGGCGGAATACGCCGCCCTGCATTCCACGGGCCTGCCGTTTATGAAAAAGCATATGTTGCGCGACGTCGCGAACGATTCCCCGGGCGAGAGTATCGCGCCAGAAACTCTCATTCCGTTCCTCTCCGAGGCTTTCAGCTCGACGAGGTTTTCCGCGGCGGCGCCGCCGAAGATTTTCGCGACCCGCGCCACGACGCCGAGCCCGCCTTCGGAGCGGAAGAGCGTTTTGGAATTTTCCATGAGGGTTATCGAAAGCCGCGGGAGGGCGAGCGCGTAGAGCCTGCAAAGGCGCGCGATGTGCCCGGCCTCGACCCCGTCGCCCTTCAAAAACTTTCTGCGCGCGGGCACGCCGGCGAAGAGGTTTTCGACGAGTATTTCCGTGCCGCGCGCCATTCCGCATTCCTTTACGGAGAGGATTTTCCCCGCGTAGGCGTCTATCTGGGTGCCGAAAGCCTCCCCCTCGGGGCGCGTGCGCAGGCGGAATTTGCTGACGCTTGCTATCGACGGGACGGCCTCGCCCCTGAACCCGTAGGAGGATATTTTAAAGAGGTCGTCGGGGTTTGCGATTTTGCTCGTCGCGTGCTGCTCGAGGCTCATGAGAGCCTGCTGGCGCGTCATGCCGCAGCCGTTGTCGAGCACTTTTATGAAAGTCTTTCCGCCGTGCTTGAACTCCACGTCTATGCGCGTGGCTCCCGCGTCCACGGAGTTTTCCAAAAGCTCCTTCACCACCGACGCCGGCCGCTCGACGACCTCCCCCGCCGCGATTTTGTTCGCGACGTCGTCGGGCAGTATTCTTATTTCGGGCGGTTTCATTCGGATATTGCGGGCTTTTCAAAAAAGATAATTTCAAAATCCGCGCGACATCAAGGCAAAATGTCTTCGCAAACGCGCCGTTTGGTCACTATACGGTTGACGCGCCGCGTTTTGGAGTATTCCATATCCGGCATGAAGGCATTTGAAATTGCAGCCGTTTTCGCTGCGGCGATGGCGTCCGCCGCATGTCTGTGGGCTTCCGGCGGAACTTCCCCGAACCGCATGGGCAACCAGATTTCAGTCACGTTCGACAAGCCGCGCGACGTGTCTCTTGAAGAGGGCGTGAGGTTTTATCCCGACTGCCCCGACCCGGACGTGAAGCTCGACGTCTACTACCCCAACGAAAAGTTCAAAGGCGGAAAGGGGCCGTACCCGTGCGTGCTCGCAATCCACGGCGGCGGGTGGAGCATGGGAAATGAAAAAAAGTTCGCGATGATGTCAGCGTTCCTCGCGTCGAAGGGGTATGTCGTGGCGTGCACCACTTACAGGCTGCGCCCCGAGTATTCCATGGAGGACTGCGCATACGACGCCAAAAAAGCCCTGTGGTGGCTGAAAAAGAACGCGGCGCGCTTTGGCGGCGACCCTTCGAGGGTCGGGGTGACGGGCGGCAGCGCGGGCGGGCATCTGTCGGCGTTGCTCGCGGTGAGTTCCGGCGCCGGGCAGTGGGGCGAGATATTTTCCGGCGGCGTCGACGACTCCGTCCAGGCCGCGGTTCCGATGGCGCCCGTGACGAACCTCGACACTTTCTCAAAGTGGAGGCTTTTTGCGGGAGGGAACGGGAGGGAGCGCGCCCGCGCGCTTTCGCCAATCGCATACGTCGGCCCCAAAAGCCCGCCAATGCTGATATTGCACTCCGCGAAAGACCCTGTGGTGCCGGTTTCCGAGAGCGAAAACATGAAGGCCGCCTACGAAAAGGCGGGCGCGCAATGCGACATAATCCTTTACGATTCCGCCGACCACGCGTTCTGGAATGCGAAAATCTACGACCCGCTCCGCCTGCGCTCGTGGAGCGACATTGCGGATTTCTTCGACAAGACTTTGAAAAAATGACTCGCGAAATTTCCATAGCGGCGGTTTTTTGCGCCTGCGCGCTCGCTCTTTCGGCGTGCGCGACGCATTCCGTTTCGGGGCCGAACGGGACATATGAAACGACCGTCCAGAATCCAGCGGGGTGGATCGCCAATCTGGTAAAGGTTTTGACTGAAAAATGAGGGCGCTGGGGGTTTTCTTTTGCGCGGCGCTCGCCGCGCTTTCGTCGCCCTTTGCGGACGCCTCCGGCGGGCGTTGCGCCGGAAGGGCGGGCAACCAGATTGCAGTCGCGTTCGACATTCCCGCGGGCGTTTCAATCGAGGAGGGAATCCGCTATTTTCCCGAGTGCCCCGACCCGGACGTGAAGCTCGACGTCTACTACCCCAACGAAAAGTTCAAAGGCGGAAATGGGCCGTACCCGTGCGCGCTCGCAATCCACGGCGGCGGGTGGAGCATGGGGAGCGAAAAGAAGTTCGCGATGATGGCGGCTTTTCTTGCTTCAAGAGGGTATGTGGCGGCGTGCATATCGTACCGCCTTTGGCCCGAGTACGGCTGGGACTGCGCGCTGTCGGACGGCAAGCGCGCGCTGGCGTGGCTGAAAAAAAACGCCGCGCGCTTCGGCGGCGACCCCTCGAGAACGGGGGTGGTGGGCGGCTCTTCGGGCGGCGTGATGGCGGTCCAGCTCGCCGCGACTTCCGGCTCTTTTTGGAGCTCCGGCATCTTCGGCGGGGCGGACGACTCCGTGCGGGCGTGCGTAGCGATGGCGGCGGGCTGCGACATGACAACCCCCCGCCGCTTCCGTAGAATGTTCGGCGGCGACCGCGCCAAGGCGGCGCGCTATTCGCCGTACTCGTATCTGACCCCCGCGATGCCGCCGGTTCTCCTATTGCACGCCGAGCGCGACCCCGCCGTCGCTTCCGGAGAGAGCCGCATGCTCAAATCCGCGCTGTGCGCGCTCGGGACGGAGTGCGAGGCCGTGTTCTACGACTGCGCCGACCACGCGTTCTGGAACGTCAAGCCCGACGACCCCTTCCGCCTGCGCTCGTGGGAGGATGCGGCAAATTTTTTCGACAGAAAGCTCAAGGGCAAATGAAAATATATTTTATAGGAATATGCGGGACGGCGACGGGCAATGTCGCCATACTCATGAAAAAGCTCGGGCACGAGGTGCTCGGTTCCGACAGGGGAATGTACGAGCCCATGAAGTCCGCCCTCGCCAATGCGGGCGTCGCCGCGCGCGAAGGCTGGGAGCCGGACAGGATAGGGGATTTCTCGCCGGATCTCGTCGTCGTCGGCAACGCGGTAAGCCGCATGAATCCGGAGCTCGAATACGTGCTCGCGCGGCCGGAGCTCGCCTACACGAGCCTTCCCGCGCTCGTCGGGGAGCGGCTGATAGGCCGGCGCCCGAGCCTCGTGGTGAGCGGGACGCACGGAAAGACGACCACCACGGCGATAGCGGCGTTTTTGCTCAAAGGCGCGGGGGCGAACCCCGGGTGGCTGATAGGCGGCATTCCCGCGGATTTGCCCGAGGGCGGCTCGAACCTCGGCGATCCGTCGTCGCCGTTTGTCATAGAGGGGGACGAGTACGACAGCGCGTTTTTCGACAAGCGCAGCAAGTTCATACACTACCGGCCGCGGGTGCTTGTTGTGAACAATTTGGAGTTCGACCACGCCGACATATTCCGCGACCTCTTCGATGTCAAAAGGACTTTCACCCACGTGCGCAGGATAGTCTCGCCGCTCGGGGCGATAGTCGAGAACGGCGACGACGAAAATATAGCGTCTTTGGAGTCGACCCCCTGGGTTCGGAGGCTGAAAGTCGGCTTTGGCGGCGGCTGCGACGTGCGCATAAGCGGCTTCGTTCAGAGCGGGGAGTCTTCGTCGTTCAGGCTCTCGGGGTTCGGCGTTGAGAAGTGCGTGGAGTGGCCCCTCGCGGGCGAGTTCAACGCGCGCAACGCGGCGATGGCGATAGTGGGCGCGTCTCTTGCTGGCGGTTTCGCAAATCCGCTCGCCGTCCCCGCGGATTGCCTCGCGAATTTTCGCGGGGTGAGGCGCAGGCAGGAGGTTTTGCTCGCTTCCGCGCAGGTCGTCGCGGTGGAGGATTTCGGCCATCATCCGACGGCGATAGCCCTGACTGTCGGGTCCCTCCGCAAAAAGTATCCGCAGTTCAAAATATGGGCGTGCTTCGAGCCGCGCAGCAACACCGCAAAGCGCAACGTTATGCAGGATCGCTTCGCCCGCGCGCTCGCCTCGGCGGACAGGGCCTTCATAGGCTCCGCCGACGTCTCGAAAGTAGCCCCCGAACTTCGCGTGGACACTTCCGCGATGGCGGATCTCGACCCGTCGAAAATACGGGCGTTCGAATCAAACCCCGCGCTGCTGGAATCGCTCGAATCAGCCGTCCGCGCCGAAACCGCAGCGGGAGGGAAGGTGCTGTGCGCCTTTTTCTCAAACGGCTCGTTCGACGGAATACACAGGCGCTTTGCGGAGGATTTCAAACGAATATGAAAATGGAGGAAAAAATGAAGAAAATATTGACGATTGCCGTTCTCGCCGCAGCGTCGGTATGCGCCGCGCGCCAAACCCACCCGCCGGACTTGAAACTTGACAATCCGCCCAAACTTCAAGACGGAGGGTCGTTTTCAATGGTCGTGTTGGGAGATCCCCAAACGTATGTGAAAAATACTTTCTCGCAGCCGATATTCGAGCTCATGACCGCATGGACGGCGGCCCACAAAGACGCGCTGAAAATAAAAGCCGTCCTGTGCACGGGGGATTTGGTCGAGCGCAACGACACCCCGACGGCTTTTGCGCAATTCAGGGGCGACGCCAACGGGAACGCCCCGAGTTTTGCACAGTGGGAGTTCGTGGCGCGGGCGTTTTCGCGTCTCGACGGGGAAATCCCGTATGTGCTCTGCACCGGCAACCACGACTACGGCTATGAGAGTTCCGAAAACCGCCAGACGCGCTTCGGCGACTATTTCCCCGTCTCGAAAAATCCGCTTTGGAGGGACTGCCTCGTAGCGGCCTTCCCGAACGCCGAGGGCAAAATGACCCTCGAAAATGCGGCGTTTGAATTTTTCGACCGGAATTGGGGTAAAATCCTCGTAGTGTCGCTTGAATTTGCGCCGCGCGACGAAGCTTTGGAATGGGCCGAAAGCCTGTTGAAGAGCGAGAAGTTTAAAGGGCATAAGGCGATACTCCTGACCCATTCCGTATTGCGCGTGAAAAAAGGTTTGGCGGAGATAATGGAGAAGGAGTCCTACAAGCTCCGGCCCCGCAACTGGGGGGCGGCCGTGATGGAGAAGCTCGTGCGCGGTTCGGACGGCATAAAGCTCGTCGTCTGCGGGCATTCGGGGGATCCGTCAAGAATGGCGGCGATGGTCGAATACAAAAACGCGAAGGGCGCGAAAATTCCGATAGTCATGTTTAATCCGCAGGCTGTCGGAGGCTGGCACGGAAACGGCGGAGACGGCTGGCTGCGCATAATGGAGTTTATGCCCGACGGCAAAACGGTGTCAATGCGCACTTATTCCCCCCTGTTTGCGGCTTCCGAAAAAACCCAGCATCTGTCGTGGAACCGCGATGCGGACAGCGAATTTGAAATAGTTCTCGAATGATTTTTACCGGCGCGCTTAAAAAAAGCTTGAACGCGCGCGGGTTGTGTGGGAGCATAAAAAAAGCGTCAGAATGCGCCGCGCTCCTCCTTGCGGGAAACCGCTCGGGCCGCCGCGTCGCGTTCCGCGAAACTCCGCCCAAAAATGCGCGGAGTTCAGACGGCGGTTCCGGCACGGCGCTGGGGCGCGGCTCCTCCGGAGAGGGGCCCAAAATTCGCGCTGCAACGAAAGACTGAAAATGTCCGAACACAAGACGATAAACAAACAGGAAATAATCAAGGAATTCGCCGTCGCGGAAGGCGACACGGGTTCCTGCGAAGTTCAGGTTGCGATACTTTCGGCGCGCATTGCGCACCTCACCAACCACCTCTCGACAAATAAGAAGGACTTCCACTCGCGCCGCGGGCTCATCGCAATGACGAGCCGCCGCAGAAAGCTCCTCGACTATCTCAAACGCACGTCGCTCGACCGCTACAACGCGCTCATACAGCGTTTGAAGCTCCGCCGATAACGGCGGACGCGGCGCGCCAAGAAACGGACCGCGCGCCGGAACTTTTGCGAATCCGCCGGCGGCATCGAACCGCCGGCGTTTTTTTTGAAGTAATTTTGTGGCGGAAATATGCGCCTTCTGCGGCGTTTGTTTGGCGCAAGCCGGCCGCGCGCCCGCGGGACGGAATGCCTTTGCTTGGGGAACCCGGGCTGCGGCGAACGCGGCGCTGCATGGGAAGCTTCGCCGCGAATGCGCCGCGGCAACCCAGCGGGCGGTTCTGATTTATCTCAAAAGGTTTGAGGAGTCGCCGAAAGCCGCCAGAATCCGCCGAAAGTCGCCAAAACAGTGAGGTTGTGGACGGTTGAGGCTGTTGGGATTGGTTTGAGGAAAAAAACGCCGTTCGGGCCGATAATCTGCCAAAAAATCGAACGTTTGAGGAAAAAACGGCTCTTTGCGGGTAAACGAGAAACGGCCGCGTTAGAAGGCGACTTGTTTGTGATCACGCGCCGAACCGGAAATAAAAAGCCCCTGCAACGGACTTGCAAGGGCATTGAAACGGGGTTGCCGGTTCATTTTTTTCGCGCGGCGTGGAGGCCGTCGTCGGATGGGTTGAAAGGGTAGTCCGGATGGGTGGCGAACTCTATCATGGCGAGATTGGCGATGTCTACGAGATGTTCGCGGTTTCTGTCCCCTCTATATAATAAGAGGCGGTTTTCGATGGAGCCGATATTATCGTACTTTGCGCGGCCTATCTGGGATTGGAGACTGCCGTAGCGAAAGTAGCCCATGATTAGGCGATTCCTGCGGTATTCCTCGAAGCGCGGGCATGACTGGACGCGGGCGATTTCGTCGAGGCTCGGCGCGGGTTTTGCGGGTTCAAAAACGCCCGCCTGTTGAAGCAGGCGGGCACGTAAGTAATCGTGAACGGTTTTCATCAGAACGGGCAGTTATTGGAGGTTTCGGGTTCGGACTCGGAGTTTTCCCAAAGGGAGGCTCCGCGCCTCTGGGCGGCTTTAACTCGGTTTTTGATTGTAATGAAGAGCTGCCAGAGACGGTATGAGTCAAGCATGCGCCAGTCGGATATGCCGCCGAAACGGTCGCGCGCGATCGCGGAGATGTAATACTCCGGAGCGCCGTACTCCGTAATGCCCTCCACGTCGAGTCCGGCGTGTTCGATCCACCATGTATAGATGCGCCGCAAACCCTCCTCGCGGGCGAGGTCTGCCATCTCTTTTGACCATACAAGGATTCCATCGTTGGAAAGAAGTTCGAGCGCGTAAAACATGACACTCCACTGTTCGTTTGTAAGGCAGCTCGGCTTAGTATATATACCAAATAAGTCCTCGTTTATCGAGTGCCGCAACGCCTTTTTTTCAGGCTCGGGTTTCGTTTCCCAGCCCCATTTTTTGAATATTTTGTCCCACAATAAGGTGTACTTTCCAAGTTGTGGCGTGCGCTTGCTTTTGGGGACAAAGCGCCGCCGCAATGGCTTATTAGCTGCCTTGTACAGGATTTCCATTTGTTTCCGCCTTCTCTTTTATTATGCTCTTACGAATTTCCTCGTGTTCTATATCCTCGAGTTTCCTAAATTCGTCATTGCTGATTAACTTGATCCCTTCGTTTTTGAAAGATAGACTTACCCGTGATATTAAAGTAGTTGCAAATTCTTCTTTTCCGAATGTGCCTATCATCAGCGATTTTTTTGCCGTAGATAAAAAAGATATAGCGTCTTTTTCTGATTCGAACCCGTATTCAATCCAGCCGATTCTTACGACGGCCAGAGTTTTTAATTTTTTCATTCTCCAACCTCTTTGTCCGTTTTAGGCTCAACGTAAAAGCGCTCGACAACTTCCATTTCAAAGAGTTCTTCAATTTGCGAGTCGCGCTTTTTTAGCGCTTTTTTGATGCCGGTTTTATCGAGGCTGTAAGAGACTTTGGCGCAATCTGTGCGCTTGCGTTCGACAAGCTCGCAGGCTACAACATTGTCGGGTTTGCCGCTCACGTTCGATAGCGTCTTGTTGCCGGTTTTGAAACCGTAGGTCGCAAGCGAGCAGCTCGCCGACTTGCCCTTCCCGAAAAGCCGCTCGCGGTTCGCCGAAGCGTACGGAAGCGCGCGGTTTTGAAGTTCCTCTATCTGTCCGTCAAGGGCGGAGATTTCCGGATTGTACTTGTCCAATACGCGCTGGCTTTCAAGGTCGCGTATTGCCTTGAGCTTTTCGCGGCGAAGCTGGAGGCGCGCAATCTGGTCGATGTCGGCCTCAAATGCGTCGCGCGTTTCGTAGGTTTTTATTTCGGCGTTCGTTCTCATTGCTTTATTTCTCCACTTTGATGAAATTGTACTCTTCCGCCACCTTGCGCGCGTGCTCGTAGCTGTCGTATCTGGCCCATATTTGCACGCCGCTTTGGAACTTCCAGACGCCAGGGCTTTCCTCGAAGATTCGGACGCTCTCGACGGGCTTTGCGCGGGCGGGAAACGCGGGTCGGGCTTTCCCGAAAACCGCGCCGATTATTTTCGCAAAAAGTTTCTTCATGGCGGTTTAATCCCAGTCCGACTTCGAGACCCTTTGCGCCTGAATGTACAAGTGGGCGGCGACAAAGCTCTCCCACGACACTACTCCCCTGCCGAGCTTGCGGGCGTAACGTATGCGCTCCGTGATGCTTTTAAGGCCGTCCTCGCGCGCGAGGACGCGGAGAATCTCATAGGGCTGTTCCGTCGCGCGCTTGACTTGAACCGCCGCGCCCTTTTCGGGAAAATCGAGGCCGCTCGATTTGAGAATGGCGGCTACGTCCGCGCGAGTCGGATACGGCGGAAGTTTAATCTTATGCACTCCCCTGCGGTAGAGCTGCTCAAGCACTCCGTTGCGCTCCTGCATTACGGACGTTTCAAAGAGTTCCGTGCCGCACAAGACCATTCCGCATCCCGTCTCGTCGTAGATTTCGCGCAGGATTTCAAGGGCCTGAAAATACGTGTACGATTTGCTCGTCAGGTTGAGCTCGTGGAGCTCGTCGAGTATCAGCAGCATGTTTCCTTTTACCGCCCTCTTGACGCGGGCGATGAGCGCGTCGCGCTTGTCGTTGGGCGATATGCCCACGGCGTTTGAAAGCGTCTCCAGAAAGCCGTTTATGCCGCGCGCCGGACGGATTCTGACGTATGGCGAACGCCCGTGGTTGTGCGTGCGCGAATATTGGGTGAGCGCAAACGTCTTTCCGATGTGGCTCGGCCCCCAGAGGAACACGGGCGTTCCGCTTTCGCGCGCGAGGTCGCACGCCGTGAATATGCGGCGCGCCGTGGGAGTTTCGACAAATTCGGTCGTTCCGAGCACGAGCCTTTTGCGCTCGGTTTCAAGGAAGTCGCGCATGCCCTTCGCCATGTTTGCAGGAATGCCGTATTTTTCGCCCGTTGCTGGGTTTGCATAGGTTCCGCGGTATATGCGCATCACCGTGGTGTGGTCGTACTTTATCTTTTGGCAGAAGTCCCGAAAGGCGATGCCCTCCTTTACGCAGAATAGAAAGCAGTCCGCGAGCAACTGCCGCTCGCTCTCGGCGTATTCGGCGGTGTCGCGCCGGATTTGGTCGAGAGAGTAGTTCCATGTTGCGCGGGGCGTGAGGCTCTTTGCCTTGTGCTCCGCAAGCTGTGTCGATTGGTTTTCTTCCATTGTATTTCCTTTGCTGTGCTAAATTAGCTCCGACGGGTCGGAGAAGTCCTCGAGGCCGCAGTCGTGGGATTCGGGGACGCTCGGCGCGCCGACGAGCGCGGCCGAATCTTCAAAATCCATCAACGCGCGGTTTTGCGCCGCATTCCGCTTTTTATTTTCGGAATTCGAGCGGCGGATTTCCCTTGCGACTTTTTCCGCCTCGCGCAGGACGCCGCGGTTGTGTTCGCGCATCGCGGCGAGTTCGCCGGCCTTTGTGGGCATGAGCGGGGCGAGAACCGCGCGGGCTTCGTTGTTGCGCTTTGCGGCGGCCTCCGCCGCGCGTTTTACGGCTTCGCTATCGAGCATGTTCACGCGCCTAACGCGCTCGCAGCCGCAGATGTAGCGGTTCTCGTAGGTGAGGTGGACAACCGAAAGGTCGTCGTCAAAATAGCAGAGCATTTTCTTGCCCGTGAACTCTTCGATAATGTCGTCCGGCGGCGACTTGAAGACGAGGTTTTCCTGTATGCGCTCGCACTTGTGGATTTTAAGAGACTTCGCCGCAAACGTGCATCCGCCGTTTGTGATGGCGAACTTCCAGACCTGTTTTAGCGCGAACAGATGGCAGTATTGGCGCGGGTCGGGCCGCCAGAAGTCGATCCCCGCAGCGAGGCGGTTCATTCTTTCAAGCGGGCTTTCGAGGCGTTCCCAAATCTCGATTTGCGGAAGTTCCTCCTTGCCTACCTGGGCGAGCTCCGCCTCAGTGTGGACGCGGTCGAACTTGTCCCGCCTCCATTCCCTGACGGTTTCAAAGCCCTGCAGATTGTGGTCGGTGCGCTTGCGCAGCGCGTCCAGGGCTTCGATTATCAGCCCGCATATGTCGTCGAAGCGCGGGTACGGCAGGAGAAGCTTGTCGACGATTTCCTCGCGCGAGCCCGCCTTGCGCAGCAGTTCCTTCGCGTATGAAAGGGCGTATTTTGTCTGCGCCGGCATGTTGTCGTAGCGGTTGCCGCTGTTGCCGTCGGAAAGGGCCAACTGCTCCTGAAACGGCCTGAAAAACACCTCAATCCACGACTTGCACCACGGCTTGCCGCCGCCCTCCTTGAAGCCGCCCTTTAAAAACGAGTCGTGCAGAGTGCCGCAACGCTTTATGATTATGCGGTCTCGGAAGGTCTGTTTGAGCGCGAGTTCGTCGGCTTCCGAAAGCGTCGCCGCGGCGTTTTCGATTTGGAAGGTCACGGGGTACGGCGGAAGCCCGCGCTGGGCGATTATGTTGAGAATAAGCTGTTTTACGTCCTCGCTTGCGATGCCGATTACGGAATCGTCTTCTTTGCGCTTGGCGCGGGGCTTTACGATGTGCGCTATGTCGCAGCCCGTGGCGACGTCGAAGGCGAAGACCGCCAGCGGATAGCCGAACTGGCGTTTGAGCCCCTTTTCGGCGATGGTGCAGATTTTGTCGATGCGCACGTCGTCAAAGGCTATCCATTCCATGAAACGCAGTTGCGACTTGTCGCGCAGAACCATTGCGGGCGCGGACGAATGCGCCGCGAAAACTCCCTGCCGCGCGCCGTCAAGCAGGTATTTGTTGCGGGGCTTTATGCGTTGCAGGTTGCCCAAACTCCAGCCGTCGGGCAGTTCCCTGTCTCCGCCCATAAGCCCTGGAACCGGACGCCCCGTATTCCGCGCCCATTCGTATTTTGTTCCGTACCCAGGAATCGCTTCGCCCTTGCGGAACATGTTTATTAGCTGGCGGCGGGCGGCGCGGCACGGGGTCTTGCGCGACCCGCGCAAAAGCAGCTCCCTGAACCATTCGACGAACGCGGGCGGAAGCCCCTCCTTATTGCCGCGCCAGTTGGGGCGCAGCACCCGCCAGTCCCCGCTTTTGGAAAATTCGGAATAGAGCGCATAGAGGCGTTTGTAGCTCCAGCCCCGCGCGCCCTCCGCCTCCTTGCGGCAGGCTATTTTCATGCACGCCTTGTTCGGGCTTTCGGAAAGTATGATTTCGCGCATCGCTTCCAGCCTGTCCAAAACGAGGTTGCGGATTTCGAGTTTCAATGAAAGCAGCTCCTCGCGGGCGGCTTCGCCGCATTGAACGAAGTCGCAACTGCGCACGAGTTCCGCTTTGGTGGGCTGAATGCCGCGTTCCATCCCCCTATTCCCCGCAGTGCTTGATTAGGTTCTTTATTTCGTCGAGCCTGTCCTCAAGCGACCTTTCGATGAGCACGAGCTTTTCGAGCGGCAAACGGACGATATCCTTGTGCTTCGTCAGCTTGTCGAATTCGGCAAGATTGTTCGTCCAGTCCTCCCACAATAGCATCTGCGCGGACTGCCCGCCGGCGTTTCCGCTTTGCAGAGCGCGAAGATTATTTTTGGGCTGGGGCTTTGACTGCTCCGTCTGTTCGTCCGAGTAGGCGCGCTCCGCGCCCTCTCGCAGGAGCTGGCGCAACTGCGTCAATGTCATTCCGCGGACGGTGGAGTCTAAGAGCTCCGTTGTCTTCTCGTGCTCTGCAAGAAATTCATTGATGTTAAAGTCGCTTCGCGCGATTGCATATCTGCCACAAATATCATCAATTCCTTCAGAGAGTGCACAGGAAGCTTGTTCGGTATCGAAAGCTTTCCTATGAACACTTTTGCAAGCCCTATGTAGTCTTTGGCGGTTCGTTCCGCCATCGGGCGCACATTTCCGCCGTCGGACAATGCTTCCGACAGCCATTTTCCGAATTTGCCGTGGCCGACTATGGACTTTGCGGCAAGAGCGCACAGACCGAACTTCAGGGCGTTTACCGCGAAGGCCGAACGGTTCTCTTCCACAAGGTCAAACGCTTTGCGGACTATGCCCGCATCGGGCTTGAACTGCTTCTGCAAGGCCGTTTCAAGCGGGGTTATTTCAGTGTTTTTTTGAGATTTTTTCATGGGATTATTTGCGTTTCAAAGATGCTTTGAGTTCTTCTATAAGCTCCAAACGGGTTGATACGGGAATTTGGCGGATAAACTCCGCGCGGCGCGGCCCCGTGAGGCGGAATACGACGAAATTGCGGTATTCCTCTATCGGGACGCGCAGCATGCGGCGCGTCTTTCCGTTTGCCCGCGATCCCGTATCAATCGCCACGAGTTCCCCCGTATCTATCAGGTTGAGGTAGTGCTGCACCGTCCCGCCCAACTTCTGGGCAACCTCCCACAAATAGAGAACCGTCCGCCCCGGAAAATCGAGGCTGTGTAAGAAGTTCGTCTGTTGCGGGTTTTCGGGCATTGGCTGTTTATTAAATTCTACTTGGTGCGGCGGGTATGCCGCGCTCGCTTCTTGGTAAATTTGCCGTTTTAAGGTTGATATAAGTAATTATTTTAGTTCTAATTAACTTATGAACGACGGATTTATATCGATTGAAGATTTTGTCTCAAATACCCTTGCGGGCATCGTTAAAGGAGCTGTAAAAGCCAATGAAGAAATTTCCAGCCTTGGCGGTAGGATAAACCCATCCGTCAATGTGGACAGAGGCACTCCCATCACTGTTGAGCGCGGCGATTTGGTTTGCAGGGCAGAATTTGACATTGCCCTTTCCGTCAGCGGCAAGAAAGGCGGCAATGTTAAAGTCGGCGTATTCAGCGGCTTCCTGGGCGGAGGCGGAGGCGCAGAAGCTGAAAACAGAACATCTGCCGTTTCGCGCGTTAAGTTCGCTGTTCCTTACAGCCTCCCGCAGACGGTCAAGATTAAAAGCGGTGGCTGTCAGGCGGTTCCCCTTAATCGTAGTAATAGAGACTTTTCCGGATGTTGACAGAGGCCTGATATAAGCTATCTGCGCTACGTCGATTATTAAATCTTGCGCCGCAACGAATCTTTTTGATGTCATAACTTTTACCTTTCTGCTGTTTATTTGGTTGAAATTGACGCGAGAAAATCTTTCAGAATAACCGCAATATGTTTGAATTTGTCGAGTTTGTGTTTTGCGCCGTGGGAGCGGTCGCTTCCGTGGCGGCAGCCGTGTGCTCGGTATATTTCGGGGTCAAGAATCTTAACGCGCAAAAGCCCTTCGTCGGACTTTCCGTTACAAACATAATCACCAGTCTCGGCGGGAAAGCCGTCGCCCTCGATTTGACAAATTCTCGCAATTTCGATATCTTCGTTTCCGAATGCTTTTTCCCCATTGATGAAAAGCAGAACTGCCACTTTTTGCCCGTCAGTAGACAACTTCCAATTTGCCTTCACTCCCGACAGAGGGTCACCGTTTTTATCAACGAACGACACCGTGAGGAGCTCAAAAAACATAAGAAAATCGCCGTTAGAACAGAGTGTGGACATACGTTTTTCTGCGATATCCCACCGTATATTTGAAATCGAAACCTCTACGCCAAGTGGCGAAAAAATGCCCCAGATCGCCATTATTTCGCCCTCCTATTTGTATGGCGCGGGGTATGCCGACGGTTTGTAAAAAAATTTGGGTTAGCGCGAATGAAGTCGGAATAATCGGGAAGTTTTGCTATGCGACCATTCAGGCGTATGCTGGTGTGTACACCGTTGCAAACATCGCACAAATATTGATATGTTATTCCTAATAAGGGTGCGGCTTTGCGATAACTCCAACCTTTTGTCCGGAGTTTATTTTTTGCCCATGTGTTTTTCATTTTTTTTGATTGCGTAAATTACCAGTTTCTTGTTAATGTTCAAATTAGAATAACAATATTTCTGGTAATGCAAGAAAAAAATACAGAAAAACTGGTAAATTTTTCAGATCGCTTCAAAAAATTGATGGATGAAGCAGGATTAACTCAAACAGCTGCGGCTAAAATCTTCGGCGTATCGCAAGGAGCGATATTTGATTATAGGGAAGGTAGAAGCGAACCAAAAAGTTGGCCTTTACTTAGAATGGCAAAATACTTTGGCGTTAGTGTAGAATGGTTGATGACAGGTGAATCCGATACGAAAGAGGATTCGGCTACTCAAATTTGGAGGGATAGGGCTCTTGATGCAGAACGGAAGCTTGAAATAGCACGCGATGCCTTAAAAGGGGCACTAAAAAAAATTTTAAAATAAAATGTTCCAGTATGAACAATATAAAAAGGCAGAATCCTTTATTTTAGCGGTTTTGAGGGTTTTTGCGTTAAAAAAGCTGGAACACTTAATTTCACAACTAACTAATAATCAACAATCCAAAAATGCAAGACTTGCACATTTGAAAGGCCAAAATGGACGAAAGAGACAAAAATTTGCTGAATATAGGAGTGCTTCTGAGCGAGGATATGGAGCGGATAGAGGTTATGTACGAGGGCTTCGACATGAGTTATTTTATTCTTGGGATGGTGGACGCCGAAATGCGCGGCTTGAACTCCCCCGAAGCCCTGGAACACTTGCGCGCCCTGTACGGCATGTTCAGTTCCCCCGCGCGCGCCCGCTACGAAATCCGCTCGCTCGTCTGGAAGAACCGCGTCGCCGCCGCGAACGAAAAGCCGCCGGAGGAGGACGAATAGCGTGTAAAAAAGACATGCGTGTCTTGTCTGAATTAAATGCACATAAGGGGCAAAATTTGCTTTACTGGGACTTTTTTAATGACAATATTGTTCGATATAAAATCGCTGATATGGAAACAGAAATCACAATTGGAAAGACCATAGAATGCTATTCTGCTTTGCGTGATGATGTTGTGGGAAAATCCGTTCGAGAAATGTTCGACATCGCAAGGAAATGCGCAAAAGAAGGCGAATATGTTAGCAACGATACATATTTTCATGCGTTGTTCCTATCGGAAATAATGTTTTCAAACACAAAGGAATCTTTGAGGATTCTGTCGGGGTGTGACATTGTCCGTTTTTTGCGGACATTGTACGACTCCTTTATTGCATGTTGCAGTGAAATTGCAAAAAATAACGGTGTAATTAAAATTGTTGCGTTAACTCCTTCCTCTGAACGATTCGAAAAATGCAAGTCTGACTTGCATGCATTCTTTAAAGAAATAAAAGAAGCATGTCCGTCTATCGACGGAAAAATTTTCGGAGTGTTGAAAATCTTGCCCCCTGAAATGGCAAAGTCGGTTTTGAATGGAACAAATACGACGCTTTCGCACTATATTGTTTCTGACTCCAAAATGTTGAGGATAGAATCTCCGCACGGTGTGTTGGCGGAAGATCATCCTGCTTCATCCATAAAGGCCAAGGTTTTTTTCAATACACCGAACACGGCGACCGATATTGCGAACTCATTTGATAATTCCTATTTCCCCGAAAATGCAACAAAATGAGTTCACTTTATTTGTTGCAGTATTTGCCGCTACACTTGCTGCAGTAAATATATTCAACGCCTATTTAAATAATCCCTTTATCCTTAACCCTATCAACGATAGGGTTAAGGCATTAAAGAACAAATGCGATTCCGCAAAACAAGGAGTGAAGTTGCCGTTTGCACGGGAGAAAATAGATACGAAAATTAAGCGTCTCGGATGGATGTTAACCGGAATGAAAGCAGCGACATTCTTTTATAATGCATTAGTTCTCTGTTTATGGGGTTGGTATTCTTTCGCTATATTGGAAGGAGAATTTAATATGGGAGATGCCCAGGGATTTCTTTGGAAAGTTTCTTCCTTGTCTTTGTCAGTTGTTGGTATCGGGGTTTTGATACGGCTTGCTCTGCCGTTTATTTCAAAAACAGACGGAATACAGGAGGAAGATTCAAAAAACCTGAAAGCTGCGAACGAGCAGATCGCAAACGAAAGTACTGAAACCGAACGCTTTTAAATAAGTAAATTTTCTAACCTCCCAAGCTTTGCTTGGGAGGTTTTTTGTGCCTTTAACCGCAATTTTCTCCGAGAAATTCTCCGCGAATTTGAATTTCTCCGCAACTGAATCAACTGATTCAACCGAATATTTTGCGGTTTTCGCGCTTTGTGATAATCTTGCGCCGTTATGCAAAAGACGGCACAGGACAGTCAATCAAAAAGCGATTCGCCGAGGCGTCCGCGCATTTACGCAATCGCGAAAAAGAGCGCGGACATCGCCCATGTACATGTCGCCTTCTGGGCTGATGGCGGCCCAAAGAATTTTATGGTGGGCTTCTCCCGTCGCGGGATTGCCGCCGAAATAGCCGGAATTGAAAACGCCCTCGCGGACGGTTCGGAAACATTCGACCCTGGCAACGGGCAAATTTACGAAATCTCCCCCGAACTCCTCGGGGAACTTCGCTCAATACTTTCTTCATATCATGCTGTGCTACAGGGCGGCAGCGACGCGCAAGTCGTCCGTGGCGGCGTTTCAACGCCAATAAAACCCAAAGCGTCCGCGCGGCAAGCCAATGGCTCTGCTGCGCGTCAAAATTTAATATCCCAAAAGGATACCTGCGCAAATGGCGATGCGGAGTTGGACAACAGTGCCCGCATGGCGCAGGTATCCGCCGATTTTGAAAATCAAGTCGCGCGCATAGTGGGCGATGAGCTCCGCAAGGCCATGGTGCCTGTTTTGGCTGAGATTGACGCTATCATTGCGCTTGTCAAGGAGTGTGCGGCCGAATTGGAGGCCGTATCCAAAGATTTTATAACCTGCGCGTCCGGCGAATTTGGAGGCCGGAATACGCCGCCTGCGCCGCGCCGCAAAGGCGGAAGAGACAGTTGTTGCCCGAAGGCGGGGCGCGTCAACGCCGAGGGCTCCATTTTCACGCGGCGCGGCCGCACGTCGGTTGTGGTCGGTTCGCGCAAGGTATCTTAACTCAAACAAAAGGAAAACTATGACTACATTGTTTTTAATTCTTGCGACGGCGTGCGTGCTTGTCGCCCTCGATTTGCCTCGCACCCTTTGGGGAAGTCGCGGCGGATTGTCGCTTGCCGGAATCGCCTTTTTTGGCGCGCTGGCCGCCCTCTGCGCCGGATGTGCATCGACAACGGTCACCGAATACGACGAACAGGGAAATGTAGTTAAGGTGACGGAGAGCGACGAAAGCGCGTTTGCGATAGCGGCGCAGTCTATACAAACGAAAGACAATATGCTGCACGCCTCGGGCTGGGCGGTCGGAGTTCAGCCGAGTGCTGGCATATACGGCGTGGGAGCGTTCGACGTGCTGGCGGGCTCGATAAACGCCGAAACGGGAGCCGCAAACGCCGCAAGCTATGCGGCCATGATAAACGCCTCGAAGGTGTCGCTGGACGTCACGGCGAACGCCGAAGGCATAACGGCAAAGGCCCAGTCAAATGAAAATGCTATCACAACGCCTGATTCAAACGCGGGCGCAGAAATGGCGGAGGGCAAGTAAGATGTCCGGCGAAACTCCCGCCGCGCAAAGCGGCAAGCAGGCGATAGGTTCCTGGCTCAAGGCAAAAGGCACCGCGATAGGCGTCGCAGTCGGCGTCGCGCTGACGAGCTTGGGCGACTACCTGTTGGGCGATACGGGGCTGATACCGTTTTGCATAGGGCTTGTAAAGCAGGCGATAGCGTTCTTTTGATGCGACGCCTTTGCAAACTGCTTTCCCGCGTGTCCGCCGCCTTGTGGCGCGGCGCGCGGGGGTTAATCGGGGTGAAAATTAACATTAGGTTTTAAATGCTTTTCGGGAGTTTTTCGGGGCTTTGCCTCTTTGCTGCGGGATACGCCGAAGTTGAGGCCGGCTGGCTGCAGCAGGCGGCGATATTCATCGCGGCGTCCGCGGCCACGCTCTACTACGTGCGCGGCGTTTTCAAAAAGATTCCGCCCGACAGCGAAAAGTACCGGCACGTAAACGACTGCGAAAAGCTTTGCCAAGCAAACCTCTACGCCCACGAGAAACTCGACCGCGAAATGAACGAACGGCTCGCATCCATGAGCGGGCATTCCGCCAACAGCCGCAAGGAAATCTACACGCGGCTTGCGCACGTTGAAAACGAGCTCGCCTCCATAAAGAAGGAAAACGAACTGCAAACCAAAGAACTTTACCTGATACGCGAAATGCTTTCGCGCCAAAACCGACACGAACAATGACTCTCTGCGAAAAAGAACAACTGCGCCGCGTGCTGCTTTTAATATTGGAAGCCGCGCGCCACGGGCTCGCCCTGCGCGAAATCGCGAACTTGGCCGAACTGCGGGCTTTTAAAAACGCCGACGCCGAATTTGTCGAGAACCTCGAATGGCTTTGTGCCAAAGGCTATGCGGAGGAGACGCGGACAGGGATTTCGAAGCTGACCCGCGCGTGGCGCATTACGGACGCCGGCGTGGAATACCTCGACTCCATAAACGCATAAAGATGGCCCTGACGCGCACATGGATAGACTCGAAGCTCTCCCGCAGGGAGCGCGCGAGACTCGTAGAATACCTCCTCGAACGGTGGAACAACCCGACGGCGGAACAGATTCTTTCCGCCATAGGAGAACTGTTTCCGGAAAAGGAACCGCCTGGAATCCGCTCGGTATCCGACTGGAAGGCGAAGGCGTGGGAATTCGAAGTGAGCCTCACCGAGATGCGCGCGGAAGGCGAAGCCGCCCGCCGAGTCGTGGAGGACGGGAACGACTTCGGAGCTGCCAACAAGAAGAAGCTCGACGAGCTTTTGTGGCGCAAGCTGCGCGAACTCAAGGACGGCGACGAGATAGACGGCAAGCTGCACGACTTGGTGCTCTCCTCCGCGCGGCTTACGGCGCAGGTGCGCGCCAACCGCGAGTCGGAAGGCAAGCTGAAACTTTTAGAGGCAAAGCTCGCCGAACTCGCCCGCGAAAAGGCCGAGTGGGAGTGCAAGGAAAAGGAGCGGGAGGAAGCCAAAAAGAAGGCTATTGCCGACATCCGAAACGGCGGCGGGCTTTCCGACGAGGCCCTTGCGAAGCTCGAAGCCCAGATAGGGAGTTTGTAATTTGAAGGAAATCTGCACAGTCAAAGCCAAGAACAGGCCCGAGCTCGAGATGGGAATCTTTTTGCCGTACCAGTGGCGGTGGATTCAAGACCGCTCGCGCATAAAGCTCGTGGAAAAATCCCGCCAGATAGGCTTTTCGTGGGCGACGGCCTACGACATAGTGCGCCAGCAGTCGCGCAAGGCTGTAAAGCTCGACTCTTGGATTTCCTCCCGTGACGAAATACAGGCGCGGCTCTTCTTGCAGGATTGCAGGAAGTTTGCGGGGCTTTTAAACATTGCCGCCTCCGAAATCGGCGAGAGGGTCTATAAAATAGACGAGGCGCGCTCCGTCACGGCCTTTGAAATGTCCTTTGCAAACGGCACCGTGGCGCATTCCATGAGCTCCAATCCGGACGCGCAGGCGGGAAAGCGCGGCACGCGCGTCTTGGACGAATTCGCGCTGCACCAGAATCCGCAGGTTCTTTACTCCATCGCATTGCCAGGCATTACATGGGGCGGCCAAATGGCGATAGTTTCCACCCACCGCGGCGCGCACAACTTCTTCAACCGTCTCGTTCAGGAAGCGCGCTACGGCGAAAACAAAAAGCGGATTTCGCTCCACCGCGTCAGTCTTCAGGACGCGCTCGACGAGGGTTTCCTGTGGACATTGCAACAAAAATTGCCAGAGGGCGACGAGCGGCAGGAAATGGACGAGGCGGCCTATTTCGACAGCGTGAAAGACCAATGCGCCGACGAGGAGTCCTTTCTACAAGAGTACATGTGCGAGCCCGCGGACGAATCGAGCGTGTTTATCACGTCCGACTTGTACGACGGCGTGACCTACGGACTCTCCGAAAACTGGCAAAAGCCGCTTTCCGAGTGCGGAGACCTCTATGTGGGCATAGACGTCGGCCACAAGCACGACCGCACCACCTGCTGGGTCTGGGAGAAGCTGGGCAACATCTATTTTCAAAGGCGGCTGAAAGTCTTGCAGAATATGAAGTTCTCGGAGCAGGAAGCGGAGATTTACCCGATTCTTTCTCTTCCCAACATGCGCCGCTGCTGCGTGGACGCCACGGGTATAGGCGCGCAGTTCGCCGAACGCATGCAAGAAAGGTTCGGGAAATACCGGATTGAAGCGGTCGCATTCACGAACGCTGTCAAGGCCGACATGGCCTACAAGCTGCGCGCGGCGTTTGAAGACCGCAACATACGCATCGCCGACGACAGGGACACCCGCGCGGATTTCCGCAGCATAAAGAAGGAGATAACGAGCTCCGGAGCCGTTCGCTT
The DNA here is from genome assembly GCA_904424815.1 of Puniceicoccaceae bacterium Marseille-Q1082. Classification (GTDB taxonomy): domain Bacteria; phylum Verrucomicrobiota; class Verrucomicrobiia; order Opitutales; family Intestinicryptomonadaceae; genus Merdousia. The sequence goes on from CAJGBI010000001.1 coordinate 26,050, forward strand.
CGACGCAGAGCGCACCGAAGCCCTCGGACACGGAGACCGCTTCTGGGGCGCGGCGTTGGGGTTCTACGCCGGAGCGAAGCCGACGGAGTCTTATTTTATCCCCATAACGCGCCGCAGCGACAGGAGGCTTTTTTAAATGAAATCGGAAATCACTGACGAGAGAATCTTGTGGGAGAAGCGTTCGCGCTACAATCCTCTGCTGGGCTTGCGGCCGCAGACGCTGCGCGCTGCAAACGACGCCTTCAAGACGGGCTATATGTCGAAGGCCGCGCGCATTTGGGAGGAAGTCGAGGAGTGCGACGGAATTGTCTCCACCGTGCGCGCCAAGCGGCGCAAGAGCGTATCGCGCCTTGCCTGGAACATCGTTCCGTTCGGTAACGCCTCCGAGGACACGGCCAAGGAGCACGCCTCAATACTTGAGGATTTTTACAACAACATATCGTGGACGCACGCCTGCAACGGGCACCGCACGGGCGGGTTCTCCCGTCTTGTGGAGGCCATGCTCGACTGCGTCGGCAAGAAGTATTCCGTGCATGAAATCGTCTGGAACCCCAATCCGCAGGCGCGCTCTCTCCGCGCGACTTTCAAGTTTGTGCCGCTCTATTTTTTTGAGGATACGTTCGGCGAATTGAGGCTGCTTAAGTCGCCCAACGCCGTATTTGGCGACGAATTGAAGCCTGACAAGTGGCTTATCGCCGCAACCGACTATCCGCTGATGGCGGCGTGCTCCGTCTATTATCTGATGAAGCAGATGAGCCTTGCGGATTGGCTCGTGTTCTCGCGCCGCTTCGGTTCGGCTTTGGCGTGGCTGAAAACGGACGAGCCCGCCCATTCCGAAAAGTGGGAAGCCATGGCCTCCGCCCTCGCGAACATCGACAACGAATCGAGCCTGATGACCGGCAACGCCGATACTCTAACGCTCTTGCAGGCTTCCGGCCAGAACGCCCCTTTCAAGGAAGTAATAGACCATCTCACGCGCCTTGTGATCACGATGTGGCTCGGCAGCGACCTTGCCACAATGTCCTCGCAGGACGGCGCGGGGGCGAGTTTGCAGGGCGAGTCGGCGGCGATGCTCGAGGACGACGACTGCCTCTTGATAGAGGAGACTTTGGCAAACACCGTATCGCGCTTTGTAATCCGCTACTATTTCGGCAACGTCGAGCCCGCAGCATATCTGCAATTCCAGCGCACCGACCGTTCCGACAAGAAGGCCGCCCTCGAAATCCTCGGAATGACGGCGGACAGAGGCGTTTCCGTCTCCCAAAAGGCGTGGCGCGAGGCAAGCGGAGTCGCCGCGCCCGACGAGGGCGAAGCCGTAATCGAGAAATCGCAGACGCCGATGCTTCAAGATTCCGCCTTCGGCGCAAACGACGCTGAAAGCGACATAGACGAGCTTTCCCGCGCGATGAGCACCGAAAAGAAGCGGAAGCTCCTTGCCGAACTCGACCGCATCGAGGCTATGGACGACGCCTCTCAGCGCGCCGACGCCCTTGCCGAACTGGAGCGGAATATCGGCGAGTATTTCGACGGCGGCAGGGCCGAAGCGGAAGCCATGATGAAGATTTTGGAAAGGAGAATTTCAAATGAAAAATAAAGCGGGAAAAATTTTGGCGTTTTTGGGGCTTAAATGTTCCGAGACGGACAATCTATCCAAAAGCGAGAGAAAACGATTTTGCAACGGGTTTTTGGCGTTTTGCAACGGGGTTGCAAAGCGCGACGGGGATAGCGACATTGCGAAGCAATCGCGTAAGGGGCTTGCCCCTTCAATGGCAGGCGCACCTTGCGCCTGGGCGGCGAACGAGTCCGATGGATTTGAATATGTGGTTCAGGATACGGATCTGGTTTGCGCGGCAAACGATGGCGACGGCTGGTATCTGGTGGCTCCGTATGGAAATTTCAACCACCGCGTCGGGGTTCAGCGTTTCGACGAGCGGGGCGCGGACGAGATAATCGACAAGTACAAGTCCATTTGGGCGCGCCTGAAACGCGCCGCCGGATTCGGGACGACAATTCCCGTCCATCTCGGGCATCCGGACGTGGGCGACGACGGCAGGCCGGGCATTTCCTCCAAATATCTCGACAAGTCCGTGTACGGCAAAGTGGCGGACTTGGCAAAGTCTCCGGAAGGGCTTCTGGCGAAGATAGACTGGCAGCCGGATTTCGGGTTGCTTCCGCACGGGCTGCGCTTCTCGCCGTTCTGGCTGATGCGGCCACTTTCAAAGGGCGTATACCGCCCGATGTTCCTCGCGTCTCTGGGGCTGACGCCAACTCCGAACATTCCCGCAACCGCCGCGGCAAATTCGCTCGAGGAGGCAATTTCAACTGAAAACCAAACAAAGGAAAACCAAATGATAAAAGAGCTGTTAACGCTTTTGGGGTATTCCGAAGAGGAGACCCAAAAGTATCTGGACAAATCGGAGGGCGCACCTTCCGAAGACGAAATCAAGGCCAAGATAAAAGCCATTTTCGACGGGGCGGGAAACGCCGAAGCCGCGAAAACCGCGCAGGCCGAGGCTGAAAAGAAGCTCGCCGAAGCGCAGGCCGCCGCGGCTAACGACAGGGCCGCCGCAGCGGAAATTGTAATTAACGCCGCTATAAAGTCCGGCAAACTCACGGAGGCCGACCGCGCCGCCCGTACCGAAACTCTGAAGAAGGCTGCGGATTTTGTCGCCGCCGCAAATGAAATCGAGGCCTTGCCGGTTGTAGTGGAAACCAAGCCGGAGACTGACGGCCTCAAACAGGGGGACGCGAAGGCCAACGCCAAGGCCGCTTTCAACGGGCTTGTCGCCAAATACGAATCTGAGGGCATGAGCCATTTTGACGCCACGATGCGCGCCAAGCGCGAAATCCCCGAGCAGTACAAGCTCGCGTTTGAATCTTAAACCCAAACAAAGGAACCATCCAATGAAAAGAATCATGGAAAAAATCCGCCGCCTGTTCGCCCCGTGCGTGTGGGCGGCAAATGATACGCTCGTCGGCATTCATCCCGAGGGCGCAATAAACTGCGTAGCAGACGGCGCAATCGTACGCAACAGCCTCGTCGCGCTTTCGTCCGGCAAAGTCGTCGCGTGCGCCGCAAATAACCGCCCGCTCGGCTTTGCGCAGGACAATGCCGCCGAGGGCGAAGGGCTCGCCGTAAGGCTTCTGGGCAATGCGGTGGGAACCGCGGTGGGAATCGCCGCTGAAACCGTAGCGCAGGGAGACCCTCTCTACGAGGCCGCAAACGGCAAGGTCGGCAAGACGGAGGGCGGATACTTCATCGGCTACGCCCTGAACGCCGCATCCGCCGGCGGAGAAGTGGAAATCCAGCACTGCGTCCCGCAGGCGATTCCGGCTTCCGAATAACCTTAAAAAATCAAAGTCATGGAAAAGATACACGAACTTACCAATTCCAACCTCAATAGCGGCTTCATTTGCGCCGCCAATGACCGCGTGGCGGACTCGCAATTCAGCGAGGCCCTCACCAACTTTGCAAGCGGGGTCAGGAGCGAGAAGTACGAGGCTCTGCTCAACTTCATCGCCCCCGCCGTGCGCGCAAACCGACGCTTCGAGTTCCGCAAGGGCGGCAAGGGGGAATTCCTCGCCGACAGTGAAGACGTGCGAAACGTCGGCGGCGACTTCAAGCGGCTCGAAGTGAAGGGCGAAATCGTCCAGGAAAAGACGCTCAACAAGGGCCTTACCATCCGAATAGACAACGACGAACGCTACGACGGAATCGAGGAGGAGAAAACCCAGAGCCTCGTTCGCCGCCTGATTCGCAACGAATGCGTGCGGGCTGTCGCCATGCTGCTTTCCGTGGCGGGGTCCGCCGCCTCCAAATCGTGGGCGACCGGCTCTACCAAGACGCAGCCCGACGCCGACCTGCGCGCCCTCATAGATTCGGTGGGAGACGCGGTAATGCTCGACGCCAACCGCCTGCTCATAGGCTCGAAGGCATGGAGCACGCGCCTTGAGGTCTACGAAAGCTCCACCGCCCCCTATGCGGGAGTGGCCGCAAACTTCGGGGCCCAGCAGCTCGCCGACAAACTCGGGCTCGACGGCGTATTCAAGAGCACAGAGCGTGTCGAAACCGTATCCGGAAAGGCAAAGGTTACAAACAGCGCGTATGCGGTCGCCTTTATCGGCATGGACGGGGCGACAGACCTCGACCCCTCGACGCTCAAACGCTTCTGGAGCCCGTGCGACGGTGGCGAAATGTTCCGCATCTGGCGCGACGAAAAGGCGAAGTGGGTGGACATCACGGTCGAGCACTACTCCAACATCGTAAACACGGTGGCGGGCGGCGCGAAAGCCATATCCGTGTCCTAAGCAACCGTCGCGCGGAGGCGGGCAAATAGCCCGCCCCGCGCGGCATCCCTTTCTCTTATATTTTTTATGAATCCGGTTTTTCCATATTCGGGCGGCAAACGCAGAATGCTGAAGCACATTTTGCCCGTGATTCCGCAGCACGATACCTACATTGAACCCTTTGCGGGAGGTTTGGCTGTGTTCCTGGCAAAGGAACGCGCAAAGGTTGAAGTGATAAACGATTTGAACGACGAGGTGTCGGGATTTTATTTGTATGTGCGCGAGCATCTGGACGCGCTGCTTTCCGAAATGGAGTGGTACCTGCATTCCGTGGAAATTTTCAACCGCCTGCAGGAAAACAAGGGGCTTACCGAGCTTCAAAAAGTCGCGCGATGGTATCTTTTGAAAGTGTCGTCGTTTAGCGGTTTTGGCGACTACTACGCGCGCGATCCGCGCGGATATCGCGGATTCGACAAGGTAAAACATGTTCCCGCAATCAAAGAACTCCATGAGCGTCTTCACGGCGTTTACATTGAAAAACGCGACTGGCGGCATGTTGTGAAATTTTACGACAAGGAATCCGCCTTCATCTACTTTGACCCGCCTTATTGCACGGCCGACAGCGGCGTCTATGACGTTTGGGAGCCCGCAGACATGGAGTTGTTGCGAAACAGTCTCTACACCCTCAAGGGCAAGTGGCTGCTTTCTTGCGACGGGTCGGATATTTGTAGGGAAATCTTCGCAGACTTCGCAAAAGTCGAAGTTCCGTTTAAATATTCGGCGGGTACGGGCGACAGAATTCGCCCAGTAAAGAGTGAAATGCTCGTCGCCTGCGACGCGCTTGCGGACGCCTTGCAGGGGAATTTCAACGCCGTTTCAGGGCTTCGGCAAGCGGCATAACAATCAACGAAGAGGACGAATGAATGAGCTACACTTATTTGTTGGAGGGGGCGGAGGCATACTCGGCGGAATGCTTTGCGGGCATACCTGCGTCTGCGCCGTCGAAATCGAGCCCTATTGCCGCGAAATTTTGCTCCAAAGGCAGCGAGACGGAATGCTGCCGAAGTTCCCGATTTGGGACGACGTGCGGACATTCGACGGCAGGCCGTGGCGGGGGAAAATCGACGTCGTCTGTGGCGGCTTCCCGTGCCAGGACATTTCCTCGGCAAACAGAAAGGCCGTCGGAATCTGCGGCGAAAGAAGCGGCCTCTGGCGCGAAATGGCCCGCATCGTCGGGGAAGTCGGGCCTGAATACGTCTTTGCCGAAAACTCACCGATGCTCGAAAGCAGGGGCGTCGAGCGCGTCCTCGAAGACCTCAACGCGCTCGGCTACGACACGCGGCGCGTCAAACTCGGAGCTGAAAATCTCGGCAAAACGGTACGGCAAAGGCTTTGGATTCTGGGGCGTCGTGCAGGCGAGCCGGATAACCCACGGAATGTCGGCTGCCGCGACGCTGAATACGAAGTACGGAGTGATTGTTTCCTCCGCACATCGGCGTTTTCTGGAATCCTTCGGGCATCTCCCCCCGCCGGAGTTTGCGGAATGGGCGATGGAGTTCCCCATCGGCTAGACAGGCTTGCGACGGTTGGCAACGCGCAAATTCCGGTCGTGGCGGCACTCGCGTTTACGGTTCTTAAAGGGAGTTTCGATAACCCCGAAATCGAAAAAATCGACTTTGCGGAACATTTCCGCGAAGCCGCTTAGAAAGGCTGCATAATGGCAAGATGGGTAAAGATTACAATCGAGGATATTGCGAGCTACCAGGCGGGCGCGATCGTAAAGGCTTTGGAAAGCAAGGCAAAGTATTCGGACGCGCAGGAAAATCCGCTTGAAGTCGCCATAGAGCGCATTACTGCGCGCATAAGAAGCGACGTCAAAAGCGGCGGGTTCTCCGTGGACGTTGACGATTCAAAGGTTCCGGGCGAGCTGACCGCCGAGGCGGTGGCCCTCATTGTGGAATTTGCCAAGCCGCGACTAATGCAAAAGCTCTCCGCAGACGAAGTGAACCTCGCAAACGCCGCGCGCGCCCGCCTCGACAAAATCGCGGAGGGAAAAATAAAACCCTCTCTTCCCGACAATCCTGAACCCGCCGCCGTTAGCGTCCAGGCGAGCGGCGGATGCCAGCTCGTGCGTCCCGCGCGCGGAGTTCCTCAGCGCGGGGATTATAACGGAATGTAATGAAAAATGAATAATGAAGAATGAATAATGTAATTCAACAACCCTTGCGCAGTACAAAAGCTTTATGTTCGAGCATAGAGCGGACAGGCGCGCCTGCGAGTGTGACGGGCGCGTTGCGCCCCAATTATTCATTATTCATTTTTCATTTTTAATTATGCCTTATGCCTAATCTGTCTGTCAGTCTCGCTTCCGACCCAAAGGCGGTATCGCGCTTTGAGGGGCGCAGGGCCGCTCCCAGCACGCGCACGAGCGCGGAGTGGGAGCGCGTGGCTCCGGCCCTGCGCGAGAAGTGCTTTTTTTCGGCGCGCGTCAACGACGCCGAAGTTCTTGGCAAGATGCGGGAACTCATCGGGAAGGCGGTCGATTCCTCCAAGCGCAATCCGAACGAGGCGTTGGTATCGCAGGACAAGTTCATATCCGAGATGAAGTCCTTTTTACGTTCGCGCGGCTATACTATGGGCGGAAGCAAACTCACGGACATTACAAGCAGGCGCAGGCTTGGGCTCATCTACGACATGAACATTCAAGAGGCACGCGAATACGCCCGCTATGTGCGCGGGCAGGACGCCGACGCGCTCGACATGTACCCTGCGCAGGAATTCGTGAGGGTTGAAAGCCGCCGAGTGCCGCGAACGGACTGGCCGATGCGCTGGCGCGCGGCGGGGGGCAAGATAAGGGGCGGCCGCATGGTGGCTTTGAAGTCCGACCCCGTGTGGACGAACCTTTCGCGCTTCGGGCGTCCGTACCCGCCATTTGACTACGGCAGCGGCATGGGCGTGGAGGACATAGACAGGGAGGAAGCCGTGGAACTTGGCCTGCTTCCCGACGACGAGCCCGCCGACGAAATCCCCGACTTCGACATTAGGCTGGAAGCGGAAGTCTCCCTCGACCGCATACCGGAGGACATGCTCGACTCTATTATAAAAGAGACTCCCAACGCGCGCATCGAAGGCGGCAAGCTAAAAATGAGCGACAAAAAGCCTCTTCCGACCTGGAGAGATACGGGGCTTGAGTCTGCGCGAAACTGGAAACCGAGCGTTAGGGAGACGACTATTTCAAAAACGGAAGCCGAAAAAAAGCTGAAAGACGGCTTTGCCGTGAGCGACCCGACGGGCAACGCCGCGGTTTTCTCCGACGACACCATTCATTGGCGAAAAAGTCTGACGGAAAAAGATGCCGCCGACGCCTTCGGACGCCTGATACGCCTGCCCATGGCCGAAATGTGTGTCTCCCGGTCAAAGGAAATCTGGCAGCTTCCCAACGGCATGCGCAACTACGTCTTGGATTATACCAATAGGAACGGAAAACATAAGGGTATTGCTACATCAGTATATCCCGACGGAGGAGTTCATACCTACTTTATAGAGGATATAAACGGACTGAACCTTTTTAGAAAGGGAGAATGTATCTACAGAAAAAAGGATGGCGATTAAGGGAAATCTTAACCGCCACTTGATCCCGAGGGAATAGCCACTTCCTGCACCCTCGTTCACTGTCTGATTAAAATATCGGCCAAAACATTCAGAAAATCAAGAGAAAAAGATGCTTTTAAAATTTACAGTCAAAGCGGCAAAAGGCAAAACGCGCGGGTTCGTTGTTGTTGTAGAAGACGGAATGGTGGTGCGCACTTATTTCGCAAAAGATTTAAACGCCCTGAACAATGCACGGAAAGGCGAACTGATATGGAAAGAATAAAAAAGACGCGGACGAATCCGCGCCTTGGCGATTTACCGATTTCTCGGCTGGTCGGGGAGCCACCATTACAGGTTCAGTCTGACAACCGTAGGCGGTAAAAGTATCGCAACTGACTGCACTTCTACCGTTGCTTTAAACACTATCGGCCAAACCCATTTGAAAATCAACTGAAAAAAATGCTTCTGAAATTCACAGTCAAAATGCGTGCGGGCGAGGATGCGAGGCGAATTGAACGCCTTGCCGCGAAGCTTTCCGACGCGCAAAAGCTCAATGCCGCCGTCGGCAGGGGCTTTGAGCGGACGCTCCGCCGGCATTTTCGGGAGTTAGACAAACGGCCCAACCGCCGCGGATGGCGCAAGAGCCATTTCTGGGAGAAAATCGCGGCAGACACCGTATTTGCGGGGGCCGATGACAACAGGGCCGTCGTTTCGATAGGTTCGGATTCCGGCCCGAAGTTCGCCGCAAAGGTGTTCGGCGCGAGGATTCGCCCCAAGGGCGGCAAAAAGTTTCTGGCGATTCCGGCGATTGAGGCGCGCTACGGGGTTAGCCCCTCGAGCCTCGACAAGAGCGAACTCCAATTCCGCCGGACGCGCCGCGGCGGGTTGCTCGGCGTCATACGCGCGGACGGCACAATGCAGGTTCACTACTGGCTTGTGCGCAAGGCCGACACCCCGCGCGACCCCGACGCGCTGCCGAAGAAAGAAACCGTACTGGAGGACGCGAAAAAGGAAATTTCAAAATACCTTAGAATAAAATGAACCCGTCAAAATTATACCAATTTCAGGAATGGCTTGAAGGCAAGGTGGCTGCGGTTTTGCCGGAGGGCGTCGAAGTCATTTGCCGCCGCAAGGGAAATATCGACAACGACATTCAAAACGCGCTTTCGTCGCTCGGCATCGCGGTTGTGATAGAGCCTCCGCTGCCGCTTGCGTGGGCAAAGACCTACATACTTAAAGCCGAAACCGTCGAAAGCGAAATCCACATTCTGGAAAACGTCATGCTGCAAAACACGCAGGAAACGGCGTACAGCCTGCTTGAAAAGCTTGCAAAGTCGTTGCACGAGGAACGCTGCGACGAACTCGGCGGGGCTGTGATCACGCTCGGCAGCGTCCGCGACGAATCGCCCGCGGACGAGCCTGTCCTGCACTTCGTGCTGCCGCTTACGAATGCTCTGAATCTTTAATGAATAATGAAGAATGAAAAATGAATAATGTAATTCAACAACCCTCGCGCAGTGCGAAAGCTTTATGTCCAGCCATAAAGCAATCGGCCGCGCCTGCGAGAGTAGCGGGCGCAACGCGCCCCAATTATTGGCTCGTTGCTCTCGCCCCTTCGGGGTGCGCCTGCGGCGCATCTAAACGCGCCTCCGGCTTGTTTTCATTATTCATTTTTCATTATTCATTCTGAGGCAAGACCTCTTTCACCTTTAAACTCAACAAAGGAAAAAATGAAACAGTATCCAATCGAAGACATAAAAGCCCCCGCGTATCTGTTCGTGGGCGGGAGCGTCCTTTTCATAAAGGACAACATAAAAGTGCAAAAGACCTCGGCGCGCCTTGACGTGGCGACCTCGCACGCGATAAAGGCGGGCGACATTATCACCGACCAGGCGATAACGATAAAGGGCTCGCCAGTGGCGTTCTCGAACATAGACGCGCTCTTCAAGGAATTGAAGCTCGTAAGGGGCGCGCGCATTCCCAAGATTGAAAACTTCTATATAGTCGCGCGCGTCGCTTCCGACAAGTGGGTGAAGTGGACATTTCTGCCGGCAATTCACGACACGATAGGCAGCATTACTTTCGGGGCGAACCTGCCGCTCGGAGAGCACGGCTGGACGGTCTATCCCGACCCGCTGAATCCGACATCTCCCATGGTGACGAGCTCCGAACTTGACGCCGCCCCGACCGTTCCGGACATGGAGGACGCGGGGAAGTTCATGCTGCGGTGCCTCGGAATCTACGGAGAGGGCGACAGCGCGATAGACTTCGACACCGACGGCGCGAGCATTGAAATTTCCCTCACGACGGAGGACGCGCAAAACGACCGTTTGATTAAGTACGGCAAAAACCTCACGGATATGAGCGTTTCGGCCAAGTTCAAGCCAAGAAACATCACGCTTGAAAAGTGGCAGACGCTCACGGGGATTTTAAAGAGCGACACTCTCGGGGAATTTAAGGGCGTAGGCTCGCTTCCGAATCTTGTCTTGCGCGGGGCGAAGAGCGGCGACTTCCAGTTTACTCTTAAATCCGCGCGCTGCGCAGACCCGTCGGCAACTTTCAGTCCGTCCGAGGCGTTGATGGACGAGCTGACGTTTGAGGCGATGGGCGACAACCTGGGCGACAACAAGCTCACCATCGGCACGGCCGCTGCGGACTTCACGTTTGAAACGGATACGGTGCTTACGGCGAAGCTTTCGAGCAAGGGCTCTAAGTCCGGAACGGTGGTTGCGTGATGCGGCTCGTAGTCGGAGATAAAATCATTGCCGACGCGGCCTCGGACGGGTTGACGCGCTGGATTCGCGCGGGAAAGCCCGAGCTGCGGCTGCGCGCGAACTCGCTGGAAATTGTGGGCGCGAAATACGCCCGCAATTCCTCGCGGGCGTGGGGGCAGTATTTTTCCTTTATCGTGACGGTCGGCAGGCAGTTTGCGTCCTACGCCGCCGCCGAGGACTTTTGGCTTTCCCATACTGCGGAGCTTTCAAGCGGGGCGGAGGGCGTTTTGAAGTACGAAGGAATCTTGGGCAAACTCTACGGCTTTGAAAACGCCGCCCTTGAAGGCGTGAAGCCGGTGTCGGAAATCGGCGTATCGACTGAAATCGAATACACTTTCCGCTGCGGACGCCCAACAGAGGACTTTGACAGCTTGATTGTGGTCAACGGCGCGGTGCTCAAAATCGGGGAATTTTTCCCGTACATAAAGGCAAATCTATGAGAAATCTTGAAGAGAAAGAGATAAAGCAGTTTTCGGAATTTACCGAGGTGACGCCGGAATCGTCGCAGAACTTGATAACCGACAAGGGCCGCTTCACCGTCGGCGCGCTATTTAGCGCGGTCGTCGCCTATGCTACGGACTTGATAAATGCGGCGGTAAACAGCGCGGTGAGCGGCGTGCAGGCGTTGATAACTTCGGCCGCGGAGGACGCTGCGGAAGAGGCCGTCGAGGGCGTCCAGGAGACGATTGCGGCGGCGGCGTCAAGCGCGGTGACGCAGGCGGAGAGCGCAAAGGCGGGAGCGGAGGCGGCAAAGACCGCGGCGGAAACTGCCAAGAGCGGCGCGGAGACGGCGAAGGACACGGCCGTCGCAAAGGCGGAGCAGGCAGCCTCCGACGCCGACGCGGCGGCCGCCGACAAGGCGGCGGTGCAAACCATTAAGACGGAAGTCCAGTCGCTAAAATCCGCCGCGGAAGCCGCCGCGCAAAGCGCGCAGGAATCGGCGTTCTCAAAGGCAAATAGTCCGCAACTGTGGTTCAATCGCGGCAAACTAAACGTACCGGATTGGCCGTCTGTCGTACTTCCGCTGCCGTTTTCGCTCGCGATAGAATACGAGGTCGAAAGTTGGGACGGAATAAGCTACGAATACAACAACGAATTTTCCTTCTTCAACTGTACGAACGCCGACTGGGACGCTTCGGGCTATCCGATTTATGGATTCCGCCTTACCAAGAACGGGGAATCGACTTTGGGATTTACGCTCGGCGGCTGCGGCGGCGAGGGAATGGGAGCGTCGCGCGGATGGACAGGAAGCATAACGCTGCCGACGGGCAGGCACACGCTCGCCCTCGCCGTTCCCGCGCCCGACGCAAGCGGCAACAACCCCGCGTCCATACCGGTATACATAGACGGCGAAAACGCGGGCAGCCTCGTCGCATCAGTCGGCAAGCACAACACGTCGGTTTCATTCCAAAAGCCGCTTGTGATAAACGAGCGCGGAGTGTATACTGGCGGCGCAACCTTCAACGAATTTGAAATCGCGCTTTCGCGAATCTCGATTTTCAGTTTCGACATATCGGCCGAAAGCGCGCCGTACACCGTCGCCGACTACGCGGCGGGCAAGAGTGTTCCGCCGTCGCTTTTGCGCTCGTCGATATTCGGCGACAAGAGCTATAACATTTATTACAGGTCGAACGCGGCAAACAATTACGACGTTGCGACAAGCGCGCTTACTTTCTTCCAGGCTGCGGGAAGCGAATCCGCGCTTGCGTCATTGCTATTCAATGTGAATTTCCCCGTGCCGATTGCCGCGGGAAAGAAAGTCCGGATAACCTACGATTCTATAACCGGCGACGCCGTTCAAAACTCGGGCGGGGCCTATGCGTACGTATCGTTTTACGATTCCTCTTCGCAGTACGTCTTGGGCGACGCGCAGTTGACTAACCTTGGCGGCGAAACGATTGTCAAGACGCAGACGGCCTCTTACGCCTCGCGCAAGCTGGAAAGGGTCTGCGTGTACGTGTATACGACCGCATCGTCCGAAGCCGAGCAGACGATAAAAATCAACGGGCTGCGGATAGAGGTTGACGGCGCGGTCTTGTGTCTCGACGGCTCGGCCGACGGACTTCAGGCGCGCGACATGTCGGAAGGCGGCCACCATGCCTGGATGTACGGCGGCGTGCGCGCCGGCAGGCCCCGCGCCGCGGGGCAGTCGAACTGGCGGCTTTCGTGGACTTCGGGCAGCTCCACGGGCGCATATTGCGGGCAAAATTCCGCCGCCCTCGCGTTGCCGGAATTTTCACTCTCGCGCGTGCGCGTCAGGAGCGACAACGCCGCGACATTCAAAGTCGGCGACGCCTCAAACGCCGCCGCATACTCCGCGGAACTGTCCGTGCCGGCCTCCGGCTGGGCGGAGCTCGAGATAACGACAAAGACGGCTTCCGCCCTTACATTTACGCCGACCGCGGCCCTGTCCGCGGCGACAAACTTGGACATCATCATCGAACATAGGAGAACGTACTAATGGCAAATTCAAACGCACAGGAAGGCGCGCAGGAAAGCGCGCAAGTGGAAGTTTCAATCGGCGGCGGAAACGTGCTGCGCATAGAATCCGTGAGGGTGTGCGGCGACGTGCGCGACGCCTCCGGCAAGACGATTGAGCGCGGCCGCTTTATCGAGCTGGACGCCGCGCAAGTTGCGGCTCTCGGGCAAGAGAACATTCAGGACATCGCCGACGTGTGGGCGGCAGAAAACGATTAGGCAAATGCAAGCGGAAAACAACATGGCGACGTTCCTCGGGTATGAGGAAGTGGAACTTTCAAAGCCGTTGAACGGCAAGAAATCGGTAAAGGTAAAATGCCTGCCGGTGAGAAAGCTCGCGGAATATGCGGCTTTGTTTACGATAGAGCCGGAACTCATCGAGCTTGCGACGGAACTCTCGGCGGAAGAAGTTGACATGCTCTCCGCGGAGGATTCCGGCAAGATTTTTGAAAAGGTGCATGAGCTAAACTTCGACCCTTTTTCGGCGTGGCTGAGACGGAAGGGGAAAGCCGCCGAGATGCAGGCCCAGGCTTATGGGATAGCCCTTCCGAAAGACGGACAAGCGACCGATGGCGAAGAACCTGCGAGCTCGCCGGATGGATTGCCGCAAACTCAGGGCTGACATGGGAGGAGGTTTTAGACTTGTCGCCGTTGAGACTGCGGTTTGTGGCCCGCGCGATAGACCGCCGCCGCGCGCTCGACAAGCTCGCAATCTTCGACGCGCAGGCCGCCCTCATGGACGAAAAATCCCTCAACCGGCTCAACGCCGAATTGAGGGAGGCTCAAAGGTGAAAACGGGGAAGCCTACTTCTTATACATCTTTATGACAGGTTTCCCCAAAGGCATATTTTTCAGAAAATCAATACCAAGGTTTATCAGGCACAGAAAGAATATGAAGCCGCCGGTTATGAACAGGCAAAATATGACGCATAGTATTTGCGATAAAAGTGAGGGTTCTTCGGTCATCTTCTCTTCTTTCTTTAATTAAAATATCGCACAAAGGTTCCACAAATCAACAAAAATCGGACGGAAAATGGCGGACGAAAAACCTTACAACATTTCCATAGAGACGAAGGCGCAGCTTGCCGAGCTTCAAAAGCTGCTAACGGAGCTCCGAGCCATAAACGCGGAAATCGCCAAAATGAACGGGCTGACGTTTAGTTCGATAAATGCGTCGGTGTCCGAACTTGCAAAGGCCGGAAAGGAACTGTCCAGCGCGCTGGTGTCGCTGCCGAAGACAATGGACACGATAGCGGACGATGTGAAAAAGATAGGCGAGGAATCCAAGAAGGCCGGAGAAGATTTGAATGGGTTGAAAACGACTGCGCAGGGCGTATTCATGGAGCTCGGCGCGCAGATAACCGATTTTGCCGTAAATAAATTAAAGCAAATTCCCGCGGCAATAATGAGTTCAATCGAGGCGTTCGGGCAACAGGAAATGGCGGTGCAGAAACTCGCCGCGGCGATAAGGTCGCAGGGCGGAAATGTTAGCGAAATACTGCCAATATACGAATCGCTTGCGGGTGAAATGCAGCGATTGACAACTTACGGAGATGAGGAAGTGCTTGCGTTGCAATCCACGGCAACTGCAATGGGAGTGACGTCTGAACAAATGGACTTGTGCATAAAAGGCGCTATAGGGCTATCTAATGTTTTTGGCATAGGGCTAAATGAGGCAGTGCGCGCGGCGGCAACAGTTGTCCAGGGGAAAACGGACAAACTGAATGAAATGATACCGGCTCTTTCTAAATGCAAGTCTGAAACGGAAAAATATGCCATCGCAGAGAAAGCGATGAAAGACGGCTTTGCGCAGGCGAAGGCCGAAGCGGAAAGCACATCAGGCAAACTTAAACAGGCGGCAAACGCCTGGGGAGACCTCGCGGAAGTCGCCGGAGAGACATTTGCGCCGGTGGCAGTAGAAGTCGCTGGCGCGTTAAAATCCGTTTGCGAGTGGCTTTCAAAGAACAGCGAAATTATTCAGGTTCTCATAGGCGGGCTTTCCTCGCTCGCGGTGGGGTTTGCGTTTTCGAGAATAGGCGGGCTCGCGTCCGTGGCGGCGCTTTTTAAAACGGTTTCCGCAGCGATTGCGGGGACGAAAGCCGCAAGCGACGCGCTGAATGTATCTTTGAAGGCCAATCCTCTCGGAATCGCGATGACGGCGGTTTCGGCGTTTGCGCTGCTCGTGTCGCATTTGCATTCGAAGGAAAAGGCGAGGTACGAATCCAACATCGAACAGTCGAAAGAATACCGCGACGGCATAGACGCGGAAATCGACGCCATGAAGCAGTGGGGCATATCGGCCGAGGACAATGAAAAGCGCACTGCGGAGGTGGCCGACGAGATTGCCAAATTGAAAGCAGAAGAGGAAGAGTACCGGAAATCCCACGGCCAGCTGCGCGGAGCCTATGGCGGGGCGATGTACAAAGTCTACTCGAAAGAAGAGCAGGCGGAAATCGATAACTACCGCGCCAAGATTGAAAAGCTTGAAGAACGGCAAAAGGCGGCGGCCAACGTAAAGGAATTGGACGCTCTTGCCGCGAAACGCCACGCTGCGGCGGTTGCGGCGTCGGAGGAAATCCTTGCCAAGAGCGCGGAAGAGATGCGGGCGGCGCAGTCTGCGACGGAGGCGTTGAAGGTGACGCGGGAAAGATACGCCAGAACCGAAAAGGAAATCGCCGAACTTCAAAAGGCTTTTGACGGCGGAAAAATCGCGGATTCCGAGCGGGTGGCGAAGGCGGAACGTTTGCGGCGCGCGCGGCTGGAATTGCTCGAGCTTGGCAAGAAGGAAATCGAGCAGGAAACGGCCCTTGCGGCGTCGAAGTACGCCGCGTTGAAGACGGCGGAGCTCAACAAGCAAAACGACCTTGAGGCGCGGCTTGCGGGCGCGCGCCTGCACGGGAACGCGGCGGAGGCCAAGTCGCTTGAAACGGAGCTTGAAGGGGTGAAAATCCAACGGAAGCGGCTCGACATAATAACGGCGTACATATCTGCGCGGAAGTCGGAAATCAAAACCGCGGAGGACTTGAACCGCATACAGGCGGACGCGGCGCGCTACGCAAACGCGACGCTCGAATTTGAAAAGCAAAAGGCCGATTCGGAAAAGTGGTTGAACGGCGAAATTGAGAGGAACAAAGCGGCGCAGCGGGACATGGAAGTGGAGATATTGCGCGCGCGGGCGGCGGGCAACGAGGCGGGGGCAAAGGAGCTCGAGCTAAAATTGAAAATAGCCCAGACTGCGGCGGAAATCTTTGAATCCACGCGCAAGGAGGGTATGAGCCGCGACGAGCTCGAACGCTTGCAAGCCTCCGCCAACGAAAAGGCGCGCGAAAAGTGCGAGCTTGAAAAATCCATAACGGACGAGGTTGAACGCCAGAACTTGGCAAAGGATGCGCAGGCGAAAATCGAGGACATTCTTTTAACGAACAAAATCGAGCAACTCAAATCAGAAGGAAAGCTAACCGAGGCGCGGGAGCTTGAACGGGAAAGGGAAAACAGGCGGACTATTGCGGGAATACCAGGATTGTCTGCGGATGATAAGGAAAAGCTTCTATCCACCATGCGCCAGACAAACGACTACCGCGACAAACAGGAAAAAATGCGCGGTGGCGGCGGCGGAAGCGGTTATGGCGCGGGAACGTCGTCCTATTCGGGCGGCGGAGGTTATGCGGGAAGTTCGGGCGGCTCTTACGGCAGTTCGGGATACGGCGGAAGCTACGGCGCGAGTTTCGGCGGCGGATACGGAGGCGCGGCGAAATATTCGGGGCCGACGCCGCCGAGACGCCCCCGTCCCGCGACCATTTCGGAAAAGTATCGCGGGCTTTACAACGAATGGCAGGCGTCCGGCGGCTCCCGAAGCGGCGTAAGCTGGATAGACTACCGCAACAGCCGCCGCGGCGAAGTCGACGCCGCGGAAAAGGCGAGAAAATCCTATGGCAAAACAGTCGTCACCGACGCAAACACGCCGGTCGCCGAACAGCGCGACCGCGCGGCGAAAACCATATCCGGAATCGAAAGCGAAGCCAAAGGGATGGCGTCGAGGGTGACGCTCGGCGGCGCGGTAGGGGCGGCTGCAAACAGCGTTCCGAACGAAGCCCCGCGCAAGGCTCCGCGCGCAGGAGGAGAGGAGGAGAGCGAATCGCCCGAAAACAGGCAGCGGCGCACTCAAATTCAAACAAACTCGCAAAACACGCGCCAGCAAACCGCGCAACTATCAAACCCAACGCTCGGAATCCTGCGTGAAATTTTAATGAATGTTAAGAGTCTTAGGGAAAGCGATTAAATGAAAGACAGTTTTTTTTCGAGAAAGGTCTATCAGGGTTTGTATTCGCCCGTGTACAGGTTCGCCGAATTCGGGGACGTGGGCAATTACTGGATTGAGCTAAGCTACATCTGCAACCGCGACGATTGGCAGTCCGTCAAGGGCGAATTAGGGGAACCGCTCGACTTCGACCTGAGAAACGAAGACGGCGAAAAAATTTTTGGAGAAGTAGAACCCGAACATTTTGCCGAATTGAAGTTGCGCGGTTATGTGCTCGGCGGTATTCCCGAACCGGAGGTGGACGGCGACGATGAAAGTCTCGTTCGAGCGCGCGAACTTTATGTTTATGCTCCCAAACGGGAATATATCCGCTACGATAGCGATGTGGTTCCTATCTGGGGGCTTGAAGACACCGACTACGCCACGCAAACGCCGATTACAATCGGCGAGAACGCAGGACATGTTCAAAAGACGCAATTTTACGACAACTGCCTCCTGCCGGTTTCCGACACTACGGATTTCAAAACGGGCGATTTTGTCGTGGGACATTTCGACTGTCGTTTCGGAGCTCCGACGGGAGCGACAGGTACGGTGATATATTATAACGACGCCTGGTGCGAATTCGGGCCTGCTGAAATTGTGAGAATCGACGGAAATGTGTTGGAACTGAAAGGCGCGGGTGCAAGTTTCCCTACGCAGCTTGACGAAACGTATTCGCAATACGAGAACCACTCTATTTACGAGGACAAGCAATGGTATAGGATTTTAAACGGACTCGTCCTCGGCCCGAACGACTACGGGTACCTGAACATGACCCCGACCTCCGGATATCTGCTGAAAGCCTACGCGAAGCGCGCGCACAAGAAACGGCAGCGGATTATCCGCGAGAAGGTAAGTTTCCATTTGTCCTTCCCCGAGCTTCCGGAAATATTCGTCCCGCAACAGCAGACGGGATTCGAACAGACGACAATATCGCGCTATACGACGCCAACCGCCGCCGAATGGAAAGCAAAAATCGCCCGAAACGACTGGTTTGTCTACGCCGAACCTACCGTCCAATTTCTGCCCGAAGCCAATATATACGAACGCAGAATACGCGAAACCCCCTGTGTATAAAGCGATACGGTACACCGCCCGCTATCTTCCCGCACTGCGTTAAAATGTTTTCGTAGTTGTCTTCCCCTTGCGGCAAGATTAAAGCGGTTTTCAAACGACTTGCAACACCCTTGCAACCCCCACGAACGCCCCTTACGATAATCCTCCAAAATGGGTTTTTCCTCAAACGTTCGATTTTTTTTCCTCAAACCTGACGACGCGATACAGTTCTGCCGCGGCGGAACCGTGCGGATTATCCGGTTTTCGGGGGCTTTCATTTGCAGCCTGCCTGCCGGACGAATCCGCCTTTGCCGCCTTGCGCACGCCGCTTGCCCTGCGTTTCCCCAAAGGCGCACATGCCGCGCCGCGGACGGAAAAAATGTCGGAATCCTTCCGTTGAAGCTTAATATTTTAACGGTTTAATAAAATAAACGCTTCTTTCGCTTGTCGGGATTCGGCAATTCTTGTAGGCTATTTTTAAATATTTGCAATATGCCTATGAAAACGTTCGTTTCCTCCGTATTTTTGTCGTCAATATTGACCTCGTCCGCCTTTTCGCAAGCCGACGCCTCCAAAAACTATTATTGGATAGGGGCGTACGAAGGGCTCATATCCAGCGCGTCGAGCTGGAGCGAAGACGAGGCGGGGTACGACAATCCGGTGTCCGAGGCGCCCGGCGAAAACGCCATACTGAACGTCAATAAGGACAACAAACAGACCGCGGGGCAGCTTTCCAATCCCGCCCGCATACAGGCGAGTACCGGTAAGCGGTTTTTATCGCTCGTGTCGACCGTGAACACCGAAATACACGTCCTCCAAACCATGAATTTTATCGGCGATTACGTCAGCAGGGTGGATTCGGACTATATTTACAACGGCAATACTAAGCAGCTGCGCTTCGCGAACGACAATTCATCGTCCGAGTTCAAGTTTCTGAACGTCGGCGGGGACATGACGCTTTCGACGCGCAAATACCACACGGCGCGCGTGAGCTTCGTGAAGGGAACAGCAATGCGCATGGACGTCGGAGGGGCGCTCAACTTCGAATATCTCGGCTCCGCCGCCGATGCCGGATTCCACACTTTCGACATGCGCGATTCCCAGTCGAGCACCGGCTCGAATTTCATCGCCAACCTCGGGGGAATGTCTTCGAGCGGGCGCGCGGTTCTCATGACTGCGTACAAGGGGGTGGTTGCGGATTTCGTCTTCCAAAACGATTCTTCCGGCGCGTTTAAGGGCGGGGATTTTGAGGGCGTGTTCGCGAACTACACTTCCGCGGAGTCTACGGTCAATTTCTCGATGAGCGGCGCGGGAAGGCAGTCCGTGGCGGTATACAGTGCGGCCAACGCCGCGGCGCACGGCATAGGCGGCGTGTCGGGCAAGACCGACATGAATATCGGCTCCGTGGAGGTTTACGGCGGCGAGTTTTTTATGGACAGCGAGCTCGCCGTAAATTCCGTTCTTCTCGACGGGGGGAGCCTCGGGTTTTCCTCCCCCGAGAAGGTCGAAAGTTTCACCGCAAACGGCGGAACCATCGTCTATTCCGGAAAAATATCTGCCGATACGCTCTCGGTTGCCGCAGATTCCGTAAAAGTCGTGTTTTCCGACGAAGACCTTGCCGCCCACGACATAGTGGTATTCGATTTCGGGTACCTTTCGGACGACTTTGACGCGAACGAAGTTTTCTCCGCTTACGACGCCTCCGGAAACAGGCTCGGCGGGGAATTTTTCCTGAACGGCTCCGCGGGAGGCTCCGGAACCCTCGCCTATTCCGTCCCTGAACCCTCCGCGCTGGCTGCGATACTCGGAATTTTTGCGCTTTCCGCCGCATTCGCCGCGCGCAAGCAGCGCCGTTAACGCAATTCTCCGGCGCCCGTCCGAATAATTTATGCGCATGAAAACTAAAAGCTCAATGACATTGTGTGCCGCCGCGTGTTTGGCGGCGCTTTCCGCCTGCGACGGGGGCGCTTCCGCCCCGTCGGATTCCGGATCTTCCGCGAACCGGACAGCGCAGCCGTCCGCGCCCGCCCCGTCGGATTCCGCAAATGCGGGCTCGGATTTTAAGGCGGAGGTTTTGCTTTCGGACGATTTTGAAAAAGGCGTCTCGGAATTTTCCGGCCGCGTCGGAAAGGGGGTTGCAAAAATCTCCGCCGCGACGGGGGCGGACGCGCTCTCCGGCAGGCAGTCGCTCTGCCTCGATTCGACGGGCTCTTCGCAGGAGTGGATTCTGGCGGCAGAGCTCGGCAAGGATTTAAAGCTCGAACCCGGAAAGGCGTATGCGGTCGAGTTTAAATACCGCCTTGCGGACGCCTCAAACCAGTCGTCCAACAACTATGTCTCTGCGGCGGGCAAGGGGGGGAAGTTCTACGCGCGCTCGATTTTCGCCGCCGCCCCCGGGCAGTCGGGGAGCGCGAAGTTCGCGTTCGTTCTGCCGCCGGACGCCAGGGACGCCGCCCTACGCTTTTCCTCGCACGGCGCGTGCAGGACTATAATCGACGACCTTAAAGTCAGCCGCATTGACGGCATAGACGCGGATTCGTGGATTTTCAAGCCCGACGCGTTTGTCGGAATGCGCAAGACGCCCGTCAATCCGAACATGCTCGACCTCTCGAACCCGTCGTTTTCGCTGCCCAAAGAAAAATATTTTCCGATGATAGACGAGTTCGGGCAGTTCAAGCATGCGGATTGGAAGGGCAAGCCGCGGAACCTCGGAGACATAAAGGCGCAGATTGAGGAGGAAAAACGGTATACCGCCTCCCGCCCCGACATCGCCGGCCGCGACGAATTCGGCGGGCTCGCGGGCTCGGCGGGTTCCGCGCCGAAGACGGAGGGGTTCACCACGGCGAAAGTCGGCGGAAAGTGGTATTTCCGCGACCCGGACGGCAACCTCTTCTGGTCGATCGGCGTCACGGGAGTGGGGGAATTCCCCTTGACCCCGATTACCGACAGGGAGTTTTATTTCGAGAAAATCGACCCCGCGTACGTCGTCAAAGGCCGCGGATTCAAACCCGGAACGGATTATTACAACCGCGAGATAAAAATTTACGCGCTCGGCAGGCGGAATGCCGAGTTGAAGTACGGGCCCGACGGCGTGAAAAATTATTGGAAAATCGCGGCGGAGCGCTTCAAAAAGTGGGGGCTGAACACCTACGGGGCGTGGTCGGCGTACTCCGTGATGGCGTCCGACACGGTTCCGTTCACCGCGTATCTGAGCAGCGCGGGGGCTGCGCCTCTGAAAACCAAGCGCAAGCTATATGCGCTGTGGGGCAATATTCCAGACTATTTTGCTCCGGCTTTCGAGACGGAGACCGCCAAGCGCGTTAAGAAATCCGCCAAGCTGCTCGCGTCGAGGTACTGCATAGGCGCGTTTGTGGACAACGAGATTTCTTGGCAGCGCAAGCCCGGCGTCACGGCGCTCGCGGTGCTCTCTTGCCCCGCCGGCCAGCCGGCGAAAATCGAAATGCAGAAAATGCTGCGCGAAAAGTACGGTTCGGTTGAAAACCTTAACAAAGCGTGGAAGAGCCCGTATTCGGATTGGGGCGACTTCCTCGCGCGCGACGACTTCGAGCCGAATCCGGCCGATGCCGACGCGGATTTGCGCGCCTTTGAAAAGCTTTTTGCCGAGCGGTATTTCAAGGTCTGCCGCGCAGCCGTCAAGGCGGCGTGCCCGAAGGCCCTGTACATGGGCTGCCGCTTTGCCGCGGGCGAAAACGAAATAGTTTCCCGCGCCGCGTACGAAATTTGCGACGTCGTAAGCTGCAACATCTACCGTTCGGGCGTGGCGTTTTACGCGCCGCCGCCCGGCGCCAAAGACAAGCCGGCAATCATCGGGGAATTCCACATCGGCAGAATCGACAAGGGCTCGCCGTACGGCGGACTGCTCGAAGTTCCCGACGCGCAAAAGGCGGCGGAGGCGTACAAGAAATACATGGTTTCGGCGATAGAAAACCCGAATATCGTGGGCGCGCACTGGTTCCAGTGGCACGACATGTTCGTCACCGGCCGCGCCGACGGCGCCAACGCGACCTGCGGATTTGTTAGCGTGACCGACGAGCCCGACTACGCCCTTGCCGACGCCATCCGCGAAGTCTCGGCGCAGCTCTACAAGCTGCGCGCGCAAAAATAGGCGGAGGCTTGCGCGCGGAAATTCGTTTTCGGTTGCACGGCTCGCTCCGGAGTCTTTTCCGGAGCGCCGCGCCGTTTTCGCGGGAATGCGGGCAACTGTCAATATCGGAATATGCGGCGGAGGCCGCCCGCGAAATTTTGCGGCTATACCCCGCGTTTATTTTTTGCAGACTCTTGCCTCTCTCGCGCCAAAAAAATATCGCTTCTCCCGCTGTCGGCGCGCCGGACGAAAGCCGGTATGCCCTTTAAAAGGCGCCCGCTGCGTTTTTTTCGATAAATTCGACCGGCGGGGCTCGCGCGGGAGGCCGAAACATTCAAGCCCGCGCGCTGAGGGCTGAAACTGTTTGCCGCTGGCGGAGTTGGAGCAGGCCTACTTTGACGACGGCACATTGGGCGAGAGCAGCAGGAGCTTGGAGCGCGGCAAAGCGGGGACGATGCCCTTGGAGCGCAGCCGCTCTTCGGTTCTCCTCTGCGACTCCTCCGCTTCCATCCTGAGCCGCTCGAGTTCCGCCTGCCTCTTTTTGAGCCTTTCGATTTCGGCCTCGCGCTGGGCGAGCAAATCCTGCATGCGCGCTATTTCGGCGCCGCCGTCCTCCGCTCCGCGCTTTTTCAGGTCGTCGAGAGCGGTCTTTGCGTCTTCCACGGCTATCCTCAAAATGTCCCGCTGCTTTTGGAGCTCTTTTGACGCCTTTTCGGCGGCGATTCTCGCGTCGGCTTCGCGTTCGAGCTGCGAGTTCAGATTTTTCACGAGCTCCATTTGCGTGAGCTCGCTCTGCCTCTTGGATTTTTCGAGCATTTCGCGCGCCTGCTGCACCCTGCGCATGTTTTCCTCGGCGCTCTGCCTCGCGATTTTGCTGAGCCTTTCGGCTTCTTTCGCCCTGCGCTCAGCTTTCTTTTCCATGTCGAACACGAGTGTCTGGGAGGCCATGTTTTCGGCTTCAAGAGCCTTCGACTGCGCGCGCTCCCGCCCGTATTTGAAGAAAAACACGACGGTCGTGAAAGCGAGCAGGCATATTGCCAATATAAAAGTGTTCTGGAGCTCTTTCATTTTAAGCGCGTCAAAGAAAAACGCTACAATCGGGGCGGGCATTTGCAAATTTAAAATATTCCGCGCCGGAGATTTTCCGCGTGCGCCTTTTTATGCTTGAAAGGCGGCTCCCGCGCGTCTAACGATTTCCGGCGAGATTCCGCCTATGCACAAATTCGACCACGAGGCCATGAACGCCAAACTCGACCTGCTGATATGCGGGTGCGACCGCAATTACGCGCGCTCCGCGGCAGCGGAGTGCTTCGAGAAGGTCTCCATGCTCGAGACGCTGCTTAGCATGTATTCCGAGGGAAGCGACATAGACATGATAAATTCGTCGCCCGTCGGGGGAATCGTCAAGCTCACGGGAGACGCCTGCGACTGCCTCATGCAGGCTTTCGGGGCGTCGGCGGCCACGGGGGGCGCGATAGACGTGTGCCTCGGCGACTATTTTTCCAGGAGGAAGGCCTCCAAAGGCGGCGAAAAAATCGAGCCCGTGCGCGGAAGGTTCGAGCTCGACCCGGAGAACTTTTACATAAAGAAGGTCGCCGAGGGGAAAATCGACCTCGGGTGCATAGGCAAGGGCTACGCCGTGGACGAGGCCGTCAAGATTTTGCGCGACACTTGGGAAATCGGCAGCGCGTTTCTGAATTTCGGGGGCAGCTCGATATACGCATTCGGCGCGCAGGACGGCGGCGACCCGTGGAAAGTCAACCTGGCGGGAGGGGTAACCTATGGCATTCCCGAAAGCGGGGCGGGCGTGGGGGCGTCGGGCACCTCGGTTCTCGGGGAGCACATAGTGGACGCGCGCACGGCGGAGGTCCCGCAAAGCCAGCCGTTCAGGACGTGGGCGTTCTCCGGTTCGGCGGCGGCGTCCGACGCGCTGTCGACGGCGTTCATGGTTCTCGGCGAGTCCGAAATCCGCAGAATATGCTCCGAAAACGGCGTGTCCGCCGCCGTGCAGCGCTCGGAGGATTCGCCGGTTGAGTTTCTCTGACGCGCGTTCCGCTCCGCCCTTTCGCCGCCGGCGGGGACGTTTAATGTTGACCTTGCGGCGCGCTGCGGGATAATCGCTCCCATATGAACAAAGAAACGCTTCTTATTGGAATGGCGGCCGCCTCGCTCTTCGCGGCTCTGGCTTCCGCCGAGACTTTCAGGCTAAATTCCCCCGACGGAAAAATCGAGGCTCTCGTCTCGGACGGGAAAGCGCTAACTCTCGACATTTCGGCCGACGGCAAAAAGCTGCTCGAAAAAGTCGAATTCGCGATGGACACTGACAGGGGCGCGCTCGGGAGGGACGCCTCGGCCGTTTCCTGCGACTATTCCAACCACAGGGGCGCGATAGATACCGTCTGGGGCATCGAGAAGTCCGTCAGGGACGACTACAACCAGATGGAGCTGAACTTCAAAAAATTCAAGGTCATAGTCCGCGCCTACGACGACGCCGTCGCGTACCGCTTCGTCTCAAAGCTCGGGGACGGAAAGATGACAGTCGGCGGCGAGACGCTGAATATCCCGCTCAAACCCTCCGACAAGCTGGTGGCGCACTTGGAAAAAGGCGTCCAGACTTCTTTTGAAAAGCCGTACACGCGCCTTACTTTCGGAGAAATGAAAAAGGAGAATCCGCACAGCGCGTCTCTGCCGCTGCTCATGGACAGGGGGAGCGCGAAAGTCGCGCTCGTGGAGTCCGACGTTTCCGGCTATCCGGCGCTCCGCGTTGCGGCGGGCGAAAGCGGAATGGTGTCCAAAATTTCCAAGTATCCCAAGGCGTTCAAAGTCAAGGTTCACAACCGCTACGCTTCCGAGTTTGAGGACTGCATCGCCAGAACTTCCGCCTCTCGCGAGTTCCCGTGGAGGGCGTTTGTGGTCGCGCGCGACGACGCGGATCTGGCCGCCAACCAGACCGTGTTCAGGCTCGCCAAGCCGTGCGCCATAGAGGACACGTCTTGGATAAAGCCCGGCGTGTGCGTCTGGGAATGGTGGAACAACTGGAACCTCGAGGGGGTGGACTTTGAGTCAGGCGTCAACGAGCAGACCTACCGCTATCTGATAGACTACGCCGCAGAAAACTCCATTCCCTACGTCGTGTTCGACGCCGGCTGGCTCACCGGCAAGGACGCCGGCGAGATGCTCGACACCGACGAAAAGCTCGCCGAGGGCAAAACATACATAGACGTCAAGGGACTCATCGAATACGCGGATTCCAAGGACGTAAAGGTCATTCTCTGGGTGCTCGCAAAGTCCATGGACAAATACCCCCAAAAGGCGTTCGACCTCATGAAGAGCTGGGGGGCGGCGGGCCTCAAAATAGACTTCGCCGACCGCGACGACCAGACCGCAATGGAGTTCTACGAAAAGATGGCGCGCGAGGCCGCCGAGCGCGAAATGATAATAGACATGCACGGGTGCGCCAAGCCCGTTGGACAGTTCCGCACTTGGCCGAACCTCGTGAACTTTGAGGGCGTTCTCGGCGGGGAGGTCAACAAGTGGGCAAAGAGCATTACCCCCTCGCACAATGTGGACTTGGTCTTTACCAGAATGCTCATGGGGCCGATGGACTACACCCCGGGCGGGCTCAGAAACTCCGCCAAAAAGGATTTCAACGTGTGCTGGAACCTTCCGCAGACGCAGGGCACGCGCGCGCACCAGACGGCGATGTACGTCGTGTACTTCGCGCCGCTGCAAATGCTTTGCGACTCCGCGAGCGAATACCTGAAAAATCCCGACATCCTCAAATTCATGTCCGAAACCCCGACGACTTGGGACGAGACCAGGGTCATCGAGGGCAAGCTGGGCAAGTATATAGTCGTGGCGCGCCGCTCCGGAGACGACTGGTATATCGGCGGCATGTGCGACTGGGACGGAAGGGAGACGGACATAGACCTGTCGCAAATCCTCCAGCCCGACACCGCGTACAAAGCCGAAATAATAAGCGACGGCGCCAACGCGGGCAAAATCGGAACCGACTTCAAATATTCCGTCAAAGAGCTTTCCTCCTCCGACAGGCTCAAGCTCAAGATGGCCCCGGGCGGCGGATTCGCGGTTAAGCTCAGCCCCAAAAACTTCGACATATTCGGGCTCGAAATCTTCTGACCGTATAGGCTCGGGAAATTCGCGGAGCGGCGCCGCCGCCCCGCGAATTTTTTTTGCGAAAAAGTTTGCGCCGCGGCGCTTGCTTCGCGATTTTACGGATAATGGCTGCCGACAGGCACATAATAATAGACGGCTGGAACGCCGTGCGGTCGAATCCCGCCATGGAAAAAATATTTCTCGAGCGCGGGCTCGACGCCGCGCGCGAAGAGCTCTGGAGGCTCGTCGGCCCGCTCCACGACTACGGAGGGGCGCGCGTGACCATAGTCTACGACGGCAGGGGCGATGAGGTCTCCATTCTGCGCCGCAACGGAATAAACACCCTTTCGGAAGTTTTCACCCCGTCCTGCATGACGGCCGACGAGCTCATCGAGCAGCTCTGCGCGTCTTCGTCGAATCCCTCGGGTATAACGGTGGTCTCGCGGGACAACCTCCTGCGGCTGACGGCGACGACTTTCGGAGCGGCCGCCCTCGCGCCGGACAAGCTCTTCGACGGGGCGCGCGGTTGTTCAAGGGCGATGGCGGAATCGCTCAGGCTTTCCAACGCAGCGGCCGACCGCAAATGGAACTCCGAAAACGCGTTTGCGTTGCTCGACACTTTCGATTTGGAAGTCCGCGAGGCCGCGCGCAGGGCGGAAATAATTTCAAAGCACATGAAGAAGCGGCGCAGGCGGCTTGCTTCGGCGGCTGGGGGGCGGGAAGGGGGCTGTCCCGCGCCCGCGCTTCCCGCAAATAAAAGCAAAAAGGCCTTTTCGGCGCAGGTGAAATCTTTCGCCGCGCTCGAGCCGAAAAAGGTTTCCCCCGCGCCGAAAAGGGTTTCCGACGAAAAGCCGTTTTCTTTCAGCGAGGCGCTCAAAAAGCCGATGTCGCTCTCGGAGATAGCCGCGGCGAAAGTTCTCGGCGATAAGCCCGCGCGCAAAAAAAAGCGCAACAAGTAGCGCGGGCGGCTTGAATCCCCTGGTTTGCGGATTTTCCCCTATTTTGATTCCGCGCGCATGCGTTTCCGAAAAGCGGAAAATCGCGCCGGTTCTTTTGAAATTATATGAACCGCCGCCTTGCCGGATTCGGGGCGCGGACCGGCGCGCGGAAAGCTTCTTTTCCCGCGAGCGCCGTTTGGTTGGTTGGCGCCCGTAATTTTCGTTTTCCGCAAGGCGCGCCGGTACGTGCGGGCGGGGTGGAAAGGACGCAAAAGGGGCGCAGCGTTGCCGGAAAATTTGGGGGACAGCGGAAGGGATTGTGGGAAATGGCAAAAAAATTTTTTTCTTTTAAATCTTGACATATTTAAAACTCCCGTCTACGAGATTTTATATGAAAAACAAATATTTTCCCCCCATATTTTTTATCTTTTGCGTTTCCGCCTTTGGAGCGCAAAGCAGAACCGAACTCTATTATTCGGACAACGGGGGAGGTTTCGTTTTATCCGACGCGGCCATATGGAGGGTCGGCTCCTTCGACGGTCCGCAATTTTCAGGTTCCCTGACGGAAACGGAAGATAACGTCAATTCCCTCAATTTTTCCGCGGCCGGAAGCGGAAACGACTGGTATGTCTGCACTCTTAACGACTCCATTTCCGTTGCCGGTATAAACGCCGACATTTCATGCGCCGGCGGAGGAAACTCGTATGTTATAGACGTTTCAGCGGGCAAGACGCTCGATGTGTCCGGAGATTTTTCGGTCGTCGCGAATTATGATTCGTTTGACAGGGTTACGGATTTGAAAATCAGGGACGGAGCGTCGGTGAATATTGGGGGGGATCTTTCATACGAATATAATTATAGCGGCACGGTTTCATGGAATACGGCGATATTTAAGCTCGGCTCCGGCGGGTCTTTTTATCTTGCCGGAGACCTGAAAATTTCGGGAGGCAATTCCCAGCGGCTCATTTTGGATGTGAAAAATTTTACCGTCGGAGGAGTCGTCGGCGTGGGAAATTTTGACAGCACGGTTTCCGTCTTTTCGCTGGAAGGCTTGAATGTTTCTTCGGACGTCCTTTACCGTAAAATGGGAGGGCTTAACGGCGGGGGCAAGATGGTGGTAAACAGTTCCGGCAAGACGGTTCAAATGGAATTTACCAATTCATCCGCATGCCAATGGTCGGGAATGCTGGGAAAAGGCGCGGGGGATAACACTTCCGCCCTGTACATAACAATGGACGCCGCCGACGCGGAGAACGGCAAACAGACATTGCGTTTCACCGGCGCGGGAGATTTTTTTACCGAAGGCGGCACGGCGTACCAAAAGATGGACATAGCGTCGGTTATTGTAAAAAACGGGGAATTGAGCTTGGGTATGCCGTCCGGAATGGGCGCGGGGTCTTTGTCGGTCGAGGGCGATGGCGCGGTATTTAGCGCGGCGGGCCTTAGCGGCGAAGTTGGCAGGGCGTATTTCGACTCCGTATGGTTTTCGCGCGGGACGATAAGGATAGACTTTTCGGAGGCCGACGGCTGCGACACGCTGGTCGTCGCGGAACAGTTTTATCTTCCAAACGGGACCGGTTCCGCGTTTTTTGAATTGAACGTTTCGTCGTACGATCTCGGGGCGTGGTTGGAGGCGTCCGACGCGCAATACATGGATTTTACCATATTGGAATTCGGGTCTACAAACATTGCTTCAAAGAGCGTTGCCGAGATGCTGAAACTTTCGGAGGGAGTAAAAGCCGAAGTTGTCGAAGGCGATTTCGCGGACGGCAAGCTTAGTCTCCGGCTGAGCCTCGCGCAAGTGCCCGAACCGGCCGCCGCCGCAGCGCTTGCCGGAGCGCTTTCGCTCGTTTTTGCCGCGGGCTTTACGGGGCGGCGGCGGTGCAGATAGTGAACCGGCGCGCGCAATCAGGTTTCGCCCGCCCTTGCGCGCGGGGCATATTTGCCGCCGGTATGTTTCCCGTGCAATTTACCGTTAATGGAGGGACGCCTTAAAAAAGCCCGCGTTTAATTAAACGCGGGCTTTTGATGTTGAGATGCTTAAAATCCTGTGCCTTTCGGGCACCCTTTAATCCGAGGTCTTGCCGTCGGGATTTTCTTCCTTGCCGGCGCCCTCCGGATTTGCTGCGGATTCGGAGGAGTCGGAGGGCGTCTTAGCGCCGTCGGATGCAGGGGTTTCCGCCTCTCCCGCGCGGGTTTCCGCGGCCGGCCCTGCGGCGCTTTCGGAGGGTTCCGCCGGGGCGGGCTCTTCCGCGGATTTTTCCGCCGGGCTTTCTTCCGCATTTTCGGACTTTTCTTTGGTCGCGATTATCGGCTCGTCGCCGGCTTTTGCGGCTTCGGCTTCCGGGTCTGCCGCCTGCGCCTTGTCCTTGGGCTTGGGCAGGTACGGGTTCGCCTGGAGCGTGCCGTCGGCGTATTCCACAACGTACCCTTCCGACACCAGCCACGAGAGCTCGCTCCAAACGGAGGAGAGGCTCGCCTTGGTTTCGTCGGGCAGCTCCGCGCTTTCCGCGGGCTTTTGGGATTCGAGCGTCTCCGCCCCTTCGGAGTGCTCCTGCGCGAGGGTTTTCGATTTAGCCTCCGACTTCGGGGGTTCGAGCCCGAGGTATTTGTAGGGGAGGTCGGCGGCGCGGATAGCGGGGTTTGCTGTTATGAAGTCGAAAATCTTCTGGGGGACTTCAGAGAGGCTTTCGCCCTCGAATATGAATTTGCGCTTGATGGTGGATACGAACGCAAACCCCTTGCTTCCGCGCTTGTAGACCGTGAAGCCGGAGCGGCGCAGCCTCCCGCGCAGGTTGTTCGCCGTCACTATCGGGAATTTTTTCTGCTTGCGGCACGCCTCCTCTATGTTCCGGCGGATTCTTCCGAACGGGAGCTTGGCGACGTATTCGCCGCG
The DNA here is from genome assembly GCA_904424815.1 of Puniceicoccaceae bacterium Marseille-Q1082. Classification (GTDB taxonomy): domain Bacteria; phylum Verrucomicrobiota; class Verrucomicrobiia; order Opitutales; family Intestinicryptomonadaceae; genus Merdousia. The sequence continues at coordinate 56,588 of CAJGBI010000001.1, forward strand.
CATTCTCACCTGCTCGTAGGTCTTGACGAGCTCCGCCCCGAACTTTTCTGAGATGTACGCGCGCGCGGCCTCGCGCGTGTCGAAAGACTCCGGAGCGCCCTCCTGCGGCTCTTTGAGCTTGAACACCGTCTTTTTCTTCATCGTTTCAAGCCATGCGGCGATCTGGTCGGCGTCGCGCACGCTCTCTATCGACGCGGAGAACTTTTCAAACGGCATTTTCGGGAATTTGCGGCTGTGGTATTCGCGGACCGTCTCGCCGTATTTGTGCCAGTTCGGCGCGCCGAGCAGGTCGCCGGTTATCGAGCACCTGTTGACGACTTGAAATTCGCCTTTCGGAGGTTCGGCGTCGATTTCTTCGGAGACAAAGAGTTCGCCGAATTTCGCATCGACCGCAGCGGCCTTTGCGGACGCCTCGTCTTCAAAGGGCAGGTTGAGCGGCTGGGCGCAGTAGAGGGGTTTCGTGTTTCCGTCGGCGTCCGGCAGATTCTTGGCGAGCACCACGAACCTCTCGGGTTTTTCGAGGATTATTTCGGCGATGTCGAAGAGCTGGTAGGTGCGCTTCGACGCCTTCATTATGTCGGAAAGCTTGTTGAACGGAGCGTCTTCGGGGTAGAATAGAACCTCCATGGAAAATGCGAAAGGCTCTTTTTTCGCCTTTTTGTCAAAAGGCTTCGGGCGCCTCTTAAACGGCTTGTCCGGGTTCTGGCGGGGGTCGCCGTCCCTGCGCGCCTTGAACGGGCGCTTTTTGAAGTCCCCGCCGTCGCGCGGTTTCCCGAAGCGGGAGCCGTCGCGCCTCGGGCCCTTGAAGTTTCCGCTCCCGCGCGGCGAAAAGGTTTTCGGGGATATGCTGGAGCTCGGGGTCCAGGCCGTCGCGAACTGGAGGTTGGAAAGTTCGCTCAGGTCGATTTCTCCGGTTTTGTTTTCCCGTTTGTTTTCTTGTTCGGGCATCTTTAGGTGATGTTTGCTATGGTTTATGGATTAGCCGGCCCTTCGCGGGCGCGTGCATTTTCCCTTTTATTTGCGCGATTCAAACATTTTTGCCGCGCAACGCAAAACAATTCTTCGGGGCGGAATATAATATATTTCAACGGCGCGTCGCCGCGCGGGTAATCCGAATTGAAAAAGCGCGATTGCGGCGATAAAAAAAAAGCGAAAAAAATACTTGTATTGTCGCGGGGTTTACTTTACTTTTCGACCACAATCAGAAAAAACATTTCTTCTACTTAAAAAGGAAATACCATGAAAGTTTTAAACTATATCGCAGTTCTCGCAGTTCTGTCCGTCGGCGGAATGCTCGGCGCCCAGACTCCCGCTCCCGCGGCTTCCGCTCCCCAGGCAGTTAGCGCGGACAACGGAATAAGCGTACAGGCGTCCGTAAACGACAAGGAAGTCAGCGTCAAGGTCGACGCCGAGGCGAGAGGCTTGCTCGTATCTTCCAAGGACATGCTCAAGAGGGTTGTCGCTGAAACTTTGAAGGCAATAGGCGCCGACACGCACCAGGGCAAGGTTTTCAACGCTCTCATGGCCGCCGTAGAATCCTCGATGGGCGATCCCAACGCCTCCGTGGAAGGTCCCGTCTCGCTCACCGTTTCCATCAAGCCCGATTCCGAGAATGTCTACAATTCCAATTTGGCGTTTGAAATGAACGGCGTAAAATTCGCCTCCCAGGCCAAATCGACGGTAAATTACGACGACAGCATAACTACGGTGGGCAATGTCACCGTCACTTCTCCCGACGGCGCCTCGAAGACCAACCCCATTATCCTCGCAACGAGCGCGTCCGGCGTCATCACCGGCTCGGTAGGCAGCGCTTCTGTCGCGGACAAGACGGTGGACGCGGCTGTTTCAGAGTCCATTGTGATGACGCATTCGAAAGCTGACGCTGTCGATGGCGGTATTTCCGCGTCTACCACGTCTATCCTTCCCGACAACACTCTGAATCCTAGCGTCGACGATTAGCCGAGAAACGGAATTTATGCAAAAAACCGGAGTCCCGTGGCGGGCTTCGGTTTTTTTTGCGCGCGCTTTTGCGGCGCAGAAAATTGTTGCAACTTTTAAGTGCCCCGAATAGGTTTTGCGAATGAAAATTTTTAGCGGTAAACGTCTGATGGCAAAGCTTGCCGCGATATTGGCGTTGGGCGTTTGCTCGTCGCTGTTTCCCGCGTTCAAATACGTTTCGTCGGTGTTGAGGGAGACCGACAGGTACAGGGCGGAGCTTGGCGGGGCGCGCATTTTGCAGGGGCTTTCTGTTCTCTCGCACGCGGCGTTTGAGCGCGGGCTTTCAGGTGCGGATTCCGCGGCGGACCCAAATTTCAAGAGCGCCCTGGCTTCCGCTCGCGACAGCATTTTTTCCGGCGCGGCGGAAATCGCGCGCACGTCTTCTTACATGCGCCAGGCGTCTTCCGAAAAGCACGCCAACATATCCGCAATATACACGGCGGAATCGCTGGACGCTTTTCCGGATTCCCGAAACAAGGCTTCCGTGCTTCTCGACATGTCCGACGGCGCGCTTGTCGCCGGCGGCCTCTATTCGGATCCGGCAACCGAACGCTACTTGTTGATGAAAATCTGCGGATCCTACTTCCCGAAAATTTATTCGGGGCTTTTCAGGCTCCAGGCTGAATCGGGAGTGGACGGCGACAAATCGCAGCTCTCTGCGATTCACGACGAGCTTCTCGACGACATAGACGACCTTTCTTCCGCCCTCAAAACGCTCTCCGTAAATTTCGAGAGCGGCGATATGATAAAGTCCTCTTCCGAGAAAATTTCCCAGAACGGAAAGGCGCTCGCGGATTCGATGTTTTCGTATGAGGAATTCAATCCCGACGAAATTTCAAAACGCATGGTTTCCTTTGAAACTCTCTGCGTCCAGGCGTGGGTCTACTGTTCGGGGCTTTTGGCTGATATGCTGTCGGGGGCGCTTGCGGACGCGCGCGACGCCATGGTTTACTTTTGCGCGGAGTACGCGCTGTTTATGATATTCCTTTCGTCATCCGCCCTCGCCGTCGCTTTCGGAATCCGCAGGTCGGCGGGCCGCACGGCGACGCTCGCGCGCGCGTGCCTTTCCGGTTCGCCGGAGGAGACGCGGGTGCGGTACTATTCTACGGCGTCTTCTTTCGGAGGGGAGTTCGGCGAAATAGACTCGCTGATTCTTGAAGCCGTTGCGGCGCGCGGCCGTTTGCTCGAGCTCTCCAAAAAGCTTTCGGTGGCTTGCATATCAGGACGGAACGAAGTCGAGGCTGCCTCGGCATCGAACTCCAAGATGCTTGAGTTTGCGGATTCGTCGCTTGCGGAGCTTGAAAAGTCTCTTTTGGATTCCGAGCTTTACGGCGGCGCCCTGAAAGCTGCCGGCAGAATTTCAGGAGCCGTTTCCGAGCTCGCGGCGAGCCTGCCCAAAAAGGACGACATCGCCGGAGGATTTGCCAGAATCATATCCGAGCAGTCGGAGGCGGTTCGGGCGTCCGGAGATTCGATAGACGCCGCGCTCGAGTCGGTCGGCACGATAGGCAGGCTCGCCGGAGAAATCGCCTCGATAGCCGACAGGGCAAATCTTTTGAGCCTAAACGTCTCCATAGAAGTCGGCAAGTCCGGCAGTTCCGGAAGCGGGCTATCGGTTCTGGCAGAGCAGATAAAAACGCTCGCTAAGCGCACCGGCGTGGTCGTTCTTGACATGGAGGATGTGGGCGCGGGCTGCGCGGATTCCCTGAACGCCGCAAAGGCAAAAATAGCGGCTTTGGCGGCTCCGCTTTCCGCCGGACGGCGCGACGCCGACAGGGTTCTCGAGTCCGTCTCCGCCATGGAAAATTCAATATCATCGCTCTCATACGCCGCCGAGCGCATGGAGGGGCTCGCGCGGTCGCGCGAGGGAAGCGGTATTTCCGCCCGCATTTCCGAAGCCCGAGAGGCTATCGCGAAGGCGGAAAAATCCCTTTTCGAGCTTTCAAAGATTTCCCGCATTTCTGGGCCGGCGCTCGAGGAATTGTCGCGGGAGATATCGTCTCTCGAATAGGCCCGCGTTTTCGCCGCCATTTGCGCCGAGAGCGTTGGGTGCTTGATTTTGCCGGATATCTGTTGTCTCGGCGATCGCGCGGCGGCATTCTGGATTTTCCGGAAAATGGGCCGTCGCGCTTTTTGAAAATTTGGGGCTTCGCGCTTTTCGTTTTTTTTTGCAAAGGCTCGTCCGCAACCCGCGGCTGCGCAGTTTGTCAAACTTGTTTATATGCGGCTGTTTTTTGCGTTGACCGGAAATTTGATGGAATGTAAACTTTTAAACTAACATCCGGATTTGAATTTATCCCAACCGAAAGCATAAGCCCTGAAAGATATATCTCTCCAAAAGCTCGGATTATTGCCGGTGTTTTGCGCATTCGCATCCATCGCGGCGTCCGCGGAAAACACCTTCTATTATTGGGGCGACGGCACCGGCGGAAATATGCCGGTATTCGACGCCTCCGCATGGAGCGTTTCAAGCTCGGGATATGTCGCGCCCGCCGAGGGAACAAACATCAATTCTCCCGACGCCAACTGGGTCTTTGACTACGACGCCCATCTGCCCGTCGCCCACAGAAGAGAGGGCATTTATTTCAATATCATAGACCAACCTTTCATAAACATAGCGTCGCTTTCCGTCTTAAACTACAATTATACTGCCACGGACTATGTTTCGGGCGATTCCGTCGTTTCAGGTGGAGGCGCAAAAACCCTGTTTCTCTCAAACACCGAAGGCGCCTATTGGAGCATAGGCGAATTCACGTTTGAGGGAGGAAGCTCGAATAGTGAGTTTGTTTTCGGTTCCGCGCTGTATAATACAACCCAGCCCGAGGTGACTTTGGGAACCGTCAATATCGGCAGCGAGGGCGCGCGCGCCGAAATCCAGTTCGGCGGCGATGCTGCGGGCATCTGCAAAATGACCGCCGGAGACAATATCGGCCAAGACACAACCATGAACGAATCTGCCTGCATGAAGTACCTCACTGTCACGGGAGACTTCAATATTGTGGGCGAATCCACAGTGGGCCTTAACGTCTGGAACGAGGACGCCTCCGCCGTACACTCTGAAAATATGCCCGACATCGCAATCGACGGGGTCGTCAGAATGACGCCGTCTTCCGACGGAAAACTCCCTACCCTCAATCTTCTCAACAGGGTTGCAACAATAAGTTGGTCTCCAACCAAACCCGCCCCGGGCGCCACCAACACCTTTATAAAAGTAGGCGGGCTCGACGGCAGGGGGAATCTGTCGAACAACTCGCAAACGCTCGACGCGAGCACCGTAAAGCTCATCTTCACCAACAAGGAGGACTGCGATTTCTCCGGCACTTTCACAGAAAACCGCTCCGACTCCATAAAGACCGTAATGAGCGTAAAAATGGCGGGCGAAAACGGAAAGAGGCAAATAATCCGCGCGGATTCCGCCTTCACCGGTACCGTCGAAGTCGAGAGCGGCACCCTCATAATCCACAGCACGACGGCACTCGGAAAGCTCACAATGACCGGCGGCGGCTTCGGCGGCATCGAGGGCGGCGTGACCGTCTCCGGAGCCGAATGGTTTGGCGGGGACATAGTTTTCCACAACACCGAAACTTACTTCGGGGGGCTCGCCGACAAGATTACCATTGATGGGACTTTCACAAAGTCCGCCGAGGGGAAAATAGGCGTGGACTTTTCGGGGCTCGACGCCTCCGGACTGATAGACGAAGGCAACAACGTGTTCGACCTGATAACCGCTAACGCCCTGGAAGGCTCGTTTTCGTCCGACGCGAACGACGACTTTGAAGCCAAGAACCTGCTGAACGCGATAGCGGACTTCGCGTGGGTCGGCAACACCCTCACCGTCACCTTCTCGCAGGTGCCCGAACCCGCGGCTGTCGCCGCCCTCATCGGAGCGTTCGCCCTCGGCGTTGCCGCGTGGCGCAGGAGGAGATAGTTATCTTGATATGAGGGGGTCTGTGCGCCCCCCTCATACTCCCCCGCAGGCGCGAGGCGCGCCGGCCATTGAAGGGGCTGACGCCCCTTACGGCGATTGCCTTGCAATACGCCTATCCCCTTTGTGGTTACGGATAATAGTGGTTAGAAAGAAGTGTATTTAATGGGGGATTGGTTATATGCCAAAGTAAAACTTGAAACCCGAGTTTCATTAGCCGTTTATTTGTTTGCGCGCGGCGCAAAGGCAAATAAACGGCTTTTCTCTTCCGCAACGGCTTCGCCGTTGCGGCGTTGCTTTAAGTTTGCCGTAATCCGAAATTGGCGGAGTGCGGGTTAAAGCGGCGTGGAATGGGAATTGTACAATGCGATGTGGATTGGGAATTATGCAATTTGGCGTGTCTGGTAGCTTTGGAAAAGGGTTTTTATTTTTGCGCAACAGCGGGCTTTCTTTTAGGGAACGGCTCCGCCGTTGCGGCATTGCTTTAAGTTTGCCGTATTCCGAGATTGGCGGAATGCGGATTAAAGCGGCGGAAGATGCGGGGGAAAGTTTTCGTCGGGTGCGGTGACGGCGCGTTTTTGCCGGATTGAATCTATTTTGCCACCAGGCCGTGGCTCAACCCCAGAATGCTGAGCACTATTCCCACCGCGAAAACGAGCACCAGCGCGAATGCGAGCGCGAGCGCGGCTCCGCCGAGCGCGCCGGTCGAAAATTTTATCCTGCGGTTTAGCGATTCAGTATGCGACTTCCCTATTTCAGCGAAAGCCGACACCAGGCTTCCGGTTCGCTCTCCAACCGCCACTATGTCTATGTCTTCGCTGTCGATTATGCCGAACTTCTTCAGCGCGGCGGAAATGGGCGCGCCGTCGTTTACCGCTATCCTGAAATTTTGTATGCGGGAGCGCACGAGGGAGTTTTTCACCGACTTTTCCGCCAGCCTGAAAGTCTCCGTCGTGTTGACGCCCGAGGCGAAGAGCGTGGAGGCGAGCGTAGAAAACCTGCACAGGTCGGAGTCCGCCGCTATCTTTCCTATGACGGGGATTTTCAACAGGGCGGCGTCGGTTTTCAGGAGGCCTTCGGGCGTCTTTCGCATAAATTTTATGGCTGCGATCGCCAGAATCGCGGCGGCGGCGGCGACAGGTACGCCCGTAGTCAGAACCGAGCCTATTGTTTTCATCAGCGTTATGGGCCCGTTTTCGCCCGCGCCGATGTTCGACATCATGGATTCGATTCTCGGCAGCATGAAGAAGAGGAAGAGCAGCACGACGCCGGAGGCCATCACGCACAAAAATACGGGATACGCGAGCGCCGAAATTATCGTGCGGCGCAGCTGGCGGCGCGCCTCTATGTACGATATTATGTTTTCAAACACGAACCCGAGGTTTGCGGTGGACTCGCCCGCCTCCACGAGGTGCGTGATGCACGGGTCGAAGAGGGCGGGGTATCTTTTGAGCGCGTCGGCGAGCGTCCGGCCCTCGCTGAGTTCCTTGTAGAGCTCGCGGCAGAGCGTTGCGGTGCGCTTGTCGAGCGACCTTTGCGCGAGCGATTTCAGCGCGTCTCCCACCGGCATTCCGCCGCTTCCGCTAAGTTGCAGGAGCTTTTTGAAAAACGCAAGGGCGGTCTTTTCGCCTCCCAGATTTTCGGAAGCCGCGCGCCCTTCGTCGGGCTTTGCCGGTTCGCGCGCGTCTCCGCCGTCCGCGCGCTCGGCCGAAATCGGCGACAGCGACGCGGCGCGCAGTTTCCGGCAGGCGTCCTTGTAGTCCGCCGCCTCGATTTCGCCAACGGCGATTTTCCCGCCGGCGCCCATCGCCCTGTACTTAAACTTTCGCATGTCCGGCGTTCTCGTCCGTCAGGTTGGCGTAGCACATTATCTCTTCGAGCCCCGTAATCCCGCGCTTTACGAGCTCCCAACCGCATTCCTGCAAAGTTCTCATTCCGTTTTCGCGCGCGGCTTCGCGTATTTCGCGCGCCGTAGCGCGGGAGACTATCAGCGAGTGTATTTGCTCTCCCACGAGCAGTATTTCAAAAATCCCGACCCTGCCGTAATAGCCTATCGAGCGGCACTTGTCGCAGCCCTTGGGAGCCTTGGCGCCGCCGCAGAGGGCTATTTCAGACTGCGGCAGCCCGAGCGTCGCGAGGCTCGACGAGATTTTTTCGCGCGCGTAGTTTGCCGGAACCGCGCATTTGCAAAGCCGCCTCACGAGCCTTTGGGCGAGTATCATCTCGACGGACGAGGCTATCAAAAACGGCTCTATGCCCATGTCCACAAGGCGCGTGAGGGCGCCGGCGGAGTCGTTGGTGTGCAGCGTGCTCAGCACGAGGTGGCCGGTGAGGGACGCGCGTATTGCGATGTCGGCGGTCTCCCTGTCGCGTATTTCTCCGACCATTATTATGTCGGGGTCCTGGCGCAGCACGGAGCGCAGCACGGACGAGAAGGTCAGCCCGATGTCGGGGTTGACCTGCGTCTGGTTGACGCCTTCGACCTCGTATTCAACGGGGTCTTCCACCGTTATTATGCGCACCTCCGGAGAGCGCAGGCGGCGTATGAACGCCGTGAGCGTCGTCGATTTGCCCGAGCCCGTCGGCCCCGTGACGAGGATTATCCCGTGCGGCAGCGACAGCGGGCGGGCGATTTTCTCCGCGTCGTCGGGCAGAAAGCCGAGGTCTTCTATCGTGACGGGCCGCGACTTCTGGTTGAGAAGCCTAAGTGAAACGCTCTCGCCGTACAGCGTCGGCAGCGACGACACGCGGATGTCGATTTCCTCGCCGCTTTTCGAGGCGAACGCGATTCTGCCGTCTTGCGGCCTGCGCTTTTCCGAAATGTTAAGCCGCGCCATTATCTTTATGCGCGAGACCACCGCGTCTTTGAACTTCACGAGGTTTTCGGGCACTGACACCGGCGTCATGTCGCCGTCTATTCTGTACCTTATCGCGAGGCTTTCGCGCCGCGGCTCTATGTGTATGTCCGTCGCCCTGTCGGCGAGCGCGCGGGTTATGATTTCGTTTACGAATTTTATGATGGCGGCGTTTTCGTCCTCCTGGGTCTCGCTCTCGGATATGTCGGAGAAGTCGTCGGCGTCCCTCCCCTCGAGCGATTCCGCGCCGACCCCGAAGCTTTCGGAAATTTTTCCCTCCACGGCGGAGTAGGGGGCGATTTTTATGGAGGGTATTCTTCCCGACATCGCGCAGATCCATTTTTTTGCGTCGGGCGACGGCGGCCACGCGAATGCCGCCGAGCCGTCGGCGAGCGGCACGCAGCGGTATTCGTTTATTATCCTCAGCGGCAGCAGCGCCTCGGCGTTTTCGGGGACGTCCAGCTCTTCCGCAGTTTCGATTCCCGTCGCCCGAGATAGCGCCCCCGCTATTTCCGATTCTGTGAAGTTTCCGTGTTCAAGCAGGAAGCGCGGCTTTTTCGGATCGGGGCACGACTCGAACTTTTCGGCGTCCTCCGCGGCGAGGCCCTTCTTGAATTCCTCCTTTGCGGACTCGATTTTCTGGGTGTATGAAAGCGGCATTTTCTATCGCCTGTTTATGCGTTTTGGCGTCGGTATCTCGACCCTCGGCGGGGGGAACCACGGCCTAAAATTGTTGTAGTTCCGGCGTGAGGCCTGCTGTTGCTGCTGCGCCTTTTTGGCGGCCTGCGGCGCCGCCTGCGCGGCGGGAGCCGCAGCGGGCTCGTCGGGCGTCTTGAGCGTCAGGACGTATTCCGCCACGGAGTTTGACACGCTTACGCTCATGGTCTCCTCGTCGAAGAAATCCACGCGGTACGGCAGCTCTTCGGTTATTCTGCCTTTGAGGGGCAGCGCGTAGGAGGCTTTTGAGTCGGCGTCGGTGACTACGAAATTCCATTTGCCGTCTATGCAGCAGATGGATGTGAGCTGGAGGTTTGCGCCGCTCTTTGCGTCTTTCGCAGATTTTGACGCCGGCGCGTTTCCGAACGGGTTTCTGCCCAGGAGCGCCTCCGCTCCCTCGAGGTTGGGAAGCTCCGCTTTGGGGGCGCCTGCGGGGTTGGGCGTTTCCGCGCGGAGGGCCGGAGTTGGGCTCCGCGCCGCGCCGGGATTTCTCTCCGGCGGGCCCCTGCGCGCTTCGCGGACATCCCCTCCGGTCTGGGCGTGGGCCGCCGCCAGGACGCAAATCGACAGTGCCGCAAGCAGGGTTTTCATTTCACTTCCTGCCGCCCGGCGCGAGCCTGCGCGCCTTGGTTTTTTCTTTCTCCCCTCCGCTTTCGCCGCCGGCGGGCGTTTTTTCCTGCCCCGCGCCCTCTTTTTGGCGCGCGTCGGGATTCGCAAAGGCGTCCTCGTTCTTTTTCTTGGGGAGTATTGTCCGCAGGGCGGAGCTCTTTGCCGATTCTCCCTGCCCGAAGCCCTCCTTTTCGGGGTCGTAGAACCTTCCTGTTTTGAGGTAGAGGTCGAGCTCTTCCGAGATGGGGGACTTTTCCATTCCGAAATCTTTCATAACGGAGTCTATCGCCGCGCTCTTTATAATCGTCGGGCGTATGAAAATCACGAGTTCCGTGCGCGAGCGGTTGTCGCTTGTGGGCTTGAAGAGCTCCCCGATCAGCGGAATGTCGGAGAGCAGCCACACCGCCTGGTCGGTGTCGTTTATCTCCGTCTGCTGGAGTCCGGCGAGAACTATTGTCTCGCCGTCGCGCGCGCTGACGAAGCTTTCGGCCTCGCGCGTGCCCTCTATCGCCTGCCTCGAGCCGTTCACCTCGGTGTAGTCGAGAACGGAGCTCGCCGTCTGCTTGATTTCAAGCTGCACAACCCCGTTGTTGCCGATTAGGGGGGTGACTTCGAGTATTATGCCGATGTCGCGCCATTCGACTGTGTCCTGCGTGGATGGAAAGTTGCCGGTGTTGTAGGTCGTGGTTCCCGTTATGAACGGGTATTTGCGCGAAACGTTGATGGTGGCCTCCTTGTTGTGCGTCGTGACGATAGACGGCGCGGAGAGGATTTTGACTTTGCTGTTTTCCTCGGCGATGTTGAATACGGCGGAGAATCCCTGCTCGTTTATAGAGAACGTAAAGGCGTTTTCGCCCGAGTCGTTAAGCGAGCCCACCGCCGTGTTGCCGCGCCAGCCGCTTGGGGTGGTCGAGCCGCCCGAGGACGTGCTCGATACTGTGGAATAGTCGAGCCCGAAAGTCGAGAGCCCCGACACCTGCTTGTCGGACAGCGTGACCTCGGTTATGATTACGTCGATTTTCACCTGCGACAGAACCACGTCTACCTTCTCGATAATGTTCTTTATCTGCATGAGGTCGGTGGACGTCCCGTAGGCGACGATGGAGTTGCTCCTTTCGTCGGCGACGATTGTCACGTATTCGCTGAATTGCAGGGCGGCGCCCGTCGGGTCCGCGGTGAGATTTGTGGGCTTTGCCGCCGCCCTTCCGGAATTTATGGCGCCGCGGTTCCGGGCGTTTGACATCATGTTGTTGCGGTTGGTCGCCGCAACCCTCGCGGCTTCGGCCGCGTTGTTGCTCTTGACCGCCGCCTGCTGCCCCTTGACAATCTGGTTGAGCACCGTAGCAACGTCTTTGGACTCGCCGTGGCGGATGTAGAAGACTTCGCTGCGCGTCAGAGGCTGCGCGTCGATGTCGAGGGCGTCCACGATTTTTTTGATGTGTTTGAGGTTGCCCTTAGGGGTGACGACTATGAGCTGGTTGGTGCGGTCGTCGGCCTCTATGCTCGTCTTGACGAGGTATTTTTTGAGCGAGTCGTTCTGTATGGACGCGAGCCTTCTCTTGGCGTCGTCGGCGCCGACGTTTTTGAGCATGAAAAACCCGATTTCTTCGCGTATGGAGGGCTCCACGTCTATCTTGTCGAGCAGCATCTCTATGCGCTGGTGGTTGGCGACGGTGTCGGTCAGGAAGAATGCGTTGCTGCGCGGAAAGAGCGCGAGGGTCGCAACATTGTTGGGGGATACGAACGTCGCGAGGGTCTGGGCGAGCGTGTCGATGTCGACGTACTGGAGCTCGTAGAATTTTGAGGCGAAAGCGTTGCTCGCCGGAAGATCCGAGGCCTTGCCCGAAATGTACGTCGGCGCCTGCGCGTTGACGCCCTGCGACGGCGATACCTTAAAAAATTTGTCGCCTAGCGGGACGACCGCCATGCCGTTTGCGCTCAGCAGCGACTTTATCGCAAGAGCCGCCTCGTCGCGCGGGAGCCTTCCCTTCGAGGAAAAGTTTATCTTCACGTTGGGCAGCCCCGCCGCGGGAATCGCGACCTGTCCGGTGAGCTCTTCGAGAACCTTTATAACCTGCATCGGGTTTTCGTCCACGAAGTAGAACGGGCCCTGCAATTCGTTTCCGGTCTTGGGCGACTGTTCGGGCGCGCGGCGGTGGCGGCTGAAATTTTCCCCGAAGGCGGACATTTCTCCCGCGGCGCGCTGTTGCGGCTGCGCCTGCGCGCCCGCGGGGCGGGCCGCCGCGGCGCCCGTCTTTTGCGCGGCGTTTTGCGCCCGGGGCTGGGCGGCCGGCTGGGTTTGCTGCGCCGGCAGCGCAGACGCCGCAAACATTGCGGCCGCTATCGCAATCCGGCATTTTAAAAATTTTCCGCCGTCGTGGAATCTGTATTGCATGTCGTGTCAGTTTTGAATTTAAAAAAGCCGCGCCCGTCGAGGCGGGCGCAACCCCCGCGGCTTTTGCGCGGCTCGCCTGTATGTATAAATGTATATGCGCCCGGAAAGTTTCCCGCAACGCAAAAAAAATAAAAAAATAGATTGCATTTGCGCGGGCTATCCATAAATTCGGCTTCCATGAAACTTCGTATATTAGCACTCATTTCCATGGTTATCGCCGGCGCGGTACTCGGCGGCTGCAATACGGGCAACGACAGAACCGCTCACCAGAAGAGCACGTTCTTCGGTCTCTACACCTATGAGCCCGGATGCTTCACCCCGACTTCCGACACGTCGATGACCATAAGGACTGAAGAGGCTTGCGGAATGGAACTTCCCTCCGGCGACAGAACCTCCTTTGCGTGGGGCCTTGTCACCGTGGAAGACTACTGATTTCATTCCCCATATCTCCCGCAGTCCGGCAGGGGGCGCGCATAGCTTCCCGAGCCGCAACATAAATTTCAAAACCCGACGAGACGCCTCAGAGCTCTTAGCGGGTTTTTCTTTTAAATGGAAAATTTGCGGAAAATCTATTGCGTGGACATCGGCAACACGCGCACGCATTGCGCGCTCGTGGCATTCGACGGCTCGGCGTATTCGGTGCTCGAAAGTTCGGATTTCCCGAGCGCGGGTTTCGCGGAAATTTTTGCGGGCCGCCGCCTGTTTGAATCGAGCGGCGCCGAGGCGCTTTCGTGGTGTTCTGTCGTGCCCGCGAGGTCTGCGGAGTTCGACCGCGCCGCGCGCGCCGGAGGTTGCCGCGCAATGCGCCTCACGCACGAAAATTCGCCGATAGAAATCGACATGAAAAACCCCGCGCAGCTCGGGCACGACAGGATAGCGGGCGCGGTGGGGGCGGCGATATTTTTCGAGCCCCCGTACATATCGGTTGACATGGGAACGGCGGTGACGGTCGACCTGGTTGATTCGCGCGGCAGGTACGCGGGGGGCGCCATAGCCCCGGGAATGCACGCCTTTGCGAACTATCTTGCGGAGCGCGCGGCGCAGCTGCCGAGCATAAACCCCGCCGAGGCGGACTTCGACCTCGTGGTAGGCCGCGACACGGTGGAGGCCATGTACGTGGGCTGCGCCAAGGGTTTCTGCAAGCTCGCCGACGGCATAATATCGGACATAGAGCGCGAATACTTCCCGCGCGGGGATATAGCCTCAAAGACGGTTTTCACGGGCGGAAGCGTGGATTTGCTTCCCAAAAAATGGCTTGCAGGCAGGAAAATTGAGTCCAATCTATCGGCATTGGGTCTTGCGCGCTCATACATATTGAACGAGGAAAAACAATGACAGAAAAAATACGCAAAATTTTCGCCGCCGCCGCGTCTCTGGCTTTCGCCGCCTGCGCGTTCGGGCAGGCTCCATCTCCGGAGCTTTTAAAGGACAAGTCGTCCTTTTCAAAGACGGAGCTGTTTGAATCGCCCGCGGTTTTCTCCGACCGCGAGGCCAACGCCGCGGCGATAAAGAGCTACGAGGCCGACCCCTCCGCCTACAAGCCCGAAGAACTCATGCCGGTGGCTGTCTGCTATATGGGTTCCGGCGACTTCCCCAAGGCCAAATCCCTGCTCGAAACTTTTTTGAAGGCGCGCCCGGACAACGTCAGGGCCCTGCGCACGCTCGGCACCATTTCGATGCTTTCGCGGGATTTCAACGCGGCAAAGGGCTATTATGAAAAGGCGTACAAGCTCGGCGACGAGCCTTCGGCGGTATACGTCTCGACCGTATGCATAATGGCGCAGAAGCCGGACGAAATGCTCCCGTACCTGCCGGCGGTCAAAAAGCTCGCCAAGGAAAACCTCGAATCTTTCAACATCGCGATGGTCTACGCGCTGCGCGACCCGAAAAAGCCCGACGAGGCGCTTGTGAAAGAGCTCGTAGGCGCGGCGGACGCGCGCAAGCTCCTGTCTTCCGCCACTCCCGACGCGCTGTCCACAACCCTGCGCCTCTACTTGGGCTCCCGCAAGCTGTGGACGCCCTCTGCGAGCGTCGTGCCCGCGCGCGCCGCCGCGCTGATGGAATCCTGGCCGCTCGCGCTCGAAATCTACAACGGCATTTTGAAGGCCGAGCCTGAAAACGCGCTCGCGCTCAGGGGCAAGGCGCTCGTATCCTACCGCGTCGGAGGGGTTATGGAGGCGGCTAACCTCATCAAGAAGGCCCGTGAGCTCGGCGAGGAGGCGGCGGTTCTCGACGGCATAGAGCTGTTCGTCCTCTCAAAGAACGAGGACGTTTGGAACATGTTCAAAGACGGCGCGGAAAAGGCGGAGATTCTCCCGCAGGTCAGGGCGGGGCTAATCCTCTATGCCGTTCGCAACGAAAACCCGGGCATGTTCTACGCGGCGGCTCTCGGGAAAAACTCCGACCTGCTCTACAAGGACGCGCAGGTTTTGAAGCTCATAGAGGAGGGCGCAAAAAAGTTTTCCTCCGACGCGCGCGCGAAGCGGGTGCTCGAAAACATAGAGGCGGCGAAAAAGTAATGCCGCGCCCGCAGAAAAAGCGCAAGGTCGACTACGCGGCCCTCAAAAGCCCGTTCATGCGGATTCCGCGCATGGACGTCGCGGGAGCGCGCGCGCTTCTCGACCTCGGGTTCAGGGAGATATACGAGCTGCGCGGGCGGGATCCGGCCTCTCTTGTGGCGGATCTTGCGAAGATAAGAATCGAGGTTCCTCCGGAGGCCGCCAAATACATGAAGCTCGCGACGGATTTCGCCGAAAGCCGGTAGCGCCGCGGGGCAAAGGGAATGGGCGCGCGGCGGTTTCGCCCGCGCCCGCGTTTTTTTTAATATGGACAATACCGACAAACTTACAATCGGCGGGCGCGAGTTCGCGTCGCGCCTTTTTGTGGGGACGGGGAAATTTTCGTCCCCCGAAATTATGGCCGAATCCGTCGAGGCTTCGGGGGCTTCCGTCGCGACCGTCGCCCTCAGGCGCGTGAACCTCTCGGGTTCCGACGAGTACGCGAATCTGGCGGACTATCTCGACCCGTCCAAATACCTCGTCCTCCCCAACACGTCGGGGGCGGTCGACGCAGCCGAAGCGGTGAGGATAGCGCGGCTCGGGCGCGCGGCGGGCTTCGGCGATTTCGTGAAGCTCGAAATACACCCGGACCCCAACTACCTTCTGCCCGACCCCGTGGAAACCCTCAAAGCGGCTGAAATTCTCGCCAAAGAGGGCTTCAAGGTAATGGCGTACATGAACGCCGACCCCGTTTTGGCGATGCGCCTGCAAGACGCGGGGGCGGCTGCCCTCATGCCGCTCGGGGCTCCCATAGGCACAAACAGGGGGCTGGAGACGCGCGCGCAGATAGAGATAATCGTCGAGCAGGCGGATCTGCCCGTGGTGGTGGACGCCGGAATCGGGCTGCCGTCGCACGCGGCGCAGGCTATGGAAATCGGCGCCGACGCGGTGCTGGTGAACACGGCGATAGCCGCCGCCTCAAACCCCGTTGAAATGGCGCGCGCGTTTTCCCTCGCTGTGCGCGCGGGCAGGGCCGCGCGCCTTTCCGGAGCCGCGGCGAGGCTCTCCCGCGCGAGCGCGACGAGCCCGCTTACGGGATTTCTCGACGAATAGCCATGAAAGCGACATTTCTCGAAGAGCTGCGCTCGCGCGATTTGCACTCGCTTGCGGAGTATTCCAGAAACTGCCCCGCCGAAACCGCGCGCGCGGCGGTGGCGAAGGGCAGGGCGGATTCGCTCGAAGACCTCGCCGCCCTCATATCTCCGGCGGCGGAGGCGGAGTTGGAGGGTATGGCGCGCATTTCGGCGTCGATAACCTCAAAATATTTCGGGCGCGCCATGCGCCTTTTCGCGCCGCTTTACGTGGGCAACGAGTGCGTGAACAACTGCGTCTATTGCGGGTTTGCGCGCCGCCACGACATAGAGCGCCGGACTCTCACGGTGCCGGAGGTAGGCCGCGAGCTCTCTGCCATCCGCGCTCTCGGCTTCCGCAGCGTGCTGCTTGTGGCGGGCGAGAACCCGAAGCTCGTATCGTCCGGATATATGGAGGAGATAATACGCCTTGCGCGCTCCATAATGCCGTCGGTTTCCATAGAAATCGCGCCGTCGCGGGTTGCCGACTACAAAAAATACGTCGGCGCCGGCTGCGAAGGCTTGACAGTGTTTCAGGAGACCTACGACGAAAAGGTCTATCCGACCCTGCACCCGTCGGGTCCGAAATCCGTGTTCTGGTGGAGGCTCGGAACTCCCGAGCGCGGCGCGGAGGCGGGAATGCGCAAGCTCGGCCTCGGCCCCCTGCTGGGCGTAAACGAATGGCGCTTTGAAATACTCGCCGTCGCCCTGCACGCAAAATTTCTCTTCAAGCGCGCGTGGCGGAGCCAGATTTCGGTGTCGCTGCCGCGCATGCGGCCGGCGGCGAGCGGCTACATTCCCGCTCCCGGCAATATCCCCACCGACCGGCAGACCGTCCAGATAATCTGCGCGCTGCGCATGTTCTTGCCGAGGCTCGCGATAGTCGTATCCACCCGCGAGAGCCGCAAATTCCGCGACGGGGTGATGGGCCTGGGCGTCACGCAGATGAGCGCGTTCAGCAGCACCAAGCCGGGAGGATACGCCGACAGGGCGGACAGCGGCGAACAGTTCCACATAGACGACTCCCGCACTCCGGAGGAGTTCGCCGCCGCCCTGCGCGCGCGCGGGCTGGATCCGGTGTGGAAAGACTACGACGCGTCGTTTGGCCTGGGCGGGTAGGGGCGCATTCGGAGGGCTGCCGAATGCGCGCCTCGCGCCCGCCCGCCGCGCGGGAGCGTTGGAATTTTCCCGCTCCGCCCGTTTTTTTCGGCGCCGGAGAAAATTTTTTCTTTCGGCGCGGCAAGGTTTTTGCGCCCCGCTTGGCGCATTGCATGCCCTCGGCGCGTCAGAAGCGCCGTTTTTTATGGAAGCGCCCGCTTTATTGAAAAACTTCCCTTTGCGCGGCGCAAAAAAAGGGCGGCCCGATTTGGAAGCCGCCTTTCTTTTTTTCTGTTGCGCTTAGCGCCTGCGCGCCGCGGCGCAGAATATGGCCAATATTCCGAGGAATGCCGCAAATTCGGCGGGTTCGGGGATTGCCGCGCCGACTGTAAACTGCCCGTTGTCGAATACGGTAGACCACTCCTGATCGCCGCCGAAAACGGTGAATTGCGCCCCGCTTTCGATTGCGCTCAACACGACGGTCTGGGTTTCGGCGTCGGCGAGCACGTCCGCGTAGTCTATCGTTTCTCCACCGGAAAATTCCCCTTCGAAGACTATGCTGAACTTTTCAAAGGACGTGCCCTCGGCGAGCCCGATTTTCGCGCCGCTTTCAACCGAGAGGGTCTCGACGTTGAAGGCGTTGGCGAAGTTCACCTCCGTGTCAGCGTTGGAGACTTCAAGGCTCGCGAAGCCGTCGTTTATTTTTGCGTTGAAGCCGCCCGTAAACGCTTCTTCCGCGGTTCCGATTTTTATGGACGCCCTTCCGCCGAGAGCGCCGTTGTTTCCCGACGCCGACGCCGCCTTTACGTTGCCGTAAAATTCGCCGTTTGTGATGGAAACATTGACGTTTCCGTCTATCGCGGCGGACGACTGCCCGTAGGCGGTGCCGATTAAGGCCTCCGTTATTGCGGGGGAGGCTGTTTGGTTGTTGAAGCTGCCGTTTGCGACGTTTACGTTTATGTTGCCGTTAATCGCCCCTTCCGAGCCGACGCTCGAAAGATAATTCAGCGTGGTTCCGGAATTGTAGTTGATCGTGAGGGCGTCCTGCCCATGTACCCCTATCTGGGCGGACGGGCCCACGGCGACGATAGATCCGTTGGTGTCGCCGTCTATGTTTATTTCCAGCGACGAAGTGTTCCCTTCAAAGGGCAGGGTTCCGCCTGAGGGAAGTTTATCACCGTTTCCGCTCCGAATGCGGCTGATGCCGCGGCGGCGATGAGAGCCGATATGGCGATGCTGTTTTTCATGGATATGTCAATTTGGCGCACGGAATCCGGCGAGTTGGGAAATAGGCCGGAAGCCATGCCGAAAATAAGGTTATTTTTGTCGGTGCGTTTGCGGGCAAATTCCGCCAAACGAAATGCGCGCAATCCCCCGAGAATAAACGCTTTTTATTTTCGAGGCGACAAAAATGTAGTCAAGTTCAAAAAATCAATGCTTATCCGCCGCTTCCGCCTTATCCCTTATTTCTTCAATGCGTTTCCGGAGCCATTTCAAAATATTCTATTCTTTCCCGCCGGATTTTCGGCGTTCCCGCCCGCCTTTTTCCTTGTGCCCCGCCTGCGATTTTCTTAATATTCCGGATTTATAAGACAGTTTTGTTCCGATTTTAATATATTTTTATGAACAGCCGAATATCCGTTTTCGCCCTCGCAGTTTTGCTCTCGCCGCTCGCATGCGCGGCGTCGGAGCCGTTGTTTTATATGCCGCTCGACGGTTCCGCCGACGTCGTGGGTTCGGACGGCGGAAACCTCAAAGGCGGCGTGGTGCACGGCAAGTCGGGCTATGTCGCGGGCGTGTCGGGCAAGGCGTTGGAAGTCAAGCGCCACGCCTACGACCAGGTGACTGCGGTAAATTTCGCGGGACTGCCCGAGGCTGACTGGAACGAGGGCACGGTGTCGTTTTGGTTCAAGCCGTTTTGGAAGGAGACCGACCCCGAGAGCATTCCGGTGTTTACCGCGAACGGCAAAAACTTCCGTTTCTACTTCATTAAGGGCAAGGGAGGGTATATGGAGCTCAGCGTCTGCCCTCCGAGGCAGCTCCAGATTTTGTGCAAAAACGTCCTCAAACAGGGCGAATGGGCGCATGTTGCGTTTTCGTGGAGCACTAAAACGGGCGAGGCCGCACTGTATATAAACGGCAGGCTGGCGGGAAAGAAGGCCGACCCGTCGCGCGTCGAAAAACTCGAGAGGCAGTCGCCGTCAATCTGGCTCGGAAACGCGGGGTCGGACCGCTTCAAGGCGAAGGTCGGCAACGGGTTGTACGACGAAATCAGGATATTCGACAGGGTTCTTCCGGCGGCGGAGATCTTCGCGCTTTCGACTTCGGGTTCCGACTCCGCGATGTCGGCGCTCAACCCTGACATCATTCCGTTTTCCGGCGGCTCCGCCGAATTTGTGACAAGCGGCAAGACGGCGAAGTACGCCGGCCCGCGCAAGCTGTTGGAGCTCGATTCGGGCTCGTCGAAGCTTTCGCTCGTAGCCATGGGGGCGTCGGGCAAGGTGTCGTTCGTATACGACGGCGGCGGCAAAAAGGCGGCGGCGGAGTCCGCCTGCGTATTGAATCTCGCGCAGCGGCACAAAATTTCCGTGAGGCGGAGCGGGGAATCTCTCGAATTTTATATAGACGACTCCTTCCAGGGCTCGATACCAAATGCCGCGTTCGACAAAATTTCGTCGGCGAAAATCGCTGACGGCTTTTCGGCGTATCCCAATTCCGGCTTCCCGTCGGCGGAAGACGCCGCGAAGCTCGCCGACGCAAAGACGGACGCGCTCGAAGACGGCCTGTGGTCGCTTGAAGACGCGGCGAGGCGCTCGGACGGCGCGAGGAGCGGCGTGTGCCTCAACGGCTATTGGAGGGTCTGGCTGGCAAACGAATATTCCTATGCTCCGGAGGGCGCAAGGTGCGGGTACATGCGGGTGCCCGGCAGCTTCAGGTCTCCGCTCTACAACCTGTGGCTTCCGGAGAACGGCAAGCTCGGCAGGCCATCGCAGTACTGGAACGGCAAGAGCCTGATAGAAAACCGCGCGGGCTGGTACCAGCGCGTTTTTGAAGTCCCCGACGACTTGAAGGGCGAAAGGGTTTACCTCAACTTTGAAAATCTGAACGGCGACTACGGCAGGGTGTATTTGAACGGAAAGCTCATAGATTCGTTCAGGCAGGATTTCAAATGCTTTACGGTCGTTCCCAACGCGCGCAGGATAGACGTCACCGACATTCTCTCTCCGGACGGGAAAAACCTGCTCACGGTTTTCATAGACCGCGCCTACGTCGGCCTTTGGCGCGGGGTTCCGAGCATAGGCGACCACGCGGAAATCGCAATCGGCGACGTTTGGCTCGAGAAGTCCCCGTCGCGCGTCTTTTTGTCGTCGGCGCTCGCGCTGCCGTCCTATCGGGAGGGGCGGGTGGCAATGCTCGCGCGGGTTCAAAACCCGTCGGGGCTGAAAGGCGCGGCGAAAGTCGAATTTTCCTTTGAGAGAAAAGACGGCAAGCCCAAGACTTTTTCCGAAGAGTTCGACCTCACGGGCGCGCGCGAACAGGCCGTGAAGTTCTCGGGGAAGTGGAAAAATCCCGTCCTGTGGGACGTTGAAAACCCCAATCTTTATGAGATGAAGGTTTCCCTGTATGCGGATTCAAAGCTCGCAGATTCGTATCCAGCAAAGGATTTCGGGTTCCGCGAGGCCTGGGTTGAGGGTTCCGAATTCCGCATGAACGGCAAAAAGATGCGCATGCGCATGTGGACTTCCCCCGCGCTCGGCAGGCTCCGCCAATACTTCGGGCACCCCAACTCCATGGGCCAGTACGTCGCGCACATAAAGGGCATGAACTACGACACCGTGCGCTTCGACCCGTTCGGGAAGACTTCGCAGGTCGCGTGGCCCGAGTACCTGCGCGAGTGCGACCGAGCGGGGCTCTACAACCTCTTCCAGATGCCCCCGTACGAGGACGAGGAAATGGAGGTGTATTCCAGGGAGGTTGAGAGGTTTTTGGAGCACTACGGCAACCACCCGTCGATACTCATGTGGTATACGGATTTCAACACGTGCTCCTATCCGTGGAACCAGGATCCCGCGAAGATTACCGACTACGACTACGACCCGCCGTCTAAGCGCGAGCCCCGCCGCCGCGCGCAGACCGCCGAAAGGCTTATGCGCTCGCTCGACTGGTCGCGCGAGCTCTTCCAGCACGCGGGCGGTGCGTCCGGAAAAATTTTCACCTCGATGAACTACCAGTCGTACGGCACGCCGTTGCAGGAGCAGGAGGACTGGCCGCGCCAGTGGTCCGAGAAGCGCGGCAGGCCGCTTATGGTGGTGGAGTCCGCGTTCCCGTATCCCGCGCAGATAAGGCATTTCGACAATCCGTCCGTCGGCAGCCTCGGCGCGGAGCACGCCGCCAGATATTTCGGCGACGGGGTGTTTTCCGCCGAGACGAATCCCGTGCCGCATTCCGACGAGTGGCAGTACTCCCCCTACGCCAATCCGAACGAGAACATAAGGAGGCTTTCCGAGATGCTCTACGGGCGCGTCGTCAAGGCTTGGAGGGGCTACGACATGTCGGCTCTCGGAGATTTCCCCGGGGGCCGCGACATGTGCCACACGGCGGTCACCTACGACAACCACAATGTCGTGTTCGACCAAGTCGGCGGCGGAGGAGCAAAATCCCCCGGGCTGCGCCCCGACAATCCGACGGGCTGGAGCGAGACCCAGCGGCACTTGCTCTCCGACTACACGCTCAGGGCCAATCTTCACGACGCTGTAAGGGACGCTTTCGAGCCGCTGCTGATTTTTATAGGCGGCGAGCCCGCAAACTTCACCTCCAAAGACCACGCCTTTTACGCGGGAGAAAAATTCTCCAAGAGCGTCGTTGTGGTAAACGACAGAACCTCGCCCCAGACGGTGTCGTTCAAATGGGAACTGCGGCTCGACGGCGAGCCGCTCCCCGCGGCGTCCGGAGAATTTGAAAAGACAGTGGAGCCCGGAGGCCTGGAAAAATTCCCGATTGCGCTTGCCGCCCCAGGCGTCGCCAAGCGCACTGACGCGGTTTTGTCGCTCGAAGCCTTCAAGGACGGAGTATTGATAAAGGAGGATTCCTTCGCTCTCCAATTCTTCCCGAAGAGGGTTCAGCCCGACTTCCGCGACGCCTCCGTAGCCCTTTACGACCCGAAGGGCAACACCGCCGGACTTCTCGAAAAGGCGGGAATGCCGTTCAGAAAAATCAAGTCTTTCGGGGAGCTCGCGGATGCGCGGCTTCTGATAGTCGGCCAGAACGCGCTCGGCAAAAAGCCGTCGGAGCTGCTCGCGAAAGTCGAGGAGGAAAAGCTCATAGACAGGGGGCTGAAAGTTCTCGTGTTCGAGCAGAAGGCGTCCGCGAACGTCGGCAACTTTGTGTTCGAGTCGCCGAGCTACCGCAACGCCTTCATACGCTCGCCGAAAAGCCCCTATGTGGCGGGCCTCAAAGACGCCGACCTTGCAAATTGGCGCGGCTCCTCCGACACCGTCGAGGAGTATGTCGTTTCGGACGAAAATTCCCCCCACTACCCGCGCTCCAAGTGGAAGTGCGGCAACGGCGGGATAGTCAGCGGCAACGTAATCCGCAAGCCCTCCTACGGCAATTTTACCGCCGTGGTGGATTGCGGGTTCAACCTCATGCACTCGTCGCTTCTCGAAATGCGCCGCGGCCACGGAATCGTGCTCTTCTGCCAGCTCGACGTCACTTCGCGCTACGGCAAAGACCCCGCGGCAACCCTGCTTGCGGACAACATATTAAAGGAAATGTCAAACCGCTACCTCCCCGTAGGGCCCCAGCGCGCGGCGTATGCCGGCGGAGATGCGGGCGCGAAAATTCTCGACAGAATGGGAATGGAATACTCGAGGGTCGGCGAGCGCGACGCCTGGAATCTGAGCTCGGCGCAGGTCATAGTCCTCGGCGCGGACGCCCCGAAAAAGCTCGCCGACGCGGTTCGTAAAATCGCGTCTTCCCGAAATTCCGTCGCCGTGGTCGCCCTCCCGGGGGCGGATATCGGCATTCTCGGCTCGGGCGCGAAAATCGGCAAAAAGAATATGTTCCGCGCCTCCGTTCCCAAGAATGATCCGCTCTTCGACGGAATCGCCGACGCCGACCTGTATTTCAGAACCGCGCGCGAACTGCCCGTAATCGAAAACGCGCCGGACTGGATGAGGGCGACCTCCCCCGCGCTCTTCGGCGCCGTGGACAAGACGACGGGCGCCAACATATGCTTTACGGTCGCCCCGTCCGACGTGTCCGGAGTCTGGAACGAAGAGAAGGTCGCGCGCGTCTGGAACGGCATATTCGACAACATGAACGTCGGCCTCGGCAAAGACCTCAAGCTATTTTCGTCAGAAAAATACAGGCACAACAAGCTCGGTAAAAAGGGAGCGAAAGACGAATGGTCGCCGTATGTGGACAACCTCGATTTCTATGACGGGGACGCATTCCACAACTGGTAGATTTGGCGAATGCTTTTGGGCTAAAAACGAGTTGCTGCGCGATAACAAAGACTCTCGCGTATGTCTAATACGCTTCGACCCTTTGTTTCGCTTGCGCCCCGTTTTTAGCTCCAAAAGCATTGCGCCAAATCGGGAACCCGCGGTTTTTCAGAACAAACTCTGTGTGTTATAACGAACCTCTAATGGGAGGTTCGTTTTTTGCCTGTTGCGGAGGTGTTTTAATGGCAGACGCAAGGCGCCGATAAAATAAATGCGCGGCTCTATTTCATTGCGGCGCTTTGATTGAAAGAAAAAAGGGCGTTTGGGCGGCGCCCATCCGGCTCGAGAAAAAGCGGAGAATATTTTCCCGCGCACGGAGGGAAACGGGCGGCAGGCAATCCGCCAAGTTTCCGTCTTACAAATAGAAAAAAGTTTGGGGCGCGCGCCCGAATCGGATTTTCAGATCGGCGCCGCGCTCTCCGGAAGCGGCAAAAAAATTTGCTTGCGTTCAAAAGCGGGCGGATTTAACTACTCAAGGCATATGAACTACCCTTTTACCTCATACAAAAACGCGCATACCCGGCGCCCCCGCGAAAGGAAGGCGTTTGCGCTAGTGCTTTCATTGGCACTGATGGGTTTCATGGTTTTGCTCGTGGTCACTTTGGCCACGATGGTTCAGCAGCAATTGAGGCTCAGCAGGCAGTCTTTGTACGACTTTAAGGCCAGGCAGGCGGCAAAGTTCGCGGCCTATCAGGCGATGTCGCGCGTTCAGGAGACGCTCGGCCCCGACCAGCGCATATCCGCCAACGCGATGATATTTGAAAAGCAACTTGCCGCCGGCATCGAACAGCTCGAACAGGACGAGAAGTACGAGTGGTGGAAGAAGCCGATGGAAATAGACCGCGAAGAGGTCGAAAACATATCTTCCGACGACCCCATTTCCGAAAACAGAAACTGGGTCGGGGTGTGGTACAGCCACATTCGCTTGCAGCCCGACAAAATCGGGCAGGAGGAAAAGCGCGACGACTACATCAGAAGGACGGTTGACGAGGCCGTCACTTGGCTCGTTTCCGGCAACAAGGTTCGCGACGAAAAAGATACTACGGGTTCTCACTTGCAGTACAAGCCGACGCAAAAGCTCAATCCCGGCCAGTACGTGAGGGCGGTTGCGGAGGGGTCCACCGCGTCTTCCGACGACCCGACAAGCAAGAACGGCCATGTTCTCGCGCCCATAGTCACGCTCAAAAACGACCCCAATCCCATCACCAACGAAGTCAGGGAAGACGGCAAACAGACCCGCATAGCGTGGTGGGTCGCCGACGAGGGCCAGAAGGCTTCCCTCAATGCTATTGCCCCCAAAAATTACATCACCCTCTTCAAGGAAGTGGATTACAGGATGCAGAGCCTGCCGTTCTATTCCGGCATAAACGGGCTTTCAGTTCCGGTGTCCGGAGGGGCGGGCATAAAGGCGTTTGAAATCAACACCGACGAGGAGTCTGCCGACCCGAACTCCATCGCCACTTTGCGCAATCTCACCGACGTAAAGCAGATCGACATACTCAAGTCCGCCAATGTTCCCTCAACGACGCAGCTGGCCAAGCTGTTCTTCCACGGCGTGACTTTCAATACCAAGGGATTGCTCGTAAACGTGCGCGAGGGCGGTTTCAAGAAAGACCTTTCTCTCGGCCTCACACGCCTTGACTACGGCAACGAGGAGGAAGATCCGGGCGACAAGCTCAACGAGAACGCGCCCGAGTACTTCCCGCGCCCCTACGGCACGGCGGGTTACGAGTACAAGACTTCCGCCTATCCGCTCCTTTGGGACGATATGATCGGAAAGAATATTTCGCAAACCCGCATTCAACCCCAGAGCGAAAAGAGCAGGATAAACAACGGGCTCGGGCACATGTTCCCCCCGCAGATGTTCGTCCACGACGACCTTTCCGGCGGCGATTACGAGGGCGCGTCCACAATAGGCTCAATGCTCGATGAGCTCTTTTCAGACAAGTTCCTCTTTAAGGATCCGGGCGGTCCGCTGTGGTCGCAGCTGCGCTCGTATTACAATTTGAGGGCTGAAAACGACCCCGCCGCCGGAAAGCTTAAAGACAGGATTCAGACCGACGACAGGCACGGTTTCAAGCCCGTAGTAAAGCGTTTCCAGATATTTTACGTGCCTACCTTTGTGCACTACGGCTCGCAGCGGTACGGAGTGAGGCTGCACATCATTCCCATGCTGATACTCTACAATCCCTATGACACCAAGATTGCGGGCGACAGCTATTACATTTTGCAGGTAAATGCCGCCGAACAGCACCCGATTGGCTCGTTCAGGTTTGCCGTAGGGTACCGTTCGGGCGAAAACTTCCAGTGCCTGCGCGACTTGAGGACGGAACTCATCCCGTCGCTTGCGACCCAGGTAATCGGCAACGACAACGAAATGCGCCGCACTTACATAAAGCTTTCGAACCTCGGCATCTGGAATCAGGGCGTGCAGGGCTGGACGGCGCCGGACGACATCACCGCATGGATGTGGGACAGCGGCAGCGTCAACAACTCTCTCACTTACCGCGCCAACAAGATGGCAAACGACGACATAAATACGCCGTTGCCGTATTTCATGTCCACAAAGACGTTCTTTTACGACCAGAGGATACTTCCCCTCGGCTACGGCACTACAAACAACAGGGGCGACGCCTTTACCGTGGCTCCGGGCGAAATCATCGCCCCCAACGCCGTTTCTCAGCAGACGAGAACCTGGGAAAACGACAACACCAACGTCAGCTACCACTGGAAGGGCATCATAGGAGCGGGCAATATCGTCCCGAGCATAGACCAGACCCTCACGACCATGACCACTACCGGAAAGTGGTCGGCGAGAGTCGCGAGGATTCCGCTCTACCTGAACAACCTCTACATGTCCGCCTACCACGGCAGGTTCGTCAACCCCAATTCGGGCGGCAATACCGACAGGAACAATTATCTGTTCAGGGCTCAGCGCGGAATCGCCGCGTACAATTCCAACAATGTAAGTACGAATAGCGACAGCGGACTCGAGGGCGACCTCAGATTCGTGGCGTACAGCGAGGACGGCATAGAGCCCGGCAAGGCGGTAATATTCGTGATGAAGGAAATTGTCGCTTACGTCGGCGACCCCGAAAAAAGCGCCGGCACTTCAAGCCTTGTCAAACAGAATGAAATAGGCCCCAACGGAGTCGTCGAATATCAGGGTAGGGACGATACTCCCTACGAAGACCGCGCCCTCATGCTCCCCTATGAGGAAGTCGGCACTTTCGGCGGATGCTTCTACATGGACGTTCCGCATCCGGAATCCGAGCACTACCTCAAATACTCTTCGGGCGCGACTTGGGATTATTCCTCGCTGCGCTATGCGAATGTGCTTTTCGACCTCAACCCGGGCTCGAAGTTCTCGGTTTGCAACCCCGCTTATACTGACAGCATGAGGGACGTGAACAACAACACTCCCCCCTCGAGCATATCGCAGTATTATATAGACATGCAGGACGTCACCGGCTGGCACAAAAGCGGCGCGCGCCCCCTCAACGCCATGCCGAACATGACGCCCATAGGCTACGCCATGTACGCTTATATGCCCAATTACGAGGCGGCGGGCCAGAGGCTTCCGGAACTTTCCCAAGGGCTCAAGAGGTATTTCTACCGCCAGCCGTCGCCGCGCGAATACCACAAGCAGCTGACGCTCAATGTTTGGCTTTGGAAGCGCGACGGTTTCAAGTTTGAGGAAATCCCGACTTCCACAAACAATTCCGGCCACGGCGTGTATACGGACTTCACCCCGATGATGGCGCAGGTATTGGGTTATAGGATATTCCTCGGAAACGCCCGCCAGAGCTTCCCCGATCCGACGCTCGTATACAGCTCGACCCAGGGGCAGCGCAGCGCGGATACTTCGCGCATCAACTTCCACATGCCCGGACACATCCGCAACAATTCCAGGCTGACTTCGCTGCGCGCGTTCGAAAAGTTCTACGACACCGACGAACCCGGAATAGCGGAACTCAATGACATCACAGCCGAAAAAGACTTCATCACGGCAATCCAGACCAGCGGCGACGATACAAGCTCCGAAGCTTTCCGCGCCCGTTATTACATCAACTGGCTGGCTCTCAATCCGCGCAGGCACTCCGCCAACTATTGGAGGTGGTACGGGCAGAAGATAAACAACGGCCAGGACTTCCTCGGCGACGCCTCTCCGGAATCCGTAAAGGGCGATCTCAACGGAAGGGTGGTGGAGTGCACGGATTTTAACTACCACAAGACCCTCCACGACCAGATAACGGCTGGCGGCGACGAGACTACCCTCATTCCCTACGGCATCATATTCGCCCAGCCGTACGCCGAAAATATGCCCGGTTCGCAGCCCTTCTTCAACAGGAGGCTGTTCGTAAACGGTGACATTCGCGCGACGTTCTTCGGGCAGGAGTACTGCGGCCGCGACGTTCCCAA
Organism: Puniceicoccaceae bacterium Marseille-Q1082; assembly: GCA_904424815.1. Classification (GTDB taxonomy): domain Bacteria; phylum Verrucomicrobiota; class Verrucomicrobiia; order Opitutales; family Intestinicryptomonadaceae; genus Merdousia. The sequence continues at coordinate 84,741 of CAJGBI010000001.1, forward strand.
CGAGCAGACCGCGACCGCCACGACGGACGGCAAGTTCGTCTACAACACCCTCGGGCGCATATCGAACAACATGCAGGTGACCTCCCAGATATATTCTTCGGACGAGAGCGTCGGGGACGGCATGAGCAATGTCGGATACAGCATCAATATGCCCACCAAGGGATACGCCTACGTCGGCATGAGGGATTCCATCGGCGCCGAAACCGCGCCCATACACCACATTCTCAGGCGCACGGAGGTGGTCTCCAATCCCGCAAATCTCGCGAGCGCGAATTTGTCGTTCGGCGTCGGCTGGTACAAAGCGACCGACTGGAACCAGCAGGACAATACCAGCACCAACAACTGGTACAATTCCTACCATATCGGATATCCGGATTCGCTGATGGCGCCCTTTGCCATAGGCAATTCGCTCTGCCCGAGCAGAATTCTTCCGGATCGCTCCTATCACGTCGCCTGGCTCGACGGATCCAATCCCCGCGAAGACGACGGCCTCCAAAACTGGACGCAGAGCAGGTACTGGAACGGCAAGCGCGAAAGCGACTTTGAAGAGGATCGCCACGCCATCTACGACATGTCCTGGCACCTCAACAACGTGCTGTGGGACGAGTACTTCTTCTCGACCCTCCCGTACCGCATAGACGACAGGCAGGACGCCTCGCGCCTCGACCCGGGCAACGCCTATCCCCTCAATCCGAGGTTGCAGTATGTCTCTTCAAATGAGGACGACTACATCAAGCTAAGCGACCTCGACTCCATCGAAACCGAGGACCAGTTTGACGAAAACGCCTCGAAGCTGTGGATCAACGGGCCCTTCAACGTCAATTCCACGAATATCGACGCGTGGAAGGCAATACTCTCCATCCATTACGGCGAAGAGGTTCAGGGGTACAGCGGCAGCCCGAATTCCGAGCCCGACAGGGTTCCGTTCCTGCGCTGGGAAGCCCCGTTTGTGGCGGAGGCATTCCAGACCGGCGACCAGATCGACTCCCCGACCGTCATGCAAGGCTACCGTTCGCTCTCCGAGGACGAAATTGAAGAGCTCGCCTGCGCGATAGTCGAGCACATCAAGGACAGAGGGCCTTTCTACTCGATGTCCCACTTCGTCAACCGCGTCGTTTCCAATATCGCCGCCGAACAGAGGTATACCGACTCCCTCGGCGGGCAGAGCACTACGGCGGATCCCCTGCCGATGCCCGAAGAGGAAGCCGACAGGAACAACCTCGAAAAGGAATACGACGACAGGGGCGGCACCCATAAGGTCACACACATGCAGAAGGGCGTTCTCCAGGCCGCCATCGACAGCACGAATATCAACTCATCGTTCCACGACGAGCTCTGCATATCCATCGACGACGACAACAATATGACTGAAGCCATCAAGAAGTCCGAAGGCTACAGCGCGTTCGCCAACCCCAAAGACGTATGGGAAAACTGGCGCGGCGCTATCGGCCCGCAGGCTACCGGCGCGCCCGCGTATCTCATGCAGCAGGACATTCTCTCGAAAATCGGCTCTTTCCTCACCGTCCGTTCAGACACTTTCAAGATCAGGGCGTACGGCGAGATCAAGAACTCGATTACGGGCAGTGTCGAAAGCAAGGCTTGGTGCGAGATGGTCATTCAGAGAATGCCGGAATACATCGACGTGGATACCCTCGTGTCGAACGAGGGGCAGAAGGATACGGACACGACCGGCAGGGAGCTTGAAATGGGCCATCAGGAGGAAAAGACCATCACCTCCAAGAGGGATTACCTAAACGAGATGACAAACGAACTCAGCGAGCTCAACAAGGCTCTCGGCAGAAGGTTCAAAGTCGTTTCGTTCAGGTGGCTCAACGACAGCGAAATATAATCTGATCTTCCGCGCTTTCCCCTGCGTTTCGGGGGGAAAGCGCGGTTTTTTTACCCCTTTTTCACGATAAAATTTTTGTACATGACAGTAAAATCCACACTCCGAGTAATGGCGGTTATACTGCTGCCTGTTTTTGCGAATGCCCAGACCCCGCCTGCGCCCCAGCCTGCCGCTTCGGCGCCCCAGCCCGCAGCCTCCGGCGCTCCGGCGCAAGGCGCGGCGGCCGCGGCCAACCAGAATAAAAAAGAGGATGAGGAAAAGCCTTCGGGCGAAGAACACGTGAGCGTGACTCTCAAAATTTACAGATGGAGTTTTGCAAATTCCATCTCAATGCCCGACTTCGGCACGGGCATAATATCCTCGCGCAGAACTGCCGCCGACGATACCAACCTTTGGTACAAGTCCGACGGCAAATGGCGCGAACTCAATATCGCCCCCCGCCAGATGAAGACCATAAAATACGAGGGGCCAAAAAATATGAGGTTTGCCAAGCGCAAGGAGAATCCGCCAAACCCCGACAAGCCGGAAGCTGACGAAAACTTTTCTTCCGCGGGGCTTCTCAATATACCGATAAGCTCCGGTGACTTGTTCGCGCTCATGCTCAAAACGGGTTCCAACGCGCGTTTCTATCCCATGAATATTTCTCCCCAACAGCTGCCCAGAAACAAGTTCGCCGTTATGAACATGACGCGCCAGTCCGTGGCGTTCAACATCAACGGACAGACGAGCATAATCGGCCCCGGCAAATCTTTCATATTTTCTCCAAAGAAAAAGGACGGAGAGGGCATTACTTGCCAAATCGCCAAGCGGATAAAAGGCAAATGGGTGGCGTGCTATAAAAATATAATATCGTTGCCCGACGATTCCAGAACTATGCTTCTGGTATACGATCCGGCAAACAAATCTTCGCCCAGATACAACGTCCAGGTTCTCAATCTACGTTAAAAAACGGGCATTTTCCCGTGTTGCGGCCGCCGAGCGCGCAGTGCGCCATCGGCGGTTGCCGTTTTTTATTCATGGCGACCGCGCAAAGGCGGATTTCCGAATATATGGCGGCGGATATTTTTTCTTTTTTCTGCTTTTTGTTTTTTGCGCGCGGGAGCGGGGCATAGGGCATTGCGCGTTTCAGATGCCGTTTTTCGGATTTTTTGCGAGTCAATTCAAGCGGAGCGCGAATGAGGTGCGAGCGGAGTGAGCAGACCCCGAAGGGGCGAGACGGGGCGGAGCCCGCGAGTCAATTCAAGCGGAGCGCGAATGAGGTGCGAGCGGAGTGAGCAGACCCCGAAGGGGCGAGACGGGGCGGAGCCCGCGAGTCAATTCAAGCGGAGCGCGAATGAGGTGCGAGCGGAGCGAGCAGACCCCGAAGGGGCGAGACGGGGCGGAGCCCGCGAGTCAATTCAAGCGGAGCGCGAATGAGATGCGAGCGGAGTGAGCAGACCCCGAAGGGGCGAGACGGGGCGGAGCCCGCGAGTCAATTCAAGCGGAGCGCGAATGAGATGCGAGCGGAGTGAGCAGACCCCGAAGGGGCGAGACGGGGCGGAGCCCGCGAGTCAATTCAAGCGGAGCGCGAATGAGATGCGAGCGGAGTGAGCAGACCCCGAAGGGGCGAGACGGGGCGGAGCCCGCGAGTCAATTCAAGCGGAGCGCGAATGAGGTGCGAGCGGAGTGAGCAGACCCCGAAGGGGCGAGACGGGGCGGAGCCCGCGAGTCAATTCAAGCGGAGCGCGAATGAGATGCGAGCGGAGTGAGCAGACCCCGAAGGGGCGAGACGGGGCGGAGCCCGCGAGTCAATTCAAGCGGAGCGCGAATGAGATGCGAGCGGAGTGAGCAGACCCCGAAGGGGCGAGACGGGGCGGAGCCCGCGAGTCAACTTAACATCTCCGATCGGCGGGCTGGAGATTTTTGGGGGCGGACGCGCCGTTTGCGTTGCCCGATTTTCCCTGCCGTTTCCGAAAAATTCTAACGGGGCGGAGGGCGTTTTTTCTCCGCAAACCTTCGGCGGCCCTTTTGAGGATAATTCCTGTATTTTGCCGGCGCGGCGGCGAAAGCGGTTCTTGCCTTCATTGCCTTGCAGTCTTAACCGCCCGCTTCTGAAATTCCGCCTTGCGCGGGAAAACGTAATCGAAACGCTTGATAAATGGCGCGGAAATTGCAAATTCGCGCCGTATTTTATATGGGGCGCGCGAATTAAAACGCCGCGGAAGAAGCGGATAAATTTTTGCTCTGCCGCGCCGGCGCGGCGGCTGGATTGCTTTGCGGAAGAATGCGGTTTAGTTTGCCGCCTCTTCCTCCAATATTGCGCGGGGCGATTCCGGAATTCTGTGGCGCGGCAGTTTATACGGGTGTTGCGATTTTTTTGCGCGATAAGGAGCGCTTTAAAAACGCCGCGGGCTGGATTCCGGTTTGGGGAGGGGTCAGGCCATGGCGCGGACGAAGAAGTCGCGCATTACCGTTTCGTCGGTCGCGTCGGGCGACAGGAGTTCCTCAAAGGCCCTCGCGATTTGCATCTGGCAATCCATCAGCTTTTTCAGGGTAGTTCCTGCCGCTATCGGGGCGAGTTTTGCGCCCGCGTACCACGCATTTTGCGAGAACACGTTGTAGGGCGTCTTTTCTTCGCAATTCTTGAAAATTTCAGCGTATTTTGCGCCCGCCGCCTCTATCGCGCCCCTCGGCTGCTGGCCTTGCAATTTCGGAATTTCTCCGGAATCCATCAGCGCCCTGAGCTGTATGAGTATTGAATTCTGCTTTTGTATTGCCGATATTATCGGGCGCGCCGACGCCTTTTTATTCGCGAAAAAATATCTTTTCAAAACCGCGAGCGCCGCGTCGAGGTCTCCGGAATAGAAAGCGTTGGTTATGTCGAAAAAGTCGCTTTCCCCGAAAATCGGAACCATGTCGGCGACGTCGCGCTGCGAGATAGTTCCGCTGAAATTCGCGTAGGTCGCGAGTTTTTTTGCCTCCTGGGCGCACATTCTCGGATTGCCCGCCACTATGGAGGCGAGCGTTTCGGCGGCGCCTGGTTCAAAGCGAACCCCGAGGTTTCGGGCTTCGGCCTCTATGACGTCAACGCACGCCGATACCGGATCTTTTGACTGGTAGTCTTCGGCGCCGCCAAGAGCCGCAAATTCCTTGAAAATTTTGGAGCGCCTGTCGACGGGCGAGGCGCTTATGACGACCGCCGCGGAGCCGGCGGGGAGCGTTTTCAGGTATTCGGCAAGCTTGCCGAGGGCTGAGGCGACCCCACCGTTTTTGAGGATTTTGGAGTCTCCGAAAAAGTTTGCGTTGCGCAGCCAGACGAATTTTCTGCCCCCGAAGAGCGGCGGGGTGGCCGCAGCCTGGAGCGTTTGCAAAACGGCTTCCTCGGCGTCTTCTGCCTTTTGCGAGGCGCCGTCTATAACCTCTTTGGACATTTCGTCGAGCGCGTCTTTCGACAGTTCCTCGAAGATTTCGCGCGCGCGGTTGGCGGCGATGAAGTCGTCGTCGGAGGTTATGAAATATGCCGCTTTGGATTCCATCGTTTTCAAGTTCTTTCCGGAGGCGGGTTTTGTCAACATTAACTTTGGTGTTGAAATTTTTTAAAAGCGCCCCTAAAACAAATATTTTACAACAAATTCCAATTTCAGCCAAAGAGGGGAGCAAGTATGAAAAGTTTTTTTGCAATTGCCGCGGCTTTCGGGGCGTGTTCGGCTGCGTTTGCCGGCGGTTCCGGCGCGTCGCCTTCCGCCGTCGCGGACAACGCCTATGACGTCCGCATTTGGGATTCCTATCCGATAAGGGAAACTCCCGAGATCTGGAAGAATATCCCGCCGATTCTAAAAGAGGCGAGCTGGATTTGGCCGTTTCCGTCCAACTATGTCGACGTGACCAATTCCTACGCGCTCTTTCGCGAGACTTTCGAGTTATCGGAGGTTCCGCAGCGGGCTGTTATGTACATTACCGCCGACCAGAATTACCGCCTGTACGTCAACGGAAAATACGTCTGCAAGGGGCCGGCGCGCGGCTTCCAGAAGTCGTGGCCGTACGACGAAGTCGACATAGCCCCCTTCCTTAAAAAAGGCAAAAACGCGGTGGCCGTGCGCGCATACAACGCCGGCAGGAACACTTTCAGCTATCTCAGCGCCGGTTTCGCGGGCGTGCTTTACGGCGTGGATTTGGGCGGCGGCAAAAAGATAGTTTCGCGCAAGGCTACCAAGTGCCTGCGCCAGAATTCCTGCGACAGGGACACCGCGCCGTACTCGATGCAGCTGAACAACCAGGAGCACATAGACATGCGCGCCGACCCCGACGGCTGGGAGCTTCCGGATTTCGACGATTCCGCTTGGGTCAACACAGAGAGCGCGCGCCGCTGGAACCAGATGCCTTTTTACGCCTATGAGCCGCGCTTTACCCCTCTCGGGGAGTCGCGCATGGTTCCCGTCAAGCTGATAGGCGAGGGTTCCGGAAAGTCCGCGTCCGATGCCGAGCGCTATCGCAACATAAGCGAGCTCGTCGCGCGCGAGGACACTTCGCACCGCGCGGCGTCGGCGGATTCGGAAATCCTGAAGGTTCCGCCGTCGCCCAAGGGCGGATTCCGCAGCTACCTTTTCGATTTCGGAAAGGTCGTGGTAGGCGTGCCGATTCTCGAAGTGCGCGGCGCAAAGGGCGGGGAGATAATCGACATGTGCCTTGTCGAGCGCGTTTCGGACAAGCTCGAGCCCGTCAACGCCTATCTGACCCATTCGGCGCCCGCGATGTCCAACCGCATGATAGCCCGCGCGGGCGACAACCGCCACGAGTTTTACCACGCGCTGGGCGCGCGCTACATGATGCTGCGCGTGCGCGCCAACCCCGATTCGGAGCTTGAAATAAGGCCTTCGTTCCGCTGGGAGGCGTATCCGCTCGGGCATGACGGCGCGTTCGAGACCTCCAATCCGCTCGCGAACAAAATCTGGAAGGCGTGCGAGCAGACCCAGCGCGTATGCTCGCTCGACGCCTATGTCGACACTCCGCACCGCGAGCAGGCGCAGTGGTGGGGCGACGCGCGCGTTCAGGCGTGGAACACCTTTATGCTCTGCGACGACCCGCGGCTCTTGTGGCGCGGCATACGGCAGATAGCCATGCAGACCGCTCCCAACGGCCTGACGTACGGGCACGCCCCGACGATGGCGCACCACTGCATACTGCCGGACTATTCCATTATATGGATATTGACGCTCTACGACTACTATTGGCAGACGGGCGACGACTCGATTTTCGACAAGTACGAAAAGACCATAGACGGGATACTCTCGTATTTCGACGGCGCGACGAACCCCGCCACAGGCCTCGTCTCCTACGACCCGCGCTTTTGGCTGTTCCTCGACTGGACCAATATCCAGCGGGAGGGCGATCCCGCCGTGCTCAACCTTTGGCTGCTGTACGCGCTCGACACCGTATCCCGCGCGTGCGCCGAAACCGGCCGCGCGGAGATGGCTGCTAAGTATTCCGCGCGCGCCGCAAAGCTCAGGGCGGCTATAGAAAAGAATCTCGTCGATTCCGACGGGCTCGTGCGCGACGGCATTCTTCCGGACGGCAAGCCCAACCCCTTGAAGGGCGTCCAGTCGCAGGTTCTCGGGCGCATGGCAAACCTGAAAGGCTTCGATTTTGAAAAGGCGAAGTCGAAAATTCTCCTGCCGTTTTTGCGCGGCGAGCTCAAGACGCACGCCGACCCGTCGAGCTATTGGCACGTGTACCTGTACGACCTTATGGCGGACGAAGGGCACGGCGCGGAGGTCTATGCCGACATTCTCAAAAAATGGCGCGAAATGGCGGATTACGGCACGGCTTTTGAAAATTTCGGATTGAGCCACTCCGGAATATCGTCGTCGCACGCGTGGAGCGCGCACCCGCTCTTTCTGATGCCGCGCATACTCGGCGGAATCAGGCAGACGGCGCCCGCGTGGAGTAAAGTTTCATTCAACCCGCTCTTCATAGAGGACAGCGGCAGCATCGTATGGCCGACGCCGCGGGGGAAAATCAGGCTCGAATGGAAGAAACTCCCCGACGGCTCGTTCGAGAAAAAGCTCGACCTCCCCGAGGGAATTGAGCTTTCCGAGTAGTCCGTAAAAATTTTTCTGCGCGGTTCGGCATTGCCCGTTCCGCGTTTTTTTTGCAGTTTTCGGGAACAAAACGCCGCCGGTTTGTTCGATTTTAATTGATATTTTCCCGCGCGCAGTTAAATTCGATTTCAGCGGGGCGGATAATGCTCTCCGCAAACAAAATTAAAACAAGGATCGAAAATGAAACAGTACCTATACCTATCCCTTGTGCCCGAGGCCCTCATCGCCTCGAATCTCCCACCCGAAGAGTTCGGCAACTACTACGCGACCGGCGCGTTCCGCCGCAACTGCGATCCCGCGATTTTCTTCGAGCTCGACCCGAATTTTGAATCCGACTATCTGCCAATGGACAAATTTGCCGAACTTTGCTCGCCCCATGCAGACGGCAGCGCGCACAAGTCGGTGAATCTGTCCGTTTACCGCGTGTTGGAACACGTCCCGATGGCGGCGTTCAAAAATCTTTACCTCGTCACGAGCGACGGCAAGGCGCTCGAACTTTCCCAGCGGCCTTTCGAGCCCGACCCGTCGCGCAAGATATACCTCTACCAGGATTTGGCTCCGTGCCGCCCGCGGGTGGCGAGCATACTCAACCCCGCCGAATACGCCAGGCGCCTTACATCTTCCGAGCGGCTTGTTCATTTTGAAAAAATCGCGTTTTTCGACATGAAGCTCGGCGATCTCGAGCGCGACCCCGTAAACGGCGACCTCGGCGACCTCCCGTACACCAACCGCCACCACTTGCGCGACTGTCTTGACGCCGTGCGGACAAAGGGCGGCAAAAACAATAAAATTGTGGCGCGCTCAATGGGCGAAATTCTCTACCGCACAGTCGGCAGCGGCTTTTACGTCGGCGCGGGCGGCGAACTTCTCTTCTACCCGATGCCGTCGAAAGACGAGCTCGAAACCGATCATTTTCAGTGGTTCAAATCTGCCCAGTTTACCTAATCGGCTTGGGCGCGTGAAACTGCCGCTGGCGCCCCGTTTTGAATGGGTGCGCCATTGGTCGCGTATTCCAAGTATGCTTCCACAGGCGCAAACGCCCGCCTGAACGGCAGTTTGACGCGCATTATGATTATTTGGAGAATAACTGCATTAGGAAATCCGCCAATGCCGTTCGCGTATGTCGAATACGCCGCGCGCCCTTGGCGGATTCCTATATTCGCCTGAATGTAGCCTAACCCCGAAAGCAGGTGGCAATTGGGAGGGGATTGGCTATTTCAGCCTGCGGAAATGAAAAAACGATATTGCCGGCAAGGCGGGATAGGCGCATTGGCTTTGCCGATCTCCGCGGGGCGGGGCGCTTGATGAATGCGCGTTCCGCATAGGCCGCGGCGCCGCCCGCCGGCCTTTTTTGTTTGCAAATTTTTTTGCGCTTCGGAGAATTGGGGCATGAAAACGTTTATAGCAGCCTTAGTTTCCGCCTCGGCTTTCGCTCTCGGCGGATGTTCTTCCGCAGTATCCGACAGCGGCGGGTTTACCGACCTCTTCAAGCCCGACCTCTCCGACGCCGTGTATGAAAAGGGCGTCTGGAGTTTTGACAAGAACGGAGTTTTGAAGTCCAACAAAGACCAGATAATTTTTACGAAGGGCGATTACGAAAATTTCGAAATAGAGCTCGAATACAAGCTCGAGAAGGGCTCCAACAGCGGTATAGTGGTATATTGCACTGACGCGAAGGACTGGATTCCCAACTCCATGGAAATACAGATAGCAGACAACACCGACCCGCGCTATGCCAACAGGCCCATAACCCACAACGGCGCGATTTTCGGGCACGTCTTTCCCGAATACGACACCACCGTTCCGCTCGGCGTTTGGAGCAAGATGAGGGTCGTATGCAAGGGCAAGAACATCGACGTATGGATCGACGGGAAGCACGCCTCAAAAATCGACCTCTCCCAGTGGACGGACAACAAAAAGGGCCCCAACGGCGTCGATATTCCGGCGTGGCTTACCAAGCACAAGAAGTCCGAAATTCCGACCAAGGGCAAAATCGGCCTGCAAGGTTTGCACGGAACGGCTTCCACCGAGTTTAGAAACATAAAAATCCGCCCGCTTTCAAAGTAGCGCTTTTGGGGCGGCGCGGGCGGAAAAGTTTTTCCACCCGTAAAAAAGGCGGCAAACTCCGAGGGGTTGCCGCCTTTTTTTATTGTTTTGAAACGGCCCGTTCAGTTTATCTTCTCCTGCGGAGAGCTGCAAACGCGAGGGCAGCCGCGCCGAGGACGGCGGCAAATCGCAATAAGTTATTGCAATTTAATATATAACGGAGGAGGGGTGAACAATTTCATAATCATCGGTTTCATAACGTTCCCCATATATAAAAATTTCGCGCCTTTGCGAAAGATAAAAAGCGAAATTTTTTAGTTTACTGTAAACTGACGCGGCGCGTTTGCCGCCGCCCGAGCATTCTCTTAAACTACGCGCTCCGCCGCGCCTTTTTGCGGAAATCTTTTCTCTTAGGGTTCGCCGGCTTCCGCGAAGCCGCGCGTTCCGGCGAATGCGCTTCCGCGGTAAGAATCAAAAGTATCAAAAGTATTTTTGCGTTTTGGCGGCGTTCGGATAGAATCGGGGATATGGAAATTGAAAACGCCGGATTTATAGGCACGGGGTTGGTGGTTTTGACTTCGCTGCTGGGCGCGTACTACCTCGTTTTGAGGATACGCGAATTTCACGCGGAAAAGCCCGACCCGAAACTTACCTACGTCACGTATTCGCACATGGAGAAAGTGCGCGCGGAAATGATGCGCTGCGTCTCGGACGCCGTGCAGGACCTGAGGAGCCTGCGCGCTGAAATCCGCGAGGAAACGCGTTCCATGCACAAGTGCTATTCGCGGGGGCTCGACGAGGCGCGCGAGCTTATAAGCCGCAACGCGCAGAACATCAGCTCGCTCGTGGCGCAGGCGCAGATTGCCAACCAGCGCATAGCGGAGCTCAGCGTTAAAACCGACAGGCTTTTCATGAAGTCTAAGGAGGCCGAATGAGCGGCGGGGAGGATCGCCTGATGCTGCGCCGCGCGGCGCTCTTGCAGCTCGAAGCCGCGTTTCCGGCGGGGCTTTCGCCGAGCGTGGTGCTGGAAGGGTTGAGGTTTTCGGGGTTCGAGTGCGATTTGCGCGAGCTCGGCAGGGAGCTCGAATACCTGCGGCAAAAGGGGCTCGTGGAGTTGCGGCCCTCGCGCATAAGCCCGTCGAGCGTCCGCGCGAGCCTTACGTGCGAGGGCGCCGACTACCTCGAATCGGGGGAATTTTAGATGGCCGCGCGAAGGAAAGTTTCCCCAAAGCCTCCCGCTTCTCCGGAGGGCGCGGAGCGCGCCTCCCGCCAGCCAGCTGACGTATGCGCTCCTTCTACGGGAATAGCGCCGGCGTTCGGGGCGCATCTCGAGAGAATCCGCGCCGCAAAGGAGCGCGCCGACGCCCTCGTCGATTCCGAAATCTCCCTCGAAGCTCCCGAGGCGTCTCTCGCGCTCCTGTGGGAGATAGTTTTCGACCGCCTGTGCGCGGCGGGGGACGCCGACGTTTCGGAGGTCGGGACGCTCGCGGGGATAGTCCAGAAGCTGTTTTCGGCGGATTCCAGGCGTCCGGCGGGAAAGCCTTGCAGGGCGGAGGGCGCGGGGATTTCGGCGCGGACGCTCCGCAAAATAGAGGAAAAGCTGAAGCTGCTTTGACATGGGTTCGGACTCGTTTTTTCTGCCGTACCAGCGCGCGTGGATAGAGGACAAATCGCGCATAAAAATCATGGAGAAGTCGAGGCAGATCGGCATGAGCTGGACCGCGGCGTATTCGCTCGTGCGTGAGCACTCGCTCTCGGGCGGAAGGCTCGACTCGTGGGTGGCGTCGCGCGACGAGACGCAGGCGCGCCTGTTTCTCGCCGACTGCGCAAAATTCGCCGACATACTCGGAACCGCCGTGCGCGATTTCGGGTTTTCCGGCGTCGCCCGCGACTCCTCCGCGAATTCGATAGGGTTCGCCAACGGCACGCGGATATGGTCGCTGTCGTCAAACGCCGACGCCCAGGCGGGGAAGCGCGGCACCCGCGTTCTCGACGAATTCGCCCTCCATCCGGAGCCGGAGCGGCTCTACGCCATAGCGTACCCGGGCATCACGTGGGGCGGGCGGATGGAGATAATCTCGACGCACAGGGGCTCGGGAAATTTTTTCAAGAGGCTCGTTGACGAGGCTCGGCACGGCGGCAACCCGAAGAAGGTGTCGCTGCACCGCGTGACTTTGCAGGACGCGCTCGAACAGGGGTTTCTCGGCAAGCTCAAAGCGGCGTTGCCCGAGGGGCACGAGGTTCTCGGAATGGACGAGGGCGAGTATTTCGACTACGTTAAAAACTCCTGCGCGGACGAGGAGAGCTTTTTGCAGGAGTATATGTGCTCTCCCGCCGACGACTCCGCGGGCTTCGTCGGGTGCGACTGCATATCGCGGTGTCTGTACAGGCCGGAGGACGGAAATTGGCGCGCTGCGGAGGGCGGGGCAAACCCGCTGTTTTTGGGCGTCGACGTGGGGCGGAGCAGGGACTTGTCGGTGTTCTGGCTGCTCGAGCGCGTCGGCGACACTCTGTATACGCGCGAAATCTCCGCGCTCGAAAACGTCCCGTTCTCCCATCAGGAGGCGGAGCTTCACAGGTTTTTGCGCCTTCCCAATCTCAGGCGCGCGCTCATCGACCAGAGCGGCCTGGGCAGGCAGTTCGCCGAGAGGGCGGCGGAGCGGTACGGCGGCGCGCGCGTGGGAGGAGTGACGTTTACGGCGGGGGTGAAAGAGGCGCTCGCGTACCCGCTGAAAGCGCGCTTCGAGGACGCAAAAATAAGGATTCCCGACGACATCGAAGTCATCGCCGACATAAGGAGCGTGCGCAAGGAAGTCGGCGCGGGCGGAACTCTGCGGTTTTGCGCGGAGCGCACTTCCGACGGGCACGCCGACAGGTTCTGGGCGCTCGCGCTCGCGGTTTCGGCGGCGGACGGGGCGAACTCGAACGCGGGAATGGAGCTGCTTGAAAAGGAGGCTCCGAGGCTTGTATGGTGAACCCGCGTCTCCGCGCGCAAATTTCGTAAGTTGCGCGCGGAGTTTGCGGGCGAATGGCAATCCGTCCCTTTCGGGGAAAGCTTTTGCGCGCCGCGGGGCGCAAAAATATTTCGATATTTTTGTTGACTGTCCCCCGAAAAAATCTAACTTGTGCGTTAAAAAGGAGAGCAAAACATCGGTTCGGCCGAATTGGGGGCACACCTTTGATAAAGCGGAATCGGGCGTCTTGCTTCTCGATTTTCTACTACCAGAATATATCCGGCGTAGATTTCCTCTAACAACCAATAAAAAACAAATATGAATAAAGCAGAACTCATTCTTGAAATCCAGAAACTCCTCGGCAAGGACGCAACGAAAGCCTGCGCCGAAACGGCTCTCAATGTTGTTCTCGCGGCGATCAAGGCTGGCGTTAAGAAGAACAAGAAGCTTCAGCTTATCGGCTTCGGCACTTTCTCGGTCGCCGAACGCAAGGCTCGCATGGGCATCAATCCCCAGACGAAGGAAAAAATCAAGATCAAGGCTTCGAAGGTTGTTAAGTTCAAGCCCGGCGCTGACTTCAAAGTCGGCAAGTAAGCTTGGCAGGCCGGATGGGCCTTTAAAAAACGGCGGCTTTGCGGCCGCCGTTTTTTTGCGCGCATTGCGGAGGTTGCGCCCGCTTTGCGCCGTTCGTTGAGAATTTTTTACAGGCGGTTTCTGCGCCGCGGGGTTTTGCGGCGCGCCGCAAAACCCGCGCTTCGGCCTCCCTTTGGGGATTCTCCCCACCGCGGGAGGAAATTATTTTTCCCTCACCACGCGGAATCCGACGTTTCCGTATCCCTTTGCGGGATTTCGCATTTCTCCCCTGCGCTCGGTGCGGCACTCCGTTCTGGCGGAGTCGAACGCGCCTCCCTTGACTTCCGCGAACTTCTCTCCGCCCGGGCCAGCGGCGTCCGTAGAAGTCCACTCCCAGCAGTTTCCCCACATGTCTATCGCCCCGCACGCGGACAGGGTTTTGGCATAGGCGTCGACGGGCGAAGTTTTGTCGCCGATTCCGCAGTTGAAATCCGCGTCCTTCGGCATATGGCCCGCGGCGAGCTCCCATTCCGCGGCGGTCGGCAGGCGGTAGGCCGCCCCGCCGTCCTTTTGCGAAAGCCATTTGCAGTAGGCTTCGGCGTCCTCGCGCGAGACGTTTACCGCGGGATACCTTGCGTCTGAGGCGTCTTCGGGGACGCTTTTGCCGGCGGATTTCAAAAACGCGCGGTATTCGGCGTTCGTGACGGGCGCGTAGGATATGCAGACGTTTTGCGCGGCGCCGAGCACCGGAAGATAGCCGTCTTTCGGCGTTCGGGCGCCCGGGCGGAGGCGCGGGTCGGAGAAGCGGCTCATCGTCCGCTCGACGCTGAGGTTTCTGTTCGCCGTCATCTCGTCGACGATCTCTTGCATTTCGCGCACTTTGGAAGCCTCTTTTGCTGTTTTTTTCAGGTCTTCAAGTTTTGCCTTCTTGCGCGCGAGCACTTTGTCGTAATTCGCCTCGACCCGCTTTTTTAGCGCCGCCCTGTTTCCCTCCGACGGGTTTTTGCGGTAGGCGGCGACAAGCCGCATCGTTTCGCTGTCGAGCTTCGGGCGCTCTTTTTCTATCGTTGCGGAGAGCCTGTGCATTTTCGCCTCCGGATTCGGCGCGGCAAAGGCCGCGAAAGCGGATGCGGCTATCGCCACGGTTGCCAGAATTTTCATTATTTGCGCGTTCATATTTTCCATTTCCCTTTGATAGTTGGCGGCGGGCGTCAGTACGCGCCCGTTTTTATCCGTTTAAACGAGCCGCCGCGCAAAAGGTTTCACTTCGCGTTTTTTCCGGCGCGCCGGACTTTTTTGCGTCGGCTGTGGAATGGAGGGCGCGGTTTTGCGCGCGGCGCGCGGGCGGATTTTTGGAACCGCTCGGGCGGGGGATTGCGGTGTGACGACAAATTAAAGCGCGCGGAGCCGAAGCCCCGCGCGCCCTTTTTCTTTTGCGCTTAAAAATTGCCGCTTTATTTTCTCCTGCGGTGTGCGGCGATGGAAAGCGCGAGCGCGCCGAGGATTGCCGCCGCCGCCGCGGGCTCGGGAACTACGCCGAGGGAGAGCTGCACCGTCGTGAGCCCCGTTTCGCCGTCTGCGAGGAAGGTCAATTCTCCGTCTATTCCCGCCTGCGTTTTGAGGATTATGTCAGCGAGGTCGAAATCGGAGTCGTCGGTTTTGAAGCTCATCAAGTCCCACTCAATAGTCTCCGCGCGGAGGGTTTCGAGATAAATTTGAAGGTTGTCCTTTGATATGTTTATGTCGAACACTATTTGCGAATCGGGGGCGTCTTTTGTCACTCCGCCGTTAATTTGAATGAAGTCGCAGTCGGTTTCGCCGAGGTCGAAAACTATCGTGCCTTCGTAGAAGGTCATTGAGTCGAACTGGACTCTTCCGATGTCCATTCCGTAGACCGTTCCCGCCGCGCTGAACACGGCGTCGGCGGCGTTGCCGCTGTACCCGTAGAGGCTGAGGTTGGCGCCTTTCATTCCGTCGTGCATTCCGATGTCGAGCCTGCCGCTGCTGATTTCCACATTGTTTATGTTGGCGTCCGCAAGCTGCATTCCGTTGCACCAGTAGGGGTCGCCTATGGAGCCGAAGCGCAGAGCCTGCCTGCCGTTTCTGGCGTCGGCGGCGGACATTGTGATGTTCAGTTTGTCCTGGCTGTTTTCGTACATGGCGAAAGACCCGGAGACCTCGTAGGACGACGAGTTGGTCAATACGAGGTTTACGGTTCTGGCGGATGCGGAAACCCAATTTTCTTTTGCGATGTTGAACCTGACGCTCGCGCCTTCCCCGCTGCCGTCGGCGTCTCCGATTCCGCCCACCGTACGGGTGAAGACTTCCGACTGCTTGTTGTTTGCAAGCATATTCCACTGCCCCCCGCTTATGTCCACAGCTCCTTTTACTGTGAAATTTACGTTGTCCGTCGAGAATATGAGAGTTCCCCGCGATATTACGTTGCCGTCGATTTGTATGCTTGCCCTGCCGGGGGATCCCACGCCGTCGGTGATCCGCAGAGAGAGGTAGTCGGGGGAGCCGTTTCTGTCGACGTTGATGAGCCAATCCCCTCCGACGCGCATTTGGGCGTTGCTCCACATCGTAATTTTTTGCGTCAGTTGCTGCCCGTAGGATGCTGTGGATTCCTTAGACAGAGTAAAGTTAGTGACCAGGTTTCCGGAGGTTTGCAGAAAGGTGTCGTTCCCGAATGTTATGAAATCACCGCCGGCGTTGAATTCCGTGAGCGAATAGTTCAGGTTCCCGAAAATAGGGGTGGAATTGGCCGCTATTTTTGTGGTGAGCGTTCCGGACGCCGAAATGTAGGCTTCTTGCGAGCCGTCGAGGGAGCCTTCAAAAGGGTCGGTTTTTTCGGGGTTCGCAAACCAGTTTGCGGGATTGTTTATGTACGTTGAATCGTTGTCGGAGATATCGTTGAAATAGATATCTTGCGATTGCGCTCCGGCTTGCGGCGCGATGGCGGCGGCCGCGGCAAACGCGATAACTGACAGTATGCCAGAAGTATGGGGGGTATGTGTAGTATTGATTTCCATAATAATTCCTATATACGAAAAGCCGCATTTTTGGAAAAGAAGAAATTCCTTCTTTTTTAGTTAACAGTAAACCGACGGCGGAGGCGCCCGCTTATAAGCGTCCGATTCGCGCTATTTGCGCCTTATCAGGCGGTAGAACTGGCCGATGTCCTCGAGGATTCTCTTGCAGACGTATGAGTTTGAGGGCGTCTGGGTGATGTAGCTCGTGCGCCCGAATATGGCGAGAATCGTCGCCCCTATGAAATTTTCCGGAAGCTTTTTTATTTCGCCCCTTTTTATAGCGTTGCGGATCACCTTGCGCGCCTTGTCGAATTCCGCCTGCGCCTCGCGCTTGAATTTGGGCTCGCACTGGATCATCGCCGAATAAAGGGTATTGTATTTCAGGATGTCGACCTCTTCGCCGTCGATGTTCGTCATGGAGCCGACCGCCTTTTCGGCGTTGCGGAAAAATTCGGCGAGCGTTATCTTGTCGTAGTCGAGCTCCGGAAAAAATTTGTCGTAAAAATATTTCCGGCACGCCTCAAAAAAGAGCTCCGACTTGCTCTTGAAATACCTGTACATCAGCCCGCGCGAAATTCCGAGCCTGTCCTGAATGTCGCTCACGAGAACCCTGTCGTACCCTTTTTCGAGGAGCAGCAGGAAAGTCGTCTTCAAAATTTTGTCGCGCGTGGTCTGGGACATGCCGGTTTTTTAAAGGAATAATCCCCAAAAGGCCGGCGCAAGGCAAGGCGAATTTTATTTTTCGGCGCGTCTGCGGGTTGGAAACGGGCGCGGGGAAAGCGGTATGTGAGAAAAAAATGCGCACGGAAGCCGGAATGTCATGGGCGTGGAACGCCGCCCCGTCCTTTTGTTTTTTGATTCGGGGCGTGCGCGGGAGCTTTTCGCGAAAATTTGCGTTAAGCCGCCTTGCCCCGTTAACGCCCTGCGCAAGTCCGGAAAGTTGGAGGCATGCGTCCGCCGTCCGGCGGATTGAAGGCGGTTGTCCGTTAAAAATACAAGAATTTTAGCGGGTTGGCAAACGGCGGGGGCGGGAATGCGGCTCGGTGAATGAACGTTCATTCATTTTTTTATTTGACAATGAACGCGCGTTCATTTTGCATCGCTTCTTTCCCGTAAATTATGAAAAACTTAACGACACTTTTCGCCGCGTCATCGGTTTTCGCGGCAGCTTCGGCGTTCGGCGCCGGCTACCAGATAGTAGAGCAGGGCGCCGCCAACATGGGCAACGCCATGGCGGGGGCCACCGTCAACGCCAACAACGACGCCTCCGCCGCGTTCTGGAATCCGTCGGCGGCGTGCTTTATGCCGCTCGAAGTCGGCATGACGCGCACGGACTCAGTCGTCTCCCTCGTCCTGCCGACGCTCTGCGTCAACGACAGGGGCTCGACTCCGCCGGCCCTCATGGGGCCTAACAGCGAGGGCACTTGCGGGACGAACGAGGTTGTCCCGAATTTCTACGTCGTCCACAGGTTTACGGAGGACCTTTACGGAACCCTCTCGGTGACCGCCCCATACGGCCTTGAATCCAAATATAACGGGGACTGGTTCGGCAGAATGCAGGGCACGCGCAGCTACCTTTACACGACCGACATCAACCCGGGGTTCGCCTACAAGGTTAACGACTGGTTTTCCGTCGGCGGCGGAGTGAGCGCGCAGTTTGCCTATTGCACGCTCGCAAGCTACATCCCCGGCATGGGAACGCTCGACTACACCGGCCAGAGCTGGAGCGTCGGCGGCAATTTGGGCTTTACGATACAGTACGCCGAGGACGGCCGCTTCGGGTTTGCGTGGCGAAGCCAGGTTTCGCACACCCTCACGGGCGGAGAGCACCTCAACGACGTTCTGCGCGCCGACATCTCCGCGGACATGTACATGCCCGACACTTTCACAGTCGGCATATACCAGCGTCTGCGCGGCGCTTTCCGCGAGTTCGCGGTTATGGCGGAATACGCCTACACCCGCTGGTCGGCGTTCGAGAATGTGACGATAGAGGGCAGCACCGCGGGCACCATCAGCATTCCCGAAAACTGGGAGGACTCCTCCCGAGTGGCTCTCGGTTTCCACTACTACCCCGAGGAAATCGAAAACCTCACCATCCGCATAGGCGCGGCCTACGACGAAAGCCCCGTCAACGGCGCAAAAAACCGCACTTCGCGCATTCCGTGCTCCGACAGAATCTGGGCAAGCTGCGGCATAGGCTATAAAATAGGCAACGTGTCTTTCGATTTGGCGTACTCTTATATATTTGTCCTGGACAGCTCGATGGACAGAACCGAATCGCTTCCCTTGCCCACGACGCTCAAGGGCGACTACTACGCCCACATACACGTGATTTCGGCGCAAATAGGCTTTGAATTTTAACGGCGCGCGCATTGCCGCGCGCTGCGGCGCTGCGCCTTTGCCTTTTTCGCCCCGCGCAAATGCTCGGGGCTTTTTTGCGCGCGGTGGGCGGCGGGCAATCCGCGTTTTCGGAGGGCGGGGCGGAGATATAGGGTTTTCCTTTGCTTGCGCCGCCGCGCCCCGTTCATACCCGCAGCAGGGCGCGGATTGTTCAATTTTTCCGCAGCCTCCTCCGGCATAGGCAAAAGCCCGCGCAAACGCGCGGGCTTTTCGGAGGATTCAAATTCCGCGGCGAATCCGCCCTATTCGGCTTTCGCCTTGTTTCTCACGTCGTACATCTTATAGCCGATTTCCCTGACTTTCGATATGGTCTCGGGGTAGGGGTTGTCGCACACGTCGGTGAGTCCGACCTGGAAGTTCTCGCCGTCGAATCTGCCCGTCACCGCCTGGTCGGAGAACTGGTGCCAGTGTATTCCGACTATCGCGGGGTTTTCGAGGGCGGATTTGGCGTAGTCGTAATACGCTTGCGCGCGCGCGTTCTGGTCGGCCTTCATTATGAGCGACGGGTGGAAGGGGCCGCGGTCGGTGGAGCCGAAGTGCCATTCCCCGACCATCACGGGCTTGTCTATTCCCTTGGGGAGTTTGAAGCCTTTCAAATGGTCGCGGTACAGGTTGTAGCTTATGACGTCGCAATATTTCGCGGCGGCGTTGATCGCCAGCTCGTTGGAGCCGCCCGCAAAGCGGCAGCCCATGTACAGCTTGTTAGGGGCGAGCGCCTTGAGCTCGTCGCGGATCGCCTTGAAATATTCCTCGGCCATTTTTGCTGTGAAATTTTTCAGGTCGCCGGAATCCGCGCCTTTGGGGACTTCGGTCTTCGAGAGGAAGTCGTTCCAGTCGGAGTACGACGTTTTCCACGCCTCGTTGAGCTTTTTTATGTCGCCGGAATACTTTTTCTTCAAATCTTCCGCGAACGCCCTTTTTGCCGGCATGTCGGCGGGCGAGGCGAGCGCGCATTTTGCCAAATCCTCCGGTCCGCCCCAATGGAGCTCATTGTCCACGAAAAACCCTATGCACCACGGGTCGTTGAGCTGCTCCTTGCGCTCTTTGAGATTTCTCTTCACGTCTTCGCGGAATTCCTTGGCGAACGGGTCGCGGAACGGCCACCACCAGCCGTCGGAGTTTGCGAGGGCGGGGCCCTTCACCTCGAACCTTTCGATGTAGGGCGTCTTGCGCTGCAAGAAAATCGAGCTGTCCGAGCTGTTGGCTATGGTGTTGAGCCCCCAGCTGCGCAGGCGTTTGTGGGCGATTTCGGCGTATTTGTCGCGCCAGTTGTCGCCGTATTTCCTGAAAATGTTCGCGGCGGAGAAGTCGTAGGTCTCCTTGATTCCCCGCTTTTGGTAGTGGGGGACGAGAAGTTCGTCTTTCGTGGTATAGAAGAGGGCGAACGGGTCGTCCTTTTGGGGGAGGTTTTCAAAGTAGAATTTTCTGCCGTCGAGCGGCGTTATGGCGGACGAGGGCGTCACCCTCACCACGCCGTGCGACCAGAACAGGTTTCCGTCGGGATCCACGAGCCACCATTTGCCGCCGATTTTTTCGGTTCTGAAATGCCCCGTGGCCTCGCGCTTTCCGCCCGCCGTCCAGCCCCCGAACCTGTCGCGGTTGACGGGGCCGGGGTTTCCCGCAAGCTCCTTCCGCTCCTTTTCGGCGGCTGCTTTGAGGTCGCCGTCAAAGCGCGCCTTGCCCGGCCATTCCCTGAATTTGAACTGCCCGTATTTGTCCACAAACGGGAAAAATTCCTTTTCGGACATGTTGAACCATGCCGGAACGTCGGCGGGGTCGTGCTCGGCGGCGGTCAGCGAATAGAGTTTCATGGGCACTCGATGCCTGTTGACGAGCTTTATTTTTTCGATTTTCGAATAGTCCGACGGCAGGCTCGACCTGTCGCCTCCCCCGAAAGGGCTTGCGCGCATTCCCTTGATTTTTGCCGCCACCTCCGGATGTTTCGGCGGGCGCGGGTGCTTGTATACGAAAGTCCTCCTCTCTCTCGGGGCGAGCTCCACCGTGCCCGTTTGCAGGAAGTCGGTGGTCTTTGCCTTGCTGTCGCAAATTTGAAGTTTCAGTTTCAGGGTATGCGTGTTGGACGCGTTTTCGACGTCGAATTTGAAGTCGAGATTTTTTGACAAGTCCCAGTTTCCCTCAAATTCGGCGTCGCGCGCAGTCAGGAGCGCCCCGTCTTTTATTTCGCATTTTTTTGCGGGAAAGCCGATATTTTTTGCGCCGTCGAAAATGGTTATGTCGGCGGCGGAGAGCGCCGCGGCGAAGGCAATCGACACGGCGGCTGCGGAAAGGAGGCGGGTATTTGTCGTCATGGCAAAAATTAGGTTTTGGCGCAAAGCGCGCATACGCGGCGCTTTTCGGGAAAAATTAATTTTGCCTGCGCGCGTTTTCAAGAGAAAAACGCGCGGCGAGGGCGCGGTCTCCGCCGCCGCTCCCTGAGCGGGCTATGCGCGGCCTATTTGCGGCTTTCGGAGAGGATTTCAATCCAGTAGCCGTCTGGGTCTTCTATGAAATACAAATCCATGTCGAAGTTTTCAAAGCACACGCAGCCCATTTTTTTGTGGAATTCCCGCCATTTGCCGTAGTCTCCGCGGACGGTCATGCACAGGTGGCTCTCGTTGTCGCCGAGGTCGTATTTGCCTTTCTTGTCCCTCAGCCATGTGAGTTCGAGCCTGAATGGCGTCTCGCCGTCACCGAGGTACGCTATTTTAAACGACCCGTCGGGAGAGTCTATCCCGCCGACTTTTTTGAGCCCGAGCGCGCGCCCGTAGAAGCCGGCGCTCTTTTCGATGTCGGATACGTTGATGTTGAAGTGGTTGAAAAAGGCCTTTTTGTTCTCCATTGCGCTCCCGTTAAATTGCGCGGCCGGGCGCGTTGCAACAAAAAAAGGGAGCCGCCGGCGCAAAACGCCCCGCGCTTCCCTCCGCCGCGGCCTTGTTCGGCAGCTCGACGCTTTTTTTGTCCATGATGTTTGCAGTGCCGTTTCGGCGGCTGATTCCGCCATATAATAACGATACCCCGCTCATGGAATGGCTTCCGGGAAAAGCCGGCGGGCGCGGAAAATTTTCGAGAGGAAATCCGCGCGTCTGCGGCGGCGCGACGGGGATCCGCCGGTTGGCGGAAGCGAAAAACCGGCTTTACAGCGCTCTTGTGCGGCTATATTGTGTGTCTCATTATGCATAGATACGCGACATACGCAATTCTGGCTCTCGCGCTTTCGGCGTTCGGGCAGGCTTGGGGAGGGGAAAAATACGCCCTCGAAAACAGTTCGGTAAAATTCGAGCTCGACGAAAACGGGAGGCTTTCCTCGCTGAAAAACAAAGTTTCCGGCGCGGAATACGCCGGCGGCGGAGATCTTTGGCGCGCCATATATTCGCGCGGAGATTCGCTCGAAAACGAGTGGCTGCCATCCGACGCCCCGCTCAAAATATCGAAACCTTCCCCCGATAAAATCCTGCTCGAATACGGCGGGCAATTCCCCGTCAAAATCGAATGTTCCCTCGACGGCGGGCAGGTTTTGCTGAAACCGGAGGTAAAAAACGCCTCAAAAGACCTCGTTTTGCGCGAGTTCCAGTTCCCGTTGGTAAAAAATATTCCCGATTCCGAAAAATCCAGAGTCATTTGGTCGCGGTCGGGCGGAGCCTACGCCGCGCGCGGAGGGCAGAGCCTGCGCAAGTGGGTTGAGGGCGCCAGAACCGGCTATATGGCGGAAGACTACAACGCCGTCGAGCGCTCGGAGGTCTACCCGGGGGTGCTTGCGCTCAACTGCTTCTTCATCGAGCGCCCGAAGGGGAAGGGCGCGCTCTATATGGCAAGCTATGACGATTCCTTCCAAAAGACCCTTCACTTGTTCCGCGGAAGGGCGGTGGACGGCAAAAAGGAGCGCGCAATCGACGCGGGATTTGTGAAATATCCGTTTCTCAAACCCGGGGAGTCCGAGAAATATCCCGCCTATGCGCTCGCGCCCGTGGGCAGGTGGGAGGACGGCGCAAAATTTTACGCAAAATGGGCGGACGCATGGCGCAAGCCGTTCAAACCCGCAGATTCGCTCTCGTCGTCCAACGGCTGGCAGAGGCTCATTGCGCGCCACCAGTACGGAAAGCAGTTTTTCAAATATTCCGACTTCCCGAAGATTCTCAAAGACGGGCTTGCGGCGGATATCGACACCCTCTTTTTGTTCGGCTGGTTCAAGGAGGGGCACGACGCGGGATATCCGCACTACTCTCCCGAAGCGGAGCAGGGCGGCGACGAGGCTCTCAAAAAGGCGATCGCCGAATTTAAAAAAGGCGGCGGGAAAGTGATAATATATTACAACGGCCAGCTCATAGACGCCGCCACGGATTTTTACAAGAAGCTCGGGCGCAGGATAAGCGTCAAGGTCCCGGGCGGGAGCGAACACATAGAGCGCTACAAGTTCGGCGGGGCGGGCACAGCGCTGCGGACTTTCGGCAACAAGACTTTCGTCACAGCCTGCCCGTCGTCCGCCGAGTGGCTCGAAGTCCTCAAAAACCTCGCCGACCGCGCGCTCGGAATGGGCGCCGACGGCGTGTTCTTCGACCAGCTCGGTTTTATGAGCCAGGTCTGCTGGGACGAGTCGCACGGGCACGAAGTTCCTTTCATGGAGGTGATGGGCGCCAAGCGCAAAATGCTCGAAAAGCTCCGCGAACACATAAAGGCCAAAAACCCCGACGCTACTTTCGGAATAGAATGGCTGACGGACTGCACGTCCGACTATGCGGATTACGTGCACAATGTCGGCGTCTACACTGGGCTTTCGTTCAAGGACGATTGCGGCGTGCCGCGCACGGATTTTGTCCCGCTCTTCCAGTACATATTCCCCGAAACCCGCACGACCGACAGGGACATCCGCGACGACACCGACGTCAAGCGCAGGGTGAACCTCGCCGTCCTCCGCGGTTGGCGGACGGACGCCGAAATATACCGCTGCCGCGCCACCCTCGCCGAGGCGCCGAACTACCAGGCGTATTTAAAGGAGGTCGGCGCCTTGCGCGACAAATACCGCGGGCTTATTCTCAACGGCTCTTTCCGCGGAACCGATTTTGCCGAGTGCTCGAATCCCCGCGTGGACTATTCCGTGTTTACGGCGGGCGACAAGCTCGCGGTGGCGGTCTCGCAGTCGTCGGCGGACTCTATGAAAACGGGATTCAGAGTCCCCGGATTCAAATTCGCCGAGAGCGGGGAAGTTGGCGGCTGCAAAGTCTCGGGCGGCGGAGACTCGGCCGAGGTAATCTTGCAAAAAGACGCAATAGCCGTGTTGATATTCCAAAAATGATTTGGCGAATGCTTTTGGCGAATAGCTCCGTTTCGGGGAAAGCCGCCACTGGTCACGTACTAATTGTACGCTCCCACCGGCGGCTTTCCCCGAATACTCGCTCTTCATCCAAAAGCATTGCGCCAAATCGGGGAACTGGGGTTTAGGGGAACGAACTCCGGAAGTATTAACGAACCTCTCATGGGAGGTTCGTTTTTTGTTTGGGGGATTGAGGGAAGGGGATAGAAGTATTGGCGGAGCCAATCTTCGTAAGGGCGCAGCCCTTCAATGGCTGGCGCACCTTGCGCCCGTAAGGGGCGCCAGCCCCTTCAATGGAAGCGGCACTGCCGCCCCCTTCAATGGAAGCGACCCTGCCGCCCGCCCCCGCCTGGTTGCGCCGGAGCGCGCCAATGCCTAATCCATGCCGAGGAAGACGAATTGTTTGTTGAATTTTAGTTCCTGCTTTGAAGCGAGTTCTAATTTGTATCCGTAGCGTTTTCTTTCGATTTGCACTACGGGGGAGGAATTGAAGTTGTCCCTTATGTAGCCGAGAATCTGCTCGGGAATTATGGCGTTGGGCACGGACGACGTTTTCGCCGACACCTCCTTCCACGTTCCGTCGGAGGAGAAGTCTATTTCGGTTCCGTCGGCGAACACTATGTCGTAGCCTTCGGTGACTGCGCCAAAGAAGTTCGTGTCCTCTTTGACCACCGCCACTTTCTTGTCTTTGAAATTCGCCTTGGCGAACTGTTGGATGGGCTGCGGAAGGGCGGAGAAATCTATGATTCTGTCTGAAGCCGAAGCCGTGGATGCCGAAAGGGCTAAAATCGCCGAGAGCGTTGCCAATAATTTTTTCATAACTTTGCGGATTAAATTCCGGTCCGGCGCCGCGCCGGATTTTTCTTTTAATTTTGACAAGAAAAAACCCCGTTTGTTCATTAAAAGAAAAAACGGGGGGAGAGGGAAGCGGAAGCTAGGGCGGCTGAAGTTTGCGCCCGAAAGAATGGGCGCCCGCCTTCGGCTGCCTATTCGCCGAAGCGAGATAGGGCGAGGTTGCCGGTTCTCGCCATGTCGACTATCCCGAACGGCTCTATCATGTTCATGAAAGCCGCCATTTTGTTGGGATTGCCGGTGCACTGTATGATTAGGGAATTTTTGTCGACGTGCACGACGCGCGCGTGGAAGAGGTCGGCCGTCTGGACGATTTCCGCGCGGTTTTTCCCGTTGGCCTTGACTTTTACAAGGACGAGCTCCCTCTCGACGAACGAGCCCGGCACGGAGTATTCTTCGACCTCTATGACGTTGACGAGCTTTTTGAGCTGCTTTACGCATTGTTCGACGCTGTTGCGGTCGTCGTTGACCGTGGCGGTAATGCGCGAATACTTGCCGCCGCATACGGGCCCGACATTGAGGGTTTCTATGTTGAAGCCCCTGCCGCTGAACATTCCGGCGACCCTTGCGAGGACGCCGAACTTATTTTCCACGAGTGCCGATATGGTGTGTTTCATATGATTGCGAAAGCCGGATTTCCGCGACCGGCGCGGGTTCGTAAAAATTATTGCCGGAATTTTATGCCACCCGCAACGGGCGTTTTCAAGAAAAAACGTTGACACTTCCGGAATTCGAAAAAAAATGGACTTTATGAAAGAATGCGATTTTCAAAAGAGAAGGTTTTTAAAGACGGCGGCCGCGGCGGGTTTTGTAGGCGGAATGGCCGCCGTAGCCCCCGCGGCGTTTGCGGACGGAGAAAGGGCTCCCACGGTGCGCCGCACGAGCGTCTTCAATGTCCGCAACTACGGCGCCAAGGGCGACGGCGAGACTTCGGACACAGCCGCCATACAGAAGGCTCTCGACGCGGCGGGAAAGATCCACGGCGCGGTCTATTTCCCCGCGGGAGAGTACGTCTGCTCCAAGCTCAGGCTGCCACGGAATACAATGATGTTCGCCGAGCCGCAGTGGGGATACCGCGGCGCGGCGGGCGCCGTGCTGAAACTCGAATCGCCCGACGCCGACTGCGTAATAGACATCACGGGGGCATTCGGGGGGCGGGTTTGCGGGCTCTTTTTAAAAGGGCTCGGGAGAAACAACGAAAAAAAATCCCACGGAATCTACCTGAACAACGCAAACGGATACAGCAAACAGGAGGATTCCTGCGTTATAGAAGATTGCCACATCACCGGATTTTCGGGCGACGCCGTATACCTCAAAAGGGTTTGGCTGTTCATAGTGCGGCGCAATATTTTCATAGGCAACGGAGGGGCGGGAATCCGCGTGCAGGGTTGGGACGGCTTTGTGAGCGACAACCAGCTTTCCGCCAACGGGCAGGGGGGATTTGTCGGCGACAGCGTCACCTCGACCGTCATGTTTACCGCAAACCGCGTTGAGTGGAACGGCGCGCACGGGCTCGACCTGCCGGCGGGCGACGCGTGGAACATCACGGGGAACTCATTCGACAGAAACTGGGGCGCTGCGGTAAAGCTGCGCAATATTTCCGACTCCACTGTGACCGGCAACGTTTTCAGAAGAAACGGCAAGGACGCCTCCAAGCTCGGCGACGAATACTCGTGCCAGGCGTACCTCGAAAACTGCTTGGGAATAACTGTCAGCGCAAATTCCGCCGCGACAGGCATAGACGACCGCGGCAAGGGCGAGAGAACGCCCAAATACGGATTCGTCACAAAAAACCTCCGGTACTGCGCGATAACTTCAAACGCGATGTTCAAGGGGTTTACAGAAAAATTTTTCAACGAACTCGCCCCCAATACGGAATGCGCCATAAGGGACAACGTGGGGACGGTTGCCGGCAAATAAAGAAAGCAAAAGCATGAAAAAAATTACTGCGATAACGGCAGCTGCTCTCTGTTTTCTCGCGGCGGCGTGCAATACGGGCACCACTGAAATAGGGTACGAAAGCGCAAAAGATGGCAACTATGTGGTTTCCTACGCATATTCCGCAGACAAGCCGACTCTGACGAAGGCGGTTGCCGCCGCGCTTTCGCAGCGCGGGTGGAACGCCAGATCGACGCCCGACGGCGGTTTTGACGCCAGCATTTCAAGGGGAGGCGTTTCGGCGAAGGCGAAGATTTCCATCTCCGACAACAGCGTCTCGTTCGATTCGCGCGGCTCTACTGCGGCGGGAAAACCAATAGTGCCGTACCGCTATCTGGACTATCTCAACAAGTCGATAATCCAATATCTGAAGGTTCGGTAGAATTAAAATAATATTTACCGAAAAAACGCCCAGGCGGGCGCAAAACGCGCCCGCTATTGAAAATGGCGGCAGCATAAAGCGGCAAATTCCTTGCGGGCGTTGGGCGCGCCGACCATGGAATGGCGGGTTCTTTGCGGCGGTTGTTGCGCAATGCGTCTGTTTTTCCCGTCCTCAATCCCGCCAAAACGAATCTCCGTAAAATATTTTGTCGGCGCCGGGCGCTCCGGACAATGAAAGGGCAACGCCCATTGCGGCGGTTGGCTCGGCCGGCGCCTATTTCTACAATCCCGACAAAAAACGAACCTCTCTTGCAAGAGGTTCGTTAACGCTTTCGGAGTTCGCCCTGGAATATTAAGCGCCCTGCCGGTTAGGACGCCTTTTCGACGAGGCCGGCTTTGATTGCCTTGGCGCATACCCAGAGGCGCTTTACGGCTCCGCTGGCGGTGCGCACGCGGACTCTCTGGACATTCGGCTTGAAGGTGCGCTTGTTCTGCTTGACGAGCTGCAAGCCTATGCCGCCGCTTTTTTTGCTCTGGCCCTTGTGGATGATCTTGCGCCCTTTAACGGGGCGCTTTCCTGTTATTGCGCATACTCTTGACATGGTTGTTTCCCTTGTATGGTGAATTGTTTGTTTTAAATGTTCCGCCAGGCGCCGCATCGGCGCCCGCCGCCCGCGCCTGCGGCGCCGAAAAATTTTCCGCAGCGCGGGCCGTTTTATGGTTTAAGCCGTAAAGACAACTCCATTTTTATTTGAAACGCAAACAAAAATTTAGCTGCTGCGGATTTTTTTGCGCGCTTTCGGCGGGCATTTGGATTGACTGCAAGAAGGCGGCGCGTATTTTCCTGCGCTATGAGAATGGTTTTGGCTTTTCTTGCGGCGCTTTTTGCAGGCGCCGCATTCGCGGCGGGGTCCGCCAAAATAAAAAACTTCCATGCGGATCCGAAGTACGGAAAGCCGGTAGAATTTTCGAAAGTCGCCGGAACAAAGGGAACCATGGCGCTCGAAATTTCCGGCGGAAAGCTTTACGCGCTCGAAAACAAGGGTCTTTCGGTATACGACATATCCGATCCGAAATCTCCGAGGCTTTTGGGCTCCGTAGGCGGCATGGGCAATGTCCGCCAGCTTAAAGTCTCGGGGAATACGGCGTTCGTGACCTCGCGCCAGTGCGGGCTCTGGTCGGTGGACGTCTCCGACCCGTCGTCGCCGAAAATCCTGTCGCACTTCGACACCGCGGAGATGGCTACCGGCCTCGACGTCGCGGACGGCCTCGCGTTTGTCGGCAACCGCGTGTTCGGGGTCCAGTGCGTTGACGTGTCGGATCCGTCGAAGATGCGGCATGTTTCGTCGGTCGTCACGCAGGAGTCGCAGTCGGTATATTATAAGGACGGCATAGTGTACAGCGGCGACTGGGGCGCGGGGGAGATAACGGCGATAGATTTTTCCGATCCCGTCAACCCCAAGATCATTTCAAAGACCCGCCTCGACGGCTACGGCGACGGGGTGGAAGTTGACGGAAACTTTTTGTACGCCTCCACGGGGCAGCACAGGAAGAGCGGACCGCCAGAATTGAGGCGCGGGGCGGGGCACGGGCTCGAGATTTTCGACATCTCGGACGGCAGGAATCCCAAAAGAATTTCCCGCGCGGAGTTCCCGAACATATATTTTGGCCCGTGCGATTTCTGGACGCCGCGCGTTTCGGGCGATTACTGTTTCGCCTCGGACACCGTAAACGGCGTGTTTGTGCTCGACATTTCCGACAAGTCCGCCCCGAAAATCGTGGGCAATTTCATTCTTCCGAAAGTCGCGCCCGACAACCCGTCTCTGAAAATTCCCTATAAGCAGATACTCGACCCTGGCATTCCCCAGGGCGACGCCGTGGCGTCCATCGCGGTCGGCGACGGGGTGCTGTACGCGGCGGGCAACTTTACGGGCATATATGTGGCGGAGTTCCCGGGAATCGCGAAGATTCGTGAGAGGCGTCCGGCGAAGGCCGCGGCGCGCCCGGGCGCGTATTCGCCCAAAATTCCGAAGGGGTTCGACTCTGCCGGCGCGGATCCCTCCAATCCCGTGCGCGCGGTCGCCGTAAACGGAGACTTCGCGTACGCCGCGGCGTCGCACAGGGGGGTTGAAATTTACGATCTTTCCGGCGGGAAAATCGCGCCTGCCGGCGGGATAAACTGCCGGTACGCCTCCGACGTGAAGGTCTCCGACGGCAGGCTCGCGGTCGCTCTCGGCTTTGGCGGCGTCGGCATTTACGACATCTCCGGAAAGTTTGCGGCAAATCCCAAGGAGATCGGGCGCATACCCGCAAACAGGGCGGGCGCGCCCTTCGTCCAAAACGTCTGGGCGTTCGACGGCTGCAAATTTATCGGAGTTTCGGGCGCGGGGATTTCCGTGGCGTTTTTCGACATATCGAATCCCGCCTCGCCGAAGAGGGTTTTTTCGCAGGCGGGCTCCCAGCTACTCTACAACGACTACGGTTCCCGAAAGCTCGCGGCGGGCAGATATTTCGCCCTCAACAGGCACTGCGGCGGGCGCATGATTTTCGACATGTCGGGCGCCAAGCCCAAAACCGTCTTTTACGACAACCGCCCGCTGTGCTCGCAGACGGGCTCGGCGGCGGCGTTCGGCGGAAAAATTCTCACCATGTTCCGAGGGGGGTATGCGGTGGACGATCCTGCCGCCCCCGTGGAAAACGGAAAATTAAAGCGCGAAAAATTCCCGGGCGGCGGAGCCCTGCCGGCAGTTTCGGGCGGGGCGTCGGAGATAGAGCGCGCGGAGTTTCCGCAGGGTTCCGACGAGGGGCTCGCGATGTTCGACGAAAACTCCAGAAGGCTTGCGGTTGCAAACAGGATAACCGGAAAGACGAGCCTCTACGATTTTTCCGACGCCAAAGCTCCCAAACTTATAGGCCGGTGGGCGCTGCCTTCAAACCCGGGTGTTCCGGATTTTTACAAGGGCAGGCTCGTCATTGCGTGCGGGTACGCGGGATTGCTCATTGAGCGCAGGTAGCGGGGAAATCGGCGCGCCCGAGCGCGCCGCGCGCTCCGCGGAAAATTTTGCGCCGCCTCTAAAAGGAGAATCCCGCGTGCACGGAAAAGAACGGCGCGGCGTCGACTTCGTACTCTTCCGCCGAGCGCGAACTGCGGCGCATGTCTAGCTCTCGGTCGAAATTGCCGCCGACCGCAGCCGAGATGTATGCGCGCTCGGAAATATTGCAGGTCGCCCCCACTGAAAACTGGTAAAACGAGTCCGAAACACTCCGGCGGGCCCCTTCGCGCTCTTCGAGCCTGTAATACGAATTCCTGTATTCGAAAACCGCGTTCAGGACGAGCGAGTTGTCGCCGAATACGTCGTAGAGCAGTGCCGCCCCCGAGAATGTGCGCAGTTTGAGCCTGTCGGATATGTTCCAGTCTATGAAGGCGACCGGCAGCCCTATCCAGGTATTGTCCACCCTCGAATAGGCTATCGCGCCGATGCCCGCCGTAAGGCTTTCGCAAAACGAATACGACGCCCCCGCGCCCGCGAACATCGAGCGCCCGCTCCAGAGCGATTCTCCCGCCTGCGCGCCGAAAGAGGCGCTCGCGATTCCGAACACCCCCCAGCGCTCGTCGATTCTCGATGTGTAAAACGCGAGGGCGGAGGTTTTGTTCATTGAGGAAAACGGCGCGGCGTCTGAACTGAAGTCGTACTGGCTGTATGTGTAGTTGAGCGATACCGTCAGAAAGTGCCTGTCGGAATACGCCCCCTGAAATTTGACGTTGGCTGACGCCGAGTAGACCCCGAGGTCCCCGCCGAGGCCGTCCGACATGTCCGCCGGCAGCGAGAATTCCCCCGATGCGTCGGCGCTCACGCCCATTTTCCATTGGGGGGCGAGTATGTTTATCGGCGTCGGCCCGGAAGTGAGCATCTGCGCGCCCGATTGGCACGCGGCGGCGAGCGCCGCGGCGCAGAGGAAAATCTTCAAATTTTTCATTGAGGGCTTTATAGCGCGCTTTGGCGGCGGAAATCAACCGAAATCGCGGCCGCCGGCGGTTTCGAGTCGCCACAAAACGTTTGACAAGCCCGCGCGCGCGGCTAATTTTCGCCTCTAATATTATGTCTTGGGAACGCTATAAGAAATACTACCTCGGGCTTGAAAATCTGGGGTTCGGTTTGGACGTCAGCAGAGTCGGTTTCGACGACGCTTTTTTGGCATCTATGCAGGAGCCCGCGAAGGAGGCGTTCGCCTCTATGGTCGCGCTCGAGGCCGGCGCCATCGCCAATCCCGACGAGAACAGAATGGTCGGCCACTATTGGCTCCGCGCGCCGGAGCTCGCACCAACCCCCGAAATCAGGGCGGAGATTGAAGGCAACATCTCCAAGATAGAGAGCTTTGCCAAAAAGGTCCACAGCGGCGAAATCGCGGGCGCGGACGGAAAATTTGAAAATATCCTCTGCATAGGCATAGGCGGCTCCGCGCTCGGGCCCGAGTTCGTCTCGGAGGCTTTGGGCTCTCCGAAGACGGACAAGATGAAAGTGTTCTTCCTCGACAACACCGACCCCGACGGATACGACCTCGTATTCGACAAGCTCGACGGAAAGCTTGGCAGGACGCTCGCGATAGTCACCTCCAAGTCTGGCGGAACCCCCGAGCCGCGCAACGCGATGATAGAGGCGCAGGCGCGCTGGGAAAGCGCGGGGCTCGATTTCGCCCGCCACGCGGTAGTCACCACGGGGACGGGAAGCAAGCTTTACAACTACGCCAAGGAAAGGGGATTCGTCGAATTTTTCCCGATGTGGGACTGGGTGGGGGGCCGCACGAGCGAATTTGCGGCTGTCGGCCTTCTGCCTGCCGCCCTCCAGGGCATAGACATACGCGCCATGCTAAACGGCGCCGCCGGAATGGACGCAGCGACGAGGGTCGCCGACATGCTCAAAAACCCCTCGATGCTGCTTGCGCTCATGTGGTATAAATGCACTTCGGGCAAGGGGCTGAAAGACATGGTAATCCTTCCGTACAAGGACAGGCTGCTGCTCTTTTCGCGCTACCTCCAGCAGCTGATAATGGAGTCGCTGGGCAAGGAGCTCGACCTCTCGGGCAAAAAGGTAGAGCAGGGCATTTCCGTCTACGGCAACAAGGGCTCCACCGACCAGCACGCCTATGTGCAGCAGCTGCGCGACGGCATAGACAACTTCTTCATCACTTTTATAGAGGTGCTCAAAGACAGGCGCGGCGACAGCCCCGAAGTCGCCTCCGGCGAGACCAGCGGCGACTACTTGCAGGCGTTTTTGCTCGGCACGCGCGAGGCGATCTCCGCCAAGGGCAGGGACTGCATCACCGTCACGGTTGACGACGTGACGCCGTTTTCCGTCGGCGCGCTCATTGCGCTCTACGACCGCGCTGTTGGTTTTTACGCCAGCCTCGTCGGCATAAACGCCTACCACCAGCCCGGCGTCGAGGCGGGCAAGAAGGCCGCGAGCTCCATATTGGCGGTTAAGGCGAAAATCGTCGCCGCCCTTGCCGACAGGGAAGTTTCGGTCGATGAAATTGCCCGCGAAATAAATCTTGAAAACGAAAAAGAAATAGTATTTAAACTACTAATACATCTTGCTTCGAATCCGTCGACGGGCGTCGCCTCTTCCGGCGTCGGCTTCGATAAGAAATTTAGAAAAACCAAATAACGATTATTCTCTACTCCAAATATGAAAGCAGCATCCATCTCCCTCAAAATTTTGGCGATTCTCGCGGCGTGCTTTTGCGTCTACGCGTGGGTTGACACGCGCGGCAAAATAAGCGGCGCCGAAGAGCTCATGAAGGACGTGCCGGGCGCGACCCTTCAGGAGAAGTCCTCCAATATTCCGGGCATACTCTCCGAAAAGGCCAAGACCGAGAGCAGCAACAAGGCGTTCCGCGCCAGCGTGAGCTCGCTCGAAGCAAAGCTCAAGAGCGCTAATTCCGAACTCGAAAGCGAGCGCGTCAAGAACGTCAAGGTAAACTCCGAGCTCACGAGCGCAAAGGCGCAGATCGCGACGCTCACTTCCGACGTCTCGAAGCTTAACGGGCAGGTCACGCAGAAGAATTCCCTGATAAAGCAGTACACCAAGGAGCTCGCCGAAAAGAACGCGATGCTCGCCAACAACAACGAGACCGACGCCCTCAAAGAAAAGGTCGCCACCCTCGAAGCCCAGCTGAAGTCCAAGACAGACGAGCTCGCCGAAGCAAACAAGAAGGCAAAGCTCATGGAGATGGCGGAAGTCGTAGAAGTCATCGAAACCGACGCGAGCGGCAAAAAGGTAAAGAGGAAGGTCGTCAAGACTCCCTATATCCCGACCGGAGATGTCGCTACCGTCGTCGCCGTCGATACGGTCAACGGCATGGTCAGCATCAACCGCGGTTCCAAGGCGGGCGTCAAGGAGTCCCAGAAAATCCTCCTCAAGCGCGAAGGCAAGCTCGTCTCTGAAATTCTCATCGCCGAAGCGGGCGACGATTTTTCCGTGGGCCTCATAAACCGCAACGTGGCGATTCCCGAAACCATTGAAGTCGGAGACCTCCTCGAGCTCGCGGCTCCCCAGCAGGCGGCCGACAAGCCCGTTCCCGCCGCTGTCCCCGCGCAACCCGCTCCGGCGGCCGACGCGGCGGCCGAGACCCCCGCCGAAGCGTAGGCGTTTTCAAGAGTTATGAAGCTTTTTGCGGCAGTCATCTTTTCGCTCGCGGCCATGATGCTTTCGGGCTGCGAGACGACGGATTCGAAAGAGCTTCCGTCGCGCCATACGGACGACAGCGACCTCCCTTGGGGGCGTCCGGCTTCGTGGGAGGGAGGCCTTCCCGGCATGGGCGGCATAGGAACTCCCACGCGGTATTGAGGAGAAAAAACTTTAAAGGCGCGCATATTGGCGCGCCTTTTTTGCGCCCGTTTTGCATTGTGTTTTCCCCGATTTTTGCGCTCAGGCGATTCAAGGCGCGCGGGCGGAAAACAATTGCGTTTATCCGATGGCAAAATGGAGAAGGGCGGAGCGCGCGGCGGAGGATTATTTGCGGGTTGAAGTTTGTTTTCCGGAGGCGGTTGTTTTGCGGAAGTTTTTGCGGGGGGATTCGTTTACCGCGCGCAGGAAAGGCAGGCGGGTTAAGCGGGACGCGCGGAGTCCCGCAATTTCGGCGGGGCGGCGGAAAAGCGCAGTTGCCGCTGGGCCAATCGCGGAGCGCTGTCAGATATTTTCTTTTCTTTTTGCCCGCCGGCCCTTAAAATCCGCGCGCCTTGTGCGCGTTTTTTTTGTCGCCGTACGGGTTGAAATCGCGCGCGAATTTCAAACTCCGCACAGCTTTCGGCAGGCGCCGAGCGGATTGCCCCGCGGGTGAAAAACTTTCAATATGCCGGTTTAGATTCCCGTGCCCGCCAGGTTTATTCCGGTTTTGCGATCCGGATTGCCCGTCTGCCGATGTGTTTCCCCTTATTCGCAAGGTTTCACTTTGGCGCTTGCGTCAAGTTAAGGCGCGTTTCGCCGTCCGGCGGCGCCGGACGGGCGGCGCGCTCTTTGCGTCGTTTCCGACTATCGCGCGCTTTCGCGGTTGAAGCCGGAGCCGGCTTTACAGAGCGGTTCCCCTTTTCGGGATAAAGAGCCGCTTCGGGTCGGCGCCTTCGAGCAGAAGCAATTTTAATTTCTTTTCTATTCCGCCCGCATATCCCGTCAGGCTGCCGTTTGTTCCGACGACGCGGTGGCACGGCACTATAATTGAAATCTCATTGCGCCCCACCGCGCCGCCTGCGGCTTGGGCCGACATGCGCGCAAGGCCCTTTCGCGCTGCGATTCTCCGCGCGATTTCTCCGTAAGTCATGGTTTTGCCGTACGGAATGGACAGCAGAATTTTCCAGACCTCGTTTTGAAAGGGCGTGCCCGCAAAGCGCAACGGCACGGCAAATTCCGGCTCTTTCCCTAAGAAGTAGATGTCGAGCCATTTTTTCGCTTTCGCCAATATGGGGGTTTCCCTTTCCTCATGCTCGGCGTCGAGGCGGAGGGCGAAGTATTTCTGCCCCTCGAACCACAGGCCGGTCAATCCGGCGTCTTCCGCCGCCAGAAGAATTTTGCCTATGGGGGATTGATAACCGCTTGTGAATTGCATATTAAATTTTCTCGGGCGGGAGCGCCGTTTCCCATGCGCTTGCGGCGCGGCCGCGCGCGGCGTTTCCGCAACGGCTTTCCGCGTTACCTCCTTTGGCTGGCGGATTGGGGGCGTCCGGCATTTTTCTTAAATTTTATGGGGCGGGGCGACGTTTTTGCCAGGCGCGCAAAATAAAGGTTTTGAATTTCTCCCGACCGTTCGCCGCGCGCTTCAGCCGCCGGATTTTTCCTGTTCCGCGGCCGCGGAGCCGCGCATGAACCCCGTTATTTCAGGTGCCGCCGCAGAGTTTTGTGGTACTGGTAGACCGCCGAGGCGACGGCTTCCGCGATTTTCTGCCTGTATGCCGCCGAACCCAGCGAGCGCGCCTCGGAAGGATTGGTTATGAAGCCGCATTCAATAAGCGCGCCCGGCATTTTCAAGTCGCGCAGAACCGCAAAGCGCGCGCGCTTTACGCCGCGGTCGGGCCTCTTCGTCGCCGCGGCGAGCGACCTTTGTATGTAGTAGGCAAGCAGCTGGTTCCACCCGTCGTTGGCGTTGCCTGGGTGGGCTGTCCCGTCGGAGCGCGAGAGCTTTTTCCCCGAGGTCGACGGCGCCCAGCGCGGGGTCATCGCAAAAGTTTCCACGCCCGAAACCGACGAGTTTGCCGCCGCGTTGCAGTGTATGCTCAAAAACATGTTCGCCCGCGCGCCGTTCGCCATTTTCGGCCTGTCGGCGAGCTCCTCGAAGACGTCTTTCGTCCGCGTGAACGAGACGTCGTAGCCGTTCTTTTTGAGTTCGCGCCCAAGGCGCGTCGCGATGTCGAGGGCGACAGCCTTTTCCTTGAGCCTGTATTTGGCGTTCATCGCGCCGTTGTCTTTGCCGCCGTGGCCGGCGTCGATTACTATGCGGAAGAGATTCGACGGCTTTTCGTTCTTTTGGGGGAATACTATGGGAATTATGCTCTTTACATAGTCGCGCTTGGCTATGAAGAGGTTCGCGCCTTTGCCGACTATCGGGAAGCACAGCCAGACCGTAGTGCCGTTGAGCGTCATGGCGCGGCTGTGGAGCTCGAAGTCGAAGCGCGAATACTTGCTGTAAACGCTCTGCTTTTTGCCGGACAGCCGCGTGTACCTCATTCCGCAAAGCGCCGCAAGCTGCGGCATCGAAATGTAGTCCACTCCGTTGAATTTTGCGGCTTTCGCGTTTGCGGCGGCTGCGACTGCCAAAAGACCGGACAAAAACTCGCGGCGCGATAGGAGCATTTCGGCCTGTCCTAATCTTCGTCCGAAGAGTCGTCTTCGGGCACGGCGTCGTTTTCAGCCGAGTACTTAAGTTTGCGCTGGTTGGCGGGCAGCGGGGACATAGAAAGGCTTATGTTTCTGCCGGCGAGCTTTGGCTCGAAGTCCGCCGTTCCGACGTGCGAAAGCTCTGCTACGGCGCGCTTGACCGCCTCGAAGCCCTTGTCCTTGTACTCCATTTCTCGGCCGCGCATCATCAGCGTTATTTTGAGCTTGTTGCCCGCGAACAAAAATTTTTCCGCGGCTCTTATCTTCGTCAAGAAGTCGTTCTGCTCGATCATCGGGCGGAGTTTTATCTCCTTTACTTTAACCGTCGCCGATTTGTGCGATTTCTGCTTTTTCGACTCCTCGTACATGTACTTGCCGTAGTCGAGGATTCTGCACACCGGCGGCTCTGCGGTGGGGGAGACTTCGAGGAGGTCGAGCCCGCTGCGGCGCGCTATTGAGAGCGCCTCGTGGGGCGACATTATCCCGAGCTGCTTGCCGTCGGGGCCTATGACCCTGATTTTAGGCGCCCTTATCCTTTCGTTTTTCCTCGGGCCGAAATTTCTTCCTCTGTTGTATGGCGGCCTTCCGCCTCCGCTGTAGGGTCTGTTTGGTGTCATTAATTTTTTTGTAGTTCTATTGCCTCTTCTTGGCGTCAATAAAAGGCGGTATTAAAAAAACTTCAACAATTTTTTAACGCCGCGCTATTCCGCGTCGGCGATTCTTTCGACTTTCGCGCCCAAAGAGGCGAGCTTTGCGTCGATTTTCTCGTAGCCCCTGTCTATGTGGTACACGCGGTGTATGAGCGTTTCTCCCGACGCGGCGAGGGCGGCTATCACGAGGGCCGCCGACGCGCGCAGGTCGGACGCCATCACGGGCGCGCCCGAGAGCTTGCCCCCGCCGCTTATTATGGCGCTCGGGCCCTCCCGCGCGATGTTCGCGCCCATTCGCGCCAGTTCGGGCACATGCATAAACCTTTCGGGATATATGCGCTCGGTGATTATCGAAATTCCGTCCGCCTGCGTCATAAGCGCGCACAGCTGCGCCTGCAAGTCGGTCGGCAGGCCCGGATAGGGGAGGGTGATCGCCTCTATCGGGCGGAGCTTGAAGTCGGAGGCGTCGACGTAAATCGAAGAAGGGCTCTTTATTTGAACGGGGCATTCGGCGCGTTCGAGGGCGTCGAGGAACGACCCGAGGTGCTTTTTATGCGCGTCCCTTACGAGGACTTTCCCGCGCGAGGCGAGGGCGGCGGCTATCCACGTGCCCGCCTCGATTCTGTCCGGCATCACCGAGTGCGTCGCCCCTCCCAATCTCGGGACGCCGGTTATAGTAAGCGTAGGGCTGCCCGCGCCGTCGATGACCGCCCCCATCTTGGAGAGCATGGCGCACAGGTCGGCGATTTCAGGCTCGCACGCGGCGTTTTCTATCACCGTCGTCCCGGGAATCGAAACCGCCGCCATCAGCACGTTTGCGGTTCCCGTGACGGTGCTGCCGAACCTCCCGCCGAGGTACACTTGCGCTCCCCTCATCTTGCGGGCGTCCACGCAGATGTAGCCCCTTTTTATTTCGACTTTCGCGCCGAGCGCGCGCATTCCTTTTATGTGCAAATCCACGGGGCGCGCCCCTATGACGCAGCCTCCGGGCAGCGAGACTTCCGCCTTTTTCATGCGCGCCGAAAGCGGGCCGAGCAGGCAGATGCTCGCGCGCATTTTCCGCACGAGTTCGTAGGGGGCGACGTGCGACAGGTTTTTGGCGCATATCTCCCACACGCCCTCCGACGGGTTGGACACCTCCGCGCCTACCGACCTTATGATGTCGGCCATAAAGCGCACGTCGCTCAGGTTGGGCACGTTTTTGAGGACGCATTTTTCGTCTGTAAGCAGCGCCGCCGCGAACATCGGCAGGCACGCATTTTTCGCGCCCGAAACCCTGACTTCGCCCGACAGCGCCGAGCCCCCCCTTATCAAAAGCGAATCCATGTCCAAAACAAAAATTTTCCGCGCGCAATCCGCGGCGCGGATTTCC
Source organism: Puniceicoccaceae bacterium Marseille-Q1082 (assembly GCA_904424815.1). Taxonomy (GTDB): domain Bacteria; phylum Verrucomicrobiota; class Verrucomicrobiia; order Opitutales; family Intestinicryptomonadaceae; genus Merdousia. The sequence goes on from CAJGBI010000001.1 coordinate 123,541, forward strand.
CACTATGCGAAAAAACTTAGCTTTTCCCCTCCGCGTTTGCAAGGATTAAGGCGCGCCGCACCGCCGAAAACGCTCAAAAAAACGCGCGGAGGGAAAAACTCCGCGCGGTTCATAAAATCCGGATTAGGCCTCGCGGCCGCGGCTCTCGCCGTCCCTGCGGCGCCTGCCGCCCTGCCGCCTGTCGGAGTCGTGCCTGCGCTTGAAATCCCCGCCGCCCCTGCGCTCCTTGTTGTATGGCTTTCTGTCTCCGCCGTGCCTGCGGCCTCCCTTGAAGTCTCCGCTCCTGCGCTCCTTGCGGAACTTCTTTTTGCCGGAGTCGGGCTTCTTGCCGAATATTGAGGCTATCGCGTTTTTGATGCGCGCAAATAGCGACGGCGGCGGGCAGTCGAGCTTTGCGGAATACGACACTACCCCGTCGTCGCGCGCGGGCTTGTCGTTGGAAAATTTCGGGCGCCTGTCGGTGAGCGGAACTTCCACCGCGCGGGGGGTGAACTTCTTTGATTCAAAGAAAGGCCCTTCCGGCGCGGATTCTTTTGAAGCTTCCGGCTCTCCGGATGCGGCGTCGGTTTCGGCGGCGTCGGACGGGGCGGCGTCAGCCTCCGCGTTTTCTGCCGCGCGCTCCCTACGGCGTACGCCCCTTTCAAAGCGGCGTCCGCCGCCTCTCTCGCCGTCGCCGTATCCGGAGACGTTGGAGCCGCTGAGCTTTTCCTTGAAGCTGGAGAGGTCTTCGACCTCGCCGCACGATTCCTTTTCGGATGCGGAATCCCGGACCGCCGGACGGCTTCCGGTCTTGTTTCTGCCGTTCTTGCGGACGCGGCGTTCGGGTTTCTTTTGTTCGGGGGTTTCCTGCGCCCGTTCTTCGCGTTCCTGGGGCGTTGCGGTCGTTTCTTCTGCGGGGGCGGGGTTGGGTTCGCCCTGGTTGTTTTCTTCTTCCATGGTATTTTTTGTTGGATTCTTTTGTATTTTTGCGGGGGCGGTTTTTGCGGGATTCGCTTAGCGCGTTCGGGCCGGATTTCAAAATAGCCGCAAAAGCGCCCTTTCATGTGCCATTCAGATTCGGAGGCGGATATTTTGAATATAAAAAACCTCGCGCAAAAAGCCTATTGCGCGGAACCGAAATAGAATGTCGGGCAAAATATAGAACAGAAACGCGGTTTTCTTGCAACAGTTTTTTGCGCCGCCGCGCGGCGCGCGAAAAGTCTGGACGCCGGCGGCGGGTTTTGCGACAATGCCCGCATGCAAATGGAACAGGTTTTGAAAAATTTCCGCTCCAGAGGCTTCAAGGCGTTTTATTTCAAAGACGCGGAAGCCGCTAAACGCTTTGTCGCCGAAACCGTAGGCTCGGGAGCCACAGTCGGGATTGGCGGTTCCGCCACCGTCGCGGAGCTCGGGCTTTACGAACTCCTCTCAAAGGGCAACAAAGTATATTGGCACGGCGCGCCCGACCGCGACGAAAACACCATGCGCAACGCCGCCGGCGCCGAGTACTACGTTTCGAGCGCGAACGCCCTGGGCGCGGGCGGCGAAATAGTAAACATCGACGGGCGCGGCAACCGCGTCGCCTCAACTTTTTACGGCCCCGACCGCAAGGCGGTGTTTATTGTCTGCGGCGAAAACAAGCTCGAAGACAATCTCGAAAAGGCGGTATGGCGCGCCAAGAACATCGCCGCCCCGCTGAACGCCAAAAGGCTCGGGCGCAAGACACCGTGCGCCGCCAGGGGCGACAAATGCTACAATTGCTCCAGCCCCGAAAGAATATGCTGCGCCACGACGATTATGACAAACCCCACTTTCTGCTCGCCGTGTTATGTAATAATAATATCGGGGTCCTACGGATTCTGATTTTGCAACAGTTCCGCCGGAAGCCGCCAGAGGGTGCAGCGCTCCAATGGCGGCTGTCCCCTATGCCCGCCTGAATTTTGCATAAGCCCGAAAGCGACGGGGCGTTCGGGAGGGGACTGGCTATTTTAGCCTGGAAAAATGAAAAACAATATCGCCGGCAAAACTGGATAGGCTCATTGGCTATGCCGACCGCCATAGGGGCGGTTGGAGCTCGTATGGAAACGGTGCCGCCGCCTTTTTCATAAAAATGTTGACAAAGTTTGGGGAGGCGTATTTCTTAAACGTCTTTTAAATAAATCAAGCAACGAGAAGAGAGTGTTGACATGAAAGTCGTATCATCCATCAAGTCTTTGAAAACGCGCCATCCCGACTGCAAGGTCGTGCGCAGGAAGGGCCGCGTTTACATCATCAACAAAACCAATCCCCGCTTCAAGGCGAAGCAGGGCTAATCAGCTTTCGGAGTTCACAGCAGAATGAAAGACAAAATTCATCCCGACTTCCATCCCGTCTGCTTTGTAGACGTATCCAGCGGCGCGCGCTTCGTCACCCGCTCCACGATGAAGAGCAAGCAGGTCGAAAAAATCGACGGCGTGGACTGCTATATGGTCACCCGCGACGTGACGAGCGACTCCCACCCCGCGTACACCGGCGAAAAGCGCTTCGTGGACACTGCGGGCCGCGTCGAGAAGTTCCAGAAGAAGTTTTCGCGCGTGCGCTCGCGCTGAGCTTGCGCGGCAATTTTGGCGAGCTCCGCAAGGCGGGGCTTTTTTTTTCGGCGCCCGCGGCATAGGCGGGGCGTTTTAGGCGGTTTTTAAGGCGGGGCGATGTCCAAAAAAATTTCGATATGCACGCTCGGGTGCAGGGTGAACGCATACGAGTCGCTCGCGATTGCGGACTCGGCGCGCGCGCTCGGCCTTGAGGTCGTGAAATGGGGGGAGAGGGCGGATTTCGCGGTGGTGAACTCCTGCGCGCTGACAGTTTTGGCGCAGGCCAAGACGCGGAGGGAAATCCGCGTTTTCGCGCGCGCCAATCCGGATTCCCCGATAGCCGTGACCGGCTGCTATGCCCAGACTTCGCCGGAAGAGGCCGCAAAGCTCCCGAACGTCCTTGTCGTGGCGGGAAACTCCAAAAAGGCGGAGGTCGTCGGAATGCTGATCTCCGCGGATTCGGCAAAGGTCGATGTTTCTCCGGCGGGCGGAAAGCACGGCGCGCCCCTGTCGCTTTCCTCGGAGGGGTTTATCGACGAGCGCGTCAGCCTGAAAATTCAGGACGGCTGCGACAACTGCTGCTCTTACTGCATAATTCCGCGCGCCCGCGGGAGGCCGCGCAGCAGGGGGTTCGACGAAATAATGGCGGACGCGCGCAGCCTCGTTTCGCGCGGGGCGAGGGAGATAACTTTGACGGGCATAAATTTGACGAAATTTTCGTCGCAAGAACGCGGGATTGTCGGGGTAATCGACGCGCTCGACGCCCTCCCGGGGCTTTTGCGCGTGCGCCTCGGGAGCGTGGAGCCGCAAGACATGCCCGCGGAGGCCCTGCTGGAGCGCGCGGCCGACCCTTCGCACAAATTGCAGCCGCATTTCCACGTTTCGGCGCAGAGCCTGTGCGACCGCGTGCTGTCCGCCATGCGCCGCAGGAACGCCGCTTCGGAGTTTCTCGGGTTCGTGGCGCGCGCGAAATCCGTTTGCCCCGACATTTCAATAGGCGCCGACATAATCTGCGCCCACCCGTTCGAGCGCGATTGCGATTATCTCGAAACAAAGGCGGCGATGCTTTCGAGCGGGCTTTCCTACGCGCACGTGTTCGCGTTTTCGCCCCGCCCGGGAACCCCCGCATTCTCCATGTCCGCCGAAACGCCCGACCCGCTGACGCGCCGCCGGAGGTCGGACGATTTGCGCGCGGCCGCCGCCGGAATGCGCAGGGCGTTCATGGAATCGCAGATCGGGAAGACCCGCCCCGTTCTGCTCGAAAACATGCTGCCGGACGGCCGCTATATGGCGCGCACCGACAACTATATCCAGGTATGCGTCTCCGGCATGGGGAAGGGGCTGAAAAACACTCCGGCGCTCGCGCGCCTCGAGGCGGTCGGGGATTCAGGAAAAATGCTCGCGTCGGCGGTTCGCGCGTAGGGAGGGGTGCCCGCAAAACCGGCGGCGGAAAAAAAAGGCGTCAGCTTTTCTGTTGCCATTTGCCCGTTTTTAATATTCTAATGCGTTGGAAAATGAAAATCACTTCACTCATATGGCGCGCGGCCGTTGCCGCGGCTTGCCTGGCGTGCGCCGCGGCGCGGGCGGATCTGGTGTGGACGCCCGACAGGGGCTGGCAGGTTCAGGGGGGCGTGCTCGCCAACGTCATAGGCGAAAATGTCAACGTCCAGAACGCGCTCGAGGCAATGAACGAGGGCAAAAAGGCTTTTGACGCCGGCGACTACTGGGCGGCGCTCGGCTACTACCGCATAGTGGTGACGGACTACCCGAATTCTATTTTCGCGCCCGAGGCATACTACCAGATGTCGCAGGCGTATCTCAAACGCGGGCAGTTTATGGACGCCTACGAGTCCTTGCAGGAAATCGTGAAGAAGTATCCGGACTATCCGCGCTTCAACCAGATTATCGGCGCGGAGTACGACGTTGCGGCGACCATACAGAGCGGCGAGACCCCATACTTGTGGGGGTGGTTTCCGTGGTTTACGAACTACAACGACGCCGTAAAAATTTACGAATCCGTGGTCAAGGACGCCCCGTACAGCGATTATTCTCCCATAGCGCTGATGAACATATCGCTCATCGCCGAGCAGGAGGACAAGCCCGACCAGGCGTTCGATGCGCTCGACAGGCTGATAAACAACTATCCCAAGAGCATATTCGCCTCCGACGCCTATTTGCAGATGGCGAAAGTCTATCGGTCGCTCGTCGAGGGCGCGCCCTACGACCAGAGCCCTACGCGCAGCGCGATAAGCTTTTTCAAGGACTACCTCATACTTTTCCCCAACGAATCGCAGGTCGCCAACGCGGAGCAGGGGCTTGAGGAGATGGAAGACACCTACGCGCGCAGCAGGCTCGTGATGGGCGATTTTTATTATTACTACCGCAACAACGGCGTCGCGGCCTCGATATTTTACAACGAGACGATAACCATAGCCCCAAACAGCCCTGCGGCAAAGGAGGCGGAGGCGCAGCTCAAAAAAATCCGCGACGGCGTGCCGCCGCCCATGACCCCCTACGACTGGATATGGGGCCGCTACCGCCCGATGGGCCTCTCGGAGCTGGAGGACGACACGCATGTCGAAAAGCTCAACAGCGAGTCTTTTGAGGAGATGTCGGTGGACCAGTTCCTCGAAACGCCCGGGGCGGCGGTCGTTGAAAAAGTCATGCCCGACGGTTCGGTTGAGTCTTACGAGGGATTTGCGCCGATGTACGGCGAGGGGCTTGGAGACTACCTTTTTGACGACGGCTTCTACCAGTGGACGCAGTCGCAGATAGACGGCGCAACGGACGGGGTATTATGAGAAACATTTTTGCGATAATTGCAGCGGCCTGCCTGGCGGCCGCATTTTCCGGATGTTCCAATTACAGGCTCGCGGGGACGGCTACGAACCTTCCGTTTTCATCGGTGTATGTGCAGCCGGTGCGCAACGTGTCGTTCGCGCCGCAGGCGGCGCCGATTCTCACCAACGCGATTTCCAAGGCGCTGATGCAGGTTCCGGATTTGCGCGTCGCCTACCAGAGCGAGGCGCAGGCGGTTCTCTCCACGACCATCGTAGACTACGAAAAAGTTCCGATAGCGACCAAGGAGCGCGATACGGCGCTCGCGGCTTCTTACCGCATAACCGCAACAGCCTCGTGCACGCTGATGCGCTCCAACGGGCAGGTTGTTTTCAAAGACCGCCCCGTCAGGGCGTTCATAACCGTCTACACCGGCGCCAACGACAACCTGATTTCAAACGAATACGAGAGCATGCCCGTGCTGATGAGGGAGCTCGGCGACAAGATAAAGGACGCCGTGATAGGAATATGGTAAACTCCCTCGAAATCGCGCCGTCGATTCTCGGCGGCGACCACGCGGCTCTCGGGGAATCCGTGGCGGCGATCGGGGCGGCGGGGCTCAAATGGGTCCACGTCGATGTCATGGACGGGCACTTCGTGCCGAATCTCTCATTCGGCCCCGGGGTGGTGAAGGCGTTGAAAGCGCGGTTTCCGGACATGTTTTACGACGTGCACCTTATGCTCGACAATCCCAACCTGTACGTAGAGCCCTTTGCAAAGGCGGGCGCGGATTTGATTTCGGTGCACGTGGAGCCCGACTACCCGATTTCCGGCACGCTCGACGACATACATTTTGCGGGCAGGAAAATCGGCATTACGCTCAATCCCCAAACCCCCGTGGGGGAGGTGGCGGAGTACCTGCCGAGGGTGGACCTCGTTCTCGTGATGAGCGTCCAGCCCGGGTTTGGCGGGCAGTCTTTCAACCCTGTCGCCCTCGAAAAAATTTCTGCGCTCGCGCGGATGAGGGAGGAGATGAAGCTATCTTTCCGGATAGAGGTTGACGGCGGGATCACCGCTGGCAACGTGGCGGCCTGCATAGGGCGCGGGGCGGACACGATAGTCGCCGGTACGGAGTTTTTCAAAAATTCCGCCGCCCTTCTGGGGGCGGCGCGGGGGGCCGCGCGGAATTTGTAGCCGGCGCGGGATTTTCGTTAATGCGGAGGGGGTTTTTCATAACGTTCGAGGGCGGCGAGGGGTGCGGCAAGAGCACGCACATAAGGCTGCTTTCCGAATATTTCGCGGGCAAGGGGCGCGAATGCGTCGTCACGCGCGAGCCCGGAGGAACGCCCCTTTCGGAAAAAATCAGGGAGCTTCTGCTCGACGCGCGCGAGGGCGCGGGAATGTCGGCGCGGACGGAGATACTCCTGTTTGAGGCCGCGCGCGCGGAGCACGTGGACAAGCTTATAAGGCCGTCGCTCGACGCCGGAAAAATCGTGATATGCGACAGGTTTTACGACTCCACGAGCGCCTACCAGGGGGCGGCGCGCGCGATAGACTCCGAAAGCGTCGACTTCCTGAACGCCTTTGCCGCCGGCTCCGCTGCGCCTGACTTGACCGTGGTGTTGGACATCGACCCCCGCGAGGGGCTGGCCCGCGCCCGTTCGAGGGACGGCGGGGCGCCCGACAGAATGGGGTCGGAGAGGCTCGAATTTTACCAAAAGGTGCGCGAGGGTTTCCTAGGCCTCGCCCGACGCCGCCCAGACAGGTTCGCCGTCGTCGATTCGTCCGGAGACAAGGCTGAGACTTTCGGAAAAATTCTCCGCGCCGTGGAGGGGAGGCTGCCGTGAGCTCCGCGCCGAAAGCGGGCGAAATCCTGCGCCGCGCCCTGCGCAACGGCAGGTTGCACCACGCCATTTTGCTGTACGGAAACTCCGCGCCCGCGCTCGAAGCCGTGGCGCGCGATGTCGCAAGCCTTCTTTTGGGCCGCCCGTGCGCGAGGCACCCCGATTTGTTCGAGCTGCGTCCGGAGGGCAAAATGCGCCTGATAAAAATCGGCAGCTCCGCCGACAGGGCGGGCGGCGACTGGCCTCCGAACACGATGAGAAAGCTTTTGCGCGACATCCGCCAGTCGTCGGCGCTCGGCGGGCGCAAGGTCGCCATCGTCCACGAGGCCGACAGGATGAACGCCGAGTCCGCCAACGCCTTTTTGAAAACCCTCGAAGAACCCCCGCCGGACACGACCATATTCATGCTCACCACGCGCCCCAACGATTTGCTCGACACCATAAGGAGCCGGTGCATAGCCCTGCGCGTGGAATCCGAGCCCGAGCCGCTCGGCGACGAGGAGTGGCTCGAATGGCTCGAGGATTTCAAGAAGTGGCAGAAGTCGCTCATGGGCGGAATCCGCAGGGGAGGGGTGTCCGCTGCGGTCATGGGCTGCTACGCGCTCGTGGCGCGCTTCGGCTCGATACTCGGGCGGTTGGCGGACGAGCTCTCCGAAATGGACGAGGACGCGGAGGACGAGCTCGACGACGAGATGCTCGAGGCCGTCCGCGCCAGCGAGAGGCGCGCCCTGCGCAAGAGGCTTTTGGCGGACGTCGAGGATGCGTGCGTCGGCTGCGCGCTCGGCGGCAACGGCGTGCCCGCGGTGAAGATAGCAAGGGCAGTCGGCGCGCTCGAAAAGGCTGCGGCGTACATGGAGCTCAATATGCCCGACGCGCCCGCGATGGAATATTTCATGCTGTCGTCGCTCAGGATATGGGCAAGATGAAACCGATAATATCGCTTTCCACAAGCTATCTCCAGCGCAGGTTCGGCGACGACGGTTACGCGATGCTCTGCGACGCCGCCGAGCTCGGGTACGAGTATGTGGAGATAGGCCATTCGACGCCCGTCTCCGCGGTCGGGGGGATTTTGAAAGCCGTTTCCGAAGGCGTCGTGAAAGTTTCCTCTACCCACAATTTCTGCCCGATTCCGCCGTACACAACCGGCCCTTCGCCCGACCTCTATTCGCCCTCCACCCCCTCCGCGCGCGAATCTTCGCAGTGGATCAGGCACACCGGAAATTCCCTCGAATTCGGCGCGGCGGCGGGCTCGAAGGCGCTCGTCTGCCATGCGGGCTCGCTCTCGTATTTCTTTTTCAGGCCCGGGGCGAAAGTCGAGGAGTTTCTCGAAAAAAAGGAGTATGCGGGGCTTGCCGAAAATGAAGCGTACCAGAAGGCGTTGAAAAAATTTTTGGGCTCAGCCGCGCGCCGCTCGAAGAGGGACTACGCCAATATGGTCGCCAATTTCGCCGCGGTTTCCGAAAGCGCGCGCGAAAAGGGGATTTTTCTGTGCATCGAAAACCGCGAGCATGTTGCGGATATTCCGTTGGAGTCCAACTTTTGCGAGCTGATGAGGGCTTTTGCGGAGGTTCCCCAGGTGCGCGCATGGCACGACGTCGGGCATTCGATGATAAAGCAGCTTTCGGGGTTTTGCACGCAGATGGAGTTTGCCGAATCCATAGCCGGGTACCAGGTGGGCTGGCACCTGCACGACTGCACCGAAAACGGCAGAGACCACGTGGCGATCGGCTCGGGCGCCATCGACTTTCGCGCGCTCTCGCGGTTCTTCGACCCGCAAAAGCACATATTCACGCTCGAACTCAATTCCGCGGTAGACCGCCAGGACGCCGCGGACTCTTTAAAGCGCGTGCAGGATTTGATGCCGTGAACGGAAGGCGGATTGACATTCTGGACATGTCGGGGCTGCTCGATTTCGAGCCGCGGAGGGTGCGCGCGTTCGTCCGCGCCCTCGACGCGAACCTCCCCGCGCGTCTGCGCGCGCCGTCCGGAGATCTTTCGGTGGCGTTTTTTGACGATTCGGGAATCGCCGGAATACACGCCGATTTTATGAACAATCCGGACCCCACGGATGTCATCACTTTTGAGGGGGATCCCGAAGACGGATTTGCCGGCGAGATATGCGCGTGCGCCGAAACCGCGCTGAAAAGGGCGGGGGACTTCGGCAACACGCCCTCGCGCGAGCTCTGCCTGTACGTCGCCCACGGATACCTCCATCTGGCGGGCGTCGACGACATTTCGCCGGAGGACGCCGCAAAAATGCGCGCGGCGGAGGCCGAGGCGATGGCGGTTTTGGACGCGAAATTCCGCAAGCCCGTATTCAATTTCAAGCGGCGGTAAAAATGATAAAAAAATTCGGCAATTACCTGTTGGCGGGGACGATAGTCGCGCTTCCCCTGACGGTGACGCTGTTTGTCATCGTATTTTTGGTTCGCAACATAGGCGCTCCCGTGTCGCAGCTGTTGTTCGCGCCGATATTCAGGCGGTTCGACGCGGCGCTTCCCTCGGCGGGGCTCGGGGGGCTCGCCCTCGACCTCGCCTCCACTATCGTGGCGCTGTGTTTCATAACGCTTCTCGGCGCTCTTTCCAAATTCTTTTTCGCGCGGATACTCATAGGGATTTCGGAGTCCGCCATAAACAGGATACCCGGGGTCGGGCTCGTTTACAGGACTGTCAAGCAGATAGTCGACACGTTTTCCAAGCAGAACAAGGCGGTTTTCCAGAGCGTCGTGATGCTCGAGTTCCCCCGCGCCGGCCTCTATGCCGTGGGGTTTGTCACGAGCGAGGCGCAGGGGGAAATCCAGGAGCGCACCGGAGAAATCGTGGTAAACGTCTTCGTCCCGACGACCCCTAACCCGACGAGCGGATTTCTGATAATGGTTCCGAAGGGGGATCTGACGTATCTCGACATGACGGTGGGGGACGCCATGAAGCTCATAATTTCGGGAGGTGCGGTCGTCCCGAAATGGACGGGCGCAGGCTCAAAGCGGCTTCCCGCCGAAAAAGAGGGCTGAGCGTTGGGCGGGGAAATTTTAGCCGACGACATAACCGTCCTCTGCCGCGATTTGCGCGGGGAGAGCTCGCTGTACATAGAGGCGTTTTCCGGACGCCTCGGCGCGCTTTCCCTGATGAAAAGGATTTCCGCAAAAAAAACCTCCGCGCTTCCGGATATTTTCGACGACATCGAGGCGTCCCTCAACCCGTCGTCCTCCGGCGACCTGAAATTCGTGGGGGGCTTTGAAATAAGGCGGCGGCGCACTGCGATAGCCTCCGATTACGGCGCGTTCGAGGACGCCGCCGCAATCGCGGGTGTGGTGAGGCGCAACGGGCGGCATATAGAGGACACCGCCAGGCTCTCCGCGCGTTTGCGCCGCAGCCTCGACGCGATAGACGCCGGAATGCCCTCGCCGGCCGTGCGCCTGAAATTTCTGTACCTCCTCGTCCGCGACGAGGGCTATCCAGTGAGGGAGGATTTTTTCGCGCGGCTTCCGGAGGCGGAAAAGAGGCTCTTTGCCGTTATAGTGAAAACTCCTTCCGCGGAGCTCTCGGATTTCAAGGCACGCTCGCGCGAAATGCTCGAAAAATTTTGCCGCTGGATTTCCGGATCCACCGACATAGAGGAGTGAGCGCCGGATTTGCGGCGCAATTCAATGTAAGGTCTGCAATGGAAATAAAAGCCGTAAAAACCGAAGCGGAAATAGGGGCAGTATTGGGGGAAATCGGGCGGCTAATTGGCAGGCGCAGCCCCGCCGCCGCGCAGGAGGGCAGGCTTGAGCTTTCGTATTTGCCCGTCGTTTCGAGCGGGCGGCATATCCGGCGCCGAAGCCTGCCGCGTTCGGGACGGTTCTGCATATGATGTGGGAAAGCGGCACGCCCGCAGGGATCCCGAGAAAGGCAGCTCGGCGCGCCGCCGCAAAGCGAATGGGGGCGACGCGCGCAAATGCGAGGCAAAGGCGCGCGATTTTTACGCGCTCTTTTCCGCCTCTTCCTCGCAGCCGTCTTTTTCCCGCTCAAACTCAACTTTCCGGCAGGCGCGGCAGGTAAGGTATTGTATGACGCAATGCGCGATGAACGCGCTCGCGTTGCCGCTGAATTCGCGCTCGGCGAAGTTTGCTATTGTGCCGTCCACTTCCGGAGAAACGGAAATGGTCCTCCTGATATAATTAATGGTTGCCGAGTTCTTCATTCTCGGATGTACAATGAATCACAATCTAATATTATCAACAAAAAAATATTATGAATTATTATTAAATTATTTCATAATAATTATTCAAATTCGATTTGCTCAATCCTTCCTACCGCCCGCGGTTCGCCGACGGTCCGCCCTTTGGCAGCCGCGAAAAAACTTTTTCGACGCCGTTTCCTCCTCGAATCTAAAAGTGTTGACATTGAATTCCGGAACGCGCAAGTTATCGGGGATATTCTTTTACCAATAGAACCTGCGAGATTTTTAGATGCTTAATTTTTCCGCGCAATGTATGGATATGGCCCAATCCATTTTGGGCAGAAACATAGGGGCCATAAATCCGGACGGATCGATTGTTCCGGTTGAAAGCGAATCCTCCTTCGACTGCGAGCCCGGGCACGCAGCTATGGCGCTCGGCGAATTCCACAGGGCGACGGGCCTTACGGAAATAGACGGCAGCAATATCGTCGATCTCACCGCAGCCTGCATAACCGCCCAGACTAACGACAAGGAGTACACCGAGGACGGCCTTGCGTACTCGTCGCTCGGGCTGCTTGCGTTCGGCCCGTCGAAGGACAGGAACCTCGTATGGGAAAAACTTTCGGAGGAGACGCGCAAAAATCTCGACAAGCGGCTTCTCGCGCGCAGCGACTACGAAGACCATTTGCAGATTTTCAACATAGCCAAAGCCGTCGCGCGGTTCAGCATGGGGCTGAGCAAAAAGGACGAAACCGGCAAGCTCATAGACAAATTTCTCGAGCGCATAGAGCAGACCTCCCGCGGAAAATATTTTGACGACAAGCCGTCGTTCGGAATCGACGGAGTGTTCGACATCTACGGGATAGTGTCGTTCGTGTTCATCCGCCAGTCTTTGCAGCTTCACGCAAACATGCACTTGCGCGACCGGAAAATTCCGAGCCTGCGCACTTTTGCCGAAAAGTATCTGAGGATATTGCCGGACATAGTGCGCTCCGACGGGCTCGGGTGGGCGTACGGGCGCAACATCGGCGCGTACGGGCAGATGCACTGCATATCCATGATTTTGCAGGCGATGCGCGACGGCTGGATTTCGGAGGACAAAATGCCCGAGTACATGGACATTCTCCGCCGCCTCTTCCAGTTTTTCTTCATGACGTATCTCGACCAGGAGCACGGGTACCTCGTAATCCGCGACGCGGAGCGCAGCGCCGACGCCTCGTGCACGACGCGCATGGCAAATTTCGACGCCGCGCGCTACCTCTGCCAGTGGGCGCGCCTCGCCAAGACGGTCGGCCGCAAGCTCGAGCCCAAGAGTTCCGTCCAGTCTTCCTACGGCAAATACGTGATGCTCGACAATTCCCCGCGCAAAGAGCAGGGGCTTTTCATCTACATGAACGCCGACACGGGGTTGCACGTCCACCTGCCGCTTTCGGCTCCGGGGGCGCGCGGGGTTTCGTCGTCGCTCGCATTCCCGCACATGCCGGGCGTGTTCGATTGGCCGGCGGGCAAATATCTTCCCGTGCTGGTTCCGGAGCTCACTTTCGGCGACAAGGTGACGACGCCCTCCTATTACGGAAAGCGCTGCACTTCGGGGCTCGGGCTCAGAAACTCCTACTTTTTCAGGTACGAACAGCCGGATCTCATAACCGCTGACGGCGAAATCGTCAAGGGGCTTGGGTCGTGCAAAGTTTCGTGGTCGTTTTCGGGCAACAAAATTGTTGGGGATTTCGTGTACTCCGTCTCCAACCAGACGACTCTCGACAAGATGCGCCTGGTGGTAGCCATAGGCTCGCCGCATTCCGAATACCACGTTCCGATGTCGTTTGCGATAGGCCAAAACGGGCTCGGGGTCAGCATAGAGAAGGACGACTTCCAGGGCAACTGGCTCGACACGGAGATCGTAACCAACGACCCGCAGTACCGTTCCTATTGGGGCAACATACACTATTTGCAGGTGTACTCGCGCGAAAGGCCGCTCGTAATGCGCCCGGGAATCCAGTACAGGATAACCCTCGCGCTCGATCCTGACATCGCGTTTGCCGAGTAGCGCATAGAGAATTTTGTCGCGGGAAAATGCCGGCGGAATTTCTTGGCGGGTGCGGCAGTTGAATATCCGGCTATATTTTTAGGATTGTATAACTTTGGCCCTTTATATTGGCGGCAATTTGCCAGAATAAGGGGCTTTTTTATTTTCAGGAAATCCGGCATTACCACAGTTTTCCAGTCCGGATTTTTCGGGCGACGCTATAAACCATGGCGTAAAAACGCTCATTATGGAATGCAATCTTGCCGCGTTTTGCGACGGCTTTGTCGGTTTGAAAGTCGTATCGCTGCGCGTGGGAACCTTTGCGATTTGTAGATTGAAACATATGCGAACAGGCTGGAAGTGATTCGGTATTCTTTTGCATTGGCCGTCAGGGCTTGCGGGTTGTTCGGAAGTCGGGCGGCGGGATTGCTTTCATAAGTTTTGCGCAAAGTTTGCGGAATATTCCAAAGGGCGCGCTGATTTTGTATTATAAATCAGTTGCCTTCAAAAAAAAATCAGTTGCCTTCAAAAAACGCGGATGCGTCGGAGGAGGAAATGCCGCGCATGTTGACGTATACGAATTTAGTGAAAAATATGCTCGATGATAAAAATATCGAAGTGTATCTTGGCGAAGAAATTGAAAAGTCAGAAGAATGCGGTAAATACAAGGCTGTTTATCATACGGGAAGTATTGATGAATTTTTCGGGTATAAGTTCGGCGTTCTGCCGTATCGCAGCTTGGAGTTTAAGTACTATTCGTTTGAAATGGAATATTTTCAGAGCAACAGTGTAGTAAATTATCCGTGTAATTATGATTTTACAAGAATTCACGAATTTAAATATTATTTAGGCGAGAAATCTCCGAAGACGAGCGTGGTGTTTGAATATCCGCATCCGTTTCAAATAGGATATAACGGCAGATATTATCCTATTCAAACAGAAGAAAATTTATCTTTATATAATAAGTATTTGTGTGAGGCGCGAAAGTTGGAAAATCTATGCTTTTTGGGACGCCTTGGAGACTATAAATATTACGACATGGACAAAGCTATTGAACGAGCGCTAAATATACAAATGCCGTTGTAGGAAATATTCGCGGACATGATTTGGCGTTTTTTATTGAACCGTTTGCGCAGCGTTGAACATTTCCGTTTAAGATGTGGCGAGATGAGGAATAAATGAGCTATAAACCTTTACAATTCATTCTCACGCGCAGCCGGTCAGGCCGCCGTCTATTGTGAGGGTTTGGCCCGTTATATAGGAGGAGGCGCCGGAGGCGAGGAAGAAGGCGGCTTCGGCGACTTCTTCGGGCCTGCCGAAGCGCTTTAACGCTATTCTCTCCCTTTGCCTGGCGGCGATGTCGCGCGGAATTTTGGCGGTCATGTCGGTTTCTATGAATCCCGGGCAGATCGCGTTTGCGCGTATGCCTTTCGCTCCAAGCTCCGCGGCGCATGCCCTCGCGAGGGCGCACAGCGCCCCCTTGCTCGCCGCGTAATTCGCCTGTCCCGCGACTCCAACGAGCGCGGAGACCGACGACACGAAAATTATCGAGCCCGACTTTTTCGCGTACATTTTCTTTGCCGCGCATTTTGTCCACGCGAACGCTCCGTCGAGGTTTGTGTCGAGCACTTCGCGCCACGAGGATTGCGGCATGGTCATCATGAATCCGTCGCGCGTTATTCCGGCGTTGTTGACGAGAACGTCTATCGCGCCGCTCTCGGAATATATTTTGTCGACTGCTTCGGCTATGGCGACGGGGTCGCCCTGGCGGCAGCGCAGGGCGGAGGCTCCGGTTTCGGCGGCGAGCTCTGCCGCGGCGGATTCGGAGTTTGCGTACGTAAAATAAACTTTGGCGCCCGCGGCGGCGAACCTTTTGACTATCGCCGCGCCTATGCCGCGGGAGCCGCCCGTGACTATTGCGATTTTGTCTTTCATGTCATTTTAACCGTCGGTATTTTTCCATAATCTCCGGCGCGAATTCCCTCAAAAGCTTCATCGTCCGCATGTTTGCGAGCGCGCAGACGCATTCTCCGCAGGCGTGGAGCGCGCCGGTTTCGGCGTTGCGCAGCTCGTGGGAAAATTCCAGCTTTCCGGAAAAGGCGTCGTCGATTTTGTGCCGCGTGAGCAGTTCGAGCCTGTCGCCGATTCTCACGGGGGCGAAGTATTCGCACGAATTTTTTACGACGGGAACGGCGATGTCGAGGCGGCGGGCGTCGTCGAGGCTGAGGACTTCGTTCATTATCGAGAGCCTTCCGCGCTCGAACCACTCGAAGTACACGCAGTTGTGGACCACCCCCATGATGTCGATGTCCCGAAATTCGGGCGCCACCGCGAGCCTGCGCGTTATCCTCCGGGGCATTACTGCTGCATTCCCCTTACAAGGCTTTCGGAGACCGTCATCGGGCGGGAGACCGTGAATATGTCCGGTTCCCCTCCGGCGGCGGAGGAGAGCTCGAGCGACGGGTACGCGAAGTCCGACTTTATGAGCGCGAGCCCTATGTTGTCGCCGAGCTGCGTCGAGCGCATGGCTACTTTGACTTCCCCTATATCGCATCCGCCGTCGAAAACGCGCGCGCCGGCGCTCACGCCCGCGCCGCGCACCGCAGTTATCCTCGCGGCGGCTCCGGCTTCGCGGGCTTTGAAAATCGCGCCGGAGCCCGTGAAAGACTCTTTCGAGAAGTCCGCCATCCATTGCAGGCAGAGCTCAATCGGGTTTCCGACGGATTTTCCCTCCTTGTATATGTTGAAAAATCCGCTCTCGAGCCTCGCCACCGCGTGGGCGTCCGTCCCGCATGGCATTCCGCCGGCTTTTTTGACGGATTCAAGCAGCCTTTGCGCGAGCTTTTCGGCGTTCGCCGCGGGGACGGCGAAGGAGTATCCGAATTCGCCGGTCTTCCCGTTGCGCATGAGGTAAGCGGGCTCGCCCTCAAATTCGTATTTTTCCACCGCGAGGTACGGCAGGTTGAATATGTCGGAGCCGAAAATGTCTCTGGCGACTTCCCACGCGCGCGGGCCGTCCACGGAGAGAACCGCGAAATCCCCCGTCGCGTCGCGCCCGCCGCCCTCCGCGAGCGGGCCGGAAGAGTCTTCGAGCGATTCGAGCACGGCGAAAACTTTGTCGTCTATGTTGGCAACGAACGCTTCCGCCGCGATTCTGCCGTCGGGGTAGGCGAGGAACGTGTCGATTATCCTGCCGTACCGCAGCTTCAAAATGTTTGCCGCAAGCTTTCCGTCGAGAAAGTCTATGCCGTCGGACTCGGGGAATTCCGCGATTCGGACGAATGAAAAGTCGCACAGGGCGGCGGAATTGCGCAGGGCGGAGTATTCGGCTTCGGGGTTCCCGAAGTTTGCGGCGCACTGCGCGCCGCCGAGCTCGCCGAAGTTCGCGCCGAGCTTCGCCCAAAAATCTTTTAGCGGAAGTTCCCTCATTTTTTATCCTGCTCCGAAATTATGAAGTCCGCGAGGGTGTTGAGCGACCTCAGCGCGAGCGTCTGCCCCTCGGGTATCTTTACGCCGAAATTGTTTTCCACGCACAGGACGATTTCGAGCACGTCGAGCGAGTCGAGCCCGAGCCCCGAGCCTATCAGGGCGATGTCCTCGCCAATGTCGCGCGGCTCGTACGGTATGTCGAGAGCCTCGATGAGCTTTTCTTTCAGCAGAAGCGAAACTTCCCTCCTGCGCGACAGCTTTTGCTGATTGTTGGGCATTAGTGTTGCAATGGTTCTGGTGTTTTATAAAAATATCCCCCCATATTTAACAGATGGGAGATTCATTTCAAGTTCAAAGCGAGCCGCCTCCGTGCGTGCGGATTTGCGCGCTGGTTCCGTGCCACAACAACGCGGATACGGTGCGCGGCGTCGTGCGCGGGCTGCCGGCGGGAACGTTCGCGATTGTCGTTGACGACGGCTCGGACGTTCCGGCGCCCGCCCAGTCGCCGATGTGCGAGGTTTTGAGGTTCCCGCGCAATCGGGGCAAGGCGGAGGCTTTGAAGGCCGGATTCGCCGAGGCCGCGGCGAGGGGCTTTACGCACGCCGTGGCGCTCGACGCCGACGGGCAGCACCCGCCGGAGCTCTTCGGAAAGTTCGCGGAGGCGGCGCGCGCAAACCCGGGCGCGATAATAGCGGGCGTGCGCGACTTTTCAGGGAAGTCAGTCCCGCCCGCCAGAAGGTTCATGAACAAATTTTCAAACTTCTGGTTCAGGTTCGAGACATCCGTTGATTTGGGCGACACGCAGTGCGGGTACAGGTGCTATCCGCTCGAAAAGGTTTCGCGGCTGAAAATTTCGCGCGGCGGATTCGCCTACGAGGCAGAGTTGCTCGTCCGCGCGGCGTGGGCGGGAATAGAGATAATCCCCGTCGAAGTGCCGGCTATATACACCGAGGAAAGCCTGCGCGCGTCGCATTACCGCCCGATTGCCGACACCGCGCGGTTTTCGGCGATGAACGCCGGATTCGCCTTCATGTCGCTCGTTCTGCCGAGAAAATTTTTGAGGAGGCTCTCCGTAGCGGAATGAATTTTGCCGAAAAATTCGTCAGGTTCGCATACCGCCGCCGCCCGTTTTTTGCCGCCGCGTTTGCGGCAATGTGCGTTGCGGCGTTTTTTGCCGCAAAGGCCGCGCCCTTTAAAACCGACGCATTCGACCTGCTGCCGTTCAGGGACGCGCGGATAGAGAACGCCGAGAGGGCGGCAAAGTGGTTCGGGGCGTCGGATTCCCTGTATTTTAACGTTTCGGCGAGCGGCTCCGAAACCGCGCGGAATTGCGCCCTCGCACTGAAAGGGGAGCTCGCCAAGGAGGGGTTCGGCTTTGCGGAATTTCCGGATCCCGCGAAGGCCGCGCCCGAAATTTTCCGCGCGTACCCCGCGCTGTTCGACGACCCCGCGGCTTTGGAGCGCGCCATTTCAAAGGTGGAAATTCGCAAGCGGTTTGCCTTTTACATGCGCAGGATGGCGGGTTTTGAGGCGCCCGCTTTCAAGGCGGCGTTTTTATCGGATCCTGTCGGCGCGGTGCCGGCGGTTCTCGCGAACTTGAAAAACTTGGCGCGTGGCATGGGGGGCGCGTCGTCCGACGGCTCTCTCGTATCGGACGCCTCCGGAAAGAATTTTTTGCTCGTCGCGCGCGCGCCCGCCGACCCGCGCGATTCGGACGAGGCCGCTCGCGTGTGCGCCGCGGCCGCCGGAGCGGTCGCGGCGGCGGAACGGGCGTTTCCGGGCGCCGAAATCGACTGGGCGGGCGCGCACAGAATATCCGCCGACAACGCGCGAATTGCGCGCGCGGATTCCTCCGCGTGCCTTCCCGCGACGTGCGCGCTGATGCTCGCGCTCTGCATGTTCGCGTTCCGCAACAGGCTGTTCGCGCTCGCGGCGGTCGCGCCTTCGCTATTGGGGAGCGCGGCGGCGTTTTGCTTTGCGTGGGCGGCGTTTGACGAGATTTCGTCCATATCGGTGGCGTTTGCGTCCATCGCCATGGGGGTAGGGATAGACTACGCCATACACATATTGTACCCGCTCGATTTGCGCGGGAAATTCGGAATAGATTTCGCCGCCAAGACTGCCGGAGCGCTTTTAAGGCCCGTTTCCGTCATTTGCGCAACAACCCTGCTGGCGTTCGCCGCCGTGGCGTGCCTCGGCGGGGGAATGGCGCAGCTCGGGATTTTCGGATTCGCGGGAGTGGCTGCGTCGGCGGCGATTTCCGTGCTGGCGCTTCCGGCGTTCGCCGTGGGCATTTCGAGGGGCGGATTGCGCCCGACTTTCCTCGAAAAGTTTTCGGAAAAGCTCGTGGAGCCGCAGATGCGCCGCCCGCGCGCGTTTTTGTTCGCGGCGTCCGTTTTGACAGCCGCCGCGCTGCCGTTTGCGCTGGGAGTTGTTTTCGACGGCAGAATATCCGCCCTAAACGCCCTTTCCGACGATTCCGCGGCCTCCGACGCGAAAATCCGCGAAGTGTGGGGCGGGGCGGTTTCCGCGCCGCGGATAGTCGCGTTCGGAGACGGCGAAGACGCCGCGCTCATCTCCCTCGCGCGGGCGGAGGAGGCCGCCGCGGGGGTCGCCGGAGCGGAGCCGTCATGGGTCTCCAAACTCTGCCCGCCGAGGGAGGCGGAAGAGCGCAACCTTGCGCGCTGGGAGGCTTTTTGGACTCCCGCAAGGCTCGAAAAATTCTCGCGGGACCTCTCGGAGGTCTGCCGCGAAAACGGGGTGTCCCCCGAGACCTTCAGGCCCGCGCTGGATTTTCTGGCGTCCGCGCGCCGCGGGTCCGCAAGCCTGCGGAACTCTCCGGAAATGTCGAAGATTTTTGCGGGCAGGATTTTTTCGGAGGGGCGGACAGCCGCCGTCTGCGCGCCCGTTTTTGTCGGGGAGGGGGTATCTAAGGACGAGCTCGCGCGGGCGGTGGAGTCCGCGGGCGGCGGGGCGTTTCTCCTCGACATGGAATATCTGGGCGACCGCATTTCCGAATCCGCGCGCGCCGCGTTTTTAAAGTGCGCGGCGTTCGCGCTCGCGGCCGTGGGGGTTTTTCTCGCGTTCGCGCTGCGCTCCGCCAAAAGGGCGGCGTGCGTCATGGCGTGCGTGTGCGCTGGGCTCGTGTGGTGCTTTGCGCTGATGAAAATTTTCGGGGTCGCCATAACTCTTACCAATTCGGTGTTCGTCATATTTTCGGTGTGCCTGGCGCAGGACTATGCCGTGATGATTCTCTGGGCGGCAGGTCGGGGAAACGCAAGGCCGGCGGCGGGGCCCGTGCTGCTTTCGGCGCTCACCACTTCCGCCGCATTCGGCGCGCTCGCCTTCGCAAGGCACCCCGTCATAAGCGGGCTCGGGGCCGCCGCGGCGATTTCAATACTGTCCATATTCTGCGCGTCGCTGTGCGTGGCGCCCGCGTGGGCGAAAATTTCAGGGGAGGGCTCCGGCGGTGGGCGGTAGGGTCGCGTGGAGCGGGAAGTCCTACGGCGGGTACTGGGGGACGCTGTCGTTTCTGGCGCTCCTGAAAATAGGGCTTTTGCCCGCGTACTTTCTGCTGGCATTCGTCGCCGCGTTTTTCGTCCTTTTCAGGCGCGGGGCGGTCGCCCCGATTGCCGACTACCTCGCGCGGATTTCCGGGCGGCGCGTGCGCGGAGTGTCGTTTGCGGCGTACGGAAGCGTTTTTTCCTTCGGAATGTCGATTCTTGACAGAACCGCCTATTTCGCGGGCTGCGGCTCGATAAAGGTGGACGACGAAAGCTTTGCGCAGATCGCGGAGGCGCGCGCTAAGGGTCGTGGGGTTCTTATATTGGCGTCGCACACGGGCGGCTGGGCGATAGCCTCCGGAGAGCTCGCCGCAAAATTTCCGGACGCCGCGGTAGTTGGCGCCGACCGCGAGAGGGCTGAAATACGGAAGCTGGTGGACTCTTCGCGCGCGAGGGCGGCGCCGGAGACGCTCTCGGACTTTTCCGACGGATTTTCGCCGGTGGCGGTCTACGCCGCCCTGCGCGCGGGAAGGATCGTGGCGATGCACGCCGACAGGGACGCCGGCGGGAGGTCTGCAAAGGCGCGGTTTCTGGGGGCGGAGGTGCGCTCGCCGAGCGCGCCGTACGCCTGCGCGTGGAGGGCGGGCGCGGAGGTTCTGCAAATATTCTGCTTCCGCGAATCCCCGTTTAGATACAGGACGTTCTGCGAGCGCATAGACCTTTCCGAATGCCCGTCGGCCGACGGCGCGGCGGAGTCGGGGGCCGGGCAGTTTTTTTCGAACCTCGAAAAATTTTTGCGCCGCTATCCCCGACAGTGGTACAATTTCTACGATTTTTTTGGAAAAGGCTCCTGAACCGCCAGGGGATTTTCTCCGAAGGCTCCGGCGCGCGTTTTGCGCGCCATTTTCGGGAAGAGTCGGTTTTTGCTTGTCGGGGGAGGGCGGCGGCGGGTAGATTGAAACGCTTGAATTATTATAGAAGATGGACAGGGACGCTCTCGTTTCGGACATAAAGAAAAAACTGGTTTCGGCTCTCAACCTCCAGGGAATGCCGGAGGATTCTATCGGCTCCGACACGCCGCTATTCGGCGATGGCGGATTGGGGCTCGACTCCGTGGACGCGCTCGAGCTCGTAGTGATGGTAGAAAACGAATACGGGGTTTCGGTGGGCGACAAGGACGCAGCCTCCGCCGTGTTCGCGTCCGTGAACGCGCTCGCCGACTACATAATCGCCAACAGAAAATGACGCGGCGCCCGACAGTCGTCTCTTGCGGGCTCTGTTGCGCCTCGGGAACGGGCGCGGGGGCGGCGTACAGGGCGTCGTTCGGTCCGTCGGGGGCGCTCTTTCGCGAACTCGGGGGCTGCGGGCTTTTCCCTTTGCCGCGCAGGGCCTCCGTCCGCGTGGGGGCGGCCTGCGGATTCCGTAGCTCGAGGCTTCCGAGGTGCGCGCAAATTCTCTTCGCCGCGCTTGACGAGGCGCTTGCGGACTCGCCGCTCGAAGGGATCGCGCGCGACAGGATAGGGGTTTACGCGGGAACGTCGGTCGGCGGTATACTCGAGTCCGAAAACGCCCTTCGCGAAATTCTGGAGGGCTCGGAAAATTCGGACGGCGCGTTCAAATTTTACGAATGCTCTTCCGTCGCGGAGCTCGTGGCGAAAAAAATCGGGGCCAGGGGCGAGTGCTCGACATTTTCGACGGCGTGCTCGAGCTCGTCGCTCGCGCTCGAGTCCGCGTGCCTTGCGATTTCGGAGGGAAGGGCGGACGCGGCGGTCGTATGCGGCGCCGACACGCTCTCGCGCATAACGGTGGACGGATTCGGGTCTCTCATGCTGCTTTCAAAGTCTGACTGCCGCCCGTTCGACGCCGCGCGCGACGGAATAAACCTCGGCGAGGCGGGCGGGGTTATGGTTTTGATCGCGCGCGAATTTCTCGGCGGGCGCAGGGCAATCGCGGAGTTTTTGTCTTTCGGCTCGACCTGCGACGCGTACCACGCCACGGCGCCGCACCCGCAGGGGAAGGGCCTTGAGGCGGCCATTTCCCTCTGCCTGAAAAGCGGATCTATCGAGCCTTCGGAGGTGTCGTACTATTGCGCCCACGGAACGGGAACCGGAGCGAACGATTCTGCGGAACTCGCGGCGCTGCGCGCGGTTTTCGGCGAAGGCGCGCCGCCGTATTCGTCGCTCAAATCCGCATTCGGGCACACGCTGGGCGCGAGCGGCATTCTCAACGCGATAGTTGCCGCCGCCGCGCTCTGCGACGGAGTTTTGCCGCCGTCGGCGGGCTATTCGTCCGGCGCGTCGCCGGAGCCGATTGTGTCTCCGCAAAAAACCGCGGGGAAAATCGCGCTTTCGGCGAGCTTGGGATTCGGGGGGAACAATTCGTGCGCGGCCATTGCCAAGGGGGAAAGCGGGCCCAAATCGCCCGCCGGCGCGTCGGCGCGGAGGATTTTCGTGTACGGAGCGGGGGGCGCGTCGGCGAATCCGGATTTGTCAAAACCGCTTTCGGCGCGCTCGCGCGCGCAGCTGGATTCCGACTCCCTCCTTCCGGACATTCCCGTCTTAAAAAAGCGCAAGTGGGCGAAGCTCCAGCGCATGTTTTTGTCCGCCTCCCGCGGCGCCCTTGCCGCCGCGCGCGGGGCGAGGCTCGGGGAGCGCGCGTGCGTCAGCTGCGCCACGGGTCTCGGAATGGCCTCGGAGACGCAAAAATTTCTCGAAAGCGTCCTGTTGAAAGATTCGCCGCTCCCGACGGCGTTTACCAATTCGGTCCACAACGCTCCGTCTTCGGCAGTGGCGGAAATGTTCGGCTGCCGCGGCTACAATTGCGCTACAACCGCAAAGGAGGTCTCCTTCGAGGCGGCCCTGATGGAGGCGCGCGCGCGGATCCGCGGCGGAAGCTGCGATTCCGGAATCGTGGCGGGCGGCGACGAATGCGACTTTTTTGCGGAGAATTACGCGCGCCGCAATCCGCTTCCGGCGGGCGCTGGGGCGTTTTCGGATTCTTGCGCGGCGTATTTTATAGGCGCGGAGGGCGCCTGCGAATCGGCGCCCGCCGCGGAGATTCTGGCTCTTAAAATCCGCAGGGCTTCCAAGCGCGCGGAAGACGAAGAAAAGCGGGCTATCGAAACCCTCGCCGAAGCGGGGCTTTCGCCCTCCGATGTCTCGGCGTGGTTTTGCCCCTGCCGCCTCGGAGGGGCGAAAGGGAGAACGCTCGAATTTCTCTCGGGGCGTTTCGGCGGGTTTGAATACCTCGAAGACTTCGCGGGGCGCAATTACAGCGCGTCGGCTTTCGGGATTCTCGCGTCACTCGGGCGGGGCGCGGGAATTTTCGCCCAATATTCGCTTTCGAGCACGTCGATGGCGGCTCTTACGGTCTGGAGGGTTTTATGAAGCGCGCATTCGCATATTTGCTGTTGTTTCTCGCGTGCGCGGCGGCCTTCGCGCGCGGCGGTTCGTCCGTAATACTGTTCGAGACGAAAAAGTACGTCAGCTTTTTCGACGCCCCGATAGCGGGGAAGTCCGCCCTCGCGTCGGATTCGGAAGGCAGGGTGCGCTGGCAGACGCTCGAACCCTACGTTTCCGCCATGATTTTCGACGGGTCGGAGGCAGCGGCGTTTGAATTCGAGGGCGGAAAATGGCGGCGCGCCGACATGCCGGCCTCGCGCGCCGTGGCGGAAGTAATGGCGGGGCTCAAAGGCGCGATTTCGGGCGGCGGCGTTCCCGAAAAGGTTTTTGGCGTTTCCAAAACTTCCGGAGATTCATATGCCCTCGTCCCGAAAGATCCGGCGATAGCCAGGGCTGTGAAGTCTATAACGGTGAAATTCTCCGCGGGCTCGCGGGAGCCGGAGCTCGTCACGGTGCACGACCCGTCGGGCGACAGGACCGAGATGCGCGTCGTAAAGCGCGCTGCGGGGGACTTCGACATATCCGCCGCTTTCGACGTCTCCGATCCGTCGGCGTTCGACCCCAAAACTTTCCTCGAAAAAAAATGAGGGTTTTCGCTTCGCTTCTGGTTTTCGCGATTCTTTCCGCGCGGGCGTTCTGCGCGGATTGCGCGCACGGGCTGTCCCTCTACAAATCTTACGTGCAGAGGGGGACGATTTCGTTTTGGTGCGCGGAAATTCCGGTCGCCGTGTACGCGGCCAAAACTTCCGGAGGCGGGCGCGCAATGGTTGTGGACGGCGGAGGGACGCTGATAAAGGCGAAGTTTTCCGCCGACGGCCGCGCCGAGGAGATTTTCGTATCGGATCTCATGCCCGGAGGCGAGGCGGCGGGGAGGCTCGCGGCGGACGCGTTCAGGCTCGCCCTCGGGCTCTTCGACTCCGTGCGCTCGGGCGAATTGCGCTCGCTCGCGGTTGACGGCCTGCCCAGATTCGCCGAGACTGAAAACGTAAGGGTTGAGTTTTCCGACTACAAAAAAGAGAAGTCGTTTTCCGCCCCACAAACCCTCAAAATATCGGCGGGGTGCGCGAAAATAATTTTGCGCCTGTCCGCGTCCGAAATCGGGCCTGAAAAATGAAAGTCACTTTCGTCTATCCGCGCTTTGAAAAATTTTTGGAGTCGGTCTCGAAGATGGAGGCCGAGAGCAAATTTTTTACCGTCGGAAAATTCACGTGCCCGCCGTCCCTGGGCATACCGATTCTCGCAAGCCTCACGCCGCCCGACGTCGAGACCGCCTTTGTTGACGACAACGCTGGCGAGAAAATCGACTTTTCCGACGGCACGGACTTATACGCGGTAAACTGCTTCACCCCGCAGGGCACGCGGGCATTGGAGATAGCGCGCGAGTGCCGCGCGGCGGGCAAAACCGTCGTGATGGGCGGAATGTTCC
The DNA here is from genome assembly GCA_904424815.1 of Puniceicoccaceae bacterium Marseille-Q1082. GTDB lineage: Bacteria > Verrucomicrobiota > Verrucomicrobiia > Opitutales > Intestinicryptomonadaceae > Merdousia. The sequence continues at coordinate 148,659 of CAJGBI010000001.1, forward strand.
CGAGCTTCATGGCTGACGAATGCCTGAAAGTTGCGGACGCGGTGTGCGTGGGGGAGGGGGAGTACACATGGCCGGAGCTTCTCGCGGATTTCAGGCGCGGAGCATTGAAGCGTGTTTACAAAGCTTCCAAACCGGCGGACATGTCCGAAATGCCCGAGCCGCGCCGCGACATTTTCTACGGCAAGCAGTGCTACGACTGGGACGAGGATCTGATACAGCTCACGCGCGGATGCCCCTACGGATGCGCGATGTGCATAATACCGGCGCACATGGGCAGCCGGATGCGCTTCAAACCGGTGGAGATGGCGGTCGCCGAAATAAAAAACATGCGCCACCAGAACGTTTACCTCACCGACGATTCGCTGTTTTTCCCGCAGAAGGCGGTTCGCGAATACGCCGAAAGGTTCTTCGACGCGGTTGGGGGCCTCGGGCGGAAATTCTTCGTATCGTCGACCATGGCGCTCAATTCGGACGAGGCGTTTTTTGCGCGCGCGGCCGCTGCGGGCGTAAAAAATTTCTACTGCACCCTCAACGTCGATCCCGCGTCAATCGCGATAATGCGCGGGGACGACTCGGGGCTCGGGCGGCTCGGGGAGTTCGTTGACATGCTTCGGACGATGGGCATAAGCTTTTTCGCGTCTTTCGGGCTCGGACGCGACTGGGACGGCGAAGGGGTCTCCGACAGGGTTCTCGAAATATGTTCGCGCGCCAGGATAACGATGTCGGAGTTTTTCATATTTTCCCCGTACCCGGGTTCTCCGCACTGGCGGAGGCTCGAGTCGCAGAACAGGATAACGTCGCGCGAATGGCGCAAATACAACGGCGCGCACGTGGTGTTCGAGCCCGCCAAGATGTCCGCGCAGAGGTTGCGCGAGGAATTTGTGAATTGCTGGAAAGGATTTTACGAAATGAACCAGTCGAGGAATCTCGCGCAGATGGAGCCGAGCGTTTGGTGCGGCGAAGAGCTCAAAGTTTCCAAGCGCCTCGAAGCGCGCGGAGTGGGGCGCGAGGCCGCCGTCACGGGAATCGGGATAGTTTCGCCGCTCGGATGTTCGCAGGGCGAGACGCTCGCCGCGCTGAAAGAGGGCAGGGACGGGATAGGCCCCTCGGCGAAGCTCGACCTTTCGCCGTTCGCGTCGAAAATTTGCGCCGAGGCAAAGGGCTTCGACCCGTCGGGGCGCATGAGCCCCGCGGAGCTCGCAGAGTATACGGATCCGTTCATACGCATGGCTGTTTGCGCGGCGAGGGCCGCCGTTGAGGATTCCGGCGCGGATTTGTCGGCTTATGCCGGAAGGATAGGGTATGTGCTCGCCACATGCAACGCGGGCTTGAATTCCGGCGAGGCGGAGTATCGGCAGAAGTACGGGGAGGCCGTGGAGTTCGACAGGCATGTCTCGGCGCAGTCGGAGTTTTACGCGCTCCAGAAGGCGCTCGTCTCCGCAGTCGGGTTCGGCGGCGAGTGCTGGATGGTGAACACGGCGTGCTCCGGCTCCACCGCAGCGATAGGGCTCGCGCAGACGCTCGTGGAGTCCGGCAGGTGCGATATTGTGGTAACCGGCGGCGCGGACGCGCTCGCGCTCTCGAATTTCGCGGGGTTCAGCGCCATAAAAGTCGTCTCCCCCGAAAAGATCGCCCCGTTTTCCACCCCCGAGGGCATGAATATCGGAGAGGGCGCGGCGTTTTGGGTTGTCGAGAATTTGGGAAAGGCGCTTTTGAGGAGCGCCGAGTGCAAATGCAAAATAATAGGGCACGCCACGACCGCCGACGCCCACCACCCGACGCAGCCCGACCCGCGCGGCGACGGCGTGTACCGCACCCTGCGCGACGCCGCGGCGGACGCGGGCGTTTCGGCGGGGGACTTGGGGTGCATCAACGCCCACGGTTCCGGCACGTCAGCCAACGACAGGGCGGAGTCGAAGGGCATAAAAAAGTTTCTCGGGGAAACCGCCGTGCCGGTGACTTCCACGAAGTCGTACATGGGCCACTGCATGGGAGCTACCGGAATTTTGGAGGCGACGTGCCAGGTTTTGTCCATGAACGCCGACTTCGTGCCCCCGACGCTGCGCAATTCCGGCCGGCGCGCGGGCTGCGAAATTTCCGCGCTCGCCGAGCCCCTGCACAAAAAGTACGATTGCTTCATATCCGCAAACTACGCATTCGGCGGCAACAACGCCGCGGTCGTGATTTCAAAGCGCGATTTCATTTCCAAAAAGCCCGCGCGCGACTACGGCGCGGAAATCGCCATCACGGGGCTCGGCGTGGTCTCGCCGCTCGGGACGACGCTCGCGGAAAACGTCGAAGCTCTCGCGGAAGGCTCCTGCGCGGTCTCAAAAATTGGGAGGTTCGAGTGCGCGCATATGGGCGGGCTCGTCCCCCCGCTGAATCCGCGGACTCTCGACAGGCGCGTGGACTTCTCGGGAATGAACAACATCAGTTTGTATTCGACGCTCGCGGCAAAGCGCGCGCTCGATGGCGCGGGCGCCGCGCTCTCGCGCTCCAAATCCGAGAAGATCGCCATAACCGCCGCCATAAGCAGGGGGTCGAGCGAGAGCAGGCACATGGACGCCGTGTTTTCCAACCCCGAAAGGCGCGGCGACGTGGGGTGCTTTTCCAACGTCACCGCCAATTCCACGGCGGGCTGGGTTTCCAAGGCGCTCGACATAAAGGGGCCGAACATCACGCTTACGCCAGGCCCGAACGGCGGATTGCAGGCGGTGGGATATTCCCTCGACGTCTTGCGCGAACGCCGCGCTGAGATGGCGGTGGCGTTCGCCGCCGACGAGCTTTACGCCCAGCAGATGGCGGGCTACGGAAAGATCGGCAACCTGTATTCCGGCGAAGAGGAGGCGGATTTCAGGCTGCGCTTCGGCGACCCGTTCAAAACCGTGTACGGCGAGGGCGCGTGCGCGCTCGTTCTCGAGGCGCGCGCTGCCGCTGAAAGTCGCGGCGCGCAGACATACGGCACGGTTCTCTCGTTCGCGTCCTACGAGGAGCCCGGGGAGTTCGCGGACGCCAACCTAAAAGGAGAGGGGTTGGGAATTGCTGTGGAACAGTCGCTTTCCCGCGCCGGATTGGGCGCGGGGGAAATCGATCTCATAGTTTGGAGCCCCCGCGGAGACGCCCAAGACGAAAAGGTTTTGCGCCTGCGCCGCGGGCTCTTCCCGCGCGCGGGGATTGTGACGAACGTTTTCAACACGGGCTATGTGGAATCCGCATCGGCGATTTCCGCGCTTGCGGAGGTTTTGTACTGCCTGAAAAACGGAATCGCGCTCTGGCGGCAGAGGACCGGGCTTGCGGAAATCGACGGAGCTCCGCTGCCGGATTCTCCGAAAAATATCCTGTGCATGGCTTCAAGCCATGTCGGAAACAATTTTTCCCTCGCCTGCCGGGTTTGAGGCGCAGGCGGCGATGGTTTTCCGCCGCGCGAGGAAGGCGCGTTTTTGCGCGGTTACCGGCGCGCGGAGTCGGCGGCGCGCTGGCTTTGCGGCTTGGCGGGGGAATCCGAAAAGTCCGCGTCCGAAAACGCGCCCCTGAAATCCGCGCTCCATTCTAAAATCGCGCTGCCCCACGACAGGCCGGCGCCGAACGCGCAGACGAGGACTTTCATGCCGGACTTGAGCCGCCCGGAAATCGCGGCGTCGGCGAGGGCTATGGGGACGCTCGCGCCACCGCAGTTGCCGATGTCGTGCATTTTGTAGTAGACTTTTTCGGGCGGGATTTTCAGCCGTTCGGCGCATGACTTCACTATCATCTCCCCAGCCTGGTGGAACACGAAGAGATCTATGTCCGAAACCGACATGCCGTTTTTTCCGAGGATTTCCGCGACCGATTCCGCCGCGCGCCTGTACGCGAACGCGAAGATTTTAAAGCCGTCCATCCTCATGCGTTCGGAGGCTCCGCCGCCCGATTTGCGCATGGCGGAGTTCGGCCAGATTATGCCGTCGTATCCGGAGCCGTCGGCGCCGAAGGAAAAGTCCGAGAACGCCGCGGCTTCGGTTTTCGAGACGGCGCACGCGGCGGCTCCGTCGCCGAACACGCACGCTGTCGAGCGGTCGGAAGGGTCGAGGATTTTTTGCGGAGTGTCGGCGCAGAGCACGAGGGCCTTGTCCGCAAGCCCGCCTTGAATCCATGAGCGCGCCGCCGCGAGCGCGTAGACGAACTGCGAGCACCCGAGGTTCATGTCGAAGGCCGCGCAGGAGCTGCCCATTCCGAGCCTGTCTTGCAGAATGCACGCGGTAGTCGGAATCAGGTAGTCGGGGGTTTGGGAGGCGAAGATCAGCAGGCCGAAGTCCTTCGGCGAATACCCCGCTCCGGTGAAGAGCAGGCGGGCGGCGCCGGCGGCGAGGTCCGAGGCGCACTCGTCCGCCCCCGCGCGCCTGCGCTCGAGTATGCCGGATACCGCCTCGATTTTTTTCATCGCCGTTCCGCCGAAGCGCGCGGAGAGATCCGCGCCGGTTATTTTTCCGACCGGCAAAGAGTACGCGAGCGATGTTATTGAAACTCCCATTTTCCCGAACTATGCGCCGTTTTCCGAAAATCGCAAAACAAAATTCCCTGGCCGCCCCGCGCGGGCGCATAAAAACGGCCCGCCGCAAAGGGCGGGCCGCCAGGAATTTTGCGTCAACCGGTTTCCGGCTTCCGCGCAGTTTGGCAGATTTTATTTTCTCCTGCGCCACGCGGCGAGCGAAAGCGCGAGCGCGCCGAGGATTGCCGCCGCCAACGCGGGTTCGGGGACCACGCCGAGCGACAGCTGCACCGTCGTGAACCCCGAGGAATCGTCGGCGAGGAAGCTCAATTCGCCGTCTATTCCCGCCTGCGTTTTGAGGATTATGTCAGCGAGGTCGAAATCGGAGTCGTCTGTTTTGAAGCTCATCAAATTCCATTCCAGAGTTTCCGCACCGAGGGTATCGAGATAAATTTGAAGATCGTCCTTTGATATGTTTATGTCGAACACTATTTGCGCTCCCGTGGAGGATTTCGAGACTCCGCCGTTTATCTGTATGAAGTCGCTTTCAACTTCGCCGAGGTCGAAAACTATCGTGCCTTCGTAGAAGGTCATGGAGTCGAACTGAACCCTTCCGATTTCCTGCCCCGAAGAGAGCCCCGCCGCGCTGAACACGGCGTCGGCGGCGTTGCCGCTGTATCCGTAGAGGCTGAGGTTGGCGCCCTTCATTCCGCCGTGCATTCCGAGGTCGAGCCGCCCGCTGCTGATTTCAACATTGTTTATGTTCGCGTCGTACACCTGAACGCCGTTGCACCAGTAGGGGCTGCCTATGGAGTCGAACCGCAGAGCCTGCCTGCCGTTTCTGGCGTCGGAGGCCGTCATTGTGATGTTGAGCTTGTCGTCGTTGTTTTCCTGCGTAGCGAACGACGTGGCAAGGTCGAACGCTCCTCCGTTTGTGAACACGAGATTTACCGTTCGGGATCCCGCGGTCACCCAGCCTTCTTTGGTGATGTTCAGCCTGGCGGTTCCGCTTATGCCCCCGACGGAGCGTATGAAGGTGTCGGAGCGCGAATTGTCCCTTAGAATGTTCCATTGCGAGCCGTTGAGATTCATTGAGCCCCCGACGGTAAAACTCTTGTTGTTTGTGGTGAATATGAGGGTGCTTGCGCCGGCGGAAACTACATTTCCGTCCACTTGGAAGTTCACTTCGTCAGGCGACCCCTCGCTGTCGTCTATCATCAGGGAGAGGTAGTTTTTGGAGTCGTTTCTGTTTGAGTTGATAATCCAGTCGCCTCCGATTTGCACCGAGGATCTGTCCCACATGTTTATGCGGCGGGTTATCTGGTTGCCCGTCGTCACGGAAGGGTCGTTCAAAAGCGTGAAGCTCATGACCAAGTCGCCCGACGTCCGGAGAACGGAGTCGTTCCCCAGTACCATAAATTGTCCGCCGGCGGAGGTGTCCGTTTCAGAGTAGCTGAGACTGTCAAAGACAGGCTTCTGGTTTGCGGCGACTTTTACCGGAGTCGCGCCGCCGCCCGAAATATAGGCGTCGTGCGAGCCGTCGAGGGAGCCTTCAAAGGGGGCGGTTTTTTCGGGGTTAGTAAACCAGTTTGCGGGATTGTTTATGTACGACGAATCGTTGTCGGAGATGTCGTTAAAGTACAGGCTTTGCGACTGCGCTCCGGCTTGCGGCGCAATGAAAGTCGCCGCGGCAAATGCCGTAATTATCAGCGTATTATGCGCATGGGGGGGGGGGTGATATTGGTTTTCATAGTGCCCCTTATATACGAAACCCCGCTTTTTGATAAAAGAAGAAATTTTTTCTTTTTTAGTTTACTGTAAACTAATTTGGAAACCCGCGGGCGGATTTTCCGGAGCCAAGGATTTTTTTATATAGATAGCGGCTTTCTCTTCCGCTCTTTTTCGCGCATTTCACGCGCAGGGCTAATACGCGCGCCGTCCCGCCCGCTGCAAATCCGGCGCGGCTATTCTCCCGCGCGCAGCCTTTCGAGGCAGTTTTGCGCGCCTTCAATCCGCACGAGCTTGTCCCGCGAAGTCTCGCCGGATATTATTTTTACGCCTCCCCTGCCGACGCCGAAGAATTTGGACAGAAATTTCACAAGCTCCGCATTGGCCCTCCCGTCGGAGGCTGGCGCGTTTATCTTGATTTTTACGCCGTCCGCGTAGGCGCCCGCGGGCGCGCTTTTGGGCGCGTTCGGCACGGCTCTTATCCTGAAAGTTTCGGACATCGGCGGGACGGGCCGGGGAACGCCCTACATCGGATAGCTGCCGAGCCATTTTGTCATCGGCAGCTTGCGCGAGATTTCGGAGACTGCGGCCTTCGTCTTTTCGTCCTCCCAGTGCCCTTCGAAATCTATGAAGAAATAGTAGTCCCACGCCTTCTTGCGGTTCGGGCGCGACTCTATGCGCGTGAGGTTGACGTTGGCGCGCTCGAAAGGTATGAGGACTTCGCTCAGCGCGCCCGGGCGGTCGCTCAGCGAAATTACGATGCTCGTTTTGTATTTGACGCCGTCGGAGCGCGGCGCCGCCTTCTTTCCGACCACCAGAAAGCGCGTCTGGTTGTCCTTTTTGTCCTGTATTCCGCTCTCGAGAATCGGCACGTCGTAGGATTCGGAGGCTATGGCGGAGGCTATCGCGCCGATCTCCGGATTTTCGGCCGCCATCTGGACGGCGGTCGCAGTGCTGTCCACGGGTTCCAGAAGGGCGTTGGGCAGGTGCCTGTGAAGCCACGCGCGGCACTGGCCTATCGCCTGGTCTTTGGAGCAGATTTTGCGTATGCTGTCGAGCTTCCCGCGCGAGAGCAGGCAGTGCTCTATTTTAAGGTAAACCTGGCCTACGATGAATAGGGAACTTTCGGCGAGCATGTCCATTGAGTGCAGAACCGCGCCCTCTGTGGAGTTTTCGATGGGGATCACTCCGTAGTCGGTGTCGCCCGCCTCCACCGCCGAGAACACGTCGGGAATGGAGGGGATCGGGCGGTAGTCGACGCTCGAGCCGAAGTTTTTGAGCGCCGCCTGCTGCGTGAACGTCGCGCGCGGGCCGAGGTATGCGACGAGCAGTTTCTTCTCCGCGGAAATCGACGCCGATATGATTTCGCGGTATATGGCTTTCAGCGCGCTTTCGGGTATTCTGCCGCCGTTTCTGTCGGCGAGGTTTTGGAAGACGAGAGTCTCGCGACCGGGGACGTAGACCTCCTCGCCGTTTTTCGATTTCATCGCCCCGATTTCCTTGGCGCAGGATATTCTGCGGGCGAGCAAGTCCAAAATTTGGGCGTCTATCTTGTCTATTTCCGCCCTTATAGCGTTTTTGTCCATCCGGATTTCCTCTTTAAATTTTTTCTCCGCCGCCTATGCCGTCAATTTCGCCCTCCGCGCCATCCGGGTGGGGAGAGCCCGCGCTTTCGCGAGCTTCCGCCTCACGCGGGGTTTCCGGCGGCCGCCCCTCTATTCCGCGGCTTTCGGGCGCGCGCTGGGTTTCGGAGCCCTCCGCCTGTTCGTGTGCGGATTCCGCGCCCGCGCCGGCGGCGAGCCGCGCGGGTTCGTCGTCGTTCGGCGGAAGGCCGACGTGCTCGTCCGAGATTTCCTCCGGAGAGCTCGCGCGGCGGATCCATTCCGCGATTTGGTTGGGGCTCAGCACGTCGGATGCGGGAAGCTCTTCAAGGGAGCTTATCCCCGCGTAGTCGAGAAAGTTTTGGGTGGTCGCGTATTGCAGCGGGCGGCCCGGGAGGTCGGCCCTGCCGGATATGTAGATTAGCTCCTTTTCAGTGAGCCTGCTTATGGCGCCGTCCGCGTTGACGCCGCGTATTGCCTCTATTTCGGCGCGGGTGACGGGCTGGCGGTATGCGACGATTGCGAGAGTTTCGAGAGCCGCGCGCGAAAGCCTCTGCGGGCGCGGGTCGTTGCGCAGCAGCCTGACCCATTCGGCGTAGTCTTTTGAAATGGCGAGCTTGAAGCCCGACGAGCTCTGCAAAAGGCTGTACACAGCGCCCGATTCTTCGAGCTCGGCGGAAATCTCCTCCATCGCCTCCCTGATCTGCGTCGCGGTAAGCAGCGTTGGAACCTGCGCGAAAATGTCCTCTATCACCGACTGCCCGCCGTCCGGCCCGTCCGCGCCTTCGTCGCCGCCTTTGGGCGCCGTCGCGCGGGCGTCGTTTTCGGCGTGGTAGCGCGTGATGACCGCCTGGATGTCCTTTATGGAAAGCGGCTCGCTCGTCGAAAACATGAGCGCCATGAGAATCTTTTTTAGGTTGAACATTGTCGGAAATTATTCGGCGGTAAAGAGTGCCCGAAAACCGCCGCCATTTCAATTTTATTTTGCGGGCTGCGAAATCCGGAAAACCCGCCGCCTGAAAAAGGCGTATTTTGCGCGCGCGGGGGAAGGGCCGCGCGGGGCGTGGGATTTTTTATTCGGAAAATTTTTCCGCCCGCCGCCCTCCGCGCGCCGCGCGCGTCACTCGATGTTCTGGATTTGCTCCCTCACCCTTTCGAGCTCGTTTTTGAGGGATATTGCGATTTTCGTGAGCTCGAGGTTGTTCGCTTTGCTCGCCATCGTGTTTATCTCGCGCCCCATCTCCTGGCAGATGAAGTCCATCTTGCGCCCCACGGCGTCCCTTTCTTCGAGCGCCGACAGAAACTGGGCGATGTGGCTTTTGAGCCGCGTGATCTCCTCCGATACGTCGCATTTGTCGGCGAAGATGCAAAGCTCTTTGAGCAGCCTTTCGTCGCCGAGATCCAGTTCGAGCCCGAGGTCCTTCAGGCGCGCGAGCAGCCTGTCGCGGTACTGCGCCGCCGTGTTTCGGGACTCCCTCTCGGCTGAGAGCGCGAGTTCGAGTATCATGTTGAGGCGCGTCGCGAGGTCGCGCTTCAGGTTTTCGCCCTCGGCCTCGCGCATTTGCGAGGATTTTTCAAACGCCTCCGAGAGCGCGGCGGACACTGTCGCCCATGCGGACTCCCAGTCGGGGCCCTGCGCGGCGTCGGAGGCGGAGAGTTCGCAGAGCTTCAGAACCGTGTCGGCGGAGGGCTCGAACTTTGCCCCCACGGATTCGCACGCGGCTTTGAGCGTGGCGGCGGCGGATTCGAGCGCGGACGCGCCGGAAAGCAGCGCGGGCGCGCCCCTGAAGTCCGCCCTTACCGACACCCCGACTTTCCCGCGCGTGTAGAACTCGCGCGCTTTTGCGGCTATCAGCCGCTCGAGCGGCTGCCAGTCGCGCGGGAGGCTTACGGATATTTCGAGCCCCTTTTTGTTGACGCTCGAAACGTCCGCGACCACGGAAAAGCTTTCGCATTCCGCCGCCGCGCGCCCGAAACCCGTCATGCTTTTCATCAGAGCCTCCTGACCGCGCCGTCCGCCGCCGATGAAACGCTTTTGGCGTAGAATTGCAGGGCCTTCGAGACCTTTCTGTCGCGGTCGGGCTTGTAGGCGTTTTCGCCCCTGGCGAGCATTTTTGCGCGGCGTGCGGCGAGCTGGGCGTCGGAGATTTCGAGGGAGATTTTGCGCGCGGGAATGTCGATGCTTATGAAGTCGCCGTTTTCTATCAGCGCGATGTCGCCGCCGTCGGCGGCCTCCGGAGAGGCGTGGCCTATCGAAAGCCCGCTCGTGCCGCCCGAGAACCTGCCGTCGGTGAGCAGCGCGCAGACTTTGCCTAGCCCCATGCTTTTGAGGTGGCTCGTGGGGTACAGCATTTCCTGCATTCCCGGGCCGCCGCGCGGGCCCTCGTAGAGTATGACGACGACGTCGCCCGGCGATACCTCGCCGCCGCGGATTGCGAGGCTCGCGGCCTGTTCGGAGTGGTAGACTTTCGCGGTTCCGCGGAAGCGCAGAATGGACTCGTCCACGCCGGCGGTTTTCACGATGGCGCCGTCGGCGGCTATATTGCCCGAGAGCACCGCCAGCCCGCCGTCTTTGCTGAAAGCGTTTTCCACATTGCGGATCGCGCCGTTCGCCCTGTCGGTGTCGTTGGAGTCGTAGTATTCCGACTGCGTCCACGCCCGCGTGCTGAATTTGCCGCCCGGAGCCGCGCGGTACATTTTCCTGGTTTCTTCGGGGCAGGAGGGCGACATTATGTCGTACTTTTCTATCGCCTTTCCGAGCGTCTCGGAGTGGACGGTTTTGACGGAGGCGTCGAGCAGCCCCGCGCGGTTGAGCTCGCCGAGGATTCCGAATATGCCGCCCGCGCGGTTGACGTCCTGGATGTGGACTTTCTGGGTGGTCGGGGCGACTTTGCATATGCACGGGGTCTTCCTCGAAAGCGCGTCGATGTCCGTCATGGAAAAGTCAACTTCGGCCTCCCGCGCTATCGCCAGAAGGTGGAGGACGGTGTTTGTGCTCCCGCCCATAGCTATATCGAGGCGCATTGCGTTTAGGAAGGATTCGCGGACGGCTATCGAGCGCGGAAGAACCGAGGCGTCGCCGTTTTCATAGTAGGCTTTCGCCATTTCGACTATGCGCCTGGAGGCGGCGGAGAAGAGCTCCCGGCGCGCCGCGTGGGTGGCGACTATCGTGCCGTTGCCCGGAAGCGCGAGCCCTATGGCTTCCGCCAGGCAGTTCATGGAGTTTGCCGTAAACATTCCAGAGCACGACCCGCACGTCGGGCAGGCGTTGCGCTCCATGATTTCGGAGTCGGCGTCGGAGATGTCGGGGTTTGCGCCGGCTATCATCGCGTCGATGAGGTCGAGCTTCCTTTCGCCGGAGCTCAGCCTGCCGACGCCGGCCTCCATCGGGCCGCCCGATACGAATATCGCGGGGATGTTCAGGCGCATTGCCGCCATCATCATTCCGGGCGTTATCTTGTCGCAGTTTGAAATGCAGATCAGCGCGTCGGCGCAGTGGGCGTTGCACATGTATTCCACGCTGTCGGCGATAAGCTCGCGCGAGGGGAGGGAATAGAGCATGCCCTCGTGCCCCATAGCGATGCCGTCGTCGATGGCGATTGTGTTGAATTCCTTCGCGATTCCGCCTGCCTTTTCGATTTCCGCGCACACGAATCGCCCGACTTCGTCGAGGTGGACATGTCCCGGAACGAACTGGGTGAAGGAGTTCGCTACCGCGATTACCGGCTTGCCGAAGTCGGATTCTTTGACGCCCGTGGCGCGCCATAGAGCGCGCGCGCCGGCCATGTTTCTGCCCGTAAAACTTTTTTTGGATCTGTATTCTGGCATATCGTTATATATAAATGTTGGCGCCATTCAATCACGAGTCCGCCGAAAGGTCAAGGCGGCAGTGCCGCTTCCATGAAAGCGGCATAGCCCTTTCAACGGCAGCCGCCCCCGCTTTCGGTTTGCATTGGCTGTGCGCGGGGTCCGGCTTTAACTAACGGTAGAGGCGCTTCCCCGTGAATAGTAGTCCTGCCGAAACGCGGCCTCCGTGCGGAATGCGGCGGCGAACCCTTCCATAGAATACTTTGCGGCGGACAGCATGCGCGCCAGCCCTTTTCTATCGCCCTTCATTCCGAAAATTATCACGCGATTTGCCGCTTGGCAAAGCCTTATATTGGCCCTTTCGCGGCGTCGCCGCGGCAAAATAATTGGGCGGGCGGGAAAAATTTTGTTGTGTTTCCGCCCGCCCGTGGAATAAAAAAGGGGTTCATTTTAACAAAAGCAACGAATATGGTATCCTATAAAGAACTCGGTTTGGTCAACACGCGCGAGCTTTTCAAAAAAGCTATCGACGGCAAATACGCCATCCCCGCGTTTAACTTCAATAACATGGAGCAGATGCAGGCGATTATCCAGGCTTGCGTCGAGCAAAAGTCGCCCGTGATTTTGCAGGTCTCCAGCGGCGCGCGCAAGTACGCCAACCAGACGCTTCTGCGCTATATGGCCCAAGGCGCCTGCGAATACGCCAAGGAGCTCGGCTACAACATCCCGATCGTGCTGCACCTCGACCACGGAGACACTTTCGAACTCTGCAAGTCTTGCGTAGACTACGGATTCTCTTCCGTCATGATCGACGGATCCGCGCACTCCTATGACGACAATGTCGCCCTCACAAAGAAAGTCGTCGAATACGCCCATGACCACGACGTCACAGTCGAAGGCGAGCTCGGCGTTCTCGCCGGCATAGAGGACGAAGTCTCGCATGAAACCCATTCATATACGCGCCCCGAGGAAGTCGAGGACTTCGTGAGCAAGACAGGCGTGGATTCCCTCGCCATTTCCATCGGAACCTCCCACGGCGCCTACAAATTCAAGCCCGAACAGTGCACGCGCGACGCCGACGGCAGGCTCGTCCCCCCGCCGCTGCGTTTCGACATCCTCGCGGAAATCGAAAAGCGCATTCCCGGCTTCCCGATCGTCCTGCACGGCTCTTCCTCTGTCCCGCAGCAGTATGTCGACATGATCAACAAGTACGGCGGCAACCTTGAAGCGGCTGTCGGCATTCCCGAAGAGCAGCTCCGCAAGGCCGCAGAATCGGCTGTTTGCAAAATCAACATCGATTCCGACGGCCGCCTTGCGATGACCGCAAAAGTCCGCGAAGTGTTCGCCACCAAGCCTGCCGAATTCGACCCCCGCAAGTACCTCGGCCCCGCGCGCGACGAGCTCAAAAAGCTCTACATGCACAAGGTCGTAAACGTGCTCGGGTCGGCTGGCAAGGCCTGATTTGGCGAATGCTTTTGGCGCGGTGCTGCGTTAAGAAAGCCTTTAAGACCGCTCGCGTATGTTTAATACGCCACGCGCCCTTAAAGGCTTTCTTATACTCGCCCCGCATCCAAAAGCATTGCGCCAAATCGGAAACCTTTGGTTTTCAGAACGAACTCCGAAATAGTGGGGATAGCCCTATTGCAAAGCAATGGGCGTAAGGGGCGCCAGCCCCTTCAATGGAAGCGGCACTGCCGCCCGCCCTCGCTCTTCATCCAAAAGCATTGCGCCAAATCGGGAACCTTTGGTTTTCGGAACGAACTCCGGAAGAGCTGACGAACCTCTTATGGGAGGTTCGTTTTTTGTTGGGAATGGAGAGGGGATAGAAGTATTGGCGGAGCCAATCTTCGTAAGGGGCGCCAGCCCCTTCTATGGATGCGGCCCTGCTGCCCCCTTCAATGGAAGCGGCCCTGCCGCTCCCTTCAATGGCTGGCGGCCCGTGCCGCCCTCGCTCTTCATCCAAAATCATTGCGCCAAATCGGGAACCTTTGGTTTTCAGAACGAACTCCGGAAGTGCTGACGAACCTCTTATGGGAGGTTCGTTTTTTGTGGGGAACGGGGAGGGGATAGAAGCATTGGCGAAGCCAATCTTCGTAAGGGCGCAGCCCTTCAATGGCTGGCGCACCTTGCGCCCGTAAGGGGCGCCAGCCCCTTCTATGGATGCGGCTCTGCCGCTCCCTTCAATGGCTGGCGGCCCGTGCCGCCCTCGCTCTTCATCCAAAAGCATTGCGCCAAATCGGGAACCTTTGGTTTTCGGAACGAACTCCGGAAGAGCTGACGAACCTCTTATGGGAGGTTCGTTTTTTGTTGGGAATGGAGAGGGGATAGAAGTATTGGCGGAGCCAATCTTCGTAAGGGCGCAGCCCTTCAATGGCTGGCGCACCTTGCGCCCGTAAGGGGCGCCAGCCCCTTCTATGGATGCGGCCCTGCCGCCCCCTTCTATGGAAGCGGCCCTGCCGCCCCCTTCAATGGCTGGCGGCACTGCTGCCCCCTTCAATGGAAGAGGCACTGCCGTTTGGCGCATATTGCGCCCGCCTACTTTTTGTAGGATTCGCTCAGGTATTTTGACACTCCCTCGTGCGAGGGTTTCATTGCCTCTTCGCCTTTGTGCCAGTTCATCGGGCAGACTTCGCCGAATTCCTCGAAGTGCTGCAAGGCGTCCACCATTCTGATTTCCTCCGCCGTGGAGCGGCCGAGCGGGAAGTTGTTGACCACCTCGTGCTGCACTATGCCGTTTTTGTCGATGAGGAACAGCCCGCGGTATGCGACCATCTCTCCGTCTACGCGTTCCCTGCCGTCGGGGTCGGTCTTTTTGCGGCCCGCGAGAACCCCGTAGTCGCGCGCGATCGTCTTGTTTGTGTCCGCCACGAGCGGATAGGCAACCCCCTCGATTCCGCCGTTTGCGCGCGGGGTCTGAACCCACGCGAGGTGGCAGAACTCGGTGTCGGTCGAGCACCCTATGAGCTCGACGTTCCTCTCGTCGAATTCCTTTTTTGCCGCCTGGAACGCGAGGATTTCCGTTGGGCAGACGAATGTGAAGTCCTTGGGGTAGAAGAAGAGTATGACGTATTTCTTTCCCTCGAACTGCGACAGGGTGAAGTCGCTTACGATTTTTCCGTCCACGACGGCGTTTGCCCGAAAGTCGGGCGCCTTTTTGCCTACGAGCGTTGACATATTGCTTTCCTTTGGTTGTTTTTTGTTCTGAAAAAATCCGCGTATTTTTTTATATCGGAAAATTGTTAGATTATTTTAACTTTTTCCTCCTTGCGCTATGACAGCCCGGAGGGGTAGATTGTTCCGCGACGTATGAAATTTATAGACACCCATGCGCATTTGGACGGCTTCGGCCGGCGCGGCGGGCTCGCGGAGATTGTCGGGCGCGCCATGGACGCCGGAGTGGAGAAGATCGTAGCGTGTTCCACCAATCCCGACGAGTGGCTGTTCTACGAATCCGCGGCGCGCGAGTTTGCGGGTTCCGTGTTCTGGCAGATAGGAATCCACCCGGGCGACATTTCCGAAAACTGCGAAATCGCCCTCGACTCCCTCGGGGCGTTTTTCGCCTCCGACTTTCCGCCGGTTGCGATCGGAGAGATCGGGCTCGACTACTTCCGCGCGCCCTCCGACTCCGCGGAGTTTGAGGCCATGCGCGACCGCCAGATAAAAATTTTCTCGCGGCAGCTCGAGCTCTCCAATTCTTTCGAGTCCGCAAAAATCTGCGTGCACGCGCGGGACAGCGTCGGGGATTGCGTTGAGCAAATCGCGGCGGCGGGCGTCGACTTTTCGCGCGTGGTTTTCCACTGCTATGCGGGGACTGCCGAGGAGCTCGCTGAAATCAACGCCCTCGGAGCGCGCGCGTCGTTCACGGGAATCATTACCTACAAGAGCGCGGGGGAAATGCGCAGGGCGATGCTCGCGCAGGGGCTCGGGCGCCTGATGTTAGAGACCGACTGCCCGTATCTCGCTCCCGCCCCGCTGCGCGGAAGCGTCAACGAGCCCGCCAATATTCCGCTGATAGCGCGCGCGGCGGCGGAAATTTTCGGCGTTTCCGAAGAATATCTTGCGGACGCAGTGCGCGAAAATTCGCGCGGCTTCTTCGGAATTTGAATCCGCGGCGCCCGGGAGGGGCGGCTGAAAGCGCAGCCCGTGCGCGTCAGCGCGCGTACAGCGACTCGAAGTTTCCCGAAAAAAACTTCCGCGCGAGCCCGGTGGGCACAGCAGCTTTCGCCTCGGCGACGGCGGTTTCCATTTCCTCATTTATGAATTTGCGCGGATACAGGCGCAGCGGGTAGTCCGAGCCGTAGAGCGCGCGGCGGGGAAATTTTTTTACAGCCTTCGCCACGGCCTCCGCGCCGTCCGTGAGCGGGAACGCCGCTGTGTCGAAAAAGGCGTTCGGCGGAGGTTCAAATGACGGCCCGACGGCGTCCCCGCCGCAGAGGTGGGCGAATATGAATTTGGCGGACGGGCAGGCGCGCGCGGCGGCGTAGGCGGCTTCAAAATTTGTCGCGCGCTTGCCGGGGTACTGGCGCGGGGATTTTTCGGTTAGGTGCGCGCAGATGGCGAGCCCCGCGCCGGCGCATGCCAGCGCGATTTCAGAAAATTCCCGGGACGAATAGCGGAAGCCCTGGACGCCGTCGTGGAGCTCTCCCACGCCGATGAACCCGAGGTCGCGCGCGCGGGCGATTTCTTCGAGCGATTCGCGCGGGAATGCGGGGTTTATGGACGCGAACGCGGAAATCCTGTCGGGGTGCGCCGCCGCGAATTTCGCGATTTCGGCGTTCATGAGCGAGCACGTCGCGGGATCTTCCCAGTACCAACCCTGCACGACTGCCCTTTCCACGCCTGCGCGGTCCATGTCGAGCAGGAATTTTTTTTCGTCCGGAAACCCCTGCAAAGAGCGTTTGCCGTCCGCCCGCCTGCCGACGAGCGCGCCCCAGTAGGGCTCGCCGGCGCATGCCGCCCACGCTTCGGGGTTTTCGGCGGCGAAGCGCGGGTAGAAGTGCGTGTGGCAGTCGGTTATCTTCAAGGCTCAGATAAAGTTGAAGTATGCGAGCGCTCCGAGTATGAGCGCGAGGGCTATCCTGTAATACGCGAAGGGCGCAAGCCCCCTGCGTGTCAGAAATTCGACAAGCCACCTGACCGAGACCGCGGCGGCTGCGAACGCCACCGCCATTCCAAGCAGCAGGGGGCCGGAGGAGACAGCGCGCAGAAGGGCGTCGCCGTCTTTCAAGATTTTGTATGCCGACGCCGCGGAGAGGGTGACGAGCCCCAGCAGAAAGCTGAAGCGCGCGGAATCCGCCGGCCTTAGCCCGACGGCGTAGCCGCCGACAATCGTCATCATGGAGCGGCTGGTCCCGGGCCACATCGCGACGCATTGGAGGATTCCGATTAGAAGCGCGGAGCGCGCGCGCATGTTTTCGAGTCGTGTGCGGGGCGAATGCGGCGAGGCGTGCGCTGAGGCGTACCGGCGCTGCGTCCAGAGCATCAGCAGCGCGCCGAAGAACAGGGCAGCTATCACCGGAACGACGCCGAACAGCGCGCTTTCGATAAATTCGCCCAGTAGAAGCCCCGCGGCCGCCGCGGGCGCGAAAGCCGCCATGATGTTGCGCAGCAGCCTCAGCCCCTCGGGGTTGCAGCCGAGAAGCCCGAAAAACATTTTCACCAGCCATTCCCAATAGACGAACGCCACCGCCGCTATCGCCCCCAACTGGATCACGACGGCGTACGCGTCGGCCGCGGCTTTCAGCGTCACGGGCTCGCAGCGGCCGTTTAGGACGGGGTTGCCGTCGGCGTCGAAGAGCGGCTCGCGCGAGTCGAGCCCCAAAAAGGCGTTGGCTATGATGAGGTGGCCGGTGGACGAGACGGGCAGGTATTCGGTGAGCCCCTCGACTATGCCGAGAACTACCGCGTCGGGATATGATATGTCGCTTTTTGCGGCGGGCTCCGATGCGTCCGGAAGCGGCGCGGCGGGCGGGGGGTCGGCGGAGATTTCGTTTATCGTCTGCGCGCCGGAGAGGCATGCCGCAAAAAGCGCCGCCATGCAAAGAAGTTTTTTCATATTTGGCGTGTGTCGGTGTTGTGGTTTTCCGCGCCCGCGTTCCTCCCCGCGTCCGCGCGGAGCGGCGTCAGAACGCCTTGCGCGATTCAAGCGCGCTTTTTATTGTGCCCGAGTCCGCGAATCCGAGCTGGCTGCCGCTGGGCAGGCCGAATCCTATGCGCGTCAGCCGTATTCCGCGCGGGGCGGCGACGCGCTCCTGAATGTAGTGGCAGGTGGCCTCGGCCTCGATGTCGTTTGAAAGGGCGAGAATGATTTCCGTTATTCCGGATTCCTCCGCGCGCCTTGCGAGGGAGGCCAGGTTGAGCTTGTCGGGGCCTATCTTTTTTATGGGCGAAAGCTTGCCGCCCAGTACATGGTATTTCCCCCTCCACGCGCCGGATTTTTCTATTGCGGCGATGTCGGATGCCTTTTCCACGACGCACACGATGTCGGGTATCCTCGATTTGTCGGAGCATATTTCGCACGGCTGCCCGTTCTCGGAGAGCCCGAAGCACTCGGGGCAGGGTGTTATGCGCCCGAGCGCCGCCGTTATGGACTCCGCGATTTCCGCGGCGTCGGCGCGGTTTTCGAGGGCGAGGTACATTGCCATGCGCTCGGCGCTTTTTATCCCCGTCCCCGGGAGTTTTTTGAGGGCGCTTTTGAGTCTGTCGAAAGATTTGCTCATTTTTAGTCGCGGCAATCCGGGGCGTGGAAAAGCCGGAAGCGCTTTATTTCCCCCGCCCGATAGCCCCTCCCCTTGGAGGCCGGCGGCTTTAAACGAGGCCGGGAATGGAGAATCCGCCGGTTATTTTGTTCATTTCCGCCTCGCTCTTGGCGCGCGCCTTCGCGGCGGCGTCCTCGACGGCGGCGACGATGGAGGCCTCGACGCTCGCCGCGTCCTCCTTGAGAAATTCGGGGTCTATCTTTACAGATTTCAGGGTTCCCTGGCCGTTCACCACGGCTTTTACCGCGCCGCCTGCGGCCGACCCTTCGACGGTCATTTCCGCGAGCTGGGCCTGGACGGTCTCCATCGCCTTCTGCATTTTCTGCGCTTGTTTCAAAAGTTTGCCGACTCCGGGCATAGCGTATCCTTATTTTGGCTGTTTAGAGTTTTTTGACGGTCAAAAGCGTCAAGTCGTCGCCGTACTTCTTTTCCGGCGTCATAAACGTTTCGACGGATTTTATGATTTCTTCGTTCAAATCATTTGCATTTCTCGAGCGCAATGTCGAGACTGTTTCCGCCAATTTTTTTGCGGAAAACTCGGTTCCGCGCGGGTCGGCGGCTTCCGTGAGCCCGTCGGTGTAGAGGACGAGAACGTCTCCCGGGCCCATTTCGAAGGAGGCGTCCTCTATCACGCTGTCGAATAGCTCTTCGGACACCATGCCGAGCGCCATTCCCATCGATTTTACCGGAACCGCCGGGCCGTCCGAGCCTGCCCGCGCGAGCAGCGGGGGTTCATGGCCGGCGCGCGCGAATTTAGCCTCCCCCGAGCTCGGGTCGAGAATCGCGTATATTATGGTTATGAACATGTCCGAGCGCATCGCGCGCACCATTTCGGAGTTCAGTATTTTGAGGGTTTGCGCGGGCGACTTGCCGGTGGAGGCTATGTATCTGAGCTTTGTCTGGCAGAGCGCCATGAGTATCGCCGCCGAAATTCCCTTGCCCGATACGTCGCCTATCACGACGCCGATTTTGCCGCTCGGGAGCTTGAAGAAATCGTAGAAGTCGCCGCCGATGAGCTGCTGCGGAAGATATTTTACGGCGAATTCGAGCCCGGGAATCTCCGGCAGGTTTTCGGGCAGAAGGTATCTTTGGACGCTGCTTGCGAGCCTCAAATCGAACTCGAGCTTGTTCTTCATTATAAGCGCCGAGACCGCTTCCGCGTTTTGGAGGGCGAGGGCGCACTGCTCGCCGAGCGAGCGCGCGAGGGAAAATTCCGTCTCAGTGAACGCCCTGCCGCTTATGGGGTTTGCCACGGCGAGCACCCCGCCGAGCTGCCCCCTGAACACGAGCGGAACAACCATCAGGCTGCGGATTTTGAGGGATTCGTCCTCGTGGCGGATTACGCGGGGGTCTTTGAGCGCGTCCCTTATCAGCACTCCCTTTCCGGACGCGGCGACCTCGCCGAGCACTCCCTCGTTGGGCTCGACCACTTCGCGGCGCAGGGCGTCTTCTATAAATTCGGCGCGCAGCTCGCCGCTCTTCTGTTTTTCAATTTTCCGCGTCTGGGGTGGAAAGAGCCCTTCGCAGGCCTTTGCCACAAGCCTTCCGTCGGGCGACTTTTCGTACACGCACGCGCTCATCGCCCCGCATGAGAGCGCGGTGGCGCGGACTATGCGCTTGTAGATTTTCTCGCGGTTTGCGCCCGAGCCGATGTCGTCGGCGCTCCTGTGCAGAAATTCGATTATAACCTGCCTCTCCTCTTTCATTCTGTCGATTTCGTCGAGCGCGCTTGCGAGCTCGCGGCGCGAATGCAGCGCGAACAGGGCGCACGCTACGGCTATTGCCGCCAATATTGCGGAGGCGAGGACGTAAACCATTGGCTATTTGCTTTCGGTTTCCCTTTTGAGGAAGGCTATGACGTCTTCAAATTTGGTTTTGTTTGACGAGTCGGCCTCCACGAGGTTTTCGTGGGCGTTTAGTATGTTGGCGTGGGTCGCGTTGTTGGCGGGCAGGAACTCGGAGGTCGGCTTGGGCATCGCCGACGGGTCTTCGGCGATTCTTACGAGCTTGAATATGCCGAGGTTGTCGATGAGCTCCCTGTTGCGGTCGTTCAGGTTTACAAGAACCATTTCGCCGCCGGTCTTGTGTATTTTCAGCGCCGCTCCCGCCACCATTCCAAGAAACGTGCTGTCCATGCCCGCGCACTGCGAGCAGTCCACCACTATCTTGGAGCATCCGCGGGCGATCGCGGCGGAAAAGAATTCCCCGACATTGCGGCAGTTCAGGTAATTTGCCTTGCCGACGACCGCCATCGTCGCGGTGCCGGAGGAGATCCCCACGAGGTATTTTGTTTCTTCGAGCATATCGGGGCTATTTGTTGACGATTTTTTCGAGCACGAGCGGCAGGATTCCGCCGGACATGTAGTAATCCGCTTCGACTGGCGTGTCGATTCTAAGCTTTATGTCCGCGCTCGACTTGGAGCCGTCCGCGCGCGAAATTTCGAGAACCGCCATCTGCGCGGGTTTTATGCCGTTTTCGAGGCCGAGTATGGAAAATGTCTCCGTGCCGTCGAGCCCGAGCGTCTGCGCGTCCTCTCCGGCGGAGAACTCGAACGGCAAAACCCCCATTCCGACGAGGTTGCTGCGGTGTATGCGCTCGAAGGACTTCGCCACGACCGCGCGCACGCCGAGCAGCCTTGTGCCCTTCGCCGCCCAGTCGCGCGAGCTGCCCATTCCGTAGTCGGTTCCGCCGAACACTATTAGGCCCTCCCCGCGCTTCTTGTAGGCGAGGCTCGCGTCAAAGATCGGGACGTTTTCTCCGGTTCCGTCGATTTTGGTGTATCCGCCCTCGACGCCGCCCGCCATGCGGTTGCGTATGCGCACGTTGGCGAACGTCCCGCGCGTCATAACCCTGTCGTTGCCGCGCCTCGAGCCGAAGGAATTGAAGTCTTTGGGCTCGACGCCGCGCGCGCGCAGGTATTTTCCGGCGGGGCCGTCGGGGGGAATGGAGCCCGCGGGCGAGATGTGGTCGGTCGTCACGGAATCCCCGAGAATCGCGAGCGGCCGCAGGCCCGATAGCGCCGGCGCCTCCCTGTTGCCGACGGATTCAAAAAACGGCGGGTTTTGTATGTAGGTGCTGTTTTCGTCCCATGCGTAGGTTGCGGAGGCCTTGCTTTCGATTTTCCGCCAGCGCTCGGGGCCGGACATGTCGGAGTAGCGCGCGCGGAACATTTCGCTCCTGACGCACGCGGCGACCGTTTCGGAAACCTCGCGGGAGCTCGGCCAGACGTCGGAGAGGAACACGTCCTTTCCGTCGGGGGTCTTGGCGAGGGGCTCGCGGTCGAAGTCTATGTCTATCCTGCCCGCCAGAGCGAACGCGACGACGAGCGGCGGGCTCATGAGGTAGTTGGCTTTTAGCAGCGCGTGGACGCGCGCCTCAAAGTTTCTGTTGCCCGACAGGACGCTCGCGCACGCCAAATCCGCGGATTTTACTGCCTCCGAGATTTCCGCGTCTATGGGGCCGGAATTGCCTATGCACGTCGCGCAGCCGTAGCCGGCGAGGTTGAATCCGAGAGAATCGAGGTGCTTTTGCAGTCCGGCGGCTTCGAGGTAGTCGGTCACCACGCGCGAGCCCGGCGCGAGCGACGTCTTTACATAGGCGGGCGGGCGCAGGCCGAGCTCGTCCGCCTTTTTCGCCAGCAGCCCCGCCGCGACGAGAACCGACGGGTTGGAGGTGTTCGTGCAGCTGGTTATCGCCGCTATCAGAACGCTGCCGTTGCGCAGTTCGCCCTTGGAAGTTTCGGCTTTGGCGTCGGGGTCGGCGCCGGTTTCGGACATGAAATTCCGGAAGGCCTCCTTCGACTCCGATAGGACGATTTTGTCCTGCGGTCGCTTGGGGCCGGCGATGGACGGGCGGACTTCCGAGAGGTCGAGATCCACTACCTTTGTGTAGTCGCAGTCTCCGTCGGAGGGGATTCCGAAAATTCCCTGCGCTTTGTAATAGTCGCGCGCGAGGGCGACGAGCTTTTCGTCGCGCCCCGTCAGCAGCAGGTATTCGAGCGTCGTCTCGTCGACGGGGAAATAGCCCATTGTCGCCCCGTATTCGGGCGCCATGTTCGCGACTGTCGCGCGGTCGGCGAGCGATAGGCTCCGCGCCCCCTCCCCGAAAAATTCCACGAATTTTCCCACGACCTTCTCGCGGCGCAGCATCTGCGTGACGTGCAGGGCGAGGTCGGTTGAGGTTGCGCCCTCCTCGAGGCGGCCCGTCATGCGCACGCCGACGCCTTCCGGAACTTTGAAATCCACGGGCTGGCCGAGCATTCCCGCCTCAGCCTCAATGCCGCCGACGCCCCAGCCGACGACTCCGAGGCCGTTTATCATCGTCGTGTGCGAGTCCGTGCCCACGAGCGTGTCGGGATAGAACACGGTTTTGCCTCCGGATTCGGATTGGAACACCAGGCGCGCGAGGAACTCGAGGTTTATCTGGTGGATTATGCCCGTCGAGGGCGGAACCACCGAAAAGGTCTTGAAAGCGTTCTGGCCCCATTTGAGAAATTCGTAGCGCTCGCGGTTTCTGTCGAACTCCATGTCGAGGTTTTTTTCGTAGGCGTCGGGAGTTCCTGCGAAGTCCATCTGCACGGAGTGGTCCACCACCAGGTCGACGGGCACGAGCGGCTCGACGCACGACGGGTCGGCGCCGAGCTTTGCGGCGGCGTCGCGCATGGCCGCCAGATCCACGAGCAGCGGCACGCCGGTGAAGTCCTGCAATACTATGCGCGAAACCACGAACGGCACTTCGTAGTCGCCCGGGTTTTGGGCGTTCCACGCGGCAAGCCGCCTGACATCGCCCTCCGAGGCGAGTTTTCCGCCGCAGTTGCGCAGTACGCTTTCGAGCACTATCCTCACGCTCACCGGCAGGCGGGAGACGTCGAGCCCGCATTTTTTGAGGGCGGGAAGGCTGTATATGAAACCCTTCGCGCCGGACTGTTTCGATTCAAATTCTGTTAGCGTATCGAGCGGATTGTTCATTGGCTGAAATTGTCTGTCTGTTGTCTTGGCGCCGCCGCGGCGCGGTCGCCGGAATTTTTAAAATGCGCGTCCAATTTATGCGCTAACTGCGGCGCATTGCAATTCAATTATGCGGGGCGCGCGGCGCATTGGAAATCGGCGCGCGCGGGGGCTTCCCGCGCCTGCGCCGTTTGCGCCCTACTTTTCCTGAGTTTCGGAGCTTTCCATGACAGCGGTGCACTCGCCCACCATCCGCGCCTCCATTTTATCCACAACTACCCTCATGCGCTGATCCTTGAAATATATTCTCTCACCCTTTTCGGGAAATCGCCCGAGCGACAGCGTGACGAGCCCCCCGAAAGTGGAGACCTCGTCGGCGTCGAAATCGACGTCCAGAAAGTCCTCCACGCGGCGTATGGGCGCTAGCCCCGAAATCTTGTACTTGTTTTTGCCTATCACGCGGATCGGCTCGCCCTGAGAGACGGCGAATTCGTCGCGTATCTGCCCGACGAGCTCGCCGAGCGCGGCGTCGAGCGTCAACACCCCTATGACGCCCCCGAAATCGTCCTCGACGAGCGCGATGTGGATTTTGTACCCGAGCATTTTCGCGAGCGCCGACTCGAGGTTTTCGTTTTCGCGCAGGCGGAGCGTCTGGCGCGCGATTTTGGAGAGGTCGGGCGTTTCGGATTCCGCCTGCGCCGCGAATAGGTCGCGCAGGTGGATTATGCCGTAGCAGTCGTCGAGGTCGCCGCGGCAGAGGGGATAGCGGTTGTAGCGCGAGCGCAGGGCGACTTTCAGGTTTTCTGAATAGGGCTCGTCGATGTCGAAGTACTCGACTTTGCTGCGCGGCAGCATCGCGTCGCTGACGTCGAGCTCCTGCAGCCTTATCGCGTTGCGCGCTATCTTGCCGGCGTAGGGCGAAACCGGCTCGGCGTCGGCGTCCTCGGCGCGCAGCATTATTTCGGCGTCTATGCGGCTGAACGGCGGCTTGCAGGGCAGCCTCTTCCCCGCGAGCTTCGCCCCGATTTTTTTCGCAACAAGCTCCGCGGGCTTCGCAACCGCATAGAGGGCGACGAAGATCGGGGCGATTTTCCGCAGAACCTTTTCGGGGTTCGCCGCGGCGAACCGCGCGGCGGGGATCCCGAGAATCCCGTATTCGGCGAGCGCAACCGCCCCCGCCGCCGCGAGCGCGAGCAAAATCCGGCTTCCCGCTCCGGTTTCGACCCCGAACCTTTCGAGCGACCCCGCCGCCGCGAAGTACGCGAACGCCGCGGAGAATGCGACGAACGCGCGCGCGGACAGGGCGAGAGGCCCCGCGATTTTGCCTCCGTTTTCGCAGCAGAAGCGCGCCGCCGCCCCGAGGGCGGTTTCCGGAGTCTTTCGGCGCGCGTCCGCGGAAAATTTGCGGACCGCGAGCGCAAATGCGAATGCCGTAAGAGCCGCCGCCGCCGCCGCGCAAACCGCGCACGCCGCCCAAAGGGCCGCTATTTGCCAGATTTCCGGCACCGCTATTTGAGCAGTTTGGCGAGCTCGCCTATGCAGCGCTCGTTCTGTTCGGGCTTTCCTATCGTGATTCTCAGCCAGTCGGGGAGCCCGTAGCCCACATTTGGCCGCACGATGACGCCGCGCTTTTGCATCTCGACAAATTTTTGCGGGGCGTCCGCGACCTTTACCATGACGAAATTCGCGCCGTCGGAGAAGTATTCGAGCCCCAGCTTTTCAAACGCCTCCACGAACTGCTTTCTGCCGGCGTTGTTGACTTCGCGGCTGCGGCGCACGAAGTCGTCGTCGTCGAGCGCGGCGAGGGCCGCGGCCTGCGCGAGGGAGTTGACGTTGAACGGCTCGCGCGCCCTGTTAATGTAGCCCGCGATTTCCTCAGACGAGTACGAGTACCCGATTCTGAGCCCGGCCAGCCCGTAGATTTTCGAGAACGTCCTAAGGCATATTACGTTTCTGCCCTCGGCTATGAGGTTGCGGAGGTCTACGGGGTTTTCCTGGTATTCGGTATAGGCTTCGTCGTAGCAGAATATGACGTGCTCCGGCAGCGACCTGACAAAGTTTTCAACCTCCGCCTGCGGCACAACGCACCCCGTGGGGTTGTTGGGGTTTGTCATGAACACGACTTTCGTCCTGTCCGTGACGGCGTCGCGCATGGCGTCGAGGTCGTATTTAAGCCCGGGCATGGGCACGCTCCTGCACACGCCGCCCATGAAAATTGTCGCGAGCTTGTAGACTATGAACGATTGCGCCCCGAATACCGTCTCGTCGCCGTCTCCGACGAAGCACTGGGCGATGAATTCGAGGATTTCGTTGGAGCCGTTGCCGAACGCGAACTGCGCCGGCGCAAGCCCCCATTTTTTTGAAAGCTTTTGGCGAAGCTCGTAGCAGCCGCCGTCCGGATAGTAGTTGAGGGTTCCGAGGCGTTTTTTGACCGCCTCCACCGCTTTCGGTGACGCCCCGAGCGGATTTTCGTTCGAGGCCATTTTCAGTATCCCGTCCGGATCCAGCCCGAATTCGCGCGCAACGTACTCTATCGGCTTGCCCGTTTCGTACACGGGAAGATTTAAGATTTGTTTCTTTACTATTTTGTCGGGTTTCATAATCTGAGCCTATTAAAAGAGAGCGGATTATTTGCCCTCCGCCACTCTTTTGCAAGCGAAGAACTTCAATTTTCCGTCAAAAACATGCTCATATACTGCACTGGCGCGACGGGGCTGGCGGGCTACAATTTCGTCAAGGCCGCCGCTTCCGAGGGCCACAAGATAATAGCCGTATGCGGCAGGAGGGAACTTCCGCCGATAGCCAACGTGACGGTTCGGCACTGCGACCTGCTCGACGAAAACGCCGTGCAGCGCGCGGTTCTCGACGCCTTTCCGGACGCCATAGTGAACTGCGCGGCGATTTCAAGCCCCGCCGACGTCGACGCCAATCCGGAGCTCGCCGAAAAGATGAACGCCGCCCTTCCGGAGAGGCTCGCGCAGCTTGCGAACCATGTGGGAGCGCGCTTCATACATCTCTCGACCGACATGGTTTTCGACGGCTCCGACGCGCCCTACAAGAATACGGACGTCCCCATGCCGTGCACGCTCTACGGAACGACCAAGCTCATGGCGGAAAAGCGCGTCCTCAAAGCCGCCGCCCCGATTTCCGTCGTGCTGCGCCTGAGCCACATAAGCGGCAACAGCCTGACGGAGCGCCGCTCTTTGCACGAAAAGCTGCTCCGCCAGTGGGCGGAGGGCAAAAAGACCCCGTGCCGGACCGACGAAATAAAGTGCCCGCTTTCCGCCGGCAGGCTCGGCGACCTTCTCGTCGAGCTCTGCGAGAGGCCTAACCTGACGGGCATATACCATTACGCGGGCCTGGAGCCCATAAGCCGCTACGACATGGCGCGCAGGATCGCGGAGAAGTTCGGGCTTTCGCCGGACGAGTTTGTCGAGCCCGTCGCGGGCGACCGCCCCGTGGATCTGACGCTCGACATGTCGTGCCTTGCGCGCTTCGTCAAGACGCGCTCCTGCATGTTCGGCGAGCTGCTCGACGAAATGGCGCTGCCCGCGGATCTTGCGGACTGGCTGAAATCCAAGACCGGCAGGCTGCCGGTAAAACGCTTCAAGCTCTGAGCGATGTCGTATCCGGCGGCATTTTTCGCCCTGCTTTTTTCGTCGGCCGCGCTCGCCGCAGCCGTCTTTCCCGACCTCTCCGACGGCTCCGAGGCCTCCGCGCGCCGGCTCGGGCTTTTGAAGATGCGCTTCGAGGGGCTTCTGAGGGAGGCCCGGTGCCCCTACGGCGTCGTGTGCGTGGCGCAGGGCGGCAGGGTTGTTATGGCCGAGGCGGTCGGGATTCCCGGCGTTGAAAACGGCGCGGAACTCAAAAGGCGCGCGGAGGGCAGGGCGTATCCGCTCGGGGAGTCGTCTCTTGCGGCGGTGACTTTCGCCGCGGTCAAAATGTCGGACGCGGGGAAGCTCGATTTCAAATGGACGGTTTCCGACAGATTTTCGCTCTTCTCGCCCCCAAAGGGCGCTGAAAAAAGCGCAAGTTTTGAAAACATGCTCTGCATGCGCGCGGGCTTCAACCCGTCGGACGCAAGGCTGTTTCCGGCCTCGTCCGAGCCGCGGGACTTGCTTGAATTTTCCGCCCAGTGCTTTTCCGATGGGGCGGGCGAAATGGGAAAGTATTCGCCGATATGCGCCGCGGCCGCGGGATACGCGCTCGGCTACGAAAACTCCAAGCTTCAAAAAAACCTCAAAAAGTCTTTCGCGGCGTTCATGAAAAAGTATTTTTTCGATCCTCTCGGAATATCGGAGCCCAAATACAGGGCGTTCGATTCCGCCCTCTTCCCCGCCTATGCCGTCGCCCTCACGCCGCCTGAATGCGCCAGGTGGCTCGCGGCGGAAACCGCGGCGGGCGCCGACTCGCCGCTCGCGCGCCGCAGGGTGTCGCCGCCGCTCTCGCGGCTCGGCATGGGGTGGCTCGACTCGTCGCGCGGAGGGCTGCCCGCGCAAGTCGCGTCCTCATTCTTTCAGGGGTGCGCAAACGAAATAGCCGTATTTCCGTCGCGCCGGACGGCCGTCGCGTTTTTCGCCGCGGCTGATTCCAGGCGCCTCGCGGCGGCGGACGCGAAAACCCGCGCCAAATACCGCGCCCTCGCGTCGGGCGCGTGCTCCAAGGCTGCGGAGTTTTTCGGCGAAATGCTCGCCGAAGCCGCGCGCCCCGAGAAATCCAAACCTTTAAATGCAACCGTTTCCACAAAAAAGGAAGACAAGAAATGAAATTCAAAAACGCCATAGTTTTCGCGCTCGCCGCGCTGTTGGCTGCGTCGGCGTCCGGAGCCGAGAAGCTGAAATTCGCGTTCCTGTCGCCAGACGCCCGCAACCAGGCAAACTCCGCGATTTTCAACGGCGCGCGCGACGCCCTGTCGGAGCTCTCCAAAAAATACGCCGCCGATATGTCTCTCGAATTTTTCTCCGCCGACCGCTCCGCCGAGCGCCAGCTCTCCGAGCTCTCGAAAGCCTATCTCGACGGCTTCGCGGGCGCGCTCGTCGTTCCGGCGGATCCCGCAGTCTTGGAAGGCAAGGTCGCGGAGCTCGCCAAGTCCGGATTTTTTGTCGCCTCCGCCGGCGCGCGCTTAAAGGGCGCCGCGTATTTCTGCGGCACGGACTCCAAGGCGGCCGCGGAGCTCGCCAAGCGGGAAATCGCGCGGCTGTCGGGCTCGTCCAAGCCGGCCAACTACTGCTATTTCCCCGCTTTCGGCGGGACTTCCGGCGCCGCGGGCAAATGCCTGTCGTCTCCGGTTCCGGAAGAGGAGGCGCGTTCCCTCTTTGAATCCGCAGAATCCGCCGCCATATCCTCCTACTCAGACTACGCTTCCGAACGCGCCGTCGACATAATGCGCCGCGACAATTACGGCGAAATATTTTTCGACGCCCGCCTGCTCTCCAACATGGTTCCCATAAAGCCGGATTCCGACAGGGTTTTCGCCGTCTGCCTCGGTTCCCTTCCGCAGCTCGACTTCTACCTTTCTAGCGGCCAGCTGGATTCGTGTATTTACGACGACTGGTACGGATGGGGGTATTTCGCCATGCGCGCGCTCGCCGAGAAAGTCGTCGAAAAGCGCGACCCTCCCGAGCCCGAAAAGCTCTTGAAGCCGCTGTCGGCAACCCCCAAGAACGTCCCGTCGTTTAGAGCGGACTGGGCAAAATGGCTCCGCTGATTTGGCGAATGCTTTTGGCGAATAGCTCCGTTAGGGAAGCCGCCAAGACCGCTCGCGTATGTCGAATACGCCACGCGCCCTTGGCGGCTTCCCTATACTCGCTCTTCATCCAAAATCATTGCGCCAAATCGGGAACCTTTGGTTTTTTAAAACGAACTCCGAAATAGTGGGGATAGCCCTATTGCGAAGCAATGGGCGTAAGGGGCGCCAGCCCCTTCAATGGCTGGCGGCACTGCCGCCCCCTTCAATGGAAGCGGCAGTGCCGACTGGCGCGTCCCGACCCTGGGGTTAGGCTTTGAAATTTGGGAGATATGCGCCGAACTTTATCAGCTTTTTTTGAAGTTCTCTCGTGTCGATTTCATGGACTGAGGCTTTGGACGCGGCCGCAATAGACGCCCCTATTCCAGCCGCCTGGCCCATTATAAAACATCCGGGCATGACGCGCAGCGAACCGTGGACGAGGCGGTCCATGCTCGCGCACCTGCCGGCAACGTATAGGTTTGAAAAACCTTTCGGCGTAAGAATCCTGTACGGGATTCCGTAGCTCTCGCCTTTTGCGTATTTGTAGAGCCTGTCAAATTCCATCCGATGTTTTTCGAGCTCGCCGCCTTTGAAGCCCGAAGGATGTATGTCGATAGGATAGGCGTATCTGCCGATTTCGTCGTCGAAGACCGCGCGCTTCATGTAGTCGTCTATGTTCAGGACATAGTCGCCGACAAACCTGCGGGTTTCTCGGATTCCCATGGCGGATCCCGTCGCCGCCACTTTCGCGTTCTCGAATCCGGGAAGATATTTGTTGTAGTAGTTTTTGTATTCGCGCATCGACTTCCTGCAATGCAGGAGCGCGCGCGTGACGGAATCCTCGTCCGTCCCGTCCACTCCGAATGCGTGCCCGATGTTGCCGCCGCCCAGCCCGTCGCCGATTTCCAGAATGCCCGTCATGTGCGGGTCGTAGAACGAAAACACTCCCGCTTCAAACGCCTCCCTGACTTTGAAGGATTGCGGCTGCGGCATGTCGGGGCGGTTGGCGCGCCACTTCTTCCAATCTATCGAGCACCACATTGAACAGAGCGAGCCCGGCATCATGCCGCCGTTTTTGCCGCCCTTTTCATATTCCGCGCCCGCCATATATGCGAGGTCTCCGTTGCCCGTGGCGTCGATAAAAACTTTCGCCTTTGCCGCAAAAATCCCGCCGAGTCCCGAGCATACCGCATAGTCGATTTTTCCTCCGGAGGCTTTGGCGCCTATAACTTTCGTGCAGAATGAAAATTTTGCGCCGGACTTTTCGGCGAGCCCGTCGTAAACGCGCTTCAGCGCCTCGATGTCGTGCGCGCCTCCCGAAAAGGACTTTTCGGAGTCGAGCATTTTTTTGACGCGCGACCCGAAGCCCGCCGCGAGGAAATTTATACCGTCCGTCATTTGCATGAAAACCGGAACGAGCGCGGAAGTTCCCATGCCGCCGAAGCAAGAGAGGTTTTCGGCGAGGTATACGTCCGCGCCGCTCTCTGCCGCGGCAACCGCGGCCGCGGCTCCCGCCGGCCCCCCGCCAGCGACGAACACGTCCGTGTCGTATTTTACGGGAATGTCGAGCGAAAAGCTTGCGCTGCCGCCCTTGGGATTTTCGCCCGTTGCGGCGGCGCTTGCGGCGGCGGATATGGCGCACGCCGGCATGGCGGCGGAAAGCTTCATGTAGTCCCTTCTTTTCATACGCGCGATTTTTATGTTTGCGGAAATTCTAAATCAGAAACGACGGTTCGGCAAAGGAAAAATAAGACATTACAATGCGCAAAAAGACATTGCGGCGCGGACGGCGCGCGGTGGTTTTCGTTTGTGCGCGCGGGCGCTTGAACGCCGCGGATTTATCCGGACGGCGTTGTCCGGTTTGGGGATTTCCCGCCGTCGCTACGCCACCTCGATTTTTATCTCGGCGCTCCCGCCCTCAACGCATATCGGAACCGCCTCGAAGCCCGGCACGAAATTGAAAACCCTTCCGGTTTTCGTCGGCAGGATTTTCATCGGCCTGTCGGAGGATATTTTCACGCGGCAGCCCTTTTTTTCAAGGCGCGCGGAAGTCGGGGAGTCCGCCGAAAATTTTTCTTCGGAGCTCGCGATCAGCGGGAAGATGATTTTTGCCGATTTCCCGGACTCCGACGGGCACGAGATTTTCACCGCCACTCCGTCCGCCCGAAATTCGTAGCGGGCGCGGCATTCAACTTCGCCCGAATCGGGGGAGTTCTGGCAGGCGTCGCGCAGTTTCGACGCGGCCTCAAAGACGGAGGCTTCCCCGTCCTCAAAATGCGAAAGCCTTGCGGACAGGTCGCTGATATTTCTGTATTTTTTCCCGCCGGAATCGAGCTCCGCGCGCGGGGCGAGCGGCATGGAGTCCATTCCGGCGTCGGACTGCATGTTGGGCTTTTCTATCACGGCGTATTCCGTCATGCCCGCGGCGAATATCGGCCCGGCCTTTTCGTGCCACAGCATCGAGAGCGCGCCTCCCGTCGGGTGGCCGTTTTTGAGGTCGTAATATTCCGTGTCGTAGGCGGTGACCGTCGCGCGGAATGGGCCTTTTGATACGAGGTGCGTGCGTATGTCGTCGAACGATTTTACCCCGTACCTTTCCTCTCGGGGGAGCTTTGGCGGCGCGGCCGGCGCTTTGGCGGGGGAGTCGAGCAGCGAGGCAAGCGGCTTTGCGTGCGCGAAAGTGTGGTGTATGCACGCCGGTATGCCGCCGGATCGGAAGTGCGGGCCGCCGCAGAGCAGGCCGTTTTCGGTGCACGATTCGAGGAGTTCGAGGTTTCTCAGGGCGGCCGTATACAGGCGCGGATTCCTGCCGGCGAGCGCGGCGAATCCCGCCTGGCAGCCGTCGGAAGTCCTGCTGCCCCAGTACGTCCACTTGAAATTCCGCGTGCCCCAGCTGTTGTCCCACGCGCCGTCGGGCAGCATGAATTCTATGTGGGCTTTCATAGACTCCTCGGCGGCTTCGAGGACTTCGGAGTCTTTCGCCGCGAGCGCGTATCCGACGAGCGACGGAAGAGTTTCCTCGACATTGTAGCCGAGGTCCACGCCCTTGCACCCATTGGGGCTCGTCTTTCCCGTTGGCTGGGTCTCGCCGAATACCAGGCGGTCTTTCGGCGTGATGTATTTTACCGAGCCCCTGCCGAACTTCCTTGCCTCCGCCATTAGCTTTGGGTCGTCCAGGACTTCCGCCGAGAGCGCGAGCGCGTGGGCGGCCGCCGCGAGGTAATTTATGTTGGGGCCGTCGAATTTTACGTCCGGCCTTCCGAATTTTATGAAGGAGGCTATGAAGCGCGCCGCTTTGCCGAGGCGCAGCCTCATGCGCTCCAAGTCGCGCTTTTCGAGTATTCCGCCGCAGTGTTTTACTGCCTCCGCAAGCGATATGGCGCCAAACACGCTCGTTCCTTTCCAGGGGTTTGAGAAATCGTTTATCCACGACCCGTCCGGCTGCGATACGTTGTTTTCCATCCAGCCGTAGAGCATCATGCCCGCGTCGAGCATACGCGAGTTTCCGTCGCGCTTGGCGAGGGACAGGAAGGGGTATACGGCGTCGCCTATGCGCCCGTGTATGAAATCGCAGGCGGGGCACTTTATGCCGCCGAGCCTCTCGCGCGGGCCGCTTTTTATCTGCAACCTCTCGAGCCCTCCGCACCATTCGCGCAGCAGCGAATGGGAGAGGGCGCGCAGCTTGTCGGAGCCGCCGGTTTCGGCGCGCAATCCGGCGGCTCCGGCAAAAGCGGCGGCGGCCGCCGCCTTCAAAAAGCCCCTTCTTCCGATGTTTTTCATGCGGAAAATTCTTAGGCGAAAATTGAAAATCCGTCCATCTTTTAATAAGATAAACGGATTTTCCGGCAATTTCCCCGCGGGGCGGGGATCCGCTTTGGGCGGGGAAGGCCCGCCGCGGCAAAGCGTCAGATTTCGGTCACTATCGCGTCGGCGAGGCCGTAGTCTATGGCTTGGCGTGCCGTCATGAAGAAGTCCCTGTCCGTGTCGGCGGCGATTTTCTCCATCGGCTGCCCCGAGGCTTCGGAGAGGATTTTGTTCAGTTCCTCCCTCATGCGCTCGAGCTCCATCGCCTGTATGTGCATGTCAACCGCCGTACCCGTCATTTCGCCCATTATCAGCGGCTGGTGTATCATGACGCGCGCGCTCGGGAAGAGGAAGCGCTTTCCCTTGGGAGCCGCGCTCAGGAGTATCGAGCCCATGCTCATCGCGATTCCCGTGACGACGACTTTCACTGGCGCCTTTATGAGCTTCATGGTGTCGTAGACCGACATGCCCGCGCTTATTGAGCCGCCCGGGGTGCTCATGTAGAGGGTGATTTCCTTTTCATGGTCGAGCATGTCGAGGTATAGGAGCTTTTCGACGACGGCGGCGGCGGTCTCGTCGGTTATGGCGTCCCACAGGAAAATCTTGCGCTCGTCGAGAAACCTCTTGGCGATTTCGTTCGGTACGGGAGTTTTCTTCTCCTTTTTATTTTCGCATTCTTCTTCGTTCATATGTGCTTGTCTTTTGAAATTTCAAAGATGGCGTATCCCGCCATAAGGTTCGGGAGGAACGCGCACGGCGTTTCCCAGTCGGCGCGCAGGAAGTGGCGCCTGCGTATCTTTATATCGTTTTTGGCGCAGAATTCCTTAAAGGAATTTACGGAAATCTGGTTTGTCGGACGGGAGCTTTCCCAGCGCTCGGGATAGACCTCGTTGACGACCCTGTCGCCCGAGACGGCTACGGCGAGCCTGTTGCGCCAGTAGCCGTAGTTGACGAAGCCCACAGCCACGCGCCGCGCGACCCGCAGCGATTCGAGCACGACTTCGCGCGCGTTCTCGAGTTCCGGCAGCGTGCGCGAGCACACTATCCAGTCGAAGGAGTCGCCGTCGAAGGAGCGCAACAGCTCCATGATGTCGCCGTGGTATGCGTTTACGCCGCGCTTTATGCACCTCGAAATCTTGTCGAAGTCCATGTCAACCCCGACGGCGTAGACGTCTTTGAGCCTCACGAGCTCGGCGAGCAGAATCCCGCGCCCGCAGCCGAGGTCGAGCACGCTGTCGCCCTTCGAGACCCATTCGCTTATCGCCCTGAGCTCGATTTTCTTTTTGAGGCTCGATTTGTCTTCGCCCATGGTTCAGGAGCCGAGAAAATACTCGACGAGTTTGTAGAGTTTTGGGGAGTGGATAAGGAAGGAGTCGTGCCCGAGGTCGCTTTTTATCTCGGCGTAGGAGGCCGTCTTGTGCAGGCGCAGCAGGGCGCGGACGATCTCGCGGTTCTGCTCGGGCGGGAAGAGCCAGTCGGAGGTGAACCCAACGACGAGCGTTTTGGCCCGCACGCCCGCGAACGCGCCCTCGAGCGTCCCGCCGCCGTAGGCGCGCAGGTCGAAGAGGTCGAGCGCGCGCGTGAAGTAGAGGTAGGTGTTCGCGTCGAAGCGGTTGACGAACGACTGCCCCTGGTGGTGCAGGTAGTTTTCGATTTCGAAGGACGGCTTGAAAATTCCGGAGTTTGCGAAAGCCGCCTTGTGCTCCCGCCCGAATTTGCCGTCGAGCCCCTTGTCGGACAGGTAGGTGATGTGCGCCATCATGCGCGCTATGCTCAGACCCACGCTCGGGGTGCGGTCGAGCGCGTAGTTGCCGCCGTTCCAGACGGGATCCTGCATTATCGCCGACCTCCCGACCTCGTTGAAGGCTATCGCCTGCGCATTGATGCGCGACGTGGTGGCGAGCGCGCAGATTTTCCCAACCCTTTCGGGGTAGTCTATGGCAAGTTGCAGCGCCTGCATTCCGCCCATGGAGCCGCCAATTGCCATTTTCAATTTTCCGATTCCGAGATGGTCCACGAGCCTCATCTGGACGGCGACGATGTCGCGGATTGTGACGGCGGGGAAAGTCAGATTGTAGCGCTCGCCGGTTTTCGGATTTATGGAGGACGGGCCCGTCGTGCCGCGGCAGCCGCCTATGCAGTTGGCGCACACTATGAAGTACTTGTTGGTGTCGAGCGGCTTTGAGGGGCCTATGATGTTGTTCCACCATCCGGACTTTTTGTCGTCGAGCGAATAGACGCCCGCGCAGTGGTGGTCGCCGGTGAGGGCGTGGCAGACGAGTATGGCGTTTGACTTGTCGGCGTTGAGCCTCCCGTAGGTCTCGTATCTTACGTTGAAGGATTCGAGGCGGCCCCCGAGCTCGAAATCGAGGGGCTCACGGCACGGAAAGTCCGAGTGCGCCACGAGGCCGACTTCGCCCTCGTATTCGCCGGAGCGGAATGCGGAGCCTTCGGAGTCGTTCATTTTTTCTCCCCTTCGCCGCGCGGGGTTTTGGGGCCGTCGGCCTGCGCGGGCGCGGCTCCCCTGTGGGACGGGGCGACATTCGCCTCAGCCGATTTCACGATGTCGCTTGCCATGCGCTCGGTGACGAGCTCGAGCCTGACGATTTTCCCGTTGCGGCGGACTTTGAACACCGCAGTCTCAGACGGGCGTATGAAGAAGGTCTGCTCGCGCAGCTGCGTGTTGTCGGACACCTTTTGGGAATTTATCTCCACTATTTCGTCGCCGACCATGAAGCCCGCCTTTTTTGCGGGAGCGTTTTCGGCGACGAATTCCACTACGACTTTCGCGCCGTTGGCGGGGTCGCGCACGTCTTTGGCGAGCATTCCGAACCAGCTGTAAATCGGCTCCCCGCAAATCATGATGTCGTCGCGTATCTTAGCCGCGGCGCGCGCGGGCAGTATGAAGCTGCCGCCGATTTCCGGAAGCGATGCCACTATCATTCCCGCGAATTTGCCGTCGAGCGAGAACACGGGCCCGCCAGTGCTGCCGCGGGGGGCGGGCAGGTTGGTGCGCACGTAGACCGTCGGCAGGAATCTTCCGCCGAACTCGATATTCCGCCCCGTTGCCATTCCCATTCTCGGCGATGCGGCAAGCCCCATCTCGTGCGAGATCGAGACGAGAACCGTGGCGGGCTTCACGGGCTCCGCGAAAGGGTCTATCACCACGACTGGAAGATCAGCAGATTTGAAGCTGCCCGCGATTTTTATTATCGAAACCGTCGTGATCGGGTCGAAGCCCACGCTCTCGGCGTCGAGCAGGCGGCCGTCGTACTCTATCCAGAGCTTCCGCGCCCCGCGCGTTATGAATGCGCTGGTCATGACGGCCCCCGTTTTGCTTGCGATGAATCCCGAGCCCACGTCGAGAATTGTGGTGTGCGTTTCGTTGCCGGCGGTGTCTTTGGAGACGGCCTCTTTCCTCGCGTAGACTTTTACGACGCTGCCTCTGTTGTTTTCGAATAGCGAGTATATGCTCTGTTGCAGCGACGCGGCTTCGGGGGCGTCGGGCGTCCGGTTTTGCGGAATCTGAGCGCGCGCGGACACCGCCGCCGCCGCGGTCGCGGCTGCGGCAATCGCCGTCATTGCGGTTTTCGGGATTCGCATAAAAAACTTCCAGTCGATAATGGATCCGGCGCCGCGCGCAATCAGAGAAATTTCGCCCCCCGGGTTTGGGCGGATTTCGGTTCCGCCAGGTATGCAGCGTGCGTTCCCTCCCTTTCGACGCTCAGGGCGCAGAAATGCTCCTGGCATGAAAACGGCGGCTCGCCGTCGGGAATCTCGTGCTTGTAATAGGCGCCGTTGGAGTGCAGGAACGTGGCGAACTTGTTGTCCGCGAGCATTCCGGATAGGATTTCTCCGCAGATCCTCTCCCTTATTTCCGGATCCTCCACGGGGAAAATGCATTCGATCCGCTTGAACATGTTGCGCGTCATGATGTCGCCGCTGCCGACGAACACTTCCGGGCTGCCGCCGTTTTCAAAGTAGTATATCCGGCTGTGCTCGAGGTACACCCCCACGATGCTGCGCACGGAAATGTTTTCGCTCATATTTTTTACGCCCGGCACGAGCCCGCATATCCCGCGCACGATTAGGTCGATTTTCACCCCCGCGTTCGAGGCGCGGTATAGAGCGTCTATCGACGACTGCTCTATCACGGAGTTTACCTTTATTATTATGCGCGCCTTTTTGCCCTCCCTTGCGTGGGATATTTCGCGCTCCACGAGGTCTATGAATTTTGAGTGGAAGCAGAAAGGCGCCACCCACAGCTTCTTGAACTTGGGGTCGAGCACCTTGCCGGTGAGCGTGTTGAAGAGGTCGGCGACTTCGGAGGCGATTTCGGCGTTTGCGGTGAACAGGGAAATGTCGGTGTAGCACTTCGCCGTCTTGGAATTGTAGTTGCCGGTTCCCAGATGCGCGTAGCGGCGCAGCTTTCCGTCGTCTTCCCTCCTGACGATGAGGCACGTCTTGCAGTGCGTCTTGTAGCCCACTATCCCGTACAGGACATGCACGCCGCATTCTTCGAGCTCGCGCGCCCACTGGATGTTGTTTTCCTCGTCGAAGCGCGCCTTGAGCTCTATGAGCACCGTCACCTGCTTGCCGTTGGCGGCCGCCCTTTTTAGGGAGTTCACAACGGGCGAGCCCTTGCCCGTGCGGTAGAGGGTCATCTTTATTGCGAGCGTCTTTGGGTCGTCGGCCGCGGCGGAGACGAAGTCCTCCACCGGCGAGAAGCTGTCGTAGGGGTGGTGGAGCATTCTGTCGCGCTCGCGGATTACGGCGAATATGTCGTCGCAGTTCTTGAAGCACTGGGGCGTGTACGGCTTGAAGGGCGGGAATTTGAGGTCGGGGCGCTCTATCATGTCGTAGGCGGCGGCGAGGCGCGCGAGGTTGAGCGGGCTGCCGGAAATTTTATAGACGAACGCGCCGTCGAGGTCTATCGCCGCGACGAGCTCCCTGAGGGCCGTCTCGCTGACGCAGCTTTCGATTTCGAGCCTCACCGCCGCCCCTTTTCTGCGGTTGTGGAGCTCGTTTTCTATGGTCTGTAAAAGGTTTTCCGTTTCCTCCTCGTCGAAGTAGAGGTCGGAGTTTCTGGTGATCCTGAATATCGCGGCGTTGCGCACCTTGTAGCCCGGAAAAAGCTCTTCGGCGAAATATTTCACGGTGTCGCTGAGGTACGCGAAGCGGTTTTCGCCCTCCTTTCCGAAGTTGTCCATTTTTATAAAGCGCGGCAGAATGGGGGGGATCGGCACTATGGCGATGTCGCTCGGCGCGCGCTGACGGCGGGGTTGGCGATTTGCAGCAGCACGTACAGGCCCTTGTTGCGGGTGGGGGAGGTGGGCGGGGTCCACCGCCAGCGGCGTGAGGGCGGGGTAGATGTTGTTGTCGAAATATTCTTTCAGCCACGCCTTTTCGGCGGCGGAGCACTCCTTCGGGGTCTTGAAAAAGATTTTTTCTCTCCGCAGGGCGGGCATGATTTCGGTTGCCCACACGCGGTATTCGTCGTCGCTCATGGCGGAGGTGATCTCGCTTATGCGGCGCAGCTGCTCGCGCGGGCCGAGCCCGTCGAAGCCGACCTCCGGAACGCCGGACTCGAGCTGCTGTTCGAGGCCCGCCACGCGGATTTCAAAGAACTCGTCGAGGTTGTTGCTGACTATCGAGAGAAACCTGAGCCTTTCGAGGACGGGAAACGAGGGCTCGGAGCACAGGTTTAGCACCCTTCTGTTGAAGGCGAGCCAGCTTAGCTCCCTGTTGAAGTACTTGTTTTCGCAGTGTTGGGCTGATTTCATGTCGTTTTCTTTGGGTGTCTCGCGGAAAGGTATGCCCGCGCGCGGTCGGAAATTGAGACAATTTCGCGCCGCATAAGTTCAAATTCGCGACGTAGGCGGGCGTTGCGAATTTTCCGGCGGCCGCGCGCGCCGCGCATTTTCGGGATACCGCGCGCGCGTTAGGAATGCGTGCGGAAAGCGTCAGATTTTCGCGAGAGCCTGCTCGAAGTCGGCGATTATGTCGTCTATGTGTTCCAGGCCGACGGATACCCTTATGAGCTCGGGGAGGATTCCCGTCGCCCGCTGCTCCTCGTCGGAGAGCTGCCTGTGGGTCGTGCTCGCGGGGTGCAGGACGCCCGTGCGCGCGTCGGCGACGTGGATTACGAGGGCGGCGAGCTCGAGCGAGTTGAGCAGCTTTTCCGCGGCCTTCCGCCCGCCTTTCGGGCCGAAAGTCATAACGCCCCCGCAGGCTTTCAGGTATTTTTTGGCGAGCTCCGCTTCGGAAGAGCCCGGCAGCCCGGGGTATTCGACCCATTCGACTTTCGGGTGCGATGCCAGGTATTCGGCGAGCTTCATGCCGTTTTCGCTGTGCTTTTGCATTCTGAGCGGCAGCGTTTCGAGATTCATGTTCGTCAGCCACGCGTTCATTGGCGAAATCATCATTCCGAAGTCGCGCATGACGTGCGCGCGCGCCTTCGCTGTGAAGGCGAGATTCCCGAACGCCTTTGTGTAGACGAGCCCGTGGTAGCTTTCGTCGGGGGTCGCGAGCCCCGGGAATTTGCCGGAGGCTTCGTAGTCGAAGTCGCCCTTGTCAACCACTATTCCGCCGAGGCTGCACGCGTGCCCGTCGGCGTATTTGGAGAGGCTGTGGGTGACGATGTTCGCGCCGTGGTCGAACGGGCGGCAGAGGCACGGCGTTGGGAAAGTGTTGTCCACCGCGAACGGGATCCCCGCGCGGCGGGCGACGCGCGCGAACTTTTCAAAATCGAGAACTTTTACGCTCGGGTTGGACAGGCTTTCCCCGAAAATCAGCTTGGTATTGGGGCGCACCGCCGCGAAAATTTCATCTTCGGGGGCGTTCTGGTCTACGAAAGTCGTCTCGACCCCGAATTTTTTAAAAGAGTGCGCGAGCAGGTTGGAGGTTCCGCCGTAGAGGGTTCCCGCGCTCACTATGTGGTCGCCCGCTTCGCACAGGTTCATCACGAGTATGGAGGTCGCGCTCTGGCCGCTCGAACACGCTATCGCGCCCGCGCCGCCCTCGAGGGCCGCCATTTTCTTTTCGAGAACCTCCACCGTGGGGTTGGAGAGGCGCGTGTAGAAGTGCCCCGGAATTTCGAGGTCGAAGAGCCTGGCTAGCTCTTCGGCGGTGTCGTACTTGAACGTCGTGCTCTGGGCGATGGGCGCCACGCGCGGCTCGCCGTTTTTGGGCTCCCAGCCCGCCTGCACGGCGAGCGTTTCTATGTGCGGATTCTTTTTCATTGCTATCCTTCAAAACCGTATGTTTCCCGCAGGGTTTGGGCAAGCTTTTTGAAGTCGTCCGGCGGCGGGGCGGTCACGTCGATTACCTCCCCCTTTCGGACGGGGTGGGGCAGGCGCAGCCGGCGGGAGTGCAGCATCACGCGCGCGGGCGGCTCGATCTCCCGAAATTTGTTCTTCTGGAATTTGTAGGCGTAGTCGCCCATTATGGGGAAGCCGAGATCCGACATGTGGACGCGTATCTGGTGGGTTCTGCCCGTGAATATCTTGCACCGCACGAGGGCGGCCTTTGCGCCGAATTTTTCCTCTATGAACCATTCGGTGTGCGCGTCGCGCCCGAGGGGGGCGTCGCACACGCACATTTTTGTGCGGAAGGCGGGGTGGCGGCCGATGTTCTTTTTTATGCAACCGCTGCGGACTGTCGGAACTCCGGCGATTAGCGCGGCGTACTCCTTGTCGACTTCGCGCGCCGAAAACAGCTCCACGAGGGCGTAGTACGCCCTGTCGGTTTTGGCGAGCACCATCGCGCCGGAAGTTTCCTTGTCGAGGCGGTGGACTATGCCCGGGCGCATTGCGCCCCCCGCGAGGCTCAGCGGGCAGTGCGAGAGCATCGCGTGCACGAGGGTGTCGGGGCCCGTCCCGCTGCCCGGATGGACGGTCATTCCCGCGGGCTTGTTGACGGCTGCGACGTCGTCGTCCTCGTAGAGTATTTCAACCGGTATGTCGGCGGGCTCCACGCGGTCGGGCGGGGGCTCGGGGAGCCCGACTTCGAGCGCGTCCCCCGCGCGCAAAAGCAGCTTTTTTTCGACGGGTTTTCCGCCCATCATGACCTTGCCCTCCGAAAAGCTCACAAGCAGCCGCGAGCGCGAAATTCTGCCCGACAGGAACGCGGCGAGCGCCTTGTCGGCGCGCATGGGCTCCGACCCGTCGGGATGGACGTATGTGAGGCGCTCCGGCATTTTCAGCGCGTCATCCGAGCAGATACTGCGGGTTTAGCTTTTCGATTCCCTCCCCGACGAACAGCCCGTCCCTGCGGACGACTTTCCCGTCGAAGCTTATTTCGCCGCCGCCCCACTCCGGCGTCTGTATGCACACCATGTCCCAGTGTATGCGCGAGCGGTTGCCGTTGTCGGCGTTTTCGTACGCCTGGCCGGGCGTGAAGTGGAAGGAGCCCGCGATTTTCTCGTCGAAGAGTATGTCGCGCATGGGAGAGGTTATGTGCGGATTGAAGCCCATGGCAAATTCGCCTATGCGCGACGCCCCCTCGTCGCTCGAAAGTATTTTTTTGAGGGCCGCGGTTTTCGCGCCGGCCTTGGCGTCTACGATTTTGCCCTTTTCAAATGTCAGCGTTATGGAGTCGAACGATATTCCGTTGTACACGGTGGGCGCGTTGTACGAAACCGTCCCCTCCACGGAGTCGCGGACGGGGGCGGTGAAGATTTCGCCGTCGGGAATGTTGTACTGCCCGCCGCACGGTATGGCCGGCATTGACTTTATGGAGAAGCTCAAATCCGTCCCCGGGCCGGTTATGTGAACTTTGTCCGCCGATTCCATCAGCCTGCGGGCGGCCTCCATACCTTCCTCCATTCTGTCGTAGTCCATAGTGCAGACGCGGAAGTAGAAGTCCTCGAAAGCCTCCGAGCTCATCTGCGCCTGCTGAGCCATCGCCGGCGTCGGCCAGCGCAACACCACCCACTTGGTTTTATTAACCCTCCAGTCCACGGCGGGCTTCATCGCGGCGGCGATTTTTGCCATGTTCGCCTGGGGCACGTCGGAGTTTTCAAATATGTTGGCCGCCCCGCGTATGGCGATGTAAGCGTCCATTTTTTTGATTTTTTCAAGCGCGCATTCGGCCGCGACCGCGAGCCTTTCGGGAGTTGCGGCGAGCGCGAGGGCGCGGCTTATGCGCGGGTTCGAGATTTCGGCGTGAGGGTATGCGCCGCGCGCGGAGATTTCGGCGATGAGCGCCTCCGCCATCTCGGCGGGCGTTTCGGAGAGGTCGAGCAGCACATGTTCGCCTTGCGCGATTTTTGCGGAATGCCCGCAGAGGGTCTTTGCGAGTTTTGAGTATCTTGGGTCCATATTGCGAAATGCCGCCTGCAATGCTTTCGGAAGTTTTTGCGCGCGGCAAAAGGGTTTTTTCAGATTTTTTCCATCGCGGGCTTTTTGGGACGCGGCTCGGGAGAGTCCGCGTCAAAAAGCGAGGCGGGAATTTTCTCGGAAAAGTTAACCGACAGGAAGCGCAAAATGTCCTTGTCGCGGGTGGATTCGTCGCGCAGTTCGGCTTCGCGCATTATCCAGCGGGAGCCGATTTTTTTCACGGAGGCGAGCTTCAGCGTCTTTGCCGGCCGCGAGCCCGCGCCCAGAACCTGCGCCTGCACGGGCGATGAAAACTCCCGCGAGAGCGCGAGCCTGACGGCGCCGACCGCCCCCTGCGCGCTTTCTGGAGGCTCGAGCCTGAAAAAATGGACAGCCTGACCGATTCTGCCCGGGCCGTCGTATTTCGGCCTCCAAAATTTGTAGGGCATGAGCAGGTCGAAAGGCGAGTATATAAAACCGTCGACAAAGGGCTTTGCCCAGTCGGCGCGGGGAATCTCGCGCGCCTTTCCGTTTTCCACCCTGTATACGCGGGGGGAGGCGGGGTCGTTCTTGAGTATGAAGTCAGCGGCGCACGCGGGCGTTGCATCGGGGGATTTTTTTGTGAAAATTCTCACTCGCGTGGCGTCGAACCCCTCGGGAGTTTTCGAGCCGAAGATTTCGCCGAACGCGCGGGTTTCCTCGCCGCGGCGCGGGCGGTGGGCTATGGAAAATTCCATGCAGTAGTCTCCGGCGATTCCGGAGCGCGAGAACTCCGCCCACATTTCGGCGGCCTCTTCTCCGGAGAGCGCGCGCACGGAGTTGGTGTCCGCGCCGCCGCGGGGCGCGGAGTGGGCGTTTAAAACAAAAATGAGCGCCGCGAGAGCGCCCACCATTGCCGCAAAGAGCCTGCGCATACGGCTATTTCTTTTCGGCGGGTTTTGCCGCGGGGGCGGGCGCGCTTTGCGCCGGCTTTGCGGCGTCCGCCTTCGGGGCGGCGGATTTTGCGTCTTCGGCTATCGCCTCGAGCGGATTGGGCTTCTTGGCGTCGCCCTTTTGCGCCTCGGGGGCGACTGCGACTATCGAGGGCACCTTCTGGATCTGGGGTTTGTCAGATGAATAGATGTAGCCGAGGTATAGGCCCGCCGATATTGCAAAGAACAGCACGCAGAGCTTTACGGTGGTCTTTGTGAGTACATTGGTGGTCTCTCCGCCAAATACGCCCTCCGCCGCGCCTCCGCCGAGGCTGGCGCCCATTCCCGAATTTGCGTTGGGGCGCTGCATGAGGATCACCAGCACCAGCAACAGGCACACGATGATGAGGATAAGCGTGAACAATCCTATAAGAATGGAACTCATTTATAAAATTCTCCGATTCGATTAAAAGCGCATAGTTTGATTGAAAATTCGGCTTTATCAACACTTTTTTATCGGGCGGATCCGCGCGGCAGCAGCAGCTCGAAGTCGGATACTCCCAGATATCTGCCGAATTTGAAGCCAACCTCCCGAAAATCCGAAACCCGCCGGAAGCCGAACTTTTCGTGGAGGCGCACGCTCGGGAAGTTTTCTGAGGTTATGCAGGCTACGAGCGCGTGGGCGTTCGGGAGTTTCTCGCACCTTTCAAGAAGCCCGCCGAGCAGCTCCGAGCCCAGGCCCTGCCCGCGGAATTTTTCCGCCACGTACACCGAGGTTTCGAGTGTTCTTTCGTACGCCGAACGCTCCCTCCAAGGGTGCGCGCAGGCAAAGCCCGCGAATTCCCCGCCGATCTCGCCCGCGATGTATGGGAAACCCCTCCCGATGATTTCCGCCATGCGCGCGC
Organism: Puniceicoccaceae bacterium Marseille-Q1082; assembly: GCA_904424815.1. Classification (GTDB taxonomy): domain Bacteria; phylum Verrucomicrobiota; class Verrucomicrobiia; order Opitutales; family Intestinicryptomonadaceae; genus Merdousia. Next base: position 192,630 of record CAJGBI010000001.1, read on the forward strand.
GCATTTGCGCGTCGGAGAGCGGGTCGGTCTCGAACGTCGCGGTCGATTCCAGGACGCATTTGTTGTATATTGCGGCTGCCGCCGCGGCGTCCCCCAATGATGCGTCCCTTGTCATTTTTTCGGGTGAAAATCTGCGACGGTTTGACATTTCCGCAAGCGTTTATTAGCATTGCCATATGAATACGCCGATTTTTCTGTTTAAAGTTGCCGCGGTTTTTGCCGCGGCGTGCGCTCCCGCCGCGTTTGCGGCGCAGGTTTTCGAGCCCGTCCCGGAGGTTTCCGACGGTTTTAAGGCTGAGTATTCGCCAGGCGTTGCGGACGCGCCGAAAATGCGGGGAATGAACCTCGTTTCGTGTTTCAAATACGACGAAAAGGACATAGCGGATTTGGCTTCGTGGAACGCCAATCTCATCCGCTGGCAGATAAGCCGGAACTACAAGCGCCCGGGCGAAAACCGCGACAAGGCCGACTACGACAAATGGATCGGCGGCGAAATCGCCAAGCTCAAAAATCTCGCGGGGCTCGCGCGCAAGTACGGCATAAAAATCGTGGTGGAAATGCACACCCCGACCGGAGGCGTCGACAAGGACAACAACATGATGATGTTTTACGAGCCCGAGTACGCCGAACATTTTGTTGAAGTGTGGAAGAGGCTCGCGCGGGCTTTTAAGGGCGAAAAGGCGATATTTGCGTACGACATTATCAACGAGCCCGTCCAGGCGCTCCCGAATCCAGAGGTTGACTATCTGAAACTCCAATATGCCGCGGCGAAAGCGATTAGGGAAATCGACCCCGACAAGCCGCTGGTGGTGGCGAGCGACGGGTGGAACAACCCGAGTTCGTTCAAGCGTCTGCGGCCGTTCCCGATGAAAGACATTTTGTATTCCGTTCACATGTACCGCCCCCACGAGTACACCCACCAGGGGATACAGTCGGGAACTACGATGGATGACATGCGCGCGGGCAGGACGGTAAAGTATCCATCGAAAAAGTTTTCCAAAGCCGACATTGCGCGCGAGCTCAAGCCCGTGACTGACTTTGAGGACAAATACGGGGCGAAGATATTTTTGGGAGAATTCGGGCTCGTCCGCTGGGCGCCGAACGGCTGGCGGTATCTGCGCGACTGCATGGAATTTTTCGAGTCGCGCGGGTGGAGCTGGGCAAACCACGCTTTCCGCGAGACGTTCGACGGATTTTCCCCCGAGCATTCCGACGACGTAAACGAGAAGGAAAAGGATTTGAACAATCCACGCCTTAAAGCGCTGCTCGATGGATTCTCAAAAAATTCCCGCCTGCGCTGAGCGCGGGCGCGCGGCGGCGGGGCAAACGCGTTTGCGCACTCCGGACGGCGTGTTTGTTTGGGATTTTTGAGTTGCGGTTTTTGCGCGGAGGTGAGGGCGTTTTCTTTCCCGACCCGCGCATCCAATTTCGCGCGGTTTGCCCGTTTTTTTGATTGCGGGGGATTTTTGCCGTCCGCCGGCGGAGGGGCGCGCTTAAAAGCCCGCTTAGTTTGCCGCGCGACAGATTGCCCCGCGGCGGCGGACTTCTTCGGCATTGCGCAAAAAAAACGCGCCGCAGGACGGCGCGGTTTTTTTGCGGGCTTAAAAGCGGTATCCCGCGGAGGGGCGCTTTTGGAGATCATCGCCCCATCAGCCTCGAAATTTCGGCGATTTTCGCGCGGCAGTCTTCCAGCTGCCTTTTCGCACCCTCTATGACTTTCGGCGGAGCCTTGGATATGAAAGCTTCGTTGGAGAGCCTCGCTTCGGCGGATTTCTCCGCCGCGCGGAGCTTTTCGAGCTCCTTTTCGAGCCTTTTGAGGTCTTCTCCGTCCGCCGCCGAAGCTCCCGCGTCTATGTAGACGGTTCCGAGTTCCGTAATCTGCGCGGGGCCGTCGAAGGAATCGACTATCGATATTTCCGAGGCTCCTATCAGCTTTTTGAGGTTTTCCAAATTTTCCAAAAGCAGCCTTTTCGAGCCGCTGGAGTCGCATACCGCGCGCAGCTTGGAGTCCTTGCGCGAAGCCTGCTTTGCCTGCGCTTTGAGCGCGCGGGACTTCGTGGCGAAATCCTTGAGCTTTTCGACGTCCGCCGCCGCGCCCTCGTCCGCGCAGACGCCGAGGCCTTCGAGTTTTTCTGCGTATTCGGGGGACTGGTTTTGTATGAATTCCCCCTCGCGGCCGAAGCCCATAGAGTGCCAGAGTTCCTCGGTGATGAACGGCATGAACGGGTGCAGCAAAAGCAATGTCTGGCGCAGGCACAAATCCTGGACGGCGAGCACCGTCGACTTTGCGCTTTCGTCCGCCATGCGCGCCTTGGAAACTTCGAGGTACCAGCCGCAAAAATCGTTCCAGAAGAATGCGTAGAGCTCCTGCGTTATGGAGTTGAACTGGTAGGCTTCGTAGTCCCTCGCGACGTTTTCGGAGCACTTGCGCAGATTGGCGAGTATGGCGTGGTCGTTCGCGTCGAGCTTGGAGGTGTCTATGCGCGCGGCTATCGCCTCTATCGACGAATTGTCCGCAGCGCCCCCCGCCATCTGCCTGAACCGGCAGGCGTTCCAGAGCTTGTTGCAGAAGTTGCGCCCCAGCTCCACGCGCTCTTCGCTAAACAGTATGTCCTGGCCCTGCGGCGCGCAGTTCATGACGCCGAAGCGCAGGCCGTCCGCCCCGTAGCGGGCGATTATGTCGAGGGGATCGGGGGAGTTGCCGAGGCTCTTTGACATCTTTCGCCCCTTCATGTCGCGTATGATTCCCGTAAAATAGACGTTTTTAAACGGTATGCGCGAGCTCATCGGCCCCGGGAGAAATTCGAGGCCCGCCATTATCATTCGGGCGACCCAGAAGAATATGATGTCGGGGCCCGTGACGAGGTCGGAGGTGGGATAGAACTTGTCCATTTCGAGCTCTCGCATTTTGTCTTCGTCCGGCCAGCCCATCGTCGCGAACGGCCAGAGCCACGAGCTCGCCCAAGTGTCGAGGGAGTCTTCGTCGCGCGTCCAGTTCTCGGGGTCGGAGGGGCCTTCGACGGATACGTGCACCTGTTCGGGGTCGTTTATGTCGGGGTTTTCGACGCCCTTCCTGTACCATACCGGAATCCTGTGCCCCCACCATATCTGGCGCGAAATGCACCAGTCGCGGATATTGTCGAGCCAGTGGGTGTAGGTTTTCTCCCAGCGCTGCGGCCAGAACCTTATCGCGCCCGACTCCACCGCGGCTTTCGCCTCCTTCACCTTCGGATAGCGCATGAACCATTGGTCGGAGAGGCGCGGCTCTATCGGGACGTTTCCGCGCTCGGAGTAGCCTACGTTGTTTTCGTAGTCCTCGACCGCCACGAGCAGGCCGAGCTCGTCGAGCTTTTTGACCGCCTTTTCGCGCGCCTCGAACCTGTCGAGCCCCTCAAAATCCTCGCCCGCGAGCGCGTTCATCGTGCCGTCGGGGTTCATCACCTCTATCACTTCGAGGTTGTGGCGCAGGCCTATTTCAAAGTCGGCGGGGTCGTGCGCGGGGGTGACTTTCAGTACGCCCGTGCCGAATGACATATCCACATATTCGTCCCCGATGATCGGTATTTCCGCGCGCGGGAAGGGGCGTATGGCGCGTTTGCCGACGAGGTGCGCATAGCGTTCGTCCCTGGGGTTTACCGCAACAGCGCTGTCGCCCATAATGGTTTCGGGGCGGGTTGTGGAAATTTGCAGGTATGTCCCGGGCTGTCCGGCGAGCTCGTATTTCATCTTGTAGAGCTTGCTCTTGCAGTGGACCATCACGACCTCCTCGTCGGATAGGGCGGTCAGGTTGGCGGGGCACCAGTTGACCATGCGCTTGCCGCGGTATATGTAGCCCTCTTTAAAGAGTTTCACGAAAGCCGTAAGGACCGCCTTTGAGTAGCCGTCGTCGAGGGTGTGCACGAGCCTGTCCCAGTCGCAGGACGCCCCGAGCTTTTTGAGCTGCTCTATGATTATTCCGCCGTGCTTGTCGCGCCACCGCTTTGCGATTTCGACGAATTTCTCGCGCCCGAGCTCCTTTGCGGAAGTGTGCTTTTCCCTGCGCAGATAGGCTTCTACCTTCGTCTGCGTCGCGACGCCCGCGTGGTCGGTGCCGGGAATCCACACGGCGTTCTTCCCGAGCTGGCGCGCGCGGCGTATGAGGATGTCCTGAATCGTGTTGTTGAGCACATGCCCCATCGTGAGCACCCCCGTGACGTTTGGCGGGGGGATTACTATCGAGAACGCCTCGCCGCGCGCCGCCTTGCGGGCCTTGAAGCAGCCCGACTCGACCCACTTCCCATACCACTTGTCTTCTACTTCCGAAGGATTGTACGCTTTTGAAATTTCCATTATTATATTACAGCTGAACCGTAAGAGGATTTTCAAACGCGGCAAACTGTCAAGCCAATACTCCCCCCGCGAAGGCGTCCGAATGCTTCGCTCTCCGGAATCAGCCCCGTTTGCACGCGCGGAAAAGCCCCGCTTTTGCGGGGCTTTTTTTTCTTTGCGGAGCGCGCGAATTGAACAGGCGGGGGCTACGTCAATTCCCTTTGGATTTCTTCGAGCGACTTGTTTTTCGTCACGGGCAGCTTCATTGCGAATGCGAACGTAAGGGCCGCCATCAGCGCGAAGAAGCAGAATGTCGGAACCGACAGCCCGCTCTCGACGAGGATCGGGAAAACCCACGTCAGCAGCGCGCACCACGTCCAGTGCGTCATGCTCCCGAAAACCTGCCCCTTCGCGCGTACGCTCGTGGGGAAAACCTCCGAAATCAGAACCCATATCACCGCCCCGAGCGACATCGCGAACGCCGCGATAAACAGCATCAGCGAAAATAGCATGTAATAGCCGCCGAGCGACTTGAATTCAAATCCCGCGGCGACGGAGAGGAGGGCCGCGGTCATGAATACGGAGCCGACGTAGAGCAGGTTTTTGCGCCCGAACTTGTCTATCAGAACCATGCCTAACATCGTGAACACGAGGTTTGTCAGCCCTATGAATATGGATTGCAGCAGGGCGGACTCGCGGAATACGCCGGCGGTTTCGAGGATTCTCGGGGCGTAATAGTTGATGGCGTTTATGCCCGAGAGCTGGTTGAAAGTGGCCACGAAAAACGCTATGAGAATCGGCTTCCAATACTTCTTTTGGAAGAGGGGCTCCGACTCCGCGGACTCGGACACGGAAGCCTCTATTTGCGCGAGAGCCCCTCCGACGTCGGAATCTCCGATTTTCTCGAGGACGCTTTCCGCCTCGGATTTGCGCCCTTTGAGCACGAGCCACCTCGGGCTTTCGGGTATGGTGTAAAGCAGCGCGGCAAATAGCGCCGAGGGAATCGCGAGCACCCCGAGCATCCACCGCCAGTCGTCTTGCAGGCCGAGCCCGCTGAGCCACCAGTTTGAGACGTACGCCGTCACGAGCCCGAGGACTATGTTGAACTGGAAGAACGCCACAAACCTGCCCCTCCAGTCAGAAGGCGCGATTTCGGCTATGTACATCGGGCCCACGACGCTCGAGGCGCCGACCGCCACGCCGCCCATGAAGCGGAAGAACACGAGCGCCCACCAGTTTGTCACGAGCGCGCACCCGAGCGCGGAGAAGAGATACAGATACGCGATGGCTTTAAGGCTCGCGAGCCTTCCGAATGTTTCGGCGGGGCGGCCGCAGAAGAGCGCGCCCGCGATGGTGCCGAAGAGCGCCACCGCCATCGTAAAGCCGTGCAGCCAGCCGGAGAGCCCGTAGTATGCCTGAATCCCCTTTTCCGCGCCCGACACGACCACGGTGTCGAAGCCGAACAGAAACCCGCCCAGAGACGCTACGAACGCGACGTAGAACATGAACCCTTTTGTTTTTTCCTTCATAATGCGCGCTCCCGAATTACAGGGCGAATTCAATCCGCCTTATCACGTGGTCCTGGTAGCATTCGTCGAGCTCGACGAAGTAGCCGCTCCACCCCCATACGCGCACGATGAGGTGCGGGTATTTTTCGGGGTGCGCCTTGGCGTCGAGGAGCTTGTCCCTGTCCACGGTATTGAGCTGAAGCTGGTGCCCGCCGAGGGCTATGAATGTCCGCACGAGCATCGCGAGCTTCCTGACGGATTCGTCGTTTCTGAATACCGAGCTGTCGAATTCGAGCGTGAGCGGCCCGCCGTTTGCAACGTTTTTGAGGTGCGGCTTTGCGAAGGATTTCACCACTGATATCGGGCCCTTTTGCTTTATGAAGAGCGACGGCGAGTAGTTCGCGGGCAGGACTTCGTCTTTGCGCCTGCCGTCCGCCGTGGCGCCCAGCCCCCTGCCGTGGGCGATGTAGAACATCGCGGATCCAGTCCCTACGCGGTAGCGGCCGCCCCTGTCGTTGCGCATATCCTTGAACGCGCCGGCGAAGGAATCGAGCAGCCTGACGGCGAGCGCGTCGGCGAAGTCGTCGTCCGTCCCCATTTTCGGGGCTTGCTGCCGCAGCTTTTTGAGAAGGTTTTCGTTCCCTTCAAAATCGCTTTTGAGCGCGTCGATGAGTTCGCGCTTGCCGACCGACTTTTCGTCGAAGCAGTATTTTTTTATCGCCGCGAGCGAATCGACCGCCGTCGCGATGCCCGTCCCGTGCACGCCGTAGTTGTTGTATTTAAGCCCGAAGGAAATGTCGCGGCCGCTTTCGAGCGCGCCTTGCGAGAATGCTGACATTATGGGCGAGGGCTTCATGAATATGTTTTTGTGCCTTTCGCCCATCGCGGCGGCGCGCCTTCGGATTTCGCGCTCTACGAGCGCGTAAAAGTCGTCGAATTTTTCGCAGGTCTCGAGGTCGGCGACGCATTCGTTCACGCAGTCCGCAAGCGACATGGCGTCGATGTTCGGCACGTCGAGCGCGCACTTGGGTATGATGAACTCCCAGCAGGCGGCGACGACGTATTCGCAGGCGTCGGCGGGGTCGTACCCCTTCTCCACGAGGCTGGGAATTACGATGTCGTCGTTCGAGTACTGGGGGAATCCGAGTCCGATTTTCGTTAGCCGCGAGCCCATCTCGAAAATTTCGAGGGGGGTGTTCGCGTCTACCCTCATGTTGATTTTCGGGTCTATGAGCGCGAGCTCGTAGCTTGCTTTCAGCGCCATTTCGGAGAGCTCGTTGTACACGCTTTTCCCATCGAGGTTTCTGCCGCCGAGCACGACGCTCTGCCCGTTGTCTCCCTGCTGCATTCCCACGTACAGGTCGCTGTCGCGGTTGCAGGCGAGGAAAAATTCCTCCAAAAGCTCGAACGCGCCGCCGCCGTCGAGCCCGCCTGATTCGATGTCCGATTTGTAGAACGGGTACAGGTATTGGTCTATCCTGCCGAGCGTGTTGTGGTAGCTGCCCGACGCCCATATCGCGAAGTGGACGGCGCGCAGCAGCTGGAGCGCCTGGCGGAAGGTTTTGGGGGGATCGTTCCTGACGGCGCGCAGGGTGGCGGCCTCTTCGGAGAGCCCGAGCCTTTCGGCCTCGTCCGCGTATCTTCCGATGAGCCTTTGCAGGGCGGCGAGGACCTTTTCGACCGATTCCGCGAAAATCTTTTTCTCCCCGCCGGACGATTCGGCGAGCCTTTCAAATTCCGCCCTCCGCGCCTCCAAGCCCTTTTGCAGAATCCCCTCGTAGTCGGCGGAAATGTTGAACACCTCCCCTTTTTCGTGGACGAAATGCGCTTTTTTTATCTCCTCCCATTCGGAGGGAGTCACGTAGTCGGGGATGTCTTTTATTGTGCGGGTGAAGACGATTTTCTCGCCCGGGAGAAACACCGGCTTTTCGGCGTCGAGAAAAGCGGAGAGCATATTGCCCGCCCTCTCCTGGAAGGGCATTCCCGCCGCCCTGAAATCTTCCGGCAGTTCGGCGATTCCCGCCTCCGCCGCGCTCCTGCGCAGGCCGCGGTGGAGCTTGTCGATTGTCGTATATTTTTTCAGGTTTTTTATACGCTCGTTCATAGGACTATGAAAGGTATGCCATTTTTTGTGAATTCGTCCCAAATCTCGGGTGTCTTGTTTGCATCAAATCCCGGAGAATAGGTTTTGCCAAGCATATAATACTTGGCTCCGGCGATTTTATTGTACCTCAAAAGCTCCACGCGCCTCAGGCTTTTTGCGCCGCGCAGGATTTCCGAAAGCTTCGACATGTTTTCGCGCGTGTCGTTTACCGAGGGGATCAGCGGTACGCGCGCGACGAACTCCGCACCCGAGCCGCAGAGGTATTTCAGGTTTTCGAGAATCCGCGCGTTGCCGACGCCCGTGAATTTTTTGTGGATTTCCGGATCGCACGACTTGCAGTCTATCAGAATCAGATCCGCGAGCTCCGCCGCCCTTCGGAAGATTTCGGGAGGGGCGTGCGCGCTCGTTTCCAGCGCGATGTGGACGCGGCCTTTCAGCAGCGCCATAGTCTCAAACAGAAACTGCGGCTGCGCGAGCGGCTCCCCGCCCGTGAAGGTGACTCCGCCCTCGTTCATTCTGAATATGCGCTCGTTGCGCAGCAGCCTGTCGGCGAGCTCCTGCGGCGACACCCTCTCCCCGCAGGTTTCCTCCGCGCCGTTTTTCTTTTTGAGGATTTGGGGCGCGAAAGCCATGCCCTCGGGATTGTGGCACCACCGGCAGCGCAGGGGGCAGCCTTTTAGAAAGACCGTCGTCCTGATTCCCGGGCCGTCGTTTACGGCGAACTCCTCTACGCTGAATATGGTGCCGTCCATCGCTCACTTCGCCGAGAAGTTGTACGAGCAGACGTGGCAGTATTTTTCGCCCGCGCGCAGGAGCGTTGACGGGAAATTCGGGCGGTTGGGGCTGTCCGGAAAATGCTGCGTTTCCAGAGCGAACGCCCCCCTGAAAGAGTACGGCCTGCCGCTCTTGCCGATTTCCCCGTTGAGGAAGTTTCCGCCGTAGAACTGCATTCCTGGCTCCGTCGTGTAGACTTCAAGCTCCCTGCCGCTTTCGGGCTCGAATACGCGCGCGGCCAATTCGAGCGCCTCGGGGAATTTGCGGTTGACGACCCAGTTGTGGTCGTAGCCGCGCCCGAGCTTCAGCTGTTCGTCGTCGTCGCCGAGGCGCTCGCCTATCGCGTGCGGCTCGCGAAAGTCGAAGGGGGTTCCCTCCACGCCGGCGATTTCGCCCGTGGGGATCAGGGTTTCGTCCACGGGGGTGTACTTGTCGGCGTTTATCTGCATGACGTGCGAATTTACGTCGCCGTCGCCCTCGCCGCGCAAGTTGAAAAATGAGTGGTGGGTAAGATTTACAACTGTGTCGGCGTCGGACTGGGCGACGTGCTCGACCTCAAAGCGGTTGTCGGAGGTCAGGCGGTATGTCATGCGCACTTTGAGCTCCGCGGGGAACCCCTCGTCGCCGTCCGGCGACACGAGCCCGAGTTTGAGCATGTCGGGCGCCGCTTCAAGCACGTCCCACACTTTCATGTCGAACCCCGCGGCGCCGCCGTGCAGGCAGTTTTTGCCGTCGTTTTGCGGCAGTTTGAATTCCCTGCCGCCGAGCGAAAAGCGGGCGTTCGCTATCCTGTTGCCGAAGCGTCCGATGGTCGCGCCGAAAAACCTTTCGCCCGTGAAGTTGACGTATTTTTCGAGGGTCGCGTGCCCGAGGACGACGTCGGCGAAATCGCCGTTTCTATCGGGCGCGAATAGCTCCACCACGCGCGCGCCGAAATTCGTCACGGACATTTCCATGCCGTTTTCGTTTCGGAGGATGAATAGCCCCGTTTTTTTGGAGCCGATTTCGGATTCGAAAGCGGCGGGATCGACTTTTGAAAAACGCTTTTTCATGGGGGATATTTAAATCCCTCCGGGCGCGGCAGTCGAGAAAAAACAAAACCCGCGCGGCGGCCGCCGCGCGGGGCCGGTAGGGGGGCGCGCTATTTGTAGTATTTTATGAAGGCTTTTTTGCGCAGCCCCTCGACCCACTTGTTGTACGTCTCGCGCCCGTTCTGCTCGGCGATGGTCCATTCGATCTGCTCGCGCACGTCGTCGATGGGGCTTATGCCGTCGGGCTTTTTTTCCTCGACTTTCAGTATGAATATCATGTCGCCGATTTCAACGGGCTCGGTGATTTTGCCCGCCTCTATCGAAAACGCCTGCTTGTCGAGGAGCGGGTTGAGCTCGCCCTTTTTGTACCATCCCCATTCGCCGCCCTTTGCGGAGCTGTCGTCCTTGCTGTACTTGCGCGCGAGGTCCGAAAACTTTTCGCCGGCGTTGTATTTTGCGACTATCTCCTTCGCGAGTTTCCTGTTTTCCTCCAGCGTCGCGGTTCTGCCCGTTTTGAGGGTGATCAGGCTGATTTTCGCGCTCGCGGGGGTGTACCACTTGGACTTGTTGGCCTCGTAATAGTCCTTTATCTTTTTGGGGCTGATTTCCGCGACGGTCTGCCGCTTGTTGCTCTGCATGTATCCGACTATCAGATCCTTTTCCTGGTCCTGCCTGAACTGCTTTATCGTTTTCCCCTGCGCCTGCACGAATTTTATGAACTCCGCGCGGTCGCCGTTGAACTCTTTCTTTATATAGTCCTCAAAGTGCGAGTCGAGGAAGCTCTGGGGGATTGTCATGCCCTTGTCGCGGAACTCCTTTACGATGAGCTCGCGGTCAACCATGTTTTGGACGATTTCCCTGATGTAGTCGCCGACCCTCTTGTTGAACTCGAATTCCGAAAGCGACTTCTGGCGTATCTGGGGAATGAACGGCGCGACTTCCCTCATAACTTCGTCGCGCGTTATGACGCGGTCTTCGACGACGGCGAGTATGCCGTTGGAGCCCGTTTCCTGCAATCCCGCATTGCCGAGCAGCCCCTGCGCGCATGCCGCCGACGCGAGGGCCGCCGATAAAACGGCGGCGGCGGTTTTAAATGCTGTTTTCATTGTTTCCTTATGCTTGGAAGGGTGTATTTCAAAAATTTTTCAATCTCTTGAAGTTTGGCGACGGCCCGCCGTTTCGTCAAGATGGGAAAATGCCCGCCGATTCTGGCGTATTCTCCGCCGTTGGGGGCGGGCAGCAGGACTTTGAGCCGCTCGCCCTGCGCCTCCACGCCGAGCGCGCCCGCCGCCTCCGCCAGAACCCTTATGCGCTCGGCGTAGAAGCAGAATTTCACGGGGTCGGGAAGGGCGCCGAAGCGGTCTTTCGCCTCCGCGAGCAGCGCGTCGAGCTCCCTTTCGGAGGACGCCATCGAGAGCCTGCGGTACAGGTCGATTCTAAGCTGGGTCTGGGGAATGTAGCTTTCGGGAATGTAGGCGCGGACTTTCTCCGGATTCCCGTCCGAAATTTCCCTCATGCGGATTTCCTGAAAGTAGTTTTCAGCCTGCGAGGCGTCCACAGCCGCTTTTTCGCCCTCGCCGAGGTGCACGAAGTCGAGGTTCACGCGCGCGCGGAGGACGTTGGAGGTCTTCTCTCCGCGCAGCAGGGATATGCTGCGCTTTAACAGCGCGCAGTAAAGGTCGAATCCAACCCCCGCGATGTGCCCGCTCTGCTTTGCCCCGAGCAGGTTCCCGCAGCCGCGCAGCTGGAGGTCGCGCGTGGCGATTCTGAATCCCGCCCCGGGCTTGTTGTACTGGCGGATGGCCCCGAGCCTCTTGCGCGCGCTTTCCACGAGCCCCGCGTGGCGGTGCAGCAGCAGCCACGCGTAGGAGCGGCGCGTAAACCGCCCCACGCGCCCGCGCAGCTGGTAGAGCTGGGCGAGCCCGAATTTGTCCGCGCCCTCTATTATTATGGTGTTGCAGTTGGGTATGTCCAATCCCGACTCTATGATGGTCGTGCAGACTAGAATGTCGTATTTGCCGCCTATGAAGTCCGCCATCAGCTTCTCGAGCGCCTGCTCCGACATCTGGCCGTGGCCGACGCCGATTCGCAGGTTCGGGAACATTTTGCGCAGCCCTTCGGCGGTTTCGGCAATCGTCTTGACGCGGTTGTGGAGGTAGAAAACCTGCCCTCCGCGCGCGACCTCGCGCTCAACCGCGCTCCTCACGGTCTCGGGGGAGTATTCCCGCACGAAAGTCTCCACCGGAAACCTGTCTTTGGGGGGCGTTTCCATAAGGCTCATGGAGCGCGCGCCCATCATCGCGAAGTAGAGCGTGCGGGGTATGGGGGTCGCGCTCATTGAGAGCACGTCGAGGCCGGCGCGCAGCTTTTTTATCTTTTCCTTGTGGCGGACGCCGAAGCGGTGCTCCTCGTCTATCACGAGCAGTCCCAAATCCTTGAAAACCACAGAGTCCGAAAGCATGGCGTGCGTGCCTATGAGCACGTCGATTTTGCCCGCGGCAAGCTGCGCCTTTATCTTGTCGGCCTCGGCCTTGGAACGGAAGCGCGAGAGCATTTCGACGACTATCGGGTATCCCCCGAACCTCCGGCGGAAATTCATAAAGTGCTGCTGGCACAGAACCGTCGTGGGGCAGAGGACAGCCGCCTGCTTGCCGCTCATGGCGCACTTGAAAACCGCCCTCATCGCGATTTCCGTCTTGCCGAAGCCCACGTCCGCGCACAGCAGCCTGTCCATAGGCTTTTCCGACTCCATGTCCGCCTTGACCTCCGCGGCGGCGCGCAGCTGGTCGGGGGTTTCGGCGTATTCGAAGGAGTCCTCAAAGTCCCTCTGCCATTCGTCGTCCTCCGGAAAGGCGAACCCCTTTGCGATTTCGCGCCGCGACTGCATTTCCAGCAGTTCGGCGGCGTAGTCGAGCGCGGCGAGCTCGGCGGCGGTCTTGACTTTCGTCCACGACTTTGAATCGAGCCGCGAAAGTTTGGGGTGGCGCTTGTCGAGGCCTATGTAGCGGCTGAGCAGGTGCGACTTGTGAAGCGGCAGATACAGCATCGCCCCGTCCTCGAATTCGAGCTTTATGGCCTCTTCGCTACCGCCGTCGGTTTCGAGCTTCGCCACTCCGTGGTAGCGGCATATTCCATGCCCGAGGTGCACGACATAGTCGCCTTCGCACAACTCGGAGAAGTCGAGCAGCTGGTCGACCTGCGCCCTGCGCGAAAGCATTCTGCGGCGCGGCTCGAGGCGCGTTTTCTGCCGCCTGCCGAAGAGCTCCCGCGCGCCGACAAACGCCGCGCCCGCGGCTCCTTTGGAGAGGATTTTCCAATCGGGGCGCAGTTCGCCGAAGTCGCGCACTACAAACCCCTCGCCGAATCCGGACGGCACAAACGCGCCCTTGAACTTTTTTCCGGCGGCCTCGAAAATCCCCCCAGCGAGCCGCTCGTCGCCGCTCCCGTCGGAGGCTATGAACACGTCGACGCCCTCTTCCGCCCACTCCGCGAGCTTCTCCGCGAACTTTATCCTGCTGCGCGTTTCGGACTCAAACCTGTCCCCGCCGATCTCCCCGTCGGCGTCTATGGCGGAGATTCCGTCGAGCCCGTCCGCGCGGAAAATCTTTTTTTCCGCCCCCTCGAACGATTCCGCCGGAGTTTCGAGCGCCGACACCGCGAAAAATCCGTCCCCCCCGCGCGCGAAAACCTCCCCGAATCCGCGGTGGCGGATCTTTCCGTCCTCCGGCTCGAGAAACAGGTCGGGCGAGCGCGCCGCTATAGCGGAGGGCTCGAAAAATATCCAGTCCGCCCGTCTTTTCCCGAGGTAGTCGAGCGCGTTCCACGCCCCGCCGTCCTCTCCGAATGTTTCGGGAATCGGGTCTATCGCGGCGGAAAAAATTTTCGCGTCCGCAAGCTGCGTGTCGGGGTCGAACTTCCGGATTGCGTCGATTTCGTCGCCGAAAAAGTCGATTCTGACGGGGGCGTCGGCGGAGACGGGGTAGACGTCCAGAATCCCGCCGCGCGCCGCGAACTGCCCGGGCGCCTCGCAGAGGGTTTCGTTGTAGTATCCGAACGCGGCGAGCTTTTCGCGGAGCTCGCGCGGCGAGATTTTCATGCCGGCGGATATTTCCAGCGGAACCGCCGCGGACGGGCTGGGGGCGGGCGCGAATAGAGCCTCCGCCGTCGCCACGGCAAATAGCTGCGGGCGCCCCTCCCGACCGGCGTCCGCCATCGCGCGCAGCGTCCCGATTCTTTCGCAGGCGGCGTCGAAGCGCGCCGCGTCGCTGTCGGCGGCGCGCGGCGGGCCGGGCAGCATTCTTATTTCAAACGGCTTTCCGTCGAGCTCCAAAAAATATTTCAGCTTCGGATAGAAAAATTCGCACTCCGCCGCGGAATCCAAAACAGCTATCGCAAGCCCCGCGCCGTCCGCTCGCGCGATTCGCGCGCACAAAACCCCCCACGCCGCCTGCGCGACGTCGGGGTAAAAAGCGGAGCCTTTCCCGGGACGAGCTACCCTCATGTTTCTACAATCCGATGAAAATATGCCATCGGCGGAAATTCCCAAAACTATTGCTTTTTCTGCCGCTCGGCTTTCGGCTTTTTGCGCTCTGGTTGCGCTGCGTCTCCGCCGGCGGCCGCGGGGGAATCGCCCCCGCCGGAAGCCGCGCAGTCCGCGGCGTAGTCTTTCAGGGACGCGCGCGCGGCCTTGGTCTCGGCGGATTTTTTTGAGCTTGCCGACGCCCTCGCGTACGCCTTTCCGCCTATTTCGACCTCGACCTCAAATACCTTGCTGTGGTCGGGGCCCGTCTGCCCGAGCATTTTATAGACTATTTTATCTCCCCTTTTGGCGGCGAGCTCCTGGAGCGCGCCCTTCGGGTTCTGCTGGCTCACGAGGTCGGGGAGGTCGTCGAGCTTCCTCTTGTACCACGAGAGCACGACTTTTTGCGCCTTTTCAAAGGAGCTGTCCATGTATATCGCCCCCACAACCGCCTCGAAAGCGTCCTCCGCGGCGCTCGCGCAGCTGCGCAGGCACTCGCAGCCCTTCGGCAAAATCAGGCATTCGGGAATCCCGATGTGCTCCGAAAGATCGCTTAAAAACACGCCCTGCGTCAGCGCAATGCGGATTTTCGTCAGGTCGCCCTCGTCGAGCTCCTCGAATTTTTTAAATACCGTATCGGTTATTATCGACTGCAATATTGCGTCGCCGAGGAACTCCAGCCGCTGGTTCGACTTTATCTTGCCCTTTGAAAATCCGACCGCCCCGGGGTGCGTTAGCGCCTCCCTCAAAATCGACTTGTCGGAAAATTTGTACCCGAGGCTTTTTTCCAACTTTGAAAAGGCTTTCTTTTCGGCCTCAGCGGCGGCGTTCGACCTCGCCTTTTTCGCCCGCCGCATGGCTTTTGCCCGGCGCGCCACCGACGGCTTGAACAGCCTCTTTATGTATTTTGGCAAATCCATACTCTCACGCGCGCAGCCCGAAGCGCCTGTCCACTTCCTTCGCGAGCTTTTCGTAGGCGAACGCGCCCTCGTTCCACTTGGCGTATTCGAATATCGTCTTGCCGAAGCTCGGCGCTTCCGCGAGCCTCACCGTGCGCGGTATGAGCGTCTTGAACACGAGCGGGCCCATATAGTTTTTGACTTCGCTCAAAACCTGCTTGGAAAGGTTCGTGCGCGAGTCGTACATCGTCATCACCACCCCGCCGACTTCGAGCGAGTCGCTGACCCCCGCGCTCCGCAGCTGCTCAACGACCCCCATTATCTGCCCGAGGCCCTCCATCGCCAGATACTCGCATTGGAGAGCGATCAGCAGGTAGTCCGCCGCCGCCAGCGAATTCATCGACAGCAGCCCGAGAGACGGCGGGGCGTCGATTACTATCGCGTCGAATTCGCCGCAGTCCCTCAGCGGCGCGAGGCAGTCGCGCAGGCGCACAAGGTAGTTTTCGCTCCCCGAGAGCTCCACTTCAATCGCCGACATGTCCGTCTCGGAGGGAATCAGCCACAGATTCTGACGCTGCGTCTGCACGAGCTTGTCGCGCGCCGATCCCTCGCCGTGGAGAACCTGGTACAGGCTCGCCCCGCGCGTCTTTTCGTATCCGAGCGCGCTCGTGGCGCTCGCCTGCTGGTCCATGTCGACGAGAATCGTTCTAACCCTGCGCCTCGCGAGCCCCGCGGCGAGATTGACTGCGGTGGTAGTCTTGCCGACTCCCCCCTTCTGGTTTGCTATTGCGAAAATTTTGGCGGCCATAACCCGATTACATTACATATTTTGCCGGCTCATAAAACTAAAAAAATAGAATGGGCGATTTTTTTGCGCTTGCAAGACAACTCGGATTGTTTTGAGATTCTTTTCCTGAAATTTGCGGTATGCCTGCCGCGTTTGAGAGCCTTGGCCAGCTTTCACTTTTTTCTTACGCTCCCGTAGTTCAATGGATAGAGCAACGGTTTCCGGTACCGTTAATCGGGGTTCGAGTCCCCGCGGGAGTGCGCGCCGCGCGCCATTTCCGGTCTTCCATACTCGCTCGAACATGCCCTAAACCCGAAAGCGGGGGCAATTGGGAGGGGATTGGCTATTCAAGCGCTTCCCATGGCTGGCGCGCCTTGCGCCCGTAAATCGGGTCAACACCAAAGGTTGTGGAATAGGTTGATTTTTTAGATTTGCCTTTCATAGATTCACCCCGCATTCCACGAGGACTCTCAGTCTGTAATTTTCAAAGTTTCTGTATCCATAGGCTCTGCGTTGTATCAACTTCATCTTGCGGTGGAAGCCTTCCGTTATTCCGTTATTTTTTGTAAATCTCCACATTCTTATTATCGGCGCAAACCATTCGCTTATCGTTTCCGCAAGCTTCCCAAACTCTGTCGGCGCTTCGTATTTCATTATCTTCATCATTTCCTTTAACTTTCTTATGTTATCCCTGCATTGCTTTGCCGTCTGACTCTTTTTATTCAATAGTCCGCATAATCGCTCCTTAAATTCGTACGCAAGCTCTATTGCCGGATTTCCCCTAAAAAAGCTTTTAAGCCGCTCCATCTCTTGCGCTTTTAGCCTCTCTCTCCTTTTCCGCAAAGGATAAGTAATCTTTCTCTTCCACTTTACTTCTTCCTGCGCACTCTTGCAAAATTCCATAAAGTGGTTGAGCACTAATCGTATCACATGAAACCTATCCGCTACTATCTTCGCCCTCGGAAAACATCTCCTTACGATACTTCGATATCCGCTCGATAAATCCATGCACACTACCTTCACATTTTCCCTGCCTTTGTATGACATTAGCGCGCCTGCTATATCGATATGTCTCTTCCCTTTAATAACATCGTATACCCTGTGGTGCGATAAGTCGGCTATCGTAGTCGCAAACTTGTAACCCTTGTGGATTGTGTGCTCGTCTATTCCTATAATTTCAGGACAAGGATAGTTGATTTGCTCTTTGAGCTTTTGCTCGTACCTACTGTGGATTGCCCGCTCAACCGTGCTTGCAGATATGCGGTAAATCCGAGCAATAGCCTTATTGCAAACGTTCCGAGCGTATTCACTTACGAGCCTGTTTTTGAACCTCTCCGAGTGACGAGCGTAAGGCCTTACTCCCTCAAGCCTTTCGCGAAAGACCCTTCCGCAATCGAGACACTTGTAACGCTTGCATTTTACCTTGAGATGATAAATAGCTCCGTTTTCAGAGACGTGCTTAATATAACGCCGGTAGGAATCGTAATGTATCAAACGATGCGACCCGCATAAGCAGTCGGGTATACCCGACTGCTTATGCTCAACTTCCGCAAGCGAAAAGTCTTGACCAACTCTTACTGTCCTGAGTATCTTGTAACCCTTGATTAACACATTGGGCATTGTAGAACATTTTTTATTCTCTTTGCCCTCTTTTTTTTCTCCCATTCCACAATCTTTGACGTAGAGCGATTTTTTTCTCAAAAATGCGAAAGCTTAATTATATCAACGCCTTGTAAAATTCGGAAAGGGAAAACGGCGCAAATCCAAAAAAACAGCCCCGCAAGCGGCATCTTGCAGGGCTCAAAAACAGAGCCGAAAGTCGGACTTGAACCGACGACCCACGCTTTACGAAAGCGTTGCTCTACCAACTGAGCTATTTCGGCGCAATTTAAAGCGCAAAATCTGCTTTATTCTTGTAAAGTAGTCAATATATTTTTCTATTTGTTTGCGTTTTTATTGCGGGGAGGGCATATTTTTTCTGCGCGCTCATGGGGCGGTTTCTCGTGAAGTTTTTGGCGGCGGCCGCGTTTGCCGCCGCGTTCGAGCTCCTCTTCGGATGGGGGGAGCTGCTCCGGCTGTGCCTGGATTTCGCGCGCGAAAACGACAACCCTTTTGCGTTTCTCGCCGTAATGGGAGTCGGGTGCGCGTTTCCGTTTTCGCTGTCGCTCTGCTATCTGTTTGCGGGCGCAGCTTTCCCGTTTTTCGAGGCGTGGGCGCTCTGCGTTATCGGGCTTTTCATAAGCTCGTCGATAGGCTTTTTTTTCGGAAGGTTTCTCGTGCCGGAGAACGCGCTCGAATCCGTCGCCGCGCGCTTTAAAATAGGGGCCGTAAAATCTCTCGGCCTGGCGAACGTCAACTTTTTCGTCAGGGCGGTTCCGGGCATACCCTATTTTTTGCAGAACATAATTCTCGGGGGAATGAGGACTCCGTTTGCGATGTATGCGGCGGTGAATCTGGCGGTGCAGGGGGCGATCGCCGCGGCTATGGTTTACATGGGTTCCGCCGCCGCGTCGGATTCTCCAGCCTGGCGGAAGCTGTGGGTGTTCGGGATCTTAATTGCCGTGTTGTTTCTTGCGCAGAGGGCGATGGCGTTCGCGTTTTCTAAGCGCGGGGGAGGGAAGTGATATGGAAAGGCTCCGCAGGATTTCCGCAAGGCTGCGCATCGCGGCGTGCTATGCGATTTACGCGGCGGCAAACGTCCTGTTTATGGCGGCGGCGCTCGCGCTGTTGGCGGCGCGTTCTGCGGGAATAGAATCCGCGGGGTTGGCGGCGAACTCGTTTTTGCGCTTTTTGGTGCGTTTGCTCGCGTTCCGCATTTTTCCGTTGGTAGGGGGCTACGGCGTGGAGGCGGGCGGTCTTGAAAACGCGCCGCCAAAGCCGTCGGTTTACGTCTTCAACCACATATCGTATCTCGACCCGCTGTTCGCCCTGGCGATTGTCCCGAACGCGGCGGTCGTGGTTAAGGGCAAATACGACTCGGTGCTCGCGATATGGATTTTGACGCGCCTCTTTGACTTCGTATCGATCGGCGGAGGCTCGCGCGCGGATTTGGAGCAGGCGATGGAAAAGCTTTCGCGGGTTGTCGGGCTCGGGCGCAATATAGTGATATTCCCCGAGGGCACCCGAATGCCGGGCGGCCGCCTGGGGGATTTTAAAAGCATGGCTTTCAGATTGTCGCGCAGGTTCGGCATGGATGTCGTGCCCGGGGCGATAGTTTCGTCGGAACCCGTGTTTACGCGCGGCACTCCGCTGATTCCCGACAGGAACGGATTTCTCTTTTCCATAAGGCTGCTCGGGCCGCTGCATCCCGGGGACTTCGACTCCGCGGATTCGCTCTCCGCCGCGGCGTATCGCGCGATATCGCGGGCGTGCAAAGATATGCGCGCCTCATTCCCTAAAAAAACTTGAACGCGCGCTTTGGAATCTGGTAGGGTGGGGAAATGGTATTGGAAAAGTCCGACATAATCGCGTATCTTCCGCAGCGCGACCCGTTTTTGATGGTCGACAGGGTGGAGGAATTCGACTCCGCAAAGGGGATAGCCGCCGAGCTCGATTTGCCTGAAAGCCTGCCGTTTTTCAGGGGGCACTTTCCGTCGATGCCGGTTATGCCTGGCGTGATGATCGCCGAGGCGCTCGCGCAGACATGCGGGCTTTACATAGCGCTGGCGGCGCGCGAGCGGCGGGAGGAATATCAGAAGGGGCGCATATTTTTTCTGGCGGCCGCAAATTTGAAATTCAAGTCCGTGGTGAGGGCGGGCGAGACGCTTGCGATGCGCGCGTCTTTCGCGCGCGAGTACGGGGGGCTTTACAGCTTTTCGGCGGAGGCATGCGGCAAAAAGGGCGTGGCGGCGTCGGGGACTATCGTGCTCGCCTCGGGCGAAAACGTGAAGTTGTGAAGGCGTTGTTTGTCAGGGCAGCCCCCCGTCCGAACGGAGTGACTTCGCTCGTGGGAGACCTTTTTTTGCGCGGAATGCGCAGGGGAGGCGCCGAAATCCTCGACTTCGACATGTCCGCGAAAAATGTGGCGGATTGCCGCGGGTGCTTCGCATGCAGCGCGGGTTTCGGAAGGCGCGGCGTTTGCGCGATACGCGACGACATGGCTGAGGCGCTCGATTTTCTCGACGGGGCCGACGCGCTCGTGTGCCTTACGCCGGTCTACTTTTATTCGATGAGCGCGCAGATGAAGCGGTTCTTCGACAGGTGTTTTCCCTTTGTCAGGGGGTACCGCTTCGACCCCGAAAGCGGGAGGATGCTGAACGAGACGGGATTTTTGAAGAAGCGCAAAAAGTTCGTCGCAATAAGCGTGGCCTCTGGGCGGCTCGACGACGTTTTCGACGCCCTTTCCCGCACTTACCGCATGGTGGCTGACGCGATGGGTTTCGAGTTCGCCGCCGACATCGCGCGCGGGGAGTCGGCATACTTTGCCATGCGCGAGCTCGGCAGCGTGCGGGTGCGCAGGGTGCTTTCGGCGTTCGAGGCTTCCGGCGAGATTTTCGCGCGCGCCGGCAAAATCCCGGCCGACAGGTTGGAGGCTATGCGCATGCCTTTAAGCCGCGGAAGGGAGTCGTTCGCAAAAAACGCGCGCGTGTTTTGGCAGCTGCGCCGCAACGGGACCCCCTTCGAGAGCTTTTCCATGGTTTCCGACCCCCGCATACTCCTGCGCGAGATGTGCGCGACCCTCGACCCGTCGCGCGCGCCGGAGAGGGCGGACTTCAAGTTCGTTTTCCCCGACAAGGGCTGGGCGTGCCTTGTGAGCGTGAGGAGCGGGGAATGTTCTTTTGTAGAATCAGCGGACGCCGGAGCCCGCGCGGACGTCGCGGTTACGGCGGATTCGGAGGACTGGGCGGGGGTGATGGCGGCCCGCCGCGACGTCTCCGCGCTGATGCGGGCGGGGCGGCTGAAAGTCGAGGGAGACTTGTCCCTGTTTGCCGCTATGAAGAAAATTTTCGGCCTCGGCGGGGACAGGCGCGTGGGGGGCGTATGACGGAGCTCGAAAAAATGCTTTCGGGGTTTCCCTACCGCCCCTCCGATCCGGAGCTTTCAGCAATGCGCCTGCGGTGCAGGGAGATTTTGCGAGAGTACAATTCCTCTTCCGCGGCGGATTCCGAAACGCGCAAAAGGCTTCTCGAAGCCCTGTTTGGCGGCCTTCCGGAAAACCTTGTCGTCGAGCCGGCTTTTAGATGCGATTACGGCGCGAACATAGAATTTGGCAAAAATGTTTTCGTCAATTTCAACTGCGTGGTTCTCGATTGCGCAAAGGTGAAAATCGGCGACAACGCTTTCATCGGGCCGAACGTCCAAATTTATACGGCGACCCACCCGCTGGACGTTGCCGCCAGAAATTCCGGCGCTGAATCCGCGCTGCCCGTCGAAATCGGCGGGGATTGCTGGATTGGCGGTTCCGCCGTGCTTCTGCCCGGCGTGAAAATCGGCTCCGGATGCGTTATAGCGGCGGGGCTGTCGTGGCGAAAGACATTCCCCCAAATTCGCTTGCGGCCGGCAATCCGGCGCGGGTCAAGCGGAGCTTAAAATAAGCTTTTTTCTCATAACTCCGCAATAGTATTTTCTTCTGATTGGGCATTGGGATAATTTTCCGGCGACGGCCGCGGCATTCTTCGGCGTTGGTTGGCAGAGCTTGCGGGTTGGCGCGGATTAATGGAGGTAGAATGGGATTGCCGACATAGTTTTTGCACAGGGTTTGCGGAATATTCCAAAGGGCGCGCGCAGATTTTGCGCTGTAAAAATTACCCTCCCCCAAAAAAACTCTTTCGGAACCTGCCGCGGCTGCAAGCCGGCATGGGGCACCGCGACCTCGCCCTCCTGCGCTCCGTCAACATGCGCGGCACTTATTTATCCGGCGCATTCGCGTTTTTTGAATTAAAACGGGGTGGTTATTTAATATCGTTTATAAATCAAAACGCCCGTTCGGGGATTTTCCGGAACGGGCGTTTTTGGGGTTTTGATTGTTCGGGCAAACCGCGCGCTAATAACGGTCGTCATCGTCGTCGAGCGACCCAAGGTCGTCGTCGCGCGTGCGGTAGTCTTCGTAGTCGTCGTCCTCCTCGTCGTCATCGTCCCACTTCATCGTGTCGTCCTCTTCGAGGTCTTCGTCGTCTTCGTCGGGCAGGTCTTCTATCTCGTCGTATGTCTCTTCGTCTCCCGATTTGCGCTTTTCGTCTTCCTCGTCGTCGTCCTCTTCGAGCGAGTACCCCTCGGGGACGTATTCGAGAATGTCCATAACTTCGTGGAAGGCGTGCATTGCTCGGCCCTCCATGTAGTCGTTGGAATAGTTTTCGCGTATTTCCTCTTCGAGGTCGTCTATTGCGACATCCTTTTCAAAATGGAAGGTGTCGTTGAGCATCTTGACCTGTATGCGCGTGATGTGGTCGAGAAATTCGGCGTAGGGCGAGCGTTCGTCGTCGAGCGTGTCGGGCAGCAGAAAGAGCTGCTGGTCGTCGGCGTCGTAGGGCGAGTCGGTGGTGCGGACGAGCCTGACTTCGTTCTTGGCGGTTTTCTTGTCTATCGAAAACGGTATGAAAGCCTTTTCCACTATGGATTCGTCGAGGCCGTAGTCTTTGAGGCCGTCGAGCGTTTCGAGCATGTGGGCGGCCTGGCGCGGGTCTATCACGCTAAGCCCGTCTATGTCCCAGTTCACCTTGTCGCTCGTCTCGCAGACCCACCAGTTGAGGTCTTTTCCGAGGCGCACTTTGCACCAGTTGAGTTTGGGGGAAATTTTTGCCATATCTTCTTTTGGCAGGGGAATATTTCAGTTTGCCGCTCGACTTCAAGCTTTTTTTGGGGCGTCCGGATTTTTCCGGAAACCGCCCGCGAGCGCCGGCGCGCACGACAGGCAGAAAACCGCCGCGCACGCGCCGGCAAACCAGTCGCCGTATTCCACGTACAGCGTCCGCTTGCCGTCGAAATTTTTATAGAACACTACGTCCGAATACCCCGCGCCGCGGAAGTATATGGAACCCGAGTCGTCGAGCATGGGCGACGGGCGTTTGGGGCGGAGCGTCCGGCCGTCAACGGGCCGCCCGCTTTCGTCGGACACGTCCATTGCGGGGGCGGGGGAGGGTGTTGAGGCGTCCCAGACCTTGCCGCCGGAGTCCCTCAAAACGAAGGACGGGCGCATTCTCCCGTATTGGTCGAACACAGCGCTGAGGCCGTTGTTGGATGAGCGCAAAAGCGGCCTGCGCGTCGCCGCCGCCTGCAGGGCCGAGTGCGCCGCGTGCTGCCAGGCTCCGCCCTCGCGCCCGTACCATGAGTCGTTGGTACAGACGAAGAGAATGTCCGCGCCGTTGAGAGCCATATCGCGCCCAAGCTGCGGGAATATGTCCTCGTAGCATATCATGGGGCCGATTTTGTAGTCCTTGCCCGCGATGCGCGCGGAAATCGGGGCTTCGGACTCGCCGCGCGCCATGTCGCCTACCGGGACGACCTTCCCGATGGGCGACGCCCATTTGGGGACGTATTCGCCGAAGGGGACGAGTTTGCGCTTGCCGTAAAATTCCTCCGAGAGCCCCGTTTCGGGCGATACGAAAAACGCCCCGTTTTGCGCCTTTTGGGAATCCTCAAAATACGCCATGTTGCCCATCAGTATCGGAAGGCCGGTCGATTTCGACAGCCTTTCTATCCATTCGCGCATCGGCGGGCAGCCTATTACCGGCCAGCGCGGAGGGGTTGCCGCCTCCGGCCATAGGGCGACGTCGGCGCGCGCGGATTTTAGGCCTGCCGTCAGCCTGGAAATCACGCGCATGTTGTCTTCGGCGAGGGCGTCGTCCCACTTCAAAATTCCGGCGAAGTCGGTCTGCACCATGCCGGCGCGGAACGCGGGGATTTCGTTTGCGCGCGAGGGCAGGTTTTTGACGTATACGAAAAGCCCCGCCATTACGAAGAGTATAGCCGCGTATATTTCGGGGCAAAATCTTCCGAACGGCGGGCGCGTTGAAAAATTGTCGGATATCCTGAACTTTTGCCGCGCGTAGAGCCGCCATATGTATTCCGCCGCGGCGAGGTTGAAGAATATGACGATGAACGACACCATCCACACCCCGCCGAACTCCGCCGTCTGGATCGCCGCGGGCCTGCGCCACTGCGAATGCGCGAGCAGCAGCCACGGAAACCCCGTAAACAGATGCGCCCTCAGCCATTCGAGGCACACCCACGCGCCCGCAATGCCCCCGTATCGCAGCAGCCTTTTTGCGGGGTCGTCGCGCAGGGCGGGCAGGAGCCTTGGCAGCAGCGCGAACCACGGCCACACGAATAATCCAGATATTATGAGCGGCAAAAGCAGCGCGGCCGCCCAGCCCGCCGGCGGGTATACGTGCCTGAGCCACGCGAGAGTCGCCGCCCACGCCGCGTATGAGAACGCGAATGTGGATATTAGCCACAGCGCGCGCGCGCGCGGCTCCGCCTTGAAGGGGGCGCGCCCGCCCTCCCCGCCGTCCGGGATTTCGAGGAAGTCCGGCCCTGAGCGCCTCCTGCGCCGAACCGCCTGTTCGGGAGGCTTTGGCGCTGGAATTTCGGAAAACAGCGAGCGCGCCGCGAGAATCGCAGGAACCGCGAACACGTATGCGCATTCGGCGATTCCCCACGGTTCGAACGATGTTGCGTAGAGGAAAAAAGAAAACGCCACAGCCGCGAGGCGCGCGGCGTTTTTTATTTTGGCTTCCCCTACCATTTAACCAGCCGCCAGCCCTCGTTGCGGATGAGGGGCTCGGCCTTTTTGAACTTCATTTCGACCTCTTCGCCGTTTTTGGCTATCACGACCGTGTCGTTTCTGCCGATTTTGGGAAGCTCGATTTTGCGCTCGATGTTGGGCAGCTTTATCTCCCTTCTGGGCTCGCCGTCGGCGGGCTTGTGCGGCGCCGATGGCGCTTCCGACCGATCCGCCGAAGCCGCGGCCTCGGCGCGGTCGCTGAACTTGCGCTGCATTTTTTCTATCATCGCCTGCAAGACTTCAAGGCTCGACGCGCTGCGGAAGAGCCCGAGGCACACGTCGTTTCTGATCTTCGACATCAGCGATTCAAAATATTTGAACGCCTCGCTCTTGTATTCGTTGAGCGGGTCTTTCTGCCCGTATCCGCGCAGGCCTATGCTGCGGCGCAAATCCTCCATCTCGGTGAGGTGGTCCTGCCAGTTTTTGTCGAGCGCGCGCAGAAGCACGAACCTCTCTATGGCTTTCAGCGCGGCGGGGTCTTCGACCTCCTCGCGGATTTTGTAGACGGCCTCGATTTCTCCGACTATGGTTTCCCGCATTTCGTCGGCGGATTTGCCCTTGAGCTGCTCGGGTATGAGGGCTATCGGGAAGCGGCTCGTCACCCAGCTGCACAGCGCCTGGTAGTCGGCCTCCTGGGCGGATTCCGGCGCCGGAATTGCCGAGGCTATGCGCTCGTCAAGCTCGTCCTTTATGAAGTCGAATAGCATCGGGCGCACGTCGGCGTCGGAGAGGGACTCGTTGCGCAGTCCGTAGATTATTTCGCGCTGCTTGTTGAGGACGTCGTCGAATTGCAGCATTCTCTTGCGGCTGGAATAGTGCTGGTTTTCGATGGTCTTTTGCGCGCGCTCTATCGAGCGGTTGAGAAGCGGGTGGTCGAGCGGAACCCCCTCTTGGAAGGTCTTGTTGAGGATTTTTGCCATCGGGCTGTTGCCGAATATGCGCATGAGGTCGTCTTCGAGCGAAATGAGGAATTTGGAGAC
Source organism: Puniceicoccaceae bacterium Marseille-Q1082 (assembly GCA_904424815.1). Taxonomy (GTDB): domain Bacteria; phylum Verrucomicrobiota; class Verrucomicrobiia; order Opitutales; family Intestinicryptomonadaceae; genus Merdousia. Next base: position 218,262 of record CAJGBI010000001.1, read on the forward strand.
GCCCCTGTCGCCCTGGCGTGCGCAGCGCCCGCGCAGCTGCCTGTCTATGCGGCGCGATTCGTGGCGCTCGGTGCCGAGCACGTAGAGCCCGCCGAGCTCCTCGACGCCCTCGCCGAGCTTGATGTCCGTTCCGCGCCCCGCCATGTTGGTGGCGATTGTGACCACCCCCTTTTCGCCCGCGTGGGCGATGATGTCGGCCTCCTGCTCGTGGAGCTTGGCGTTTAGGACGGTGTGGGGGATTTTGTAGCGGTCGAGCATTCTGCTGAGGACCTCGCTCGCCTCGACGGACGCCGTGCCTACGAGCACCGGCTGCCCGCGCTCGTGCGAGGCCTTGATTTCCTCGATTGCCGCCTTGTACTTTTCGCGGCGCGTCTTGTATATGACGTCGTTTTTGTCGATTCTGCGGCAGGGCTTGTTCGTGGGAATCGCCATGACGTTGAGCCCGTAGATGTCGTGGAATTCCTGCGCCTCCGTCTCGGCGGTGCCGGTCATGCCCGCGAGCTTTTCATACAGGCGGAAATAGTTTTGGATGGTAATGGTGGCGTAGGTTTTGGTCTCCTTTTCTATGGCGACGTTCTCCTTTGCCTCGACCGCCTGGTGCAGCCCCTCGCTCCACCGCCTGCCGTACATTATGCGCCCCGTGTTCGGGTCGACTATGTGCACCTTGCCGCCCTGCACGACATATTCTATGTCCTTTTCGTATATCGAGTACGCGCGCAGCAGCTGGCTGATGCAGTGGATATCCTCGGAAAGGGCGATGAATTTGTCTTCCGCTTTCAGTTTTGCCTCCTGCTTTTCCTGCGCGGACATCGACTTGTCGGAGTCGATTTCAACAAATATTGTCGGCAGGTCGGGCAGCACGAAAGCGTCGGGATTTTCGGGGTGAACGGCGTTGCGCCCTTTTTCGGTGAGGTCGCTTGTCAGCTGCTTTTCGTCTATTACGTAATACAGCTCCTCCTTGCGGCGGAAGCGCTCCTCCTTGCGGAAGTCGGCGGCCATTTCCATGTCGATTTTATCGAGCTTGCGGCGTATGTCGCCGTGCTCCATAAGCTGCCGCAAAATCCTGTTTTTGGGGGCGCCCATTTTGACCTGCCAGAGCTTTATGATGTCCTCTTCCGAGAGTTCCTTGCCCTCCTTTACCAGCGCGAGAACCCCGTTGGCGAGCTTGTTGCAGAGCTGCGTCTGGAGCTTTACAACGCGCTCTATGTGCGGCTTGAGCGCCATGAACGGCGGTTCGCGGTCTTCGTCCACGGGGCCGGAGATTATCAGCGGCGTGCGCGCCTCGTCGATGAGGATCGAGTCCACTTCGTCTACTATGCAGAAATAGTGCCCGCGCTGCACCTGGGCGGCGGCGGAAGTCGCCATGCCGTTGTCGCGCAGGTAGTCGAAGCCGAATTCGCTCGCCGTGCCGTAGGTGATGTCCGCCTTGTAGGCCTCGGCCTTTTCCGCCATGTCCTGCATATTGTAAATCCACGACACCGACACCCCGAGGAAATTGTACAGGTACCCCATCCATTCGGAGTCGCGCTTGGCGAGGTATTCGTTGACGGTCACGAGGTGGCAGCCCCTGCCGGTTATGGCGTTGAGGTAGAGCGGCAGGGTGGAGACGAGCGTTTTGCCTTCGCCCGTCGCCATTTCGGCGATCATGTTTTGGTGGAGAGCGATGCCGCCTATCAGCTGGACGTCGTAGTGGACCATCTCCCACTTGATTTCGTGCCCGCAGACGGTGACGGTTTTCCCGCAGAGGCGGCGCGCGGCGTTTTTGACCGCGGCGAAGGCCTCCGGCAGCATGGAGTCGAGCGATTCGCCCTTGGCGTATCTGGCGCGGAACTCGTCGGTTTTTGCGCGGAGCTGCTCGTCGGTGAGCGACTGGTACTGCTCCTCTATTTTGTTGATTTTTGCGACTATCGGGCGGGCCTTTTTATAGAAGCGCTTGTAGTGGCTGCCCGCGAAAAGTTTCAGAATTTTTGCTATCATAGAGTCTTGCGCCGGTTTCGGCGCCAATGTGTTTTATTGCTGGACGCGGCCGCAACGGACGGTCGGAAAAGCGTGCGGCCGCGCGCCCTCCGCCGCCGGAGAATCCCTCCGGTTCATGCCGCGGACGGCGCCCTTATCGGGTTTGAACGCCAAAAAAATTGTGGGCTGGACGAAAAACTTTCAATCCGCCCGCGGACGGCGCCGCTGAAATCCGCCTTCGGGGCGCGCGGGCGCGGGAGGGGTTGGGCGCAGAAAAATTCGGTCTGCGCGGAATGCTGCGCCGCCTGCTTTTCGGATTTTGGCGCGCGCGCGATGCGCTCCTGGGGTCTGTTCTTGCGCGTATCCTCGGGGCGGGCGCAGGCGTCGGCGGCGCGCAGAACGCCCGGCAAAAAGGCGTCGTCGGAATACGCCCCCGGGCGTGTCTCGGACTTTTCCACCCCGCACAGGGCGTGCATGCACGCGACCGCAAAGCCGAGCGCAACCGATACCCCGTGTGCAATTTTTGCCATATTCCGAAAAAGATACGCTTTTGGGCGGGCTTGCCAAGTTTTTATTTCCCGCCGCTACTTTGTGGCGCCCCAGCGCGATGTGAACGGATAGAAAATTATCAGCGATTTCCCGACCAGCGCCTTTGCCGGAACCTGCCCCCAGTAGCGGCTGTCGAGCGAATTGTGGGAGTTGTCGCCCATCGCGTAATAGTGGCCCTCTTCGACTTTCACGCTCTTGCCGCCGGCGAGCGCGCCGTCCGCCGAGTACCCGCCGTACAACCCCTCTTTTTTGGCGTTTTTGCCGAACGCCGGAGAGCCCGTTATGGGCTTGCCGTTGCGCAGCAGCGCGTCGCCCTCAACTTTCAGCTCGTCGCCGCCGACTCCCACGAGCCTCTTTATATAATACTTGTCGTCCGGAACCCCGTTGTTCATGGCGGTCATTCCGTCGCAGTACTTCGTCAGAAACACTATGGAGTCCCCGATCTTCGGCTTTTTGAAATTGTACGTGAACCTGTCGACAAAGAGCATGTCGCCGCTTAAAATGTCGAAATTTATCACGCGGTCGCCCTTCTTGACGGGGCCGTAGTTTATGAAGAGCCTGCCGTCCTTCGATACTATCATGTTGCGCTCGTTCGCGGCGTTCAGGTATTCTATTATGTCTTTGGCGCCCCCTATCGGCAGGGCTTCCGCTATCACGGAGTCGAGCGAGAAGTCCGCGGGGAGATTCAGCTCGAGCGGCCGTCCGCCGACCTCAAAGCGGTACTGCCTTTCGCGCGCGGGCCACAGCCCGAAATATTTGCGCACGTTTTTCTCCTCGAAGCTCAGAAAACCTCCCCTGAACCGGGCAGTCTGCGGGGAGTTTATTTCAAGCAACATGTCGCCGTCCGCCGGAGCTTCGAGCGAATAGTTCCCCGCGCCCTTCAACAGGAGCCTCGCCGCGCGCTCGGGCAGGCTTGGCGCGTCCTCTCCCGGCGCGTAGGCCTCCGCAGTCATTCCGTAGAACGACGGGTACATCGAGTTCGTCGGTATCTTGAACGGTTGCAGGAAAAAGCTGCGTATGCCGAGCGCGACTATCCCCACGACTATCACCGTATCCACGTTTTCGGTCCACGACGACGCAGGATAGACCCTTCCGCCGCACTTTTTCATCAGCTTTTCGAGCCTCTCGGAGAGCCCTTCGTATTCCTTCGTGCCGACTTTTCCGTCGAGTATCGCCTCGTCGAGCTCCTTTATCATGCCGCCGAGGCTTTTTGCGTCTTCGGCGTCCATGACGTCCCTGCGGTAATTGTACACCTTGCACGCCGTCTCAAAAAGCAGCTTTGCGCTCTTCGTTTTCCTGTCCCTAAAAATCCCGAACATTTTTTTCTTGTGGTTGGTTATTTCGTTTATTTGGCGCGGTCGCTTTGCAATGCGCTTATTGCCGGCGGTGTTGCGGCGCGGCTGCCCCGCGCGGTTTTGAAAATTACGCGTTTGATTTGAGCACTTTGACAAACGCCTCCTGCGGAATGGAGACTTTGCCTATCTGCTTCATGCGCTTTTTGCCCTCCTTCTGCTTTTCGAGCAGCTTTTTCTTTCTGGTGATGTCGCCGCCGTAGCATTTTGCCGTGACGTCCTTCCGGAACGACCCGATGGTTTCGCGCGCGATGATTTTCCCGCCTATCGCCGCCTGTATCGCCACTTTGAACATCTGGCGGGGCAGGATGTCTTTCAGCTTTCCGCAGAGCATTCTTCCCTTGCTCTCGGCTTTGTCGGCGTGGACTATCGAGGCGAACGCGTCTATCTGCTCGCCGTTTATCAGGATGTCGAGCTTTACGAGCTTCGACTGCTGGTAGCCCGCCATTTCGTAGTCGAGGCTGCCGTATCCGCGCGTTATGCTTTTGAGCCTGTCGTTGAAGTCTATCAGGATTTCGTTGAGCGGCAGGGTGCAGAACAGCATCACGCGGGTGTCGTCTATGGTGTCCGTCCTATCGCAGAACCCCCGCTTTTCGGATACGAGAGCGAGCATGTCGCCTATCGATTCGGCGGGTATTAAAATATTTGCCTTTATTACAGGCTCGTATATCGCGGCGATGTCGGTGGGGTCGGGCAGGCGCGAGGGGTTGTCGATTTCGATCTGCGAGCCGTCCGTCAGGTCGAGCTTGTACACGACGCTCGGGTAGGTGGAGATTATGTCGAGGCCGTATTCGCGCCGCAGCCTCTCCTGCACGATTTCCATGTGCAGAAGCCCGAGGAATCCGCAGCGGAAGCCGAAGCCCAGCGCCGCGGAGGTCTCGGGCATGTAGGCGAGCGCGGCGTCGTTGAGCTGCAGTTTGCCTATGGAAGTCTTGAGTTTTTCGTATTCGGAGGTGTCTATCGGATATATTCCGGAAAAGACCATGGGCTTGACCTCCTTGTATCCGGCGAGCATCTCCGCGGCGGGATTGCCCGCGAGCGTAATGGTGTCGCCGATTCTCACGTTGGAGACCTCCTTGATATTGGTGACGATATATCCCGTGCAGCCGGCGTCGAGCGACGGTTCGGGCGTCATGGACGGGGTGAACCGCCCGACTTCCTTGACCGCCGTTTTGCGCCCGCCGCCCATGAGCAGAATTTCGTCACCCGCCTTTATCGAGCCCGAAAATACCCGAACGTAGCAGATGACGCCCTTGTAAGAGTCGAAAACGCAGTCGAATATGAGAGCGCGCGCGGCGGGGTAATCGGCGTTGCGCGGCGGCGGGACCCGCCCGACCACGGCTTCCAGGATTTCGCCTATGCCGATTCCGCTCTTGCCGCTCGCCAGAATCGCGTCTTCCGCCGGAATTGCGAGCACGTCTTCGACCTGCTTCTTGCAGACATCGGGGCGCGCGCTCGGGAGGTCGATTTTGTTGATTACCGGAATTATCTCCAGCCCCTGCGCCACGGCGAGGTGCGCGTTGGCGACCGTCTGCGCCTCGACCCCTTGCGCTGCGTCGATCAGCAGGAGCGCGCCCTCGCACGCCGCCAGCGACCTCGAGACCTCGTAGGAAAAATCGACGTGCCCGGGGGTGTCTATCAGGTTGAGAAGATATTTTTTGCCGTTGCGGGAGTATTCCATCGTGACGGGGTGGCACTTTATGGTTATCCCCCTTTCCCGCTCCAAGTCCATGGAGTCGAGCAGCTGGTCCTGCATTTCGCGCTTTTGGATAGTCCCCGTGGCCTCCAACAGGCGGTCGGAGAGGGTGGTCTTGCCGTGGTCTACGTGCGCTATTATGCAGAAATTCCTGATGTTTTCGATATTTTCCATTTCGGATCGGTATGCAAAATAAATGTAAGGGGCGATTTTTCCCGAATTCGGAGCTTTAAGCAAGCACTTTTATGCGGGGCGGGGCGGGGGGGTTTTTTTGAAAAAACTTCGAGCGATGCGAACTTTTCCGTTTGGGGAGTGTCGCAATATAAAATGAAACGCAGAGAAATGTTATCTATTTTGGCAACCGCCGCGGCGTTTCCCGCATTGCGGGCGGTGAGCGCGCAAACCCCGAAAAAGGAAAAGACAATGCAATACACCCTAACGCCCCTCGACTACGGGCGCAAAGCCCTCGAACCGTGGATAGACGCCGAAACCGTCGGATACCACCACGACAAACACCAGGCGGCGTACGTGGCAAACCTTAACGCGGCCCTCGATTCCGAGCCGTCTTTCAAATACGATGGCGACGTCTGCGGCCTGATTTCGGATCTCGAAAGCGTCCCCGAAAAAATCCGCACGGCCGTCAGAAACAACGGCGGAGGAGTCTGGAACCACGAATTTTACTGGAAGGGCCTGAGCCCGAAAAAGTCGGAGCCCTCCGCCGCGCTCGAAAACGCCGCGAAAAAGTCTTTCGGGGGCGTTGACGGGCTCAAAAAGCTGATGTCCGAAGCCTCCGTAAAGCAGTTCGGAAGCGGGTGGGCGTGGCTGATAGTCAACCCCGACGGAAGCCTGAAAATCGCCTCGACGCCGAATCAGGACAATCCGCTTATGGGCGCGTACGTCGGGGCGTGCGGCTGCATTCCGATTCTCACTATCGACGTGTGGGAACACGCGTACTACTTGAAGTATAAAAATCTGCGCGCAGAATACGCCAAGAATATCTGGAATCTCGTGGATTGGAAGCGCGTCAGCGAGCGGTACGAGAGCGCGGTCGACGCCAAAAAGCCGCTCGTCTGACGGGCGCGGAAACGCTTTTGCCATAGCGCAAAAAACGGAGCCGGAGGGCGAAGGCCCTTCGGCTCTTTTTTTCCGGCTATCGGGTTTGGGGGAGGGCTTTTGAGAAGAAGTCGCAGAAGTTTTCCCAGTCGTATTCCACCATGTCGTGCTTGCCTTTGCGCATGTGGTACCCGACGTCGCCGATAAACGGCTTTTCAATCGCAAAGTTCTCTTCCGAAGGAAGGTTTTTTGCGCCGAACAGCGCGTAGACTTTCGAGGCTTCCGCGAGGGAGAGAAATTCGCCGCGCGGGTCGGCCCAAAGGTCTTCGCTCGCGCTTGCAACATACAGCGGGCGCGGGGCGACGAGCGCGAGCATCTGGTGCTGGTCGGCGGGCATTTCAGCCTCCCTCCCCGCCCATTTGCGCAAATTGGGCGAGAACCAGAACGGGAACTGCCGCGTTATGGCCTCCACCGTCTCGCCGAACTGCCTGCGCGACAGCGCGGCTCCCATGCAGCCGGAATCGTTCGACACCGCGCCCGCGAAGCGCCTGTCGAACGCCGCAGCGTGCAGAGCCGTCTTGCCGAGGCGCGAATGCCCGACGGCGACAACCCTCTTTGCGTCCGCCTGCGGAACGGTTTCGAGCGCGTCGAGCGCGCGGGATAGCCCCCAGCTCCACGCGGCGATAGCCCCGTTCATCGGCTCTTTGAAAATCGAGTATACGCTCTGCGGCGCGCCGTCGGCCTTTTCGAGGTCGGGGTAAATGTCGCAATAGTAGATTGTGGCTGCGCCGAATCCGCGGGAGATTATCTTTTCGTAGGGCCACCTGCGGCTTTGCAGGCCCCTGTATTTTTCAGTCGGCCTGTTGCCGGAGATTTTTATACCGCCGAGACTGGTGTTGCGGACCCATTCGGGCATTATTATTTCGGGGTCGCCGGCGGTCGCGTGGTTGCCCATGAAATTGAGCCCGACGAACACCGGAGCGGGGTCGGGAGACTTGGGCAGGTACAGCAGCATTATGAAGGATTTTTCCCCCCTGGCGTCCGCGACGGTTATTTTTATCTGGCGGCGCAGGGCTTTGCCGCCGAGGGCGTTGTCGGAGCTTTCGACAATCTCGAAAATTTGCCTTTTGGGGCGCGGAGGCCGCCTGCCGTACACTTCGGACTCGAAAAACTCCGCTATTTTAGGGCGCACGCGCGATTCCCATTCAATGGCGCCGGAGGCCTTGAAAGAGCCGTCCGGAACGGCGAGCGCGTCGGGCAACGGCGCGTCCGGGACTTTTGACTCATCGTAGTTTGCGGCGGGCGCGCCGAGAACCGGCAGGGCCGCCAGGGCTATGGCGCATATTGCAATCGGCTTCATTGCTGCATAAAACATCACGGGAGAGCCCGAGTCAACAGATTTCCCTCGAACGTATGAGCATTTGCCGCGCAAAAGCGGCAATCTATTAAAAACCTCCGAAATCCAATAGGCGGCGCAATGGAGATTTCCGGCCGCGAGGTGAGCGACGAGATTCTCCGAAAGGTTATCGGCGCGGCATTCAAAGCGCCGACAAACGACCATCTGCGCCAGTTGGAATTTGTCGTGGTGCGCGGTGGAGAATATGCTGCTTGCGGCCGCAAACGAAGGCTTGGGCGCGGTGTTCCACATCCCCGTGGGCGACGAGGCCGACAGCATAAAGAAAGCGGTCAATGCCCCCGAAGGCTACGAGTTTGCCTGTCTTCTCACAATAGGCTATCCCGCCGAAAACGCTTTTCTCCCAAGGCAGAAGGAAATCAATATAGAGGACAGAATACATGCGAATGTTTGGTGACGGGAAAAAATGAAACGGAGGGGGCGCAATCCGGTATGGATATATATTTTCCCATGCGGGCGTTTCGGAAATTTCCGGAACACTCCGCAGGTTTCGGCGTACTATCATATTGTCTGCAAAAGCCGCGGCGACAAAGCCGGCGGGGCGGAAGAGAAAAGGCGTTATGAAAAATTCCAAATTTTTGGGGATAGTTCTGGCGGCGATCGGCGTGTTCTGCCTCGTCTACCCGATAGCCGCGTCGGTATGGATTGAAATCGTGGCCGGCGCGTGTTTTATCGCGGCGTCGTTTTTTACGCTTTTGGGCGTTTCCGCCCGCAGGGGCGCGTGGGACAAGGCGTACGGCGCGCTGCTGACGGTTCTGTATCTCGCCGCCGGCGGCCTTATGCTGCTAAACCCGTTCGAGGGAGTGGTGATGCTCATGGTTTTGATTGGCGCGATTTTCACTTTTGAAGGCGTTGCGGCCGTCGCGCTCTGGGGGACGGACAGGAATTCCCCCAACTCATGGCTGATGTTGGTTAACGGCGCGGTGACGGTGGCGCTCGGCGCCCTCGCGCTCTTCAATCCCTCCTATGGCGTGTGGTTTATCGGGACGCTCGCGGGCATTGACCTGCTGTTTAGCGGCATTGCCCTCATAGCCCGCGGCGCGGACGCATGAGCTTTGGGCTTTCCCGTTTGCAAACGCGCGCAAACCCCCGCCGGACGGCGCGCGTTTTCATTTGCGGACAGGGAAGCCGAGTTCGCCGAACATGGCGGAATAGATTTCGGCCTTCTTTTCGAGCTTCATGGGGTAGGCGCGCGACGACGACGGCATTCTGTAAAATTTCAGATTGCGGCCCGCGAAGCTTATTTTCTCCATGTTCCCCTGTTTCGGGGCGCGGCAGCCCATGGTTTCCGCGGCGGTCTCGGCGGCTTTCGCGCCGGTGCACACGACGGCTTCGCACGCCGGTATTTGCGCCAGAACCGCCGCGAGGTCGACCTTTTCGACGATTTCCAGAAAATTGTCGGATGCGTTGTCTTTCAGGCGGTTGACGGCCGCCGCCGTGTCGTATAGCGCAATGCCAGCATATTCCAGAAATTCCGCGATTTTATCTTTGCGGAAGCGTTTTGCGGGGGCGTCCCAAAAGAAGTCGCGGTCTCCGAAAAACGCCAGTCCGAATATGCGCCACATGTCGTTTACGGCGTTTGGGTAGAAGAAGTCCATGCACCATTTTTCGCGCTTTGGCGGAAAGGTGCCGAGCATCAGGGCGCGCGCCGATTTCGGCAGAAACGGCTTGAGCGGATGGGTTTCCATGCGGCGTTTCAACAGTTTTCCGCTTTGGAATTCAAGAAAAATTGCGGTTTTGCGCGCGCTCCCGCGCTTTTCCCGCGCCTGGCGGCGGAGCCCTGCGGACGAATTTCTTGACTAATTTCCCTTTCCGGGCGAATATCCGCGCTTTACCAATTTGCGATATGCAGCCCGACAAACATTCAATGGAGCGCCTTTGCGCCGCCGCCGAAAGCCTGTACGCACGGAGGTTCAACCAGCTCGGATACCCGTTCGACCAGGAGTCCGGGCTCTCCGGATTTTACGAATGGCTCGCGGGGACGGGGCTTGGCGGCGTGACCCTCATAAATGTGGGCGACCCGTACAAAACCGATTGGGACATGCTCAACACCGACGAGTTCGAGCGCGAGTGCGTCGATTTTCTCGCGGGGGCGTACGGGTTCGGTGACGACTATTGGGGCGTGATTTCCAACGGGGGAACCGACGGGAACATGCACGGGATATATTTCGGCAGGAAGGCTCTCGCCGAAGTTTCGGACATTCCTCCGGTTTTGTACGTCTCCGAAGAGGCGCACTACTCGCTCAAAAAAATCGGCGACATCCAGAATATCGAGACGCGCGCGATACGCGCGAAAGAAATGGGGGAAATGGACGTCTCCGACTTCGCCGACAAGCTCGACCCGTCGCGTCCGGCGATTGTCGCGATAGCAATCGGCGGGACTTTCAAGGGCGCCATAGACGACCAGAAGGCTATTGCGGAGGTTTTGCGCTCGGCGAAGCCCGTTGCGGTGTACAGGCATCTGGACGTCGCGCTGTTCGGGGGATACCTGCCGTTTTTGGACGACCCGGCGGCGAGGGAAATCGTTGACGCCTCGAAGGCGGGCTTCGACTCCGTCGCGGTGTCCGGCCACAAATTCTTTTCGCTCAACGAGCCCGCCGGAGTTTTCATATGCCGCAAAAAAGCCCTCGAAAGCGTCCGAGGCAGCCCGATACCGTACCTCAACGGGACGATTCCTACCATAAGCTGCTCGCGCAGCGGGCTCGACGCGCTCAAGCTGTTTTGGCGCATAAAGTCGCTCGGCGCCGATGGGCTGCGCAGGCAGGCAGTCCGCGCGCTTGAAATGGCCGCCCTCCTGCTCTCCGAACTCTCCAAGGCGGGAATCCGCGCGTACAAAAACCCCTATTCCAACACGGTTTTCTTCGACCGCCCGTCCGCGCGCGCGGTGAAGAAGTACGCGCTCGCCTGCGGAGAGTACGCCGGTTTCGGAAAGCTGGCGCACATAGTCGCCATGCAGTATTTCACTCCGGAGCTGATACGCTCGATAGTTTCGGACATCGCGGAGGACCGCCCGTGAACCTGGCTTTGCGCAGGGGCGACAGGGCGGTGCCGCCGGAAGAGGCGGAAAAGATTTTAGAGTCCGCCGAATACGGGTTTTTGTCGCTCGTTTCCGACGACGAATATCCCTATGCCGTGCCGGTGAGCTTCGCGGTGGTCGGAAAGTCGGCGTACATTCACTGCGCGCCCGAGGGCAGAAAAATCGACATGGTTTCGCGCAATCCGCGCGCGAGCCTTTGCGCGGTCGCCCGCGCCGAAACCGTCCCCGAAAAGTTTACGGTGCGCTACGATAGCGCCGTCGCTTTCGGCAGGATAACGGTTTGTTCCGACGCCTGCGAAAAGCGTTTCGGCCTGCGCGCGCTCGCCGAAAAGTACTGCCCGGGGCTGTCTTCCGAGGCGGGAGCCTATATTGAAAGCGCGCTTTCGCGCACCGCCGTTTTGCGCTTCGATTTCGATGGAATTTCCGGAAAGCGCAATTCCGTTCCCGACAATTTGCACAGAAAATGAAAAGAAAGACCGCAAAAACAGCAACAATCCTATTTTCGCTAATTCCCGCCGCGCTCTTCGCGCAGGCCCAAAACTCCGCGGAGGACTCCGTCGGGGCGGAGGAGGGCGGCGTCAAAACCCTCGACGCGTACGAGGTGACCGCCCTGCGCTTCGCGGACTCCGTATTCGACGTCCCCGCCAGCACGCAGAACATATCGTCCGATGCGATAGAAAAGAGCGGCCTCGTTTCCGTCCCCGACGTCCTGCGCAGGCACGCGGGCGTCAACGTTCGCAACACGGGGCTGAGCCCGTTTACCGCGGAGCTTTCCATGCGCGGATTCGGCGAGAACAGCGGCCAGCGCGTCATGGTAATAGTGGACGGGCAGAGGCTCAACACGCTCGACCTCTCTTTCATAAACTGGGCGCAGCTGCCGCTCGAGAACATCGAAAACATCGAGGTCATGCGCGGCCCGCAGACCGCCGCATACGGAAATTACGCCGAGAGCGGGGTGGTGAAAATCACGACAAAGCGCTGGAACCAGCCTGATACCGCGAAGATCGGAGGGTTTTTCGGAACCTACGGCGAGTACCAGGGGTACGCGCGCGCCTCGCATTCCGACGGCGACTACTACGCCTCCGCTTCCGCAAACTACTACCACAACAGCGGCTACGTTGACAATTCGCTCAACTGGAACAAGACAGCCGCAGTAGCCGCCGGCGCAAAGCTCGACGGGCAGAACGACATCACGTTTTCCGCGAGCGGCGGCGACGAATTTCTGCGCTGGGCCAACCCGCTTTCGTCATACTCCGAAATGATGCGCGACCCGACCTCTAATTCGGGCGTTTCGAGCGAAAACAACCTCAACTTCGCTACCGTCGCCGCCGCGCTCGAAAATTCATCTTCTTTTGGCGAGGGCGCAATCCAGATGGGCGCCAATATGCGCGAGGTCGACACTCTCTTTCCGTCTTCGTGGGGGGACACGTCGAACAGCGTCGTGCTGTGGACGGCGTCGTTTACGCCGCGCTACCGCGTACTGCTCGGCTCGGAGGACGAGAGCTTCGCCGAGGGCGGGGTTGACTTCTACTACGACAACATGTCGTCGAAGCGATATTCCGACGGCGGGTATTCCAATAAAATAGGCTCTACCGACATTGAGCGCGTCACGGTCGCCCCGTGGCTCGGCGGGAGGCTTGCGATAGACGACGTGTTTTCAGTGACGGCCGCGGGAAGGTACGAAACCGCCCTGAATTATGTAGACCACTATTCCGCCGCTCCCTACGACGAGAGCAAAAATTTCGGGGGGTTCGCGGGGCAGATAGGCTTCAACGCCAAGCTCGACGAGACTTGCAACGTCTATTTCAGGTTCGACCAGATTTACAGATATCCGGCCATCGACGAAATGGCGTCGTACTGGGGGTACGCCACCGACGCCTTCAATCCCCTCATCGACCCCGAGCGCGGCCAGAACTATGAAATCGGCGTCAACTTTGCCAGCGGCCCGTGGAGGGCGAACGCCAGCCTGTTTTTCATGCATCTCGACAACGAGATAATGCTCAACCCCGCAACTTACGCCTCCGAAAACATCGGCTCGACGGACAGGTTCGGCGCGGACGTGCGGCTGGCGTACAAGCTCGAGCATTTCGGCGTGTCCACGGCGTGGGCGTTCGTATCCGCCAAATTCGACGGCGGCGAATACGACGGCAGCCGCGTGCCGCTCGTCCCCGCGATAGTCTCCACAACGCGCGCTTGGGTTCGGCCGGTTGAATTTTTGGAGCTCGCCGTGGAATACGAATGGGCGAGCGGCCAGTACATGGGCAGCGACTTCGCCAATTCTCAGGAAAAAATGCCCGCCGCATGGACCTTGAATTTCGTCGCGAACTTTTTCATAACCGAAAACGTCCGCGCCTTCGCCGCTTTCAACAATGTCACCGACGAAATCTACGCCTCATACGCGGTCCATTCCGCCTACGGCGATTCGTGGTATCCCGCGCTCGGCAGAAATATAAGGGTTGGCGTGGAATTCAAATTCTAATCCGACGGCGGGCGCGTGAGAATGGGCTTGATGCTCCGTTGGGAGGACCGCCGCAGCCGCGCGGCGTGTTGGCGGTTTTCATATGCTCGTCCGGTTCCCTTTTGACCGCGCCCCTTTGGGGCGATGTTTTTATTTTGGGCGCGCGTTTGCCGCTTGCGCCCCGTATTGAAAGAGCCCGCGTCGGCCGCATACTCCGATGCGGGCCCGCCGGATGGCTCTTTCAAATTGAACTCGCCCGCGGCAGCGCGCTTCCATCCTTTCCGCGGTTCTCGGTTTTTTTGCTTACGGCGAGAGCGTTGTTGCTGCGGCGCATGTTATATGCCGCCGCAATTCGCTGCCTCAAAATTTCCGACGCGCGGAATTTTATGTTCTCGCCCGAGCGCAGCCTAAACCCGAAAGCAAGGGGCGATTGGGAAGGATGGAGGCGTTGGCGAAACCGGAGTTCGCAAAGGGGTGCGCCCTCCAATGCGCCATGCGCCTATTGGCGCAGGGTGGGGTTGTACATGTCTTCCGGCGCAATGTTGCATTCGCGCTTCATTTTCAGGCAGTATTCCAGCTTCCCGAAATTTGAGTCGCCGTTATTGCTGCCGAAGGTGAATTTTATTCCGCGCGCCTTTGCCGCCTTTATGAATTCGGCGTCCGGAATTTCGTATTTCGCGCTGATTTCGAGAGCCATTCCGCCCTTCGCGAGCGCGTCGAGAACCTTTTGGCGGCGCTCTTTGGTCCAGAGTTTCGCATAGTCGGCGGAGAGGGCGTCGGGCAGGTATGTGGCGTTCGCGTAAATGTCGGCGGGCTCGCCGAGCACCCCGCATATCTTTTCGACTATCATATCCATGTAGGCCTGGCGGTCTTTTATTTTCACCTCTTCCGGCACCCAGAGGTGGACGCGGCTGCCGTCGCGGTCCTCAAAAGTCATTCCGTCGGTGAACACGTATGCGAACTTTTCGCGCGCGGGCTTTGTTATCAAGTTCATCCACTCGCGACCCTCCGCCTGCATAGCGAGAATGTAGGGTTCGGACTTGTTCCTTTCGATGAACTCGATTGCGAGGGAGTCCTTGTTCACCGGAAAGTCCTTGCCGCAGTTTACCGCGACGATGTAGTTTATTCCGTATTTGCGCGACTGCTTTTGCGCTTTCCGCGCGTCGAGGTCGCCCTTTAAGTGCACGTGGTAGTCCACGGCGGGAAAGTCGGACTGGTGCAGGCCCATGATGCCGTCGGCGCTCTCGGGCTCCGCCTCCGCGCGCACAGCGGAGGGCTTGAGCCTTCTGACTTTGAAATCCTTTATTTCGATTCCTTCTCCGGAGGCGCATTTTACGCCTATTGCGCCCTCGTCGAGCCGCATGTTGCTGTTTTCGGGGGTTCTGTACGGCTCTTCCGGCTCGGCGTATTCGACGAGCTGTTTGCCGTTCACGAAAATTTCGACGAGGTTCCCCGCGACTTTGGCTTTGACTTCCGCCCATTCGCCGTCGTTTGCCATGCGCTTTACGATATTTCTCACCCCGAGAAGGCTTCCGGTCTTGCGCCACCACGCCCTGGAATCGCGCGAATTGTCGATGGCGATTTTGTAGCCCTTGGATAATTCGGCGTCGGAGTGGAACGCGGCAAAGCCCGTCGAGCCGTTTAGCGTGCGGACTTTGAAGGACATCTCGAAGTCTTTGAACGCCCCCGCGTTCAGCTCGGGTTTCAGAATCGCGCTTGCGCCCTTTGAGAGGAGCAGGGCGCCGCCGGGGGCAGTGACGACTTTTCCGCTTATAGTCCAGTTGCCGCTTTTTTCCGCCGCGGCGAAGGCGGCCGCGCCGAACGAGAGCGACATCGCCGCCAATATTCCAAAAATGCCTCTCGCAAGATTTTTCATGCGCAAAATCAAAGAGATAGTTTGCGAAAATCGCAAGACTATTCGCGGGCGCGGGGCGGGCGTCAGAATTTTATCGCAAACTTTCCCCTCTCCGACGAAAACTTCAGCATCCTGCCGGAAAGCGAGACGGTCGCGGGGCTTCCGAGGCGCATTTCGCCCTTGTCGGTCGAGATTTTCACGTCGCCGGAGAGTACGAGGGTGAGGTCTTTTTTGAGCAGCGCGTGGTCGGCGCTCACCGTCATTTTATTTCTTTTGCCGTAGAGGGTGAGCGAAAAATTTTCGGCGGCTATGAAAAAGAGCGGAGGGGTTTTGAGTTTTTGAAGTTCCGCGTCGCCGAGGTTTCGGCAGTACACGTCCACCGCGAGCGAGCGTATGAGCAGCGTCTGCGGAATGGGTATTCCCCATTTTTTCACGCGGCTTTCAAAATTCATCGACTTTAAGCGTATCCGCGCCACCGCGTCCCCCGAGGCGGAGCGGCAGATTGTGTCGAGATTTTTACAGCTTTCGGGGTTTGCGAGGGCGGAGTAGTCGATGCCCGCGCCCGCAGTCGAAACCGCAGAGGCCGCTAACGCCAGGCAGAGAAAAAGCTTTTTCAGTTTCCGCCGCATCGCAGGTCACTTGCCAAGTTTTGAAAACGCGTCGCCGAAGGAGTTGAATCCGGCGTCCCCGCTCCCGCCGAACCTTCCGCGCCCCCCGCCGGAGCCGCCTTTCCCATGAACCCGCCCGCCGGAGCCCGCGGTTTCCCCCGCGCCGCGGGCGCGCTTTGCGGGGTTGGATTTCAGCGACAGCGATATCCTCTTGCGCGCCTTGTCCACCTCCAAAACGTATGCGCTCACTTTCTGCCCGGGGCGGACGGCCTCTTTCGGGTCTTTGACGAAGAAGTCTGCGAGCTCGCTTATATGGGCGAGCCCGTCCTGGTGCACGCCTATGTCTATGAAGGCCCCGAACGCCGTGACGTTCGTCACTATCCCGGGCAGCCTCATGCCCTCGCGCAGGTCGTCGATTGAGCGGGCTTCGTCGGAGAATTTGAACGCCTCGAATTTTTCGCGCGGGTCGCGGCCCGGCTTGCCGAGCTCCTGCATGATGTCTTTTAGGGTCGGCAGCCCGATGTCTTCGCCGACGTAGTTTTCGAGCCTTATTTTCGAGCGCGCGGAGGCGTCGCGCATCAGCGATTTCACGTCTTCGCCCATGTCGGAGGCCATGCGCTCGACGAGCGCGTACCGCTCGGGGTGCACGGCGGAGGCGTCGAGGGGGTTTTCGGCGCCGCGTATTCGCAGGAAGCCCGCCGCCTGCTCGAAGCCTTTCGCACCGAGCCCGCGCACATTCATGAGCTCTTTGCGCGACTTGAACGGCCCGTGCTCGTTGCGGTACGCGACGATGTTCGCGGCGGTCGCGGCGTTGAGCCCCGAAACGTATGAGAGCAGCTGTTTGCTCGCGGTGTTGACCTCCACGCCGACGCTGTTGACGCAGCTTACCACCACGTCGTCGAGCGACCTTTTAAGCTGCGCCTGGTTGACGTCGTGCTGGTACTGGCCCACGCCTATCGACTGGGGGTCTATTTTCACGAGCTCCGCGAGCGGGTCCATGAGCCTGCGGCCTATCGAGACCGCCCCGCGCACGGTGATGTCCTTGTCGGGGAATTCCTCGCGGGCAACTTCGCTTGCGGAGTATATCGACGCGCCGCTCTCGTTCACCATCACTATCGGCAGGCTCGCGGGCAGCCCGAGAGACCTCGCAAAAGCCTCGGTTTCGCGCCCCGCAGTGCCGTTGCCGATGGCGATTGCCTCGATTTCAAAGCGCGCGCAGAGGCCGAGAATTTTGTCGGCGGCCTCCTTTTTGCGCATCGCCGACTGCTCGGGGTAGATTACGTCGTTGAATAGCAAGTCTCCCTGCCTGTTGAGGCAGACGACTTTGCAACCCGTCCTGAACCCGGGGTCGATGGCGAGCACGTTTTTCTGCCCGAGCGGGGAGGCCATCAGAAGCTCTTTCAGATTCGACGCGAACACGGAAATCGCCTCGGCGTCGGCGCGCTTTTTCAGCTCAAGGCGCATGTGCGTTTCCGAGGCCGGCGCTAGCAGCCTTTTGTAAGAGTCCTCCACCGCGAGCTTCACCTGCTCCGCGCATTCGCCCGCGCCTTTTGCGTACATTTTTTTGAGGATTTCCACTGCGGGGGCTTCGTCGGGGACTACGCGCATTATTAAAAATCCCTCCGCCTCGCCACGGCGGACGGCGAGTATCCTGTGCGACGGCGCGGTCTTTGCGGGCTCCTTCCAGTCGAAGTAGTCGCGGTATTTCGCGGCTTCCTCCTCTTTGCCCGGCATAACCTTTGAGGACATGACGGCCTCCCTTTCAAAGTAGCCGCGCATTGCCTGGCGGGCTTCGGCGGAGTCGCTCACGGCTTCGGCGATGATGTCGCGCGCCCCCGCGAGCGCCGCCGCCGCGTCCGGAACCTCCCTCTCTGTTGAAACGAATTCCGAGGCTTTTGCGGAACACTCCGAAGACTGATTGTTGAAAATGAAGTCTGCGAGCGGCTCAAGGCCCCTTTCCCGCGCGACAGTCGCGCGGGTTCTGCGCTTTGGCTTGAAGGGCTGGTATATGTCTTCGAGCTTAGCGAGCGTTTCGGCGGCCGCGATTGCGGCGGAGAGCTCGTCGGTGAGAAGGTTGCGCTCGGCGAGGGACTTTTTTATCGCTTCCCGCCTGTCGTCGAGGGCTTTCAGGCGTTCGAGCCCGTCGCGGATTGCGGCTATCGCAACTTCGTCGAGGGAGCCCGTGGCCTCTTTTCTGTACCGCGCGATGAACGGGACTGTCGCCCCGTCGCCGAGGAGTTTGGCTGTCGCGGCGACCTGCATTACCGGCAAGGAGAGGTCTTTGGCGATTAAAATCAAATGGTTTTCGTTCATAAAAAAATTTTCGAGATAATGTTTCAAACGCGGAGCTTTGTAAAGATTTGTCGCCGGAAATTTTCACGCCAAAAATTGCGCTCTTGAATCGAGCGGCGCCGGACTTTTTGCCGCTTCGACAAGGCGCGGTTTTTTTGCGCGGATGCGGGAAAGCGGCGAAAAAAACGATTTCCATTTTTATATCTTAATGATTGAAAGCATGTAAAAAAGTCTTGACTCGGGGTATTCAAGCCATTGAATAAAAAATAAGAATGGCAGTTACTGTTCTTGTCGCGTGCTTTGCGCTCTGCGACTCTTTCGGAAATTCTTTCGTCGCGGAGAGCGCGGATTCCGTCGTTCCCGCCGGAGTTTATTCTGACCTTTACGACGACAGGAGGGCTAACCAGGCCGTAATTCTCGACGAGTACGGAATGGCGGCGGGAATCGGAAGCGGCGTGTCGGTGGACTACCGGGGCTCGGGCTCGTCGCTCAACGAGATAAACGGAGTGCGCATATACAAAAGGAACACTTCAATAAGCGGGGTAGGTTCGATATTCGCGGACATATCTGTCGACTACGAAGCTTCCGGCGGTTCGGGGAATGTCTCCGGAATTTTTCTGAGGAAGGCGTCGCAGGCTGACGGAGCCGGCGTTATGGTCGAAAACATAAGCGCGGTCGCGCGGGCGGCGTTCGGGAGTTCTTACGGGATTTTCAATTACACGTCCTCTCTGGGAAACGTGGAAGGGGTATCGGCTTCTTCAAAAATTTCGGCGAGCGGCGGCAACGAGTCGTACGGGATTTACAATGTGATAAGATCCCGCATCGGCAGCTTGGGCAATCTCGAAATATCGGCGGACGGCAATTCCGTTTACGGAATATACGTCCAGAACGAATCCGAAATCGGCGGCATGTCGGATTTGAAAATTTCCGCAACCGCGAAAAGGGACGCCTACGGCATATATTTTTACGATTCATCGCGTATAGGCAACCTCTCGGGGGTTTCAGTGAGCGTGTCGGGCGCAGAGGCGGTGGGAATATCCAAAGACGACAGCTGTTCGATAGGCGAGCTTTCCGGCGTGCGCATTTACGCGTCGGGGGCCGAGTACGCCGCGGGGATACAGCTCGGCTACTATTCGGAGGCTACCACGCTCTCGTTCAAAAATTCGTCGTCGGTTCGCGCGTCGTCTTCCGGAGGGACGGCGTACGCCATAGACAGCTATTCGTCCAATTCCCTCACGCTTAAAGGCGACTCCACCGTCCATACGCTCGAAGGCGTGGTGGATTCCGCGGGCGAACTCATAATAGACGGCTCATTCGCCCTTGAAAACTCCGCTTTCGGAGTCGAATCCGGAATGACCGTCAAAGGGGGCTCGATGCTTTCGTGGGAAGGGGTGTTGGAAATATCCGGAGGGCGCGCGGAATTTGAGGACGGCGCGAAAATTTCCGTAAAGCTCGACGTTCCCGAACTGCTCGGCGAATACGCCATAATTTCGAGCGACTCCGAAATAGCCGTGGCTCTGAGCGGGCTGGATTTTGAAATATTCAATTCGGAGGGAGAGCTCATCGACGGGGTTTCCCTCGCTCTGCGCGAACGCCCGGGCGGCGGCGAAATGCTTGTGGCGATTCCCGAGCCCGCGGCGTTTGCCGCCGCATTCGGAATTTTTGCCGCGTTTGCGGCGGCGGTTTTGCGCCGCCGCAAACGCGCGTGCCGTTCGGGGGCGTTGGGCGTTTTGGCGCTTGCTGCCCTGCTTGCGCTCGCCGGATGCGCCGGAACGGAAGCGGCCGCGCGCGGAAAATCCGCAAGCGTTTCGGTCGTCTGCCGCGACGGCTTTTCCGGCGCACGCGCGGAGATAGCGCGCGCCGAGCGCAAGCTTGTAAAGGGCGGGGCGGAGTTCCGAAACCCCGTGTCGGTGTGCTGCATTATGGCGCGGACGCTCTTGGAAAAGAGGCTGATGGAGCCGCTCGGCGAGGGCGCCGAGACTTCCATCGCCGCCGATTTGGGCGCCGGCGGGGCATTCCGCGTCCGCATATCGTGCGGAGGGGAGGTTTTTGATTTCGAGGGGACGGAGAATACGCCGGAAGGCGGCGATACTCCGAAGCTCGAAGGAGCCGTCAAAATTTCTCGAAACGGCAAATCTGAAATCCGCAAGTTTGACTTCGTTGTGCGAAGGGACGGAATAGCAGTCGGCGACCATTGGATCGACGCTGGGGCGGGAAAATAGCGCGGGGCTTCCCTCTGATTTCGGGCGCGCGGGTTGACGAGCGCGCCCGTTTTTTATGCCCGTTTTCCCCGCGCGCCGCCTTGCTTTGCCCGCGCTGTGCGCGCGAATCTATTGCGCCGCGCGGGCGCAAAAAAAGCGGAGCTTTCAGGCTCCGCCCTTTGTGAAAATCTTGCCTGGCTCTTACGCCCTTTTTCTGCGGAAAACGAAGAACAGGGCGGCCGCGCCGAAGAGCGCCGCAATCGTTGCGGGTTCGGGAATCTGCTCGAAGGTCACCGAGAGGGTTTTGTCGTTCCACGCGAATTTCGCCAGGGCGTTCGTGAGATTGACCGCCGTGAAATCTGCATCGGCGTCGCCGGTATTGAAGTCGGCGAGAGATCCCGCGGAGATGAGATCGAAAGTGTAGCCGATGTAGTCGGTGCCGTCAAGGCCGTCGAAATTTATTTCGATTTGCCCGTCGCCGATCTTCGAAAATTCTCCCGCGACGGAAATCTTGTAGCCGTTTTCAAGGGCGGCCATGTCGAAGAGCAGCCCGCCGGAATTCCATTGTGCGGAGTTTATAACCGTTGTGCTGTCGGCAACTCCGAAATATCCGCCGTTGATAGAGAGCATACCCGTAGTGGCTTTGGCCGAGGCGAGGACAAATTTGCCGCCGTTGAGGGTTAGGTTATTGATGGCGCCGTCCGTCAGCTTTATTGTCTGCTTGCCGGTCGCGGAATCGTCCATGGCTATATCAAACTTTTTTTCTGAATTTATGCTGCCGTTCCAAGAGTAGTCGCCGGAATTGGTGAAAGTGATGGCGGTATCTTTACGAAGGAATATTTTATTGTTTGAAGTGTCCGCACCCGACAATCCGCCGATTGTGGTATTGTTATTTTCTATCTCCCATTTCCCGCTGCCGCCATTCTGATTTATCATTGATACCGCGCCTTTTACGGTGAGCGAATTGACCCCCGTCCAGAGTGAGTTGGAATCATTAGAGCGGTTTGCATAGTAGTTTATGTCTCCCTCAATGCGGAGATTTCCCCTGTAATTTATGTCGTTGTCGGGGGTAAAGCTTATAAAATACGCGTTCGATGCGGAGTTCCCGAGGGTGAGGTCGTTGCGTATCGTGAGCGTCGAGCCGGTTTTTATTTTTATGTAGCTTCCCCACCATCCCGGAGACGTTGTCCTCCATGTTAGGCTGTCGAAAGTCGCGTTGCCGTCGATATTCAGGAAGAAGTGTCCGTTACCGCCGGAAGATGCGGACGGGGCGTTCTGGTTGAGGATTACGTTTACGTCGCCTGCGGTGAATCCGTCGGAAATAGTTGAAGTTATCTGGGTGGTCGTAACGGCGTCGATAGTGAGGTCGTTGCCGGCGACTTCCGAGACTGTCGGAGACCACTTTGATGTTTCCGACCAATTCCAGCCCGTGGCGGTCAATGCCTTGTTTTCGCCCGTGATGAGCGACAGGTTCTCCGCGTTTGCGGCAATCGCGGAGGCGGCGGTTGCAAGTGAATATATTAGTGTGCGGCAATAAGAGATTTTCATGAAATTACCTTTTAGTTCGATTTCTGTAAAAATTGGTCTAAACTTGGGGTGTAATATGTCAAGTATTTTTTTTGACGGAAAAATCTGAAACAGTTTTTGGATTATCCGATTCCGCGAGCTTTTTGCACGCCGGAGCGCCATCTGCCGCGGGGGTATTGTTGTCCATTTTCCCCGCAATCGCGCCGCGTTTTTGCCAAAAAAAGGCGGCTCCGAAAACGGAACCGCCATGCGGAAATGTTTTATTTTTCCGGCGTTAATTCAACCTGCCGTTTTACGCCCTCTTTCTGCGGAGAGCGAAAAACAGGACGGCCGCGCCGAGAACCGCGGCCGCCGCCGCGGGTTCGGGAATCTGCCCGAACGTCACCGAAAGGGTTCCGTCGTTCCACGAAAATTCCGCGATTGCGTTCAGGAGGTTGACCGCCGCGAAGTCGGCATTGGCGTCGTCGAGATTGAAGCCGTCGAGAGATCCCGCGGAGATTAGCTCGAAAGTGTCGCCGATGTAGTCGGCGCCGTTGAGCCCGTCGAAATTTATTTCAATTTGCCCGTCGGCATTTTTCGAGAACTCTCCCGCAATGGAAATCTTGTAACCGTTTTTGAGGGCGGCCATATCGAAGAGCAGGCCGCCGGAATTCCACTGCGCGGAATTTATTACGGTGCTGTTGTTGGCGGCTCCGAAATATCCGCCGTTGAGGTAGAGCGTTCCCGTGGTGGCGTTGGCGGAGGCGAGGACGAATTTGCCGCCGTTGAGGGTGATATCGTTGATGTAGCCGCCCGTCAGCGTAATCGTCTGCTTGCCGGCCGCGGAGGCGTCCATCACCACGTTAAACTTTGCGGAATTCGCCGCGCCGTCGTCAACGTCTGTTATGAGGCCGTTCCAGGAATAGTCGCCGGAATTGGTGAAAGTGACGGTAGTGTCGCCGTCGATGCGCAGTTGATGGTTTGATGTGGCCGCGCCCGACAGGCCGCCGATTGTGGTGCCGGCGTTGCCTATGCGCCACCTTCCGGCGTCGCCGACATTCTGGGTTATCATGGACACCGCGCCTTTTACGGTGAACGAATCGAGCGCCGTCCAGAATGTGTGTGAGGTCACGCCGTTTGTGACATTGATATTTACGCCGCCCTCGACGAGGAGGTTTCCGACGTAATTTGAATCGCCGTTAGGGGCAAAATTTATGAAATATGCGTTGGATGCGGAATTTCCCACCGTGAGGTCGTTGCGTATCGTGAGCGTCGAGCCGGTTTTTATTTTTATGTAGCTTCCCCACCATCCCGGAGACGTTGTCCTCCATGTTAGGCTGTCGAAAGTCACGTTTCCGTCGACATTCAGCGTGAAGTGCCCGGAGCCTCCTTCGGAGGCGGACGGAGCATTTTGTTCGAGGATTACGTTTACGTCGCCCGCGGTGAATCCGTCGGAAATGGTTGAGGTTATCGGAGTGGTCGTCACGGCGTCGATAGTCAAGTCGTTGCCGGCGACATCCGATACCGACGGCGACCATTTGGAGGCGTCCGACCAATTCCAGTCCGAGTCGGTCAATTCCTTGTTTTCGCCCGTGATGAGCGACAGGCTTTCCGCGTTCAGCGCGATTGCGGAAGCGGCCATTATGGAATATAAAAATGAGCGGCAATAGGGAATTTTCATGAGATTGTTTTCCTTTCGTTTTAAATTCGGACTAAACTTAGAGCGTTAATTGTCAAACAATTTTCTTAGACAAAAGATTCAAAATTTTTTAAATTATTTGCCTTCCGAAGATTTTTTGCGCCGGAAAAATATTTCCCCCGCATTGTAGGGTGTTATCACGCGTTTTTTTAAGCGCAGTTGCGCCGCGCTATCGCAAAACAAGGCGGCTTCGAATGATTCGCCGCCGCCCGATAAATTTTGGATTTTATCGCCTTTCCGCGCGTCTACGCCCTCCTTTTGCGGAGAGCGAAAAACAGGGCGCCCGCGCCGAGGAGCATGGCGACCGTTGAAGGCTCCGGCACCTCCGAGAACGTCACCGAAAGCGCGTACTTGCCCTCATTTTCAACCCATTTGAATATTGCGTAGCCGTCGTAGAGGTTGGCGGCGGCGAAGTCGCCGTTCGCGTTTTCGAGGTCGATGGTCTCGTCAACGGCGTCGGCGGAAATCAGTACAAATTCATATCCGTAATAGTCCGGGGCGTATAGGCCGTTGAAGTCTACCGCTATTTTTTCGGTTCCGGATTTTGAAATTTCGCCCGCCGAAACTTCGTATCCGTTTTCGAGGGCGCCGCTTTCAAATATGAACCCGCCCGAGGAGAGGTCGATTGCCGCGAATTTTGCGCCGGAGCCCTTTGCGTTGTAAAAACCGCCGTCGATCGACAGCGTGCCCGTTGTTGCGGATACGGAGGATATGTAAAAAATTCCGCCTTTGAGCGCGATGTCGTTTACGGTTCCGGAGACAATGTTCAGATCTTGGGAGCCGGCGGCGGATTCGTCCATAACTATGTTGAATCTGTTTCCGCCGTTTTCTATCGCGCCGCTCCAGCTTGCGGCGGTTCCGGCTTTGTTCGTAAACGTCAAAGTGCGGTCGCTTTTGCTTTCGCTTATCGACAGCTTGTTGTATCCGTAAAGGTTGGAGCCCTGCAAACCGCCAATGCGCGTGGTTTCGCCGTCAATTTTCCATATAACTCCGAATTGTCTTCCATTTTGAACTTCCGTTGTATTTACAGTTCCGTCGACAATAAACGCGTTGTTTGTAGAGAATGTCAAATTATACCATGCGTCGCCGATGTTTGCGTTGAGGTTTAGGTTCCCGCCTATTCGGACGCTTCCTCCGTAATCTGCGGAATTGGCGCCGAAAGTTATTGCGTTGGCCTCATACGGGCTGCTCGGCGACACGTTTACGTCGCCGTTGACGGTAAGCGTCGAGCCGGTTAGAACGCGGATGTAGGTTCCATAATAATCTTTCGAATTTTGGCTTACGGAAAGCGAATCGAAAACGGCGTCGCCCTCGACGTCGAAATAAACGTGGTTTGTCGGATTTTCGACTTTTATGGACACGTTTCCGGCGCGGAAGCCGGGGTTGATTGTGGAGTTGAGCGTTTGTCCGCCGTTGTTTATGTCGACCGACAAATCGTTGCCGGCGACTTCCGAAACAGACGGCGACCATTTGGAGGCGTCGCTCCAGTCCCACCATTCGGTGACGACTTTATTTTCACCCGTTTTGAGCGAAAGGCTTTCGGCTCGGGGCAGGGGAGCGAAAAGGAAAAATGCGGCGCATAAAAGCGATAAGTTGTTTATTTTAATGTTATTCATAATCTGGATGAAGGATTGCGATTTTGAGTTTAACTAATTTCCAAATAAAATGGTCTTTAAATATGTCAAGACGATTTCCCCCACCTCCTCCAAAAATTACATATGCTTATTCTCCGCCGCTGCCGCATAAAGGAATTTCCCGCTTCCCCTTCTTTTGGAAAAGGCCTTTCGCCTTTGCGCACTCACATTTTGCTTGCCGCGCGCCCCTCCAAAACCATTCTGGATTTTATGGATACGGACAAAGCCCCGCGCCCGTGGGAACTGCTCTCCGAGACGCCGGTGGCCGACTGCAAAGTTTTTAAAATCGTCAAAAGGACTCTCCGCCACCCCGACGGGCGGACGGGCGATTTTTACGTCAACCGCTCTGCGGACTGGGTGCAGGTTGCGGCCCTCTCCGATTCCGGCGACCCGTCCGACCCCTTCGTTTTGCTCGTCAACCAGTACAGGTTTGGGAGCGCGAGGACTTCCTGGGAGTTCCCGGGCGGCATAGTCGAAGCCGGCGAGCCTCCCGAGGCCGCCGCCGCGCGCGAGCTGCTCGAAGAAACCGGCTATGCCGGCGGCAGGCCGCGCCTGTTGGCGTCCTATTCGCCCAATCCCGCCCTGCACGAAAATCTCGCGCACTTTGTTGTCATCGAGAACTGCCGCAGGGTAGCGGACCCCCGATGGGATTCCAACGAGGAAATCCAGTCTAAGCTCGTGCGCGCCTCAGGGCTCTGGCCGATGGTGAAGTCGGGAGAAATTTACCATTCGATCGCGATCAACTGCGCGTTTTTTCTCGAAAAATTTTTGGCCGGCGGATTCGGCGTAAATGCGGGGGGCGGGGCGTGCCGCTGAACGAGGACAGCGCGGTTCTCAGCGGCTTCCGGTCGATGCCGTACCGCCCGAAATTTTCGCGCGCGCGCTCGAGCGGCGGGTTGCCGGTGTCCTCCAAAGAGCTATCGCGCAGGTTTTTGGCGAAGTTCGCGGCGAGGGCGGCTTCGCCGGTTTCCGCGATTTCGGAAAACTGGAAGAAGTGCGTTCCCGCCAAATTTGCGGCGAAATCCTCGCCTGTGAACGTGCGCGCGGGCGTCCTCTATGTGGCAGCCGACAACCCGCAAATCCGCCAGGAGCTCCAGTTCGCCGCGCGCGGGATGCTAAAAAAAATCAGGGGGTTCGAGGGCTGTTCCTCCATAAAATCAATACGCTTTATATGAGAATCGCGCTCGCGCAAATGAACGTCAAAAGGGGCGAATTTCGGGAAAACCTGTCGCGCGCAGGCGAGATGGCGCGCGCCGCGCGCGCGGGCGGCGCGCAGCTTGCGGTGTTTCCCGAAATGTTCGCGTCGGGCTTCGACTACAAAAGGAATGCGGAATTTCTCGAAAGCGACCCGCGCGCAATCGAAACGGAAATGTCGCGGATTGCGCGCGAAAACTCCATTGCCGTGGCGGGTTCGGTTCCGCACATCTGCGAGGGCGGCGGGCTGCCGCGCAACAGGCTTTGCCTCATGGGCCCCGACGGCGCGGAGATCGCGCACTACGACAAAATCCACCTCTTCGGAATGTTCCGCGAAGACAGGCATGTCGGGGCGGGGCGCGAGGTTGTCGCCGCCGGCACCCCGTTTGGGAAAATAGGTTTCGCCGTCTGCTACGATTTGCGCTTTCCGGAGCTCTTCATCCGCCTCGCGCGGGCGGGCGCAAAGCTCGCGATAATTTGCGCGGCGTTCCCCCACCCGCGCTCGGAGCATTGGCGCGTGCTGTGCCGCGCGCGCGCGATAGAAAACCAGTTTTTCGTCGCCGCCGTAAACCAGTGCGGGGAAGAATCTCTGCCAGGCGGAACCGCGAAGTACTGCGGCCTTTCCGCCGTGTTCGACCCGTGGGGCGAAATTGTCGCCGAGTGCCCGCCCGACGCCGAGTCGCTCGCGTTCGCCGACATCGACCTCTCGGAGGCGGACGAAATCCGCGCCAAAATGCCCGTTCTCTCCGACCGCGTTTTGATGTGAAAATTTTTCGGCAATGGGGAATTTTGATATTTTTGTTTTCTGACTTTCCGTAAAATTTTTTGGCGGCTTTTTAAGCCCTCCGCCTCCGCCGGATTCCGCCGCGTCCAACTCTTCCATAATCCTGCGCAGGGGCACATAACCCTTCTGGACGGAAAGCCTTTCAAACGTCCGGATGTCGATAACGCCTCCGCCCAAAAGCAGTTTGAGGGAATTTTTCTGGAACTTGCCGGTTCGCGGCGCGGCGTAAAAATTCAAATTCTCCCCTTGACTTTCCGAAATGTTTTCCGATGCTGACAATAAAGGCGAAAGTATTTCTTCTTGCTGCGCCCAATTGGCGGGAGCTGAGTCCTGAAGAAACTTTCGTCCTTTTTGTTTATTCCAATAAAGCAGCTTTCCTTTCTTTATCCAACTGTAAATGCGCCCGAATTTTTCCTTCGGATGAACAGTAAGCAAATCTGAATCCTCCCCATGGCGCTGCGTCGAAACCTCCCGTTTCAGGGAAGCGACAATCGCCTTGTCGGAATGTGAATGTCTATTCTAAGAAAAGCGAGAGTCTGCCGAGCTTTAAAATCTTGTATGTTGGCGGCTCGTCCGCCTCCACTTCCGCTAATTCTTAACGGAAAGCCCTCGCATCCTCCGTCTCCCCCGCGCCGGACGCCTCCGGATGATTTTCCCCTTGACTTTCCGAAATCTTTTCCAATAGTGGATTTAAAGAAGGCAGATTCCGGAAACGTTGTGGGCGTGAGGGGTCGCTTAAAATGGAGTCTCCCGCCGGAATTGTCTTCTCTTTTTGTTTCCACATCGTGGCTGAAACGAGTTTTCTTCTGCCGGTTCTGATTTCCGCAACATAGTAAACAGTGTCTCCTATTTTTTTGGTGAAGACCAAAACATTCAAGCTCCCTTTTCAGGGCCCTGACCCGCGAATCTTCCGCTTTTGCGCCGCGCATTCCGGAGCTTCCCCGCGCTTCGGGCGTCATTAAAACGCTTTCCCACGTTTACGGGAACCGGATCTCCAAAATCGGAAAGCATTTCCTTTGCAAACTTCACATCTCTAACAGGAGGAACGGTTTTACTTTCAGCCCTTTTCCGCGCGAACTTAATCGGCACGCTCTCCCCGCCGCCCGCGCCCTGCCTTGCGGCCTCCACCACCGCGGCTTGCGCGGCCTCAATCGCGCTTTCGGCGGTTCCCCTGGCGGCAACGTCTTGACTCTTTTTACGACCGCACTTTATTTTTATTTTGATGGAAGAAAATTTTTCTGAAGTTTCGCGCTTTGCGGCCGAATTTTCCGCGCGCCTCGCAGCCCGCGGGACGGCTTGCGCGGCAATCGTCCGCGGATGCCTCGACAGCACCAATTCGGAGGGGCTGCGGCTTTTGCGCTCCAAATCCGCCCGCCCGCCGTTTGCGGTGGCGGCCCTGCGCCAGAGCGCGGGGCGCGGTAGGCTCGGCAGGCGGTGGTTCTCGAAAGAGGGGGCGTCTCTTGCCATGTCGGTGTGCGTGGAGCTTGCGAAGTCGGCGGAGGTCATGGAGTCGTTTACCGTGAGGGCGGGGCTCGGCGTCTGCGGGGAACTTAGGAAGCTTTGCGGGGCGGAGCTGTTCGTAAAATGGCCCAACGACATTTATTCGCGCGGGGGAATGAAGGTAGCGGGAATGCTCGCGGAGCTCGAAATAGGCGCGGATGCGGCGGCGGCGGTTTTCGGGATAGGCGTGAACGTGGATTTTTCCGGACTTTCGGAGGGCGAAATTCCCGACGAAATCCGCGGCGCGGCATGCGACTTGCGCTCCCTATCCGGAGGGGATTTCTCAGTATGCGACGTCGCGGCGGCGGCGGTCGCCGGAGTTTTGGGCGCGGAAAAATACCTCGGGCGGACAGGGGGGGAGTTTGAAAAATTCGACTGGCTCAAAGGCAGGCGCGTAAACGCCGAGGCTGGCGCGGAAAAATTTTGCGGAATCGCCCGCGGAGTGGATTCGCGCGGGAGGCTGCGCGTGGCGCTCGAAGACGGAAGCGAAAGGCTTTTGTGCGGGGGGGAGGCAACTCTAAAAAAAGATTGGAGGCCCGCGCTGTGAACGCCGAATCCGAAAAGCCCGGGGCGCTGGAGGCGTGGTTTTTGGCGGCGCGCCCCAAGACGCTTTCAGCCGCCGCCGTTCCGGTGGTCGTCGGGGGGTCGCTCGCGAGGGCGGACGGGTTTTTCGAGCCCGCCGCGGTCGCGCTCTGCTTCGGGTTCGCGTTTCTCATGCAGATATGCGCGAACCTCATAAACGACCTCATAGATTTTAAGAAAGGTTCGGACGGGGAGGGCAGGATAGGCCCGAGGCGCGCGTGCGCCCAGGGATGGATTTCCCCGGGGGCAATGCGGGGCGGAATCGCCGCGGTTGCGCTCTGCGCGGCGGCCTGCGGCTGCGGGCTGCTGTTTTACGGCGGGGCGGAGCTCGCGCTCGTCGGGGCGGCATGCATGGTTTTCGCTTACCTCTACACGGGCGGGCCGTTCCCGCTTTCGGAGCGCGGGCTCGGCGACGTCGCGGTGGTCGCGTTCTTCGGGTTTGTGCCAGTGTGCTTCACCTACTACGTCTGCGCGGGCGCGGTGACGGCGCGGGTTTTTGCGGCGTCGCTGGCGTGCGGCCTCGTCGTGGACACCCTGCTGGTTTTGAACAATTACCGCGACAGGTTTCAGGACGCCGAAAACGGAAAGCGCACGACGGTCGTTCTGTTCGGCGGGCGCGTCGGGAGCGCGATGTATCTGTGCTTCGGCGCGGCCGCGTGCATTATATGCGCCGCGTTCTTTTGTGAGAACCTGTGGGGCGCCCTCCTCCCCCAGCTATACCTGCCGGCGCACGCGGCGGTGTGGAGTGAAATGCTGCGCGCGAGAACCCCCGAAGAATACGGGGCCGCGCTCGCCGGCACCGCGCGCAACATGCTGCTTTTCGGGCTGCTGCTCGGGATAGGAATTCTTCTTCCCGCGCCGTTCTGACGGCTATTTTTCGCCTTTGAGGGATTGGAACGGCGGCACGGGGTTCCCTCCGGCGTCGAACAGGCAGGCGTCGGGTTTCGCCCACGGCTTCCAGAGGTATCTTGCGCCCTCTATTTCAGAGCCGTCGGGGGATTTCAATACGACCCTCTTGCCGTCGAACTCCGCGTCGGCGGCCGACCATTTGCCGCCGGACAGCATTTCAAATCCCCTGCATTTGCCGCGGCATTCCAGCCCTTTCCTGTATTTGAATCTCACTGTCGCGACTCCGCCCCTGAAATCTATTGAGCGCAGCGACGGGAAGATTTTCCCGCTTCCCGCAAGCGCCGCCTTCGCGAGCCTTTTGCCGATTTCAATTTTGTCGCGCGGGTGGACGTCGTTTTCCTCGCCAGTGTCTATGGCGCATACCATCGAGACATTTTTTAACTTTTTCGAGATTTTTTCCTGCTCGGCGCGCGTGAGCTCCCACTTCCAGGCGTTGTGCGACGGAAGCTGGACGAAGAAAAACGGCATCTCCGGCGAGCCGAAAACCTCCCGCCACTCGCCTATTAGCCCCTCGAATTTGTCGGCGAACCCATCGTGCGAATCCGATTCGCCCTGGTACCATATTATGCCGCGCGCGGCGTATCCGCGCAGCGGGTTCACGCGCAGGTTGAAGAGCATCGACGGCGTAGACCACTTGTCGGGAGAATCCGGCCACGGCGCGAGAAACGGCGCAACAGTCCACGCGGGCGGGGGTTCTTTGCCCTCGGCTTTCGCCTTCCTTACGCGCTCTCCGTAAGTGCGCACGTCCTCGTCGAACTTCGCCTTTTCCTTTTTGTAGTCGTATTTTCTCGAACGCTCGGCGAAGTTTTCGCGCTCCCTCTTAAACAGGGGCGAATTTTCGTAGGTCTTGCGGCTCACCCATGCGGCCATTTTTGTGCCCGGAGTTCCGGTGTACACTATGCCGACGGGCTTGCCGGACGCCTTCGCGAGCTCCGCCGCGAATATGTATGGTATGCCCTGCAACCCCCCGGCGTTCTGCGGGTTGGGGGAGACCCAGCGGCTCCCCTCGGGAAATTCCCTTTCGGGATCCTTGCCGATTCCCCGCGCGCTGAACATGCGGCTGCTCGACGCGCCCTGCGCAAAGTATCTGACGCCGGAGCCCGCGGATGAGTCGATATAGGCTTTCGCGCCGTCGATTCCGCGCAGTCCGAAGTCCATGTTCGACTGCCCTCCGGCGATCCACACGTCGCCGAATATTACGCCGGAGAAAGTCTTTGCGAGTTTCCCGTTTTCGTAAATTTTGACCTCGCGCGGCTCCGGAGAGCCCCCGGGCGTTTTGACGCGCGCGCTCCACTCTCCGTTTTCTCCGGCGCGCGCGGAAGATTTTTCGCCGAGGATTTCGATTTCGATTTTCGCCCCGGGCTCGGCTGTTCCCCAGATGTTGGCGGAGTTTTGCTGCAACATCATTCCGTCGGAAAATATGGCGGGGGTTTTGACTTCCGCCGTGGCGCAAAGATGCGCGCACGCGGCGAGCGCTATTGCCGTTTTCAAAATTTTCATGGCTCCATTATTTGCGGTTTTTGCGCGGATTTCAAGACCTGCGCGATTTTTATTGTTGAAGAAAACGGGCGGGCCCGCATTATTTCCCGCAAGACATGTGCGGCGTTCGCCGCGCCTTTTCAACGACAAAACGCCTACAATCTTATGAAAAAAATTCCATTTTTCGCATTTCTCGCCGCCGCGTCCGTGGCATTCTGGGGCTGCGCGTCGCTTTTTGAGGAAAAGCCCGCCGACATCGTGGTTTACGGAGGAACCTCCGCGGGCGTCACCGCGGCGGTCCAGGCGGCCAAAGAGGGCAAAAGCGTCGTTCTAATCGCGCCCGAGGGGAGGCTCGGGGCTATGTCGAGCGCCGGATTGGGCATGACGGACTCCGGAAGGACCGCCACGATAGGCGGCCTCTCGCGCGAATTTTACCACAGGGTGTGGAGAGAGTACCAGAAGCCCGAGACCTGGAAATGGCAGAAGCGCGAAAACTTTACCGGAAGGGGCCAGGGAACTAAGGCTATCGACGACGAGCACAAGGTGATGTGGATTTTCGAGCCGTCAGTCGCCGAAAAAGTCTTCGACGACTGGGTTAAGGAGCACAAAAACATAAAGCTCGTGCGCGGCGAGCGGCTCGACAGGGAGGCCGGCGTCGAAAAGGTTGGCGGCAGGATAGTCGCCATTTCCACGCTCGACGGCGGCAGGTACCCTGGAAAAATGTTCATAGACTGCACTTTTGAAGGCGACCTGATGGCGGCAGCGGGCGCGGACTACTTTGTAGGCCGCGAGAGCAATTCGCGCTTCGGCGAGGACTACAACGGCTTCCGCGCCACCAACGAATACAACGGCCACCGCTTCCACGCCAAAGTCGACCCATATAAGGTAAAGGGCGACAAGTCGAGCGGGCTCCTCAAATTCATAAGCCCCGAATCCCCGCTGCCAGACGGCGTTGCGGACAAAAAAATTCAGGCGTATTGCTTCAGAATGTGCCTTACCGACGTTCCGGAAAACATGGTGAAAATCGAAAAGCCCGAGGGCTACGACCCCTCGGACTACGAGCTCGGCGCGCGCTATCTCGAGGCGGAGCCCAATATTTTCCCGCTTACCGTTTCGAGAATGCCCAACGGCAAGACCGACATAAACAACAAAAACGCTTTCAGCACGGACTTCATAGGCGGCAATTACGAGTGGCCCGAAGCCTCCTACGAAAGGCGCAAGGAGATATTCGACGCGCATCTGAAATACCAGAAGGGGCTGATGTACTTCCTCCAAAACGACCCCCGCGTGCCCGAAAAGACCCGCAAGGCAATAGCAAAATTCGGACTGTCCAAGGACGAGTTCGCCTCAACCGGCCACTGGCCGTACACCCTGTACATCCGCGAGGGGCGCCGCCTGAACGGCGAATACGTCATGACCCAGCACGACTGCCAGAACTCGCGCATGACCCCGCGCCCCGTCGGAATGGGCTCCTACACGCTCGACTCGCACAACACTTCGCGCTACGTGACCAGAGAGGGATACGTCCAGAACGAGGGCGACGTGCAGGTTCGCCTGAAAGCCCCGTACAAGATTTCATACGGGGCGATAGTTCCCAAGAAGGGGCAGGTGGACAACCTTCTGGTTCCGGTGGCGTGCTCGGCGTCGCACATAGCTTACGGCTCGATACGCATGGAGCCGGTGTTCATGATACTGGGGCAGAGCGCGGCGACCGCCGCGGCGCAGGCAATCGACGACGGTTGCGCCGTCCAGGACGTGGACTACGCCAAGCTCTCCAAGACTCTCGAAAAGGACGGGCAGATTCTGAACGTGTCCGTCCAGACTCCGAACAGGAATTGAGAATATGAAAAAATTATTTGCGTTCGTTCCGGTTGCGCTCGCTTTGCTTGCGGCGGGCGCGCGGGAAAAGTGGACGGAGGAGGAGGCTAACGCATGGTATGCCGGCAAGCCTTTTATGGCGGGCTGCAACTTTGTCCCGTCGGACGCCTCCAACCAGATAGAGATGTGGAGCTCCGCGACGTTCAACCCCGCCCTTATAGACAGGGAGCTGGCGATGGCGCAGAAGCTGGGGTTTAATACAATGCGCGTGTTTTTGAGCGATGCGGTGTGGCTTCACGAGGGGGAAAAATTTCTCGACAATGTTGAGAAATACCTGCAAATCGCGGATTCGCGCGGGATAAAGACTTTGTTCGTGTTTTTCGACAGCTGCTGGAACGCCAATTCAAAATACGGAAAGCAGCCCGAGCCGAGCGGGCGCCACAACTCAAACTGGCTAAAATCGCCGTCGTTTGAGATTTTGGGGGACGAATCGCGCTGGCCGGAGCTTGAAAAATATGTCGTCGGCACGGTTTCGAGGTTTAAGGACGACCCGCGCGTCGTAGGCTGGGACGTGTTCAACGAGCCCGGACAAATAGGGGTTAGCGTGGACGAGCGCGGGGCGCTTCGGGGGAATGTGGAGATGTTTAAGAAAACCGAAAAGCTCTTGAAGCTGTCGTTTGAATGGGCGCGCTCGGCGAATCCTTCGCAGCCGATAACCGCCGGCGTCTACGCGGGCGACAAATCCGCCGTCGGGCGCACGATGAACCCCATACAGCTTTCGGAGTCTGACATAATAAGCTTCCATTGCTACGGGGACGGAAAATCCATGCGCGCGAACATCGAAAAATTCAAAAAGCTCAACCGCCCTGTTTTCTGCACCGAATACATGGCGAGGCCTTTCAGCACGTTCGACCCTTGCCTCGGGATTATGAAGGAAAACAAGGTCGCCGCATACAACTGGGGGCTCGTCAACGGCAGAACGCACACCGACCGGCCGTGGAAACAGATAGAGGACAAATATCCGAAGGGAAAATGGTTCCACGACGTTTTAAAGCCCGACGGCTCTCCTTACGACCCGGCCGAGGCGGAGTACATAAAAAAGACAATGGGCGTTTCCGAAAACTGATTTCCGCGCATGCCGCGGAACTTCCGCGCGCGGTGGGGCGCCGGCAAAACTCCATCAGCCCGCTCCCGATTTTTTTGCGCCTTGCGGCGCGGAATTTCCGGCCGGCAAAAAAAACGGGCGCGATTCCCGCGCCCGCCAAAATGCGCGCCCCACGCACGGGCGCTCCGAAGCGTCAGAATTTCTGCATAAGCTCCACCGGAACCCCGCCGTCTTCGATTATAAACGCGGCTTTCAGGTTCGGGAACGGCTCGAACGGAGGCATGAGGATTTCGGCGCCCTCGAGCTCCGCCTCGATGTCGTCCACCACATACGCTATGTGGGTGGCCTTTTTCAGAATTTCGGGCATCGGGCTGCCCTCCTCAAAATAGAGAAATTCTATGTTGTTTTTCGTATCCGCCGGATCTGTGACGAAGAGCTTTGCTTCGGCAAGATGCGACGCCTTCGCGGGCTTTTTGTCCGTCGGGATTCCTATATGCGCAAGTTTTCTCATAGTTCCGGCATTATCCCGCTTTTCGGCGCGGCGGGCAAGCAAATTTTGCGCGCGGGTTTTTTGTGTTGTAATGCGCGTTTGCCGGAGTAATTTGTTCGCCTATGAAAAATTTCTTTTGTCTGATATGCCTCGGGCTCTCGGCGGCCCTCTCCGCAGCGGAAACGGCGGGCGGCTCGGCGGTGGCGTGCGTCGGGAAAATCGTGCCGGGCGCGCGCATAGCGGCGCTCGCCGCCCCGTCTCTCGGGGGGTCGCAGGCCATAGTCGAAACGCTCAACATCCGCAGGGGAAGCTTCGTCAAGGAGGGCGAGGTCGTGGCGGTGCTGAGGGGGGCGGCGAGGGCGAAGGCAGCGCTCGCGCGCGCCGAGAGCGCGCTTGCCGCCGCAAGGGCGAACGCCGACATGAAAATCCTCCAGCAGGAAAATTTCGCCGCCGACCTCGAAGGGTCTTTTGCCCAAAACCAAAAGATTCTCGACGAAAAGGATCCCCCGCGCCGCGAGCGCGAGGAGATAAACTACGAGCAGGAGTCGCTCGCGCGCAAGATTGCGCAGGCGAAGTCTATGATTCCGCTCGTGAAGCGGGCGCAGGAGCTCGCCGTGGCGGAGGCCGCCGCAGCAGCAGATGAGGCGCGGGCCGCATTCGCGGAGTACGAGGTGCGCGCGCCGATAACAGGGGAGGTTGTGGAGTCGAACGTCGTCCCGGGGGAGGCCGTCGGCATGGAGGGCATCTGCGAGATCGCCGACACGAGCTCCATGTACGCGGAGGCGGAGGTGTACGTTTCGGACATTTCGCGCGTGTCGGTGGGGGACTCGGCGGAAATATTTTCGGACGCGTTGGAGGGCAAAAAGTTTCTCGGGAAAGTGGTGCAGATTTCCTCTTACGTGAAGTCCAACAGGCTTTTCAGCAGCGACCCGAGCGACTATTCCAACCTCAAGGTCGTAGTCGCAAAAATAAAGCTGGATTCCCCCGAGAGCTTCCGCAACCTGATAGGCTCGCAGGTGAACGTCCGCATACTGGTTAAAAGGCAATAGCTTCGCGCGGAGTGCGGAAAAATCGCAAAGGCTTTTTTGAGAGGCTCGTGCCGCTGGGGATCCCCGTGGCGTGGCTGCAGCTTGCCGGCGACAGGAAGCGGTTTTTCGTGGCGCTTCTCGGCATAACGTTCGCGGTGGCGATGATGCTGTTTCAGATGGGGCTTAAAAACGCCCTCTACAAGCAGGTCGTAGGCCCGCTCGAGCTCCTCGACGGGCAGGTCGTCATAGTGGGCGCGAACTACGAGTACTTCGGGGTTGGAAAGGGCTTTCCGGAGGTGCGCCTCCACCAGTCGCGCGCCGTCGCGGAGGTCGAGTCCGCGGAGGGGATAAAGCTCGGGTGCATGTCCTTCAAGAGCGTGGACGACGGCAGGGAGCGCGACATATTCGTGATAGCCTTCGACCCGTCGAAAGAGGTGTTTTTATCGGACGACATAAGGGGTTCTCAGGAGTTTTTGAAGCGCGACGGCGCCGTTTTGTTCGACAGCCTTTCGCGCTCGCAGTACGGCGACGTGGCGGGGAGGTTCGCGGCGGAGGGCTCGGCGCGCACGGAGATCGCGGGCAGGCGGGCGACCGTGAAGGGGCTCGTCAAGATCGGCGCGACTTTCGCCGCCGACGGAAACGTCCTCACGAGCCTGCGCACCTTTTCCGAAATGTGGCCGGAGCCCGGCGGAGTGTACAGCGTGGGGGTGTTGAAGCTCCGCGGCGGCGCGGATCCGGAGGATGTCGTCCGCAGGCTCGAAAAAATTCTTCCGCGCGACGTGAGCGCGATGACCAAAGAGCGCTTTATAGAAAACGAGAAAGACTATTGGGCGAAGCGCACGCCGATAGGCTTTGTGATAGGCGCGTCGATGGCGGTGGCCATATTCGTCGGGGCGGTCATCGTCTACCAGATTCTCTACACGGACGTCACCGACCACCTGTCCGAATACGCCACCCTGAAAGCCATAGGGTTTTCGGATTCGTTTTTCGTGTGGATAATAGTGCAGGAGTCTTTCATACTTTCCGTTATGGGGTTTGTGCCCGGCGCGGGGCTGGCTGAGGTTTTGTACATGCTCACCCGCAGCGTGGCGGGAATGCAGACCTATATGTCGGCGGCGAGCCTCGCGACGGTGTTCGGGCTCTCGCTTTCGATGTGCCTCGCGGCGGGCCTGCTCGCCACCCGCAAGCTGCGCAAGGCGAATCCGGCGGACATATTTTAATTAGCGCGCCGCCATTGGGGCGGCGTTTCAAAACGGCAAATGATGGACATAAAAAAACTTTTTCTGGACAATCCGGCGCGCCGAAGGGTATACGCCGAACGCAACGGCGTGAAAGTCGCCCTCGCCGAGATAGAGCTTTCCCCCACGCTTTGCGGAGGGGCGCGCAGGCCCAATCCGCCCGTGCGCGTCTACGACACCGCCGGCGCGTGGGCGGACGAAAGTTTTCACTTCGACACGTCCAGGGGCCTGCCCAAAATCCGCGAGAAGTGGCTGGAGGCGCGCGGCGACACGGAGGCGGCGGGCCGCCTTGCGGAGTCCGCAAAAAATCCGTTCGGGGGGCGCGCCGTAAGGAGGGCAAAGCCCGGGTGCAGGCCCACGCAGATGCACTACGCGAAAAAGGGGATAATCACGCCGGAGATGGAGTATGTCGCCCTGCGCGAAAACCTCGCGCTCCACAACGGCGTGGAGGGCGCGATGTCGCCGGACGCCCCGCGTTCGAGCCTCAGAATCCAGCACGCCGGAACGTGGTTCGGCAAGGGGTTTGAGATAACCCCCGAATTCGTGCGCGGCGAAGTCGCGCGGGGCAGGGCGATAATACCCGCAAACGTCAACCACCCCGAGCTCGAGCCGATGGCGATAGGCAGGAATTTTCTGGTGAAGATCAACACCAATATCGGCAACAGCTCGATGGCGTCGTCCATACCGCAGGAAATAGAAAAAATGCTGTGGGCGATAAAATGGGGGTCGGACACCATGATGGACCTCTCGACGGGCGCCGACATCACCGACACCCGCGAGTGGCTCATACGCAACTGCCCGACGCCGCTCGGGACGGTTCCGCTCTACCAGGCGCTCGAAAAGGTCGGGGGCGTGGCGGAAGAGCTCTCTTGGGAATCTTACCGCGACGTGCTCATAGAGCAGGCGCAGCAAGGTGTGGACTACTTCACAATCCACGCGGGGGTGCTGAGGGAATTTCTCCCCGCAGCCGCCGGAAGAATGGCGGGCATAGCCTCGCGCGGGGGTTCCATCATGGCGAAGTGGATGCTCGCCCACAAAAAGGAGAATTTCCTCTACGAGCACTGGCGCGACATTTGCGAAATAATGGCTTCCTACGACGTTGCGTTTTCGATAGGCGACGGCTTGCGCCCCGGCGCGATTGCCGACGCCAACGATTCCGCCCAGCTCGGAGAGCTCAAAGTTCAGGGGGAGCTCGCGAAAATCGCGTGGGAGCACGATGTGCAGGTGATGTGCGAAGGCCCCGGGCATGTCCCGTTGCAGATGGTGGACGAAAATATGCGCTGCCAGCTCGACTGGTGCGCCGAGGCGCCGTTCTACACGCTCGGGCCGCTAGTCTCCGACATAGGCGCGGGCTACGACCACGTGGCGGCGGCGCTGGGCGCGCTTCAAATAGGCGCGGGCGGAACCGCCATGCTCTGCTATGTGACGCCCAAAGAACACTTAGGACTCCCCGAGCGCGACGACGTACGCGAGGGCGTGGTCGTATTCAAGCTCGCCGCGCACGCTGCCGACCTCGCCAAGGGGCACCCCGCCGCCCAGTACCGCGACAACGCCATGAGCCTCGCGCGCGCCGAATTCAGGTGGAACGACCAGATAAACCTCTCGCTCGACCCCGAGCGCGCGCGAGAGTTCCGCGCGAAGGGCGACCCCGAGTTTTCGCGCGACAACTCCCGCCCGCACCACTGCTCCATGTGCGGCCCGAAGTTCTGCTCAATGCGCGCTTCCATTGAAATCCGCGAGGCTTTCGGCGAAAAATCCGAGGGAGGGAAATAGCCGTGGAAAGCGGGGAAAAAGGCGCGGAAAATTCGGCGGCGGGGCTTTTCATGCGCGGTTACAACTGCTCGCAGGCGGTGTTTGCCGCGCACGCGGGCGAGCTTGGAATGGACTTTGAGACGGCGTTGAAAGTCTCCGCGCCGCTCGGCGGGGGCGTCGGCAGAATGAGGGAGGTCTGCGGGGCTTTCAGCGCGTGCGCCATGCTCGACGGCCTCAAAAACTGCTCTTCCGACCCGTCCGCCGAGGAGAAGAAAAAGACTTACGAAAGAGTCCAGAGGCTCGCCGAAATTTTCAGGGAAGCCAACGGCTCCATAATCTGCCGCGAGCTCCTCAACCTGCAAAAGGACGCCCCCGTTTCCGCGGCGCCCGACGCGCGCGACGCAAAATATTACGCCACCCGCCCGTGCGCCAGGATAGTCGCCTCCGCTTCGGAAATAGTCCAAAAGCATATTCTGGGGCGGTAGGCAGAATTGCAGGCAGGCTGCCGCGCAAGCCGTTTGCGGCGGTCTTTGCGCGCGGTTTAAAGTTTGCGCTCGGTTCGGGCGGCGCGAATTTTTCTTTCGGCGGGGCATTCGGATTTTCGCGCGCCGACCGGAAAGGATTTTCCCGAAATGCGCCGCCGTTTTTTTAGGGCGTTGGGATTGCCGCGCGGAAAGGCGCCGGAACGAGGGAGGCCGTTTTCGGAGCGGAAATTCGGGTTTGCCGCGGCGGAGGAAGTCGGGGCTTTTGAAGAAGATGGTTCGCAAGCCGCGCGCGCGGAGTTTGGCGTGCGCGGAGGGAGGGGGCGCTTTGGGGAAATGCGATACAATTCTGTTATTAGAAAAGACTTGCAATATTCAATAACTGCGGTACTTTGTAAATTAAATCACGCCATGTTTTGAAAATCTGAATATTCCGCAATGAAGCCGTTTGTTTTTGCACTCTTTCTCGCCGCGCCTTTCTTCGCGTTTGCCGGCAGCTCGCATAAAAGCATTTCCGCGCAAATAAGCGTTTTGGGCGAAAATATGCCTTCCGAGTTTGCCATAGGGCAGGCGGTGGAGGCGGAATTTTATTTCGACGAGCAAGCCGAATCTTCCGTATTTTTCGGATACCAATATTCCAATCTGATAACCGATTTCAGCTTGTCCGTAGCAGGCGCGGGATTCCATTTTGAATCCGCCGCCCCGCCTGCCTCGCTATCCTATAATCCGGCGGACGGCATGTTTTCCATGAATGTTGACGGAGGGGGCTTTGAATTCGCCGGAATGAGGTTTGTGAACATAAGCTTTGCGTTCGAGGGCGACGTCGCCGATGGCGGCAATCCGCTGGATTATTTCGCCTCCGCGCAACTGGACTATTTCGCGTTTTCGTTCTACGACCCCGCCGAAAGCCAAATGGTCTCGGGCTGCCTAATGGAAAATTCGTCGGGCGCGCCGATAAATTTCACAGTGGATTTTTCAATGGCGGGCGGAGATTTGGATTTTGCGGACATTTCGTCCATATCGAAATTTTTGTC
Source organism: Puniceicoccaceae bacterium Marseille-Q1082 (assembly GCA_904424815.1). Taxonomy (GTDB): domain Bacteria; phylum Verrucomicrobiota; class Verrucomicrobiia; order Opitutales; family Intestinicryptomonadaceae; genus Merdousia. Next base: position 258,967 of record CAJGBI010000001.1, read on the forward strand.
CGGAATTGATATGGAAGCAGAGCATTTTGTATACGACGGAAACAAGCTCGTTTCGGACGGCGGCATGACATTTGTGAATAATGGCGGCTATTGGATGGTTTCCATTCCGGAGCCTGCGGAATGCGCGCTGATGCTCGGCTTCGCGTGTTCCGCCGCGGCGCTTTTCGTGAGGGCGAAGCGCGCCGGGCGCTTTCCGTTCGGCGGGAGGCGGCGGTAGAAAACGGATTTGCTCCGCGCGCCCGATGCAGAGGGAGACGCCGAGCTGGGCGTTTGGAAATCCGCATTTCGCGCATACAGGGAGTCCCGCCGGTTAATCGGGCGCTCGCCGCCTTTAAATGCGGCGGTTTTTGAAGCGCAGAAAAGGCGCGGGAATTCGGTTTTCCCGGGTTTTTATTGAAGCATATGTTTATTTTTCCCGTCTTTTGCGCGCGGCGAAGGCGAGCGCGGCAAGCCCGAGCGTGGCGGCGATTCCGGAGGGTTCGGGGACGTGGGGAGAGATTTGCGGAAACGGCGGATATGCCGTTCAATTTCGATATCATGATTTTCCCGATAATTCCGTCTTGGAGTTTGACGGAAAAGTCGTTCGCGGAAACATTGCTGCCCTCCGTCGCGAACGATAGCAAATCCGCGCTCCATTCGTCGTCTCCGGAGCTTTCCAACCGTCCTTGCGGATCGTATGCGGAAACGTTTATTTCGACGGACAGTTCGGACGATTCCGAACTCTTCGTCACGGTTCCGTTTATCTGCGTGAAGTCTTCCGGCTTTTTTTCTTCCGCCAAATCGAAGACTATGGTTCCGCGGTAAAAAGACACGGAGTCGAATACGACTTTTCCCGTTTCGGCATTTGAATACGTTCCCGCCGCGCTGAATACCGCCTTGTCCGCCCCGTTATATCCGTTTAAAAACAGGCTTCCGCCCTTCATTCCGTCGCGCATGCCAATATCCGGCCTGCCGTTGCCTATCTCCGCTTCCCCGAGGGCGTCCGCGGAATCGGAGAACGCGTTGGCGTCTAACGTCCAGCCGCCGGTGTCGGCAAACCTCATTATTTGCCGCCCTGCCGGAATTTCGGGGGTTTTGGGGAAAGAAAGGAAAAACAAAAAGCCCCGCGCCGGCGGGAGCGGGGCAGATTCAGATCCAAATTTGCGCAAAAAATCCCGGGAGCGCCGGCGTATTACGCGTAAAACTTGCGTATGAATTGCGCGTTGTGGCGTATTGTGTCGATTTCCTCGCCGTCCTTTTTTCTGTCGAATCCGTGCAGCTCGAATACCAGCCACCCCTCGTAGCCTATGGCTTCAATCGTCCTCAAACATTCGTCCATATTGCGCGGAAGGCCGGAGTTGGAGTCCAGCTTGTGCTTGGAGTCTTTCAAATGGATTTGCCCGATGCGGCCTTTGAGCGCTTTCAGGCAGTCGAGGGTGTCGTGCCCGTAGTATTGGAAATTGAATATGTCGAAGTAGACGTTTATCCAGTCGCTGCCGACGGCTTCGATTATCCGCAGGTTGTCCTTCGCCGACACGGAGTTTTCCATCGAAACCATCACGCCCCTCTTTTGCGCGTAGGGCGCTACCTCTTTCAAGCGCGCGACGAGCGGGGCGAAGAATTTCTCGTTCATCGTCTTGTCGGGGTTCTGCATGTTGGCGGGCCCGTAGAAGGGCAGGAGCACGCAGTTTGCCCCGAGCTCAGCGGCGGCGTCTATGGCCTTGCATGTGAATTCCACCGCGCCGTCCGCGCTGTAAAACGGATTGGCGTTCATGCACGTCGGCGAAGTCGAGGCTATCTTCATGCCGGTTTTCGCCATAGCTTTTTTGTATTCGGCGATCTGCGCTTTCGTGAAAAATTCGCCCTCGGGCTTGGGCGCCGCCGAAGAGACCTGGACGCCGTCGAGCCCCGCAAGACTGGCGGTTTCAAGCGCCCCGGGGTTGCCCACGCCACCGAGCGTCCAGTCGCAGACGCCGAGCGGATGGGTTTTCTTTTTCCCGCAGGAGCAGAGGAAGCTCAGCGACAGCGCGCCGGCGCAGCCGGCGAATGCGGCGCGCCCCAAAAATTGCCTTCTCGAAATGTTTTGCATAATTTTTCCCTTTTCTGGAAGCGAGGATATCCGGAGGCAGGCCGTTGTCAACCCGCTGCGCGCGCGAATCGGGCGCAAAGTCAAAATAGTGAAAATTTTTACGATTTTGAGAGCAGGTATATCCTGTCGTTGGGTCGCATTTTCGACGGCACCTTTATCGAGGCCGTCTGCCCTTTGCGCACCTCGCCGGCGTCCGCGCCGCCGATTTGCGCGCTTTCGAGCTCAAATTCGACGTATCCGGTCGCGTTGCCCTCAACGCACAGCGTGTCCCCGATTTTCGCGGAGTTGTCGTCCACCGTTATTTCGGCTGCTCCCGCGCGCGGAAAATAGTTGCGCACGCGGCCGAGAATCAGCTTTTTTACGGTTGCGCGGTTGCCGGAGGAAGTCCAGTCTCCCGCGGGCCTGCCCATGTAGAAGCCGTCCGAAAAGCCGCGGTTGAAATTTTGCGACAGCCGCTCCAATTGCGATTTTTTCAGCTCCGCGAACTTTTCGGAAAATCCGCTTTCGCCGCGGCGCTCGAACCAGAAATCCCGCGCGGCGCGGTATGCGCCCGCGGCCGCCGAGACGTATTGCGCGTTGCGGTTGCGCCCCTCGATTTTCAGGGCGTCGGCGCCGGCCTCGAATAGCTTTTCTATAAAAGGGAGGGTGCAGAGGTCTTTCGGACTCATCACGAACCCTTCGCACACGGCGAATTCCGCGCCGTTTTCGCGCTTTTCCCTTACGGAGTATTCGCGGCGGCACGGCTGGAGGCATTCGCCCCTGTTGGCGCTCTTGCCGTAGGCGTATTGGGACATGAAGCACCTGCCGCTTATGGATACGCACATCGCACCGTGGGCGAACACTTCGATTTCGATTTTCGCGGCGTTTTCGGCGCCGATTTTTTCGGCGGCGAGCCTTTTTATGGAGGCTATGTCTTCGAGCGCGCATTCGCGGGCGAGGACGAACCTCCGTATCCCGAACCTCCTGAAATAGGCGCACACACCGTCGGAGTTGGCGACCCCCGCCTGCGTTGACAAAAACACCTCCAGCCCCGCGCCGAGCGCGCGCTCTATCGCGGCGAAGTCCCACGCGATTACCGCGTCCACCCCCGCGTCCCTTGCGGCGCGGACGTGGAGGTCGAGCGTCGCGGCTTCGGAGTCGAAGTATATGTTGTTTAGCGCAAGGTACGCTTTGGCTCCGCGCTTGTGGCATTCGTCCGCTATCCGCGGGAGGTCCGAAACGTCGAAATTTCGCGCCCCGGCCCTCATGTTGCTGCCTTTTATGCCGAAGTACGCGGCGTCCGCGCCGCTTTGAAGGGCGGCGCTTAGGCACACGAAGTCGCCGGCGGGCGCCATTATTTCCGGACGCCGGACGGGGGAGGGAAAGCGGGCGTTGCGTTCCATATCCCGCAATTCTTTCTTTCGGAGGCGGGCGGGCAACAAAAAAGAGTTCCCGATTCTTAATGCTTGAAGGCTGGCGCCGGTTTGATTTAAAAAATTTTCTCTTTTTAAAACGCGCAATGCCGCCTGAAATGAAACAGACGCAGCGTGCCGAGCAGGGGCTCGCGCTCACGCCGCAACTGAAAAAAAGCCTCGAGATTCTCCAGGCTTCCGCGCTCGATTTGGCGGGGGAGGTCTCCGCCCAGCTGCGCACCAACCCGCTGCTCGAGGACGTTTCCGCCGAGGGATTTGCCGACCGCCCGCAGTCCGTGGGCGAGCCGACCGACGGGGAGTTTTCGGATTTCGACGACGGGTACGGCGAATCCGCGGGCTCCGACGCCGCCAGGGAGTCCGCCGCGCGGCGCGACTTTGCGCTCAATTCGATTCCCGACAAAATTTCCCTGCGCGAGCACCTCCTCAACGAGGCGAATCTCGACGCCCCGAGCGAAGGGGCGGCCAAGGCGTTCGCGTTTTTCGCGGGCGAGCTCGACGACAGGGGGTTTTTGCCGCGCGAGGCCGCGGCGCGCGCGGAAGAGATTGGATTTTCCAAAGAGGACGCGGAGGCGGCGATAAAGCTTCTGCGCGAAAGCGACCCTCCCGGAATCGGCGCCTTCGACATGCGCGACTCCCTCATGCTGCAGCTCGAGCGCAAGGGCATGGGCGGCAGCCTCGCCCACAGGATTCTCGAAAGCCGCTACGATCTGCTGATGAAGCGCAAAGTTTCGGAAATCGCGCGCCTTGAAAACTCCGGCGAGGCGGAAGTGGAGGCAGCCATAGGCGAAATCGCCAAGCTGAGCACGTCTCCGGCGCACGAGTTCGCGCGCGACGACGACAGGTTTGTCTACGCGGACGTGGCGTACAAAAAAACGCCCGAGGGCGCGTGGACGGCGGAGCTTACGAACGAATACGTCCCGAAGCTGCGCATAAACCAGGAATACCGCAAAATGGCTTCCGACGCCGCCGTCACGAGGGACGAGGCGGCGTACATCTCGTCAAAAATCCGCGAGGGCAAATTTATAATAGAGGCGATAGAGCATCGCCAGAAGACGCTGCTTAAAATCGCGCTGGCGATTCTCGAATTGCAGCCGGAGTTTTTCGAGCGCGGGACGGGCGCGCTCAAGCCCATGACAATGCAGGACGTCGCGGATTTGGTGGGCGTACACGCTACGACCGTCGGGCGCGCGGTCTCGGAAAAATACGCCGAAACCCCGTTCGGGATACTGCCGCTAAAAAGCTTTTTCGGCGCGGGCTACGATTCGGGCTCCGGCGGGGGGGTAGCCAGCTCGTCCGTTAAGGAGCGCATACGCGCGATAGTGGGCGGGGAGTCTCCCCGCGCGCCGCTGAGCGACTCTAAAATAGCGGAAATCCTCTCGTCGGAGGGCGTGGACATCGCGCGAAGGACGGTTGCCAAATACCGCGAGGAGCTCGGCATCGCCCCGAAGAATTTGAGAAGGAGGTTTTGAATGCTTCGGGATTTTGAAATTTTTGTTGTCGCCGACGCGTCTGGCTCGGGCGTGAAAATCGCCCTCGTGCGTGGCGGGAAGGCGGTTGTCGAGGCGTCGCGGCCAAATATGGCGATGGAGGGCTTTATGTCGGCTCTCGCCGAGGCATGCGGTTCGTGCTTGGGCGAAATCGGGGCGTTCGCACTCTGCGTCGGCCCGGGTTCCATGCTCTCGACGCGCGTGGCAAGCTGCGCGCTCTCGACCGTCGCGGCGCTTACGGGCGCGAAGCTGTTTTCGTGGGACGCCATGCAGGTTGCCGCCGCCGCCCTCTCGCGGGGGTTTGCCGAGGGGTTTCCCGAAATGCGCGGGGATTTCCGGATAGTCGCGCCGTCCCGCAAGGGATACGCAAACGCGCTCGATTTCCGCGGGGGGGCCGCCGCGAGGCAGGAGGAGGTCGAGATAGGCGCGCTTGATGCGATGGAGCCGCTTCCGACGGCGTTGCTCGACCAGCGCGCCGACGTGGACCCGCGGCTCGCCGGTTTTAAGAGGCTCGGACTGCCGGCGTCGGCCGCCGCCCGCGCTCTCCTGTCGGATCCGGGGCTCGCCGGGCTTTGCGCGTTTCCGCCGGAGCCTAAATCGCTTTCAAAAAGGGAGTACGCCAAATGGAAGGCTCAAGCGCGCATCTGAGGTGCTCCGTGCACATAGACCTCTGCGCAATGGAGAGGAACCTCGGGAAACTCAGGCACTTCATGGGGAGGGAGAAGGGCTATATTGCGCTGCTTTCGGCGGACGCTTTCGGCTACGGCGTGGAGGCGGCTGTCGTGCGCCTGATGCTCAGCGGCGCCGACGCTTTCGCCGTGACGAACGCCGAAGAAGGCGCGCGCGTCAGGGAGGTCGGCCCGGGGTGGAAGATAATAGTGATGAGCTCGTCGCTGCCCGGCGAGGAATCCGCGTATTTTGAGAATTCCCTGACGCCCGTTCTCGCGGGCGCCGAGGAGGTGTTGAGGTTCGAGGCCGCGGCAAAGGCCGCCGGAAGGACGCTTCCGGTGCATTTGCGGCTTCCGGTTTTCGGGGACGCGCTGCCGTCGCGCGCCGACGCCGCGGAAATGCTCGAAAAGATTTTGGAGTCCCCGTTTTTGAGGCTCGAGGCGTTCTGCCTGCCGGGGGCGGGGTCGGGCGCGCCCGTCGAAGGGTCGGAGCCCGACGCCGAATTCCTTTCTTACGCCGCCAGCAGGCTTGGAGCGGCGGCGGGGTCGGTTTATATACACCACGGCGACGTCTGCGAACTCTCCGCGCTGCCTCCCGAATTCGACAGGTCGCTGCGCGCGGGGCTGGTGCTCTTCGGGATAAGGCCGTCGGAAAAGTCCATCCTGCGCGGCTTCGAGCCCGAGAGGGTTCTCGTTTTCAGGACATCCGTCAGCCTCGTAAAAGAGCTTCCCAAAGGCGCGACAGTCGGGTACGGCAGGACTTTCAGGCTTGAAAGGGACTCCAAAATAGCCCTGCTTTCGGTAGGGTACGGCGACGGCGTGCCGCGCGAGGGCGGCGGGAGGATGTCCGTGCTCATAAGGGGCGCGCGCGTCCCCGTCATAGGCAGGGTTTCGATGGACCAGGCCGCGGTGGACGCCAGCGGCCTCGCCGACGTGCGCGAAGGCGACGAAGCCGTCATCGTGGGCCCGTGCGGGAATGACGAAATCTCGATAGAGGAGTATTGCGGGCGCCTCGGCATAACCCCGGCGCAGGCGCTGACTTCCATCACAAAGCGCGTTGCGCGCTTTTACAAGACGCTCTATTGAGCGCCGGCGGCAACTCCCTCGCGTCCGGATTCCCATCCGCGGGGTTCTGGGATGCGCGCGGTTTTGCGTTGAAAACGAAAGCCTTGGCGCAAGTATCTGTTTGACTTGCGCGCGCCTTTCGGCAAGACTTTCCCGATTATGATGAAGCTTGTCAAGACATTGCTCGTTATCCTCGCCGCCGCCGCGGTAATCGGCTTCTTTTATTTTCTCACGCTCATGTCGCCCGGCAAGTCGGTAAAGGCCCCGTCCGAATATATCGATCCGTCGGTGGAAAGTTCCCAGCTGCTCAAAGAGTCCGAAGAGCTCGAGGCGGAATTCGAGAAGTCCGCCTCGGTCGGAATAGTTTCCGCCGCGGAGGTGGACAAGCTCCGCAAGGCGATAAGGCTCCAGGAAATTTACATAGAAAAGGCGCGCGCGACCTCTTCTGACAGGGCTCCGATGAACCGCCTAACGCGCCTGCGCGCCCGCCTGCACAACGTGGAGGCCGAGCCGCTTTCGCGCCTCGTGGCGGATTTTGAAAAGAACGCGCGCACAGCGGAGGAGTCCGGCGACTCCGATGCCGCCGACAGGTTCTACCGCCAGGCCTACGACATACAGGACAAAATCAACCGAAACTATTGGCTCTCGGATTTCAAAAGCGTGACAAAAGTCGTCGAGATCGACAAGGCGATAAAAAATTTGCAAGTCCGCCCTATGTACGAGGAAAGCCTCGCCGCGGAAAAGCGCGCGAAAGAGGCCGTCTCCAAATCCGACTGGAAGGCGGCGGTCGCCGAATACGAAAAAGCGATGCAAATCAGCCGCGACATAAGCCTCAAATTCCCGACCTCCGGATACAACGACTACATGCGCATACAGCGCATGCGCGGCGAACTCGACTCTCTGAAATCCTCCGACCTGAAAGTCGAGATAGAAAAGCTGCTCGGCGAGGCGGGCGAGCTCCAGAAGAAGGGCGAATTCGCGGCGGCGTCCGACAAATACGCGATGGCGGCCGTCCGCCAAAAGGACATAAACGAGCTATTCCCGCGCAGCATACACGCCTCCGAGGAAAAGCTTTCGGAGTATTCAAACCTTTCGACGGAGGCGAAAAGCCGCATATACGCCGCCGAAATTTCCGCCCTCGACAAGGAGTTCACCGAGGCGGTGCGCGCCTCCGACATCTCGAAGGCCTCCGACCTGTCTGCGAACTTAGTCGCCCGCGTCGAGCAGTTCAGAAAGGATTTTCCGAGAAATTCGGACATAACTTCCGAGGATCTCATCCGCGTGCGCTACCTCAATTTTACCATAAGGCATATAGCGGAGATTCAGAAGCTCGTGAAGTCGGACCTTCTTGCGGTCGGCTCCGGCGGAAAGAAAATGCTCAAAACGGAGGTCACGCAAAAGCTGTACTCGCTCGTGATGCAGGAAAATCCGAGCCGCAACCAGTCGTCCGAGGACAACCCCGTGGAGTCGGCCACCTACCAGGAGGCGATGACATTCTGCCAGCGCCTCGGCTGGATTCTCGGAATGAGGGTGTCGCTGCCGGCGGAATCGGAATTTGTCGAGGCCGTGGGCAATTTGCGCTACGCGGACATAGACGCGATATCGTGGAACGCTTCCAACAGCGGGGGCTCAATACACCCCGTCGCGGCTAAGAAGGCTAACGACAAGGGATTTTTCGACCTGCTCGGCAATGTAGGGGAGTTCGTCCTCGGAGAGGAGGAGGGCGGCGCGACGGTGCTCGGCGGCAGCTCGCAGACTTCCGCCGACGCGATTTCCTCGCTGCCGCGCGCAAAGGCGGACGCCAACCAGCGCAACCGCATGACCGGTTTCAGGATAACCGTTTCCGAGTAGCCTTATGAAAATATATCCGGCAGTGGACATAAAGGACGGGAAGTGCGTGCGGCTTAAAATGGGCAACGCCGCCGACAAAACCGTGTATTTCGAAAACCCTCTCGACGCCGCAAAATCCTTTGCGGACGCTGGGAGCGACGCAATCCACGTCGTGGACCTCGACGGGGCGTTCTCGGGTGAGTCCGCCAATCTTCCGGCGATATCTCGGATAGCTGCTCTGGGCATGTTCGTCGAGCTCGGCGGCGGCCTGCGCGACGAAGCATCGGTAAGGCGCGCGTTCGACGCCGGCGCGGGGCGCGCGATAATCGGAACGAAAGCGTGCACGAATCCGGATTTCGCAGTATCCCTCGCCGAAAAATACGGCGGCAGGATAGCGGTCGGCATAGACGCGCGCGGGGGAAAGGTCGCTATAAAGGGCTGGGTGGAAGTGTCGGATCTGGACGCTTTCGGCCTCGCCGCAAGCCTCGCGCGCGCGGGAGTCGGGACTTTCGTATACACCGACATCGACACCGACGGAATGCTCGCCGGCCCGAACCTCGCCGCCCAGAAAAGAATGCTTGAAACTCTTTCGCCCTTCGGCGCGCGGCTCGTCGCATCGGGCGGGGTGTCCTCGGAAAAGGACGTTTCGGATTTTCTGGAGCTTGCGCGCTCCCATGAAAATCTCGAGGGGCTCATAGTGGGCAAGGCGATCTACGAGCGCAGGGTGGATCTGCCGAAAATCATAAAAATGGCGTCATGCCGCTGAATGTGCAGACTCTGTCGGCGAAGTGGGGCGACTACGCGCTACTCGACAGCGGCGGCCGCCTGAAGCTCGAGAGGTTCGGGGACTGCGTGGTTGTGCGCAGCGAGCCGAAGGCGTGGTGGAGCCCCGCCAGAAAATCCCTGTGGGATTCGGCGGATGCGCGGTATTTCGACGACGACAAAAAGAGCGCGCGGTGGGAGTTTTTCAAAAAGGTCTCCCCTCCCAAACTAAAGTTCGGCAAGGTCGAGTTTCTGACCAAGTTTATGGACGGCTCAAAACACCTCGGGGTATTTCCGGAGCAAAAGCCGCACTGGGAGTTCATAATGTCCATGGCGGGGGCCTTCGGCGCTAAGCTCGCAAAGGCGGGCCTGCCCCCGCGCAGGCCGACGCTTTTGAACCTCTTCGGATATACCGGAGCCGCGACGCTGGCGGCTGCCGCGGCGGGGTACGAAGCGGTTCACGTGGACGCCTCCAAGCCCTCCGTCGAGTGGGCGCGCAGGAACCAGGCGGCGAGCGGGCTCGGGAGCGCCCCGATAAGATGGATAGTGGACGACGCCCTGAAATTCGCCGCGCGCGAGGCGAGAAGGGGCAGAAAGTACGACGCGATAGTCCTCGACCCGCCCGCGTTCGGCAGGGGGCCGAAAAACGAGCTTTGGAAGCTCGAAAAAATGCTGCCCGAGCTCCTCGGCGCGTGCTCGCGGATACTTTCCGACACCCCGCTTTTCGTCCTCATGACGCTCTATTCGATAGACGCCTCGCCGATAATGGCGGCAAATGTGCTCCGCGAACGCTTTGGCGCGCGCGCCGGATTTTCCGCCGAATGCGGTGAGCTCGTATTGGAGCCCGAGGACGGGCTGTCTTATCCGCTGCCGCTTTCCATCTGGGCGTCGGCGTCGTTCGCGTAGGCGCGGGCGCTTGCCGCGCCGTCGGGGCGCGCGGGTTCCGGCGGCTAAATGCGCGTTTGCCGAAACGCGGCGGGTTCGCGGGGGATTTTCGCCATTTGCGGATTTCGCCCCCTCCCGAAAAATAATTTCTTGCAAAATCCGGCGTCTTTGAAAAAATAAAAAATATCAAAATTTGAAGTTTCGGCGCCGTGGAAGATTGGAAATCATATATAAAATTATGCTCGATACCCGACATCGGCTCGATCACGGCCATGCGCCTGCTCGAGGCGTTCGGATCCCCCGGGGGCGTTTTCGCCGCATCAAAATCCGACCTGCTATCCGTCCCCAAAATAGGCGTTAAGACGGCGGAGGCGCTTCTCGCCGCGCGCGATTCCGCCGAATGCGAAAAGATTTTCGCGCGCATGTCGGAGATAGGCGCAAAATATGTCCATTTTAATGATCCCCGCTATCCGCGCAGGCTTTTGCCGCTCGCCGACAAGCCCGTAGGGTTTTACTTTATCGGCGACTGCGACTTCAACGCCCCGTGCATATCCATAGTGGGCTCGCGCATGTGCAGCGTCTACGGGCAGACGGTCGCGCGCAAGTTTGCCGCGTCCTTTGCGCGCGCCGGCTTTACCGTGGTGAGCGGCATGGCGCGCGGAATCGACACTTGCGCGCACATCGGCGCGCTCGAGGCCGGCGGCAAAACCATAGCCGTTTTGGGCTGCGGCGCGGATGTCGTATATCCGCCGGAAAACGCCGAATTGTGCGAAAAAATCAAAAAGAGCGGCGCGGTCGTCTCCGAATTTCCGCTCGGAACCCGCGCCGACAGGCAGACTTTCCCTATACGCAACAGGATAGTTTCGGGAATGAGCGCGGCGACGGTCGTGGTGGAATCGGACGTGCACGGCGGAAGCATGATAACCGCCCGCCTCGCCGCAGAGCAGGGCAGGGACGTATTCGCCGTTCCCGGCAGGATAGACTCGCGCCCGAGCCGCGGGTGCAACGCCCTCATACGCGACGGCGCCACCCTCGCCATGTCCGCCGAGGACATCATCGACGAGCTCCGCTCCACCGGACAGGTCGAGCTGGATTTTTCGGCGGCGGAAAGCCCCGAGGAGCCCGCGCCGGAAAAGCCGTCCGCCGCGCTTCCGCTCTCGGAGGACGAATCGCGCGTATTGAAGTGCATGGACTCTTCCAGGGTTTCGTACGCCGACGAAATCTCCGAGCGCAGCGGAATGGAGGTTCAGAAATGCCTCGCCGTGCTGCTCATGCTGGAGATTCGGAAAATCGTAAAAAAATCCGGCGGCGGCTGGATTTTGTGATTTTTTGCGCGCTGTAAATACGCGCTAAGATACCCCGCGAATCGGGACGCGGGAGATGCAGGATTTGAAGTGGGCGGAGGCGCTAAATCGATTCGGGGTCGACGTTTTCGGCGTCCTTCCAAAGCGCCTCTATCCCGTAGAGGCCGCGCTGTTCGGGCAGGAATATGTGCGCCATGAAGTCGAAGCCGTCCACGACTATCCAGCCGCTGCCGTCGTTGTATTCGCGGCGGATTTCGTTTACGCCCATGTCCTTTAAAGTCTTGTCGAGCTCTCCCGCGAGCGCGCGCATGTGCGGGGCGGAAGTGGCGGTTGCAACGATAAAGTAGTTTGTAATCGGGGACTTCCCGCGGACGTCGAGAATCTTTATGTCCTCCGCCTTCTTGTCGTCGAGCGCCTTGTGGCACTTTTTTACTATTTCGAGTGTCGGGTCGGGAACTTTTTTTGCCGCCGCCTTTTTCGCGGGTGCCTTTTTTGCGGCGGTTTTGGAAGCCGCCTTTTTAGGTGCGGCTTTGGCCGCAGTTTTTGCCGTTTTCTTTGCGGCGGTTTTCTTTGCGGTGTTTTTTGCGGATTTTTCCATAATCAGGCGTAGAGTTTGTTTTTCAAAATATATTCCAGCACTTTTGGGTCGAGCCCCAAATCGCCTGCCGCGCCGCTTTTGAGCGCATTGCGCAGGCGGGTGGACGAGAGTTCGACGGGGCGGAAGTCTACCGGCGCGATTCGCGCGAAGCCGGGCGCGTCCGAAAAGTCCGCCGAAACTCCGCCGCGCCGCGCGCAGGCGAATTTCGCGAGCTTGCAAAATTCGGCGATGTCCTTCCATTTCGACAGCTTAGGGAGGTGGTCGGAGCCGATAATCCAATAAATTTCCGAATCGGGGCGGAGGGCGAGCAGCTCGCGAACCGTGTCTATCGAGTAGCTGATTCCCTGCCGGCGCATTTCAATATCGCTTATGGAATGGGGAAAATCGGCGGATTCGAGCGCGATTTCGAGCATTTTTTTGCGCTGTTCTGGAGAAGCGCAGGCGGCGGAGGGTTTCAAGGCGGCCTGGCGGGCGGGCATAAATATTATTTCATCGAGCCCGAGCTGCCGGCGCGCCGCCTCGGCCAGCGCTATGTGGGCGTTGTGGACGGGGTCGAAGCTGCCTCCGAGCACCCCTATGCGCCTGTTTTTCGAGCCTTTTGCGGATTTTTCCAAAATTTAAAAAAAATTTTTATTTTATTTGAACACTCTTGCGGGAGGCTCGTCTTAATCGGCAAATAAGTTTTGTAGTTTGCAGTTTTGATGCGCCGCGCGGATTTCCGCGGGGCGCATTTTTTTTGCCCAGCGCCGGCGGAAAAGCTTAATATTCACCCTTTCCGGAACGGAATACCATCCACGCATAAATGTTGTAGGCGAGCGCGAGCGGCACGCCTATTCCCGCCACGGCGAGCATTATCGCAAGCGTTGTCGGGCTCGAGGCTGCTTCCGCTATGCCCATGGCCCTGCCGTCAGGGGAAGGGGGAATTATGTTCGGGTATGCCGACGCGCAGTGGACGGCGACGAGAACGAGCGCAAACAGGGCGTCGAGCGCGAACGCCGCGCCGTTTTTGCGCCTGCGCGCGAACCTCGCTGACGCCGAAAGGCATATGTAGGCGGCGGCTATTCCGGCGGCCGCCATCGCCATTGGCTGGGAGTCTTCCCTGAATTTGAAAAAGAGCGCCGCCGCATACGCTATAAACGCCAACATCAAAACAGCGTGAGAGATTCCCGCCACCCTCGGAACGCGCGAAAACTCCGCCGTTTCCGGCGCGCGCAGACGCAGGAACGCCGCGCCGTATGCCGCGAAAAACGCCGCGTACAATATTCCGGAACAGACGCTAAGCGGCGTAAAGAGCCTCAAAAAACCCTCCCAAAATCCGCCGTAGGGCTTGAGCAGCGCGCCGCCGTAAATTGCGCCGAGCGCGACCCCTATCAGGACGGCGGAGAGCAGGCTTGAGGCGAATATGACGCCTCCCCAAAACGCCCTCCATTTTTTGCCGCTCTCAAACGGGTAGAATTCTATGCCCACTACCCTCAGCACGAGCAGCGCCAACAGCAGCATAACGGGCGTGTACATCGTCGAAAGGACCTCGGAATACGCCCGCGGAAAGGCCGCGAAGAGCGCGCCGCCCGCCGTTATCAGCCAGACTTGGTTGGCGTCCCAAAACGGGGTTATGGAGCGCGCGGCGAAGTCCCTTTGCCGCCCGGGTTTCAGAAACCCGAGTGCGATTCCCGCGCCGAAGTCGAATCCGCCCGTCGCCGTGAACGCCCCGAGCAAAACCCCCGTGAGCGCGAACCAGACAGCTTCCAAAATCGAAATTTCCATAGTCTCGAACTCCTAATATCCGTTTCCCGCGCCCTCGGGTCCGGTTTTGATTTTTTTGAAAAACGCGTACAGGAATACCGCCGATATCGCCGTGAATACGAGCGTAAACGTCGCCGTAGAGAGCAGGATTTCGCCCGCGGTCGCCGCCGTCGTCACGGCGTCCGAAGTTTTGAGGACATGCCAGACTATCCACGGCTGCCGCCCGACCTCCGCCGCCGCCCAGCCTATTTGGCTCGCCGCTATCGGGAGCGCGACGGACGGCACGCAGCAGTACAGGAAGATTCGGGAGAGCTTAGAGTTTGCGTCGAAGAGCTTCCCGCGGATCCAGAGCAGCAGCCCGAGCGCGACCAGCGCCCCCATCGCGCTCCCCAAAAACACCATTCCCCTGAACGAGTGGAAACTGAAGCTGACGGGCGCCCAGTATTGCGGCCTTATTTTTTTGAGTTCCTCGGGGGAGGCGTTCGGGTGCATTTTCAGGAGAAATTCGTCGGAGGGCAGGTCTTCAAGCCCCGAGACTTTCGCCTCGGACGAGCCGAACGCCAGATAGCTCAGCCATCCGCCGAGCGGAATGCCGTAAACCTTTCGGTTTTGCTCGTCTACGATTCCGGTGAGCCACAGGGGGGCGTTCTTTTCGGAGCGGTAGTGCCCCTCGAACGCCGCAAGTTTTTCCGGCTGGTTGACGGCGAGCGACCGCGCGCTCGAATGCCCCGTAAACAGCATCGCCGCCGCCGCCGCCGCCGCGTACGCAAGCGCGATTTTCGCGCACGGCTTTGCGAAGTTCGTCCGCTTTTTGATTATATAATACGCGCATATCCCGAGCGCGAGAAACGCCCCGCAGAGCCAGCATGCCGAAACCGTGTGGAATATGCGGTCGAGGCACGAGGGGTTCGTGCAGAGCTCCCAGAAGCTCGTTATGACGGCCTTCGCGTGCGGTATTTGCTCGGGCGCGGGAACGGCGCCCTCGGGCAGGAGGGAGGTTATTCCAGTCTGCGGATCCGCGTATTGCAGGCGGAAGCCGGCGGGGGTTTGCATGAAGGAGTTTGCTATCAGAATCCATATCGCGCTCAGGTGGCTGCCGACGCACACCATGGCGGTCGAAAAGAAGTGCGCCTTTTTGCCGACCCTGTCCCACCCCCACAGCGCGACCGCCAGAAACGTGGATTCCATAAAAAACGCGAATACCGCCTCTATCGCGAGCGGGCTTCCGAAAACGTCCCCTACGAAAGTCGAGTAAACCGGCCAGTTTGTGCCGAATTGGAAGACCATCACGATTCCCGTCACCACTCCGACCGCGAATATCATTCCGAAGAGCTTCAAAAAGAACTTCGCCGCGGCCAGATATTTTTCGTCGCCCGTTTTGAGCCACATGGCCTCTATTATTACAATGTACAGGGCCAACCCTATTGAAATGGGCGGAAACAGAAAATGGAAACACGCCGTCAGCGCAAACTGCAGTCTGCTGAGAATTTCAACGTCCATGAATTTCAGCTTTCACCCTTTATAAAAAAGTTCAACTTTTAATTTGTGATTTCCCCAAAATCGTACAATCTAAAAAACCTTAAAAACACGCAGCATTTTTTATGAAATACGCAATCGGAATAGATATCGGCGGTACGAATACCAAGCTCGGCGCCGTTGACGACAAGGGCGCAGTGCTCAAACGCCACGAGTTTAAGACGACCGACTACGACAATTTCGCCTCTTATATGGAGGGGCTCGAGCGCGCGATATCCTTTCTGACAGCCGATACAGACGGCGAGTGCCTCGGGGTCGGCGTGGGAGCGCCCAACGGCAACTACTACAAAGGCACCATCGACTACGCCCCGAACCTGCCGTTCGGCCGCTGCGCCCCGCTCGTGGAAACCCTGCGCATGGCCATGGGCTACGAGCACATCTACCTCAGCAACGACGCCAACGCCGCCGCCCTCGGCGAAAAAATCTACGGCGGCGGAAGAAATCTCGACCATTTCATAGTCATAACCCTCGGCACCGGACTTGGCTCCGGCATAGTCGTGGACGGCAAGCTGTTGCTGGGCGCCGACGGGTTTGCGGGAGAGCTCGGGCACGTATGCGCAGTCGTCAACGGCCGCGTCTGCGGCTGCGGAAAGCGCGGCTGTCTCGAAACCTACGCCTCCGCCACCGGCATAAAGCGCACATACCTCGAAATGGTCGCCAAGTACAACGGGCAGTCCACAGCCGCCAACGTCCCGTGGAGCGACCTCGACGCCAAAGTCATCGAAGACGCCGCGCGCGCCGGCGACATCGCCGCTTCCGAAACTTACCAGATTACCGGCAACATTCTCGGAAGGTGCCTCGCCGACTTCATACACTTTTCCCGCCCGTCGTCGATATTCCTCTTTGGCGGCCCCGTAAAGAGCGGCGAGCTCCTCCTCGCCCCCACGCGCGAGTCTATGGAGAAAAATCTCATGCCCGTTTTCAGAAACAAGGTGAAAGTTCTTCCCTCCGAGCTTCCCGCCAGCGACGCGGCGATATTGGGCGCTTCCGCGCTGGTGTGGTCCGCCATCTGATTTGGAGAAGGGCGCGTGAAACTGCCGCTGATGCTCCGTTGGGAAAAAGCCCGCCGCTGGTCGCGTTAAAGCGCGCTGCCAGCCGGCAGGCTCTTTCAAATACTCGCCTGAGCGCAGCTTGAACCCGAAGGCAAGGGGCGTCGGGAGGGAATTGGTTACGCTTGCGGAGATGGGGAAACGATATTGCCGGCAAAGCGGGGTGGGCGCATTGGCTTTGCAATCGCCGCAAAGGCGAAGCCCCTGTATGGAAGAGTCGCCGCCGCCGGCAGAAAAATCCATTCCTAAGCGCCGCGTTCGCGATTTTGCAGGCGCTTTTGGGCTAAAAATGGATTGTTGGCCAATAACGTTCGTTGCTCTCGCCCAACTGAGCGCGCATGCGGAGCATCATAACGCGCGTTTGGCTTATTTTTTCGCAGTGTGCTCTGTCTTTGCCGGTATATGTTTAACTTTTTTCGCAACTCCGGCCTGAAGAACTTTTCGTGAGAATTTATACTTTGAACTTTGGGCGGAAAGAACCGGTACGGGGCTGGCGAGGCGTGCCGGCCATAGGGAAGGCGCGGCTATTTGAGGGCGCGGGATAAGCCAGCAATTGAACGGGCAAGCCTTTTTAAAGGTTGCCTTCTGCAATATTTTTATCCTCCTCCCAAGTCGCAATAAAAAAAACGAACCTCCCATGGGAGGTTCGTATACGCTTTCGGAGTTTGTTCTTAAAGCCTAAACTTCTCCGGTTTGCTCAATGGCTTTCAAGCTAAAACAGATTGCCGCGCGATAACGGCGGGCTTCGCGTATGTCAAACGCTTCCCGCCGTTTCGCCTGAACTCCGTTTCAGCCCAAAAGCGTCCGAAAAATCAACCGCCCGTGAGGTTCTGGATGATTTGTATAATCGGCAGGAAGAGGGCTATGACGATTGTCCCTACCACCAACGCCAGGAATACGATCATTATAGGCTCGATAATCGACGTTATCGCGCCGACGGAGTTGTCGACTTCTTCGTCGTAGTTGTCCGCTATGCGGTTGAGCATTTCGGGCAGCTGTCCGGTTTCTTCGCCGACTTCCACCATGCTCGTGACCATTGTCGGGAAGATTTTCTGCTGGTCGAGCGGCGTCGAGAGGTTTTCGCCGTCGCGTACGCGGTCGTGCACGCGCGAGAGAGCCTCTGAAATCAGGGAATTGTTGATGGTTCCGCGGGTGATTGTGAGCGCCTCGAGGATCGGGACGCCTGATGCGAGAAGCGTTCCGAAAGTGCGCGTGAACCTCGCCACGGTGGACTTCATCACGAGGTCGCCGATCTTCGGCAGCTTGAGGGCGGCGGTGTCCCACACCCTTATGCCGATCTTCGTCTTGAAGAAGATTTTTACGAAGAGGATTACGCCGACTATGATAAGACCCGTGAGGATGTAGTTTTCCTTCATGAAGTCGGAGATATCGATGATGGTCTGCGTGAGCGCCGGCATCCTCGCGTTGCCCTTTAGCATGTCCGTAAAGATTTTTTGGAACTGCGGGACGACGAATATCATGAGGATCGCCACGATCGCGACGGCGACGCCCATGATGACTATCGGGTATACCATCGCGCTCTTGACCTTGTTGGTTGTTTTGAGCGCTTTTTCCTGGAATGTCGAGAGTCTGTCGAGCACGACGTCGAGAACGCCGCCGGCTTCGCCCGCCTTGGCCATGTTGACATAGAGTTTGTCGAAAATTTTGGGGTGTTGTGAGAGGCCGTCGGAGAACTTGTTGCCGGTGCGAACGTTGTCGGCGAGCTGGTCTACTATCGCCTTAAAGTAGGGGTTTTTTTCCTGGCGCGCGATGACTTCGAGGGAGCGCAGAAGCGGGAGGCCGGCTTTCAGCAGGGTGGAGAGCTGGCGGGAAAACACGGTGATGTTTTCCTTGCCCACGCCCGTGCCGAAGAGGGGCTTTTTCACCTTTCCGCCCGACGCCTTCTTTTCGGAGGCGATGGCGGCCACTTCCGCGATTCGCGAGACCGAAAACCCCTGCGCCGCCAAGTCCTTGCGGGCGCGGTTTTCGCTTGTCGATTCTATAACCCCGCTAAGCTCGCGTCCTTCTTTGTCGAGGGCTATGTATTTGAATTTTGCCATAACAGTTGTCCTTTTTTATTAGGTGTATTTCAAAACTTCTTCCACGGTGGTGGCGCCGTCGAAAATCGCGCGCAGGCCGTCGTCGCGCAGGGTGCGCATTCCGAGCTCGATGGCCTTTTGCTTGAGCACGAGGGTCGGCGCGCGGGCGGTGATGAGGTCGCGCAGGGAGTCGTTGACCAGCAAGAGCTCAAAGAGCCCCTGGCGGCCCCTGTATCCCGAGCCGTTGCAGTCGGCGCAGCCCTTGCCGAAGAAGAACTGCTTGTCGGCGATTTCTATGGGGTCCACTCCGAGCATGTCGATGATTTCCTGGTCGGGCTCGTAGGCGGTTTTGCAGGTTGGGCAAATCCTGCGGACGAGGCGCTGGCCGAGGATGCCTTCGAGCGACGCCGCGATGAGGAAGGGCTCTAGCCCCATATCAATGAGTCGCGTGACGGCGCCGGGGGCGTCGTTGGTGTGCAGGGTTGCGAGCACGACGTGGCCGGTCAGCGACGCCTGGACCGCGATCTGGGCGGTTTCCAGGTCTCGGATTTCGCCGACCATTATCTTGTCGGGGTCCTGTCGGAGGAAAGCGCGCAGGCACCTGGCGAAGTCGAGCCCCACCTGGTGGTTTATCTGCACCTGCATGATTCCGTCGATTTCGTATTCGACAGGGTCCTCGGAAGTGAGGATTTTGATGTCGACGGTGTTGACTTCGCGCAGGGCGGAGTAGAGGGTGGTTGTCTTGCCGGAGCCCGTGGGGCCGGTGACGATGAAGATGCCGTTGGGGAGCTTGACGAGCCTCCTGATGTTTTCGACGAGCTCGTCGGTCATGCTGAGCTTGTCGAGGTCGAGGTTGACGACGCTCTTGTCGAGGACGCGGAGCACGACGCTCTCGCCGAACTGGGTCGGTAGGGTGGATACGCGCAAGTCCACGGGGCGGCCGGAAATCGTCATTTTTATTCTTCCGTCCTGCGGGATTCGCTGTTCGGCGATGTTGAGGTTTGCCAGAACTTTTATGCGCGAAATCACCGGAAGGGCGAGGCTCTTGGGGGGAGGAGCCATTTCGTAGAGCGCGCCGTCGATGCGGTAGCGGATACGGAATACGTCTTCAAAGGGCTCGAAGTGTATGTCGGAGGCCTTGTCGCGTATCGCCTGCTGGAGTATGAGGTTGACAAAGCGTATAATCGGCGTCTCGTTCGCCATGTTGGCGGCGTCGCTCTCGGAATTTTCGTCGAAATCGACGTTCGATATCTCCGAAATGAGGTCGTCGATGCTCGAGTCTTCCTCGCCGTAGCACTGGATTATCAAGTTGTCGACCTGGTCGGGATCCATCACTTTCAGGGTGACGTCCTTGTTCAGGGTGAACGTCAGGTCGTCTATGATGGCGTTGTTGAAGGGGTCTTTTGCCAGCAGTGTTATGGATGTGTCGGAGACTTCTATCGGAACTACCCCGTATGTCCGCGCGAGATTCGGGCGCAACTGCTTGTATACCTCCTCCGGAATGTTGGCGGGCGGAATGGGGACGTACTCGTAGTTGAGATACGCGGCGACCGCCTCCAAGAGCTTTGTCTTCTCTATCAGTCCGGAGGATATTATGGTGTCGGCGAGCGACTGGCCGGTATTGAGATGGGTTTCGTTGAGCTCGTCAAGCTGCTCTTTGGTGAGCATCTTGTTTGAGAGGAAAATTTCGTAAATCGAGTTGTTGTGGTCTTCAAACATGTTGGTTCAGCCTCCGATTATGCTTCGTTCATGGTGACTTTCAGGACTTCGTCGGCGGTCGTGAGGCCGCCGCCTACCTTTCGGATGCCGTCTTCGCGCATGGAGCGCATTCCGAGCTCGCGCGCCTTTGTGCGGAGCTCCACGAGGGTCTTGCCCTCGTAAATCATCTGCTGGAGCTCCTCGTTTACGATAAATATTTCGAATATGCCCATTCGGCCCTTGAAGCCTATGCCGTTGCACTTGGGGCACCCGTCTCCGTGGTAGAATGTTATTTTGGAGGCCTCGATTTCGTTTATGCCTATTGCCTGCAAAGTGCGCGGGTCGGGCGCGTAGACCGACTTGCAGTTCGTGCAGATCTTGCGGACGAGGCGCTGGGCGAGCGCCGCGCGCAGGGAGGCGCTGACGAGGAACGGCTTGACGCCGATGTCGACGAGTCGCGTAACCGCGCTCGGGGCGTCGTTGGTGTGCAGGGTGCTGAACACCATGTGGCCGGTGAGGGAGGCGTTGATGGCGATTTCCGCGGTTTCGAGGTCTCGGATTTCGCCTATCATGATGATGTTCGGCGCCTGGCGGAGCATGGAGCGAAGCGCCGCGGCAAACGTCATGCCGACTTCGCGGCGCACCTGAACCTGGTTGATGCCAGTCATCTGGTATTCAACGGGGTCTTCGACCGTAATTATCTTGCGGTCGGGGTGGTTTAGGAAGTTGAGGGCGGAGTACAGGGTCGTCGATTTGCCGGAACCCGTGGGGCCCGTGACGAGGAATATGCCGTCCGCCATTCCGACGATTCTTTCGAATACCGCCTGGTCGTCGGAGAAGAAGCCGAGCTCGGGGAGCCCGAGCCTCAGTCCCTCTTTGTCGAGAATACGCATTACGATGCTCTCCCCGTATACGGTCGGCAGGCTCGATACGCGCAAGTCGATTTCCTTGTTGTTGAAAGTTATCTGGATTCGCCCGTCCTGCGGCACGCGCTTTTCTGCGATGGATATGTTGGCCATCAGCTTTAGCCGCGAGATAATCGAGGGCTGGAGGCGTTTGGGCGGGTTTTCGACTTCAATCAGCACGCCGTCGATGCGGTAGCGTATGCGGAAGCGCTTTTCGAGCGGCTCGAGATGTATGTCGGACGCCCTGCGCTTTACGGCCTCGGTTATGAGCTTGTGTACGTAGCGTATTATGGGCGCTTCTTCCTCGGAGACGCCGGCTTCATTGCCGGTCGCGAGCGTGTCTGCGGAGGAGCCCCCCGCGGGGAGCTCGCTGTCGAACATGTCGCCGTAGGCGTTGACGCCAAAGTGGTCGTCTATGGCCTTGCGTATTTCCTCGGGGCTGGCGAGCCTCAGGTCGACCGACATGTTCAAAATGTGGCTGATGTCGTCGACGGAGTCCATATCCATCGGGTCGGATATGGCGAGCTCGAGCTGCCCGCCCGAGGAGGAAATCGGGAATACGTTGTATTTTCTGAGGGTTTCCTGCGGGAGGAGCTTGAGAACCTTGTCGTCAACGCGGATATCCTGCAAAGAAATGAGGGGGATATTGAATTCCTGCGAGAGCTGGTAGGAAATATCCTCGTATTTGCAGTAGCGCTTTTCGACGAGAAGGTCTATCAATTTGGAGTCTATGTCAGACGGGGACACTCCTTCAGAAACCAGCTGTTCTCTTCCGAGCTTTACTACGTCCGGGGGTACCAAACCTTTGTCTTGAATAAGTTGCAAAACGAAATCGTCGGCAGAAGTCACGTTTAAATCTCCGTTGGTAAATATGCGTTTTAAGGTAGAAAGCTAACTATCTATTCAATCCCAATAAAAATTCAACATTTGTTTTCACCTTTTTTAGCCTCTGAATGAGCATTTCCATGGAATCCGCAGCGGGAATGCCTTTCATCGCCCTTCTAAGTGCGTATATTTTAGTGAGTTCATCCGGATGGTAGAGCAGCTCTTCCTTGCGGGTGCCGCTCTTTTCAATGTTGATGGCCGGGAAAATCCTCTTGTCGGAGAGCGACCTGTCGAGGTCGAGCTCGAGGTTTCCGGTTCCCTTGAACTCCTCGAATATGACCTCGTCCATTTTGCTTCCCGTCTCGATGAGCGCCGTTCCGATTATGGTGAGCGACCCTCCCCCCTCGATGTTGCGCGCCGAGCCGAAGAACTTTTTGGGCTTTTGCAGGGCGTTTGCCTCCACGCCGCCGGACATCGTCCTTCCCCCGTTGGGCATGAGGGCGTTGTAGGCGCGCGCGAGCCTCGTTATGGAGTCGAGCAGTATCACGACGTCCTCGCCCGTTTCGACCATTCTGCGCGCCCTGCTTATGACCATCTCGGCGGCGTGGACGTGGCTTGCTGCGTCTTGGTCGAAAGTCGAGGCTACCACTTCCGCGTCAATTGCGCGCCGGAAGTCGGTGACTTCCTCGGGGCGCTCGTCGACGAGCAGGATTATGAGCTTGGCGCCCGGGTTGTTGGCGCGTATGGACTTTGCCATTCCCTGCATGAGCACCGTCTTGCCGGTGCGGGGCGGGGCGACTATCAGCGCGCGCTGCCCGAAGCCTATCGGGGTGAGGAGGTCTACCGCGCGCATGGAGAGGTTGTCCTTGGAATTGTGGACGGCGCTTTCGAGGATTATCCTGCGCGTGGGGTAGTAGGGCGTGAGGTCGGAAAACGGCACGATGTCGCGCGCGGCTTCCGGCGCGCCTCCCATAACCGAGGTTATCTTTACGGCGAACGGGCAGTTTTCCCGCTCGCCCTCCCTCGGAGCCGCGGCGAGCGCGCAGACAGCGTGCCCGCGCTTGAGCCCGTACTTTTCTATAAAGAGCTGCGGGACGTAGACGGACGAGCTTTTGAGAGCGTAGCTGTCGGAGGCGAAAGTGATCGCGCCACCCAGCCCGTCGTCGAACGCGTCGAGGACGCCGCAGACGCGCACGAGCTTTTTTCTGCCGCAAGCGGCTCGGAAAAATTCGGCGAGGATTTCGCTCTTGGGCGATCCGCTTTTGAATGGAATGGAGAGCTCGGCGTACTTTGCGCGCAGATCCTTTATGTGCAGCGGGCACAATTGCTCGTAGCCCGTGACGGAATCGACGGCGGAACCGTCGGGCAGAATGAAGAAAGGCTCTTCCGAAAATTCCGCGGCGGCCGCCGGAGATTCGGAAGCGGCGGGCTGGGCGGATTCCGCTGCGGCTTCGGAAGGCGGGTTTTCGGATTCGCGGCGGGGTTCGGGTTCGACGGGCTCCGGTTCCGCCGGCTTCTCTATGCGCGAGTCGTTCGAGCTCGACAATAGTTGCCAGTAGGACATTTCCTCCGGAGGCGTGGCGGTTTGGGCGGGAACGCCTTCCGCCGCTTCCGATTCCGGCGCGGGCGGGGTTGCGGCCTCTGCGCTTTCATCCGTTTGCGCGGGTTCCGCCGCGCCGCCCGCCGGAGATTCGGCTGTTTCCGCAGCGCGTCCGGTTTCGGACTTCCCCTCAAACAACCGTTCGAGCCACCGCGATATTTCAGTCTCCGACTTCAAGACTTCCCAGTCCGGAAGGTCGCCGGGGTTCATCGCCTCGGAGTCGGCGTCGGCCTGTTTCCATGCGGGTTTCTTTTTCTGCTGTTGCTGCTGCCTGTTTTGGCTCTGCTGCCGGAGGTTCTGTCCGCCGCCCTGCTGGAATCTCTGCTGGTTTTGCTGCTGGCGGTTCTGGTTTTGCTGCTGCCTGTTTTGCCCCCCGTTGCGGTTTTGCTGGAATTTCTGGTTTTGCTGCTGGCGGTTTTGCCCCGCGCCGCGGGGATTGTCTCTGGTGTTCTGCCTCCAATTCCTGCGGTTGTTGCGGCGGTCTTGGCGCGCGGCCTCCGCCTCCGCAAAAGATTCGTAGGATGGGTCGGAGAGGGGCAGGGGATCTCGCGGGGCATCCCGCCCCGAATCTGCGGCGAAATCCCCGCCGTTTTCGGCCTCCGGCTCAGGTCGGCTGCGGTATGAGTCGGGGTCGAGATCCTCGTCGCTCGTCGAAAAGTACTGAGGAATTTCGCCATCGTCTCCGCGGGAGTCCGCATGTCCGGATTTGGAATACGCAAAGTCGTCCCCGCCGTCAGAACCGGTGAAAATTTCGTTTTCGGGAGAGTAATGCTCGGGCTCCGACGGCGGCATGTCGCGCCACTGCGGGCCGCTGGGGGCCGGCGCGACTGCCGATTCTGCGGCGTCTGCCGGGGCGGCGGCTTCTTCCGGCTTTATCTTTTTGGGTCTTCCGCGCTTTTTGACGGGCTTTTCCGCGGCGTCCGCCGCGGCGGGGGTTTCAGTCCGGAGCTTCGGCTTGCGGCCCCTCTTTTTCTTTTCGGGCTGTCCGTCTGCGGAAAGCGGAATTATGGTGTCTTCGTCCATCTGTTTTTCAGATTAAGTAATGTGAGGGCGGCCTGCCTGCGCAGAAAGTCCAAATCGCCCTCGTTGAACAACGCAACCGACGCCAAACGAACCTTTTCAAGGGGCGGCAGTTGAAACGCGTCGCGCGCGCCGATTTCCTCCGGGCTCATGCCCCTTTTGCGGAGCCTGCCCAGGCGCGTCGCCTCGCTACAAAAGACAGTAATGCAGATATCGAAACGCTTTTCAAGCCCTTTTTCAAAGAGCAGGGGGATTTCGACGGCGAGCGCGGAGAACCCGCCTCCCGAGGCGTTTTGGATTTCGCGCGCCCTCTGCGTCCACGCCTCGCGCACGGCGGGGTGGACGGCGGCTTCGAGGGCGGCGAGCTTTTCGCGGTCGGAAAACGCCATGCGGGCGATTTCCGGACGGTTCGGAGAGCCGTCGGGGAGGAAGGCGCGCCCTCCGAATATTTCCGAAAGCCCCGCGCGGACTTTCGGGTTTTCCGAAAGCGCCCTGCGCGCGAGGGCGTCGGCGTCGAGAACCTCGAGCCCGAGTTCGCGGAATATCGCGCCGGCGGCGCTCTTGCCGCAGCCCATTCCGCCCGTGAGGCCGATTTTCAAAGTTTTCATTTTGCGGGGTTGGGGAAAAGCGCCCTTCCATGCAGGCTGCGGGGCGTGCGCCGCGCGGTTGGGGAAATCGGCGGGGCGCGCCGTAATTTCCCCGTTCAAACGCGGCGCCTCCCGATTATTGAGCGCCTGCTCAGGAGTTCTTTTGCGCCTTCATGAAGTCGCGCGTCTGGCGGCGCAGTTTTTTCAGTTTGGGTTCTATTTTGAAGAGCTGGCGCGGCGCCAGCCTGTCAACGAAACACACGCCGTCGAGATGGTCGTTTTCGTGCTGAACGCATCTGGCAAAGAGCCCCGAGCACACGAGGGTGTGCTCCGCGCCTTCGGTGTCGAAGTACGTCATGCGCACCTCGGCGCTGCGCTCGACTTCCGCGAAAATCCCGGGGAACGACAGGCAGCCTTCCTCGGCGATTTCAACATAGTCGCCGATTTCCTCCACCCGCGGGTTGACTGCTACGAGCGGCATGGCGATGTCGAGCGGAAGGGCTTTGCCGTCTATGGTAAATTCGCAGGGGGCGGAGTCGTCGCTTCTGCGGCGCATGTCTATGGCGAACACGCGCTTTTGCGAATCTATTTGGGGCGCGGCAAGCCCCAGCCCGTTTTCCTCATAGAGGGTGTCTACGAGGTCTTTGGCGAGGTCTTTCAGCGGTTCGTCGAAAGATTCGACCTCGGCGGCCCTCTTTTTTAAGACGGGTTCGCCGAATTTCGTAAGCCTGCGCGTCATAGAACCTGCCTCCTATTTTTCCTCGCGGGGGATTTTGTTGTTAGTGCGCACGATGAGGACGGGCTCCTTTGTCTTGACCCAGACTTTGTGCTCTTTGAATATTTTCGCCGAGCCGAATTCGCATGCTTCGGCGACGGTTTTGAGGGGCATGCGGCGCCCCTTGGGGGTTATGTTGTAGTCGTAGGAGCCCAAATGTATGCGTTCAAGGGCGGTCGCGGGGTTTTCGTCCTCGGGAATTTGCACGACCCATCCCGTGTAGTCGGCGTCTGTGAATTTTCCGTACGGGTCGCTTACGATGACGACGAACTGCTTTTTTACCGGCGGCTCCTTTTCCTTTTCGGATTCCTGGGCCTTCGATTCAAAAGTGATGTCCTCGATGATTTGCGCGATTTTTTTAGCGTCGATTTCCGCGCGCTGGAGGACGACTTTTACGAGTTCCAAATCTATTTTAGCCATAATCGAAAGGAAAGATAAGAATGCTTGCGCCCGTGTCAAAAGGAAAAATCCCGGCCTCCCCGCCGGCGGGCGGCGCGGCGGCGGGGATGGCACCCGACAACGTCGAATGCTCCGGCGGCGGGCAAAACTCCGGAGCGGCGGGAAAGAGCGGCGCGGGAAATTTCTATATTCTATAAAGGCGGCCTCGCCGTTTTGCCCGCGGCGCAATGCAAAATATGTGGACTGATATGCGAAAAAAATATCCCGAAGCGGCGCATGGACGAAAATTTGCGCGCGCGAATGGCCGCGCATTTGAAATATTTAAGAAAAACGACTCTTAATTATTTTCTTTGCATTTTTAAAAAGATTTTATATCCAATATCAATGTTTGGGGATTAATTGCCCGATAGCGCCGAATAGTCGTTATTGAAGTCTCCATGCGGATAATATAAATTGCATAGCGGGGAAGGCGGTAAATGGACGGATTATTGCTCGGGGTGTACGGATATACTATCGCGATGTTTTCGGGTTTTCTGGTTCGGAATAAATTTGTGATGTATTTCAATTTGATAGCCGCAGCTGTCATAATATGCCATCTCGCCAGGCGAATGCTCGGCGCGCAGGAATACGCCTGCGAGGCGGTATTTGCATCCGCCGTTGCCATCGTCTGCATTTTTGCGAACCTGACGGCGGCTTCCTACATGGCAAAGGGAAACGCGAAACTGATAATGGATTTGGCGCCGCGCAAGGGGAATCGGGAGAATTGACGGTTTTTCGGAATGCGCGCTGTGGGCTTCGGCATTTTGCCGCTCGCTTGAAATAGCCGTCGCGCGCGTAAGAACTCTCGCAATCGCCCGTCTGACGCTTCTTTGCGGGTTCGGGATTTTTGCCGGCGCACTGTGGTTCGGCGCGGTTTTCTACGCCATTTGCGAGGGCGCGGCTGACGCGCGGGAGTCCGGCGCGAAATTTTCCGCGCCCGCCGCGCTCGGATCCGCGCAAAATTTGGAGTGGCTCCCTGAAATGGCGGGCGTAAAGGCCGTAGTTTTATTCGGCTCCTGTGCCGGTTTGCGGGCGGAAGTTCGGTTGAATGCATTTTTCGTTTCGCCCCCTCCGCATTGCGATTTTTCCGGCAAAAACATAGGCGAAATTTGCCTCCCGAAATTGGGCGGAAGTTATGAAAATATCGGGAGGAATTTTCCGAACGGGAAAATAAAAAAACTTATGAGGGCGGTGGAAACGCGCGGGCGCGCCTTGCCAAAAACAAAAAATCCCGCCGGAAACGCGCCGCGCGGGAGGAATCAAACGGCGGCGCATAATGCGCCGCAAAAAAAGTTGGGGTGGCATTTTAAATACAAAGACTAAGAATCTTGACATCCCTTATGTAATACTATTAGACTTCTTTCTTGCTGTTTTTTTATTTACTGGTGTTAAAGAAAATTTACTAGTTCCAACAATTTCTTTTTCGGATGATAATGAATAAACGCCGGAGAGAGTGTTTATGTTTGGTCCTGATTCTCGCGGATCGATCGATTTTTCTGCCAAGAGTGTCCATATTATTTTCATGTCATTTTCATGCAAGAATGCGATAAGGCTATCCTTTTCAAAATATAAATTATGCTTATTTGAGAAACATACCAACTTATCATTTTTGTCATAGAGCAAATTTTCATATTCCTTGAGGTGCAATCCAAAATGATCAAATAGCATTTTACATGGTAGTGGAATGTTTACTGATTTACTGTCTAATGAGTCGACTTGGAGATCTGAATTGGAATAATCCGCCATGGTTACATGAAATGCGCTACCTATTTCAATCTCGCGGGTTTTAGGATAACGAATAGTTTTAAGCTTTTTTAATTTCTTTTTTATGGATTTATCCTCTAACTTATTATCATAGAATATGTTCATTATTTCGTCGAGATCTAAAATAACATTCTCTTCATATTCGCCAGTCTCAATTCGTTCTGTGAATGAACATCTATATGTATTATAGTCTTTATTGATCTCATTAAGCCTCCATGGGTATTCTCCAATAAATATTTGATTAACATTGTGTGGTTCTGGAAGCCACCTTCCATAAAAATTTTTAGATTCAAGCCAAGATTTTATCCTATCGAAATCGCGGTTATATACAAAATATCCATTAAAGTGATAAAACAGCATGGCATATACAGACTCATATTGGCTTACCCCTATTTCTTTTGGCCTATTCCAATGTAAATGTCCACTCAGTAGTATCCATTCTTTGTTTCCTCCGGATATGATGGATTTCGGATCAGGGAAATCCTTTTTGTTCTTTACCCATTCCGTAATATTTTCTTCCCAAGTATTATATTGAATTTCTGGAATCGGGACATTAAAACAGATTTTCCCCGTGTATGAAGGATCTATGCCTCTTTCAATTACGTCCCATGGTCCCGAAAAAGGTTTGCTGGCTCCTTCGTTTCCCCCAAAATTATCAGTAATTTTATATTTGTCAGAAATATATGCTAGTAATTCATACAATGCAATCCATTGATACTTTTTTCCAATGCGTTCTATTTTTGGAGCATCTCTATCTTGACTGGCAACACAATGATCAAAAAATCCATGTTTTTTAACATCATACCCCAAAGAAAAGATTCTTTCTACGGCAATGTTATGCATATCTGAAATAAAATCCGCTTGGGTTTTATTATTATCTTTAAAATTGGATATTGCAGATTGAAAGATATATCTGCCAAAATCTCCGTACATTCCTCCATTTCTCGGATATTCAACTGTCATTGATCCTGTAATTGCTTTAAGTGCCCATAATTCATTGTGTTTCTTGATGGTATCGAAATCTACATAATACTTTTTTATTTCATCATCCGTAGGAATATTCGGAAAATTGCTTTTATATGGAGGAGTGATTTTTGCTTTATCTATATCTAATTTAATATTATTGACTGTTGCATATTCAATGATGCCTCTAGCGTAATCTCGTAGTAAAACATGAGGATAGACTTCACTTTTGTTGAAGATAGTATTGTAAATATAAATAGATAGGTCATGTAGAAAAGATAAATCTTTTGATCTAAGAGAAACGCCGTATGCTACGGCGTACAACCGCTCTTTGATATACGGATCGTTTACATCTTCAAATTTTTTGAGAATTTTGATCGTTATAGAAGGTCTGTCTCTTAGCAATACAACCAATGCTTTTGTCGCAGTGTCTCTAAGTCTTCTATTTTGGCTTACAAGAAACCATGTCAACATTGTACATGACAGCTCTATTATATCGTTAGGTATTATTGACTTGTCATCTTCATAAAAAGCCCATTCTAATAAACGTCTTATCGAATTGTCGTATGTACATGCATATCTATACTCGTAATTGTTGTTCAAGAATATAGTCCATCTCGAATCCCTTTCAGGTAGGGTATAGCTCATTAGATATTCGTGACTTTTATTTGCATTAAAGTAGCAATTTGGATTTGCTGCGCACGCAATCAACGCATTAAAGAAAACGTTCTTGTACTTTACCGCTATTTTGTTTACAAAGTCCGAATGCTTACTATTGAAGTTATCTTTTTTGCGCCAAGATAAACTTTCTATGAAAGAAATCGCAACAACCTCTTCTAATCGTCGGCACCTCAAATATTCAAAGATTTCCTTCCCTCGATGTAAAGGCAACAAAATGGCTAAAGCATCGTAAATCCCCTGATATTCATCCGGGCGCCTAAAAGCCCTAAGAATATATTTTATGTCAGGTAATCTTTCGCTCGTTACGATATATTTTGCCAAAAGAAAATCGTTCAGTCGTTCATAGGCAAACCGTACATATTTTGTTTCTCCGTAACAATCTTCAAATAAAAGTCCTTCTGAAATCAACTCATGCCAAGGATTTCCGTCAATACCACAATTTTGGCATATTTTCTTACATACATTTGCTATTGTATCGCATGTAAAATATACGTTTTGACCATGCTGGATTTGCATGCCAATCAATGCTTTTATTATTTTTTCTAGAATCTTTAAATCGCAATTCTCCTTGAATATTCTTTTGTTAATAGCATCGATATAAAAGCTAAAAACATAGTCAATATTGTAGTCATTTCCATTAAAAGAATCAATACCGTTTTTATTGAGTCCTTCGCAAAACAACTTTAAAAATAACGGATTTAAAAATTCGGGATTTAATAGCGGAATAGTTGGGGTTTTAATTTTGTAATACGAAAAGAAGACTTTTGTTGCCTTGTACCCAATTCCATAGAATCCATCGAGCTGATATTTGCAAAATCCCTTTAGTATATCGGCAAAAAGAGTAATGTATGTGCTCCTTATACTTAAAATAACACCCAAGTTTTTATATTGTTTTATTTGAAATATCAATCCGTTTAGATTGTCTTTCCATAAATTATATCCCGCGCCTTCGTTAATGGCATCGATAAATATTATAATGCGATTTTGCTCTATTTCAGCTTTAGTGTTTAGGGCTTCGAGAAATTCGTCAAATTTACAGTCTAAATCTAATTGTTCTAAAATCTGCGTTTTCGGGTCTCTTGTGTTTGTAAATTTTTGTCCCAATAAAAGTATAGATTTTAAATCGCGTGCGTTCCTGTTTTCAATATAATACGCCATTTGGTGCGATTTCCCGACGCCGGCATTTCCTGTCAAGACAAGGAAAGGATCACCGTATAGTCTAACAGGATAACTATTGGTAAATTCGTCTAAATCGTATAAAATATCCCTGCATGTTTCTAATTTGCGCCTAAAGTCGCTATACTCTTTGAAAACAGAATCGTTTTTTGATTTTTCTATGTTTTTATTGTCGATGCTCTCTTCCGAAATAGTATATATCTTGTATATGATTTCTAATAATTTTTTTGTTGTATCTATTACAAAGGTGAAATCAATTTTTTCATTTAGATTTGATTCATGGTTTGAATATGCCTTCAGTAATTCATCTATTAAAATTTTTAAATTTTTCGATAATTCATTGGGAATAAAATGTTCATATTTCAATACCCCACGAAGCTCTTGCAGAAGCGAATCCAATTTTTTACCATACCGTTCAAGTACTTTTTTGCTTGCTTCAATCCCGTCGAAAATTCCCGAAGAATCAATGTTAACATTTATTTCGGGGCTGTATCTCGGCCCTAGATCTTTTATTGCAAACTTGTTTTGATTTGTGAACCAACCATCATCCAAAAACATTTTATCAAACCAAAATTTCATAATGGGCAAATTGGTTGGTTTCTGCAGTAATGTAATCAAATTTGAATTCCACCACGCAACAATCTCGGTATTGGGATAATGTTCTTTCCATTTACTGATATGATGATTCCATTTTGTCATCATATTGGTTTTGCCTTTTATGTTTGAAGATGGTGGATCAATAGGAATTGCAATAAAGTACTTTGATATACTACCATCATTAGCTAATGCCGCATTCAGTGATTTTTCAATTTGCCGAAATTGAGAATCCTCTAAACTATTATGAAAATATTTGGCTTGCCATGCCCATTTTGTCCCATCCGAAAGTGTCCAATAACATTCAATCCCTCCGTCAGGGGTTCCGTTTCTTATAAATTTAACGGCATTTGGAATCTTTTCTCTTTTCGCAAGTTGGCATATAAATTCTTCAAATCCCTTGTCTTTTGATCCTTTTATAGGTCTTATTGCGTTGAAGTCTATATTTCTTAAAGGCATATTGATTTTATTTTTGTAAAGACCAAATCATCTACATTCAATCTTTGTGTAATAATCAGTTGGAGTTCAATTTAGTTACAAAAAAATACTTAGGGGTTATAAAATTGGTTATCTTTTAGTTGAAGATTATCCAACATGGCATCCTTGTTTTTCTTTGTAGAGGTTTAGCATGCAATCCATATTTACTCATCTAAATTTTGTATCTCGACAGTATTAATATTGACCTTTTTTGGCAATGATAATTTCTTTTGTTTTTTACATAAAAACTCTCTTGTCGAAAAAAACACAATCCGTTTAAAGCGCAAACTGGAGTTGAGCGAGATACAACTTATAGACTTAGTTTATATGCTTCTTTTGTCCGTTTCCGTTTTTAATCTGTTTTTCGGAAAAATTCTGTTTTTTGATTAAAACATATCAATATAATGCAATGGTTGGATTTTCAATTAGTCGCCGAATTCCATAACAGCAATTTGCCAAACTGTAAAATAAAAACTTGCCAAACTCCATAATGCAATGTAGCTTTTTGGCATAATAGAAACGGAAAGGACTTTTATGAAGAGGTATAGAAATCGAATTGCAGACGGTATTCTCGATAGAAAATTAAGAGCGAAGGGTGCCGTATTGATTGAAGGGGCAAAATGGTGCGGAAAGACAACCACTGCAAGTCAAATTGCAAAAAGCATCCTTTATATGCAGGATCCCGCACGAAAACGCCAGTATCTCGAATTGTCCGAAATCGACCCTGCGCGTTTGTTGTCGGGCGAAACTCCGCGCCTGATAGACGAGTGGCAACTTGCCCCGAAATTGTGGGATGCCATACGTTTCGAGGTCGACAGGCGCGACGAATTCGGACAGTTCATTTTGACGGGTTCCGCCGTTCCGCCCGAAACATCGGAAATATCCCACTCCGGAATCGGAAGAATCTCGAAGATGCTTATGCGCCCGATGAGCCTCTATGAATCGGGAGATTCAAGCGGGCAAGTTTCGCTTGCGGGGTTGTTTGCGGGGAATGGAGATATCCGAGGCGAATCGTCTATGAATATAGACAAGCTTTCGTTCTTGATATGTCGTGGCGGTTGGCCGAAAGCAATTGACGAAGAAGAAGATGTCGCCCTCCAACAGGCAATCGACTACTTCGACGCGATTGTCAATGCCGATATTTCAAGAGTGGACAATGTAGAGCGCAACAAGGAACGGACAAAAAGAATCCTCCGTTCGTACGCGCGTTCCGTAGGCACGCAGGCAAAAATATCCTCCATAGCCGCGGATATTTCCGCGAACGAAGCGGTTTCCATTTCGGATATGACAATAACTTCGTACATAAATGCGTTGAAAAAGATATTTGTTCTGGAGGATTCCTCCGCATGGAATCCGAACTTGCGCTCGAAAACGGCAATACGTACATCCGATACCAGATATTTTACCGATCCGTCTGTTTGTACCGCCGCTTTGGAATTGGGGCCGAATGATCTTGTAAACGACCTAAATACGATGGGCTTCCTGTTCGAAAATATGTGCATACGCGATTTGCGTATCTACGCGGAGGCGCTTGACGGGAACGTTTACCACTACCGCGACAAAAGCGGATTGGAATGCGATGCCGTCGTCCATTTAAGGAACGGCGTTTACGGACTGGTAGAGATTAAACTCGGCGGTGACCGTTTGATTTCCGAGGGCATCGAAACCTTGAAAAAACTTTACTCAAACATAGATACGACAAAGATGAAAGCCCCGGCGTTTAAGATGGTTCTTATAGGTGTCGGAGAAATGTCCTACAGGCGAAGCGACGGAATTTACATTGTTCCATTGTCTTGCTTAAAACATTGAACCCCGAGTTTTTGTTGTCAGATTGAATTTCCTCATTTTTCAAGAACAGCATAGTGTGTCGACTATATGTTGCGTTCTATTAATGCATATTTGTCATTACAAACCGCCATTTTTAGAAGTCTTATATGCGGGTATTTCTCCCCACAAAGATGGATTATATCATTCATTAGATTGTCGTTTATTAGAGCTCCGAATCTAATGCTTTTTATTGAATCAGCCGAAAACTTATATTTGAATATTTCGTTTCTGTCTAAATGTTCGGGGCGCTTTAATATCATGCGGACCTCTTTTTCATAATTCCATATATTGAATTTTGAATAAAAAGCTTCCGTTGGATAGGCACTATTTTTAAAATGATTCAATTTTCTTTGCGGGAGTGTTTCTAGATATTCTACTTCTTTGAATTCGTATTCTTGAGAAGAGGGTAAATCGAACTCTATAACAATTCCGCTGTGATTTTTACAATAATGTGACCACATCAATATATTATCCGGTTCGATAGAAAAAGATACTATCGCCATAAGCGTTTCGTTTGAATTCTCAACAGCATCACAATGTATCTTGAACATCTTCGAAATGGAAACTTTTTTTAATTGCCGCACGAATTGCTTTAAATCCGTTTTGTTTTTTATCTTTCTATCATAATTGTTATGAAAATATTTAATGCAAGAGTTGGGATCTTCTAACATTGAACGGAAATATGCCTTCCTGTCGATTTTGACGTCTACTTTACATTCGAAGGGATCGTTTAATCGCCCCGGAGTGCTTGCAACTAATTCCAGATTTGGAAAAAATCCATCAATAAGATTTTCCTTTCCCAATACTTGTTCGCACTTATTGCTAGGTATCTTACAAGCATAATTCTGGTAAAATCCAGTTCGTTCTGGGGCAATATATTTGAATAGCTTCATACACTTCCAATATTATGTAATTACACCTTTAGACATCCAATCGGGACTACTAGTACTCCATCGTCGCGCGTATAGGCGAATTCTCCTCCCGTAACAACCATAAGAAATGACGGTTTTCCCATTTTTTCGGTATTAATTTTCGATTGTAGGAAAAGAAGATTTTTCGCAGCCTCATCAATTTGTTTGTTGCCGAGTTTGACTTCAACCGGTGCCCATCGTCCGTCTCGTAGGCTTATTATCATATCAGATTCCAGCTCGTTTTTGTCTCTATAGTGGAAGACTGCGCCGTCGTTTGCTTGGGCATAAATACGCATATCTCTCGTACAAAGAGATTCAAACATAAATCCGAAAGTTTCGAAGTCATTCAGCAGTCCAGACGGATTTGTTCTCATTACGGCGGTTGCGATAGAAGGATCCACGAAGTTTCGTTTTGGCGATGTTCTGATTGCCGTCTTCGAACGCAATGACGGCATCCATGCAGGCGTATCTTCTATAACAAAAATTCGCCTTAACGCATTTAAATATGACGACAATGTTTTTTCAGAAATTCCGATATCGTTGGATTCCATATCCGCCATTATGGTTTGTCCCGAAACCATTGTAGAGATATTTCTTGCTAGGGAACGCAACAACATTCTGACTCGTTCGGGATTTTTTTCTACGCCGTCAACCCGTTGGACATCCATATTTATTACGGATTCGACATAGTTTGTCGCCATCTTCAACGCGCTTTCATTTTCCTGTGAAACTGATGCAGGCCAACCTCCGCGACATATTAGAAAGGCGATTTTTTCAATCGATAGATTGCTGGTTGCGGAAATATCCGTGTTTTTATCAAATAATTCTTTTAGGGAAATTGAGCCATTTGAGTCTCCCGATTCCCAAAGGCTCATCGGTCTCATTAAAAGTCTGGATATTCTTCCGGTTCCCGAATGTGCGACAAGATTATCGCTCGGAACTGCAGATCCTGTTAGAATGAATTGCCCTGGTTTATTTCTTTTATCGACCTCAAAACGCACTGCATCCCACAAAACAGGAGCCATTTGCCATTCGTCGATCAGTTTGGGCGTTTCTCCGTTTAATAAAAGTGATGGCTTTGTATCGGCAGCTGCAAGATACGATGATGTTTTATCTGGATCTTGCATATAAAGCGAGCTTCTTGCCGCCTGTTGAGCTGTACTAGTCTTTCCACACCATTTTGCCCCCTCTATCAAGACGGCCCCGGATGCTTTTAATTCGGAAGCTAGCAATTTGTCGCAAATACGTTGTAAATAAGCCATTTTAGTTAATTTGTTTTCGTCATATTAAGCTAATCCCTTGATCATTTTCAAGCAAATTCCGCAATTTGGCTTGGAATAATTCCCTGATTTGGCGGAAAATTATTCCCTAGTTTGGCAAGAATTTTGTTTTCGAGGGAGAAATCTGGCTGGACGAGTAAAGTTTTATTCTATAATTTCTTCGTTTTCTGTCAAAATGGAATTATGAAACATATACTGGTTTTATCATTTTCTACAAATATTAGGGTTTATTCAAAAGCTTTTTTAATTCATTTTCTGCATCCATGCGTTCTGAAATCCCTAATTTCGCATCGTTAATCTTGCCTTTTAATAACATCAACAATAGTCCTACGGCTTGCGGTGATGAATGATTTCCTATTTGGTTATAACAGATCATTGCAGATTCCCAGTCTTCTTTTTTTATAAAATATTTGCATTTCAATCCTGTTTGTACGTCTAATCGTAAGTTTTTAAACTCGCAGCTTATTGCATCTATAATGCGCCATGCCTCATCAAGCTTTCCATATTCTAATAATATATTTGCCTTTTGCCCCTTTGCTTCAAAAAGATTACGATTCTTGCTTATCGCAATTTCTGCTTCTGCTAAAGCTTCCTTATATTTGTGTTCACTCAACAATAAATCAGCCATTCTGTGATGTATAAAACATTCATCATGATCCTCTTTTTCTAAAAGTTTAATTGTATTTCTTGATTCTTCTATTTTATTCTGTTTTTCGTAAATCCTGACCAATAAGTCCAAAACAAATATATTACCTTTATCCTTAGTTAATACTATATTTAAGTTTTTTTCGGCCTCAGAAAAACGACCTAAATTAAATAATGCATCAGCATAATCTCTATACACTGAATAATGCTTATCTCCTATGTTAATAGCTTTTTCAAATGAAGCTATGGCTTCATTGTATTTTCTTTGGTTTTTGTATAAAAACCCCTCGTAATAATAATATTTTTTTGTGTTTTTTGCTTTTTTAAGGAATTCATTAGCCTTCTCCCATTCTTCCAATTGAACATAGGACTTGAATGTTAATGCTATTGCACATTCACTGTCGGGTCTTAATTCTAATACACGATTCGCATATAGTAATGTTTTCCTCCATTCTCTTTGTCGATAAAAACTTTCCGCAAATCGAAGGAGAGTGGATTCATTAATAAAGCAATTATACTGACCTATAGGAACATTAGCTCTTACCGCAGAATGTATCGTTGCATCGATTACAGATATAGAAGGCGCAATATTTTCATCTTTCCAAAATTTGTCAGACAGTCTCTTTAGTACATCTTTGTAACAATCGTCATCCAATACTCCTAATTTTCTAAACACTGAATTCCGTATTGGAGATGAGAGCATATATTCTCCTTCATATTGATTAATTAAGCACAGGTCTATAAGGTTCTTGACTATGCTCGCTACCTCTTCTATAGGCTTTCCTAGTGCCGTAGCTATTGCATCTATCGACATTATTGATTCAGATGCCATATAACGAAGAATTTCTTTTTCGGGTTCGGTTAGATCAATTGAAGATAGAAAAGGGGATACGTATTTAGAATTATAATCAACAATGTCGTATAACCTTTCACATGCTATATCAATTCCATAGAAATTGATATATTTGCACACGAAATATGCGGAAGGAGGGTATCCAGCAATCTGCTCAATAAGGCATGATATTTGTTCGGCTGAAAATTTGATTCTATTTTTAGATAAGAGATTTTTTAGCAAAATTGTTGTTTCATTTTTTGAAAGTGGAGGAATGGGCAACAATAACATCCTGCTCTCATTCAGCCTTGATGTTTTTGGCTTTCTTCTTTGAATGAAAACACAATATTGATCATTATTGCTGTTGCAAATATGATCCAATATATCTCCAATAAAACGGTGATATTCACCTTGTTCATTTAACATCCCTCCAACATCAACAAAGCATGGAGCTCTTGAATTGTCGCAAATAATATCTATTTGTTTTAATATTTCCTCTAGTTTTTTGTTGTATGATAGGGTACGGAAAAGCGAAATATTATCTTTCAGTTGCTTGATTGTTTCAATGTTGGCAACTTTTTCGAGTAAAATTGGATAAATATCATCAATAGTATAATTTTTTTCGATGATAACATATGGCCCAATTCGAAGATTTAAATTTTCATGAACTTGGCGTTCGATGAATGTTTTTCTTCCTATCCCATCAACGCCATATATTACCATAACATGAGGAGATTTTTCAGCTAATTCATTTATAAATAATTCCTGTTCTTTTGATCTTCCAATAAACTCTTTCTTAGATTCAGTAGAAATAATTGAAAATAATATGGATTGAATATCAGTTGCAGCTAAGGATGGTGCGGATGATGTTATACATTTTACTTTTGAGATCCATGCCGGTAATTGATCAGGAGTAAGCGTATTGTCTATAATTAATGCTAAACTTTTTTCGATTTCCCCCTTGATTGATTTCTGTTCTGCTATGTCTAATTCATATTTACACCAATATTTTTCAATCGATTTTTTCGATGCGATAAAAACGAAAATTGAAGATTTGTTTAATCCATCTATTATTTCAGATCTAAAGTCTTCTCCTGGTTTGAAGCACAATTCATCAAATATTATATGTTTTCTAGTTAGTGATTTTGCCAGTATTCGTACATATTCTTTGTCTTCACTGGCGTGACACAAAAAAATTTTTTTCAACATACTCATATCTTAAACTCCTTTGGCATTATAAAATAAACCTACATAATGTATAACAAATTTTTATCTGACATAGATTTGTGTTGTGTTTGGTAGTCTGCACGTTTTTACGTATGTGTTTTTATTTCTTTTCGAAGTGCTTTCGAAAAGAAATATATCGAAGAATTTGTTTAGGGGCGGATTCGATAGGATCTTTGCCTTTAAAGACTGTCGTTCCGACTCAAATTCTTTCTGTACACTGCTTACAAACATCGTTTTCTTTTGCATTGCCTCGATTATCCAAGAAGCCTCTATTTAAATCAATATAAAAAATGAATAAATGTTGTATGGATTAACGTATTGTTGATAATGTTGATTGCCTTGTGCTCATCATGCTGTAAGTCGGGGGCGGATAAGCTTTGAACTCAAAATTTTAGCACTTACACCCTTGATCGGATTTTGTATTTTTAGATATTTTTCACAAAAATCGAACAAAAATATTGACAGCGCTTTTTATTTCAGCAATAAGTTTGTTCGAAAAAATGGAAACCATTGAAAATAATCGAACAAAAAACAGTTTGCTTGTTGCTTTGGCGCAGTCAGCATTAGCGGGAGATGTAAAAAAATCCGAGTTGATATGCCTTAAAATTTTGCGTTCCACAAAGGAAGACCGCGAATTTTCCGAGAAATTTGCAGATGTGATGGAGCGATATTCGTCAGGAATGTCGCAGTTTAGATCTTCTATGCTACCTCCAGCAGATCGGGACTTGGGGTTGTCTTTGCTTAAAGTTGATGAAAATTTCTCAACTGAAATGCCTATCCTATCTGAAGAAGTAAAATCTACGGTTAAACAATTTCTCGACGAGCAATCTAAAAAAGATGTTTTGTTGAAAAATGGGCTGTTGCCGACTCAGAAAATTCTTCTGACAGGGAAACCCGGTACCGGCAAAACAATGCTGGCTAAATGGATTGCCCAACAACTTCGAATTCCTATTGCAACATTGGACTTAGCTGCATCTATTTCTAGTTACTTGGGAAAGACGGGAGAAAACTTGAGAAGGGTTTTGGATTTCGCGCGAAATAATTCATGTGTTTTGCTACTGGATGAATTTGATGCAATTGCCAAACGCAGAGATGACGATTCGGAGGTAGGAGAATTGAAGCGAATTGTTAATGTACTTCTAAAAGAATTGGAAGAATGGAATTTGAATTCAATAATAATAGCTGCCACCAATCATCCTCAATTGCTTGATCCTGCCATAAATCGACGCTTCGATTTAACGATAGAAATGCCACTTCCGTCAGTTGAAACGATAAGGACAATTTATAAAAACGAATTCTCAAATTTTTATTCTGACTCTATTGAAAATTTGTCATATCCAATTTCTAGAGCGCTTGTTGGCTATAATTGCGCAGATGTTACGTCTCTTTTCCGCGCAGCACTCAGGCATCATCTTTTAGAAAATAACCCATTGTCAAAATGTATATTTTTAGAATATTCTAGGCGCAGTCCAAAGCCTTTGAAGCAAGTTTATTCCGCTCTTTTTAAGGATATGCATAACTACATGACAATTCGGGATATTGCTTTTGTAACGGGGAAGGCTCCAAGTACTATACAACATCATATAAATAAGTAACTTTATGGATCAAAAAGAAAAAAGATTATTGTTAACAAACGGGGAATCTCTTATTTCCCGAATAAAAGTTCCAGTAGGGGGCAGAGCACCTGTTATCCCAGAGGAATATAATGAGCATCGAGTATATTTGAAGAGGCAGATAGAAGATCAAATTCGAAATTTCATCAAAACTTCTGACGAATTGCGCTTGGGTGATGAAATAGTTATGTGTGCAAGACTTGCCCCAGATTTCATTGCAAAATCACATAGTCCCCATGCCATAATAGAAAGTCTTACTGGAATAAAAACCATAGGTTCCAGAAATTATAAAGCAACGATTGGTGATGTAAAAAAAGAATCAAAACGCGAAAAATTCAATAAACGTGGACGTAGTACTGTCGAATCTAGATTGCTGTTCTTGTCTGGGAAACAGTCCGAATTTGAAAAATTCCTTAATTTATTGGAATTTAGCGATAAAGAAGCGAATCCAAGATTTGCGGATGCTGTATGTAAAATTTCAAAAATAAACCAACTTACCGAACGAGAGAAGATTTCAGGCTCAAGGGAAGATACTCATTGTTTTGAAATTGTATTTCA
Source organism: Puniceicoccaceae bacterium Marseille-Q1082 (assembly GCA_904424815.1). Lineage (GTDB taxonomy): Bacteria > Verrucomicrobiota > Verrucomicrobiia > Opitutales > Intestinicryptomonadaceae > Merdousia. Next base: position 299,809 of record CAJGBI010000001.1, read on the forward strand.
TAGATCTCGGTATTATCAGGAAAAAGAGGCTGAATATATACAGAACCTTCTTTCTAAACATGGGGCTACAAACATTATCGTTAGATCTTATCCAAATTCACCTTTTTTTGTTTCGTGTGAAATGGAAAAAAGGAATTTAGGTGGTATTGTTACGTCAAATATGTTGAGAACAATACATTCAATTGGATCAATAGAATTCTTCCCTCTAAGAAATAGCGATACTTTAATTGCCCCCTTGCCTCCAGTTGGAGATATCCCTAAAGATACATTTGAAGTGGGGCTTTTTGATGGCGGTGTTGATGTGTCAATTCCACATTTGAAAGATTATGTTATTGAGGACAATGATCTTTCGGTGAAAACAAAACCGAACATTGAGGCTCTTGCACATGGAACGGCAGTTGCCGGTATATTACTATACGGAGCCATGAATAAGTATCAGAGTACCGATTCACTTCCGGTTCCAAATTTTAAGGTTCGTAGTATTAGGGTATTTCCGACTTCCGATCGTACCGACGTTGATTTGTACGAAGCTATTGATATCATCGAAAAAACGGTAAAAAAGTATCCAGAAATAAAACATTATAATTTGAGTTTTGGGCCAAGGGGTCCCATTGAAGATGATAATATCTCGAGATTTACATATGTACTAGATCGTCTCGCCCACGAGAAAAATATTTCATTTTATGTCGCCGTTGGAAATGATGGAGATGTTTCTGGTTTTGAACGAATTCAGGCTCCATCGGATATGGTTAATGGATTGGGAGTTGGTGCGTATACAGTGGTAAATGGAGAGAAGATTAGAGCTCCATATTCATGTAAGGGGCCAGGACGTGAGTCAGGGAAAATAAAACCTGATCTGATGGCTTTTGGGGGTTCTGAAAATATACCATTTCAACTTTTAGCTTTGAAGCCCGGTAAATTAACATCGGCAATGGGAACTAGTTTTTCAACGCCAATTGTAACTGCATTGGGAGCTTCTATAGATAAAGGATTTCTCTCGTCTACTCCGCTCCTTTCGCGTGCATTGTTAATTCATGCGGCAAAGCAACCAGGCAAAGATCAAACTCCGACAATAGATATGGGTTATGGAATTCTTCCGGATTCAGAAGAATCGATACTGTACTGTTCGCCTCAAAGCGTTACCGTATTATGCCAAGGAGAATTGTCTACTAATGTGTCTATTAAATTAAAGATTCCTCTCCCTGAAAGTTGCCGAAACGGGAAGAAAATACAGGTTGATTGGACAGTAGCTGCTTTGCCAGATATAGATATTACAAATACGTCAGATTACACAAAGTCCTGCATAGAAAGCGCGTTGTTCTATAACGATAAAACGAGAGCAAGTATTAAGCAGTATCGAATTGAATCTGATTTAAGAGAGGACAATCTCAAATGGGAGCCTATCGTAAAAAAGTCAGCAACAGGATTGGCATCCAGTTTTACCGATCCATATATAAAACTAAGACTAATTCAGAGGTATTCTCCAATAGAGCAAATAAAATACGCAATAGTCGTTACGGTAACGATTGATGACGAGGGGAAAGATTTGTATAACGAAATTCTTAGGACATATCCGACTCTTACGCAAATAAAACTTACTCAAAGAATGAGATCAAGAATTCAAGCGCGAGAATAAGGCATCTCTTAATTAAGAGGCCTACTTCATGCCTAATAAAATCCTTGGATTTGTCGTGAATGGGATGCTGAAACATCCGGTTTTCTGCCCTTTATACGTTCCCTGAAAATTCCGACAATGCGTTGTTCAACTTCATTCATTCGGAGATTATAGCAGAGAACGATAGGGCTTGTATATAAAAATCCTAGCCTGTCAGTATCTTAAAACACTCGAATATGTTGTCGTCTGGCTATTTGTGTTCCGAATTCCGCGATTTGGCTTGAAATAATTCCCTGATTTGGCGGAAAATTATTCCCTATTTTGGCAAGAATTTTGTTTTCGAGGAGGTCATCGGTCTGGGCTACCGATTTGAAAATTCGGATTGAATTGTCGTTTCGGGAATTTGATTCGAGGAAGTTTCGATGAAAGAATGCGTTATTTTAGCCTTTTTTGCGGCGTTTATCCATTTGGTGTTTTGGTTGTAGATGTCGAAGCGGGGGAGGTAGATTGTCGCGTTGGTTAGGCCGCTTGGGGGTGGCGGATTGCCGATTGGATTTATGTAGACTATTTTCGCCGATGTCGGCGGCTGGAAAGTGTGGGCGAATTTTCCCGTAACAATGAATTTGTCGTATACTTCCGCATTTTCGGGAATTTCGTAGTATACGTCCAAAACGGCTTTTGGAATCGCTTTTACATAGGCATTACGAAGCGTTTTTCCGAAGTATTTTCCGAATGTGTCTTTGTCTGCTATAACGGCGATACGCTTGTCGGTCGGCTTATTAGGGGCAAGTGTTATGTGGTCCGAATGTTTTGAAATAAACTTCGGTTGCAAGGCAAGTCCCGCAAGATACAGGCACAGACAAATCGAAGCAGCAGAGGCGATTGAAAGTATTGCAATTTTCGCAAAAGTCAAAATTTTCCGTCCTTTAAAAATCGCATAAATCACGGAAACTGCGGCAATGGTTATGCCCGTATATCGGATTGACGAAACTATCCACAGCGTGCTGAAAATATTCGAAACGCATAGCGACAACAACGCCAGTCCCAAAGCAAGCGCAAACAAATCCCCCTTTTTTCGCCACAATTGGAAGTCGGCAAAAAACAAAAACGCAAGAATCGAAAGCGCGGCAAACAAAGCGGGCAATCCGCGTTCTACCGCGACATGTAGGTAGCTGTTCACCATTCCCGCATATTTGCGTTCGTCGGAAAAATCCTGATACCAGTTTATGTATTCTTCACCCGACTTATCCACTCCCCAGCCGTAGACGGGAGCTTGTGCAACCATTTTAAGCCCTCCCGTCCAGAGCGCAATTCTTCCGGAAGTCGAGCCGTCGTTGTTGATATATTCGGGAGATATTCTGTTCGCAAAACCCGTATAAAGCAAAATTGCCGATACCGCAACCGCCTTTGCCAACGCAATTCCCAAAATCCTGCATTTACTTTCGGATCGGGAAAACATAAACGCATTACAGCATATAAAACAAATGCCCGCAGCGACAAGTGCGCCGCGCGAATATGTTTTTGCCAAGACAGCCCATAGCAAAATTTCTACGGCAAGCAAAACGGCAAATGCAAGTAAGCGTCGCTTTGTGTCGGGAATTTTAGAGGTAAAAGGCAAAAGAAACGCAATCGCTACGGCAACAAGTGCGCCCGCGATATTCGGGGTTTCGAATCCCAAATTCCACCGCAACTGGTCGCCGAAATAGAAAATCCCCTCCATTACCTGATTCCCACTTGCAGTTCGTAAATGTTGCGGTCTGAGAAAAGCATTTGCAGATAGACAATCCTGTCCTGCCCCGTCAGCGAATACCCCGCTTCGGTCGCCATACGCCGCAGCCTGTTGAATGCCGCCGACGGTTCTTCGGTTTCGGAGACAAAATACGCGCTGTAACATTTATATGACGGCAAATCCCTAACTTCGAACGGTGGTTTTATATCGACTTTCTGGAAGTTTTTTATCGGAATCGCAAAGCTGTATTCGTCGGGCTTTTTTATGTTTATGAAACGGACGGGGCGCGGAGTCGCCGGCTGCTTCATCTCGAAATGCTGGAATTGGTAGATTGCGCTTAGCGCGTCGTATAAATACGAATCGTGAAGCGAACCGTAGCGCGAGGAATGGGCGTTTAAAATGGTCGCGTATTTGCCGTTTTTTGCCGTGGGGTCGAACGCGAGCATAAGGTAGTTTTGCCCCTTTTCGACCTTAACCTGCGGGGGCGTGAGCTTGTTTTCGGTTTTGTATTGTGCAAGAACGCTTGATGCGTTGTCCGAATTGTTTTTTCTGTCGAGCTTCGACATCCATTCTTCCAAGCCTTTCACGCTATATGCCTTGCTCCAAGCGTCGTGCCCTTTTGCGCCCGCAAATATGGTGTACTTGAAATTCGGATTATCCTTCATATTCGCGATGGCGATTTCCTGAATCCAAACCTTGTCGTATTCGTTGTTGAATATCCAAACGGGCATATCCTTTAATTGTTTGATTTCCTCCAACGGCATTACGGCGCAGACGGGAACTATGCCCGCAAAGACATCGGGGTTGTTCAACGCCCAACGCCAAATTCCGGTGCCGCCCGAACTCAGCCCAGTCCCGATAATTCTGTCTTCGTCTATCTTGAAGCGGCGTTTCGCGTCGGCGAGGATTTCGTTGAAATAGGGCGGACGCGAAACCCTGTCGTTGTCCTGCGGCGAGATCACGACAAACGGATAGTCTTTCCGCGTTTCGAGAAGCTTGGGCAGGTCGTTTGTAAGGACGGCGTCGAGACTTGTCCCGAATTCGCCTATGCCGCACAAAAAGAATACGAGCGGCAGCGGCTCTTTATCGTATTTTTGCGGAAGATAAACCCAGTAGTGGTAGGGCTGGTTGTCGTGAATATAGTTCTTTGGCTTGAACTTTACGGGGAATTGCCGCCCGAGCCTGCCTTTGAAATAGTTCTTACCTGCGTGCGTTTCGGCGAAAAATTCGTAGAAATCGCCTATGTGACGAAGGGTATCCTTCAGCTTCGGCGGACGCGCTTCGCCAGTTTTTAGCATTTCACCTTGGTTTGAAAGTTCCTCCAGCCAAGTCGTCGCAAAATAGACCATTCCCGAATGGACGCGAACCCAATAGTCGTCCGACTCGTCGAATTCCCCCTCGGGCTTGAACTTCTCCGCAACGGGCTTTACGATTTCCTTTAGATACATTCCGATGTCGTTCAAATACGGAATGTGCTCCCTGTTTAGAAAAACGTCTTTCGACGTTTTGGCGGCCTCACTTTTCAGATGTCTGAGGGCGGCTTCGTACTTCGGCTTGTATGCTTCAATCACCGCAATGCGCCTGTCTGCGGAGCACAATTGCGAAAGCGGAATTTCAACAAGCTTGTTGCGTCCGAAAACCTTGTACATCGCGGTTTCACCGTCGCAATCGACTATCGTCCCCGAAAACGACTTGCCTTCGGTGTTCGTCCATTTGCGAAGAGGTGCGCCATAACAAACCGCAGCCGTTAACACTACCAAAAGTATTCCCGTTTTGTACAAACAAGAAGACATGATATATTCGATTCTGACTTAGTTGGAGACCGCTTTGGATTTATCAAGCTTATACTTGAAGTAATCTTTCACTCTGGATTGCTGTAATATGGATGTAAAATCATAGCATGTTTGATATACTTTTTCAATGTTGGGTGCGCCGTTATCGAAATCTCCATATAGTACAAATGTATTAACGGGAATATTGTTTTGGTATACGGAGAAGAAAAGAAATTGTATAGCAGTTGCGCCTCTCGGAGAAATCCAGCCTTTATAAGTTCTCAAATCTTCAAGCTTGGAAGTTAGTAGCTTGAATTCTCTTTTTGTGTGCGTCCTGTAATTGAAAACAACAAAATAATTGTCATCCTCCCCGTCCAAAAACGGGCAAACGGCAGCGTTTATTAGCTTTTTGTCTGTGAGAATGTAATAATCATATCCAGCCGATTCCGGATATATCATAAGAAAACTATAAATCATATTTTCATTCGTATCTATTACCGAATTAACCATACTTGAAATCTTGCGTTTTATGTATGCATTGTTGGAATATAAATAATCAAGAAAATGGGTTATTACTTGTTTATCTCTTTCCACGACTTCATTGTTAACATGCTTTGTTCCCTTCAAAATAGGTACATTCTCTACCGAAGTATACATTTTTTCAGGAATATCTATGCCTAATTTTGCAAGGGCATAATTGGCGATAATCGAAGTAAGTATATATATTAAAAATAATTTTTTCATTTTGTCCTAGGTGTTGGATTTATTGCACTATCTGGTAGGCGAACTCCAGATGACGAAGTCCTAACAGATATATCCTGTACTCCCACAAAACCGTTTGCTTTTCCTTCCAGTAATACTCTGTTTGTTTCTCGACATGCTTCTATTTCGGATCGTTCGATACCTCCTTCTCTTGTATTGTCAAATCTTCCTTCGTTAAATTGTGTTGAATGAATCAATTCGTGCATTAGCGCTAGCTCAACCGGTCGCTGCCAACCTCCTCCGTTTGGATTTGTCCACTCATCTCCAGGATTAATCGTAATTGTAGAACCGCTTCCTTTTTCCGGATTTGAAATGTTTTGGGTGTCCGTTGGTGAAGTTTTGTTTTCATTGCCAAGAATAATTTTGTGAACATGTTTTGAGTTTTCCAATTTGTCTATAAATTCCTTCGCCGTTAAACTCCCATACCCTAAGATGTCGTTATCTACCAACTTATTCAGCAAATCACGAATATATTCTTCTCTGCCACCCTCGTATTCAATTTTCAACCCCAAAATATCAAATGATGTTGTCGGAACTGCTGCATAAAAATGTTGGTTAATCCCGTCTGGGAATCCGATAGGATCTGAGGACCGCAACGGGCGGTTTGTCTTTTACGTTTAGCCTGTTTATCTTATAATAAGACTGTATAGCCAGTAATGCTTACTGGCTATGTTGTAGCTCGATATGTATGTTACATCGGATTTTAAATCGTAACAATTTTTGCTTTCAATACGTTCAAAACTTCCTATTTTTGTCTGAATTTTGAAGTCGTATTTACCCTGCGCTTCACGGGAAACAATCTCAATTTTTAAGTCGGAAGCCTGAATCGTTGTTGTTGGCTGAAATTTGGCGATATCAACCAATGTCGGATTTTTATTTTCACTGGACATTAAAACCAAATAATGACCCGAATGCTTGTTTGAAAGTCTGTTAGACCACAGTCGCAGAAGCCTTTCGTTGCGCAAAATATCTTCAATATATCCACGTTGCACACAGGATTTGTCGTTTACCGCAAGCTGTATTGAAGGGTTGTAATCTATCGCATTTTGATCCTGTTTTGTAAGAAACGTTACATTATCATTAAAATCTTCCGCTAAATTTTTCTCATTTGCACATGCAAACGATACGACAAAAATAGCGCAAGTAAACTGTATTATCGCTCTTTTCATTTGGAAACGCCCCAACATCGTAACTTGTTTGATGATAAAACCATCTATTGATTATGCGGATTGGAATTCCAGTAATCCAATTTATACCCTTTTCTAATTTCAAGTATATTAACAGCACGTTCTAAAAACCCGAACGGAAGATTCTTCTTTTTCAATTCTTTGATATAATCTGTTGTATCGTTAAATTTTTGCAAAATATTTGTGCTGGTATTTAGTATAAAGTATTTATCGTAAGTACGTTGCGGAGCAAAACACCCATAAACGAAATCGCGCTCTACAAATATATCCAATACGTACTCTATTTTCATTTTTGCTTTTTCATTTACAATATACGATACATCTCCACATCCATACCTATCTCCACACCATACATAGTTATTGGGTAATAAAACGTTCAGCTCTTTCGAGCATGAAATTAAAAGCAAAACTATCGGGAAAAGAAATAACTTTTTCATTTTTCGCCTATTTTTCAAATGTTCCTTTGTATGCCCAAGTGAAACCACCGTATATATCATAAGGCATTCCGCCAACATTAGCTGCAGCGAGAAGCCAAGATGGAACATCCGGCGAAGTTGAACTCCCGTATATGTACTCTATTACGGAAAGAGGGTCTGTAAATGTATCTAGAAAATTAATGGTTGCATTTCCCGAATATGAATACAATGCCATTCCATTATCTAGAGTTTCAACTAGTGATACTGTTCCATCAAAAAAACCATACATAGATGCATTCCTTATAGAAAAACAAACATCTCCAAAATTATAACTATTTGCAAAAGTTTGTCTAAAATCTCCCGTTGCCGGAGCTGTTTGTTCAGCAGCCATAAGAATTTGATCGCCAAAACGAGATTTTATACCTTTATTAATGGCTGAGTTTTCAACAGCGGATGACAATCCTGTTTCACTTAAATTAACAGCTCTACTATTTCCAAAATAAAAATGTTCAACAAAATTCAAATCCCCCCAAGCCGTTCCCATTACGTCCAACCCCATTGTAGGAGCACCTGCATAGAAATGCCCATTAACACCATCCGGATAACTTGCGGGATCTGAGGAACGCCAACGGGCGGATTTCTCGTCATAATTTCTGAATGGGAATAGAAACGCCTACAAGTCTTCGTCGTAGGGCTTACCAGTAAATCTTGCGCAGCGGTTTGTTTTTATCGTTCCGTCGCCGAAAATCGTGTCGTTTTGGAACGATACAACATTGCCTTTAGTATCGATAGACCAGAGCGTCGTTCCCAGAAAGTCGCTTTCGTGAAATTGAGTTCCGTTTGGCGTCTTGGAGACAATCGGGACACCGCCTGAAATATGCGGTTCGTTGACGTGAATGTCCTTTCCGCGACGTATCAAAGCCAAGCCGTCCCACATCCAGTTTTCGACTTTCCCGTCTGACGATATCTTAGACGCCAACATTCCGACGCCGTCGTATACAAACTTTGTGATATTCCCCCTGCGGTTTACTTCCGTAACTTTGTCCAAGTAGCCGTAGGTATACTTTATGTCGGTTTTGCCGTTGAGTTTTTCCTCAATCAGGCGTCCCGCCATATCGTAGACATATTCGCGCAGACCTTCCGCCGACTCCATCGAAGCCAATTGGTTCGCTGTGTCGTATTTATAGGTAAATGCTTTGTTCCCGACACGTTTTTCAAGGATATTACCCTGTTTGTCGTAAATATAGCTCTCGTTCAGTTCTGGACAGGCTTCGCACACGACGGAAACAAGCCTGCCAGCTTTGTCATATCTATAACTACGGGACTTTAACGACTTGGCTTTTGCCGATAGTTTGCTTTCGGGCAAAACAATCTGTTGAATCTCGGATTTGGCTTCGGTCTTCACCGCTTCCCGCGCGTTCTGCGCCCGTCTCTCCGCCATCGTTTCCGAAATAAACTGCTCGATTTCGCCCGCAGTAGCAGCGGAGGCTGCGAGTGCAATTGTAAGGATGCCAAATGTGTTTTTTATGTATTGTTTCATAACGTACTCCTTGCCGTATAATCGCGGAACTGATCATCATATTCTATGTTTGTACAAAAGTGTCAAGGAATTTTCTTGATAATATAAAATATAATTGTAGTATGTCGTATATGAGAGCGATTTGTTGCATACTGTCGGCAATTATAATATGTTTTAATCTATTTGCGACTCCCTCTTGGGAATCTCCGGTCCTGCACAACGGGCAGTTGAGGTTGGACGGGCAACTATACAAACGTATGGGGCTCGGAATGCTGTCGGGTTCGCCCGAATTCAAATTCCCGATATATTTGGAGCACAACATTTCCAAATACCCGTTCGGAGAACTCGAATATTTCTCGCAATGGACGGTTCCGCAACTGACATCGTATGTCGCGCCGATAAACGGCGGCATATTTTGGCTTTCCCCCGGTGGAGAGGAATATTTCTTCAAATGGAACAGCAAAAACTATCCGATACTCGGATACAGACCTACCCGCATAAAAACTCCGTATATAGCATATAAGGGCAACGCAAAACAGGAGCCCGACAGAATCTACATAATATCGAAGGACCGCTTCGTCTATGCCTACGACAAAGGGGAGTTGAAATCGCTCGAAGCGCCGTCGGGCAGGAAATTGTATTTCAAAACCAAGGGAATCCGCATTACGGGAATCGAACAGCGCACGGACACAGCGGTATACAATTTGCTTTCCGCAAAATACGACGAACTTAACAGACTTGTCTCGCTTAAAATCGGGCCGATTTCGCACAAGTTCGCATACGAAGGCGACTCCGAAATGCTGGCAAGCTGGAAGCCGTTTAATATTCCCGAACGCGAAGTAAAATTCCGATACAGAGACGGCCTTTTGTCTTCGATTGCATACCCCAACACCGACAGGGAGAATTTCGTCTGGACGACGCCTTCGAATTCGAGGGACGAAAATATTCCGCGCTTTCGGGGATAGCGAGGGACGTAACGGGAACGAACTGGAACGGATTCAAATTTTTCAATTTATGAAAAACGGAAAAATTTTCAGATGTGCAGTGTATACGAGAAAATCGGTTTCCGAGGGGCTTGAAAAGGATTTCAACACTCTGGTAGCCCAGCGCGAAGCCGGCGAAAGCTACATACAGTCGCAAAAACACGAAGGCTGGGTTCTCGTAGACAAACACTACGACGACGGCGGATTTTCGGGCGGCAACATGGAGCGTCCCGCATTGCGGGAACTTTTCGACGATATTGAAAACGGGAAGATAGACATAGTGGTCGTGTACAAGGTCGACAGGCTTTCGCGTTCGCTAATGGATTTTGCGAAAATCATCGAACTGTTCGAGAAGCACAATGTATCCTTCGTTTCCGTAACGCAGCATTTCAACACGAAGGATTCGATGGGGCGGCTGACGCTAAACATTCTTTTGTCTTTCGCCCAATTAGAAAGGGAGCTGATTTCCGAAAGAACGCGCGACAAGATGTCGGCCGCAAGACGGAAAGGCAAATGGGTCGGCGGAGTTCCCATACTCGGGTACGACATTTCCCCCGACGGGAGCGGTCTGGTCGTAAATCGGGCGGAGGCGGAGTCCGTGCGCACCATTTTCGATACATATCTCGATACGCGTTCCGCGCTCAGGACGCTCGAAATACTGGAGGAGAAGAACATCCGTATGAAGTCTTGGAGGACTGTCGGCGGGAAAATGCACGTCGGAAAGGCTTTCACAAAAAGCACTCTGTACTATCTTTTGAAAAATACCGCCTACATAGGAAAAATCAGATACAAGGGGGAAATCTATCCCGCCGAACACGAGGCGATAATAGACGCGGAGGTTTTCGAAAAAACGGCGGAACGGCTGTCGTCGAACTTCCGCGAGCGGACGACGGCAAAGGTAAGGACGAAGACGGAGGGTCTGCTTTCGGGAATTCTCTACTGCGGGCACTGCAACCGCCCGATGACGAACAAATATACGCGCAAGGGCGGCAGCAAAACATACCGATACTATGTATGCCAAAACGCCGTCCAAAAAGGCTAGAAAAGCTGTCCGTATCCGTCGTTGCCTGCCGCCGCTATCGAGGAGTTTATCGTCGGGGAAATTTCCGGAATATCGTCCGACGAAAAACTGTCCGCGGAGGTTGTCGGCAATTTCACAAAGAGCGTCCGTGCGGAACTTGCCGATTCTGTTGCAAGGGAAAACGCGCTCGAAAAGGCGCTGTCCGAAATCCGTGCGGAACTTGCGGGCTGTACGGATTCCCCGAAAACGGAGGATTTGCGGAGGGAGGAAATCCGGCATTCGGAGGCGTTGGAAATCTGCCGAAAACGAACCGAAATACTCGGGGAAAAATGTTCGAAGTCGGAAGCGGAGTTGAAGCGAATATTCGGAAATTTCGACGGGATATGGGCGAATCTGAACTTCAAGGAGAAGTACGAACTTTTGGGGCTGCTTGTCGAAAAAGTCGTGTATTTCGGCGAAAAGAGCGAAATATCGGTTTTTTACAGGGAAAACGGAATAGACATCGAAACGGCGAAAAATGGAAGTCAGAAGCAAAATATACATTAAATCGGGGCGGCACGGGCGGAGCGAAATCGTCCGCGGCGAAAGACCGGAACCCCTGCCGCAAAGGGCCAGACCGACCCGAAAGGCCGAGCTTATGGCATTTGCAATCGTTTTCGACGACTGGCTTGCCAAGGGGGAAGCCGAGGATTATTCGCATATTTCCCGAATTACCGGAATCTCGCGTTTTAGGGTTTCCAAGATTATGAATCTTATGCAATTGCCTCCGTCCGAACAGTCGGAATTGCTCTTCTCCGAAATATGAAAAACCAAAATTCGGAATTTGTGCATATGTCGTTAGGGGTTGCATTTAAGACAAGAACTGTTGCCCGAGCCAAGATTCTTTTGAGACTTTTCGAGAATTTTAAGGATTTTGCGACTTTTGTGTGTCTTAAATGCGGGCGGTTTTTGCGAATTGGATTCCGATTTGAGAATCGGCAATGTGGTGGGATAGGGCGCGAAGGCTTTGTAAATGCGGGGTTGTGGCGGATTGGAGTGGGTACAAAAAAAAGCGCTCTACGTCAAAGATTGTGGAATGAGAGAAAAAAAAGAGGGCAAAGAGAATAAAAAATGTTCTACAATGCCCAATGTGTTAATCAAGGGTTATAAGATACTCAGGACGGTAAGAGTTAGTCAAGACTTTTCGCTTGCGGAAGTTGAGCATAAGCAGTCGGGTATACCCGACTGCTTATGCGGGTCGCATCGTTTGATACATTACGATTCCTACCGGCGTTATATTAAGCACGTCTCTGAAAACGGAGCTATTTATCATCACAAGGTAAAATGCAAGCGTTACAAGTGTCTCGATTGCGGAAGGGTCTTTCGCGAAAGGCTTGAGGGAGTAAGGCCTTACGCTCGTCACTCGGAGAGGTTCAAAAACAGGCTCGTAAGTGAATACGCTCGGAACGTTTGCAATAAGGCTATTGCCCGGATTTACCGCATATCTGCAAGCACGGTTGAGCGGGCAATCCACAGTAGGTACGAGCAAAAGCTCAAAGAGCAAATCAACTATCCTTGTCCTGAAATTATAGGAATAGACGAGCACACAATCCACAAGGGTTACAAGTTTGCGACTACGATAGCCGACTTATCGCACCACAGGGTATACGATGTTATTAAAGGGAAGAGGCATATCGATATAGCAGGCGCGCTAATGTCGTACAAAGGCAGGGAGAAGGTGAAGGTCGTCTGCATGGATTTATCGAGCGGATATCGAAGTATCGTAAGGAGATGTTTTCCGAGGGCGAAGATAGTAGCGGATAGGTTTCATGTGATACGATTAGTGCTCCACCACTTTATGGAATTTTGCAAGAGTGCGCAGGAAGAAGTAAAGTGGAAGAGATCGATTACTTATCCTTTGCGGAAAAGGAGAGAGAGGCTAAAAGCGCAAGAGATGGAGCGGCTTAAAAGCTTTTTTAGGGGAAATCCGGCAATAGAGCTTGCGTACGAATTTAAGGAGCGATTATGCGGGCTATTGAATAAAAAGAGTCAGACGGCAAAGCAATGCAGGGATAACATAAGAAAGTTAAAGGAAATGATGAAGATAATGAAATACGAAGCGCCGACAGAGTTTGGGAAGCTTGCGGAAACGATAAGCGAATGGTTTGCGCCGATAATCAGAATGTGGAGATTTACAAAAAATAACGGAATAACGGAAGGCTTCCACCGCAAGATGAAGTTGATACAACGCAGAGCCTATGGATACAGAAACTTTGAAAATTACAGACTGAGAGTCCTCGTGGAATGCGGGGTGAATCTATGAAAGGCAAATCTAAAAAATCAACCTATTCCACAACCTTTGGTATTGACCCAAAAAAAGCGCGGGAATGTTGTCTTAATCGACGCCGTTTCCGCGCTTCTTTTCAAAATGGGGTGGTAAAAGGGACTCGAACCCTCGACCCTCGGAACCACAATCCGATGCTCTAACCAACTGAGCTACTACCACCGTATTTGAAAGCTTTTTAATAAATGCGCGGCCGCCGCGGTTGTCAAGAAGCTTTTGACTTTTTGTTTCATTGCGGCTGCCGCCGTTTTTGCGCCGCCGGAGAATTTGGAGGCGTAGGGGCGCGGATTTTTTTTCTTGCGGGCTTTCGCGCGCGCGGGAAAATCCGATATTGCAACAAAGGGCGTAAAAGGTATGCGCGGGCATGACAGTCGGCAGATGTCGCTGGGCGGCGGGGAGGCTTCGGAGCCGCTCGCGGCGCGCCTTAGGCCGCGCAGCCTCGACGAGTTCGCGGGGCAGAGGCATCTGCTCGGCGAGGGCGGGATTTTGCGCAGCCTGATCGAAAACGACAAGATTTCCTCCATGATTTTCTGGGGCCCTCCGGGCGTCGGCAAGACGACTTTGGCGCGCATAATCGCCAACAGAACGCGCGCGGAGTTTATAGACTTTTCGGCGGTGACCAGCGGAATAAGGGAAATCCGCGACGTCATGCGCAGCGCCGAGGCGAACGGCGGCTTCGGCGGCAAGACCATCCTGTTTGTGGACGAAATCCACCGCTTCAACAAGGCGCAGCAGGACGCCTTTTTGCCTTTTGTGGAAAAGGGCAGCATAATTCTCATAGGCGCCACCACCGAAAACCCCTCGTTTGAAATCAACGGCGCACTGCTTTCGAGGTGCAGGGTGTTCGTGTTGAAGCCGCTCGAAACGGAAGAGATTGTCGGGCTGCTGTCCCGCGCGCTGAAAGACGGCAGGGGGTTCGGGAAAATCGGCGTGGACATTTCCGGAGATTCGCTTCTGGCAATCGCCAATTTCGCCAACGGAGACGCGCGCAGCGCGCTTTCGACGCTCGAGATGGCCGTTCTCAACTCCCCTCCCGATTCCTCCGGCCGCATAGAGGTGTCGCGCGAAATAGTCGAACAGTGCGTTTCGCGCAAGTCGCTGCTCTACGACAAGACCGGCGAGGAGCACTACAACCTCATTTCCGCCCTGCACAAGTCCATGCGCAATTCCGACCCCGACGCCGCCGTATATTGGCTCGCGCGGATGCTGGAGGCAGGGGAGGACCCGCTGTATGTGGCGCGCCGCGTCGTGCGCTTTGCGGGCGAGGACGTGGGGCTCGCCGACCCGAAGGCGCTCGGGGTGGCGGTGGACGCCTACCAAGCCTGCCATTTTATCGGAATGCCCGAGTGCGCCGTCCACCTGGCGGAGGCCGTAATCTACCTGTCGGTGTCGCCGAAATCAAATTCCGTCTACATCGCCTACGAGAGCGCGAAGTCCGACGCCCTAAAACATCTGGCGGAGCCCGTGCCGCTCGTCATACGCAACGCCCCGACTAGGCTGATGAGGGAGCTCGAGTACGGCAAGGGCTACAAGTACGCGCACAATTTCAAGGACAAACTCACAGACATGCAGTGCCTTCCCGACTCTCTTGCCGGGCGCGAATATTACGTTCCGACGGAAGAGGGCGTCGAGAAAAAATACAAGGCCCGCCTCGAAGAAATCAAGGATTGGAAGAGGCGCGAAAAATAGGCCGCTGCGGGTTCGCGGCGTGTCTGGCGCCGCGCCTTTCGGGAATTTTCCGCGCGCCGCGCTTCCGGACGATTGTCTTGACACGCGCGGAGGCATTTAAAAAATTTTTTCCATGAACGCATCCGTAATCTATTCCCGCCTCAAAAAGGCGGTCTTGAAGCGGCTTCCCCGCCCGGGGGCATATTCGTGCGCGGTTCCGGGCCTCGAATTTTTCAGGGTGGACGAGTCCAAGCGTTCGGAGAATTGCTTTTACAAGACGAAAATCGTGCTGATGCTCCAAGGGCGCAAGCGGGCGCTGATAGGCAGGGACGAATATTCGTACGGGCCGGGGCAGTGCCTCGTTTCCGGCGTAGACGTGCCCGGAACGAGCTATGTCGCCGAGGGCAGCCCCGAAAAGCCGGCGCTGGCGATATCGCTCGCTCTCGACATGGGAATGGTGTCGCGCCTTCTCTCGGAAATGCCCACGCTTCCGGTGGGCGGGGGGCCGTGCCGCGGGATTGCCGTAGCCGATGCGGACTTTGGAATGCTCGACGCGTTTTTGCGGCTCGTGAGGCTTCTCGACAGCGAGGGCGACATACCTATATTCGCTCCAATAATAATAAGGGAGATTTACTCGCGCCTGCTGGTCGGGCCTCTCGGCGGGCACATCCGCGGATTCTGCACGTACGGCACGCAGAACAACCGCATTATGCGCGCCGTGGACTGGCTCAAAGGCAATTACGACAAGCCTATAAAAATAGAGGAGCTGGCAAGGCGCGCGAATATGGCGCCCACCACATTCCACAGGCATTTCAGAAAAGTGACTTCCGTAAGCCCCATACAGTACCAGAAGAATTTGCGCCTCCACGAAGGCAAGCGGCTTATGATAGCCGAAAACGAGACCGTCGCCGAGGCCGCCTACGCCGTGGGGTACGAGAGCCCCACGCAGTTCAGCCGAGAGTATAAGAGGCTCTTCGGCGTCTCCCCCAAGCGCGACGTCTCCGCGTAGCATTGCGCTTCCGAATCTTTCGGCAGGATTGGGCAATTTTTCGATAGGAACGTGTATTTACGCGCCCCCGCGTTTTGCGTATAATCCAAACCGCAAAATTCAACGCACAGGAGGACTGCCATGAAAAAAATAGCGCGCATTGCGGCCGCCGCCGCGATTTGCATTTTTAACACAATGGAGGCAAAAGACGCAATGGAAACTCTGACTCCCAAAGAAAAAAGCATAGCCCTTAGCGCCGCCTACGCCGCAAGGGGCGACCAAAACGGATTGAAAGCTTCGCTCGCCGACGGGCTGGACTCGGGGGTGACGGTCAACGAATACAAGGAGGTTCTCGTGCAGGTTTACGCGTACTGCGGATTTCCGCGCAGCCTAAACGCGCTCGGGACTTTTATGGAGCTCTTGAAGGAACGCGGCGGAAAGGACGCGCAAGGGAAGCTTCCCGGGCCGCTCCCCGAGGGTAAAAGCCTTGACTTCGGAACGGACAACCAGACCAAGCTCACCGGAAGGGAAGTGAAAGGCCCGCTCTTTGAATTCGCCCCCGCGATAGACGAATTTTTGAAAGCCCACCTTTTCGGAGACATCTTCGCCCGCGACAACCTCGATTGGCGCACCCGCGAGGTCGCGACCATCGCAATGCTCGCGGCAATGGACGGCGTGGAGAGCCAGCTGAAATCCCACATAGCAATCGGAAAGCACAACGGGCTTAGCGACGCGCAGGTCGGGGAAATTCTCGCCCTCGTCAGAAACGGCCCGCTTGGAATGGAGAACACCAGCCCGTTCCCGCTCGGCGGCGAGAATGCCGCGTATTCCAAATATTTCACCGGAAAGTCGTACCTTGCGCGCCTTACGAAGGACGGAAAGCTCGGCGTTCCCGTGGCCAACGTGACGTTCGCCCCCGGCTGCCGCAACAACTGGCACAGCCACACGGGCGGCCAGATTCTCATAGCTGTCGGCGGAGTGGGGTATTACCAGGAGAAGGGCAAACCCGCCCAAATGCTCAAACCCGGCGATGTCGTGGAAATCGCCCCCAATGTGGTCCACTGGCATGGCGCCGCGCCCGACAGCTGGTTCTCGCACCTCGCCATAGAGTGCAACCCCGAGACTAATAAAAACTCATGGTTTGAGCCTCCCACCACTGATTTGGCGAATGCTTTTGGCGAATAGCTGCGTTAGGGAAGCCGCCAAGACCGCTCGCGTATGTCGAATACGCCACGCGCCCTTGGCGGCTTCCCTATACTCGCTCTTCATCCAAAAGCATTGCGCCAAATCGGGTACCTTTGGTTTTCGGAACGAATTCCGGAAGTATTAACGAACCTCCCATAAGATGTTCGTTTTTTTGTGAGGAACGGGGAGGGGATAGAAGTATTGGCGGAGCCAATCTTCGTAAGGGCGCAGCCCTTCAATGGCTGGCGCACCTTGCGCCCGTAAGGGGCGCCAGCCCCTTCTATGGAAGCGGCACCGCCGCCCGCTCCTATGGAAGCGGCACCGCCGCCCGCTCCTCGCACGCGGGGTTTGCGTCTTCTTTACGCGGCATCTCCCATGTCCGCCTGGCGTATCTTGCGCCATGTTTTGCCGCCGTCTTGCCTTTGGCTGGGCGTTTAATGGGGGGCCAAAAAGGAAAATGCCTGGGTGTTGCGCAATATTGCGTAGACTATGAAAATAGCGAGTATTATTGCGGGAACCGCCGGCCTGCGGAAGAATTTGGGGAAGAAGTACGCTATCGGAAGAATCGGGAGGAAAATCACCGCGAGCGCGTTTTGCGAGAAGGCTTCTCCCAAGTCGCCGCGCAGCAGCGCATGGAGGGCGCGCAGGGTTCCGCAGCCCGGGCAGTGGAGGCTTGTCAGCGCGTTTGTCGGGCACGGCGGAAAAATCGACGACGTCGAAGGATCGAAAATACGGAGCGCCGCGAGCAAAAAAACTCCTCCCGCCGCGACGAGCGCGTAGAGTATTTTGTCGGAAATCCGGAACATTTTTATCTTTTGACCGCGGAATACGCCTCGAACAGGTCTTTGAGCCCGAGTTTCCAGAGCGCCGCAAAGCACAGGAAAATTAGCGCGGCGTTTATTATGGTGGATGGAACAAGCCCCCAAATCCCCCAGCGCCTCGCCTCTGCGACAAGCCGTCCGGCGCTTTCCCGCCTTCCGGACGCGAGCTCCGCGACCGCTCTGTCGGCTTTCGCGAGCCCCCATAGGGCGAAGTAGTTGCCGAGCAAAAAGAATGTCGCCAGGCACAGCGATTTCGCGCCCGCCGCTTTTTCCTCGAGCCCGTCGGAAAATTTGCCGCCTGCGTCCATGCCGGAATCCGCGCTTTTTTTCCTATGCCGCCATTCCGCCGAGCGCCATCCCGATTATGCTTATGGCGTTTATCGCAAGTCCTATCCAAAGCGACATCATTCCCCAGTATTTCGCCTTTTCGGAGTTTATTTTTGCGAGCTCGTAGTTGCGCGCGGCGAGGGCCGAGTTTACCTGAACGGCGTATACTATCGAGACTATCCCGAACGGCAGGCAGCAGAAGAGCGTCGTGAGAATCGCGAGCACCAGGTGGTTTTCTATGTTCGGTACGCCCGAATTTGCGTTTTGGTTTTCCATATATTATACGAACGCGAACGGCAGCAGGAAAAAGAGCGAATTGAGGATGTATAGCGCTACGCCGCACCACAGGGCGACCATTCCCCAGAATAGGGCCTTTTCGGAGTTTATTTTTGCGAGCTCGTAGTTGCGCGCGGCGAGGGCCGAGTTTACCTGAACGGCGTATACTATCGAGACTATCCCGAACGGCAGGCAGCAGAAGAGCGTCGTGAGAATCGCGAGCACCAGGTGGTTTTCTATGTTCGGTACGCCCGAATTTGCGTTTTGGTTTTCCATATATTATATTTGGGTTAAATTTGCAATGGCCGCGAACGCGAGCGGCAGCAGGAAAAAGAGCGAATTGAGGATGTATAGCGCGACGCCGCACCACAGGGCGACCATTCCCCAGAATAGGGCCTTTTCGGAGGAGAATTCCGCCATCTCGAAATTTCCGGAGTTGGAGGATATGTTCACTTGAACAGCGTAAACCAGCGATATTATCCCGAACGGCAGGCAGCAGAAGAGCGTCGTCAGAACCGCGAGCGCGAGGTGGTTTTTCGGCATACGCGGCGGTGGACCGCGGCGGGGTTCTACGCGCCCGCCGCCGTCCGGCGCTGTAATTTGTTCCTGGTCCATTGCTAAAATCGCCGATTTCCAATTGGAAAGCGTTTGCAATATTCCACCCGAGGCGAAGTTTGTCAACAATATCGCGCGGCCAAAAATTTTTTTAGAAAAGGCTTGACTGTTTTTTGCGCAATGCAAAATTGCCCCAATATACAAAATTAAATGAGAAACTGGTGGCACAGTCCGAAGGTCGCGTAGAGTTTAAAACGGTTTTAAACTTTTGGCGGCCTTTTGTCTGGCCGCTTTTTTTTTGGCCTTCAAAATGACACCTTCAAAATCTGAATTCATGGGGCTTGCGCGGGGCGCGAATGTCGTGCCCGTATACGCGGAGCTGCTCGCGGACACGGAGACTCCCGTATCGGCATTCGCCAAATTCGGCGGATCGGGCGAGTGTTTTCTGCTCGAAAGCGCGGAGAACGTCGACAACTGGGGCAGGTATTCGTTTATCGGCTGCAATCCGACGGCGGTTTTCACGCTCAACGGCAGGTCGTCCGTTTTGAGGTTTTCGGATTCTTCCGAAATCCGCTCCGTTTCGGAAGACGGGCTCGGGCCGCTTGCGCCGCTTCGCGACTACATCGCGGGCCGCAGGTGCGCCGGCGTCCCGGGGCTGCCGCGGTTTTTCGGAGGGGCGGTCGGGTATTTCGGGTACGAGTGCGTAGGGCTATTCGAGCGTCTTCCCGAGCCCAAGGGCGAGAGGGAGTGGGACGACGCGCGCTTCGCGCTGTACGACGACATCGTGGTGTTCGACAATTTGCGGCACACCGCAAAGCTTGTGGCGTGCGCGCACATCGACAGGTTCGCCTCCCCCGAGGCCGCCTACGAGGACGCGGTTTCGAGGGTGGAAAGGCTGTCGCGGACTTTCAAGTCTCCGCGCGTTCCGGTTCCGGAGTCCGGAGGCGCGGCGAAGATCAGGCTGTCTCCCAACATGCCGCGCGACGCCTTTGAGGAAATGGTGGAAAAGGCGAAGGATTACATAAGGAGCGGCGAGGCCATACAGGTGGTGCCGTCCCAGAAATTTTCCGCCGAAGCCTTGGTGGAGCCGCTTGCGGCGTACAGGGCCCTGCGCCTGATAAACCCGTCCCCGTACATGTTCTGCCTGAAAACCCCTGACGGGAGCCTCGTCGGCTCGTCTCCCGAGACGCTTTTGCGCTTCGGCGAGGGCAGGGCGGAAGTCCGCCCGATAGCCGGAACGCGCCGCAGGGGAAGGGACGAAAACGAGGACATGCGGCTGGCTGACGACCTGCTGTCGAACGAAAAGGAGCGCGCCGAGCACCTGATGCTCGTGGATCTCGGGCGCAACGACCTTTCGCGGTTCTGCCGCGCGGGAAGCGTGCAGGTCGGCGACTTCATGAAAATCGAGAGGTATTCGCACGTCATGCACCTTGTCTCCGACGTTTCGGGGATTGTGGCGGACGGCGCGGACGCATTCGACGCGCTCGCTGCGGCGTTTCCGGCGGGGACGCTGTCCGGAGCCCCAAAAATCCGAGCGATGGAGATAATCAACGAGCTCGAACCCGAGCGCAGGGGGCCCTACGGGGGCGCCGCGGGGTACATCGGATTCGGCGGCAACATGGATTTGGCGATAACCATACGCACCCTGCAAATCCGCGGCGGCAGGGTGTCGGTCCAAGCGGGCGCGGGAATCGTGTACGACTCCGACCCTGAGGCCGAGTACGAGGAAACCCGCATGAAGTCGCGCGCGGCCGCGCGGGCCTTGGAGCTCGCGTCGCAAATAGGCTCTTTGGACATTTCGGACATGGAGAGGTGAAAGATGGTTCTTCTGATAGACAATTACGATTCCTTTACGTACAATTTGGTCCACTGTTTCGAGACCCTCGGGGCGGACGTGAAGGTTGTGCGCAACGACGCTGCCACCCCCCGCGGGCTCATGGCGCTCTCGCCGAAGGCCGCAGTGATTTCGCCCGGGCCGAGCTCCCCGAAGAACGCGGGCGTGTGCGTGGACTTCATACGCGGGTGCGCGGGGAAAATTCCGGTGTTGGGAGTGTGCCTCGGAATGCAGTCGATAGGCTATGCGTTCGGCGGCGAGATAGTTTCCGCAAAGAGGATAATGCACGGCAAGACGAGCTCGGTGTCGCACGACTCCACGGGGGTGTTTGCGGGAATGCCGAATCCGGTTGAGGTCGTCAGATACCATTCGCTCGCGGTCGCCGAAAATTCCCTGCCGCCATGCCTGCGCGTGACGGCGCGCTCCGAGGACGGGGAGGTCATGGGGATAAGGCACAGGGATTTCCACATCGAGGGCGTGCAGTTCCATCCGGAGTCCATATTGACTTTCGGCGGGAAGAGGATGCTCGAAAACTTTTTGAAGGAGGCCGGCGCGCTGTGAGCGGGGAAAAGACGAGAGCCGCGCTGGTCAAGGCGGCGGGCGGGGCGAACCTTTCCGGCGCCGAGAGCGCGGAGGTATTCGGCGAGATAATGTCGGGGGAGGTAGAGCCCCAGATTCTTGCGGCGTTTCTGACCGCCCTCAAAATGAAGGGCGAGACGGTAGAGGAAGTCGCGGGGGCGGCGCGGGCTATGCGCGCGCGCGCCACATACATAAACGCGGGCAATTCCCGCCCCGTTGACATAGTTGGCACGGGCGGAGACGGGCTCGACACCTTCAACATATCCACGACTTCCGCCTTCATAATAGCGGGCGCGGGGATAGCCGTGGCAAAGCACGGCAACCGCGCAGCCACGGGCAAATGCGGCTCCGGAGACGTGCTGGCGGCGCTTGGGTTCAACCTCGACGTCCATCCGTCCGTGATGGAGCACTGCTTGCAGGAGGAGGGAATTGCGTTTCTATTCGCGCCGAAAATGCACCCCGCCATGCGCTTTGCAGCCCCCGTCAGAAAGGCTCTGGGCTTCCGCACGGTGTTCAACCTGCTCGGGCCGCTCGTGAATCCGGCGGGGGCTACGGGGCAGGTGATAGGCGTGTTCGGCGCCTCGTACACCGAATTTGTCGCCGAGTGCCTGAAACGCCTCGGCGTAAGGCGCGCGCTCGTCGTCCACGGCGGCGACGGCATGGACGAAATCTCCGTCTGCGCCCCCACGCGGATCAGCGAGCTGCGCAACGGCTCTATAAAGACGAGCGAATTCAACCCGCGCAAGTTTTTCCCGTGCGGGGCGGATTTCTCCGAGCTGAAGGGCGGGGGGCCGGAAGTCAACGCGGGCATTTTGCGCGGGGTTCTGTCCGGAAAGCTGCGCGGCGGCGCGCGCGGCGTCTGCCTGCTGAACGCCGCCGCCGGAATAGTAGCGGGCGGCGGGGCGGATGGATTTGCAGAGGCGGTCGAAATGGCGCGCGATTCCCTCGATTCGGGAAAAGCCCTGAAAAAGCTCGAAACCCTCGTGGAATTTTCAAATCAGTAGCGTATGAAAACAGGCTCCATATTGGACGAAATCCGCGCCCGCAAAGAGGCCGAGCTCGAGGCGGAGAAGTCGGCGGAGGGCTTTGAGTCGATTTTTTCGCGCGCGCGCGACTGTCCTCCGCGCGCGCCGTTCGGCGCCGCGCTGCGCCGCGCCGCCGACGGAACCCCCGCGGTGATAGCGGAGCTCAAAAAGGCGTCCCCGTCCGCAGGCGTTATCCGCGGGGATTTCGAGCCGCGCGCCCTCGCCGAATCCCTCGCCGAAAGCGGCGCCGCCGCCCTGTCGGTTCTCACGGAAAGAAACTTTTTCCTCGGCTCTCCCGCGAACTTGGAAATTGCCGCGCGCTCCGTGGAAATCCCGCTTTTGCGCAAGGATTTCATTTTCGACAAATACCAGATTTGCCAGGCGAAGGTCTGGGGCGCGTCGGCGGTGCTGCTTATCGCGGCGATGCTCGGGCGCGAAGAGCTCGCCGAGCTGCGCGCGTTCGCCGAATCCCTCGGCCTCGACGCGCTCTGCGAGGCGCACACGGAGGCGGAAGTCGGCGCCGTTGTGTCTTCCGGAGCGAAAATCGTCGGGATAAACTGCCGCGACCTCAAAAGCTTCCGCACGGATTTTGACGGGGCGGCACACCTTCTGGGGCTCGTCCCCGAAAATTGCCTGCGCGTCTGCGAGAGCGCGGTGGATTCGCGCGCCGCGCTGCTGAAAGCGGGCGGATTCGGAGCCGACGCCGCGCTCGTGGGAACTGAGCTCATGCGCTCTCCGTCGCCCGCGGGGAGGCTCGCGGAGCTGCTCGGGAGGGGCGCGTGATGGGCGTCAAAGTGAAAATATGCGGTATTTCCAACGCGGCGGACGCGCGCGCGGCGGAAGCGGCGGGCGCGGATTTCGTGGGGCTGATTTTCGAGCCGTCAAGCCCGCGCGCGGTGACGCTTGCGGAGGCGGCGAAAATAGCGGGATGCCTCTCGGGACGCGCGAAGGCGGTCGGTGTGTTCGTCAGCCAGACCCCCGAATTTATTGCGCGCGCGGCGGAAGAATGCGGGCTGTCCGCCCTCCAGCTCCACGGCGGAACCTCTTCGGAATGCGCGGGCCTGCCGGATTTTTCGGGGCGCGAAATCTGGCGGGCCGTCTGGCTCGAAAGCCCTTCGGACGTCGGGGCCGCGGAGGCTGCCCGATGCGCCGCAGTTGTCGCAGATTCGCGAACGAAGTCGGCTTCGGGCGGCACGGGGAAACTCTCGGACTGGGGGCTTGCCGCAGTGCTCGCGCGCAAAAAGAGGCTCGTTCTCGCGGGGGGAATCTCGCCCGAAAACGCCGCCGCCGCCGCGCGCTCCGTCAACCCGTGGGCGTTGGACGCCAACAGCATGGTGGAGGAAAATCCGCGCAGGAAGAATTTGAAAAAAATAGAAGCTTTAATTGAAAAAGTAAAAAACCTGAAATGAACACCCAATCGGAACACAGAGGCAGATACGGAATCTACGGCGGGCAGTATGTCGCCGAAACGCTAATGCCGGCTCTCAAAGAACTCGAGGAATTCTATTTGAAGGCCGTCGCCGACCCGTCGTTTTGGGAGGAGTACGGCGCCATAATGCGCGACTATGTCGGCAGGCCGTCGCCGCTCTTCCACGCGCGCAGGCTCAGCGAATATTGCGGCGGCGCGCAGATTTATTTGAAGCGCGAGGACCTCAACCATACCGGAGCGCACAAGGTAAACAACACGGTCGGGCAGATTCTGCTCGCGCGGCGCATGGGCAAAAAGCGCCTGATAGCCGAGACGGGCGCGGGAATGCACGGGGTCGCAACGGCGACGATAGCCGCCCTCTTCGGAATGAAGTGCGACGTTTTCATGGGCGCCGAGGACGTGCGCAGGCAGGCGCAGAACGCCGCCAGAATGAAGATGCTCGGCGCAAACCTGATATCCGTCGAGCTGAAGCACGGCACCGCCACCCTCAAAGACGCCATGAACGAGGCGCTCCGCGACTGGGTCGCGACGGTCGGGGACACTTTCTACGTGATCGGCACTGCGGCGGGCCCGCATCCGTATCCGGAGATGGTCAAGACCTTCCAGTCCGTGATAGGCCGCGAGGCGCGCGCGCAGATTCTCGAAAAATGCGGGCGGCTTCCCGAGCAGGTAGTCGCGTGCGTCGGCGGCGGCAGCAACGCGATAGGGATATTTTCGGGATTTATGGGCGACGCGGGCGTGAAGCTCTACGGCGCGGAGGCCGCCGGCGACGGAATATCCACGGGCAGGCATTCCGCTAGCCTCAACGGGGGAACCGTCGGCGTTTTGCACGGCAACAAAACCTATCTTTTGCAGGACGAAAACGGCCAGATTCTCGACACCCATTCCGTTTCCGCGGGGCTCGACTACCCGGGCGTCGGGCCCGAGCACGCATATTTGCGCGATACCGGCAGGGCGCATTACGTCCCGATAGACGACGCGCAGGCGGTGGACGCCTTCATGAAGCTCTCGAGGCTCGAGGGCATAATCCCCGCGCTGGAATCGTCGCACGCGGTGGCGCTGGCCATGCGCAACGCGCGGGATCTGCCGAAGGACGCAGCGATAGTCGTCTGCCTCTCCGGCAGGGGCGACAAAGACATGGATTCCGTAATGAATTTTTTGAAACTCAAATGAAAAGCATATCCGAAATTCTCGAAAGAAATTCGCGCGCCGGCCGCGCGAGCCTCGCCGTTTTCATAAGCTGCGGCGACCCCGACATCGCTTTTACCGAAAAGCTCGCAAAGGCGGTCTGCGCCGCCGGAGCCGACATTGTGGAGCTCGGGGTCCCGTTCTCAGACCCGATGGCGGACGGCCCGACGATACAGGCGGCGGGGCAGCGCGCCCTCGCCTCGGGAACCACCCTCGAAAAGGTTTTGGAAATGGCGGGAAGGCTTCGCGCAGAAGGGCTTGAAAATCCATTCGTACTGTTCTCCTACTACAACCCGATTTTCAAGATGGGGCTCGGGAAGGCGGCGCGCCTCTCGCGGGAAAACGGGGTCAATTCGTGGCTCGTAGTGGACGTCCCTCTCGAGGAGTCCGGCGAGATTTCCGGCGAGCTGGAGAAAAACGGGATAGGATTGGTTCCCCTCGCGTCCCCGATGTCGGATGACGCCCGCGTACGCGGGATATCCGAGAGCGGCTCAGGCTTTCTCTACTACGTGACGGTGGCGGGGGTGACGGGAGCGAGGAAGTCGCTTCCCGCCGAGTTCGCTGAAAGGCTCGCGCGCGTGCGCGCCGCCTCGAAGCTTCCGGTCGCCGCGGGATTCGGAATATCGTCGCCCGAAATGGCGCATTCTGCGGCCCTTTCCGCCGACGCGGTGGTCGTCGGCAGCGCCCTCGTCGATTTGGCGTTCAGGGAATGCCGTGAAAACGGCGAAGACTCCGCGCTCGCCGCCGCCTCCGAGTTTGTGCGCTCACTTTCGGAAGCCATGCAAAGGCATTCGCGGTAAGGGGGCGTTGGAAAGCCGCAAGGCGCCCGCGCATTCGGGTTCTGTTGCGCCGGCTTCGGGCGCGGTGTCTCGCTCCGCGGAGCCGGCAGTTTGCCGCCGCTTTTGCGCGCCGTTAAACCGGTTGACAAGTTGCGCCGGATTTTTTACGAGTGTTTTGCGTGGCCGGTATGCGGTTTTATGCGCATTCCAAATCTAATTTTCAATCTTGGGGAGCTGCTATGCCAAAAATATTTTGCCCTGTAAAAATCCTGAAATTTTTTGCGCTCGTTATGGTTTGGGCGGCGTTTTTCGCGGTTGGCGCGGCGGCGAAGGAGGAGCCGGAAATCGACGGGGCCGACCTCTATCTCATAAACGTGAGCGTCCCGAGGCATTTTAGCTTCGGCGACTGGAATTCCCGCCAGCACCTCATTTTGCGCGTCAGGGCCGGAAATATCGAGGGGTGGGGCGAGTGCGTCATCGGGGTGGACAAGCCGGATATCGATTTGAAAAAGTACGCGGACGGCATGAAATTTGCCATGGGAAAAACTCCGTCCCGGGTTTTGGAGGAAATGCGCGCCGACCGGAAGATTCTCCCGTGGAATCCATATGAAGCTTTGAACATGGCGCTTTGGGATTTGCGCGGAAAGTCGGAGGGCAGGCCGTCGGCGGAACTTCTCGGATTGCGCGGCGATGGAGCGGTGAACGGAATGTTCTGCATTCTTGAAAACGACCCGGCAAAGGTTGCCGAGCGCGCCGAGGCGGCGAAAAAGGGCGGATTTTCGGAGTGCGTCAAATTGAAAATCTTCGGCGACGCGGATTCCGACTGCGCGCTCATATCCGTTTTGCGAAAGGCGATGGGGCCGAAATGCTTTATCGTTGCCGACGCGAATTGCGGATACAGGGGACATGCAGATTTGCGCGAGCTCGCGGGCGTTTTGTCGCGCCTTTCCAAAGCGGGGCTTGACGCCGTTGAAGACCCCGCAAAACTCTCCGATTCCGAGATGGTGGAGCTTCAAAAACTCTGCCGCCCGTTCGGTTTGTCGCTGATACCCGACGCGAACCTGCGCCCGGCGTGGCGCGCGCTCGCGGAGTCGCCCGCTGGAATGGGCGGATTTTACAATCTTCACCCGGGCTGCATGGGCGATTTGTACGACATGGCGCGCCTCGCTGAAAAAATCTCCTCTTCCGGCGCGGGGATAATGATAGGCGACAACAGCCTGATAGGGCCTGGGTGCCAGATATACCAGCAGATAGCCTCCGCGGTCTCCGCCGCCTGGTGCGAGGCCCTCGAAAAGCCCGAAGAATCCACTGCGTTCCTCGACTGCCTGAAAAGCTCTCCGATTGTCCGGCTGCCCGGCGGGAAGATCGCCGCGCGGCGCGGAGTCCCGGGCTGGGGGTTGGAAGTCGACTCGGAAAAGCTCGGCAAGCTTGCCGAGCGCAGGGTTTGCGTCTCCGCAAAATAGCGCGGCAATCCACCGAGCGTCCGCCCGAATTTTCGGGCGGCTTTTTTTTCGCCGCCTTCCGAGACAAAAACGGAAAAATTTTTGTTGACATGAAAAAATGTTAGTTGAATCTAACTTCAAAATTTTACCGATGATCCGGACGCGCGGCGGGCCCGCGCCCTCTTGAAAAAAAGAGGCGCGCGGATTTCCCCGCCGGCCCGCCTCCGCGCCAAGCCGAAACATGCACACTTCAAAACCGCGCAGAAAAATTTTTTCGACAGGCCCCGCAGCCGCGGGGCCCCATTGCGTTCCCGTCCGCCTTTGCGCCGCGGAGAAAACCTCGCCCGCATTTTGCCTATGAAAAATTTTTTGGCATTTGTTGCGGCTCTCGCGCTCCTTGCGGCGGCGGCCGGATGCGCGCCCGACGGGGGCGGCAACCGCAAAGACTTCATTCCGCCCGCGGCGGCAAAAGTAGAGGGGCACCCGCGCGTCCCGCTCGCCGCGCTCAAAGATCCGCGGGCGAGCGCCGGCGCGGGATTCGGCAACATAAGGCCCGAATTTGTCGCCAAATCGTGCATTTCCTGCCACGTCAACAGGGGCGTAGACACCGTCCCGCCGCCGCACAAGACGCCCGACGGAAAACGCGGGCCCGCGTACTATCTGGGCGGAAAATCCGGAACCGTGTTCACGGCGACTTCGCGCGCCTTTGAACAGCCGTCTCCCGCAATTGTCGAGGCCGGGCTTGAAAAGCGATTCAATGCGGGCGAGGCGTTTTTCGAGGGAAATTTCGTGGAAGATTCCGACATGCCGTTCGGGGGGCTTGGGCCGACATACATGAAGACTTCGTGCATAGCCTGCCATCCCGGATACGGGAGGGCGAGGCGCACGGCGAATTTTGCCGAAGAATACGGAAACGGTTACATCGCCACCGTCCACCGTCCCGACGGAAGCGTTGCGGAAGGGTACACGCCCATGCTGCAAATCCATGCGGTAAAGCCGTACCTCCCCTACGCCCGCGGCGTGAAAATCGAATGGCGCGAATTTGTCGACAGGCACGGCAACCGCTATCCCGACGGATCTCCGTACAACGCCGGAAAGCCCACGGAGGGAAAGCTCGTATACCCGACCGCCGACATAATCGGCCCCCTCCTTCCGCTTCCGGACGACTACCGCGTATCGATAGAGTCCACCATAGGCATATACGGCACGGGGCTTTTGGACGCCATTAGCGACGAGTCGATACTCGGCGAGCACAGGCGGCAGCATTCGTTCTCGGGGCCGGTCAAGGGGATTCGAGGCAAGTGGATTGAGGAGCCCGACGGGAGCAGGAGGCTCGGCAAATTCACTTGGCATTGCGACCGCGCGACCCTCGGGAACGGCCCGGGTTCAAACGGCATTTACAACACTACAAACGTCACGCGCAAGGACAGGCCGGACCTCTACGCCACCCCGCAGTGGCTCGCAAAGCATGAGGAGATGGGCATAGACACTTCGCCGCTCAAAATGCGCAAAATAGAGGAGCTCTCGCAGGAGGACTTCGAGGACTTCATGGTCTGGCACAGGGGGCTTGCGGTTCCCGCGGCGCGCGGGCTCGACCGTCCGGAGGTTCAAAACGGCCAGAAGATTTTTTATGAAATCGGCTGCGCCGGCTGCCACAAGCCGGAATGGAATACCGGCTTCTACCCCCCGCTGCCCGGGTATTCCAACCAGACGATCCGCCCCTACACCGACATGCTGATGCACGACATGGGCGAGGAAAACCGCGGGCGTTTCAGGACATTCCGCACGCCGCCGCTCTGGGGGCGCGGGCTGATGCGCAAGACCGCGGGGCACACCGACATGTTCCACGATTTGCGCGCGAGGGACTTCGAGGAGGCGGTGTTGTGGCACTTCGGCGAGGCCGAGTTCGCCCGCGAGAGGTTCAGGGAGCTCTCCGCCAAGGAGAGGTCCGACCTGATAGAGTTTTTGGAGGCTTTGTAGACTAAGGAAACGGCGATTTTATGGACAATAATTTTGGAAAAAATCTCAGAACATCCTCAAAGGCGCTGCCGCTCTGCGCAAAGTCTGCGGAAATCAGATTCGCGGTTGCGGAGGGCGGCGAAATCTCCGACGGGGCGGAGTTGCTCGCCTCAGTCGCGGGCGGCGGTTCCCTCGCCGTCGCCGAACTCTACGCGGGGGAGTCCGCCGGAGCCTCCGGATTCCCCCCCTGCGGGCTCACGCGGTTTTTCGGAACACAGGCGGGCGAAAAAGGCTTCTACCGCGGAATGGAGGCTATGGCCGTTTCGGGCGCGGAGGGGCGGAGGCTGGAATTTGGGGGAAAGCGGGTCGGCATTTGCTTTGAGGACGACTGCGCTCGCTACGCGGTCTTGGGCGGGCTTTTCCCCCGCGACCTCTCCGCGCCTAAGTACAGGCAGGCGCTCGACGTGTTCGGCGCGATGGAGGGCGCTCTGAAAAGCGCAGGAATGGATTTTTCAAACGTGTTCCGCACATGGTTTTACAACGACGGCATTCTCGATTGGTACGGCGACTTCAACCGCGCCCGCGACGCGTTTTTCGAAAAGCGCGGCGTGTTCGGCCGCTATGTGCCCGCGAGCACTGGAATAGGCTCCCGCAATGCGGAGGGGGCGGCTATCATGGCGAGGGCCTTTGCGATTCTCCCCAAGCGGCCAGAGGCGAAATTCTCGGCGGTTCCATCGCCTTTGCAATGCCCGGCGCTCGACTACCGCAGCTCGTTCAGCCGCGCCGCGGAGTTTTCCCATCCCAACTTCCGGTATCTGACAATCTCGGGCACGGCGAGCATCGAGCCCGGCGGAAAGACAGCTCATGCGGGCGACATAAGGGGGCAGATAAACCTCTCCCTCGACGTCGCGGGAGCCATATTGGAGTCGCGCGGCATGGGTTGGGGCGATGTTCTGCGCTCCGTGGCGTATTTGAAGGACGCGGCGTATGAACCCGCCTTTGCCGAAATCCGGAGGGCGCGCGGGCTCGAAAAATTGCCGTGCGTCTGGATTCAGGCCGACGTGTGCCGCGGCGACCTGCTGTTTGAAATAGAGCTCGACGCGGCGGCCGCGCGCTGATGCGATGGCGTGGAGAATTGTCCAGTGGCTCGCGTTGGCGGCTCTCGCGCTGTGGTCGCTCTTCGTCGGGGTTGCCGACCTCTCCGCGGCGGAGCTTTTCGGCGGCGGAGGGGAGTCGCTCCGGATACTCCTAACGAGCAGGGTCCCGAGGCTTGCCAGCATACTCGTGGCAGGCGGCAGCCTCGCGATTTCGGGGCTTATCATGCAGCGCATAACGCAAAACCGCTTCGTTTCGCCCACGACGGCGGGGACGATGGAGTGGTGCAGGCTCGGAGTGATGGCCGCCATAATTTTCTTTCCGGACGCGCCGGCGCTTCTGAGGGTTGGAAGCGCCTTTGCGGTGTCGCTCGTCGGGACTTCCGTGTTTCTCGCGTTCGCGTCTCGCATAAGGCGTTCGGATTCGGTTCTCGTGCCGCTCACGGGCATGATGCTCGGGGGCGTCGTAAACGCCGCGGCGACGTTTTTTGCGTACCAGTGCGACATCGTCCAAAACATTGCCTCCTGGCTCCAAGGGAATTTTTCGCTCGTGATATGCGGAAACTACGAGCTTCTGTACATTGGGATTCCGTTCATGGCCTTGGCGTACTTATACGCAGACCGCTTCACGATAGCCGGCATGGGGCGCGATACGTCGACTTCCCTCGGGCTCGACCATTCGGCGATAGTGCGCGCGGGGCTCGTGATAGTCTCGGTGGTGAGCTCCATAACAATCGTGGGGGTCGGAAACATTCCGTTCGTCGGGCTCGTCGTCCCGAACATAGTCTCCATATTCAGGGGGGATTCGGTAAGGGGGATGCTCTTCGACACCGCATGGCTTGGGGCGATTCTCGTGCTTTCGTGCGACATGCTCGGGAGGCTTCTGATAAGCCCGTACGAAATTCCGGTCGGGATAATTTTGAGCGTTGTCGGGGGCGCCGTGTTTTTGGCGCTCCTGCTCGGGGGGAGGCGGCATGGATAGCGCGCCGAACCGCCGCCGCAGTGCGTTTGCCTCCGCTTTCGCCGCGCTCGGGTTCGCGTTTCTTGCGCTCGCGCTCTATTACGCTCTCTCCGGGCTCTCGGCCGATACGTGGGATTACAGCCTTCCGCGCCGCATAAAAGTGCTGGCCGGCATATCGCTCGTTGCGGTGTCCGTCGGCATGTCTGCCGTCGTATTCCAGACTGTCGCCGCCAACCACATTCTCACTCCTGGCATAATGGGGCTAGACAGCCTCTACGTGTTTTTGCAGACGCTCGTCATATATTTTTGCGGGAGCGGCGGGCTCGGCGAGTTCGCGGGTCCGCCGCAGTTCGTCGCAACCGTCGCGCTGATGTCCGGAGCGTGCGCGCTCATATTCGTTCTCATGTTTCGGAGGCGGGACGGGAGCGTCTACCATGCGGTGCTCGTCGGCATAGTGTTCGGCATAGCTTTTGAGGGGATGTCGAAGTTCATGCAGGTCATAATCGACCCGAGCGAATTTTCCGTCCTCGAGGGCAGGATGTTTGCGAGCTTCAACCGCATAAACGTCGGGCTGCTCGGCATATCGGCCGCGGCGGTTGCGGCCGCCGCGCTGTGGATGCTTCCGGACTTCCGGAATCTCGACGCGCTGACGCTCGGGCGTTCGCAGTCGGTGGCGCTGGGGGTTGATTACAGGCGAGTGGTTTTGAAGTCGATACTTGCGGTTGCCGTGCTCACCTCGGCTTCGACGGCTCTCGTGGGGCCCGTGACCTTCCTGGGAATCATCGTTGCGAGCCTCGCGCGCTTTATTTTTCCGACATACCGACACGGAGTCCTCGTCCCGGGCGCGATACTCGCGGGGCTGTGCGTCCTGACCTTCGGAATGCTTGTGACGGAGAGAATCCTGAATTTCGCGGTTCCCCTCGGTGTCGTCATAAACTTCGCCGGCGGAATCTATTTTATATATCTTATGCTCAAATACAGAAGCTTATGATAGTCCTGAAAAACCTTTCAAAGAAATACCGCTCCTCCGCCGTTCTCGACGGCGTGAGCGCGTCGCTGCCCGAGGGGAAGATAACGGCGTTCATCGGCGGCAACGGAGCGGGCAAGAGCACGGCGCTCAACATAATTAGCCGGCTGATTCCCGCGACCTCGGGAACCGTGGAAATAGACGGCGTCCCGCTCGGCGCGTGGAAGAGCCGCGAGCTCGCCAAGCGGCTTACCATTCTCTCCCAGAATCCGTTTACGCCCGCGCGCCTAACGGTGGAGGAGCTCGTGGAGTTCGGGAGGTTCCCGCATTGCAACGGGCGCCCGGGGGCGGAGGACCGAAGGATGGTCGAATTCGCCATGGAGTGCGCCGGCATAGCCGATTTGCGGAACCGCTTTCTTGACGAGCTGTCGGGAGGGCAGCGACAGATAGCCCACATAGCGATGGCGGTCGCGCAGGACACCAAGTACATACTGCTCGACGAGCCGCTCAACAACCTCGACATGAACCGTGCGGCGAAAGTCATGAAACTCGTCAGGGCGCTCGCGAGAGAGAGGGGCAAGAGCGTAGTCATAGTAATCCACGACATCAACTTCGTTTCGTTTTACGCCGACTTCGTGGCTGCCTTCAAAAACGGGAAGCTGCTCTACTGCGGGCCGGCGGACGGGGCGATGTCCCCGCGGGTGTTGCGCGGCGTGTACGACATGGACATCGCCGTGGAGGAGCGCGGCGGCAAAAAGCTGTGCGTCTACTACGAATGAAAATTCGGAATTTTTGAGGACAAGCATATGAAAAATAAAATACTGGCGCTCTCGTCAATCGCGGCGTTTTTCGCCGCCTCCGCATTCGCCGCGGATTTCGCATCTGCGGCGCACCCCAAGGGGGAGGTGAAAATACCGCTCAATCCCGCGCGCGTGGCCGTTCTCGACTACGGCTCGCTCGACACCCTCGACGCCCTCGGCGTCAGGGCAAAACTGGCGCTGCCCAAGAAAAATCTTCCGTCGTATCTGGCGAAGTTCAAGGGCGGCGAATACGTCGACATCGGCGGCGTCAAGGAGTTCAACCTCGAGACGATAAACGCCTTCAAGCCCGATTTCATCATAATATCAGGCAGGCAGCAGGACTATTACGAAGAGCTCTCGGCAATAGCTCCGGTATATCTGGTAAACAGCGTCGCGAAAGACCAGCTCGCGGAGGGAGAAAAAAACATAAAGTTTTTCGGGAAAGTTTTCGGGCTTGAAAAGGAGGCAGGGAAGGCGGTAGCCGAAATAGGCGCGGCTGTGTCGAAGACGCGCGAAAAGGCCCAAAAATGCGGCATGAAGGCCCTCGTGCTGCTGACGAACGACGGCAAGATAAGCGCGTACGGTTCGGGCTCGCGCTTCGGGATAATCCACGACGCCCTCGGAATGCGGCAGGCGGATTCGCGCATAAAAGCCGGCATACACGGGCAGCTCGTGAACTACGAATACATCGCCGTCGCCAATCCCGACATAATATTTGTAGTCGACCGCTCCGCCGCAATAGGCGTCCGCACGAAGGGCGCGCGGCTTCTCGACAACGCTTTGGTGGCTAAGACCTCCGCCGCCAAAAACGGCCGCATAATTATGCTCGACCCCGAATGCTGGTACCTCTCCGGCGGCGGCATAGAATCGCTCAAAAAGATGGTTTCGGAGGTGGGCGCCGCCATATCCAGGTGACGCCGCAAAGCGGCTTTCCGGGCGGCCGGTCTGCGGCGCGCGCCGGCCCGCCCGCGCCGCAAAAAGCGCAGGCGGGATATAAAAGTGTTGCCATTTTGCGCCTTCGCCGGATAACTTGTCCGGAAGTTTTTTTTGCATATGGAAATTGAAAGCCAGCTCGAAATATTCGCGCAGAACGCCGAGACTTTCATCGGCGCAGAAGATTTGAAGGAAAAGCTCGCCGCCGGCAGGAAGCTCAGGGTGAAGCTCGGAGTCGACCCGACGCGCCCCGACCTCACGTTCGGGCACATGGTGGTCTTCAACAAGATGAGGCAGTTTCAGGACCTCGGGCACCAGGCCGTTCTGATTATAGGCGACTACACCGCGTGCATCGGCGACCCGAGCGGCCGCTCCGCCCTGCGTCCGGTTCTCACCCCGGAGGAGGTGGAGGCAAACAGCCGCACATACCTCGAGCAGGCGTTCAAGGTTTTGGACGAGTCCCGCACGGAGGTGCACCGCAACAGCGAGTGGTTTTCAAAGATGTCGTTCGGGGACGCGCTGGAGCTCGCGCGCAAGATGACGGTGGCCAGAATGCTGGAGCGCGACGACTTCGCAAAGAGGTACGCCTCCAAGACGCCCGTTTCGATAGTAGAGTTCCTCTATCCGCTCGTGCAGGGGTACGACTCCGTGATGGTGGAGTCCGACGTGGAGCTCGGCGGCAGCGACCAGCTCTTCAACAACCTCGTCGGCCGCGACCTCCAGGGCCAGCGCGGGGCGGCGGGGCAGGCGGTGATAACCATGCCGCTGCTGGTGGGGCTCGACGGCGAGAAAAAAATGTCCAAGAGCTACAACAACTACATCGCATTCAACGACGACCCGCGCCAGATGTTCGGCAAGATAATGTCGGTAGGCGACGACACGATGTGGAAGTACTACCAATACCTTTTGCTCTATTCGCCCGAGCGGATTGCCGCCCTCAAATCGGGGCACCCGATGGCGGCGAAAAAGGAGCTTGCGCGGCTGATGGTCGAAAAGTTCGCCGGCGCGGAAATTGCGCGCGGAGAGCTCGAAAATTTCGAGAGGGTTTTCTCCAAAAACGAAATTCCCGAGACCATGCCGGAGTTCAAGTGGGCGGATGTTGCCGAATCCGGCGAGTGCAGGCTCGCCGACATCATGGCAAAGACCGGTTTCTTCCCGAGCAAAAAGGAGATTCGCAGGCTGATTGAGCAGGGCGCGGTGAAGGTTGATTCGCAGAGGGTGTCGGATCCGTTTGCGGCGCTCCGGCGGCCCGCGGATTCCGCCGTCGTCCAGGCGGGCAAGAGGACCTTTTTCAGGGTCAGGGCG
Organism: Puniceicoccaceae bacterium Marseille-Q1082; assembly: GCA_904424815.1. GTDB lineage: Bacteria > Verrucomicrobiota > Verrucomicrobiia > Opitutales > Intestinicryptomonadaceae > Merdousia. Next base: position 335,251 of record CAJGBI010000001.1, read on the forward strand.
TAGCGCGCCGGCAGCCGTATGGACGCAGCCCACGTCGAGGCTCTCGGCACCGAGAGGATATCGAAGCTCATCGTGCGCTATTCGATGCCCACGATGCTCTCGACCGTCGTGAACGCCTCCTACAATGTCGCCGACCGCATATTCGTGGGGCGCACTTGCGGCGAGGACGCGCTCGCGGCAATCACGGTGTGCTTTTCTCCGACACTTTTTCTGCTCGCGGTGGCCATGACGATCGGCCACGGCAGCGCCACTATGATTTCGATATGCCTCGGGGCGGGCAGGCGCGAGGCCGCCGAAAAGTTTCTGGGGCAGGCGGTGTTTCTGTTCGGAGTGTTTTACGCGGTCGTGGCGGCCGTCGCGCTCTCGTTGATGCCGCAAATATTGACGTTCTTCGGGGCGACCCCAAAAATCCTCCCCGACGCCTGCGCGTATTATTCAATAATCATAGGCGGTCTGATTTTCGACAAGATTTCCTTTGGTGTAAACAACCTCGTTCGCGCCGAGGGCAGGCCGGTCGTCGCAATGGCGACAATTCTCATCGGAGGGGCGACGAACGTGTTTCTCGACTGGCTGTTCCTCGTGAAGTGGAATTGGGGCGTGCGGGGCGCCGCCATAGCGACCGTCATAGCGCAGGCGTGCGCCTCCGCGTGGGTAATAGGGTATTATTTCAGCGGGAGGAACTTTTTGAAAATCCGCCTGCGCAACGTCCGCGCATTCCCGAGGCTTTTGAGGCAGATGGCGTCAGCGGGTTCGCCGTCCTTTATAATACAGGCGTTCGCGGCGCTCTCGGTTTCGGTGTTCGTGGTGCAGGCGCGCTCCTACGGGTCGGAGTCGGCGCTCGCGGTGATAGGCGTGTGCACAACGGTGACGACTTTTCTCTTCCTGCCGATAGTCGGGCTGAGCATGGGCGTGCAGCCGATAGTCGGCTACAACTGGGGCGCCAAAAACTTCAAAAGGGTTCGCCGCGCGTTCTCCCGCGCGCTGTGGGCAGCCACCGCCGTGTGCGCCGCCGGATTTGCGCTTGCGGAGCTCTTCCCGGGGGCGATATTCGAGTTGTTCCTCGGTTCAGACTCCCCGCTGCTCTCCACCGGAGAGGGCGCGCTGCGGCTCATGGTAGCGGGCATGGCGTTTATCGGCGCGAACATTGTGGCGTCGGGGTATTTCCAGGCCACCAAGCGCCCGGCGGTTTCCATATTCGTCACAACCCTCCGCCAGATAATATTCCTCGTGCCCGCCATGCTTCTGCTTCCGCGGATTTTGGGGCTCGACGGGCTGTGGGCGAGCTTCCCGATAGGCGACATAAGCGCGTTTTTTGCAACCCTGTTTTTCATCGTCCGCGAAATGCGCTCGCTGAGACGCAAAGTCGGGGAAGAGGAGGCGGCGCGGGCGCGATTTGCCTAATTCCGTTTTTTGCGCGCCGAAAAAACCTCCCGCGCGGCAAAAAGATATTGAAAAGCGCGCATTTTTGGAAATACTCGGCGCAATATGTTAAGAAGGACTTTCATAGCCACTTTGCCGTCTTTCGTCGCGGCGGCGGCCCTCGGGCAGTCGCACATAGACGCCGGCACCGTCCAGACGGAGGCGGGGCGGCTCGGCGTGCCCGTGTATTCCGTCGCGATAACCTCTCCCGACGCTAATTTGGCGGCTCTGGCCAAGCGCGCGTTCGGCCTTCACGGGAGCTATAAAATAGTCCCGCGGCAGAGCGCCCAGTTCGTGTTCGATTTCTCCCGCGCGGGCGCCAATTCCGTAAGGATAGCGATTTCAAAGGGGCTTTCGTTCGAGAGCGTATGCGAGGGTTCAAGCGCGGTAGAGGCTCTCATGAAGGCTTGCGACGCCGCCGTTTTGCGCACGCTGCGCTCGCCAGGATTTTTCGCGGGCTCGATAGCGTTTTCATATTCGTCCGACAACTGGAATACTTCCGAAATATGCGTTTCGGATATCGTGTTCCAAAACGTGCGCATGATAACGCGCGACAAGTCTGACTCCCTCATGCCGCACTTTTCGCCCGACGGCAGGAGAATCCTCTATACCGGCTATTACAGGACGGGATTTATGGATTTGTACTCCATAGATTTGGCGAACAACACGCGGAAGGTGTTCGCGTCGTTCAAGGGCAGCAACACGGGAGGGTCGTTTTCTCCCGACGGCTCGAAAGTCGCCCTCATTTTGACTTCCAGCGGAAACGCGGAGGTGTGGATTGCCAACGCTTCGGGCGGGGGATTCAGGAGGCTAACCAATAACAAGGCAACCGAGAGCTCCCCGGGATTTTCCCCCGACGGCTCGAAAATCGTATTCGCAAGCGACGACATGGGCGGCCCCCAGATTTACACCATGCCGTCTTCCGGCGGAAAGATGCGGCGCGTCAACACCCGCATGAGCGGCTACTGCTCCGAGCCCTCATGGAACCCGCGCGACCCTAACAAAATCGCCTTCACCGCGGCGGTAGGCAGGGGCTTTCAGGTCGCCGTGTACGACTTCGCGTCCCGCTCGTCCAAATGGGTGAGTTCGGGCGAGAACACTTCGGGCGCGGTGTGGCTCAACGACGGCAGGCACCTGATATGCACAAAGTCAAGGGGCAAGGCCCGCAAGCTGTACGTCGTGGACACCGAAACCAACAGCCAGAAGCCCCTCCACACGTCGTCTTTCAACGCAAAGGAGGCGGACTTCGTGTACGCCCCGCGCCGATAAAAACAATCCGCCCGCTCCCAAAAATGAATCTCGTAACGCTCGACCTCGAAGGCGTGCTCATCCCCGAAATCTGGATAGCGTTCGCCGACGCCGCGGGAATCCCCGAACTGCGCAGAACCACCCGCGACGAGCCCGACTACGACAAGCTAATGCGCTACCGCCTGGGCATACTCGCCGAGCGCGGCGTGAAGCTCGCTGACATAAGCCGCGTCATATCGGGGCTCGAGCCCCTCGACGGCGCGCGGGAGTTCATGGACTGGCTGAAGTCGAGGACGCGCGCGATAATTTTGTCCGACACGTTCGAGCAGTTCGCTGCGCCCCTCATGGCCAAACTCGGCTCTCCGACGCTATTCTGCCACGAGCTTGAAATCGCCTCCGGCGGCGCGGTCTCCGGATACCGCCTCAGAATGCCCGACCAGAAACGCAGGGCTGTCGAGGCCTTCCGTTCTCTCAACTTCGAGGTGATCTCCACCGGCGACTCATACAACGACCTTTCCATGCTGCGCGCCGCCGACCGCGCGGTGCTTTTCCGCCCCACCGACAAATTCGCGGCGGAAAATCCCGACCTTCCCGTCGCGCGCGACTACGCCGAATTGAGGGAGTTTTTTTCGCGCTATGTCGGCGAATGACTTTTTTATGAAATCCCAAAAGACAAACGGCAGATACGCCGCCCGCGGAGTTTCGGCGGGCAAGGAGGAAGTCCACGCGGCGGTCGACAGGCTCGACAGGGGGCTCTTCAAGGGAGCTTTTTGCAAAATCACGGAGGACTACCTCACGGGCTCGAAGACTCGCTGCAACGTTATACACTCGGACGGCAGCGGAACCAAGTCTATCATCGCCTACCTCCACTACAAGGAGACGGGCGACGCCTCGGTTTTTAGGGGCATATCCCAGGATTCGATTGTGATGAACATCGACGACCTGCTCTGCATAGGGGCGGCCGAGAGGATTCTAATATCCAACACCGTCAACCGCAACGCCCGCAATTTCGGCGGCGCGGCCCTCGCGGAGCTCATAAACGGAGCGGAGGATTTCATCGCGCGCCTGCGCTCCCTCGGCGTGAAAATCTATTCCGGAGGGGGCGAAACCGCCGATGTGGGCGACCTCACCGGAGCGGTAGTGGTGGATTCGTGCGCGGTGGCGGTCATGCGCCGCGACAGGGTGATATCGGGCGCCGGCATAAAGCCGGGGCTCGCGATAGTGGGGCTTTCATCGGCGGGCAGGGCAGCGTACGAGGACTTTGAAAACAGCGGAATCGGCTCAAACGGCCTGACGAGCGCTCGCCACGACATGCTGTGCCCGTACTACCGCGAAAGCTACCCCGAGACTTTCGACCCGAAAACCGACAAAAGCCTCGTATACTGCGGCCCGCACAGGCTCGACGACCCCCTCGAGGGCTCGAATATGACGGTGGGGCAGGCGCTTTTGTCGCCAACGCGGACTTACGCGCCCGTGATAATGAAAATCATGAAGAAGCGCCCGGGGCTCATAAAAGGGCTGGTGCATTGTTCGGGCGGCGGGCAGACCAAGTGCGTGCGCTTCGGCAGGGGCGTTCATTTCGTCAAGGACAACCTCATGGAAGTCCCCCCGATTTTCAGGGCAATACAGAAGGCGAGCGGCACTTCCGACAGGGAGATGTTCGAGGTCTACAATATGGGGCACCGCATGGAGGTCTACTGCAAGAAATCCGACGCGGCGAAGGTCGTGGAAATTTCGGAGTCTTTCGGAATCGCGGCCCAGGTGGTCGGGCGCACCGAAAAGTCGTCGCGCGCGGACGGCAAAAACCATGTGACGATAATGCGAGCGGGCGGGGCGATAGAGTACGGCCCGCGGGATTGACGCCTTGCGGGCGCGGCGCAAATCCGCCGCAAAATCCGGAAATTTCAAAAAAATAAAAAATGTTAAAAGCAGGCATAGTCGGGCTGCCCAATGTGGGCAAGAGCACCCTTTTCAACGCCCTCACGCGCAGCAGAAAGGCGGAGGCGGCGAATTATCCCTTTTGCACGATAGAGCCTAACGTCGGGGTCGTGGAGGTTCCGGACGACAGGCTCAAGCCCCTCGCGCAGATCGCAAAGACGAACGTCATAATACCCGCTGCGGTGGAGTTCGTCGACATTGCGGGCCTTGTCGCCGGCGCGAGCAGGGGCGAGGGGCTCGGCAACAAATTTTTGGCGAACATCAGGGAGGTCGACGCGATAGTGCACGTCGTCCGGTGCTTCGACGACGGCGACATTCTGCACAGCATGGGCAGCGTCGATCCCGTCCGCGATATAGAAGTCATAACGACCGAGCTGGTTTTGAGCGACATGCAGAGCTGCGAAAAGCAGCTCGAATCCAACTCCCGCAAAGCCAAGGGCATGGACAAGGAGGCCGTCAAGAACGTCGAGCTCTTGAAGCGGCTGATGGCGCACCTCGACGGGGGCAGGCCCGCCATTACGCTTCCGGACGTTTCGGAGGACGACCTCGCGCGGATAAAATCTTTCTTTCTCCTGACTTCAAAGCCCGTGATATACGCATGCAACGTCGCGGAGTCCGACATCGGCGACGGCGGGGCGTCCAACGGGTATGTCGCCAAAGTGCGCGAGTTCGCCAAGCTCTCCCACGGCGCGGATTCGTGCGTTATATGCGCGCGGCTCGAAGAGGAGCTTTCGTCGCTCGAGCCGGCGGAGGCAAAAGAGTACCTTGCGGAGCTCGGGGCGGCGGACAGCGGAGTTTCGGAGCTGATCAGGAAGACCTACGATTTGCTGGGGCTGGCCAGCTACTTTACCGCGGGCGAGAAGGAGGTCAGGGCGTGGACTTTCAAAAAGGGAATGACCGCCCCGCAGTGCGCGGGCGTTATCCACACCGACTTCGAGCGCGGGTTCATCAAGGCGGAGGTTGTCTCATACGGCGACCTCGTCGCGGCGGGCTCCGTGCACAAGGCGCGCGAGGCCGGCACATACAGGCTCGAGGGCAAAGACTACCTATTCAAAGACGGCGACGTGGCGCTGTTCAGGTTCAATGTCTGAGGCATGAAAATAGTCGCGCTGAAATTTTTCTACGCTCTGGCCTCGTCAAAGAGGCTCGCCGTGGGCCTGATGGTTTACGCGACTTTTCTGGTTTTCGTTGCGACGCTCGCGCAGAGGGAAATCGGGGTAGCCGCGGCGCAGGCCGAATACTTCGAGAGCTTTTTTTGCGTCGGTTCGCTCGGCCCGCTGAAATTCCCGCTCTTCGGCGGCGCGCTCGTCGGGCTTGCGGCGGTCGTCAACATTTTGGCGAGCGGCTGGCGGTACGTCAGCGGGGGGCTTTTCGGCTTCGGCGCGTCGGTAGCGCACATGGCGCTCGTTCTCCTGATAGTCTCGGGCGCGTTGCAGTATTTTATGAGGGTGGAGGGCTCGCTCGTCCTGCGGGAGGGAATGTCGTCCGACACCATCGTGGTCGGCGCAAAAGAGGGCGCGGCGGGCGAGCCCGTCAAGCTTCCGTTCAGCGTTAAGCTCGCGGATTTTTCCGTCGAGCATTGGGATTCGAGCTCGACCCCGAAGAGCTTTTCGAGCAGGGTTGAATTTTCGCGCGGCGAAAACAGGTCGGAGCAGGTCGTTTCGATGAATTCCCCGGGCTCCTTCGGCGGCTGGACTTTTTACCAGATGTCGTACGGCGACGGCGGGAGGACGAGCGTGCTCGCCGCAGTCCGCAATCCGGCGCGGCTTCTGCCGTGGCTCGCGGTCGGGGCGACTTTTATAGGCATGGCGATAATGTTCCTGCCGAGGCTTTTTGAGAAAGGGAGGGGCGGGGATGAATAAGGCGGCGTTTTCATTCGGAGCATTGATTTCGATTTTCGTCGCGCTTTCGCCTCTCGCAGTGTGGCAGGCATTTCTCGGCGACCCCCTGTACGACTCGCTTTTCGGCCCGAGCTTCGGTTCCCTCCCCGTGCTGAAAGCGGGTAGGGTGATGCCCGTTTCGAGCGCGTCTGCGGACGTTCTGAAATCCATAAGCGGCAGTGCGACCGCAAGGGTCGGGGGCGGCAAGATTTCGTCATCCAAATGGCTCTGGACGCTGTCGGCTGACGCCGCGCGGCTCTCCGGAGAAAAGACGATGCGCACCGACAACAGGGATCTCCAGAAGATTCTCGGCGTATCGGGCAGATATTTTTCGTACGACGATTTGGCCAAAAATTACGCGAAAGTCGAGGAGGCCGCCTCCTCCGATGGCAATCCGCCCCTCGCCTCCGCTGCGGCGGAGGCGCTCGAAAAGGGGCTCGCGTACGCCGTGGCGGCAAACGCTTTTTCGGTAAAGGCCCCCGGGGAAAAATCGGCGGTCTCCGGCGTGGAAAACTGGCGTAAAGCGGTCGATGAGGCCGCCGCGGAACTCAAGGCCGCGCGCGGGGAAAAGCGCGAGCCCAACCCCGCCAAGCTCTCCCGCGCGAGCGCCATGCTCGAATACCTGCGCGGCGTAGCCGAATTTGAGGGAGCGTATCCCGACGCCGCCGTTAATTCCATCGCCTATGGCTCGGGCTATTCAACCCCGACAAAGGAAATGCTTGATTTGAAGGCCTCCGAGCTCTCCAAGAGGCTTTTGAAAATTTACGCGCGCGCATGCGACGCCATCGCCGCCGGAGACTCGGATTCCGCCAAAAGCGCGCTGTCCGAGGCCGATGAAATCTTTTCCAAGTCGGGAGGATTGCAGCGGCTGAGGCTGAAAGTCGAAAATTTCGCGAACGCCCTGTCGCCGTTTTTCGGGGGGTTCGTCCTCTATTTTTTCGCGCTCGCCGCTTTTGGGCTTTCGCAAATATTTTCCTCGCGCGGGGCTGCGCTGCGGACTGTCGGGGAGGTGTTTATGGCGTTTGCGGCGTTCTTGCAGGTTCTGGGAATCGCCCTTAGAATGTACATACAAATGCGCCCGCCCGTGACGAACTTGTATTCGTCGCTGGTATTCGCCGGCGCGGTGGCGGCGGTTCTCGGAGCATACATATATTTCAGGAAAAAATACGTGTCGGCGGCGGTCGCCGCGTGCGCTTCGGGTCTGATGTCGCTTGTGGTCGCGATGAACCTGCCGTACAGCGGCGACACCATGGGCATGATGCGCGCCGTCCTGAACTCGAACTTCTGGCTGACCGCGCACGTCGTGACGATAATGGTCGGATATTGCGGAGTGTTTTTGGCGGGGTTTATGGCGCAGGCGAGGCTTGTGGCAAACGTCTTTTCGCGCGGAAATTTCGGGGCGATGACGGGAGATTCGGCGCGGACGGTGTTCGCCGTCCTCTGCTTTGCGCTGATGTTTACTTTTGCCGGAACGATGCTTGGCGGAATTTGGGCGGATATGAGTTGGGGCAGGTTTTGGGGGTGGGACCCCAAGGAGAACGGCGCGCTCATGACAGTCCTGTGGACGGCGGCGGCCATACACGCCAAGAGCATGAGGCTGTGCAGCGACCGCGCGTTTCTCGGGTTAGCCGTGTTCGGGAACATCGTGGCGGCGTGGGCGTGGTTCGGCGTAAACCTAATGGGGGTGGGGTTGCACGCGTACGGTTTCATAGAGGGCGGATGGTTTTGGTTTTTCGCCTTTGTGTGCAGCCAGCTGCTTACGCTGCCGCTCTGCCTTTACAAATTCAGCCCTCCTTCCGCGCCCGCCGCCGCGTCCGGCGAAAATAAAATTGTCGGAAAATAAGCTTGTCTTCGGCGCGGGAACCGCCATAACGGAGAAAATAAAAATGCGAGGTGTAGCTTAGCCTGGTAGAGCGCTACGTTCGGGACGTAGAGGCCGGAGGTTCGAATCCTCTCACCTCGATTTCTTTTAAGCCGCTTCCCCTACGGGGTTGCGGCTTTCTTGTGGATTCCGTTTGCCGTTTCTGACAAATGCTCTATGGAATATATTTTTTTGTATGATTGTAAAATAATTCTTGCGGACTTTTGAAAGATTAGGTATATATATGTCATTATATTTTATAGAATTAATATCTGGTTTTTAAATTATGAAAGTTATGGAAGCTGAAAATGGGAACCATATTTGGGGGTTTGATATCGGAAAAGGATCGCTCGGAGAGGCGGTTTTAATGGGGGCTGAGTTTAGGCATGTGACTTCGCTGCTGCTTGATGAGGACTTCGGAGAAATAAAAACCGCGGCGGGTCTGCGGAGGCAGATGAGAACCCGAAAGGCGCACAAAGCCAGGGAAAAATGGTTGGAGCGCTGTCTCTTGGAGTTCGGAATAGAGCCGCTCAAACGCAGGGAGGTGGGAATTGTAAACGGGCGTTGGATGCTGATATCAAAAGGCGACGAACGCTTGGAGCGCGAATTTCCGCCGGACGGGGAGGACATTTGCTACAACGCAATCGCGCTGCGCTGCAAGCTGCTGCTCGGAGAAAAATTGGAGAGCTGGCAGATTTTCAAGGCCTTGAATTCGGCTATCCAAAACCGAGGATACGATGAAAATATCCCATGGAAGGAGTCGGACGTTTCCCTTCCCAAAAAGGACGACGACGATTACGCCAAAAAGCTCTCGCAGTATTCAAGGGAAAAAGGCGAATTGTTGGAGAGTTTTGAGGACGGGGAAAAATACGACTATCCGTGCTTTTTCAAGGCCTATAAAATGGGGCTTTGGTCGCCGGAAAATCCGGAGCGCGTCGAGATACGCATCGGCAACGACGCCCAAAAGGTGAAAGGGTACGTCATTCCCCGCAAAGACGTGGAAAGGGAGTTTGAAAGCCTCGTCGAGGCCGCCTCAAAATGGCATCCCGCGATGAAGGGAAAGGCCATGTATATAATGTACGGAATTGCGGAAACTCCATACGCTTCGTTTAAGCCCGCGCTTAGAAAAAAATTTGACCTCAAGCGCGGCGCGGAAAGCGACTGGACGGCGCTCGGGCAAAAAATACCGAGATTCGACAACAGGATAATCGACAAATGCAGGCTGATTCCGCGCCTGAACGTTTGCAAGATAAGGCCCCTTTCGGAAGCAAGGGGCGAGGGCGATTTGCTGCATTACGAGATTACGCTTTCTTTGAAGCTTCTCAACCTGCGCTTTTTCAGAAATTCAAATGTGGAATCGCTTTCGTTTGAGGAATTCAAGGCTGCGTTTGAAATCGCCAAAAGCGCAAAATACAAGATGGGAAAGGCGGCTTTGAAAAAGTTTTTGAAGTCGATTTCGGCAAGCGTTTTGAGCGAAGACCAGTCTGAAATCGAAGCCCCGAGGGAGAGCGGCAGGGCGTCGTTTTCGAGGCCCGCGATGCTTTTGCTTAAAGAGCTCATCTTTTCGGGAATGCCGCCGGCCGAGTTTTACGCAAAAAAGGCGGGGGAAATTTCAAATGCCGACCCCAATAAGGGGATTGTGGCTTCGGATTTGGATTTTATAAAACTGATGGGAAATTGCGGTTGGAACGGAATTTTTATTCCGGACGTTGAAACCTACCGTTTTGCAAACAACGGCGCCGACTCTGCAAAACTTATAAACGGGCTCATCGGTTCGCAGAACAATCCCATAGTCCGCCACAGGCTTGCGTTTTTTTATGAGCGCATAAAGTTTCTCGAATCAAAATTCGGGGTTCCCGACAAAGTCGTATTGGAGTTCGTGCGCGAAGACTTCATGGGTAAAGAGCAAAAGAAGCGCATGCAAATAGAAATGAAAAAGCGCGCTTCGGAGAAAATGCTCATAGCGAAAAAACTGGACGAGGCCGGGTACAAGGGCGGCAATTTGTTGCTGAAAATGGAGCTGCTTGAAAAGCAGGGAGGAATCTGCCTGTATACCGGCGAACCCCTGCTTCCGAGCGAGCTTGGAGTTCTCGAAATAGAGCATATAGTTCCGCGCAGCAGGGGCGGCCCCGACGCCCAATACAACTATGTGCTGACCCGCGAGAAAACCAACAAGGAAAAGGCGGATAGGACTCCGTTTGAATGGCTTTCGTCAGATCCCGTAAAATGGGCGGGCTATTCCGACAGGGTAAAGGCGCGCGCCGGGCAGCTTGGAAGAAAGCGGTGCGAATTGCTTTTGGAAAAGAACGCCGAAGAGCTGGTGGAAAAATATACGGCTCTGGCGGAAACCGCGCACATTTCAAAACTCGCGCAAAAAATAGTCTGCCTGCATTTCGGTTTCCAGTTCGGAGGATTGGGCGGAACCAAGCGCGTTTTCACAGTCCCGGGGGCGCTGACCGCCAGGATTCGCAGTTTCTACGGCTTGAATAAAATTCTGCACAATGAAGATTTGGCGAAAGATGCCCTTTCATATGAGGAAGTTTTGAAGCGCGGCGAGGAATTGGACAAGAAGAACCGCAAGAATAAAAAACACCACGCGCTGGACGCGATGTGTTTGTGTTTTGCTCCGACGGGCGTCAATTCAAAGCGCGCGCGGATTGATATGCTCTTGCCTCCCGATATTCGCGGCGAAAGTGAAGCCGAACTCTTTTTCAGAAAGTATCTCGACAGGTTGATTCCGGTCGACGTCGCTCCGAAAAAACCGAGATTGGAGGACGGCATATATTCTATGCGCGCGGTCGGAGGGAAAAAGTTTATGGCAAGGCGCGTCAATCTCGTGGATTTGGCGTATACGGTAGGGCAAAAGCCTGTCTACGATATTTCGGTTCTCATAGGTAAAAAAAATCCGAAAGAAAAGAAAATTATAAACGCCCAAATCCGCAAATTGGTTGCGGATTTCGCGCGGACAAATCCCACGGAGGACGAATGGAGAAAGTGGTGCGGCGAATGCAGGCTGCCGTCAAAAAACGGGATTGGAACGCGGGTGATAAGGGTTCTCTTAAATTATGGGGAGCCCGCCGAATATAAAGATTTGTCGAAAGACGGGCGCGGCGCGTTCAGAAGGGGAGACGGGCATAAAGGACAGATCGTATGGGAATCGACAGACGGAAAATATTACGTTGTTCCTATATATGTCCACGCCTCAAAAGCGAAGCTTCTTGCGGAGTTGGACGCGAATCCCAAAAAGAAAAGGGTATGCGACATCTTTACTTCGCACTGTATGGTAAAAGTCGGCAATACCTATAACGACAAAGGCGAACTGCTCTTGCACGAAGGCGTGTATATGGTGAATACGATACAGACGGACGGTCGGGGTAAATTAACGAATACAAATGGAGAGAAAAGTAATTTGATAAATATAAATTACCTGATGAAAGCCGGAATGAGAAAAGTTTCGGTTAAAGACCTATGAGTTATCATATCCTTCACATATCGGAACACGGGTGCGGGCTCTCGAAAGAGCGCGGGCTTCTGGTATGCAGGAAGGACGGCAAGACGCTTGGGAAAATCGCAATAGAGGATTTGCGGGCGGTGGTTATTTTAGGCGAGAGCGTAAATATAAGCGCCGCCGTGTTTGCGGGCGTTTTGGATAACGACGCCATAATAATACATTGCCGCAATTACAAGGCTGTCGGGGTTTCCGTTCCCAATAGCAGAACCTATGACGCGCGGGTCGTCCTAAACCAAGCGGCAGGAAACCGCAATCTGAACGCCGCGATATGGAGGAGGCTCCTGCGCGCAAAAATTGAAAATTGCGCGCGGTGCCTAGGGTTGATCGGCGTTAAAAATTCGCGCCTCGAAAAGTTTTCGGTTTCAAAACGCGAGCCGAATGAGGCTCGGTGTGCTCGGGAGTATTGGAAACATTATTTTCCGCAGTTGGGCGAGAGCGGGCAGGGGCGGGTTCCCCGGGGAAATTCGTCGCCAGTGAATTTGTTTCTCAATTACGGCTACGGAATATTGGGAGGCATTGTGCACAGGAGCCTGATTGTTGCAGGGTTAAACTGCCTTTTGGGCGTAAACCATAAGACGTATTATAAAAATACGCCGCTTGTGTACGACGCGATAGAACCGTTTCGGGCGTTTGCCGACTATGCTCTGTACAATTATATGTCGGGATGCAAGGAACCCAATATGCGCGAATGGTCCGTATTTTTCGGAAGATTTTTGAAAGACATGCGCGTAAAAAAGGGAAGGGCGACGGTAAAGCTTATGGACGCCGCTGACGTGTTGTGCGAAAGCCTCGCGAACGCGTATAGATATAAGAAAGCGGAACTCATGTGGTTTCCGGTTCTCGATTGACGCGCGTGCGAAACAAAAAGAAAAGTCCTTTCAGAATGGGATGGCTTATGGCGATGTTCGACTTGCCCGTTCTTCTCGAAGAAGAGCGCAAGGAGGCCGCGCGTTTTAGAAAAGCCCTGCTCGACGACGGTTTTATAATGATTCAATATTCCGTATATTCCCGCCCGTGCGTTTCCCTCGAGAGGATGGCGAAATATTATAATAAGGTAAAAAGCTACGCCCCGACTACCGGAGACATACGGTTGCTGTTTTTTACGGACAAGCAATGGGGCATGAGCAAACTCGTGTGCAGAGTTCCCAAAAAACTTGAAAAAGTTCCCGAGCAGATAGAATTTTTTGACGCCTTGAATGAAAAGGAGCCAAAAGTGGACGATGACGGAAATTTTCTGTTGTTTTGAAAAAAAATGCCGAATTCCAAGGTGCCATGCAGAGCTTAAAATTCGGCAAAATCAGTTAAGACTTTACAACAAAAATTTTCTATAAGTTAAAGCAACTTATATTGCTATGTCAATAATATTTTTAGAAAGAACATTTTGTTGTAAAGTCAAAACGAAAAGATGATATGCCTGGATTTACTCCACATTTTTAGAAAGAACATTTTGTTGTAAAGTCAAAACATCAACGCGCCAACAAAGCGCGCAATTGCAATTTTTAGAAAGAACATTTTGTTGTAAAGTCAAAACTAGAGGATTTAAAACGCAAAGACCTTTTCTTATTTTTAGAAAGAACATTTTGTTGTAAAGTCAAAACGAAAACCGAACAACTGAATTTGCGGGAACTATTTTTAGAAAGAACATTTTGTTGTAAAGTCAAAACATCTTTGCCTTCAACCGTGCAGGGCGTCCCATTTTTAGAAAGAACATTTTGTTGTAAAGTCAAAACCCGTCCACTATCGCCCGCGCCTCCTCAATCATTTTTAGAAAGAACATTTTGTTGTAAAGTCAAAACAAAGAAGCGATAAGGGAAGCGGGCGAGAGTATTTTTAGAAAGAACATTTTGTTGTAAAGTCAAAACTGTATGTGCGCACGACTTCAAACACAATACATTTTTAGAAAGAACATTTTGTTGTAAAGTCAAAACGTTAGGTTTTGCTTCGCGTTTGCTTGAATTATTTTTAGAAAGAACATTTTGTTGTAAAGTCAAAACCTGGTCTATCGTGACAGACAAAACTATTGAATTTTTAGAAAGAACATTTTGTTGTAAAGTCAAAACTCTTTTATCACCTCATCGTCTGTACAATGGATTTTTAGAAAGAACATTTTGTTGTAAAGTCAAAACTAGCGGCAAGCACTCGCATACTATGGGCGAATTTTTAGAAAGAACATTTTGTTGTAAAGTCAAAACTCAGGGAAGGCAAAATAGAATTCACCGTCGATTTTTAGAAAGAACATTTTGTTGTAAAGTCAAAACTCAAAGTATAAACTGCTTTTTGAAAACGTCATTTTTAGAAAGAACATTTTGTTGTAAAGTCAAAACACGGCGATGCAATCCGCGAAGGCTTTTTGTATTTTTAGAAAGAACATTTTGTTGTAAAGTCAAAACGTATGGAGCGGAACTATACCACGATTTCGGATTTTTAGAAAGAACATTTTGTTGTAAAGTCAAAACTTCAGGCTTATGGTTTTTTCTGAAAAACTCATTTTTAGAAAGAACATTTTGTTGTAAAGTCAAAACGCGCGCCCCGTTCAGTGTGATTGATTCGAGATTTTTAGAAAGAACATTTTGTTGTAAAGTCAAAACCGCACAGACGAAAGAGAATGTGGATATTGGATTTTTAGAAAGAACATTTTGTTGTAAAGTCAAAACATTTGCGCCCCATGACCAAACGGTGCACTCATTTTTAGAAAGAACATTTTGTTGTAAAGTCAAAACGCGCGCGCAAAGAGCATTTAAAGCGGCCTTATTTTTAGAAAGAACATTTTGTTGTAAAGTCAAAACTTCTGGACACCGTGGGATTTGACACAGAGAATTTTTAGAAAGAACATTTTGTTGTAAAGTCAAAACATACGGCTAAAAATCGAGCAATTAGACGCGATTTTTAGAAAGAACATTTTGTTGTAAAGTCAAAACCGGAACGGGAAGCGGAATAACGCCCGAGTAATTTTTAGAAAGAACATTTTGTTGTAAAGTCAAAACCGACGTTGACGCTTCGTACGGCTCGCGAAAATTTTTAGAAAGAACATTTTGTTGTAAAGTCAAAACAGGTGCGACGTTATTATCTTTGGGCAACTTATTTTTAGAAAGAACATTTTGTTGTAAAGTCAAAACATGTTTTACCGTGGCAACCTACTTGCGCTAATTTTTAGAAAGAACATTTTGTTGTAAAGTCAAAACTACGAAGAAAAACAAGTTGGCACTAAGGGCATTTTTAGAAAGAACATTTTGTTGTAAAGTCAAAACTGGGAGCTGACGACGTGGGAGCGCCTCACAATTTTTAGAAAGAACATTTTGTTGTAAAGTCAAAACTGTTGAAATGGGCTATGAAGTCGGGCTTTCATTTTTAGAAAGAACATTTTGTTGTAAAGTCAAAACAACTTTGGCAATCAATGCTCGCGACGACGTATTTTTAGAAAGAACATTTTGTTGTAAAGTCAAAACTCATCGGAAGACCTCGCGCAACTCAACGTCATTTTTAGAAAGAACATTTTGTTGTAAAGTCAAAACTAATGAAGCGAACCAATTCTGGCGGGTCTATATTTTTAGAAAGAACATTTTGTTGTAAGGAAAAATTTAAATTTGAAAGTTAATATTTTTTATGGCAATCCCAATCGGGCGGCGAGGGCGTTGGCGCGGGTGGAGATCGCTTGTCGGGCTTTTTCGATTTCGGCTTTGCGGGCGGCTATGTTTTCATTGGCTATTTTTGAGAGGTCGGAGAGGTTGTAGAGAAAGGCGTCTTCTATTTCGCCGCAATCTTCCTCTATGTTGCGCGGAACCGCGAGGTCTATCAAAAAAACCGGCCTGCCGCCTCTCTTTTTACACGCGGCCTCTATGTCGGCCTTTTTTAACAGAGGCTCTCGCGAAAGGCTTGCGCAGAGGACGATGTCGAATTTTTCAATGTTTTCCTTAGCCGCCGCAAAGTCCGCCGACCGGCAGCCGATTTTCTCGGCGAGCGCATCGGCGTTCGCGCGCGTGCGGCTGCATACGAGCATGTTTGACGCCCCGCGCACATAGAGGGCGTCGGCTACGAGTTTGCCAACCTCACCGGAGCCCATCAGCAGAATTTTGGCCTTTGAAATGTTTTCAAATATCCGCAGGGCGAGCTCCGCGCAGACGCTGCCGACGCTTATTTTGCCGCGGCCTATTTCCGTGTTCGTGCGCACCCATTTGGCGCAGTGGATCGCCTTTTGGAAGAGGGCGTTCAGCGTTGGCCCGCAGTGTCTGAGCCCTCTTGCCCTCTCGTACGCCGCCTTGACCTGCCCGAGGATTTCCGTCTCGCCGGTCATCTGGGATTTCAGCCCCGAGGCCACGGCGAAGAGGTGGCTTATCGCCTCCGCGTTTTTTTTCACGGAGCAGATTTTTTTGAAGTCCTCCGCGTCCGCCCCGTAAAGCGACTCGAACACCGCGTCCGCGAGTCCGTCGGAAGCGGCGGAAAAGTAGATTTCCACGCGGTTGCACGTGCTGAGCGCCAGCGCCTCCGAGACGCCCCCGATTTGCAGGATTCCGCTTTCGGCGAATGAGCACGCCGCCTGCGGCATTCCGAACCTGCCGAGAATTTCAGGCCCGGCGGTCTCATGGGATATCCCCGCGGCGTAAAGGCTGTTTGCGATAGGCGCCATTTTCCCCGAAAGCTATCCCAGCGCCAGCTCCCTCATCGCCGCGCAGAACTCGAGGAGCTTGTCGGACGCCCCCGGGAATTTGCCGAGCGCCTTTTCTGCGAGGCCTATGCGCCTTTCCATTTCCTCCGCGCAGATTTTTTCCACTCCGGAGGATTTCATCATCCCAATTATCTCTTCGGGGTTTTGGGATGAAAGGTTTTTTGCAAAGCCGTCGGCGCGCTCCGAGTCCATGGTTTCAAAGAGCGCGATGAGCGGAAAAGTCTGCTTGCCGGAGACGAGATCCGTGCCGAGCGTTTTCCCCGCGTCCTTTTCCGACATAAACCAGTCGCACAGGTCGTCGTAAATCTGGTAGGCGATGCCGAGGTGTTTTCCTGCCTCTTCGGCGGCGGCGATCCACCCGTCGAGCCCCGTTACGGACTTCGCCCCGAGCGCGCACGCGAGCGAAAAGAGCGCGGCTGTCTTGCCGAAAGCTATCTCGTAGTACCTCTCGCGCGTGACCCGCACTGATTTGTCGGCGAGCGTCTGGCGGATTTCGCCCTCGCATATCGTCTTTACGCATAGCGCCGTGCGGCGCGACGTGTCGACGTCGTTTTCCTCTACCGCAAGCTCCATCGTGTGCGCGAAGATCGCGTCTCCGAGCAGTATGGCGGTTTTCGCCCCGTACTTTTTGTTCGCGGTCTCGGCGTTGCGCCTGATTTGCGCCCCGTCGATAACGTCGTCGTGTATGAGCGTCGAAAGGTGCGTGAGCTCCACTATCGCGGCGCGGCGTATCAGCGATTCCCCCTTTTCGGGCGCGGCGTGGGCTGCGGCGAACACGAGTATCGGGCGTATGAATTTGCCGCGCGGGGCTATCGCTTCCCTTGCGGCGCAGCGCACCTCTTTTTCGAAAGTCCCCGCCTGCGCCGTCAGAAAGTCCCCGAACTCGCGGAAAAGCGCGCTCATTTGTTCGGAAATTTTCTCGAACGGGTTTGGGCTGTGCTTATAGTTGTTCACCGTTTTCAGATTGTCCCGCGCATGGTTTTTCGCAATTAAAAAATGTTTCCGGCGGAATTTTTGCGGTTTCCCCCGCCTCCGCCGATCCGCAAGCGCCGCCCCCCGCGCCCGCTTCGAGCTTCCTTTTGAGGGCGAGCTGCCCGCAAGCGGCGTCGATTTCCGAGCCCTTTTCGCGCCTGAGCGTGTGCGAGACGCCCTTCTCGGCGAGTATCTTCGCGAAGGCCGCCCTCCGCGCGGCGTCGCTGCGCCTCCACGGCAGGGATTCCACCCTGTTGTAGGGTATGAGGTTTACGTGCGCGTGCAGGGTTCTGGCGATTTTTGCGAGCTCCCGCGCCTGAGCGAAGGAGTCGTTGACATTTTCTATCATTATGTATTCGAGCGTGATCATGCGCCCGCATTTTTCCGAAAACTTTTTTGCGGCGGCTACGAGCCGCGCGAGCGGATATTTTTTATTTATGGGCATTATTTGCGAGCGCACTTCGTCGGTCGCCCCGTGGAGGCTTATCGCGAGCCTGTACGGGAATCCCGTTTCCGCGAGCTTCTCCAGCCTGTCGGCGATTCCGCATGTCGACACCGTTATGCGCCGCGCCCCGAAGCCGAATTTTTCGGGGGAGTTGAATACCGCCAGCGCCGCGGAGAGGTTGTCGAAGTTCGCGAGCGGCTCTCCCATGCCCATAACCACTATGTTTTCAAATTCAAATTTCGCCTCCGCCCTTCCGGACGTCAGGATTTTCCTCTCCACAAATGGCAGGGCCTGGGCGACTATCTCGCCCGCGGTCAGGTTGCGGACGAACCCGCGCATCGCCGACGCGCAAAACCTGCATCCGCACGCGCAGCCCACCTGCGTGCTGACGCAGAGCGTCTTTCTGGTTTTGCCGTCCTCGGCGGGGGCTTTGAGCAGCACGCATTCCACGAAATTGCCGTCGGGCAGGGCGAACAGGTATTTTTTTGTTTCGTCCCCAGCCTTTCGGTCCCCGACGAGCTTTGCGGGCTCGAAGTCAAACCTCTCCCCGAGAAATCCGGCGAGCTTTGCCGGCAGGGCGGGAAAGGCTTTGGGGGCGAAAATTTTCTTGGAGTATACGCAGTCGAACACCTGTTTTGCGCGGAATTTCTCGAACCCCGCCGCGGCGAGCTCGGAGGCGAGCTCCTCGCGGGAGAGCGCGTAGAATGGAATCCTGCCCGCGGGCATGCCGGCGTCCGCCTACAGGTTTTCGTTGGATATCGGGCGCCAGGTGTCCCTGTCGAGCGACCTGTTTTCGTCGCCGACGCGCTTTAAATAGGAATCGGCGCTTTTGGTGTCTCCGGATATCACCGAGCCTATGGGGGTTCTTCTTGCGTCGTCCCTGACGTTTTCGGCGGTCGAGCACGCGGCGCAGAGCACCGCGCAGGCCGCGCCTATCAGCGCGAGTGTGGGATTTTTCATCGTGTTTTGCGTTTGCGTTTTGTTTGCGGCTTGAAGCTATTTTTTCGACTTTCTGGTGCGGGCGAGCTCCCGCATGTCGACGGCGATGTCGTCCGCTTCGAATATCTCCGAGCCCAGCAGGTGCTCGAAAATGTCCTCGAGAGTCACGACGCCCGTGAGGGAGGCGAATTCGTCCACCACTATCCCCATCTGCTGGTGCCTTTTGATGAGCTGGCGCATCACCGAGAGCGCGGAGCCGTTTTCGGGCACGAATATCGGCGCCTGCATGAAGTCGGAAATTTTGGTCTCGCCCTTGTCGCCAGCCACCGCCGTGAGTATATCGCGGCGGCGGACTATGCCGACTATGTTGTCTATGGTGTCGGAGTAGACCGGAATTCTCGAAAAATTGAGGTTTGGGTTTTCGCTGAAAACCCGCTCGACCGTCATGTCCTTGTCGAGAGCCATCACGACGGTGCGGGGGGTCATGATTTCGGAAATCGCGACGTCGTCGAGCGACAGGGAATTTGCGATGAGGTCGCGCTCCTGGGGCGTTATCAGCCCGTCTTTTTGGCCCTTTTCGGCGAGCAGTATTATCTCGTCGTCGCCGGTGTCGCGCAGGCGCCCCGCGTCGCCGCCGCTTCCGGAGAGCTTTCCCGCGAGCTTTGAGAGGGGGGAAACGGCGTAGGCGAGCCAGTCGAACGGCCTGCGTAGGCGCAGCCGCAGCGACGGGCGGAAAAACGGGGCGAGAATTCCGGGCAGGATTTCGGCAAACGCGGCAAACGCGAGCGCCATTGCCGCAGAAAAAACGCAAACCGCGCCGGGCCCCGCCCCGAAGAGCGCCGCGAACTGCGCCCCCGCCGCGGCGGAGCCGAATACGGCGACGGCCGCGCGGAGAATTGAGGCGGCCCCCGCCGTTTCGGGAGCCGGCGCCGAAATTTTTTCAAGCCCCTCCCCGCCGCTTCCGGATTTGCGCCTTGCCGCGCCAGTTTCCGCGGGCGCGGCGCCGGCAGCCGATTCAGCCGCGCGGCATAGCGCGGCGAAAGCGAGCGTCAGGAAAACCGTTGCAGCCAAATATGCCATTTGCCCCCCAGTAGAATTTTTTTTCCGGCGGATTTCAATTCTTTTATTTGAGAGGGCGGACTACGCTTCGGGATCCGCGCACCATTTCGCGTAGCTCTCCGAGGCGTCCGCCAGCGACGCTATTATCTGCGGGCATTCGTATGGGTGTATTTCGGCGAGCCTTCGCGCGGCGGCGTCGAGCTTTTCGGGCGAAGTCTTTATGGTTACCGGAAATTCCTCGGCGCATTCCGTTTTCCCCCTCCACTTGTAAATCGAATCAATGGGCGATTCTATTTGGGCGCAGGCGGCGAGTTTCTCGAATACGAGAGTTTCGGCTATGAGTTTCGCCGATTCGCGGCTTGCCGCGGTGGTGCATATTATTGCGATTTTGCCTTGCATATGCGTTTCCCCGAAAAGCTCAAAATTATGTTGACTATTCGGCAAATTCCCCCAAACATCTGTTTCAATCCAAAGGGGACGGCACTTATATCCGACGGGGGCGGTTGGGGGCAAGACTAATTTTTGCCGCGCACTTTCGTTTCCGCCGTTCGGCGTTTTCCCCTTTGCGCTTTTTAACAACAATATTAAAAGGAATAAAAATATGCTAAATCGCAGAAACTTCTTAAAAGGCGCCGCCATGGCGGGCGGTCTAATGATTCTTCCTTCGTGGAGCATCGCCAAGACTCCTGGGCCGAATTCCAAGCTTCGCTTGGCTCTCGTAGGCTGCGGCGGGCAGGGCAGGGCGGCCATCGCGCGCCTCAAGGATTGCCCGCTCGTCGAATTCGTGGCGTTCTGCGATGTTGACGACAACATGGCGGCCAAGACCTACAAGGAGTATCCGACCGTCCCCCGCTTCCGCGACTACCGCGTGATGCTCGACAAGATGGACAAGCAGATCGACGCTGTGACCATCGCCACTCCCGACCACATGCACTATCCCATAGCGGCGTGGGCGATCGCCAAGGGCAAGCATGTATTCTGCGAAAAGCCCCTCACCCGCACTATTTGGGAGGCCAACGAGCTCAAAAATCTCGCCGCCAAGGCTGGCGTCATAACCCAGATGGGCAACCAGGGCCACACCAACGAGGGCTGGCGCCTCATAAGGGAATGGTACGACGCCGGCGTCATCGGCGAAATCGAGGACATCTACATTTGGACGAACCGCCCGATTTGGCCGCAGGGAGACTTGAAAATGCCCAAGGGGCAGCCCGTGCCCTCGACGCTCGACTACAAAGTCTGGCTCGGCGTGGCGCCCTACCAGCCCTATTCCAAGAGCTTCGTGCCCTTCAACTGGCGCGGTCTCCGCAATTACGGCACGGGGGCTGCGGGCGACATGGCCTGCCACTTCCTCGACGTCCCGTATTCGGCTTTCGACCTCGGCTATCCGATGAGCATCGTCGCCAACTCGACCCCGTTCAACGATTACAGCTGGCCGTCGCAGGCTTCGAGCGTCATGACTTTCGTCAACAAGCGCGGCGTGGGCGACCGCATACGCCTGCACTGGTACGACGGCGGCCGCAGGCCGAAGGAAATCAAGAGGGTCGATCCCGAATTCCTAAAGCCCGACCCGAAGAATCCCTGGAACCGCGCCAACTGCACATTCATCGTTGGCACCAAGGAAACCGTCTACACCAACGAGTACGGCGGCGAAACCTACATTTATCCCCGCCCGAGGATGAAGGAAATCGCCAAGAGTGGCGCGCTGCCCAAGAAGACCATCGCGCGTTCGACGGCTCCCGGAAACCCGCACTTGGAATGGGTGAAGGCGTGCCTGGAAGGCAAGCAGCCGATGGGCAACTTCAATTACGCCGCCCCCTTCACGGAAATGGCTCTGCTCGGCATGGTGGCCATTCTCTTCCCCGAAAAGGAGCTGACTTACAAGCCCTCTACGATGAGCTTCGTAAACTGCCCCGAAGCGGACAAGTACGTGAAGTCCCTCTATGCGTACAACAAGGCGTTCCTCCCGTCGAAGATAAGGCTCTGATTCGGAGCGTTTGGCGATCCCCGCGGGCGGGCGTCTGTCCGCCTTGCGGAAGGGGTTTTTTGGAGCCAATCCGAAAATTTCCAAAATTTGGGCGAAGCGCGGCGCTTCGCCCTTTTTTTGCCCGGATTTTTTATGGAGTGGCGGCGGCGCGCTCCAAATGCGGTCTTGCGCGCTTGGGGCGCGCAAAATTCCCTTTCGCCTCTTCGCTCCGCTTTTTTGGGGAAAGCCCGCGCGCCGTGTTTTCTTCGCGGATTTTCGCCCGCCGCGGCGCATTTTTGAATATTTTTTGGGGAGCGAAAAATTTTATTGATTTTGGCGCGGACACAAATAAAGTAGAAGCCTTTTAATTCAATGACTTCTTGCCGGTTCGTTTGGACCGGCGGGGAGTCGCTATATCGGAATTTTTACATAACCATAGCAAAATGAAGCAGATAAATCTAAACTCAACCATCAGGAATCAAATAGGCGGCAATTCCGCGAAACGCTATCGCAAAAGCGGCCAAATCCCCGCCGTAATTTACGGCGAAAGCGGGGAAAAGAACCTCCTGATAGAAGAAAAGAGCCTCGTTGCGGCCTTGAAACAGGTCGTTGGTAAGGCGGTTCTCATAGAATTGGCATTCTCCGACGGCACGGAATCCCGCTACGCGATGATAAAGGATACCGCCCGCAACCCCCTCACGGGCGCCGTCGAACACGTTGACTTTATCGAAGTCGTCAGGGGCAAGCCCATGCACGCCGTTCTCCCGCTCCACTTCTCCGGAGAGGCATACGGCGTCAAGAACGAAAACGGCGTCCTCGAAATCCACGAGCACGAAGTCCGCGTAAAGTGCCGTCCCCGCGACCTCCCCGAAATGATCGAAATCGACGTTTCCGAGCTCAAGGTCGGCGAAGCAATACACCTCAAAGACGTCAAGGCGCCCGAGGGGGTTGAGTTTGAATCTGATCTCGAGGACGTGCTCTGCACCTGCAATCTCGTAAAGGAAGAGCCCGAAGAAGAGCCGGCCGCCGCCCCCGCCGAAGGCGAAGCCGCCGCTCCCGCCGCGGACGCCGCAGCCAAAGGGGCGGCCCCCGCGAAGAAGTAATTTCAGGGCGCCCGGGCGCCCGCGTTCTTTAAAAGGCAAACATGTCCGTCAATTTAGCCGTGGGGCTCGGCAACTCCGAGGCCCGATACGCCCTGACGCGCCACAATGCGGGCGCGCTCGCCCTCGAGCGGCTCGCGAAGTCGTGCGGGGTGGAATGCATGCGCTTCGACAAGTACGCAAACGCCTATTTGGCGAAGGGGAGCATAGCCGGAAAGCCGCTTGCCTTCGCTTTTGCGGAGGGGTATATGAACGAAAGCGGCAGGGGGCTTGCGAGAATCCTGAAACGGCTGAAAGCAGACATATCCTCTGTCGCGGTGATATACGACGACATCACCATAGGCGTCGGCAGGATGAAGCTTTCAAGGGGCGGGTCGTCGGGCGGCCATAACGGCGTCGCCGACATAATGGAATTTTGCGGAAATTCGTTCGTCCGCGTCCGCATAGGCGTCGGCGCCAAGGCGGACAAGCGGATGGATTTGGCGGACCATGTCCTCGGGAAGCTTTCCGAGGCCGACCTTGCGGCGATATCGGCCCTTCCGGTTCGCGAATGTTTTTCGCTGCTCCTTTCCAAAGGGCTGGAGGCCGCTCAGAACGAAATAAACCGCAGGGCGGAACCCCGCCCGCGCGAATCCGGCGGAGGCTGCGGGGGCGCTTGAAAGCTCCGGCGGTTTTTCCGAGCAGCCGCGGCGCGCTTCCGAAGGCGGAAACAGAAAACAATTTAAACAAACCTAAAATATGAATACCAAGAAGTACAAAGCAACGTTCATTCTCGATACGAGAGGCTATACCGAGCCCGTAGAAACCCTTATCGAAAAGATAAAGTCCGTGGTGGAATCCTGCGGCTGCAAAATCGAATCGGTTGAGAACCTCGGGCAGAAGGCTTTCGCCCGCGTCACGGACCGCAATTTTCCGGCGGGCATCTACGTGGACGTAAACTACGAGGGGGATTCTTCCTCGAACGCCCTCATAAAGGAAAAGTTCCGCCTCGACAAGACGGTGGACCGCATCCTCGTTCTCGCGCAGTAACTCTCAATTTCCCAAAGCGATGTCCTCTTTCAACAAAGTCATCCTGATGGGGAACTTCACCCGCGACCCCGAACTGAGGCAGACCCAGAGCGGAACGAGCGTGTGCCGTTTCTCCATTGCCGTGAACCGCTCCTACAATTCGCAGGACGGCTCGACCCGCGACGAAACTTGTTTTGTTGAAGTGGATTCCTTCGGCAGAACAGCGGAAAACATCGCAAAGTTCTTCTCCAAGGGCAGGCCGATTCTCATCGAGGGAAGGCTCCGCCAGGATTCGTGGGAAGACAAGCAGACCGGCCAGAAGCGCACCAAGCTTCTCGTGGTTCTCGAACGCTTCGAGTTTGTCGGCTCCCGCGACCAGCAGGGCGGCGGATATGGCGGCGGCGGGTACGACGGCGGGGACTATTCGTCCTCCTCTCCGGCTCCGCGCCAGCCGCGGCACCAGCCCCAGCAGCGCAGCGAAGATCTCGAGGACGACGACGTTCCGTTCTGATTTCTCCGCCGAAAACAACCCTCTTGCAATTAAAAACAACACACAATCATGGCTACAACCAAAGTACTAATAGTAAAGCCCGTCGAAAATCTGGGCGGCGAAGGCGAACAGGTCGCCGTCAAGGCGGGATACGCCCGCAATTATCTCTTCCCCAAGAAGATTGCGATACCCGTAAACAAGGCCAACAAAAAGCAGATTGAAGCCCTTATAAAAGCCCGCGAGCTCCGCGAGGCCAGGGAACTCGAAAACGCCCAGTCTCTCGCCAAGGTTTTGGCGGACATGTCCATAGCGTTCGCGGTAAAGACCGGCGAGGGCGGCAAGCTCTTCGGCTCCGTCACGGCCGCCGACCTGCTCGCCAAGATCGCCGAGGGCGGCGTGGAGCTTCCCAAGAAGGCGATACACCTCGCAGCCCCCGTCAAGGAGCTCGGC
The DNA here is from genome assembly GCA_904424815.1 of Puniceicoccaceae bacterium Marseille-Q1082. Classification (GTDB taxonomy): domain Bacteria; phylum Verrucomicrobiota; class Verrucomicrobiia; order Opitutales; family Intestinicryptomonadaceae; genus Merdousia. The sequence goes on from CAJGBI010000001.1 coordinate 360,197, forward strand.
AGGCACACCGCCCAGATAAAGCTCCACCACGACGTCAAAGTGGACTTCGCGTTTGAGGTCGTCTCGGAAAATCCGATAGAGGATTCCCCCTCCGAAGAAGACAAAAAGTAATCCTTTCCGTATCGGGCTCCGATGGAGGAAAGTTTTATGCCAAAGAAAACCGCGGGTCGCCGTAAGGGCGGCGCCGCGGCTTTTCAATCCGACGAGCGGACCGCCGTTTTGGGGCGGGATCTGCCGCATAATACCGACGCCGAGGAGGGCGTTCTCGCGAGCATCCTGCGCGACACTTCAAGCGACGTCATAACCGCCTGCATATCCTCAAAAATCCGCGAGGACTACTTTTTCAAGCCGGCCCACCGAATCATGTATTCGGCGATGCTGGCGCTCTACAACCAGAAGCGCGAAATCGACGAAATCGTGCTCGCAGAGTACCTGAATTCCCGCAACGCGCTCTCCGACGTCGGCGGAGTCGTGGAGATTAGCAGAATCGCGGGCCGAATAGAGACCCCCGCCCATTTTCAGGAGTGGCTGGGCATCATCCGCGAAAAGTACTTTTTGCGCACCCTTATCCGCGCGTGCTACGACGCCATTGAGGGCGCGTACCAGAACGAGGGCGGCATAGACTATTTCATAGAGGGGGTTGAGGAAAAAATCCTCGGCATATCGCAGGACAGGGTGGGGGACACCGTGCGGAAGGCCGACGAGCCCGACCAGGTCGACGCCGCCGTCGCGCGCATAAACTCCCTCATAAAAAACAAAGGGCAGATGATGGGCGTGCCCACGGGCTTCACGCAGCTCGACGAGCTCATGGGCGGCCTGCACCCGAACGAAATGATAGTAATCGCGGGGCGCCCGGGCACGGGCAAAACCTCGATCGCTCTGAATATAGCCGAGCGCGCGCTGTTTGGCGTCAACCCCGTGCCGACTCTCATATTTTCCCTCGAGATGCTCGCCGAGCAGCTCCACCAGCGCATAATAGCCTCCCGCGCGCGCATAGACCAGCACGCCCTCAGCCGCGGAATGCTCAAAAAGGAGTCCATAGCCGACATCAACGCCACTGCAAAGGAGCTCAAAAACGCCCCGCTCTGGATAGACGACACCGCAGGCATATCAATTCTCGAAATGCGCGCCAAGGCCCGGCGCCTCAACCAGCAGCTCGGCGGAAAGCTCGGGCTCGTTGTGGTGGACTACCTCCAGCTCTTGCGCGGCAGCGACCCGAACCTCCCGAGAGAGCAGGAGGTGGCTGAAATTTCGCGCGGAATGAAGGCGATGTCGAAAGAGCTCCGCGCTCCGGTGATAGTGCTCGCGCAGCTCAACCGCGACTCCGAAAAGGAGACCCGCGCCCCGCGCGCGAGCGACCTTCGCGAATCCGGCTCCATAGAGCAGGACGCCGACGCCATTTTACTATTGAGTAGGCAGAGAAAATCTGCCAGTGATGACGAAGCCACTTCAAACTCGCAATGGCTGATTCGGGCGGAGCTGGCAAAGCAGCGAAACGGCCCCACGGGGGTCGCGACCTTGCTTTTCAACAGAAACTACACCCGCTACGAGAACTATTCCCTCAGAGACGATGTCAATATTTAGAAGATTTTACACTTTCGCGGGGCGCCGCGCTCATGCGTCGCGCCGCGTCTGGGCGGGGATCGCGGCGCTTTTTGCGACCTCGGCCGCTTCGGTTTGCGCGCAGCAGGGCGCGTTTGCCGGCTTCGGAGCCGCAGGCGGCATTCCGGACGAGCAGCGCACCGTAAACAATGTCAACGTCAATGTAGAGGGCAAGCAGAGCGTCTCCAAAGAGGCGGTATACGCCCACATTCGCCTGCGCAAGGGCATGAAATTCGACCAGCGCGCCCTCGACCAGTCCATACGCTCGATATACTCCACCGGCCTCTACGATTTCGTTGACGCGAAGAGGAGCGTCGATTCCGCCGGCAACCTCGACATAGATTTCACCGTAATTCCCAAGTACAGGGTTTCGCAGGTGGCGTTCAGCGGGAACAGCACCTTTTCGGGCGCGAGGCTTCAAAAGGAAATAGACACTTACGCGGGCTCGCCGCTCAGCGAAGTCGGCGTCAAGCGCGACGCCGACAAAATCAAGGCCTACTACCAGAAGAAGGGCTATTCGCTAGCGAAAGTATCCTATTCCATCGAGCGCAACGATGAGGAGGGCGCGGGCGCCGTGATTTTTGAAATCGACGAGGGCGGCGACATAGAAATCCAGAACATAATTTTCAAGGGCGACCCGCGCGTCGAAAAGCAGTACGGCTTCTGGGGGAAGATAGGCCGCTTTCTCTTCGGCGAGGATTCCAAGGATTTCGACTCAGTGGATTTGCTCTCGGAGATGAAGACCGACACGTGGATTCCGATAATATCGCACCTCACCGACAACGGCAGGTTCAAGGAGGACGAATTTCAGGCGGACATCGAAAAGCTGCGCAAATTCTACCGCGACCACGGGTATCTCGACGTCGAGATAGACGATTCCAAAATAAAATTTGAATTTCCCGACGCAGACTCGCCGGGCGACATGGACATCGTGATAGACATCGTGCCCAACCACCAGTACAAGGTAGGCAAGGTTTCGTTCAAGGGCAATACGATAAAGGGCTTTTCCGACGAGGAGCTGATGAAGTTCGTGGAATATTTCGACCTCACGGAAGGCAACGTGTTTTCGCCCTCGCAGGTGGACAAGCTCATAGAGCAGATACGCGAGTACTACGGGCAGTACGGGTATGTTGACACCATAGTGAGGGTTTTGCGCCGCCCGAACGTCAAGACCGGCGACATCGACATCGTAATCGACGTCATCGAGAGCAAGATGTTCTACCTCGAATCCATAAACATTCAGGGCAACAGCAAGACCAAGAGCGAGGTCATAATAAGGGAGCTCGCGCTCGAGCCCGGCGAGGTCTTCGACCTTCACAGGATGAAAATCTCCGAAAACCGCCTCAAAGAGACCCGCTTTTTCGACGAGGTCACTCTGTCGCCCGAGGAGACAAATATCCCCCAGCGCAAAAACCTGAAAATCGCGGTCAAGGAGGGGCGCACCGGCAACCTCACTTTCGGCGCGGGTTTCAGCACCGTCGAGAGCCTTGTGGCCACCGTCGAAATAACTCAGGGCAATTTTGACTACTCCAACTACAAGAGCTACTTCCAGGGCGCGGGCCAGAAGTTCCGAATCCGCGGCACGATAGGCTTGGAGTCCAACCAGATAATAATAAGCTTTGAAGAGCCGTGGGTTTTCAACCGCGAGCTCGCCTACGGCATAGACTTGTACCGCACCGATTCGGACTACTATTCGGACTATTATTCCGAAATGCGCCTCGGCGTCACCAACTTCCTGCGCAAGCGCATATACGAACAGATCGAGGCGAGGCTCGCGTACAAGCTCGAGCTCGTGGACATTTACAATGTCGACCGGAGAATCCGCGGCAACGTCATACCCGAAAGCGACATCGGCACGCGCTCCATATCGCAGGTCAGCCTCTCGTTCCTGCGCGACACCCGCGACAGCTACATGGTTCCCACGCGCGGCACGAGGCTCGAGCTCATTCAGGACATCGCCGGCGGCCCGCTCATGGGGCAGACAAACCTCTACCGCATAGAGGCGCGCGCGGGCTGGTGGGTTCCCACTTTCGATTTCGGCAAGCAGGTGTTTTCCATCGTCGGCAGGACGGGGTCGGTGCAGGGGTACGGCGGCAAGGAAGTTCCGTACTTCGAGAGGTTCTTCCTCGGCGGCGGCTACAATATGCGCGGCTTCAAGTACAGGAAAGTCGGCAAGCTCGACCCGACGACGGAAGAGCCGCTCGGCGGCAACACTTTCGCGTTCGCGTCCGCGGAGTATTCCATAGAGCTCTTCAATCCCGTGAGGTTCGCGGTATTCTACGACGTAGGCTTTGTCAACAGCGACTCGTGGGATTGGGACCCCTCCGACTATTGTTCCGACTTCGGCGTCGGCTTCCGCGTCCTGCTCATGGGGGCCCCCATGAGAATAGACCTCGGCTTCCCCCTCAAAGCCGGCGACCACAACGACGACGGAATGCAGTTCAATTTTTCTTTCGGAACCGTGTTTTAGAAAAAACCTGAAATTTGCCTGAACATTTCTTCCGAAATTTCGACTAATAGACAAAATAACCAAAAATATGAAAAAAGTATCGATTATTCTCGCCGGCATATTCGCCGCAACAATGCTCCACGCCGCGACCAATATTTACGTCGTCAACATGAGCGAAGTGTACTCCAACTACTACAAGGCAAAGGAGGCCGCCGCGCAGATAAAGACTTCCGTAGACGCGACGAACGCCGAGCTCGAAAAGATGAACAAGGAGCGCCAGGATTTGATGAAGAAAATCCAGGATGTCCAGACGAAGGCGCAGAATCCCGCGCTCGCGGAGGACGCCAAGCGCAAGATAGTCGAAACCGAGGCCCAGCCGCTTCTCGTGCAAATCCGCCAGATCGAGCAGAACATGGAGAACATGCGCCGCACTACCGCGCAGAAGCTTCAGGAAAACGCAGCCGGAATCCGCAAAGTCCACATGCAGGAAATTTCGGAAATCATAAAGACCGTCGCGAAGGAAAAGAACGCCGACTTTATTGTGGAAAAGAGCGTCTGCTATTTCTCCAAGCCCGAAGTCGACATCACGCAGGACGTGATAAAGGCGGTCAACGCCACGGCTCCCGCGGCGAAGTGATTGCCGCCGCTCTCCGAAAGCCCGCGCCGCGGGCTTTCGCCGTCTCGGGCGGGAGCGGCTATGCGGGCGGCTCTCTTTCGGATGGAGCTGCCCGCGCGGCGGGGCGGCGTTTTCGCCTCCTTTGCCGGGCGGGCAAGACCTTTGAACTTGCGCCGCCTATTGCTTTTCCGGCATCCGCCGCGCCCTTGAATTTTTCGGCGCCGCTCCGATTTTTTCTCCGCCCGCGCGTTTTGCGGCGTGCCGTCCGTCTTTGCTTTCCGCCTCACCGAATGAAAAAATACGCAAATATTGCAATAGACATAGCCGCCTCGGCAATAATTCCGGGGTTCGGCCTTTTTTTGCAGAAGAGGTGGGGCGAGGCCGCGGCGTTTTTCTTTTCGTCCGTGCTCGCGTTTTTGATAATGGCGCCCGCGGCGTACTTCATATGGATTTGCGGAATCTACTATACCGCGCGCGGGGCTCCGGAAAATCCGCATGTCCGGTAGTTCGGCGTTCCCGTCCGGCCGCGTCCTGCGGCGCGCTGGGCGCTTCTTTTTTGTTGCAGGGGGCGGATAATTGATATTGTTTTTTTCTTATGGAATTTCAGGACGGCACATCGTTCATAAAGACGCAAAATCTCGTAAAGCAGTATGGCAGGCGGCGGGTCGTCAAGGGCGTTAACATGGAGTTGCGCGCGGGCGAAATCGTGGGGTTGTTGGGCCCCAACGGCGCCGGAAAGACGACGAGCTTTTACATGATTGTGGGCCTCGTGCCAGCCACTGAGGGCAAGGTGTTTCTCGACGGCGCGGACATCACGGAGGTTCCGATGTACAAGCGGGCCCGCATGGGAATAGGCTATCTGCCGCAGGAGGCGTCGGTTTTCAGGAAGCTCACCGTGCGCCAGAACATACTTGCGGTTGCCGAATACCTTCCGATACCGAAGGGCGAACTCAAAGATTTCGTGCAGTCGATGCTCGAGGAGCTCAACCTCAGCCACCTTGCCGACCAGCCGGCGTTCACCCTCTCGGGCGGCGAGCGCAGGAGGCTCGAAATCACGCGCGCTCTCACCGCGCGCCCGAAGTTCCTGCTGATGGACGAGCCTTTCAGCGGCGTGGACCCCATAAGCGTCGCGGAGGTGCAGGATATCATCAGGGGGTTAAAATCCAAGAATATCGGCGTCTTGATAACCGACCACAACGTGCGCGAAACCCTGAGCATAGTGGACCGCGCCTATCTGATACACGACGGCAAGGTGCTCTGCGAGGGAACGAGCGATTTCCTCGTGAACGACGAGCAGAGCCGCAAATTTTATTTGGGCGAAAACTTTTCAATGTAGCCCGCCCGCAGGAGAACGCCAAAATGTCCATTCGAGGCAACAGCATAAAAGTGGTGGAGGAAATCTCCGTCAGAAAGTTTTTCGACTTCTTCAAGGATTCTATCGACCTCGAGCTCATTTCCGGTTCCGACGGTTTCGACAGGATGATACTGGAGCCCACCATCAACCGTCCGGCCCTCGCCATCACCGGCTATTACAAGAATTTCGCGTCCAGCCGCATCCAGCTCTTCGGCGCGGGAGAAATGGCGTATATGCGCGATTTGCCCGACGACCGCCAGTCCGCCGTGATGGAGGAAATGATCGCCCACGAAATACCGTGCATAGTGATTTCCCGCAATCTTGCGCCCACCAAGCCGATGCTCGACGCCGTGCGCCGCCACAGGATACCGCTCATGCGCACGCGCATGAAGTCCAAGGAGTTTTCGGCGGAAGTCCTCGTGCGGCTCGACAGAATGTTTGCTCCGAGGATGTCGCTGCACGGCACGCTGCTCGACATCAAGGGAATCGGCACCCTCATCCGCGGCGACAGCGGAATCGGCAAGAGCGAGTGCGCGCTCGCGCTCATAGACCACGGGCATTCGCTCGTCGCCGACGACCTCGTTTACTGCCAGAAAATCAGCGACGAAATAGTTCTCGGCAAGGGCAACGAGCTCAACCGCGGATACATGGAGTGCCGCGGAATCGGCATAATAAACGTCGCCGAGCTTTTCGGCATACGCTGCGTCAGGCTCGAGAAGTCCATAGACATGATAGTCACGTTCGTCGAGTGGCAGCCTGGGGTTGTCGAAGACAGGACGGGGCTCGACAAAAATTATTTCGACGTGCTCGGGGTGCAGATTCCCCATTTTATAATACCCGTGCGCCCCGGGCGCGACATGGCGCGCCTCGTGGAGGTAGCCGCGATGGTCCAGGCCCTGCGCCAGATGGGGCACGACGGAGCGAAGGCCTTTAACGACAGGCTGATCGCGCACATGAAATCCGAAATGGAAAAGTAGACTTTTGCAATGCCTAAACTGCCTTTGTCCAAAAGCGGACTGAAACTCAAAAAACTCCTTGAAGAGAGGGTTGCGTTTCTCGACGGCGCGATGGGCACGCTCATCCAGCGCGAGAAGCTCGCGGAATCCGAATTCCGCCGCGGCCTTCCGGAGCTCGAATCAAACGCCCTGCCGCAGCTGGGGAACAACGACATACTGAACCTCACGCGCCCAGACGTAATCGCGAAAATCAACCGCGCGTACTACGAGGCAGGCTCCGACATAGTGACTACCGGAACTTTCGGGGCGAACCTTTTGGTGCAGTCCGAATACGGGAACGGCGAGGAGCTCGTGCGCCGCATAAACGCCCGCGCCGTAGAAATCGCGCGGGAGGAAGCCGGCAGAGCCTCCGCAAAATTCGGGGGCAAGCCGCTGTTTGTCGCGGGCTCGATAGGGCCGATGAACAAGTCCGCGAGCATATCCTCCGACGTCGAGGACCCCGCCGCGCGCGCCGTGGATTTCGACTCGCTCGCGGCGGCTTACACCCCCCAGATGGAAGCTTTGTACGACGCGGGTGTCGACCTCTTTCTGATAGAGACCTCTTTTGACACGCTCAATGTCAAGGCCGCAATATACGCGTATCTGACGCTCTGCGAAAAGTGGGGCGAGCGCCCGCCCGTCGGAATCAGCATGACGGTTTCCGACGCCTCGGGGAGGATTTTGAGCGGCCAGACGATAGCCGCGTTTTACGCCTCGGTGCGCCACGCCGACCCCCTCTTTGTGGGGCTCAACTGCGCGCTCGGCGCGGACAAAATGCGCCCGTATGTCGAGGAGTTCGACAGGATTGCGGAGTGCTTCACGCACTGTTACCCCAACGCGGGGCTTCCGAACCCGTTTTCGGAATCCGGGTACGACGAGTCCCCCGAGGACACCGCTTCAAAGCTTGCGGTCTACGCGCGCGAGGGGCTGGTGAACGTGTTCGGCGGGTGCTGCGGCACGACTCCCGCGCACATAGAGGCGATAGTCCGCGAGTGCGGCAAATTCTCCCCGCGCAAGCCGCGCCCTCGTTCCCGCGATTTGGTTTTGGCGGGGCTCGAGCCATTCGCCATGCCAGAGCGCGGCGCGCCATTCGCCTTTGTGGGCGAGCGCACTAATGTCATGGGCTCTCTCGCCTTCCGCAAGATGGTAAAGGAGGGCAGGTTTTCCGACGCCCTATCCGTCGCGCGCGGGCAGGTGGAAAACGGCGCGAATCTGATAGACGTGAATTTCGACGAGGGAATGCTCGATTCCGCGGCGTGCATGAGGCGTTTTCTCAACCTCATAGGCTCGGAGCCCGAAATCGCGCGGGTGGGTACGATGATAGATTCGTCCGACTGGAACACGATAGTTGCGGGTCTCAAATGCGTGCAGGGAAAGCCCGTCGTGAACTCCATAAGCCTGAAAGCAGGCGAGGGGGAATTTTTGGCGCATGCGGCGGAAATCCGCAAGTTCGGCGCGGCTGCGGTCGTAATGGCATTCGACGAGCAGGGGCAGGCAACGACGCTGGAAAGGCGCGTCGGGATATGCCAAAGGGCGTACCGCCTGCTCGTCGAAAAGGCGGATTTCAATCCGGAGGACATAATTTTCGACGCCAACGTCCTGACCGTGGCTACGGGAATGCCCGAGCACAACTCCTACGGGGCGGACTTCATAGAGGCCGTCCGCCGGATAAAGGCCTCATGCTCTCTCGCGCGGACGAGCGCGGGGGTCAGCAACATAAGCTTTGCGCTGCGCGGCAACAATGCCGTTAGGGAGGCGATGCACAGCGTTTTCCTCTACCACGCGCGCGCGGCTGGCCTTGACATGGGGATAGTCAACGCCGGAATGCTCGCGCCATACGACGACATCGAGCCCCGCCTGCGCAGCGCCGTCGAGGATGTGATTTTAAATTCCGATCCCGGGGCTACGGAGAGGCTTCTGGAAATCGCGGGCGACTACAAAAAGGACGCCGCCGGAGGCAGGCGGGAGCATTCCGACTGGGATTCGCTCTCATGGGACGACAGGCTGCTGCGCATATTCCTCAAAGGCGAGGAGGAAAGGGCGGAGGAGGTGGCAATGCACTTTTACGGCGAGCTCAAAGACGCGCTCGCGGTGATTGAAAAGCCGCTGATGTCCGCCATGCGCAGGGTAGGCGAGCTGTTCGGGGCGGGCAAAATGTTCCTGCCGCAGGTCGTCAAGAGCGCGCGCGTGATGAAGCGCGCTGTCGCCGCCCTCGAGCCCTACATGCCCAAAGGGGCGTCGGCAACGGGCCCGAAAGTTGTTCTGGCCACCGTCAAGGGAGACGTTCACGACATCGGCAAAAACATCGTTTCCGTGGTGCTTTCCTGCAACGGCTTCCGCGTTGAGGATCTCGGGGTGATGGTCGAGCCGGAGCGCATAGTCGAGGCCGCGCGCGGCGCCGCGGTGGTAGGGCTGAGCGGCCTGATAACTCCGTCCCTCGACGAGATGGCGCGCGTCGTTCAAATGCTTGAGCGCGAGGGGCTGCGCGTGCCCGTTATGGTCGGCGGCGCCACCACGAGCGACCTTCACGCGGCGGTGAAGCTCGCGCCGCTCTATTCCGGCGCGGTCGTGCGCGTCGAGGACGCCGGTTTGTCGGCGGGCGTGTGCTCGTCTTTGGCATCTGCGGCGTCAAAGAAGATTTTCGAGGCGGAGGTCGCGGCGAAGTACGGCAAAATCCGCGCCGAATTTGAAAAAGAGTCCGCGGAACGCGCGGAAAAGGGAAAGCTTCTGCCGTATTCGGAGGCCGTCTCAAAGCCTTTCAAATGCGCTTTCGCGGGCGCCGAAAAAATGCCGGAACTCGGCGCCGGAACGGTTTCGGCGGACTTTAAAAACCTCGATATGCCCTGGCACATGTATTTGCGCGCATGGAATGTCGGCGGCGCCAAGCTCCCCGTCGACGGCGGCAGGGCGGACGGTCTCGACGGGTTTTTCAGGGACACTTTCGAGATGCTCGGGCGCATTGGCGAAATAGCCCGCCCGAAAATCAGATACGCCTTGTATGCGGCGGAGTCCGAGGGCGACGACATAGCTCTGTTCGACGGCGCCGGCGGCCGGGTCGAAACCCTGCGCTTCATGCGCTCGCAGGTGCCGGATTCGCGCGGGAACTGCTTGTGCCTTTCCGACTATGTCCCGCCCGCGGGATCGGGCGTTCGTTCGTTTGCGGGCATGTACATAGCCACTGTCGGGCGCGAGGCGGAGGATTTCTGCCGCTGGCTCAAAGATTCCGGAGACGACTACGCATATATGACCGCCCGCACGATTTGCGACATGGCCGCCGAAGCCCTTTCGTCTTTCGCGCAGTCGGAGATATTTTCGCCGGTTTTCGAGAGGGCGTTTCCTCCGCATGGCGGCGGGTGCGGCTGCCCGGCGTGCGCGGCGGCAGCCTCCCGCAGGCAGCCCGGCGTCCGACCGGCGGTCGGCTACCCGTCGTATCCGGACCATTCCGAGAAGGCGAAGTTCAAGAGGCTTCTCGACTCGGTCGAAACTGTCGGCGTCGACTTCACCGAAAACTTTATGATGACGCCCGTGTCGAGCGTTTGCGCGGTGTGGATTCCGAATCCCTCGGCGAAATATTTTACGGCGGAGATCGGCTTCGACCAGCTCGGAGAGTACGCCCGCCGCAAGGGTTGCGCTCCGGAAAAAATCCTGAAATACCTTTCGATAAAGCCCAGATGACCGAGAGCGAGAGGGAGATTTACGGCGAGGTCCCGCGCCCGAAAAAGGCGCGGAGCAATCCCGCCATATTCGTTGGAATGGTGTTGCTCTTCATAATGGGGATCGCGTTCATCTATTCCGCGCAAAGCTACAATATCGACGAAATTCCCCTGTCGCGCCAGTTTTGGTTCAAGCAGATAATATTTTTCGCCTTTGCGGGTCTGCCGGTCTATTTCGCCGTGTCGCGCGTCGACTACCGCGTGTTTTCCGCTTACGCTCCGGTTGTATACGGGTTTTCTATATTGCTCCTCGTGCCGCTCGCGCTAAAAGAATGTTTCGGCATTCCCATTCCCTTTGTAGAAAGCCGCTACAACGCGACGCGCTGGATAGATCTGGGCGCGATTTCAATCCAGCCATCGGAAATCGCCAAAATCGGAACATGCATTATGGCGGCCGCCCTCTTTGCCGAAACGAAATCCTTAAAATTCAAAGGCAACGTAAAGTTCTGGATAAAACTCGGCGCGGTATTTTTTATTCCTATTTTGTTGATTTTTTTGCAGCCCGACTTAGGCTCGACTCTTGTATTTCTGCCAATGCTCTTTGCGATGTTGTATATTTCCACATTGCCCAAGCGGTTTTTCGCAATTCTCATGCTGCTCTTCGCCGGAGCGGCCGGACTTGTGTCCGCCGACATATGGAGATATAGCAACTTTTTGGGTGAAAACAACATCTCCGCGGAGGAGGCGGCTTCGCGCAATGCGTACGGCTCGGGCGCGGCCTTTGCGCTCCCCATGAAAGACTACCAGCGCAACAGAATTTTGGCGTTCATTGCGCCGGATGTTGTGGATCCCAGGGGGCTCGGGGTCAGCTGGAACCAGCGGCAGAGCCTCATTTCCGTGGGATCGGGCGGATTTGTCGGAAAGGGGTTTGCGGAGGGCACGCAGGCGAAGCTCGGGTACCTGCCTTCGAGCGTGGCGTACAACGACTTCATCTTCTCGGTTGTGGCAGAGGAGTCCGGATTTGTAGGCGCGGCGGCCGCCATACTCCTGATGGCGGTTGTCGTCATATTCGGCTGCCTGCTTTCGGCGCAGCTCTCCCGAGACAAATTCGGGCAATTTTTATGCATCGGAATATCGGCCATTCTGATGACGCACAGTTTTATAAACGTGGGCATGACTGTCGGCGTAATGCCGATTACCGGCGTGCCCCTGCCAATGATGAGTTACGGCGGAACTTTCGTATTGACGTGTTGCATGCTCTTGGGTCTGGTTCAAAGCGTTTACCGGCACAGGAGGGCTTACTCATAATTCCGAAAGTTTCGCCCAAAATTAAAGCGAAACAATGAAACAAGAAAACACCGACTACAAAATCGACGATTTGACTAAAAAGCCACCGGAGGAAGTCGTGGAGCCGATTTCCGAGGAGACCCTCAATCTCGAAGCCAAGATGCGCGCCAAAAAGCGCCCGCTTCTCGAAAAGATAATAAAAATGCTCAAGCGCGAGGACGAGCCCTATCGGGAGATCGTCATAAACGTCGAGCCTTTCGAAAAGCGCGTTGCGTTGCTCGCCGACGGCGTTATGCAGAAGTTTGAAATTGAGCGCCCCGGCGACGAGAGCATGGTGGGCGCGATTTTCAAGGGCAAAATCCAAAATCTCGAGCCCGGGTTGAAAGCCGCGTTTGTGGACATAGGCCAGCCCAAAAACGCTTTCCTCCATTACTGGGACATCTTCCCGTCCACCACCGACAGCGCCTCCTACGAAATCGTGCGCGAAAACCGCAGCAAGGAGCAGAAAAAAAACGCCCAAAAATTTTCCGCCAAGGACATACCCGAAAAATTCCCCATCGGCACCGAAATAATCGTCCAGATAACCAAGACGCAAATCGGCACAAAGGGCCCGAGAATCACGACGAACATCGCGATTCCCGGCAGGTACCTCGTGCTGATGCCCTATGGCGGCCAGTGCGGGATTTCGCGCAAGATAGAGGACAGAAAGGAGCGCGACAGAATAAAGAAAATTTTGCGCTCCATGAAAATCCCCGAGGGCATGGGCGTGATAGTCCGCACCGCGGGGCAGGGCAAGCGCTGGACGTATTTTGTGCGCGACCTGCACATTTTGCTCAACATCTGGAAGCAGATACAGCAGCGCATAGAGTCCGCGCCCGCCCCCGCGATGATATACAAGGAGCCCGACCTCATCGAGCGCACCGTCCGCGACTTCCTCACCGAGCAGACCGACAGGATTCTCATCGACAGCCGCGCCGAGTACGAGCGCATTCTCGGCTCCGTCTCGGAAATTTCCCGCCGCGCCAGGGGCAAGATCCAGCTCTTCAAGGAAAACATCCCGATCTTCGAGCGCTACAACATCGAGCGGCAGATAGCCCAGACTTTCCAGAGGAGGGTTCCGTTGCCGTCCGGCGGGGAAATTGTCATAGACGAGACGGAGGCGCTGGTTGCAATCGACGTCAACACGGGCTCCCACAAGGGCAAGGACGCCGACGGAAAGGATTTTATTTTGCAGGCGAACCTCGAAGCCGTCACGGAGGCCGCGCGCCAGGTCAGGCTCCGCAACCTCGGAGGGCTCGTCATAATAGACACCATCGACATGAAAAGCCGCAAGGACAGGCAGGCTGTCTACAAGCGGCTCAAAGACGAGATGGAAAAGGACAAGGCCAAGAGCCAGGTTTTGCCGATCTCGCAGCTTGGCATAATTCAGATGACGCGCCAGCGCCACGCGCAGAGCAATTCGAGCGGCATATATGTAGCCTGCCCGTATTGCGGCGGCAAGGGCATAGTCAAGAGCGCGCGCACGATGAGCGGCGAAATCCAGCGCAAGATAGTCGCCACCTGCCGCAACTTGCGCGAAAGCGCCGGCGCGCAGAAGGAGATCGGGCTGCTGATAATGCTGCATCCGGAGAATCTCCAGCGCCTACAGAACGAGGATTACGAATATTTGCTCAACCTCGAAAAGCAGTACAACGTAAAGCTCACTTTCCGCGCCGACCCGTCGTACCACGTGGAAAACTTCCGCGTAGTCCCCTCAGAAAAATAGGCGGCGGCGCGGCGCGCGCCTCTAAGATTAAAATTGGAGGGGCGCGCCGCCGGCGAAAACGCCGCGGCGCCGTTTCCGCAAATGCGGCGGACGCCTGATGGCGGTTGTTTCGCAATGGGGAGACTATTCCCGCGATGCCGGCAAAAAAACGAACCTCCCGAGGGGGTTCGTTTTTTTTCGTTTTGGACATGGCGGCGCGCCGCGAAGCCGCCGTAAACACCCGCTGGTCCAATGGCGGCCGCGACCGGCGCTTGCAAAACTTAAAAAGCGCCCATAGTTTGAAGCGCGATTGTTTTAAATGTTTTAATTTATTGGTTATTATAATGTTATTGTTCGTGTTGTGCCGTATAATTTAGATATTTATAAAAAATTTGTGGTTTTACGGAAGATTTTTCATCGGTTAACGAATAAATAAGAAAAGGTTATCGTATGAAAAAACTAATTTGGACCACAATCATTGCATTTATTGTAACTTACGTTTTTTGTGTTTCTTTCGGAGGGAATTCAAAAGAAACTGTTTATCAAGATTATCATGAAAAGTTAAATAATTATATTTTACAAAATAGGCAGGTTATATACACGAACATACATCATCCGTTTGGATCTTGCACTTCTGCCCAAATAAAAGACCTGAATATTGAATGGGATGGGGATTTTCCAGAAAGTATAAGTTATAATATCGAACTATTTTGGAACACATGGGTAACTCCAAACGGATACACGAAAATTGCTGTAAGAGATACTTATAATTATAATACAAAAAAATATGAAACAGCAAGGCTTGAAGTAGTCGAGACAAACGGCACATTATCGGGAGATTTCTGGTGGGATCTCGGGTATAATATCGGATGGTATGGAGGTTTGTTATTTTTATAGATAGCGGATTTTTATATTCAACAAAATATAAGTATTGTGTTCCTATGTCGCGTCTTATTGCCATGTCGCCAAATTGAAATCTCAACGCGAAATTGTCGTAAACGGCGGACTATCCCTTAAAAATAGCTAAAAAAATAATGAAAAGAATACTGGCAATAACTGGCAAGATTTTTTTGACAATTATATCAAGTATAATTCTGTGGGGAATGTGCATGGGTTTAGCGTATTTAGGTTTTGGTGGTTATATGGCTGAGAAATGGAGTAGATGTCCTGAAATGTGTTTTTTTTTCGCTCTAGCTATTTCAATTAGAGGCATATGGTTTTCAGACAATTTCGAAGATAAATAAAAATAATTAAAATTAATAATTATATGTAAAATATGTTGTTGCTGGCCGCGTGGAAGAATATATTAAAACTATGCGAATATTGATTATGTGCGTTTTGTATTTGACGGTTTCGACCGGGATTGCGGCGGCAGAAGCTTTTCAAGGGGAAGTTGTACAGGCGGGCGCCGCATCAAATTGTGAAAGAAAGCACGAAGAAATTGTAAAATCTCTTTTGTGCGCGGCGGAACGCGGCGATAGCAGGGCCCAATGCGACCTTGGCAATGCTTATTACAGCGGCAAGGGCGTAAAACGCGATATTGCGAAAGCCGTCGAATGGTGGCGCAAAGCCGCAATCTCCGGAAACGCGATAGCCCAGTTCAATCTCGGCATAGCCTATGCTACGGGCAAAGGGGTAAAGCGGGATATGGGAGAGGCGTTCAAGTGGTGTTTCAAGGCGGTGTTTGCGTTTTTATTGAGCGCGGACAATGCGCAGGCTGCGGACAATTAACA
The DNA here is from genome assembly GCA_904424815.1 of Puniceicoccaceae bacterium Marseille-Q1082. Classification (GTDB taxonomy): domain Bacteria; phylum Verrucomicrobiota; class Verrucomicrobiia; order Opitutales; family Intestinicryptomonadaceae; genus Merdousia. The sequence continues at coordinate 375,630 of CAJGBI010000001.1, forward strand.
AATTTCGCGGCAAATCCGCGGGTGAGGCGTCTGCCAAAATATGTGTTTTTGTAGTGCCGTTGCGGAATTTTTTGCGCAAAGACTATTTGGAAATCCGCCGGGCCGGCGCGGCATCGCCCGCTGTTTTCAAGATTATGGGCGGGAGAAATTTGGCTCGCGGCGCAATTCCCGCTCGAGCCGTTCTGCGCGCTTATATCCGGATTACAGAGTTTTGCGGCGTATAGTGATTACGTCGGTCCATTTTGGGCTTATAACGGTGGAGGTTGCCGCGCCGATTTCGCCCGACGACGCCCTCCTGTTGAGGAGTTCGGAGAGCCGCCTTACCGCCATTCTGCCGACGAGCTCGTAGTTGCCGTCGAGCCCCACCCAGTCGGCGCTGTCCGTCGGGGAGTCTATCCGTATTATGTACAGATTTTTCGGCAGCCTTACCGCCTTGCTTTCAAGCCACTCGCCCGTTTGGTTTGAGAGCGAAAGTATTGAGTCGGGCTTGTACTTTTTAAGCCACCTGTAAAAGATTTCCGCGTCCTTTTTAGCGCCCGCGACGTCGAGAAACGGGGGAATGCGCGCGCTTTCCGGCAGCATCAGCTGGGCGCGCAAAAACCCTCCGCTGAAACGCCCGTCCACGAGGTCGTCTATCGCGGAGTCGAGCACGAACCCGAGCCGTTTGGAGCCCTTTTCTATCGCTTTTTCCGCGGCGCGGCGGGCTATCAGGAACTTGTCTGCGGATATGAAGTCCACCATCGGGTTGTCGGTCTTTATTCCCGCGGACACGAATTTGAAGTCGCGCCAGATTTCGGAGAATCCGCCGGGGAGCGAGTCGTCGGAAGTGTGGCCGAGTATTACCCCGCCGCGTATCCCGCGCGCCTTCATTATTCCGTCGAGCTTGTGCGGGGTAAGCTTTCTGTCGTGCAACCAGACTTCGTAGAGCGCGTATCCGGCGTCCTGCGCCTCCGCCCTTATTCCGCTTATGTATTTTGCGAAGATCGGGTATTTTTCGGGGGCGGACTCGTCCTTGTTGGCGTTGATGAGCGCTATTGTCTCGCAGAATCCGTTTGCGCCGCGCATTCTTATGTTGGACATCACGCTTGAGAGCAGCGCGTCCTTTTGGTAGCCCATCTCGCAGGCGGCGTCAAGCACCCGCTTTTTGGTTTTGCTCGAAATGTTTTTTGCGCCTTTCAGCGCGAGGCTTACGCACACTTTCGATATCCCAAGCTTGTCGGCGATATCCTTCATGCTTACGCGTTTTTGTTTTTTTTGCGGAGCGCGGGATTTCATTTCTTTACGCATATTCAACGCTTTTTCGGAAAAATGCAACCGCGAATGCGGGCGGGGGGTTCCCAAAATGTTTCGGGGGCGAAAAATCCGGCTTGGAAAATTTTTCGGGATATGCCAAAAATTCAGGCGGAATGATAGAGTTTTTGAAGATAGAAAACCTCGCGCTGCTCGAGAGGGCGGAGATAGATTTCCGCGCGGGCTTCACGGCTGTCACCGGCGAGACGGGCGCGGGAAAGAGCGTGCTGCTCGGCGCGCTTTCGATGCTCGCGGGGGCGAAGGTTGGCAGGGAGGCCGTCGGCCCCCACGCCGACTGTTGCCGCGCGGAGGCGGTTTTGCGCTTCGGGGACTCGTCCAAAATAGACGCCCTGCTCGAGTCCGCCGGACTTCCGCCGTGCGAGGACGGAGCTTTGCTCATATCCCGCTCCGTGGGCGTTTCAAAGCCGTCGCGGGCGTTCGTGAACTCGTCGCCCGCGCCGCTTTCGTTCCTCGCGCGGCTCGGGGGATACTGGATAGACTTCCACGGCCCGGGCGAGCCCCAGAAGCTCTTTTCCCGCAGGAGCCAACTCGAGATGCTCGACACTTTCGCGGGCGACTCCGGAGAGATTGCGGAGTACATGCGCCTCTATTCCGAGCGCAGGGAGGCCTTGGCGCAGTTGGAGGAGCTTTCGCGGACGCGCAGCCTCGGCGCGGACGAGATAGAGTTTTTGCGTTCCCGAATAGCTGCAATAGACGCGCTGGACCCTACGGAGGAGGGCATTGCGCAGCTCGAGGAGAAGTCGAAGCTCGCGGAGGCGGCAAGCGACATCGCGGAAAAATCCGCCGCCGCGGCAGGGGCGTTAGGCGGCGAGGGCGGCGCGCTCGAATCGGTTGCCGCCGCCGCCAAGCTCGCGGACGAAGTGGCGCGGCTTTGCCCGTCTTCCGCGCCGCTCGCCGAGCGGGTGAGGGCCGCGTCCGTCGAGCTTTCCGACATATCCTCCGAATACGAGGCCCTCGCGCGCTCCTCCGACATGGACGAGGCTGAAATAGAGGAAGTCCGCGCCAGAATGACCGACTGGCTCGGGTTGTGCCGCAAATACGGGAGGGGGGTGCCGCAAGTGCTCGCCGCGCGCGAAGAAATGGCGCGCAAAATAGAGACGCAGTCCGACGTCAAAGCGACGATCGCCGGTCTCGAGAAGCGCGCGGCGGATCTGCTCGCCGGGCTCTCTCCGGTCGCGGAAAAAATCTTCAGGCTGCGCTCGCGCGCGGCGCGCAAACTCGCGGAAGCCGCGTCAAAAACCCTTCTCGGGCTCGGCTTCAAAAACGCGCGCCTCGACATCGGGCTTGCGCGCCTGCCCGAGCCGTCGCCTGACTGCGGGAGCTCGTGCGAATTCTCGTTTTCCGCGAATCCCGGGCAGCCGCTTTTGCCGCTCGCGAAAATCGCGTCAAGCGGGGAGCTTGCGCGGGTTATGCTCGCGCTCAAAACGGCGCTGGCGGAGGCCGATTCGACGCCGATTCTCGTGTTCGACGAAGTCGACGCAAACGTGGGCGGAGAGGTAGGCGCGGAGGTCGGCAAGCAGCTCGCGCGGCTGTCGAAGCGCCACCAGGTATTTTGCGTGACGCACCTGCCGCAGGTGGCGGCGCGCGCGGACTCGCACTTTCTCGTTGAAAAGTCGCAGACGAAAACTTCGACGAGCGTTTCAATATCGAGGATAGACTCAGATGTTGGCCTGCGGGTTTCGGAGCTCGCGCGGATGCTCGGGGACAGAAATTCCGAGTCGGCGATAGCCCACGCCCAAAAGCTTCTCGATAAAAAATTTTGACACGCCCCGCCTTCGGGGAATTATATATTTTTCTTGATTTCGGCGCGCGCGCGCGACATCTGCCGCCGCCCGCGCGCGCCGCGCAACCCTTTATCTGAAATGGCAAAAGAATCCAAAAAGCGCGGACAGAAGCTCGGCGAAGTCGTCGGGCGCAGGCGGCCTGTGACAGGAACGATATTGCTGTTCGCGGCGTTCATACTTACCGTTTCGGCGCTCTCGTACGCGCCGAGCCAGGACATATTCTTCAAAGAATATTTCGAGTCCGCGCTCAACACGACCGAAATTTATACTGAAAACCTTTGCGGGAAATTCGGGGCGACTTTCACGCTTTTGGGGCTCGTGTGCTTCGGAGCGGCTGCGTACACGATTCCGATTTATCTCTTTTGGGCGGGCATTGTCTTCTGGCAGCGTCGCGCGCGCGGAATGTCGGCACTCGAGCTTCTCTGCACAGTCTGCGGGGTTTTGTTCTTCTCCGTCCTCTGCGCCGCGCTTCAAGGCGGCATAGGAGAATCGGGGGAATCGAGCGTATTCTGGCCGCGCGGCTGGGGAGGAAATTTTGGAACCGCCGTTTTCGACGGGCTGTTAAAGCCGTTTTTCGACGTGTTCGGAAGCGTGGCAATCGCGGGTTCGCTGTTTTTGTTTTGCGCGGTGGTGGTGTTTGTGGACAGCCCCGCCGAGGCGGCGTGCGAGCTCGCCGGAATGGCGAAGAAGTCGCCTTCGTTTTTTTGGAAAACCGCCAAAATTATATTTAGGGCGATAGCGTTTTTGCCGTCGCTGCTGTTCGGTCGCCGCAAGGCGCCTGTGGAAAATTCCGAGTCTCAGGTGCTGTCGGCGGCTTCCCGCCAGAGGCAGGTGCAACGGCAGAAGGCCGCTGTTCCGCCCGTTTCGGAAACCACCGTTCCCGAGCCCATTCCGCCGCTTCCCAAACCAAGCAGGGCGGAGGCTGCCGCCGCAGCTGACGTCGCGGACGAGGTGCTTTCGGGCTTGGAAGAGCCCGGCGCGCGAATGCCGTTATTCGGGAAAAAGGCGCGCTCCGCGGCGGAGGGCGAGCCCATCGTCGACTTTGCGGAGCGCTATGCGGAAGAAGACGATTTGGATATTGAACTCCGCGCGGAGCCCCGCGAACCGGACGGAGAAGATTTGGCCGGCGGTTTTGGCGCGGAGGGCGAGCCTCCCGCGGAAACTCCGCCGCCTTCAGCCGAGCCCGCTCCGCCGGACGGCCCTTCCGAAATAGATTTGAGCGGCGTGAAAGCCGCGCGCCCGCAAAAGCCCTCCAAGCCCGAAAGCTTGCGGGTGGAAGAGTTCAAGCCCGAAAAGTACGAGGCAAAGCTGCCCGCCAAAACGCGCGACGGATACGTATTCCCGTCCGTGGATTTGCTCGACAAGGCGGAAGACGAGCTTCAAGGCGGGCGCGAAAACTACGAGGAGCGCATGTCCGAAATCGTCGCGAAAATCGCCGACTTCGGAATATCCGTAAATCCCGTCAAGGCGTCGTCCGGCCCCGTTATCACGCGCTACGAGGTCCGCCCCGCCACGGGCGTCCGGCTCAACAGGATCGCGAGCCTCGAAGACGACATAGCGCTCGGAATCCGCGCCCAGAAGGTCCGCATCATCGCCCCGATCCCGGGGCAGGGAACCGTCGGCATCGAAGTCCCCAACAAGCACAGGAGCATGGTGCGTGTGCGCGACATCATAGAGTCGCGCGAATGGAACGAGAGCCGCGCGGAAATTCCCGTCGCCCTCGGCAAGGACATCACGGGAGTCCCCATCGTCCTCGACCTCGCAAAAATGCCCCACGCGCTGATTGCGGGCTCCACCGGCAGCGGCAAGAGCGTCTGCATAAACTCCATAGTTCTCTCCCTGCTTTTCAAGACTACTCCCGACGACTTGCGCTTCATAATGGTCGACCCGAAAGTCGTCGAAATGCAGATGTACAATTCCCTGCCGCACATGCTCATTCCCGTCGTCACCGATCCGAAAAAGGTTCCAGCCGCCCTCAAATGGCTGACTTCGGAAATGATGCGCCGCTACCGCATATTCAAGGAGACTAACGTGCGCAACATCGCGGGCTTCAACGCCAAAATCCTCAAGGACGCCCAGGCCGCGCAGCTCGCCGAGGAAAGCGACGCAGCCATGACCCCAGAAGAGCGCACGGCGCTCGCCTCTCCGGCGGGCGAATCGCCCGATTCGGACGGCGACGGGTTCGAAATTCCCAAGAAAAAGCTCCCCTACATAGTATGCATAATAGACGAGCTCGCCGACCTCATGATGGTCGCGGGCAAAGAGGTGGAAGGCTCGATAGCGCGCCTTACGCAGCTCGCGCGGGCAGCCGGCATACATCTTATCGTCGCAACGCAGCGCCCCTCGCGCGATGTCATCACCGGCCTCATAAAATCCAACCTGCCCACGCGAATCGCCTTTAAAGTGGCTTCGCAAATCGACAGCCGCACCATTCTCGACCACAAGGGCGCCGAAACCCTCATCGGCTACGGCGACATGCTCTACATCAATAACGGCTCGTCGGAAATGGTGAGGGCGCAGGGCGCCTATATGTCCGACGAAGAGATTGCGCGCGTCGTCGAGGCGCTCAAAGTCAACGGAGAGCCCGACTACGCAGAGGATGTCCAACAGCAGATCGAGAGCGCCGGCGAAGAGGACGAGGATTCCGAGGGCGGCGAAGAGGGCGACGACCCGATGTTCGCCAAGGCCGTCGCCGTCGTAAAATCCAACAAAAAGGCGAGTACCTCCCTTTTGCAGCGCAAGCTCGGCATCGGTTACGGGCGCGCTGCAAGAATCATCGACGAAATGGAGGAGCGCGGCATGATCGGCCCGGATAACGGCCCCGGGAATCCCCGCGAAATCTATATCTGATTTGGCGAATGCTTTTGGCGAATAGCTGCGTTTCGGGGAAAGCCGCCACTGGTCACGTACTAATTGTACGCTCCCACCGGCGGCTTTCCCCGAATACTCGCTCTTCATCCAAAATGGATTCGCTCGCTTGGTTGCGCTGGGCGCAATCCGCGCTGTTCTCACCCCTGCGGGGTAAAATGCTATCGCATTTTATCCTTCCCGAAAGCCTTATTTTATAGCCTCGCTGCGCTTCGGATAAAATAAGCTTTCGTTTTCATTGCGCCAAATCGGGTACCCTTGGTTTTCGGAACGAACTCCGGAAGTATTAGCGAACCTCTTATGAGAGGTTCGTTTTTTTGCGGGGAACGTGGAGGGGATAGAAGCATTGGCAAAGCCAATCTTCGTAAGGGCGCAGCCCTTCAATGGCTGGCGCACCTTGCGCCCGTAAGGGGCGCCAGCCCCTTCAATGGAAGCGGCACCGCCGCCCCCTTCAATGGCTGGCGGCCCTGCCGTCCAAAAGTGAGTATCCGTTTTCTTGCGCACTTTTATGGCGGCACATTGCCGCTAAAAATACATTGCGGACAGTATTGCGGCAAAAAATGCCGCCAAGGATAGCGCAACGGTTGCGAGTTTCTTTTTTCTCAGTTTTTTGGCGAAGCGGCGCATGTCGCCCCTTCCACCGGCGCTCCGGTAGTCGGAGTAGAGCATGTCGGTCTGTGCTAGGAAGAGCGCGGCGAATTTGTATGCGAAGAAAATTCCGATTGCCGCAAAAAATGCGGAAGCTATAAGGGTGTCCATAATATTTTGACAGCGTTTTAGGTTGGCTGGCCCGCGCTTTTATGTGCGCAGAAATGCGGTCTCCGGAAAAACTTTCATTTTTCGGAGACCGCATGAGTGCCTAATTGATATATCTTTTACCTTATTTTTACCTTTTCGGAGAGGCCGCCATAGGCGAATGAGAACCCAACAATTCAACTAATGCACGCCGGCGGCGGCCGCTCGAAAATTAAGCTTTTCTCCTGCGCGCCGCGGCGAGGGCGAGTGATAGCGCGCCTGCGACCGCGGCGTATATTGCGGGTTCTGGAACGGCGGTGAGCATGGTTATGCTGAGGTCGCCGTTTGAAAAAACGAAATCCCAATCGTCGGTGTTGAGCTCGCTGCCGTTGGGTTTTACTTTAATGTTTTCGCCTTTCGTGAAAGCGTCCGCGACGGCTATTGCGCCAGCCGTTTCGCCGTCGATTAGCATGAAATTGTCTCCCGCTTCAACAGAGCCTGTAAGCTCTACGACTATTTCGTAGTCGGAGAGGAAAGTTAATCTCGAGTTGCTGTCCAATCCGATGCCGACATCGATTCCCTGCTGCGCGAATTCCTTGTATTCGGCGGCGTCGTACATGAATTCGAGCGTGGCTTTTTCAGATGAGTTGCCCTCGATGCTGAATCGGGTGCCGGCAATCTCCATCCCGTCAAATCCATATTGCTCAGGTTGACATTCCAAGATTCCAGCGCCCGCGCTCCGGTTATAAATTGTCCGTAAATTATTAGTCGCATTTTCCGAAGATAACAAAAGAGTCGCGCCCGATTGTAAGTTTCAGCCTGAAATGGCTGTTGGGCAAAATGCGCGCGCCGAGCTCCGAGCGTGTTCCCGCCCCGACGGGCGACATGAAGGCGTACGAAGTGTTTGTTTTTGCCGGTATTGCCGCCGCGTTTAATATAGGCCTGAAATCCTCGCGCGAGAGCGGGTCGCCCCTGTGTTGTGCTTCGGCGATTAAAGGGAATAATTCTTCGTCAAACCTGTAAGACGGGTTTGCGCACTGCGAGCAAACCCGGAGGGCGTCCTTTTCGCGGGCGGGTTCGTCGAATTGCGAAAGCTCCGCGCATGAGGCGCAGAAGAGCAGGGCGCCTATGGCTGACGCGCATCTTAATGCTCCGAGAAAACGTCCCTAAAAATTGAGCAATTTTTTTGCGGAAAATTGAACGCGCGGAGGAGGCGCAAGAGTAGTAAATTCAAATATAAAAGGATTTAAAATATGACAAACAAAGAAAAACAGATAAAAGTGCAACTAAAAAACGGACGTTTAAATTGCGCATAAAATCAAAGTCAAGCGTTTTTTTATCGGATAAAAATAATAATAACTATGCCAGTTTGCTTTGGTGAGCAATTTTGCGGGCGCGGGGCATGCGATATTGAGGAGCCGGCGCGCGGTTGCGGTGTTGGCGGGCGGCGAAATCGGCGTTGCCGGTTTTTTTCATTGAAACGGCTCTTTTTAGGCTTGGGCCGGCCGCCAGTCTATTAGCGTTGCCTGGGGGGTCTTGCGGCGGTTCCATCTGTTCCATCCGAGTTTTACGGCAATGTCGATTTTTTTGCCCGCCGGAGGAACTCTTCCGGACATTCTCCACGCCACCGCGTTGATCCAGCCGTTGTCGCCGAGCGGTATCTGGAAGCGGAAATTCGCCCCGCCGCCGAACACTTCCGGAGGCTTGGGAAGCTCGACCGATTTTAGGGCAAAAATCGGCTCCCTGTTCCCCTCGCCGAACGGGTGCAGGAGTTCGAGTTCGTTGAGCAGCTCTATCCCGACGTCCGAGAGGTCGAGCGTCAGGCTGATTTTCACTTTCGGGGAAAAGTCGATGTCCCTGCCGTACTTTCCGATTATCACCGAGTTTATCCGCTTGCGGAACTCGCCGATTCCGCCGCTTTTTACGGAGACCCCGACCGCCATAGGGTGCCCGCCCCAGCTGCCGAGCAGGTCGGCGCACGGCGCGAGGCATTCCACAAGGTCGACCCCGTGGACGCTGCGGCCGGAGCCTTTCACAAAACCGCCGTCCTCTTCCCCGAACACGATGACGGGGCGGTGGAATTCGCGGCTGAGCTTGCCGGCGATTATGCCGACTACGCCCGGATGCCAGCGCGGGTCGAAAACGACGACGCACGGGTCGGAGCCGTAGGAGTTTTCCTCCACCTGTTTCATTGCGTCTTCGAGGACTCCGCGCTCGATGTCCTGGCGCTCCTTGTTTATGTCGTTGAGTTCGCATGCGGCGCGGTAGCAGGTTGTGAAGTCGTCGCCAAGCATCATTTCGAGGGGCAGGGAGGCGTCCGCCACGCGGCCGCTTGCGTTAATGCGCGGGCCGAGCTTGAAAGATATGTCGATGGGCGTGATTTCCTCGCCGAGGGCTATGCCGCTTGCCTGTATCAAAGCCTGTATCCCCGTTCTGCGCGTGGATTTCAGCCGCTTGATGCCGTTGCGCGCCAAAATCCTGTTTTCGTCTACGAGCGGCACAAGGTCTGCGACCGTGCCGAGCGCGACGAGGTCGAGGTAGTCTTTGAGGTTTATCTCCCACGAGCGCTTGTCGCCGCGGTTGCGCATTTCCTTTATCAGCCCGTGCGCGAGCTTGAAGACGAGCCCCACTGTGCAGAGCTGCCGCCACGGCGCCCCCTCAAAGTCGAAAACGTGGGGGTTTATGAGTATGTGACTCTGGTCGGTGGCGTCCTTCGCCTGGTGGTGGTCTACGACTATGAGGTCGATTCCGCGCGAGCGTATGTAGTTCACCGCCTCACCCGCGTTCGTGCCGCAGTCGAGCGCTATGAGCAGGTCGGGGTTGCCGGAGGCAAGCGCCCTTTCGAGAGCGGCTTCGCTGAGCCCGTAGCCCTCTTCCATTCTGCGCGGGACAAAATACGACGGATTGAGCCCGAAGAGCCGCAGAACGCTGACAAGCAGAGTCGTGCTCGTTATGCCGTCGACGTCGTAGTCTCCGAATACGAGAATGCTCTGGCGCTTTTCCACCGCGTCTATTATGCGCAACACGGCGCGGCGCAGGTTTTTGAGCCTGAACGGGTCGTCGAGGTTTGCGAGCTTTGGGCTCATGAACATTTTGGCGCGGAGCGGGTCGGAATAGCCCCGCTGGAGTATGAGCGCGCCGAGAATAGGGCTCACTCCCAAGTACGCGCCCATGTCGGCGGCGAGCTTCTTGTCGTATTCTGCAAACTCCCAGACCATTTTCCCATCAATATATACACATGCCGGCGGAGATTTCAACCAGAAATGCGCCGCGCGTCCGCCCGCGCGCTTTCATTCCGTTTGCGTGCCGTAAAACGCCCTCCGGAAAGCCGGAATATGCCTGCGGGCGGGTTCGCTTCTCAAACGTGTGAGAAGCGAAAAATTTTTCAAAAAAAACTTGCAACGCCACGGGGGCGGAATAGTTTGGGAAAACCATAATAACCCCCGCGCGGGCAATTCGGACAAACGCTTTTCGTCCCGTTGCGGTTCGTTATATTTTTCAACTTCAAACGGTTTTGCGAAAGCCGACAAAAAAATGAATATTCACGAGTATCAAGCAAAAGCATTATTCAAGGAATTCGGCGTCCCGGTTCAGGACGGCATTGCGGTAAAATCCCCTTCGGAGTTCGACGCGGCGATTGCGGCGATTCCCGGCGACCATGTGGTCGTCAAGTCGCAGATCCACGCTGGCGGGCGCGGCAAGGGCGTTTTCGTCGACGGCTTCAAGGGCGGAGTAAAGTTCGTGGCCAAATCCGAGGCTGCCGAGACCGCCAAAAAAATGCTCGGCAACACCCTCGTCACCAAGCAGACCGGCCCGCAGGGAAGGGTCGTGGGGACGCTCTACTTTGCCGAGCCCGTCGATATCGAGAAAGAATACTACCTCTCCGTCTTAATGGACAGAGCTTCCGGAAAGGTTGCGATAGTCGCCTCCACCGCCGGCGGCATGGACATTGAAAAGGTCGCGGAGGAAACTCCCGAGCAAATCATGAAGATGCTCGTGGATCCCGACATCGGCTTGCAGCCCTTCCAGATAAGGGAGCTTGCGTTCTTCTTCGGCTTCGGCGAAAAGGAAAAGCAGAAGCAGTTCAAGGCAGTCATCGCCGGCCTTTACAGGCTCTTCTGGCAGAAGGATTGCTCTATGGTTGAAGTCAATCCCCTCGTCCTCACCAAAGACGGAAAAATCGTCTGCCTCGACGCCAAGGTCGCGTTCGACGACAACGGCCTCTTCCGCCACCCCGAGCTCCAGGAGCTCCGCGACCCCCACGAAGAGGATCCCAAGGAAATCGAGGCAGGCAAGTACGGGCTCAACTACATCGCCCTCGACGGCAACATCGCGTGCATGGTGAACGGCGCGGGGCTTGCTATGGCGACAATGGATATAATAAAACACTTCGGCGGCAATCCCGCAAACTTCCTCGACGTTGGCGGCGGAGCGACCGAAGAGTCCATCACGCAGGCGTTCAACATCCTTCTCAAAGACCCGCATGTAAAGGGGATTCTGGTCAACATATTCGGCGGGATCATGAGGTGCGACGTCATCGCAGCCGGCGTCATCGCAGCGGTCAAAAACGTCGGGCTCAAGCTTCCGCTCGTCGTGAGGCTCGAGGGCACAAACGTCGAGCTCGGCAGGAAGATGCTCTCCGAAAGCGGCATCTCCCTCACCACGGCGGATTCGCTCGCGGACGCGGCGGAAAAGATTGTCAAAATCGTCGCCGAACAAAAGTAAACCCTTAAAAATTTCGCAAAATGAGCATACTTGTCAACAAGGACACGAGAGTTGTAATCAGCGGCATTACCGGCAATACGGGTTCTTTCCACACCCGCCAGTGCATGGAATACGGCTCCAAAATCGTCGCGGGCGTCACACCCGGCAAGGGCGGAATGCTTTTCGACGACAAGGTTCCCGTTTTCAACACCATCAGGGAATCCGTTGAAAAGGAGGGCGCCAACGCCTGCGCCATATTCGTGCCTCCGGCGTTTGCGGCGGACTCCATACTCGAGGCCATTGACGCGGAAATTCCGCTTATCATCACCATTACCGAGGGAATACCGGTAAAGGATATGGCAATCGTCAAGACGCGCCTCATGCAGAAGGGCTGCAAATCGCGGCTGATAGGCCCCAACTGCCCGGGCGTCATTACCCCCGGGGAATGCAAAATCGGCATCATGCCCGGCTATATCCACAAGCCCGGCACCATCGGCATCGTCAGCCGCTCCGGAACCCTCACCTATGAGGCGGTCTGGCAGACAACGTGCCTCGGCTATGGCCGGAGCACGGTCGTCGGCATCGGCGGCGACCCGATCAACGGCACCAGCCATCTCGACGCGGTAAAGATGTTCAACGAAGACCCGAATACCGAGGCGATAATTATGATCGGCGAAATCGGCGGCGACGGCGAACAGAAGGCGGCGGCGTGGCTGAAAGAGAACTGCAAGAAGCCTGTGGCGGCGTTTATCGCCGGACGCACGGCTCCGAAGGGCAGGAGAATGGGGCACGCGGGAGCGATAGTCTCCGGAAACTCGGGCTCGGCCGACGATAAAATAAAAGCCCTTCTCGACGCCGGCATAGCGGTTTCGCCCACGCCCTCCGCGATAGGCGAGACCCTCATCAAGCACTGGGGCAAATAGGGGCGCGCGCCGCGGGGGAAGCCCGTTTGCGGAAGCGCGCTTTGGCGGCGGCGTATCGCCGCCTGCCAGTTGCGAATTCCCGCCGCGCAAATGATATTCCAAAGCCGCAGCATTTTTGTTGCGGCTTTTTTGCGCGTGCGATATTTTGACTGCCAAATTTATCGGTTCCCTTTCGGAGATTTTTGCGGTTTCCGGCGGACGGATAATATTTATGGTTTTGTTTGCGTATGAGACGCGGAAATATTATGAAATATTTGAGGAGTCGGCACATTCAAAAGCTTATTGCGATTTTTACAGCGGCAGCCGGATAATACACGGGGAAAGCGGAAAAGTCATAGGGGTTGTCTCATACATAATGGCTATAAGCGGCGAGCTCTCCCCGGGGATAAACAGGACGTCCGATGCGAAAAATTTTAGCATGAGGTTTTTTTTGCATACAGGCTGGACACCATGAAAAACAAGAGGGAAATCCCCTGCGAAATTGTGGTCGGCACGATGGAAATTCTCAACGGCTGCGAGAAAAAACTTGAATGCATGGTCGATTTTATCGGGGATTTGAAGCGCCCTACGGCTCCGGAATATCCGGAGCCCGCCGGAATTACCGCAAGCTACGAATCGGCGACGGAAGACGCCGAGCGCCTTTCCCAACATCAGAATCGCAGGGGAAGGGGTCAACGAGGCCGGGAGAATGCTGTTAAGCAGGCTCGAATTGCCCGCGGCGGCGGAGTCGATGAAGTTGAATCCGTAAAGGTCGACGAAGTTTTTGGCGAAAAATGCGCAAACCTCTCGAAGGGCTATCAGAATTTAAAGATTTGCTGCAATAAGATGTGTTTAATAGCGCGCCGCTTGCCTTGAAAAATAAAGCGGAATTTTTGGAAATTTCTTTTTTTGCTATTCTGGCGATGGCGTTGCGGTTGTCGGCGCTTGCAAAAGGGCGGGGAGTGTCTTGGGCGAGGCCGGTTGGTTTGCGCGCAATTTGCATACTTTATTTTGACGAAAAGCTGTTGGCAGGTTCTTTTGCGTGGATTGCGGCATTTTATGGAAAATTCGCGCTTTATTGGGGCGCATGCGGAGAGAGTGGAAGGGTATTTGAAGCATGTCAGGATCGCCGCAAAGGGCGCGCGTTTGCGCGAATGTTCGTCCGCCGAGAAGTTTCTTCGGCGGGTTTTCCGTAAGGTTTTCCGCCGGCGTTGCCCGTTCCGCGATTCTTTCGTTTTGATTCCCAAGCCGGCAACCGCCGGCATTCAATAATCTAACGCGAGCTTCGGGCGTATTCCGCCGATGCGGAACAGATTTTTTTTGCCGTGCGCTTCGGGAATTTGACAATCGCCTTTGAAAAGCGCGCAGGTTGGTTGCGATGGAGCAAAAACGCCCGCCGGAATACGGGGCTTGCATCATCTCCCTACGGTTCTCAATGGCTCAAAAAAAAAAGGCGGCCCGCAGGCCGCCGCCATAGATATGAAAGAAATTTATTTCTGGGAGAAGAATTCCGTGATTGCGAGAATCATGTAGGAGTGTTCTTCGGGGGTGATTTCGCCGCTCTTGCGCATGGCGTCGGCCTTTTCAATGGACTTGCTCAGATCTCCGAAAGGATCGTTGCCTACGACGTCGGGAAGAAACGCGGGCGTGAGCTTGGTGACGACATTTGCAGGTTCGAATTCCTTGTAATAGCCGGCGTCGACGAGCGGGCCGAATTTGATGAACGGATTCGACTTGGCGGTGGCAAGGTTGACATTCACGTCCTTGTACCCCTTCTTGACGAGCTTGATGTCGTAGACTCCGTCCTTTTCGAGGTTGACGATGGCGGGGGTCTGCCCGACGAGTTCGTCGTTCACGAAAACATTTGCTCCCTCGGGCATGGAAGTCACCGCGACGTCTTCGGTGAAGGTGCACGCGGAGAGAATGATTGCGAAAACAGGGGTTAAAAGTAGTTTTTTCATATCAATTATTTTATCTGTCGAATTGAACTGTTGTTGGGTAGAGGCTGTCAGTATTTTCGGGAAAAGTCAAGCGTTTTGATGTTTTTTTTTTGAAGAGTTTCTCTTTTTTCTTTGAATTTTCGCGTCAGAGGCGCGAGAGCTCTTCGGAACGCTTTTGGGCGGCTTTGAGCGCGTCGGCGACAGTCTTTCTAAAGCCGCTCTTTTCGAAAACTTCGAGAGCCGCGAGTGTCGTGCCGCCCGGGCTCGATACGGCGGTTCTGAGCTCGTCCGCGCTGAGTTCGGAAGAGTTTAGCAGCATCGCCGAGCCGAGCAGGGTTTTTACAGTCAACTTTTTCGCCTCGGCATCCGTAAATCCTATCGATTTCGCGCCCTCGATAAGCGCTGCGGCGAACTCGAACACATAGCCCGGGCCGCTGCCCGAGAGGGCGGTCACGGCGTCGAGGCGGCTTTCACCGACCTGCATGTATTCGCCTATCGCGCCGAGCGCGGTTTCTACCGCCCCGAGCTCGTCCGCGGAGAGTTCGGATTCCGGCGCAAAGCACGATATACCCTGCGAAATTTGCGCGGGCATATTTGGCATCACCCTCACGATTTTCCCCACGCTGGGGAAGCATTCGCGGAGTCTCGCTATCGTGGTTCCCGCGAGAATGGATATAAGGAGTTTTGCGCGCGCTCCCCGCGCGGACTTCGCAACCTCCGCGAGCTGCTGGGGCTTGCAGGCGGCTACAATCGTTTGCGCGCCGGCGAAGAGGTCTTCGAGCGACTCGCAAAGAGATATTCCGGTTTCGGCGGACAGCTTTTTCCCCGTGTCGTCGTTTCCGCACGAACAGGCGATTTCTTCGGGTTTTGCAGCTCCCGAGGAAATCATGCCCCTGACGATTGCGCCGGCCATTTTTCCGGCGCCGATAAATCCGAATCTCATCATTTATCGGATATAAACATTTTGCGCGCGCCAAGTCAAGATTCTACTTGGCGCGCGCGGAACATTTCGGGCGTGAAAGGACGGGTCAGGCGAGTTCGAGGGCGAATTCGCGCGCTATTGCCGACAGGAATTTGGCGGCTCGGTTGTTTGCCTCTATTATGTTGGGCGCGATATTTGCTATCTGCCCTATTTTTATGTTTGAAAACTTCATTTCGGCGAGCTCCTGCTCCGATATGTCGGCGGCGCCGCAGAGCACCCATATGGGCTTCTTGTGCTTTTCCGCCATTTTGGCGAGAAGGTAGGGGCCCTTGCCCTGGGCGTCGGTCTTGTCGAATTTCCCCTCGCCGGTGACGAGCACGCTGCACGCCTTTACGTGCCTGTCGAGGTCGGCATATTTTGCGAATAGCTCGAAGCCGCTGACGCGCCTGGCGCCGAGGAAATTTATGAGCCCGTACCCGCAGCCGCCCGCGGAGCCCGAACCCGGGGCGTCGTGCAGGCTTTTGCCGAGGCACTTTTGGGAGACTTCCGTAAGCCGCTTCATGTTGGCTTCGAGCTCCCGCGCCTCCTCGTCGGTCGCGCCCTTCTGCCGCGAAAATTGCAGCGCGGCCCCATGCTCGCCCAGCAGCGGCGTCGCCACGTCGGTCGCCGCCACGAATTTTGCGGGGAGCGGCTTTTCGGGCGGAATTATTTCAGCGAGCTTTGCCAGCCCGCGCCCGTTTGGCTCTATCGGCTGGCCTTTGTCGTCGAGAAATTGGAAGCCGAGCGGTATCAGCAATCCTATGCCGCCGTCGTTTGTCGCGCTTCCGCCGACCCCCACTATGATTGTCTTGTACCCCCTCTCGACGAGTTTCGCGAGTATGTTGCCAGATCCTATGTTGGTGAGGGTGGCGGGATTTCTGTCAGCCTCGGATATGAGGTTGATACCGGAGGCCTCCGTCAGGCCCACGAGGGCGGTGTCGTCGTCGAGCAGCGCGCATTTGGCGGTCAGCGTCTGTCCGGTGGGGTCTATGGTTTTGAGCCTTATGACCTTTGCGCCCTCTTTTACCTTTGCAACGGTATCCACAAAACTGTCGCCGCCGTCGGTTAGCGAAAATTCCGTGACCGATGCGTCGGGCAGGGCAGAGAGTATGCCCATTTTTATCGCGTGCGAAGCCTGCGCCGCAGATAGCGACCCCCTAAATTTGTCCGGTGCAACCAAGAAATTCAAACTCTTTTTCATAGCGGTATTGTATATATATGAAATATGCTATTATCATCGACTCTAAAAGAAAACGAACAAAATACAATGTTTATTTTTTTCTAAATTTTTCTTCGATTGTTTGGATTTCCTTTTTGTTTTAAATGAAATCAAAAAAAACTTGAAAATAAAACAAAATAAAACAAATATGCTTTCATATGGCATCGACTTACAATACGGCAAAACAGATTTACGCCGATTTCGGGGTGGACACCGAAAAGGCTATGAAGATTCTCGACGAAATCCCGCTTTCCATGCACTGCTGGCAGGGCGACGACGTCTGCGGATTTGAAACCCCCGACGCGACGCTCGGCTGCGGGGGAATCCAGACTACGGGCAACTTCCCCGGCAAGGCGCGCAATGTCGGGGAGCTTAGGGACGACATCGCCGAGGCGATGAAATACATACCCGGCAAGACGCGCCTGAACCTCCACGCCATTTACGGTGAGTTCGGCGGCAAAAAGGTCGACAGGGACGAAATTTCCTTTGAGCACTTCAAGGGGTGGGCCGACTGGTGCAAATCCCGCAAAATGGGAATGGACTTCAACCCGACGTTCTTCTCCCACCCGCTCGCGGCGGACGGCTTTACCCTTTCGAGCGCCGACAAATCCACGCGCAAATTCTGGATACGCCACGGCGTCGCCTGCCGCAAAATCGCCGAGAAAATCGGAAAGACCCTCTCCGACACTGTTATCACCAACTTCTGGATGCCCGACGGAATGAAGGATTTCCCCGCCGACAGGCTCGGGCCCCGCGAGCGCATGGCGGCGTCCCTCGACGAAATATTCTCCGTCAAGATAGCGCGCAAATACGACCGCGACGCCGTGGAGTGCAAGCTCTTCGGCATAGGCAGCGAAAGCTATGTCGTGGGCTCGCACGAATTTTTCATGGGATACGCCGTCAAGAACGGCCTGATTCTCACGCTCGACTCCGGCCACTTCCACCCGACGGAAACAATAGCCGACAAGATTTCCTCAACACTCATGTTCGTTCCGGAGCTTCTGCTGCACGTCTCGCGCGGGGTGAGATGGGACAGCGACCACGTCGTCGTATCCGACGACCCGACTGTTGCGGCAATGCGCGAGGTCGTCCGCTGCGGCGCGCTCGGAAGGGTGCACATAGGCATGGACTTCTTTGACGCGAGCATAAACAGGATTTTCGCGTGGGCAGTCGGAATGAGGGCGGCGCGCAAGAGCCTGCTCCTCGCCCTCCTCGACCCGATTTCCATGCTGCGCGACGCCGAGAAGCGCGGCGACTACGGCGCGCGCCTCGCGCTGCTCGAAGAGGCGCAAAACCTGCCTTCCGGCGACGTATGGGCGGAATACTGCGCCCGCGCGGGCGTTCCGTGCGGCGTTAAAATGCTCGACTCCGTAAAAAAGTACGAGCGCGACGTAATCCTCCGGCGCTGATTCCCCATGAACCCGCTTTTAGGAGTATTTCTGCACGGCGTGGGCGGATTCGCCTCCGCGTCGTTTTACGTGCCCATCAAATTCGTCAGGAAGTGGCGGTGGGAGGTGGCGTGGATTGTCATGGGAATCGTGGCGTGGCTCGTCACGCCGATGGTTGTTGCGACAATCACAATACCCACGTGGCCCGAGGCCATAGCGCGCACCGACGCGCGCGTGCTGCTTCTGACCGCGCTGTTCGGCGGAATGTGGGGCTTTGGCAACGTCGCATACGGGCTCACGATGCGCTACCTCGGGCTCGGGCTCGGGGTGGCGGTC
The DNA here is from genome assembly GCA_904424815.1 of Puniceicoccaceae bacterium Marseille-Q1082. Lineage (GTDB taxonomy): Bacteria > Verrucomicrobiota > Verrucomicrobiia > Opitutales > Intestinicryptomonadaceae > Merdousia. The sequence goes on from CAJGBI010000001.1 coordinate 393,778, forward strand.
GCGCTCGGGACATGCGCGATATTCGGCACCCTGATTCCGCCGATAGTTTCGGGAACTTTCTCGGGCATATTTTCCACCGTGGGCGGGCTCGTAGTGATGACGGGTGTCGTGATAGGCGCGCTGGGAATCGCGATAAACGGGGTCGCGGGGGTGATGAAGGAGCGCGAGTGCGCCAATGCGGATTCGCTGCCGGAGTTCGACATCAAAAAGGGGCTTGCCGTCGCCGTGGTGTCTGGGCTTTTCAGCGCGGGGTTCGCGTTTTCCCTCGCGATGGGCTCCCCCATCGCGGAGGTCGCGAAGTCCATCGCCGTCGACACCGGCGCGCGCGCTCCCGAATCCGCCGACTTTTTCAAGAATAACTCGACGCTCGTCGTCACCCTTTGGGGAGGGTTTGTAAGCAACCTTTTGATTTGCGGGTATATGCTCGCAAAGAACAGGAGCGCGGGCGACTTGGTTTCGGCCGGCGCGCGCCTTGGTTTTTCAAACTTCCTGCTCTGCGCAATGGCGGGCGTGTGCTGGTACGGCCAGTTTTTCTTCTACGGAATGGGCACCACGCAGCTCGGGAAGGATTACGAGTTTTCGAGCTGGTCGCTGCACATGTCATTCATCATAATTTTCGCGGCGTTGTGGGGGCTCGCGCTGCGCGAGTGGAAGGGCACGAGCGCCCTCACGAGAACGGTGCTGTGGCTCGGCATTCTGGTTTTGATATCATCGACTTTCGTGATAGGCCTCGGCAACGCCTTCGGCGGGTAGGGCGCTTTCGATTCCGCCTTTCGCAGGAAGGGCGAAAAAAACCTCCGTACCTTGCGCTCCGGAGGTTTTTTTATTTTCGTATTCATGCCCGCCGAATGGCAGGGCCGCGCGCTATTCGTATATGAGCGTTGCCGTGATTTTGCAGGGCTTGGAGGATTTGAACCTTATCCAATATCCTTTAAGGTCGTCCCCGAATTCTTTGACGAGCTCTTTCCCCTTTTCCAGCCGGACCGCGCCGTATTTCACCCAGAGCCCCGTGCCGTCGACGTCCACTTCGATGTCCAGCTCGGTGTCGGAGTCTGCGAGCGCTTTGAGGGTTTTTTTGTCGTATCCCGTCAGCAGGTACGGGTCGGAGGTTTCGCCTTTCGCGACGCTTGCGCCGTGCCACGGGCTTCCGATTCCCACGGGCTTGCCGAGCTTCCAGAGGTCGTCTATTACGCCCGCCCACAGCGCGAATTTCCCGTCTTCGGAGACTATTATGCGCGGGTTGCCGAGGGATTTCGCGCCTTCGGAAATTCCGCTGAAAAGCATCATTCCGCGGTACGAGCAGAAGTCGAAGATTTTGAGGTTGTGCGAGGCAATCGGGCGGATTTTCGCAAAGCCCTGCGCATTGACGGCGGGGAGCTCGTAAAAGGTTCCCGCGCAGTTGAGGAGGTCGCGCTCAGTTGCGACCTCCCGCGCGAGGCGAGGCGTCCCGAACGCGCTCTTTCCGTCGTAGAGGGGGTTGCGCGGCAGCCTGTACCGCCTGCCTGCCTCGACGACGAGGACGGAGTCCGAATCGTAGGTTATCCCCTTCGGATCGAACGCCGCAGCCTTGACTTTTTCGGCGTCTATTCCGCCGTCTTTTGCGAGCCTCATTTTCCCGTCGAGCGAATACGCGCCGAGGGCGGAAATTTTTTTGCCGCCGCTTTCCCATGCGTACGCGCCGAGCTTTGCGGATTTCCTTTCGAGCGACCGCAGCAGGGCGGCGGTGCCGGCTTCCGGAGAGCCCGCGCGCATCACGCCGTCGAATATCGGCGAAATTTCCGCCCCGCGCGCGTCGGGATTGGAGAAGTGGAAGTGCGCGGTAAACGATTTCGCGTCGGAGAGCGGGCGGACTTTTATCCATTCGGCGGCGGGAAGCTTTACGAACTTTGAGCCGTTCGCGGGCAGCTCGACGGTTTCAAACGCCTCGAATTTCCCCCTGCCGTCAGATTTCAGCAGCTCGACTTTCAGGGGGGCGGGGGTCTTGTGGTCGAGCGCAAGCACGCCGCTCTTGAAGCCGCCCGACAACATCGGGTCGGAGAGGGTGCCGCCCTTTATGTCCTCGCGCAAAAACACGCTACCGCGCCCGAGAGCCGGTCCGAGCCTGTCTATGTCGGGCTCTTTCACGAACCACAGGTTTGAATTTGAGTTGAGCGGCGAGACGTTTTCGCCTTTCAAGCCCCTCTTATTGAAAAATTCCTTTTGAGCGGAGTCGTCGCAGCCGAACACCACGGCGCCCTGCCAGCGGCAGAAGTCGCCTATGACTTTCAGGTACGAGGAGCGCATGCGGATTCCGGAAAAATCGGCTTTCGAGAAGGCCGGCGGGAATTTCCAGAACGCCCCGTGCATTGTCATAAGGTAGTCCTTTTCTCCGATCTCGCGTATGCGCGGCCACTCGGTGTTCCAGCCGTGCGAGCCGTCGTAGGAGTGGCTCGTCTTGGGTAGGCGGAAGGACGACCATTCGCCGCCGTCGTTGAGCATGAGGATTACGGACTTCGGATCCCAGCCGAGCGCCCAAATCGGGGCTTTCGACGGGTCGGAGGCGCCGCGGATTCCGCCGGGGCCCGTGATTTCCGTGAACTGGCAGATTCTTATGGGCGTCCAGTCGGCGTCGCACGGCTTCCATTCGGCGAGGGCGCCGGACTTTATCGTTGGATCGCTTTCAACGCGCGGGTGGCGCACGCCGTTGTTGGAGTAAAACGCCTTTCCGAAGCCCGAGTAGAAGCCCTTGCCGTGGTATCCGTGCAGTTTGGACTTTTGCGGAAGTTTTGCGCTCGCGCCTCCATTTCCCGGGTGCTCGTTGAGGTTGCCGTCGCGTATGATTTCCCTTACTTCGAGGGTTTTTGCGTCGACCTCGTAAAGGCCCTCCTCCATGGTGGCGAAGTAGATTTTGCCCGAGGGATCCCCTATGTGGCGGGCGTTGCCCGTCAGCCTTCCGGGCATCTTGCCGCGCGGTATGGCGCGCACGTTGCCATTTGAGTCTATCGCGTAGCAGCCTATGAAGAGCTGGCCGGTTTCGCCGTGTATCATCCTGTTGGCGTGCGTACCGCCGAGGCTTTCGGGGCGGGTTTTCCTCTCGAGGTCCGGGGGTATTTCGTAGAGCTTGTCGGACGACCCGAATACGCAGTGCGGCCCGTAGGTCATAACCCAGAGCTTTCCGGCCCACGGCACGACAGCGCCTGTTCCGCATTCGCCCTCGTTGTTCCAGTACGCCAGGTGCGGGTAGACGCCCGATATGCAGGGCTTGTCCGATTTTATCGGGGGCTCTTCGGAGCGGCGGGTTTCCGCAGCTCCGTCCGGGCTCGCCGCGCACGCGGAGAGCAGGGCGGCGGCAAGCAGGGAGGCGGGCGCGAATTTTTGCATTTTGTTTTTCCTCGTCATAGCCGTATATTTTTTTGAAATTAAAACGCGGCAGGGTTGAATAAAATATGCGCAGGCAGGCGAAAGTCTACGGTTTTTTGCGGCGCATGTTGAGCAGCTTTTTTCTGAGCTTCGGGCGGTCTTCCACCGCCACTATGTAGCCGACGCATTCGGGGAAGCCGCACCTGCACGGATGGTCCAAAAAGTGCTCGAAGGCGTAGCCGTAGTTGTAGAGGATTTCCTCGCCCTTTTTTATGTCGCGCGTGGCGTAGATGTATATGCGGCCGTCCTCGCTGACGGATTCGCTGTTGGTGCGGCAGGCGTGGTTTATCAGGCGCGCGTCGTTGTACTCGAAGTTTCCGTCGATGTCCCACTCGTCGTCAAGCTCGAATATGTAGACCGCGCCCTCTCCCGTCTTATTCGCGAATTCCTCGCGCTCGAGCCCCCTGCGGTTGGATTCCTCCTTGCTGATCTTTTCTCCGAGGTATTCCATTATGCGCTCGCCGTTTTTTATGTCGCGCGCGGCGAACACCCCGTCGCCGTGTATTGGCGACTTGCGTATCTCGTAGGCCTTTGCGCGGCGCGTCATTTCGCCTCCCTCGGCGTTGGGAACGCGCCGGAGCGCACGTCCGCTACGTATTCGGAGTACGCCCTTGAAATTTCCGCCGTCAAGTCGGCGTACTTTTTCGCGAAGCTCGGGGTGAAAGACGACAGCCCGAGTATGTCCGTGCAGACGAGAACCTGCCCGTCGCACGCGGGGCCCGAGCCTATGCCTATCGTGGGGACGGATAGCGCCTTAGTGACGGCCTCTGCGGCGGAGTCGTCCACCATTTCCAGCAGGACTGCGAACGCGCCCGCCTCTTCGAGCGCCTTTGCGTCCGCTACGAGCGCGGCGCGCTCTTCGGGCGTCTTGCCGAATTTGCGGTATCCGCCGAGCTTGAAAACCTGCTGGGGGCGCAGCCCTATGTGCCCCATTACGGCTATTCCGGCGGACGCGAGCCCCGCGACCTTTTCGGCGATTTCCGCGCCGCCCTCTATCTTAACGGCTTCGGCGCCCGCCTTTTGGTAGAGCGCGCGGCAGTCGTCCAACAGCCTGTCGAAGGACATTCCGGCGCAGCCGAACGGAATGTCGGCGAGCACCATCGCGTCGGGGTTCGCGCGGGCGACGGCGGCGGTGTGGTGCGCCATCATTTCGAGCGTCACGGGAACCGTGGAATCGAAGCCCATGAAAGTGTTGCCGAGCGAGTCGCCGACGAGGATTATGTCCGCGCCCGCGGCGTCCGCCAGGCGCGCGAAAAGGGCGTCGTAGGCCGTTATCATCGCGACCTTCGAGACGCCCTTCATCTTGGCTATGCTTTTTGTCGTCCTTTTCATTTTTTCGGAATTTTCAGTTTCCCCTCTTTTTGAACAGGGATTTTATTATGGAGCTTCCGAGCTCCCGAACGGCGTTTGCCGAGCCGTCGGAATCCTTTGAGCGCCTGCCGAGCAGCGCCTGCATGAGGTCGTTTTCGGGTTTCGATACCGTCCCGTAGATTTTGAACGAGAGCGCGTCGTAGGCGTTTTCGACCTTTTGGGATTTTTCCCTTGCGAATCCCGCCGACGTGAAAACCTTGCGCGCGGGCGTGTCGAACGCGAATATGCTGACCGGAATGTCGAGCCCGTAGTCGGAGAACGGCGCGTCGGGGTTGAAGAGAACCGCGCCGCTCGACGCGCTCAGGAGGATGTCGGGCGTCTTCACGACGGCCGATGATATGTCGAAGTCGTACGTCTCGGGGCCGCGAGAGATTTTGAAGTCCACGGATTCGTATTCGAGCTTCGAGAGCATTTTCACCAGATCCCCTATTCCGGAAATCGCCCCGTCGTTTTTGTCGAGTATCGCGCCGGTGATTTTGAGCGCCGTTCCCGCAATATCCGCAGTAGCCCCCGCAGCGGTGTCGGGGGAGAGCAGGCGGAGGACGCCGCCGGAGCTTTTCAGCGACGCCGTTCCCGTCAGGTATTTGAAGAGGTGCGACGCGTTGTTGCCGCTTCCGCGCGCCGATATGGAGGCTTCAAATACGCCGCTTATCGGAGGGTTTTTTGCGTCGGCGAATATTTTGGACGCCTCGAAATTTTTGAGCCGCGCGGACATCGCGGGGATTTTGTACGGAATCTCCGCGTTTGCGTCAAACGAGGCTTCAAGCTCGCCCGTCAGCGACGCCCCGAGCGCCTCGGCCTTTGAGAGTTTGAGCGAAAGGCCGGACTCGTCGGAGACGAAAGACGCCTCGGCTCCGGAGAGAACCGCGCGGGAGTCCATGAACACGGTTCCGATTTTCGCGCGGGCGCCGATTTTCTTCCCGAAATGCCAGAAAGCCTTCGAGTCTTTCGCGGCGAAAATGTCCGCCCTCTCGCCGTTTTGCGCGGGCTTCGGCGCCGCCTCCGCGGGGCGCGCGATTTTTTTCCTGCCCGTCCGCGCGCTTTCCGCCGCCGCCTGCGCCGCCTCCGCGTTCGGGTTGGAAAACGCCTTGGAGAGCAGCATAAGGTCTTCTACAACGGCGGTTTTGGCGTCGGCTTCAACCTTTAAAACTTCGCCGTCGGAAATTTTTACCGATGCTTCCGTGCGCCCCCGCGAACTGTTTGCGGCGAACTTCGCCGAGGCGCGCGAAAATTTGAAGCCTCCGTCAAACGGCAGCTCGACGGCCGCGGTCGCGTTGTCGAGCGCGCCCTCCACGGAGCGGGTTTTCAGGTTGTCCAGGCGGATTTGCGCGGAGGCGGAATTTTTGTCCGCGCGCGCCTTGACCGACGCGTTGCCGGAGGAGAGGTTTGCGAATTTTACGAGCGCCGGCTGCGCGAGCAGGGCGGGGAGGGAGACGGACGCCTCAACCTCGGCGGATTTCAGCTCGAACCGCGGCTTGGCAGAGCATTCAAAAGACGCGCCCGCGACGGCGCATTCCGCGCCGCCGGAGCCCGCAACGCACTTGCCGGCGCGCGCCCAGACGCGGGTCAGGTCGAGGGCCGCGCCAGCCTCCAAGTCGGTCTTGACGGATATGTCCGCAAACATCGTCCGCCCGTCTTTTCTGTAATAAAGCGACTTTACCGAGGCGTTCGCGCTCGCGGAAACCGAAGATTCGTCGGGCATGGAGAGCGTCCCCTCCACCGAGACGGACTCCGCGTCCACGCCCGCGGCGAACGGCTTTATCGGCGCGAACGGGAAATCCGCTGCCTCGAATTTCGCGACGGTTTTAGATTTCGCGGATATTTTTTTCGTTTGCAGGTCGAAGCCGATTTCGCCCGCGTCGGAGATTTTCGCCATGCGCTTTCCCGCCTTGTCGAAAGCCTCGAACGAAAAGCCCTCGATCGCCGCCGTTCCTCCGCCGAAGCGCGCGCGCAGCGAGGAATCGACGGAAATATGGTATTCTTTCAGGTTTGCGACGGAGTAGATTTTTGTGGCGAACGGGTCTATCGAGCCTTTGAGAGAGGCTTCCGCAAAAACGCTTTCCCCCGACTTGCGCGCGGAGATTTTGAGCGTCGCGGAGTCGTCGAGCGAGTCCCCCGCCTGCAGTTCGGCGGCGGCGTCGAAGTTTCCGCCGAAGTCGGTCTGCGCGGAGAGCGAGAGGGTCGCCCCGATATTTTTTACAAAGTCCTCTCCGCCCTTTGAGAGGCTCAAGCCGGAGACCGCGAACGGCGACGGGGTTTTGAGGAAAATCTTTTTGCCGTCGGTTTCCACAGAGAGCCTGCCGGATATGTCGGACGACGAAAATTCCATGCCCTTTGCGAAATGCGCGGGAATTTTTGCGGGGACGACCGCGACGCACTCGATCTTCCCGCGCGGAATTTCGCCGGACTCCGCGCCCGAAAGGGGGATTTTTACGGGCGCGGACAGCTCCGCCGAAACGAGGCTCTTCGGCCCCTCGGAGAGTATCGCCGAAAATTTCTCGACATTCGCGCTTCCGCCGCCCATAGAGCCGGAGATTTCGCCCGACAACACGCAAGGCCCGAGGAATCCGAGCTTTTCGGAGATCGACGCGGGCGACGGAAAGTCTATTTTGAACGACCCGTCGGCGCGGGCGGATTTTCCGTAGCCGGAGTATTTTATTTTTGCGAAAACCGCGGACTTGAACTGCGGAAGCTTTCCGAGCAGGGATTTGAACGCCGCGAAGTCGGCGTCGGAGGCGTCGGCGCGCGCGGTTGCCGAACCCTCCGAAAAGTCCGCGGAAAACTCGCCCTCAAACGCCGCGAGCCTCGAGTTTTTGCGCAGGATTTCGACCGCGATTTTCGGGCCGTTTTGCGCCCTGCCTGTCGACATTTTCGCCGATATTTCCTCGCGTCCGAAATCGGGGGATTCGGCGGAAATTTTGGCGTCCGCGGCGCCCGATACGGGTTTCAGTCCCCGTTCTATTTTGAGGCCGGCGACGGAGAGTTCGGCGGAGACTTTTGAGCCGTCCGGCGCGAGAATCGCGGCGTCGGCCTTCAGGCTGCCGAGGCTGAATCCCCATTCCGAAAGCGTTTGCAGGGCGGACGGGGAATTTTCTTTTCCTCCTGCGGGCGCGCTTTTTTCGGCGGGCGGCTTTTGCGCCTCCGCCTGCGCGGGCTTTCGGGTTTCCCGCGCGGGCGCGCCCGCCGCCTTTCCCGGGGCGAGCTTTACCACAAGCCCCTCGACCTGCGCGGATTCAACGTCTGCGTTTTTTGAGAGCAGCCCCGCGAGGGAATATTTTATTTTCGCCGATTTCAGGGAGATTTCCGCGCCGTCGGGCAGGAAGAGCCGCAGGCCCTCCGCTTCCGCGCCGCCCAGTCCCGCGCGGACGGATTGAAGTTCGGAGCCCGGGAATTTTTCCCTCAAAACGGGCGACACCGCCATGGTTTGCAGCGCCGCGCTGTTTAAAAACGCGATTAAAACCGCGGCGATTGCCGCCAGTAGAATGCCGATAGCGATAAATGCCCTTTTCATTGCGCGATTTTTTCAAAGAGTTTTCTCTTTATGAATACGGTGAGAACCACATTTTTTCTGAGCCCGAAATATTCGGACACATAGCCGGAGTCGCCGAGCATTTTTCCGACTTTCTCGGCGGCTTCGGGCGAGCACGCGACCACCACCTCAAAGTCTTTCAGATTTTCCGGAACGCCGTCGCCCCAGAAACCCGCGTTGGGGTAGTTGCGCAGGTCCCAAGGCGCTGGCCACGGCGACTCCCCGCCGGCTACGAACGCCATTGGAATGTCCGCGCCGTAATCCGATACCCTTTCGGCGTCGGCGATTCTCGATAGCAGGTTTTTGTAGTCGCTTACTGTGTGCGAGAGTATCATCGGGTTGCGCGGGTCGTGGGGGTAGGCGACCGCCGCGTTGCGCGAAAGCCTGAACTGCCAGTATCCGAGCGCGCACAGCGCGGCGAACGCCGGAATCCACGCTGCGGCCTTGCGGCTTTCAATAAGCGCGGCGGCTGCGTAGCCGGCGGGCGCGCACATTAGCGCCATCGGCGAGAGCAGAAGCCACGGGGTCTTGTAGGAAAGGCAGCTCAGGACGGCGATTTGTAGCGCGGCGGCAATGGCGCAGAAAATTATGTACGCCGCCGCGCGCCGCGTGTCCGGTTCGCCGCCGCGCGCAAGGCGCGCCGCGGCGAGGGCTGTTCCCGCGCAGAACAGCGCTGAAATCGGCAGCTCCCCGAACCACGCGCCCTCGGACTTGGACGCGAACAGCAGGCGCAGGTAATACCAGAAAGGCTCGCGGAAATCGGCGCTCGCCGACTTTCCGGCAAAGTGCCCGTACGCCAGAAAGGCGTCCATTATCCCGCGCGGGTTGGAGCCGAACGACGAGTAAAACGCGCAGAATACGGCCAGGAACGCCGCGCAGAACGCGGCGAAGAAAGCCGCGGTTTTTTTCGGCCCGAGCCCGAATAGGTTTTTCCTGAAATCGGGGAGGATTGCGAGCGCGGCGGCGGACGAGATGAAGAGCGCGAAGAACGCTATTACGGAAGTCTCCTTGGTCGCCTGCGCCAGCCCCGCGAACGCGCCGGCGAGAGCGGCGCGCCGGAGGGTTGGAGCCTTGAAAAACGCCCATAAGAACTGCGCGGCCGCGAAAACCGCCGCGGCGAAAATTATCTCGTGCACGAAATACCCCGCGTAGATGCAGGACAGCCCGGAGAGCGCGAAGCACGCGCACGCCCACCACGCGGCGGCCCTTCCCGCGAACGCGCCGAACAGATAGCACAGGAATATGAATACCAGCCACGGCGCGAGAAGTTTTCTCAGCGTATCGAGCGAGATCCCGTCGCTTTTCGACTGGACGGGGGTGTCGTGGGGAATGTTGGCCTCCTGCGCCATGTCGAAATTTTTCAGCGCGGGAAATTGGTAGCATGCGTAGGCGTAATAGTAGAGCGAGGGCCCGTGGGGGCCGTTCGGGTTGTATTTATATTTTTCGCCGCACAGCATGTCGGCGAAAGTCGACGCCTGCTCGGCCTCGTCCGCGTGCGCGACCCTGGCGGAAATGTTGCTTTCGCGCATGAAGACCGACGCCGCAAACGCGGCGGCCGCCGCCGCTATGCAGAGTGCCCGCTTCATCGCCTGTCAGGGGTTTTCGTCGAACGCCTTCAATAGGACGTCCGCGTATTCGCGCGGCGGCTTTACCGGCAGCCCCTCCGAGTTCACGAACACGTGGACGGTTTGGGCTTCGGCGAGCAAAACCGAATTCGCCGTTATCCTGTACTCTATTTTTATTTTTACGCCGGGGCGCTCGACTATCGCGCTTTCGATTTCCACCGTGTCGCCGAATTTCGCGGGGCGGCGGTATTTGACATGGGCCTCGACAACCGGCAGGTGGAAGCCGCGCGCGGACATTTCGGCGTAGTCGAGCCCCACGCCCTCGATGAGAGCGAGCCTCGCGCATTCGCACCACGGCAGATAGTTGGCGTGGTAGACGACCCCCATCGCGTCGGTTTCCGCGAAGCGCACCTTCTGAGATGTCTTTGCCTTAATCATCCTGAATTTCGTTTTCCAGAATCTGCGCGAGCGTCTGGCGCCTGCGAATGAGCCTCAGAGAGCCGTCCGCTTTCAGCATGACCTCGGGCGAGGCGGGATAGGAGTTGTAGTTTTGCGCGCACATTGAGGCGCAGTACGCGCCCGCGCCACCTATGGCGCAGAAGTCGCCGATGTGCGCGCGCCGCATTTTGCGAGGGGAGAGGCCCTCGGGGTCGCCCGCGGCGGGGGTGAGGATGTCGCCGCTCTCGCAGCAGTGGCCCGAGACAATGTATTCCTCCTCGGCGGGGTCGGGCGTTTTTTGGAGTATGCAAATGGGGTGTTGGGCGCCGTAGAGCGACGGGCGGAGAATGTCCGTCATGCCGGCGTCGAGCTTCAGGAATTTGTAGCCGCCTTCGCCCGTGTCGCAAATGTCCTGGACCCTCGCGAGCACCGCCGCGCAGTTCGCAACGAGGAAAGTGCCTGGCTCGATTTCAAAATGCAGTTTTCTGCCCGTCCTCGCGGCGAACTTCTCCACGAGCTTTGCGACGGGCTCCCCGATTTCCGCAAGATCCGTGGATTTTTCCCCGTCGACCCTGGCGACTTTGTAGCCGCCGCCCATGTTGAGGGTAACGGCGTCGGGGAATAGCTCTGCGGTTCCGAGGCTCATCTCGGCGACTTTCCTCCACACGAGCGGGTCGGAGCCCGAGCCTATGTGCGTGTGGATTCTGACGATTTTCAGCCCGTGGCGGGCGGCGGTTTCCATTATCTGCGGAATGTAGTCTTTCCAGATCCCGAAGCTCGAGGCCGGGCCGCCGACGTTCGTGCGGTTGGTGCCACCGGAGCCGAGGCCCGGGTTTATGCGCACCCCGACTTCCGCGCCCGGGTTCGCCCTGCCGAATTCGTCGAGCTGCAGGAGCGAGCAGGCGTTGTATTTCACCCCCGCGCGCGCGAGTTCCGCGAGGTTTTCCGGCAGCTGCTGCGAGGAAAGGGAAATGCGTCCGGCGGGAATCCCCGCGAGCATTGCGCGCTCGACCTCGTGCGCGCTTGATGCGTCGATGTGAAGCCCGAGGGAGTCGAACAGCCGCAAAATGGCGCGGTTGGAGGACGCCTTCATCGCGAACCTCACCGTCAGCCCGAAGGCGTTGGGGAAGGCGAGCGCCTTTTTCGCCTGCGCGACGAGGGCGGCCTCGTCGTAAACGTAGCAGGGCGTGGAATACTTTTCGGCGATTTTCTGCGCCGTTTCAAATGTCAGAAATCCGGATTTTTCCATGCGTTTTTTAATTCGCGAACTATTGCACTATCTCGCCGCTTTGTCAACCGCTTCAATGACCCCGGATTCCGTGAGTATCGCGGGCAGCACGGCGGGCGGCTTCGAGAGGTCGGGCGGGTAGACGAGGTTCAGGGGAACCCCCGCGCGCCCGAATTTTGCGAGCTCGCGCGAAATTAGCGGGTCTTTGTTCGTCCAGTCGCCCACGAGCGTCGAAACGCCGCGCGCCTTCATAGCCTCCGCAACCCTTTGGGAATTCAGCACGGTTTTGTTGTATTGGCACGTCAGGCACCACGAAGCGGTAAAATCGACGTACACGATTTTTCCGCTTTTGCGCAGCTCCTCGACTTTCTGTGGCGACCAGGCGTTTTCCGCGTCCGCGGGCGCGCCGCCGCGGGAATCCCCCGGAAGCGCCATCCAAAGGGCGAGGGCGGCGGATATTGCGCACGCGGCGAGGGCGGCGCGGCGCGTCTTGCGCCCGAAATGCGGCATATAGTAGAGCCCGTAAATGCGCAAGCCGACGGCGAGGGCGAGCGCCGCCGACATTATGCGCGCGGGCGAGCCCGTCTGCTCGCAGTATACCCACGCAAGCCATATCGCCGACGCGAAGAGCGGAACGGAGAGAATTTGCTTTAACGTCTCCATCCACGCCCCCGGGCGGGGCATTTTTTTTGCGAGCCCCGGGAGCGCCGAAAGCATGACGTACGGGAACGCCATTCCGATTCCGAGAGCCGCGAATATCGAGAAGGTGAATGCGGCGGAGGCGTCCGCCGCGAGAGCGGCGCCCACCGCCGCCCCCATGAACGGGGCGGTGCAGGGGCTCGCCACCAGAACCGCGAGAACCCCAGAGAGCGCGGCGGAAGCGTATTTGTTGCGGCTTTTTTCGGAGGAAATTCCGCCGGCGAATCCCGCGCCGATTTCAAACGCCCCCGCGAAACTCAGCGCCATCGCAAAGAACAGCAGCGCCATCGCCGCCGAGAATGCCGGATTTTGAAGCTGGAATCCCCACCCGAGCTCCGAGCCCGCCGCCCTCAGCGCGACCAACGCCCCCGCGAGCGCGAGGAACGACGCGAGTATCCCGCCGGAATACGCGAAAGCCCCGAGGATAGAGGCGCGCCTGTCGGAGGCGTGCGAGGCGAAAGAGAGAATTTTTATCCCTATCACCGGAAAAACGCACGGCATAAGGTTTAAAATCGCCCCGCCCGCGAATGCGGCAAGCAGCGCGGCGATCCACCCGCCGGAGGGGGGGGCGGTTTCTGCGGGCGAAGGGGAATCCGCGGCGGGCAGGTCGAAGGAAAAGCCCTTTTTAACGGGCACGCACATGTCGGAGCACGCGAGCATATCGACTTCCGCGGAGGCTTTCGCCGTTTTTCCGCCCTTTGCGAATTTTTCCGGCGCGCGGATTGCGGCGCGGGCGGTGAAGTCGCCGGAGTATCCCTCGGACTTCATTCCGAAAAACTCGAAATTCGTCGGCTTTGGCCATTCGAGCGATTCGAGGCGGTAGCCGTCGGGGAGTTTCAGGGATACGGTCGTCGGGCTGCCGTTTTCGGAGGGTTTGCTCGAATAGATATGCTCGTTCGGCGGGATTTTGAAATTGAAGTCTATGTAAAACGCGCCGCCTTCGGCCGGAATACCCGCGGCGGCTGACACGTCGGCCGCGTCAGCGCAGACGGCGAACGCCGCCGCGCCCGCCGCCGCGGCAAATTTTTTAAGCAAACGCAAAATCATGGTTTTTTAGGCTATTGCGCGGACCGCAAAGTTCAATAAATAAAAAATTCCGCTTTGATGGCTGCAAAATTCGCGCCGCAAAAGGCAGCGATAAGAAGTACGCGAAAGGTTCTAAACAAGCGCGGGCGCGGGGTGAAAGTTGGGAATTAAAAGGGGATAAAATGCTTTTATTGCAGGTAGAACCCGAAAATTTGAAGGCAACATGCGCGCAAGTGTTAGTTTAAAAAAATAAAGCAACGGTTGCAATAAAAAGGGCGCGAATATGCCCAATGCGCGAAAGGCTCTAAAATTTGAAGGCAAGCGTATTAAACATACGCGCTCTCAAATTTTAGAGCCTGACAAAGCAGTGGGCGTGTTCCCGCCCTTTTTATTCAACCGTTAGAAGTCGTAGCGGAGTTTTATTAGCCCTATATGCGAGAATAGGTTGGCCATCTCGTATATCCTGCACGAGTAGTCAGCCACCACCGTCATGTTTTTCGCAAACTTCCACGCGAATTCCGCGCCGCCCGCCTGGTAGTATGCGTTCCCGTTGTCTTCAAAGTTCACCCATTCGTACTTGGGCGTGAACGAGAAGTCCTTCAGGAAGGAGATTTCTACGCCGCCGCCTACAATCCAGAGGAACGCCAGATCCTTGCTTGTTCCAAGCATGTCGTCGCCTTTGAAGTACTGGTACGCGCCGCCAGCGCCGCAGTTTAGGTAGGGCGTTATGACCACGTCTTCAGAGACGAAGAAGCGGTAGTAGGGGCGGAGCATAAGCGGGAAGTTCACCCTGTGCATGTCGTAGTTCGACGATATGCTGATGTATTCGTATGCAACTGGGACGGCGAGGTTCAGGCCCCATTTGTCGTCTGCCGAGGAGAAGGCGTTTATGCTGATTTCAGCCACCGCGTTGCCGCCCAGCTTTTGGGTGCTGTCGCTGCCGGTATAGAAGAGGCCGCCGCCGCCCATGCCGATGCCGGCCCAGTCCTTGCCGAATTGGGTGGTGTAGCACTTTTCCCCGGAGCCGCCCGCGAATACGGGGAACACGCGGAACCCTTCGGAGCATTTCGCCGCGGGGCAAGCTGCGGGCTTGGCTTCTTCTTTTTTAATCGCAATAGTTGCGGTTTCGCTTTTTACCGCATTGCCGGCGGGAGCCGTGGCAACGGGGCCGCCGTTGCGGATGTCGTCGGCAGTCACGCCGTCGAGGGCGCCCCTGTCGGCCTTTCTTGCATGGAGCGCCGCGGACGCCGCGATCGCCATAATGGAGAATGCCAGTAATTTTTTCATATCTGATGCAGTTTGTAGTTTATTTTTTTTTGCGCTAATTGGCGTTAACGCTTATTTTTATTTTGTGAGTTTTTGAAAATTATCAATAAAAATCGTCGCAGAATTGGAGAAAAGTCCGAAAATATTGTGGACAATCGGCGCGTACGGATGTTTTAGTATACAATAAATGCGGGGCGCAATTTGCTGTTGACCCTTTCCCGAAACAATGCGATATATCCACAAAAGGCAAAAAAGTTATGGCAGGAATCAAGGAATTTTTCTCGAACGGCATAGGAATAGACCTCGGGACGGCTAACACGCTCGTCTACGCCAAGGACACGAACGAAATCACGAGCGAGCCCAGCGTCGTGGCGGTCTACAACAACTCGAAAAAGGTCGTGGCCGTCGGGGAAAAGGCGAAAAAGATGCTCGGCAAAACCCCGGGCAACATAACGGCCATACGCCCGATGAAAGCGGGTGTTATCGCCGATTTCGAGATCACCGAGATAATGTTGCGCTACTTTATACAAAAAGCGGCAAAGAAGTGGAATTTTATAGCTCCGCATGTGGTGGTCGCGGTTCCGTCGGGGATAACGGAAGTCGAGCGCAGGGCGGTTCAGGAATCCGCGATTCACGCGGGCGCGCACTCCGTCTGCTTGAAGGACGAACCTCTTATGGCCGCCATCGGCGTTGGTTTGCCGATTGAGGAGCCTACCGCAAGCATGATTGTGGACATTGGCGGCGGGACGACTGAGGTCGCGATAATTTCTCTCTCTAACGTGGTGTATTCCAGAAGCGTGCGCACCGGCGGCGACGAGTTTGACAACTGCATAACCCAGTATATGAAGAGGGCGTACAATCTCATAATCGGCGAGCGCACCGCCGAGGAGATAAAAATCAACATAGGCTCGGCCTATCCCCTCGATAAAGAGCTCACTTGGGAAGTCAAGGGGCGCGACTCCGTCGCGGGGCTTCCAAAGACGCTCTTCGTCACATCTCAAGAGATCCGCGAAGCCCTTGCGGACTCTTTTAAGTCTATAACTGACGTTATTCACGAGGCTCTCGAACTATGCCCTCCGGAGTTGAGCGCCGACCTCGTCGACAGGGGCATAGTGCTCGCGGGCGGCGGGGCGCTGATTCGCAACCTCAACCTGCTCGTGACGGAGGTGACGGGTATACCGTGCTTCGTGGCGGACGACCCGTTGCGAGCTGTCGTAAACGGAACCGCGGCGGTTCTTCAAAACTACGAATTTTGGACCAAGGACAACTCCTGACGCCCTTGCCGCGCGGGGTTTCCGGAGTTTCGGGGTAGGCTCCGCCGCCTTTCCCGCGGGTTCCGGAAAGTTCCTGCGGCGTCGGTCGGGCGGAGTCCACCCCGCGTTTTTTTTGCGGGCGTCTGCCGGCGGATAGACGGTCTGCGTTGTGGTTTTTTTTAATTTTTTGCGCCGGATTTCGGCGAAATTTTTCCGGATATGGAATGGCGAAAATATACCGCATTGCGCACCGCCGCGATTTTCGCGGGGGCGGTTTTGCTCTGCCTGTTCGCCCCGTCCGCCATACGCTCTTTCGTATCGTCGGGCTTCGACGAATTCAGGGCGCCGATGGACTCGATTCCGTCGCATCTGGCGGATCTCCAGAAGTATTGGAGCCTGCATTCCAACTCCAAGCGCGACCTCATAGAGGCGGGCCGCGACCTCGCGCGCCTCAACGCCGCCTACGAGCTCAAACTGCTCGAAAACGAGTCATTGCGCAGGCGTTTGGAGGGGCTCGAGCGGATAATGAACATTCCCTCCGACCAGAAGTTCAGGTACGAGGTCGCGCGGGTGGCGCGGCGCGACGTGAACGCGTGGTGGCAGCGCATGGTGATACGCAAAGGCTCAGTCCACGGCATAAGGGAGGGGTGCGCGGTCGTTTGCGCTTCGGGAGTCGTCGGCAGAATCGCGAGCGCGGGAACGCGCACGTCCGTCGTCGAGCTCGTGAGCTCGCGCAGGTTCAGAATGGCTGCGCGCTTTGCGGGCGACGATCGTCCGGTGATATATTACGGCAGGGGCGGGGTGTCGATGCACGCGGCGGAAGGCGAGGTGTTCGACGTTCCGGCGGATATGGAGCCGACGCTCAAAAAACCCGCGACTTTGGTGACGTCGTCGCTTGCGGGAACTTTCCCCGACGGCATAGAGATAGGCAAGGTGCGCTCGCTCTCGCTCGGGGCGGACGGGATTTTCAAGTCGGGAACGGTCGAGCTCTCGCCCCGCCTCGATTCCCTCGCGGAAGTCGCCGTGCTGGTGCCTGTGTCGGAGGATTCCAAATAGGATGCGCAGAGCCAGATACAGCCCGGCAATCGTGTTTTTTTCGGTCAACGTCGCCTATTTGCACATTTTGGCTACGGTCAATTCCGCGCTTTCTCCCTACGCGGCGCTTATATTGCCGTGCGTTTTCATAATAGGGCCATCGCTATTTCTCAGGGGCTGGCAGGCGGCGCTGGTGGTGGGCGTTTCCGCGCTTTTGTGGGAGGCTTCCACGCCCGTGCGCCCGGCGCTCGCCTGCGCGCTGTGGTTGGCGGCGGCGTTTTGCGTGCGCGCTGTGCGCTTCAGGTTCAGGCCGCTCGACGGGTTCTCGGTGTGCGCGCTCGCGCAGGTTGTCAACATCGCGCTCATATTTGCCTATTTCGCGCTTTTCCCGAACGGCTGCGCGGACTTTGGGGATTACGTTTTGAGGGTATTTGCCGATTCGCTCCTATCGGCGGCGGTATTGATTTTCGCCGCGCGGTTTGCGATACTCGCGCCCCTTTCGATTCTCAAATTCGCGGGGGTCGAGCTCAAAATAGAGGAGGACTTCTGAGGGAATGGAAAAAAACGGGCAGTATTCAAACTGGAATCCGCGCATATCCGTATTTTACGCGGTGTTCGCGGCGGCGTTTTTGTTTCTCATGGGCAGCCTCGCCTACCGGCAGATATACCTCTACGACTATTACAGCGCGCGCGGCGAGCGCCAGAGCATGAGGCGTATCATCGAGCCCGGCGCGCGCGGCGACATCTACGACCGCAACATGAAGCTGCTCGTGGCCAACGAGCCCCGATTCTCCGCCGTCGTGTACTTCAACGAGATCCGCCGCGAGTTCCGCAAAGAGTACATGCGCCTGAAAAAAATCGAGCTCGAGAAGCGCGAGGCTTCGGGCGACGACAGCCGAATTAACTATTCGGAAATTTCGAGCCGCGCGCGCGCCAACGTCCTCAACGGGTACGTTGATCAGATAAACTCCATTTTGGGATCGGACTACAAGCTCACGAGCGCCGACTACAACAGGCACTTCGAGAACCAGAGGCTTCTGCCGTTCCCGATAATAAGGGATCTCAAGGGCAGGGAGCACGCGATTCTGGCGGAGAGGTTGCCCGTGGATTCGCCCATACAAATATATACCGACACCGCCCGCTACTATCCCTACGGGGATTCTGCCGCGCACCTGCTCGGCTACGTTGGCAGCAATTTCGACGAAATCAACACGGAGGGAATGCCGGGCGACGACCTCCAGACATTTTTCTTCGTCGGCAAAATAGGCAGATCCGGGCTCGAAAAGGCGTTTGATTCCAAATTGCAAGGCGCGAGCGGCGCGAAGATATGGGTAGTCGATCTGGACGGCTACCAGTACGACAACATCGTCGACGTCCGGCCCAAAAAGGGCTCCGACGTCGTGGCGTCGATAGACATCGATTTGCAGCAGGCGGTGGAGGACGCTTTCGGGGAGCGCAAGGGGGCGGCGGTCGCCCTCGACGTCAAGACGGGAGAGGTTCTCGCGATGGTAAGCCGCCCCTCGTACGACCCAAATCTCTTCAGCCCGTACATGACCTATAAAGTCAGCAACGAGATCACCCGCCGCGGCGCGTGGCTAAACCGCGCCACGCAGGGGCTCTATCCCCCGGGGTCGCCGTACAAGCTCATGACGGCGGTGGCGGGCCTTATGACGGGCGTCATAGACGAAAACACCGTCAAAACCTGCGAAGGCGGAATAAAAGTGGGAACGCGCATATTCCCGTGCAACAAGCGCTCGGGGCATGGAAACGTAAACCTCGAGGACGCGATCGCCCACAGCTGCAACGTGTATTTTTACGAGACCGCTTTGGAGGCGGGAATCGAGGCGTTGAGCTCCACCGCAAAGGATTTCGGCCTCGACTCGCGCACGGGCATAGAGCTGAAAGAGGACTATTCCCGCAGAACCGTCGTCTCCGACCCCGCGTACAAGAAAAAGTATCGCCCCTACGACGGACCGTGGACGGGCGGCGACACCGCAAACGCTTCGATAGGCCAGGGCTACCAGCTGCAAACCCCCCTTCAAATGGCGTGCATGACGGCGTCCCTCGCGCGCGGAGAGACCCGCACCCGCCCGTCGATCATCCACGACCCATCCCGCGTCTGCGGCCCCGCCTACCACGGCGGCGAGAAGCTCGGCATGAAGCCGGAGCATTACAAGGCCGTCATCGACGGAATGAAGGCAGCCGTAGAGCGCGGTACGGCCCGCCGAGTCGCAATAGAGGGCGTTTCGATAGCGGCCAAAAGCGGCACGGCGCAGGTTCCCGTCAGGGGCGAAAAGCTCACCCTCGCGTGGATGGTCGCATTCGCACCCGTCGAAAACCCGCAGATAGCCGTGGCCGTCGTCGTAGAGGGCGAGGAGGAGGGCGACGCGGCGGGCGGGCGCACGGCGGGCCCGATAGCGAGGACGGCGCTGAAAAAGTTTTTCGATTCGTCGGTTGCGCCGAGGGTCGCCGAAAATCCAGGGGAATCCGGCGGGTAGAAAGCCGCGCCGTTTTTCCGGAGGCTCCTACGATAAGGCTTGCCAAAATTCCCTTTCGGGGAGATATTTTGGGCCGATAATTTTCAACCCCCCGCGCGGAGGCGCATATTTCATATGAGCGACCCTATAAAACACGAATGCGGCATCGCCGTAATCAGGCTCCTGAAGCCCCTGAAATACTATCAGGAAAAGTACGGAACGCCGCTGTACGGCTTCAACAAGCTCTTTCTGCTCATGGAAAAGCAGCACAACAGGGGGCAGGACGGGGCCGGAATAGGCGCGGTGAAGATAGGGGTTCCCCCGGGCGAAAATTACATATTCCGCGAGCGCAACGCAAAGCCCAACGGGCTCGCCCAAATTTTCGCCGACCAGCTCAAAATCTACAACGAAAAAGTCAAGGCGGGGATAATCCACCCCGAATTTCCAGAGACTGTAAAGAGCAATTTCGACTACGCCGCCGAGCTGCTCATCGGCCATTTGCGCTACGGCACGAGCGGCTCGTACGATAAAAACACCTGCCATCCGTTCGCGCGCAAGAGCACGTGGCCCGCGCGCAACCTGATGCTTGTTGGCAACTTTAACATCACCAATACCAAGGAGCTCCAAGAGGCGCTGATCCAGCGCGGAATACACCCCGTGTTCAGCACCGACACGCAGGCGATTCTGGAGGAGATTTCCTTCCACCTCGACATCGAGCACGGCGAAATATACCGCCGCCTCCGCGACAAGGGCGTTGCCGGCGAGGACATCCTGCGGATGATGAACGAGGAGCTCAGCCCCCTGCGCATAGTGAGCAACGCCGCCAAAAACTGGGACGGCGGCTACGCGATAGCCGGCGCAATCGGCAACGGCGACGCATTCGTCCTGCGCGACGCCAACGGAATACGCCCGTGCTTCTACCTCAAAAACGACGAAATCATCGCATTCGCCTCCGAGCGCGTGCCGCTCATGACGGTTTTCGAGGCGGACGAGTCCGACGTGAAGGAGGTTTCCCCGGGCAACGTGTTCGTCATAAAGTGCGACGGGACATCTTACGAGCAGCCGTACAGGCCCGCCGGAAAGAGGAAGTCGTGCACGTTTGAGCGCATATACTTTTCGCGCGGGAACGACCCGCAGATATACTCCGAGCGCAAGGCGCTCGGGCGGCTGCTCTGCCCGAAGCTCTACGATAGCATCGGAAGGGACTTCAAGAACAGCGTGTTCAGCTACATTCCCAACACCGCGGAGGTAGCATATTACGGAATGCTGCACGGCCTGCGAATGATCCGCCGCGCTCAGGTGAAAAAGGAGCTCGCAAAGGCGGCGGAAAGCGGCCGCGAATTCACCGACGAGTTTCTGGACTCCCTGATTCTCGACAACTGGCCGCGCGGCGAAAAAATCGTGCACAAGGACATCAAGCTGCGCACGTTCATCTCGCAGGAGAAGGACAGGATGTCGCTCGCCTCGCACGTTTACGACATCACCTACGGGGTCGTGACCGAAAAGGACGCCCTCGTCTGCCTCGACGACTCCATAGTGCGCGGGACCACGCTCCAACAGCAGATATTGCGGATACTCAGCCGCACCAATCCCAGGAAGATCGTCATAGCTTCCACCGCTCCGCAGATACGCTATCCCGACTGCTACGGCATCGACATGAGCGAAATCGGCAAGTTCATCGCTTTCCAGGCGGCCGTTAAGCTTCTGAAAGAGCAGGGCAACTCGGAGCTGATAAAGGACGTATACCGCCTGTGCCTCGCCCAGAAGGACAAGCCCGCCGAAGAAATTAAAAACTACGTAAAGATGATATACGAACCCTTTACGGCGGAGCGCATTTCCGAAAAGATAGCGGAGCTCGTGCGCCCGCACAACGTGTCTTGGAACGGCGAGCTCGAGCTCGTGTTCCAGTCGATAGAAAACCTGCACAGGGCGATTCCCTCGTGCTCCGGCGACTGGTACTTTACCGGCAACTATCCCACCCCGGGCGGATACGCCGTCCTCAACAAGGCTTTCATAAATTATTATGAAAACCGCGAGGGGCGCAGCTATTAGGCGATGGCGGCTGATTTTTCCTGGAATGGCGGGCGGGGCGCGGGGGTGTTCATGCACATATCCTCGCTGCCGTCCGAATTCGGCATAGGCAATGTAGGGTCGGCGGCGGGACGGTTTCTCGGCTTCCTTGAAAAGTGCGGGTTTTCGTACTGGCAAATCTGCCCCCTCGGACCCACTGGATACGGGGATTCTCCGTACCAGTCGTTTTCGGCGTTTGCCGGCAACCCGTATTTCATAGACTTCCCGGAGCTCGCCGCGGACGGACTGCTTTGCGGCGCGGACTTGGATCCGCTCAGATCCCTCCCGCGCGGCAGGTGCGATTACGGCGCGATATACGGGCTGGTTCCGCCGCTCTTGCGCAAGGCGGCGGCCAACTTCCGCAGTTCGGCGGGCGCCCGCCGAAAGGCGGAGTTCGGCAAATTCTGCGCCGCGCGCGCAAAGTGGCTTGGCTCCTACGCGCTGTTCGCCGCGCTCAAGCAAAAGTTCGGAGGGGCTCCGTGGCACGAGTGGCCAAAACCTTTCAGGTCCGCCCGCTCGGCGGCGAAGCAGCCGCTCGAGCGCGGGGATTTGGACGAAATTTTCGCCGTGAAATTCGGCCAGTGGGTTTTCTTTTCCCAGTACGCCGCTTTCCGCCGCCGCGCGGGGGAGGCGGGCGTGGAGATATTCGGCGACCTCCCGATATTCGTCTCCCTCGACTCCGCGGAGGTGTGGGAGCGCCCCGAGCTTTTCGACCTGCGCGCAGACGGGCTTCCCGCCCGCGTGGCGGGCGTGCCGCCGGACTATTTTTCGGCGGAGGGGCAGCTCTGGGGCAATCCGCTCTACGACTGGAAAAATGCCGGAGACAAGGTTTGCGCCTTTTGGTTCGAGCGCGTCGGGGCCGCTCTCGAGATGTTCGACGTGGTGCGCTTCGACCATTTCAGGGGGTTCGCAGACTACTGGGCAATTCCCGCGGGCGCGAAGGACGCGCGCAAGGGGTCCATGAAAAAGGGTCCCGGAATCGGGTTTTTCGAGAAGCTAAGGCGGAAATTCCCGAGGGGAAAATTTGTCGCCGAGGACTTGGGGCTGCTTTCAAAGGCGGCTTTCGCCCTGCGCGACGCGCTGAATATCCCGTCGATGGCGGTGTTGCAGTTCGCGTTCGGCGGAGGCCCCGAAAACCCGTACCTGCCGCACAACATAAGGCGCGAATGCGTCTACTACACGGGCACGCACGACAACGACACTTCCTGCGGCTGGTACGCGAGCGCTTCCGAGGCGGAAAAGGACGAGTTCCGCAGGTATTTCCGCGCATCCGGCGACTGCCCGAACTGGGACATGATCCACGGGGTGATGATGAGCGTGGCGCAGACGGCGATATTTCCCATGCAGGACATAGCGGGGCTCGGCTCGGAGTGCCGCACAAACACGCCCGGGGCGGCGGGCGGCAACTGGCAGTGGCGGCTGCTGCCGGAGCAGCTCGGGCGCGTGGAGTCCCAAAATCTGCCATACCTGCGCGGGCTGGTGGAATTGAGCGGCAGGCTGCGCCCGAGGCCCGCCAAAAAATGTGTTGAAATCTGAATTCTCCGGCGTAAAACTCCGTTTTTCAAAAAATATGGGCGAAAGCGGTTCAGGGGCGGAAGTCGAAATCAAGGGGTTTTCGGTTTCAAAGGGCATCGCGCACGGCGAGGCCTTCGTCCTGTTGCACAAGGAGCTCGAGACCCCCGTCTACGAGATACGCGACTCCGACAAGCCCGCCGAAATCAAGAGGTTCGAGGCGGCGATTCTCAAGGCGCGCAAGGACATTCTCGAATTGAAGTCGGAGCTTTCCGCAAAGGTCGGCGAGGCCGAGGCCGCCATTTTCGACGCCCACATACTCGTGCTCGAGGACGTCGCCGTCATGCAGGAGACACTCTCGATGTTCGGCGAGAAAAACTACAACATCGAGTACTGCTATTCGAGCGTCATAAACAAGTTTATAGCCGCCTTTGAGCGCATAGACGACCCGTACATAAAGGAGCGCATCGCCGACTTCAAGGACGTATCGCGCAGGGTGTTGGGCAACATGCTCGGAGTCCAGACCGCCAAGATAGGGGCTTTCAGCGACCCGCTCGTGCTCGTGAGCTCCGACTTCGCGCCGGCGGATTTTTCCCTCGTTGACAAGAGCAAGATTTTGGCGATAGTCACCGAAAAGGGCTCGCAGACGAGCCACACGGCGATACTTTCGCGCTCCCTCGGAATCCCGTGCGTGGTGGGCATTCCGGAGGTCGCCGAGAAGGTTTCGAGCGGCGACATGCTGCTCGTTGACGGCTACAACGGAATGCTTGTCATAAACCCGTCCGAGCGCACGCTTTCGCACTACACGGAGCTCGAGTCCGCCCAGAAAGAAATCGCGCTCGTGTACGCCACCTCCCTGCCGTATCCGTCGGTGACTCCCGACGGCCGCGCGTTTTCGGTCGAGATAAACATAAGCTCGCCGGAGGAGATTTCGGAGGATTCCGCCGTTGCCGCGTGCGACGGGGTCGGCCTTTTCAGAACCGAAAACTTTTTCATGGAGTTCGGCGGCTTCCCCGACGAGGAGAGCCAGTTCAAGGCGTACCGCGACGCCGCCCTCGCCGCGCGCGGAAAGCCGGTCGTCGTGAGAACCCTCGACCTCGGCGGCGACAAGAACCTGAGCCTCATGAAGGCGGTAAACAAGGAGGAAAACCCGTTCATGGGCTACCGCGCCATAAGGTTTTGCCTCGACCACAAGGACATTTTTCTCGCGCAGCTGCGGGCGATTCTCAGGGCGAGCGCATACGGCAAGGTGAAAATCCTCCTGCCTATGATAAGCTCCATACGCGAGGTCGAAAAGAGCAAGCTTCTGATAGAGCAGGCCAAGGGCGAGCTAGAAAAGGAAGGGCAGCCGTTCGACAAAAACCTGGAGCTCGGGGTTATGATAGAGGTTCCGAGCGCGGCGCTCACGGCGGACGTCATAGCCGCCGAATGCGACTTCATAAGCATAGGCACCAACGACCTCATTCAGTACCTTTTGGCGGTTGACCGCGTAAACGACCTCGTCGCCAACCTCTACGAGCCCACCCACACCGCGGTTATCCGCACGCTCGACATGGTGGTGGCGTCCGCCCTGAAAGCGGGAATACCCGCGTGCGTTTGCGGGGAGCTCGCGGCGGATCCGATTTTCGCGCCGCTTCTTTTGGGAATGGGGGTGACGGAATTCAGCATGTCGCCCAAGTCCGTAAGCGAGATAAAATTTCTGCTGCGCAAAGTTCCGTACGAAAAGGCGCGCGCCCTGCGCGACGAAGTTCTGGGCCTTAAACGCTCGCGCCAGATAGCGAGCTATCTGCGCTCCTTCCATTACGAGGCTCTCGAACGCTTCCTCAAATAAAACCATGCCCGACGCGAACACATTGCGCGCCATAGCCGCCATGAGGGAGGCGGGGCTCGACGTCGCCGACTCCGGGGACGATTTGTTTTTCGCCTCGCTCGACCACTCGCGGCACAGCTTCATGCCCGCGGCGCGCGTGCGCGCGCGCAAAGATTGCGACATTTGCTCCGCGCTCAAAATCGCCTCCGAATTCGGGGTTCCGATATGCCCGCGCGGCTCCGGCACGGGATGCTCGGGCGGGTGCGTCCCCGTCCGCGGCGGCGTCGTACTCGACCTTTCGGCGATAAATTTTATCGAGGTTTTCCCGTCTGACAGAATGGCGCGCGTCGGGGCGGGGGCCGTGACGGCGGACGTGGACGCGCGCGCCGCGCAGTTCGGCCTGATGTACGCGCCCGACCCGTCGTCGCACAAATATTCGTCGATAGGCGGCAACATCTCCTGCAACGCCGGCGGGCTGCGCGCGGCAAAGTACGGCAACACCCGCGAGAACGTCCTGGCGCTCACCGCTTTTCTGCCCGACGGCCGCAGGCTCGAATGCGGAAGGCCGCTTAAAAAATTTTCCGTCGGCCCGAATCTGAGGGATCTTTTCATAGGCTCGGAGGGCACGTTCGGAGTGGTGGCCGAGGCGTGGCTCAGGCTCGTGCCGCGCCCGCGCGCAAGGCTTGCGGTAATAGCGTTTCCGCGCTCCGACTCGGATGCTTTCGACGCCGTAGAAAAGCTCATGCTCTCTCCGCTGACTCCGGCGATTTGCGAATTTATGGACGCCGACACCCTCGGGTGCGTGCGCGCCAAAAATCCGTCCGCCGAAGTGGACGCCCCGGCGGGGGCCGCCGCGCTGCTGTTGGAGTTCGACGGCGAGCCCATTCAAGTCCGCGCCGACGCGGAGGAGGCGGAAAGGCTGTTGGCGGGGTGCGGGGCGCGCGCGGCGCGCGACGGGGCGGAGGCCGAGAGATTCTGGAAAATCCGCCGCGGCGCGTCGCAGGCGATGTACCTGCTCGCCGACTCCAAGGTAAACCAGGACATAGCGCTCCCGCTCTCGTCCGTCAAAAAATATTTCGAATTTTTCAAGAAGCTCTCGCGCGAGACGGGGTTGCCCTCTCCGGTGTTCGGGCATTCGGGCGACGGCAACTACCACATCCACTTCATGTACGACTCCGCCGTTTCCGGAGCGCGCGAAAGGGCGTGGAATGCAATGGAGGCGGCCGTCAAAAAGGCGGTCGAGATGGGGGGCGCGGTGTCGGGGGAGCACGGCATAGGATTTTTGAAGTCGAAGTATATGCCCTTCCAGCACGGAGCGGACGAGCTCGAAACCATGCGCGCGCTCAAAAAGATGTTCGACCCAAAGAACATTCTCAACCCGGGCAAAATCTGTTTCCCCGGAGCGGTGAAGGATATTCCCGCGCCGCTCACGGGCGTTCGCCTGCCGTGGGATTAGCGCGCGGCGGGCGATAAGTCTTGCAACTTGCGGCGGCGTTTCGTATCGTTCGCCGTTTTATTCAACGCGACATTTCAAAATTATGAAAAACGGCAAAAAAGACGCCCAGGCGAGCTGGGGAGGCAGGTTTTCAAAGGGGCCGAGCGAGCTCATGCTCAGGTTCAGCGAGTCGGTGTCATTCGACAGGCTGCTCGCGGAGTTCGACATACAAGGCTCCGTGGCGCAGGCCAAGATGCTCGCGCACACTGGCATCATTTCCAAGCGGGAATCCGCGCAGATAGTCGCGGGGCTATCCAAAATCCTCAAAAAAATCCGCGCCGGCGAATTCGCGTGGGACGAATCCCTCGAAGACGTCCACATGAACATAGAGCAGGCGCTCACGCGCGATGTTCCCGCCGCCGCGAAACTCCACACCGCGCGCAGCCGCAACGACCAGGTCGCGACCGATATGCGGCTTTTCTTCAAATTTGCGTGCGCCGAGGCGTCCGAAAAAATAGGCGGGGCAATAAGGGTGCTCTTGAAGCTCGCCGACGGCAACAGGCATATATTGATACCAGGCTATACGCACATGCAGCGCGCGCAGCCGGTGAGCGCCGCGCACCACATTCTGGCGTGGGTGGAAATGCTCGCGCGCGACGCGGAGCGCTTCGGCTTTTGCGCGGAAGCGGCGAACGTCTCCCCGCTGGGCAGCGGCGCAATAGCGGGTACGACCCTGCCGATAGACAGGCTGTACTCCGCCTCCGAGCTCGGGTTCACGGATCCCGAAACGGGCGACCCGATAGTCACCGGCAACAGCATGGACGCCGTCGCCGACAGGGATTTGTTCCTCGAATTCGCCTTTGCGTGCGCGGTTTTCGGGACGCACCTTTCGCGCATTGCCGAGGACGTCATAATTTGGAACACGAGCGAATTCGCTTTTGTCAAGCTTCCAGACGAATTTACGACGGGCTCGTCGCTCATGCCGCAGAAGAAGAATCCGGACGCCTTTGAGCTGATGCGCGGAAAGTCCGCGCGGCTGATAGGCAATTTGAGCTCCATCTTTGCGCTCGTCAAGGGGCTGCCGCTGACCTACAACCGCGACTTGCAGGAGGACAAGCCGCCGGTGTTCGACTCTTTCGCCCAGATTTGCGTCTGCGCCGAAGTCCTTTCTGAATGCGCCCGCCGCATTGAGTTCAATCCGGATAAGTGCGCGGAGGCGGTTTCCGACCCCCTGTTGCTTGCGACGGACCTCGCCGACTACTTCGTGATGAGGGGCGTGCCGTTCAGGGAGGCGCACCACATCGTCGGCCGCCTCGTCGCGCTTTCGGAGAAGAAGTCGGTGCCTATAAACGAGCTTCCCGACTCAGACGTATTCGCGCTCTGCGACAGGGCGGATTCCTCGTGGAGGGAGGTTTTCGATTTAAAGCGCGCCATGGGCATGCGCGAAAAAATCGGAATGCCCGGGCCGAAGCAGATTGAGGCGCAAATAGCCGCGTGGCGCGAGATTTTCGCATAACTTTGGCAGGGGAGCCACCCCGTCTTTGGCGAGATTCTGTAAATTTCAATTACATGTCTTATGAGTATGAGGCGTTATGTTGTAAGAGAATATATACGCCATAAAATATAGACGGGTATTTGATTGTTGTTAAATAAAAAATTTCTGGATGCTTCCCCTCTTGATTATTATGATTTATATGTACAAAAGAATTGGGTTTTATGCATAAATCTATTGATACTTTTCTCAACAAAAATATATGCGGAGATTGTTTAGAGGTAATGCGGACAATGCCCGATGAGTCTGTTGATCTGATTGTGACGTCGCCTCCGTACAATCTTAAAAATTCGACCGGCAATGGCATGAAAGACGGCCGCGGCGGGAAATGGGCCAATGCCGCTTTGATAAACGGGTACGCCAATTATGGTGATTGTATGCCCGCAGACGAGTACGCAAAATGGCAAAGAGACTGTTTAACGGAGATGTTTCGTTTGTTAAAAAATGACGGCGCTATTTTTTACAACCACAAGTGGCGCGTGCAGGCGGGACTATTGCAAGATAGGCAGGATATAGTCTCCGGTTTCCCAATACGGCAAATTATAATTTGGCGGCGTAAGGGGGGGATAAACTTTAATGCGGGATATTTTTTGCCAACTTATGAAGTTATTTATATGATAACAAAACCGGACTTTAAGTTGGCAAAAGGTGCAAATTCTTACGGCGATGTCTGGGAATTCACTCAGGAAATGAAAAACCCGCATCCTGCGCCATTTCCTATAGCGATGATAGATAGAATCATCCAATCAACAAACGCAAAAATAGTGTTGGATCCTTTTATGGGCAGCGGAACAACTGCTATTGCCGCGTTGCAGAATGACAGATATTTTATAGGGATTGAAAAATCGCAGGAGTATGTTGAGATGGCAAATAGGCGGATTGCAGAAAATGATCGGCAATCTCAAATGAAATGGTAAATGAAATGTCTATAATTTATACAAAGGAATCTTTGATAGCGAGGCTGAAGGAAATTCGCAGTATGGGTTGGATTCAGGGCCGCGACACCAGAAATGACGGCAATGTCGGCAACACTTTGGAAGATTTGCTTGGAATTACGGAAAACAACCTGCCTATACCAAACGCGGCCGAATGGGAATTAAAAGCGCAAAGAAAGAATACGGCGTCTTTAATGACGATGTTTCACATGGAGCCTTCTCCGAGGGCGTTGCGCCTTGTCCCGCAAGAGTTGATACCCATATATGGGTGGAAGCATAACAAGAGAAACCGCGCTGGCGAACATTATGCGGAAAATGAAAGAAGTTTTCGCATGACGATGAACGCAGTATCGCCAACAGATAGGGGATTTAAAATAAAAATAGATAAAAACGAGAGAAAGTTTATAGTTTATTTTGATGGGAATGCCGTTGATTCTAGACATTCAGAATGGCTTGAAATGGTAAAGCAAAATTTATCTAACTTTAAGGATTACGTTGCTCCATACTGGGGTTTTGACGATGTATTTCATAAAGCGGGTAAGAAATTGCCAAATTGTTTTTACGTTGTTGCAGATAATAAAGTTGAAAACGGAAGAGAAATGTTTTTGTATGAAAAAATATATAAATTGTCTCATTTTTCTTTAGATAAATTTGTAGAAGCGGTGGAAAATGGAATGATTTATATAGAATTCGATGCAAGAACGGGGCATAATCACGGTTCAAAATTTAGAATGAAAAATGGCGGATTGCAAAATTTATATGATAATGTTGAAATTATATGATTTTATTAAAGCCCCTAAAAGATGAATATATAATTTAATGGAAGAAGTAAAAACCAAATTATCTCTATGTATGTCAATTTAGTGGGTTTTATTTTTTTCAAGATAGGAGATTTTTTGATTTTCCCCGTTTGGCAAAACGCGCCGGAAGGAGTTTTTCTTTCCGGCGCTTTTTTTGCATTCGCGCTTCGCGCGCGGGCGCAGGTTTTCGGCGCGGCGGCGCGTTTTTATGCGTGTTTTTGAATCTGCCGCACTGCGCGCTTTCAGAAGTCGGCGGTTTGTTTCCGGAATTTTTTAGGCCGCTCTGGACGTTTCCGCATGGCGCAAAAAGAGGGGCGGCGAGTTTTCGCGGCCCCGTGTGGTTAATCTTCCAAAAATTTTTCTATATGCCGTCGATTTGTTCGGAGAGATATTTTACCAGTTCGCCTTCGCTCATGCGCACCTGTTTTGTAGTGTCGCGGTCGCGCAGGGTGACCGTGCCGTCGCCCTCCACGGTCTGGAAGTCCACGGTGATTCCGAACGGGGTTCCGATTTCGTCCTGCCTGCGGTATCTCCTGCCTATCGCGCCGGCGGCGTCGAAGAATACGTTCCAGCGGCGGCGGAGTTTGGCGTGGAGCTTTTGCGCGCGCTCCATGAGCTCGGGCTTGTTCTTGACGAGCGGGAACACCGCCGCCTTAAATGGCGCGACGCGCGGGCTGAATTTGAGCAGCACGCGCTTTTCCGCCTGTCCCTTGTCGTTGGGCACTTCGTCCTCCTCGTACGCGGCGGTCATCACCGCCAGGAACGTGCGGTCCACGCCGAGCGACGGCTCTATGACGTGCGGCAGGTATTTTTCCTTGCGCGCCTCGTCGAAGTATTCGAGGTTTTTGCCGGAGGCGTTCTGGTGCTGGGTGAGGTCGAAATTCCCGCGCACGGCGATTCCCTGCAATTCCTGCAAGCCGTGCGGGAAATGGAAGGTGATGTCCGTGCACGCCTTTGCGTAGTGCGCGAGTTTTTCCTGAGGGTGGACGTCCTCGGCGAGCCTGTCGGCGGGGATTCCGATGGATACGAACCACTTTTTGCAGGCGTCGATCCAGTCGCGGTGCATCGTCTTCCAGTCGTCGTAGGGCGAAATGAAGTATTCGATTTCCATCTGTTCGAACTCGCGGCTGCGGAATATGAAATTGCGCGGCGTGATTTCATTGCGGAACGCCTTGCCGATTTGCGCGATGCCGAAGGGGACTTTGACGCGGCTCGTGTCGCAGACGTTTTTGAAGTCGGCGAATATTCCCTGCGCGGTCTCGGGGCGCAGGTAGGCGACGGCGGTTTCGTCGCGCAGCGCGCCTACGTATGTCTGGAACATCAGGTTGAAATCGCGCGGGGGAGTGAGGGAGCCCGGCTTGCCGGTGGCGGGGGAGGGAATGAGGGCGTATTCGTCGGGGGAGGCGTCCATGTAGTTTTTGAGGACGACGGGTTCGAGCTCTCCCTGCTTGGCGAGCTTTCTCTTGAGCTCGGCGGCTTTCTTCTCGGCCTCCGCCTGCATGTTTTCGTCTTCGAGCGCGCTGACGTACCCGATTGTCTCGCCCGCGACTTTCACCTGGGCGAAGAAAATCTGGTCTGCCCTAAAACGCAGCTTGGACTCTTTGCAGTCGACCATTGGGTCGGAAAACCCCGCGACGTGCCCGGAGGCGCGCCACACGTCCGGGTGCATTATTATGGAGGCGTCGAGCCCCACGATGTCGTCGCGGCCGTGGACAAAATCGTTCCACCACGCCCTCTTGATGTTGTTTTTGAGCTCCACGCCCAGCGGCCCGTAGTCGAAAAATCCGTTGAAGCCGCCGTAGATTTCGGACGAGCGGTAAATAAACCCCCTGCGCTTGCAGAGGCCCTCGATTGTTGCCATGTCGACCATAATGAAAAAATAAGCGGCAAGACTAACCCGCCCGCCGCGTTTGTCAACACCGCTTTGCCCCGTCAGGCGAGGCGGCAGCGCGAGAGCAGATCCGCGTCGGCGAGGATTTCGCCGATTTCCCCGCGCGCCGCGAGCCTCCCGCCGTCGAGAACCGCCGCGGTTTTGCAGACGCTCCTTGCGAAGTCCAGGTCGTGGGTCGATATGATCTTCGTCTGGGGAAAGGAGTTCAGGAGCTCCGCGAGCTCGCGTTTTCCGCGCGGGTCGAGCTGCGCGCTCGGCTCGTCGAGCAGCATTATTTCCGGGCGCATGGCGGCGACCCCGCAGATGGCGGCCCGCTTTTTTTCGCCTTCCGAAAGCCCGTGCGGGGGCCTGTCGGCGAGGTTCGATATCGAAAATTTTTCGAGCCATTCGCGCGCGGTTTCGAGCGATTCGCCGCGCGAAAACCCGAGGTTTTCCACGCCGAAGGCGACGTCTTCGAGTATCGTCTGGCAAAATAGCTGGTCGTCGGAGTTCTGGAATACCAGCCCCGCGAGGGCGCGTATCCTGCGCAGATTTTTTTTTGCGACTTCAAGCCCGCATACCTCCGCGCGCCCCGAGAGTATCGGCGCGAGCCCCATCAGCGATAGCATGAGCGTTGATTTGCCAGCGCCGTTCGCGCCGAGCAGCGCGCAGGACTCCCCGCTTTCCACGCGCAGGCAGAGGGATGAAACCGCGGGGGTCTTGCCGCCGTCCCGCGAGGCGGATAGGGAAAACGTCTCTATCATGAAAAAATCCTTTCCGGAAGAAACCTGAACGCGGCGCAGACGCACGCGAAAGCGGCGGCGGCAATGAAATCGGAGGCAGAGGCGCGCCCTGAAAATCCCCCGCGCGGAAATTTTGCCTCAAATCCCCGCGCGCGCATGGCGTCGTACACGCTCGCCGCGCGGTCGAGGCTCCTGAGCATGAGCGAGCCCGCGAGCTTCGGCCAGTCCGAAATTTTCGCGGCGCCCCCGATTCTGCCGGAGCGGGCTGAGTACGCCGCTCCCATGCGTTTGGCCTCGCCGGAAATTATGGGAATGTAGCGCATGGTAAGCGACATTTGCAGCGCCACGGGGCAGGGCACCCCGAGGGCGGCGAGCCCTTTCGCCATTTCGTTCGGCGAGGCTACCTGCGAAAACGCGACCGCGGCCATGGCGCACTCCCACGCCTTGGCGCACAGCACCGCGAGCGACACCGCGCCCGCCGGAATTTTTGCGAATCCGAAATCGAACGGCGGGGAGGCGTCGAGCCACGGGTTTGCCGCGCCTATCGCGAGCGCGACGGGGATTGCGGCGAGCGAATTTTTCAGCGACCTGCCCACGTCTTTCGAATACGCGCAAACGGCGAAGAGCGGCAGCGAGGCGAATATGCAGACGCCGGCCAGGTCGTATTTGGGAAACGACACGGCAAAGCACGCGTAAATGAACGCGAGCGCGATTTTCAGCGCGGGCGAAAAGGCGGGGCGCGGAACGCCGGCTGCCACCCCGCCGCTGCCCGGCGGAGTTTCGGAATTATGAGGCACTGTCCGGTTTTCTCAATAAAAATCCGAGCGCGCACGCCGCGGCGAGGGCGGCGAAAGTTCCCGCGATTCCGGCTGCGGCGCCCCCCAGGGCGGATTCCGAGCCGGGCAGGTTGTAGTCGGGCAGCACCGCCGAGGAGTTTTGGATTTTTTCGGACGCGGAATGCGCGGGGGTGTCGGCGGAGATTTCCGCGCCTTTTGCGGCGCGCTCCACCGACCATTCCAGCCCGTCGGGGTCGGAGGATGCGGCGAGCGACAGCCCGCCCGCCATCGCGACAGCGGCTATCATTAGCGCGGCGCACGCCGATTTTGCGGGGGTTTTCGGGGTTTTCTCGAAGACCTCGGGGCGCGAGGATTTCAAAAACGCGAGAACCGCCCCCGTCAGTGCGCCCTCAACCGCGCCTATCGCAAGATGTATCGGCTGCATCAGCAGCGCGAACGTTTTAAAAGGCAGCTCCGTCACGCCCGAGCAGAGGGTTTCGAGCACCACCCCGAACGCCCCAAGCTGGAGGGCGGCGACGCATCCGAGTATGGAAGCCGCCATTATGCGGGCGGGGCTTTTCATACCTCCGGCTATGGGCGCGAATATCAGCGGGTACGCCACAAAGCACGGGAAGAAGCCCATGTTGAAAATGTTGCACCCCAGCGCGAGAATCCCCCCGTCGGCGAACATGAACGCCTGTATCGCCAGCACGCAAGAGAGCGCGATGAACGCCCCGTGGCTGCCGAGCACCGCCGCCAACAGCATCCCCCCCCCTATGTGGCCGCTCGAGCCCGTCCCGGGGATTGCGAAATTTATCATCTGCGCCGCGAAGACGAACGCGCCCATCACGCCCATGAGCGGAACGCGCGCGGGCTCGAAATTTTCTTTAAGCCTGCGCGCGCTGTTCCAGAGCAGCCCCGCGCTTGCGGCTATCATGACTCCGCCCACCGCGGGGGAGACGAGTGCGTCGGCCATGTGCATATGTTTTTCCTTTCTTTGGCTAATCGTATTGGATTGGCTTTCGGGGAGGCGCCCGCCTTTGGCCCGCTACCGCCCGAGAAATTCCGCGACGAGCGACTTCACCGCGCCTTCCGTATCGTCGGGCGCGAGGACGGCGGAGACCGCCACTATGCGCCTTCCGCCCGCGTCGCGGACGGCGCGCGCCGTCCGCGCGTTGACGCCGCCTATGCAGAACCACGGCAGGTCGGGATTCGACGCCGCGACTTTCCGCACGAGCCCGAGCCCGACGGGCTCGCGCCCCGGCTTGGTTCCCGTGGCGTAAATCGGCCCCACCGCGAAGTAGTCGAGGATGCCGGACATCGCGTCGGCCGCGGCCGCCTGCTCTTCGGAATGGGTCGAGAGCCCGAGCGCGCGGTTTTCGCCTATCTCGCGGCGGGCGTCCTCGGGCGCGCCGTCGTCCTGCCCGATGTGCAGCCCCGCGTTGGGGATGAGCGAACATATTTCGGCGGCGAGCTCAATGTCGTCGTTTATTATAAAGAGCGTGTCGGGGCGCTTTTTGAAGAGCGGAAGCAGGTTGAATGCGAGGTTGCGGCGCGTTGGGGAATCTTCCTTTTTTGCGCGCAGCTGTATTATTTTTGCGCCCGCGTCCGCCATCTGCTCGCACTTGGAAAACATATCTTCATGCGCGACATAGCCCGTGTCGGCGATTCCGTAAAAGACGCAGTCGGAAATGCGGCGCGAGAGGGAGCCCATATTTTACTTTTCCGCTTCGGAATCCTTTTTGGACGGGGAAGAGTCAACGCCGTCGAGCGCGGGAACGCCGCCTGACAGGAGCACGTCGTCGGAGTCGTCGTCGAGGTTCGCGGGCGGGAGAAATTTTGCGGCGGGCTTGTATATGAGCCCCTTGAATCCCGTCACGCGCACGTCTATCCTGCCGAGCTTCTCCACGCCGAGGTGCTCGCGGAAAGCGCTCGTGAGGGCCTTCTGGATTTCGGCCGTCGCGTCGGTGAGGCTCTGCCCCGATTCGAGTTTAAGCGAAACGTTCATGCAGAGCCTTCCGCGCCGCGTGTAGATTTTCACGTCCGGGCGGTTGAGCGCGCCGAGGCTGTAGCACACGCTCTGGACGAGCTCGTCCAAAGCCTTGCGCGAAACCTCCACCACTCCCGCGCGGTTGTCGAAGAGCTTTATGGGCCTGTACGCGCCCTTTATCTTGCGCAGGGCGACGAGCAGCAGGAACGCCGCGAGAGCCCCCCCGAGCATTTCGGGCGCGCGCGGCTGATTCCACGCGACCCTTATGAATTCCACCGCGGTGCCCGTGAAGTCCGCCGCCTTTGTTATGAAGTCCTCGAATGTCATTTTTGCGTTTCTTGCCTGAAATTAAAATTTGCGGCCGCGAATCTTCAAGCCTATTTATCGAACGAGAGGTCGTCAGGCCACTCGCGCGGGTAGCCGTCCGCCTTTCCCTTTTTGCAGGCGTCTATTATTGCCAGCCCGCTGCCGAGCGCGATGATGTCGCGCGCGGGGTCGGTGTTGTTGAAAATTTTCCAGAGCATTTTTGAGAAGTCGGAGACGTCGATTTCGGCGTCGAAGAAGGCGAGGGCGCGGAAAAATCCGTCGAACAGCCCGCTGCGCGCGCACTTCTCGGCGATGGACCTGCCGCTCCTGCCGTCCTTGTCGAGCGACACGGCGCAGAAGGCGTCGGCGAATTTCACGGCGGCCACCCTTCCGAGCTCCTTGCGCAGGAAGTCCGAGATTTTTTCCATTTGCGCGCCGTCGGGGGTTTTGAGCGGCTTGGGCGCGCGCGGCTCTTCTGAGGGCAGGCGGGGGGTGAGGTCTATCGAAATCTTCGAGCCTTCGAGCGGGCGCGGGGAGGCGTGGTCGAGCGCGTCGAGAACCCCGGAGGATATTTCGATGTCCGAGGACGGGTCGAACGAATTTTTAAAAAGCTCCCAAACCTGCGCGAGATCCGACGGGTCGGTTTCCTCCCCGACCGCGACGACGCACTTGCAGAAGCTCATCTGCCCCGCGCCCCATATGCCGCTTGCGAGCCTGCGCGCGTGCGCGGGGAACTCCTTGCGCAGCGAGACGACGGAGATGTTGTGGAAAACCCCTTCCCACGGCAGGAAATATTCGCGTATGTCGGGGTTTACCGCGCGCAGGAGAGGCAGGAAAATCCGCTCGGTCGCCTTTGCCATGTAGCAGTCCTCCATCGGGGGCGGGCCGACGAGGGTTGCGCAGTAGAGGGGGTTCCGCTTCCGCGTCAGCGCCGTCACGTGGAACACGGGGTACATGTCGGGGAGGGAATAGTAGCCCGTGTGGTCGCCGAACGGCCCTTCGAGCTTCCTCTCGCCTGGGTCCACGTAGCCTTCGAGGACAAATTCGGCGTCGGCGGGAACCTCCAAGTCCACGGTTTTGCACTTTGCGAGCCTGACCCCCGACTTCCGCAGAAATCCCGCGAGCAGGAGCTCGTCCGCTCCCCTCGGAAGCGGGGCGGTGGCGGCGTATATCGTCGCCGGATCGGAGCCTATCGCCACCGCGACCTCCATGCGCCTGCCGAGTTTTTCGTATTCCCTGAAAAAGTGCGAACCGTCCTTGTGGACGTGCCAGTGCATTCCCGTCGTGTTTTTGTCGTAGATTTGCAGGCGGTACATCCCGAGGTTGCGCATTTTGCCGTCCGCGGACTTCGTGAAGACGAGCGGCAGCGTGACGAACCGCCCTCCGTCTTTCGGCCAGCATTTGAGCACGGGGATTTCCGACAGGTCAACATCGTCCCCGAACTTTGCGACTTCCTGGCAGGGGGGCGTTCCGGAAACGGTTTTCGGGAATATTTTTAAGAGGGGGAAGAGTTTTTTGGCGGCGGAAAATATGTCGGAAAAGGCTTTCGGCGGCGACATTTCGGCGATTTGCGCGATTTCTTCGCCCGATTCCGCCAGCGACTTTGCGCCGATTGCAAGAGACATCCTGCGGTCGCTTCCGAACAGGTTTGCCGCCACGCAAAACGCCCTTTTCCCGCCGTCGACGACGTTCTCGAAGAGAAGCGCCTTGCCTCCACCGGGCTTTTTGGACTCCGCGTCGACGATTTTCGATATTTCGATTTCCGGAGAGACGGGCTCTTTCACGCGGCGCAG
Organism: Puniceicoccaceae bacterium Marseille-Q1082; assembly: GCA_904424815.1. Classification (GTDB taxonomy): domain Bacteria; phylum Verrucomicrobiota; class Verrucomicrobiia; order Opitutales; family Intestinicryptomonadaceae; genus Merdousia. Next base: position 430,656 of record CAJGBI010000001.1, read on the forward strand.
TTCTCCGAGAGAGTCGAGCAGTTCGATGAATTCGCGTATGTCTTTGAAAGCCCTTTTCACAGCCCCCACTCCTTCACGGTTTCGCTTTCAAAGCCCATCGCCGCCGCCGCCCTCGCCGCGATGAAATCCGCGAGGTCGAGGACGGATTCCGGCTTCCCGTAGAACGCGGGGCACGCAGGCATCACGACCGCCCCCGCGAGGAACAGAGACCTCATATTCTCGATGTGCGAGAGCGCAAGGGGCGTCTCGCGCGGGCAGACGACTAATCTTCTGCGCTCTTTGAGCGCGACTTCCGCCGCCCGCACGAGCAGGTTGTCCGCCGCAGAGTTTGCGATTTTTCCGAGGGTGTTCATCGAGCACGGCAGGACCGCCATCGCGCCGAAGCGGAAAGAGCCGCTCGCGGGGGGCTCGCCGAAGTCTCCGATGCCGCACATTCTGAGCGTCCCGAGCGCGGCGCCCTTGCCGAGTTGCGAGGTTATCGCGCTTTCAAAATCCGTAAACGGCGTCTCCTGGGCGAGGATTTTTTTAGCGGCGTCGGTCGGTATGCAGTAGAGTTCCGCGCCCGCTTCCAGCAGAATTTTGGCGAGCCTGAGCGCGTATACGGAGCCCGACGCCCCGCTTATTCCGAGAACCGCCCTGCGGTTTTTCCGGCTGTCGCTGGTTTCTTGGGCGGTCATAGTTGCAGTTCGCACGCGACCCCGAAAAATCCGAGCCATGCGGAGGCGACGTTTATGTAAAAAAATACGGCGTTGACGAATGCGTTCCCGCCGAAGAGCACGGCCAATACCCCGAAGGCGTACAGGGCGGCTATCGCCGAGGCGCACGCGAAGTACGCGGCCCCGAGCCCGAACAGCTTTCCGGCAAGAAAAAACAGCGCGGCGGAAACCCCGAGCGAAGCCGCGGCGACGGCGAGCGCGCCGCCCCTGCCGAAAGAGGCGGGCACGGAGTGCAGATTTTCGCGCGTGTCGAATTCCATGTCTTGCAGCGCATAGATGATGTCGAAGGCGGCTATCCCGAAAAACAGCGCGCCCGACAGCGCGAGAATCCGCGGGTCGAGCGATCCGGAGGCGGCGATCCACGCGCCCGCCGGCGCGAGCGCCAGCGCCAGCCCCAGAACGTAGTGGGCGGCGGCCGTAAACCTCTTGGCATAGGAGTACCCGAATAGAACCGCGAGCGCGGGAAACGACAAAATAAAGCACGCCCGGTTTATAAAGTATGCGCAGGCGACGAACGCCGCGGCGGAGGCGGCGGTGAACGCCGACATTGCGCGGGGGGAAATTTCGCCGGTGGCGCTCGGGCGGTTTTTTGTGCGGGGATTTTTGGCGTCGAACTCCCTGTCGGCGATTCTGTTGAACCCCATGGCGGCCGATCTCGCAGAGGCGAAGGCGGCGACGCACAGCAGGATCTCGCGCAGTCCGAACGCCGCCCCGCAAATGTCGGCGAGGCACAGCGCGGAGAGCGCGAAGGGCAGGGCGAACAGGGTGTGCTCCACCTTCACGAGCCTCGCGTAAACTGCGGCTTCTCTTATAAGGTTCATCGCCGCAATATCGCATTTGCGCGCGCGCCGCGCAACAATTTTTATCCGCCAAGCAAAATGTTGACAAAGCGGGAGCCCGGGGCATTTTCAAAAAAATGGCATATTTTTCGGACAGATCTTTTGAAATGGGCAGGGAAGAGGCCCTCGAGCTCCTGAAAAACGGCTCCGCCATAGAGCTTGGCGAGCGCGCGGACGCCGTGCGGCGCAAGCTTCATTCCGACCGCGCCTACTATACGGTAAACGCCGCCATAACCTATTCCAACATTTGCGAGGTTTTGTGCCCGATATGCTCCTTTTCAAGAAAAGAGGGGCAGGAGGGCGCGTATTTGCTGACCCCCGACGAAGTTCGGGAGCGCGCCAAAAAATTTTCCGAAATGGGCGCGGAGGAAATCCACATAATCGGCGGGATATATTCAAAGCTTCCGTTCAGCTATTATATAGACATAGTGAAGGCGGTCAAGAGCGCCGACGAAAATCTGAACGTCGTGGCGTTTACGGCGTCGGAGTGCGCGTTGATGTCGCGCGTGTCGGGCAGGCCGCTCGGGGAGGTTTACGCCAAATTGAAGGAAGCCGGCGTGAGCGCCCTCCCCGGGGGAGGGGCGGAAATCTTCGAGAAGTCGGTGCGCGACAAAATCGCCCCCGACAAGCTCTCGGCGGACGAGTGGATAAACGCGATGCGCATAGCCCACAGCGAGGGGTTGAAGACCAACGCCACCATGCTGTACGGGCACATAGAAACCCCCGAGAGCGTCGTGGACCACCTGTTCAGGCTGCGCGAGCTCCAGTCGGAGACGGGCGGATTCAAGGCGTTCGTCCCGCTCCCGTTCCGCAGGGGCGCGAGCAAAATACCGGCGAAGTCTTCGGCGTCGTACGACCTGAAAGTCTGCGCACTCGCGAGAATCGTGCTCGGGAATTTTCCGCATCTCAGGGTGCCGATAACCCATTACGGCGACAGGTTTGCGCAGGTGCTCCTAAACTTCGGCGCCGACGACATAGGCGGAACCCACTGGCGCGAGGAGGTCGCGACCGCGGCGGGGGCGGCTCCGGAGGACCGCGACGAAAATTTCATGCGCCGCGCCATAATCGCGGCGGGCTTCGAGCCGGTGAAATCCAACTCCAACTATGCCGTTTAGCCTCGGGAAAGTATCTTACATAAACGCGCTGCCGCTCTTTTGCGCGGGCGGGTTCGAGGGGTTTGAGGTTTTTTCTGAACCCCCGTCGAGCCTCAACGCGCGCGTTGCGCGCGCGGAGCCGGCGGCGGCGATGATTTCGCGGTGGGTCTACGAGGACGGCGCGGACGCGCTCTACGGCGTGCTTCCGGAGTACGGGATTTTCGGCGACGGCGAAATCATGTCCGTGAAAATCTTTTCAAAAGTCCCGTTTGAGGATTTTCCCAAGGCCTCCATATTCATAACGTCGGAGACGGGGACTTCCTCGCGGGCTTTCGCGTTTCTCTTTAAGAAAAAGTACGGCGCGGACATATTTTCGATGCCGCGCGCAACTCTCGAATCGGCGGATGCCGCGCTGCTTATCGGCGACGAGGCGCTCGCTTTCCCCCCGCGCGAGTTTTGCGCCGACCTCGGGGAAATGTGGAGGGAGGAGGTCGGCTTGCCGATGATGTATTCGGTTTTCGCCGTCCGCAGGGACGTGGAGGGAGAAGTCGCGCCGATGCTGCGCGAGGGCATAGAGAAGTCGCTTGCGGCGTTTGAGGCCGACCCCGGAGCCGTGGTGGATTCCGCCCTCCGCGTTCTGGAGCGCGCGGGAAGGCGGTGTTCGCGCGCGGTTCTCGAAAAGTATTACTCGCGCCTCAAATATTCGCTGCCGCCGGAAACGTTTAAAAAAGCATTCGATTTTGTAGCCGCCCATGCAGGAGCCTGAAAAATTTTCCGCGGGCGCCAGAATATCGCGCGCGGACGCGCTGGAACTTGAAAGCGCGCCTCTCTTTAAGCTCGCCAGGCTCGCGGCGTCGCGCCGCGCGGGCGGGGGTACTGCGGGGTATGTCGTAAACCGCATGATAAACTATTCCAACGTCTGCGCGGCGCGATGCAAATTTTGCGCCTACCACGCAAAGGCCGGCGTCGTGCCTCCGTTCAGGCTATCCGACGGCGAGATATTCGATCTCTGCGCGGACGCCGTGGAGAGGGGGGGAGTCCAGATAATGCTCCAGGGCGGCCTCCACCCCGACTTCACGCTCGAATGGGCCCAGAGGCTGCTTTCGCGCGTGAAATCGGCGTTCCCCAAGCTTTGGCTGCACGTATTTTCTCCGTCGGAAATCGTCTGGTTCGCGCGCGGGGCGGGCGTTTCAATCGCCGAGGCGGTGCGCCGCCTGAAAGCCGCGGGCGCGGATTCCGTCCCGGGCGCGGCCGACCTTCTCGTGGAGCGCGTAAGGGGCGAACTTTGCCCCGGCAAGTGCTCGGTCGGGGAGTGGAGGGAGGTTATGCGCGCGCTCGCGGAAAACTCGATGAGCTCGTCGGCGACCATGACTTTCGGAATGGGCGAAACTTTCGCCGAAAGGATAGAGCACCTGGACGTCGTGCGCGGGACGCAGGACGAGACGGGAGTGTTCAAGGCGTTCATAGCGTGGCCGGTCTCGCCCGAGCGCACGGGGATAGAGCGGCGCGTGGAGCGGGCGGGGGCGGTTGAATTTTTAAGGACGCTAGCGGTCGCGCGGATATACCTCGACAACATCGAGCACATGCAGTCCGGCTGGCTCACGGAGGGGCTGAAAGTCGCGGAGGTCGCGCTCCTGTTCGGGGCGGACGACGTCGGCGGGGTGCTGATGGACGAGATGGTTGTGCGCGCCGCCGGAATCGACAACCGCGCGACAGCTGAAAACATGCGCGCCGCAATCCGCTCTGCGGGATTCCGCCCCCGCGAAAGGGGCGGCCTGTACGAAACATTGAGGGAATTTTAAAGCTATGAAATTCGCCATCACCCCGTGCCCCAACGACACGTTTTCCTACGGGGCGCTCGTCTCCGGAAGGATAAAGTCTGACTTCGAGTTCGAGTTTCTCGACATAGAGGAGCTCAACCTCGCCGCCGAAAGCGGAAAGTACCCCCTGACCAAGCTGTCATTCCCCGCGTATCTGAAAAACGCCGCCCGCTACGAGCTCATGGACGCGGGCGCGGCGCTCGGGCTGGGCACCGGCCCCGTGCTGGTTGTGCGCAAAGGGGAGAAGTTCGACCCGTCGAAGCCCGTTCTCGTGCCGGGAATGAACACGACCGCCGCGATGCTGCTCAAATTCTATGCCGGAGCGGGGCTCGACTTGCGCCCCGCGCATTTCCGCGGCATATCTTCCGCCGTCGCGCGGGGCGAGGCCGACGCCGGAGTTTTGATACACGAGGGGCGGTTCGTGTTTTCGGGAGAAGGGCTGGAGCTCGCCGCCGACCTCGGAGGATTCTGGACCGAGCGCACGCGGCTTCCCGTGCCGCTGGGCTGCATATGCGTGCGCAGGGATTGCGCCCGCCTTCGCGAATCCGCGGAAAGCCTCATCCGCGAGAGCATATCCGCCGCGTTCGCCGACCCCGATTCCGTCATGGGATTTGTGAGGGAAAAGGCGCAGCATCTCGACGGCGGCGTTTTGCGCAAGCACATATACGCGTTCGTCAACGACTATTCGATGGACATATCCAGGATACGCGGGGAGCTTCTGGACGGCCTCGCCAGGTGCGCGCTATGAAAAAGGGCGTGATATTCGCCGCCGCAATTAGCGAGGTCGGCGGAGTTTTGAACTCGCCGAAGTTCGGGTACCGCAGGGTTTCGGAAAAGCCTTTCGAGGTTTGGGAAAACCCGACGAAGGTTGCGGTTATTACGGGAATAGGGCTTGCGAACGCCGCGACCGCGCTCGCGTGGGCGGCCGGCGAATACGATTTCGATTTTGCCGTGAACATAGGCGCGGCGGGGGCGGCGTCCGGAAAATTCGGGGCGGCGGACGTCGGCGCGTATTTTGACATAACGAGAATCGCGTGCGTTGAGCCCTACTGCGAAACCGTCTACGAGCTCGGCGCGCTCGGCGGCGCGCGCACAGCGACCCTCGCGACTTCGAGCCGGCCGGCGTCCACCGCCGCGCAGAGGGCGCGGGCCGCCGGATTCGGCGAGCTTGTTGACATGGAGGGCTGGGCGCTCGCGAGGGCGGCGGAGGCGTTTTCCAAAAAGCTGTTCGTCCGCAAAATTCTGACCGACTTCTCGCCGGAATGCGACATCAAAGCCGGCATACTTTCGGTGTGCGCGGCTCTGGGGGAGCTTGAAAATTTTTGGATATAAGCCTTGCGTAGGCGGGCATGCGCCGCCACTAATGAAGCGATGAAAATGAGAGGGAAAATTGCCTGCGCCGCGTTCGCGGCCGCTTTTGCGGCGGCGCTGTTCGTGTGGGCGTTTTTCTTCTGGCAGCGCGAGATTGAAGTGTTTTTGGCGGATGTCGGCGCGTATTTCAGGGACAACCTGGGGCTTTTGGAGGGCGTTCCGCTCTTCGTCTATTCGCTTGTTATATTCGTTCTGCCGATATTCTTTCTGCCGGTGACGCCGGTATTCGTCCTCGCGGCGGCGCGCGCGGAGTCGGAGCCGATGCTTGCCATACTCTTTTGCTGCTGGCTCGGGGTGACGCTCAACATAGTCGCCTCATACTTCATATCCAAAAAATTCGGCGCGTTTTTGCGCCGCAAGCTCGAGGCGCGCGGCCTGAACGTCCCGAGGCTGCCGCCTTACGAGCAGTACGAGTTCGTGTTTCTCATGCGCATGATACCCGGCAATCCGCTCGCGGTGCAAAACTACGCATTGGGGCTCGCGGAAGTTCCGTTCTCGAAGTATGTGGTAGTATCCCTGCCCATCCAGTACGTCCAGATTTTCGGTTATGTGTACCTCGGGGAGGGCTTCTTTACGGGCGGGGCCGCGAAAATAGCGATTGCGGGTTCGTTTTTTGTGATTCTGGCGATAGTGGCGCGAATGCTTGACAAGCGCTACGGGCACAAGTTGAGGGGGGGCGGCGATGGAGTTTCTTAAACAGAGCGACGAGGTTCTGGGCGTCGGGGAGTTTTCGCGACGCTTCAAGATGCTCGTCAAGACGCGGATTCCCGAGCTGTGGCTGAAAGGGGAGATATCGAACCTCAAAACCTATTCGAGCGGGCACACGTACTTTACCCTCAAAGACGACGAGGGGGCGATTTCGGCGGTGCTGTTCAAGGGGTATTCGCGCGGGATGTCGTTGCGGCTCGAGAACGGAATGCGGATTTTCGCCTTCGGGGAGATTTCCATTTACGAGGCGCGCGGAAGCTACCAGATAGTGGTGAAGGCGGTGATTCCCGACGGCGCGGGAAGCCTTGCGGCGCGCTTTCAGGCATTGAAGGAAAAACTGTCCGCCGAGGGGCTTTTCGACGCCGCGCGCAAAAAGCCGGTGCCGCTTCTGCCGCGCCGCATAGCGGTCGTGACGTCGCCGTCGGGGGCTGCGATACGCGACTTTTGCAGGATACTCTCGCGCAGGGGCTGGAAGGGGGAGGTGGTCGTCATACCCTCGCGCGTGCAGGGCGCGGAGGCGGCGGAGGAGCTTGCGGAGGGGCTGGAAAAGGCTTCCGAATTCCGCTTCGGCGACGGCGCGGGCTTCGACCTCGCCGTCCTTATGCGCGGCGGGGGCAGCCTCGAGGATCTCTGGCCGTTCAACGAGGAGGCTCTCGCGCGCGCCGTCGCCGCGTGCCCGCTGCCCACGATTTCCGCCGTGGGCCACGAAATAGACTTCACCCTTTCCGACTTCGCCGCGGACCTCCGCGCGGAGACCCCGAGCGCGGCGGCGGAGCTCGTCTCCAGCGCGGCGATAGAGGCGAAAACCAGGCTCGACTCCGCGGAATCCGCCCTTAAAAACGCGGCTGCGGCGCGCCTCGAAGCCCTGCGCGCAAACCTTGAATCGCTGTCCGGAGCGCTGAGGCTAAATTCGCCCGAGGCTAAAATAAGGGAGCTCTGGCTCGGGCTGGATTCGATCGAATCGCGCATTGCGGCGGCGGCGGCGGGCGCGCTTGCCGGGCGCAAGTCGGAGTTTTTGCGCGTTCGCGCCGATTTTGCCGCGCTGTCGCCCGCGCGCAGGATCGAAATGTATTCCCAAAAGCTCGACTATCTCGAAAAGCACATCGGGTTGCTCGGGGTCGATAGCGCCCTGAACCGCGGGTTTGCCGTAGCCGTCGATTCAAAAGGGGGATTTATTTCGAGCGCGGCGGATGTTCCGGAGGGCGCGTTCGGGCTGCGCTTCGCCGACGGGGAGGTCTCCGTCAAAAAGGCCTGATTTGCCGCCGCCGCGCGCGTTGCGCGGACGGGCGGGGGATGGCGCGCAGAGGGGCAAAAATGCGGCGGCCGCCGCGCGCGTTGCGGCTTGACTTAATCGCGGCGCGTCCGATACTCGAAGTATGATGAATCTCCGCAGACAATTTCGGGGAAATCGGTTTTTGCAATGTTTGTAGACGAAGCCACAGTAATATTAAAAGCCGGCGACGGAGGCAAGGGCTCCGCGGGATTTCGCCGCGAAAAGTTCATTCCCTACGGCGGGCCGGACGGCGGCGACGGGGGCAAGGGCGGCGACGTCTATGCGCTCGGCGACGAAAACGTCTCCGACCTCGAAAGGTATTCCTTCACCCCGAATCTCAGCGCGGGCGACGGCGGCGACGGCATGGGCCGCCAGAAAACCGGAGCGTCGGGGGCGGACGCCTGTCTGCGAGTCCCCCCGGGGACGGTAGTAATCAATGCCGAAAACGGCGCTGTCGTCGCCGAAATCCTGCGCCACAACGAGAAAATCCTGCTTCTGCGCGGCGGCAAAGGTGGGCTTGGCAACCTGCATTTCAAGAGCTCCACAAACCGCGCCCCGCGCCAGTTCACCTACGGGGCTGAGGGCGAGAGCGGCCAGTTCAGGCTCGTGCTTAAATCTATCGCCGACGCGGGGCTTGTGGGCTATCCAAACGCGGGGAAGTCGTCGCTCGTGTCCCTCATAACGCGCGCCAACCCCAAAATCGGAGCGTACCCGTTCACGACCCTTCACGTGAACATAGGCACCCTCGAATATCCGGAACGCTATGAAAAGCTCAGGCTTGCCGACATTCCCGGGCTCATCGACGGCGCGAGCGACAACAGGGGGCTGGGGCACAAGTTCCTGCGCCACATAGAGCGCTGCAAGGTGCTGGTTCTGATGGTGGACATGGCGGGAACCGACGGGCGCGACCCGTCCGACGATTACGAAAACCTCGTTAGGGAGCTGGGCCTCTACTCTCCGGAGCTTGCCGAAAAGCCCATGATTGTGGCGGCCAATAAAATGGACGAGCCCGCGGCAGCCGAAAACCTGAAAATTTTCAGGAAGAGGCATAAGGGGCTCGACATAATCCCTATATCCTGCCTGTCGGAGGAGGGAATCCCAAAATTAAAGTCTGAAATATACGATATTTGCAAAAAATCTCTATAAAACGCTCTTAAAAACTTTGACAATCGCCCCCCGCGGGGTTAGACGTTTTTCCCACACATGGAAAGCCATACTTTTACCCCTTTTCGCTCCGCCAAAAGAGGCGGTTTTACCCTTATAGAAATTTTAATCGTCATAGGCATCATCGTGCTGCTTATGGGGATTACCACGCAGATGCTCGGAACCGTGGGCGAAGCCCAGGGGCGCGCAAAGGCGAAGTCGGACATGGCCCTTATCGCGACGGGCATTGAGGCCTTCTTCAACCAGTACGACACCTATCCGCGCATAACTTCCGTCGGGAACGAGAAGCAGGCGGCGGGCGACCTCTACAAGTGCCTGACGGGAAAAATGGCCGCGAAAATCCAGAACGCGCAGATAGTGATGAGCGACGTCGGCAGCGACAACAGGCCGTTCGTAGACGTTTCCAAGCTAAAAATAGCCGACCCCTCCGACCCGCACCTCGAAAACGTCGACCCCGAAAAGATAGGAGTCTATTTCGTCGACCCGTGGTTTGAACCGTACCTGTATTTCTACAATACCGCCAACACTCTGAACACGGAATCCGCGACGTGGCGCGGGCAGGGCTTCCTTCTCCTCTCCAAGGGCCCCGACGGCAAGGAGAAGGACGTGCGCTCCATGTACACGACCGGCATTGTGCCCGACATGGACGCCTACCAGGAGGAGTCCGTGAACATAGACAACATAATCCAGGGCATGGAAGAATAGCTTTTCAAAACAACCCCCAACCCCAAATTTGCAAAGAAAAGGAATCCGCATGAAATCCGAAAAGAAGGGCTTTACGCTCATCGAATTGATGATTGTCATCTCCATAATAGGCGTGCTCGTCGGCCTGCTTACTCCGATGATTTCCAACGCCCAGAAAAACGCCGTCAAGGCGACTTCCAAGACGCTGTTTTCCAATATGGTAAACGGCTTGGAGCGCTACAAGGACGAGTACGGGTATTTCCCGAACTTCCTGACGTCGCGCGACCGCACGAATCTCGACGACGGCAACAACGCCGAGAACTTCGTAAAGGCCGTGACCGGCGTGGACTGCGACGGCAAAAAGCTCTCGCAGGCGGACAGGGCCGAATACAACCGCAAGAGCCGCAAATTTCTTGAATTCAGCACGACCAACCTCGTGCAGCTTAAAAAGAAGTGGAAGATTGTGGACGGGTTCGGAAATCCGAACATATACGTTTGCGTGGACAACGACGGCGACGGCTTCATAAAGCAGGGCTTCCCGACGGTGACGGACGGGATTCCCGCTGACGAGCTGCGCGACATCGTTCCAAATCCAGAACGCGGACTCAGGGCCCGCGCGATAGTCTTCACCCTCAAAAAGGACGGCCGCAGCGCAAAGGCCGAATGGGGCGCCGAAGACATATTCTCCTGGTAAACCGCCATCACGACACCTATGCGAAGCTCAAAACAGGCTTTCACGCTTATCGAAATGCTCGTGGTCATCGGCATTATCGCCATACTGTCCACGGGTATTTCGATGCTCAACATGAAGGATTCCGCCCAGCCCATATATTCCGCAAACAGGACTATGATGGCGGCTTTCCACGAGGCGCGCACAAACGCCATAAAGAGGCAGACCGAAACGCGCGTCATAATCTACCGCGGCGACGATCTCTCGCGCAAGCTCAGGCAGGTCGGCGTGATATACAAGGTTAAGGGAGACGACGACGAAGTCAAGGGATGGGTTGCCCTCAACAGGGGCGTAATGCTTCCCGAAGGCGTGTTTTTCGTCCCGCCGCAGGGGGAATTTTCCACCATGGTCAAGCTCCAGAACGGGCTTTCTGACTCCGACGTCTTTAAGAGCACGTTTAACAACGGCTATTCCGGCGCGTTCAGCCGCGTGGGGCTCAGCGAATTCCCGTCGGCGCATCCGCTCTCGGTTTCGGAGGGCAACGGCGACTGGTATTCGTACCAGTTTTCCTCGGACGGGCTTTCGCTGAATCCCGGCGCCTACGTGATGCTCGTGGGCGGCAATCTCGACGCCAAGGGGGTTTTGCTCGTCGACAACGCCTTCTCGCAGATGGGCTTTGTCGTCAGGCGCCTCGGCAACACCATACCGTTCACCGACTACGGCGAAATGGAAGAAACCATTAAGTGATATGATGAGAATTCACCCCAAAAACAGGCGCGGCGCGTTTACCCTCGTCGAAGTGATGCTCGCGGTCGGCGTCATGGCGATAGCCATTTCGTCGATGATAGGGCTGCTTTCCGCGATTACCGCAAACATAAACCAAATCCGCCAGCAAAACAAGGCGGTCACTCTGGTCGCGAATGTGGAGACCATTTTGAAGGAGAAAAATTTCGACACCGTCTACCAGTGGGTCCTGAACCCGACGGAGCCGCACGTCATATATTTCTGGGACGAATACCAGAATCCCGACGATCCCGACAACTCGAGCCTGGTCACCATATCTTCGGAACAGGAGGGCATGATGTCCGGAATGCCGCCGGACAACGAGCATCTCAAACGCTCCGAGGGCGAGGTTTACAGGGTTCTGGTCTCCGTCTATCAAGAGGGCTTGAAGGGCGAAAAAATTACGGTAGGGGACTCCGCCGAATACGGCGGCGGCGCCCTGCCGGGCGACTCCCAGATGTACGCAGTGGCGTATCTGCCGATAAAGGTTGAAATTCTCGCCGACCCCCGCGACGACATCATTTCGGGAATGGGCGAGGAGAGCCAGAACGTCCAGAGGCGCGTTTACGACGATGTAGTTATAAAAATGCGATAACACGATGAACATTTCAAGAAACATTCCATTGCGCCGCGCGCGCGCCGGCGGCTCGCCGGCAAGGGCGGGGTTTACCCTCGTGGAAATTCTCGCAGCCAGCGCCATAATGAGTTTGATAGTCGTCGCCGTGCTTTATGTGACGTCCGCGATCATAAATACATGGAACCGCTCGAGCGGCCAAATCCAGACGTATTTCGACGCCGGCGTCGTCGGCAGAATCATGCAGGACGACTTGGAAAGCCTTCTCATAAAAAAGGACGGCGGAGCCTGGCTGCAGGTGGCGTATCCCGAAAATGTCGGCATGCTCACCGGTTCCAACGAGCTCGACAACACTCCCCTGAGGCCTCCGGAAATAATGTTTTATTCCCCCACGTCGCTCAGACCGCGCTACACGAGGGAAAACCTGTCGTCGTCGGTTCTCGATCCCACGAACGCCATACCGATTCCCGGCAGCGTCTGCGCGATAAAATACCGGCTTTGCGTAAAGAGCCCGTTCATGGACGGCGGCAGCGACGAGTCCTCAAACGCCAGCCAGTACAACGCCTTCTACGGACTCTACCGCGCCGTGATCGACCCGAAGTCCACCGTGCTCGAGGCAATGGGGCCGGAAAAGCAGGGAACTTACGAGGCCGAAGACTACCGCTACGCCCTCCAGATGAACCTTTGGTCGCAGCGCTGCACAATCATTGACGAAAACGGCGTAGAACAGCCCATGCAGGACTTGAAGGCCTGGACGATTTCGCCCGAAAACCTCCTCGTGATGAACCTTGTGGACTTCAGGGTGAGGTTTGCCATATCATACGACAATCCGGCGTATACTCCCGGGGCGAATATCCCCAAGAAAAAAATAGCTTTTGTCCCCCCGGGAGTGCCGTTTGCGGTTGGCAAAAAAATTCTTGTCGAAGAGCCGCTCTATTCTTACGGCGCGGGCGGCGGCAAGGAATCGGTGGCTCCGACCGAAGTGGAAAACGGGACGCTCGAGTACGCCGATATCTCAATGACGTTCATATCCGACGCCGGCGCGCGCGAAATGCGCGCCCTCATGAAGGGCCAGAACCTAAGCCTTGAAAAGTTCAAGGAGCTGGTTCTTGCGCACGGCAACACGGTCACGCGCCGCGTCATATTCATGTCGGAACCCGTGGAATAGGTATGGCGCTAACCGAACAGCAAAAGGAAGCCGTCAGAAAGTGGGTCGGCGAGGGCAGGGGCGTATCCGAAATCCAGAAGCTGATTTCTTCCGAATTCGGGACGGACATGCTCTATATGGACGTGCGGTTTTTGATAGACGACATAGGCGCGGAAATTCCCGCAACCGCAGAGCCTCCCGCGCCGGACGCGCGGCAGCCGCTTCAGCCCGAAGATTCTTCCGGCGCGGCGGATTCGGCGGGCGCGCAGGCCTCCGATTCCTCCGGCGGCGTGCGCGTGTCGGTAAGCCCCATACAGAGGCCAGGTACCGTCATGAGCGGCGATGTCGTATTTTCCGACGGCGGCAGGGCGGAGTGGGTGCTTGACAACGCCGGCAGGCTCGGTCTCAATCCGGAAACCGAGGGGTATTCTCCCCCGCAGCAGGATTTGCCCGAGTTCCAGATGAAGCTGCGCGAAGCGCTCGGAATGGGCGGCGCGTAGGATTCGCAAACGCGGGCGAGTTATTTTACGGCGTTTGCCGCGGCGCGAGGGTGGCGGCGGCAAATTGCAGTTTTATTCGGCGGCGCGGAAAATCCGCGCCGGCCTCATTTTACCTTGCGGCGTCGGGGCGGAGCGGCCGCCAGTTGGCTGATTCACCAGTCGGGGAGCTGTGCCGGCGTGGCGAAACGAGCCTATGGGAAAAGCTCGGCGCCAATTTTAAAACGCAAGATTGCGCTCGAAAACGCGCGGGCGGGATTCTGCAATCGCGCGGAAATTTCCCGGCGGTTTTGCCTGTTTTTTATGTTTTATTGCGGGTTTGCGGCGGATAGGCGCGGGGGAATCCGCCGTTTCAGTTTGCCCGTGCGGGAATGTTTGGGGGAAAGGTCGGCGCCGTTGAAAATCTGGGTTACGGAACGGCATTTGCAAGTGTTGTTGCCCGCGCGTCGGCGCGCCCGCGGGATTCCGGCGCGCTTCTCTACAAAGGCGCGCGTAGCGAAGTGATTTTTTTAAGCCTCTTACGGGGCAAGTTATTGCGGAATGCGCGGGAAATTCCGCGCGCAGGGTTAAAATGGATTCGCAAATTTCCTTTGGCTTTGCTACGCCGGTTTCTTGCGGGCGGCGGTGGTTTTTCTCGCCATTTGAGTCGGGCGGGCTTGTCGCGTGTTGCGGGATTGCATCGCTTCGCCCGCATAGGGCGCGTTTGGCGGCAAAAACCCCCGTTTCGCCCAAGATTTTCCCCCGCTTATTTGCGGCGGAAATTCATGCGGCGCCCGCAAAAGTTTTCGGGACTTTTTTGCGGCGCGGGGCGCGAAATTTTTCCAAGTCTTGCAGCTTCGCAAAATTTTTTGCTTTCGGATTCGTTGAAATTTTTTTAAAAAAAGCTTTGCTGCGGGAATATTTTTATTGCTTTCGCGCAAATAATCTTCTTTTATAAGGTGTTTAAACTACATGGGGTTCGGCCGGCTCCCCGCGGCGCATGCGCGCGGGAATTTCGCGCCGGAACCTGCGAACGGACGGTTTAAAGCGCGCCCCGTGTAAACGCAATATTTGAAATACTGATATGGCAAACAATCAATCCTCCAAAAAAGACATCCGCAGAACGGCGACCCGCACCGAGCGCAACCGCGCCGCGACCAGCCGCATCAAGACATTGGCTAAAAAGCTCGAAGCCGCGACGGACGCCGAGTCGGTCAAGGCGGCCGGCAGCGTTCTCGCCTCGGCGATGGACAAGGCCGCCAAGAGGGGCATCGTGCATCCCAACAAGGTCGCCCGCGTAAAGAGCAGGATAGCGGGCAAAATCAAGGCCGCCAAGTAGCGCGCCCGAAAGCTCCGGCTTCGATTTCCGACTCTTCCCGCGGAGGGTCGGAACTTTTTTTGGCCGGGTTTTCTTCTAAATCTTTAAAAAATCGCCGCCGCTTACGATACAATATTTGCGGCGGGCGCCATCGGGCGCCGCAGACTTCACATGATTATCAGATGAGCGATTTGGTAAGAGCCAGCGTTGAGGACATATGCCCTTCGCCGTACGGCTACGCGGTTTTTCTGTCCGCAGACTCCAAGACTTTTGTTGTCTACGTCGACAGGTCGAGGGGGGCGGCGCTCCAGAGCGCGTTTGAGGGCCTTTCATCGGACAGGCCGCTCACGCACGAATTTGTCATGCAGATGCTTGACGGCCTTGATTGCAGGGTTGCGCGCACGGTGATATACCATGTCGAAGACGGCACGTTTTTCACCCGCATGACTGTTGAAATGTCGAACGAAATAGGCGAGAAAATCGTGGAAATCGACGGCAGGCCGAGCGACACTTTTGCGCTTGCGATGCGCGCGCGGGCTCCGATTTTCATAGACTCCTCCGTTCTCGAGACGCTTCCGGACATGACCGGCGCGCTGAAAAAGCTCCGCGGCGATTCTTGAGCCTTCCCATGTCGGCCCCGTTCGGAAAAACCGGTTTGGCGACGTTTCTTGCGCCCATGCAGGACATCACCGACGCCGACTTCATGGAAATAATCGCCCGCCGAGGCCCTCCCGATTTTTACGTTGCGGAATATTTCCGAATACACGAATTTTTCGAGTTTGAGCCGCGCGTGCTGCGCGCGGTTTTGTCGAGGCCGGGCGGGCGGCCGGTTTGCGCGCAGTTTATCGGCGGGGACGAGGCGCACATTCTCAGGGCCCTTCGCGAGCTTTCCAAATATCCGCAGATAACTTCGCTCGATCTCAACCTCGGATGCCCCGCGCCTAAAATATACCGCAAGAACGTCGGCGGCGGGCTTCTGCGCAGCCCCGAAAAAATCCGCGCGCTCGCGCGGGCGATCCGCGAAAACTGGGGCGGTGTTTTCAGCGTGAAAATGAGGCTCGGCTTCGACTCGTCCGACGCTTTTGAGGGGCTATTTTCAGCCGTGCTTGACGGCGGCCCGGATTTCGTGACTGTCCACGCGCGCACGGTGAAGCAGCTCTACCGCGGCGCGTGCGACTATTCAAAAATCGCCCTCGCGGTGAAAATGTCGCCAGTCCCCGTGGTCGCCAACGGCGACATATGGTCGGCGCATAAGGCGCTCGAAGTCGCGCGGCAGACGAAATGCGCCGGCGTGATGGTGGGCCGCCACGCCGTGCGCAATCCGTGGATTTTCCGCCAGATTTCCGAGGCGGCGCGTTCCGAAACCCCGTATTCCCCGACGCTCGGGGAGGTCAGGGGCTATGTCGGGGACATTTTGCGTTCGGTTCTCGCCTCATCCGCGCGCTATCCGGATTCGCGGATGAAGAAATATTTGAATTTTATAGGAGCTTCGGTCGATCCGGACGGGGCGTTCTTGCGCGAAATGCGGATTAGCCGCGGCGTTCCCGAACTCATGCGCGTGTGCGACAAATATATGCTCGGCGGGCGCGCGCGCCTTACGTTTCCGCAGGAGCCTTACGCGGGCGTGTGCCCGCGCCCCAACCACGAGGACAGATGCCAAGACACGAAAAAATAGAGGCTCTTTGCGCCAGGCTCAGCCCGTCGAGGGTGGCGCTGATGCGCCGCGCGCTCGAATGGCGCACGCGCAGGCTCACCGTCGTGCTGGAGGACATATTCCAGTCGCACAACGCCTCTGCGGTTTTGCGGACTTGCGACGCCCTGGGTATCCAGGAGGCGCATGTCATAGAAAACCGCAACCGTTTTGTCCCGAGCCGCAATGTGGACATGGGGGCGTCAAAGTGGATGGACGTCCGACGGTATGCCTTGCCGACCGCGCGCAGGCGGAGGTCTAACGAGCCCCGTGAGCTCGGGATTGGCGAGGACTGCCTCGCCAACACCCGCGCCGCGTTGGAGGGGCTCAAGTCGCGTGGTTTTTTGCTCGCCGCGTCCACCCTTCGCCCCGGGGCGTCGGATATTTCGGAGGTTCCGGTGGACAGGCCGGTGGCCGTCCTGATAGGAACGGAGCTCACGGGGTTGACGCGGGCGGCGCACGACATGGCGGACGTTTTGTTTTCGGTTCCGATGCTCGGATTTGTGCAGAGCATGAATTTGTCGGTTTTCAGCGCGCTCTGCCTGAGCTCTCTCGCCGGCAGAATGAGGGCGCATTCGGACGAATGGAAGCTGTCTGGGGCGGAGCGCGACGAGCTAATGCTCGACTGGCTCGGAAGGTGCCTGGCGGACGCGCGCGAATGAGAGGCCTCCCGCCGCGCGCGGGAAATACCCGTTAGCGCGCATGGCGCTTTTCGCGCGGCAGGCTTTTGTACAGGGCGATTATCTCCTTTGCGGTCTTGCCGCCGAGCATCGCGTTTGCCTTCTTGCGCGCGATTGCGCCGTCGGGTTTGGGCATTTCGCCCTTTGCGAATTTTACGATACCATAAATGGCGTCGTTGAAATCTTCGCGCTCCTTTTGGGACATGTTGTCCGTCATTTTGAGCAGGCTCCCCTATCCGCGGATTCGCTCGACGCGTCCATTCGCGCCTCCTCGGAGCATGCGGCAAAAAATATCGAACAGGCGGCGGAAAATTTGAGGAAGATTTTTACAAGGCGCATAAGATTCTATAACCGGAATTTATATGCCTTATAACGCAAGAATACCCAAGCTTTATTTATTAGGTTTTATAATAAAATTATTATTTATTAACCTTTGCGCAACTGTTGAGCATCCGCTCCGTCCACGCCTCGAATTCTCCGACGCTCCCAAAAATCGCCTCAGGGCGCAGGGCTTCAAGCTCCGCCTGATCCGACAGTTTGGTTTTCGCCCACGCAGCGCAGAGCGGGCGTATGCCCGCGGCGCGGGCGTCGAGCACATCTTGGGCGACGTCGCCCACGTACCACGTCCGTTTCGGATCAGCGCCCCATTCGCGCAGGAGGCTCGAAATGTTTTCGGGCTTTACGGAGCCGTTTAGGCCGCCGCAGCGGATTCCGTCGAACATATCGCGGATTCCGTAGAAACCGAGCGACGCTTCCGCCGTTCTGGGGTGCTTGCCGGTCACGAGCCCGAGTTTCCAGCCCGCGCCCTTTATTTTCCGCAAAATGCCGCCGATGCCGTCAAAGGGCTCGGGGGAATATTTCGCGTGCAGGGCGCGGTATTGGTTTATGTACGATTCAAACAGGTTTTCGGCGCGCTCCGGCGTCATTTTGGCGAACATCCCGAGCTCGTTGGCGCCGAAGTTGGAGACCACCTCGCGCTTGGACGGCTCCGGCAGGCCGTTGTCGGCGTATGCCGCGCGTATCGCCGCCAGGGAGAGCGGAATTGTTTCGGCTATCGTTCCGTCAAAATCGAATATAAAGGCGTTTTCCATTTTCGTTTTGCATTGGCCGCCGGTTGGCGAATTGCCCGCGTATCCTTGGAGATTTTCCCCGCGAGTCAACAAACAAAATCCAGCGCAGGATCCGTCGCGCCGCGCGGTCCGGACGCCTTAACGGAAGGGGCCGGGACTGCCGCGCGCTTCGCAAAGCGGCAAATCCGCTTCGGGGGCGGCGTCCCGCGCACGGGGTCGCCCGCGGGCGCGCGGCGTCATTTCCCCCCGCCGCGCTCTTTTGAGATTTCGAGTATCGCGCGCATAAAATCCCTGTAATAGGTTTCGGAATCCGGCTTTGTTAGCGGAATTTCGCGGAATCCCGCAGGCGCGGAGCTCCCCGTCTTTGCGCAGGTCGCGGACTTTTTTGCCTTGACGACCACCCCGTAAAATTTTCCGCCGCGCGTCACTATTGAATCTCCGTCTTCGCATTCTGATATTACGTTCAAAACCCCGGGCGACGGAACGGATATTTCGGCGGGGGAGCTTTTGAAGCCGAAATTTTTTGAAAATAGCGCGATTTCTCCGGCGTCTATGCAGTCTCCGGCTATCCCGAGGGCGGTGCCTGAGGCGTTTTCCACCGGTATGAAAACGCGGCCCTCTGCGTCCGCGAATACGGATTTCGGCGAGAACGAAAACGGCTTTCCGCCGCGCTTTCGGACGCGCATGCCGAGCTTGTATACTCCCCCGTCGGCGATTTGCTTCAAGCCGAATCCGACAGCGTCGAACCCGCAGACGGCGAATTTCCCGACGTCGGTCTCCACTATCGGCGCCTTCACGGATATGTCGAAAGACTCGTTTATGTAGGCGTCCTCCTCCATTGTGAAGTTTACATCGCACACGGCGTCCGCCCATCGGGAAATTGGAAAGGCGGAGTCTGGTTGCTCTCCGTCCCCGACAGGTTCTGCGCCTTCGGGAGGATTTGCAAAGTGCGCAAACGCCGCAGTGGCGGCGGCTCCGAGCAGCGCGCACAGTATAGCAGCCCCCGCCGCCGCCCGCGCCCGAAAGCGCGTCTTGTCGATTTCCCTTGCCGCGGAGAATATGTAGCCGTAGGGCAGGGCGGCGGCCGCCGCTGCGGCCGACAGGCAGAATACCGCCAGCCATCTTAACGCCTCGGACTTTCCGAACAGGGCGGCTGCCGCGCCCGCAATTTCCGCGGCGGCGAGCGGATATCCCTTGTAGGCGTTTTTTGCGGCACGGGCGGCGAACGACGGGTGGCGGGCGGCGAATTCCGCCGCGCGCGGCCCCTTGCGCATCGCCGAGTACAAAAAGTCCATGCCGCGCTGCGAATTTTCGACGATAAAATCGAAAGAGCGCTTCGCGTTTTTGCCGCTTATGAAGAGAATCTGCTCGAGTTTTGCGGCGTTGTCCGGCGACTTGTCGAGCAGCGCGCAGATTTTCGAGACGCCCTCGGGAGAGTCCGCCGATTTCAGGACGGCGGAAAAGCCCGTCCACGTCTTTGTTTTTTCCGAGAGCGCCGCTATCGGCCCGAGGTTTTTTTTCAGCTCTTCGGCCGCCTTCGCGGGCGGGGATTTCAACGCCGATTTGAGCGCGCGCAGAATCGACTTTTCCAGCGGGGCGGCGAGAGATCCCGCGCGCTTGGCGATTTTCGCGAGCGACAGCGCGCCGTCCGCGGGAGGGAAGAGCGTTGTCGCGGCGCCCGCGGAGGCGAGCGCGAGCACGAACGGGTCGGCCTTCTCGTTTATGGCGGTTTCCTTTACGATGTCGCGCAAATCGCCATACAGCAGCAGGTCGGAAAGGGCGGCGCCCGCAAGAGCGTCGGCGCCGTCCACATCCCCCGTCGCGAATCCCCGCCCCACGGCACAGAGCCTTCCCCATGCGGAATTTCTGAGCTCCACGGATTTCAAATATTTTTCGAGCAAAAACGCGCATTCGTCGGCGTCGCCGGTTTTGTTGGAGACGGCGTATTCGAGGCACGCGAAAGCTTCCGCCCTTTTGCCCTCTGCCCAACAGTTTTCCGCGAGCCCCGCGAAGTCGCAGTCGGGCAGGCGCGCGAGCTCTTCCAGGCCGTCGCGCGGATTTTCCGCCCGCGACGCCCAAAACGCCGCGGCGCAAAACAGCGAGAAAAACAGGGTTCTGAAAAAGATTTTAAAAACTCGGAACATACCTTTATCCGGAGGTTATCTGAATGCCGGCCGCCGGACTGTCAAGCAAAACGGATTCGGCGCGCGCAAAACGTCTTGAAATAGCGCGGACGCCGGATAGTGTGGAGGGTATGGTGCATTTTGTGGATTCGCGCGAACCCGTCGCGGCGGCGCTTGCCGAATGGCTCGTATCCCGCTTCGGGCGCGAGCTGTCGGCGGTTCCTCCCGCCGTCGGCGCGTCGGTGTTGGCGCCGTCGCGGGCGGCGGCATCGGCGCTTTCGGCGGAATTTTTCGCGGCTCTTGCGCGGCGCGGAATGGCGGGGGCGGCGGACATTTTGTTTACCACCCTCGAGGCGGAAATTTCCAACCTCGCTGCGGGCGTAAAAACCGTTTCCGCCGCGCGGAATCTTTCTCTGTGGATGGAAGTCCTTTCCGGCGCGCGGGCCTCGGAATTTGAAAGCCTGTTCCCGTCGGGCGTTCCGTCGGCGGCGGACCGCCTGGCGTTCGCGCGCAAAATATCGGCGTTGCAGTTCGCGCTCGGCGAAAACCTGCACACGATTTCCTCCGCGGCGGCCAGGCTCGCGGACATCGCAGACGCTCCGGCGTGGAGGGAGCTGGCGGAGCTTGAGGGCCGGTATTTCGGGCTCCTGCGCGCAGCGGGTCTATCCTCGCGCGTGGAGGCCGTCGCACGCGCTCTCGAAGCCCTGCGCGGAGGGCGGCGGAAGTATGTGGCGGTCGGAATGGTCGACGGCTCGGGGCTTTTCAGGCGGTTTGCCGAGGCCGCTAAAATCGCGGACTTCGCCGTTTACGCTCCGGCGTCCGACGCCGGATTCTTCGACGAATTAGGGCTTCCGAAAGACTCCTATGCGGACCGCGAGCTCGGCATTGGGGCGGACTCCATAACTGTGTGCGAATCCGTGGCGGACGAATCGGAAATCGTGGCGGATCTCGCGGCCAGATACGGGGACGCGGCTCCGGACGCCCTTTCGGTGGCGTGCGAGCAGGCGTCGTCGGCGCCGCTGTTTAAGTCCGCGATGGAGTCGCGGGGGATTGCGGCGCGCGCCGCGTCCGAGGGCGGGCTTGCCGACACCGCGCTTTTCAGGCTTTTGTCGTCCCTCGGGGACTTGGCGAGCGGGGCTGATTTCCGCGCGGCAATCGAACTCTGCAAAAACCCCTATTTTTCCAAAAAATATTTTTCGGCCGGCAGCCTCGAGCGCTTTTTGGAGGACATGGACGGCGTAGCCTCCTCCGCGATTCCGGCGGATTTGCGCGCTGCGGAGGATTTTCTCGCCCGCCGGCGCGCGTTCCCGCCAGCGCCCACCGAAGCCGCGGGAACGGCGGCGGACATTTTGCGGGAAGTTTCTGAAATCGCGGAAGGGCTCTCTCCGGAGGGGGGCGGAGGCGCGCGGCGCGTGGGCGGAATCGTCTCCAAAATGGCGGGCGCGTACTTTTCGTCGGGCTCCGCGCCGGAAAGGGAGAGGGCGGCGTTCTCGGTTTTTTCGGAGGTTCTCGCGGAGCTCGAAGATTGTCCGGAAAATCTTTTTTCCGCCTCCGACTGCATCGATATTTTTTCGGAGAGGCTCGCGGCGGAAACATTTTCTTCCGGCGGGCGGGCTGTGAAGCTTTCAGACTGGATGGAGGCGTTCTGGTCGCAAAAACCGCACGCGGTTATCGCCGACATGAACGACGGGGTAGTGCCGCTTTCGCAGCCGAATATCATGCTTCTTTCCGATTCATCGCGGAAAGTTTTGGGGCTTAGAAACGCGCGCTCGAGGCTTGCGCGCGACGCGTACATGCTTTGGGCGCTGGCGCGCTCCCGCTCAGGAAGCGGCCGCAGGCTCTCGGTAGTAGTGCCGCGCAGGAGCCGGACTTCCGACCCGCTGATGCCGTCTCCGCTTCTGCTTCGCGAAAACGATCTTCCCGCGCGCGTGAAACTGCTTTTTTCAGAAATTCCGCCTGAGCGCGAGAGGCCGCATTTCACCCCCCCGTGGAAGTTTTCGGCGCGCAACCCCGGGTATTCGCGCCCCCTTTCCCCGAGCGCGCTCAACGCCTACATCCGCTCTCCGTGGCTCTTTTATTTGGAGCGCGTTTTGAAAGCCGAGATCTTCGACGCCGAGAGGGAGGAAATGGACGCCGCGCAGTTCGGTTCGCTATTCCACGGGGCGATGGAGGCGTTCGCCAGGTTCGGCCCGAGCGACTCCCGCGACGCCGCCGAAATATTCGAATTTCTCTCGCCGCGCCTCGATTCCCTGGCGCTCGCCGAATTCGGGAGGCGCCCGAGGGCGCAGGTGAGGATGCAGCTCGAAAACCTGCGCGGCAGGCTGAGGCGGGCGGCGGAAGTCCAGGCGGCGCGGCGGGCGGACGGCTGGAGGATAACCGACACTGAAAGGGAATTTTCCTTTTCAGAGGGGGGATTTGAATTTGCGGGGAGAATCGACAGGATAGACGCGCGCGAGTCCGGCGGGGCGGCGGAATTTGCCGTTCTCGACTACAAGACTATCGACAAAGTTTCGGGGGAGTTCGCCAAGAGCGAGCATCTGACGGCGAAGGGTGAATGGAAAAATTTGCAGCTGCCGATATACATGCGCGCCGCCGCGGGCATGTATCCGGGCGCCGAGATTTCGTGCGGATATTTTCTCGCGCCAAAGGATTCGTCGCAGGCGCGGGTCGAGATGTGGGAGGATTTTTCGGCTGAGGATTTGGCGTCGGCTATGGAGAGGGCGGCGCAAATCGCGGCCGACATCAGGGACGGAAAGTTTTTCCCTTCGGGAAAAGTCCGCTTTGACGGGTTCGCCGACGTGTTCGGATTTTCGCATGGGGAAATGGAAAAGCTTGCGGAGTTTGGAAAATGAGGGGGCGCGGAAAAATTTTTGCCAACAGCAGAAGCCTCGCTTCGGCGGGGTCGGGAAAGACGTACAATCTGACGGGAAGGTACATCGCCCTAGCGCTCGAAGAGGAGGATCCCGCGTCGATAATCGCGCTTACTTTCACGCGCAAGTCGGCGGGCGAGTTTCTCGGCGAAATTCTCGGGCGGACGGCGGCGGCCGCTTCGTCGGATTCCGCAGCGCGCAGACTTTCAAGGGAGATATGCGGCGACGAAGCCGCGTATTCTAAATCCGATTTTCTCGCGCTGCTGCGCAGGCTCGCGGACAATCTCGGCAGGCTGAGGCTCGGGACGATAGACTCGTTCTGTTCGTCGATGCTCGGGGCTTTCGCTGCGGATTTCGGAATATTTTCCGACATATCTGTGATGGATCCGTTTTCCGAAAGGCGCGAAATTTCCGCCGTGCGCGAGAGGGTTTTCCGAAGGGTGTCGATGTCGAGGCGCGCGTTCGAGGATTTTTCCGAACTTGTGAAAAAGGCGACTTTCGGGCAGGAGGAAAAGTCGCTTTCGAGAAAGTTCGCGGAGCTCGCGGAGTCTTCGCGCAGAAAGCTGTGGGAGCATCCCGACCTCTCGGAGTGGGGCGACGAGCGGCTGTTTTCGCGCGTGAAGCCCGCCGATTGGAACCCCGCCGAATACGCGGAGGCTCTCTCGCGCCTCCGCGCTTTTGAAGCGGAGCTCGGAATCGAAAAGTGGGGGCTTTCAAAATTTTTTGCTGAATCGAATTGTTTCGCGCTCGCCCCATTCGTCCCCGCGGCGGCGGCAAAGCTTTCGGAAATCTTTCGGCGGCACGGGAAAATTCCCGCCTGCTGCAAGGTGGGCGTGTCGCGCCGCGAAACGGAGGTCCCCCCCGGGCTGGCTGGCGCGCTAACGGAGCTCTTCCGCGCGCTGCTGTCGTCGCACCTGCGCAGGCTCTGCTCGGCATCGCGCTCCCTCGGCGAAATTTGCGCGGCCTTTGAAAGGGAATATTCCGAAAGCGTGCGCGGCAGGGGAAAGCTCACGTTCGACGACATCCCGAAGATTCTCGCCGACCCCGAAAGGCGCATTGGCGCGCTTCTGATGGAGGAGCGCATGGATTCGAAATTCAGGCACTGGATGTTCGACGAGTTCCAGGACACTTCGCGCATGCAGTGGGAGGTGTTCAAAAACCTCGTGGACGAGGCGGTCTGCGACGAATCCCGCGCCAGATCGTTTTTCTACGTGGGAGACGTTAAGCAGTCCATATATTCGTGGCGCGGCGGGGATTTCAGGCTGTTCGGTGAGATATTTTCGGAGTACTCGCGCCTGGGGCTGATGGACGAGGGCGAGAAGCTCGTGAAGTCCTGGCGTTCCGGGCCGAATGTTATATCGCTCGTAAACGCGTTTTTTTCGGACGCCGACGCCCTCGCCGGCGCGTTTACGCGCAGGGCGGCGGACGCTTTCTGCGGAATGTTTGACCTTCACGAATCCGCGCTTCCGGATAGGCCGTCGTATGTGAGCCTGTCGCTGATTGGGCGCGCGGATGGGCAGGGGCGCGGAAATTCGCCCGCGGAGAAGGCGGCGGTGTGGGAGGAGGTCTACCGGATTTTGAGGCGGACGGATCCCCCGGGGCACGGGAAGTCGTGCGCGGTGCTTTTGCGCAAAAACGACGACGTGTCGGAGCTCGTCGACTATGTCCGCCGCAGGGCCTCCGAGGACTCCGTCCAGATGCCGATCGCGGGAGAGCTGGACATGCGCATTTGCGAGGGCAACATGATAGTCCCTCCATTCGCGCAAATAGTAAAGCGCCTCGCGCACCCCTCCGACACCGCGTCGTCGGCGATGCTCGATATGACGCCTGTGCGGGCGTTCTGCCGCGGCTTCGACGCGGACTTTTGCGCTCGAGCGCGCGAGGCGATAGAGTGCGGGGGGTATTCCGCGCTGTTTAAGGAATACGAGGATTTCATTCTATCGCCGGAGAAGTCGGGCGTCGAAAAACTCGACGGGTTTTCGCTCGAAATGCTCTCGAGGCTCGGCGAGGCGTGCGAGGAGTTCGACGCGACTCTCTCGGGCGGCGACGACGCCTTTATCGCGTTCTTGCGCTCCAAGACTTTCCGCTCCGGGACTGCTGAAAACACCGTCCAGGCGATGACCGTTCACAAGTCCAAAGGCTTGGGATTCGACATGGTCATCTTGCCCGACATCCACAAAATATCCAACACCGTGCGCCCGGGGCTTAGCGAGCTGCGCGAGGGATGTTTCGGCGGCGGCGGGCGGTATTTGGGAATGATGATAATGCCTCCCAAAGACGTTTGCGCTCTCGACCCGCTGCTCTTCTCAAATTTGGAGCGTCTGCGCGACGCGCAGGCATTTGAGGGGATATGCGCGCTTTACGTCGCGCTTACGCGCGCCAAAAACGCCGTGTATGTGGTTATGCCAGAGCCTTCTCCGAAGTCCGCTCCCGCCGCGAAAAATCTCGCGCTTTCTGCTTTCGGGTCGCTCGGTTGCGATAGCTCCGGCAATTCGGCTTCGCTCGGAGACCCGCGGTGGTACGAGGCGGAGGGGAAGCGGAAGGCCTCTTTGAGGCCCGCAATAGAGCCGCTGGAAAATCCCGACATTCCGCCGCCGCTTCCGGAACGGGAGAGGCCCTCGGAGCGCGCCGGCTCCGGAGCGGATTCCGGCGCGCTGAAATTCGGGGAGCTCGTCCACGAAATTTTGCGCGCGTGTTCAGAAGGCGGAATCGCAGCCGCGGAAAAGGCGGCGCCGATTCTTGGCGCGCGCTTCGGGGAAGCCGAAACCGCCGAGGCTTTTGAGGCGGCGCGCAGGCTTGTCGAATCGGAAAGCGGGAAAAAAGTTTTCGGCGGCGGGGCGGCGGAGGTTTACGCCGAACTGCCGTTCTGCTGCCCGTCGGGCGGGCGGGCGATAGCGGGCGTAATCGACAGGCTCGAAATTTTCAGGGATTCAGGCGGCGGCATTGCCGAGGCGCGCATCGTGGATTTCAAACCGTCAGCCGCGGGCGCGGCGGAAAAATACGGAAGGCAGCTGTCTCTCTACGCGGAGGGGGTCAGGGCGCTATTTAAGCCGCGCCGCGTAAGGGCGTTCGTGCTCGGATACGCGGACTGCGGGTTGGAGGAGGTCGGCGTAGGCTGACGGGCGTCAGTCGCGCTCTATTTTCAGGGCCTTTTGCCATTTCAGATAGTCGCCGAGCGCGAACGGGGGCTTCCCGTAGAGATAGTGGTTGAACAGTTTTCTGCCGCCGATTTCGTATTCAATCAGAAGCATTCCCCGTTCCGCGGGCGTTTCGGCGATTCTGCCCAATGCCGCCTTGCCGTTCGCCGGGATTTTGAATTTTTTTTCAAAGAGCTTTTCGCCGCTTTCCGCGTCGGTTATCCTCACTTTGCCGGAGACGGGCTTGAAAGAGTCGTTTACGCCGGTTATTTCGAGGTCGTCGTTTGCGGATACCATCGCGTTTTCCTGCGCGCGCTTTATGTAGTAGTAGGCGAGTTTTTTCGAAAAGTAGTAGTCGACAACCGCGTCCGAGAGAATCGGCCAGCCGTCGCGGAGGTTCCACCAGAGTATTCCGCTGCGGTACGGCCTGCCGGTTCTCCAGAACTCTATGAAATATTTTTTCGCCTCAGCCTGCACGATTTGCGAGGCCGCGATAAATTCGTCCAGCCCGCGCGGCACTTCGCCGAAAACTTTCGAGATTTGGTTTGTCATCAGATAGTTTCTCTTTTCTCCCGCGATATTGCTTTGGAACGGAGTGACCGCCTTCGCCTGCCATTGCGCGTTCCATTCGAGCTTTTCGGCGTCCGTCCACGGATAGAGGTGTTTTTTGTCGAACATCTTTTCGAGCGATTCGCGGTTCGGGCACCCGTGGTAGCCTATTTCGCTCACGAAATGCGCGTCGCCCGAAGTGTAATAGGGAGCCTTGTAGTATCCGCGCGGCCCCCACAGATGCACTTCCGACGGGGACGCCCTATTTTCGAACACGTCGGGGCTGTAATACGGAGAACTCGGCAGGTACGGGCGCGTAGGGTCGAGCTCGAAGAGGACGCGCGGGAAGACCTCGCGGCTTATGCGCTCCTTTGCGGGGTCGATTTTAAAGGCGTTCGACTTGAAGAGCCAGTAGAACGACTGGTCGTTTTCGTTGTTGCCCGCCCAGAGCGCTACGCACGGGTGCCCGCGCAGCCTTTCGACGACGGAGCGCGCCTCCGTTTCCATCGCCTTTGCGAAGGCGTCGTCCTGCGGGGGCGTGGTGCACGCGAGCGAAAAATCCTGCCAGACGAGTATTCCGTTTTCGTCGCAGAAATCGTAGAAGGCGTCGGATTCGTAGACGTTGCCGCCCCAGCAGCGCAGCATGTTGCAGTTGAGGTCCGCCGCCATTTCGAGCGCCCTTTGGAGGTGATGCGGGTCGCGGCTGTGGAGGGCGTCGAGCGGCGTCCAGTTCGCCCCCTTTATATAGATTTTTTTGCCGTTGACGCGGAATTCAAATTTTCCCTTGTCGCCGTTTTTAAAGACGTCCGACCTTTCCAGGGCCACCGTGCGCAGCCCGACCTTTCGGGTTTTTGAGTCGAGAATTTTCCCGTCGGGGGAGAGCAGGCGGACTTCGAGGGAATAAAGCGGGCTTTCGCCGTATCCGCGCGGCCACCAGAGCTTGGCGTCTTTTATGCGGATTCCGTTGGGCGAGAGCGTGAATTTGTCGGCGCGCATTTTCTGCGACCACACTGCCTTCCCTCCGAGCGAGAGTTTCGCTTCGGCTGAAAGTTTGCCGAGCAGTTCGCGCGGAATCGACAGCCTGATGCGCGCGGCGCAGACCGCCTCGCTTTTGTCGGGATCGGCGGAGACTGTCATAAAAAATATGTCGTCGATTCTCGCGGGCTTTAAGATCTCGACGCCCGCGCCCTTCCAAAGCCCCGCGCTCAGCAGCCTCGGCATGATGTCCCAGCCGTACATGTGCGGCGCCTTCCTCACGCCTTCGGAATCGTATGCGGAGGATATCGCGCCCAGCCTGCGCCCGTTGGACTCCATTATGGCGGAGCGTATTATCACGTCCAGGGAATTTTCGCCGCCCTTTGATAGGCGGTCGGTGATGTCGAAGGAATGGGGAATTAGCATATTGTCCGCCTCCCCGATTTTTTCGCCGTTTAGGAATATGTCGGCGAATGTGTCTATTCCGCCGAATTTCAACACGGCGCGCTCTCCGCATTTTAGCTCGGGGCTCGGGAACTTGCGCGAATACATCCACTGGTATCCCTCGTATTCGCGCAGCTTATAGGAGTTGTCGCCCTTTTCGGGGTCTGGTATGAGCCCCGCCTCCAGCAGGTCGAGCTCAACGTTTCCCGGGACTTTCGCAGCGACGGTTTTCGCGCCCTTCGCCCCCGCCGCGGCCTGCGGGGTGCGGAGCGCGCCGGAGTCCGGCTGGGGCCAGAATTTCAGCTCCCACTTTCCGTCGAGCGAAATCTCGCGGCTTTCGCCGGCCGCCGCGGGGGCGTCCCCGTTTTCCGCGCCGCCGAAAAACAAAAATATGGCGGCGGCTGCCGCGAGGACGGCCGCGGTTTGCGGGAATTTTTTCGATATTTTTTTTGCGAATTCGGGAATGTCGAATTTTTTCATGGCTTTATCCTACCGGTTTTGGGTTGGCGGGCGAGTTTTTTTGCCGCCGCACGCAAACGCGCAGAGCGCGAGGTACAGGCAGGCGCAGAAAAGAACCGCGAGCGCGGCGTTTCCGCCGCCGAATTTTCCGCCCGCAAATGTCATGAGCGGCGGTACGACCGCGCCGCCGGCGATGCCGGTCGTCATGAGCCCCGATATTTCGTTTTCGGCGCCGGGCCTCGCGGAGAGCGCGCGGGAAAATATCACGGAATATATTGAGGAAATCGAGTAGCCCGCAAGCCCTATTCCGGCGGCGGCGGAAATTTCGGAGCCGGCCGCCGCCGTCCACCCGAGCGCGAGAACCGCGAGAAATATGTGGATTTTGAAATACGCGAAGGAGTCGACCCGCGCCAGTATCGCCGCCCCCGCGAAAGTCCCCGCAGTGCGGCAGGCGAAATAGACGCTTGGGGCGAATCCGACCCTCCTCACGGAGCTTTCGAGCGACGGGTCGAGGCCGAGCTTTTCCATGAGCAGCATCGGCGAATACATGTTCATTCCCATGTCGATTCCGACGACGGCAACTATCCCGAAGAAGAGCATGGCGACTGTCTTGTCGCATAGGAGTGCGAATATGTTTTTTGCGGAGGCGGCGCTTCCCGCTTTCGGCTCGGGTATGTCCGAGAGCCATAGCCACGCCCCGAAGGCGGCGGTGACGCTTCCGAATATCGGGAATATCCACCTCCACGACCCGAGCGCCGATGCCGCCCATAACGCAATGAACGGCCCGAGGAAAGACGAAAGCGCCTTGACGGACTGCCCCGCCGACGCCGCGCTTGCGAGGCGTTCGGGCGCGACGCACGCGGAGAGCAGCGGCATGGCGGCCACCTGCAACATGACGTTCCCGATGCCGAGTAGGGCGAAACCCGCAAGGCACGCCCAGAGATTGTCGAGCGCGAAAGGGAGCGCGGCGGAGGCCACTGTGATTGCCGCGCTCAAAACGGCCGTATTCTTCCGCCCTATTTTGCGCATTGCAACGGAGGTCGGAATCGAGAGCGCCAGAAACCAAAACAACACCGCCGACGGCAGAAAACCGAAAAACTCGTCCGGCATTTGGCCGGCAAATTCCGCCCTGACGTAGCTCGTGGCGATTCCCGCGAAGTCCACGAACCCCATCACGTAGAAGCCGAGAAAAATCGGAGCGAAGGCCCCCGCTGCGCCTTTCATCTCGCGCGCCTCCCATCGGATTCGTATTGCGCCACCGACAGGGCTGCGTAGTCGCCCACCGCTTCACCGAGCTCCGCCGGAAGGATTTTGCAGGCATCGAGCGCGCCCGGCAGCGCCTCGCGCCGCAGGACCCTTTCGGCGGCGGGCCACAGCAGTTCGCGCGCCCTTGAAAATACTCCACCGACGATCACCGCCTGCGGGTTGAGAATGTCTATTATCATCGCGAGCCCCGCGCCGAGCATTTCGCCGCTTTCCTCGTAGATTTCGGCGGCGAGCCCGTCGCCTTTCTCCGCGGCTTCCGCGACGCCCTTTGCGGTGAGGGAGCCGAGCATGGAGGCGTCCGGGCACAGCGCGGGCCGCCCGCCCGATTGCAGCCTTTCGAGGGCTTTTTCGCGCGCGATTTTTGCGATTCCCGCGCCGCTGCAAAACCCCTCGAACGAGCCGCGCTTTCCGTATCCCACGGGGCCGCGCCCGGCGAGCCTCACATGGCCGACTTCGCCGGCGTTGTCGTTGGCGCCCGAATAGAGTTTCCCGTCGAGAATCAGCCCTGCGCCCAGCCCCGTGCCGAAAGTCAGGAAAACCATGCTTTCAAGCCCGCGCCCCGCGCCGAATTTCCATTCCGCGAGCGCGCAGGCGTTGGCGTCGTTTTGCAGCCCGCACGGTGCCCCGAAACGGCTTTCAAATGCGGCGGAGATTTCTATGCCGTCCCACCCGGGCAGG
Organism: Puniceicoccaceae bacterium Marseille-Q1082; assembly: GCA_904424815.1. Taxonomy (GTDB): domain Bacteria; phylum Verrucomicrobiota; class Verrucomicrobiia; order Opitutales; family Intestinicryptomonadaceae; genus Merdousia. Next base: position 461,234 of record CAJGBI010000001.1, read on the forward strand.
TTCGGGGGGCTCAGTATGACGCCCCTTTTGCTGTCGAGCGGCCCTCCGCAGCTCACGCCTATGGCGGAGAGGCTTTCTGGGGGCGCGGTGTTTTCCTCCAAAATTTCGGCGGAGAGCGACAGCAGCTTTTCGACCGCCTTCCACGGGTTGCCCACGGGGGTTTCAAAGCGTTTTTTTGCGGCTATCCGCAGGCCATAGCCGCCGTATTCGCCGAGGCATACGGCGCATTTCGTGCCGCCTATGTCTATTCCCAGAAGCAGTTTTTTCATCGCCCGAAAATTTCCGATTCTATCGTTTCTATAATGGAGTGGAGTATCAGCCCGTGGACTTCCTGGACGCGCGCGCCGTCGTCCGACGGCACGACAAGGGATATGTCCGCGAGTTTGGCGCACCTTCCGCCGCCGCGCCCCGAAAGCGCTATGGACACGATGCCGAGTTCCCGCGCGCGCAGTATCGCCCTCACCAGGTTTTCGGATTCCCCGCTCGACGAAAAGCAGAGGATGATGTCTCCCTCCCGCGCGAGAGCCTCTATTTGGCGCGAGAAGACGTTTTCGTAGCCGAAATCGTTGGCGATGCAGGTGAGCGCTGCGGCGTCGGAATTCAGGCACGCCCCCCTTAGCGCCTTTCGCGGAAGCCTGTATTTGCCGGAGAGTTCCTCGGCGAAGTGCATGGCGTCGGCCGCGCTGCCGCCGTTTCCGCACGAGAAAACCGTCCCCCCGCGCGCGATGCAGCCCGCGCACGCCGCGCAGATTTCGTCCGCCTTTTCGGACAGTTCGAGCGACTTCCCAAGAACGTCCGCAAGCGATTTTATTCCTGTTTCAAATATGCCCATAAAAATCCGTTTATTTGAATTTCATTCTATTCCGGAAGCCGCGAAACGGCAAAGAAATTAAAAGACATTTTACGGATTAAAAAGACATTCAAAAATTCTTGCGCTCGCCCGCCGTCTTCGGCTATCTTTTGGGCGATGAAAGCCCGCGGCGCAAAATACGCGTTCGACAAGCGTTCGGATTCCGAACTCCAGCTATGGCCCGGCACGAGCACGGAGAGGTACGTCACGCGCCCGTTCGTCTCGGCGCGCGTATTCGGCGGAAAGGGAAGGGGAAGGAGGCCGCTGTTTTTCTGGCCTGAATTTTCCGGCGCCGACCCGCTCGCGCGCTACGGGATTCTCGCCGCGGCGAGGACGGCGCACTTTTCGGGCTACTACCAGTCGAGGTCGGGCGCGGATTTCCACCTGGCGATGTACACCGTCGACGGAGGGGCGCGACTGTCGTCGGAGTCCGAAAAATTTTCACTCGCCAAAAACTCTTTCGCGCTGATACCGGCGGGGCGCCCCTACGAGCTCGGCTCGCGGCCGTCGGGCTGGAAGGTGGTATGGTTCCACATTTCGGGCGACGTTCCCCTCCCGCCGCGCGTGTGCGTTTCCGCTTCCGCGAATTGCGCGCGCCTCAGGGGAATATTCGGGATTTACGAGGACGAGATTTATTCTTCCTCGCCGTCGGGGCAGGTTCTCGAGCCGCTGGCGGAGGCGATTTTCCGCCTGCTGGGGCGCGACATTTCGGACGCGGCGGAGCGGGCGCGTGACGCCGATGCGGAGTTGAAAATTCTCGAAGTGAAAAATTCGCTCTCGCGGAATTGGACGGTTGCGGAGGCGTCGAAATTTTTCGGGCTTCCGCCGAAGCGCCTCGACGCGCTTTTCAAGCGGAGGTTTTTTGCCACGTTTTCAAAAACATTGCTCGCGTGGCGCATGGACGAGGCGCGCAGGATTTTATCCTCTGCGGGTTCGACGCTGTCCGGCGCCGCGGCGGGGGTTGGATACGCCGACGCGTTCTGCTTTTCAAAGGCGTTCAAGCGGCATTTTGGCATGCCGCCCGGACAACTGCGCGGAAAATAGCCGCGCGCGCGGGTTTGGATTGCCTTTCGCCGCTTTTTGAACTATTTTGACATCGCTTTATTTTTTCCGCTTTACCGCCCAAGTATTTGTTGATTCTTTGCGCGCCGCGCCGTATGCTTTTTTCAATTGAATCCGCCGTATTGCGGTTTGGACAAATATCATACGGAAAAGAGGAATTATGAAAAAAGTTAAAGTCATCGTCGTCGGATGCGGAAACATGGGCTCGTCGCACGCGCGCGCCTACGACAAACTGGACGAATTTGAAATCGTCGGAATAGTGGACGCCAACCCCGGGGCGGCGGAGGCGTTCAACAAGTCGGTCGGCAAAAATTATCCGTATTTTTCCGACTTCGACGAGGCTCTCGCGAAAGCCTCGCCCGACGCGGTCGCGATTTGCACCTATCCGGCCTCCCACGAGCCCCTGGCTGTGAAAGCGATGGAGGCGGGCTGCCACGTGTTCGTCGAAAAGCCGATATCCTCGACGGTCGAGGGCGCGGAGCGCGTGGCGGCGTGCGCGAAAAGGCTGAACAAAAAAGTGGTCGTCGGCTACATACTGCGCCACCACCCGTCATGGATAAAATTCATAGAGCTCGCGCGGACTTTGGGCTCGCCGCTCGTGATGCGCATGAACCTCAACCAGCAGTCGCACGGCAAAACATGGGAGGGGCACAAGAACCTCTTGAAGTCGCTGACGCCTATTGTGGACTGCGGCGTCCACTACGTCGACGTAATGTGCCAGATGACGCGCTCCAAGCCCGTCCGCGTGAGCGGGATCATGGCGAATCTCAGCCCCGAGCTGAATCCCGACCAGCGCAATTACGGGCAGCTGCAGGTGACGTTTGAGGACGGATCCGTCGGATGGTACGAGGCCGGCTGGGGGCCGATGATGTCCACCAACGCGTTTTTCGTCAAGGACGTCATAGGCCCGAAGGGCTGCGTCTCCATCCGCGCGAAGGACGCGGGCGGCGATTCGAAGTCGGACGACATAGACTCGCACACAAAGACCGAGCAGCTGCGCGTCCACTCCTCCGAGACGCTTCCCGACGGAAGCTGGGCGCGCGAGGACGAATGGATAGACACTAAGGACGAGCCGAAGCACGACGACCTCTGCGCGCGCGAGCAGCTCTATTTTTACAGGGCTATAACCGAGGACGCGGATTTGTCGGAGCATCTCGCCGACGCCGTAAACAGCCTCAAAATAGTGCTCGCGGCGGACGAGTCGGCGCGCACGGGCAAGACTGTAGAGCTTTGATTGAAGCGCCGCCTGCGGGGCGTTTCCCGCGCGATTTTGCAAAAAAAGGCCGCCCGGAGTTTTCCGGACGGCTTTTCTTTTGCGCGGGGCCGCTATTCTAAAAATTCGGCGATATCGGCGATCGCCGCCCTGTCGGTGAGCATCAGCGGATAGTCAGCGACGGGAAGCGCGCCCGCGCCTCCGCCGTAAAACTTGGAGGTCACGGCGTATATCTTGCCGTCGAACGGGTCGACTATTACGGGATTTTCTATTGCCGCCTTCCCCCACACAAATGTTGCCGGAACGTTTTCTATTACGCGGCTTTTAAATTGGAGGTCTTCGGGCATGTAATAGGCTACCATCGGATAGCCGTTGCGCGCAAAGCATTTTGTGGCGGCGTTCAGGGCGACGTCCGCGAGCCTCGAGACGCGGACGCCTTCTGGAATTTGCGGCCCGAGCCTGAACGCGCATTCGGCGGGTTCGGTTTTGTCGTCGAGCAGGGCGCATATGCGGCTTGCGACTTCCACCGCCTTGCGAGGCCTGTAATTGGGCGCGTTTTCGATCAGCCCCCATTGGGCTTCCACCGGCTGCTTTTTGCCGCCGACTTTATAGTTGGGGTTGAAGTCGCAGACCATGAAAATGGAGGACATGTCGAGGCCGTTGTGCAGGTCGATTACGAACCTGCGCAGCATCCATTTCGCCTGGATGTCCTCGTCGCTCGGGTGCCACGATTTCTTCCAGCAGTCGGCCGGAATGCGGAATGGGAAGCCCGCCTCCCCCTGCCGCAGTTTGACGTGCCCGGCGCCGAATTCGCGCAGTATTGAAAGCGCCCCCCTGACCCTTTGGTCGTAGGCGATTTCCGGAACGTTGTCATAGGGGTGTATGGATACGAAGTCCAGAATTTCACCCGCGCCGGCGGCGAACAGGTCCCTAAAATATGCCGGCGGGCTTCCCGCCATGGCCGCCCCGATTTTTGCGGCGGGAATTTCTTTGCGTATTTCGTCGGCGGAGATTTTCAGGAGTTTTGCGTACTCCTTGGCGTCGGGCTTTTCGGGCTGCCAGAACGACAGGTGGTTGCTCTCGTTCCAGATTTCAAACTGGTCTACCCGCCCCTTGAAATTCCTTGCGAGCGCGCGGACATAGTTTTTCCACGCTTGCAAACATTCTTCCCCGTAATAGAGCGGGACGTGCCCGACGCCGGTGGGGTTGGTGAGATTGTCCATATAAAGCGGATTGCCGTATCCGACGTTAAACCAGGGCTGAATCCCCCGCGCGCGCAGGTTGTCTACGACGGAGTCGAGCCACGCGAAATCGTATTTGCCCTTTTGCGTTTCAGTGCGCGCCCAGCCGGTTTGGCACCGGGCGAATTTCAACCCGGACTTCGCGATTTTGTCGTAGACCTTTTCGGGGTCGAAGACTTTTCTGTCGAGGCACTCGAAGCCTACCCCGAGCCTATTTGCGCGGCTTTCCTCGGAGTTTACCCCTTTGATGCGCCCGATTTCTTTCAGGTTTGTCGTGCGCTCGGTGAGCGTTTCGCATATCTGGGCGTTGGCGGACAAGGCGGCCGCCAGCGCGATGGCCGTGAGTTTGTGGATTTTCATTTCGCTTTATTTCGATAGTTTTTCCAAAAAGACTTCGCCGAGCAGCCCGGACGGTTCGGGCGGCTTTTTTTCGGGCTCGAATTTGCCGTAGGTGATGTCGAAAATGTTGTTTGCGCGGTTCCAATCGGGGTTTTTTGCGGCGAGCGCTCGGACGCGGTTGAACGACGAATTTGCGACCTCTATTTCCAGCAGGTTGCGCCCGTCCTTCAAAATTCCCGCGGGGATTTTGGCCCTGAACGGGGCGCACCAGATGTCGGCAACTTTCTTTTTGTTTATATATACGCTCGCGCGGTCGCGGGGGTCGCCTATGTCTATGGCGTATTCCGCGCCGGCGCCGGAGAGCGAAAATTCGGCGGAGTATCTGGCGAATCCCCCGAAGCTTTGCGCGGCTTTCCCGCCGAGCTCCGTCCAGCTTTTGAGCTCCCGAGCCTTTATTTGCGGGGGCAATTCTTGCCCGCCTCCGTCCGGCACGGGGCGCAGGAAGTCTATAGTCCATTCCCCTTTTATCGGGATTTTTGCGGCGGTTCGCGGAAAGGCGCCGGGCTTTGGGGATTTTTCTTCCGATTCCGCCAAAAAGCAGGATTCGCCCGGGGCGAGGGCGAGCTCGAATTCCCCGCCGGATTGCGCGAGCCTCATGCTTTCGCCCGTGAGCGGGCTGTAATATGCGTAATCGCCGCCCCCGTCTGACGACAGCCTTATTTTCCCTCGGGAAAATTTGCCGGAGAGGTTTGCGGCAAACCATATTTTGCCGCCGCCTCCCCTCATCCTGTAAAACGAAATGCCGTTTTGCGCGAGCGATTTTTCGGGCTTTGCGCCGAAGCTTTCGAGCATGGGCGCGGTTTCGCCAGCCTTGGCGTTCGGGAGGTCTTCCCACGAAGCGCGGATTTTCGCCGCCTCCGCGCGGTTTGCCTCGAGGTTTCCGAAGCCGGTCACGCCGCTTGGAACGGAATTGCGAAAGGCGATTTTCGCGCCGGACTTTGCGAGCCTGTCGATTTGGCGGAATGTCTCTATCGGCAGCTCTCCGACGTCAGGGACGAGGAGCGCGGCGTAATCGCCGCCCCCGAGCCTTATCCGGCCGTTTTCGCAAGCCGCCTCTCTTAAAAACGCGTCGGATACGTAGTCGAACGCGAATCCGCCCGAGTTAAGCTCCCGCAGCGTGTCGGCGAATTGCGGCGCGCGCCCGAGCCACTCCTGCGCGCGGTGGACGTCGAGCATCAGAACGTGGTCGGGGCCTCCGGACTTTTTCCAGAGCGCGTGGATTGGGAAGTATACGAGCACGTCGTTGTCGTGCGGGGCGTTTTGGAGGGTTTTTTGGACTTCGTATACATATCCGTTCAAATGCGGCAGAAAGTCGATAAACGCGGAGTTGCGGTTGAAGTTGGAGGCTGCGTAAAATAGCCTGCCCGGAAACGGAACGGAGGGCGGGGAATATGTCCAGCCGTTGTAGGAAATGTGGTTTATGCCCGCGCAGAAGAGCGCGTCGAGCTCCGGCTTTATCTGCGATAGGGCGGTTTTGAAGTGGTTTGTTAGCCACGTGCACGCCTCCGCCGCGGCGAGTTTGCGCCCCGATATGTGCGCCGCGCTCGAAGCGAATTTCATCATGTCCGGGTTCGGGCGCCCGAAGTTTTGTGCGGGATATTCGCCGTCGCGCCGCACGAGCGGTATTTTGAAGCCGCTCGACCCGAAAGATTCGGTTTCGGGAATGTCGCACTTTGCGTACAGGTCGAGGAGGTTGCCCGGAGATCCGTGGGCCTGGTTTACGCTCGCCGCCCCGAGCCCGCGCGCGGTTCGGGCGAAGATTTCAACCATGTTGTCGAGCAGCAGGTCGGATATCGTCTCGTGGTAGTCCTGCCATATCCTCGCGGACTTTTCCGCGCCGAGGCTTCCGAATCCGGCGGGGGCGGCGGAGGTTTCCGCGCTCCGCGAAGGCTTCGGCGACTGCGCGAAAATCTCGCGGGCGTAGGGGCGGAAGTCGTACCCGCGCCGCCTTTCAAACTCTTCGTAAAATGCGTCCGTGAAGTTCGCGCCGTAAAATTCGTAGGAGTCGTTGAAAAACGCGCGCACGATTCCCCTGTTTTCGGGTCTCGAAAAAATTTCCCTGAATTTCTCCGCGTGGACTATGTTCGACGAGCTCCCGAACGGGTCCACAACATAGCCGTGCCCGCCGGGCGCCGAGCGCTTCACCTTAAACCCGACGCTCTCGCATTTCATATCGGCGGTTATGCGCTTGGCGGAATTTTCCCTCGCAATCCACGGCCCGCCGAACGGCCAGCCGCTGCCGAACGCCATGTCGAAGCCCATTCCGAGGCGCGCGCATTCCTTTGACGCATGCCTTACAAGCTCCATAAAGCGCGGCGAGAGCAGTTCCGTGTAATTTTTTTCGTCGCCTCTTGCCCCGTAAATCGGAATGAGGGTGATTCCGCCGATTCCGGATTCCGCCATGAGCTCCAGCTCTTCGGAGAGCCCGCGCTCTTCCATTGCGCCGCCCATGGCCCAGAACCACGCCCACGGTTTTGCGGTTTGTTCGGAGGGCCCGGGGGCGGAGGCGAATCCGCAGAAAGCCGCAGCTATGGACAGCGCCGCCGCCGGTATGCGCGCCAATCTAATCATCTATTTTCCCCCCGGGCGTTTTTCGCCTTTATGTTGGCAAGCTGCCTTTCGATGTCGTCGAGCAGCTGGACGAGCGTGGAGTCTTTCGACGTTTTGAGGGTTTGGCGGGTGACTTTCATAATTGTGTCCGTCTCTTCGATTTTTCCCTTTTTCAGGAGGGCGTTCAGTATGGGTATTGTGATTCCGGTCGCCGCCATCGCCGCGTCGCCCTTGAATATCCCGAGCAGCCGCTTGTATGAAGTCGCCAGCCTCTCCGCTTCTCCCGCGGCGATGTCCTCTTCAAGCTCCGTGCGCGCGAAGGACATTGCGATGTCCGGGCGCTCGGATTTTGTCTTTATTATTATGGAGGTGGAAAGCTTGCGGGCGGCGGCGTCCTCCGACGATGCCTTGAGGTCGGCTATGAGCTCTCGGCGGAATTCGGCGTCGATGTCGGGGTATTTGAAAAACGCCTTGACCGCCGCGTCGAGCGCCGCGCGCGCCGATTTTGCGTCGCCCCGCCTGCGAGCGGAGTCGACGAGCAGCCGCCAGCTCTTTGCGTTGCGCTTGTCGGCGGAAATCGCCCTGCGCGCGGACTTTTCCGCGCCGGCGTAGTCGCCCGCCTTGAAAAACCTTTCGGCGAAAATCGTGTGAAGCTCGTTTTCGCGGTATTTTCCGCCGTTGCGGAAGCCCTCGCGCAGGCTTTCGAGGTCGTGGTCGGAGGCGGTCTCCCAAGTCTGGGGGTCTATTGTCCTGCCGGTGACGAACCGCGCTCCCTCGTATCTGCCTATGCCGAACTCCCAGTTGCCGGGCTTTTTCATAGCCGCAGTCCACGCGTGGAATCCGTCGGAGCCCGCGCCTGTGAATATAAACGCCGGAACACCGCGCGCCTTGGCGGCCTCCGCCGCGAAGTACGCCTGGTCGGTGCAGATTCCGCCGGTCTCGCGTATGGTTTTCAGGCGGTAGTCGGCGCCCTCCCAGTCGAAGCGCTTGGCGGCGAGCCTCCCGCGGTCGTAGGGCACGGAAGCGTAGAGCCGCGCTATGTTGGAGGCGTTTATGGATATCGACTTTTGCGCCCACTCGCGGTCTTTCGGAGAAGCGGCGGAGGCGACGAGGTATTTGAGCTCGTCGAGCGACATTGTCTCGAACCTGAACAGCAGCCGGCCCCTATCGCGCGCGGCCTTCCATTCGGCGAACGCGCCGGCAGGTTCGGGAAATTTGCGCGGCAGGTATTTTTCGGAGACTTGGGCGTGCGGCCAGCTCTTCGGCGGAGGGGTGTCGAACACCACGGCTATCGCGAGCGCGAGCCTCGGGAATTTTTTAAAGCTTTCCGCGTCCGAATTCCAGATGTCGACGATCGCTTTTGCGACTTTCGGTTTGTCGTCCTTTGGCGAGAGGGCGGAAAAGAAGTCGGAGAGCAGCCCGGGGTCGGCGAGCATGAATCCCGAGAGCTCCGCGGGTGCGCCGGGCGCGAATTCTCCGAAGAATCCGAAAAATTCGGAGGCGAACAGCGCTGCGGAGGCCTCGGGAAATTTCGAGTCAGCGTATAGCGAATCGGCGCGCCGCGCGAAGCCGGCGGCGCACTTCTTAAAGTCGGGGTTTTGCGATATAAACTCCGCCGCCGTCTTTGCGTCGAACGGGGCGTCTTGCGCCGCCGCCCGAAGCGGCGCGAGAGCGGCGGACAAAGCCGCCGCCGATAGAAGTAAAGTTTTCCTCAAAAAAGTCTTGTCCATAGCCGGCATTTAAAAAATAAATAAATTCCCGCGGCGCGATTTCCAAGCTTTTTCGGCTTTCGGACGCTCCGGCGGCGGCGGTTTTTAAAAATGCTCGACAGCGCGGCGGTTTTTTTGAGAATTGTTCCAATATTCTGAAAACCAAGACACCGGCTCATAAGTGAAAAACAAAGTAATATTCCTCTGCACGGGCAATATATGCCGCTCCCCTATGGGCGAGGCGCTCCTGAAACACGCGATAGAGGCGCGCCCCAAGACGTCCCCCGTACGCGGGCTTGAAATAATCTCCGCCGGAACTTCCGCAGTGGACGGAATGCCGCCGAGCGCGAATTCCGTGTCCGCCCTCGTGCGGGTCGGCATAGACATAAGCTCGTACAGGGCGGAGTCGCTCACCCAGAAGATGCTCGACGAATGCTACGCGCTGTTCGCGATGAGCCGTTCGCACATAGACGAAGTCAGGAATTTTTACAAGAATCCGCCGGAGCGCATGTTCACCGTGCGCCAGATGATTCCCGACTGCCAGCACCCCGACGTTCCCGACCCCTACGGCGGCCCGCTCTCCGAATACATAGAAGTGCGCGACGAAATCGCCGAGGCGATTCCGCACATCGTAAAATATCTCGAACATGAGCTCAAAAAAAACTCTTAGCATAGGCTCCGACCACGGGGGGTTCGCGCTCAAATGCGAGCTCGCCAAGTCGCTTTCCGCGGCGGGTTATGAAGTTGTGGACAGGGGGCCCGCGGATTCCGCGAGCGTCGATTATCCGGACTTTGCCAGGCTCGTATGCGGCGACGTAAACTCCGCAAAGGCGGACTTTGGCGTTTTGATATGCACTTCGGGCATAGGGATGTCGATAGCCGCCAATAAAATCCGCGGAATCCGCGCCGCGCTGTGCCTATCTGAGGACGCGGCGAAGTTCTCGCGCCTGCACAACAATGCTAATGTATTGTGCATGGGCTCGAAATACCTAACGCCGACGCTCGCGGAATCCATTGCGCGCATTTTCGCCTCGACGGAATTTGAGGGCGGAAGGCACGAGCGCAGGGTGTGCAAGTTTATGGATTTCGAAAATTCATAGGCTTTTTTGTTCCGGCTCCGCGGGCGGCGTGGGCGCGGGAATCTTTGTGTTGACAAAAGCCGGTTCCGGTACGAAATAGGATTTTTTATTTATGAACAAGGCGATTCAAGCAGGCTCCTTAAAGGAAATCGACAAGGCGGTATTCGACGCAATATGCGGCGAAACCGAACGTCAGCAAACTCATATCGAACTCATAGCGTCGGAAAATTTCGTGATTCCGGCGGTCATGGAGGCGATGGGCTCAACGCTCACCAACAAGTACGCCGAGGGGTACCCGGGAAAGAGGTATTACGGCGGCTGCGAGTTTGTGGACGTTGTGGAGCGGCTCGCGATAGAGCGCGCCAAGGAGCTTTTCGGCGTGAAGTTCGCCAACGTCCAGCCGCATTCGGGTTCTCAGGCCAACACCGCCGTCTACGCCGCTGTCCTCAAACCCGGCGACAAGATCCTGACGATGAGCCTCGAGCACGGCGGGCACCTCACGCACGGCCATCCCAAGAACCTTTCCGGAATGCTTTTCAGCGTCGTAAACTACGGCGTGGATGTCGAAACCGGCTTCATCGACTACGACAAGCTCGAAGAGACCGCACTCTCCGAGAAGCCCAAGCTCATAACGGTCGGGGCTTCCGCATATCCGCGCAAAATCGACTTTGAGAGAATGGGCAAAATCGCCAAGAAGAGCGGCGCGTTGCTGATGGCCGACATCGCCCACATAGCGGGGCTCGTCGCCGCTGGCCTGCACCCGTCTCCCGTGCCGCACTGCGACTTCGTCACCACCACCACCCACAAGACCCTGCGCGGCCCGCGCGGGGGGCTTATCATGACGAACGACGAGGCGCTCGCCAAAGCCGTGGATTCGGCGATATTCCCGGGAGTGCAGGGCGGGCCGCTCATGCACGTCATAGCGGGCAAGGCGGTATGCTTTGGCGAGGCGCTCAAAGACTCTTTCAAAGAGTACCAGGCGCAGATCGTCAAGAATGCGGCGGCTCTCGCGGAGGCGCTCAAAAAGCGCGGCTATGGGCTCGTCTCGGGCGGCACGGACAACCATTTGATACTGCTCGACCTGCTCAAGAGCCATCCGGACCTCACCGGAAAGGACGCCCAGAACGCCCTCGACAAGGCAAATATCACGACCAATAAAAATACGGTTCCCGGAGAGACGCGCTCGCCATTCAAGGCAAGCGGCATACGCCTCGGAACCCCCGCCGTGACGAGCCGCGGCATGGACGAAGCCGACATGGAAAAGATCGCCGAAGCCATAGATCTGGTTTTGGGCGCCCCCGAGGACGAATCGCGCATAGCCAAGGCAAAGGAAATCGCGGTCGGGCTCTGCAAGTCCCACCCGCTCCCGTATTGACCCGAGCGCTGAAGCCGGCGTGGCGCCGGAGCGGATTGCGTCCGGCGGCCGGCTTTGCATCGGCCGCTTTTTTAACAAATAAGCGAAGGAAAATTTATGTCAGACAAAATAAGCCATCTCAAAAAGCTCATGTCGGAGGCTTCCGGCAAAATAATGGAGAGCTCCGCCGCCAACATTTCCGCGTGGCTGGCCGAAAATTTCCTGCCCGAGTGGGCGGTTGACGCCCTCGTGGAGCTCTTTGAGGAGGGCAGGTACGAGGAGATAGACGACAGGTTTTTCAGATTTCTGGCTTTCGGCACCGGCGGAATGAGGGGGCGCACGATAGGAAAATCCCCCGCCATGGCGGAGCTGGGAAGGCAGTCGGAGCAGGGCACGCCCGAGCACGCCGCAGTCGGGGCGAACAATATGAACGACTTCAACGTCGTCCGCGCCACGATGGGGCTTTTCAACTATTGCAAGTCGCACCTCGGCGCCGCCGGCGGAGTTCCGAAGCTCGCCGTTGCCTACGACGTCCGCCACTTCTCAAAGAGGTTTGGGGAGCTTGCGGCCTCCGTTTGGGCGCGCATGGGCGGCGAGGCGTACATATTCGACTCCCCCCGCTCCACGCCCCAGCTGTCTTTCACCGTCCGCCGCCTGAAAACCACGGCGGGGATTGTCATAACGGCGTCCCACAATCCGCCCCACGACAACGGCTACAAGGTCTATTTTTCCGACGGCGCGCAGGCGATAAGCCCCCACGCGGAGGGCATAGTCGGCGAGGTCGGAAAAGTGGCGTGGAGCGACGTCGGCAAGTTTCTCGAAATCGACTTGTCGGGCGTTAAAACGGTTCCCGCGGAGGCGGAGGAGGACTATGTAAAGTCCATAGAAAACTGCGTTATAGATCCGGAGGTTCTGGCGGCAAACAAGCCGAAAGTCGTCTACACGTCCGTGCACGGAACGGGGGCGGCAATGTGCCCGAGGGTCATGCGCCACTTCGGGCTCGAACCGCATTTTGTCGAGCCCCAGATGAAGGCGGATTCGCGCTTCCCGACGGTCAGGCAGCCGAATCCCGAATATGCGGAAACGCTCTCGATGGGCATACGGAAAATGCGCGAAACCGGCGCCGAATGCCTCATGGCAACCGACCCCGACGCCGACCGCATGGGGGTGGCGATCCGCGCGCGCTCCGGCGAAATCCGCCTGTTGACGGGCAACATGATAGGCTCGCTTTTGGCCGACTACCGCATATCGCGCATGATTGAAAAGGGGATAATTTCGGATCCCTCCAAGTGCGCCATCATAAAGACGTTCGTCACAACCCCCTTGCAGGACAAGATAGCGCAGTCGTACGGCGTCAAGTGCGTCAACACCCTCACGGGCTTCAAGTGGATAGGCGGCAGGCTCGAACTCTACCGCAGGCGGCTTGAAGAGGCCCTCGGGAAGTCCGCCGACGAATATTCGTATCTCGAGCGCGCCAAGCTTTCGCAGGAGCATTCGACGTTCTTCGTATTCGGCGGCGAGGAGAGCTACGGGTATCTCGGCACGGACCTCGTGCGCGACAAAGACGCCAACTCCGCCGTCATAATGTTCTGTGAAATGCTCGGCTATCTGAAATCCAAGGGCATGACGGTGGACGAATACCTCGACTCCATATACCTCAAATGCGGCTACTATCTCGAAAGCCTCCGCAGCGTGTACCGCGAGGGCGCGGCGGGCGCAAAGCAGATTCAGGATTTTCTCGCGAATCTCGGCGAGTGCCCGCTTGAGAGCGTCGGCGGCGTGAAGGTCGCCAAAGCCGTCAACTTCGCCAAAGACGAAATTTTCGACGCCGACGGAATCCGCATCCCGAGCGAAAAATTCTATTTTTATACGCTCGAAAACGGGTACAGTTTCGCCGTCCGCGGAAGCGGCACGGAGCCCAAGATAAAGTTCTACGCTTTCGCGCACGAAAAGGCGGAGGACTCCGCGGGGCTCGCCGAGGCCAAGAAGCGCGCCAAGGCGGAACTCGACAGGATTCTCGACGATCTCGAGGCGCGCTTCTGAGGGGGGCTTTGCGCTCCGCCAAAACGCCTTTTGCGCGGGCAATCTTGCGGAAGGGCGGCGGCAAGCGCGAAATTCAATGCAATGCGGGGGATCCTATCGCCCAAATTTTCTTTAAGCCGTTTCCCCATGCGCGGGGTAGCGGCTTTTTTGCCGATGAATGCCGCTTTTTTTGCTTTGGGCATTATGTCTTGCCTAAGCCGCAAGACTTGCGTGGCAATATGAATCCGGCGCGGATGCGTATAAACTCAAATCGAGCTTTATTGAAATCAGGCGCGCCAGGGTTTTGTCGCTTTCGCATGTTATGCATCTCATTTTCGGGTTTGACGATTTCTGTTCTCGTTTCCGTCGTTTGCTTTGTCCGCACAACGGGCGATATTGGATTGTATCGGAAGCGGGGAAGGGCGGGAGCCCATATTGAACTATCGCAGCACGCTTTCGGATTTCTTTGCTTATCGCTTTTGCAAAGGCGCCATAATGTCGAATCCGCTCTGCAAAATTTTTCTCGACGTTTTCGAGCCTGTCCACTGTTGCGGAATATTCGGCTTCAAGTTCCGCAGCGTCCATTTCGGAATAGCGCTTTATGTTGTAAACGCGCATTTGGACGGCTCCCGCAAGAGCGCGCTTGTCGTCGCGTTCCATCCTTGACGGCTTTTTGCCCTTGTGCGAAACGATTTTCTCAAACTTTTCGGAAAGTTCCCTCTTTGTGTCCCTCACTCCGCGGTTGAATATCCGCAACGCTATATGTTCGGCGCGCAAAGTGTAATTGTCTATCTTTTGCCCGGCGCGCTCTCCGTCTTTGATTTTTATTACGGAATATCCCTTTGCGGACAAATCCGAGATTTTTTTCATTATCGCCTCGCGCTCCCTGCCGTATGTGAGGCGTTTTGCGGATTCGCGGAGAACTTCGGCAAGCGTGTTTCTGTACGCCCTGCGCCGCGCGGCTTCGTCCATTCCGCGCGCCTTTGCCGCCTTTGTCACTCCCGCGCGGATTTTCCCTATTATGTCGCGTATCGAGGAAGGCGCGGGCTTTTCCCTCGCGCTTTCAATTTCCGCGTCTATCCCCTCTCCGGAGGTTTCAAACGTTTCCCCGCCGGATTCTTCCGCAGTATTTTCCCCGGGCTTTCTGCGCTCCGGCTCTTTTTCAAGCGCGTCTTCTATGGCGGCGGGCACGTCTATGCCGAGCTCTTCCGACGATAGCCCTTTTACGGTCTCCAAGTCCCGCTGCCGCCGCTCTTTGAGCCATTCCATAAGCCTTTGCCTGGCTATCCCGTATTCCTCCCCGTCGCGGCGGAAAGACGCGTACATTTCCTCCACAACGTCGCGCGTCCAATACAAATCGTTTTCCGCCCGCTGGACGCCGAGATTCAAATCGTTCCCGAACTTCTCCTTGTCGGCCCTGTACCGTTCGGCGATTTCCCGCGCGCGGTTTACGGCGTATTCGCGCTTTGTGCCGTCGAACCTTTCGGGCGGCAACACCCTGTCCAGCCTTGCGCTCGTTATCGCCCTGCCGAGCAGTATCTGCTTCGCAAGCACTATGCTCGCCCATATTACCGGATTTTCCCGCCGATCCTGCCGGAGCAAAAATCTTAACCTCGAAGAATTTTCCGAATTATTTTCTTGCAGAAGCGAAATTAATCTGTTGTCTATAAAATCATTGGGAGACCCTCGGGCGGAGAGCATGCTTATCTGTGTGGACACCTGTCCGATAAGGTCTCCCTTTTCCATTTCCGTCAAGGCTTGGTCGTAGTACCATTTGCCGTTGCGTTCTCCGATTGTAAGGCGCGCCGTATAATCCCTGCCGCCGATTTTTAAGCCGCAGGCGTAGTAGCGGTATTTGTCATACTTGCTGTTGCCTTTTTCATTCGGCTCTTCCCCGAGATATACCGCGTTTTCTATCATTTGCGGAATCGCCGCAAATGAACGCAAATAGTCCTTATTGCGACTGCCATGGGAAGTAATTTTTTTCGTCCCGACTCGCCCTACTTCAATTTCATCTCCGGTGTCGGCGTTGACATATTTTCTGCCGCGCAATTTTTTCAGGACGTATTCGCGCGCCGACTTCGCGTTCAATTCATAAAGCCCATTGTAGTCGTTTTCACCGATTTCCACGGGTCTTGCGGCTCTCAGCTTTTCCACGCGCTCCGGCGACGGGTCGTCTATCTTCCAGCGTATGTTGTCGGGATAGTTTTCCTCCGTCCAGTCTTCCCTTTGCACCCTTTCCACAAAGAACTTAAACGCCGCCCGCCAATCCTCCTCCACAGACATGTCCGCGGAGTAAACCTGCGGATGGTCGGCAAAGCGGATTTTCTTTTCCTCCCCGTTCGGCAGCTCCAAATAAATGTATTCGCTACCGTTGAAAGTCCCGCCCGTGCTGTTGACGATTTCTATTCCTATTTTGCGCAATGCGTATTCAAACCGCTTGCGCATTGCGTTTTGCGGGTTGTCCTCGTACAAATCCTCCTTGTAGTCGAGCTCGTCGTAGACATCGTCTTCCCACCGGCGTTCGAGCGCGTATCTTTTCGCATCTTCGAGCTCTGTGAAAAAGTCGAGCTCATTGCCGTCATCGTCTTCGACTTTGTATTCCCCGCCGCTTTCGGATATTTCGTAGGCCTTCGGATTGCGGTAATAGCGGTAGTCTTCCTCCCCGCCTTCCTCCCATTTCGACATATTGTCGCGTATGTATTTTTCGCGGTCGGCTTCCACCCTTGCCGCGCTTCGCCCTTTGGACTCTTTTAAATTGTCGGACTCAACCCGCTCGGCTTCGTCCATTATACCCTCAATGTCGGCGGCGGAAAGCTTCCTTATCCTTTCAAGAGCCTCATCGTCCTCTATCCTCCACCTTATATCCGGATTTTCAGAGTACGTTCCTATATTGTCCGTCGCAGATTTTATCTGATTGGAGTTTAGAGGAACATAAGATTCTCCTCTAAAAGATACCGTTTCTCCATATCCGCCGTCGGCACCTTCATCAAGAATTATACCATCGTAATTGTAGCCTTTTTCCTCTATAAACTCCAATAAATCACTTCCGTCCGTCCAATCGGGTAAACCTCGCTCTGTAAGCGGCGCGCCATTGCCCCATTTGCGGTAAAACTCTTTTTCAAAAATCTCCCGTTCCCGTTTACTGCGCGTGTCAAACGGATTTTTTATATCCAGAAACACATCGTAGATTCCGCTGTTATTGCCACCTTTTTTATAACGCGCTGCGTAATTTTTTTGGGCTGTGAAATAAGATTCATTTTTAAAAATCGTAAATCCATAATACGGACTACCGTGGTAAACCACTTTCGGCTCTCCGTTCTCGTCCACGACTTTGGAAACATTTCCCTTGACTTCGCGAATTTTTTTTACGAAATTCTTTACAGAATCCGAGTAATCGGCAGAAATCGAGTTCTCTTTTGAACCGCGCGGCTGCCCTCTATACTCGGATTCTTCTATTATATCAAGTCCTTCAAGGGAATATAGCTTGTTTCCGCTATAAAGTTCTCTTGCCGTAATCTTTACAACATAGAACCCTCCGTCCATATATAGCGGAGCATAAAACTTCAAATATTGCTTAATATTCGAGTCTCCGTCTCTTGGCGGTTCCGCTTCAAGAAGTTCGGAATTTTCGAACAACTTCCCCACGTTGGCAAAAGCGAGCGCGTGAAGCCTATTGTTGCCGGTTTTGCCGCGCGCCAAACCGCTGTTCATTTTATCGATACCGCTTCTTCCCAAAGTTGCAGTATGCCCGTCTTTGCTTGTAAACTTGCCGCCTTGCAAATTCCCCCTTGCGAATTTGTACGCTTCATCTATGTCAAAGATTTCGTGTTCGGGATAGGCTTCCGCGAGCATCTCCCAATCGTCAAACCACCTTTTGAAATTGGGTGTTCTGACCCGCACCCATTGCTCTTCCGTCAAATTTGTGCGCTTGCCGTTCGGAGCTTTCATCCATAAAGGCGTCCCCATGTACTTGGATTTAACCTCCTCGTACTGCTTTTGCGCTTCCGATATTTCCTCCGCCGTGGGCTCCCCAGTGTCCCTCCAGCGGAGATTTCCATTTCCAGCCTCGTTGGAAAGGTCTGCCGCATAATGCCTGTAAGCCTCTTCAAGCTTTTCGAGTTTCGTCGGATTTTCCTCTCCGAATAGCGACTGCGTCGTCGTGTCTATCTTCTTGCATTCCGCCGCGTATTGCCTCAGTACTCCCGAAATGCCGCCGGAGCTTTTCGCGTTCTCCTCAAAGAGCCTCATCAGAAACATCGTTTCGGCGGACGGAGCTTCCCTGAACATGTCGGTTTGCGCGGCAAACTCGTCTACCGTCTGCCCTTTGTCGCGCGTTTCCACAAAGAGCTCCACCGCTTGCGAAAGCTCGCCGGAAAGGTCGTATTCGGGCTTGTTCGCAAGCTCCGCGAGATTCGCCGCGGATTGCATCAGCCCGTTGATCAGCGCGCTGTAGCCCTCCGGATTGTCCAGCAGCCTTTCGACCGTTTCGCGCCTTTCGGGATTGAGCATCGCCGCCAGCACCGCCGCCCTTATGCGCGGCGACAAATTTTGCCTGACGGAGCCGTCCCTGTTTCGGTACGCCTCCCCGCCTCCGACAAGATTCAAAAACGCATTGTAAAAATCCGCGTTTGAAGCGGACAAAACATTGCCGCTCGCGTCCGGAAAAAATATGTCCAGCAAATCGGCCTCGAGTATCCTGCGCGAATCGGCTATCGCCTGCTCCGCAACGCTCATCCCCGCCACCTGGCTCTTGTTCGAACGCGCGGCCGGGCGCGCGGGAAAGCGGCGCCTACGCCTCGAAATCGACCGGCAGCCTCTTGGCTATTATTTTGTCTATGCGCGCGCCGTCCATGTCCACCACTTCGAGCTCGAAGCCGTTCCACTCGACCCTTTCGCCCGCCTTCGGTATGCGCTTTAACAGCGCGAGTATCAGGCCGCCCACCGTGTTGCATGTCTGCGTCTGGTCGTCGATTTCAAAGAATATCAGGAAGTCGTGGAAGGGGCACTGCCCGTTTACGAGAAATGTGCCGTCCGCCCTGCGGACTATGTCGTCCTCTTCATTGGCTTCGGGCATGTCCCCGAGAACCGCGTCGATAATGTCGTTTAGCGTGACGATGCCGAGCGTCACGCCGAATTCGTTGGAGATTATCGCGTTTTTCAGGCGCAGCTCGCGCATCTGTTCGAGCGCGTTGTAGACTTTTGTGTCGTCCTTGAAGTAGTGCACGGGCTTTAGCGCCGAGCGTATGGAAAACCCGGGCTCGCCGAGCCTCCCGAAGAGGTCTTCGAGCGAGACGGTTCCGAGGATTTCGTCGAGCGACCCGTCAGTCACGGGGTATACCGTATGGGGGTGTTTTTTTACGAGCTCTTCGATTTGCCGGTTGGAAAACGACGCGTCTATTTTGACGATGTCGTTGCGCGGCGTCATTATGGACTCTACATACCGGTCGCCGAGCGAAAAGACCCTTTCGACGATGTTGCGCTCCACGGGCTGGACTTCGCCGCCCGCTTCGGCCTCTTCCACGAGGGATTTTATTTCTCGCTCCGTCACCCTGCTTTTTACCTGGCTTATGCCCATGAGCTTCAAAACCGCGGTGCTCGACTTGCTTAGAATCCACACGAACGGCGCCGTAGCCTTTGAAAGCAGCGTCATGGGGGCGGCGACGAGCTTTGCGACCCTTTCGGGAGCGGCCAGCCCGATCCTCTTGGGCACGAGCTCCCCGAATATCAGCGTGAGGTATGTTGCTGCCAGCACAACCGTTCCCTGCGCCCCGAGCGTCGCCCACTTTTGCGGGACTCCCGCCGAGGCGAGGCATTCCCCGAATTTGCCCGCGATTGCCTCGCCCGAGTAAATGCCCGTCAATATTCCGATAAGGGTTATGCCGATTTGGACGGTCGAAAAAAACCTGTCGGGGCTTTCGGCGAGGGCGAGCGCCTCTTTTGCCGACTTGCTCCCGCCCTTTGCGTCGGAGGCGAGATTGGATTTTCTGAGCGACACGAGGGCGATTTCAGACATTGCAAGTATTCCGTTCGAGAGTATTAGCGCGGCGATTATGACAAATTCCATATTATATACGCCCTTATATTATTTGGGGCGTTTTGCGGGTCAACATCTAAAAAACGCCGGGGGATCTTGACCTTTTCATCAAAAAATACGATACGAAATCCATGGAAGAAGAATCCGGATTCGCCCCGCGCCTGAACGGCTTTTCCGCCGCCGTGAACCGCTGCGCCCGCGGGCCGCTCGACTTGAACTCGCTACTCGTGCGCAACCCGTCGTCCACGTTTTTTGCGCGGATGGCGGGCGATTCCATGGTGGGGGCGGGGATTTGCGACGGCGATTTGCTCGTAATCGACCGCAGCCTTTCGCCCAGGGACGGCGACATAGTGGTGGCTTTTGCCGGCGGGGAATTTGTCGCGCGGCGTTTCAGGCGGGCCGCGGGGGGCGTGAGGCTCGAGTCCGAGGGCGCGCGCAGCGAAAGCCTTTCGTTTTCCGGCGAAGGCGGCGTCGACCTCTTCGGCGTCGTCACCGCCATGGTTCGCAGGTTTTCCCGAATATGACGGGCTTGGTCGACGGCAACAATTTTTTCGTGTCGTGCGAGAGGGTTTTCGACCGCTCGCTCGAAGGCCGCCCCGTGGCGGTGCTGTCGAGCAACGACGGCTGCGTGGTTTCGCGCTCGAACGAGCTCAAAGCGCTCGGAATACCGATGGGCGCGCCGTATTTTCAGCTGCGCCCGCGCGCGCGCAGCCTCGGGATAGAATTCAGGTCGGGAAATTTCGAGCTATACGCCGATATGTCGCGCAGGCTAATGGAGACTCTCGGAGATTTGTTCGGCGACATAGAGCAGTATTCCATCGACGAGGCGTTCGTGTTTCCGCCCGGTGGCATAGATCTTCTCGATTTCGGCAGAATGGCGCGCGCCGCGGTTCTCAGGCGAATCGGCATACCGTGCGGCATAGGTTTTGCGCCGACAAAAACTCTCGCAAAGATCGCCAACCACATCGCGAAAAAAACCGAGGGCGGCGTTTTCATAATGCCGGAGGACGCGCGCGAAATTCTCGGGAAAATTCCCGTTTCGGAAGTTTGGGGCGTTGGAAGGCGGCTCGCGCCGAAGCTCGAGCGCGACAGGATACTGACGGCCCGCGACCTTGCCGAATGCCCCGGCGCAAGGCTCCGCAAGAAATACGGCGTGACCCTCGAGCGCACGGCGCTGGAGCTCGCAGGGAAGCCCTGTTCGGGCGATTCGCGCGGCGCGGGAGAGCTTTCGCAGAGCATAGCGTGCTCGAGGTGTTTCGGAGAGCCTGTCGGGGATTTCGAGTCTCTCTCGCAATCCGTGGCCTACCATCTCGGCAGGGCGGCTGAGAAGCTGCGAGAGCAGGGGCAGCGGGCTGGCGGGGCGGGGGCGTATTTTGTGTATTATCCCGAGCGGTCGCCGCGCAGGCTCGAGGGCGGCGGTGTTTCGGCGAGCGTGGCGTTTTCGCGCCCCACCGACGACACGTCGGAAATGATAAAGGCGGTATTTCCCAAACTCCGCGAAATCTTCATCGAAGGAAGGCGGTACAAAAAGAGCGGCGCGACCCTTTGGGGGCTCGAGAGCGGCGCGGTGCAGGGGGAGCTTTTCGGGCCGTCGCCCGAGCGCAGCAGGCTCTATTCCTCCGTGGACGAGGTAAACAGAAAGTTTGGCAGGGGAACGCTTTTCCCCCTTGCGGAAGGCGTGGATAAAAAGTGGAGAGCGCGCAGGGACATGCTCAGCAGGGCCTATACCACTTCATGGGACGACATAATTTCCGTAAGATGACTTTTTGCGGGGAATTGAAAATATTATTTGTCGATTTAAAAGAAACATAAAATTAGGCAGTTGAGAGCAAAATATCTAAAAAAATTCTTGAATTGTGTTTTTTTGTGCGCTATAAATTCCCACATTATTTTTTATAGAAAAATGGCAGATATAAAAAACGTTTTGTTTGACGAAATTCGCAGGCTTGCCCGCAAAGAAGTAAAGGCGGCGGTCGCCCCCTTGCAGTCCAAGGTGTCGGAATTGCGCAAGGCGGTGGCGGCGCTTTCGCGCGAGCTCAAAGTTTCCGTTTCAGAGAAACCCAAAGCGCTTGAACCCGAGGCGGGCGCGGAAGCTTCCGCCGAAAAGCCGTCGAAAAAGTTCAGGTTTAACGCGGCTTCCGTTAAAAAGCTCAGGGCAAAGTTCGGACTTTCCCAGGCGGAATTTGCAAAGCTCGTCGGCGTAAGCATGCTTACAGTGAGTTGCTGGGAGCTCGGCAAAACGTCCCCGAGGGCGGGGGCGAAAGCGAGGCTTGCCGAATTGCGCTCAATGGGCAAGCGCGAGATTGCGCGCGTGCGCGCGGAAAAAAAGGAACCGGCTCCGGAAGAGAACCCCGGGCAGTAGCCGCATAGGTCGCGGGGTTTTCCCGCGCTTCCGCCGCCCGTTTCCAATGGCGGCGGGGAAGGGGTGTGCTTTTTTCGGGAATCCTCCGTTTTTCAATTTTCCGCCGAACGGTAGAGGCGGAAAAAGGCGCGCGGGAGTTATAGCCGAAGAGGCGTCGTGCCGTCCCGTCTGGCGGTTGGGCGCGCAATTGAGTTGTCTTTGCGGCGTCAGATGTTCCGCGGGGAAGGGTAGGTTTTTTGTTCGTCGTTGGCGCAGACAGCCGAATATTTTTGCGGACGGAATTACCGCGCCTGCGCCGTTTAAAACGATGGAAGTTTAACTTGTATCGGGGAAGTGGGCTTTGAATAGACGCCGAAAGTTGGGGAATAGGGATTTTGGGATTATTGTTTCTCTATAGATTTTCGTTTCCGCCAACTTCCCAAACCCTATCGGCGCTTCGCGTCTCATTTCCCCCGAATTTCGCAATTTTTTGCGTTGGGCGTAAAACATTCGGCTGTTTGGTTTCTTTTTGTGAAGGTTTTTTAAGTTTCACAAGGCAAATAGAATATAGGGCTATATAACTTTCAGCCTTGCAACGCGCCAAATACAACTGAGACATTTATGCTTAGTTGCGTACTGGTTTTTTGAGGATAATAAGGAAATAAACACCGGATTGCATGAATGAACCTAATACATTTTTTATATGTCTTTATCAATTTTGAGGAGTGTTCATAATGACAAAGAAAAAACATGCGGAGAATAATCGCCAAAATGGGGTATCGCGGAGAACTCGACAAAAAGCCTCAAATTTGAATAATGGATTAAAATAAGAAAAAAATTAAAAAATTAAGAAGAAATTTTAGGCAAACGGCAAAATTTGTGGGGCAAGATTTTCTGCCGGCGCGCCGCTTTTGCAAAGCTGTAAATCATTGCGGGGCCCGCGGCTGCCCTGTGGAAAAATCTGACGTTTGAGTTTTATGGATGCTCGCCGTTTGCGTGGCGGCAAAATTGCGCGCATTTCTGTTTATCCGGCATTGCATCGGACGGCTGCAAGCCGGAAAGGCGGTGGGGCTATCCGCCGTTTTCCAGTTTGAGCCGCCCTCGTTTTTTCGGATTGTTCTTTACCTCGGGGGAGGGATTGGCCGCGGCTGGGGCCTCGGTTTTGGCGGAGGATTGGGTTTGGGGGGTCTCGGCTTGGGAATTATAACGATGGGCCTGGGCCTCGGCGAATACGGGTGCATTCTGTATCTTCCCGTTGGAATTACCCTGACGCCGTCTTCGTTTATTATCACAATGGGCCTCGGGCCGAAGCTGCCGGGATAGCGCATCGGCCGCAGGTTTGTCTTCATTATGGCGCCGGTGGCGGCAGCCTGCTGCGTTGCGGCGGGCTTTTCTTCGACATACGGGCTCGACGGGATCAGCAGCACTCCGTCCTTCCATACGGTCTGCCCGTTTCTTTCGAGCTCGAGAGAAAGGGAATACGCCGCCGTTTTTTCGCCCCCGAGAATCGCCGAGGCGTTTTCTATCGAGCCTTTCAGCGAGAGCCCTTCCGGATTTGGGGGAAACGGAGACTGTGAGTCCTGTCCGGATATTTCGAAGCTTCCGTCTTTGAGGAGCTCGCGGAGCCTGTCCTCTATAAACTTGTGCTCGTTTCCGGAAGTGAGGGAGTTTTTTATGCCCCCGAAATAAATTTTTTCGTTTTCGCCGTCAGGCGAGAGCGCGGCTTCGGATTTTATGAGCGAATCCGCGAGCGTTTCGATTCCTTCCAGCCATTCTTCGCGCGACACCGTCTTGTTTTCATAGGCGGCGTTTTTCATGGCCTCTATAAGGTCGGAATCTATATCGCCGGCGTATGCCGCGCAGGCTAAGGCGGAAATTGCGCAGGCGAGCGCTATCGTCTTGGTTCCCATATTGACCTCCTTTTACCCGTTAAAGGCGCGCTGGGGAAATTTGTTTCAGATTTTTTACAGGCGGCGTCGCGTGCCGCGCTTTTGGCGTATTTTTTTGCAAATATGTCCGGCATTAATGCGCTGGGCGCGACAATTTTGTCCCGAATTGCGGAAGGCATACAAAATTGTCGCGGGAGCCGCTTTGCAGCCGCCTCTCGGTTATTTGTTCAATTATATTATTATTAAATAGATATAAAATTTAAAAAAAACTGGCACGCCGCGTGCTTATATGTTTCGCGTCAACCAATCCAAACAATGAAACTGATCATTGCATACATAAAGCCTGAACAATTGGGTGAAGTGAAGAAGGAACTCTTCAAGAACCAGATTTACAGGATTTCGGCAACGAATTCCCTCGGATGCGGAAGGCAGAGGGGATACAGCGAAAACTATCGCGGAAACGAAATAGAGGTCAATCTGCTCAAAAAAGTGCGCCTCGAAATCGCGGTTAACGACGAGTTCGTCGACCTTACCGTGGATTCCATCATAAAGGGGGCGCATACCGACCACATCGGGGACGGGAAAATTTTCGTGCTGAACCTCGAGCAGTGCATTCGCGTCCGCACCCGAGAGACGGGGCCGGACGCGATAGGCTGATTTTTCAAACGCAAGGGAAACTTTTTTCCAAAAACAGGGAGTTTTATATCATGAATAGAAAAGTCTTATTCGCGGCACTCGCGCCGCTTGCCGCCTTGCCGCTTTCGGCGCAAGAGGCCGCCGCGGCGAACGCGCCCGCCGTCAGCGCGGAAATGTTTACGATAAACAATCTGTGGATTCTTCTGGGGACGATTCTCGTCTTTGCGATGCATCCGGGTTTCGCCCTCGTGGAGACGGGGCTTTCGCGCGCAAAGAACAGCGTGAACATACTCTCCAAGAACTTTATCACGGTTGCGATAGGGTTGATAACCTATCTCTTTGTGGGGTTCAATCTGATGTATCCCGGCGACAGCTGGATATTCGGCCATTTTTTGGGCTTCGGAGGGTTCGGTGTATCGAGCCCCGAGGGCGCTGCGGGCGGAATAGCATACAACGGCGGGCTCTATTCCTATTGGACGGACTTCATCTTTCAGGGGATGTTCGCCGCGACCGCCGTCACGATAGTTTCCGGCGCGGTGGCGGAGAGGATAAAGTTCAGCGCGTATATCGCCTTTGCCGTTCTCTACTGCCTTGTCGGCTATCCGCTGATCGGCTCGTGGGGCTGGGGCGGGGGATGGCTCAAGGATATCGGCTTCTACGATCTGGCTGGCTCGACTTTCGTGCACTCGGTCGGCGGCTGGGCGGCTTTGGTCGGAGCTTTCCTTCTGGGCCCGAGAATCGGCAAGTTCGTCAACGGGAAGCCGCACGCGATTCCGGGCAGCAATCTCGGATTCGCGACCCTCGGGGTGTTCCTTCTATGGTTCGGGTGGTTCGGGTTCAACGGAGCCTCCGTGTTCTCGGCGGATCCGGTAATGGTGGCGTACGTTTTCACGACCACCGCGCTTTCGGCGGCGTTCGGGCTCATTGCGGCCATGCTGACATCATGGTTCGCCCAAAAGAAGCCCGACCTCTCGATGATTCTCAACGGATGCCTTGCGGGGCTCGTGGGCATCACCGCCGGAGCGGACTGCGTGTCGGTTGCCTCCGCCTGCATAATAGGCGCGGTATCGGGCGTGGTGGTAGTGTTCTCGGTATACTTCTTTGACAGGATAAGGATTGACGACCCCGTCGGAGCGCTTTCGGTGCACCTGGTCTGCGGCGTATGGGGAACGATTGCGGTGGGCGTGTTCTCGCCCGACCACGCGCTCGTTCCGCAGCTTATAGGCGTAGCCGCGGTTGGGGTTGCGAGCGTAATAATAAGCTCGATCATATTCCTCGCCATCAAGCACACTATTGGAATCAGGGTTTCCCGCCACGACGAGCTCAGGGGGCTGGACATCTCCGAGCACGGCATGGAGGCGTACAACGGATTCCAAATCTTCTCGAACGAATAGCCTAACGTTTCCGCGGGCCGCGCATTTTGCGGTCGGGCCCGCGGTTGCGCTTGACAAATTTTCGGAAATCGTGATTTTTGAACGTCTTTAACCCTAAACTCAAACTCAAAACCCAACTAAAAACGATGGAAAACAGACTGATAATATCTATTGCCGCAATATTTGCGTCAGCGTCCGCGCTCTTCGCGGCGGAAGCGGCGCCGGCCGCCTCTTCGGCCCAGAACGCTCCCTGCGCCGCAAAGACGCAGTGCGCCGCCCCCGAGAAGGAAGTCAACACCTTAATCGATACCGAGCTTCTCTCCAAGCCTTTGGAAAACTTTTCCGCTTCGGCGACGGTAGCCTATGAATCAGAGTACATATTCCGCGGCAAGGCGCAGGCCGGCCACGGGATCAACCCGATGGTGGATCTCGGATACGATTTCGGCAACGGGCTTGCCGCCTACGCAGAGTACTGGGGCTTCTACGGGGTCGACAACGGATTCGGCGAAAACGATTTCTACGCTGGCCTCACCTATACCATCGAAAACATAACTTTCGACGTCGGGTACCTCGGATACACCTACAACGACAGCGAGAGCAAGAACGAGAGCGAAATCATGGTAGCCGTCTCCTACGACACGACCGATTTGCTCGGCGACTTTAACGTCTCCCCGTTCGCGGCGTTCTACTACAACTACACTTACAGCGGAACGACCGTCGAGGGCGGCCTCTCCTACGAGGCTCCCGTCACCAAGTGGCTCATAGGCGAAAACTGGGGCACTATCAATCTCGCCGCATATGTCGGCTATGCCGATTACAGGGACGGGCTTACCTACCACGGCGGCTATGTCTACACCGGCGTCTCCGCCGACGCGGTCGTGCAGGTGACCGACAATATGGCGCTTTCCGCCGGCATACGCTGGGCGTGCAACAACGACGGCGCCGAGGAAAACATCGGCGGCAAGCAGCAGAACCTCTGGTTCGGCACGGCCGTGATCTTCGGATTCTAATCCGCCATTATTAAAATTTTCGGGAGGCCGTTTGGCCTCCCTTTTTTTGCGGTGCGGGCGGGGATTTCCCCGCCCGCTTTTTATGCGCAGGCTGCGCGGCGCTTGTCAGAGAGAGTTGACGAACGCCTCCAGGTCGCGGAGGTCGTCGTCGGTGAGGTGCGAAGTCACACCGTGCCTGTCGCCTTTGTTATGGAATTTTAACATGTCGAAAATCGTGCGGGCCCTGCCGTCGTACAGGTACGGCGCGGTGCGCCAGACTTCGCGGAGGGTTGGGGTGTCAAAGGCGAATCCCTTGTATTCTTCAAGCCCCGTCCCGACGTCGTGGCGCTTCATGTCGGTGTAGTATTCCCCCGTGTGGCAGCGGGAGCACTTGGCCTCTTCAAACACGACGGCCCCCCTCTCGGCGGCGTCCGTGAGGTCTCCGTTTTTAAGGTGCGGGCTCTCGACGGGGCGCAGCGACGACAGGTATTTGTCTATGGCTTTCGAGTCGGCCTCCGGGCGGCGCGTGAACTGTATGTATTGTATCCCCTTTCGCACGGCGACGTTGGCGCTCTTGCGCACGGCGGTGATCATCGACGGCGGCGTGAAGTGGGCGAACAGCATCGATTTCGACTGCTTGGGGTTGCCTATACCGTCGTTGAGCAGATCCCAGTTCAGCGCGTCGCTACGCACTTCCGTGTGGCACGTTATGCAGGAGAGCCATTTTTGGAAGCAGAGGCTTGCGTCGTGGAAATACAGGTCGCCCTTGCGCGCCTCGTTGAGATTTTCGTTTCCGCCTATGGAAATTTTTTTCACTGAGCCGTCTTTGAGGCCGATTTCCGCGAGAACGTCCGAGTAGTAGAGCCCCGCGACGGCGCGCGCGCCGTCGGCGTCTATGTGCCGCGGGCCGCAGCCGGGCATCGCGATCCTTTCGCGTATGTTGGAGAGGAATGAGAGGTCGTTGCAGATGTCTTCGAAAACCTTTTTGCCGTCGGGGTTGGCGGCGAATTTTTCCGCGAGCCTCCTTTCGAGGGCGGGGCGGTCGATGATCCCGACTTCGTGCGTGCCGGAGTGCGCCACGAGCAGTTTGGAGCCGTCGGGGGTGAACGCCAACCCGTAGGGGTTTGCCGCGCCGAGCTCTATGTCGTCGAGCAGGAACGTCGCGTAGAGCTTGTCGGAAGCCGTGTCCACGAGGCTCACGGCGTTGGTGTTGATCCAGCCGCGCTCCACCTGCGTGGTCGGCACGTTGAACCGCGCCACAACGTGCGTCAGGTAGGCGTACCTGCCGTCGGGAGAGACTTTTATTTCCTGCGCGTTTATCGAACCGTTGGGCAGGTCGATTTTCGCGAGGGGCTTGAGCGTCTTTGCGTCCAGAACCGACACCGCAGCGGCGATGTTTTCCTCATAGAGCCCTCCCTTGGCCTCGGGCAGCTGGTTTGCGGCATAGAGCTTTTTGCCGTCTTTGGAGAGCGCGAGCGAAAACGGGTCGCGGACGGCCTTTCCGCGCGCCTTTTCAGAGAGCGTTTCGGCGTCGAAGGCGCGGACGAGGTTTTCAAACTGGTTTGCGGCGTACACGGTCTTCCCGTCCGCCGAGCATACGGCGGCGCGCGGCATGTGGCCCGCGGGGGCGCGGGCCGTCACCCTGGCGTCCGCGAGCGAGATTTTGAGCAGCTCGCCCGCGGGGGCGGCTATCGTGACGTAGGCGAATTTTTCGTCCGGCGAGAACGCGAGCCCCGACGGGTGCCCGCCGAGGGGGACGCGCGCTTTGACCTCCTTTGATTGGGGGTCGAGCAGCAGAAGCTCGTCGCCGGTTCTGCAAGTGACTGCGAGCGCCGACTTGCCGAGTTTTACGAAGTCTGGGCTGAGGTATTTTTCCCCGTAGTCCGGAATGTCTCCGTAGACGGAAGGGGGCGTTTTTTCGGCGGCGCACGGCGCGAGCGCCGAAAATAGCGCGGCGATTATAATTGCGTTAAGGTTTTTCATTTTCATTTAAAGGTTCGGGGAGCTTGAAGGGCCTGTTGATTGCGGCGTCCCAGTATTTTTTGTCGCATTCAAAGGCGCTGAAATTTTCGGAATTTTCGCCGCCGATTATGCCGTACCTCTTCATTGCCCTGAGATACGCCCCGCGCGGCTTGTAGTTGGGGGAATCGTAGCGCGGATTTTTGGAGTCGACGAAATTTTTCGCCTTTTGCACGGCTTTCAAAACCGTTTGGTATCGGGGGTCCGCGCGCGACTTGAATATGGCCGGATGCCCGCCCTTTCCGGCGCGCCCCCCCGCCTTGGCGTCGAGCGGCGCGCAGAGGACGGCGGAGTTCTCGGGGAAGGTCAGGTTGAACACCGCTTCCGACGAGAGCCTCACCCTCGGCGAATCCGGCTTTTCGTAAAAGGCGAAGTGCCAGTTGAGACGCTCTTTCCGGTCGCGGCTGATGCGGTCGGGCAGCCGCTTTTCACCCTTGTGGCACGAGGCGCAGTTCTCCTTGAAAACCGCGTTCATGTCGGCGATTTCCCTCCACTTTGCGTCCCGTGCGGCGAACCTGTTGAGGTAATAGCTGCCAAGCATTCCCGATTCCGCCGCGGCTATGCTGCCGGCGTGGATTGCGCCGGTGTCGAGCCACGTTTTCACGCGGTTTAGCTCCTCGGCGGTGGCGCGTTTGGCATGGTGCCCGCCCTCCAGTTTTTTGAGAAGCTCGCTCGACCCCGACCCGAATGCGTAGGGCGGCATATTGCCGTTGCGGTTGAGCCCGTCGGAGAGCTGGCGCGCCATGTAGAGGGCGTAATAGCTGCGCGCGAACATCGGTCCCATTCCGGGGGTGAGGTCGATTTTTGCGGCGAATTTCGAGGGATTGTGGCAGCCGGCGCAGTACTTTGTCAGAATCGGCTGTATGTCGCGCGCGAAGTCCGGAACCTCGCCGCAGTCCACCCCGGGAATCGGAGCTATTTCGTCCGCCGGACGGCGGAGGGCTTTGAGCTTGTGCATGATGGGCGGAGGCGCCATGTCGCGCCGCTCGTGGCAGCCTATGCACGACGTCACGGTTCCCGGCATGAAGTTCACGAAGCTCTGCATCTTCTTTATCGCCTTGCCGTCGGAGTCGAGCGCGGTAAAGGACAGCGCCCTGTTCGCGGGCACTTTGAAATGCGCGGAGCCGTCGTCTTCGACTTTCACCGTGCCGAGCGGGCGTTCGAGGCTGAAAGTCCCGAGCATGGTTATCGGCTCCATTCCGCCCGTCAAGTGGCACGCGAGCGGCAGGACTTCGCTGACGAGCAGCTTTTTTATGTCGGAGCTCTTTACCGAACCCATGTTTCTGCCGATGGCGGCGTCCATCAAGGCGACGGTCGCGTCGTCCGCGCCGTAGTCGCACGCGTCGGCGGCGAGCTTTCCCTCGCGCGATTTTTTCACTGGCACGGGGCTTTTGATTTCGAGCTTTTTTCTTTTCAACTCCTCCGAAAATTCTTTCGGCAGCTTTATGTTTTGGAAAATGTGCCCCTTGTCGTCCATTATCAGAATGGAGTCGAAGTCCGAGACGAGCGCGTAGTTTTCGGAGAGCGGGAAGGGGTAGGAGAAGTTAGCCAGGCTCTCTCCGGAGGCTATCGAGAATGCGGAGACGTCGGACGGGTTGCGCGGGTTGCGAAGGAACGCCACGCGCCCGAGATGGTCGCGGTTGCCGTGCCAGTCGGAGAAGGTGAGCGTGTACGAGTTTTGCGAGCCCGGTATCTGCTTGGCGTCGATGTACAGGTGGTTGGGGATGTCGTTGCCGAAGAAAACCATGTCGTTGGCGCCGTTGGGATCCTTCTTCCAGAGCGAGTGGAAGTTCATCTGGTTCTTCTGGACGTACTCCCACTTCATGTATATTATCTTGCCGTCGGCGAGCGGCCACGGGGAGTTGTCCTGGTCCACATTCGCAGAAATCGGGCGAACTATGTTTTCGCCCGCATAGTACCTGTGCAGAATCGCCACGTCCACGCCCCAGCACGGCACCATTCTCCGGCAGCGGCTTGATACGAAAACGATGTCTCCGCCCGGAAGGTACGCGGGCTCGATGTCGTCGTAACCCTCTTCCCAAAAGGGCATTTGGCGGATTTTGCGGCTTGGCAAATCGATTTCAAAAATTTTGTAGCGTTCGCCGTCCTTGCGGTGGGAGTACATTATTTTTTTTGCGTCGCAGCTCACGACCGGATCGCGCACGCCGCCTTCCGGATCGTCCACGAGGATTTCGAGCTCGCCGGTATTTACGTCGAGCAGCGCGAGTTTCCCGCCGCCGACGGAGTAGGCGGGGCGGTCCATCATGGCGTCGATTTTTTCGTCGAAACTCTCGGAGCCCGCGAACCTTCCGAAGTTTCCGTACCAGTGGATGTCTCCGGATTTTCCGCGCGCGGTGAAGGCGATTTTGCCGCACCCGAGGGCGGCGAGAGCCTTTTCGCCTTCGCGCCCGAGCGGGTTTTCGACTTTCGGGAGCTCCGGTTCGCCGGAGAGGCAAATGTAGTCTACCGCAAACCACTGGGGCGCGCGCGGGCTTTTTTTGGGGTCGGGAATCGCGCGGAAGGATATTTCGTTTTCCCCCGCTTTCAGCGCGGAAGCGGGAATTTTTACCGAGACTCCCGCCGGAATACCCCACGTCTTTGGGTTGAACAAAATGTTTTCAAAGCAAGGGTACTTGTTTTCGGCGGTCTGCTTGTACGGTATGGAAAAGGTTTCGACGGGTTCGCCGTTTGCGAGCACCTCTATTTTTATATCCGCGCTTGCGGGCGCCTTGTCCACAAAGCCCATTTTGAAGTACAGGGGCTTTTGGGGAGCCGCTCCGAGCTTGAAGGAGATCGAGGCGGGCCCGAAGGTTTTACCGCCGCGGTAGCGGTTGTCCCACGGGTAGTAGAGTTCGGATTCCGGCCTGCGCTTGAAAGAGGCGTCCGCCCATTCGCAGCCGGATACGGGCAGGACGAACGGGAAGTCGGCGGGGGAATTTTTCCCGACTTCGTACCTCACGCCGGCGGCGAAAAATTTTTTTGGAGCCTCGTACGGGTCGGTTTTCGTCTCGTCGAAGTAGAATCTCGCGGCGTTGAAGTCCACGCCGAAGTCGTGGAATTCCGCGGCAGAGGCGTCGGGCCGGCCGATCTCGAAGACGTTTTCAGCCCGCGCGGAAGCCGCCGCAAAAAGGCAGGCGAAGACCGCGCCCGCCGCAAAATGGATTCTTGAAATCATATTTAATATTTTACGGGAAAAGGCGCCGCGGACAAGCGCATAATCGCCTCCCGAAAACTTCCCGCGGAATGCTCCGCCCGTTTAAGTTGACATTTGGAGTTTTATTTTATATGTCAAACAAAAATTCGCCGCCGTTTTGCCTCCGCCGCGCAAGATTTGTGTTGTAAAAATTGGTCGAAAGTGCAAATTAAACGCTTTTGTCCAAAATATTGTAAGGCATACAGGCAAACTTTGAAATCATGATAACGGAATTCAAAAGTCAGTTGATTGCGGACGTCGGCATAAGCATGGGCGACGAGGGCAAGGGGCGTCTCGTCTACGAAATCATAGACGAGCTCAAGGCCGGTAGCGGCAGGAGGGACGTCGCCGCGATTGTCCTGAAAGTGAACGGCGGCGCGAATTCCGGGCACACTGCGGGCGGAATAAAGCTCAACCTCCTGCCCGCAGGAGTGATAGAAAACGACGTGCAGACGCTCGCCATAGGCAGCGGCGTGGTCGCCGACCCGCGCAAATTCCTTTGGGAGGGCGAGCCGCTCGAGGCGCGCGGATACAGGATTTTCGACCGCCTGCTCATAGACGAGCGCACGATGGTAAGCGACCTCGGGCACCGCCTGCTCGACCTCGCGTGGGAAAACTACCGCGTCAACAAACTCTGCGAGGAGCCGCGCGGCTCCACGGGCAGGGGGATTACGCCGTCCTATATGGACGAAGTGGGGCAGTTCCAGATACAGTACGCCGACTTTCTCGGAGACCGCGAAAAGTTCGCAAAAAAGCTCTCCGCCAGGCTCCGCCGCGCGTGCGACACCATAAGGTATGTCTGCGGCGTTTCGGAGGCGGACTGGGACGGGTTCTTTGAAACCCTCACACGCGCGGAAATCCGCGCCAACGCCGATTCCATAAAGGACGGGATTTTCCCCGAATCGGAATTCGACTTCCGCGCCTACAAGGGCGCAAACCCGTTTGAGCTCGACTTCGAGAAGATTGTCGAATGCTATTGGGCGGCGGGAAGGAAGCTCGCCAAATGCGTCGGCGACGTCCGCAAGGCGTGCCTCAAAGCCCTCGCCGAAAACCGCTACATAGTCGGCGAATTCGGACAGTCCTACTGGCTCGACAAGCGCCACGGCTTCGCCCCCAACGTGACGGCCTCCCACACGGGGGTTCCGGAATTTTTCCAGAGCGCGGGCATTCCCGTGATGCCCGTCCACACCATAGGCTGCTGCAAGGCCTACGACACCAAAGTTGGCACCCACGTGTTCCTCACGCAGATGGACGACGCCCATCCGCTGGCGGCCAAGCTCAAGAAGCTCGAGTTCGGCACC
The DNA here is from genome assembly GCA_904424815.1 of Puniceicoccaceae bacterium Marseille-Q1082. Classification (GTDB taxonomy): domain Bacteria; phylum Verrucomicrobiota; class Verrucomicrobiia; order Opitutales; family Intestinicryptomonadaceae; genus Merdousia. Next base: position 494,491 of record CAJGBI010000001.1, read on the forward strand.
AGCACCGGCCGCCAGCGCATGGTCGGCTGGTTCGACGCCGTGGAGAAGGGCGACGCGCTCAAATACGGCGGCTACGACGACATCGCCATAAACAAGCTCGACGCGCTGTCGTATTCCGACGGCTGGGCGGAGGGCGGAGAGTTGCTCGTGTGCGTCTCCTACCGCGGCCCCGACGGGCGGATTTACAGGGGCGTGCCGCGCGACGACGCCGTGCGCAGGACGCTTAAACCCGTCTACGCGCAGCTGCCAGGCTGGGGCGGCGACATATCGGGCGTGCGGAGCTTTGCGGATTTGCCCGAAAACGCCAAACGCTACGTCGCGTTCTGCCTCAAAAGCATAGTCGACATAGCGTCTTCCGACGCGCCCTTAAAGAATCTTCCCAATTTGCGATATATAGGGGTCGGCCCGCTTCCGGCGCAGATCATAAAGGACATTCCGCCGACGAGCGAGCTCTTGAAGCTCGCCTAACAATCATTTTGCCCCGAGGGGGCGCGAGATGGCAAACGAATACAAATGCGACATATGCGGCAAGCCCGCCACCGTCCACATAACGAAGATAATCGACTCCAAGAAAGTCAAAATCCACCTTTGTTCGGAGTGCGCGGAAAAGGCGTCGATGGACGCCATAAACATGCCGGAGCAGATATTGCCCAAGATCAAGGAGCTTGAAGAGCAGCTGATAAGGGACGTGTCGAAGGCGTCGAAGTCGGGCGTCTGCCCGACGTGCTCCACGTCGTTTTCCGACGTGGAAAAGGGCTCGCGCTTCGGCTGCCCCGACTGCTACGACGCCTTTGCCGACAGGCTTCCGGAATTCTTTTCTCAGATGCAATTCGGGGCGCTGCACGTGGGCAAGTCGCCCAAAAAGCACGCCGATTCTTCGTCGCTCAATCCGCTCGACCTGCTCGGCAAGGCGATAGAACAAGTGGGCAAGCTCTTTTCCGCGCCGCTTCAGCAGGGCGTTTCGGAGCCGCCTCCGGAGGTTCCCGCCGATGCCCCCTCCGGCGCGCCGGAAGCGCAGGAGCCCGCCGCGGAATCCGACGCCGAGAGCGTCGACGCCCTGCGCGCCAAGCTCGACGAGGCCGTGCGCGAGGAGAGGTACGAGGACGCCGCAAAATTGCGCGACCGCATAAATTCGCTTTCCAAATGAACGAACCCCCCGAAAAGCGCCGCCCCAATTCCGCGATTTTCATTAGCACCCGCGTGAGGCTCGCGCGCAATCTCGCGGGGCGGAAGTTCGTCAACTCGCTTTCGTTCGAGGAGCTCTCCGACGTGCTCGACTTTTGCGAGGGCGCGCTTTCGGGCGTGCGCAAGCTTTGCGACGGCAGGTTTTTCAGGATGGGCGAAATCCCCGAGGCGGAGAGGGAAATGCTCGTGGAGGACAGGCTCGCCAGCCGCGAGCTCGCCGAAAACTGCCGCGCGAGGGGGCTTTTCGTTTCGGCGGACAGGTCGTGCGCGGTCATGGTCAACGAGGAGGACCATTTGCGCATACAGGCTTTCGCGGGGGGGCTGAATTTGGCGGGCGCGCTGCGGGCGGCAAACTCCGTGGACGACGGCTTCGAGAAAACCGTAAAGTACGCTTTTTCGCCGGCGTTCGGGTATCTCACGGCGTGCCCCACCAACGCCGGAACGGGGTTGCGCGCGTCGGTGATGATGCACCTGCCGGCGCTCGCGCTATCGGATCTGATGGACAAGGTTGTGCGCGGGCTCGGACAGCTCGGAATCTGCGTCAGGGGCGCGTCGGGAGAGGGCAGCGACTCCTACGGGTCGTTCTTCCAGATTTCCAACCAGCAGACGCTCGGGCTTTCGGAGTCGGACATAATCAAAAAAATATCGAAATTCGTGAAGAAGGTCGCGGAATTCGAGATAAACGCGCGCGCGAAGCTCTCCTCGGAAACCCCCCTTGTGCTCGCGGACAAATTCGCCCGCGCAAGGGCGGTGCTTGCCTCGTGCAAGCTCATAGACACGGCGGAAGCGGTTTCCGCGCTCTCGCACGTCAGGCTAATGGCGGACATGAGTTCCTCCCCGAAGGCGGACGGCGTGATAAAGGCGGTGGACGAGGCGGCAGCGGCCTCCATGCCCAGCCATTTGTCGGCGCGCTTCGGGTTGGCCGGCGCGGATTCCGGAACGCGCGACGAGCTTCGGGCCGCCATGCTCAACGAGTTCGCCAAAAATTTGCCCGAGCTTTGACATCGGACGGCGATTTGTATTAAACCGCGCCGAAAAACTCCGATATTTTTCAAAGGCAAAAAATCCGCCGCATATATTATACATGCAAGGCGGCGGAGGAAGGAAAACGACACACAATGCAGCAATTCACACCCAGAGCCCAGCAAGTGCTGGCGTTGGCGCGCAAAGAGGCGCAAAATTTCAGGCACAACTACATAGGCACCGAACACATACTGCTCGGGATAATCAAGCTCGGTCAGGGGGTGGCTGTGAACGTCCTGCGCAAAATGGGCGTCAACCTCGAAAACGCGAGCGCGGAAATCGAGCGCATAGTGGGCAAGGGCGCGGGCGCGGAAAACGCGGCCGACATCCAGCAGACCCAGCGCGTCAAGAAAGTCCTCGCGTTCGCCTCTTACGAGGCGAGCCAGCTTCACCACAACTACATCGGCACCGAGCACATACTTCTCGGCCTGTTGCGGGAGGGAGAGGGGGTTGCCGCCACAGTGCTGCGCGAGCTCGGCATAGACATAAACGGCTGCCGCAACCAGATTCTCGCGGAGCTCGACCCGAATTTCGTGGGCGACTTCCCAGAGCAGCAGCCCCAGGAGCAGGGCGCGCCGCAGGAGAGGGCGGAGGGCCGCCAGGCGAGCGCGCTGAAAGCTTTCGGCCGCGACCTCACGGAGCTGGCCCGAGCCGACAAGCTCGACCCCGTCGTCGGCAGGGCCAACGAAATAATGCGGGTCGTCCAAATCCTCTGCCGCAGGACGAAAAACAACCCCGTCCTCGTGGGCGAGGCGGGCGTCGGCAAGACCGCCATCGTAGAGGGGCTCGCGCGCGAAATAGCCTCGGGCGAAGTTCCGGAGCTTTTGGCAAACAAGCGCGTCATATCGCTCGACATTGCGCTGATGGTGGCGGGCACCAAGTACCGCGGCCAGTTTGAGGAGCGCATAAAGGCGGTCATGGACGAAATCGAGAAGGCGGGGGATGTCATACTCTTCATAGACGAGCTCCACACCATCGTCGGCGCGGGGGCGGCGGAGGGCGCGATGGACGCCTCCAACATTTTCAAGCCGGCCCTTTCGCGCGGCGCGCTCCAGTGCATAGGCGCGACCACCGTGGCGGAGTACCGCAAGTTTATAGAAAAGGACGCCGCGCTCGACCGCAGGTTCCAGAGCGTCAAGGTTGACGAGCCGAGCTCGGAGGACGCGGTTAAAATCCTCCGCGGCCTGCGCCCAAACTATGAGAAGCACCACCACTGCCGCTATTCGGACGCCGCCCTTGAAAGCGCCGTAAAGCTTTCCGAACGCTACATAACAAGCCGCTTCCTGCCGGACAAGGCCATCGACGTGATAGACGAGGCCGGCAGCCGCGCGCGCATAAGGCTGATGGAGCGCCCCGCCGAGGTCAACGAGTTGGCGGAGCGTATAAACTCCGTGCGCCAGAGCAAGGAGGACGCCATACGCGACCAGCGCTTCGAGGAGGCCGCCGCGTTGCGCGACACCGAAAAATCCCTCTCCGCGCGCAGGGAGGATGTCGTGAAGGCTTGGAAAAAGTCTCTCGAAGACAAAGTAGTGGACGTGGGAGAAGACGACATTTTCGCCGTCGTGTCGTCGTGGACGGGCGTGCCGCTCTCGAGAATGGAGGCCGAAGAGAGCAAAAAGCTTTTGGGGCTCGAGGCGTACCTGCGCAAACACGTCGTCGGACAGGACGAGGCAACATCCGTCATCGCCCGCGCCCTACGCCGTTCGAGAGCCGCCCTCAAAGACCCGAAGCGGCCGATAGGCTCCTTCCTCTTCCTCGGGCCCACGGGCGTCGGCAAGACGTACCTCGCAAAAATGCTCGCCGAGCAGATGTTCGGCAAGCAGGAGGCGCTCATCCAGATAGACATGTCCGAGTACATGGAAAAGTATTCGGTGTCGCGGCTCATAGGCTCTCCGCCCGGATACGTCGGCCACGAGGACGGCGGGCAGCTCACCGAGCAGGTCCGCAGGAGGCCGTACAGCGTCATACTCTTCGACGAAATCGAAAAGGCGCATCCGGACGTCGCGCAGCTTCTGCTGCAAGTTCTCGAGGACGGCAGGCTGACCGACAGCCTCGGTCGCACAGTGGACTTCCGCAACACGATCATAATCCTCACGAGCAACGTCGGGGCGCACATCTTGCAGAAAAACCCGTCGATGGGCTTTTCCGCGGGCGCCGACGCAGAGGGCGATTACGAGCTCCTGAAATCGAGGGTTATGGAGGAGATGAAAAAGTCTTTCCGCCCCGAATTTCTCAACCGCATAAACGACATAGTGCTCTTCCGGAGCCTCACCAAGGACAATATGCGCGCGATAGTTTCGCTCGAGCTCGACAAGCTCCGCGCGCGGCTCGCCGAGCGGGGGCTTTCTATGGCGGTTTCCGCGGAGGCGGAGGATTTCCTGATCTCCAAAGGCTGGGACGAAAAGTACGGCGCGCGCCCCCTCAAACGCGCGATAGAGCGCGAATTGGAGGACAATATAGCCGAGGAAATTCTGCGCGGCTCCATCGTGGACGGCGGCGGGGAAATAAAGGTCGATCTGGCAAGCGGCGGCGGGCGCCTCGAATTTTCACAGAAAAAGGGAGGGCCGGCGGCATCGTCGCCTGCGCGCGGCACAAAGCGCAAAAACGTGTAAAGAAATTCTCTTAAAAAGCGAACCGCGCGGTTCGCTTTTTTTTGCGCTCTCTTTGAGCGGTAGGGCGGGGCGCGGCGCGGCGCGGCGGACGGATATAGGCGCGGCGCCGCCGCGCGCGGCAGGCTAAACTTCAAACTCCTTTGAGGCCTTTATCCTGATTCTCACGTAATCCGCAAACCATTTGCCGCCCCGCCTTAATTTGCCTTCGAGCTCCCGCGCGGCCTCTTCCATTATTTCGTCCGCCTCACGCGCGGGGATTCCCTCAAAGGGGATTTTGTCGAACATTCTTATCCAGTTGGCGAGGCCGTCTTCGCCTGCCTGTTCAGTGGGCCTGTCGAAGAGCGAGGCGAATTCGACTTTGAATCCCGCCCTTTCGAGCAGCGTGGCGTATTCGCCCACCGACGGGAAATAGAACGGGCATTCGTATTCAAGCCCCCTTTTTGCGAAAATCTTTTTGAGGGCGGCGTGAATGGCGCCGTTGTTTCCCCTTCCGCCAAATTCGCACGCCAGAACTCCGCCGGGCCTTAGGGCGCGGTTTATGCGCGAGAGCAGCAGGGGGTGGTCTTTTGCGTCTATCCAATGGAATACCGCGTTTGAAAACACGGCGTCGGCTGGCGGGTTTGCCGAAAATTCGAGGGCGTCCGCCCTTTCAAACGGCAGATTCGGATGCGTTTTCTTCGCAAGGGCTATCATTTCCGCCGACGCGTCTATCCCAAGGACATCCGCGCCCATGTCGGCGAGCTTTTGAGTCAAAGAGCCGTCGCCGCATCCGAGGTCTATTACGCGGTCGCCTTCTTTGAGGCTCAAAAGTTCCAAAACAGCTTTCCCGTATTCGGGAACGAAAGAAAAATTTTTGCGGTAAAGGGCGGCGTCCCAATTTATATTCATGCATAATAGTTTAATAAGTATACAGTTATAGCGCAAGCCTAAAATTAAAAAAATCCTCCCCCCTCCCCACGAATTTTCTTAAATCTCGCTAATATATTGAAAATCGTTGATATAAGCCTACTAATTTTATCCCGAATGAAAGTAAGGGTAAAAATAACCTCCATATTGAACCGAAATTCGGAGACAACCTCCTTCCTCGTTTTCGGCAAAAGGGTAGTCTTGCGAAATTCCGATTTCAAATTCGGCAAAAAGAGCTCGATAATAATCGAACGCGACATCGCCGTCCGAAACGGCCTGCGCTGGAAGCTTCTATTCCATTTCCCGCCGCGCATTGCCCCCGTATTCAACCAGTCGTGCATAGATGAGCTTAGATTCAGATCAGAAGAGGGCTGTTGAAAAGCTTTCGCGCCTGAGGGCGGGCGCGCTTTTCATGAAAATGGGCAGCGGAAAGACGAAAGTCGCCTGCGATCTCATACGCCGGAAACTTGACTGCGTGGACGCCGTCATATGGATAGCCCCCGCCTCCCTCGCCCATTCGGAAAAATACATAGGAGAAGTGAAGCGGTGGAGCCGCGGGTTTTTCAAAAAAATCTCCTTTTTCACAATAGAGGGGATTTCGATGAGCGATTCCAAGTATATGGAAATGCGCAAACTCGCCGAGACGCGCAGAAATTTCTGCGTGGTCGACGAGAGCATTTTCATAAAAAACATCCGCGCCCTTAGGACAAAGCGCCTCGTGGCGGACTACAAGCTCTTCGATTTCAGGCTGATTCTGAACGGAACCCCCATAACCAAGAGCCTTCTGGACCTCTATTCGCAAATATCGTTTTTGTCGCCCAACATACTGAAAATGACCGAAAGGCAGTTCGCCGACAACTTTTTGGTCTACTTTTTCGACGGGGTCGATCCCTTCCCGTGGCGGCGGTGGTCGAAGCCGGCGAATGTCGAGGCGCTCATAGAGATAATACGCCCCTATATTTTCAATTCCAGCTTCGATTCGAAGTGCGGCGTGAGGGTCGTGGACAAGATATTCAGGCTCAGCGCGGACGAGAGGCGCAGATACTCGAGATTCAAGGACGCCTTTCTGAGGGGCAAACTTTACGTCTGCTTCTTTACCGTGGCGCAGAAGTTCCAGATGGCGTACACCACGACTTGCGCCGAAAAATACCGCGCGGCGGTCAAGATAGTGGAAGAAATACTGGCAAAGGGCGAAAAGGTCGTCATATTCGTAAAGTATGTGTCGGAAGCGCTCTTGCTGCGCGCGGCGTTTGGCGGGCTTCTCTATACGGGAAAATGCAAAGACGACCTCTCCCGATTCGAAAAGGATGAAAACGTGCTTATATGTACTTATGGCGTGGGAAGCGTAGGTTTAAACTTGCAGTGTGCCAATAACCTTATTTATTATTCTCAAACATTCGATTTTAAAGAAAAGGAACAGGCAAAATATCGCGTATACAGAACCGGCCAAACAAGATGCGTTAATATTTATAATTTATGGGTTGATACGCGACTTGAAGACATTATTAGATACAATTTATCCAAAAAACACAATCTTTTGAAAAATCTGGAGCGCGTAATCAGCGCGGAGGAGGCGAGGGCGCTTTGAAAAAATATCTTAACAAGAACGTATACGAGGCCGCGAAGGAACGGACTGCATTCATATTCAAGAACTTTGAACGCATATATGTGTCGTTTTCCGGCGGCAAGGACAGTTCGGTTCTCTTAAATATCGCCCTCGACTATATGCGCGCCAACAAGATAAAGAGAAAAATCGGCGTTCTGTTTTTGGATTTGGAGGGGCAGTACAGCATGACCATAGACTATGTGCGCGAAATGCTCACCGAAAACGCCGATCTGCTTGAGCCTTATTGGATCTGCCTTCCGCTCACCCTTCGCAATGCCGTCAGCGTCTTTCAGCCGTTTTGGACGTGCTGGGATTTGGAAAACAGGGACAAATGGGTGCGAGAGTACCCCGACGGCCCCGGGGTGATCACCGAGGCGAACAATCCGTTCCCGTTTTTCAAATACCAGATGGAGTTTGAGGAGTTCGTGCCCGAGTTTGGCAAATGGTACGCGAACGGCAAGAAAACGGCGTGCCTCGTGGGCATACGTTCCGACGAGAGCCTGAACCGTTACAGGACAATAAAAAATTTCACGAAGGGAACCCTCAACGGGAAAAACTGGACGACAAAAATTTCCAAATACCTCTACAACGCCTATCCAATATACGACTGGAACGTCAGAGACGTGTGGGTTGGGAACGCAAAGTGCGGGTGGAAGTACAACAGGCTCTACGATTTGTTTTACAAAGTTGGCGTATCGCTCGCGTCGCAGCGCATTTGCCAGCCGTACGGCGACGACCAGCGCATAGGTCTGAACCTCTACCGCGTGATAGAGCCCGCGACCTGGGCGAAGGTCGTCAACCGCGTAAGCGGCGCGAATTTCGGCAACATATACAGCGGAAACAGGATTCTCGGGTACCGCAAGGTTAGGCTGCCCAAAGGGCATACATGGAAGAGCTACTGCAAGTTGCTGCTCGCGACGCTTCCGGCGCCCATGGCGGAGCATTACATAAAAAAGTTCAAGCGCTTTATGCTGTGGTGGTACCGCAACGGTTCTCCGGTTGACGACGAAAGCCTCAAAGACCTTCCGGAAGAAGCGGTGAAAACCGAAAAGAAATCGCCGTATTTTGAAACGATAGTCAGGTACAAAAAAATTCCGGACTGCCTCGACAACGGCCTCGAACAAAAAAAGTGCGCCCCGACTTGGAGGAGAATGTGCGCGTGCATTCTCAAAAACGACTATTTGTGCTCGGGGCTGAGCTTTTCGCAAACGAAGCGCCAGCAGGCGCGCATGAGGGAACTGATAGAAAAATATAGAAACTTATGAAGAACTCGTATTTAAGTCCGGTCTACAACGTCAAGGCCATTCCGATTGAAAAAATACAGGCAAACGCCTACAACCCCAACAGGGTAGCGCCCCCCGAAATGAAGCTTTTGTACCTCTCCATAAAAGAGGACGGGTACACCCAGCCGGTGGTGTGCTACTACATTGCCGACAAGGATATATACGAGGTCGTCGACGGCTTCCACAGGTATCTTGTGATGAAGACCTGCAAAGACATCTACGAGCGCGAAAAAGGCAAACTTCCGGTGGCGGTGATAGACAAGCCGCTCGGCGAGCGCATTGCGTCGACTATCAGGCACAACAGGGCGCGGGGCTCGCACGACGTGGACTTGATGAGCAACATCGTCGCGGAACTGACGGAGCTCGGCAAGTCCAACGCATGGATATCCAAGCACCTCGGAATGAGCGCCGACGAAGTTTTGCGCCTGAAACAAATAACGGGGTTGGCCGCGTTATTTAAAGATGACGAATTTTCCAAGGCTTGGGAATAACTTGCGATTTGGCGCGCGCCCGCCGCCGTTCCGTTTTTAAAGAGGCTGCCGACGTTCATATACGCCGCAGGTTTCCGCCGGCGGGGTCTTTCAAATTGAACCCATGCGCGCCGCCTTCCCGAAGGCGGCGCGCGCGTCCTTTAGTTGGCTTGTGGGATTTTTGACCGCGGATACGGCGTTGTTATTGCGGCATGTATTATATCCCGCCGCAATTTGTTCCCGTAAGACTCCCGCTGCGCAGATTTTTGCGTTTTTTGCTAAATGCGGCTACACCCGAAAGCAAAGGGCAATAGGGAAGGAATCGTCTATTTCCGCAAGCGGAAATGAAGAGAGAATTTTCTGCAAAATGGGATAGGCGGGGATTGGCTGTGCCAATCCGCCGAAAGGGGGGCTTTGCCGTGAGAAGGAGTTGAACGTCGCGGGGGATAGGCGGGGATTGGCTATGCCAATCCGCCGAAAGGGGTGCTTTGCCGTGAGAAGGAGTTGAACGTCGCGGGGGATAGGCGGGGATTGGCTGTGTCAATCCGCCGAAAGGGGGGCTTTGCCCCCCTTTCATTAAAAGATGTAGCCGACGCCGCCGCCGGTCCAGACGAAGTTGTCCGGGCCCATGTTTACGTTGTCCGGGCCGGCTTTGCCGTCGTTGTGGCATGCCCAGCCTATGCCCACGAAGACGCGCCAGGAATTGGTTTCGTATACGAGGTTGCTTTCGGCTTGTATGTAGCCGTAGGAGTTGCGCCAGTAGTTGCCGTCGGAAAGGCGGGTGTCGCCGGCAAATCTGTTTGCTTTTACATATCCGAAGATAATTTGCGACTGTATGGAAAGCCCCCTGATTGCCGTGAGTTCTTCGAGGCTGAATACGGGGTTGAAGCCGCCTTGAAATTTCAGGGAGTCGTAGGTCGGGTCGTAGCCGACATAGGCGAACGGGCGCAGGAAGATTTCGTTTGTGGAGAGGCCCGCGTAGACGTCGCCGCGCCAGCTTTCCCCTCCGAGGCCGACGAGCCCGGGGCCGGCGACTTTTTTGGTTGAATAGATTATGTTCCCGCCGAGATCGATATCGACGTATTTTGTGATATTGTATTTCCAGCCGCCGAAGAATACCGCTTGCTGGGCGTATTTTGAGTCTACCGGCGCGGAGTAGTACAAATCCATGTAGCCGTCTCCGCCGAAGAATGCGCCCCTGTCGGTTAGCGACGCGACGGGGGTAAATTCGCCGACCCTGCGGCCCTCCATGACAGAGGCGGAATACGCTTCGAGCTGGAATACGGTTCTGCGGGGCTCTTTGGCGCCTATGATTTTGTCGCCGTCGAAGCTCGCGAAGACTTCCCACGTATAGGGGTTGATGTCGTAAAATTCGGCGGATTCGGGCAGGGGCTTTATCCCGTACGAGGCGGGTTCGCCGAATGCCGTGACGCGCGCGTGGGAGGCTGCCGCCAGCGCGGCGCAGAGCGAGGCCGTGAGTATGAATTTTTTCATTTGCCGTCGACGATATTTTTTGGAGACGCCGATTTAAAGCTTATTTTTATATGGGGCGGGATTTTTTTGAAAAACGCCGCCGCCGGCAAAAAAGAATTGCGCCCCGCCGCCGTATTTGCGAAATTCGCCGGATATGATTCGCAGAGTATTTGTTGAAGACAAAAGCGGGCATTCCGCGCGCGCCCTCCTCGGCGATTTGAAGGGCAATTTGAATTTGGAGGGGCTCGAGTCCGCGAGGATTTTGCAGAGGTACGACATAGAGGGGCTGGACGACGAAGTTTACGCCCGCGTCAAAAATCTGATATTTTGCGAGGCTCCCGTGGAGAACATTTACGAGGGGGCGTTTCCGCTCGCGGAGGGCGAGAAGGCGTTCGCGATAGAATACCTGCCAGGGCAGTTCGACCAGCGCGCGGACTCGGCGGAGCAGTGCGTGCAGATAGTCGCGTTCAGGCGCCCGAAAGTCGCGTGCGCGCGCGTGTACGTTTTGAAGGGGAAACTTTCTGATGCGGAGATCGCGGCGGCGAAGGCGTACCTCATAAATTCGGTAGACAGCCGAGAGGCGTCGATGGAAATGCCGGAATCGCTCGAAATCAAGCCCGAGCCCGCCGCCGACGTCAAGGTTGTCGAAGGGTTCGTTTCGATGGGGCGCGGGGAAATCGCGGAACTTCACAAAAAGATGTCGCTTGCGATGTCCGTTGCCGACCTCGAATTTTGCCGCGGATATTTTGCCGAAACCGAGCGGCGCGACCCCACCGTCACCGAAATCCGCGTTCTTGACACTTATTGGAGCGACCACTGCCGCCACACGACTTTCCTCACGCGCCTCGAAAGCGTAAAAATCGACAATGGCAGGTACTCCGCGCCGATAGAAAAATCATGGAAATCGTACCTCGAATCCCGCAAGGTTCTGGGGCTCGACGCAAAGGGCAAGCCGGTGTGCCTGATGGACGCGGCGCTGATAGGAATGCGCAGGCTGCGCGCGGAGGGGAAGCTTGAAGACCTCGAAGTCAGCGAGGAAATCAACGCCGCGAGCATAGTCGTAAGCGTGGACGTGGACGGAAGGGACGAGGAGTGGCTTGTGATGTTCAAGAACGAAACCCACAACCACCCCACCGAAATAGAGCCGTTCGGGGGAGCCGCCACATGCCTCGGCGGGGCGATTAGAGACCCACTTTCGGGGCGCAGCTATGTGTACCAGGCAATGCGCGTGACCGGCGCGGGCGACCCCCGCGCCCCGTTTTCGCAGACGCTGCCCGGCAAGCTTCCGCAGCGCAAGATAACGGTGGGGGCGGCGAACGGATACAGCAGCTACGGCAACCAGATAGGGCTCGCCACGGGGCAGGTGACGGAAATTTACAACTCGGGATACGTCGCAAAGCGCATGGAAATAGGCGCGGTAGTCGCGGCGGCGCCCCGCGGAATGGTGGTGCGCGGAACCCCCGCCAAGGGCGATGCCGTGCTGCTCGTCGGAGGGCGCACCGGCCGCGACGGGATAGGAGGGGCGACGGGATCGTCAAAAGACCACACGGAGCGCGCCCTCGAGAATTCCGCGGAGGTTCAGAAGGGCGACGCCCCGATGGAGAGAAAGCTCCAGCGCCTGTTCCGAAACCCGAAGGCGAGCCGCCTCGTCAAGCGGTGCAACGACTTCGGAGCGGGCGGCGTTTCGGTCGCGATAGGAGAGCTCGCCCCGTCGCTCGAAATAAACCTCGACGCGGTTCCCAAGAAGTACGCCGGGTTGGACGGCACGGAGCTGGCGATTTCGGAATCGCAGGAGCGCATGGCGGTAGTGGTCGCGCCCGAAGACGCCGAAGAGTACATAAAGCTTGCGGAGGAGGAAAACCTCGAGTGCACGCGCGTGGCGGAAGTCACCGACAGCGGAAGGCTTGTGATGAAGTGGCGCGGGGCTCCCGTGGTAAGCCTGCTCCGCGAATTTCTCGACACGAACGGGGTGACCGCCTCGGCTTCGGCGGAGGTTGAGGCGCCGTCCGAATCGTCGCCTTTGGCCGCCCCGTCCGGGCTGTCCGCCTCCGACCCCGCGGCTTGGAAAGCTGAGCTCTCCAAACTCAACTGCTGCTCCCAGCGCGGCCTCGTGGAGAGGTTCGACTCTTCCATAGGCGCGTCCGCCGTCTTCCATCCGTTCGGCGGGAAAAACCTCGCCACCCCCATCGACGCGATGTGCTCGAAAATCCCGCTGCTCAGGGGCTCCACGAACACAGGCACGCTCTTTGCGTTCGGCTTTAATCCGGAAATTTCAATATGGAGCCCATACCACGGCGCGATGTACGCGGTTCTCGCGTCGTTCGCGAAAATTGCGGCTTCCGGCGGGGACGTCTCGCGCATAAGGCTGACGTTTCAGGAATATTTTGAAAAGCTGCGCTCCGATCCGAAGCGTTGGGGCAAGCCGCTCGCCGCGCTGCTCGGCGCGTACGAGGCGCAGATGGGGCTCGGGGCGGCGGCGATAGGCGGGAAAGACTCGATGTCCGGATCGTTTAACGACATCGACGTCCCGCCGACTCTTGTGAGCTTTGCGATTGCCCCGTGCGACGTGCGCTGCGCGCTCTCTCCCGAATTTAAGAAGGCGGGCTCCCGCGTCGTCCTCGTCGAAGTCGGGCGCGACTCCGCGCTCGTACCCGACTGGGCGGACGCCATGAAAAAATATTCCGCGCTCTTCAATGCGATAAGGGCGGGGAAGGTGCTCGCGGCGCACGCCGTGGGGTTCGGCGGAATCGCCGTGGCGATCGCAAAAATGTGCTTCGGCAATTCGATTGGCTTCAAATTCGACGGAGGATTTTCCGGAGACGTATTCGCGCTGTCAGAGGGCTCGATAATCGCCGAGCTCGCCGACGGCGTTTCCGCGGATGAGATATTCGGCAGGGAGATCGGCGCGACGACTTCCGCAGAAAGCGTTTGTGCCGGTGGGATGGAAATCGCGCTTTCCGAGCTTTACGGCGCATGGAGCGGGACGCTCGAGGGCGTTTTCCCGACCCGCGCGGAGGATTCCCAGGCGTCGGATATTGTGAAGCCGTCTTTTGAAAAACGCGCCCCCAACATCGCGCGCTCGAAGGTTGCCAAACCCAAAGTTTTCATACCGGTTTTCCCCGGCACGAACTGCGAGTACGACACCGCCCGCGCGTTCGAGGCCGCCGGAGCCGCCGCCGACACTTTCGTTTTCAACAACCTTTCCGACGGGCGCGTTGCGGACTCCATCGCCGAGATGAAGCGCCGCATAGACGCCGCCCAGATTCTCATGATTCCCGGGGGGTTCAGCGCGGGCGACGAACCCGCGGGTTCCGGAAAATTCATAGCGGCGGTATTCCGCAATCCCGCCCTCACTGACGCGGTGATGTCGCTTCTCAAAGACCGCAAGGGGCTGATATTGGGCATTTGCAACGGCTTCCAGGCTCTGATAAAGCTCGGGCTGGTGCCGTTCGGCGAAGTCAGGGAGCTCGGGCCCGACAGCCCGACGCTTACGTACAACAACATTTCGCGCCACGTCTCATGCTACGTCCGCACGAGGGTGGCGAGCGTCCTGTCGCCGTGGCTTGCGCATTGCAGGGTTGGAGACATCCACTCGATACCCGTCTCGCACGGCGAGGGCAAGTTCATCGCCTCCGACGCCCTGATTCGGAGGCTCGCCGAAAGCGGGCAGATCGCAACGCAATACGTCGGTCCCGACGGGGAGCCGAGCGCGTCGGTCCCGTTCAATCCAAACGGCTCCATGCACGCGGTGGAGGGCATAACGAGCCCGTGCGGGCTCGTGTTCGGCAAAATGGGCCACAGCGAGCGGTTCGGCGAAAACGTCGGCAAAAACGTTTCGGGCAACAAAATCCAGCCGATATTTTCATCGGGGGTGGCCTATTTCTCCTGACGCGCGGGAATGACCGATGGAGGCCGCAAAGTATAAAGTGTTCGTGATAAACCTCGATTCTCGAAAGGACAGACTTGCGAGAATAACGGGGAATCTGAACCGGCTCGGGGTGGAGTTCGAGCGCATAGACGCGGTTTACATGAAGCGCGACGGCGGCTCGCCGCGCGTTCTGGAGGCCCCGCTGAAATTCAATCCCGCAAAGAACAGGATGTTCGACTACAACCCGATTTCAACGGGGGCGCTGGGGTGCTATTATTCCCACATGCTAGCATGGAAGAGGATAGCGGACGAAAAGCTCGACTTCGCGGTGATCTTGGAGGACGACGCCGAATTGGGCGCGGATTTCCCCGAGGCCGTAAACCTTTTGAAGCGGCTGAAAAATTGGGACTATATAAAAATTCCGCCGTCGGGGCTCGCGCTGAAAATATCGGATAGCGCCGCATTGTGCCGCGCTCCGTCCGGCGCGGAGTTCCGGCTGGCGGCGTGGAGAAAAGTCCCGTTTTTGACGACAGCCGAGTGCGTCTCCTTTCAAGGGGCGAAAAAGCTGCTGTCGGTTGGCGAGTTTTACCGGCCGATAGATTTCGATCTCCAGTTTTATTGGAGGTTCGGCATAACAATATTCGGGCTGGTCGGCGGAGACGCCGTGTCCATGGCGCAGAGCAGATCCGACATTTCCGCGACCGCCGACCCGAAGGCGAGGCCCAATGTTTTTGTAAAGCTGTATTTGAAGGCGTATATGTATCTTGCCAATCTCGCCTGCCGGATATTGCGGGGGAATTCCCTGCGCAGGGTGGCGTTTGAAAAAGGCGCTTGAACCCCCCGATGCGGATTGCGCCGGAGCGTGCCCGCGCAAATGCGGGTTCGGGCGGTCTTGTTGGGCTGACCGGCTCTCCATGCCGTGCGGGCTGGCGCAAAAAACCGATTCGCGCGGCGGGGGCTATTTCCCCCGCGTTCGGCGAATGGCCGTTTGCGATGTCGCCCGCCCGAACTGCCGCGCGCTGAAAATCGCGCCCCCAAGTATTACGGACGGGTCGGAGGCGTCGTGGATTGCCATTATCTGCCCGGGGGCTATCGCGCGCTGGGGGGTTTCAAATTCCACTTCGGCGTTTCCTCCGCCGAGCGGGGTGAAAAACGCCCCGACGAGGGCGTCGCGGTACCGCGCGCGCGCGAAAATTTTGCGCGGCCCTTCAAGCGGTTTGTTTATCCAGTTGACGGATTCGAGCGCGGCGCGCCCCGAATATAGGCCGGGCGCGTCGGGGGAGTCGAAATCGACCACGAGGGTGTTCGCCGAAAAGTCTTTTGCGACCACCACATACCGCTTCCCGTCCGCGTTGGACGGAACCCCGATACCCTTGCGCTGCCCGATGGTGTAGTTGTGCAGCCCCTTGTGGCGCCCGAGGATTTTGCCCGAGGGATTGGCGATGTCGCCCGGCTTTTCGCCGATGTGGTGTTTCAAAAAATCCTGTATGCGGATTTTGCCGAGAAAGCATATCCCCTGGGAGTCCTTTTTTTCGGCGTTGGGAAGCCCGTTGAGGCGCGCGAGCTCGCGAACCTGGCTTTTCAGGAGCGAGCCTATCGGAAATTCCGCGCGCATGAGCTGCTCCTGGGAAATCATGCATAGGAAGTAAGATTGGTCTTTGCCCGGGTCGGCGCCCGCCATGAGGTCGCGCGTGCCGTCGGGGTTGTCGCGCAGGCAGCAGTAGTGGCCGGTCGCCACCCTGCCGCAACCGCGCGACTTTGCGAACTCCAAAAACTTTCCGAACTTCATCCGCCTGTTGCACATCACGTCCGGATTTGGGGTGCGACCCCTCCGGTATTCCTCCACCAGATATTCCACAATCTGCTTGCGGTACGCCTCTATCATGTCGGCGACCTCAAATTCCACGCCGAGCTTTTCGGCGCATGCGGACGCGTCGATTATGTCCTGGTGCCACGGGCAGTCGCCGAATACGTCGATGCCTTCCTCGTTCATCCACGTCTTCATGTACGCCGCGCGCATGTCGGCGCCCTCCTGCTTCAAAAGCGCCATCGCCAGCGCGCTGTCCACGCCGCCCGAAAGGGCCACCATTATCTTTCCGCCGCCCGTCATCTTCCGGATTTGTACCACGAAGTCGTAATCGAGTACTTTTTGATTTTGTAGTTTATTATGCGCTCGGTAAGGTTGAGCCTGCGCGCGGCGGCCGCCGCGTTGCCGCGGTTGGCCTTTAAAGCCTCGGTGATGAGCTCGCGCTCGAACGACTCCACTATTGAGATGAAGTCGACGTCCTCGCCGTACGGCAGTTTCCGGTGCATGTACGCCGAGCGGACCGCGGGGGTGAGGTTGTAGCCGGATATGGCGGAGTCGTGCGAGGATATGACGGCGCGCTCTATGCAGTTTTCGAGCTCCCTGACATTGCCCGGCCACGTGTAGATGCTCATCATGTTTATGGCGGGCGTGGAGATTCGGCGTATGTCTTTGCGGTGGATTTTGCTGTACTTTTCCACAAAGTGCTCGGCGAGCAGCAGAATGTCGCTCTTTCTGTCGCGCAGCGCGGGCAGGTAGATCATGTTCTGGGAGATCGCCGCGTAGAGGTTTTCGTCGAACAGCTTTTGCTCGAGCAGCTTTTCCACGTCCGCGGAGCTGGCGAATATCATGCGCGCCTTTGCCGTGATCTCCTCCGAGCCGTTTAGCCTGCGGAACCTGCCAACGGAGAGAAAATCGGCTATCATCTTCTGGGCGGGCAGGGCTATTTCAGTCACTTCGTCGAAAAAGAAGGCGGAGTTCGGGTACTTTTCGAGCAGCCCCTCCTTTGCCGAGACCCCGAGCGATAGGGAGTCCTTTTCGTACCCGAAGATTTCTCCCGCGAGCGAATAGTCCGGAAGCGCGGCGCAGTTTATGACGTTGAATGTTCCGGCGGGCGGGTCCGCGGACTCGCACAGGGCGCGCGCGGCGAGCTCCTTCCCCGTGCCGGAGGCTCCTCGAAAAAATACCGGCGCGGACGACGCCGAGGCTTTTGCGAGCTCCCTGTAAAATTTCTGCATAGCCCCCGAATTGCCCAAAATTCCCTTGGGGCGCATAAGCTCCGTGCTGAGCTCGAGCTTCAGGCGGCGGTTTTCGTCGAGCAGCCTGTTGCGCTCCTCTCGGCGCAGGTATATCATCGCGAGCGCGTCGGCGAGGATGTTGGAGACGGTTTCGAGCAGCACGAGGTCGCGCTCCAGGTCGGTGTCGGGCCCGACGATTCTGTCTATGCTGAGCGTCCCGATGACCTGCTCCATATAGGTTATCGGAGAACAGACGAAAGCGGTTTTCCCGGGGCTTCCGGCCCTCGTGCGGGTTCTGTCCAAAAATCTGTCGCTTTTTGATATGTCGGGAATTACGATAGACTTCGCCTCCGCCGCGACGAGCCCCGTGACGCCCTCGCCGATTTTGTAGACCCCGCGGCGTATGCTTTCGGCGTTCATGCCGCTTGCGGCCTCTATGAACAAATAGTCGCCGTCGCGCAGGGTGACGGTCCCGCGCCTTAGGCCCATTTCGCCGTCGAGAATTTCCAGCGTTTCGGATATGAGGTCGTGGACGTTTTTTCGGCGGGCGACCGCGCGGCTTATCTTGTGCAGCACCGACATTTCGAGGTCGTCGTACGCGGCTTCCGCGCTCTCGCGCTCTGTCGTTTTTCGCGGCATCTTTTTTTCGTTTTGGCGGGAATTTTCCCCAATCGCGGGCTTCTTTCAACAATATTTTGGGGCAAAAAAAACTTGTGTTCGCCGCCGCCGGCGGTAGGTTTGGAGAGAATGAGCGAAGGTTATCAGGTAATAGCGCGCAGGTACCGCCCAAAGCAGTTTTCCGAACTCGTCGGGCAGGAGCACATTGTGCGCACGCTCACCAACGCCATAGAGTCCGGCAGAATCGGCCACGCATATCTCTTCGTGGGGCCGCGCGGCACGGGCAAAACCACCGTTGCGCGCCTGTTCGCCAAGGCTCTCAACGCCAGGGGCGGCCCGAACGTACATCCGTCCGACGACGATGAAATATCGCAGGCGATAATGAACGGCTCCTGCATGGATGTCGTTGAAATAGACGGGGCGTCGAACCGCTCGATAGACGAAATCAGAAAGCTGCGCGAGGACTGCCAGTACGCCCCCGCGCAGTGCACCTATAAAATATACATAATAGACGAAGTCCACTCGCTGACTTCCGACGCCTTCAACGCCCTCCTCAAAACGCTCGAAGAGCCTCCGAAGCACGTCAAATTCATTTTCGCCACCACCGAGGCGCACAAGGTTTTGGGCACGATAACATCGCGCTGCCAGCGCTTTGAATTCCGCCCGATACCGGAAGAGCTTATCGCAAAACACCTGTCGGAAATAGCCGCCAAAGAGAAGATAGAGGCCTCCGACGGCGCCATACGCGCGATAGCCCGCCTCGCAAACGGCGGCATGCGCGACGCCCAGAGCATTCTCGACCAGATGATTTCGTTTTGCGGGACCAAACTTTCGGTCGAGGACGTAATCGGAGTCTACGGGCTCGCGTCCGACGGGCAGATTTCCGACATACTCTCCAATATGGCGAGGGGCGACTACGCCGGCGTCGTAAAATGCGTCGACGGCCTCGTCGAGAGCGGTTGCGACCTCTACCGCGCGATGTGCGACATCCAAATCCGCCTGCGCGAGGCCATGATAAAGTCATTTTCTTCGGGGGAGTCGGATTTCGGCGGCAAGCCGCTTACGAGCGAGCAGATGATGCGCATGCTCGACGCCCTCCAAGGGTCGGAAAGGGGGCTTAAAAGCGGGCTCTCGGAAAAGGCAAACTTCGAGGTCGCCCTGTTGAAGGCCGTTGAGCAAAGCAGGGCGCGGGCGATAAACACGCTGATAAGAGAACTCGACAGGCTTTCTTCGGCGCCCGCCGAGACGCAAAAAAAAAATAGCCCTGCTGCTTAGGGAGGTTTTGCGCGAATCGCGCGAGTTCGCCTTAGCGTACACCGAGAGCGTCGAGCGGCGCGCGCCCGCCCCGAAAGCGGAGGCGGGCGTGGAAATCCTCTCGGACCCCGCGGCGGGAAAGGCGTTCGGCGAGGGGACGCCGGAGTTTGAAGAGGGCGTTGACAAAATACCGAGGGAACTTTTGAAGCTTTTTGAGTCGCAGTTCGATTCGCGCCCGCAGGCGCTCGTCCGCGGGGCTTTGAGGTTTATCGGGCGCGAAGATGAATCGGCGGGGGCGTCGTCGCAGACCGAAGACGCCGAGACCATGAGGGAGCTGGAAGAGGAGGAGTCGGAATGACCGTTTTGGCGTTTGCCGTATTGTCCGCCGTTTGCGTTGCGGGGTTCGTTTTTGCGGCCGTTTTTTGCGCGGGAAAGTCGCGGGCTTCGGCGGAATGCGCGAGGGCGCGCGAAGCCCTCGCCGAATCAGAGGCTGGCCGCAAGTCGGCGCTGGAATCGCTCGAGAGGGTTCGGCGCGAATCGGAGGAGAGGCTCGCGGCAAAGGCGGAGGCGGAAAAGGGGCTCGCCGCCGCCAACCAGAAAATTTCCATGATGCAGGAGAGGCTCGCGGAGATGTCGGGGCACCTCGACGGAAAAATCACCGCGGAAAAGAGCCTCGCGGCGGCCCGCGGAGAGATAGAGTCGCTTTCGGCGCGCCTTAAAGAGCGCGAGAGCGCGGAAATGGAAATGCGCAGGAAGCTCGCGGCGGAATTTGAGGCGATGTCTTCAAAGCTGCTCGAGGACGCGCGGGCGAAGATGTCGTCGGCAAACCTCGAACAGCTGTCCCTCGTTTTAAAGCCGATGAAGATGACTATTTCGGATTTCCGCGAGCGCCTCGAATCTCTTAGCGAGATGGGCCTCAAAGGCCGCGCGGGGCTCGAGAAGCACATAGAAAGCCTCGTGAAGATGAACGCCCAGCTGTCGTCCGACGCACGCAATCTCGCCGAGGCGCTGCGGGGCGAAAACAAGGTAGCGGGCAACTGGGGCGAGGCGGTGTTCCACAGGATTCTCGAGGCGTGCGGCTTCAAGGAGGGCGTCCATTTCCGCTCGCAGGCGAGCTACGCGGATTCGGACGGCGAGCGCAAGAGGCTCGTGCCGGACTTCGTGATAGACCTCCCCGGGGGGCGTTCCATAGTGGTGGACTCCAAACTTTCGCTTTTGAGCTATTCGGACTACTGTTCGAGCCAAACGCCCGAGGCCAAGCGCGCCAACCTCGACAAGTTCAAGAAGTCGGTGCGCGCGCATTTGAGGGAGTTTTCCGGAAAGTACAACGACCTCCCCGACGCCCGCTGCGGGTTCAAGCTGATGTTTATGCCGGTCGAGCCCGCCTACGAGCTCGCCGTGTCCTCCGACCCCGCGCTGCTCGAAGACGCCTACGCCGCGAACGTCCTCGTCGTCGGGCCCGCCACGGTGATGTCGGTTTTAAAATACGCCGAAATATTGGTGAGGAACGAGGCGATTGCGAAGAACACGCGGCAGATAGCCGAAATCGGCGCGCGCCTCTACGAGCGCGTAAACCTTTTCATCAAAAGATTCGAAGTCGTCGGCGAGCGCATCAGAATGCTGTCCGAAGACTACGCCTCGGCCAAAACCACGCTCATGGAAAGCCCCAGGAGCGTGGCGGCGACCGCCAGGAGGCTCGGGGCGAAGTCGGGCGTGCTCGCGCTCGAAGCCGACGAACCGGAGGAAAGCGAAAATGGAAAATAAAATTCCCGAATGGGTTCCGGAGGGGGCCGACAAAAAACTATTTGCATCGTCCGTGATGCCCGGGCTGAACCTGCGCAAAGACAGGGAGCGCGACGACACGGTTTCGCTGCGCCCGCGCCCTAAGCGGCGCGAGCTTTCCCTCGAAGACTACAAAAAAGGCGTGCTGGAATGCGACAAGACCGTCCTCGCCCGCGCGATTACCCTGATAGAAAGCAATTCCGACGCGCATTTTGAAAAGGCGCAGGAGCTGTTGGCGTCCCTTTTGCCGCACAGCGGGAAATCTTTCCGAATCGGCATAACCGGCGTGCCCGGGGCGGGGAAATCCACGTTTATAGAGGCTTTCGGCACGATGCTTTGCAGGGATTTCGGCAAGAGGGTCGCGGTGCTGGCGGTGGACCCGTCGAGCACGGTGACGGGCGGAAGCATTCTCGGCGACAAGACGAGGATGGAAAATCTGTCGCGCTGCGAAAACGCCTTTATCCGCCCGTCCCCGTCCGGCGGAATGCTCGGAGGGGTGGCGCGCAAGAGCCGCGAGACCATGCTGCTGTGCGAGGCCGCGGGCTACGAGATAATCCTCGTCGAAACCGTCGGCGTTGGACAGAGCGAAGTGACGGTGAGGTCTATGACGGACTTTTTCCTGCTCATACAGCTCGCGGCGCAGGGCGACGAGCTCCAGGGCATAAAGAAGGGCGTGATAGAGCTCGCCGACGCAATACTCGTCAACAAGTGCGACGGCAATATGGTGGAGCGCTCCAACCTCAAGCGCGCGGAGCTTTCGGGGGTGCTGCACTACCTCAACTCCCCGACGCCCGGGTGGTCGCCGTTTTGCGACGTGTGCTCGGCGCAGACCGGCATGGGCATACGCGAGGCATGGGAAAAGCTCGACGGATTCCGCGCCAAAATGGAAAAATCGGGCTTCTTCGCCCGGCGCCGCTCGAGCCAGAAAATAGAATGGTTCAAGTCGCTTTTGGAAGAGGAGGTTCTGCGCCGCTTCTACCATATCCCGGGCGTAAAAGACATGATATCGCACTACACGTCGCTTATTTCGGCGGGTTCAGTCACCGCCGCGAGCGCCGTGAAAAACCTCATAGATTCCGCCTCCAAATAGCCGTGCCGCGCCCTCCGTCATCAGCCCGTCAGGACGGGCGGAAAAAGGCCCGCAGCCTCCCGCCGCGGATTGCGGAGATTTTGGCGGAATACAAAACCTACCTGCTTCTCGAGCTCGGGCGCGGAAAGAACACAGCCGATTCCTATCTGAGCGACATTGTCCTGTTCTGCGAGTTTGCCGGAAAGCGGATTGAATCGTTCGCGGACGTTGACGCCGATTTGCTCGCCGACTGGCTCGCGTCGCTCAGCGGGGCGGACAGGCCGTCGACGCAGTCGCGCAAGCTGAGCGCGATGAGATCCCTTGCGCGCTTCCTGATGGAGGAGGGCGTTTGGGAGAAAAACCTTTGCGACTTTTTTGCGCGCCCCAAGACGCGGCGGGCGCCTCCGGAAATTCTCGACACCGGCGAGATAGACGCGATGGTTTCGCTTCCGCCGCCGGACTCGCCGGAGGGCGTCCGCGACAGGGCGATGATGGAGCTTATGTATTCGAGCGGCCTGCGCGTGTCGGAGCTTTGCTCGATTTCCTACGCCGACATAGACGCCGAGCAGAGGATAATCCGCGTGCGCGGCAAAGGCGGAAAGACGCGCCTCGTGCCGGTGGGCTCCATGGCGCTCGACGCCGTCGAAAAATACCGCGCCGTCCGCCCGCTACTCTGCAAAAAGGCGGCGGCCCCCGAGCTTTTCATCACCCGCCGCGGGAAAAAAATTTCGCGGAAGACTTTCTGGTACAACCTCAAAAAGTATGCGCGGCTCTCGGGCGTGGAAAAGAACGTCAAGCCGCACATGCTGCGCCACTCGTTCGCGACCCACCTGCTGCGCAACGGCGCAAACCTGATGCTTATACGCGAAATGCTCGGCCACAGCGACCTCTCCACGACGCAGATTTACACCAATCTGGCAAACGACGACATACGCAGGGAGTACGAAAAAAAGCATCCGCGCTCAAAGATGGACGTCGAGCCCGACATTTAGCGGGCGGCTCACGGGGAAATCCGCGGAATTTTTGCAGCATTTCCGGCTTCTAAGGGCTAAAACAGCAGTATCTTGACCCCTATGCCGATCAGCACGGCGCCCCCCAATATCGCGAATTTTCCGCCCGCGGACTTTTCAAGCGCCTTGCCCGCGAATATGCCGGCGAGCGACAGGGTGAAGGTAGTCGCCCCTATCATGGCGGAGGGCGCGAGCACGGGGCAGTCCACTATCGAGAACGATACGCCCACCGCGAGCGCGTCGAGGCTCGTCGCAACGGAGAGCATCATGAGGGTTTTAAACGGCAGCGGCATTACCATGCAGGGTTCTTCTCCGCGCAGGGAGTCGAATATCATTTTGGAGCCGACCGCCGCGAGTATCGCAAACGCCGTCCATTTCGAAAACGAGCTGACGAGCCCATAAATAGCCTCGCCCATCCACCAGCCGGCGATCGGCATCGCCATCTGGAAAAATCCGAAAGACGCGGCTATTTCGAGGGCGTGCCGCAGAGACATTTTTTTCGGCGATATGCCGCAGGCCGCCGACACGGCGAACGCGTCCATCGAGAGCGCGACCCCTATTAAAAATATCTCGAAAAAATCCATTTCCCGAGTATCGGGGCGCGCCGGAGTTTCTCAAGAAAATTCTGAAAATGGTTGAAAATTCGGCCCGAATGTCGGGAAATGTGCGCATGGAATGTTTTGAGGACTCCGGACAGAAGCTTTACAGATTTTCGCGCGGGCCGTCGGCTTTCGTGGCGAACATAGAGTGCGGCGCGCGGCTGATGAACTGGTCGGTTTCGCTCGCGGACGGCGCGGTGAGGGACATTGTATATTGGCCGGAAGACGCGCCGCGCGGCGGCGCGGGGGACGAGTTCGGCTCGGTTCGCGGGGGGATTCCGGTGCTGTTTCCCTTCGCGGGGGCGTCGTTCGCCGGCGAAAAGAGGGATTTCTGGAAAACTCCCGAAGGGGAAGTCAGGCCGATGAAAATGCACGGATATGCCAAGTGCGGAATATTCGAGCCGGAGATGGTTTCCGACTTCGGCTTTACCGCGCTATTTAAGCCCGACGCGGAATGCGCCGAAGCGTATCCTTACAAATACGAGTTCAGGGTCTCTTACAGGTTCAACGAGCTCTCCCTCTCCTGCGAGCTGACGCTGAAAAACCTCGATTCGCGCAAAATCCCATGGTGCGCGGGGCTGCACCCTTACTTTTTTCTGCCGTGGGGTGCGGGGCAGACCCGCAAGATGTACAGGCTCGAGTGCGACGCAAAAAAGGCCGTCCGCTTTCTGCCCGATTCCGCTTTCATACCCGAGGACATTTTCAAAAACTGCTTTGCCGACCCGGAATTCAACAACAGAATTTTGACAAACTTCAAGACGGCAAAGGTTGCGTTCGGCCCGAAGAACGGCGAGGAGGACATTTTTATAAAAGTAGGCGGAGGAGGAAAGCCCGAGGGGGGATTCTGCCTCGTCACGTGGTCGGAGTCCGACACAAGCCCGTTTTATTGCGTCGAGCCGTGGATGGGGGCTCCGAATTCGGCGGCGAATCCAAAGCACTTTGTCGCCCCGGGGGCGTCGAAAACGTTTTTGTCGGAAATTTCGCTCTTTTGACCGGCGGGGATATGAGGGCGGTAATACAGAGGGTGAAGCGCGCGGGCGTGAAGATTTTTCCCGGCGGCGCGGAGAAGGGAAGGATAGGCGCGGGGCTTCTGGTTTTGGTCGCCGTGGAGGATTCGGACTCTTCCGCGGACGCCGCGTGGCTTGCGTCCAAAATCTGCGGGCTCAGGGTTTTTGAAGACGGCGACGGCAAGATGAACCTCTCGGTCGCCGACATCGGCGGCGAGGTCATGGCGGTGAGCCAGTTCACGCTCTACGGCAATGTTCGCAAGGGCTTCCGCCCGTCCTTCAACCGCTCTGCGCGCCCGGAAATCGCCGAGCCGCTCTACGGGGAATTCGTAACGCTGCTCTCAAAAGAGCTCGGCAGGGAAGTCCCGACCGGAGAGTTTGGCGCGATGATGGAAATCGACCTTTTAAACGACGGGCCCGTCACGATAATCATCGACACGAAAGACAGAAATTTCTGATCCCGCGGGGGATTTTTTGCGGCTTGAAATCCATTCCGCCGCGCCCGAAATGCGGCGGCGCGCAATCGCTGGCGTTCCGCCGAAAAACCGGCGCGGGCGGGGCGGATTTTCCCAAAAAATGCGGGTTAACCGCCAGCAAGAAGAGTTCCGCAATGCGGGGTTTTTCAAGAATGCGGGCTTTCCCGAGCGCGGATTTTCAAAAAATCGACAATTTGCCAAAAGCCGAAGACTTGCAATGGCGCTGCCGTTTTGCCTAAAACGCGCGCGTTTGCAAAGGCTCAGCTTTCCCAAAACGCGCGCTTATTCCGCAAAATGCGGGCTTGAAAAAGAAACGCGGGTTTCCCGAAAGCTCCGCGCGGTTTCGCCGCTATTGCCCGGCCGGATTTTTGTCATCTTTTTCGGGCGCGAAATATTTTACCATCACAGAATCTCCCACAGCCGCGGAGCCTTCCGATATTTCAAACGCCGCGCAGGTGCGGTGCGTTATTCCGAGGGGCCTCAATATGGAAGTCGGCGTCATCGAGACGTCGCAACCGAAAAAAACCGCCTTGCGGTCGGGGCTCCTGAAATTCGTAACGATGTTTACTATCGCGACATTGCCGTCCTTGCGCACGATTTTGCCCAAATACACGTCTATGTCGCGCTCCGGCGGCGGGTTGAGCCTTCTCGCGCGGCGCGTGGGAGAGGGGGCGTCGAGGCCGCGCCTCATGGAAACCGCGTCCGCTGCGGGCGAGAGCGCCGCGGCGAGCGCGAAGACAAGCGCCGCCCGCGCCGTGAAAGCCGGCGCGCGCAAACTCCCGCACTTTCCGCGCAACGGCATTTTATTTTTCTTCGCGGTTGGATTTCTTAAAGTGGTCGAACCCGGGGCCTGCGGTGTTGATTTCCGCCTCAAAGAAGCCCTGCAACTGGCGTATGCGGGTGGGGTGGCGCATCTTGCGCAGCGCTTTTGCCTCTATCTGGCGGATGCGCTCGCGCGTGACGTTGAACTGCTTGCCGACTTCCTCGAGCGTGCGCGAATAGCCGTCCTGCAACCCGAAGCGCAAGCTCAGAACCTTGCGCTCGCGCGGGGTGAGGGATTCGAGCACGTCCATGAGCTTTTCGCGCAGGAGCGAATACGCCGTCATGTCGTAGGGATTTTCGGCGCCCTTGTCCTCGATAAAGTCTCCAAAATTCGTGTCGTCGGAGTCTCCGACGGGGCTTTGAAGCGAGATCGGCTGCTGCGCCATTTTCATTATCTGCTGCACCCTCTCGACGGGGAAGTTCATTTCGGTCGCCACTTCGTCGGGGGTGGGCTCGTGCCCGAGCTCCTGCAAGAGCTGCTTTTGCACCTGCATGACCTTGTTGAGTGTTTCGATCATGTGGACGGGAATGCGTATCGTGCGCGCCTGGTCGGCTATCGAGCGGGTGATTGCCTGGCGTATCCACCATGTCGCGTAGGTCGAAAACTTGTAGCCGCGCTTGTACTCGAACTTTTCAACGGCCTTCATCAGGCCCATGTTGCCCTCCTGGATCAGGTCGAGGAAGTTCAGCCCGCGGTTCGTGTACTTTTTGGCTATGGAAATCACGAGGCGCAGGTTTGCGCGCACCATTTCGGTTTTCGCCCTGTGGGCCTCGCGCATGTCAACGCGCACTTCCTTGACCAGGTTTACGAGTTCCGCGGGGTCGAGCCGGTAGGTTTTGCGGATTTCGTCGAGGCGCTTTTGGATTTGGGCGGTGTCGCCGATTCGCGTCTTTTTGCCTATCCTTTCTATTGCGCGCAGCTTGTACTGGCAGTCCTCAATCTCGCGTATGACGGGCGAGAGGCTGTCGAGAAATTCCTCGAAAATCTTGAGCTTGAATTTCAGCCCCTTTACGTAGATGTCTTTCAGTTTGGATTCGAGGTTTTTGTAGAGGGTCTGGTGGCGCTTTTTGATTGACGGATTGTCGCAGTTTTCCGCGCTGTCCCACGCTTTGGCGAGCTTTTCTTCGAGATTTTCAAGCTCCTCTATGTGCTTGGGCAGGTCTTTAAAATAGTTTTCGCGGCTGTCGACCTTTTTGTCGATTACGATTTTGTCGAACCTCTCCTCGCGGTCGAGAAGCTTTTTGGCGACGTCTATCTGGAATTTGTTTGTCAGCGACACCGAAAACAGCAGGCGGACGGCCTTGTTTTCGGCGGCTTCGATGCGCTTGGAGATAGAGACTTCCTCTTCGCGCGAGAGCAGGGGAACTTGCCCCATCTGCTTTAAGTACATTCTGACGGGATCGTCGAGCGAGTCCGACTGTAGGCTTTTTGCCTGCCTTTCCTCGCTTTCCTCTCGGCGGTGCTTGAAATTTTCTATCTCCTCGTCGGTGTCGAGTATTTCGACGTTCAGGGACTCGAGGATGTTGCGGACGTTTTCGTATTCTTCGGGGCGGCTGAGGATTTCCGCCAGATATTTGTTGATGTCCTGGTTGGTGAGGTATCCCTTTTCCTTGGAGAGGTGTTCGAGCTGGCGGATTTTTTCGTTGAGGCGCTGCTGGTGTTCGGAGGCGAGCGCCGCCGCCTTTTTGGATTTTTTGTTTTCGGCGGGCTTTTTTTCCGGCGCGGGGGCAGTCGCGCCCACCTTTATAACCACGGCGCCCGGGGAGGGCTTCTTGCCGATCTTCTGCTTTACAACCGTTTTTACCGAAGTCTTTTTGGCGGATTTTTTCGCGGGTTTGGATTTCGCGGATTTTGAGGTTGTCGTTTTGCTGTTGGTGGTTTTTTTGGTTGCCATGTTGTCTCGAAGAAATTGTTGTGCGGTTTTCAGGCGAGCTCTATTCTCGCGGGCGGGGTTGCGGAGAGCTTTCTCAGGGCGCTTATGCGCTTGAGAATTTCAAATTTCTCGGCCGAATCATTATTATCGGCAAGAACCAATTGCGCGTTAAGGGCTTCGATTTCCCTTTTTATGAAATTGTGGTATATTTTCGCGATGCATTCGTTCGCCACTTTTGCGGGGTTGTCGATATCGGAGCTTTTTTCCGACAATATCTTGTATATGATGTTTTTCTCTTCGGGGTTTTCAAAATATGTCTCTATGTCGGAAACGGAGAAGCCGATGCCCTCGCGGTACAGCGCGAGGATCTTTTTAAGAACCGCAGCGGGCAGCGAAGCTTCTTCGATCCATGCGTCTTGCAGAATGTCGGCCATTCCCTGCGCGACGCCGTCGTTGTAAAGGCAGATCATTAAGGAATCATAAACCGCGTTTGTCAACATCGCAGACGAATCTTTTTTGGGCGGGTTTTCCGCGGGGGAAGCGCCCGGGGCGGCGGGGGACTTGCGCGCCCTATAATCTTCCGCCACCGACGGGTAGTCGAGCACGAGGGCGTTGGAGATTTCCCTCAAATAGTCGTCGCGCAGCACGCGGGAGGCGGCGTTGTCGACGATCTCAAAGAGCTGCAGCATGGCGGCGCGCTTGTCGGAGGCCGTCGGATTGGGCGTGTCGGCGAGAATCGACCGCGCCGCGAAGGAAAGGGCGGTTTGCAGCCTGTTGCCGACGAGCTCCGCCATCGCATCTGTCCCGAACTTTTTTATAAAGCTGTCGGGGTCCTCACCGTCGGGCAGGGGGGCGACGAACGGCTCGATGTCGGCCTTTATGCATATCGGTATCACCCTGAGCGCGGCGTGCCTTCCCGCGGCGTCCCCGTCGAAGAGCAGGATGGCCTTGTTCGCGAATCTCCTTATCAGCGCGAAGTGCTCCGCGCCCGCCGCCGTGCCCTGGGTAGCAACGGTGTTTTTGAATCCCGCGCAGAACATCCTTATCGCGTCGAGCTGCCCCTCTACCACTATGCACGAGTTTTTCTCGCGGATGGCGGACTTGGCCTTGTCGAGGTTGAAGACCACGGCGTTTTTCTTGAAGATTTCGGTCTCGCGGGAATTGACGTACTTGCCCTCTTCGGACGGAATGTCGGGGGTGAAGCGCGTCTTGCGGGCGGTGAAGGCGATTACGCGCCCCTGGATGTCGGAGATGGGTATCATCATGCGCGCGCGGAAGCGGGCGTAATAGTCGCGCAGGCGCTCGCCCGGCCTGCCGTAGAATATGCCGCTGGCCAGTATCGCCTCCGGAGAGTAGCCCTTTTGGGCGAGAATTTTTTTGAGCGGGTCGGAGGAGGGCGGGGCGTAGCCTATGCGCAGGGTTTTGGCGTCCTCCAATGAAAAACCGCGCTCGTTTGTCCAATAGCTACGGATTTCCGCCGCCTGTTCGCCGCCGGCGAAGAAATTTTCGGCGTACCAGGCGGCGGCGTCCTCGTGGATGTCGTAAATCTGTTTGCGCAGGCTCGCCGACGCCCCGTCGGATTTCCCGCCCGCCTCGTATTCGAGCTTTACGTTGAACTTGTTCGCCAGAAACTCCACCGCCTCCGAAAAGGAGAGGTTTTCCTTCATTCTTATGAAGCTGATTATATCCCCGCCTTGCGACGTAGAAAAGCAATAATAGTAGTTTTTGTCGGGGTGGACGAAAAACGAGGGGGTCTTTTCGGCGGTGAACGGGCTCAGCCCCTTGTAGGACGATCCGCTCTTTTTGAGGGACACGTACGCCGAGACGACGTCGTAAATGTTTACGCGCGCCTTGAGCTCTTCGATGCTTGAGGCTTTTATCTTCGGCATCTCTTATTTTTTGCCCGCCGCGACGTATTCCTCAAACTCCTCGGACACTTCATTGTAGAGCGGGTGCTCTTTGGGGGTGCCGTTGAGAAAGGCGTTGTAGAAATATTTTGCGTTGGGCCTGTCGCCGATGAGCTTGTAGGTGCGCGCCAGCCCCAGCATTATCTCGGAATTGTTGGGGAATTTCCTGTTCGCGCGGTAGAGGGTGTTGAGGAACTGTTCGTTGTTTTGCACGCCGCTTGCCGTGCGTATGTATAGGAGCGTCGAGTTTATGTCGTCGGGGCTGCGCACATACGCTTCGCGCGCAGCCATGTGGGAGTCGAACGCGCGGCCCTCGGCGTCGTAGGCGAGGGCGAGGGCGCGCCACGCCGCGGCGGAGTTCCTGTCTTCCGCCACTGCGAGGTTTCCGGCTTTCGACGCCTCCGCGGGCTTCTTTTCGGCGATGAGCGCGTAGGTTTTTTCTATGAGCTCTTCGACGGGGGACTTCTTTTTTTCGCCTTTGGCTTTCGGAGCCTCGTCTTTGAGCCCGGCGCCTTCCGCTTTTGGGGCTTGAACCGCAAAATCCTTCGGCCCTGCCGCGGGATTTCCGGAGCTTTCCGATTCCTTTTTTGCCTTTTCCGCAGCCTCTTCGGCGGCTTTCTTCTCTTCGGCGAGCCTCTTTTCCTCTTCGGCTTTTTTTGCCTCTTCCGCCTTTTTGAGCTCCGCGGCTTTCAGGGCGTCCTCCGCCTCTTTCAGCTTGCGCCTGAATTCCGCGAGCTGCCCGTGCAGTTGCGGGTATTTTTCCTTCACGAATCCGGGGGAGATTTTATCGAGCTCCGCCACCGCGCCTTCGAGGGCGGCGGTTTCCCTCTGCGCCAGATAGACGGCGACCAGCCCTTTGAGGATGTCCGCGCGCGTCTGCCTGTTTTCCTCGGAAGTTGCGGCGAGGGCGGCTTCGAGCCACCGGCGGCCCTGTACGGCGTTGCCTACCTTCAAAAACAGATTTCCGATGTCGCAGGCTTCGCGCGTGTCGGGGTTGCGCTCCGACTTCTTAACCCCTTCCAGATAGGCGTTGAGGGCGTCCTGGTATTTCGACATCTTTTCATGGCACTTCGAGAGAGATTTCCACGCTATCATGTCGCGGGGCTTGAGTTTCAAATATTTTTCGTAGGCGCGCGCCGCAGACTGGAACTGGCCGGCTTGCTCGTATGTTTTTGCGGCGTTTGCGAGCATCTGCGCGCTTCCGCCCGAGACGTCTGAGGCCTTTTCGAAAAATATGGCGGCCTCCGCGCCCCTCCCGAGCTGCGCGTATGAGTATGCGAGCGCCTCGCAGAGAGCCGCGCTGTCGCCGCGGCTGCGGGAGGTTTCCTCGAGGAGCTCGGCGGCCTTTGCGTAGTCGCCCTCAAACATCATGACTTGGGCGCGCTTTACCGAAATTTCGACGGCTTTTTTGTTTTCCGCCGCCAGCTGCTCCGGAGTTTTCTCGCCGCATCCGGCGAAGAGGCACGCGAGAGCGGCGGCCGCCGACAGGCGTTTAAAAATAAACTTCATTGCTTGCATAATCGAAATTTTTGCGCTCTAATTCACAAAATTTTTACCTTTGCCCGCCGCCTGCGGGATTCCCATTTCTTTTATCATGTTCAATATTTCCATTAAAAAAGCCCTATTGCAAACGTTTTTTGCGGCGTTTGCGATTATGCCGCCCATGCCCGCTTCCGCCGCGCCGGACGCGGCGGATCCCGAAGACGCCTGCGAAATCTTTGAAGTCCGCGTTCCGGAATTTTCGCCTATAGCCTACGCGCGGGCGACGGCCTCCCTCTTCCGCGCCTACGAAAAATCCTCCGGCGAGCCGATAAAAAAGGGGAGCAAGGGAAGGGTTGGAATCAAGGTCTACACCAATTCCGGCCCGGGGCTGTGCACGCCGACGGAGCTTGTGGACGCCGTAATCGACCAGCTCGTCCGCCGCGGATACGACAAGAAGGACATCACCATTGTGGACATGTCGCGCAGAAAGCTCCGCGACTGCGGGTATCTGCCGAAGCGCTCCCGGCTAAAAGCGGGAATGGCGGACGACTACAAGGGCGTCCCCGTCGCCGACATCGAGAGCGGAAAGTTTTTCGACGCGCGCTGGTATTACGACAATCCGCTCTCGCCGAAGAGCGTCAGGGGGGAAGCCTCCAACGACATCTACAACCCCGAACTGCGCAAGAGCTACCTGCCCGTCCCGCTCTTTCTGTCGGTGGATTTTTGGATAAACCTGCCGATGGTCACCGACATGGAGGGGCTCGGGGTATGCGCCGCGCTCGGGAACGCGAGCATCTGGAACATGTCAAACAACGAGAGGTTCCTGAAATCGCCCGCCAACGCGTCGATGGCGGCAGCCGAAGTATGCTCCATTCCGGAGCTCAAAGACAGCAACCTGTTTACGATTCTCACGCTCGAAAAGGGGCAGTTTGTGGGAGGGGCGATATTCAACTCCCGCTGCACCTTTTCTGAAAACGCGATTCTCATGAGCCGCAATCCGGTCGTTCTCGACTACGTTGCATGGGAGCTCATAAACAAGTACAGGGCGGCGGACAAATTCGACAAGATCGAGCCCATGCCCGCGCTTCTCAACTACTGCAAGGAGCTCAAAATAGGCGACTGGGACCCCCGCGCGGCGCGCCGCGTGCTGATCCCGTTCCGCTCCCGCTAACCGCGCACGCCGATGCCCGACGACATTTTCGACATAGTGGACGAAAACGACCGCGTTGTCGGCTCCGCGCCGCGCTCGGAAGTCCACGCGAAGGGGCTTTTGCACCGCTCGGCGCACGTGCTGATTTTCTCTGACTCGGGCGGAGGGCGGAAAATCCTGCTGCAAAAGCGGTCGAAATTCAAAGATTCCCACCCCGGAATCTACACGACATCGTGCTCCGGCCACGTCGATTCCGGCGAGACGTACGACGAGGGCGCCGTTCGGGAAATGCGCGAGGAAACGGGTGTCCGCGTCTCGCCCTCCGACCTTTTGAAAATAGGGAAAATTCGCGCTTGCCGAGATACCGGCAATGAATTTTCCTATGTCTACGAGCTGAAAATCCCCGAGTCCGCGCCGCTGAAATTCCCGCCCGAAGAAGTGGAGTCGCTCGATTGGGTGTATGTTGCGGATTTCGAAAAATCCCTTTCTGGGCACCCCGAAAAATTTACGCCGGCTTTCGCCCGCGTGTACGAATTTTACAAGGAGCGCGCCGGCGGCGCGCGGCAAAATCAAAAATCCAAATGAGCAAGACAAGAGTCAGATTCGCACCGAGCCCGACGGGCTTCTTCCACATCGGCAGCGCGAGAACCGCGCTATTTAACTGGCTGTACGCGCGCCACACGGGCGGAACATTCGTCCTCAGAATAGAGGACACCGACAGGGAGCGCAACAACGAGGAGTATCTGAACGTCATAAAGGACGGCATGAAGTGGCTCGGGCTCGACTGGGACGAGGGTCCGGACGTCGGGGGAAACTACGGCCCCTACTTCCAAAGCGAGCGCGACGACATCTACAAAAAGTTTCTCGAAATCCTCCGTCAAAAGGGCAGGGCGTACGACAAGGACGGCGCGGTGTTCTTCAAGGTTTCCGGCCGGAAGCAGGTTCTGCACGACGCCGTCTACGGCGACGTCGAGCGGCTCGAGGAAAAGGACTTTCCGATTTTCCGCTCAAACGGAACTCCGGTTTTCCACTTCGTAAACGTCGTGGACGACATCTGCATGGAAATCACGAACGTCATACGCGGGCAGGACCACCTCACGAACACCAACAAGCACATAGAGCTCTTCAAGGCGTTCGACGCCCCCCTTCCGCAATTCGCCCACATTCCGCTGATTCTCAAGACGGACGGGCACGGCAAAATGAGCAAGCGCGACAGGGGCGCGCTCATAGAGGAGTACCGGCAGAAAAACTTCCTGCCCGACGCCGTGCGCAACTATCTCTGCCTGCTCGGCTGGAATCCCAAAAACGACAGGGAGATAATGGACATTTCCGAAATCGTCGAGCTGTTCGACTTCCCGGGAATCGTGAAGAGCAACGCGCGCTTCGACGAGCGCAAAATGGCGCATTTCAACACCGAGCACATACGCGCCCTGCCGCCGGAAAAATTCGCGGAGCTCGCAAGGGCGGCGATAAAGTCGGAGTCCGACATAGACGTCGGCTCCGACGGCGGGTATATCGCGAAGGTTTTCGCCCTCTGCCAGCCCAAGGCGGCGAACATGGAGAGCTTCCCGTCGATGGTGCGCTTTTTCTTCTCCGACGAATTTCCGTACGACGCCGCCGCGAGGGAGAAGGTTTTCAGGAAGGGCGACCCGCTCGCGCGCCTCGCGGAGCTCAACGAGATTCTTCCCGCCGTCGAAGATTTTTCGCGCGACGCCATATACGCCGCCATAGCCGACGCCGCGGCAAAGAGGGGGCTGAAAACCACCGAGTATTTTCCGATACTGCGCTATGCGGTCTCCGGCATGGCGGGCGGCCCCGACCTCATGCCCGCGCTCGAAACGCTCGGCAAAGACCGCGTGCTGAAAAGAATAGCCTCCGTGCCGCAGGCCGCCGAGTAGCCGCTCATCGGAATTTTCCGGCGCGAATAACGGCTTGCATTCGCCGCGGGATTTCCGAAAATTATCACGAATTCGACTGGGGAAGATTCGCGCGCACAACGCCATGGAATTTGACGCATACGATTGGAACTCCATAATATTGGGATTGCTGGCAACATGCCTCTTTGCCGAGTGCATAATATTGCTCGTGCGCGTCAATTCCCTGAAAAATTCCTCGCTCGCCGAAGCCGAGAAAATCCGCACAGACGAAAAGCTCAAATATGAAAAAAAGGGCAACGAGCTCGAAATGCTCTACAAGGAGCGCGAAATAGAGCTCAAGAGCGAATACGAGGATCTTCTCTCGATGGCGAAGGCCGCCAAGCGCGAGCAGGACGAAAAGCTCTCCGAGCTCGACGCGCGCATACGCGACGCGAAATTCGCCTCCGAGCGCGCCGAGGCCGAATACGCGCGCTTTTCCGCCGTGCGCGAAGAGTATCGCAATTCCGCCCGCCAGTACGCCGAGAAGCTCGCGGGGCTCGCAAACCTCGACGTCGAACAGATGCGCGAGGAGGCCAAGCGCGAAGTGCGCAAAAAGTGCATGGAGGATTTGTCGCTCTACAAGTCGGAGGTGCTCGAAAAATCCAAGCGCGAAATCGACGCCAGGGCGCAGCGGATACTCGTGGACTCGATGCAGCGCATGGTCTCCCAGCTTCCGCAGTCCGCAACGGTCTCGATGGTGAAAATTCCCGACGAGGCCATGAAGGGGCGCATAATAGGCAAGGAGGGGCGCAACATCAGGGTGTTCGAGTCGGAGACCGGAACCACCCTCGTGATAGACGAAACCCCCGAATACGTGTTCGTATCCTCCTTCAACCCTACGCGCCGAGAGATCGCAAAAACCGCGCTCGAGGCGCTCGTCGCCGACGGCAGGATAAACCCCGCCACGATAGAGCAGGCGGTCGCCAACGCCCGCGGCGAAATAGAGGGGAAGACTTTTTCATACGGCGCGGAGGCCGTGGAGTCGCTGGGGCTGGCGCGCGTCGATCCGGAGATAGTGTCGCTTTTGGGCAGGCTCAATTTCCACTTGTCGCTCAACCAGAACACCCTCGAACATTCCGTTGAAACGGCGCGCATAGCGGGCATGATAGCCGCCGAAATAAACTGCGACCCCGCGACCGCAAAGAGGGCGGGGCTCTTCCACGACATAGGAAAGGCCGTCTCCGACCAAAATCTCTCCCATGCGCGCGCCGGAGCCGCCGCCCTCCTGAAATGCGGAGAGAGCGAAACCGTCGCCAACGCGGTGGAGGCGCACCATTCGGAGGTAGAGGCAAAAAGCGTGTACGCGCTGATAGTCCAGGCGGCGGACGCCCTTTCCGCCACGCGGCGCGGGGCGAGAATGGAGGCGATGGAGGGCTACATAAAGCGCGTGCAGTCGCTCGAAGGGATAGCGCTGTCGTTCGAGGGGGTCTCAAACGCCTACGTTATACAGGCGGGCAGGGAGTTGCGCGTAATGGTCTCCCCCGACGCCGTGAGCGACATCGAGGCGTACGAAATTTCCAAAAAGATACGGGAGAAAATCGAACGGAGCGTGGACGGAGCCTTTCCGGTAAAAATCACTCTCGTGCGCGAGCGCAGGTATGTTGAGTTTTCGGGCGATCGGCCCGACTGACGCGCGGTGGCGGAGGATTCCGCCGTTTTTTTTCACTATGAAAGGAAATATGATGGACAGGAGGGAATTTGCATTGCGCGCGGCCGCGTTTGCATTTGCCGCGGCTTGCGGAAAAATAACTTTTGCCGGCGGCGGGAACGCGGGGTTTGAAAGGGTTTTCGCCAAAACCGACTCCCCGAAAAATCCGCCGATTCCGGACGGAAAACGCCCGTCCGGCGGTCTCGATTATTTCAGGCTCGACGGCGACCCCGACGGGGTATTGCTGAAATTTCCAAAGTTTGCGGGAAAGCTCAAAAATCATAAAAACCCAAAGCTGAAACTGTGCTTCGGCAACGCCCTCGAAAACCGCGACAGCTTTTCTCTTTTCGCGCGCTCGGCGAAAGACGGCCGCATTCTCGCAAGGCTCAACCTCGTAAATCTCTTCGGGTTCGAGCCCGTGCGGTTCGACATTCCTTTGGAAGACGCGGGGGAGATAGAGCGCTACGGAATCGTCGTGACATACGCGCGCATGGAGCGCAAAGACGCCAAGTTCATATCGAAGGGGGATCCCGTGTGCCTGTTCGCCGAATCCGCCGCCGAAAAGCTCGACGCCCACGCGCCTCATTTGCTCTTGTACGGGGAAGGTTTCGACCCGAAGGCGGCGTTCCGCAAAAATTTTCTGTCGCTCAACTGCATATTGCCGTTCGGCTGGATGAGCGGCTGCCAGACGGAGGGGCTGCGGGAGCTCGCCGAATCCGGAGACGCGGAGGCCGAAAGCGCGCTCAGGGCGCACTTGGATTTCTTCCTCGACGACGAAAAAGGCGTGGTGTTCAACGACCCGCTCTCGAATCTCTGCGAGAACGGAAAGTTCCATTCGGAGGAGGATTTTCTGCCGTTTGTTGCGATAACGTCCCTGTATCCGGAGCACAAGGCGGTGCAAATGTTCCTGAAATGGGCGGCTCCGCGCATGAAGAGGAACGCCAAGACGCCCGCAGTCAGGCGCTTTCTTTCCACGGAAGGGTGCTACACCTACGCCTATCCGCTCATGAAAATCGCGATATCGCGCGGCGACCCGAAGCTCGCGCAGTTCGCGCTCGACGAAATTCTCGCCCGCATAGGCAGGCTGGCAGGGCCGGACGGCGGAATTTGCCAGCGCGCTCCGGCAAACCAAAAACCAGGGCTCAAAAATTGGGGCAGGGGGGCGGCGTGGTATATGCTGGGCCTGGTTCAGACCATGCGCGCGCTCGGGAGCTCGCCGCTCAAAAATGCCGGGCTCCAAGGGGCGGAAAAGATAAAAAAGGCGCTTGCCGGCGGGGCGGAATATTTGGCGCGGTTTCAGAATCCCGACGGGAGCTGGCATTGCTTTGTGGACGACCCCGCGACTCTTCCGGAAAGCTCGGGGACGGCGGGGATCGCGGCGGCGTTCGCGCTCGGGGCGGAGGCCGGGCTGCTCGATAAATCTTATATGCCGCGCGCCGAAAAAGCCCTCGAATGGTTTATGTCCCCGCAAAACATAGAGCCCGACGGATTCTCGAAAAACGTCACGCAGTCGAACCGGATAGGCGACGCCTTCCAGCGCTCCGGCTACCGCGTGATAATGCCGATATCCTCGGGGCTCGCGGCGCATATAATCGCCGTGAAAACGCGCGGCGATGGCAAACGGCGGCCGGCGTAGAGACGGCTTGGCGCGGATTGCGGTCAAAAAACGCAAAAAAGCGGCGAGAATAAAACTCGCCGCTTTTCTATCCGGAGTTTTTTATCGCCGAAATTTGCGCAAAGAATTTTGTCTTTGGGATTCATCGTTGCGATCGCATTTGAATCATGCGGAACCCAGAATCTGAGGTTTGCAATAGGGCGCGCGGTGCAAGCGCGTTCGTAGTGCAGATTTCCACCCGGGGCTTGAAATTTTCCCAAATTTGCCTTTTTATTAGTTCATGCGTAAGACAGTTTGCCTTTTATTCGCGGCGTTTTGCTTTGCGGCGGGCGCGCTTGCCGCTGTTGCCGGCGTTTCCGTGGAATCCTTTATCCGCCAGAGGCTTTCGCCGCAGCCAAAAGAGCTTGAAATATTCGAGGGCATGTATGTGTTGGACGGCGATTCTGCCGTTCATATTTCCGTTTCGTCGCCGCTTTCGGATTCCCAGAAACTGGCTGTCGCCGACATCTTCCGCCGCTATTGGCGCCTGTCCCCCGCGCTCGAATTTTCGGAGGACGCGGCAAACGCCAACCTGGGCCCGGAGGGGTCCGAAACGGAGATTTCTTCGGGCGGAATAAAAATCCGCGCGAGGGATTTTTCCGCGCTGAGGCAGGCTTTGAAAACCCTGCGGCAGTTCGCCGAGGCGGAGCGCGACGGCCCCGGGCAGGTCTTTGCGCTCGCGAAAATCAGGGATTTCGCGTCTCTGGAATTCAGGGGAATACACCTGTGCGTATTTCCCGAGACCACCCTCGAAGAGCTCGAAAAGTATGTCCGCCTCGCAGAGTACTACAAGTTCAATTATGTCGTCATAGAGCCGTGGGGAGTTTTTCCGTTCGAGAGCCATCCGGAGTTCGCCTACGCCGACAGGAAAATCGACAGAAAGGGCTTTAAAAAAATAATAGACTATTGCCGCGGCGCGGGAATCGTGCCGATTCCCCAGCTTAGCGTTTTGGGGCACGGCTCGCAGAGCAGGCATTTGTCGGGCAAGCACGCGGTTTTGGCGGCGCATCCGGAGCTCGCTAACATCTACGAGCCGCTCGGGTGGTGCTACTGCATGTCGAGCGAAAGGGCTGGGAAAATCCTCAAGGACTTGGTCTCCGAGCTCCACGAATTTTACGGCAACCCCCCGTATTTCCACATCGGCTGCGACGAGGCCTACGATATGGCGACATGCTATAAGTGCCGCGCGCAAAATCCGGCTTCGCTTTTCGTCGGGCATCTGGACAAGTTCCGCAAGTTTCTGCGCTCCCGCGGCGCGCGCCCGATAATCTGGCACGACATGCTTCTGGACCGCGAGGATCCGCGGTGGGCGGGGGAGGTCGCATCCGGAACCCGTGATACGGCGAAGGCGCTTGGGGCGCTCGGCAAGGACATCGTGATAGCCGACTGGCAGTACGGCGGCGCCGAGAACGGCGGCGGCTTCAACACGCCGAAACATTTCAAGGAGGCGGGATTCGATGTGCTCGTCTGCCCGTGGGAGTCGGACTCCGGAATTTCAGCCCTCGCGAAAACCGCTAAGGACGAAAAACTCTTCGGATTTCTCCAAACCACGTGGCACCACATATACGGCAACAAACGCTACGCCTCTTTCTTCCGCCGCGCGGGCGACGCCGCGTGGAACGGGGGGCGGCCGCCCGCCGGCGGAAAATTCGCGGATTCCGCGCTAACTCTCATTCCCGAGCTTTCGCACGTCGCGGGCGACATGAAGGCGTCGTATTCCGCCGCCGGAACTTCCCTGAGCCAGATTTCAAAAAGCATTTCGGATTGATCCGGCTCCGGCGGTTTTGCGCGGGGCGCGGAGGGCGCGTTGTTTTGGGGCGTTTGGGGCGCGCCGGCAAGATTCCCGCGCAAAACCCGCGCGGCGGGATTTTGCTCAGGGTTTTTTGCTCGGAAAAATTTTTTCTGAGGCGAATTTTTGCGCATATGCCTTGCGGGTTGCGGCGGACAGGGGGGCTTTGCGCCGC
Organism: Puniceicoccaceae bacterium Marseille-Q1082; assembly: GCA_904424815.1. GTDB lineage: Bacteria > Verrucomicrobiota > Verrucomicrobiia > Opitutales > Intestinicryptomonadaceae > Merdousia. The sequence continues at coordinate 534,191 of CAJGBI010000001.1, forward strand.
AGCAGGCGCGAATCCCGCCCGCCGCGGGGCTGTTCCGGAGGGCGGCAGTTTTACCCGCGGAGCGCAAAATCCGCTTTTTACAGTTATGCGGAACGCTTTGATTTAACTGTTTAACAAGAAAAATTCCCCGCGCTCCCGCACGGACTCCGCGTAATTTCTTGACGCGCCAAAAATAATATTCAAAAATATCCCGCAAGATTTGTTTACCGTCATCTTCTATGATCTCGCATCCGCGCTCTCTTAGGATGGGTTCCCAAATCGGGGCAATCGGGGGTTCCATAGAGCCCCGGAAACCGTTCGGCCTCAATTTTCCGACTTTTGCCCGTTGGGTGCGTCATTTTTTTGCGCATTCCGATTCACGTCGGCTTCGTCCGGTTTCCGCACGCATGTGAAGAACAATCAATAAAAACAAAAAACATATGGCAAAAAAAGTTGCTAAGAAAACGGCGTCAAAGAAGGCGGCTGCAAAATCCGCCCCCAAGGCCGGCAAACGAAAATTCATATATCTGTTCGGGGCGAAAACCGACGGCGACGCGTCGATGAGAAACCTCCTCGGCGGCAAGGGCGCAAACCTTGCGGAAATGGCCCGCATAGGCCTCCCCGTACCCCCCGGATTCACCATCACAACCGAAGTCTGCGACTATTTTTATTCTAACGGGAAAAAGTATCCCGCGTCGCTGGCCGCCGACGTCAAGGCGGGCGTGGCGTCCGTGGAGGGGCAGATGGGCAAGACTTTCGGCGACGAGCGCGACCCGCTCCTGTTCTCAGTGCGCTCCGGCGCGCGCGAATCCATGCCAGGCATGATGGACACCATTCTCAACCTCGGCCTGAACGACAAGACTGTCGAGGGCCTCGCCTCCAAGACGGGCAATCCGCGCTTCGCGTGGGACTGCTACCGCCGCTTCGTCCAGATGTACGGCGACGTCGTCATGGGCGTGCAGGCGCGCAACGAGGCCGAATCCGAGCCTTTCGACGAAGCAATGGGCGTCTTGAAGGCGGAAGTCGGCGCCAAGATGGACACCGACCTTTCGGTTGACGACCTCAAAGAGCTCGTCAAGCGCTACAAGGCGCTGATAAAATCCCGCACGGGCAAATCCTTCCCGCAGGACGTTTACGAGCAGCTCTGGGGGGCGATAGGCGCGGTATTCAACTCCTGGATGAACGACAGGGCGATAATCTACCGCCAGAAGTACAACATTCCCGCCAGCTGGGGCACGGCGGTCAACGTGCAGACGATGGTGTTCGGCAACAAGGGCGACACGAGCGCCACGGGGGTGGCTTTCACGCGCGACCCCGCCAACGGCGAAAACGTGTTCTACGGCGAGTACCTCATCAACGCCCAGGGCGAGGACGTCGTCGCCGGCGTGCGCACGCCGCACAAGATTTCAATGCTCGAAAAGGAAATGCCCAAGGCGTACAAAGAGCTTTTGTCCATCCGCAAAAAGCTCGAAAGGCATTTCAAGGACATGCAGGACTTCGAGTTTACCATCGAGGAAAACAAGCTCTTCATGCTCCAGACCCGCAACGGCAAGCGCACGGGCTTGTCCGCCGTCCGCATAGCGGTGGAAATGAACAAAGAGGGCTTCATGTCCGAAAAGACCGCCGTGCTCAAAATTCCCGCCGACTCGATTTCGAGCCTTCTCGTGCCCGTATTTGACGAGGCCGCCGTCAAGAAGGCGAAGGTTCTCGCCAAAGGGTTGCCCGCGGGCCCCGGGGCCGCGAGCGGGCAGGTTGTGTTCGCCGCTTCCGCCGCGGAGCTTCTAAATTCGCAGGGCAAAAAGGTGATTCTCTGCCGCGAGGAAACTTCGCCCGAAGACCTGCGCGGCATGATAGCCGCCGAGGGCATTCTGACCTCCCGCGGCGGGGTGAGCTCGCACGCGGCGCTCGTGGCGCGCCAGATGGGCAAAGTCTGCATTTGCGCCGCAAGCGACATATCGATGGACTACTCCAAGCGCGTGATGAGCGTCGGCAATGTTGTCGTCAAGGAGGGCGACTACATCTCCATAGACGGCACCACCGGCGAAATCTTCCTCGGAGAAATCGAGACCGCGCCCAGCGAGGTAATCCGCGTGCTCTCCGGCAAAATGAAGCCCGCCAAGAGCTACACCTACCGCCTCTTCGACACCGTTATGAAGTGGGCCGACAAATACCGCAAGCTCGGCGTGCGCACCAACGCGGACACTCCCGCGCAGGCTAAGATGGCCGTTGAGCTCGGCGCCGAGGGCATCGGGCTCTGCCGCACGGAGCACATGTTCTTCGAGGGCGACAGAATCGACGCCGTGCGCGAGATGATTCTGGCGACCGACGCTTCCGAAAGGCAGAAGGCGCTCGACAAGCTCCTCCCGTACCAGCGCAGGGATTTCGAGGGCATATTCAAGGCGATGGGCGGCCTGCCCGTCACCGTCCGCCTGCTCGACCCGCCGCTCCACGAATTCCTCCCTCACGAGAGCTCGGCGCGCGCGCAGCTGGCGGAAAAGATGAACGTCTCCCCCGAAATCGTCGCCGAAAGGTGCAAGGCTCTTGAAGAGCAGAACCCGATGCTCGGGCACCGCGGCTGCCGGCTCGGCAACAGCTATCCGGAGATCACCAGAATGCAGGCGCGCGCGATTTTCGAGGCCGCCGCCAACGTAATGAAGGGCAAGAAACCCGTCAAGGTAAAGGTGGAAATCATGGTGCCGCTCGTCGGATTCGTGCAGGAGCTCAAATTCCAGGCGCAGAATATCCGCGAGGTCGCGGAGGAAGTTATGGCGCGCAAGAAGGTCAAGATAGACTATATGCTCGGCACCATGATAGAGGTTCCGCGCGGCGCGCTGACCGCCGATGAAATCGCGCAGGAGGCGCAGTTCTTCTCCTTCGGCACAAACGACCTCACGCAGACCGGCCTCGGAATGAGCCGCGACGACTCCGGCAGCTTCCTCGGCAGGTACAAGGAGCTCGACATACTCCCGAAGAACCCGTTCGCGTCCATCGACGTCGAGGGCGTCGGGCAGCTCGTGCGCATCGGCGCGGAGAAGGGCAGGAGCGCCAGAAAGGACATCAAGCTCGGCATCTGCGGCGAACACGGCGGAGATCCGGACTCGATCAGGTTCTTCAACGAGATCGGCCTCAATTACGTCAGCTGCTCGCCGCCGCGCGTTCCCGTCGCGAGGCTCGCGGCGGCGCAGGCCGCCCTCAAATAGAGAAAAAGAAAAATGCGGGAAGCCGTCTTCCCGTTCCGCAAAAAGCCGCCCGAGGGGGCGGCTTTTTTTTGCGCGTGGTGCGGCGGAGCGTTAGAGGAGGGGGGCGCGGAAGCGGGCTTTTGGGCGGGAAGGGGGGCGGAATTAATTTTAACTGTTAAATAAAATAACTTTAAATAGCGTTGTAAATTTCTGAAAATTCCGTTTGATGCGAAATAAATCGGCGGCTTTCCGCAGACCGTGATAACCCGCATTCAATCAAGCCCATGAAACGTTTGCCCACATTGATTCTCGCAGCCTTCGCATTGTCATCGCCGCTCGCGACAGCCGACACTCTCTACTACGAGGGCTGGGGGTATTGGAACACTCCGTCGCACTGGTGGACGGACGCTTCCGGAACTCCTGCCGGCAGGATTCCCACCGCCGACACCGACGTGATTGTCTCAGGCGTCGAGCTGAGCGACAATTCGACCCAAATAAACACGACGGGCATCGATACCATAAAGAGCCTCACTTTCGACGGAACGCAGACTTTTGGCAACACGCAAAATATATGGTTCCACGACGGATTTACAATAAGCGGCGATTTTTACTACGCCACTTCCGGCACCGGCAACATGTTGGCGTTTGTCGGGACCGACCGCGAATTTAACGTGGGCGGTTCTTTTACCGTGGATGCGTCCGCCAACAGCGGAAGGTCGTGGGTTGCGTTTTACCGGCAGACTACGACGGATTCCCGCATCGGAACGGTAAACATAAAAAACGGCTTGAAGATAATCGGCGGCACGGGCAACGTTGCGATGCTCACCTTAAACGCCAAGGATACTTTCGTGACGGGAAAAGTGAGGCTCGCCAACGCCAATTCCGTCCTCAATCTGACGCGCGCCATCAAGACAAACGACACCTACGTCAACAACTTCACCTGCGACGGACTCGATGGCACGGGGAAAATCACCATAGGCGCGACTCCCTATGGCGGCACGGGGACGCCCACCGTCATACAGAACATGATTTTTACAAACTCCACTGACTCGTCTTTCGACGGCATTTCAAAAGGGCAATACAACGATTCCGCGGCAAACATAACGGACGCCTCGGAGCTCAACATTGAAATGAACGCCGCAAACTCCGGCGCGGTTCAGACGCTCAGGCTCAAACAGAGCGCGTACGCGACGGTTGCCGACAATATTTCGGTAAAGAACGGCCATCTCAACCTTTACGGCGACACTGCGTTCAAAACCCTCTCGATTTCCGGCGGCAGGTTCGGCGCGGCGGCTGCGGCGGATCCCGGGGCGACCGCTCCGGACATCGGTTCCGTGGCGTTCGAGAGCGGCGCGTGGTCGGGGGGCGCGATAGTTTTCGACATATCGACTTCCGGCGCTTCGTTTGACAAAATATCCTTTTCCGGAACTTTCGACAAGGCGGAGGGCGCGGAGATTTCCTTGCAATTTGAATTTGACGCCGACGGAATGCGGGATCTCATAGAAATGGGCGAATCTACGTTTGAAGATTTGATTACCTATGCCGAGGGAAGCTCGATTGAGGGAACCGTATTGCGCGGAGTCTCCAACGGGTTTTCCTACGAGGCGGTTTTTGGCGCCACCGGCATGGACGTGGCGTTTGCGCAGATTCCGGAGCCCGCGGCGTTTGCCGCGGCGTTCGGGGGTCTTGCGCTCGCGCTGGCTGCCCGAAGGGCGCGCAAATAGGGGCGGATTTTACGCAAGCTACCGCGGCAGGCCCGGACGCCAGCCGCGTTTTTTTTGCCGTTTTTTAGTTTTGCACGCGCGCGGCGCGCCGGAAAATTTGCGTTTTGCGCGGCGCGCGAAATCTTGCGCTTCTTTCGCAGCCGCGCCGAAAGGCGCGCGCAGGGAATTTTACGCTTGCCGCGCGCGGCAAGCGGGCTGCGCAAAAGGGGGCGTTATTTTCCCCCTTCCGCCCGCCGCGCCGCCTCTACGGATTTTATCCCTATCGTGTCGGTGTCGCAGGTGAACCCGTAGCCGCCGCCCGCTACATATCCGTCGCTGCGCCCCGACTCGTCGCGGCTGACCCAGAAAGAGTACAATTTCCCGCCGTCTATTTTAAAGGCTATGCGCGTCGGAATATTGGCGAGTTTCGTCAGGTCGGAGCCTCCGGAGTTGCGCCATTTCATCTTCGCCGCGGTCGAGTCCGCCGACACGCCCTCGCAGTTTTCAAAAGTGAAGGGCTCAATGGGCTTTCCCGCCGCGTCGCGCAATTCGGCCTTTACGCCTCCGTTCGGCGCGTCGGCGTTGACGAAGAGATATTTTCCGGAAAAGACGAGCGGGCGGGTGAGAATTTCGCCCGCGCCTCCGCTTTCGGAATTTAGGGAGACAAAGCCGTCGCGCCTCAAAAACGCGACGCCCGTCGCGCCGTTTGCGTAAAGACCCGTCGGCCTGCGGCCCTTCGGCAGTTTGTCTTTCGCCTTGCTTTTGTCTCCGGCAAATCCGGTGTAGTAGATGTAGAGCCTGTCGCCCATGACGAGGCAGATGTTGCTTATGGACTGCACATATCCCTTGTCCCACGTTTCCCCGCGCGTGCCGTCTATTGCGAGCGTCCTGTCGGGGCGGTGCCAGTGGAATCCGTCGCGGCTGTACGCAAAGTTAAGCCCCGTGCATTTGGGCTCCCCTCTGTCTGCGTAGACGTCGTTTTGCTCTCCGTACATTATCTGGAAAAATCCGAGCATGATGCTCTCGTACGCGACGGCGTCGAGGTTGTAGAGCTGGTTCATTCTGACAAATTCGCCGTCGTCATGCCTGTCGAGCCTGTCCGCGCGCGCCCACGCCACGGGATCGGTCGGCGCCCATTTCATTCCCTCGAGAAAATCGTCGGCTTCAAGATACGCCCGCACGCGCCCGCCGGCGCCTCCCCAGCGCAGGGAATATATCCACTTGTCCCGAAACGGATTGTAAATCAGCGTGCTCCTGTCTCCGCAGTATCCGCCGAACCCCGCGAATTTCCAGTTTACGCCGTCGGCCGACACGTAGGCCTCGGCGCGGAAATCGCGCTTGCCGTCCGGCGTTCTGAAAAACATTTTGAATTTTTTTGAGGGGTCGGTTTCGCGCCAGTCGCGCACCACCGTCCATGAGTCCGGATTGCGGTCGAGGATTTTGTTAGTTCCGCCTTTTATGTCGGGTCGCTCCCATTTCAGGCCGTCTTTGCTGTATGCGTACGCCAGGTTTCTCAGGTGGCCCGCCTCGTACCACATCTCGAAAATCCGCTTGTCGGGGTTCCAGAGTATCGAGCCGCTCAGCGGCGCCGCCACCGGATTGCCGCGCCTTTCAAGATCGGTTTCGGGCTTAAGGATCGGGTTTCCGGCGTATTTCCGCGGATAGTGGAACTCCCTCTTTATCCCGCGCGTTTTTTCAACGAGAAAATCGTCCACGAAGAGCTGCCTGCCGACGTCTATGCGGATGGTTTTCGGCGGGTTTTCGAGGTATGGGATTTTTGCGGGCTCGTCCGATTTGAAGGAGAAATCCGGCGGCCATTTTTCCGGAAGGCGGACGGAGTTGTAGAGGAGTTCCCCCGCGGGAGCGGCGGGCGCCTTGCGGGCGGAAAATCCGGCGACGACGGCGCCCGGCGGGGTGGCGAATTTTTCGCCCCTTTCCGCGCGCTTGGCCATCAGGGCGAACGCGCCGCCGCCTTCAAGCTCGAAATCCGATTTTTTCGAGAATCCCGCGGCGCGCAGGCTCTCGATCCCGCCGCCGTCCCCCGCCGGAACCGCCGCAAGTATTTCGCCCGCGCGCAGGCATATCCATTCGTGCGGCTCGGATTTTGATGCTATGTAAAACAGCCTTCCGTTTATCTCTCTCGGAACGGGAGCTTTTGGCGTTGCGAGGGGCTTGCCTTCGGAGTACAGGGCGACATGTTTGAAGATGTAGTCGCGCGCGAATATTCCGATACCGGAGATTTTTTCCGGATCGGCGGGCTCGACTGCGGCGCCGGCGGCGTCCTCCGGCTTGACGCCCGCGTTTTGCAGCGCGGCGGACTGCCCGAAAAGCGCGGCGCACGCAACCGCCAGCATTCCCAAAATTGCGGATTTTTTCATTGACCTTCCTCCCGTTATGTAGGCGGAACCCGCCGTTTCGGGGCATCCCCGCGGAAAATTGTCAGAGCTCCAGCGTTTCGGACGGCTCGGGTATTATGACGCGCGTCTTAGGGGAGCGGTCGAGGATTTCGTACATGAACCATTCGCGGGATTCCATGCTCCCGTGCGTGAGAACCACGTTGCGCGGATCCTTGTCGAGGATGAATTTCAGAATTTCCTCGCGGTCAGCGTGCGAGGTCAGGTCGAACTTGTCCACCTTGCAGTTTACCGTCCCGACGTAGAATAGGTCGCGGAAGGCGAAGGAGTCCCCGGGGGCGGAGTGCAGTAGCTTGTGCGCGGGCGTGTCCTCGTCGGAGTAGCCTACGAAGAATACGGCGTTTGCGCGGTTTTCGAGCATGGCCGCCGCCGCGAGGTAGCTCGGCGTGTTTTGCACCATCATTCCGCTGCCGAGAACATAGATTCCCTTGGTGTCGAAATCCTTCCCGGGCACGATTTCGCCCCTCAGGGGCTTTACTCCCTCCATGTGCTGCTTGGAGAAGGAAAACATATTGGAGCGCTTCGCCCCCCTTATGAAATATTCCGCGATGTCTAGCCCGAGTCCGCCGGCGAACACGGGAGATTCCGCCGGAATTTTTCCCGCTTTCTTCGCCTTGTAAATTATGTAGAGGATTTCCTGCATTCTGCCGAGCGCGAACGCCGGCACGAGGACGCTTCCGCCGTCGCGCAGCGCTCGGGATACGGCCGCCGTAAACCTCTCGACCTCCCCGTCGTAGGTGCTCCCTTCGGGGCGGGAATAGGAGCCGCGCGTAGTTTCGACCACCAGCGTGTCCACCCTTCCCGGCGGCGGAACCGCGCCTTTGAGGATTCCGGAAGAGTGGAAGGAAATGTCGCCGCTGAAAAGTATCTTTTGCTTTTTGTATTCAAACATCACGCTCGCCGCCCCGGGAATGTGGCCCGCGGGGTAGAAGGACACGTCGGCGAGGCTGCCGTTTATCTCGTATCTGCGGGCGTGGGCGAAGGGCATGGGCGCCGCGCGCGCGCGCAAGTCGTCTATCGCGGAGTAGTCGAAGAGCGGGTATTCCTTTATGTTGAACTCCTCGCGCTGCTTTGCCATCACGGTTCTGGAATTGCGCAGCATTCTGAATAAAAGCTCGTAGCTGTCGTCGGCGACGAGTATGTGCGCCGCGTGCTGGCGGCGCGCCACGACGGGCAGCGCCCCGCAGTGGTCGAGGTGCGTGTGGGTTATTGCGATGAAGTCGAGGGTTTCGGGGGCGACTTTCGAGAGGTTGGGCAGGGCGGATAGCCCCATGCGCTTGGGGTGCAGCCCGCAGTCCACGAGCGCCTTGAACGGGCCGAATTCTATGAGGTGCCCGCTCGAGCCTACGTCGATTTCGGTGTTAAGGTCGGTGTATATCATCGCGCGCCTCCCCCTTTCCCCTAATCGCGCGCGAGCGATTTCAGCCGCCGCATGTCGATTGTGTACGCCCCTTTTGGCCCCACGACAAACAGCGATTTTTCCGTTTCGCCGTCCGTTATTATGCAGCAATTGGCGACTTGGTTTTCGATTTTCACGAGCCCCCTGTGCTTCAAATCGGGCGAAAACAGGTGCACGCCGCCGTTACCCGTGGCGTAAATCCATCCGTCCCTGCCTATCGCCATTCCGTCCGGCGCGCCGCGCACTTTGCCCGTCCATTTTTTGAGCGAGCAGAATACGCGCTTTGAGACGACTTTCGTCTTGGTCTCGTCAAGCTCGTATACGAACCAGCATTGCTCGCCGTTTCCGCTTTGCGAGACGTACATGAACTTTTCGTCGGGCGAAAAGTCGATGCCGTTGGGCTGGGGAAGGGAGCCGTCTATGAGCACGGTTTCGCCCTTCGGGGTGATTTTATAGATTCCGCTGAAATCGAGCTCGTCGGCTTCCGGAGCGCGCCGCTTGTGCCAAAAGCCCGGGTCGGTGAAGAAAATCGAGCCGTCTTTCAGCACGCACAGGTCGTTAGTGTTGTTGAGCTTTTTGCCGTTGTAGGAGTCGGCGAGAACCTCCACCTCGAACCTCTTTTCGTCGATCCGCGCTATCCGCCTGTGCCCCTGCTGGCAGAATACGAGGTTTTCGTTCCCGTCGAGCGCGATGGCGTTGGGGCCGAAGTCTATCGCCTTGTCCATTTGCCCCTTTGCGCCCGTGTATCCGGCGGGGCGCATGAAGACGGAAAAACCGTCCTTTTCCGTCCAGCGGTATATCGTGTTTTTTGGCTGGTCCGAGAAAAACACTTCGCCGGTGGACGGGCGGTAAAGCGCGCCCTCGCCGAAGCCTATGTCGCGCTTCAAAACCTTTGCCAGATCCCCCTCGGTTCCGAGAATTTTCACGTCTTCGGGCGCGGGCGAGAAAACTTCGTCCGCGGGAGCGCAGCATACGGCTGCCGCCGCGCACAGCGATAATGCGAATTTCTTCATGCCTCCGTATTCTGTCCTGCTTCCGTCGGTTGTCAACAATTCCGCATTATCCGCCGAAAAAAACGCCGCGGAAAAAATTTCCAAAAAAAACGTGGAAAAATCTTTCGATTGGCTTTCTATATGGAATATGCAAAATCTGCCCGCGGCTTTCGGCGGCGGGCGCAAAACGCCATAAAAAGGAGTCCGCAATGGATTGCAAATCTGCGCTTGGAATCAATCCCCGCACGGGGGACAACGAAGTCGGGGGCAAGGCGCTCTTCGAATATGTGAACATGAGGCTCTCCGCGGCGGGGCTGCCGGTGTTCGGCGACGAGGGCGATTACCCGATTGTGGAGCTCGCAAAGCCGCTGCTCGAAAACTACCGCGAGTTCTCGATGCGCTCTTCTGAAAACTATTGCCCCGCCGACGGGCGCATAATGGATTTTATGAGGGAATACCTCTCCGACGTGTGCGACCCGCGCGAGGCGTTCCCGTCGATTCCGCACAAGACTTTTGTCCTCGACAGGTTCGGGACCGCGCGCATGCTTTCCCTTCCTCCGGACTGCGACAGGCACGAAAGCCCGTTTGTGTCCTCTTACCGCGTGCGGCAGGGCGTTTTGAACAACCCGCGCAGCGACAGGCGCACGACGGCGGGCGTATTCCACGTCGCCGAGGGCGGCCTTCCGGTTCCCGCCGACAAGAAATCCGTGCCCAAGGCGGTTTTCAAAAATTTGTGGGCGCGCGCGTTCGACGCGCCCGACGAGCTGCTCGAGCTCCCGTTCACGTCCACCCAGAAGCGCAAGGGCAAGGCGTGGGTTTCCCTCTACCTGCGCCCGACCGTTTGCCCGGCGGTTCCGAACGGCGAGGGCGAAAAGACTATGGAGATACGCTTTTTCGCCCCGGGGTCGCTCGTATGCAATCTCGATTTCGTCGAGAGCATTTTCGGCAACGCGGGCAATCCGTTCCTGCGGAAAAACGACGCGGCGATGGGCTTTGAATCCTGGACGGGGCACACGGGCTGCATAGTGCTCGCCCCGCATCTGGCGTCGCTCACAAAAAAGGAGCTCGGCCTGCCGAATGCGGCGGACGCCACTGACCGCCAAAAGCGCGACGGCATGTGCTGGACGGACGAGGGAGAGCTCTACAACGACGGCAAGCCGTTTAAAATCACGGCGCGCGACGCCCGCGGCGTCATCGTGACGATCATAGCCGACAACTATTTCGGATACTCCAAAAAGGAGATCAAGACCCAGATAAGCTATTCCGCCAATCTCTACGGGCAGTGCGAGGAGGAGCACTCGGGCGGCGCGCTCGCTTTTTCGAGCCGCGACCTCGGCGAGGATTTCTATTCGACCTCCTACGCGCCGAACAACAAGAGCTCTTTCGCGCGGCTCGTCGAAATTCTCGGCGACGAAATAGAAGTCCATCCGGACGGATGGGCGCGGGACAAAAACTATCCCGACATAATTTATGTGGACGAAAAGGCGTACTACTCCCTCAAAACCCAGACGATAACCTGGCAAAAGGACGGGGAGGAAAAATCGATAAGGCTGGTTCCCTACACGACCTACATTTCGCCCGCGGGCTACAAGGTTGAAATGCAGCGCCCGCACGAAAGCCGGAGGTGGAGGCTGGTAGGCACCACCGAGGAGGGCGTTTACTGCCACAAGCCCGCCACCGTTTCCGGAGGCGGCAAGAGCGAAATATCGAAGGACATTTCCGACGCCATAATCCACGGCCCGTCCATGATAGCCGACTTCAAGCGCGACATCGAACTGGTAGCCGAAATCATAAACAAAAACTACGGCAACAGGTACCGCGACCCCGATTCCCCAAACAACAAGGGGCCGCTGAGCCGCCCGATCCTCGACCCGCGCCGCACGATGGGTTCCGTCGTAAAGCTCCTTACCCCCTCCGACGAATACTCCGACGAGTACAACGAGTGGCTGGCGTCCATTCCGTTTTACATCAGGGAATTCGTTCTGACCGTGAAGCGCCATTACAGGCCGGAATGGGGAGGCAGGTGGCAGGACAAATTCTCCGTTGACACCATCAACGGAACCGGCGGCAACACGCTGAAATACAAAAACGCTCCGGTGCTCACCTCCTACCTGCGAATCGGGTTTACAGAGGACGGCTCCTGGCGCACTTTCAGCCTGCGCAAGGATTTCGCGCCGTCAAAAAAGCTCCAGATGGAGGACGACATCACAACTTCCGTCGTCGTCCCCGAGTCGTCCGTCGAATTTCTGCCGGAAAACCTCGCGGGCAGGTACGCTTCCGTGAAGTTTACGAACAACTGCGAGTTCCGCCTCTTCCAGCGCCCCGACGAGGCCGTCGTGCGCGGATACGACAAGCGGGCGGAGTCTGACATGTCGCAAAAGGGAATGTTCATTTCGAATTACGAGCCGCTCGACAGGGCGCAGGTCAGGGAAATGGCGGACGACGTTTTGCGCTTCGACAAATTCACGGCGCCCATGCGCAGGAATTTGGAGGACTTCCTCTCCGAGACCAAGCCAGAGTATGTGGTCTCTTCCGCCAATCCGCGCCTGATAGACGGAAAGCCGAGCAAAAACGTGCGCTATCTGCAAAACCGCGACGACATCGTAAACCGCCGCAAGTATTACATAAGCGACACCGGCTCGCGGCTCGCGCGCGGAATATCGCCCGACAGGGCGGTTCCGCACCCCGTGGGGGCTGTGATTTCCGGCAGGCGCAACAATCCCGCTTCCGACGGCATACGCGCGCTCGCCGTGCACGGCCCCCTGCATTACCTCGAACTTCCCGAACTCTTCATGGAGTACATCGCCTCTATGACAGGCAAGTCGCCCTCCACGGTCGGCGCGGGGCTCGAAGGGGCGATGACGAAGGGGCCGTTCAACGCCCTGTGCGCCGTCACCGACCTAAACGCGGCCATCGTCTCGTTCGCGCTGACCCGCTACGACGGGTGGCTGAGCAGCGCGGGGTATCTGGGAGTGAAATACCGCGTGGACCACGACATAAGCCTGCTGATTCCCGAAATCTGGGCGAGGATGCGCAGCTATGAGCTCGACGTCAAAAACCTGATAAAGCAGGGAATGCTCGAGCGGTGCAAAGACTTCGAGCACGCCGGCAAAAAGGTTCTCGCCTCGCGCCTCGGCTGGCGCATCACGGAGGATTTTGTCATACGCTATTTCGGCAGAATTTTCTCCAACCCCGCGTCGATATTCACCGCCGACATGCTCCGCCCCGAATTGCAGGATATGGACGCTTTCGCGGACGGCATGGACAACATGGTCGGCGCCCACCGCCGGGCCGCCGAGACGTATTTCGAGGACGGCTCGATAGAGGGCGCGTGCCCGCCGCTCAAAGCCCTGCTTTACATAATGCGCGACGGATCCTACGAGGGCAGGACGCTCGACGACCCTGATTTGCGCGCGATGTTCACCCGCGAGAGCATATTGAAGTCCGAGTGGTATGCGGAGCGCCTGATAACGCGCCAGCAGATAGAGCTCGCCTCCCTCCAAAACACAATCCGCGGGCTCTCCGCCCAGGAGCCTAAAACCGAGGACGCGTCGGCGAAAATCTCCGAGTTGCAGTCGAGGCTAAAGACGGTAAAGGGCATCAACTACCTGAAATCCCTCGCCGGAACCATAGGCGCGGATCCGTTTATCGGCGTATAAGCAGCCGGCGGGCGGTTTTCCGCGCCTTGCAACAGGCGCGGAAGGCGGTTTTTTAAGCGGCGCGGCTAAAGCCGTATCCCCGAAAGGCGGCGCCCCGTCGAGGGGCGCTCCGCATGGTTCCGGCGCATTGCGAAGCGGCGCGCAATGGGCGGTGTCGCATTCTGAAAATCGGCCGCGGCAATGCTCTATTCGCGCGTGGGCTTATTGCCGGCGGGCGAAGGGAGCCGCGCGGCTCATCTTGCGGATTGCGCCGACTCTATGGCTTCCGCTATTTCCCTCCGGCGTTTTTCTATCGGGGCGGGGTCGTAGGAATATTCGGTCATGGAGGCGGTTATGCTTTCGGGGACGGCGAGGAGTTTTTCGAGCTTCGCGCGCGTTTTGGCGTCGAGAGCGCCGGATTTTTCGCGCAGCAGATTTTTTAGAATTGCGAGATACCCGTAGTCCTCCACGCCCTCGCGCAACATTTCAAGGCGCACAGTCGCGACCGTTTCGTCTCCGGCCTCGGCGGGTTTTCCGCGCGAGAGCGGTTCCGGAGGATAGAAGAGCCTGCCGTCGCCGTTGCCCCATGCGTTTTTGCTCCCCGGCGCAAGGCTGTACCCCGCGGCCCAGCTCATCGGGTCGAAGTACGGGTTTTGCAGGCTGTCCGGATAGGCGGTGCGGCTGTTCATATAAGTGGAGCTCCATATTAGTATTCCGGAGACGTCGTATTTGAATGTTTGCCATAGCCACGCGCGCAGGTCTGTCCCCGGATGGTCTACAAAAATTCCGACGTACGGGGCGCGGGGCTGCATGCATATGTACCACCATATTTGCCTGCCTTTTTTTATCTGTTCGGCGCATGCGGCGGGCGAGTGCTCGCGCGTGACGGGGCACCAGATATCCACGCAGCCGTCAAGCTCCTTAACGGGCTGTTCGGTGAGCATGGTTTTTATGCGCGGGGCGTAGCGCTTTATCTTTTCCAGTTCGCGTTTCACGAACGGGTAGTCCTTTTCCTCGGGTTCGTCGAAGGTGTAGGTGTAGAAAATATTTTCCCAGCCGTTTTCGGCGATGTGCCTGTCGATTTGCCCGAGGTAGTCGGCGAGCACCGCTTCGTAGCGCGGGTCGCCATCGGCGATTTCGCGGATTTTCGCCTTTGTGCGCGTGTGGAAAGACCCTCCGCCGATTCCCTCTATCCACAGCTGTATGGCGTTGACGCGGAATTTTTCAACGAGTTCGCGCGTCTTTTGGTCGAAATTCTTCCAGTTGAAAACGACTTTCGGTGTTTTAGACTTGTCGCCCGACGGATATTCAAATCTGAATTCGGGGGCGAGCGCGTTGTACGGCGAAATCCCCGCCTCAGCGAGCTTGCCCTTGAGTTGCGCGGCGACTTTGCCCCTGGCGGCTTTCGGATCTTTGTAATACGGCAGAAGGTTGCTTTCAAACGCCCCGACAGCCGAGCGGACGGCGGGGGTGTCGGGCAGCCTGAATCCGTAGACGCGCAGCGACACTGGAATTTTTCGCGATTCCCCTCCGGAGGAAATTTCGAGCTCTCCGCGGTAGGTTCCCTTTTGCGCGTCTGGCGGGACGAAGAACCTCAGCCACACCGGCTGGGTGGAGTTTTCCGCCGCTTCAAATTCTCCGGATTTGATGCGGAAGAGCGGGTCGGGCCAGTCGCCCCTCTCTCCGAGAGCGTCGGTCGGGCGGGATATCGGGACGTATCCGACGCGGAACATCTCGACATTTTCGGAGGGAATTTTTGCGCCGGTTTCGGGATTTTCCAAATCGGAGATTTTTATTTGAACGCGCATTTTCCCCTTTTGCGACCTGAACGCCAGCTGCACGGCCTCGCGCTCGTTCGCGGCGGCGGAGATTGAAATTGACTCTTTCCCCGCTTTCGGAGCGGGGCAGCTCCTCGCGAGTTTCGCCGCGGACGGAGTCTCCCACGCCGCCATCCCGCCGATATCCGGGCAGATTCGCGCCCCGTACGGGTCGCGGGCGAGGAGGCATTTGCTCGATTCCTTCGCGCGGTATTCCGCCGACCACGCGCCGGACGACACGCAAACCCTTTTCATATCCGCGAGCTTCGCAGGAAGCGGGATTTTTACGGAGTTCCAGCCCTTTTGCAAATCGGCGCGGACGTAGGTTTCGGAGTTTCTTGCGTCCAAGTCCTCGAAAGAAGCGCTAAATTGCGCCTTACGCGGCGATTCGGCGAAGGCTTTGAGCGCGATTTCCGCGGAATCGGGCCCGACGCTTTTTCTTTCGATTTTGATTTTGTCCGACAAGCGGGCGCGCAGTTCGCCCGCGAGCTTTCCTTCCGCGTCGGGCGCGTTTTCTCCGACGGCGGCCTTGTATTTGAGCATGTTTATCTGCATGGCGCCGCCCTTTTCGCCGGCGGCGGCTATTTTCAGAAAAATTTTTTTCGCCGGAAAAAGCTTTTTGGGAAGTTTTGCGGAATATGCGGATTTGCCCGAAAATTCCGCGACCTCCACGAAGTTTTCGCCGTCGTTTGACGCTAAGAGGCGCGCAGCGAGTTTCGACGGATTGTAGCATACCGAAAATTCCGTTTCAGCCGACAGCTGCCGGAGCCCCCGGGGGGCCAATTCAAAAACGGCGTGCTCTCCGCGCGGAATTACCCATCGGTTGTCGTTAAAATACACGCCTGCGCTCGCCGAAACTTTTTGGAAGGCGTCGTAGCCGAATTGCCACTGGGAGTCGAAGATGTAAAACCCTCCTTTGAGCGATTCGCTCGGAGACAGGGCGGGGGAGGCCGGCACGGGAAAATATTCCAGAATTTCGATATTTTTGAAATCGAGCCTTCCTCCGGTGTTCCATCCCCCGAGGCGGAGCGTCGTTTGCAGACGCGTAGGGCTTGCGGTAGTTCCGAAAACCGCTTCGCATTCCGAAAACGAGCCTCCCGTCTGCCCGAAATTTTTGTTTATGAATTTCGTGCCGGCGATTATCGCGCCCGAGCCGGTATTGCCCATGGCGGAAAACTTCAAGGCGTAGGCGGCGGACGGTTCGAGCTTTGCGCCCGCCGCAAAGCCCGCCGAGGCGTCTCCGAGCTTTCCGTCTACGGAGAGCGTCCCGTCTTCCAAAATCCGCGTTTTTGCGGTTTTGGTAGGGCCAAAGGGTTTCCATTCAAGGCCTGCGAGGGCCGCCGGCGCGAGCGCCGCGACCGCCAGCAGAGCGAGTTTTGCCGTATTCGTGATGTCCATTGCCGCCGATTGCGTTTTTGCATATTTGATAGAAAAACCGCGCGGAATGCAAACAAGTTTCTCGCGCGGATTTGGAAATGCGCCGGACGCCGCCTGCGCTGGAAGGCGCGTTTTTTTTTGACTAAATTGTTTGCGTTGCGTCTTTCCGGTCGCGATACTCCCTGACATGCAACGCTTATGTGTTTTTATCGCGGTTTTTGCCGCATATGCCGCGCTCTTTGCCGATTCCGCAGATTTTGAAAAAATCTTTCGGGAGCGCGCGAAGTCTTGCGCAACCGTAAAATACATTTTTGAGGCCGAGGAGATCCGCAGGGAAATCACCGTTTCCGGAACCGTGGCGACAAAGGACGGGATAATTTTATTGCCGTCCTCCGCGGTTCCGTATTACTGGCGCCCGTCGAACCTCAAGGATTTCCGCGTGTTCTTCGACGGCGGGGATTCCGACGGGTACCGCGCGGATTTTCTCGGCGTGGACGACCAGTGGTCGGCCTATTTTATAAAATTGCGCGACGGGCTTCCGGAGGGCCTGCGGCCGGTGACGGATTTCAAAGAGACGGGGCTTTTTGTCGGCAAGGACCTCTGGGGCGCCGTCCTCGCGCCCGATCTCGACAGCGCGCCGCTGCTTTACAGGTCGTACGTGGCGGTGTCGGGAATGTCGGAGAAGGACGAGGCCGTATGCGCGCGGCCCGTTGCGGGGACGGGCCTTCCGGTGTTCGATTCCGCCGGCAATTTCGCGGGCTGGGGGCAGAACGCGGCGGTCGACGCATACACCTTTTATTTTCGCAACGGCGACAGCGGCCCCATTGAACTCTGCGACGACCTTGTCACGCGCGTGCTTGTCCCGGCGGAAAACTTCCGGAAAATTCTCGAAAGGGTTCCGTCGAGGCCCGAGGGCGACAAAATCGGATGGCTGGGCATAGCGGACTTTCAGGCGGTCAAGCGCGACGCCGCAAAATTTTTGGGCATCGAGAAAATCGGCGCGGTGGCGGTCGGAAGGGTATTCGACGGCTCCCCCGCGGACAAGGCGGGAATCAGGAGGGGCGATATAATCGTCTCTTTCGACGGGAAAGATCTGCCGAGGCTGAAATCCGACGCAAACACGCTCGCGTCTTTCATATTCAAAATGGAGGGCATGAAGCCCGGGCAGAAGCACAGGCTCGGCGTGCTGCGCGGCGACAAAACCGTATCCGTTGAGTTTGAGGCCGCCGCGTATCCGCTCGAATTTCGCGAAAGCCGCTACGCCTATTTCAAGCGGCTCGGGTTTTCCGTGCGCGAATTTGTGATAGACGACGCCTTGGCGCGCAAAATGCAGAAGCCCGCGATGGACGCGCCCGTGGTGCAGTTTGTCAAGCCCAACAGCCCCGCGAGCTCCGCGCAGCCCAACGGCCTCGGGCAGTCGGAGATAATCAGGGAGATAAACTCCGTGCCGGTAAAGTCGTACAGCCAGGCGGTGGAGATTCTCTCCAAGATAAATTCGGACGAATCCGCCAAGGATCTCGTGATTCTCTCTGAGGACTACAAGGAGACAAAGCTTTTGAGGATAAAGCTCGACTGACGATGAGAACGCTCTTGCTTATAATGGCGGCCGCAACTACGGCGGCGGCGGGGGATTTCGGCGAAATCGACGCTCTTTTGAGGCGCGGCGCCGAGGCTAAGATAGCCCTCGCCAACTCACGCGAAAAGTTCGCGGAGGAGGCGCGGACGCTCGACGCAGAAATTTCCGCATCCGAGGCGTTGCGCGCGGAGCTTGAAAGGCGGGTGGCGGCGCTCGAAAAGAGGCTCGCCAAATCCGCAGAAAACGACGCCGCGGCCGGGGAAAAAATCGCGCGCGACGAAAAAAGTTTTTCCGAAATATCCAAGATTCTCGACGCGCTCTACGCGCGGCTTTCGGAAAGGCTCGCCGCCGCGAAATCGGGCGTGTTTCCGCTTTCAAAGGCGGAATTTGCTGCGAAGCCCCCGAACGAAAAGTTTAGGGAGTTCGCCTCGCTCTACGCGCGCGCCGCGGCGGCAGACCGCGCGTATTCCGACGAGGCGGGCGGCGTCAAAACGGGAATTTTCCTGCCGGCTTCGGGGGCCGAGAGAGAGGGCGGGATAGTTTGGCTTAGAGCGGGCGGCGGCGCGGAGGGCGGAAAATGAGGCGGATTTTTGCAGCGGCGGCCGTTTGCGCGTGCGCATGCGCTTTCGCGTCGGACTTGAAGACGTCCGCGTACGAGTCCGCGCGCGCCGCCGAGGGCGAGCTCGCCGAATTCGGGCGCGTTCGGGCGGAAAAAATATCCGAAAAAAAGGCCGAGCTCGACGCGCTATCTGCGCAAATCCGCGCCCTGCGCGGGCGCGAAGAGGCTTTGCGCTCCGCTCTCGCGGAGCGCGCGTCGCTCGCGTCGGCGTCGGCGTTTTGCGACTCCCGCGCGGGAGAGCTCGCGGCGGACATAAGCGAGTTTTCGGCGTCGTTTTTCCCCGCTTCCGCCCCGTTTGCGCCGCGCTCGTCCGCGGCGGAATGCCTTCAAAAGCTCGAGTCCGAATCCGGCGCGTGGCTCGAAAAGCTCTTCAATCCGCTCGCGCCTGCGCCGTTTTCGGCGAAACTCCCGGGATCCCGCGAAAAAATCGCCGGAAAAATGTTCCGCGTCGGGGCGTTCGAGTACTTTGTTTCCCCGACCCGCGCGGGCTTTCTCGATTCCTCCGGCGTCCTGTACGGCGAAAAATTCGCTCCGGAAATCCGCGCGTTTTTCGCGGGGGAGTCGAACGTCCTGCCGGCGGACGTGTCGGGCGGCGCGATATTCGCCGCCGATAGGAACGCGCGGGACATTTTCGAGGAAATTTCCCTCGGCGGAATATGGATGTATCCGATTCTGTTTTTGGGCTTTTTGTCGGCGGCTGTGTTCGCGTATAAGCTCGCGTATTTCGCGCGCGTGCGCAGGGCGCCCGAGGGCATTGCGAGGCGCGTGAAGGAGCTGCTCGCGCGCTCCGACGAAGACGGCGCGCTGGAGGCCGCGAGATCGGCGGGGTATCCGTATTCGCGACTGCTTCTCGACTTGGCGCGTTCGCGCGGCCTGCCGCGCGCCGCCCTCGAAGAAGTTTCGTACGAGTCCATGCTCGAGGCGGGCGAGCGGCTATTTTCGGGGCTTTCGGTGCTGTCGGTTTCGGCGGCGGTGGCGCCTCTGCTCGGGCTTCTCGGAACCGTCACGGGCATAATAAAGACTTTCGGCGACCTGTCTTTTTCGGGTGCGGGGCAGGCGCAGTTCATAAGCGCGGGCATAAGCGAGGCTCTCATAACCACCGAATACGGGCTCGTCGTCGCAATTCCCGCCTACGTCGCGCACGCGGTGTTTTCGAGGCGCGCGAAGTCCGTGCTCTCTGACATGGAAAAATTGGCGTCGTCCTATTTGAGCGGGGATTAAATGCAAAACTTTCTGACGGCATTCGCGGAGACTTTCAGGGCGGGCGGCATACTTATGGCGCCGCTGGCGGTCCTGGCTTTCTATCTCTATTTTTCGGGAATAGGGCTGTGCGCGAGGCTCGCGAAAATCAAGAGGATTTGCGATTCAGACGTGCTCTTTTGCGCCGCGTTTGAGGAATTTTCCGGAAAGCGCAATCTGGCGCGCGACGCCAAGACAAAGTTCTCGCGCCTTAGAATGGAGCTGATGGCGGGCGTTGACAGGCGTATCATGTTCCTGAAAATACTCTCGTCGGTAGCCCCCCTGATAGGCCTGCTCGGAACGGTTTCGGGAATGTGCGCGAGCATCGCCTCCGCCGGAGACGACCCGCAGGGCGTGGCCGACGGAATTTCCGTGGCCCTCATAACGACGCAGGCGGGGCTTGTAGTGGCCATCCCGTCGTGGATAATAGCGATTTGCGCGTCGGCGCTCTCGGCGAAAATCCTCGCGGTTCTCTCGCGCCGCGAGTCCGTTATGATACGCGAGGAGGCGTCCGCATGAGCCTGCGCAGGCCGAGATTCGAGGACGAAGAGCCGGCGTCGGCGATCAACATATCGCCGCTCATCGACGTGATTTTTATCCTGCTGATTTTTTTCATAGTCACGATGGTCTTCGCCGAGAACGACGCGATGGGCGTGGACGCCCCGCGCGCCTCCAATTCGCAGTCTCCCGATTCGTCGGCGGCGGTAGTCTCGATAACTTCGGACGGAAGCGTCGCGATAGGCCGCGACAGGTATTCGCTTCCGGCGCTGAAAATTCCGCTGGGCGCGCGCCTCGCAAAGTCGTCGGGCGCGCTCGTCATAAACGCCGACTCCTCCGTTCCGGTAAAGAGGCTCGTGGAGGTAATGGACTGCGCCAAGGAGTGCGGAGCGCGCGAAATATACGTGGCGACCAGAAAGAAATGAAGCCGTCGTTCGACATACCGGAAAACAGGCCCGCGGCTGTTTTTTTCGCCGCGGCTCTCACGCTTGCGACGTTTTCGATTCTCCCCATTTCACTCGCGGGGGTGGATATGTCGAATAATCCGGCTGAATACGTCAGGGTGCGCTCGTTCGCGGGCGCATCCGAAGCCTCTCCGAAACCGTCGCCGTCGCCGCGCACGCCGCGGGGGCTCAGGGCGTTTTCCGCGCCAGCCGCGCTCGACGCCCCGCCGTTTGCCTCAAAGCTCGCGGTTCCCGCCTCTCCGGAAATAGTCGAGGCTCCTCCGGAGTTTTTGTCGGGCGGCGCGGACGCCGGAAATTTTTCTTTCGGCGAAGCCCCCGGGGAGGCTTTCGCAAACGCGGCGTTCGAGCTTTCGGAGCTCGACTCCGTGCCGCGCCTCCTGAAAGCAGCCCGAATAAAATATCCTCCGAAGCTCTACCGGCGGGGCGTCGAGGGAGAGGCGAGGCTGCTTGTGGAGATAGACGAGGGCGGGCGCGTGCAGGTTCTCGGCGTCGAGAGCTGCACGGACCCCCTTTTCGCGGAGGCCGCGCGCGCCGCCGCTTCCGAATTTCTCTACGAATCCCCGACGAAGGGCGGCGAGAAAGTCCGCGCGCGCTTCGTGCTGCCGGTGCCGTTTAAAATTTCCGAACTGAAATGAGACGACTTTTCGCATTGATGTTTTTTCTGCCGGCGGCAGCCGCGGCGCAGTCGCCGCTCGAATCGCCGTTCGGCAACCTGCCTACCGCCACGAAGCGCGAGGCCGCCGCATTGAGGGAGGCGTTCGCCGATGGCGCGGACGCCGCGAAAATTCTCAAAGAGGCGGTCGCGGACGGGAGGGACGGGGCGGCGGTGACCTTCAATCTCGGCAACGCGCTGTTCAGGAACGGCGACTACGCCGGGGCGGCGAAGGCGTATTCGGCTGCCCTTTCCAAAATCCCCAACTTTTTTGCGGCGCGCAAAAATTTGGCGTATTCCCTCGACAGGCTCGGCGACGTGGAGCGCGCGAGGGAAAATTTCGCCAAGGCGCTCGCGCTCTCGGGCGGCTCCGACGCCGACATTCTGCTGTGGCTTGCGTCGCACTATTCAGGGAAGTCGGATTGGAGCTCGGCCCTTTCCTGCGTTGACGCCGCGCTCGTTCACGCGCCGGAGCGCGCCGGCGCCGAGTACGCGAAAGCTTTTTACCTTTTCAATCTCGGCAGGCACGCGGAGGCCGCCAAAACTTGCGAGCGCATTTTGGCGAAAAATTTTCCGGACGCGGCGGCATTGAAGCTTTTGGGGAAGTGCAGGGCGAAGTCGGGGGATTTGCCCGGGGCTATCGCCGCGCTCTCTATGGTGCCGCAAGACGACCCCGATTTCCGCTCCGCCGAAATTCTGCGCGCAGACATATTCTTTTCGGCGCGCGCGTATGAGGAGGCCGCCAAAATATACGAAAGCCTCGGGGAGGACGGGCGGCTCGGCGCGGCGGCGGAAGCCCTCGCGCGCGCGGGCGAGTTTGAAAAGGCCTTGGGGGTTCTCGCGAAGCTTCCGGACTCCGCCGGAAAATTCAGGTCGCAGGCGCGCGCGCATATCGGCCTCGGCGACGCGGAAGGCGCGAAAAAATCCCTCTCCGCCTGCCTTGCGGCGGAGCCCGACGACCCGTACGCATGTTTCGAGCTCGCGAAGCTCTCGTTCGCCGGCGGCGACTACAACCTCGCGAAAATACTTTACAACAGGGCGCAAAAGGACGAAACCTATTCGGTTGCCGCCAAAGTCGGGCTGATGTCCGTGGCCGTCAAAACCGGCGCGCTTGGCGAGGCGGTTTCGATAGCCTCCGCCCTCTACGCGCAGACCCGCCGCGCGGAGGTCGGGGAATATCTGGAATATCTGAAAAATGCGAAAAAAGCCGAAGATATGTAGCGCGTCCGCGCCGCTGATAATGGGGATTTTGAACGTCACCCCCGACTCCTTTTCGGACGGCGGGCTGTATCTTTCCCCGTCCGCCATGCTCGAGAGGGCGCGCGCGATGGTTCGCGACGGCGCGGGCATAATCGACATCGGCGCGGAGTCCACCCGCCCGGGAGGGGCGGAGACGGGGGAGGGCGAGGAGCTCTCGCGCCTCATTCCCGCAATCCGCGCTGTCAGGGCGGAATTTCCCGACGTTCCGATTTCAGCCGACACCCGCAGGCCGTCGGTTGCGGCGCGCGCGGCGGAGGCGGGCGCCGACATAATAAACGACGTCGTCTCCGACATCTCCGGAGGCTATCCGATGGCGAAGGCGGCCGCCGAAGCGGGGATTCCTCTCGTAATAACCCACAACATCCGCGGCATTCAAAAAGAGGGGGATTTTTTTGAAAATTTTATTTCCGACATGCGCTCGAGGGTTGCCGCCGCGCTCGCGGCTGGCGTGGAGCGGGATTGCGTGATTCTCGACCCCGGCATCGGCTTCGGAAAGACGCCGCGGCAGAACGCCGAGCTCGTCGCGCGCCTTGCGGAGCTTAGGGCGCTTGGGTTTCCGGTGCTGCTGGGAGTTTCGCGCAAGTCGATGTTTTCTCCGATAGTCGGCGACGATTTTTCCGACAGGGACGACGCGACGATGGCGGCGGGCGTATTTGCGGTTTTGCAAAATTCCGCGGACATTTTGCGCGTTCACGATGTCAAAAGAAATGCGAACGCCGTCAAAACGGCGGTTGCGCTCAAAAATTTATGGACGAAATAATCATAGAAAATTTGAAACTTTCCGGAAGGCACGGGTGCTTTGCGTTCGAGCGCGACAGGCCCGGAGATTTCGAGGTGTCGATGCGCCTTTTCCTGCCGCTCGGCGCCGCCGCCAAAACCGACGAACTGTCGGACACCGTGGACTATCCCGCGGCGATGGCGATAGCCGAGGGCGTTCTGAAAGGCGAGAGCGTAAGGCTTATCGAAAAACTCGCCGACACGATAGCCGAAAGGCTCTTTGTCCGCTTTGAAAGGCTCGCGGAAGCCGAGGTGGAGGTTGCGAAGCTCGGCGTCGACGTCGGGTACGATTTTAAAAAAATATCTGCGCGCATAAGGCGCAAAAGGGGGGACTACATAAAATGAAGGCTTCAAAAGTGGTTTTGGCGCTCGGGTCCAACATGGGCAACCGCCGCGAAAACATCGTCAGGGCGGTTTCAATGCTGGAGGAGTTTTGCGCGTTTGAGGCGAAGTCGCGCATATACGAGACGTCTCCCGTAGGGTACGCCGAGCAGCGGGATTTTCTCAACGCCGCGGTGTTTGGCGAAACGCTCGCCGAGCCGCTCGAGCTCCTGCGCCAGTGCAAGAGGCTCGAGTCCGAGCTCGGGCGGAGGGCGAATTTCAGAAACGGCCCGCGCCCGATAGACATCGACATAATATTTTACGAAAACGAGTCGGTTTCGACCGAAGAGCTGACCGTTCCGCACCCGAGGTGGCGCGAGCGCGACTTCGTGACGACGCCGCTTGTTGACCTCCTCGAGCAGGGGGCGTTCGACGGCGGGGCGCTTGCGGAATTAAAGCGGGAAATCGGCGCGTTTTCCAAAATGTTCGAGCCGTTTTCGGCGTTTTGAAAATGGAAGCCGGCACGCTGTATGTGGTGGCGACGCCGATAGGCAACCTCGCCGACATTTCCGAGCGCGCAAGGGAGACGCTCGCGCTGTGCGACGTCGTCGCCTGCGAGGACACCCGCGTGACGGGCGCGCTGCTAAACAGGCTCGGGCTGAAAAAGGAGATGTTCGTCAACGAAAATTCGCGCGAAAAGTCCGCGGCGCCCGCGCTTCTCAAAATGCTCTCGGAGGGCAAAAACATAGCTCTCGTAAGCGACGCCGGCACTCCGTGCGTCAGCGACCCGGGGTTTAGGATAGTGCGCGCGTGCCGCGCGGCGGGCGTAAAAGTTTCGCCCGTTCCCGGGCCGTGCGCCTTCGTGTCGGCTCTATGCGCGTCGGGGCTGCCGAGCGACTCCTTTTTGTTCGCGGGCTTTCTGCCCCCAAAGGCCTCCGCGCGGCGGGCGTATTTCGGGAAGTACGCGGATTTCCCGCACTCGCTCATATTTTACGAGTCTCCGTACAGGATAGAAAAATTCGCCGCCGACGCGCTCGAGATTTTCGGGGAAAACCGCGCCGCGTGCTTCGCGAAGGAGATAACCAAATTTTACGAGAGGTTTTTTGTTGGCAAACTCGGCGGCGTTTGCGGCGAACTCAAATCGGCGTCGACCAAGGGCGAATTTACGGTGATAATAGCCCCAAGGGGCTTCGAGCTCTGACGATGGACGGAATTCTTGCGATAGACATAGGCTCGAATACGATAAAGTGCCTGCTCGGCCGCGCGCGGGGCGGCGAGGTTGAGAGGGTTTTCGAGCGCACCGCGCAGGCGCGCATATCCGCGGGGCGGGGCAGGCTCGTGGCGGGGGCGGCGGAGATCATATCGGAGGCGGCTGCCGCGTTCGAGGCGGAGGCGCGCGGGTTCGGGGAAAACTTTTCGACGGTCGCCGTCGCTACCTCCGCCATTCGCGACTCTCCGCAGGGACCCCAAGTGGCGGCGGAGGTTTTCCGCCGCTGCGGGGTTCGGGTGCAAATTCTCGACGGGCGGTCGGAGGCGCGGCTGTCCTTTCTCGGCGCGATGAGCGACCCGCTGATCGACTCCTCCCTGCCGTGCGCGTATTTCGATTTGGGCGGCGGAAGCCTTGAAGTCGTTTTCGGGCGCGGCGGGGAGGTCGGGAGGTCGGCGAGCATGCCCATAGGCGCGGTGAACCTTGCGCGCGAATTTCTGAAAGACCCGCGCGCTCCCGTTTCGGAGCGGGACGCGCGGGCGATTGAGGAGCGCGCCCGCGCGGCGATTGACGCAGGCCTGGATTTCCCGATTCCCGATTTCAAAATCCTCGCTGGCGCGGGGGGCGCGGTAGCGGCGGCGCGCTTTGCGAAAAAGGCGCTCGGGCTCGGCGGAGAGGAAAACAGAATATCGCTTTCGCAGATGCGCGGGCTCCTTGGCGGCGTTTGCGCGCTCGGCGCCGAGGCGCGCAAACGGGAGTACGGCGTGGAAGAAGGCAGAACCGACATAGTTCCCGCGGCTTTCGCGTGCATTTGCGCGCTCATGGAAAAACTCGGCGCGCGGGAAATCGTCCACACGTTTTGCAATCTGAGGTGCGGGCTGGTGCTTTCGTCCTCCGGCGGGCGCGGCTGAGGACGCGGCGGAAGCGGAAAAGAGATTGCTATTCGCGCCCTAAAAATTCCCGCGCCTCTCCGAGCCCGAAAGAGTAGCATTCGCCCATGCCCGGCATGGTCATAAAGATGTGCGGCGCCCCCTTCGCGCATACGGCACGCGCGGGGACTCCGGAAGCGGCGAGCTTTTCGGCGAATTTGAAGCACTGGTCGCGCAAGATGTCGTGCGAGGCGTAGACTATGAGGGTCGGCGGAAATCCGGAGACGTCCGCGAATTCCAGCGGCGAAACTTCGGCGGACTTCCTCTTTTCCGCGTCCGCGCAGTAGGAGAGGTTGAAGGCGTCCATCGCTCCGGCGTCGAGCGCGAAACCGCCGGCGAATTTTTCCCACGATTCTCCCCTGTAAAACATGCTCGTCACCGGATAGAAGAGCGCGAGTTTTTCGGGCGGCGGCAGGCCTTCCGATTTTGCGGCTGCCGCCGCCGCTATCGCCAGATGCCCGCCCGCGCTGTCGCCGCAGAGCGAGATTTTGCCGCCCGCGATTCCGAGGCGCCCCGAATTTTCGCGCGCCCACGCGAGGGCGTCCAGTACGTCATGGAGCGCGGCGGGGTGGGGAAATTCGGGCGATAGCCTGTATTCGGGCGCGATTACCGCAAAGTCGCGCGCCAGGTCGGAGCAGACTTTTGCGCAGGTTTCTATCGCGCCTATCGTCCAGCCCCCGCCGTGGAGGTATATCACCGCCGGTTTCGGGTTCCGCGCGCCGGAATTGTACACCCTCACCCTCATGCGCCCGCCGCCGCGCAGCGGCGCGCTTTCCTCAAAAAACTCCGCTCCGGAGATTTTTTCGGAGTTTGCTATCCTTTGGGCGCGGATAAGGTTCAGCATCCGCGAATTTCCGTTTGCGGCTCCGGATATGGCGCGCGCTATGAGCTCCCCGCCGCGCTTCGGGAATTTTTCCAGAAACGCCGAGACCTCGGGTTTTAGCGGGCATTCGGACGGGGCTTCTACCGAAAAATATTTTTCGCTTTCCATTTTTTTCCCAATAAACGGGCAAGCCCGCCCGCTGAAAAACGGGCGGGCAGCCTTTCCGTTTTGCCGAAACCTTTTTGCGCGGTTCCGGCGGAAGTTCATGGCATTTCAGTTTGTCATTCCGCGGAATCCGGCGCGGCGGCGGAATCCTCGGAGGATATGTCGTCGTCCTTTGCGTCGATTATGCGGCAGATTCCAATGAGCTTGTCGCCTTCGGCGAGGTTGATGAGGCGCACGCCCTGCGTCGTCCGCCCGATTATGCGGACGTCCTTGACGGGAGAGCGCACCGCCTGGCCGCCCTGCGTGAACATCATAATTTCGTCGTCGTCTTTCACCGAGAGCGCGCCGGCGACCCCGTGGGTCTTGATGGCGATCACTCCCGAGCCGCCGCGGTTTTGCAGGCGGTATTCGTCGTAGGAGGTGCGCTTGCCCTGTCCCATTTCGCCGGCTATCAGCAGCGTGGAGTTGGGATCTACCACGACTATCGCCTTCACGCAGTCGTTTTCCTTTTTGAGCGTGACCCCCCTTACGCCGCGCGTGGCGCGCCCCTGGGCGCGCAGGTCGCTCTCGTTAAAGCGTATCGACATGCCCGCGTAGGTGACGAGTATGACGTTGGCGTCGTTTTCGGCGAGAACCACCCCTATGAGGTCGTCGCCTTCGTCGAGCGTTATTCCGATTATCCCGCCTTTGCGGCAGTTTTTGTACTCCGAGAGGATCGTCTTTTTGACGACGCCGTTTTTGGTCGCCATTATGAGCGAATGGTGGGCGTCGTCGAGGTTTTTGACGCATATCATGGCGGCGACTTTTTCGTCGGGCTGGAGCGCGAGGACGTTCTTTATTGAGCGCCCCTTTGAAGTGCGCGTGCCCTCGGGGATCTCGTAGACCTTTTCGACGTAGACGCGGCCGTTGTTCATGAAGAACATTATGTAGTCGTGCGTGGAGGCGGTGAAGATGTGCTCGATGAAATCCTCGTCGTACTGCCCGCTGCCGATTACACCCTTGCCGCCGCGCCTCTGCGAGCGGTAGGCGCTTACGCTCGTGCGCTTGATGAACCCGTTGTGGGAGACGGAAATTATGCAGCCCTCGTTGGCGATGACGTCCTCCATTCTGAATTCGCCCTCGGCGGCCATGAACTGCGTCTTGCGGGGCGAGGGGTATTTTTCGCGCATTTCGACGAGCTCCTTCTTTATGACGGACAGCAGCTTTTTCTCGTTTTTGAGTATGGAGTTGTACTCCTCGATGAGGCGCATGAGCTCCATGTACTCGTTTTCGATTTTCTCGCGTTCAAGTCCCGTCAGCTGGTGCAGGCGCAGGTCGAGAATCGCGTTCGCCTGCCGCTCGGTGAGCGGGTATTTCGCCATGAGGGAGGTCCTCGCCTCGTCGCGGTCCTTTGACGCCCTGATGATTTTGATGAAGTCGTCGAGGTTGTTGAGCGCGATTTTATAGCCCTCGAGAATGTGGGCGCGGTCTTCTGCCTTGCGCAGCAGGTAGCAGGTGCGGCGGTAGACGACCTCGCGGCGGTGCTCGATGTAGCATTCGAGCATTTCGCGGATGTTCATGAGCTTGGGCTTGCGCTTGTCGAGCGCAAGCAGTATCACGCCGAACGACGACTCGAGCTGCGTGTGCTTGAAGAGCTTGTTGAGCACCACTCTCGGCGATTCCCCGCGCTTGAGTTCCACTACGACCCTCGTGTTTTCGTCGGACTCGTTGCGTATGTCGCTGACTTCGGTGAGAACCTTGTCCGCCACGAGCTGGGCGATGTTCTCCACGAGCGAGTTTCTGTTGACGTTGTAGGGGATTTCCGTGATGACGATCTGCTCCTTGCCGTTTTTGAGCTCCTCGACGCTCGCGACCCCGCGGGTTTTGACGATTCCGCGGCCGGTCTTCATGTAGCTGTCTATTCCGCCCCTGCCGACGATGACGCCGCCCGTCGGGAAGTCGGGGCCCTTTATGGCCTTTTGCAGCTCCTCGAACGGCGTCGAGGGGTTGTCTATTAGCATGCAGATTCCGTCTATGAGCTCGCCGAGGTTGTGCGGCGGTATGTTGGTCGTCATGCCGACGGCGATGCCCGTCGAGCCGTTCATCAACAGGGTGGGCAGGGCGGACGGGAGGACGACGGGCTCGGTGGTGGTCTCCTTGTAGTTGGGCATGAAGTCCACCGTGTCGCTGTCGATGTCCATCAGAAGGTCTTCGGCGATTTCTGCGAGCTTGCACTCCGTGTACCTGTACGCGGCGGGGCTGTCGCCCTCTATGGAGCCGAAGTTGCCCTGCGGCATAACGAGCGGATAGCGCATGACCCAGTCCTGCGCAAGGCGCGTCAGGGTGTCGTAGACGGACGAGTCCCCGTGCGGGTGGTAGTTTTTGAGGACTTCCCCCACGACGCCCGCGCACTTGTCGAACGCGCGGTTGTGCAGAAGCCCCTCGCGCAGCATGGCGTATAGCACGCGCCGCTGGACGGGCTTGAGGCCGTCGCGCACGTCGGGGAGGGCGCGGGAAATGATGACGGACATCGAGTAGTCGATGTACGCGCTCTGCATTATCTGGGTAATGCTCGAATTTATTATGGTTTCGTTTTCGGTGTACATTGCGCTGAAATTTTATCCGTTAGATGTCGAGATATGAGGCGTTGAGGGCGTTGTCTTCTATGAACGCGCGGCGTATCGGGACGTCCTCTCCCATGAGCATTGAGAAGGTCGCGTCGGCCTCCGCCGCGTCGTCGATGGAGACTTTTAGGAACGAGCGCTTGTTGGGGTCCATCGTGGTTTCGTAGAGCTGCTTTGCGTTCATCTCTCCGAGCCCTTTGTAGCGCTGGATGCTCAGGCCCCTCCTGCCGAGCTCGCGGATTTTGGAGACGAGCTCGAGTATGCTGTTGAGCGGGTGCTCGCTTTTCTTGTCCGGGCCGAGGGTTTCGGTGAGGATGTAGCGCGGCTCTTCCGTCGGCGTGAAAGACTTCACTACAAGCCCGACTTTCGCGAACTCCGCGAGGATTTTTTCGATTTGGTGCGCCTCGTAGATTTCGTAGACGTTTATGCGCTGCTGGACTTTGTTGCCGAGCTCGTCGACGACTTCGCGGATCGTGTTGCCCTCGAAGATGTCTTCCGAATTGCCGTATTCCACGAAGAATTTTGAGCGCTCGTCCTCGTCGAATATGTATTTGAACTCCTCTTTGTTGCCGGTTCTGACGCGGGCGATGTACTTGGGCAGCCTGCCGTCGCGGTTGGTGTCCAGATACGTCGCAAGCGCGCAGGCGTAGCGCGTCACCCCGTGACCGAGGGTTTCGAGGCGCGAGAGCATCTCGACTAATTTGTCGATTTTCTGCGGCGGGAATTCAAAGCCGTCGCGCACGCGAGTGAGGGTGACGTCCTCGGAGCCGAGGCTCAGAAGTATCTTGTTGAGCTCGGCGTCGTTCATTACGTATTGCTCGCGCTTCTTGCGCTTGATTTTGTAGAGGGGGGGCTGCGCTATGTACACGTAGCCGTTTTCTATCAGCCCGCGCATCTGGCGGAAGAAGAACGTCAGCAGGAGGGTTCTGATGTGCGAGCCGTCCACGTCGGCGTCGGTCATGATGACGACTTTGTGGTAGCGGGCCTTTGTCACGTCGAACGCGCCCTCGCCGGATTCCCCTATGCCGGTGCCGCACGCGGTGATGATGGTGCGGATTTCATTGTTGTTTAGAACCTTGTCGAGGCGCGCCTTTTCCACGTTCAAAAGCTTGCCCCTGATGGGCAGAATGGCCTGGTATTTTCTGTCGCGCCCCATTTTTGCGGAGCCGCCGGCGGAGTCGCCCTCCACGATGTAGAGCTCGCAGAGGGAGGGGTCTTTTTCGGAGCAGTCGGCGAGCTTGCCGGGCAGCCCCCCCGCCGAGAGCACCGTCTTGCGGACGGTCTCGCGCGCCTTGCGCGCGGCGTCGCGGGCGCGGGCCGCCATGACGCACTTGTCTATGATTTTTTTCGCGATGGCGGGGGAAGTTTCAAAATAATATTTCAGCTTTTCGCCGACGATTTTCTGGACTATGCCGTCCACTTCGCCGTTGGAGAGCTTCGTCTTGGTCTGGCCCTCGAAGCGCGGCTCGGGGACTTTCACGGAAATCACGGCGGTGAGGCCCTCGCGGCAGTCGTCGCCCGATATCGCGGGATCCTTTTCCTTTACGAGGTTGTTTGCCTTGGCGTAGTTGTTTATCACGCGCGTGAGGGCCGTCCTGAACCCGCTCAGGTGCGTGCCGCCTTCGACGTTGTATATGGAGTTTGCGTAGGCGTAGACCTGCTCGTTGTAGGAGTCGTTGTACTGGATTGCGATGTCT
The DNA here is from genome assembly GCA_904424815.1 of Puniceicoccaceae bacterium Marseille-Q1082. Classification (GTDB taxonomy): domain Bacteria; phylum Verrucomicrobiota; class Verrucomicrobiia; order Opitutales; family Intestinicryptomonadaceae; genus Merdousia. Next base: position 565,519 of record CAJGBI010000001.1, read on the forward strand.
ACCTTTATCAGCGAATCCGAGCCCTCCGCCGCGGGGGCCTCGCCCGAAAAATATATGACTTTCGGGTTGACGACGACTTTCGCGCGGTTGAGGTACTGGACGTATTCGGAGATGCCCTCCTTGAAATTGAATTGCTCGCGCTTGTTCGTGCGCTCGTCGGAGAGTTCGATGGTTATTCCGGGATTGAGGAAGGCGAGCTCGCGCAGGCGCTTGGAGAGTATCTCGTATTTGAATTCGCGCGTGAGGGTGAATATCTCGGGGTCGGGAATGAAAGTGATTTTGGTGCCGGTGGATTTCGTGTTGCCGATGACGGTCATCGGCATGGTGGTCTTGCCGCGCGAGAACTCCATCTTGTAGATTTGCCCGCCCTTGCGCACTTCAACCTCGAAGTGTTCCGAGACCGCGTTTACGCACTTCGCGCCGACCCCGTGCAGGCCGCCCGAAACCTGGTACGCGCCCTTGCCGAATTTGCCGCCGGCGTGGAGGTTCGTCATCACGAGCTCGAGCGCGGGGATTTTGTATTTGGGGTGGATGTCGACGGGAATGCCGCGCCCGTTGTCCTCGATGGAGCATGAGCCGTCGTTGTGTATGCTGACCTTTATGAGCGAGCAAAAACCCGCGAGGGCTTCGTCTATGGAATTGTCCACTATTTCAAACACGCAATGGTGCAGGCCCCTCTCGTTGGTGTCGCCGATATACATGTCGGGACGCTTTCTGACGCCTTCCAAGCCCTCGAGCTTCTGGATTTTCGACGCGTCGTAATTGTCGTTTGTCTTGTTCGTTTCAGCCATTTTCGATTCTTTTTTGATTTTTGAAAGTTTTTCCGGCGCAGCGCGCGCCCGGGCGGGGAACGCTTCAAACGCGCTCCGCGCCGCCAAAAAGAAAGAGTCCCCCACTTTGTTGGCGGCGCATTAGTAATATTATAAGGGGGCGCGGAATGCGCAATAATTAAATGGGGAAAATCGAAAATATTTGCGCCCCGAATTCCGATAAAAAAGCTTGAAAAGCGCAAAAAAATCCGCGCCGGAAGGCGGCGCGGACGCGGCGGAAAATTTTTCCGGATCCCCGTTCAGTCGGAAGGGGCGTCGGTCCATCTGCCCTCTTTTTTGATGAGGGCCACGAGCCGCTCGATGGATTCTTCCTGCGGAATGTTCCTTTCCACGCAGAGTTTGTTTTTATAGAGGTTGATTTTGCCAGGCGCCCCGCCGACGTATCCGAAATCCGCGTCCGCCATTTCCCCCGGGCCGTTTACTATGCAGCCCATCACGCCGATTGTGACGTCTTTGAGATGGCGCGTGGCTGCCTGGATTTTGGCGAAGGCGTCTTGAATGTCGTAGAGCGTGCGGCCGCAGCTCGGGCAGGCGATGTATTCGGCTTTCGAGCGGCGGGTGCGCGCGCCCTGCAATATGGCGAGGCAGTATTCGGCGTCTTTTTGCGGGTCGCCGGAAATTTCCGCGGAGGCGACGTCGCCTATGCCGTCGGCCATGAGGGAGCCTATGTAAATCGACGCTTCGCCCAGAAGCGCCATTTCTCCGGCGTCGGGAGCGGCGGAGAGGGATTTGTCGAATTTGAGCCAAATAGGCGCGCCTATGCCGAGCTCGCGCAGGGTTGCGGCGAACATTCTCGCCTCGCCGACGGAGTGGCGGCCGCCGGTCGGCGGAGGGGCGATGAGGACGACATTTCCCGCGCGTTCAAGCGCGCCCGCCAGCCCCGCGAGATCCTCCGTGCGGACCTGCGCTGCGACGGCGGCGACTTTCGCGGCGTCGGCGAGCAGTTTTTCGGAATCTCCCGCGCCGTATTTGCGGATTTCGATTTTGCCGCCGCCTTTGAGGGAGGCTTCGCCGTTTTCTACGCAGAAGTCGGCGCAGCCGCTCGCGCCGAACGACGCCGCCGCAGGAACCGCCTTCGCGCCGATTCTGAGGCCTCCGAGATCGACAGTTCGGCATTCGCGGCGCGAGTACGAATAGAAGTCTATTCCCTCCGGCTTTTGCGCCGCGGGCTTTTGCGCGCGGACTTTTTCGGCGAGCCGCGCGAGCGAGATCGCGACGGGAATTTCCTCGACGGGGTCTTCGGTGAGGGAGACGCGGATGGTGTCGCCGAGCCCGTCGAAGAGCAGGCCGCCTATGCCCATCGAGCTCTTTATGCGCGCGTCGATTCCGAACCCGGCCTCCGTGACGCCGAGGTGCAGGGGATAGTTGCCGCCCAGCTCCGCCGCCATTTTTGAGGCGGCGAGCCTGTACGCCTGCGTCATCACGCGCGTGTTGCTGGATTTGAATGAAAACAGAAAATTGCGGAAGCCCTCGTCGAGGCACATCTTGGCAAATTCAAAGGCGGCTGCGACCATGCCTTCGGGGGTGTCCCCGTAGCGGCGTATGATTCGGTCGGAGAGCGAGCCGTGGTTTGTGCCTATGCGAATGGCCCGCCCCAGCTCCTTGCACCGGCGGACGAGCGGGGCGAACTTTTCGCGCGCGCGCTCCAGGCCGGCGGCGTATTCGGAATCCGAGTATCCGCCGGGCTTGTCCGTGCGCTGCCTGTCGGTGAAGTTGCCCGGGTTTATGCGGATTTTCTCGACGTGCTCGACGGCCTCCATCGCGGTTTCCGGCAGAAAGTGTATGTCGGCGACAAGGGGCGTTGAAAATCCGGCGGCCCTGAACTTTTTGGATATGTCGCCGAGCGCCCGCGCGGCCTCGAGGTTTTGCGCCGTCAGCCTGACTATCCGGCAGCCCGCCTCGGCGAGCTGTATGCACTGCCGCACGGACGCCTCCACGTCGCACGTTTTGGTGTTCGTCATGGATTGGACGACTATTTCGCCGCCGCCGATTTCCACGTCGCCGACTTTCACGGCGCGGACCGGCGTCTTGACGCAGTTAAATCTGGATACGCAGTAGTTATTCATGCTTTTTGAAGGAAATGTCCCTTAGGTAGTATTGCGAGGACTGTTCGGCGGCGGACTCGTATTCCGAGTCGCCGTTCCAGCGCAGAAATCCGAGGTAGACCACATACCCCATGAGCGCGATGAACAGTATCGAGAACGCCGCCTGCACCGCGGCGAAAAACGAGCGAGGAAGGGGCTTCCCGCGGATTTTTTCTATGATTGCGAACATTATGTGCCCGCCGTCGAGCACGGGAATTGGCAGCATGTTGAGTATGGCGAGGTTTATGTTCAGCAATACCGCGAACGAGAGCATAAGCGATATGTCGGTGAGCGACAGGCGGTATATCACCCTGCCTATGTCGACGGGCCCCGCGAGGCTCGAAATTCCGATGTCGCTCTGCGGGTTGGCGAGGCCGGCTATCGCAGAATACGTGCGCTCCACGCTGTCGCGGAACTGTTCGGCGACGGACGGGTGGCGCATCACCGTGACGTTTTCGAGCGTGTAGCCGAGCATCATCCTTTCTTTCGGCGGAAGTATTTCGGAGGTCGAAGAGGCCGGCAGGTGCGCGGATTTCAAGTCCATGCGCGCTCCGGAAAAGTGCATTCTTCCGCCGACAATGCCGACGTTTGCGTTAACGAGCGCGTTGAGCTGAGAAAGCGACTCTATGCGCTGCAAAGCCAGCTGGTAGAGTATGTCGCCCGGCGAGATTTTCGCAAACCTCGGGTCGTCGGTGTCAATCGAGAGTAGCTTTACGGTTTCAGCCGCGCCCGACGACGGGTCCTTGGGCGGTATTGATATGAAAGACAGCGACCCCGCGCCGTCCGGAAGGGTGATTTTGCAGAGCGGCTTTGTGAGGGCGATTTTCTCGGGCGCAATTTTCAGCTTTACGGGCTTTCCTCCGCGGATTACGCCCAAATCCACGGTTTTGCCCTCGGGAATTTCCGCGAGCATGTCGGAGAGCTGCATGTTGGAATAGAGCTTCCGGCCGTCTATGGATTCCACGATGTCGCCGGGCTTCGCCCCCGCCTCCATCGCGGGGGAGTCGGGAAACAGCCCTGAAATTTTCATGGTCATGGCGGGCGAAACGCCGATCATGCGCATTTCGTCGCCGGAGGCGGCGTTGGTCTTTACGAGTTCCGGAAACACGTCCGCCGCGAAAACTTTTCCGCCCCTTTCGACTTCCAGGACGGCTTTCGGCGCGCCGGACTCGGTGCGGCCGGAGCCTATGGCGATTTTCTCCATTATTTGCAGGAAGTCCGAGACCTTCGAGCCGTCCACCGAAAGTATTTTGTCGCCGGGCAATAGCCCCGCCTTTCGGGCTGGGGATTCCACCGTTTTGCCGTCCGCGCCGGTGATGGTTTTGGACACATACCCAATGACGGTCGTAGTCTCGAAGTCGTTGGACGGCACTCCGAATATCCAGACGAAAACCGCCAGAACCGCCGCCAGCAGCACGTTGAAGAACGCGCCCGCCGCGCTGACTATTATTTTGTCAAGGCACGACGCCCTCGGAAGGGTTTTCGCCTCCGAGCCGTCCGTACCCTCGAGCGCGCCCAAATCCGCCAGCTGCGGTATGGCTACATACCCCCCGAGCGGCAGGGCGCTCAAAACGTATTCGCAGCCGTCTTTTCCCCTGCGCGAGAGCAGTATCGGGCCGAATCCCACGGAGAATCTGAGCACTTTAAGCCCGCGCAGCTTTGCGGCGAGAAAGTGCCCGAGCTCGTGTATGAATATCGAGCCGCCGAAGAACAGCAGCACCAGAACCGTCGCCCAGGCGTTGGAAAATATGTCGGGATCCGAAGCCATTTTTTTACCGTGCGGCGGCCTCCGCTATTTCCGCCGCGCGCGCGCGCGCCAGAGCGTCGTCGTCGAGGATGTCGTCGAGGGTTTGCGGGTCTTTGGCGTCCACCGCCTCGAGGGTTTTGCCGACGACGTCCGCTATTTTTATCCACGGCAATTTGCCCGCTATGAAGCGCGAGACGGCTACCTCGTTTGCGGCGTTGAAAACCGCCGTGGCTGTTCCGCCCGCTTTGAGGGCGTCGAAGGCGTGGCGCAGGCAGGGGAAGCGGCCGGTGTCGGGCGGGGCGAAGTCTATGGAAATAGCCTTCGAGAAGTCGAGCGGCTCGCACACGCACGCGCCGCGCTCGGGGTACAGAAGGCTGTGGGAAATCGCGAAAGTCATCGACGGCGGCGAGAGGTGCGCGAGCACCGAGCCGTCGACAAACTGCACCATGGAGTGTACGAGGCTTTGCCTCTGCACGACCACCTGGATTCTCTCGGGCTCCACCCCGAAGAGCCATTTCGCCTCTATCACTTCAAGCCCCTTGTTTGCGAGGGTGGACGAGTCTATCGTCACCTTGGGGCCCATTTTCCAGTTGGGGTGTTTGAGGGCCTGTTCGGGGGTTATGGAGAGCATTTGCTCGCGCGTGTAATCGCGGAACATTCCGCCGGAGGCGGTGATTATGAGCTTTGCAACGTTGCGCGCCCTCTCGCCGTTGAGGCACTGGAATATCGCGTTGTGCTCGGAGTCGAGCGGGAGTATGGCGACATTGTTTTCGCGCGCGCCGGCCATCACGAATTTGCCCGCCATCACGAGCAGCTCCTTGTTCGCGAGCGCGATGTCTTTGCCCGCGCGAATGGCGGCGAGCGTGGGTTTCAGCGCCTGCGTCCCGACGACGGCTGCGACCAGCGTGTCGGCTTCGGGCAGCAGCGATATTTCTTCCAGACCCTCTTCGCCGCGGTAGAGCCTGCGGTTTTTGAAGAGCCCCGACGCTTTGGCCTCGTCGAACGCGGCGCCGTCGAAAATCGCAACGTGGCCGACATTGAATTCGTCTGCGATTTTCGCGAGCTTTTCGTAATTCTTTTTGCCCGCGATTCCTACGACATTCAGCCGCTCGGGATTGCCCCTGACGACTTTCAGCGTGCTGTCGCCGATGGAGCCGGTGGCTCCCAGTATCACAAGATTCTTGCGTTTCATAGCGTTAAAAGTATTGCCGACAGCAGGAATGTTCCGGCGGGGGCGGACAGAAGAACCGAGTCCGCGAGGTCGAGCGCCCCTCCGATGCCGGGAATCGCCGCGCCGGAGTCCTTTACGCCCGCGGCGCGCTTGAATATGGATTCGAGCAGGTCCGAGAGTATCGCGACCGCCCCTATGGCGGCTCCGGCGAGCGCGGCGACCGGCGGGGTGAATTGCGGAGGAAGGATTTCCGAAAATCCGCACGCTATCGCCGCGGAGACCGCCGCGGAGGAAAACACTCCTCCCGCCGCGCCTTCCCACGTTTTTTTCGGGCTTATGGAGGGCGCCATTTTATGCCTTCCGAACGCAGAGCCTATGACGTACGCGCCTACGTCGGAAAATTTCGCCGCCGCCAATATCCATATCGCGAGAACTATCCCCCCGTATCTGGTGCTTCCGGAGGAGCCTATTACAACCAGCCACTGGAGCATGAAGGGGATTGCGCATACGGCGGCAAGCGTGGGCAGCAGCGTCTTGGAAAACAGCTCTTTGCGGGGGTCTCTTATCAAGAGGCAGGCGGAGGCTGCGGCGCATAGGGAGAAGGCTATGGCCCCGCCGAGGGGGGTTTCTATCGACATTCCGAAAAACGCGCCCGCAATAATCGCCGCCGAAGAGCATTGGGCGATTTTCCCCGAGGGGGAGAGCCCCATTTTGCGCATTATGCAGAGTGCCTCGCGCAGGGCGGCCGCGGATAGGATGGCGATTAACGCAGCCCACCCGAGGCTGTCGAAATACGCTATGGCAAGCAACGTCGCCGCCCAAAGCAGAATCGTGCTGAATATTCTGGCGAGCATGTGGAGGTGTCAGAGTTGGTCGGCGGTTTTCCCGTATCTGCGCTCGCGGCGCTTAAATTCGCTTACTGCCTTGAAAAACTCCTCTTCGCCGAAGTCCGGCCAGTAGACGTCGGTAAAATAGAGCTCGGAATACGCCGCCTGCAAAGTCAAAAAATTGCTCAGGCGCTGTTCGCCGGAAGTGCGGATTATGAGGTCAGGGTCGGGCATTCCCGCGGTGTCGAGGCCGGATGAGAACATATCCCAGTCTATGGCGGAGGGGTCGATTTCCCCGCGCGCAGCCTTTTGGGCGAGCAGCCTAGCGGCTTTTGCCGCCTCCGCGCGCGACCCGTAGTTGAGGGCGAGCGCGAGCGTGCCTTCGGAAAATTCGCGGGTCTTTTCTTCAAGGTCTCGGACGGCCTTTTCGCATTCGGGCGGGAGGGCTGAAACCTCCCCGATGGCCGTGAATTTTACGCGGTTTTCGACGAGCTCGCGGCCGTATTTCTCTATCGACGACACGAGAAGCTTCATGAGGGCGGCTACCTCATCGGGCGGCCGGCTCCAGTTTTCGGAAGAGAACGCATATAGGGTAAGGAACTTGACGCCGACTTTTTTAGCAGCCGAAAGCACTTCGCGGATTCTTTTTGCGCCCTCGTTGTGCCCGTAGATGCGGGGCTTGCCGCGCTCTTTTGCCCATCTTCCGTTGCCGTCCATTATTATGGCTACATGAACCGGCGCGTTTTCTTTGGCTTTGTCAAATTCGGTGGGCATGAATGAAAAAATGAAAAAGGGGGTCAGGCGACCCACGGCACATTTGGGAGGTCGCTACCGTTGCTTCCTTCCGGATCTGGCGGGGTTCGCGCCGCCGCAAATTGCATGGGGCCCGACCTTGCCGTTCATAACCTCAAAAAAACTCTCCTCTTGCAAGCATTTTCCCCCGTTTTCGCCAAGTTTTTTGGCTTCCGGAGGCGGCGGGCGGCCGCCTCGGAGCTTTCCCGCGCCCGGGCGCGCCGGCGCGAAATATGAAGCGCGGGATTTTGCGCAAAAAAGGCTCCGGAAAAACCGGAGCCTTTGCCGGAAAAATTTTTTCGCTATTTTCTTCTGCGGAGCGCGGCGGAAACGAGGGCTACGGCGCCGAGAATAGCGGCGATTGCCGCCGGTTCGGGAACGGCGGAGAAGGAGACCGTAAGCGTGTTGCCCGCCCATTCAAAGTCGGCGAAGCCGTTTAAAAGGTTTTTGGCGGCAAAGTCGTCGTTTGCGTCTTCGGAAAACCCTTCGAGCGCGTTTGCGGTTATGAGCTCCAAAACCGTTCCGTCCTCTATGAAAGCCGAGGCGTCAAAGCCCGAAAAGTCTATCCCGATCTTTCCGCCGCCGGATTTTGAGAAAGTTCCCTCTATTCTCAGCATATCGGGCAGGCCGCTGGCGAGCGCGTCGGCATTGTAAAATATTATGTCGCCGCCGAGCCATTCGGCGGATGATACCGTTACCCCGCCGTCTATGCCTCCGAACCCGTCGCCCGTCATGGCGAGCTTCCCGAGAGCAGACGTGCTGTGAATAATGAGGGCGCCGCTCTCCACTTCCACTCCGCCCGTAAATTCGGCGTCGGCGCGGATTATCTGTGTGGCGCCGTCCCGCCCCGCCATTTTCACGCTCATGACGGTGTTCAGTTCCGTTTTTTCGCCGTCCATGTTGACGGAGTTTTCAGTGAACGCGCCCGAAAATTCGCAGTCGGTTTTGTTGGCGAATATCAGCTTTACCGCGCTTGCTTCAAGCGTCCTTGAATTGTTTGCGACCGTTCCGGTTCCGGCGAGGCCGCCGATTTTTATATATGTGTCGGTAGCCGGCATCGCCGGATCTCCTCTTGCCCAGGTTACGGTGGAAGTCCTGTTTAACAGGTTCCAAATGGGGCTTTTGCCCGACGAGTTTCGCGCCATGTTTACGATTCCGTCGATTGCGACGTCGGGGACGTTTTCGGAATGGACGGCGTCGGCGGCGTTGTCCCAAACGTTCATATTTACAATGGCGTTGCCGCTTATGTTGAAATTCCCGAAAACCGTCAGGCGTTTCGGGCCGGCGGAGTCCGAAATATACACAGAATCCCCGATATGGGTGTCGCCCTCGTCAATCGTGGCGCGTCCGATGCCGGCGGCTTCGGAGCCTATGTTGAATCTCGCGTAGTTTTCCCCGCTGCCGATATTCATTTCGCCCACGGAAATTTCAGCCTGCGATGTATTTGAATTGCTTGCTCCGAATGTCACTCCACTATCCCAGTAGCTTTCAGGAGCCGCGCCGGTATATGTGAAAACGCCGATATTCCAGTATGGATTCGAAGCTCCGGAAACGAGTTTTATCGACGTGGAGCCCCCAGTTTGGTGGAATCCGTCGCCCGCCCAGTATCCGGTATCCATGGCGTTGTGGTTTATTATCGAAATGGAGTTTGCCTGGAACATTGAGTGCCAGATTCTATAATAAATACAGTCCTGCCTTCCGGAAACGGGAAGATACGCTCCGTAATCGAATACCCAGTTGGCGTCGGGCGAATTCATGTCGGTTCCTTCCGGAGGCGCTGCGTATTCAGTGTCGGAAACGCTCCAATTGCCCGCAGTGAACGGGTCGACTTCTTCGTTTGCGGCTTCGGCGCCTGCCCATATATAGTAAGTGTTTTCCTGCGCTGCGGCGTACTGCGCCGCAAAATAGGCGGCAAACGGAATCATAAAGGCTGTTAATGAGGTGAGATTCAGAGTTTTCGTGTAAATTTCAAATGGAGGAGAGTGTTTTGAATGTTAAGATTATTTTGTAATATAAAATCCCCCGCCCATTCCGTTTTTGCCGCCTTGCAAAAAATTTACCTCCTTCATCCGCTTTTTTCTCCGTCCGCTCCCCTTGGCGGGGCGCTTCCCATGCCTGCTCCCCGAGCCTTCATTATGGATGCGGAAAGAATTGCTCGAAGGACAAAAAAAACGGCCGGCGCAAACGCGCCTGCCGCCGTGCGGGGCTTAGCCCGATTTTTTTAGAGCGCCTTTACGCCTTTGCCGCGCTTTCGACGAGGGCGACAAAGCTGTCGGCTTTGAGGGCCGCGCCGCCAATGAGCCCGCCGTCGATGTCTTTTTCGGCGAGCAGCGCGTCGGCGTTTTCAGGCTTCATCGAGCCTCCGTAAAGTATTTGGATTCCCTCGGCGACTTCCGAGCCGAAAGCGTCGGAGAGAATCTTGCGGATTGCCGCGTGGACTTCCTGCGCCATGGCGGGTGTTGCGGTCTTGCCGGTGCCTATCGCCCATACGGGTTCGTAGGCTATGACGACGTTGGCGGCTTCGTCTTTTGTCAAACCTTCGAGACCCTTGACGGTCTGTTCGGAAACGATGTCGAGCGTCTTGCCGGCCTCGCGCTCTTCGAGCTTTTCGCCGACGCAGAGGATGGGCTTCATGCCGTTGGCGAGAACCGCCTTGACCTTTTTATTGATTAGGCAGTTGCATTCCTTGAAATACTCGCGGCGCTCACTGTGCCCGAGTATCACGTAAGCGCAGCCGAACTCTTTGAGCATGTCGGCGGCGACTTCGCCGGTGAACGCGCCGCTCTTTTCAAAGTGCATGTTCTGCGCGCCGAGCTTTATCTCGGAACCCGCGAGCGCTTTTGACGCCGCGTCTATGGCGGTGAAGGGGGGGCATACGGCAACGTCGACTTTCGTCTGCGAGCCGATTTTTTCCCTTATCGCGCCGATGAGGGCGGCCGCTTCGGCGGCCGTCTTGTTCATTTTCCAGTTGCCTGCTATGAAGTATTTGCGGGACATTTTTTATTCCTTTTTGCGTTTGAAATTATTTTCTGTCGAGGACGGCGACCCCGGGGAGCTCCTTGCCTTCGAGGAATTCCAGCGAGGCTCCGCCGCCCGTGGAAATGAACGTCACGTCCTTGGCGTATCCGCTCTTCTTTACGGCCTTGACGGAGTCTCCGCCGCCGACGATGCTGACGGCGTCGCTCTTGGCGACTGCTTCGGCGATGGCGAAAGTGCCTGCCGCGCACGCCTTGATTTCAAAAATTCCCATGGGGCCGTTCCAGAGAATGGTCTTGCTCTTGGAAATTTCGCCCTTGTAGAGCTCTACGGTCTTGGGGCCGATGTCCACGCCCGACCAGCCGTCTTCGATGTCTTCCATTACTTTGAGCTCCCCGACGGTTCCGCCGGCGAAGTCTATGGAATTTGAAACGACGTTGTCAACGGGCAGGAGGAAGTTGACGCCCTTGGCTTTCGCCTTTTCGAGGGCGGCCTTGGCGAGGTCCACCTTGTCGGCTTCAACGAGGCTGCTGCCGACCTTCTTGCCCTTCGCGAGCGCGAAAGTGTACGCCATCGCGCCGCCGATGAGCATGGAGTCGCACTTGTCGAGGAGCGAGTCTATGACGGTGATTTTGTCGGAGACTTTCGCGCCGCCGAGTATGACGGTGAAGGGGCGGTCGGGATTTTCCGTCTTGGAGCCGAGGAATTCGAGCTCTTTTTCTATGAGCAGGCCCGCCACCTTGACCGGAAGGTATGCGGCGACTCCGGCGGTCGTTGCGTGCGCCCTGTGGGCCGTGCCGAAAGCGTCGTTTACGTAGGCTTCCGCACCCGTGTCTTCCGCGAGCTTTTTGGCGAATTCGGGGTCGTTTTTCTTTTCTTCGGGGTAGAAGCGGGAATTTTCGAGGAGCACGACGTCTCCAGGCTTCATTGCAGCGCACGCCTCCTTGACTTTCGGGCCGATGCAGTCGTCCACGAAAGCGACGGGCTTGCCGAGCTTTTCGGAGAGCGCCTTCGCGACGGGCGCGAGCGAAAACTGGGTGTCCGCCTTGCTCTTCGGGCGGCCGAGGTGGCTTGTGAGCACCGCCATCGCGCCCTCGTCGATGAGGTATTTTATGGTCGGCAGAGCCGCGACTATGCGGGTGTCGTCGCTGATTTCGCCCTTGTTGTCGAAGGGAACGTTGAAGTCCACGCGCACGAAGACTTTTTTGCCTTTGAGGTTTACGTCCTTTATAGTCTTTATCTGTGACATATTTTTTGCGGTTGGTTTTTGTTGAAATTTTCACGCAATAATGCGCGCGCTCCGCCGAAATGCAAGATTTTTAAGACGCGGGCGCGCGGCGCGCAGGCGGGGTGTAAAAATGCGGCTTCACGCCGCGCGGCCGGAAGCGTCCGCGGGGGCGGCCTCGGAAATTTTTTCCGTCATGGCGGCGGAGGCGAGTATCAGGCAGTAGGCGGCGAGCTCGAAGCCCTCCTCATAGAGTTCGGCGTTTGAGACCTCGAATATGTGCTCAAACATATACCCTGTCCAGAGCAGGGCGCACGCCGCGGCCATAAGAACCCCGCGCGCAGACATGATAAAGCGGAGCGCAGTTTTCAAATAGTGCCTGAATTTCATGGCGGCGCCGATGAGGGCTATGGAGAATCCGGCAATGAGCGTTATCGCGCGCCCCTTTCCGTAGAGCATAAACACCGCGGCGGCGGGAAGCCCCATTTTGTCGAAATCGACCTCCCGCAGTATGAACGCCCACATCAGCACCGCGAAAAACAGCGTTATCATGCGCTCCCTTTTGCCGCCCTTTCGCAAGAGGGCGGTCACATAATATATAAATGCGCACGCCAGCAGGACGGCTTGCAGTATTTCGAGCGCGCCGCCCTCCGAATAAACCCAGCCCGTTTCGCCGAGTGCGAACACTGAAATCGCCGCCGAGGCGAGGGTAATTGCGGATATTGAGAACGCGGCCATGATAAACGTCTTCGATTTGCCTTTCATTTTTCAAAATTTTTTTCAAAGGCGTCGGCTACCTTGTCAAAAATGCCGAGAATTTCCCTGTCGCCCGTGATGAGGTGGAACATCGACGCCCCGATCGTTATCGAGGAGGCGATTTTGACGATTTCCGAGCAATCCGCGCCGTCGGCGGAGGGGGAATCCTCCTTTATGGCGCGCTCCATCTTGGAAAACAGGCTGTTGAACTCGGCGGCGTAGTCCCCCGACCAGAGCGCCATGTTTGAGAAGTCCATGAGCATTTTGCGCTTGTCGGGGGACTTCAAGAGGGCGTTTTTTGATTGCCTGAGTATTTCGGCAGCGTTTTCGGGGCCGCTCCTTTTGCCCTTGGGGGTCTTGTTGAAGTCTTTGAGAAAGGAGGACGTAAGGTTTCTTACAACCTCTATAAAGAGGGCGTCTTTGCTGTTGAAATGGTACGTTATCTGGCCGAGCGAAACGCAGGCGTCTTCGGCTATGTCGCGCATAGAAACCTGGGCGTACCCCTTTTTGCCTATCAGCTTTTCGGCGGAGAGCAGTATTTTCTCTCGGGTGCCGGTCGTCTCTTTTTCGCGCGGTTCGTTCATTGGGGTTTTAGCTTGTACGTACGTGCTAAAATAGAATGTCCGCCTCCGTTTCTATGTCAAACAAATTCGGAAAATTTTCGCGCTAAAAAACATTATCTTGCAAATCGGATTGCCGCGTCCTTTTCCGGCGCGCCGGAAAAGTTGCGCGCGCAAAAAAATCCGCTTTCCGTCCAAATCGGAAAGCGGATTTCCGCCGCCGGAAGCGCGCCTTTTGCGCCTTTCGGCAAATCTTGAAATTCCCCTCGGCGGGCGCGCAGGATTTCGCGGGGCGCGGGCGGTATCCGGCGCGGGCCAGGCGTCAGAGCAGGTTGTCGTCCGCCCGCCTGCCTCCGCCGTGTTTTGAGGGGGAGGATATTTCCATTTTCAGAGCGGAACCGGGGCTTACGAGTTTGCCCGCCTCTATATCCGCCTCCGTAATTTTTGCCATCAGAATCTCCTGTTTTTTGTACCCTCCTCGGGCGTGGTCGTAGGCGATGTAAAAACGGCCGTTGTGCTCGCATACCGACGGGTAGCTCGTCTGGCGCTCGTCGAGCAGAATTTTTTTGGGGAAGGTCTTTCCGTCGTCGTAGCTGATGAAAGCCGTCATGCAGTAGCGCGCCCCTCCCGGCCTGAAAGTTTTCCCGTCGGGGCCGCGGACTTCGCCGAACACCGGCTTGCCGTCCTTCATTTCCGCGATGGAAACGTCGTTTGCCACGAGTATCAGGTTGCCGGATTTCGCCCTGAAAAGCACGGCTTTCGTGTCTATCGAGACTTTGAGGGGGAATCCGACCTCCCTCCACGTTTTCCCGCCGTCGCGCGATTCGAAGCCGGTGACGGGATCGCCCCACTTGCGCCTGAGCGTTGAGAAGAGCGAGCCGTCTTTGCGCAGTATTACGGACTGCTCGGCGAAAGTCGTCTTTGGGTCGCTCCTTTTCGAGTCTATGAGGCGCGAGGCGAATTCGATTTTGCCGCCGCGCGACTCTTTTATGAAGAACGCCCTTTGCGGGTTGCCGCCCATCGAAAACGTGTCGCCCGCGCGCAGAATCGACCCGTCCGGAAACACCGCGGGCTTCATCACGGAGGCGTTGTTTTTGCAGACGAGCCTCGGCGCCGACCAGCCTGTGGATTCGCTTTCGGGGTCGAGCATCACAAATTCCCAGGTCGCGGTCGGGCCGATTTGCCTGTCGCCGACGTCCATGTTTCTTACGACCGTAAAGCGTATCTTTCCGTCGGCGTCCTTCCAGAGCAGCGGGTCGCTCGACGAGCCGTTGAGAACCTTCGAGGGGTCGAACACGAACACTTCCTTCCATGACTTTCCCCCGTCGGAGCTCGTCGAAACCACCGCGAATTGCGCGGTGTGTATTGTCTCGTTGGGCTGGTGGGCGAATATTTTGTCTTTCGGGGAAAATCTCTCGCCGCCCTCGATTTGCTCGTTGCTGCCGAAATACGCCGCCCAGAGCCTTCCGCCGTCGGAGACCTCTATCGTGGGGCAGCCCTGGAATATGCGCAGATTCATGCGGTACGGCGCCCTTCCTTTTTTGTTTATGATTTTTTGCAGGTACGGAGGGGTTTTCGCCGTTATGCCGTAGGGAAATTTTTGGGATATGTCGTCCGGCGGCGGCATTGAGACGTCGCCGACGATTTCGGAAACGCCGCCGCAAAAGGCGGCGGAGGCAAAAAACAGGATAGCGAGCGGACAAATCAGCTTTTTCATGAACTTCCAATATTTTTTGCGCGCCGCAGCGTCAATGAAATTTCGCCGCGGTGACCGCCGCAAATGTTCCGGCGCGCGTCCGGCAATTTGCCGTTTGCGGGCTCGGGGCGGCGTTTTTCGCCCCGAAAATTTGCCCCGCCAAAATTTTTCCTCCGCCGCGGTTGGGTTCGGAAAATTTTTGGCGGGCGAGCGCGGCAAAAAAGCTATTTCAAATTATAGTATGCGAATTTTTCCGAGCCGTCCGGAGATTTCCACGATATTCTGTACTTCCCCCGGAATCCGCGGAATTTTATGTCGCCGTTAGCGTCGGGAAGGGCGTCGAGGCTCGTTTTCCACTCCTTGTTGATTAGCTCGTCGAGGGCGAAAAAGGCGGGCTTGGGGTTCATTCCGCGCGTGAAAAGCCCCGATATGGCGGGCTCTTTCGGGGCGCCGCAGTCGTCGAGCACATTCCACCACGTAATGCCCATTGAGGGCTTTTGGCTGAACCAGATTCTATAGAGGTTTCTGGCGACTATCGCCTGTACCATGCGCCCGCGCTCGGTGTCGTCGGGGGCGGAGATGGTGATTTCGCTCATATGTATCGGCTTGCCGGCGGCGCCTATCTTTTGGAAATCCTCCCAGATTTGCTTCGGGGTGACTTTGCGCATGTGCATTTCGTAGGAGGCGTTTTTGGGCTCGTCTCCGTTTGCGATGGCGCCGATTATCGCGGGGTCGAAAATGTGCATCTGCCAGCCTACTATGTCGATTTTGCACCCGCGCGAGACGAGGTCTTTTATTTGTTCGCCGTATTTGTCGAGGTAAAACGGCCCGTAGGGATTTTCGTTTATGTTGAGTTTTACGCTTTCGGGAAAGCGCTTTTGCGCTTCACGGAAGCCCTTGAACGTGTAGTCGGCGGGCATAAAGCCGTAGCGGGGGTTTTTGCAGAATACCCCGCCGGCGTTCATGCTTCCCTCGGCAAATTCCTGGAGGCTCTCGTTTACGACGTCCCAGCTGTTGACTCTGCCGCCGTAGTATTCCGCGAGTTCCGCGATGCGCTTGGCGAACGCCTTTTCAAAATTGCGCCCGAAATTCGGCATGTATTTGTCGAACTCTTCTGAGGTCATCTTGCGGTAGAAATCGGTGTATTGTTCGGGGACGTTTTTTACGTCGCGCCTGATTGGCGATTTCAGTATCTTTGCGAGCTTTTCCCTCTCGCCGCCCTCGGCGCATTTGTCGAAGAGCCATGCGGGAATGCTGTACGAGCGGTTGCCCCAGACGAGCGTGTGCCCGTGGACGCGCACGCCCCTGGCTTTCAGGAAATCGATTACGGGGTCAGTCGGAGGGCGGCGCCAATGGATTTGCCCTTTGGGGTCCCCGCACTTTTCCCAAAATTCCTGAGAATCCCAATACTCGCCGCGGTAGCGGGGGCGGCCGTCCTGCATCTCGAATTTGTCCCAGTAAAACGCGACGGTGGCGGAGTTGAAGAGCGTGCCGAAGAGCGACCTGTATTTGGCGTTGAGCGTTTTATCGCCGAGCTGGTCGAAATTGAATATGTGCGCCCCGAAGAAAAATTCGTGGGAAATCTGCTCGACGCGGACTTTTGAGCCCTTTTCGATTTCCCCGACTTTGAATGAGGCGTCAGCCTTGCGGTTGGCCTCGATGTCGGCGTCTATTTTCTTCTGGACCTCGGGATTCCACAGATCCCAATACTTTTGGGACATCACTTTGCCGGAGTCCTCCTCCGCGCTTTTTGGGATTTTTATTTCGGCGTTAGCCGCAAGCGCGGCGAGATGGGCGGCGAGCAATGCAAATGCGATTTTTTTCACGGAAAAACAATAAAAGGCATTTGCAAAAGCTTTCAAGAGGCAATTCCGGCAAAAAACGGTAAACAGTTAATTTATTCGGCGCCCGAATACCGCCCGGGAAAATGGAAAATGAGGGGCAAAAGCGCCCCGTTTTTTTTATTTCCCCTGGCTTGGCGAGGCAGGGAAATTTTTCTTTTTAATGAAATTTTATTGCGTACCGCCAATAGGCGGCCGCGCAGGATAGAATGCGCCGCAAACGTGCGCCCGTTCTGCATGGCCGCGGCTTTATCGCGGGGAATTCATGGGATTTTTTTGCTTTATCGAACGCGGGTAAACCGGCGGTTTTGCAGGCTCTATGCGGCGCGGGCGCAAAAAAAAAGGCGCGCCGTGAAAGCGCGCCCGTTTTTGCGCAGGAATGCGCGGAGCATTCCTGCGTTAATGCGTTCCGCCCTTACTTGGCGATTACGCGGGCCATTTCCAAGACTTTGTTGGAGTAGCCCCATTCGTTGTCGTACCAGGAAACGACCTTGACGAAAGTCGGGTCGAGCTGGATGCCGGCCTTGGCGTCGAAGATGGAGGTCTTCGGGCAGTTGCGGAAGTCGGTGGAGACGACGGCTTCGTCGGTGTAGCCGAGGATGCCTTTGAGTTCGCCTTCGGAAGCTTCCTTCATGGCCTTGCAGATTTCCTCATAGGTGCATTCCTTGTTGAGCTCGACGGTGAGGTCTACGACCGAGACGTCGGAGGTGGGAACGCGCATGGACATGCCGGTGAGCTTGCCGTTGAGTTCGGGGAGAACCTTGCCGACGGCCTTTGCCGCGCCGGTGGAGGAGGGGATGATGTTTTCGAGGATTCCCCTGCCGCCTCTCCAGTCTTTCTTGGAGGGGCCGTCAACGGTCTTCTGGGTGGCGGTGGCGGCGTGGACGGTGGTCATGAGGCCGCGCTTGATGCCGAACTTGTCGTTGAGAACCTTCGAGATGGGGGCGAGGCAGTTCGTGGTGCAGGAAGCGTTGGAGATGATCTTCTGGCCCGCGTAGGACTTGTCGTTTACGCCGTAGACGAACATCGGAGTCGCGTCCTTGGAGGGGGCGGACATGATGACTTTCTTGGCGCCGGCCTTGAGGTGGGCGGAGGCGAGCTCTTCGGTGAGGAAGAAGCCGGTGGATTCGACGACGACGTCGGCGGCGACTTCGTCCCACTTGAGGTTGGCGGGATCCTTTTCGGCGGTTATGCGGGTTTTCTTGCCGTTGACGACGAGGAAATTGCCGTCGACTTTTACGTCGCCGTCAAACCTGCCGTGGACGGAGTCGAACTTGAGCATATAAGCCAAGTAGTCGGGGTCGAGGAGGTCGTTAATGCCGACGATCTCGATGTCGTTGGCAAAGTTTTCAATCGCCGCGCGGAAGACCATGCGGCCGATGCGGCCGAAACCGTTAATGCCTACTTTGATTGCCATTTTTATTCCTTTTTTTGGTTGATAAAAATCGTGTAAATGAAGCTGTCATTGTCGGAACTCGCGGCGGTGTTGCAACACTTTTTTTCGGAAAAAACTCCCGAAAAGCGGGCACGGTCGAAAGTCCGAAGGGCGCGGGGACTGGGGCGGGCGCGCTTTTTGCCGCGGATTTTCGGCATTTCGGGCGTTTTTGCTTGCGAAACGCCGGCGGATTCGGGAAATTTCAGAAAATTTTAACTTTTCCCGAAGGTGCCTTCCATGAGAGACGACAAAAATCCGATCGAGACGAAGTACAAGACCGACAAGTTCTTCGTCGGCGTTTACGCGCTCGTGGCGGCGATGGTGGTATTGCAGATTGCGATAATCGCGTGGGGGGCGGTCAGCTGAAATGTTTCAGGACGACGCTCTCTACTCTATCGCGATGTTTGCGGCCGCGGCGTGGCTCTTTAAAATGTGGGTTTGCGATCTGCGCGGGTTCGCGGCGGACGGGAAGGGGCGCAAGGGGGAATTCCCCGGGGCGAGGCCGGCGTCTCTTGGATTGTCCGCGGCAGGCGCGATGTGCGGGCTGGTTTTGCTCGCGGGAATCACGGCGGCGGAAATAGCGTCGGGCGAAGTCGGGGAGCAGACAAAAGTTTCGTTTTGGGCGCTGTTTTCATGGGTTGGGGCGGCGTTTATAGAAGAGCTCGTATTCAGGGGGTACCTCGTCGTCGAAAACCGCGGCAGGGCCGCGCTCTGGGGGAGCGTTTTCGCCTTTTCCCTGCTGTTCGCGCTGTGCCATCCGTTTTTCTGGGATTTTTCAGTCCCCGAGGGCGGGTCGGTTTTCGACGGGGTTTTCAGCCTCGATTTCTCCGCAAAAGCCTTCCGCGACTCCGCAAACGTGTTCGCATCGTCGATAGTCTTTTACATATTGAGGTTTTGCCCGCAAAACGGAATGCGCTCCCTGGTTCCGTGCGTGGCGGCGCACCTGGCTTACAACGTCGGCGTCTTCTGCGTCAAGGCGGCGCAGGGATTTGTCGTATGGACTTTCTGAAAAGGAATTTTCTGTTTTTGGCGCCGATGGCGGGCTACACCAACGGCGCGTGCCGCAGGATTTTCCGCGAGTCCGGCGGCGCGGACGGCTGCGTGAGCGAATTCGTCTACTGCCGCGCCGTCCTGTCGGAAGCCGCCCGCGTGTTTGAAAAGATGGCTTTCGACGACGCCGAGCGCCCGTTCGGAATCCAGATATTCGGCTCCGACCCGAGCGAGATGGCCGACGCCGCGTCTCTCATAGAGGAAAGGCTTTCGCCGGATTTCATAGACGTGAATT
Organism: Puniceicoccaceae bacterium Marseille-Q1082; assembly: GCA_904424815.1. Lineage (GTDB taxonomy): Bacteria > Verrucomicrobiota > Verrucomicrobiia > Opitutales > Intestinicryptomonadaceae > Merdousia. The sequence continues at coordinate 584,744 of CAJGBI010000001.1, forward strand.
TCGGCTGCCCCGCGCCGAACGCCGTCGGGGCGGGGGCGGGCAGCGCGCTTTTGCGGGACGTTCCGCGGATGTCAAAAATCGTCTCCGCCATGGTCGGCGCGCTCAAAAAGACCCCCGTCACCGCGAAGATGCGCTCGGGCTGGTCGCTCGGCGAGATCGCCGTTCCCCGCGCCGCGCTCGCATTGCAGGACGCGGGGGCTAAAATGATCACCCTCCACGGGCGCACGAAATCGCAGGGGTATTCGGGCGATGCGGATTGGGATTTGATAGAGCGCACCGCGCGCAGCCTTTCGATTCCGCTAATCGGCAACGGGTCGGCGGAAAAGCTTGCCGCCGGCAGTCTGCGCGGCAGCGCGTGCGCGGGTTTTATGATAGGCAGGGCGGCGCTCGGGAACCCGTGGGTGTTTTTGAAGGTAAGGGGCGAAATCGAGGGCAGGGAATTTACTCCCCCGCCGCCCTCGAAGCGCGCGCGGCTTGCCCTGCGGTACGCGCGGCTTATGTGCGACGGCAGGGATTCCGGCGTCTCCCCCGAAAACATAACCCATATAAGGAGCCAGACGATACGCTTTTTGAAGGGCGGGGCGGGCTTCAAAAAAGCGCGCGTCGAAATTTTAAAAATCAAAACTTTGGACGAATTGGAAAACATATTATGCGGATTTTTCTGAAAATGTTTTTTGTCCTCGCCGCGGCGGGGGCGGCGTTCGCCGAAAGCGGCGGGACGGCGAAGGATTTCATAGAGAGGGGCGCTTCATTCTTCGCCCGCGGAGACTACGCGGCCGCCAGGGAGCTCCTTTCGCAGGTCGAGCTCGACGGTTCGGCGGAGTCCGGAATGGCGGCGTTTTTCCTCGCCTCAATCGGCGCGAACGAGGGGGCTGCGGACGCTTTCAAGCTCTTCGAGTACGCGGCCGTTCATGCGCCCGGCGACATGAAAATTACCGCCGCAGTCCAGTGCGCGCGCATAGCGCTGCTGAACGGCAAGCCGGAGATCGCCGAAAAATCCCTCGCCGGATTCGCCGGCGGCGGGGCTTCGCCGGAGGTTGCGTGGTACTACTCTTCCGCCCTGTGGAGGCTCGGCAAAAAAGAGGAAGCCCTCAAGAATTTCCGCGGGCCGCTCGAAAAATATTTCTCCGACCCCTCGGCGATAGGCGTTGACGTTTTTATAGACGCGCGCATATCGAAAGACGCTTTCGCGGAGGCCGTCGACGCGGCGGGCTTGAAGCCGTCGAACGCCGCATCCGCCGCGCGCCTCGAAATTCTCGAAGGCAAAAAAATAACCCCCGCCCAGCCCGGACTCTCTCTCTTCTGCCAAATCGAAAAAATCGACCAAATCCGCGCGGGAGGTTCGGACGATTTCGACGCCGCGGCCCTCGAAGAGTCGCTCTCAAAATATTCGCGCGCTCCGTTTTCGTGGCGCGCCGCCCTGATTTTGTCGGAGTACTACACCTCGAAAAAAGACTATGAAAAGGGCGCGGCTTTCGCAAAAACCGCTCAGTTTCTCGCGCCGCCGGAAATCGCCTATCAGGGCAGGCTGCTCATCGCGGAGGCCGACGCCCTGAGGCTCATGAAAAAATATTCCGAGGCCGACGCCGTGTATCTGAAAGTTGTCATGAACAAGAAAGCGCGCGGCGAGCTCGCCGCCGAAGCCGTGTACAAAACCGGCCTCAACTGGTTTGAGCAGGGCGAGTGGGCGAAGGCGCACGCCTACTTTGAAAGGGTTTTCATATCGTATTTCAAATTTGAATACTGGGGCGCGCGCGCCTACTATTACGACGCCCAGGCGCTCTACTCGCTCGGCCTGCGGCGCGACGCGAACGCCACCCTTATCGAATATTTTCGCCGCGCCGCAGACCGCAAATCCGAAATATACAAAAAGGCGCGGGAATACTATAATTCCATCTGATTCGCTTAGGGCGCGTGAAAAGGGGGTTGATGCTCCGTTAGGAAAGCCGGCAGGACCGCTCGCGTATGTTTAATACGCCACGCGCCCCTGTCGGCTTTCCTATACTCGCCTGAACCCCCTTTTGACGCGCCCTTCGGTGTCGTCTTAGTTTAGGGCACTGGTTTACTGTTGATGCTCCGTTAGGAAAGCCGGCAGGACTGCTCGCGTATGTCAAATACGCCGCGCGCCCCTTCCGGCTTTCCTATACTCGCCTGAACCCCCTTTTGACGCGCCCTTTTAAACTTGGCGAATAAATCCATTAAAAACTCTTAAAACTCTTTCAGAACCATCCGCCGCCGTGCGGGCGCAAATTGGGCAAGACCGGAGTTGCGCTTAATATCCGCGGAAAAAAGCGGGCAGAAGTTCAACTCCCGCCCGCTCTTGCGAAAAGTTTTTCGCCCTCTATTTCGGGATTACCACTTTCTGGCCGATCATGAGGCGCGAGGGGCGCAAGTCGGGGTTCGCCCTTATGAGCGCATCTATGGTCGTCTTGTATTTTATCGCTATTTTTGCGAAAGTGTCGCCGCTTTGGATTATGTGGATTCCGCCTTCGGCGGCGGTTGCCCTGTTGTCGGATTGCGGCTGGGGGGCTGCGGAGGTCGCCTCCGCGCGCCGTGGAGCCGCCTGGCGTTTGGCGAGGTCTTCCAGCGCCTTATTGAAGTCGGCTATGGACTTGCGGTTATCGGAAATCATGGAGCTCAGCCGCCTCACGGCGTCGTTCGTCTGCTTCGCGAGGTTCTCGACGCGGTTGCCGTCGCCGGATTTCAAGTCCTCGAGCTGGAGGGCGAGCGAATCCACCCTGTCGCCGAGCTTCTTTATCTCGAGCGACAACGCCGCGGCTTTTTCTATTTTATCGGTCATGTTCGCGGAGACGTCGCCGGATTTTTTCATCGCGAATATTCCGAGAACGAGCGCGACTATGCCGACGCCCAGACCCAGCAATCCCATCGCGGGCAGCAGGGCCTGCGACCTATCGGTTTTTATGATTTCTTCTTCCATTTTAGCGCGTTTAAAAAATTTTTGTTTTTATGCGGCCGGTCGATATTTCTTTCAAATTCTCCGACAATTTGGCAGAATGTTTTCAAAATTTCAATAAGATTTACCTCTGGCTAAATTCCGTTTGCGATGGGCTGGTTTCAACTTCCGGAAAACGCCGCGCGAAGGTGCGCGGAATTTCTCGCCGGCCGAAAGGACGCCGGCGCGGCGGTCAAAGAGTGCCTGCGCGCCTCCCGCGCGGAGGCTTTGGACGCGCATTTGCGCGGCGCGCCCGGCGGCGCGGTGTGCGCGGCGATGTCGGCCGCGGTCGACGAGGCCGTAAAATTCCTCTGGAACAGGTTCCTCGAAAAGCGGCTGCGCAAGGACGGGCGCATAGGCGCCAAGGCGTGCATAGCCGCCATCGGGGGGTACGGGCGTTCGGAGCTCTCTCCGAACAGCGATATCGACATACTTTTTCTCTACGAGGACGGCGTTGGCGACGGAATAAAAGAGCTCCTCGTGGACGGCGTGATGTATCCGCTCTGGGACACCGGCGTGAAGCTGGGCCACACGAGCGCGACCGAAAGCGAAATTCTCGGGCGGGCCTCCGAGGACATACTTCTGAAAAACTCCCTTCTCGACGCCCGCCTCGTCTGCGGCGCCCCCACGCTCTATTCGCGCTTCCGGCGGGTGTTTGACGCCGCTTGCCAATTCACCAAAAAGGAGCACTTTGACAGCCTGATGCGCTTAAAGCGCGACCGCCACGCCGCATTCAACTGGACCCCGTACATACAGGAGCCCAACATAAAAAACGGAATCGGAGGCCTGCGCGACTTTCAGACGATGCGCTGGAAGGCTCTGCTGAACTTCGGCTCCCCGAGGATAGAGGCTCTCCTGCGGAGGGGGTTGCTTTCCGCCGTAGAATACAAAGTCTTGCGCCGCGCGTTCGACTTTTTGCTCAGGGTGCGCAACGACCTCCACTTCCAGACGAACCGCCCGACCGACGTCCTCGACCTCGAAAAGCAGCCGTTGGTCGCCGAGCGCCTCGGGTTTGCGGGTGCGACGGAGGAGGAGCGAGTCGAGGCTTTTATGCGCGAGGTCTACAAATCTTTCCGTGCGGTCGATACGCTCGCCAAGACCGCCAGAAAACGCATGGGGGTGCGCCTGCCGAAAGACGTTTTGGCGACCATGCGCCAGCTGGGGGCGCGCGTTCCGCGCAACCGAAAGTACGAAATCGACGGCTTTTGCGCGTACCGCGGCGAAATCAGCGCGGTGCGCAGGGGCGTTTTCAAGCGCAAGCCCGCGCGCATTCTGCGGCTTTTTCAATACTGCCAGGCCTACGGGTGCGCGCCGAGCGACACCCTTGAAGTCGAGCTCAAAGACGCCAGGGAGTTCATCGACGACGCCTACCGCGCCGACCCCGAGAATAAAAGGAGGTTTCTCTCCATTCTCCAATTCAGGGGCGGCGTTTTTCCCGCGCTTGAAGTAATGCACTATTGGGGAGTTCTCGGGCGCTTCATTCCGGAATTCATGGACATTACCTGCATGGTTCAGCGCGAGTTCTACCACCGCTATACGGCGGACATGCACACCCTAAATTGCATCGCCCACCTCGACAAAATCTTTTGCGCGCGCAAGTCCGACGGCCTGTATTGGCACTACCACAAGGTTCTCACGGGAATGCGCAACCCGATGCTCGCGTACCTTATCCTCTTTCTGCACGACATCGGCAAGGGCGACGGGATGCGCGGCCATGCGGAGGTTGGCGCGGAGATAGCCGGCAGGGTTTTGCGGCGGCTCGGCGTTCCGGACGAGGACGCGGACACCGCCGTGCTCATCGTCAAGAACCACCTCGAAATGGCGCGCTTCTGGCAGTCTCACGACATAGAGGACGAGGGGGAAATCGCGAAGTTCGCGGCTATCGCGGGCGACGAGGAAACCCTGAAATTGCTCTACATAACCACGTTTTGCGACGCAAGCGGCACAGCCGAGGGCTTTTGGAACTCATACAAGCAGGGCTTGCACGAGAGCCTTTACCGCGAGACGCTCTCATATATCCGAAAAGGGGCGGGCGCCGAAAACACGTTTGCTAAAAAACGTTTAAAGGCCCTCGCGGAGCTGAGCGCGCTGCCCGAATTCGAAGGGCGGCGGGAACTTGTGGAAGAGCACATGCTCTGCATGCCCCCGAGCTATTTTTCCTTCCACAACCAAAGCGACGTCTCTATGCACATAAGGCTCGTGGCGGCGCTGAAAAGGCGCAAAAATCCCGACTCTCCCGTGTTCGAGTGGATAGACGACCCAAACCGCAGCATAACTCGCCTCTGCGCCGTCTCCAACGACAGGGCGGGCATGTTTTCGGTTCTCGCGGGGGTTTTGAGCATATCCGGCTTCGACATTCTCGGCTCAAAGGTCCTGACGCGCTCCGACGGCGTGACCATAAACACCTTTTACCTCACGGGGCTCTCCGGCGGGGTTTCCAACAACATGCGCATACGCGAGCTCTTTTCGCGCCGCGTAGCCTCGGCGCTCGCCGACAACCGCGCGCTCGACGCGGAGGTCGACGAGATGTTCTACGGCTCTCGGCGGCGCAGGAACGAGTCCGTTTTGTCAGACGTGTTTTTGCGCCGCGAAAGCGGCAAGACGGTTCTCGAAGTGCGCGGCCGCGACAGGGCTGGGCTGCTGTACAAAATCGCAGGAACCGTGCGCGATTGCGGATACGATATCGTGTTTGCCCGCATCAACACCGAAGCCGGATGGGCGCGCGACACTTTCCACATTTGCGCGCATCCGCTCGCCGAGACGAAAGCAGAGCTTGTAGAAAGCCTAAAATTCCTCTATTAGGGCGCGTGAAAAGGGGGTTGATGCTCCGTTAGGAAAGCCGGCAGGACCGCTCGCGTATGTCAAATACGCCACGCGCCCCTTCCGGCTTTCCTATACTCGCCTGAACCCCCTTTTGACGCGCCCTTTCGTGTCGTCTTCGTTTAGGGTACTGGTTTACCGTTGATGCTCCGTTGGGAAAGCCGGCAGGACCGCTCGCGTATGTCAAAAATACGCCGCGCGCCCTTTTATTCGCCCGAACTTAGGAATTAACCCCATTGCAGGCGGATTTGCAGGCGCTTGCCTATTTCCCGTTCGGCGCGAATTTTTTTGCCATGTTTTCAGCGTAAGGGGAATCTGTAAGCAGGTATTTGCCCAGGAAGGCCTCCAGCGGCGTCTTGCTGTCGGTGAATACGGCAATCTTGAATTTTCCCCCGTCTTTTAGCAGGTAAGCAAAGTCGGGGCGCGGGGTTTCGCCGTCTTTCGTGCGCAAAAATATCATCGCGTATACGGGGCTTGCGTCCATCGCCTTTAAGTATTTTTTGCCCCATGAAAAGTAATCCCCCAGCGCCTTTCTGCGCTGCTCTTCGGTCATTGAGCCGAATTGCGCGTCGAAAGCCGCCTTTGTGCGCGGCGTCAGGAATTTCCCGTATTCGTCGATTTTCCACGAGTAGAACACGTTTTGCGCCGCGCGGTAGAATTTCGAGGCCTCGTGCGAATCCGCGTCGGGCAGTTCTTCGAGCGACACGAGCGGTCCGTTGGCAAAGTTCAAAAACGGGAGGGATTTTTTCTCGAGCTCGGCGAGGATTTTTGCGTCGGACTCCGTCAGGGGCTTGACGGCGCCGCGGTTTGTTTCTCGCGATTTCGCGGCTCCGTCCGCCATGACTTGCAGGATCGGGTCGTTGAAGGACGGAAGCCAGGCGTATTTTTCGGAATCCCTCTTGAAGACCATAAAATTGACGTTGGGGCGGCCTTTCGGCATGGGCGCGGAGGCGGCGGGAAATACCGCAAAATATTCGCCGATTTTCGCCGAGGCGAGAAATTTTGACGGGTCGGGACGGGCGATTTTTTTGTACGCGGCGGCGCGGCGGGCTTCGGAGGCGGATAGCCCGAGCGCTTTCGGGTCGGACGCCAGGGCGGATTTGGCGGCCTCAAAAAGCCCCCTTTCGTCCTCCGGAATTTCCGCGACGACCGCGGCCTTTGATTCTATCGGCGCGGAATCCGCGGACGGAAACGATACGGGATAGGCGCGCAGCCGCGCGGTTTCGGCGGCGCAGAGAGCCGCATTTAGCGATATTGCGGCGGCCGCCGCCGGAAGGTATTTTAGGATTTTCATAAATTCAGTGGTGGTATCCCGCGTTAGCGGATATGGTTTTTGCCCTGTAAATTTGTTCGAGAAGCACGGCGCGCGCAAATTCGTGCGTGAAAGTCATCGGCGACATCGACATTACGACGTCCGCCCTCGCGCGCACCCTGTCCGACAGGCCGTAGGGGCCGCCTATGGCGAACGCGCTGCCGCCGCGCTGCAAGTCGGCCTCAAGCGCGCGGGAAAATTCGCGCGAGCCCATTAGGATTCCCTCTTCGCTCATCGCGTAGACCCGCCCCTTGAAATTCGCGAGCTTCGCGAGTATTGCGTCGGCTTCCGCCTCCGCGCCTGCGTCCCTGACTTCGGCGATCTCGACGCCGCCGTAGCGCGAGAGCCTTTTGGCGTATTCCGCGCAGAGGGATTTGAGTTCGGCGCATTTCATTTTGCCGACCGCTATGATTTTGGTAGCCATTTTATTCGCCTTGCCTCCGCGCGGCTGGCGCGGGCGGGGGTGTTCCCCTTAAATATAAGGGCGGCGCGCGGCGCGCGGTCAAGCATTATCGCGGGATTTGCGGGACGTTTTGTCTTGCCGGAGCGCGCGGAACGGGTTTAAAGTCCGGCAAGTTTTTTCAAGAAATGGACCCCCTATTCGAAAACATAATACGCCCCGCGCTGTTTACGCAGGACCCCGAAACGATGCACGAACTTGCCCTCAAAGCAATGACGATAGTCGGGGCGGTTCCGCCGCTCAGGGCGGCGATGGAGTATTTCAACCTCATCAAGACGCCGAAGCCGATAAAGATTTTCGGGCTCGAATTTCCCAACAGGGTGGGGCTCGCCGCCGGATTCGACAAAGACGCCTATGCGTGGAGGGGGGCGGCCGCGATGGGTTTCGGGCACGTCGAGATAGGCACGGTTTCGATGCTCAAACAGACCGGCAATCCCCGCCCGAGAATTTTCAGGTACCCGTCGAGCGAGGCTATCGTAAACGGCTGCGGGTTTCCCAACGACGGCGCGGAGCAGATAGCCGCGAGGCTCTCGAAAGTTTTGGGCAAGCATAGGGACATAACGAAAAAGTGCCCGCTTGGAATCAACATAGGCAAGTCAAAGATAACCCCCCTCGAAGAGGCGGCGGCGGACTACCTTTTCAGCTTCAGCGCCCTCGCGGATTTCGCGGACTTTTTCACGATAAACGTGAGCAGCCCCAACACTCCCGAGCTGCGCAGGCTCCAGGGCAGGGACTTCCTCCCGAACCTCCTGGCTGCCATTTCCAAGGCGAACGAGGACAGGGCGAAAAAGCTGGGGGTGGCGCGCATTCCGATAATATTGAAAATCGCCCCGGACCTTTCGTTTGAGGAAATCGACGCGATACTCTCGATTCTCGAAGAGCTGAATCTCGACGGGATATGCGCCACCAACACCACGGTATCGAGGCCGGCCGGCCACCCCGAGTACGAAAAGACCGGCGGGCTGAGCGGCAAGCCGCTCTTTGAAAAGTCGCTTGAAATCGTCAGGTACATATCCAAGGCGACCGACGGGAAGCTGCCGATTATCGGAGTCGGCGGAATCACCGACGTGCGGCGCGCGGGCGAGATGATGAACGCGGGCGCGAGCCTCGTGCAGATATATTCGGGCATGATTTACCGCGGGCCGTTCTTCGCGCGCTCGATAGCCAACTCCCTGATTTGGCGCGACTCCGAATGGGTTTAGCCGCCGCGCCGCTCCGAAAAAATTGTTGACCGCCCATGCCCAAACCCTAACCTTTCACACTCCTTTATCGCAAGGGCGCTCCGCGCGGCTTCCGGCGGGGCGAAACTCCAAAACAGGCAAAACACAAAACGCAATGGCATCACCAACCGACATCAGAAAAGGCAGAGTTATAATGTACAACGGCGTCCCGCACGCCGTGATGAGCATGCTTCACCGCACGCAGGGCAGGCAGGCGGGCTTCGTCCAGACTGTTCTCAGGAACCTCTCAAACAACTCCTCCACTGCGGTGAAATTCCGCTCCACCGATTCTGTGGAATTCTGCCACACGACCAACAAGCCGTTTGAATTTTCCTACGTTGACGGCGACCACTTCCATTTCATCGACCCCGAAACTTACGACGACATCGTTCTGATGCAGGACACCATCGGCGACGACGTGAAGTGGCTTGTGGAGGGAGTGCAGTACAACATTCTCTTTGTCGACGGCAACCCCGTTTCGATTGAGCTGCCAAACAACATGGAGATAAAGGTCGCCGAGGCCGCCGAGGGGCTGAGGGGCGACACGTCGTCGGCGCCGACGAAGCCCGTGACGCTCGCCAACGGCGTCGTAATCCAGGTTCCGCTCTTCATAAAACAGGGCGACGTCGTCAAGGTTCGCACGGAGGACAACACCTACATCAGCAGGGCGTAGCCTTGCGCGCATTCACGCGCCCGAAAACCCTTAAAGAATTGCCGCCAGATGGAAAAAGCCGGCACGGACATACGCAAAGTCACCATAAAGGCGTCCGACTTGCGCGGAATATTGGAGTATGTGCCGATTTACCGCGGGCAGACTTTCGTCATCGCGCTCGACGGCGCGATAATCGCGGGCGCGAATTTTGCGAACGTCGTCACCGACATCGCGGTTTTGCGCAGTCTGGGAATAAACGTCGCGCTCGTGCACGGCATAGGCAGGCAGCTCGTCGACGGCGCGCGCGAGCGCGGCATAGCAATCAGCGACGTCCACGGCGAAAAACCCGTGGACGACGCCACTATTTCGCTCTCTCGCAAAATATCGGGGTTTGTGGCGCAGGCCATAGCCGACGCTTTTTCCGCGCGCGATTTGCGCTGCGTTTCGGCGAATGTCGTGAGAGCGACGGAAGTCGGGATAATTTCCGGCGTAAACTACCTCAACGCCGGAAAGCCGGAAAAGATAGACTTCAAGGCGATTTCCGACCTGCTATCGCTCGGGATGGTTCCGGTTTTGTCGCCGGTTGCGGTCAACAGGCATGGGAGGGTTTTCAGGCTCAATTCCGACGCCCTCGCCTCCGAGGTGGCGGAGGGGCTGCGGGCGACGAAGCTCATATACCTCACGTCGTCGTCGGGCATACTCGCGGGCAATCCGCATCCGAAGGCCTTTCCGGTCGAGGAGCTTCGGGGGCTGGTCGAAAACTCTCCGGAGTCGATCAAGCCGGAGCTTCTCTCCAAGTGCCGCTGCGCCCTGAAAGCCCTCGACGGCGCGCACACGCGCAGGGCGCACATTCTCGACGGCGGCGAATTCGCGTGCCTGCTCACCGAGCTCTTCGAAAAGGTCGGGTGCGGCACTATGATTTACGCCGACGAATACCAGAAAATCCGCCGCGCCACGCCCGACGACGCGAACGCCATATACCATATTTCTATGGTTTCGGCGCGCACGCAGAACCTCGTGTACAGGCCGCTCGGGGAGATACGCGAAAACATTTCCAGCTATTTCGTCTACGAGCTCGATTCGAGCATTATTGCGATAGTCAGCCTGCTCGACCTCGGAGAGGGGGCGGCTGAGCTGGCGAGCCTGCACGTCCAGCCGTTTTACCAGGGCAACGACGTGGGCACGCGCATGGCGGAGTTCATAGAGCGCGAGGCGCGCAGAACGGGTTTCAAACGCCTTTTCTGCCTCAGCACAAAGAGCGCGCCGTTTTTCACCGACGTGTGCGGTTTTGCGGAAGTCTCGCCCGAAAAGCTCCCGAAGGCGCGCCTTGAAAAGTATGTCGCCGGCGGGCGCCATTCAAAAGTTTTCGTGAAGGATTTGTAGTTTTTTCCCGGAGTTTCGGTTGTTTTTTCCGGCGCATTGCTCTTTCTAATGCAAACGATTGAGAAATGTGCTTGACATTTTTTGGGCACATTTTTTATGTATTATTAAAAAGGAGAATATATGAAACTGTTGAAATTTTTCGGTAAACCGTTTTTTGCATTTTCAATGCTTTCCGGCGCGCTTTTTGCCGAGAATTACGAGCTCAATTTTATAGACGCAAGCAAAGCGTGGAACAATGAATCCATTTGGACGCCGTCGGGCGTTCCCGGAGCGTCGGACAACGTGACGATTTCTGCAAATCTTTCGACGGAAGTAGAAATAACCGTTTCCGATTTCACCGAAGTCGGCAACATAACCATAGACGGGCTTTACATAGGGGCGAGGTTTTATATAGGAACTTCTCCCTCAGGATCTACCATACATGGCAATCTCGTAATAGGAGACACCTACATGGTCGATGGCGGCATATGGCGCGCCGCCGCCCTCAGAGGAAAAGACCATAACCTGACAATAGAAGGCTCGATAATTTTCGACGCCACCGGCGCAAGCAGGAACATAGATGGAACCGACCGCATCAGCAGGCCGGCATTCAATCTCGGCGGAGATTGGGGCTCAACCGTTTCCGGCAGCATAGAGGTAGGGAAAAACGCCGCCGTAGATTCCAAGACCGGTTTGAAAACCGCTATTCTTCTCGACACTTCCAAGTCGGGCGTGTTTCAGAATCTCACCATAGGCGCGGCGACCAACACCGAGAAGGGCGTTGTTATCCACAATGTCGCGCAGTTGAATTACGAAGCCGGCCAAGTAGACACGCGCTTTACGATAGCGAAGATAGGCGGCAGCTATATTTGCGACCAGAACATATCCATTGGCGGGATAAACGGCTACGGAACTCTCGCCACGAACATGGTCAATAAAGACGCAAATGGAGATCCCGTATCGCCCAAGGCCAATCTCACTTTTACGAATGCGGCCGGAGTGCACACCACATTTTCCGGAAGAGTAATACGCGAAAACGATTCGTACGGCGATACCATACATATAACGATGGACGGGCAGGGAAAACAGACTTTCAAGGTTCAAGAAGTAGGCAGTTCGAGCACAGTTTTGCAGTCTGTTTCCGTAAAGAACGGCGTTCTTGAATTTTCCTCCCCGTTTAATTCAGGCGCGCTCAGCGTCGAAGGCGGCGTATTCAGCGCAATCGACGGCGGGGCGTCTTTCGCTTCCGCGACGTGGTCGGGAGGGACGTTCGCATTTGCCGCCGAGCCTTTTCTGGGAGGAATTGCCGACAAGATTTCCGTAGATGGCAAGTTCGTCAAGGCCGCAGACGGCAAGATTGCCATAGACTTTTCCGGTCTCGACGCCGAAAGCGTGCTCGGCGCGACTTACGACCTCATTTCCGCGTCGGTTTTCGAGGATGCGTCCGGCATGAGCCTTTCGGATTCCGACGCCGACGAATATTTTTACGCCCTGAATCTGATAAACGCCTTTGCGGACTTTTCCTGGAACGGAAACACGTTGCAAGTGACTTTCTCGCAGGTGCCGGAGCCCGCGGCGTTCGCGGCTGTCATAGGAGCCGCCGCGCTCGCCCTGGCGGTTCGCCGCCGCAAATAGGGCGCGGAAAATTTGCATTTCCAAAAAGGCTTCGCAATTTGCGGAGCTTTTTTTTGCGCCCGCGCGGAAGTCCGCGGACAGTTTTGCGTTCTCTGCGGGCGGTAGCGGCGGAGAAAAAATTTGCGCCGGAGGAAGAAATATTTTTTTCGAAAGGGATTTTTTGTCGCGGGGAAGGCCGAAAGACGAGCGCCGGAAGCGATTTTAACTGTTAAACAAGAAAGAGGAAAATATCCTTTGCAATAGAATGTGATAGGTTTAAGAAAACAAACATTAAACCGGTATCTGTTATGAAAAATATCCCGAATATCAAAAAATTGCGCTTGTCGCCCGCCTTTGCCATTGCCTTTGCCGCGGCCGCCATTTCTTCCCTATGTTGCGCCGCTTCCGCTTCCGCCCAGGAGTCCTATTATTGGCGCGGAGGAAACTGGGGCGGTGATTTTTCTACAAACGACGCCTGCTGGTATGCAGATCCCGAGGGAACCGAACTTCGCGAATCTCCCCCGTCGTCCACGTCCGACCTGATTTTCGACGCCAACAATACCGGCATGCCGCATGTGCGCCTCGACCAGAACAGAGGCGGGCTTACTGTCAATTCGGTGACGGCGACCGTCGCAACGGAAATCAATATGACGAATTCCATGACCGTCCTAAACGATTGGTCGAGCTACGTTTCCGCTGACACAAAATATTCCCCGGCATACGACAGCGGCATGGCTGCGGGAAAATCGCTTAGAATAGTCGCAGATACCGTAAACTTTCTGACCGTCGGCGGCGACATGACGCTTTCGACGGACAAATATTTTACCTCGCGCTTCAGGCTCGGAAATACCAACAGCCAGTCGGCGTTCACGCTGACGGTTGGAGGGGCGTTGAACTTTGTCAAGAACGGTTCGGACACCGTCGGCTACCATGCCTTTGACATGATTGCTTCCGACAGCAATACCGGAACTGCGTTTTCGCTAAATATCGGCGGGTTGAGTTCGAGCGGCAAGGCGGTTTATATGACGACCGCAAAGAACGGCTCAATAAGCGTAAATTTCAACAATAACCCCTCCGGCGCGTTTGCGGGCGGCTCGTTCGAGGGGGTGTTTGCGGCGGATAGCGGAGTGAGTTCGCAGCTCAACATAATGATGAACGGCAGCGGCAGGCAGGAGATGACCATCTACAAGGCTTCCAACGGCTCGCTCCACGGCTTTGAGAATGACCTGGACGGCAAGGCGGACATGTCGATAGGCAATCTCACGGTAAACAACGGCGAATTTGTAATGAATACGGAAGTCGCGGTCGAGAACTTGTATCTCTCCGGCGGGAGGCTGAAATTTTCCTCAGCCGAAAAAGTCGGGGGCATGACGATAGACGGCGGGACGCTCCTGTTCGGCGGGACAATAAATGTGGGGGATTTGACTGTGGCGGCGTATTCGGCGGACGTGGTGTTTTCCGCCGAGGATTTGGCCGCGCACGAGATAACTGTGTTTGAGTTCGACTATTTGACAGACGATTTTGACGCCAATAGCGTGTTTTCCGCGTACAACGAGTTCGGGCAGGAGCTCGGGGGGAGGTTTGAGCTGACAGGGGAGATGGGCGGCTCCGGAAGCCTTGTGTACGTGGTGCCCGAACCCGCGGCGGTTGCGGCGTTCATCGGGGCGGCCGCGCTGATGTTCGCCCTCCGCCGCGGCGGGCGGCGATAGCGGCGTTCGGTTGATTGCCCGCAAAAAAATCCCCGCGCCGGCATCCGCGGGGATTTTTTTTGCCTTTTGGCGGCGGGGCGCGCCCGATTCGCTGTTATCTCAAATTTTCGAGCTCCCGGGCGTCTATGTGGGGGCTGGCGCGCATTTTGGCGAGCAAGTCCGCCCTGAACGGAGATTTCGAGAGCGCTTCGGCCGCTTCGACCGTTCCGCTTTCGACGAGCGCGAGGAGAGAGTCGTCCATGGTGAACATCCCCTCGCGCTTCCCCATCTGCATTGTGCTGTATATTTGCGGCACTTTCTGTTCGCGTATCAGGTTTCTGACCGCTGAATTTGCGACCAGCACCTCAAACGCCGCGATGAGTCCGCCCGCTTTCTTTACGAGCAGAGTTTGGGTGAGCACGCCTATGAGGTTTTCCGAAATCATCATCCTTATCTGCGGCTGTTCCGCCGCGTCGAACTGCCCTATGAGCCTGTCGATCGTCGAAACCGCCGTGCGGGTGTGCAGGGAGGCTATCACAAGATGCCCCGTCTCCGAGAGCTCTATTGCGGTTCGCGTGGTCTCGATGTCGCGCATTTCGCCGATTACGACGATGTCGGGGTTTTCGCGCACGCTCGAGCGCAGGGCGGAGTAGAAGTCCGGCGTGTGGACGCCGACCTCGCGCTGGGTAAACAGGGACTCTCGGCTTCTTATCACGTGCTCTATCGGGTCTTCAATTGTGAGCACATGCGCCTTGCGCGTGGAATTTATTATGTCCAGCAGCGCCGCTATGGTCGTCGTCTTGCCGGAGCCGTTGGCGCCGGTGACGAGAAACAGCCCGCTCTTGCGGTTGCATACGTCGGTGACGGAAAACGGAAGCCCGATTTCGCTCGCGCTCATGCGGCTGGGGGGAATCATTCGCAGGGCGGCGCCGAGCCCGTTTTGGCTTCTGTAAATATTGGCCCTGAGCCTCATTCCGGATATGCAGGAAAACGCGCAGTCCACGTCTTCGCCCCTCTCGTATTTTTCGAGCATTATCTTTTTTTCGTCGGGCGAAAGGTTGTCGAAAATCTGGGCGACAAGCGCCTCTATGTCGGCGGAGCCGCATTCGGCAAGTTCGATGAGCGCGTTGTCTATGCGTATTCTCGGGCGCATGGCGCCGCGCAGGTGTATGTCTGTTGCGTTCCTGCGGTAGGCTGTTTCTATTATCGAGTCAAGTTCGTTCATGTTGCCTTTATTTTGAATATTATCTGCGACGGCTTTCCCGCCGATTTCTTGCCGAGCCTCCGCAACTGCTCGAACTCGAACGCGAACGGCTTGGGGGCGCTTTCGAGCGAAAAGTCTGCGGGGGCTTCGAGGACGAAAAACATGTTTTCGCGGCAGATTTTGCAAAACATCGAAAATATTTTTACGGCCGTTTTCGGGTCGCAAAGCATGGAGTAGGGAGGGTCGGCGAAGACTATGTCGTAGCGCGCGCTCTCAAATAGCGACGCGCTCTTCACGCAGTCGCACGGCACTATCCGCGCGGAGAAGTCCGCCCCCGCGCCTGCCGCCGCCTTCTTTACGCGCTCTATGTTGCGGCGCAGCGCGGCGAGCGCCAGCCGGTCGGTCTCGGCGAAAGTCACGCTGGCCGCCCCGCGGCTTGCCGCCTCCAATCCGTACGAGCCGGTCCCGGCGAAGAGGTCGAGAACCGCCGCGCCCTCCACCGCGCAGCCGAGGGACGAGAAAATCGCCTGGCGCGCCGCGTCTGTCGCGGGGCGCACGGCGTCTGTCCGCGGGACGTCGAGCAATATTCCTCTTGCCAAGCCCGATGTGATCCTCATGATTTTGCGAGTATGGCATCCCGTCGCGCTTTGTCAAATATTCTGCCCGCCGTTTTTTTAGCGGCTTCGCTCTCGGCGCAGCCCGCCGCGCAGCTCTCCGGAGGCGGAACCCCCGAATGGAGGGCGGTTTCGTTCACCGTTGAAAACGACTACGGGTTTTCAGACAGGTATTACACCAACGGACTGAAACTTTCGTACACCCAAAGCGGCAGGGATTTCTGGACGAGCCGCCTGCAATTCGCCCTCCTCGACCTCTTCGCCCCCGATGGCGCGCAGGCGTACGAGAGCGTGTCGGTCGGGCAGATGATGTGCGTGTCCTCGGACATAAACTGGCCGAACCCTCCCGAGCGGGACAGGCCGTACGCCGGATGGCTCTACGCGGGCTTTGGGGCGCACGTCGCCACGCGCGACACTCTCGATTCCTTTACCGTAAACCTCGGAGTTGTCGGGCCTATTTCGCTCGCCGAGGACGCCCAAAAGCTCTACCACAGCATCATAGGCGCCGATTGGCCGATGGGCTGGCACGACCAGATAAAAAACGAGCCCGGAATCGTGCTCTCTTACCGCCACTCCCAAAGGATAGCGCGCGGGGAAATCGAGTCTTTGGATTTCGACGCCGTGGCGTCCGCCGCGCTCGATCTGGGCAATGTCATTACGCAGGGCGAGGCGAGGGCGTTTTTGCGGTTCGGCAAAAACCTTCCGCACAATTTCGAGCCCAACAGAATCGACTATTCCTCGGGCAACGACGTGGCGTGGATTCCGCCGGAAGGGCTTCCCGACTGGCATTTATACGGTTTTGTCGGCGGGGCCGCGCGGTTTGTGGGCTACGACATCACGCTTAACGGAAACACGTTCGCGGACAGCCGCAGCGTTGTCCCCAAGTGGCTCGTCGGGGAATTTATGGCGGGCGTTTCGGCGAGGTACGAGTCTGTGAGCTTCGACCTGACCTACACGCTGAGAACCGCGGAGTTCAACCATCAGGAACACCCCGTGCACATGTTCTGGGCGGCGACCCTTAAATATTCGTTCTAAGAATTCCGGAGCGCGCGCGGGCTTTTACTCCGCCGCGAGCTCGAAGAAAGCCGACGGCCCGTTTTTGAGTTTGGACGTGTCTATCGACGCCCTTATATATTCCGCGTCCGATCGCGAGCTTAGCTCCTGTACGCGCGCGCCGTTCATTCCGAGGGCGTAGAGTTTGAAGGCCCGGGCGTTTTTGTTTTTGAGCCTGAACGAGAATTTGCCCGTCTTGTAGAGGACGGGCGGGGTCCCCATTGACATAAGCCCGCGCATTGAGTCGTCCACAAACTCCATGCCGGTGTTGAGGGCGTTCGTGGAGTATGCCACCACTATGCGCTTCGACTCCGAAAGCGGCTTGCCGTCCACGCTCACGGCGGCGACGCACCCGCGCTCGCCCATGCGGGTGACCGCGAAGTCGGAGAGCTCGCATTTGCCCTTTGCCTCTGCGCACATGCCCTGCAATCTCGGGGTGTCGACCGTCATGAAGTTTTTATTGGAGTCGAGGAAGAGTTCGCCCGTCGCGCTCTCGAAAATTCCCTTCTTTGCGTCCGTCCTGTTAGATTCCGGAATCAGCCCGCGCTTTTTGAACTGCCCGACGACCGCGTCGGTGTCGAATCCGTCCTTGGAGTCCAGGACGACCGAATAGCCCGGGTACGTCACTATCGCAGAGCCCCCCGAGGACTTCACCACGATTTCGTCTTCTCCGGCAGGCGCGGAGGAGTCCGGCAGCAGCGAGAGCTTTGCCACGAGCGCGAGCTTCGACTGCCCCGAATTCATTCCGTAGCCTATGAACAATTTTTCGATCGCTTCGGCCGTGGAGTAATCCACGCGCACCGACGGCTTGGCTTCGGACACGTCCCTGCGCAGCAGCATGTGGGCGGCGAGAAATTCCGACACCTTGTTCACGGGGTCGTGAGCGCATCCGAACGGGCGTATCATCGCCGGCGTCGGGCATGTTGAAACCGCCTGCGCGTGCACGGTCAGCGCGCCGTACCCCTGCATGGCGGCGTACGCGGCGATGGAAAACGGCTGCTCGTAGCGGTATTTGTTCCAAAATACGTGCCCGTATTCGGTGATTAGCATAGGCTTTCTCCAAATGGCGGATCCGGCGATTCCCCTGAACACGCCGTCCGCGTCGGAGAGCGAGCTGTTCTGCGCCATCCTGGTCACCCCGCCGAGCGTCGGCGACGGATGGGCGTGGTATGAGTGCATAGTGACTATCGGCATGTTCTGCCTCACCGAGGCGTAGGAGAAATTTTTTATCATGTCGAAATTCACGCACAGCCCCTTGTATCCGATTTCCCTGAGGCTCTTTTCAAACCACTTCCACATTTCGGTTGTCCTTTCGAGCTTAAAGGCTTCTACGTCGCGCGCGGCGGCCTTCGCGCTTGGCTGTTTGCCGTATGAAAACACTTTCACTTCGTCCCAGGACTTCGCCGACGCCCCCCACGCCTCGTTGTATTTTTCGAGCGAGCCGCCGTAGCGCCTTTTGAGGAAATCCAGCCAGTGCGGCTTCATAACCTCCGGTTTTTGGTTGCGGAGGAATCCGAATTCCTGCTCGTTTTTGCCGTTGACTATCGCAAGCACAGGATCGTCCACGAGGCGCGTGCCTGTATACGGATTCACGTGCGTAAGGAGCTTTTTTACCCCTTCAAACCAGTTCTTTCGCGCGCTTTCCTTGAAGAAGAGGTCGAAATTGTAGTCCCTTCCGGAATCATCGGGCCACCACGTGTTGCCGAGCTCAAACCCGTAGCGGCTGCACATGGCGTCGAGGTTCAGGTATATGCCGTTTTTTTTCAGGCAGTATATGTAGTAGTCTATGCGCTCGAGGAGCTTTTCGTTGAATTCCAGCGGCTCTTTCGCCCCTCCCATCAGCGCGAAGTCGAAGTAGTGGAAGCGCACCATGTTGTACCCCTGTATGCGCAGCTGCCTTACGTATTCCTCCGTGCTTTCTTTCGTGGCGGTGAGGGTGTTGTAGGTGTGCCCCTGGTCGGCCACGGTCTGGAAGGCGACGGGTACCCCGGGATTGTCCTCGAGCTCTAAATGCCCGTCTTTCGAGGCGACCACGCGCGCCTTTACCTCCCCGATGTTCCAGAGGGCGGAGCAGTCGAGGGCGGAGCCCTCTATGACGCCGCAGTCCGGCAGAACCGGCATGGCCCGCCATTCTTTATTTTCGGCGGTGATGAATTTGCATTCGGAAGGGAAGGGGAACTTCTCTTTCGAGAGGGTCGCCGCCGCGACAATCCACGGGATTTTGGATTTTCGGAATTCCACCGCCGCCACCTTTCCGAATCCCTCGGGGATTTTGAGCCGCGTGGAATATAGGCCGTTGGATTTTCTATATCCCTTGGAGGCGAGCCACGCCGCGCCCACCGCCGCGTTTTTGAGCTCCTTTTGGACGTTTTCCCAGCCCGCGACGTCGACGCCGCCCGCGAGCCTGAATATGTGCTCCTTTCCGTCCTCGCCGAATATTGCAATTTCCCCGACCTCGCCTCTCCCGGGCGTTTCGAGGGCGTTGAGGACGTAGAGGTACTTTGCTTCCTGCGGCACAGAGAGCGGGATTTTTGCCGATTCCGCCCCCATTTTCGGGCTTCCCGCGGGTTTTATGAGCAGGGCGGATTTCCCGCCGTTGGACTCGGGCGAGAGCGCCATGTACGGGACGTTTGCGAATGTTGCCGTGTGCTTGTAGTTGAATTTGGAGGCGTCCTCATCCGCGCCGAGGTCGAACCATCCGCCCTTTCCGTCGCCGGCGGTTTCGTCGGCATATCCGACGTTGGCGGCTTTTCTCATATCGAGCGAGGAAGACTTCTTTCCCACTTTCACGTTCCTGAAATGGAGCTTTCCGAAAGACTGTTCGAAGCCGATGTTGAGGCGCGCGCCCGTAGCGTCGTGCGGGACGCGGACCAGAGTTTTTATTTTTTGCCAGTCGAAATCTCCGGTCGGCATCTGCGGGCCGCCGTACACATTGCCGGAGGGGGCGTTGACGACGAGCATGAATTTTGCGCCGTTATAGTATTTGGGCCCCGGCGCGACATTCTCGCCCATGGCCTCCCCGCTCACTTCGAGGACGCCTCCGCGCGCTTTTGATATGTCAACCGGCAGCGACAATCCGCCGAAGCCGATGCGCTCCGGGACTTCGATTTTCAGCGAGCCGCTCTCGCCCCTTTTACCCTTTTCAAAGGACAGCTTTGCGTCGGAATGGTATTTTGCGACGGCTTCCGCGGAGTCGAAAGGCTCGTAAAATAAGGTTTCGCCCGCAAATAGCGCGGAATATGCTATGGACAAGATGGAAGCCAGTATGCGTTTCATAAAAGTTGCCGTGTTAAAGTTTGAAAATACAACTTCCGCCCCGGCTTTCAAGAATTTTGATTAAGGTGGCGCGGTGGCGGCGCAAGGCGCGCTTCCATAAGAAACTTAGCCCTTGCGGCGATAGGCAAAGCCGATGCGCCTATCCCGCCTTGCCGGCAATATCGTTTTTTCCATTTCCGAAGGCGGAAATAGCCAATCCCCTACCAATTGCCCCTTGCTCTCGGATTTTAGGCTAAGTTCGGGCGAATAAAAGGGGCGCACGGCGTATTTGACATACGCGGATGGTTCTGAAAGAGTTTTAAGAGTTTTTAATGGATTTATTCGCCAAGTTTAAAAGGGCGCGTCAAAAGGGGGTTCAGGCGAGTATAGGAAAGCCGGTAGGGGCGCGCGGCGTATTAAACATACGCGAGCGGTTCTGGCAGCTTTCCCAACGGAGTATCAGCGGTAAACCGTACCCTAAAAAACTAAGGCGACACGAAAGGGCGCGTCAAAAGGGGGTTCAGGCGAGTATAGGAAAGCCGGCAGGGGCGCGTGGCGTATTTGGCATACGCGAGCGGTCCTGCCGGCTTTCCTAACGGAGCATCAACCCCCTTTTCACGCGCCCTAAGATAAATTAGATTACCCATTCGTAGTGGTAGTTGGAGAGCATACGCGCGCCGGTTTTTGTCACCGCCACCGTATCCTCTATCCTGCACCCTCCCACGCCTCGGTAATACAGTCCCGGTTCTACCGTGACTACATTTCCCGCTTTCAATACGCAGCTTTTCGCCCCCAGCGACGGTGATTCGTGTATATCGAGCCCGACTCCGTGCCCCGTCGAGTGGAAAAACCCGCTCCATCCGTCTTTCGAGGATTTCGTCTCGTAGCCGTTTTCGATAAAAAAGTTTTTTACGTGCCCGTGAATTTCCGCCCCGTCGACGCCTGCGGAGATTTTAGAGAGCGCTATCGCCTGCGCGTCCAGCACTGTTTCCACGAGGCGCGCCTGTTCCTTTGACGGTTCGCCCCTTAGAAAAGTCCGCGTCATGTCGCCGTAGTATCCGGAACTTTTCAGCCGCGGGAAAATGTCCATTACGATCAGCGAGTTTGCGCGGATTGCGCCGCTTCCCTCGTTGTGCGGGTCGCACGCGCCGTCTCCGGCGGCGACTATGGTGTGCATTGAGTCCGCCCCGAGGGATAGCGCCGCCTTTTCTATTTCCGCGCGCAGAAATTCGCAAGTTAGGGGCCGCGACTCGAATACGAGTTTCCCCCTCGTTATTTTCGAAATCCTCAGAATTTCCTCCGCGATGGCGAATCCGGCGGCGGCGGCGGAATTTGCGCGGGATATTTCGCGCAGTTCGCGCTCGGTTTTTATCTCGCGCTCGGGAAAGAGCGGGGCGGCGCGGATTTCGACGTCGAAGCCTTCTCGGCATAAGTCGGCGTAAAATTTGGCGGGGAAGTTTTCGGCGACCGCCAGCGCGGAAACCCTTTTTGATTTCAGGATTTTGCAGAGGGCGGAAAAATCGGAATACGGAACTTTCGCGCGCGCGCACGTTTCGGAGACGTCGAATATCTCGTCGAGATTCGCCCCGCGCGCGGCCCTTCCGGCTTCGAGCGGGCTCAGGAGGGCGCACTTCCTGCCGCCGAGCGTGAACGCGAAAAACGGATCGGGGATTTGGATCCCCGCGAAATACAGGAGGTTGGCGTCGGTCTCGGAAGACCCGCGCAAGAGCAGCTCTCTCTTTTTCCGGTTCATTGAAATTATTGTTGCGTGCGAATTTTGTTTATACAAATTAAAAATATGAAAATTTGCAATTTTCGGATTCCTCCGGCTATTGCCGCGGCGGCGGTTTTGGCATGGGGCTGCGCCGATGCGCAGAAGCGCGCGGCGGGATTTGAAGAGGAGTTTGAGCTGTCTGTCGGCGGGAAAGAGTTCAGCGCGCAGGTAGCGGTGACGGATTCGGAGAAGGCGCGCGGGCTGATGTTCCGCGACTTTTTGAAAGAAGACGGCGGGATGGTGTTCGTCTACGATTCGCCGCAGCGGGCGTCGTTTTGGATGAAGAACACGAAGATTCCGCTCGACCTTGCGTTTTTTACCGCGGACGGGACGCTGACGGAAGTCAAGAAGCTCTACCCAAACAATCTCGACCCCGTGGCGTCCTCGCGGGACGACATAACGTATTGCATAGAGATGAATTCGGGCTGGTTTTCGAAAAACGGCGTCTATCCGCCCGCCAAACTCGACATGCGCAAACTTGAGGCGGCGATAGGCGCGAGAAAATGAAACGCCTTTCAAAGTGTAAAAAAATCGCGGTTCTGGGGATCGCGGCGGCGGTTGCGGCGTGCGTTTACGCTGCCAGCTGCCGCGCAATCTATTCCAAAATGACGCCGTGGCAGCTGGAGCAGAAAATCGACCCCGAGGCGGGGACGGGCAGCACAAAGCTCAAAGCGCACATAGATTCCGCCACATACGCGGGGATAGCCTTTTGCGCTGCGGCTCTCGCGGCCTTTGCCGCGTTCAAAAAATATTCCGGAAAATGAGGGACACCATTGCCGCAATATCGACTCCCGCGGGGGAATCGGCCATAGCGTCTGTCAGGCTCAGCGGGCCTGAGTGCGCGGAAATCGCCCGGGCGGTTTTCGGCGCGGAGGAAATTCCGGCGCGCAGGATGAAGTACGGGGCGTACCGCGGCCTCTCCGGCGCGGCGGTGGACGACGTTGCCTTCTGCCTCTACCGCGCGCCCGCCTCTTATACCGGCGAGGACATGCTCGAGATTTTTCCGCACGGCAACCCGTTCATTCTCCGGAAAATTCTCGAGGATCTCTCGCGCAGGGGCGCGAGGCTCGCCGAGCCCGGGGAATTTACGCGCAGGGCGTTTTTGAACGGCAAAATGGATTTGTCGCAGGCGGAGGCGGTCGCCCGCGTGATAAGCGCGCGCTCCGACGCCGCGCTGTCGGCGGCCCGCAGGCAGCTCGGCGGGGAGATCGGCAGGCGGATAGGCGAGCTGTCGTCGCGCGTGCTCGACATGAAAGCCCTCGTCGAAGCCTATATCGACTTTCCGGACGAGGATCTTCCGGAGGAGGATTCAGCAAGGCTGTTGGCGGAGGCGGAGGCGGTCCGCTCCGAAATGTCGAGGCTTGCGGAGACTTCCAAGCGCGACGCGCTGCTGCACGACGGCGTGAGGGTCGCGATAGCGGGGGCGCCGAACGCCGGCAAATCGTCGCTGATGAACGCCCTGCTGGGCAGGAACCGCGCCATAGTAAGCCCCACCGCCGGCACTACGCGCGACTTCATCGACGACCGCATAATGCTCGGGGAATTTTCGGCGGTCATCACCGACACCGCCGGCCTGCGCTCGGGCGGCGGGGAAATTGAAAACGAGGGAATGCGCCGCGCCTGCGAAAAGGTCGCCGAGTGCGACCTCTGCCTGCTCGTCGTAGATTCCTCGGCAGGCGTTCCGGAGCTTCCGGACGAGATTTTCGCCGACAGGAAAAAGTGCATAGCCGTCCTGAACAAGTGCGATTTGCCCGCTTCCGCCCCCGAAAGGTTTTCCGAAATGACGGAGGGAATCGAAACGGTGAGGGTTTCATGCGCGACTCTCGCGGGAATCGGAGAGCTGAGGGAGGCTATGCGCGATTTCGTGGGGGCTCGCCTCTCCGGCGCGGCTTTGTGCGACGTGACAGTCGGCGCCCGCCACGCCGAGGCTCTCGGGAGGGCGGTCGCATCGCTCGGCGGCGCGAGGGATAAAATAGCCTCTTCCGCCCCCGCAGAGCTCGCAGCCTCCGACCTTGCGGAGGCGCTTTCGGCTCTCGGCGAAATCGTCGGAAAGACGGACTGCGAGGACGTCCTCGACAGGATATTTTCAAAATTTTGCATAGGCAAATAAATCTACTATTACTTGAAAGACAAAAACAGGATCGGTCCGGTCGGGGCTGGGAGAATCCTCGAACTCTACGAAGCCGGAGTCATCGGAGATTCAACCCTCGTCTGGAACTAAAAAGAGGAATGGGCCAAGTGGAGGCGCTTCGGCGAATGCCGCGCGGAAATTTGCGAAACCCCGAAAGTCCGCCGCCGTTTTGGGCATTTGCGCGGGCTGGCAAGAAACACCATGTTTTTTAGGGCGTTTCTCGTATCGTCGATAGCGGTTATGGGAGTTCAGGTTTTTTTACATTGCGCGCAATTACGGGCTGCTTCTGGAGTATCTCGACGGATCCGCTCCGGCGGCGGGCGACGAATTCAAAATCTCGATAGCCGTGGCGGTCAGGACATTGTCGTTCGTAAACTTCATGCTGGCGGCGATGCTCGCAGCCTGCCTGTTCAGGTGTTTGAAGTGGGCGAAGCACGCGGTGAGAATATGCTACGCGTCGTCAAAAAATTTTCAGGTTTTGTTTTCGTCGGGAAATTCGTACAGGTGGTTTTTTCTGCAGCCGTTTAAAATGCTGCGCGCAATATTTGCGACCGCATCCGAAATGCGCGGGAAAAGCCCCGCTTTTGGCGACAAATTTTTTCTGTTTCCGGTTTGCGCGCTTACGTTCGTTTACGCCGCGATGCTCGCCGTAAACTCCTTCATATGGAAGAGCTCGCAGATGGATTTGTCCACGGCGAAGCTCTCGTACTGCTATCTCGCCTACACTTCGGCGGTGGGGATATGCGCAACTGTCCTGTGGATCGTCTGCATTTCAAAGATATTTTCCATGATTGCCGGTTCGCGCGGAAAATGAGGCGGCGGAGTTTTACGGAGCTTGGGCGCTCCCGCGCGGAGCTAACGCTTCGGCGCGCCCGCTCCTTTTGAAAAGTCGAAATCCGCAACTATCGGCAGGTGGTCGCTCGCCTCGCGCGCGGCGGGGAAGTTTATTATTTTCGGCCCTCCGGCGAATTTTTCCATGGGCGCGTTTACTGCAAAATAGTCGTACACATACGCGATGCCCTTTTTCTTCCAATAATACGTGTATGCTCCGGCCGAAGCGAAGTCGCCGCCGCCGAGCATGCGCGCGCCGAGCTTTTTGAAGTTGCGCATCAGGGCGGGGGAGGGCTCGTTGTTGAAATCCCCCGCTATGACCGTCGGGCCGCCTCCGGTTATGGAAAATATCCTCGCGTCTATCGCCCGCGCCTCGGCGAATCTGAACGGGTAGAACTGTTCGTCTGCCTTTCTCGCGCCGCTCTTGCTTTTCAGGTGTATTGAAAACGCGTGCCATGATTTACCGGCGGTTTTGAATTCCGCGCCGATGGTCCCGCGCGGCGAAAAGGTTTTTTCGCCCTTAAATTCAAATGAGATGTCGGAGCAGTCGTGGAATTTTTCGGGCTTTATGCGCGACATTATCGCCACTCGCGCGTGGGCGTCGAAGGACGTTATGGCGCAGTAGGGGTAGGCGAGCCCCTCGCGCGCGAGCGCGTCGCGCAGTTCGGCAAGGTACGCTTCATCGCCCATCTCCTGCAATAGAACCACGTCCGCGTTTATTGCGGAGAGTGTCTTGCGCAGGGCCGCTTTCTCGGCTTCTGGCTTCGGGTGCTCTCGCCACTTTCCGTTGATTGGGCGGTTCGCGACGCAGTAGTTGTGGACATTCCATGAGCACACGCGGATTTTTCCGCCCGCTTTCCCCTCCGCCGATTCCGGAATCGGCGCGAGCTCAATGGGGCGCGTCCCGAAGTCCGCCATGCCCGCGAAATGCGAAATCGCAACCCCTGCCAGCCATATTAGCAGTATGGCGGCGAGCTTGCGGGGCGTCAGCTTTCCGCGCAGCAGCTTTGCCGGAATCCTCATGCGGCGTTAGGGCTGGTAGGGAGATTTGTCGCGGTTGCCGGAGGCGATTTTTTCGACGTACTTGGCGAGTAGGTCGAATTCGAGGTTTACGAATTTTCCAGCCTTGCAGCCGGAGAGGTTAGTCACTTCGAGCGTATGGGGTATCAGCCAGACGGCGAGGGAGTTTTCCCCGGCCTCCGCGACCGTGAGCGAAATTCCGTCTATGGCGATGCTTCCCTTGTAGACTGCGTATTTTGAAAATTCCGCGGGAACCGCGACTTTCATGTAAAAATTTTTGCCCCTTTGCTCAAAGGTTTCCACGCGGCTGCGGACGTCTATGTGCCCGCTAACAAAGTGGCCTCCGAGGCGCGCGTTGGCCTCGAGCGGCCTTTCGAGGTTGATCAAAGACCCCTCTTTAACCCCCTCGAACGAGGTTAGCCTTATGGTTTCTTCGAGGAGCTCGAAGGACAGTTCGTTGCCGTCGCGCCCGACGAGCGTCAGGCAGCAGCCGTTGCACGCGAGCGAGTCCCCCTCCGAAAGGCTCTCGGCGATGAACTCGGGCGCCTGGAGCTTCAGGAGCCACGCCGCCTTTTTTTCCTCGAACGAAACAGTCTTTCCGACCCCTTCGACTATTCCGGTGAACATAATAAATCCTTTTTTCTGATATTAAAAATTAAAAGTAATTTTTACATAAAAGTAGGTTTGCGGCGGCTTTTTGTCAAGGCAAAACGCGGCATTTGCGAGTCCGCGCGCAGAGGATAGGCGGCGTTTCCTGCGCGGGGAAGGGCGGAGTTTCCGCTTAGGGGCGGGCATAATTAAGGCGCTCCGGCTACGCGGCGGGCGGCAAATCGCAGGAGGGGCGTTTTATTCGGTTTATTTAGGGGCGGCGCGCGCAAAATTTCCGCGCCGGCTCCCGCCGGTTTCAGCGCGTCCTTTGCGCGGGAGTTTCCCGAGCAAACCCCGGCGGCGCCAATGGCGCGCGCCGGGCAAGTTTCAGCGCGCCATCCTTTTGCCGGAGATTCCCGAGCTCCGCCGCGCTTGCCGGAATTTTCCGCCGCATGGGGTTGCGGGTTCAGCGCGGCTTTCCTGCGCTCTGAAAAATTTCCGGAGTAGCCCCGAGGCGCGCTAATTCAGGGAAGAATCGGATTTCGGCCTTTCGAGCGCGGCGAATTCCGGCCGCTCGCGGATGAGAAGCTCCCTCCATATGTCTTCGGCGGGTATCTCGAAAATAGCGCCGATGTCGGCGTTTGAAACTATCCATTCCCCCTCCGATATTTCGCTCTGCAATTGTTTTGGCGCCCAGCCGGAGTATCCGGAAAACGCCGCGACTTTCGCGTCGGGGTTGTTGGAAATTTCCTCTATCGCGTTTTGCGGGGCGGTTCCGAACGAGAAACTGCCGCCGCATTCGCAATCTCCGCCGCGGGCGCATACCGCAAGGCTTACGGTATCCTTGCCCACCGGCCCGCCGTCGAAGATCTCGACGTCCTCCAACGGAGTCGATTCAAACTCGGGGGATATTTCGCCGAGCTTTTTGCCGCCGGGCTTGTTGATGGCGATTCCGAAGGCGCCGTCTTCATTGTCTTCCAAGAGCAGTATCACCGACTCTTCGAAGAAATCCCCCGAGTGCGACGGCGACGATATCAGAAAGCTCCAGGAGATGTCGTCGTAATAATTGCGCATTTCAAAGCTTTTCTATCTCCACGCGCGAGTCCTCGAAAAATTTTAGGCAGAGGGCGTCGTTGTTGTAGTCGTGGAGGTATTTTATTTTGGAGATTCCCGCCGCCACCAGGAGCTTGGCGCAGTTCACGCACGGGAAATGGGTTATGTAGGCGGTGCATCCGCTCAGCGGAACCCCCCGTCGCGCGGCGTCGGATATCGCGTTTTGCTCGGCGTGCACGGTGGCTTGCTCGTGGCCGTCGCGCACGCACGACGAATGCGGGGCGCCGGGCAGAAACCCGTTGTAGCCCGCGGCGACAATCCTGTTCTTGTGCTCTCCGCCGCTGACTATCACGCATCCGACGTGGAGGCGCTCGCACGCCGAGCGCGAGGCCATGAGTATTGCCGCGCAGATAAAGTATTCGTCCCACGTGGGGCGGCGGCCCCACGAGCGGACGGCGCTCTCCACGCCACTTATGAGTTCGGAATTTTCCATAGAGCCGTTCATACGAATACGCAGGAAAAGAGAACCGCGAAAAAGTGCATAAAGCTGCCCAGCAGCACGAACACGTGCCAGACCGCGTGGGAAAATCTTTTGCTTTTGCGCATATAGAAAAACACGCCGCCGGTGTAGAAGAGCCCGCCGAGCACGAGGAATATTGTGGCTGCCGGCGGAAGCGCCGCAAACAGCTTGCCGGATATGAAAACTATCAGCCAGCCCATCGCGAGGTACAGGCCCACCGACCACCACTTCGTTCCGGCCCCCCCCGCGTAGATTTTCAAAAAAGTCCCGAGTATTGCGAGCGTCCATATTATCCCGAATACCGCCCATGCGGCGGGCGAGCGCATCGCCACGAGCAAAAACGGCGTGTAGCTGCCGGCGATTAGATAATATATCGCAATGTGGTCGAATTTTTTCAGGATTTTTTTCGCGCCCTCGTTCCGCGCGGCGTGGTAGACCGTTGAGGCGGTGTACATCAGCACGAGCGACGCCCCGAAAACCGATGTCGACACTATTCCCCACGCGTTCCCGTACACAGCCGACAGGGTGACGAGAACCGCCAACATCGCCACGCTCGCAACAATCCCGACGCCGTGGGTTGCGGCGTTCCACATCTCCTCCACAGGAGAGTAGGCTGCGTTTTGCGATGTCATAAAAGCATATTACGTTCCGTTTTCCGCGTTAGGCAACAAATTTTTGCCGGAGCTTAAATCTCCGCCGTTTCGGCGGCGACCGGAGAACCCGCGCAGCCGGCGGTTTCGGGAAACGCGCTCAGGAGCCTCTCCCGCAGGCGCGCGTAGCCGTCGGCGGTTTCGGAGGCGCGCATCGAGAGCGCGTCGAATATCAGCCCGACTTCCCTTGCCGCCGCGCGCTCGGAAAATTCCCCGCGGTTTTCCTCCGCCTTTCCGCCGAAAGCCGACTCGTTGGCAAACACGACGCACCCGTTCTGGCCGTTAACGAGAAATTCCTCGCTGACCCTGAGGACGCGCGCAAGCTTCGATATAGTTTTGTAGCTGCGCGGCAGCCGCCCGCGCTTCCACGTACTCACCGCGCTTATGGAGCAGCTCGTGGCGTCGGCGATGTCCTTTAGCTTTACGTTGCGCGCGCCCATCAGCAGCCTCATCCGCGCGGCGAAATCCGTATTATTATAATATTTAATATCTTTCATTAATAAAGTAGAATTTTTCTATTTTATATTGACGAATAATAATTATTGTGTTCATATAATTATATTTAAAACTGATTCAATTTACAATATATCAAACCAACCATTTAATGAAAGTAAAAAGTATTGTAAAACCTATGGACAACCCGCAAATGAAAAAAGTTTGCCGCCTTTTGCGCTCAAAGGAGGAGGGAAAATGAAAAACAACTGCGACATTTCCGAGGCGTCGGAACATTTTTCCTCGCTCTTTCCCAAGGGGCAGGAGTGGTTCAGCCCCAAGGAGGCCGGCTACATAATAGGGCGCTCCGACCAGTTTGTGCGCAACAGCTTTTACAGCGGAAAGATTTTCGGGCACCTTTCCAATGGTCTCGCCAAGCGCGGCGAGGAAAAAAAGACCTATATGCGCGTCCACCGCGACGCCATCGTTCTCTTCCTCATGGAATCCGCCAACTATACCCCCGAATCCTTCATGCAAGAGCTTGAATCTGTCATTCTGAACCGCTCCGATTACCAGCTATTTCGCCTCGAAAAAGTAATAAGAGACAGGCTCTCCGGCCGCCGCTGATTCGCTTAGGGCGCGTGAAAAGGGGGTTGATGCTCCGTTAGGAAAGCCGGCAGGACCGCTCGCGTATGTTTAATACGCCACGCGCCCCTGCCGGCTTTCCTATACTCGCCTGAACCCCCTTTTGACGCGCCCTTCGGTGTTGTCTTAGTTTTTTAGGGTACTGGTTTACCGTTGATGCTCCGTCAGGAAATCTGCCAGGACTGCTCGCGTATGTCAAATACGCCACGCGCCCCTTCCGGCTTTCCTATACTCGCCTGAACCCCCTTTTGACGCGCCCTTCGGTGTCGTCTTAGTTTTTTAGGGCACTGCTTTACCGCTGATGCTCCGTTGGGAAAGCCGGCAGGACCGCTCGCGTATGTTCAATACGCCGCGCGCCCTTTTATTCGCCCGAACTTAGCCTAAAATCCGAGAGCAAGGGGCAATTGGTAGGGGATTGGCTATTTCCGCCTTCGGAAATGGAAAAACAATATTGCCGGCAAGGCGGGATAGGCGCATCGGATTTGCCTATCGCCGCAAGGGCTAAATTTCTTATGGAAGCGGCGCTGCCGCCTGGCGCGCCCTGCGCCTTCTGGCAAAGGCCTTGGGTATTCGACAGTTGTCGATTTTTTTAGAGGCGGCCTAAAAGGAGGTTTTGGAGCACATATGCACCTATGCCAGAGAAGTAGCCTATCAGAGCGAGCAGGGAGACTTTTTTCAGATACCATGCAAATGTTATCTTTTCTATGCCCATCACAACTACGCCCGCGGCGGAGCCTATGATAAGTATGCTTCCGCCGACTCCCGCGCAGTAGGCGAGCATCTGCCAGAACACGCCGTCCTGCGCGTAATATGCAGTGTAGGCGGGCTCTGCTGAGGCGAGGACTTCCGCGTGGGTCGGGATGTCGTACATTCCCATCGCGCCTGCGACGAGCGGGACGTTGTCCACTATCGATGACATTATTCCTATTATGGCGTTTATCACATATACGTTGTGAACTTCGCTATCGAGGAATTTTGATACTTCGGCGAGCACGCCAACCGCCTGCAATGCGGAGACCGCCATTAGTATGCCGAGGAAAAACAGTATTGTCGAAAGGTCTATGCGCGCGAATACGTCGGAAATTCTATGCTGCTGGGCGCGGGGAATGTCGGAGCGTCGGTCGTAGAGAATTTCCATGAAAATCCATATGGCGCCGAGCGCGAGCATTACGCCCATGAACGGCGGAAGGCCGGTGATCGCCTTGAATACGGGTATAAATATGAGCCCCGACACGCCGAGGACAAATATTGACGTGCGTTCCGCAGGGGTTATAAGGGAGGCGGATTGTTCTTCGCGCGATATGGCGGGGGGCTTGGCGTCGGAGCCGTCAAGGCTGAAAGTCAGTATCGCGAGCGGCACCAGCATTGAAAGGACGGACGGCAGGAAAAGTTCCGTCATGAGCGCGGCGGTAGTGACGTTTTCGTTTATCCAGAGCATTATGGTAGTCACGTCCCCCGTTGGAGTCCACGCCCCGCCGCTGTTTGCCGCAAGAATCACCATGCCGCAGAATATCCAGCGCTCCTTTTTGTCCGATATTATTTTGCGCAGGAGCATGGTCATTAAAATTGCCGTCGTGAGGTTGTCGAGTATTGCCGACATGAAAAATGTAAAGAACGAGAGAATCCAGAGCAGCTTGCGCTTGTTGCGCGTTTTGATTCTGTCCGTTATGCAGGAGAATCCGCCGTGCACGTCTATGAGTTCGACTATCGTCATCGCGCCGATGAGATAGAATATGATTTGCACGTGCTCGCCGAGATAGTGTATTATCTGGCTTTCGGATATGAATTTTATGCACTGCTTGGCTAGCGGCAGGGCGGAGTATTCGGGATTTATCGAGAGGAAGTGCGCGAAGTCTTCGGCGTTGACGCCTTTAATGAGGGAGTCTCCGGCGTATATGTACATCACCCACAGAGACATGCCGAGAGTGACGGCAACCGCCGCCTTGTTTATTTGGATTTTGTGTTCGAACGCTATTAGCAGATAGCCGAGCGCAAATGTCGACACCATTAAAGCAACCATATGAACAATTCCTGAAATAGTCCGGTTAAAATGAAAAAAGGCCTATAAATTAAACCTAAAATACCGGAGCAGGTCAAGCATTGTTTGATTGTTTTGTCGGGAGCCGGAGGGGGAAGCGCGGGGGGAATTTTACGGCGCGACGCGTATCGGGCACAAAAAAAAACGCCCTCTGCGCGGGCGGGGGGCGGGGAAATCGAAAGTCAAGTGAACGCGGAAATCAGAATATGGCGCCCGAAGATACAGGCAGGCTGTTTGAAACGTATCTTACGGATGCGTCGTTTTCAGCGTTCATCGGGGCTATCACAGGGGTTTCCGCGGATTTGCGCGAAGGCGTCATTTCGTTTGAGGAAAAAGAATATCCAACGCTCGGAAGCGGGGTTTTTGAGACGGCGTCGCTTATTCCGGAGTCGCGGAAAACCGTAGGGTTTGCGGTATCGTTGCGGGCAAGGGAGGGCAGGAAGAGCACCGCAACCAGCGCCGCCGCGCATATTGGCGCCAGCGCGCCCGCGGAGAGCTTTCTGCCGGTAGCGCGGGGCTCGCGCACGAGTTTGCGCATCATCTTGGACTTCAAGCGCTCGTCGAACTGCGCCCACTCGTCGGCGGTGGGGCGCTCGCATTTCTTGAGGCTCAGCAGGTCTTCAAGGGTCGGCTTTGGGTCGGGCATGGTCAGTTTATATAATCTTTCAGGAGGGATTGAAGCTGCTGCTTGGCGTAATGGAGCCTGGTTCTCACCGTGGCGGGCGTGGTGCCCGTGATTTCGGCGATTTCCTGGTGGCTCAACCCCTCTATTTCATAAAGAATTACAACTGTTCTGTGCTTTATAGACAAAGACTGCAGGGCTTCGTTCAATTTTTCCCTGATTTCCGAGAGCATGGCGGCTCTGCGACCTCCGCAGTTTACGCTGAGCTTTTCGACGACTTCGGCGGACGCCATTTCCTCGTTGGAATTTTCAAAGCTGAAAAACCTGCGCATGCGCGAGCGCTTCAGGAAAGTTATGCCCATGTTGACGGCGATTCTGTACAGCCAAGTGTAAAAGGCGCACGACCCCCTGAACGACCCTATGCTCGAAAAGGCTTTTATAAAGGCGTCCTGGACGATGTCCATGGCGTCTTCGCGGTTGCCGAGCATATTGTAAACGACACCGAAGAGCCTTTCGCGGTATTTTAGCGTAAGGGCGTCGAAAGCGGCCATGTCGCCGTTCTTTACCCTTTCCACAAGTGCGGCGTCTGAATCTTCGGCCGGCCGCGATGCGGACGCCGGTATTCCCGCCGCGTTTTCGTTTACAAGTTCCATCGTATTTGATTTTCGGGAAAATTTTGAGCGAAGGTTTGCGGCATTACAAGCATTTTATTTTGGCGCCAGTCCGTTTTTTTTCCGCCCTTCGGAAATCCTCATTGTGTGCGGATATGACAAATAGACGGCGCGGGAATTACTTGCAAGAATTTACGCGGCAGCTTTCCGTTTTGCGCGTCGGTTTTTTAGGCTCGAAATTTTTACATTTCGGCGGTTCCGGAGCGTACAAAGTAATATATTGACAACTTGGCGGCACTGCCGAAAATCCGTTTCTTATTATTATAGCATTTTTTAACACGCCAATAGGAAACACCATGAAATTCTTACAAATCGCAGCGATTGCGGCGGCGCTTTCCGCGCTGACGTTCGGATGCCAAAAGAAAGCCGAAAAGAAGGCGTCGTATCCGCCAACCCCCGCAACGCTCGTCAAGGCGGAAAGCAAGAGCGTCCGAAAGTACATAGACACCCTCGGAACCATTTCCTCTCTGCACAGCGTCAACATTGTACCGCAAGTTTCCGGACAGATTGTCAAAATAAATTTCGAGCAAGGGCAGTTCGTGAAGGAGGGCGACGTTCTCGCGGAAATCGACCCGCGCCCCTATGCGGCCGCGGTCATGCAGGCGGAGGGCAATCTGAGGCAGGCGGAGGCCCAGCTGAAAATAGACGCCCTCGACGTCGAGCGCAACAGAAAGCTCGCCAAGGACAATTACGTCGACAAGCAGACGTTCGACTCCCTCCTCGCGAAAGTCGAGGTTGACAAAGGGGTGGTGGAGACCTGCAAGGCCGCCCTCGAAACCGCGCGGATAAACCTCGACTGGTGCAAGATAAAGTCGCCCATATCCGGCAAGGTGGGCCTGTATAATATAAATTCGGGCAATGTCGTAGCCGCCGGAACTTCCGTGATAACCACGATAGAGCAGCTCGACAGGCTCTATGTGGATTTCGTGGTTCCCTCGCAGCGCCTCTACGACGTCAAGCGCTTTATGGAGGCAAACGGCGGGAAGGCGGCCGTGGACGTCTCCTATATAGAGGACGATCTCGGGCACAGAAAGACCGTCGCCGAGGTGGACATAATCCTCAACAAAATCAGGTACGAATCCGGAACCGCCGTGCTGCGCGGCAGGCTCGACAACAAGGACGGGCTTTTCTGGCCCAACCAGCCCGTGAAAGTCCGCGTGAACCTCGAAGAGATCAAGGGGGCGGTGCTCATTCCCAACATGTGCATTCAAATCGGGCCGAAAGAGCCTTTCGTCTACATTGCCGCGCCTTATAAGGACGGCGTGTATGTAATAAGCCAGAGGGATGTCGGCGAGGGCCAGCTGTTCGACGGCGGCATGCGCGCGGTCTCGGGCGTAAAGGACGGCGAAATGGTCGTCAAGAGCGTGAGCTCTCTCAGGCTCCAGGCGGGGCCGTTCGTCTATGCGGCAACCCCCGAAGGGCTAATAATGGGCGCGGACTCCAAGCCGATTCTCGACCCCGCCAAAATGCGCGAATTCATGTCCAACGCCACCGCTATCGCCGACGAGCTGCGCGTTAAATTCGCCAAGGAGGCCGCCGAAGCTGCCGCCAAGAAACAGGCTCCCGTCGAGGCTCTCAAAGCCGCCGAAAAGGCGGCGGCGGGCGAATAACCGCAAATCAGGTTTGCCATGTCTTCCGATTCCAAAAATCCGACGCCCGAGGCGTCCGCCAATGCGCAGCTTTTGGCGGGCAAGAGTTCGATTTCGGACATATTTATAAACCGCCCCGTCATGACGGTGCTGCTGTCGCTCGCGGCGATGTTCTTCGGCATTTTCGGCTACATGAAAATGCCAGTAAACGACCTTCCCGGCGTCGACTATCCGGTCATCCAGGTCACGGTCGGCTACCCGGGGGCGGATCCGAGCATAATGGCCGCCAACGTGGCCTCGCCGCTCGAGCAGCAGTTCATGCAGATTCCGGGAATCGAGATGATCACCAGCCGCAACAGCTTCGGCGCGAGCTCAATAGTCTTGCAGTTTTCGCTCAGCAAGGACATCTCCGCCGCGGCGACCGACGTGCAGAGCGCGATCCAGAGGGCGCAGGGCAATTTGCCCGCCGACCTGCCGTCGCCGCCGTCGTTCACGCAGGACAACCCCAACGACATGCCGATCTACATATTGTCCGTCACGAGCGACGCCATGCCGGACAGGAATTTGTACGACTACGCGTTTTCGGAAATCGCCCAGCGCATACGCATGATCTCCGGCGTGTCCAACGTGGACATTTACGCGGCGCCGCGCGCGGTGCGCATAAAGGTCGACATGCGGAAGCTCTACAATTTGGGCTATACCGCGACCGACCTCAAAAACGCCCTCGCCGTTTCGACCAACATGACGGGCGTGGGCAATCTCGACGGACCGACTACCCAGTTCGTCCTGCTGCCCGACACGCAGCTTTCCACCGCGGAGGACTACGACAACATCGTGGTGGGCTTCAAGGACGGCTCTCCGATTTTCTTCCGCGACATCGCAAAGGCCGTCGACACCCTCCAGTACGACACCCTCAACATATCGTTTTCGCTCGGCAACAAAAAGCCGGAGGGCAGGCCGATCGCGTCGGTCGCAATGGGCATCAGAAAGCGCGCCGACGGCAACGCAATCACCACCGTCGCCGACATAAAAAAGCTCATGGAGGAGTTTAAGACGATCCTCCCCTCGAGCGTGAAGGTTTCAGAGGTCTACGACCGCTCGACCCTCATAATAGACAACATCGACGACGTCAAGGAGACCCTCATAATCGCTTTCGCGCTCGTGGTGTTCGTGATATTCCTGTTTTTGGGCAGAATCCGCGACACCATGATTCCGACTGTCGCGCTGCCGTTCTCGATTCTGCTTACGTTTATATTCATGTACGCGTTCGGGTTCTCCATAAACAACCTGTCGCTTATGGGGCTTACGATGGCGATAGGGTTCCTCGTGGACGACGCCATCGTGTTCCTCGAAAACACGGTCAGGCGCATGGAGGATTTCGGCGAGTCCCCGGCGACGGCGACATTCCGCTCCGCGCGCGAAATATCATTCACGATTTTGAGCATGACCCTGTCGCTCGCGGCGGTTTTCATACCGCTCGTGTTCATGAGCGGCATTACGGGCAGGGTGTTCATGGAATTTTCGGTCACAATCATAACTGCCGTCCTCATGTCCGGTTTCGTCAGCCTTTCGCTGACACCCATGATGTGCGCGCGCATATTGAAGGCGCGCACTTCCGACGCCGCCGACATGACCGTCGTCGAGAAAATGTCGCACAAATTGGAGGCCGCCTTTCTGCGCTTCTATTCCCCGACGCTCAGGTGGATGCTGCGCCAGAATCTGCTGACTTTCCTGATTGTAGCCGCCTGCGGATGGGGCGTTTGGTTTTTCTTCGGGGCGCTGCCGCAGATAATGTTTCCTGTGGGCGACAGCGGCTTTTTGCAGGGCGTGTTCATATCCGACACCAAAACCTCCACGCGCGAAATCGGCGTTTTGCAGAAGCGCATAGAGGACGTGTTCTACCGCACGCCGGACATCAAGAATTTCGTCCTCGTCTCCGGCGTGTCGAGCTTCATCAACCAGAACATGGGGTTCGGCTTCATCACCCTCAAACCGCGCAATGAGCGCAGGCCCATAGCGGAGGTCTCCGCGGATCTCAACGCCCAGGTTTCGATGATTCCCGGGCTGATAGCGAACTTCCAGCCGGAGCCGACCCTCAAAATCTCGACGGGCGCCACCAGCACCCAGCAGGGCAAATACTCCTTCGCCCTGACATCGATGGACCAGAATCTTCTGTACAGCGCGGCTGGCGCGTTCATTCCCAAGCTTTCGGCGCGCCGCGGCGAGATGTTCTCGAGCATACAGAGCGACATGTACCTCGACAACCCGCAGGTCGTCCTCAAACCGTTCAGGGACAAGGCGTCGATGCTCGGGCTTTCGCAGAACAATTACTCCAACGTGTTCAAGGATTCCTACGCCAAGCTCTTCTACTATCTCATCAAGACGCCCTTCCAGCAGTACTGGAGCATAATGGAGGCCTCGCGGGAATACAGGTCGTTCGAGAGCAACCTTTCGTCTCTCAACTTCCAGCCCGACGCCCTTCTGACCGGCGGGTACCCCGTGACGACCCTCACCGGCGGCGGCTCGGAGCCGAACCCGCCGTACAGCCTGTCCGACTTGATTCCGTTCGACTCCATCTCCGGCACGGAGACGATTCTGGCGCCCGTCACGGTCAACCACATAGACAACTTCCCGTCGGTCACGGTGTATTTCGACCTCCAGCCCGGCGTGGCAATCGGAGACGCCGTGAACTGGATCACGCAGGTCGCCGCGGACTCCCTGCCGCAAGGGGTGACGGGGCAGTTCATCGGCGAGGCCGTCACATTCAAGGAGACCATGATGAGCCTCGTGTACCTCATAGGGGTCGCGGTGTTCGTCATGTACGTGATTCTCGGCATACTGTACGAGAGCTACATACACCCGATAACCGTCCTTTCGTCGCTTCCGATAGCGGTCGTAGGCGGCCTCGGCAGCCTCTGGATGTTCGACATGGAGCTCTCCATATACGCGATGATAGGGCTATTCATGCTTATGGGCATCGTGAAGAAAAACGGCATCATGATGATCGACTTCGCCATCATGCGCGAGCAGTCCGGAATGTCGCCCGCAGACGCCGTCCACGAAGCTTGCATGGAGAGGTTCAGGCCGATCATAATGACGACTTTCGCGGCGCTCATGGGCATGCTGCCCATCGCGCTCGGCTGGGGCAAGGCGGACGCGGAGAGCCGCATACCGCTCGGGGTGGTGGTCGTCGGCGGGCTGATTTTCTCGCAGGTGGTCACGCTCTACATAACCCCCGTAATTTATATATGGCTCGACGCCTTCCAGCGCAGGGTCTTGGACAAGATTCCGTTCTTCGCCCGCGGCGAAATCGGCAAGGCATAGCAGGAGATTTTGCAATGAAGGAAAAATTTACAATAGCGGCGGTGTCGGCCCTCGCCTGTTTTGCGGGCGGGTGCGTATCCGTGGATTCCGAAGTGGCCCCCGCGCCGTCGAGGTATTGGAAGGCCCCGCAGGACGCAGTCCCCGAACGGGTCATACAGCCCGAGGACATAAAGACGGACAAAATAGCCTCTCCGGAGGACGGAGGGGAGGGCGGCGTCTCCGATGGGCAAAAGGGCGCCGCTTCCGCGGGCGCGGCGCAGAAGCCGAAAATCGAGCTCTCCGCCGCTGAAAAGCTGCAGGCCGGAAAGGAGCTCGCGCTCGACGACCTCGTGGATCTGGCGCTCGAAAACAACACCCAGACGCGCATTTACTGGTTCCAGGCAAAGAGCTACGCGGCGCAGAAGGGCTCGGCGATGGCTGCGTACTATCCGCAGGTTTCTGTCGGCGCGCAGGTCTACCGCAGCAAGATCCGCCCGAGCCTCGGGTACGGCGGCTCTTCAATTCCCGTCGGAACCTATTACGAGACCGGCTTCGGCCCGAGCGCCGAAATAAGCTGGATGCTCTTCGACTTCGGCAAGCGCGAGGCGCAGGTGGAGTCCGCGCAGAACGCGCTGCTCGCGGCGAATTTCGACTACAACCAGACAATTCAGGACGTCGTATTGAACGTCGCGGTCGCCTACTACGACTTTTATTCCGCATGCGGGAATGTCGAAAGCGCGAAATTGAGCCTCGACGAGGCGCGCACTGCGTACGAGTCCGCCAAGGCGCGCTTCGACCAGAGCGTCGGCAACAAGCAGGACATGCTCAACGCCCTCGCCAACGCCAAAAACGCGGAGTTCGTCCTGGAGCAGGCGCGCTCTTCCGTGGAGACCGCCCGCGCGAATCTCGCGCAGGTTCTCGGGGTGCGCGTCGGGCCGAACTTCGTCGTGTCCGCCGAGGCGGTAGTGCCGTCGAGCCCCGAGACGTCCAAAAAGATTGACGAGCTCGTCGCAAAGGCGATGCGCTCGCGCCAGACGTTGCTGGCCTCCTACGCGAGGCTCGCGAAGTCCGCGAGCGACGTGAAGGCCGCCGAGCGCGATTTCCTTCCGGAAATCGGCGCGTTCGGGCAGTTCTCGTACACCGACTACACTGACGACTCTCGCGGGCACCAGGACACCTATACGGGCGGATTCAGCCTCTCGTGGAGCATATTCGAAGGGTTCGCGCGCAAGTACGCGCTGCTCAACGCCAGGGCCGCCGAAAGGGCGCAGGCGCAACAGTTGAAAGCGGCGGAGATACAGATCATATCGGACGTCTGGAACTATTACCACAAGTATTCGAGCTCCGTAAAGCAGGTTGCGAGCGCGACGGCGGCGGTCGAGGCGAGCGTAGAGGCGTTCAACGCCACAAAAGTCGCCTACGAAAACGGGGTGAGCAACATCACCGAATTTCTGAACGCCCAGAGCCGCCTCGCCACGGCGCGCCAGCAGAAAGTTTCTGCGGAGGCGTCGCTTTCGGTTTCGATAGCGCAGCTCGCGCACGCGACGGGGTCGCTTACCGCCAATATTCCCGGCGACGAAGAGCTCGCGTCGATTCAAAAGTAGGCGCGCTTCCCGCGTAAAAATCAGGCTTTGCGCTGCCCGCGGGCTCGGGCGGCTTTTTATTTCTTGCCTGCCGCCCGCGCTGCGTTAGATTTTTTAACGTCTATGCAAAAAATAATTTCCATTGCCGCAATTCTTGCGGCCGCGTTTTCGGCGGCGTTCGTCTTTTTCGTGAAATCGTCGGGCGGCGGGGATTCCGCCGCTTCCGCCGCGGCGCCGGAGGGCAGGCTGAAAACGGCAATTCCCGCGGAGACCTCGGGCTGGACTTCCAAAGACGGCGAGCTCGGCGACACCGAGGAAGTCCAGCGCGCCGCCGAAAAGGTTTTGAACGTCACAGACTACGTGAACCGCTCCTATTCCAGGGACGGTTCGGAGTTCACGGTGTACGTTGCGTATTGGAAGCCGGATACGATGGAAATCCACAGGGCGTCCTCGCATTCCCCCGACCGATGCTGGGTGGCGAACGGCTGGAAAAACCTGGAAGATAAAAAGTCCGAATTTCCCCATCTCGACATAGGCGGGCATAGGCTCTACGGGGGATTTTCGAGGGCGTATTCCATTTCCACGGAGCGCGGAACCGTAAAGAGGTATGTTTGGTACTGGCACATTGTGGACGGCAAGCCCTACGAGTACGGGAAATCGGACAACTTTGCGCCGACTTTCTCCAACTGGCTCAAAGGCGTGTTCTCCGCGGCGGTGGAGGGAATGCCCGAGCAGTATTTCATCCGCGTGGACTCCTCCGTTCCGCTCGAAGAGCTCAAGTCCGACGCCGGGTTCGCCGAGGTCATGAAGTCGCTCGGGAAACTCGCGCTCGAAAAAAAGCAGTAATGTTATGTCCAAGACGATAAAAATACCCTTTTTTGCGCGCGTGGACGCGGCGGCGGTCGCGGCAATGGCCGCCATGCTCACATTCGTTTTGTGGGACACCTGGTCGACGCGCCTCGACTACGCCTTCGGCTACCTCATGCCCGTTTTCATGGCATACGTCATATGGGACAGGCTGCCTAAAATCGAAAAGTATTTCGCCTCCGCCCCCGGGAGGGATTGCGGAAAATTGGCGTCGGCGCTGGCTGGGCTTCTCTTCGGCGGAATGGCGGTTTGCGGATTTCTGGGGTTCATGCTCTTTTCCGTCGTATACTCGATAGCGCGCGGGACGACAGTCCCCCTCTTCGGAATGTCGTTTTGCTTCGCGTTCGCATTCTACGGGCTCGCGTACTTCGCGGGCGCGAAAAATCTTGAAGGCCTCCGCATGCAGGCGGGCGACCGGCTGCGCTTTGCAAACTTTTTCGTCTTTCCGGCGTTCGCATGGATGATAGCCTCCCCGCTGTTCAATTCCTGGGAGACGCTCGTAAGCGGCTATCTTCTCTCAAAAGTGGCGGTAATCGTCACGTCCGTAATGGACTTTCTCGGGTTCATGGTAGAGTTGCGCGGCAATTCCATACACTTTCCCCAGGGGGCGGTGGGCGTCGCCGACGCGTGCAGCGGCATACGCAGCCTGACGGCCTGCCTCTTTTCCGGCTCGTTTCTGGCCGCCGTTTTTCTCGACAAGTTTTGGAAGAAGGTCGCGCTCGTCGGAATGTCGATGGTGTTCGCCTTCGTAAACAACATAATCCGCGCGCTCTTCCTTTCGATATGGGCTTACCAATACGGCTCGGACTCCATATCGGGGTTTGTGCACGACGCCGCGGGATACGCGGTTCTGGGCCTTACGATAGTCGGCCTTTTGATATTGATACCGATTTTTACCCTGAATCCGGTTCCCGAAGAGTACCGTTCGAAGGGCGAAGGCGGCAAGGTGTCCGGCGAAAAGTAAGCGGGCGGATGCGGGCGATATTTGCCGGCAGAGCGCCGAAAGCGCAAAAAAAGCTCATGAAGCGCAATCTGCCGCCGGCAGAGATTGGAGCCCTCCGGACTTTTTGCTCCGGCGGAAGATGCGGGCGCATTAAATGCTGCCCGCCCGTAAAAGGGCGGGGTTTGCGGGCGCGTCAGCAGAGCAGGTCGCCGAAATCCTTGAAGTCCGCCTTGAACCCGCCCGGGAGCCCTTTGCAGATTACGCCGACGGCGTCGTGCGAATGCAGGCTTTCGAGGTGTATGCACGCTATCTCGAAGTCCTTTATGCGCTTGTCGGCGTCAAATCCGGCGTAGAGCAGGCGGGTTGCGTCCTCTATGAATTTGACGTACGCGCCGTTCAGCTCAGCGAACGCCTGTTCGTCCTCGCGCCGCACCATCGTCTGGGTTTCGGTGTGCAGGGCCTCTAGGCATATTGCGTGCATGTCCTCTATAGACACGTGCGACGAACCCTCTATCTCCGCCGATATGCGCGCCTTGCTGCGCTGCGAATGCGGCACGCAGTATACGTTGCGCGTCCTGCGGGCGTGCTCGCTGAGCTCCGAAGAGCAGGGGCAGGCGGACGAGTACACGAAGTCGAACACTATGAACTTTCTGAAAATGTCGAGGTCGTCCATCGTCCCCTCGTAGGAGCACTTGTAGTACTGCCAGGCTTTCAAGTTGCTGCGCAGGCTCGTTTGCAAAATCGGGTAGTTGAAGTCTATTTTGATTCTCGCGCGGGAGGTTTTGAGCTGCTCCTTCATCTTCACGAGGACTTCTTCGAGCAAATCCGGCGTGAAAACCCTGTCGGCGAAAAGGTAAAACACCCTCATTATCCTCGACATGTTTATGCCCTTGGAATCAGCCGCAAGCGACACCGTTGCCGTCACCGACGCCTCGGCCTCCCTTACTTCGCAGTCTTTGGTGAGGAATTTGAGGGGCATTTTGAAATTGTGCATTCCAACCTGCATAATCGGGACGTTCGCGCCGCTTATGGAGTTTTTGTCGGCGTTTTGCACGTCTGGCAGGGTGGAAATGTAGTCGCTCTCCGCCTTGAAGCCGTCTTCGTAGCGCGGCACGGGCGCGTTCTGCGCGCAGAACGCCGGATTCCGGCGTGTCTGCGTTTCTTTTTTTGCGTTTTCCATTGTCGATAAAAGCCTCTTATAATTTCCCTTTTCGGATTGCGCGCAAGCTTTTTAAGCGGCGGTTCCGGAGGCGCGTTTTTTTGCGACGGCGCGGATTGAAATCCACACGAGCGTTCCGGCGATGGCGGCGAAGACGAGCCCGGGCATCGGAACCCCCACCAGCGCCATTAAGAGCAGGTCTATCAGCGTCGGCGGGGTGACGGCGAGCATCGCGATTTTCGCGCACTTCCAGTAGCCGAGCGACGGCATTGCGCCGAGGGCGAGGGTTTTGGCGGCAAGCCCCATAGCGAGGGAATAGACCGCGTTCATAAAGAGCGACGCCGCGAAGAACACCGCGGGTAGAACCGCCCATAGCATGACGCCCTTCGGGGGAAAGAGGTCCGACAACTTTGCGGACTCCCCGGGCGGAAGGAAGCTTTCAAACGGAAGGGACTGTTCGAATCCCGCCCCGTAAAACGACAGCCTGTCGCGCTCGACGGAAAACGCCAGGCCTTTTACGGCGGCGGCGTCGAGCTTCCCGGGGGTGGCGACGGCGAATGTCTTTCCGGAGGCCGACTTGAATTCCACGGGCTTCCCGTCCGGAGTTTTGACGCCCCCGCGCGAGATCTCGACGGACTCCATCAAGGGAATCGCGGGCAATATGAATTTTTCGTAGAAATCGGAGAGCGGCTTGGCGGACATCGCTGAGGTCGCGGCCGCGCATATCGCCGACAGCGTTAGAATGTACGCTATCGCCTTCCACTTCCATTCAAAGGCCGCCTCCTCGTAGGCGGCGGGCGGCGCGAACGATTTCGCTATCGCGGTCAGAACATTCATACGTCAGTCTTTGCGCCTTTCCATCATGATATTGAAACTTTCGGGGAGCGGGGCGGACGCGGAAAAATCCGCCGCATTTCCGGCTATTTCGAGATGCAGGACAGTCTGCGAGCAGTGCAGAAAGAGCCTCCCGATTCCCGAAGCCGCGCGGAGCCTCCGGTTCGCCCTGAAATCGCCGTAAGTGGCGTCGCCGAGTATGGGCATTGCGTGCTTTGCGCACTGGACGCGCAGCTGGTGCGTCAGCCCCGTGAGCGGCTCGAGCTTCACGAGGCACAGCCCGTAGTTGTTTTTATCGAACCCTTCGACCGAAAATTTAGCCTCGGCTTTTTTCGCGGCGCCCGCCGGCACGCGGAGGGCGGAGTTGCGCACGAACCCCGTGAATTTGCGCTCGAAGAGCGTGTCGCGCCAGAATCCGGAGCGCGCGGGCGCGCGGCAGACGCATATGGCGCGGTAAATTTTTTCGGCCCTGCGGCTGCGGAAAGCCTCCCGAGCGGCGGCGGCGGCGTCTGGGTCGGAGGCGGCTATGACTATTCCGGAAGTGGGGGAGTCGAGGCGGTTTGCGAGCCACAGCCTGCGCTTGTGCCCGCTTTCGTCCTCCCACGAAAAGTACTCTCCGTCGAAGTTGTAGGGCGCGAGCACCATCGGATGTCCCCTCTTGCCGTCGGGGTTGGGGTGCGAGGAATATCCCGCCCTCTTCGATATGGCAATTATCCCGCGCGGGTCGAGGGCTGCGATTTCGCAGCCCGGGGCGAGGG
Organism: Puniceicoccaceae bacterium Marseille-Q1082; assembly: GCA_904424815.1. Classification (GTDB taxonomy): domain Bacteria; phylum Verrucomicrobiota; class Verrucomicrobiia; order Opitutales; family Intestinicryptomonadaceae; genus Merdousia. Next base: position 628,962 of record CAJGBI010000001.1, read on the forward strand.
GTATGCTTTTTGCTGTGTTTTCGGCGTCGTTCATCGGTAGTGGAAAGTTATGCGCACGTCTTGGTTTTGTTCTCCGAGCGCGGAAATCATCTCGCGGGTCCATTCGCCGTAAGGGGCGGTGGTGAGTATGGACTGCTCGCACAGCCCGCGTCCGGTGTTGGTGGAGTTTGAATAGAGAACGGATATGGATGCGAGGGCGCCGGTTTTGTCTATGGAGTACTCTATGACGACGGTCGTGTTTACCGCCGTGTTGAGGTCGTACTGCGAGCCGAGCAAATTCCACTGGCGCGAGATGGCCTCTATCATTCTCTGCTGGTACGCCCCGAACTCGCTGAATCTCGAGTCCACCGCTATCGTCCCCTGCATGCTCGCGCGCGTGCGGTTGTCGGCGAGCGGTCCGGCGGGGATTCTCATGCTCAGGTACGGGCGCGGCTTGGGCGCGGGCAGGGACTCGTCGGTGGGCGGAGCGTCGGGGGCGGGGCGGGGCTCCGCCGAGACGCGCGTCCCGTTCGGCGCGCCGGAGTCTCCGCCGTCCGCGGGAGTTTTCGGAGCGCCGTCGGTCGGGGATTTTTTTGGGGAATCGTCCGATGCGCGCTTTGCGGGGTCGCCCTCGTCCCCGTCGGGGATTTTGTCGGATGGCGTTTTGCCGTCCGCCTTTTCGGGCGAAGCCGCCGCTTTCTCGCCGTTTTCGGAGGATTCCGGCAGGCCCTCGTCCGGCTTGGCTGGAGCCGCCGCGCCTTTTCCTGCGCCGTCCGCCTCAGCGCCGGTGTCCGCCGGAGCCGCGGGGGCTGCTTCCGCCCTCGGAAATTCGGACACCTGCGCGGGCTGTTCGAGCGGCCTTTGCAGGGTCTCGAACGGCTGCTGCGGGCTCAGGATATCCTCCGGAGAGCTCGTGCCCGAGACTATCTTTTTGCCGCCCTTTATCTCCCCCTCGACGTACGGCATTTTCGACTTCGACGAGGGGTCGGTTATCATGTCCGCCGCGCGCTGGTCGGTGAAGGATTCCGGAGCGTCCGCCGACGCCGGCTTTTGCGTGTTCGCGAGCGGGTTGGCCTCGACGAAATCGGGAAGCTTTCTCGAGATTTGCGGCGGCAGTATTTCGAGCTTGAGTTCTTCCGGCTCGGCGGCGGGGGGCGAAAATTCCGCGAATTGCTCCGGCGTGAGGCAGTACGCCGCCAGGTGCAGCAGGAGCGCGGCAGATATTCCGGCGGCGACGGCCGTTTTGTCCGCCGCGCGCCCGCTCTCGTATATGTCTATTTCCGCCGCAGTCCGCCCGACCATTTGCGCTCACAGCCGTTCAAATTTCGGCAGCTCCCTCTCCACGAGTCCGCACGGCAGCCCCATCACGTTGTCGAAGTTGCCGTCTATTTTTTCTATGATCATAGAGCCCCGCTCTTGTGCGGCGTACGCTCCCGCCTTGTCGAGCGCGTCCACGCATTTCAGGTATTCCGAAATTTCGCCTCCGGAGAGGGTTTTGAACGTCACGCGCGACTCCTCCGCGAACGCCGCCGACTTCTTCCCGCCCTCCTTCGCAAACGCCACGCCGGTGAACACCGAGTGCGTTTTGCCGGAGAGCTCGCGCAGCATCCTTTCGGCGTCGCGCAAATCGGCCGGCTTCCCGTAGATTTTCCCCCCGAGCGAAACTATGGTATCCGCGCCGAGAACCGTCCTTTCGGGGAATCGCGCCGCAACCGAAAGCGCCTTCGACAGCGCGTTGCGGCGCACGAGCTCCGAGGGTTCGATTCCCTGCGAATTGTCCTCGGCGGCGTCGGAGACGCGGACTTCAAACGGTATTCCCGCCCGCGCGAGCAGCTCGCTGCGCCGCGGGGAGGCCGACGCCAGAATTATCTTGTTGTAAATTTCGCCGCCCATAATAAGCATTAGGCGGATAATGATGAAAATTGCGGCGCAAAAGGCAAAAGAAAAAAAAATGTTGGAGGCGCGCGGGCTCTCGTTTGAGGCGGGGCGCAAGATTCTCGACGGAATCGACTGGACGGTTTTGGAGGGCGAGCGATGGGTTCTGCTCGGCGCGAACGGCGCGGGAAAGACCTCCCTGCTGTCCACGATATGCGCGTACAACACTCCGTCTTCGGGCGACATGTGGGTGGACGGCAAAAAATATTCAACCTACAACTGGCAGAAAATGCGCGAAAAAATCGCCCTTGTGGGAAGCCAGGTCAAGCGCAAGATAAACCCCGACGAGAAGGTTCTCGAAGTGGTCGTCAGCGGCAAGTTCGCGCAGATAAACTATTGGGGCAGGATCACGAGGCCGCTGATTTTCGAGGCGTACGAAAAGATGAAGGAGCTCGGCATAGGCGGGCTCGTGGACGACTGCTGGGAGTACATTTCGCAGGGAGAGCGGCAGAAGGCGCTGATCGCCCGCGCGCTGATGGCGAAGCCGTCGGTGGTGTTTCTCGACGAGCCGTGCACGGGCCTTGATCCGGTGGCGCGCGGCAAGTTCGTTGAATTTCTCGATTCGCTCGCGCGCTCAAAGAAAATTCCCGCAATCGTCATGGCTACTCACTACGTCGAGGAAATCCCGCCGTCGTTCACGCACGCCATCATAATAAAGGGCGGGCGGGTTTTGGCGTCCGGCGATATATCGAAAGTTTTGACTTCCAAAAACCTCGGCGAGGCCTACGGCGCGGAGTGCTCCCTGCGGCGGCGCGGCGGAAGGTACGAGCTGCGCGTCAAATAGCGCGCGGCGGAGCGCGGCGCAATATCCGTTTTTGCGCGGGCCGCCGGACCTTCGCCTTCGGGTCGGGCGCGCGGACTGCCATTTTGCGCTTGCGCGGGGCGGGTAAATCCTTATCGTCTCGGCGAATGAAACCGTTTGCGCTTTTTGCCGCGCTTTTTTCAGCCTGCGCCCTGTTTGCAGCCCCACCGCCGTCGGCGAGGGATCTGCCGAAAAGGCTTTTGGAGAAAAATCCCGAGTTTGTCCCGTTTTCCGCCGACCCCGAACCCTACGCCGGAAAGCTTCCGCCGGAGCCGAGCGGGTGCGCGGATTTCGAGATAGAGCTCCCGAAATCCTCCGGTTCCGCGGTGGCGGCGGCGGACTTCGGCTTTTTGCCGGACAATCCCGACTGCGCCGCCGCCCTCAACAGGGCTTTGGCGCATTGCAGGAAAATCGGGGCGTCCAGGCTCGAGCTCGCCCCGGGAACTTACCGGTGCTTCGTGTCGGACGGCGTTGAAATGGATTCCCTGCGCGACTTGCTCGTCGACGGGAAGGGGGCGACCCTCGTTTTCAGGAGGACGGACGGCAAGCCGAATTTCTCGATAAAAAACTGCCTCCGCGTAAAAATTCGCGACTTGAAAATCGACTGGGACTGGGAAACCGACCCGCTCGGCGCATTCGTCAGGGTTGTGGGCAAACATGCCGACAAAAACGCCGACAGCTACATAGACGTGGAATTTGTAGGGTTCGGTAGGTACCCCCTCTACGGAAAGCCTATGCCGATAAAAGTGATGACACTGATGGACGAAAACTGCGAGGGGATTTCCAACGAGAGGGGCTCCGCGTATTTCGGCACGGGCGACGGGCACTACGGAACGAAAAGCGAATGGCTTTCCCCAAACAGGGCGCGCATTTACCCGGGCGTCGCGCCCGTCGGCCTGCCGCGGCCCGAAGACTACCCGAGCGAGTATTCTAAAAAGAAAAATTTTTGGGTTTCCGGCAGGGCGCTCGTCGGCAGGACATACCGCATAATGCACCAGTACTACGGGAAAAACGCCTTTGAAATTTCAGACAGCCGGCACCTTACTTTTGAAAATATCGACGTGTACTCCTGCCGCGGAATGGGATTTTTGGTAAAGGGGGGAACTTCGCACTGGCAGGCGTTGAACGTATCGTTCGTCCCGCGCGGCGGCAGGCCGTGCTCAACCACCGCCGACGTCGTGCACTGCACGTCAAACGGCGGGTTCGCCAAGCTCGTCGGCCTGCGCGCCACTTTGAACCAGGACGATATTTTCAATTTCCACGACAAGGCGGCGTTCGGCAAATTCGATTCGCCCGACGCCTTCAAATTTTTGAATATGGGAGGGGCGCGCTACATAGACGCCGCGCCCGGCGACGAGGTGGAGATTTTTAACGCCGACTACACTCCGGCGAATTTCAGGGCCAAAATATTGTCGGTAGACGGCAATGTCGCCCGCCTCGACTCGCCGTTCGGCGGCGGCGCTGACGGAAAGGGGTACATACTCCAAAAGGCGTCGCACCGCACGCGCAACATACTCATAAAAGACTGCGTTTTCAAAAACCACGCGGGCAGGGGAATAATGCAGTCGAGCGACGCCACGATAGAAAATTGCAGGTTCGAAAACGGCATCAGCATACCCCTGCGCTTCCAGCGGGCTTTCTCCATTCGCAACTGGGCGGAGGGCTACGGGTGCCGCAATGTCGTAGTGCGCGGCTGCGAGTTTTCCGACGCGAAAATAAACTCGGGGCTCTACGGCGTTTACCACGAAATTTTCGCGGGCAGCCGCAGGACGGACGGCGCCGGCGGCTTCGACAAGTCGGCGACTGCTTCCGACATCCTGATAGAAAAGTGCCGCTTCAAAAATATGCTAGCGATGTCGCTGTATTCCAATTTTGCGAAAAACGTCACTTTCAGGGACAACAAAATAGAAGTGTCCGATTCTCCCGCGGCAAAGAGCTACGCCGGCTGCGCTCTCTTTGAGAACAGCGAAAACGTCGCCTTCGTGAACAATGCCGTATGCGCGCGCAATCCGGAGGCGATAGGGGCTTTCATCTGCGATACCCAAAATGCGGTCGTCGCGGGCAATTCCGCAAAAAAGGCGAAGGAATAGTTGCCGGAATCTCTCCGGCGGGCTGCGGCGGCTTCCGAACCGCTTGGGGCGAAAGGGCTTTCTTTCCGCGCACGCCTTATCGGGCTGCGGCGGATTCGCTCCCGCCCGCCTGCGGCTTGCGCTCTTCGGCGGCCTTTTTTGCGGCCTCCTCCGCCGCCATTAGCTCGGCTAGCCTCTGCGCGGTATTTGGGAAAGGCGGGTAGATGAACGGCTCTATCGAAACCGCCCTGCGGGATTTTTCGTCGATTTCGATTGATGCCGCGCAGATTCTCGGGTCGCCCTCGGCCATTGCAAACGCCCGCGGGCGCCCGTCTATAAAACGCTGCAAGATTATCTCCCACTTGCGCCCGAGGCACGAGGCCCACGGGCCCGTCATTCCGGCGTCGCTCAAAAACGCGAGCCCCTTGGGGAATATGCGCGCGTCGTTCGTGGGAATGTGCGTGTGGGTGCCGACCACCGCCTGCGCCCTGCCGTCGAGATGCCACGCCATCGAGACCTTTTCGGAGGTCGTCTCCGCGTGGAAGTCGAGAAATACGGCGTCGCACAGCGGCTTGATTCTGTCTATCATCTCGCCCGCCGCCGCGAACGGGCAGTTGGCCTTTATCTTCATGAGCGTCTGCCCGAGCAGCGAGAACACCCCGAGCTTCATTCCGTCCTTTTCGAGGATGAGGTATGTGCGCCCGGGGTTGCTCGGCGGCAGGTTTGCGGGGCGGCAGACTTTTTCGAGCGCGCCTATTTCGCCCTCAAAGCACCGCTGGTCCCAGATGTGGTCGCCGAGGGTAATGGCGTCCACGCCGCATCGGAAGAGCTCTTCGGCCATGTTTTTTGTCAGCCCGTTTCCGCCCGCCGCATTTTCGGCGTTTGCGATTACGAAGTCCGTTCCGAGGCTCTCGCGTATGCGGGGAAGGTTGTCGGCGAGGATTCTCCTGCCGGGCTTGCCCACTATGTCGCCGACAAAGAAAATCTTCATCGCGCGCAAAGCCCCAGTTTTTCGGCGACTTCGCGCATGTCGGCCGCCGCCCCCCTTTCGGAGAGCTCCGGCGGAATTTTTACGAGAATGCCCCTGGCGCCGTAGAAGTCCGCGAGCGGAAGCGTCGTTGAGCGGAAGACTTCGAGCCGCTTTTTGACGGTCTCGGGCTTGTCGTCGTCGCGGGTGAAGAGCTTTCCGCCGCACTTGTCGCAGATCCCTTCGGATTTCGGCGGGTTGAACTCCCTGTGGTAGGGGGCCTGGCACTCGGAGCATATCATGCGGCCCGAAATTCGGCGGATAATTTCGGCGTCCGGAACGTCGAGGTAGAGGGCGTATGAAATTTCCTCCCCGAGCTCGGCGAGAATTTTGTCGAGCATTTCCGCCTGCGCGAGCGTGCGCGGAAAACCGTCGAGTATGAATCCGCCGGCGGTGTCCGGCTTTGACAGGCGGTCTTTGACCATCGCCGCCGTGACGCCGTCAGGAACGAGCTCGCCCTTGTTTATGTACGATTTCGCAAGTTTGCCGAGCTCCGTCCCCTCCTTTATGTTGTTTCTGAAGAGGTCGCCCGTGGAGACCTGCGCTATTCCGAGGACTTCGCAGAGGGCGACGGCGCGCGTGCCCTTGCCGCTGCCGGGCGCGCCCAGCATTATCAGGTTGGCTTTTTTCATGTCTAAAATTTAAGCCGAATATAATTGCAACGCCCCCGAAAATCGGCAAGCCTTTTTTAGCATGCAGGGGTTCGACTTCAAAAAGCGCATTTGCGGGTTAAGCTCCGACGGCGGCGGCAGCGTCGCGGTGTACGTCGATTCCAACGGGCGCAGGGAGCGCGTTTGCGCGCCGTTCGAGCCGTTTGTGTGGACGTCCTCCCGCGCGGCGCGCACGCCGTTCGAGTCGGGGCGCGAGCGGTTGAATGGGCCGGATTTCGCCGTTTTGGACGCCCTCGTCAAATTCCCCGACGACGCGGCGGCGAACGCCTTCTTGAAGGCGCGCGACAAATCTCTGCCGCTCGAAAAGCTCGGGTGCGCCGAAAACCTTTTTCTGGCGCGCAATTCGCTGCGCATGTTCGAGGGCATGGCTTTCGGCGAGATCCGCATTGCGGAGCTTTCGGTTTCCGTCTCGGATTCGCCCGAGACTTTCGGCAAAATCTACGCTGCCGCCCTCGCGGGCGCGGGAGGGTTCAAAATCCTGCGCGCGCGGGATTTTTCCGACGCCGCGGAGAGGGAGCTCTTGGCGGCGCTCAATTCGGAAATCGCCGCGCGCGACCCCGACATAATCGTCGGGCACGAAATTTTCCGCAGGGATCTCGCCGCCGTCGCCGCGCGCGCCAAAAAGCTCAAAATCCCGCTTTCGTGGGGCAGGGGCGGGGAGGCGGCGACTTTCAGAAAGAGCAGGCTGAAGCTCGCGGAGCGCTCTTTCGGGTACGTCAGGTGCGACATTCCCGGCAGAACCGTGGCGGACACGTCGCTCATGGCGCAAATATACGACGTGAGCGTGCGCGATATGGCTTCGTATTCCCTCAAAGACTGCGCCGCCCACTTCGGAATCGACCCGTCCGCCGAGCGCGCGCCTTTCCGCCTCGGCGGAGAGCTCGGCGCGTTTTTGAACGACTCTGAAAAATTTGAATCCGCCGCGCGCAGAAAATTGGAGGATTGCGCCAGGCTCGCCGACAGGCTGCTGCCCTCGTATGTGGCGCAGGTCGGCAACTTCCCGATGACTCTTCAAGAGTGCCTTTTGCGCGGCAGCGGCGCCAAGGTAGAAAACCTCTTTCTGGAAAAATACCTCGCTTCGTCCGCCGCGCTTCCGCTGCCGGCGCGCAGCAAGTATTTCGAGGGGGCGCTTTCGGAGAGCTTCGCCCTGGGCATATTCAAAAACGTATTGCACTACGACGTTGCGTCGCTGTACCCGAGCATTATGCTGCTGCTCGGCAGGTGCCCGAAAAACGACTACCTTAACGTCTTCGTGTCCGAATTGCGCAGGCTGCGCGAGTACCGCCTGAAATACAAGGCGCTCGCGAAGTCCGAGCGCGACCCGGCCCTCGCGAGGGAGTACGACGCGCGCCAGATAAGCTTCAAAATCCTCATAAACTCCTTTTACGGATACCTCGGGCTCGACAACGCCACGTTCGGCGACATCGCGCTCGCCGAAGAGGTCACGCGCAGGGGCAGGGAACTTTTGGAAAAGATAATCGGCGCGTTTTCCGCGGTCGAGGGCTGCAAGGTTCTCGAGGCGGACACCGACGGCATATACGTTCAGAGCGTGGAGTATTTTGAAAATCCCGACGGCCTTCTTTCGAAAGTCCTGCACGTTATGCCCGAGGGCATAGACCTCGAATTCGACGGGGCGTTCGACGCCATGCTATGCTACAAGGCAAAAAACTACGCCCTGCTGCAAGGCGGCAAGATAATATTGAAAGGCTCCGCCTTCAAAAACCGCGCCACCGAGCCCCTGTTGAGGTCGCTTACGGCAGAGATGGCGAAGGCGAAGCTGCTCGGCGACTCCGCCGGCCTCGGCGGGATTGTCGAGGACGCGCGCCGGTCGGTGCTCTCCGGAGCCGCCGACATAGACTCGCTTTCGAGGAGCGAATACATAAACAAGCCCGTCGCCCAGTATCTTGAAGAAGTCCAAAACGGCGGAATGCGCCGCGCGCCGATGGAGGCCGCCGCAATGCTTGCGCCGCGCCCGGAGGTCGGCGACAGAATATCGTACTATATCGCCCGCGGCGACGGAAAACGCGCGCCCGACTGGAAGAACGCGCGCCCGACCGCGCTGTACGACGCCGAAAAATTTCCGTACGACGCCGGCTACTACGCGCGCAAAATCGACGACTGGCGCAGGAGGTTTTCCGACCTCATATCGGACGAAAAACAGGCGGAGCTGTTTTAGCGCGCCTTCTAAAAAACTTGATTCCGCCGGGCGCTTTTGCGACAATCGCGCGCGATGAAAATTTTGGAATACAAGAGAGCCGGTTTTTGGCGCGATCTCGCCGGCGCATGCCGTTCCGACGCCGCCGGCGCCAAAGTCTCCGCCGCCGTTGAGTCCGTAATATCCAAAGTTCGCGAGTCGGGCGACGCCGCGCTCGAAGAGCTGACTTTGAAGTTCGACGGGGCGCGGGTGCCCGCGCGGAAAATGCGCGTCTCGCCCGCAGAGATAAAGAGCGCGCTCGCCGCAGTGGGCTCGCCCGACAAGAAGGCCATACGCGAGGCGGTCGCATGCGTCAAAGCGTACCACGCGCACACTTTCCCGAAAAACTGGCGCGCTAAAAATCCGCACGGTGCCGTCATAGGCGAAAACTTTTATCCCATAGGCCGCGTCGGGCTCTACGTTCCGGGCGGGCACGCGCCCCTCGTCTCCACCGTCGTCATGACGGCAACTCTTGCAAAGCTCGCAAAATGCCCCGAGATCTGCGTATGCACGCCTCCGGCTCCGGACGGAACCCTCAACCCTCACATACTTGCGGCGCTTTCCATCGTCGGGATTTCCGAAATCTACAAAATAGGGGGTGCGCAGGCGATAGCGGCGATGGCCCTGGGGACAAAGACCGTCAAGCCCGTGGACAAGCTCTTCGGCCCGGGCAACGCCTACGTCGTCGAGGCGAAGCGCCAACTCTTCGGAACGGTGGGCGTAGATCTCCTGCCCGGGCCGAGCGAAATTCTGGTGCTGGCCGACTCTTCCGCAAATCCGCGGTTTGTAGCCTCCGACATGCTCTCGCAGGCTGAGCACGGCAGCGGCAGGGAAAAGATATTCCTCGTCACCACCTCCAAAAAGCTCGTGGAGGACGTGCGCGGGCTCCTGCCCGAAATGGCTTCCAGTCTCTCGCGCTCCGACGCGCTTATGAGAATCATAGCGGACGGGTGCGTCGTCGCGCTCGTGCCGAACCTCGATGCCGCCTGCGAAATCGCGAATTTTGTCGCGCCCGAACACATGGAGCTGATGGTTTCCTCTCCCGAAAAGCTCGCCCCGAAGATACGGACTGCCGGCGCGATTCTCGCCGGAGACTATACCCCGACCGTTCTCGGCGACTTCACCGCCGGCCCGAGCCACACTCTGCCGACGGGGCGCACGGGCAGGTTCTCGGGCGGATTGCAGCTGATAGACTTTATGCGCCGCAGCTCTTTTGTGAAATACGGCAAAAAATCCGCCGCGCGCGCCGCCGGTGTCGTCGGGGCGTTCGCCGCGATGGAGAGGCTCGACGCGCACGGCTCGAGCCTCATTCAGAGGCTTTGGCAAAATGGCGGCCGCTGACGGAGATTCCATCGCGAACCTCCTGCGCAAAAACAAGAGGCTTTCGCGCGAGCTTTCGCGCATGGAGACGGTTTTCAACGCCATACGCTCGGCGATTGTCGTCTGCGACTGCGCGGGGGAGATAATTTTTGCAAACTCCTACGCGGGGGATCTGCTCGGAATCGGGGCGGCGGACGTGTCGATTTTCAAGCTTCTCCCCGGAATGGACGCGGCGGTTTCAGACGCCGCGCGCGGCTCTTACGCTCTGCGCGAATTCGAGATTTCCTATCCCGAAAGAAAAATGCTTAGCGCGCAAATCATACCCTTCGACTTCGGCGACGGGGGGACTTTCGCGCTGATTCTAAACGACGTCACGCGCGAAAAGCTCTCAACCGAGGAGAGGATAGAGAGCGAAAAGCTGTCGTCGCTTTTGAATCTCGCCTCCGGCGTGGCGCACGAGATAGGCAACCCGCTAAATTCGATCAATATCCACTTGCAGCTCGCGATGCGCCGCCTCAAAAAGCTCGCGGAGAAGCTGCCCGGCGACGGGTTCGTCGAAGGCGTGAGGGAGTCTGTCGAAATCTGCTCGTCGGAAGTGTCGCGGCTCGACTCCATAATAGAAAATTTTTTGAAAGCTCTCCGCCCGATGCGCCCCGACATGGCGGACTGCGACCCGATAAAGCCGCTCGCCGAAACCCTCAAAACGCTCGACGCGGAGCTGGAAAATCTCGGCGTATCGGTCGCGGTGAATGTGGATGCCCCGCTGCCGACGGTGTACGCCGACGCAAACCTGTTGAAGCAGCTTTACTTTAACATTCTCCACAACGCGATGGAGGCGATGGACGCCGGCGGCGACATCACTGTGCGCGCACTCGCCGACGACGATTTTGTGAAAATCTCCTTTGCCGACACGGGTTGCGGAATAGACGAAGATGGAATGTCAAAGCTTTTCCAGCCCTACTACACCACGAAAACTGACGGACACGGCTTGGGAATGACGATAATCCAAGCGATAGTCAGGGCGCATGGCGGAAAGATAGACGTGGAAAGCGGTCCGGACAGGGGGACGACCGTAACCGTAAGTTTCCCCAGGGCTCACCGCAGGATCCGCACCCTCCGCCAAAACGCGCCATAGCGCCGCTGATACTCCGCTTTGCGCCGCCGCGCGACCGGACATATACGCCGCTGTATAATGCCCGCCCGCGCCGCGGCGCAAATGCCCGTCTGAGCGGCGCTCCGGCGCGTTTTGGCTTTGCGCTTGGGTGTGTTTTTGTTTTTTTCCTAACCCGAGATGTGGGCGAACCTCCCGTAAAAAGCCCGCCCGCGCCGCGGCGCAAATGCCCGTCTGAGCGGCACTCCGGCGCGTTTTGGCTTTGCGCTTGGGGGTGTTTTTGTTTTTCCCTAACCCAAGATGTGGGCGAATCTCCCGTAAAAATGCCCGCCCGCGCGGCGGCGCAAATGCTCGTCTGAGCGGCACTCCGGCGCGTTTTGGATGGGCGGGATTTGTTTTCTTTCCCTTTTCTACCCCAATATGGAAAATGAAATTTCTGCGGGAGATTTCTTAACCCTTCAAGCTCGGGCGGGCGCAAGGTGCGCCTGTCGTAGAAGGGGCTGACGCCCCTTACGAAGATTGGCTCCGCCAATGCTTTCATCCTTCCCCGTTCCCCACAAAAAAACGACCTCCCATGGGAGGTTCGTTAATACTTCCGGAGTTCGTTCCACAAAACCCCAGCTTCCCCGATTTGGCGCAATGAAAACGAAAGCTTATTTTATCCGAAGCGCAGCGAGGCTATAAAATAAGGCTTTCGGGAAGGATAAAATGCGATAGCATTTTACCCCGCAGGGGTGAGAACAGCGCGGATTGCGCCCAGCGCAACCAAGCGAGCGAATCCATTTTGGATGCGGGGCAAGGGCGGGCGGCAGGGCCGCCGGCCATTGAAGGGGCTGGCGCCCCTTACGCCCATTGCTTTGCAATAGGGCTATCCCCACTATTCCCTGAATACTCCCTCGCGTGGCGTATTAAACATGCGCGAGCGGTCTTAAAGGCTTTCTTAACGCAGCCCCGCGCCAAAATCATTCGTCAAATCACGAGGCCGCCGTTTACGGAGATTACCTGGCCGGTTATGTATGAGGCCTCCTCCGACGCCAAAAACGCGCAGACCCTCGCTATGTCCGCCGGCTTTCCAAAGGTTTTGAGCGGAATCGCAGCCTTAGCCGCCTCCACGATGTTTCCCGGCAGTTTTGCCGTCATGTCCGTTTCTATGAAGCCCGGGGCCACCGCGTTCGCCGTTATGTTGCGCGCGGCAAGCTCCCTCGCCAGCGTCTTTGTAAAGCCTATTATGCCCGCTTTCGCCGCCGAGTAGTTCGCCTGTCCCGCATTCCCCGCTATTCCGGAGACGGACGTTATGTTGATGATTCTTCCCCATCTCTTGCCCATCATGGCCCTCACGAGGTTGCGGGAAAGGTAGAAGCACGACGAGAGGTTTGTGGAGATCACGTCGTTCCACTCTTCGTCGGTCATGCGCATCAGGAGGTTGTCGCGCGTTATGCCGGCGTTGTTTACGAGGATGTCCACGGCGCCGTATTTTTTGAGGATTTCGGCGCATTTTTCTTTTGTTTGGGCGGCGTCGGAGACGTCGAATGCGAAGCTTTCGGCCTTCCCTCCGGCTTTGCGTATCTCCTCCGCGGCCGCCCCGCACGAGGATTCGTTGCGGCTCACGCATATTACGGCGCAACCCGCCTGCGCGAGCTCCAGCGCGATTTCCCTGCCTATGCCCCTGCCGGCGCCGCTCACGAGCGCCGTCTTGTCTGCGTATGTGAGTTTCATGGTTTGGGATATTGCACGCAGGGGGGGAGGATTGGAAGCTTTTTGTGCGGAAAAATCCGGCGGGCGGGCGCTGCGGGGCGCCCGCTTTCGGGGCGTTTAGGGCAAAAATTGTGTTGAAAAGCCCGCGCCGATATGCCTTATTAAAAGCTTCATTTTCCAAACAGAAAACAATACGAACGCACAATCATGGTAAACATAAAGAAATCGGTTCTGTCGTCAGTGCTCAAAAAGTTTCTGATGGCTATAACGGGCTTCGTGTTGGCCTCGTTCCTCCTGATACACATGCTGGGCAACCTGCAGACGTTCGAGGGCGGGCCGCACGCGATTAACGCATACGCGCACACGCTCCAGACGCTGCCGTGGGAAGTTCTCTGGGGATTCAGGCTGACGCTGCTCGCGTGCTTTGTGGTTCACTTCCTCACGGCCTACATGCTCGTTGTTGAAAACAACAGGTCGCGCCCGCAGCAGTACGCCGTAAAGAAGTCGCTTTCTTCGTCGCTGGCGGCCCGCACCATGATATATTCCGGCACCGTCGTGATAGCGTTCGCGGTTCTGCACATTCTCCACTTTACGGTTCTCAATCTCAACCCCGACTTCAAGATTCTCGAATGGGTCGCCACGGGCGGGATCTACGAGGGCAAAACCCTCCACGACGTTTACGCGATGCTCATAATGGGATTCTCCAATCCGTGGGTGGCGCTCGGCTATGTATTCGCCATGATTGTGATAGCCTTCCACCTCTCGCACGGCGTTTCGAGCATGTTCCAGTCGGTGGGCCTGCGCAACGAGGCTTGGAGGTACCGCCTCAACGCGATCGCCGTCGCATACTGCGTCGTCATAGCCGCGGGTTTTTCGCTCAACCCGCTCGCCGTGTTGGTCTCCAAGTATACGGACTGCGAAATACTGCCCGTAAAATGCGTCCTCAAACAGATTGAGGCCCAGAAAGCCGCGGGCGCCGGCAAGATATTCGTCGATTACGGCTTCCTCTCCGGCAAAGCCGCAAAATGCGCCGCCGCAAAACCCGAAGCCAAGAAATAAAGCAGGAAAGGAAAATCATGAATTTGGATTCTAAAATTCCGGAAGGGCCGATAGCCCAGAAGTGGTCCAACTTTAAGGCGCACGCCAAGCTCGTCAACCCCTCGAACCGCCGCAAGTACAGCGTGATAGTTGTCGGCAGCGGGCTGGCGGGCGCGTCTGCGGCGGCGAGCCTGGCGGAGCAGGGGTACAACATCCAGTGCTTTTGCTACCAGGACAGCCCCCGCCGCGCGCACTCCATCGCCGCCCAGGGCGGCATCAACGCCGCCAAAAATTACCAGAACGACGGCGACAGCGTTTACCGCCTCTTTTACGACACCGTAAAAGGCGGCGACTTCCGCTCGCGCGAGGCGAACGTCTACCGCCTTGCGGAAGTGAGCGGCAACATTATCGACCAGTGCGTGGCGCAGGGGGTCCCCTTCGCCCGCGAGTACGGCGGGCTGCTCGCCAACCGCTCGTTCGGCGGCGCGCAGGTCAGCCGCACTTTCTACGCGCGCGGGCAGACGGGCCAGCAGCTCCTGCTCGGCGCGTATTCCGCGCTTGAAAAGCAGATCGGCCTCAAAAAGGTGAAGATGTACCCGCGCCGCGAAATGCTCGACCTCGTCCTTGTGGACGGGCACGCCAAGGGCATCATCGTCCGCAACCTCGTCACCGGCGAGATCGAGCGGTATTCCGCCGACGCGGTTCTGCTGTGCACGGGCGGCTACGGCAACGTGTTCTACCTTTCCACAAACGCGCAGGGCTGCAGCGTGACGGCGGCGTTCAAGTGCTACAAGCGCGGCGCCGGCTTCGCAAACCCCTGCTTCACGCAGATCCACCCGACATGCATTCCCCAGCACGGCGACCAGCAGAGCAAGCTGACCCTCATGAGCGAGTCTCTGCGCAACGACGGCCGCGTATGGGTTCCCAAGAAGGCGGAGGACTGCACCAAGAACCCCAACGACATACCCGAAGAGGATCGCGACTATTACCTCGAAAGGAAATATCCGAGCTTCGGCAATCTCGCCCCGCGCGACATATCCTCGCGCGCGGCGAAGGAGGCGTGCGACGACGGACGCGGGGTGGGCCCCGTTGTCAACGGTTCCCGCAGGGGCGTGTACCTTGATTTCGCCGACGCCATAAAGCGCGACGGCCTGCACACTATCGAGGAAAAGTACGGCAACCTCTTTGAAATGTACGAGAGGATTACCGGCGAAAACGCCTACAAGGTTCCGATGCGCATATATCCGGCGTCGCACTACACGATGGGCGGATTGTGGGTTGACTACACCCTCCAAAGCACGATCCCCGGCCTCTTCGTGCTCGGCGAAGCCAACTTCTCCGACCACGGCGCCAACCGCTTGGGCGCTTCCGCGCTCATGCAGGGCCTGGCGGACGGGTATTTCGTCATTCCCTACACGCTCCCCAACTATCTCGCACAGGAGGGCGCCAAGAAAATCTCCACCGACCGTCCGGAATTCGCCGAGGCCGAAGGCGAGGTCAAGGCGCGCATCAAGAAGCTTCTGGGCGTCAAGGGCGACAAGAGCCCCCGCCACTTCCACTTGGAGCTCGGCAAGGTCATGTGGGAGCTCTGCGGCATGGCGCGCTCGGAGGAGAGCCTCAAAAAGGCGCTCGAAAAGATTCCCCAGATACGCGAGGACTTCTGGAAGAACGTGCGCGTCGTCGGCGACGAGCACACTATCAACGCCGAGCTCGAAAGGGCCGGAAGGGTCGCCGACTTCCTCGAATTCGCCGAGGTCATGGTTCGCGACGCCCTCGAGCGCAAGGAAAGCTGCGGCGCGCACTTCCGCGTCGAGTACCAGACGGAAGACGGCGAGGCCAAGCGCAACGACGCCGAGTACTCCTACGCTTTCGTGTGGGAATACGCCGGCGAGGGCAAGCCGCCGATTCTCCACAAAGAGCCTATAACGCACGAGGAAGTCGCTCCCGTCGTGCGCTCCTATAAATAAACCGCAAATTTGGGAAATTCAGATGAAAGTGCATCTTAAAATTTGGACTCAGAAAAACGCCGGCGAAAAGGGCAGGTTTGTCACCCACACCGTCGACAACGTAAGCCCCGACAGCTCCTTCCTCGAGATGTTCGACATTCTAAACGAGCAGCTCGTGGAGCAGGGCAAGGAGACGATCGCGTTCGACCACGATTGCCGCGAGGGTATCTGCGGCATGTGCTCGATGGTCATCAACGGCAAGCCCCACGGCCCCGAGATGAAGACCACCGTTTGCCAGTTGCACATGCGCAAGTTCAAGGACGGCGACACGATAGTCGTCGAGCCGTGGCGCGCGGGGCCGTTCCCGATCAAGAAGGACCTCATCGTCTCGCGCGACGCCCTCGACGAAATCCAGCAGGCGGGCGGCTTTATCTCCGCGCGCACGGGCTCGGCGCAGGACGCCAACGCCATACTCATATCCAAGGAAATCGCCGACAAGGCGATGGACGCCGCCGCGTGCATAGGCTGCGGCGCGTGCGTTGCCGCCTGCCCGAACGCCTCCGCCATGCTCTTTACGAGCGCGAAGGTCTCCCAGCTCAACTACCTGCCGCAGGGCGCGCCCGAAAAGGATCGCCGCACGATAGCGATGGTTGAAAAGATGGACGAGCTCGGGTTCGGCAACTGCTCGAATTACGGCGAGTGCCAGGCCGCGTGCCCCAAGGGCATAACGCTCGACTTCATCGCCAAGATGAACAGGGATTACGCCGTCGCGAAGGCGAGGCAGGCGGCTTCGCATTGAGCTCGCGTTTGCAGTTTTTTCAAAAGCCGCGGCGGTTGCCCGCGGTTTTTTTATATATGGATTTTGGATTGGAGCGTTTTAAAATTTGACCGCTTCCGTAAAATTTTTAGATTTCAAATTTATAATATCCTGTACATATGAAATTGAAACTTTTTTTAATGTCTGTAATTGCGGCGGCTTCCGCTTCCCTCGTTGCGAAAGACCTGCGCGACGCGCAGGATTCCGCGCGCGTTCTGTCCAATCCCGACAAGGGGTGGTACCACCATTACTACGACAACAGTCTCGGAAAGTATTTGGGCTCCGACGAATCGATAGCGTCAATACCCAATATGCACCATCTGTTTTTGCGTTTTGCATGGAGCTTTTTGGAGCCCGAGGAGGGCAAATTCAACTGGGCGCTGATAGACGACATCGTTGGCAAGTGGTATCCGCGCGGGGTAAAAGTTTCGCTCTCCATAACGTGCAATGAGACCGGAATAAAGTACGCTACGCCGAAATGGGTTTTCGACGCGGGCGCAAAGGGCAACATCGTAAAGGCGAGATGGGGGGACGAAATCGTCGAACCGCAAATCGACGACCCCGTGTTTATGGAAAAGCTCGAAAACCTGCACAGGGCGATAGCCGCCAGATATGACGGCAAGCCGTTTATCGTCGATATGACGCTCGCGAGCCTCGGCAACTGGGGGGAAGGGCACTACTCGGCGTCGAGCCATATAAAAGTTCCGCTTGAAGCCATAAAGAAACATATAGATTTATATAAGCGCTGTTATAAAAGGAGCCGGCTGACGATAGGCGACGACTGGATAGGCAACAATTTGGACGGCGGAGATCTCGAAGAGGGCAGGAAATATGTAGTAAAAAACGGCCTCGCCTACCGCGACGACTCCATACTTGTGGAATGGCATTATTTTGCAAAAGTCAACCAGGGAAAAGATTCGCTTTTGCGCCCCGAGTTTTTCGACGACATATATCCGTACGCGCCGGGCACAATAGAGCTTGAACATTACAAGTCCACCCTCAAAAGCGGTTCATGGAAAGGCAGGAACGGATCGGAGGAGGGCGCGGCCGCGTTGCGCCGCGCGTTGAAGCGCGCGCACTGCACATATCTGGGCTACCACGGATACGCCGATGAGTACGCAAGGGACAATCCCGAGTTTTTGAGGGAGATGGCGAACAAAGTCGGGTACTGGTATTTTATAAATTCTGCTGATTTCGACCCGAAGACGGGGAGGCTTACATTGGAATGGGAAAACCGCGGAATGGCGCACGCCTTTAAGCGCTACGCCCTCTTCGTCAAAATCCGCAGTTGCGACGGCAAGTTTGAGCGCGTGTTTCCGATAGCTTCCGCCGACAACCGCAAATGGGAGCCCGATACCCCCGTTTCCGAAACGTACGCGATTCCCGTCGGGGATTTGCCTTCCGGAGAATACGCGGTTTCGGTATTGCTCAAAAAGACCTCTCCCAAAGGCGAAGCGCGCCCGATAGAGCTCGGCTTCAAGGAGGAGCTGCGCGACTCCGGCGGATTCTACAAAATTTTGAAATTTGAAAAATAAGCCCGAAAGGAAAAATATGCGCAAGTCGCTTTTTGCAATTATCGCGTTCGCCGCGGCGTTTTGCGCCGCAGCCCGCCCGCAAAAGAGCGGGTATTGGCTGGAAGTTCCGGATTTCCCCTACGCGCTCGCCGCCCCGCAGGACACCGACATAAGGGAGGTGTCGCCCGAGCTCAGGAAGCAGTGGGCAGACCCCGTGTTGCAGGAGGAAATCGAGCTCGGAATAAAGGCAAACCGCATGGGCTCTTTTTACATCGACTTCTGCGACTCCAAAGGGCGCCCGGCGAAAGTTGAAAACGTGTCTGTGACGCTGAAAAAGCACGAGTTTCTCTTCGGAATGCAGGCTTTTTTGGCGGAGGGTTTCCACCATATAGAGAAAGACCCGAAGCTTGCCGCGCAGAAAAACAGAAAGTTTGAAGAGCTTTTCGCGAACCTTTTCAATTTTGCGACGGTTCCGTTCTATTGGGCGTCGTACGAGCCCGAGCCGGGTTTTTACCGCTTTTCGCGCGGGGACAACAGGCCCGACATCTACCGCCGCCCCCCGCCGGACGTCGTATTGGAGATGTGCGAGCGCAACGATATAACTCCAAAGGGCCACTGCCTCTCATGGCACATAGCCTCCGCCACGGCCTCCCGCCCGAAGTGGGTGCCCGAGAGCAAGCTCGAATACGAAAAGTACATGTGCCGCTATATCGACAAAGTCGCCGAGAGGTACGACGGCAGAATCGACTACTGGGACGTGACTAACGAAAACACCGACAAACGCCACGCAATATGGCGCCAGACTTCCCCCGATCCGCACGGATTCATGCCCGACGACTACGGCTTTAAGGCGTTCAAGGAGGCCGAGCGCGTTTTCAGAACCTCCAACCGCTTCATTTCAAACTACACCACCCCCGTATGGCAGAGGGTCGCCGCGTACCGCGAATATTCGTCCGACTATCTCGCGATAGCGGATTTGATAAACAGAGGCGCGAAAGTAGACATAATCGGCTTGCAGCTCCACTTTTTCGGAAAGGAAGATTACCAGAACGCCTTGAAGGGTATAGAGTGGGGGCCGGAATACCAGAGGGCGGTGCTCGACACCCTCGGCAGGTTCGGCAGGCCCATACACATAACGGAAATCACTTTTCCGTGCTTTGGCGAGGGCGAAGTCGGCGAGGCGAACCAGGCGTTTTTCGTCGAAAATTTCTACAAGCTCTGGTTCAGCCACAGGAATGTCGAGGCGATAACCTACTGGCACTTTGTGGACAAGACCGCCGGCGGGGAGGACAGGTTTATGAGCGGCTTTCTGCGCGCCGACATGAGCAAGAAGCCGTCGTATGTCGCGCTCGAAAATCTCCTGAAAAAATGGCGCACGGATTTGCATTACGATTCCGCCGAGGGGAAAATACATTTCCGCGCGTTCTACGGAAAGTATCTCGTCTCATACGAAAAAGACGGGAAGAGATACGAAAAGACCGTGAATCTCTCCGCCAAGGATTCCAACCGATACAAGAAGATTTTTGTGGAATAGCCTGTTGCGGAATTTTCGAGTGGCGCAAAAAAAAGCGGGCTCTCGAATGCCCGCTTTTTTTGCCGATCGGAGGAACCGGAACTACGCCTGCCCGATGTCTTTGAGCAGCTTCTGGAACCAGTCGAATTTGACGTTGAAGGGTTTGCCGCCCTTGATTCTTTCAAATTCTATGGCGCGCAGGACGTTTCCGGCGTCCTCGTCGTGGCCGATTACGCCGCCTTCGCGCTTCATGGCGCATTCGACGGCGAGGTCGGTGCAGCTCTTGATGAGGCGCAAGTCGTCCGCATTGGCGGCTGCCGCCCTCGCGAAATACCCGCTCTTTTGCACGAGCACTTTTTCCGCGCCGAGCATTTCGGCAAACTGCTTGCCGAACCACTTGCCGGGGTTCACCGCGTCGAGCTTTACGTGCCCGAAGGCGTCGCGGGGAACTTCCTCGCCCTTTGCCTCCATCTCGGCGACGATGGTCTTTACGCCCGCGCCCTCGGAGATGAATATGTTCACGCAGTCGTTTTCGTCCATGATTTTCTTCAGGCGCGCGGCTTCCTTGGCGATGTCAAGCTCCATCTCGGGAATGTAGACGGCGTGGACGTCGCGGCGCATTTTCGTGAGCCCGAGCCCGTCGGCGAATTCGCCCTGCGCGAGAAGCTTGCGGTACTCGGCGGCGGTAGCGGCGGTGAGCCACCCGCAGTTGCGCCCCATGACTTCGTGCACGATGAGCATGCGCGGGTTGGCGCCGTTTTCGGATACGACATTGCGGAAGAATTTCGCGCCCTCCTCGGCGGCGGTCCACGCGCCGAGGCTCTGGCGTATCGGATAGACGTCGTTGTCTATGGTCTTGGGCAGCCCGATTACCGTTAGCTCGTAATTATTTTCTTTTAAAAATTTCGCAAGGTCCGCGGCGGCGGTGTTGGTGTCGTCCCCGCCGATGGTGTGGAGGATGTCCACCTTGTCCTTTACGAGCTGGTCGGCGGCGACCTTCTGGGGGTCTTCGCCTTCTTTGACGAGGCCGCGCTTCACGCAGTCCTTGACGTTGGTGAGCTTCACGCGCGAGTTGCCTATTGGCGAGCCGCCGTACCTGTGCAGAATGTGCGCCTGGGCGCGCATTCTGTCGTCCACCTTTATGCTTTGCCCGAGCAGGAGCCCCTTGTATCCGCCGAGGTAGCAGATTATTTCAATGGAGGGGTCGATTTCGGTGTAGCGTTCGATGAGCCCGCCTATGGCGCTCGAGAGGCACGGGGCGAGCCCGCCCGCCGTGAGAATTCCGACTTTTTTGGGTTTCATTGCGTATCCTTTAAACGATTTGAAATTAAGCCGCCGACTTTATTTCCGCGCCGGATTTTGGGCAAGCAAATTTTGCCGCGCAGTTTCCGCGTTTTAACGCTTGCGCGCGCGGCGGAATTGCGCAAAATTTTGCCCGTATGCAGGGAGATTGTCGGAATCCGGACGGCGGCCGGGCAACGAGGGCGTTTTTGGTGGGGTTCGATTTTTCCGACGGCCGCGGAGCGGAGGCGGAAGCCCTGCTCGGCGAGCTCGCGGAGCTCGTTTCCAACCTCGGCATGGAGTCCGCGGGGGCGGTGGCGGCGAAGGTGCGCAATTACAACCCCGCGTTCGTGGCGGGCGCTGGCAAGTGCGCCGAGATAATCGCCGCGGCGGAGTCGGCCCGCGCCGGAGCGATAATTTTCGACGACGAGCTCACTCCCGCCCAGCAGCGCAACTGGGAGGAAAAGTCCGGAATGGAAATCGTCACGCGCCAGGAGGTCATACTCGACATTTTCGCCTCCCGCGCCCGCACGAAAGAGGCGAGGTTGCAGGTGGAGCTCGCAAAGCTGGAGTATTCGCTGCCGCGGCTCAGAAAGGCGTGGAGCCATCTCGACAGGCAGCGGGGCGGGGGCGTCACCCAGCGCGGCGGCGGCGAGAGCCAGCTCGAACTCGACCGCCGCGGCGTCCGCGAGAGAATCGCGCGGCTGAAAACGGAGCTCGCTCGGGTGCGCACGGTGCGCGCCACGCAGCGCAAGAGGCGCGAGAGGGCGCCGTTCCCGACGGCGGCGATAGTCGGCTATACCAATGCGGGGAAGTCGTCGCTCATAAACCGCCTTTCGGACTCGTCTCTGCTTTCCGAGGACAAGCTGTTTGCGACTCTCGACCCCGCGACGCGGCGGGTAGACCTCCCCGGCGGCTCTCCGCTGCTTTTGACCGACACTGTCGGATTTGTCCGCAAGCTTCCGCACAGGTTTGTAGAGGCGTTTAAGGCTACCCTCGAAGAGGCTGCCCTTTCGGATTTTCTGGTGCACGTCATAGACGTTTCAAACCCCGACGCTCCGGAGCACGCGCGCACAACTCTCGGGGTTTTGAAGGAGTTGGGCGCGGACGAAAAGAGGACGCTTACGGTGTTCAATAAAATCGACATCGCGCCGGACGGGGCGTGGCGGTACGCGCTGTCGCTCGACTTTCCCGACGCGGTGGAGGTCTCGGCGCGCACCGGCAGGGGGATTGGAGAATTGGTCGCGCGCCTCGAGGGGGCAGTTGGGGAAACCTCCGCGTTTATGAGGCTTTTTATCCCCCATTCTCAATACGCCCAGCTCGCGCTGCTGCACTCGCTGGCGTCTGTGGCGTCGCAGAAATACGCGGACGGCGGCGTGGAGGTTGAGGCGCGGGTTCCCGCGAAGTACTCGGAGAGGTTCAGGGAATGGGAGTTGCAAAAAAAATCTTGATTTTTTACAATATTGTAAGCAAAAATTGACCTGTTATGGACAGAAAAACATTCATAAAGAGCATAGCCGTCATAGGAGCTTCCCCCGCTTTCGCGGCGAGCGTTCCGGCAAAGGGAGCCGACGGAAAAAATAAAACGAAATCGGAAAGTTTTGGAGGCGGATTTGTCCCCTCTGCGCGCATATTCAAAACGGGCAGGGCAAAACTCACCATTCGCCCTCCGGAAAAATATGCCGGCAAGCTGTCATCGCTTTCGGTTTCAATACTCTACGGCGACGCAGCGTGGGACGGAAAGTCGGACTCTTTCCCGTGGGCGAAGGATTTCCCCGCAAAATACCGCGAAGAAAACGGGGCGTTTGCCATTGACGCCGACTTTAAAAAAGAGTGCCGCTATACTTTCGTCGTTAAGGACAAAAAGCGCGGCGGGAACGAAAGCTTCGTCGCTTCCGTCCCCGTCTACGCGCTTGGGGAGGACATCTACGCGCTTAGGCCGTTCAAGGGTGACAGCCACATACACTCCACAAATTCGGACGGGAAAAACTCGCCGGAGGAAGTCGCCTTGCGCTGCTACGAAGTCGGGCTCGACTACCAGGCAATATCCGACCACAGCGTCTATTCCACTTCCGAGGACATGAAGCGCAAATTCTCGCGCTTTCCGACGTCTATGTCGTTTTTCAACGCCGAAGAATGCCATTATTCGCACGCGCACATTCAAAATTTCGGAGGCTCGCAGAGCCTGACGGAATACGTCAAAAAGAACCGCGGGGAATTCGACGCCCTCGTCGCCGAGATTGAGAAAACCCTTCCGGCGGACGCTTCTGCGGTTGTGCGCCGCAATGTCGCCGTGGCGGAGGCGGAGTTCGACTTCATCCGCAGGCTCGGGGGAATCGCAGTCTTCAACCATCCCTTCTGGGAGGCGGAGCCGAAAAAGGGGAAATATACGCATATGGAAAGCCGGATGCTCGACCTGATTGCCGGCCGCAAAAAATTTGACGCATACGAGCTCGTGAACTCGACATGCGCCGACATCGCGCTCGCGCGGGCCCTGTGCCACTATCCCAGGCATTGCGCCGGCAAGCCGGTAATCGGCTGCACCGACGCCCACTCCGTCGATTCGCAGGGCACGGGATATACGATCGTGTTCGCCAAATCTTGCGATTTTCCCGACATCAAAGACGCCGTGCTCGGCGGGAAGTCCCTGGCGGTGGACGCCTACTCTTCGCACGGCTCCAAGCTCCAGCGGCTCGCGTTCGGCGACGAGAGGCTCGTCAGGTTTTCGTATTTTCTGTTCGACGAATATTTCCCGCTCCACGACGAGCTCGTCGCCCGCGAGGGAAAACTGATAAAGGGCGCGCTCGAAAGCGGCTCGAAAGATTATTCGGAAATCGCCAAGGCGGCGAGGGCCGTTGAGGGATTGTACGAATCAATGCTCGGGTAGCGAGGCGGAGTTTCCGCCTGCCCGAGGCTGCGGCGCGGTTCGGAATCGGCCGCTGCGCTTTCAGCCTCGCCGCCCGTTAAAATGCGCGGCGGCGCGCGGAATCGGCAGCGGGCTTGCCGCGCGGCAAGCGGAAAATGCGAAATGAATGGCGCGCTATGGCGGCGCGCGGAAATACGGAAACTTATTCCCGCGCGGGCGATTCGTCGCATTCGGAAACTTCCAGCGCGCCCTTTCCGCAGGCGATGATAAACGGCTCGCGGGATACTATTTCGCCGGCGCGGCCCCCTTTGAAATCCTCCAAAGGCCTTGCGCGCCAAATGGTGTACCGCCTGCCGCCGATTTCCGCGAACGCTCCCGGAAACGGCCTGCTCACGCCCCTTACGAGGTTGAAGACTTCCCGCGCGGATTTTGAGAAGTCTATCCGCCCGTCCTCCGGCGCGCGTTTGCCGAAATACGACGCTTTCGATTCGTCCTGTTTTTCCAGCCTGGGGACGCCCGCAAGCAGCGAGGGTAGGGATCTTTCGAGGACGCGCACAGCCGCCGCCGCAACCCTCGGCTGGATGTCTCCCACGTATTCATCGGGGCCGAACGCGACTTTCTCGCGGTCGACGATTTCGCCCGCGTCGAATTTTTTTTCGATCGTGTGAAGGGTTACGCCGCAGTGGTCCTCGCCGTTTATTATAGACCAGTTGAGCGGCGCGCGCCCCCGGTAGGCCGGCAGGTATGAGCCGTGCATGTTGTACGCCCCGAGGCGCGCCTGGGAAAAAATCTCCTCCGGTATGAAGTTGCGGTAGTATAGCGACAGAATGAGGTCGGGTTTCATATACCTGACTTTTCGGAACCACTTTTCCGTCTTCAAAGTGCCCGGCTTGAATACGCGGATGAAATTTTCCTTTGCGAGGCTTTCGGGCGTTTGGAACCAATGGGCCTCGTGCGGGTCGGCGTCGTGCGTAAAGACGCCTATGACGTCGCAGCCCTTGTCGAGCAGGAGTTTCAGGCACCTGTACCCGACGTCGCTGAACCCGAAAAACAGAATGCGGGGCCTATTTTCCATCGAAGCCCACCGTGTCCTTTATTATGTACTTCGGCCTGGCCTGGACTACCTGGTATATCCTGCCTACGTATTCGCCGATTAGCCCTATGCCGACAATCGCCACGCTGACGAGGAAGAACAGAATCGCGAACAGCGTAAACAGCCCTTCCGCTTCCGAGCCGAGGAAAAACCGCCTGAACAGGAGTATCGCGACGAGCGCGAGCGACCCCAGGCTCGATATGAACCCGCCGATGGTGAACACTTGCAGCGGCACGAGCGTAAAGCCCGTTATGAGGTCAAAGTTCAGGCGGATGAGCTTGTAGAGGCTGTATTTCGACTCTCCCGCGAGCCTTTCGGAGTGCTCGACCTCGACTTCCGTCGGGTTCGACGCGAGCGTGTAGGCGAGCGCGGGAATGAAGAGGGAGCGCTCGTTGGTTTGTATTATGCCGTCCACGATTTTCCGCTTGTAGGCGCGCAGCATGCAGCCCTGGTCCTTCATTCTGATGCTCGTCATTTTGTCGCGCGCGAAGTTTACGAGCTTGGAGGCGTATTTTCTGAAAAAGGTGTCTTCGCGCTTCTTTCTGTACGCGCCCACGGCGTCGTGGCCCTCGTCGATTTTCTCGATGAGCTTGTGGATTTCCTCGGGCGGGTTTTGGAGGTCGGCGTCTATGGTGACGACGATATCCCCCTTGGCGCGCTCGAAGCCCGCGACTATCGCCGTGTGCTGCCCGAAATTGCCGTTGAAATCTATTATCCTGACGACGTCGGGACGCTCCTTCTGGTATTGGCGAAGCAGCTCTCCGGAGGCGTCGCGGCTGCCGTCGTTCACGAAGATGGCCTCCCACGGCCTTCCGATTTCGTCCATGGATTTGCAGAGCCTTTTAAAGAGGGCGGCGAGATTGCCTTCCTCGTTGTAGACGGGAATTACTACGGATATTTTCATAATCTTTTGGTTGTCGTTTGCGTTGGAGACGGGTAAGCGGGTTGTTTAGAATCCGAAGCGCGGCATCTTTTTGAGCTGGAGCTTTTCGCCCACCATTGTGTTCTCTTCAAGATACCCCTTGAACGCCATGCAGGACAGGACGATGGAGCGTTTCATGAGAATCGAGCCCGGCTGGAGGACGGCGTTGCAGCCGGCCTCCGCGTCGTCGGCGAGCATCGCGCCGAGCTTGCGCATGTTTGAGTTCACGCGGCCCTCGGGAAGGGTGACCATCACGTTGCCCTTGTCGAGCCGCAGGTTTGCGCATATCACGCCGGCGCCCAAATGCGCGCGGTTGCCGAGCACCGAGTCGCCGACATAATTGTAGTGGGGGGTCTGGACCTTTTCCAGGAGCAGGCTGTTTTTATATTCGCACGAGTTGCCGACCACGCACCCCTCGCCGATGATCACGCTTCCGCGTATGAAACAGCCTATGCGCATTTCGACGTTTGCGCCTATCCACGCCGGGCCGTTGATTTCCGCGTAGGCGGGCAGCTTGGCGGACGGGTGTATGTAGACGTCGCCGCGCACCGTCACGCCGTCGGGTATGTCGCTCTTTGAGTCGAGCGACGAAAAGTCGACGCTCGCGAGCGCGTTTTTGATGTTGCCGACCCATTCCCAGGGCGACATGTCGGGCGTGAAAAATTCGGAGAACCTTTCAAGCGAAGTCGGCAAATCGAAGAGTTCTCCGGCTTTCATTTTTGCGAATCGTTTTTGTTTTTCAAATGCGGCATAAAATTATTGCGGAAAGTATGCACCCGCCGCCGCCGCGCTACAACAAAATTTTTGCCGCCGTCCCGCCGTTTTTCGAGGGCGCGCTTCCGCGCCGGACTTTCCCGCCGCCGCGCCAGATTTGCGTTGATTCCGCGCGCCGCCGCCCTTAGGTTTTTCCGTTTATGGGATTGCTTTCTCTCAACAGGGTTTCGCTGAGGTACGGGGACCGCGTATTGCTCGACGCCGCAGATTTGAGCGTTGAGGCGGGCGACCGCATGTCGCTCATAGGCCGCAACGGGTGCGGGAAAACTACGCTGCTGAAAATCATGGCGGGCGCGGTCTTGCCGGACTCAGGGCTTGTGGAGCGCGCCAGGGGTTTGTCGGTCGCCTATCTGCCGCAGGAGGTTCCGACGGGTTTGCGCGGCAGCGTCTACGCCGTTCTCGCGGCGGGCCTCGGCGAGGCCGGAAGGCTCGCCGCCCTGCGCAGGGAGAACGCCGCCGAGGCGGAATCGGAAACGGGCGGCGCCGGACTTGGGGATTCCGATGTGTGGGCAGCCGACGTGAAAATTCTGGAGACTGCCGACCGGCTGGAGCTCGACCCGTCGCTCGACGTTTCCGAGGCCTCCGCGGGGCTTCGGCGCCGCGCGCTTCTCGGGGCGGGGCTCGTCTCCGACCCGGGCCTGCTTCTGCTCGACGAGCCAACCAACCATCTCGACATAGACTCCGCCGTGTGGCTCGAAAAATTTTTGAAGGGCTGCGGCAAGACTGCCGTATTCGTCTCGCACGACAGGAGCTTTCTCCGCGCCCTTTCGACGAGGGTCGCGGAGGTGGACAGGGGAAAGCTGATCTCTTTCGACTGCGGATTCGACAAATTCACGGCGCGCCGCGACGAGCTGCTCGCCGCCCGCGAGAGGGAGGAGGCGGAATTCGACAAGAAGCTCGCCAGGGAGGAGGCGTGGCTGAGGCAGGGCGTTAAGGCGCGGCGCACCCGCAACGAGGGGCGCGTCAAGGAACTCATGCGGCTTAGGAAAATCAGGGCTTCGAGGGTGTCGCG
Organism: Puniceicoccaceae bacterium Marseille-Q1082; assembly: GCA_904424815.1. Lineage (GTDB taxonomy): Bacteria > Verrucomicrobiota > Verrucomicrobiia > Opitutales > Intestinicryptomonadaceae > Merdousia. The sequence goes on from CAJGBI010000001.1 coordinate 656,541, forward strand.
CGCGGGGCTTGCGGAGCTCCGCGCGCAGGAGTTTTCCGAGAGCGGGCAGAAGGTTTTGGAGGTCAAAAACCTCACGGTGTCCTACGGCGGGGAGCCTATTGTGAAAAACTTCTCGGCTACGGTTTACCGAGGCGACAAAATCGGCATAATAGGGCGCAACGGGGCGGGGAAGACGACTTTGCTGAACGCCATGCTCGGTAGGATGAAACCCGATTCGGGCGGGGTATCCGCCGGCTCGGGCGTAAAAGTCGCGTACTTCGACCAGCTGCGCGCGGAGCTCGACCCCAATTCCACGCCTTTCGAATTCATAGGCGGGGGATCCGAATACGTGGCGGTCAACGGGCAGCGGCGGCATGTCGCGGGCTATCTGCAAAGCTTTCTCTTTGACCCCGCGCGTATGATGACGCAGATAGGCTCGCTTTCGGGCGGGGAGAAAAACCGCCTGATGCTCGCGAAAATATTTTCCGTCCCCGCCAATTTGCTCGTGCTCGACGAGCCCACGAACGACCTCGACATCGAGACTATAGAAATTCTCGAGAGCGCCCTCGTCTCTTTTCCGGGGACGATTCTGATAGTTTCGCACGACAGGGAGTTTTTGAACAACATCGTAAGCGGCGCGTTCTGCTTCTGCGGGAACGGGGAGATCGCCGAGATAGTCGGCGGATACGACGAGTGGGAGAAATTCCGCGCCCGCAGAGCCGCGGAGAGCGCGGAAAAGCCCGCCGAACGCAAGATTGCCGCCGCGCAGCCAAAACGCCGCTCGAAGCTCTCCAACAGGGAGCGCGAAGAGCTCGAAAAAATCCCCGAGCTCATAGAGGCGCTCGAGGCGGAGGCGGCAGAGATTTCCGAAAAGCTTGCGGACTCCGAATTTGTCGTCGCCAACGCCTCCTCCATCGCCGAAATAAACGCGCGCCTCGAGCGGATCCGCGCCGAGGACGAACGGCTGATGGCGCGCTGGGAGGAGCTCGAAGCCCTCCGAGCGGAGCTTGGCGGGAAATAGCGCGCCGAAACGGGAAAACTGTTGCAGTTTAAAATCTCTCCCGTATTTTTGCCGTTATGAAAAGGCGCGAGATGATAAAACGGGCTTTGTCCGCTTCGGCGGCGGCGGCCTGCCCGCAGTTTCTTTTTGCCGGCAAAGAAAATCAAAGCGTCAAACCCGCCCGAGAATTTGACGTAATCGTGTGCGGCGGCGGGCCCGCTGGGTGGGCGGCGGCTGTCGCTTCCGCGAGAAAGGGGGCGAATACGGCCCTCATAGAGCAGCAGGGGTGTCTCGGAGGCATTTGGACGTCAGGGCTCGTATGCCTGATCCTCGATTGGCGCAACAAGGGCGGGCTTTTGCGCGAGCTGCTCGCAGCCCTTGACAAAACCGGCGCGCAAGACGCCCCCCACCTCTACGATCCCGAAGCCATGAAATTTGCGCTGGACTCTTTTTGCGCGGCGGCGGGAATGTCGCCGAGTTATTCGTCGCCGTCTCTGTTTCAAATCAGGGACGGATGGACCGTTTTTATGGTCAACCACGAATTCGCCGTTCCGTGCGACGATGCCGAAATGTATACGGCGCATACCGTCGCGGCGCGGGCGGAAATCAACAAAATGGCGGCCGCCCTTCGCGCCCTGGGAGGGGTGTGGAAAAATATGAGGCTTGCGCTGACCGCCTCGCATCTGGGCATCCGCGAAGGGCGCAGGCTCAGGGGAAAATACGAAATAACCGCCGAAGACGTCGCGCGGGAAGCGCGGTTTGAAGACGCCGTATGCAGAGTCGAATATTGGACGGATATCCACGGATTGGACGCGTCGTCGCGCGCGTTTTCCGACGGCGGAATGAAGTCCAAACCCTACGATATTCCCATGCGCGCCCTTGAAAGCGCGGATTTTTCCAACTTGTATATGGCGGGGCGCTGCATAAGCGGCGGTTTTATTCCGCACGCGAGCTATCGCGTCACGGGCAACGCGGCGGCTATGGGCGAAGCCGTCGGGAAAAAGGCGGCCGCACGATCTCTCGGATAGCGTCGGGAAGCTACCTTATAAAATTTGTGCGCACGCGCTCTTCGCGCTCCGGAATGCGGACGCCCGCCCTTTCGGCGGCTTCAAAGGATTTCATCATCCACGCGATGTTATCCCCCAGCGTCCGCATGGTTTGCAAACCCTCGGCGTCTTGCGCAGCCTCTTCCCGCGTGTTGCCGTGGATCTGGTTCCAGTACTGCGACGGGGCGACCGGCATATTGCTCATCAAAAAATATTTGTTCAGCCTGTCGAACGCCGCCGTCGCTCCCCCTCTGCGGCAGGAGACCGCGCACGCGCCGATTTTGCCCTCCCAGCGTCCGCCGCCCGCGTAGAACAGGCGGTCGAGCAGGGCGCAGAGCTGCCCCGACGCCCCCGCGTAGTATACGGGCGAGCCGACGACGAGGGCGGCGTATTCGTCCGCGGAGGCGAGGATCTCGTTTACGGCGTCGTCAAAGACGCACTTGCCCGTTTTGCGGCACGATCCGCACGCTATGCAGCCGGCGACGGGCTTCTTTCCGATATTCCTTGTTTCGCATTCGATTCCGCGCCTTTTGAGCGCCGCCGCAACCTCCTCGAGCGCGAGGGCGGTGCAGCCCTTTTCGTTCGGGCTTCCGTTGATGAGCAGGACTTTTTTCATAACTTTTATTATTCAGTTTTTTTGACAAATTGAAAGCTCGTTTTGTTTCGGGGCATCATTCTTCTTTACAAATCGCGCGGCCGGTGGTTGAGTTGCGCGTTTGATTATGTCTGAAACACCGACAGAGCGCGGCAGTCTTGCCGACTTCCAATCCGCCCTCGACTTCGTTTGCGCCCTGCGCAACGCGGGGTCGAAATTTTCCCTGGACAGGATCCGGAAGTTTGCGGAGGCGTTCGGGAACCCGCACCTGAAATATCCGGTAATCCATGTGGCGGGCACGAACGGCAAGGGTTCCGTGTGCGCCATGATAGAACGCATTCTGCGCGCCGGCGGCGCAAAGACGGGCATGTTCACTTCCCCGCATCTGGTCAACATCGGCGAAAGGGTTCAGATAAACCGCAGGGAGCTTTCGCGCGCGGAAATCCTGCTTCGCATACGCTCCCTCAGGGAAATTGCCGACAAAATTTTCGACCCTTCCGACAGGGCTGCGTATCCGTCGTTCTTCGAGTATATGACGCTTCTCGCCTTTTGCGCGTTCGCCGAGGCTAAGGTGGACGCCGCCGTCGTGGAGGTCGGGCTCGGGGGCCGCCTCGACTCCACAAACATAGTTAGCCCCGACATCTGCGCGATAACTTCCATCGGCCTCGACCACACGGCGCTTCTGGGAGGCACTTGCGAAAAAATCGCGGCTGAAAAGGCGGGCATAATAAAAAAATCCGTCCCCGTCGTGTGCGGGTTCGTGCCCGACAGCGCGTTTGGAGTCATACGCGCAAGGGCGGAGGAAGTTGGCGCGCCGTTTTACGATGTCCGCGACTATTTTCCGGACGAAAATTCCCTTCCGGAAACGTCGCTTTTCGGGAAATTCCAACGCCGCAACGCGGCGGTCGCGCTACTTTGCGCGCGCGTTTTGCGCGGGCGCGCCGACAGGGGGGGATCCGCCAAAATATTTTCCATCCTCGACGAAAGCTCGGCGCGACGGGCGCTGCTCGACGTCTCTTGGCCGGCGCGCTGGCAGAAGATACCGCTCGCAAACGGTTCCACTCTCATTCTCGACTCTTCCCACAACGAGGAGGGCGCCCGGACTTTGGAATGCAACTTGCGCTCGCTCGGCGGCGAAAAGCCCGTCATAGCCGTGGGCGTGCTCGGGGAAGAGCGGGCGGTTCCGCTCTTCAAGGTTATATCAAAATACGCGAAAAAAATCCTGCTTCTCGTTCCGCGAGAGCCTCGCGCCCTGAATTTTGAAGCCTTGAAAAAATGCGTCGGCGACTGCGGCGTGCCGATAGAGGAGTGCGAGGTAGGCGAAGTTTTCAGGCCTGGGCGCCGCTGCCCGTATGTCGGCGCCGGAGAGACGATAGTTTCAACCGGCTCCATATATTTGGCGGGCGAAGTTCTTGCGGCTCTTTCAGGGGCAACCCCAGACGGCCTCTCCGACCGGATTTGACGAATGCTTTTGACGAATAGCTGCGTTAGGGAAGCCGCCAAGACCGCTCGCGTATGTCGAATACGCCACGCGCCCTTGGCGGCTTCCCTATACTCGCTCTTCATCCAAAATCATTGCGCCAAATCGGGAACCTTTGGTTTTTTAAAACGAACTCCGAAATAGTGGGGATAGCCCTATTGCAAAGCAATGGGCGTAAGGGGCGCCAGCCCCTTCAATGGAAGCGGCTCTGCCGCCCCCTTCTATGGAAGCGGCCCTGCCGCCCGCCCTCGCTCTTCATCCAAAATGGATTCGCTGGCTTGGTTGCGCTGCGCGGGCGCGGGGCGCGCCTTTTCGCGTTGCGTTTGGCGGAAAAATTTTTCTTAATACCAAAAATTCTATTTTACGGCGAAGTATGGACGCTTGTACCGACAATTTCACTATCGCTTTGTGCTATGATTTCGACGGCACGCTCTCGCCGACGAATATGCAGGATTACGCCTTTTTCCCGAAATTGCAAACCCCGCCGCACGAATTTTGGGAGCGCACTTGCGCACTCGCGCGCGCGCAGGATGCCGACGCGATTCTCGCATACATGTACCTTATGTGCGCCGAGGCGCGCGCGGCGAATATAAAAATAAGGCGCGAGGACTTTGTGGAATTTGGCAGGAGCGTGAAATTTTTCGACGGGCTCGTCGACTGCGGCGGAGGCGATTGGTTTTCCGACATAAACGCATACGGCGCGCGTCTGGGCGCGACCGTCAGGCACTATGTCATCTCGTCCGGAATACGTGAAATGATAGAGGGCACGGCCATAGGCGGCAAGTTCGACAAAATATACGCGTCGAGCTTCATGTATGGCGGGGACGGCGCGGCGTTTTGGCCGTCGCTCGTCGTAAACTACACGACAAAAATGCAGTTTTTGTTCCGCATAAACAAGGGCGTTTTCGACATACAGGATTCCGTCAACCGCTATATGCCCGAGGACGCCCGCCCCGTGCCGTTCCGCAGAATGATATATTTCGGCGACGGCTCTACCGACATTCCCGCGATGAAGCTCGTCAAGACGCAGGGAGGCTATTCGATAGCGGTTCACGACGGGACTTTGGAAAAGCGCGAAAAGGCGCACCGGCTGCTCGATGAAAACAGGGTGAATTATGCTGTCAGGGCCGACTATACGCCGGATTCCAAGCTCGCGCGGCAGGTGAAGCTTGTCATGGAGGAAATTTGCGCGCGGCGCAGGATAGAGGCCTCGGAAAGGTTGCAGTATGAGGCTTAGGGGCAAGTTTATCGGCGGGGTGCTCGGGGCGTGTTTCGGCGGGCCGATAGGCGTCGCGCTCGGGGTTGCGATAGGGCATGTGTGCGATTCCGTCTCCGATTCTTCCGAAAGCTCGCTTGCGGCGCGCTCGAAATTCCTGGAGCTCGCGTGCGAGGGCATATCTAAGATCGCCAAGGCCGACGGAAGGGTTAGCGAGGGCGAGATTGCCGAAATCGAAAAAATTTTCGCCGAAATGCGCCTCGACTCCGAGACGCGCGAGAAGGCTGTGGGGCATTTCCGCCGCTCGAAAAATTCCGGCGAAACTCTCGGTAGCGTTGCGCGCAGGTTCTGCGCGCTGTTTCCGAGCCCCGAGGCGCGCGAGAGCTTTTTCATACTCCTTTTGCGCGTGGCGCTCAGCGACGGCGACGTGAACGATTCCGAAAAGGGCGCGCTCGCCGAGGCCGCCGCGGAATTGGGCGTGAACCTGTCCAAATTTCCGTGGTTCGGCGGCTCACGCGCGGGAGAAGCCGGCTCGGCGGGCCGCGAGCTCATTGAGGCGCACGCCGCGCTCGGAGTGCCTTTCGGCGCGCCGTTCGAGGAAGTCAAAAAGGTCTACCGCGCCAAGTGCAAGGAGCTCCACCCCGACGTGCTGCGCTCCAAGGGCGTGGGCGAGTACGCGATAGCGGCGATGGAATCGGAGCTAAAACGGATCAACGAGGCCTACAATACCATAAAAAATTCGGCGCGATAAAAATTATGATGAACAAATTCAAGTCAATGGCCATTGAGGGATACGTGAAAAACAAGTATCCGCAGTATTTCCAGGACGGGGCGTTTTCCGTCGAGCTGAACACGGAGGCCGGCGCGTGCCGCGTTTCCGCAACGCTTGCGGGCGAGGTCGCGCCCGTTGCGGTTGACGTCAAAAAATACAGGGTTGTTTCCGAAGGTTCGGAAAAGTTTTTGGAGGTCGCCGAGGTTGAAAGCGACAGGCCGTGGCTTTCGGCGATGCTGCGCGACCACCTCGCCGGCAGGAGGATTCCCGTTCCGTCGATCGTCGCCGCTATGCTCGAGGGATAGCGGGCGCCGCGCGCGCCCATTCCGGCGCTATCGAAATTTCCGGCGGCTTTTTCGCCCACGTTCTCCCCGCCGTGCAGAGCATTTCAGAGAGCGTTTCTACCGCCGCGCGCCCGACCTCTTTCTGGTTCGATATGCGCGGTGTCCGGGGATCGGCGAAGTTTTCGTCGTAGTGGAAAATTTTTATATTTTCGCCTATGGGAAGTCTGCTGATTATTTCGGAGACGTCGGTGGAATACGAGAAAATCGCGTCGAGTTTGTATTTGCGGGCGTATTCCGAGATTTTTGAAAAATTTTTGCCGCAGGCGTTTTCCCAGTAGAGCGGGGGAATCGGGCAGGCGCCCGTCCGCCCGAATTGCGCGGCGAAAAATCCGCCCGTGAATTTGCCGTCCTCGCATTTGTCGGCGAACCTCTCCACGATGAATCCGGCGCGCCCGTAGCCGCCGCGCATTATCCTTTCGACGAATCCCCTTACCATCAGAAACCTGTCCATGAAGACGGAGCTTTTTACCGGAGCGTTCGATTTCACGCCCATTGAGACGAGTTTCAGCTTTCCCATGGCTCCGCGAAATTCGGCGGGGACGCTGTCCCTGTAATAGTGCCCGAACACGATTCCGCCGCGTATGCCGCGCGCGGCGGCGAGTTTTTCGAACTTCGCGGGAGTGAAGTTTTTTTCGTGCAGCCATATGTCGCACACGGCGTATCCGCGGCTTCGGGCGGCCTCTTTCGCCGCCGACACGTATTTGGATATCGCGCTGTATCTGCCGTAAAAGTCCCTCACCGGCTTTGCATTGACGAAGGCGATTGTCTCGAAGTCTCCGGCGGCGCCGCTCCTTGCGAAAGACATCGCCCTTGAAAGAGGGACGCTCTTTTTGTAGCCGAATTTTTTTGCGGCCTCCGCCACGGCTTTTGCGGTTTTCGCGGAGACGCCGGGGCTTCCGGAGAGCGCCCTCGAAACCGAGCTCTTTGATAGCCCGAGTTTTTCCGCGAGCTTCGAGAGCGAAATTTTTTTGCGCGCTTTTTTCATATTTTCCGCTTTGGGTTTGGCAGGAATTTTTTGAAATTTCAAGAAATATCGCTGTTTTTACGGCTTGCATAAAGGATGCGTGAGGCGCAACAGTTGCGTAAATTCCGGAGACGCCCGGGTTGACTCGCGCGCGGAATGCGGTAGCGTCCGGATTGGATGAAAGGTTGCTTATGAAATTGAAGACGATATTTGCGGCGTTCGCGGCGTTCGCCGCGGCGCTTATGGCTTTCGGCGCGGAGCGCGCGAAATTCGAGGGGTTCGAGCGCGGAATGGGCATAGGCGGGTGGCTTACGAACTACAAGCGCTTCAACGTCCTGCCCGGGGAGTGGCGCATGAAAATCACCGTCGGCGACATGGAGCACTTCCGCTCGTACATAACCGAGGACGACATCAAAAACATCGCCGAAATGGGGCTCGACCACGTCAGGCTCGGCTTCGACCAGATAGTCGTCGAAGAGTCCCCGTACAAGTACCGCGGCGAGATTTTTGAGATAATGGAGAAATTCGCGGGCTGGTGCGAAAAATACCGCCTCAACGTCGTCTTGAATCTCCACAAGGCAATCGGGAACTACGCCGACATCAAAGAGAAGACCGGGCTGCTCGACGACCCCGATCTTCAAAGGCGGTTTGTCGCGCTTTGGGCCGAATTCGAGAGGAGGTTTTCGGGGAGAAAGGCGGTGGCGTTCGAGCTGCTCAACGAAGTCCGCAACGTTGACCCCGAAAAGTGGAACGCGCTCGCGGACGCGGCAATTTCCGAAATTCGCAGGCTCAATCCGGAGCGCAAAATAATTTTGGGCGGCGTAAACTGGAACGGCGCGGGCGCGCTGCGGAAGCTGAAGCTCTACGAAGACCCGAATATAATTTACACGTTCCATTTTTATTCGCCGTTCGAGTTTACGCACCAGCGGGGGGTTTTGCAGGCCGCCCCGCTCTTCTACAACCGCGTGATGCGCTATCCGTCGGATATCGCGCCGTACCTCGAATTCCGGAAGCTCGTCGGGCAGGGGACCGGCGATTACAAAAATTTCAAGGCCATGGACAGGGAGGCCTTGCGCGCCATGTTGAAGCCCGCGTTCGACTTCGCGCGGGAGCACCCCGACAAGATTTTGTGGTGCGGGGAATTCGGCACAATCCGCCACGCCCCCGCGGAGTCGCGCGAAAACTATATGCGAGACGTGATTTCGCTTCTCAAAGAAAACGGAATCCAATACTGCGTCTGGAATTATCTCAGCACGCCCAACGACGGCAACAGGTTCAGCCTCGTGGACGACGATTCGCGCAAAATACTGTCGCGGCGGATGCTTGAAATAATAAGGGGAGAGGCGGAGTAGGGGGGCGCAAAAAAAGCGGGCTTGGAAACCCGCTTTTCGCCTTGACGTTTAACTTCGGGATTTATTTCCGGAAATACCCTTTCGAGTCCGCGGGGCGGATGTCGGTCAGCGTGCCGACATAGTGGCGCAGGTTGCGGCACTCGTAGGGGTGTTTTGCGATTTCACCCTCGTTTATGTCTATTCCGAGCCCCGGGAGGTCGGGAATGAACATCTCGCTGTTTTCAAACTTCACCCTTTCCGTGCTGACGTCGGCGCGCCACGGAATGTCGCTCGACATGGTTTCGAGCAGGTAGAAGTTGGGCGTGCAGGCAGCGAGCTGCAGGGTGGCGGCGTTGGCGACAGGCCCGCTCGGGTTGTGCGGGCACACGGGAATGTAGTGGGCCTCCGCCATGGACGCGATTTTGCGCACCTCCATTATCCCGCCCGCGTGCGAGACGTCGGGCTGCCAGAAGTCGGCGCACTCCATGCGCAGGTAGTCCGCGTATTCGAAGCGGCTGTAAAGGCGCTCGCCGCCCGAAACGGGGGTGGAGATTTTCGAGCGCACCCACGCGATGCCTTTTTTGTCGTCCGGCGGAATGGGCTCCTCAAACCACAGTATGCCGAATTTTTCGAGGGCGTTGCCGATGCGCACCGCCGTAGGCACGTTGAACCTCCCGTGCCCCTCTATTATCAGGTGCACTTTGTCGCCCACGGCGTCTTTTACGGCGGCGACGCAGTCGAGGGCGTCGTTCAGAGACTTCGGGTCTATGTTAAGGTACGCCTTCCCGAAGGGATCCCATTTCAGCCCGCTAAAACCGTTTTCCACGGCGATTTTCGCCTTTTCTGCAAATTCTTCGGGCGTTTTTGCTCCGGCGAACCAGCCGTTTGCGTAACATTTTACGCTGTCGCGCACCTTGCCGCCCAGCAGCTTGTAGACGGGAACCCCGAGGTCTTTGCCCTTGATGTCCCAGAGCGCCATCTCAACGCCCGCGAGCGCGCTCATGAGGACTACGCCCCCGCGCCAGTAGGCGTCGCGGCAGGCGTCGTGCCAGAAGGCCTCGATGTTGTGGGGGTCTTTGCCGACGAGGTACCTCTCGAGCTCCATGATCGCCTGCACGACGGTTGGCTCGCGGTATTCGAGGGTGGCTTCGCCGACCCCGTAGAGCCCGGAGTCGGTCATGACCTTGACGAAGACCCAGTTTGTCCTGTATGCGTGGCATACGAATGTCTTGATTGCGGTGACTTTCATTTCAGTTAAATTTTGAAGGGTTTGCCGGGGGTTGCGACGAGGCACTTTACCGCGGCTTTGGCGAGCTCTTCGGCGAACGGCGCGGGGTCGGCGGTATTGCCCGCAAACAGCCCGAAGTGCATTGGCACGGCGAACTCCGGACGCAGTCGCAAAACGGTCTCGGCGGCTTCTTCGGCGTTCATGTTGCCGAGTTTGCCGTTTATGCATATCATGGCGGCGGAAATTTTTTTGCCCCCCGCGAGCTTATCGACGCTTTCGGCGAGCGACGGGTCGGAGAGCGTGTCTCCGCTCAGCCACGCGAGCTTTCCGCACAGGTCGAACAGCAGGCCTATTGCGTGAGGGTCGGAGTGGAACGCGGGGGTGGGCACCGCCGAAGCATTTTCGGAAAACGCGAATTTTTCCCCGGGTTTTAGTGTGAAAAATTCATTTGAAAACCCGAGTTTCCCAAAGTGCGCGCGCGCGCTTTCCGGCCCCGCGAATTTGCAGCGCGGGTAGGCGCGGCAGATTTCCGAAACCGTCGTTTCGTCGAAGTGGTCGATGTGGTCGTGCGTGAACGCCACCCAGTCGGGGTTGAGTTCGCCGCAGGGGATCGGCGGCGGAACCATTCTGCCAAATCCGCGCGCGGCGAGCACGTCCGACATGTAAGGGTCGGCGACAATGCGGAGCCCGCCGCACTCGAAGAGAAACCCCCCCTGGCAAAGCCATGTGATTTGCGGCTCCATGCTATCTGAAATACGTTCCCCCGTTTACGTCGAGCGTAACTCCCGTGATGTAGTGCGCCGCGTCTGAACACAAAAAGGCGACCGCGCTGCCTATGTCGGAGACGCTCCCGAGCCCGAGCGGTATGGTTTTCGCCAACGCCTCCACGCCGTCGTCCCCGTGGGTCTTGTGGAGAAGCTCGGTGTCGACTATCCCGGGGGCGACGGCGTTCACAGTTATCCCATAGGGCGCGCCCGTGCGCGCGAGGGTCTTTACCATTCCCATCTGGCCAGCCTTGGTCGCGGCGTAGTGCACGTGCCCGAAGAGCGCGCCTCGGTGCCCGACGACGGAGGACGTGAACACTATCCGCCCGAATTTCTGTTCGCGCATCATCAGCATCGCCTGCCGCGCGCAGTAGAAGCCGCTCGTGAGGTTGGTCTTGATAATCCTGTCCCAATCCTCGTCGGTGATTTCGAATATGTCTTTGGGCTGCGAAGTGCCGGCGTTGTTTGCGAGTATGTCGAGCCGCCCGAATTTTTCCCCGATTTTTTTAAAGAGGGCGGCTACGGTTTTCGAATCAGTGACGTCGCATTCCATTGCGACCGCCTCCCCTCCGAGCTCCCCGATTTCGGCGACGACTTTTTCCGCCCTGTCGAGGTTGCCGGCGTCTCGGTAGTTGACGACGACGCGCGCTCCGTTTCTTGCGAGCTCGGTCGCTATCCCGCGCCCGATGCCCTGCGAGGCCCCCGTGACGAGGGCGATTTTGCCTTTGAGATTTTTCATAATTTAATGCTGTCGATTGTTGACGGATTTCCGGAATTGTCGAAAAATTTTGCGGTCAAAAGGCGCGCCCCGCGCGGGATTTCCCCGCGCGCGCAAACGGGGGAGACGGGGGAACATTTTTTTCTCAAAAGCGGCGTTTCCGAGGTTTCCGAGAACGCCGCGATTTCTATTTCGCCCTCTTTGAAAAATCCGGCTGAGAATTTGAAGCCGCCGTCCCCGTCTTTTTGAAGGCGCGCGGTGACGGCGCATTCGCCGGAAACCGAATGGACGGATTCGCCTTTCGCGACCTCGCAGCCCCCGAGAAAGTATTCAAAGCCCGCGGAGCCGCCAGGCGGAATTTCCGCGAGCGGCGAGAGGATTTCAAGTTCCGTGTACGGGGGATTATCCGGGCCGGACGCTCCGAAAATCCGCAGGGCGTTTCTCGAATATATCGCGCCCTCCCCGCTCGTCCAGATTTGAACCGACGCGGAATCGGGATACTCGGCGGACGGGTCGAACTTGAAGGAGGCGGCGAAGAGCCGGCCGTTTGCGAGGTCGCCGAAAGCCGTCCAGCCCGCGGGGGCGAGCGCGCCCGCCTTGCCCACAATCCGCATGTATTTCACGCGCAGAATCCCGCCGTCACAGACGTATTGCGGGTTGTTGGCCAGCCCGTGCATTATCTTCCAGCCGGAACCCCCTACGGGCACCGACGCCTCGCAGTTTTCGGAAGTCTGGGCCATTTGCGCGACCGGCCAGAGAGACCACCGCTTGGCCTTTCCCGAGCGGTTGAACAGCTTTGCGGATATTTTTGCGCGCGACTGCCCTTCGAGAATTTCGATTTTCCGCGAAATCCGAACGCCCGAGCGCGGCTCAACGGGGCTTGCGATCTCTATGAAATTTTCTCCCTCCGCCAGAACTTCAAAACGCCCGCCGTCTATGAAGGGGTCGGGAGGGCCGCCCCATTCTCGCTCGGGGTCGTTCCAACCCTGCGGGGCGGGCCAGATTTTCTCCCCGCCGTAGTTGAGCCATTTGCCGTCCCACGCGCCCGTCGGCTGGACGTTCTCTGCGCCTTTTAAAAGCGGATTCTCAAAGAGAAAATTGCGCCCCGAGAGCGAAAATTCCATAATCCGCCCGCCGAGCTCCGGCGCGACTGCGACTTCTATAAACTTGTTTTTAAGCTTGCTCATGCCCGGACATGGTTTCTTATTTTGCGCCGCACTCGCGCGCCTTTCGGCAGTCGTCCATATAAAAGAATTTGTATCCCGCGTACAGGGCGACCGAACATATTGCCCATATTGCTGCCAGCATGGAAATGCCCGCCGAAAGCCCGATGTGGGGCTTTATCGCGCCGAGTATCAGCGGCGAGAACGAGCCCGCCGCAAACCCTATCATCAGCATGACGCCCGCCGCCGACGAGCGGTATTTTTCGGGAATAACGTCGTAGAGGACGGGGTAGGTGTTGGCGTCGAAAAACGCGCGCGCGAATCCGAAGCCCGCGAGCCCTATGTACACCGCGGTGAGCGACTGCGCGTGCCCCATCGTCACAATAAACGGGGTTGCCGCGAGCAGCCCCGCGCTCTGCATGAGTATTCTGTAAGACGGCTTTTTAACCGCCAGCCTGTCCGACATTTTCCCCGCGATGAGAATCCCCGCGAACGCCGCGAGGTGGGTGTAAAACATGGAGTTGAAGCCCGCGTCGGCGAGGCTCATCGAAAATTTTTCGTACAGGAACGTCGGCGTCCAAGTGAGGTATCCGGTCAGCACGAATATCAGCCCCGCGAAACAGGCCGTGAGAATTACGGCGGTCGGAACCCTGAACAGCGCGCGCATGGCCTCCGCAAATTTTATCTTTTCGGGCGCGGGGGAATTTCCCGCTGCCCGCGCTTCGGGAGTTTCGCCTTCGGGGCGGGTTTTGTCGCGCAGCCGCCAGAACATCACGAACCCGTGGAGCACGCCGACAGCTCCGAAAATCAGAAAGGCGCTCCGCCACCCCCATCTCTGCCCGATGTAGCCCGCCAAAAATCCGCTGGCTATTACGCCGAAATAGTAGGAGGTCTGGTGTATGCTCATCGCGACGGCGCGCGTGGACTTGTGGTAGTCGGCTATCGTTGAGTAGTTGGCGGGCCCGAACATCGCCTCCCCGAGCCCCGTGGCGAAGCTGCGGAATACGATGAACATCAAAACCCCCGTGCTGAGCCCCGTGAGCATTGTCGCGGAACTCCATATGACGATGCTCGAAACTATCATCGCCTTTTTGCTGAACCTGTCGCCCAAGTATCCGGAAATGGGCACGAGCAGCGCGAACACCAAATTGAATATGGTCGCTATAAGCCCGACTTCCGCCGCCGTAAGCTTCATGGATTCCTGTATGAGCGGCAGAACCGTGTTGAACACCTGCCTGTCGGCCTGGTTCAGAAAAAACGCCGCCCAGAGCAGCGCGAGCACTTCCCATTTGTAGTATTTGTGAGGCATAGATTCGGCGTAATGCGGATTCGCTTTAATTCCTCCAAAATATTCGGGAATCCGCATGGCAGTCAAACCCTTTTGTCGCAATAGTTTTAATATTTTGAATTATTTTGACATTGCTTTTGAAAAGTCGGTTTATTCCCCGTTTTTATTTGACGATTTTCAAAAGCGGGAAATGTTGTTTTGACAAAGGCGCGCGGGAAATCCCCGCCGCAAATGCAAACCGTATTTGGAGGAAAAATGAAAAGAAGGGACTTTTTAAAAGCTTCCGCGGCGTTCGGCTCCGTAATGATTCTGCCGTCGCTTGCGGCTTCAAAAGTGAAGGGCGCGAATTCCCGCGCGAAAATCGCGGTGATAGGCTGGGGCGGGCAGGGCAAGTCGTCCGTGAACTCCATCGTCAACAGCAAGGATGCCGACATTGCCGCCCTTTGCGACGTCGACGAAGGCTACGCGGCCCATTGCTACCGCGACGACTGGGGAAAGAGGCTCATGGAGAAGATAGGCGGGCTTCCGAAGTTCAAGGATTACCGCGTAATGCTCGACAAAATGGACAGGGACATCGACGGCGTGTGCGTCTGCACCCCCGACCATTCGCACTACCCGATATGCGCGTGGGCGATTGCCAAGAAGAAGCACGTCTTTTGCGAAAAGCCGCTTACGCGCACGATATGGGAATCGCGCGAGCTCAACAGGCTCGCGGCCGAGGCTGGCATCTACACGCAGATGGGCAACCAGGTGCACACAAACGACGCATGGCGCACGATACGCGAGTGGTTCGAGAGCGGAATAATGGGCGAAGTCGAGGACGTATACGCCTGGACCGACCGCTCGTGGGGGTTCGACTCCATGCCCCAGGAGACCTCCAAGCCGGCCACTCTCGACTACGACTTATGGCTGAACGTGGCGCACCCGAGGCCGTTCAGCGGGAAGGTCGTGCCGTTTAACTGGCGCGGGCTGCGCGATTTCGGGACAGGGTCCGCCGGCGACATGGGCTGCCATTTTCTCGACAACCCGTATTCGGCGTTCGGGCTCGGCGCGCCCTTCAAGCTGGTGTCCGACGCGCTTCCGGCAAAGGATTTCAGCTGGCCGAAAGCTGCGACGATAGACATGTTCTTCAAAAACAAATTCGGGAAGGACGGGATTGTGAAGATACACTGGTTCGACGGCCTGCGCCGCCCGAAGGAAATCAGGGGAGTCGATCCCGAATTTCTCAAAGACCCGAAGAACATGAACTGCATTTTCATCGTGGGAACCAAGAATACGATGACTTTCGAATACACCGGTTCCGGAGTAAGGCTCGTGGACCGCGGCGCGCAGATAAAACTCGCGAAAGACGGAAAGATTCCCCCGAAGAAATTGGAGCGCAACCGCTTCCCGTTCAATCCGCAGGCGGATTGGGCTTCCGCGATCGTGGAGGGGAGGATGCCGGAGTCGAATTTCTCGTATGCGGCGCCGTTTACGGAGGTCGTGCTGCTGAGCATGATTTCCTGCATACACCCCGGGACGGAGCTCGAGTACGACGAAAAGACGATGGGTTTCCCGAATTTTCCGGAGGCGGACAAGTACGTCAGGTCGCTTTACTCTTACCGCTCCGAATTTCTGCCTTCCGCGGTGGGCTAATTCGGGTTGTAGCGATTTTTGAATACTACGGCGCCGTTTTTGTCGGCGCCTTTTTTATGGATAATATTGCATGTCGGTTGCGCTTCAATTTTCTTGACATATTTTTATAGTTTGTTTTCATATACTTGGCAAGACGGAAGTTATATTGAATCTAAAATAAGAATTTTTTGGGTACTGACTTAGATAAGGCAGGAAGAAACGGAAATATAAGTAGTATGATATGGCATAAAGAATGAATTTCTCAATATAATTAATGAATATACCCAAGAACCCGATGTCATGGATTTTCTTTCGGTTCGCCGCTATGACAATTAAAAACGAATTTGGAAATAATAAACTTAGAACTTCTATATTAAATAAAGATAAAGTGGAATAAACATATGAATAGTGCTCAAATGATGTTAAAAGTTATTTCAGTATTTCTATCATGTCGCTTTATTTCCATCGCTTTTGCAAGTCTGGTATTTATTACATCCACATTTGCCAATGAGTCTATTTTATCGATTATCAAGAGGCAATATGGGTATGGATCTATTCCATTTGGGGTAGAATATAGAAGAAGTATAGACGGTACATTTCCGGAAAATACAAATCCAGATACAGCGATATTATATTCTCCGAACGCAATATGTAAATTATTTTCAGATGGCAAGGGCAATTATCTATACGCTATAAATAGGGAATATCCTTCGGTAATCAAGGATAAACCATTTGCCCGATATATCTATTTTATCTCTCATGATGACACTATCAAATATACGCCGGAAAGAGAGTTGGTTGAAATATTTGATAACAAGTTTGATAGAAATCGCGATCCATTTATAATTAATTATATAATGGGATTTCCATCGACGTCGGGATTAGGCAGTAATTTTATAAATATTAATGAAATGCTTTCATCTAATGAAAATAATATATCAATTAGCAAAGAAAGTGACAGAGTTATAATTTCATTGCGTATGCATGACGGCAAGACTACTGACGGTAAATATAACAAATATTATATTTTCACTTTAATTCTTGGGAAGATTTCCGGAGGCTTATATCCTTTGAAATCGGATACAAAGCTTCTTGTAATGGATGAAAATGGCAAAGAGAGCCTATTGCCAATTATGGCTGAAATACTATACAAAGAGTATATGAAAATCGGGAATAGCGACATTTATATACCTAAAAAAATATTTATTCGCCGATATGAAATTCTTAGGGAAAATACTAAGGAATTCAAACAAAAATTATTTGAGCAAGAAACAATAGAAATAACGGAAATAATTTCTGATATTGATGAAGTAAAGAAAAGCATAAAATTAACTATCCCGAAATCAACTGCATTGTTCGACAGGAAAGATGGAGATATGTATAATTTTTCTGAAATTATTGATAGTTTAAAGGAAAATATAGATATTAAATGAAAATTGTTGCGCTTATTTTATCCTTTATTTTCTACCCCGATAGAATGCATGGCAAAATATTTGTTCCATTTTTTGCGAATGAGGAGTTAAGTGATTTATGCTATAATCAAAGAAATTATAAAAAAACATACGAAATATAGTAAGACAACTCCTGATTGCAATTGGGCTAATTGCAAATACTATAATTAAATATGTAAATATATTAGCTTTTTTTGTAGGTTTATTTTCGTATGCAGAAGATAAAAATGAAATCATAACATTTAAAAGAATTGCAACTGGAATTAATTGTATTTTAGAAAACTATAGGGGGCATACGCGCCATTTTTATTAAAGATTTTTGGCAACACCAGCAATATCAAACTGAATGAAAATTCTTTTTTTTATTTTCGCCAGTTGCGGCCAAAAGCGCTAATGAAGTCTCCAATTCCTATGCAAGCATACAAACGTAAATATTCTGAGAATATACAATTTTTAGCGCAGTCAACAGGTAGTCTAATCCTGGAGATGTGGATTAATGAAAGAGAATATACATTTAGATCTATTGGAAGATATTAAATACGCAATACATGCAATAATACTAATGTTATAACTTAAAATTGCATTGTTTTAAACATAGATATAAAACGTGCCGAAATATTTGAAATTAAGCCGAGATTTTGTTTGGAAATAAAACAATTAATATTGTAGAGCAATTACTTATGGTTTTTTTGCGGGCTTTTGATGGGCAAGTTTTATCAAGTAAATATCAATTTTGCGTCGAGAAGCCGTTTTTTAGTGCGCCAAATCGCCCGTCGGGAAGGGCGGAAATTTTGTAAAGCGCGATAGCCGGTTCTCGGCGTGGCATTAGCGCGTAGCAGCATGCGCGGCCGATAGCTTCGTGCCATTTCTTGGTATATTCTGCTTCAATTGCATGTGCGGATGTGACTATCTGGCAACGCCCGTCTTTACAAACAACCTCGGTATTTACTGATTTGCCCTTTATTTGATGATATTAGCGAATGCGTCGCGATAATGCGATTCATGCGGGTGTTAAACGGTGTCGGGAGGTGAAATTAAACGGTTTGCAGCTTCGCGAAAAGTGGAAGCGCGATAAAGTAAAATGTTTGATAATTTTTCCATTAAAAAGCCATTAACAATAACGCAGTAATAATGATGATTACTGTTATTATTATCATAACGGCGTTCATCCCTTTTTCTGTTTTATTGTTAATTGTTTTTATTTCTAAAGTTGTATCGTTATGGGTATTTGGCTCATTCTTTTTCACTATATGCTTCCAAAGGCAGTAAGGGCATATTTTTTGTGGGGAAATTGCGGCAATTCCGTATGAAACCGCAAAGGCGATAAAAGCGCATGCGGCCAATGTAAGAACGGGCGTTGCGATAATTATCCCTATTCCGGTTATGGCGAACAATCCTCCGATTATAGATAAAACTATCCCGCATATAAAAGCGCCCCATCCATATGGATGCGCGGCGGGTTTATCAAAATCATATCCGCAATTCGGGCAGTGGTACATCCCGGTCGGAGTTTCTGCTACTTGGACTTGCCCAATTTTTTCTTTCGCCTTTTGTCTTGCGGCAAATTCAGGATTTTGTCTTAAATATTCTTCGTAGTTCATAAGTGTTTTTAGCCGTTGCTATTGATGTCAAAAGCAAGAAATGCGCTTCCACTAATAGGGGGAAGGGATGAAAGCGAATTCAGAAGATAATTTGTCGTCGTTTCTCGGCGATTCCATTCAACCGATATTGGCTGGGTTATGTATCCGGATTGCGAAAAGGGAGGCGAGCAAAACGCCAAATTGGTAAAATCCGCTCAAAATACCGCAATGCTTTACGGGCAAAAAAAAAGGCGCGCAAAACGCGCGCCGGAAATTTTGGACAAGCCTTATTTTTTGATTTCCCTGTGGAGCGTTCTGCGCTTGAGGGAAGGGTTGTACTTCATCTTCTCAACTTTTTCCTGCGTCTTGCGGAAATTGCGCGACGTCATGTAGCGCGAGGGCGACTTGCCTTCCTTGCGCGCTTCGGTGCATTCGATTATAACTGTTTCTCTGGGCATTGTATTCCTTTATTGAAAATTTAGCTTTCCATAATGGCGCGGGTTTGCGGAATTTCAACATATTTTTTGAAAAAAATCGCGCGCGCCGCGGAATTTGCGGCGCGCGGTTCCCCCAAAAAACTATTCTCCGGAGAACGGATCTTTTACGAGCCCTATTTTGCGGCCGAGAATGTGCTTTACGAGCGGATCTGAACCGAAGTACTTTCTCACGTCCCCGATGGACAAATTCGGGTTTTCCCTGATTGCGTCCGCGTCCGATTCCGAGTCGGGCTTTATGTATGAGTTCCCGTAGAGCTTCAGCAGCCCGTTCATCGCCATTGAGGAATTGAAAATTTTGTTGTCGAAGGCGTAGTTTACGCGCGGGAGAGTCGGGTCGAGAATCTGCGCAAGTTTGGGATATGCCTTCGGGTATACGCCGGTTTCGACGTCCACATGGTTTTTGCGCCATTCCGCTTCACCGGCGAGCTTCCGTGCGTAGTGCTCGTCCGTCCAGGTCTGCGAGCCGAACGCAGACTGGCAGTTTATGAATACGTTTTGTTCCGCGCGCGTCTCGCAGCCGCCGTGAATGTATATCGCCCCAAAGCTCGAGCCCCCGCTGCGGCTGCCGGTGTTGCAGAATATGTTGTGGCGCACCAATACCCCCGCGTGCGACTCGTCCACATACACCCCCGCCGTGGATCCGAGTTCGGAGTGGTTGTTCGTGAAGAAATTGTAGCGTATTACCGTTCCCATTTGGGCGAAATTTGAGTATGTGTATATCACCCCGTAGTCGCTTGCGAACTGGCAGCAGCGCTCGAAAAGATTGTTCTCAATAAGGTGGTCGTTGCCGGTAAACCCAAAGGTCGCCTGGCGCTGGTCGGAAATGTGGCAGTTTGCGACGCGCACGCCGACGCCGGATATTGAGAGGGCGGAGCCGCCCACCGTCAGGCGCAGGGCGTTTCTGCGGAAGTCGCAATTGTACACCAGAACGTTCGACTTTTCGAGATTGCGCTTGTTTCCGCCGCCTATTCTCGCCCCGCCCATGGCGTTGTCGAAAAATTTGCAGTTTGTTATCTTGTTGTTTTTGGAAACGAATGTCGCGCAGTCTTTTTCTTCGGGCTTCTTGTAGCTTACCCCGTCGAGCGCAAACGGCTTTCCGCAGCTCCTGAACGCGCATTTGTCGATTTCCACGCCGTTGCAGTACGAGCCTTTAATCGGCGAATTGCGGGTGACGGCGAATTCTATGTTGCGGATTTTGACGTTGCTTGCGTTCCACATGGTTATTATTGGGTCTGGCGCCAGCGAAAAGTAGAAGGCGTCGCCCTCCTTCGGAGCCGAGGCGAGTATGGTATAGAATACGAGGTTTTCGCGGTCTATGTAGTATTCGCCGACGCGGTCTAGCTCCTCGATGAGGTTGAACGCCTGATAGCCGCGCACTTTCAGGTCGGCCCTGTCGACGTAGAGCCGCGACCCTTTCGGCGGGGTGTTCGAGCGCACCCCGTAGGCGTGCGGGTCGGCGAGCGTAATCGTCTTCGCCGCGGGGTCGATTTTCTTGATTTTGATTTGGTCGTAGGCCCAGCCGACGGAAAAGTTTCCGCGCAGATAAGCGTCGGGCGCGCCGATCCAGCGCGAAGGGCGGTCGAAATCGTATTTGAAAGTCGCCCCCCTCACGCTTTTGTCCTCCTGTTCATAGGAGTCTGACGCCGCAAAGTCCGTCACTTTGCCGGTGTCTAAAACCTCCCCTATTTTCAGCAGCGAGTCGTCGTTGGGATAGCGCGCGGGCGTCATTGGACTGCGGTTGAAAAACGCCTCGGTCTCGAGGGGATTGCCGTTGGTTTTCCACGAACCCCATCCGCGCTTTTCGACTTTCCCTACTTCCGAAACCCCGAATTTTTTGAGGTCTATTTTATAGAGAACTCCTTCGGCGTCTTCCGGAATTTTCGAGAGCGTTTCCTTGTCCGACACCTTTTCAAGGTATTTTGCGGGGATTTTTATTCCGCCGATGAAGCGGGCTTTCGGCTCTCCGGAGAAATTCGGCCCTACGATGGATAGCGTCTTGCCGTTGGTGTGCTGGGCGACGATCGAAACGCCCTTTGAAAAGAAATATTCGCCCTCGGCGACGCAAATTTCAAAGTCTCCGGGTTTTGACGAATAGAATTCCTTTATCGCCCTGTTCAGGGACGCAAAAGGTTTTTCTTTCGTTCCAAGCCCCTCGGAATCCGAACCTCCGGGGGCGACAAATACTGTCTGGGCGCCGAACGACGCGGCAGACGCCGCCGCAAGCGCGGCGAATGTTATGGCGATTTTCATAATGTTTTCCTCCGTTTTGTTTGAAATGCCCCGCTTTCCGACCCCGCGCGTCGGCGGGGAAAAGTCTGTTCAGAGCGGCTGGTTTAGGTGCCTGACAACCCCGACGTTGGGAGTTGTGCCCAAGTCTTCGTATTTTTCAATTCCCGAGTCTATATCCATTGTGCGCATATGGGTGTTGTAATTGCAGCGGTAGTCCTTCCAGGAATTTGAATATTTCGACGGGTCGGAGCCCCATGCGGCGTTCGCCGACGTGTAGAACAGCACGCGGCCGGTGGAGCCCATCGTGCGGCTCCAAGTAGTCGCCATCATTCCGAAGAGGCTGTTTTCGCGCGCGGCGGCCGCCGCGTTTTTGATGTTCGAAACCTTGTAGTAGGGGCAGCAGAGCGTGTCGAAGCCGTTCTCCTTGAAGAATGCCGAGGTGGGGTAGGGCTTTTTGCCCTCCGGAAGCGGGCCGCGCTCGTCGTACTCCCAGTCGGCTATCACGATGTCTTTGGGGAGCTCTTTGTAAATCTCGCCCATGCCGGTTCCGGCGTGACCGTTTGCGGTGCATTTGTCCCAGCGCGGATCCCCCTCCTCGACGAGCATGTCGTGCCACATTATAGTGCGCGCGCCGCGTTTTTTGAGAAAGTCGCGGAAATGGATTATGTGGCTTGCCAAAAGCTCCCCTACGGGGCGGCTGCGGCATTTGTAGCAGGTTGCCATGTCGTAGGCCTCGTCGCAGCCTATGTGGAAAAACGGAGGGTTGCCGAAAAATTCGTGCATTTCCGCAACCGCCTCTTCAAGCAGCTTTACGGCCCTCGGATTGCTCATGCACCACGACCACCCGTGGGGTTCCAGCAATTCCGCCATTTTAGGGTTGCGAGTGAGTATCGCGTGCTTGCCGCCCTCGTTTGTCCCGCCGGATGCGTGCCCCAGAACAGTGAGCTGCGGAATCGGCGTAATTCCGAGCGAATACGCAAGATCGACGATTCTGCGGAGCTCGGAGCGGCTGAACGTCTTGTTGAAAAACGAAAGCTCGGGGTGCGATTCAAACGGGAAAGTTCCCCAGGGCTCGAGCACTACATAATTGAATTTGTAATACGCCGCAAGCCTCACGCGCTTTTCGAGCTCGGCGGGCGTGGTTTCAGGATATATGCACAAATGCACCGCGCGGAAGGCGAGGGCGGGGAAGTCCGAAATTTTGCACGCCTGGATGTAGTAGCCGTCCCCGTCGCGGCCGGTTTCCGCAAGCTGCCTTGCGGTTTTCAGGGCGTGGCGCGCGCCGTCGAAATCGCGCGCGGAAATTTTCATGCCGCCGCCGGAAACTTCGAGGCCGTAGCCCTCGGGTTTCATCTTGGAGAGCTCGGGATTTTCAGCGAACGAAACGGAGGGGGCAAACCCCCAGTAGGCTTTGAAAGTCCGGATTACGGTTTGCCTTTGGGCTTCCGCGAGGGGGGCGGGGGTCTCGACCGAGACTTTCGACGATTTCGAAAGGTTGAATACGCCCTCAAAATATTCCGTTTTTACGGGCTTGGGCGCGAGCCTCTCGTCCATGATTGCGCGGACGTTTTCAGGCGCGGCTTTTTCGGCGGGAAATGCGGGCGAAAGCGCCGCGATTGCGAGAGCGAATGTAAAAAACGTTTTCATATGCATAACGGAAACAACATACAACATTTCGCGGCTTTCGGGCAAGCGCAAAAAAAGCGCGCCCCGTTTCGGAAGGCGCGCCGCCGGAAAGGGCGGTTTTTGCCTACATTTTTATCGGCACATTTTGAGAGAGCACGGACGGACTCATTTCGTAGACGCCGACTTTGGTCGCGGGGCCGCTCATCGTAATGGAGTAGTCTGGCGAGATTTTTATCGAGAGGTCTCCGCCCTCCATGTGGACCGTGATGTCGCCGTCGCAGAGCCCGAGCCTGTGCGCGACGGACGCCGCCGCGCTCGACGAGCTTCCCGAGGCTAGCGTGTAGCCCGCGCCGCGCTCCCATATCTCGATTTTGATGTTGTTTCGGTCGAGGACTTGCAGCAGCTGGACGTTCGTGCGGTTCGGGAAGAGCGAGGTCATGTTTTCGATGACGGGCCCGATTTCGCGCGCGAGCTTTTCGGAGACTTCCCCCATCGGCAGAACGCAGTGGGGGTTTCCGACGGTGGCGCAGCAGTATTTGTATTTTTTCCCGCCGATTTCAAATTCCTCGTTTACGACCTCGCGCCCGGGGCCGGCGACGGGGATTTTTTCGGAGTCGAAACTCACCCGCCCCATGTCCACCGTGATGAAGTCGCCGCCTTTTGAGACGACGCATTTGACGACGCCGCCGAGGGTGTCGACTGTGAACGGGGCGTCTTCCGCGACCCTGCCGGTGTCGAAGAGATAGCGGGAGAATATCCGCAGGCCGTTGCCGCTCTTTTCCGCTTCGCTTGCGTCGGGGTTGAGTATGCGCAGCTTGAAATCCGCCTTGGGGGATTTTTCGGGGCCGTAGAGGATTCCGTCGGAGCCGAGGCCGAAATTGCGGTGGCAGATTTTTACTGCGTCGAGACCTTCGGGCATTTTGGGGCAGTCGGCGGGGTCGAGCACTAAATAGTCGTTTCCGAGGGCGTGGTATTTCGAGAATTTCATTGGATTTTTCCTGTTGGCGTTTCCGTTTTTTAAGCTGCGGATTTTCATTTCGCGCGCGCCGGATTTCAAGTTTTTTATGAGGGGCGGCAAATTTGGATTAAATCCCGGCGGCGGCAAAAATTTTCGTTATCGTCCCATTACGGATTTTTTCTTTTGGCTTGAAAGAAAATCAATTTGCTTAGAATGGGGAGAATTGCGCTATCGTATTTGCGTTGCTCCATGAAGGATAAAATTATAAACGGGCACGTTTTGGGGTGCGGCGAGGCCATTGGGCTTTGCCGCTCGCTTTCCGCGCGCGAACTCGGCGAGATGGCGGACGCCGTGAGGACGCATTTTCTCGGGCGCAGGGTTGACACTTGCTCCATAATGAACGCGCGTTCCGGAAGGTGTTCGGAGGATTGCAAGTGGTGCGCCCAATCGGCCCATTACAAAACCGGCTGCGGCGTATACGACTATTCCGACCCCGAGGAGGCTGTAAGGCATGCGGAAAATTCAAAGCGTTTGGGCATCGCGCGCTTTTCGCTCGTCACGAGCGGCCGTTCCATACCGGACGCCTGCATAGAAAAAATGTGCGGGTGTTTCCGCGCCTTGCGCAAAATCGGCGGAATCGGCTTGTGCGGGTCTTTCGGGCTGTTGACCGCCCCGCAGTTCGCTAGGCTGAGGGAGGCGGGAATGGAGAGGTTTCACTGCAATCTCGAAACGGCGCCTTCCAAATTTCCCGAGCTCTGCACGACGCACACGATAGCGGACAAAATCGCGGCCATCGAAGCCGCAAAAAGCGCCGGAATGTCGATTTGCTCCGGCGGAATAATCGGCATGGGCGAGACTATGGAGCAGCGCGTGGAGCTCGCCTGCAAGCTGCGCGAAATCGGCGTTGACTCCATACCAGTCAACATCCTCCAGCCCATAAAAAACACCCCTCTCGAGGGCGCTGCGCCGCTTTCGCCTGAGGAAATCTTAAAGACTTTCGCGATTTTCAGGCTGATAAACCCGCGCGCGCACATAAGGTTCGCCGGCGGGAGGCTGTCTATAAGGGATTTTCAGGAAAAGGCTCTGCGCTCGGGCGTGAGCGCGATACTCATGGGCGACATGCTCACGACGGTCGGGTCGGGCGTCGCCGACGACTTCGCGATGCTGCGGCGCATGGGATACGAATTTTAGCATGGATCCAGCCGAAACAGTCCGGTACGACATGCGCCACGTCTGGCACCCGTACTCGTCGATGAAAAACCCGCCAGTTCCGCGCCTCGTGGAGTCGGCGGAGGGCGTGCGGCTGAGGCTCGCCGGCGGTGCGGAGCTGATAGACGGAATGTCGTCGTGGTGGGCGGTTGTGCACGGCTACAACAATCCGCACATAAACGCCGCGGTGCGCGCGCAGCTCTCCAAAATGAGCCATGTGATGTTCGGGGGCCTTACGCACGAACCCGCCGTAACCCTCGCGCGCAGGCTTGTCGATATGACCCCCTCCGGGCTGCAAAGGGTGTTTTTTTGCGACTCGGGCTCGGTCGCGGTCGAGGTCGCGATGAAGATGTCGCTCCAGTATTGGCACGCGCTCGGAAGGCCGGAAAAGAACAAGTTCGCCTCCGCCCTCGGCGGATACCACGGCGACACGTGGCACGCCATGAGCGTTTGCGACCCCGTTGGCGGAATGCACTCGATGTTTGCGGGGAGGCTGCCGGCAAGCTTTTTCGCCCCGCGCCCGGAGCCCGCTTTCGGCGCGGACTGGGATCCGTCGTCCTTCGCGGCGTTGGAGGGGATTTTGAGGGCGCATGCGGATGAGATCGCCGCGTTTGCGATAGAACCGATAGTGCAGGGCGCGGGCGGAATGAGGTTTTACCACCCCGAATACCTGCGCCGCCTGCGCGCGCTTTGCGACGAGCTTTCCATACTGCTTGTTCTCGACGAAATCGCCACGGGCTTCGGCAGGAGCGGAAAGATGTTCGCGTGCGAATACGCGGGGATTGAGCCCGACATAATGTGCCTCGGCAAGGCGCTCACGGGCGGGTACGTGAGCTTTGCGGCAACTCTCGCTTCCGACGCCGTGGCGGACGCGGTTTCGGAAGGGGTTCCGGGGCTTTTCATGCACGGGCCGACCTTTATGGGCAACCCCCTCGCGTGCGCCGCCGCCAACGCGAGCCTCGACCTGATCGGGCGCGGGGGGCTTTTGGAGCGCATACGCGAAATCGAAAAAATCCTCTCGGACGGCCTCGCCCCGCTGCGCGGCTCCGTGAAAGTCGCGGACGTGCGCGCGCTCGGCGCGATAGGGGTAGTGGAGCTTAAAAAGGCCGCGGATATGGAGAGGTTTCAGGACGCCCTCGCGAGGCGCGGGGTATGGCTGCGGCCGTTCGGCAGGCTGCTTTACACAATGCCGCCCTATGTGATAAGCGACGCCGACCTTAAAACCGTCGCGCGCGCGATGGTCGAAACCGTGGAGGAGTGCGCCCAGCCATGACGGACGCCGCGGCGGAAGACATTTTGCGGGGCTTGCGCGAAAGCGGGCTTTACCGCCGGCTCGTCCCCTCGAGCGTGCGCGGCGCGCGCGTGCTGTGCGAGGGCGGAGAATATGTCAATCTTGCCTCCAACGACTATCTCGGCATTTCCGCCGACGCCGCTTTGCAGCGCGAGTTTTTATCGTCCCTTTCGGAATCGGACGGATTTCTGATGGGGGCGTTATCGTCGCGGCTTTTGGGCGGCGACAACCCCGCGTTCGGTGAGCTTGAAAAATATCTTTCGGCGGCGTATTCGGAGGCGGCGGGCGCGGAGAGGGCCGCCCTTTGCTTCAACTGCGGCTACCATGCGAACGCGGGAATTCTGCCCGCTTTGGCGGGCCCGCGCGACCTCGTGCTGTACGACAGGTTCTCCCACGCGAGCCTGATAGACTCCATCGGTTCGCTGCCGTGCAAATGGGCGCGCTTTCCCCACAACGACCTGGAAGCCCTGCGCCGGATTTTGAAATCGCGCCGCGCGGATTTCGACAGCGTATACATTGCCACCGAAAGCGTGTTCAGCATGGACGGCGACCGCGCCGATCTCCGCGGGCTCATCGAAATCAAGCGCGAGTTCGATTGCTCGCTGTACGTGGACGAGGCGCACGCGGTCGGCGTCTTCGGGGGCACGGGGCTCGGGCTGTGCGAAGAGCTCTCGGCGGCGGGCGGCGCGGATTTCATAATGTGCACCCTCGGCAAGGCGGCGGCTTCCGCCGGAGCGTACGTCGTCTGCTCGCCCGCGCACAGGAGGCTTTTGATAAACCGCTGCCGCACTTTCATTTTCACGACGGCCCTTCCGCCGATAAGCGTTTTGTGGACGCTGTTCATATTCAAAAAAATCCGCGGAATGTCGGAGCGGCGTGCGCGGCTCGGCAAAATTTCCGCGGAGCTAAGGGGAAGGCTCCGCGGGCTGAAAACGCTTGGCGACACCCAGATCGTCCCGGTCGTCCTCGGCTCAAACGAATCCGCCTCCGCCGCGGCGGAGGCTATGAAAAGGGCGGGGATATGGTCGCCGCCCGTAAGGCATCCTACGGTTCCGAAAAATTCGGCGCGCCTGCGCCTTTCGCTGAACGCCGCCCTGTCCGACTCCGATTTGTCGCTTGTAGCGGACGCGCTGAACTCCTTTGCAGAGGGCGGAAAATGAAGACTGCGTGGATAAGAAAGTCCGGCGCAAGGCGCGTTGTGGTATTTTTCTGCGGATTTGCGTGCGACGCCGATTTCCTGCGGGAGTCCGACCTTCCGGACGGCTGCGACGCGGTTTCGGTGTACGACTACGCTTCTTTGGATTTTGACCTGGACGTTTCTGGGTATCCGGAAATCGGGGTGGCGGCGTGGTCGTTCGGCGTGTGGGCGGCGGACCTTGTGTCCGAAAAGCTTTCGCGCGCCGACGCGCGCGCGGCCGTGTGCGGTTCGCCGTATCCGGTGGACGCGGAGCGGGGAATCCCCCCGAAAATATTTGAGGCCACCCTAAACTCTTTCGACGAGCGCGCCAAAGAGAAATTTTACCGCAGGGTATGCGGCGGCGCGCTGGGCGCGGACGGCTTGCGCCGCCTTTCAAAGCGCGGCGCGCGCGAGCTGCGGGCGGAGCTCGAATCGCTCGGGCGCGGTTTCTCGGAAATGCGCGCGCCAAAGCCGCGGTGGACGCTTTCGATAGCCGCGAAGTCCGACAGGATCTTTCCGGCGGAAAATCTCGCGAGGGCGTGGAAGAGGACGCCGCCGATATTTTACGAGGGCGCGCATCTGGATATGCGCCTGATACGCCGCGCGCTCGTGCACGCCGCGCGCCCGTTCTCCAAAGTCGGGGGCGCTTTCGAGCGCAGCGCGGGTTCCTACGAGGAAAACGCGAAAGTGCAGGGCGAGGTCGCCAAGAGGCTCGCGTCTATGGTGATTTCGCGCGGGTTTCCGCGGGGGGAAAGGGTCTTGGAGATCGGCTGCGGAACGGGCTTTCTGACGCGCGAGCTCGCGCCGAAAATCTCGCCCTCCGTATGGTTTCTCAACGACCTTTCCGAAAAGATGTGCCTCATGGCCTCCCGCGGCGCCGGATGCAGGTGCGAGACCGTTTCGGGCGACATTTCGAAATGCGAAATCCCGGACGGGCTCGGGGGCGTAGTGTCGTCGTCGTCGATGCAGTGGATTCCCGATTTGCCGTCGCTTTTCGGGAGGCTCGCGGAGGCGTCCAAAAAGGGCGCTATGCTCGCGTTTTCGACATTCGGCCCGCGAAATTTCGAAGAGATAAAAATGCTCTGCGGAAATTCCCTCTACTATCCGGACGCCTTGGAGATACGCGACATGCTCGCGCGGGCGGGCTTCGAGTGCGAGAGGGTTGAGGAGTCCGTCAGCCGCGCGAATTTCGGCAGCCCGCGCGAGGTCATGAGGCACATCGCGCTCACGGGCGTGAACGGCCGCTTTTCCGCGTTTTGGACGCCCGCGAGGTTCAGGGAGTTTTCCGCGCGCTACCGCGCCGTCTTCGGGGATTCCG
This sequence comes from Puniceicoccaceae bacterium Marseille-Q1082, assembly GCA_904424815.1. Lineage (GTDB taxonomy): Bacteria > Verrucomicrobiota > Verrucomicrobiia > Opitutales > Intestinicryptomonadaceae > Merdousia. The sequence goes on from CAJGBI010000001.1 coordinate 685,379, forward strand.
GCGGGGGCGTCGGGCTTACGTACAATCCGGTTTTCATAATAGCGCACAGGGTTTGACATGAAAGTTCTTTTTATAAGCGGAACGGATACGGGAATAGGCAAGACGGCCGCTACCGCGGCGCTCGCCAGAAAGCTCGCGGAGGCGGGGGAAAACCCCGTCACGCAGAAGCTCGTCCAGACGGGCTGCGAGGGCGTCAGCGAGGACATAATATCGCACCGCAAAATCATGGGTTCGGGACTGCTGCCCGAGGATCTCGACTTTACGACGTGCCCGTACGTCTTGAAATATCCGGCGTCTCCCCATCTGGCTTGCGCCATGGAGGGGGTTAAGATCGACTTCGCGAAAATCGACGCCTGCACAAAGAGGCTTTCGGAAAAATATTCGAGCGTCCTGATAGAGGGAGTAGGCGGGCTAATGGTTCCGCTGGCGGAGGACTATCTCGTGGCGGATTTTGTGGCTGACAGAAACCTTCCCCTCGTTCTCGTCGTCCCGTCGCGGCTGGGCAGCCTCAGCCACGCCCTCCTGAATTTCGAAGTCTGCGAGCGCCGCGGCATATCCGTAGCCGGCGTGGTATACAACACTTTTCCCGCCGCCCCGAAAGAAATTGAAAACTCCACCCGCGACTATTTGAAAAGGCGGCTTTTTGCGTCGCATCCCTCCGCGTTTTTCGAGGAAATCGGCGAGATCAAATTTTAGACGTATGAAGACCTATAAAGCCGCTCTTTTCGACTTGGACGGAACGCTCGCCGACAATTACGCGGCGATACATTCGGCCCTCTCGGAATCCTTTTTGAAATACGGCGTTCCCGCTCCGACCTACGACGAGGTATTTAAGACCGTCGGGGGCTCCATATTGATTACGGCGCGCAAAATTCTCGCGGCGCACGGAAACGACGAGGCGCTCGCCCAGCCGGTGTGCGAGCATTATCTGAAAATTTTTCCCGACCGGATGTTCGACGGGCTGCGCCCAATGCCGTTCGCGCGCGAAATCGTGGCGGCCATCAAATCGCGCGGAATGAAAGCGGCATGCTTTACCAACAAGCAGCAGGAAGGCGCGGACGCGATTGTCGAAAAGCTCGGCTTCGAGCTCGACGCAGTCATCGGCACGTCGCTGCACTCCCCGCGCAAGCCCGAGCCCGCCTTTACAGAAAGGGCGCTCGGGATTCTCGGCGTTTCGGCCGGTTCCGCAGTGGGGGTGGGAGATTCCGAATACGACTATCTCGCGGCGCGCGGGGCGGGCGTGGATTCCGCGCTCGTCGCTACCGGCGCGGATTCCGCGCCGTCGCTCTCCGGAAGGTGCCCGGAATGCCTCGGGGTTTATGAAAATCTCGCAGACCTTGCGGCTGGCGTTTTTGGTATTGCCCTTTGAGCCTCCCCGCCTATTCCTTTTTCTACATGCGCAATAGCGGCGAGCCGGTCAGCCTCGAGGGAGTGCTGGAAAGAATAGTTTTCTTCAACGAGGAAAACTGCTTTTGCATAGCCTCTCTCCGCCCGTCCGACCCGTCGTACAGGGAAAACGTCACGGTTTCCGGAATAATGCCGGCCGTCCAGTGCGGCGAAACCGTTCTCGTCAGGGGAGAGTGGGCGGCGCATCCGTCCTATGGCGCGCGCATAAACGTGAGGGAGTTCGAGTCGCGCCTGCCGTCCAACGTCTACGGCATCGAAAAGTATCTCGGCTCCGGACTCGTGGAGGGCATAGGCCCCGCGTACGCGAAAAAAATCGTAAAAAAATTCGGCGAGGACACCCTGCGCGTCATAGATTCCGACTCCGCGCGCCTGACGGAGGTTAAAGGCATCGGCGCGGAGCGCGCAAGGCGCATAAAAAAGTCGTGGGACGAGCAGCGCGGCCTGCGAGAAATAGTCGTCGCCCTGCGCGTCTACGGGATAGGCATTGCCATGTGCGTCAGGATAATGAAGCGGTTCGGCTCGGAGAGCGCGGCAATCGTGCGCTCCAACCCGTACAAGCTCTGCCGCGAAATAGACGGAATCGGATTCAAGACCGCCGACAAGATAGCGCTGAATATCGGAATTTCAAACGAGAGCCCCGAGCGCATAGAGGCCGGCGTCCTCCACGCCCTCGCCGAACTCGAGGACGAGGGCGGAACATGCGCTCCCTTCGGCGAAATAGTGTCCCGCGCGGCGTCGCTCTTGCAGGCGGATTCGGCCAAATGCGCCGAGGGCGTCGAGAGGCTTTTGGCGTCGGGGGACGTAAAGCGCGTGGGCGACGGCGTATTGCAGTCCGCGCCGCTTGACTTTGCCGAGCGGAAGATAGCCGGCAGCCTGGCGAGAATTTCGCGCGCGGCGTCGCTTCTGCCTCCGATAAAGGCGGAGGCGGCTGTGGAATGGGCGAAGGCGCGCGCAAACGTCGATTTCGCCCCCGAGCAGTCCGCGGCGATTCTCGCCGCCCTCAAAAACAAGTTCAGCGTGATAACGGGCGGCCCGGGAACGGGAAAGACTACGATCCTTCGGGCGCTTTGCGACATATTGAAAGCCAAAAAATGCGTCCCCGCGCTCGCCGCGCCCACGGGGAGGGCGGCGCAGCGCATGGGCGAGAGCGCGGGAGTTGCGGCGCAGACTATACACAGGCTTTTGGGAATGGAGGGCGGAAAGTTCAAGCACAACGAATACAACGCGCTGCCCTGCAAATTCGTCGTTATAGACGAGGCCTCCATGCTCGACACTAAGCTGGCTGCGGCGGTGTTTTCGGCGGTTCCCGACGGGGCGCACCTGGTTCTCGTGGGCGACACCGACCAGCTGCCGAGCGTCGGCGCCGGAAATGTCCTCAAAGACATCATTTCTAGCGGCAGGTTTCCCGTCACGCGCCTTGAGCGGATTTTCAGGCAGGGCGAGCGCAGCGGGATAGTCCTCGCCGCGCGCGCGATACTCGAGGGCAGGGACTCGCTCGACGCATTTCCGCCGTGCGCCCTCGAAGACGCCGATTTGTCGCGCGACGTGAATTTCATCTTCGCCGACACGCCGGAAGCCTGCACCCGCGCGTGCGTCCGGCTGATGTCGGGCGGGTTCGCAGGGCGCCTCGGCGCGGATCCGATAGCCGACATGCAGCTCTTGGCGCCCATGCACAGGGGGGCGGCGGGCATCGAGAATTTCAACGCCTCCATAAAGGCCGCGCTGAACCCGCGGACCGACGGAATGCGGTGGGCGGGAACCGTATTTTGCGTCGGCGACAAGATAATGCAGACGCGCAACAACTACGACATCGACGTCTTCAACGGAGACATGGGAAGGGTCGTCCGCGTGGAGGGCGACAACTCCGGAATCGTCGCCGACTTCGACGGAAGGGAGGTTTTCCTGTCGAAGGGCGACCTCTCCGACTTCCGGCAGGCCTACGCGATAAGCATACACAAGTCGCAGGGCAGCGAATTTCCGGTGGTAGTTATGCCGCTTTTGCGCCAGCACTTCATAATGCTGCAGCGCAACCTTCTCTACACGGGGCTGACGCGGGCGCGGAGAAAGGCGTTCATCGTTGGCGACCCGTCGGCGTGGAGCGCGGCGGTCGGCAATTCGCGCGCCGCCGAGAGGAGGACGTTTTTGAGGAGGAGGCTCGAATCCATATGAGCTTGCGTATATACAACATCTCAAAGGGCGCCTGCGAGGAGGAAAAAGTCTGCGCCGAAAGGCTCATGCGCTTTCTCTACGGCGGGCGCGCGGGCGGGGCGGCGCTCTGGCTGCTGGTCGCGCGCGGGATATTTTCGAGGGCGTGCGGGCTCTGGGCGGACTCAAAAATAAGCCGTTGCGCCGTTAAAAAGTTTATCGTCGAAAACGGCATTGACACGGAAGAGATGCTCAAAAACCCCGACGAGTTTAAGACGTTCAACGAGTTTTTCACGCGCGCGCTGAAATCGGGCGCAAGACCCGTAGGCGACGCGCAAAACCCGCGCGCGGTCTCCTTTCCGTCGGACGGGCGGCACCTTCTCATCCGAGGGGTATCGGGGGCGCGCTCGTTTTACGCAAAGGGCCAGGAGTTCAACCTTGCGGCGTTTCTCGGCGACGCGAAGCTCGCAAAAAGGTTTGAGGGCGGCGACATGCTGATTTCAAGGCTTAGCCCGATGGACTACCACAGATTCCACTACCCCGTTTCGGGGGAAATCGCCGTGCGCAGGAATGTCCGCGGAATGCTGTATTCGGTAAGCCCCATAGCCCTCGCGAAAAAACTCTCGATATTCTGGGAAAACAGGAGGGTGTTGAACCTCATAGAGACGGACGGCATGGGGCTTTGCGCGTTCGCGGAGATAGGGGCGACCAACGTCGGCACGATAGTCAATTTTGACGGCGTTTCCGCGCGCGTCAAAAGGGGGGCGGAGGCGGGGCTGTTCCGCTTCGGGGGCTCGTGCGTGGCGACTATTTTCGAGGGCGGAGTGCGGATAAATTGGAATCCGCGGCTTGCGGAGTACAGCGCGGAAAACATAGAGTGCTACGCGAGGGCGGGGGAAGTTGCCGGCTGCGCGGAATTTTCCAAAACCTGATTTTTTCTTCCGGCATTTGCGGACGAAGGCGGCGCAAAACCGGCGCCGTTTTTGCGCCGGCGGATTGTTTTTTAAGTTAGGTTTTTCAGCATTGGTGGACGCGAATTTTAGGAAGAGCTTGTGCGCGAAATCGCGCCCGCATTTGCCGCGCGGCTTTTCACTCTGCGGCGCGTTTGCCGCTGGACTCAAAGCCATTGCAGTGACGCAGGGGAATCCAATCCCGACGGAAGCGCGATTTCAAGAGGCAAAGGGAGGCATGAACATCCGTCCCCCATCATTGCAAAAACCGCGCCGCGGCGCCACAAACGGCGCGCAAAAAAATAAAAAAACGGGGAAATAGAACTTGACTTGAAAGAGCCGAAGGGTAAATTGACAATCTTTAAATTTGCCAGAGTAGCTCAGCGGTAGAGCAGAGGACTCATAAGCCTTTGGTCGGTGGTTCGAATCCACTCTCTGGCACGTGAATTTCAGTTTTAAGCGCAAATGGTTAAAAAAACCTGCGCTGAATTTCAGGAGAGGTGACGGAGTGGCCGAACGTGCGCGATTGGAAATCGCGTGTGGGTCAAAAGCCCACCGGGGGTTCGAATCCCCCCCTCTCCGTTGTTTGATTACAGCGCGCGGCGTTTACGTCGCTCTACGTCAAAGATTGTGGAATGGGAGAAAAAAAGAGGGCAAAGAGAATAAAAAATGTTCTACAATGCCCAATGTGTTAATCAAGGGTTACAAGATACTCAGGACAGTAAGTGTTGGTCAAGACTTTTCGCTTGCGGAAGTTGAGCATAAGCAGTCGGGTATACCCGACTGCTTATGTGGGTCGCATCGTTTGATTCATTACGATTCCTACCGGCGTTATATTAAGCACGTCTCTGAAAACGGAGCTATTTATCATCTCAAGGTAAAATGCAAGCGTTACAAGTGTCTCGATTGCGGGCGGGTCTTTCGCGAAAGGCTTGAGGGAGTAAGGCCTTACGCTCGTCACTCGGAGAGGTTCAAAAACAGGCTCGTAAGTGAATACGCTCGGAACGTTTGCAATAAGGCTATTGCCCGGATTTACCGCATATCTGCAAGCACGGTTGAGCGGGCAATCCACAGTAGGTACGAGCAAAAGCTCAAAGAGCAAATCAACTATCCTTGTCCTGAAATTATAGGAATAGACGAGCACACAATCCACAAGGGTTACAAGTTTGCGACTACGATAGCCGACTTATCGCACCACAGGGTATACGATGTTATTAAAGGGAAGAGACATATCGATATAGCAGGCGCGCTAATGTCGTACAAAGGCAGGGAAAATGTGAAGGTAGTGTGCATGGATTTATCGAGCGGATATCGAAGTATCGTAAGGAGATGTTTTCCGAGGGCGAAGATAGTAGCGGATAGGTTTCATGTGATACGATTAGTGCTCCACCACTTTATGGAATTTTGCAAGAGTGCGCAGGAAGAAGTAAAGTGGAAGAGATCGATTACTTATCCTTTGCGGAAAAGGAGAGAGAGGCTAAAAGCGCAAGAGATGGAGCGGCTTAAAAGCTTTTTTAGTGGAAATCCGGCAATAGAGCTTGCGTACGAATTTAAGGAGCGATTATGCGGGCTATTGAATAAAAAGAGTCAGACGGCAAAGCAATGCAGGGATAACATAAGAAAGTTAAAGGAAATGATGAAGATAATGAAATACGAAGCGCCGACAGAGTTTGGGAAGCTTGCGGAAACGATAAGCGAATGGTTTGCGCCGATAATCAGAATGTGGAGATTTACAAAAAATAACGGAATAACGGAGGGCTTCCACCGCAAGATGAAGTTGATACAACGCAGAGCCTATGGATACAGAAACTTTGAAAATTACAGACTGAGAGTCCTCGTGGAATGCGGGGTGAATCTATGAAAGGCAAATCTAAAAAATCAACCTATTCCACAACCTTTGGTGTTGACCCGTTTACGTTTTTTGCGTTGGCGGTTTTTTTATCCCGAGCCGCGGGCGGTTTCGGCTATTGCGGATTTTCTCTTTGCTTTTGCCGGAATTTCCCGATGCGGCCGACGGCTTTCAACGCATAATGCGCGACAAACGCCCATAGCGCCATTATGGCGGCGTTCGCGAGAAAAAACAGGATGGGGGGCGATTCGGGATCCCAGAAATCAAACGAATACCCGAGGAAGAGTTTTGAAAACATGCCGCGCTCAAATGAGGCCCAAACGCCGCAAGCCGCCGCCGCAATGCCGAAAATTCTTAACGCCGCGGCGCGCATATTCGAGGCGGCGTTTTTATTCAATCCCATCGCGCCCAAAACCATCTCCCAGTGCATTCCCAAATGTATCGCCGCCAAGACTGGCATCCAGTATGCCGCAGTCGCGTGTATTTGCCGCAATTCCATGTTTCCGGGCAGCTCCAGAAACGCGAGGATGTACTTTGACTGCATAAAGCCGGTGGCTGCCACCAGAAGCGCGTCGGCTGCCAACGCGAAATCGACCGAGGCGTTTGCAATGCGCCTTGCCCCGTATCTTCCGGAGAGGAGGCGGGCGTACCAGCCGCAGTTGGCCGCGTTGTGAAGCGCGAACAACAGCGCGGCGGCGAGCCCTATCCATTCGTGCGCAAAATCGCCGGTTATGCGGAAGGCGAGCGCAAAAAGCAGCGCTCCCGTCATGGAGAGGTCGAGGGCGAGGCGGACTTTCAGCGGCACTTTCATTTTAGCCCGTTTTTTGTCAGCCATTCGTCGAGGTCTTTCGCAAGCGAGCGCCCGCCCGAGTAGTGCACCGAAAGCGGTGTCTTTATAGGCGAGCCGGGGCATAGTTTCGCTATGGCGGAAACGCTCTGCCCGAGCCTTCCGCCCCCGTGGCTGCAAAACGGTATGATCGACTTTCCCTTGAAGTCGTAGGATTCCAGAAAAGTCGCAATCGGCATCGGTATCGACGCCCACCAGTTGGGGTATCCGAGCAGAATGGAGCCGTAGTCGCCCAGATTTTCGAAACTGTTTTTGAGCTTGGGGCGCGCCCGCTTTTTCTGGTCGCTCAGCGCTTCGTCGAGGCAGGTGTTGTAGTTTCTCGAATACGGCTTTTCGAGCTCGAGCTCAGCGATGTCGGCGCCGGTTATGGATTTGATTTTTTTTGCGATGCCCCGCGTGTTGCCGCTCCACGAAAAGTAAACGATGAGCGCTTTTTTTGCCGGCGCGGACGGCGCGCTTTGGGCGCGCAGGCATCCGAGAGCCATTGCCGAGCAGAGCGATATCATGAATGTTTTTCTGTCCATTATTTCTTTCCCTCCTGTTTCTTATCCGCGTTCCGCGCGAGGCGCAACCCCCTGTTGTACATTGCGCTGTCCGGCTCCGCAGCCGACCTGAACGCCGAACGCAAATGCTTTCCGAAATCGTTCCATCCCCCGCCGCGGCATACGCGGAACTGCCCGTTTTCGGCGCCGCGCGGATTGGATTGCGCCGCCGCGCCATATTCACCGTATATGTCCCAGCACCATTCCGCCACATTGCCGTGCATGTTGAAAAATCCCCATGCGTTTGGTTTGAACGAGTCCGTCGGGAGAGTTTTGCCCCTGAACCTTCCGGATGGGCCGTCTTCGTACGGGTAGGTGGCGTAGTAATTGGCGAACTTGTCTGTCGGAACCGGCCCGAAATTGAACGGCTCGGAGCTTCCCGCGCGGCATGCGTATTCCCATTCCGCCTCTGTGGGGAGGCGGTAGCCGTCGGCCTCCCTGTTCCAGACGACTTTTTCGCCGTCGATGGCGTAAGCGCATTGCAGCCCTTCCGCTTTGCTTTTGGCGTTACAGAAGCGCACGGCGTCAAACCATGTCACGTTTTCGACCGGAAGATCTTTTCCCTTGAATTCGCTGGGGTTTTTGCCCGTGAACTTTTCGTATTCCTCCTGCGAAACCTCGCGTTTTGCGAGGAGGAAGCCCGATACGGCAACTTCGTGGGCGGTTTCGTCCTTTTCGCGCCACGCCTCGGTTTCGGGGCTCCCCATGGCAAATGTTCCGCCGCTTACGAGCGCAAAATCGCCGTCGTCGGCAATGCAGCGCGACGCGCACGCCGCCATCAAAGCGCATATTTCAATCGTTTTTTTCATTTCTTGTCTTCAAACATAATCGGTTTCCATTTTTTAACCGCCGCGATTATATCATAAAATCCCGCCAAAGTGCATACCTATTCCTGCCGTTTTATTGCCTGATATTCTCATTTTATTATTTCTCCATAGTTGGATTTTTTTTAGTCGGAAAATATTAAATAATAAATGAGTTTATTTATAATATTAAAAAATAGATTTTATTTGAATTCTGCTCCGCGAACGGCTCCGGACAAGGGATTTATCGGGCAATGGACAATTCATTTTAGAACGTTGGGATATTGGGGGGAGGGAATCGCCGTTTTTTGCGGGACGGCGACGGCGGGATAATATTTTCCGGCGGCATTTTCGTTAATTTTGTTGCCATATCGCGCTTGGAAGGGCATATTTGGCGCAAAAATCCGCCATTATGAAGGATACGAAAGAGAGAATAATGGAGGCCGCGTTTGCGCTCATGATAAAAAACGGCGTGGACGCCGTTTCGACGGGCGACATAACCAAGGCGCTTGGCCTTTCCAGAAGCCTTCCGTACAGGTATTTTTCAACGAAGCGCGAACTCGTCTACGAGACGTTCAAGTTGTATTTTTGCGACAGGTTTTTCCCTGACCCCGGGGCTCCCGCTCCGTCAACCCTCTACGGAGCCGTGTGGCTCGTGGCGGACAGGCTTTCCGAAATTATGAATTCCCTCGGGAAATCCGTCGGCGGCAGGATAGACGTGTTCGACTACAACGCGCTCTACCTCGAGGCTTTGAAGCGCGAGCCGCGGTTTAAAAGGTATGCGTCCCTGCAATCCGCCAAATTTTCAGGATGCGTGGACCGCGCAATCGCGTCCGGCGAAATAAAGCCGCTGTCTTCGGATTTTGTAAAGCGCATACTTTTGGACATTTTCGGAAGGGGGTCGGATATCCTTTCTAAAAAGAGCCCGAAGCGCAATCTCGAAAACATTATTTCGGACATGCGCGACTTTTACGAGCTTGTGAAATCCCCCCGCCGTTAGGCCGCAAAAAAGCGGGCGGTGAGGATTTTCCCGCGCCCGCAAATTTTTTCTCCCGCGCTCCGGCTTGGAAGCGGGCAAGCAATCGCCGCCTACGGCTTTTAACCGGCTATCCCCCAAATTTTGCGCGGAGCTCGCGCTCTTCCTCGGGGGTTATTATCAGGTACATTTTGGACTTTGAAATCTCAACCGAATAATTCTGGTTTTTGTCGATCCCGTAGGTCTTGCGCAGTTTTTCCTCGTTTTCTTGCATGGCTTTTTCTGCGGCGGAAATGCTCGCGCTTATTTTGAGCTGCGCCTGCGGGTCTACGGTTTTGGCGAGCTCTCCGCGCAGCTTTTCGATTTCGTTTTTGCGCGATATTGTAAACCCGAGCATGCGCTGCAACTGTTCGTTGGCGCGCGCGCCGGATATATTTTTGAGCACGTAAAGGGACGTGTTTCCGCGCGTGACGATTTTCAGCGGGTCGAGCTTTTGCCCGTCTTTGGATTTTAGCTCCGAGAGTTCGTCGTTTGTGAGCGGCACGCAGATGTTGGATTCGTCGTAAGTCACGCGGTAGTCGCGGTTGGAGACGAACCCGTAGAGCTTTTTCATAGCCTCCTCGTTGGTCGAAAAATCTTTCACGAGCCTGTCGAGGGCGGCGGATATCTTCTTTTTGTCGGCCGCGAGCGATTCGAGCTTTTTGGGGTCTTTTTCAAAGGTTTTTTCGGCGTCGGCTATCTCTTTCAGGCGCAGTTTGCACTTGTCTATCGCCGTCGCGTGTCGGCGCATAATGTCGAGGTCGCGCTGGAATGCCGCGTTTTGCTCGGGGGTGGAGAACACCCTCACCAAGTAATATACGGAGTCCCCCTGGCGGACGATGTCGCCCGCCCGGGGCTCGCGCGAAGTTTGGGCGAATATAGGGGCTGCGGCGCAGACGGCGGCTGCGATTAGAATTGCGGTTTTCATTTCTGCTTTTTGTTGAAAGTTTCGTAGGCGCCTTCCATTCCCTTAGGCGGAAGTATCTTGTAAAGTTTTCCCTTTATTCCGGGCTGGGAGGTTTTGACGGACTCCTTCGCGGATTCGGATACATCCTTTTCATCGGTCGCCTTTCCTATAAAATCGTTGGAGAATATCGTGTAGAATTCGTCGAGCTCTTCGGGAGAGGGCACGATGAATTCTATCGTCCTCGAATTTGTCGTCGCCGGAAAAATTTTCTGTATCTGCGGAACCGCGGAAGCCCCCGCCGCGAGCTTTTGCGCCTCGGAGACGCGCTCCCTTATTGAATCGGGCGTTTTGGCGTAGGGTTTAAGGGGTTCGGGAAGTTTTTCCTGCGCGAGCCGTTCGGCGGTTTTCGCGGCATCCGCCGCGCGCGCGCAGTATATCCTGACCTGGGATGGCGACCCGAGCACGTCGATTACAACCTCCGTTATCTCGAGCGGACCCGCGCAATAGTTTTGGCGCGAGACCGACACCACGGCGTCGGCGTTGGCGTAATACGACGTGTTGTCCGGAAAGACTATTCCGAATTTTGACTTGTTTTTTATCGCGGCATTGTCGATTTCCACCGCTCCCGCCGAAATTGCCGCAAACGCCGCGGCAGCGGCAATAAGAGCCTTGAAATTTCTCATGGCTTCATTTAGCTTGAAAAGAAACCGGACTTCAACACTAATCTTCGCCCCCTCCATGCTCAGTTGCAGAAATCTTACCGTATTGCCCCAGGGAAGTTCCCAGCCCATCCTCGATTCGGCGAGCGTCTCATTCAAAAGGGGCGCGATGAACGCCGTAATCGGCCCGTCGGGATGCGGAAAGACGACCCTCGTCAAGGCGATGCTCGGGATAATCCCTTCGGAGGGGAAGTCGTTCTTCGAGGGGGAGGAGATAAAATCCCCCGACGAGCTGGTGGGCAGGGTGGGGTTCGCCCCGCAGTTTACCTGCGCGCACCCTATGCTGACGGTGGCGGAGGCAGTCGGAGGGGCGTTGGAGATAGCGGGGGTTCCGAAGGCGCGCCGCGCGGAAAGGCTTGCGGAAATTCTTGAAACCGTGGGGCTGGAGGAGCACGCCGGCAAGCTTGTGGGCTCGCTTTCGGGAGGCCAGCTGCGGCGCATAGGGCTGGGCGTGGAGCTCGCGGGAGACCCGTCCGCCATGTGTTGCGACGAGGTGACTTCGGGTCTCGACCCGCTATCCGAAAATTCGATACTCGACCTCCTGCGCGGCCTTTGCGACTCGCGGGGCAAGACTTTCGTCTGCATAATCCACAATCTCGCAAAGCTCGACTACTTCGACACCGTGACGGTCATACACAAGGGCTGCGTGGTATTCAGCGGGACGCCGAAAGAGATGATGGCGCACTTTGAAATAGACACCCCCCTTTCGCTCTACGACAGGCTGAACGAATTCGACCTTGCGCATTGGCTAAAATTGCGCGGCGCGGAGCCGGGGGCGGACGATTTGCCCTCCGAATCCGGCGGGGGGCGGAAATCCGAACCCGCGCGCCGCACGGGGTTTTCGGCGCAGCTTGCCATGCTGCTTCGCCGCAGGTATCTTCTGTTTTTCAGGGATTCCTCGTATCTTTTGCTGACTCTGGCGATAACGTTCGGGTTTCCGATAGTGGTGGTGATTTTCGCGATAGGCGGGCTTCCGCAGATAGAGAGCCTCGCGCTCGACCGCAGCCTCGGGGCGCTCGACGAGCTTCGCGAGAGCCTCAAAATGCAGATAAGCGCGGCGAACACTTCGGCGATAGTCACGGGGCTTATCCTCTTCCAAGTCGTGCTGCTTGCGCTCATGGGCGCAAACAACTCCGCGCGCGAAATCGCCGGAGAGCGCGCCCTGTACGAAAAGGAGCGGCTTTTGGGCCTCCGCCCGTCCGCATACGCGCTGTCCAAAATAATATTCACCTCGTCGCTCGCGCTCTTTCAGGGTGTCTGGATGTGCGCGTTCGTCAAGTTCGTATGCAAATTTCCGGGAGGATTTCCCGTCCAGGCGGCGGATCTCGCGATGTCGTGCGCGGCGATGACGGCGGTCTGCCTGGCTTTCAGCTCGCTCTTCAATTCACCCGAAAAGGCGAATATCGTATCCATATACCTCGTGGGTTTCCAGCTTCCGCTCTCGGGGGTTGTGCTCGCGCTTCCGGAGGCGTTGAAATGGGTTTGCAGGCCGTTCATATCGACCTACTGGGGCTGGGCGGGCTACATGTCGAGCATGAGGGACACGCGCATATACGACGCCTATGTCCAGACCCGCGCGGCGTGGGAGTACCTTCCGTCGGCGTCGCTTTCGGTTGCGGTGATGGCCGTCCAGACGCTCGTCGCCGCGGCGTTTGTCTTTTACGGATGCTCCGCCAGAAAGTGGCGGTAAGCTTGCGCGCGCCGCGAAATCCGCGCGTTTGGAATCCGCAAAAAAGCTTGCAGGCGGCCCTTCGGCGGGTCAGAATGCGCCCGTAAAAAAATTACGCGCCTGAACGCGCGCAAGCGGCGCGCGGCGCAGAAAAATTTTTTATGAAATCCAAGACGACTCCGATAATCATAGCGCTCGCAATACCGATAGTCTCGGTGGCGCTCGCCATAGCGCTCATTTATTTCAAAAAGAGGAACGTGTCGGGGCTCGACGAATTTCCGTACGCGGCGTACTCGGCTTCTCCGGAAAGCCTGCGCGGAAACCGCTACGTCCTCGAGGCGCAGATGGACGTGCAGCTTGCGAATGTCGAGGGCGGGCGGGTCGTTGCGGCGCTCGGCGGGCGCGAGGGCTTTCCCGTTGCGGTTCTCGTGCCGGATTCCCTGGGCGCGAACATATCCGCCAAGCAGCGCTACGCGCTGGTGGTGCGCGTGGGGGAGGGCGGAAGGATAATTGCCGAATCCATGGAGAAATATTGAGCGATGAACTTTTTTAAAGCAGCACTCCCGTTTTTCGCGCTGTCCGCGGCGTCGGCGCAGATGATGGTATCGGGAATCCCCGGGGCGCCCTCGCCGGCCCCCGCCGCTCCAGCCCAGCCCGCCGCTCCCCAGCCGGCCGCGGGCGGGGCTCCGGCGCGGCCGCCGAGCGCGGGGATTTTTGAGAGCGCGACCGCCGAACGGTTTGCCGACAGGATCTTTGACGTCAATTCGGACTCCGTTGACACGGACGGCAATCTGAGGTGGAAGGGAAAAACTTTTTCCGTGGGGGACTCGAGAATCGTCCGGGCGAGATTCGAGCGGTATCTGAGCATGCCTGCGGGCGACGGAGATTTTGAGAAGTACGGCGCGATACTCGCGGAGATAGAGGCGCAGCTCGCCGCCAACAACGACGCCATTTCCCCCGAGAGCATAAGGTATGCGTGGAGCAGGCTGTTCGACGCGGCGGAATACCCGATAGACGGGGATTCGTCGCTCGTGATAGCCAACCTCGTCTATCTTTCGTGGAGGATGCGCGACGAGTACGAGACTTTCAAGACCGCCGAGGCCGACAAGGAGCGCGACGTCAAGACGGCGAAGTCTTACGCGAAGGAGAGGGCGGAATTTATGGAGTACGCGGCCGACAAGCTGAAGCGCAATTCTCCATCGAGGTCGCGCAACAGCCAGTCAGCCCCGACGTTCGGAACGGCGGATTTGGGCTACCGGTTGCAGGAGCTCCAACGCCAGGTTGCGGAGCTCGCGGCGGCGAAGGCGTTGAAGGAGTCCGCGGCGGCGAAGGCGGTGTTGCAGTTCCAGTCGCAGATACTCGCGTTCGTTCTCGAGCGAAAATTCCAGCAGGCGCAGATAGCGGCGATGTTTTACCGCCACATTTACAGGGGCAACGCGCAGGAATTGAAGGTGGGGCGGGAGCAGGTGAAGGATCTCGTGCAGGTGTCCAATTTCACCCCAACTTCCGACGCGCTCGAAATGATCGCAATCGACGCGCGCAAGGACGTATCCGACGGAATGGCGGCGGTGGAGACCCTCTACGACAAGGGCGACAGGTACGCCGCGCTCGAGCGTCTGCTCGAAACTTTTCTGCTGGGCGAGCACGATGTGAAACTCGCCGTCTTCCCGTCCGAAAAGCGCGAGGTTCTGCGCAAAATATACAAGAGAGCTACCACCGCCAAGGAGCTTGCCGACGCAAAGGACTGGGGAGGGGTTGAGGAGGTCGTCGGCGAGATTTCCGCCCTCGCCCCCGATTTCCCCGCGCGCGAGATTCTTTCAAAGGTGAAGACCGCCGAGCGCGCAAGCGACATGGCGCTCATCGCCGCCAAGCAGGCCGCCGCGATAGGGGCGGCGGACGACGTCAAGAAGAACATGGAGAGAGCGGCCCTGCTGTGGCCCCTCAATCCGGGCATACAGTCTTTCAACGACGAGCTTCTGGGGCTAACCAAGGGCATATCGACCTACGTTAAAAAATTTGACGAAAACCTCGAGCGCGGAAATTTGAGAGACATAATGGACGAGGCGCCCGAGTACGGCATAGCTTTTAAAAACGATCCCGAGAGGGCCAAGAAGCTGAGGGAAATCGTCGTGAAAATTTCGCAGATAGACTCTTTGATTGCGCAGGCGGCCGAGTTTGAGCGGCAAAAGAGCCCGTATTTCGCCTGGGACATTCTCGAAAACGCGTCGAGGATAGATTCGTCAGACCCCGTTTTGGCGCGCGCCGTGGCGCGCCTTGCCCCCGAGGTTTCGGACTACGTTAAGGCCCTCAACCGCGCAAAGGCGGCGGAGGAGAAAAAGGCGTTCGCCTCCGCGCTAAACTATTACCTTGCCGCGCAAAAGATCTTCCCCGCCTCGCAGGCGTGCAGGATGGGCATTGAAAGGGTGGCTCCCAAATACTGATGGAAAGTTTGGCGGCAGCGGCGTGGGCGGTCGCCCGCGCGGGATTTTCGTACGCGGTTTTCGCGGCGTTCGGCGGGCTTTGCGCGTTTTGCGCGCTCGCGCTCGACGGAGAGGGCGGGGGATATTCCCGCCCGTCGCCGTCGCCGGTTCTCGCCGACTTCTTCGCCGACGCTTCCGCGCGGGAAATCGAACTTTCTCCGGCGGAGCTTTCCGCCGGAGTCTATTATATGCTCATAGAGGCCGCGCGCGCAAAGTCGCCCGAAAGCTCCACGGTGGCGGTTCCCGATCCCCCCGCTTTTGCGCTTTCTTCGGGGTTGCTCGAAATCCGCTCGAAAGTCTCGCTCGGCGGGATCTCGGGGCGCTTTGACGCGCCGCTTGTGCTCGGGGTGTCTTTCGGAGATTCAGGGGCGGAAGTGAAGTCTGCGCGGATCGGCAGGGCGCGCGTGCCGCTTTTTATAGCCCGTAGGGTTGCGGACGGACTCAAAGAGGCGTACGGATTCCCCGAAGGCGGCCTCGGCGGGATAAAAATTTATGCGGGCGAAAAATCCGTCAGGATTCTGAAATGAAAAAATTTTTGGCGTTAATTGCGGTTTTTTCCGCGGCTTTTTTATCGCAGGCCGAGATGAGCCTCGCCGAGAAGATCGCGCTCGCGAAGAAGGTGGCAGACGCCGCCGCCGCGGGCAAGGAGGAGAGCGGGCTCGTCGTAAACGGCGGTTTCGATTTCGCAAAAATTGTGGAAAAGTACAGGAGCGGCCCCGCCGAAAGCGACAAAATCGCGCTTCCCGCTCCGTCGGAGCCCGCGCGTTTGGAACCCTCCTCCGGAGACGGGCTCGGGCGCGCCGCTTCGGAAGATAAAAAGCTCGCGGAACTTCCGCCGGCTGAAGCGTCAGCGGAATCAGCAGATAAGGGCGCAGGGCCGAGGCCGGCGGACATGCCCGCGGAATCCGCCGGAGAAAAGAAGAAGCCGCCGATTGCGGTTTTGCCCGACGAAATCCCGATAAAACCGGTAAAGCCCAAGTATGTCGTGGATACCTCCGACTTCAAAAACGGCTATTACGTGCCCGGAGGCGACTCCGCGCCCCTGCCGGAGCCAGAAAAGGCGCCCATATCGTCCTGGTCGAACGGCGCGTTCTACCTTATGACCGACGACGGGCGTTCCATATCGACCGCCCGCAAAATTCTCGAAGAGGCTTCCGCGATGTTTGCGGAATTTGAAAACGGCAATTTGCAGGAGATAAGGCTGGGCGACAAAATCGTCGTGCAGCTCGTATCCGACGGCGAGAAGTTCAAGGACGCCGCCGAATACGTCATGGACAAAAACGGCGGCATCACGGTGACCGTGCTGTGGAACGAGAATCTCGACTTCGCCCGCTTCTGCCGCCTCGTTTCCGGCGCGCTTTTGCGCAAAATGATTTTCGAGAGAAACGGCAGAATCGTGCGCGAGTGCCCCATGTGGCTCGACGAGGCGCTGTCGGTCTCTTTGCAGTGCAGGGCGAAGTTCGGAATGCTCGGCGAGCTTGCGGACATATCGTCGAGGACGCCGCCGAGGGGGCTTGCGGAAGTTTTGAGGATTGCGTCGATATCTTCCGAAACCGATTCGGCGGACTGTCTTTGGACTCTGAAAACCCTCGAACGCCTCTGCGCCAGGAGCGGAAAATTCTGGCCGCTAATCGTATTTCTCTCCGAGGCCGACGCGCAAAAGTCTTTCGCGGAAATCGCTAAGCTTGCGCCGGAGCGGTTCGACGCGGTGTGGGGGTGCTATATAAGCGGCGAAGTTTGGTCGCGCGCGGGCGGCGTGCGCGGCACGGAGGAATCGCGCGAGGAGATTGTCAGGCTCGCGTTCCTCCAAGCCGAAGACGTGTCGGGCGAGCCGCTTGGGTTGAATCCTTCCGACGTATGGGAGCACCGCGAAAATTCCCTTGTGCGCTACAACGCCGAGCGCAGGCTGACGGAAATAAAGATCGCGCTTCCGCGCATAAATCCGCTGTACGCCGAAGCGCTCGTCGATCTCGGAAGGCTGTACGAAGCCGCGCTCGACGACGACGAGGACGAATTCGAGGCGGCGTCTAATGCGTTCGCCTCCAATCTCGAGAAAGCGGACAGGATCTCGAAGCGCGCGAGGGATATGCTCTATTCGCCGCAAGACCGCCGCCGCTGACGGGGATTTTCAGCGGTTTTGCGAAACGCCAATCCGGCGTTTTTGCGCGGGGGAATTTTGCCGATTATAAATGAGGGGGCCGTTCGATAAAACGCTTGACTAGCGCCCGCCCGCCTTTAACTTTTTTTGGAATAACTCAAACGGAATACATATATGGAAAATATTTTAGCATTCGGCATGCCCGGCGGTTCGGAGTGGATGGTAATCCTTCTGGTCGTCCTTCTGCTCTTCGGAGCAAAGCGCCTTCCGGAGCTCGCAAGGGGGCTCGGAAAGTCCATTCGCGAATTTAAAAAGGCCACGAGCGAAGTGGAGGACAATATTCGCGAAGCCATGCGCGAGGAGGAGGTCAAGAAGGTCGAGGCCAAGCCTCAGCCCGAAGTCAGGGCGGAGGAATCCGCGCAAAAGGCCGAGACCAAGTAGCGCTGAGCAAAACCGGTTCGCAATTTGCAAAAATCGCCCGAATCTTTGGATTCGGGCGATTTTTTTGTGGGAGGGGAACCCTTGGGCGGCTTCCGCGCGCTATTCCGCTTCGGATTTCGCCTCGATGTATATTTTTTTCAGCGCGGCGTAGTCTTCGTCCTTTGATTTGGAGTCGATTTTCTTGTCGAACATATCCGCCGCCGCGTATTCTGAAACTGCGGTTTTAAGGCGCCTTTCTATCTCCTCTTCCGTCTCGGTGCCCCTGCCGGCAAGCCGTCTTTTAAGCTCCTCGGGCGACGCCGGCGCGATGAACACAAACGTGATTTTTTTGCCGAGTTCGGCGTCGGATTCGGCGATTCCCCTCCAGGTTTTCGCGCCCTGCACGTCTATGATGAGAATCAGGTCGTCGCCTTTCCCGAAAGCGTCGTATACCGCTTTTTTTGAGGTGCCGTAATACCTGCCGTGCACTTTCGCGTATTCAAAAAATTCGCCTTTTTCTATGGCGCGCTCAAATGATTGCGGAGACAGGAAATGGTAGTCCTCGCCGTCTTTTTCCGCGCCCCTCGGCGGCCTCGACGTCGATGTGACCACCCTGCGGATTTGCGGAAATTCGCCCATGAGCCTTTCGGCGACGGTGTTTTTCCCGCTTCCGGCGGGGCCGCTTATGATTAGCATTACGGATTTCATGTCAGTAGAACAGGCCCGATATTGCGAGGGCAGCCGCAGCGGCCGCCAGCGCGCACCCGAAGGCGAAAGCGCGGCCTTGCTTTGCGTATAAAAATTCAAGGAAGTCGCGGAACCTGTAAGGCAACGCTCCCAGATAGAGGCTCGCCAACACCGCAAAATAGGAGAGCGTCACGAGGGTGAGCCTTGAAACGGGCTCCTTCATGAAGGCCGAGTCTATGAATTCGCGCGATAGCAGAAGCCCGAGGATGGCGAGCCCCCTGACCGACAAAAAGTCGTCGAGGTATTTAAAGGCGAGGATTCCGGCTATCCCGAATATGGCGATTAGGTATACCTTTATGTCGCCGAAATCCGCTTCGCCCAATTGAGAGAGTATGTATAGAAACCATAGGCCGCCGCCGCCGAATGTGGCGACCGCCGCCTTTTTGCTGCGCGGAAACGCCAATACGAGGGGCTTGAATTTCGGAATGGCGAACATTGCGCCCGCTGCGAACAGAATCGCCGCAAAGAGATATGTGGACAAATAAAGGCTCATAGGGCAAAGATAATGTCCGCCGCGCGCGCCGAATCAAGCCTATTGAGACGCCCATTCGACATTCGCGCGCGCGCACTCGCGGCCCGTGCCGGCGGAAAATATCGAATGCGCCGAAACGTTTCCGAAAATTTCGCATACCGAGCGGATTTCGGCGTGCGGCCTGACCTCTTCGAGGAAGCTTACCGAGAGCCTGCGCGGAAATTTTTGCGGCATGTCCGGCAGGGCGTCCAACGCCCACGCCATGTACACGGAATTGTTTACGTGCCCGTTGAGGTCGATGTCGCATATGCCCGCGTCGCGCGATATGGCGTGCGGGGCCTCCGGCGACGGCGCCTTGGGGCGTTCCGAAAAATCCTCCGAATTTGCGCGCCTGCCGGGGATTCTCGCGAAGTCCCCGATTCTGTCCATGCGCGCGAGCCTTCTGCTGCGGAAGTCGAAGAGCAGCCATTGCGAGCGCGCTGTGAACAGTGGGGCGCCGCCCGACGAAAATGCCTCGAATTCGCGGTATGTGGCTATCCTGTCCCTGTCCGACGCCCAGGTTTTTATTCCGACGCGCTCGCCCCATTTGGGAAGCTTTTCGATTTCAACGGAAATTTTTGAAAGCGCCCACCCCAATTCCAGGGTTTTGAGGGTCTTAAAGTCCACTCCGAGAATTTCCGCGTGTTCTGTCGCCGCCTCCTGCAACATTTGCAAAAGCGACGGGAGCTTCAAAAATCCGTCTGCCCCCGCGTCGGCGACCCTTACTTTGTAGCTTGCGGCGTGTTCGGTCATAAGGCGTTTGCGCCCGACAAGAAAAAAAATCCCCGCTATGCGGCGGGGATTTTCCTCCTGCGCGGGCGGTCTATTTTTTTACTTCGAGCTTCTTGCCGTTGTACTCTCCCGTCAGGGATTCGAGGAATTTCACAACGTAGTCTATTTCCGCGTCGGAAAGGGATACGCCGCGCTGGTACTTGGCCATTATCTCGACCGCCTGCCTTAGGCTCTGCGTAGAGCCGTCGTGGAAATATGGGGCGGTGAGGGCGACATTGCGCAGGGTGGGGGTCTTGAATTTGTGCATGTCGCGCTCGTCCTTAGTGTGCGAGTAGCGGCCTTTGTCGTTTATTTTGCCGACATTGCCGCGGTCTTTGAAGTAGTCGCGGCGCAGGCCCATGTACTCGAAAGTCTGCCCGCCGAGGTTTTCGCCCGAGTGGCAGACGGCGCAGTTGGCCTGTTTGAAGAGCTCATAGCCCTTTAATTCCTCCTGCGTGAGCGCGCCTTTGTCGCCTTTGAGGTAGCGGTCGAACGGGCTGTCGGGCGTTATGAGGGTGCGTTCGAATGCGGCGATGGCGTCGGTGATGTTCTTTTGGGTGAAGCCGTCGGGGTAAACCTTTTTAAATTCCGCGCTGAAAGCGGAGTCGGCTTCGAGCCGCTTGGCGATTTTCTCCCAAGACACGCCGTCCATTTCGACGGGATTCATCGGGGGGCCGCCCGCCTGCTGTTCGAGGGTGTCTTCGCGCCCGTCCCAGAACTGTTTGGCGTTGAATGCGGCATTGAAGACCGTTGGGGCGTTGATGTCGCCCTTCTGCTTGCGTATGCCCGTCGAGGTTTGGAGGGCGTCCACGCCCGCCTTGTCGAGCGGGTGGCAAGTAGCGCAGGATACCGTCCCGTCGCCGGAAAGGGCCGTGTGGTGGTAGAGTATCGAGCCGAGCTTGACTTTGGCGGCGTCCGCGCCGAGGGACCGGGGAATCGGCCACACGGGCTCGTTGGAGAAATCCTTTGATATTCCGGAGGAGGCGTTTAGCTTTGCGCGCTCGGCGACTATCCAATTTGCGACCGCCTTGCGCTCCGCGGCGGAAATATTGCTCTTCCAGTGGACTATCTTGAAGCGCAGCGGCGGCATCGTCCCGTCGTCCACGGCGTATTCGATTTTCGCGAGGTCGGTGGAACTGACTTTGGCGCCCGTCTTTATTGCGCCGACAGTGTCGGTTATGTCGTAGCTGCGAAGCCCCATCTGCATGTCGGCTTTCACGAGCGAGCCGGCGATCGGGAAATTGGCGTAGAACGGCGGCTTGGCGTTTTTGGAGTGGCACATTACGCAGCCCGCCTCTTCGAGGACGTAAAGCGCCTTCTGGCTGGTGGAGCCCTCCGGAATGTCAGACGAGTTGCCCACTATTACATAGCCCGCCGCCCACGCGGCGACTGCGACGCAAAACGCGATAATTATCTTTTTTTTCATGCGGAAACGAGATTTTAGTCTGTGCCGCAATAAAGCCCGAAATCCGCCGAAAAATCAAGAAAATAACGCCGTAGCAGCGCGCGGTCGCGCGCGCCTCAACCGTCCGCGCGCCGCGCGAAGGCGCGGC
This sequence comes from Puniceicoccaceae bacterium Marseille-Q1082, assembly GCA_904424815.1. GTDB lineage: Bacteria > Verrucomicrobiota > Verrucomicrobiia > Opitutales > Intestinicryptomonadaceae > Merdousia. The sequence goes on from CAJGBI010000001.1 coordinate 706,812, forward strand.
GGCTGCGTGCGGCGGCGTTAAAATAGAATGCGCCGCTATTGCGATATAGGCGCGAAATCGGATTTTTTTATCCAGCCGGACTTTCCGTTGGGGGCCCTGGCGAGCTCGAAATCTCCGCGCTCGGCGGAACGCTCAACGACAAGCCCCTCGGAGGCGCGCAGTTCTATCGGCGCATTCGGGGAAGGGGAAAGGCGCATCGGCGCGTCCTGCTTTACGACGACGGCGAGCGATTCGAAATCCGACCACTTTTTTATCCCGCAAACGCCGGCGGCAAACCCGAGGGCGGCGACCGCCGCGATGAACCACGATATTTTCCCGCCTTTGCCATAGAGCGGCGGGACGGCGGCTGTCAGCGCGCAAATCCAAAATAGGGCGACCGCGACGGCAAACCATTCTCCCTTAGAGAGCTCGAAAAACGGAGACGACATGTCGGGAGCTTGCAGGGACGCCTCCTGCGAAAGGATTTTCAGGTTGGCGGAAGCCTCCCTCATTCTCGGGGAAATCGCGAGGGCTTTGAGGTAGTCGGCGAGCGCGCGGGCGGGTTCGCCCGTCTTGACGCGGGCATTGGCGCGGTTGAAATACAGCTCCGAAGTGTCCAGTCCTTCACCTGCCGCGAGGTCATAGTTTTCGACGGCTTTTTTATAGTCTTCGGCCTTGTATGCGCTGTTGCCGAGCATAAAGTATTCGTCGGCGGTCTGGGCGACTGACGCCTGCGCGACCGCGGCGGCCGCGAGCAGAATTTTTAGGGCTTTTTTCATGTCATTTGAGAATTTGCCGGACGGTTTCCGCGAGGTTTTTGGCGAGTTCTCCGCGGCCGGAGGCTCCGGCGTCGCCCCCGCCGAATTCCAGCGCGTCGGCGCCGTCGAACACGGCCTTTATCGCCGCGGTTTGGGCGTCGCCGAGCCCGATTTCCTCCGAGCGCGCAAGGGCGTCTTTCAGCGACAGCGAGCGCGCCTCTTCGGGGGAGCTTGCGGCGAGGGCGTATCTGAGCGCTTCGCGCGCGGCCGTGAAGAATTTTTTCGCGTCCGGGGAATCCGCGCTTGCGAGAGCTTCGCGCAGGGACGCGCGCGCTTTCGCGGAGTATTCCGTTTTTTTTGCGTAGGCGGGGTCGGTTTCAAGCCTCCGCGCCCTGAGCCTGTGCGCGACGAACGCCGCCACCGCCGCGAGTATCGCCGCCTGGGAAATCCAAAACCATTTGGACGAGAATAGGTTCGCGGAATTTTCGGTGCGGACTCCCTCGGAGATTTTCGAGAACGCAGGCGCGGGTTTTGCGGCCTCTTCCTGCGCCTCCCTTACGGTCTTGGATCGGATTGTGGGGGCGACGCTCACGGCGACCGGCTCCGAGAGTTCCTCGACATATTTTCCGGTCTCGGGATCGAAGTAATTGAACGCAACCCTCGGCGCCTGCGGCAAATCCGCCGCCTTCGGAACCGCCGTGTATTCGAAAGTCTTGATCCCTATGTAGCCCTGGTTTCCGCTCTCGTCAGCGAACGACGATTTCGGCTTGTAGGTTTTCCAGTCGCGCGCGCCGTCGAGGGCGGGGGCGGTCATTCTGTTGAAGTTGCCGGTGCCCGCGATTTTCGCGACTATCGTGCACGGCTCTCCGACCGAGAGGGCGTCGGGGCTTACGGAAACTTCCGCAAGTTCAAATTTTCCGATGGCTCCGGTAAAGTTTTTCGGCTTTCCCTCGGCTGGGAGCGGGAGGATTTTGAGCTTCATCGGCTTCATCGGCGCGTTGAAGCGTATGCGCCTGCCCGAACCCATTGAGAGCAGCCGGTCCATCATGGACATTCCCATTATGTCGTCTAAGGATATCTCCCGATTGAGGACTACGGCGGCGGAAAATTCGAGGTCGTATTCGCCAGCTTTTAATGGGGTTATCACCGTGCGGTATATCACGAGCGCCTTTTCGCGGTCTATTACGGGCTCTTCGGTGAACTTTGGGCATTCAAAGGCGTCCATGTTCTTTATCTGCGGGACTGCTTGCTCCAATCTGTATCCGTTTTCAAAAAGCGATTTGTCGAAGGACAGCACGAGCTCGCACTTTATCGTCTCGCCCACGTATATTTTTTCGCGCGGGAGCTTGAGCTCAAGGGTTATCGAATTTTTGAACGAGTCGTCATACGCATGGCTCTGCCTGCGCGCGGGAGCCGCAAACGACGGGAATCCTACCATTCGCTGCGGCGCGGAGGCGGGGGCGGACGCGGAGACTTTCAGCGTAGCGGCGGCGGCGTCGAGCGACTTTGAGCCGAGCGGGATTTTCCATGCGGGCACGGTGTATTCGCCCTCATTGCCGGCGACCATCGCAAAGTCGAGCGTCACGCTCGAGGACATTTTCCCGTTGATGAAGGAGTAGTTTTGCGAGCGGCTCGTGCCCGCTATTTCGAGGCCTGCGGGCACGGGTATGTCGGCCGGGTTGACGGACGCGCCGTCTGCGTTTTTCAGCGTAACCCTGTATGTGGCGTAGCCGCCAGGGCGGATTTCCGCCGGATAAAAGCCTGTTTCCACAGTCTGCGCGAATGCCGCCGCGCAGGAGATTGCCAAAACGGATATTGCCGTGAGTATTTTCATTTACCAGTCTTTGTAAGAGCTTTCGTAGCGTTGTTTCTGGGTTCCGAACCCACGGAGGGGCAGGAACTTTTCGTCGTCTTTCATTGAATCGAGAAGCTGCCTTGCCTCCGCGCGCGTCATCGCGCCCTCGGATTTTCTGACGTTTTCCCTTTCTTCCGCGGCCCTTGCGGCCTGCGCCGCTTCGGCCTTCGGGGCGGGAAGCTCTTCTCGCCCTTCCGAGGGGGAGGGGAGTTTCTCCCCTTTTTTGTCTCCAGATTTTTTTGAATTGTCCACTGCCTGTTCGTCCTTTTTATTTTCGGGCTTTTGCCGCTGGGCGTTTTGCCCCGGGTCGCCGCGCTTTTCGGATTCTCCGCTGCTGTCGCGGCCCCTGTCTTCGGGCTTTTTCTCTTCCTTTTGCGGGGTATTGTCTTGCCGCTTTTCCTCCCGCTTGTCCTGTCCGTCGCGGCTGTTTTGAGAATCGCGGTTTTGCCTTTCGTCTTTATTGCGGTCTTTTTGATTTTGCCCGCTTTGATTTTGTTTTTGGTTGTCCTGCTGATTTTGCTTATCCTGTTTGTCCTGCTGATTCTGCTGTTGCTGATTGTCGTTTTGTTGCTGCCGGTTTTGGTCGTTCTGTTGATTCTGCTGGTTTTGTTGATTTTGCTGGTTTTGCTGGTTTTGCTGGTTCTGTTCGTTCTGTTGGTTCTGCTGGTTGTCGTCTCGCAAAAGCTTTTTGAGCTCTTCGGCAAGCTTCGTCTGGCTCTCCTTTATTTTGGCGAGCGCGGGCGCGGATTCTTCGGATATCCTGCCGACGTTGGCGGCCTCCTTTTTCGCGGCGGCGGCGGCGGATTGCGCGGCGCGCAGATTGTTTTCGGCGTCGGAGTTCGACGGGTCGAGAAGCAGGGCGTCGGAGTATTCCGCGACGGGGGCTTCAATCATTTTTTCGAGATCCTCCCATTGGTTTTTTGCGGCCGCCGCGGCACTGGCGGTTTCTTCCGAAAGCTTTGCCGAAGCTTCGCACGCGGCGATCGCCTTTTTGAGCTTTTCCTGAAAATTCTTGTCTTTTAGCGGGCTTTTGCCGAGGGCGGCCTTTTTTGCGGCTTCATTCTTCGCGGCCTTTAACGCCGCCGATTCCACCTCCAGCAGCTTCAATCCCTCGCGCAGGGTTTGCGTACCTTCCGACGCCGCCTGTTCCGACTGCGCGAAAGCGCTTCCTATCTTTTGCGAAAGGTTTTGGGGCAACTGCATTTTCGCGCTCGCGGCCTTTGCCGCCGCGTAGTCGATATTGCCTATATTATAATACACCGCGGAATGCAGGGGGAAGTCGTCGGGAGAGAGCTTCGCCGCGGCGAGAAAAAACTCCCTCGCCCCCTCTGCGTCTCCCGCCTCCCGCGCGTCGACGCCGAGGTTGAACAAATCGCGGGAATCCGGATTTTCGGGCGCGGAATATTTCGGCTTCTCCGGCTTTGGGAGCGGGGCGTCGGAATGCGCGGGAACTTCTTCCGCGCCTTCGCCTTCGCCCCTCTCCTGCGCCCTTGCGCCGCCTGGCTGGAATGCTACGGCCGCCGCGAGCAGCACGGCGGCGGCTCCTCCGCCGGAGCGGGCGAAAAACTTGCGGGTGCCCACGAGCGACGAGAGCGACAGCAACAGTATCGCAAGCCCGAGCGGAATCTGGAAGCGCTCTATGGCAAGCTGCCTCATTCGCGAGGAAAGCTCCTGCGAGGGGATTTTTTTGAGGCCCTCGTTGTAGATTGTGTCCATGCCGTCCGCTGTGAGCGGCTCGTAGAATCCGCCGGTTGCTTTGGCGATTTCCGTAAGGGTTTTTTCGTTCAGCCGGCTGCGGACGGGGTTGCCAGCTTCGTCTTTCAGGAGGGTCGTGCCGCCGGATTCGTCGCGGACGGGTATGAATTCCCCCGCGGCGCCGCCGACTCCGAGCGCGTATATGACTACCCCGCTTTTTGCCGCCCTTTTTGCGGCTTCCAGCGCGGAGTCTTCAAGTTCCTCGCCGTCGCTTATGAGCACTATTATCTTGCGGTTGGACGTCGATGAAAAGGCGATTTCCGCCTCCTCTATCGCCGCGGAAATATTTGTTCCGCCGCGCTGTATGACGTTTGTGTCGAGCGCTTCGAGCGACATTCTGAAAGCGTCGTAGTCGAGGGTCAGCGGACACTGCAAAAAAGCCTGCCCGCTGAATGCGACTATCCCGATTCTGTCGCCCTGCAAAATGTTTACGAGGTCGAGCACCGACAGCTTTGCGCGCTCGAGCCTGTCGGGTTTGACGTCTTCGGCGAGCATGCTGTTGGAGGTGTCGACGGCGAATATTATGTCTATGCCGCGCGTCTTGGTTTCCTCCCAGCGGTATCCCCACTGGGGGCGGGCGAGGGCGGCGAATATTAGCATTACGGCGCAAAATGCAAGCGCGTTCTTGACGATTATCTTAGGCGCGCTGACGGTGCGGGTCAACTCCGGCATCAGCCTCTGTGACGCGAATTTAGCGAGCGCCTTGCGCCTGGCGGCGCGCGCGCGGAACGCGGCGAGCGCGAGAACCGCGGCGGCGGCTAACGCCGCATAGAGCCAGATTGGTGAATGGAATGTCATGGCAAAGTCCTGAATCTTGTGTTTGCGAGCAGCAACTTGAGCGCGAGCACGCCGAGCGCGGCGGCCGCGAACCACGGGAAGAGCTCGTCGTACGAAGTGAAGTTGCGCAGCTTGACGGTCGTCTTTTCAAGGGCGTCTATATCGGAATATATATTGCGAAGCTCCGCCATATTTTCGGCGCGGTAGAATTTGCCGCCGGTTATTTCGGAAATTTTGCGCAAGGTGGACTCGTCCACGCTGCTGCGCATGTCTCCGGCGTATACGGGGCGGCCGTAGGCGTCGCGCATGACGCGCTGGTTTTCGTCGAGGCGCGCGGCGGGGACTATGCCGCTCCTGCCGACGGCTATCGTGTAGACTTTCGCGTTGAAGGACGCGGCGGCCTCGGCCGCGGCTATGGGCGTTATCTGGCCGGCGTTGTTTTCGCCGTCGGTGAGCAGTATGACCACCCGGCTCTTCGCGTTTTTAAGCTCTTTTAGCCTGTTTACGCTCATGGCCAGCGCCGTGCCTATCGCCGTGCTGTCGGCGTCTATAACTCCGATGTCCACCCTCTCGAAATTTTTTCTCAGCCAGTCGTGGTTGAGAGTCATGGGCGATACTATGAACGGGTTGGAGGCGAAGGTTATCATGCCTATCCTGTCGTTGGGGCGCCTCTCGACGAACTCGCGTATGACCGCCTTTACGGCGTCCATGCGGGTTATGGGGGCGGCGGCGTTGGGGGAGAAGTCGAGGGCGGCCATTGAGCCCGACACGTCTATGGTGAGGACTATGTCTATGCCGCTCTCCTCGCGCTCGCTGTACCCCCTGCCGAGCCGCGGGCGGGCGAGCGCCGTTATGAGCAGCGCGAGCGCCAGCAGCGTGAGCGCAAACCTCCACATCCCTGGTTTCGCCCTGTTTTTACCTGACGCCTCTTTCGCTATGGCGACGCTCGAAAATATTATCGAGCCGCTCTTGCCCGACGCCGAGCGCAACAGCGCGAGCGCCGGCAGCAGCAGAAGAAGCCACAGGAGGTTGGGATTTGCGAAGTCGAAATTCATTGCGTTATTTGGTTTCTTTCATTTTCGGGGCGTCCGCGGTTTCCGCGCTTGTTCCGCCCGATTCGGGCGCGCCGCCGGCAGTTTCGCGCGCCGCGTCGCAGCGGAGTTTGTCGGAATCCAAAAAGCGGCGGGCGAGGGCGGCGAGCTCCGCCCTGCGTTCGCCCGAAAAGCTGTCCCGCGCGAATTTTGCCATGTCGGATGAGTTGAGTATACCCGCGAGGATTTCCCGTTGGACGCGGTCGAAGGCCGCAGATTCGGAGGCTATTTTCAAAAATTCCTGCGTCGTCTTTACGAGGGCGGGGATGGAGTGGCGGGCCTCGATGTAGGCGCGCACGGCGGAGCTCACGCGGGAAGCGAACTCTTTCGCGTCGAGGTTTTCGGAATCCGCCTCCGCCGCGGCGACCGCCTCGATTGCGAGCTCGTATGGCGCCTTGGGAGGGAGCTTTTTCGGCCTAAAAATAAAATACGCGGCGGTTCCCGCGGCGCACAGCGCGCCGAGCGCCCACGCCCAGTATTTCTCCCAAAAGCCCATGCCGATTTTCCCCCTGTCGGGCGAAATCTCCGGAAATATGCTCTCGTACGATACGGAATCGTCCTTGGCGGGCGCGTTCGGAATGGAAGCCGCGGGGACGCCCTGCGGGGAGGGTTGCGGCAGGGCAGCCTGCGCGCGTGCGGGGAGGGCGGCGGCGAGCGCGGCGGCGGCGAGCGCGCTTCGGATTGAAACTGTGCTGAAAAGCTTTATCATTGTCTTGCGGCGCGCCTTTCGAAAAACCTTCTCAAAGCCGAGATGTACGGCTTGTCGGTAAAGGTTTCGAGCAGGTCGATTTTGGAGCGCGCGAGCGCGCGCTTGAATTTTTTCATGCGCTCCGAATTTATCTCTTCGTACTTGGCGCACACGGCGGGATTGTTGGTGTCGAGCGCGACGATTTCTCCCGTTTCGCCGTCTTCGAGGGTGACGGTTCCCAGGCCGCGCGGCATGGAGAGCTCTCGCGGGTCGGAGAGCGAAAAGCACACGAGGTCGTGGCGGCGGTTTGCGAGGTCGAGCGACTTGAACACCGTGTCGGAAAGCTTTTCGTCGGGGTCGGGCAGCTTGCCGTCAGGGCCTTGCAAGAAGTCGCTTATGAGGACGACTATCGCCCTGCGCTTCAAAATGCGGTTGATTTCGTCGAGCGCGGCCGCGATGTCGGTGCCCGCCTTTTGCGGCTTCCAGACGAGTATGTCGCGTATGAGCCTGAGTATGTGCCTGCGCCCCTTGCGCGGCGGAATTATGTGCTCCACGCCCTCGGTGAACAGGGCTAGCCCGACTTTGTCGCCGTTGCGCGCCGCCGAAAAAGCGAGCGTGCTGGCGAGCTCCGCGGCGAGCTCGCGCTTGGAGAGCTCCCCGCTGCCGAACCGGCCGCTGGCCGAGAGGTCCACGGCTATCATCATGGTCAGCTCGCGCTCTTCGCGGTATTTTTTGACGTGCGCCTTGCCGGTGCGCGCGGTGACATTCCAGTCGATGCTCCGTATTTCGTCGCCCGGCTCGTATTCGCGCGCCTCCTCAAAGTCCATGCCGCGCCCCTTGAAGAGGCTGTGGTACGCGCCGGCGAGCGCGTCGCTGACGTGCCGGTTGGTGCGGATTTCTATTTGCCGCACCTTTTTGAGCATATCTGTAAGCTTGTCGCCCATCGGAAACTTTTCGGATTACGGTACGGCGACTTTCCCGAGCACGCTTTCGACGATGTTCTCGCTCGAAATGCTTTCCGCCTCCGCCTCGTAGGAGACTATGATCCTGTGGCGGAGAACGTCGGGGGAAATGTCTTTCACGTCCTGCGGGACGACGTATCCGCGCCCTTCGAGGAAGGCGCGCGCCTTTGCGGCGAGCGCGAGCGCGATGGTCGCCCTGGGGCTGGCGCCGAACTGTATCATGTTTTCGAGGTTTTTGAGTCCGTATTTTTCGGGCTCCCGCGTGGCGAACACTATGTCGACGATGTAGTCTTTTATCTTGTCGTCGAGATAGATTTCGTCGACAACCTCGCGCGCCGAGAGAATCTGGGCGGGATTTACCACGGTGTTGACACTCTCTCCGACCTTTGTTTTCGCCATGAGATCCAGGATTATGCGCTCCTCCTTCTTGTCGGGGTAGCCGATTTTGAGCTTGAGCATGAAGCGGTCAACCTGCGCCTCGGGGAGCTGGTAGGTGCCCTCCTGGTCTATCGGGTTTTGGGTGGCGAGCACGAGGAACGGCTCCGGCAGGGCGAAAGTTTCGCCGCCTATGGTGACTTGGCGCTCCTGCATGGCCTCTAAAAGCGCGCTCTGTACTTTCGCCGGCGCCCTGTTGATTTCGTCGGCGAGCACGATGTTCGCGAAAATCGGGCCCTTTTGCGTCAAAAATTCGCCCTTTTGCTGGTTGTAAATGAGGGTTCCGACGATGTCGGCGGGCAGGAGGTCGGGAGTGAACTGGATTCTGCTAAACTTTGAATCCATGGCCGAGGCCATCGTCTTGACCGCGAGGGTCTTCGCGAGGCCCGGGACGCCTTCGAGAAGGACGTGCCCGTTTGCGAGTATGCCTATCAGCAGGCGGTCGACCAGGTATTTCTGCCCGACTATGACCTTGCCGATTTCCTGTTTAAGCAAAGAGGTCCACTCGTAGGCGGACTTTACCTTGTCGTTGATTTGGGTTAGGTTTGTGCTCATTTTTAGGGTATATTTTAAAGTTGCAGAATCTCCCGCCGCGCTTCGGGCGGGCTCGCGGATTTTTTATAGCCGCCCGCAGGGATATAAGACAAAGCGGTTGCGGCAAAGTTCATTTTTTCGGAAGCGCTCCGGCGCGCTAAGGCTCTTTAGGCGCAACCGTGCGGACATGCTCGAAAGTGATTTTCGGGCGGCGGTCGCCGCCGCGCCGCGCGGAAGCGGAATCCGCCTTATTTTCGCCGTTATTTTCATTTTTCTCAATATCGGCGTCCGGCGGGGAAGATAAAGGGGAATCGTACCGAATTCCCGATTCCTCTATGTATTTGCGCATTCCGTCCGAAGTGTAGAGGAATTTTTCGAGTTCCGCGCGCATTTTTTCCGGCGGAAGCTTTTTTATATCGGCGAAGGCGTCGTCCGGCTCGGCGCTTTTTTCGCCCGCGCCATTGTCTCCGCCCTCCGATTCCCGAGGGGGCTTTCGCCCTCCGCCGGAATCGAGGTTCTCCGCGGATTCGGGGGATTTTTCCGAATCGCCGCCCTCGGTTGAATCCTCCGCGTTGCCGTATGAATCCGCCGAGTGGAATATCGCGCCGCGTTCGCCGCTTTCCTGTTTCAGTATTATCGCGAAATTCTCGATTTTATCGAGGTGCGAATGTATGTCGGAATGCAGCTTTTGCGCGGAGTTTACGCCGTAGGCAAAATTCAGGAAATCCGTGAGCTCCCTCGACTCGAATTCTATCTTGTCGCCGTCTTCGTACTCGTTGCGCCCGATGTCGAGCTCTATCGTTCCGAGCTTGAATACCCCCGCCATGTCTATGCGCCCGTCTATGGGGTCGTGCTTGGGCGCGGGGGCGTCGTTTTTCCCGTCCCAGGACACCCTGAAAGCCTTGGAGTTGGGCTCGAAAGCGGGGTCGTCGACGATTCCGAGCACGGATATTCTTATCATATTTTTTTCGTCGGGCGCCTTTTCTTCGCCGGCTTCCGGCTCGATATTCGGGGCGTATTCGATTGCGGAACTTGCGGCGGAGCCCGCAAGGGGCGTTTCAGGCGGCTTTGCGGCTTCTTTCCGGCGGGGCAGGCTCTTTTCCTTTCCGTTTGGCGCCTCTTCCACATTTTCTGCGGAAAACAGCGGGAGGTCTTTTATATAGAGCCAGAGCGACGCCGATATGATTTTGTCCGTGCGCTCGTCGAGCCCAACATCTATTCCGCGGGCGGTGAAGGGGAGGTAGGCAATCGCCCTCTCCGACTTGAACCTTGAAACGGCGAGGACTTCGGAGGATGAAAATTCCTCGGATTTGGCCGCCTCGAATATGAACGTGTCGGAGCGGTTCGCCGGCAAGTCCACCGCGCGCGCCGCATCTCCCAAAAACGCCGTCGCGCAAACGGCAGCGGCGAATGCCAATCCCCCTTTCATCGAATGCCAATTTAACATAAAAACTGCGCCCGTGTCCACAATAATCGGGCTGCGCGCCGGCCGCCCAAAAAATTTCGCGGAGGCGATAGCGGGGAAATACGGAGAAAGGGAAGGGGAAAACCGCAAAAAAAATCCGCCGCGTTTCAGCGGGCGGATCTGGCGCTTTTCAAATTTTTTTACGGGCGCTCAGGCGCTCTTCGAGAGCTTGGCCGGAGCCTCGACAACCTTGCGCTTTATGCGCTCGAGCCTGTGGCGGCGTCGGATTTTTCTGGCGAGCTTTACCAGAAGCTCGTCGATGGACTTGTACATGTCGTCGCTTGCGACGCTGACTACCATATCGGGGCCCTGGATTTCGAGGCGGCCTTTCGCCGTGAACTCGTTGTGGTGGTGTTTGTTGGGCTGGTACGCAAGCTCTACCCTCAGCCTTATGATGCGGTCGTCGTGAACGAAGAGCTTCTGCATTTTATTCACGACGTTCTCTTTCAGCGCATCTGTGAGTTCGAGGTTTTGTCCCGATATGATGATTTCGTTGTCGCTCATGTTTTCCTTCTTTCGGTTTTTGTTTTCGGGAAGCCCGCCTGCGGAAATCCGGAGGCGGAACCGCCCGCTTTAAGTCGCAAATTTTATATCGTCGCCTTTCGCGTTTTTGTTAAGCGCCCTTTTTCGCCCGCGCGCCCGATTCCATAAAAAAGAACTCCGCTTCCGGAGCCGCGTTCCAAAAATTTTGAATTTTTTTGATTAGTTTCTTGGAAATGTCTCCCGAAGCGTTTACAGATTAGAAAAAAAATTTTTTAAAGGCAAGCCGAAATATGAACACTCCGGACAGGGCAGCGGCGGCGGAACTTGCAAAATACGACGCCGTTTTTGTGACGGGCGGATCCTCCGGCATAGGCGAGGCCTTTTTGCGGGGCGCGCTCGAGCATTCCCGCGCGCGGGTTTTCAACATTTCCAGGAGCGCGCCCTCCGCAGGGCTTTCGGAGATCAGGGAATTTGTCCACATTCCCTGCGATCTCTCGGACGCTTCCGCCCTCGATTCGCTTTCCGCCCGCGTGCGCGGGGAAATTTCCGCACTCGGAACCTCCAGGCCCCCGCGGGTGCTGCTGGTAAACAACGCCGGATTCGGGCTGTACGGGGAATTTCCGTCTCCGGACGTTTCGAGAAACATGCAGATGATTCGCCTTAACGTCTCGGCTCTCACGCGGCTTTGCGCCGAATTTCTGCCGGCGGTAAAGGCGGGCGGGGGGTCCATAATAAACGTGTCGAGCCTGGCGGCTTTCGAGCCGTGCCCGGTGCTCGGGGTTTACGCGGCGACCAAGGCGTACGTGAAGAGCTTTTCGCTGTCGCTTTCCTACGAGCTCGGCAAGCATGGATGCAAATGCCTCTGCGTCTGCCCGGGCCCGACTTCGAGCAACTTTTTCAAGGCGGCGGGCTTTGACGAACCCCCTCTTGCGGGCGGATACGGGCACGAGCCCGCGGAGGTCGCCGCGGCCTCTTATTCCGCTTTGGCGAGGGGGCGCGCGATTGTCGTGGTCGGGTTTTGGAATTCGGCGGTCGCGCTTTTGGCGCGCATTGCGCCCACGCGGCTTTTGCTCGAAATTTCCGGCCGAGTGCTGGAGCGCGTCCGCAGACCCCGCCGCGCCGGAAAGGCAACTTGAATCTTGCATTCGCGCCGCTTTTGTGATTTTCCAATGTTGCTTTTTATGCTGAAATTTATCCGAAAAATAAAAAATCCGGATGCCGGTCCGCACAATGTCGCGCTCGGATTGGCGTATCTTGCAGTATTCGGCGCGATGCTCGCGTATTCGCTTTATTGGCATTTTGCCGCGCGCGCGGATTCCCTTTGATTCTCCAATTTTCGACATGAAAACTTTCAAAAAAACGGCGGTTATCGGCGCGGGGGCGTGGGGTACGGCCCTGTCGATAATCCTCTCAAAAAATTTCGGCGAAGTGTCCGTGTGGGCGCGCGAAGGCGAAATAGTGGATTCCGTGGCGGCCTCGCGGGAAAACTCCGTGTTTTTGCCCGGCGTGAAGATTCCTGAAAACGTCGAGTTTTCCGGAGACGCCAGGCGGGTTCTCCAAGGCGCGCAGATGGTCGTGTGGGTGGTGCCGATAAAATATCTTTCGTCCGCCGCCGAGGCTTTCGCGCCGCACGTCGAAGAGGGCGCGATAATGGTGAACGCCGGAAAGGGGATAGAAGTCGGGACGTGGCGCAGGCCGTCGGAAATCCTTGAAGCCGCAGTAAAACAGGCCTCGAGCGTGGGCTCCATAATGGGCCCGAACATCGCCTACGAAGTCGCCCAGGACAGGTACGCGGAGGACATAGTCGCCCTCACTTCCCACTCCGACTCCGTGCTTGCGGCAAGGGCGTTTTCAACCCCGTCTTTCATAGTGCGCCCGTCGGACGACGTCGTGGGCGTTGAGATCGGGGCGGCGCTAAAAAATATCGTGGCGTTAGCTGCGGGGTTCTGCGACGGCATGGATCTCGGGGCAAACACCAAGGCAATAGTGATGGCGCGCGGGTTTCAGGAGATATACCGCGCCGCCGCCTCCCTCGGGGCGTGGAGCGATTCATTCGTAAAGGAGTCCGCCATTCTCGGCGACGTCCTCACCACCTGCATAAGCCCCGATTCGCGCAACCGCACCACGGGAGAGCACCTCGGGCGCGGCCTGAGCGTTCCGGAAGCGCTGAAACTTTTGAAGGGCAGGGTTTGCGCCGGCCTCGAAACGATACAAATTTGCAGAATGTTTGAGAAGCTCAATGTCAAGCTCCCGATAATGACGGCTCTCTGCGACCTTTCGGAGGGCAAAATAAACCGCCAGGAGTGCCTGGCGCGCATTCTCGGCGCGCGCGAAGCCGCCGCCGACGCCTGAGCGCGCGCAGGGGGCGGCCCCCTTTATGGGCGCGCAGCGCCGGCGCGCGTCAAAATATCAGCCGTCTCCAAAATTCCGCGGGTTAACGGGGGCAAATTTCCGGTATATTCGCCTAACCTACTTCCAGAGGTTCGCTTTTTTTGACGGAGCCCGCGACAGTGGGGAAGGGGAGGCGTTTGGCGGGATCAGCCGCAACGGCGGAGCCCGCTTTCAGCGGAAGCGGCCGCGCATTCTGCCCGTTAAATCCGGATTAGGGCGAAATAACGAACGTTGCTCGGAGCCATTATGGATAGGCTCCGCCAAGCGCCCCGTTTCAGGGGCGGACTTTTGCGAGAATTTCGTTCAGCCGCTTTGCCATTGTGCGCGGATTCTCGAGAAGCCCCGCCGCAAGCAGCGCGTTGTCGTAGAGCTGGTCGAGCACGAGTTTTGCCGTGTCGGGGTTCGACTTTCTCAAAGAATCGAGGTTTTTTATGACTTCGCTCTTGGGGTTTATCTCGAACTTTATTATCGGCGCCGGCATTTTGGAGTCCGGATTCATCGCCTTTAACATAATGCGCATCTGCGGCGTGAGGCTGTCGGCGTTGAGGGCCGCCGCGGGGCTGTCCACGAGGCGTCCGGAGGTCAGCACCTCCGAGGCCTTTTCGGAGCCGAGGGTTTCCTGTATCCAATTTTTGAGCTCATCGGCTTCCTCTTTCGATAGGGCCCCCGATTCGTCGGCGCCCTTCGGCGTTTCAGAGAGCGATATGCCTGCGGAGTCTATGGACGCGAAAGGTTTGCCGGAAAATTCGCCGAGATTGCCCGCGAGGAACGTGTCGATGGGCTCGTACATGAACAGAACCTCCAGCCCGCGCGAGGCGAACGCCTCCAAGTACGGGCCGCTTTCTATCGCCGCCCTGTCCTGGGCCGCAGCGTAGAATATTTCTTTCTGCCCGTCCTTCATGCGAGAAACGTAGTCGTCGAGCGACGCGAACTCGCCTTCCTTCATCGCGCTCGACTCAAAGCGCAGGAGTTTGGAGAGCTCGTCGCGGTTGTCGAAGTCCGTCGCGGCGCCCTCTTTTATAAACATGCCGAAATTTTTGAAGAATTTGGCGTATTTTTCGGGATCGCCCTTTGCGATTTCCGCAAGGCGTTTCAGGAATCTCTTCGTCACGACCTTGCCGAGCTTGCGGACGAGGGCGGAGTCCTGCATGCTTTCGCGAGATATGTTCAGCGGAATGTCGGCGGAGTCTATTACGCCCTTTGCGAAGCGCATCCATTCGGGGAAAAGCCCCTCCGGCCGCGGGTCGATGAGAACCTTTTTGCAGTAGAGCGCGACTTCGCACTCGGTTTTGCCGAAGCCGAGGCGCTCGGGGTTTGCGGCGGGAATATATATGAGCGCGTTGAGCTCGACGGGCGCGTCGGCCTTGAAGTGCAGGCAGTCGATCGGCTCCTCCGAGGAATGCGTGTGGAATTTGAAAAATTCGTCGTAATCCTCTTTTTTGAGCTCCGACTTGGATTTCAGCCATATCGCGCGGCGGGTTCCGATTTTCTCGCCGTTGAGCTCTATCGGGAAGTCTACATACGCGCTGTATTTTTCGAGTATGGACTTTACGCGCCAGGCCTTGGAAAATTCGTCGCATTCCTTTTTGAGCCTGGCGACGATTTTCGTGCCGCGCTCCTTTTTGTCGAAATCCTCTATTGTGAAATTTTCCGAGCCGTCGCAGCTCCAATGGTGGCCCTTGCCGTCTTCGCCCGCGGTGTAGACGTCGACGCGGTCGGAGACCATGAACACGCTGTAAAATCCCACGCCGAACTGCCCTATCAGACCCTCCGAGAGATTTCCTTTTGCCGCCTTTACCGCCTCGACAAACGATTTCGAGCCCGAATGGGCTATGGTGCCGAGGTTCTCCACGAGCTCTTCGCCCGTCATGCCGATTCCGAAGTCCTCGATGGAAAAAACGTTCTCCTTTTCGTCGAGCGTTATGGATATTTTGAGCGAATCTTCCGGAACAGGCTCGTCTTTGGCGAGCTTCCGGTAGCGCAGCTTTCCGGACGCGTCCGAGGCGTTTGAAACGAGTTCCCTTACGAATATCTCCTTATCCGTGTAGAGAGAGTTTATCACTATGTCGAGCACCTGTTTGACTTCGGCTTTGAATTTGTATTCCATATGGCGCCTTCTTTGCAAAAATCTGTTGTGTTTGAAGCGTTTTGAATCTAATCGTCTATAAAGAAAAATTTTAAACGCCAATACACGAAAAATGGACGCACAGAAAGACTTTTTTAGCGTATATTTCGCCGGCGAGCTTTTTACGCACAAGGATCTCGCGGGCAACGCGATGCTCGCCGAGGCGATATACGCGCGCTCGGGCGGCGGATTCCGATGCGCGCTGCCGCAGAATTTCGAGCAGCGCAAATCCCAGCCGAAGGGAATCCGCGACGAGGATATCCTGAGCCTGCTCGAATGCGATTTGGCGCTCTTCAACTACGACGGGCAGGAACTCGACAGCGGGACGGTAGTGGAGTTTATGTTCGCCAAGTTTGCGGACATTCCGGCGCTGGTCGTGCGCTCCGACTTCCGCGGGGGAGGGGATTGCTCCTCGGACCCGCAGCCGTTGCCGTGGAACCTCATGGCCTCCTTTTATCCGCGCACCGAAACCCTGCTGATAGACTCCGCCAGGCTCTACAAGGACTCCGTTCGCGAATACTACGCGCGGGAGGACTCCACATACTCGTCGTCGTCGAGCGGCTTTGAATGGGCGAAAATCGCGGTTGAAAAAATGGCGGGCGAAATCGTCGCCGCCCTCGGGAGGCTCGCGGCGCTTCCGCCGCTGATGGGCAGGGCGGGGGCGGCGGAGATTTACGAATGGCTCGCCAAAATGCCTGATTTTTCCGACCCGTCGGCGCGCGGCAGGATAATGGCGGCTCTCGAAAAAAAATGCGCCAAAAATCTTCTCTAAACCCAAAATGATGTTGAATTGGAGGCGGCAAAGGCCATTATAGGCAAATTATGTCCCGATTTGGCAGAAAACTTTTAAGCGGCAACGAGGCGATAGCCCTCGGGGCGCTCCATTCCGGATGCGCGCTCGGCGTCGGATACCCCGGAACCCCGTCCACGGAAATTCTCGAAAACTTTTCCCTCATCGGCGGAAGCGCCGAGTGGGCCCCGAACGAAAAAGTCGCGGCGGAAGTCGCGCTCGGAGCGGCGTTCGCCGCTTCCAACTCTCTCGTGACGATGAAGCATGTGGGCTTTAACGTCGCCCAGGACCTCTTTTTTACGGCGTCGTACAGCGGCATACAGGGCGGAATGGTGGCGGTCGTCGCCGACGACCCCGGCATGGCTTCCAGCCAGAACGAGCAGGACACCCGTTCGCTCGCCTTCATAGGAGGGCTGCCCGTACTCGAGCCCGCCGACTCGCAGGAGGCCTACGACTTCACAAAGCTCGCATTCGAGTATTCCCGCAAATGGGGCATCCCGTTCGTGCTGCGGACGACAACGCGCATAGCCCACAGCAACACGATAGTGGAATTTCCCGAAACCTCGCCGGAATTGCCGAAGGCGGAGTTCGTCCGCGACATTCCCGCGCGCGTCATGGTTCCCGGCCACGCAAAGCCCGCGCACGCGCGCCTTCGCGCGAAACTCGCCGACATGCAAAAATTCAACGAGGAGAGCGGGCCGAACCTCGCGATAGAGGGCAAAACCAGTGACCTTTGCATAATTTCGTCCGGCGTAGCGTTCCAACACGCGCGCGAGGCCGCGCCCGAGGCCGGATTTTTCAAAGTCGGATTCTCCAACCCCCTGCCGCTTGCAAAAATCGCGGAATTCGCCAAGGGCTACAAGAGGTGCGTTGCCGTCGAGGAGGGCGACCCGTATCTCGCCGACAGGCTCCGCGCGGCGGGAATCGGCGTAGAGCCGCGGGACGAAAAATGGCGCTTCGGGGAGCTCAACGTCGACAGGGTCCGCGCGCAGCTCGCCGGAGACCTCTCATACGAGGTTCCCGCGGTGAAGTCCAAGCCCCCGCAGCTGTGCAACGGGTGCCCGCACGTGTTCAGCTTCAAGCCCCTTGTAAACCTCGGCTGCATAGTTGCGGGCGACATCGGCTGCTACACGCTCGCCGCTATGAAGCCCATAAGCGGAATGGACATGCAAATATGCATGGGCGCTTCGATTGGAATGGGGCTCGGGCTAAGGAAGGTTCTGCCGGAGGCGCAGGCGCGCAAGGTAGTGAGCGTCATCGGCGACAGCACTTTTATGCACAGCGGGCTCACCGGCCTGCTCGAAATGGTTTACAACCCGCCGCCGACGGGGCATGTGGTTGTTGTCGTGGACAATTCCACCACGGCGATGACGGGCCAGCAGGAACACCCCGGAACGGGCAGGAAGCTCGACCACTCGCCGACGCACGCGGTCTCGATAGAGGATGTGGCAAAGGCAATTGGCGTGCAAAACGTCGCGGTCTTCAAGCCCGTCACGGAGGGTGAAAAATTTCAAAAATATCTTGAAGAAAAATTGGCGACCGACGAGCTCACTCTGATAATATTGCGCCAGCCGTGCCTTTTGGCGGCGGCGGAAATCGCCAAGAGAAAGGCGGCGGGAAAGTAGGCATATGGGCGACAAAATCACAAACGTAAGGATAGCGGGGCTCGGCGGAATGGGCGTGCTGAAAGCTTCCCTCATTTTGAGCGAGCTTCTCTTCGAATGCGGCTACGATGTCAAAAAAGCGGAGGTTCACGGAATGTCGCAGCGCGGCGGCTCGATTTCGAGCGACGTGCGCTTCGGCAAAAAAGTCGTGAGCCCAATGATACCCGAAAAGAAGATAGACTTCCTGCTTTCGCTCGCGCCGGAATGGTCCGACGCGCACATGGCCTCGCTCGCGCCGGGCGGGGTGGCGCTTTCGGCAAATTCGATAGACCTTTCCAAGCTCAAAAGCTCGAAAGCCGTCAACGTGGCGGTCCTCGGAATGCTCTCAAAAAAGCTGGACATTCCGCGCGAAAAGTGGCTCGAAGTCATCGGGAAATTCTTCCCCCAAAAGTTGCGCGAGGCAAACGAGGCCGCGTTTGTCCTCGGAGAAAACTCAATATAGCTTTTTGCCATGCACAATTGGAACGACATCAACGGCGACTTCCATCCCGAAAGCGCCATGGACTTCCTCCCGCGGGAGCAGCTTAGGCGCATACAGTCACAGAGGCTCTCGGAAATAGTGAAGCTCGCCTACGAGCGCGTGCCGCTGCACCGCGGCAGAATGGACGAACTCGGGGTAAAGCCCTCCGACATAAAGTCGATAGACGACATCTCAAAGCTCCCCTTCACCCAGAAGAGCGACCTGCGCGACACCTATCCCTACGGAATGTTCGCGGCGGATCCCAGGGACATCGTGCGCCTGCACGCCTCGAGCGGCACAACGGGCAAGCCGATAGTCGTGGCATACACGAGGGAGGACATGGAGGCCTGGTCGAGCTCCGTGCTAAGATGCCTTGCAATGTTCGGCGTCAGGCGCGGAGATTTCATGCAGGTCTGCTTCGGCTACGGGCTCTTTACGGGCGGTTTGGGGCTGCACGGCGGCGCGGAGCGCATGGGATGCACGGTGATCCCCGCATCCGGCGGCAACACCGAACGCCAGCTGATGATTATGCGCGACTTCGGCGCCACCGCCATAGCCTGCACGCCGAGCTACTTTATACACCTCGTGGAGGAGGGCGAAAACAAATACGGCATGGATTTCAAAAAGCTCCCCCTCAAAATCGGCGTATTCGGGGCGGAGCCGTGGTCGGAACACATGCGGCAGTTCATGCAAAAGCACACGAACATACGCGCGTTCGACATCTACGGGCTGTCGGAAATCGCCGGTCCCGGGGTAGGGGGCGAATGCTGTGAACAAAACGGCCTGCACATTCTCGAAGACAATTTTTATCCGGAAATCGTCGACCCCGAGACGGGCGAGCCCCTGCCTGACGGGCAGGAGGGCGAACTCGTGCTCACAACCCTAAACAAAAGGGCGATGCCGATTCTGCGCTACCGCACCCACGACATCACCTCCATAATCAATATGCCGTGCCCGTGCGGGCGCACCATCCGCAGGATACGCAGAATCGGAAGGCGCAGCGACGACATGTTTATCATTCGCGGCGTAAACGTATTCCCGTCGCAGATCGAAGTCGGGCTGATGCGCGTGGAGGAATGCACCCCCAATTACAGGATAATCCTCGAGCGCCAAAAAGATCTGGACACTGTCACTGTCGAGGTGGAAGTCGCCGAAAGCTGCTACGGAGACAGCGTCTCGCAGCTCGACGCGCTCCGCAAGAAGATTCAGGCGTCGATAGTCAACATCGTCGGCATCCGCGTGGAAGTTAAAATTGTGCAGCCGAACAAAATTCCGCGATCCGAGGGCAAGGCGAAGCGCGTAGTGGACAACCGCAAAATTTGACGCGGAATAAACTTCAACAATCCCAACCCATGAGACTTAAACAAATATCCGTATTCCTCGAAAATACGCCCGGACACCTTGAGGGCGTCTGCAAGGCGGTCGCCGACGCCGGCGTAAACCTCGAGACGATAACCATAGCCGAAACTAAGGAGTACGGCATTGTGAGGGCCGTGGTGGACAATCCCGAAAAAGCGGCCGAGGCCTTGAAATCCGCGGGATATTTCGCAAAAATCGTCGAGGTTCTCGCGGTGGAGGTTGACGACAAGCCGGGGGCTCTGCTATCCATCCTGAAAAAAACGTCGTCCGCGGGGCTCAATATCGAGTACATGTACGCCCTTACGCGCCCGTTTAGGGACAAACCTGTGATGGCGATGTCTTTTAAGGATATCGGGGCGGCGGAAAAGCTGCTCTCCGAATAGCATGAAAAAGAAGGCGAGGGAGGAAGATTTCAAAGTCGAGGGAATGACGCACCGCATTTTCTGGACGTTTGTCTGCGTTTCCATCTTGGCTATAATTTATTTTAATATAACAGAATTGGATGATTTAAAAAGACTTACCGCGAAATTTCCGGAGGTTTCCAAAACTGTAAAAAACACATTCTTGCATACTTATAAGGTCGCCGCATCGCTTGCGCTGGTATTTGCGGACATAATACTCGTGGGGCCGTTCGCGTATTTGAGCTATTTTAGCGACCACATAAAGCCGAAGCCGGGAAAAGTGATAAACGCGCTGAGTTTTTTCGACCTGGGGCTGCTTTCGGCACTCATATTTACATTCTGGACTATATCGGCAAATTTTATGGTGATAAACGCCGTTTCCAAAAACCCGAGTTTTATGAGCCGCATGATAGACAACGAAATTCTCGTAATATTTCTGGCGGCGCTGACAGTTCTTTGGATATTCGCGGTAATATTAAAAGTCTATTCATACACTTCAGTCCAACGCCGCGAACTCTGCAAATACGCAATCAGGTTCTAACGGAAATTTAACGGACGACTTCGTTTAAAAACCGAAAAAATACGGGCTAAAATCAACTGGAAGTGAATTTTGAGCAAACTTCAAGACAAACGAGCCGCATGATAGACAACGAAATCCTCGTAATATTTCTGGCGGCGCTGAAGGTCCTTTGATATTCGCAGCAAATAAAAACTCTAACTGCTAACTAAACAAGAGAATACCTGAATTAAAAGAGAGTATCCAAAGCATACAAGAGAATAGAATGCCCGAGTTAAACTCCGATTTGTCGCACAATATGTATTATGTCTAATTACACAAATAGTAAAATTATTCCACTGCAAGAAACATCCAATTAGACATTTACAGTATTGTGCGGAAAATCCCCCCTATTTTTTTGCAAAACCTCCCCATGTCGGAAACTCCATTTTCCCAAATTCTGACGAGTTTTCGTAAAAACCCGCATTAAAAACATCAACTTACAAAAATATGTATGTCACAAAATACCAAATAGTGACGGATTAGATAAAATCCACAACTTTTGTGCAGTTTGCCCCCTCTATTCCATTCCGACGTCATCGGGTTCTTCATGTATTCGGAGTCATTTTGCGTCGGTATATGCTGCCAAATTGTACCCATTTCGGAAAAATCCACTTTAAAATATTAAAAATTTGAGCGCTCATAGATAAAACGGCTCCACATGTTCCTCCATCAGATCGCACAATCATCGGTAAACGCCTGTAAATATAATGCCTTAGATTTGGGCAATTTTTTCGGCGGGTATATTTTTATTTTTGTGCTCATAATCAGCCCATACCCTGCCCGTTTTTTAATCACCATTATATAGATTTAGTAAGCAGAGAGGACGCGAAACGATTCTTCGCCATAACACCGTAAACGCTTAAAAATATTACGTTTAATACTAAACTTGCTATTGTTAATTTTTTTTCAGATTTGGCGTTTCTAATAACCACTCCAATTATAATCTACAAAAATTAAAATATTTGAAGACCTATTTAAAAAGATTTTTTTATATTCGCGCCCTTCTTCGTCTTTTGCAGTAGAAACGAGAAAATCTTTCCCCATGATATTTATTTTCCCAATTATAAAACCTTCGTGCAATTCACTCCATTTAGAATAACCATATTTTCCTAAATCCTGCATTAATAATTCTTTTTTATTTTCGTCAGAAATTTTAAATGAAATAGTACCATATAAAATCATTTGCTTAGACACAAGAGAACCATTTGTTAAAACAAAAGGTAACCGAATGCCCCATCTAGAATAGATGAGATTATTATAGTTATTGTCAGAACACGAGGTGAGTAGGTAACATATTAGCGGGATAAAAATTATGGTTAAGATATTTTGGTTATTCCTCATAGTTAGTTTTTGGTCTATATTGAATTGCTGAGAAATTAATTATCTTTTTTTATTGGCCCAGAAAGATGTTGCCTCCGCCTGCATACGGCTCGTTTATATATTTTGTTCCACAACGCTCAATAAGTGCCAAACCTCCCACTCCAATCTCTCCATTCCGCCTTTGCGTATGGATTTTGAGAGTTGCATATTATTTGCGGTAGTTAAAGGAAGCAAGTGTGTTATATTCATATGTCTTATAACCTTCTTTTTACCATACGAGCTGTGGCATAATATATGTAATCTATAAGAAGGAACTACTTAGATATTATTTTGATGTATACATTCCGTATGTAATTTGTTTATTATAGTCATAGCCAATTAAAGCTTTATTTATTGTATAAATGACTATGTTTTTAGGAACTGGAGTCCCTAATTGCTCGCAAAATGAGAAATATATATATTCTTCATGTTTTTTTGCTTCTAAATTTTGTTTTATGAATGTTTCAAAGTCTTCCCTGGAAACAAATCCGTACCAATATAAAGCAGTTAAAGAATATCTTACATTCAA
This sequence comes from Puniceicoccaceae bacterium Marseille-Q1082, assembly GCA_904424815.1. Lineage (GTDB taxonomy): Bacteria > Verrucomicrobiota > Verrucomicrobiia > Opitutales > Intestinicryptomonadaceae > Merdousia. Next base: position 729,231 of record CAJGBI010000001.1, read on the forward strand.
GTCGTACTTAATGTTAACTGTTTGCTTTGGCACATATCCCGACATATCTATATTTCCAATAGTAGGTTGGAATGCATCAAACATACCATGCTCACTATAATTTTGTTCAAGACTTTTTAGGCTTATGCAAAGATATAATAAGCATATAAATAATATGATGCAAAATAATACTTTTATTCTAATTGCATTCTTCATAAAAAATTACTTCTATTTTGGTTCATTGTTTCTTCCCGAAAAAGAGGCTAGAAAAAGGGCCATTAATATTAAATTTCGTAATCCAACCATTGACCTATTAAAGTAAATTACTCAATTCCTTAATCTAACAAGATAAATTTGTTTTACGATATCTTTAGAAGATAGATTCTTTAAGGTTGAAATTATGCATGCGATATCTGAATCTACATGCGCATGTAAATTACAACTAAACTTCTCGTATTTTGAATTATTTTCCGTCAATTGAAATTTCAAATGAAAAGCATCTTTCTCTGTATTATCTTTTTTGCCTATAAAAGAAGTTAAGCCATAAGAATAATAATATCCGCAAATGGAATCACCAGAATTGAATAGCGGAACTATCTTATATATAGATGTATTAGTTTTTGTAATATATACAAAAAATAGATAATAATCCCCTGCACTTTCTTTAAAGCAATCTATATTTTTAGAAATCCAATCTTTTATTGATTTCGACGTTGAACTTCTTATTTCTTCTGAATTTACTTTTAGCTCATCATATATTCGTGTAGATATGGTTATAGTTTCCTTTATATCAGAATTCAAGCATCTATAAAATTCTCTTGAAAATTTTAATATATCTTTTTGTTCTGAATTTTGACTACTGTTTTCTTGTGTTCCCCTATTTTCTATTTGGTCTGCTAATAGAATATGGGATATGAAAATTAATAGCAATGTTAAGATTTTCATAAAATTATTTTTCTACTCCTTTTAAATTCCATATAGACTCTTGGTTTTTAGATCCAATTTTCACTATATTTCTACCATCATTCGAATATATATTTATCGTTGAAAACGCTCTTTTTAATCCATCTCCAGCAGAAGTAGGATTAATTAAGGTTATCTTTCTCTGATTTTTCTTTCGCAATAGAAACATTGGCATTTGCGATATATGAGAATATATATTTTCACCTATGCTAACGAATATGTCGTATCGCTACGGGCGGTTGAAGCGTCATGGTTGAGGTAAGTGAAAATACATGTCCGGTAGCTTTCCCTTTGTATTCATATTCCAGAGAGCTGATTCCCCAAAAGTCGTACTAATCATTCTAACGCACACTCACGTCGGTTCATAATTAAAATTTCTTGCAGTAATTAATCAAATAATTTATAGTTAATTGAATTTTTAGGAATTTCGAGGTAATGAGGGTTTTCCAAATCGGAAATATTTATATAAAATAAGGTAAACTTCTGCAATTTAACTTTATCTTTCCTTATTTGAGATATCTTTTTTGAACTCAATATCTGGATATCATCTTTTATTTCTAAGGAGATTGTTGATGTAAATGCATTATCATCAAAGTAAACGACTTCTATAAGTCCTTCCAACTTATTATCCTTACTTTTTACATCAATATTAATATAATTGTTTAGAGTAGATACATTTATTTTTGTTTGTTCATTGATTAACTTTACTAAATCAAAACTGATGATTTTTGCATTATCCTCTAAAAGAAAACCAATATATTTCCCATTGGTTTTAACTACCTTGTGTGCATTTTGAGAAATTACGCCCTTTAATTCTTTATAATTTACACAATTAGCAAACGTTATATTACACATTAATGTATATATAGCAAATATAAATATATTTTTCATATCATTATATTTATCTTTATACAAATTAGAATGTTCCTGTATCTGTTCCTTTTCCGCTTGTTCCAAAATCAAGAGTTATGACGGATTAGCGCCAATCTGTCCCATGTCCATACTTCCGTACTCCAGTTCAAAACATTTACATATTTCAAAATATCTAACCAATGTGAATCCGTTCTTTACCTCAGTTGGAACATTGTAGGCTGTATCAGCATCAATCTTAAAATCTTTAGATCCCAACTCTATTGTAGTATCAAGCTTTAATTTTCCGTTTTCATACATTCCGTCAAATCCTAGAATAAAAGGTGGATTCATAATATTCATGCCGAGTTCTATTTTTTTACCATCTATTAGCTTGTAAAAAAGTCCAATATCAATACTCGAAGTAGGTAAAATATCTGAAATCATGGCTAAAACTAAAATAGGTTTTCCATCATCTAATATACCTTTATATAAACCGGTTGAAAAAAACTCATTTATTGATTTCTCAGATATCCCGAATTTTTCCAATTTGAGGTCTTCTTTTATATTATTCTCATCCGAACTACATGCTGAAAAAAATATGCATCCACATATAATTAAACATGTTGATATTACTTTCCAGTATTTTATCATTTGCTTTTAATTAAAAAATAATAATACAATATCAAAATCACGTATTTGATAATTTATATTTCCAAACTTATTCACAGTTAAAATATCGCAGTTATCATCTAATGATATATTTGTAGATACATCAAAAGACGTTCCAGATTTCGAAGAATAAGACATTGTAAAATTAGCTATATTCACTCCCCTAATATTACGGGAAGTCCCAAAAGTTATGATTTTGGTTCCATCATAGTCATAATTTACATTAAAATCTCCATAACATGGCACTTTTGCTATGTATACTAATTCATATGCGTTACTTTCAGAATTGTATTTTAATATTACAAGAGACTTAGATATTTTGTTTTTATCATCATATAAACCTGCATTTGAAACAGCTTCAATATATTTATCTCTGATAGATTCGTCTTCTATATATCCCATGAAAGCAAGATTATCATCATTATGCGTCCTATGCGATTGAAGCGCAGACGAACATCCTAAGCAAAACAATATCAATATATACAACAATGTATTATATCTTGCCATAATCATCTCTCTACCACAGAAAATTCTCTAGCAGGTGTCGGATTTCTCACGGTTGAAATCTCGAAATAATATGAATATATTCCTTCTTTTAGATTATTAAAAACAAATGGTACGCTTATATTTGCAACATAACTTTCATTATTAATTGGTACATATATTTTAGCATTCTCATGCTTTGTACTTCCTACAGAAGAAATAAGAGATGCTGTATAAAATAGCGTTAAATCTTTTGTGTCACTATTTTCTCTTATAATTTCTATCGTACAAGATCCAATAGCGGTGCCATTAAAAGTCTCTTCCCCTGATATTTCATATTTTCCAATTGGTCCATTTAAACTTATATTGCTTGTAGTTATAATCCACATACCGAGATTATCTATTTCAATACTTGGTATGCATGCATAGAAGTGCTGGTTGATGCCGTCCGGATAACCCGCGGGGTCTGAGGAGCGCCAGCGGGCGGTGGAGGCGTCATAATTGCGATATGGGAATACATACGCCTGTAAGTCTTCATCGTAAGGTTTGCCGATAAAGCGTGCGGAACGGTCGTGCTGTATGCTTCCTTCACCGAATATTGTTGTGTCTTGGTAATCTTTTATAAGATTTCCTTTTGTATCCATACTCCATAGAGTCGTTCCCAAAAAGTCGTGCTCATGGTAGCGTACCCCTTCGGCGGTCTTGCTTAATATGGGTACCCCTCCGGATACATGAGGCTCATTCACATATATGTCACTTCCTCGGCGGATTAACGCCAAGCCGTCCCATACCCACACTTCCGTGCTTCCGTCGCATCTTTTCAACAATAAGAATTTCCTATTTTGATTATAATCCATCCCAAGATTTCTTTATATATTGAGATTTTACTCTTCCATCGTCTCCAAATATTAAGATTTGTAAATAAAACACTCGTTTATGGGACCTGTAATTTACCCCCCAGCAGTTTGATTTGGAAACAAATTCGTTTTTTAGAATATCATCAGGTTTGTCAAAATACTTATAATTATCACCGTTAATAGCAACTACAATTTTTGAAGTGCCATTATAGATAGATTTTATACCTCCAAGCTTTTTTGCTACATCTTCTTTGCTAAGGCCAACAAAAGATATTTCTCCATCAGGATACCCCCAATCTATACCTGTATAACAATAATATGCAAGAAAAGATAAAAATGCCAACAAAATACATAGAAGTAATAGTGCACTGAACCTCAGAATTATATTAATAGTTGATTTCATAACCTATTTTTCAAATAAATTACTTTTCATCCGATGTGACCAACCAATTGCATCCCAAGGTAATTTGGATGCATCAAAGTTTCCTCCAGCAATTTCAATTAACTGACTAAGTAGAGAATTGCAGTTTCCAAATTCAGATGATAGAGGTATGGCAGAGTATAGGCTCGAAGTTTCATTAGAATTAAAATTATCCGCGGCATTTAAATATGCATTAACAAAATTCATATTTAAATTTATCGAACCATCTGCACCCGTTACGTTTCCACCTTTAATTCCCCCTGAATCAGCCGTATTATTATATGTTAGATCGATATAATAACCCATGCCAGCAGGTGAATTAAGATTCGGTACCATGGAATCGCTTTTATATCCGCCGATTGATGAAGAATATGTCCCGTCTGAATTAGAATTAAATTTAGATTTTTGATCTGATGTTAATTGTGAATATTCATTTGAATTTACAGTCAATACACCGTATGTATGAGTTCCAGCAGGAGATCCGGAGAGTGGCCTCCCATAAACTTCCAAAGTCGCCAAACCCAAAGAATCAATTACTAATGTAGGTACCGCCGCATAGAACTGGTTGTTGATACCGTCCGGATAGCCTGCGGGGTCGGAGGAGCGCCAGCGGGCGGTGGAGGCGTCGTAATTGCGGTACGGAAATACATACGCCTGTAAATCTTCATCGTAGGGCTTACCGGTAAAGCGTGCGGAACGGTCGTGCTGTATGCTCCCCTCGCCGAATATCGTTGTATCTTGGTAGTCCTTTACAAGATTTCCCTTGGTATCCATACTCCATAATGTCGTTCCCAAAAAGTCGTGCTCGTGGTAGCGCACGCCCTCGTCGGTTTTGCTTAGTATCGGAACTCCGCCCGATACATGAGGCTCATTCACATATATGTCGCTTCCTCGGCGGATTAACGCCAAGCCGTCCCATACCCACACTTCAGTGCTACCGTCGTGAAAAGTCTTTTGCGCAAGCATCCCAAACCCGTCGTACGCGAATTTTGTTATCTTCCCCCTGCGGTTTACCTCTATTACCTTATCCAAGTATCCGTATTTGTATTCTACGTCTATTTCCCCGTTGAGCTTCTCGGAAACAAGCCTCCCCGCCCTGTCGTAAAAGTATTCGCGCTTCCCTTCGGGAGAACTCATCTCCTTTAACTGGTTTGCGGTATCGTATGTATATTTGTAAACCTTGTAATCTATATACAGGATGTATTTATATTTTATTTTATAATAAGACTATATAACCAATAATACTTCTTCCCTATGTTATAACTCGATATATAAATTACGTTATTTTTTAAGTTATAATAAGGTCTATACTCAATACGTTCTAAATTCTCAAGATTTGTTCTTATTTTAAGATTGTATTTCCCTTGATCCTCGCTGATGACAATTTCCATGCTTATATCAGCAAATTGGATCATTGAAGTCGGTTGAACCTTAACAATATCTGCTAATATTGTTTTTTCATTTTCTTTGCTCATCAAAACCCAATAATGTCCCGAATATTTACTTGGAAGCCTACTGGACCATTGCAAGAGAAGCTTTTCATTGTATAAAATATTCTCAACCGACTTTTGTTGCTCTTGCGATATATCCGATTTATTGTTTACCGCAAGTTGTATTGATGGCATATAACATAGTGTTTTTGTATCTATTTTGCTAAAAGATTCTATATTATTGTTGAAATTATCCAATAAACTATCTTCATTCCCATATATCAATGATACAATGCCGAAAAGACATATATATTGCATTATTATTCTTTTCATTTTTCTATTCCCTGTAATGTAAACGAAGAATATGCTGATTTACTTAAAATACTTGTATTTGTTCTTCCGTTATTTTGATATATAGTTATATTTGCTAAAAAAGTTTTAGTTCCATCTTCACTTCCATCCGCAGGAAAGGGAAATGGATAATTTAAGCCTAATGTCCACGTTTGAGTTAATGAATTCCCAAAACCTAATGGAATATAATCTGATATAATCTTATCGCTACCCATTATTATGTTTCGACCATAAGAAAAAACATCTCCTCTTTCCCTTTCAGATTCAGATCTTGTTCCAGTTATAGTTACTATAGCACTCGATATAACTTTTACGAATTCACTCTTCCCAATTTCATATTGATAAATACTCTTATCTATTGGAATAACATTACTAAATGATATTGTAAATGAAGCTAATCCTAGAGGATCTGCGTTATAAGTAGGCACACAAGCATAGAATTGGTTATTTATGCCATCTGGATAACCTGCTGGGTCGGAGGAGCGCCAGCGAGCGGTGGAGGCGTCGTAATTGCGGTACGGGAATACATACGCTTGCAAGTCTTCGTCGTAAGGTTTGCCGGTAAAGCGCGCTGAGCGGTCTTTTTGGACGCTTCCTTCACCGAATATCGTTGTATCTTGGTAGTCCTTTACAAGATTTCCCTTGGTGTCGGTACTCCATAGGGTGGTTCCCAGAAAGTCGTGCTCATGGTAGCGTACCCCTTCGTCGGTTTTGCTTAGTATCGGAACTCCGCCCGATACATGCGGCTCATTCACATATATGTCACTTCCTCGGCGGATTAACGCCAAGCCGTCCCACACCCACACTTCAGTGCTCCCGTCGTGAAACGTCTTTTGCGCCAACATGCCAAAACCGTCGTATTTTATTCTTATATGCGGTTTGTAAGATAAAAAACCGTACTAGTCAAATTTAACAAAAGAAATGAATTTAGGGTTTGTGTTAAACCGTGATATAGAGGAGGACCAACCGAGTAAATTTATATCATTTTTCTTCAATTTTACAATAGTGTTTAGCTCATAATAATCAAGTAGTATTCCATCTTTTTTTTCATAAAAATAAATATATACATTTAGCATGTTGGAACTTGTATTAAATTTTCCTTTAATAGACACAACATTCTCATTTGAATATATCTTTCTATCTCTAAACTCGCTTTTACTTATTGGATAATACAATACCACCTTATAACTTGAACTCTTATCATCCCATTTTAAAAGTATAATTTTATTTATATCTTTATTTTCTTGTGTTTCTATTGGGAAATTTATCTTTGAGATAATTGATATGCAATTATCCACTTTGTCTCTTAAGTTATCATTCTCGTTTGGAAATAATCCAAACGGAAATGTTAAAATTAATATAAAAAAACTAAGGATTCTAAATATATTATTCATATCTTATTTCTCAACTGTTACTGAAAATACCCCAGTTGCATTATATCCCGATATTGAAAAAGAATGTGTATAAGAACCAACTCCAACCCTTGTAGTTATTCCACGCTCTTTGTCTTTTGACGTAAATACGCTCTCCTTTGGCAGCTCAAACTCCGATATCTTTTGCCCCTTTATCGCGTCGTCTATGATTTTACCAACTTCGCTTGATTCCGTGGCATTTCGCGCACGCTGCTCTTCAAGCGTCTCACGTATGAATCTTTCTACCTCGCCTCCGTGTGCGCACAGCGCAAACAGTGTTAACAATATTACGCTTGATAGAGACGTTTTCATGGCGTGTCTCATTTGAACACGGTTTATCATAAGCGCTTGATTAAATATGTCAATAAATTTCTTGAAAACTCCTCAAGCGTTGTTAAGATAATTTATATGATGATATTAGTACTTGTATTAATTTTTGTCCTGACAACGCATTTGAATGCTGCGCCTTCACGGGAGTCTCCTACATTGCATAACGAGCAACTAAGAATAGACGGGCAATTATTTAAAAGATTTGGACTCGCATGTTAAACGGCTCTCCGGAGTTTAAATTTCCAATATACATGGAACACAACATATCAAAATATCAATTCGGTGAATTTGAAAGGTTTTCGCAATGGTGTGTGCCATGCAGACGGAAAAAAATACGAACTTTTGTCGGCAAAGTATGACGGGTTAAAGCGGCTTATTTCCCTAAACATAGGCCCGCTATGGCGCGAATTTAAATGCGACGGCGAATCGGAGATTCTGACTTCATGGAGACCTCTAAAAGAACGCGAAACTGTATTCGCATACAGAAACGGAATGATATACGCGATTGCCCGCCCCACAATGCCGACTGGGAAACCTGCATTTTTATTTATTCGCACGCATATATAAAACCATAATAGGTAATTTTGCTAATAATAACACTATTTCTTTCCCGTAAAAGCCGCGTTGCGGGATTCGGATTTTGACATGCGGTTGGATATTCGGAAAATTTCCCGCGATGGACGAAAAGTATTACAAGGTCATAGGCGCCGACGGGAAGTCGCCGACAACCCGTTTTGATTATTCGGACTACCTGCCCGAAAGCGACGGGACTCCCGGAAAATGGCTTCCGGAAATTCCGGATAGCCGGTTGCTCTCAGACGGATATTACGCCTCGAAATACTGGAATATGTGGTATGTGGAAGGCGCGCGGATTTACGAGGTAGAAATGCGCGGAGTCTGCCGCGGAACGGGCGCGGGCGTCGAAAAGCAGGTGTGTTGCGCCCAGATAAGGCTGATTAGGGACGCCACCGACGCGCTTCTCTCCACCCTGCCCGCCTGCGAATTTCCGCAGCCCAAAGTTTCCGCAAATACCGGCGTTTTAAACACCGGCAGCCACAACACGGGCAACTGCAACGTCGGGGATTTCAATACGGGCAACCGCAATACGGGCTCTCTCAACAGCGGTGATTTTAACACGGGCGACCGCAATTCCGGCATGGACAATGTTGGCGACGGAAATTTCGGAACCGGAAATGTCGGCTGCGAAAATGTAGGGCACTCCAACACCGGAAACCGCAACAAAGGCTCATACAACAGCGGAAGCTGCAATGTCGGGTTCGCTAACAGCGGCAGTTTCAATATCGGCAACCGCAATTCCGGCAACTGGAACATCGGCAGTCGCCACTGCGGATATTTTAACACGCGCGAACCTTGCGCGTTTATGTTCGACAAGCCGACAAATTTGAAATTTTCGGAAATCCGGCTTCCCAAGTGGCTGAACTTTCCCAATCCGCGCGAAGCTTTTGAAACCGCAACATCGAAGGAAGTCGAGCAGACCCTTGCCCTGCCCAATTTCGATTTCCAGATCTTTGAGAAAATCACTGGCATATCAAAATCAGATTTTACCCGCAAGCTTGGGCGCCTTCCGGAAAGCGCAAAGCAAGAGTGATTTTAACGCAAGAGCGAAATACCGTCGACAACCGAAAGCGCGCATGCATGCCACGCCCTTGCGCCCGCTTGCAGAACAACGTATTATAATTAAAAAAGGCGCCCAAAAACTCGGTTGAAACGCAGGATATTTTGATTATTCCACAAAAATTTGCCGAGGCGCGTCTTTTAAAAAGTTGCCAACCAAAATGAAAGCGGCGGAACCGTCGCAAGGCGCGCGCCGCTTTGCGGGCAAATTCAAACCGGCATGTCGGCTGGAAGCGCGCCGGAATATGCGGACGGCAAGCTTTCAAATCGGGGCTCCGGCGGCAAACGCCGCCGCCCCGATTTAAGCCTATTCCCAGGGGCGCTCGGGCATTGGCTCTTCTTTTTCCACTCGGTCGCGATTGCCCTTGTTCCACCAATAAAATACGGGGCTTGCGATAAATATCGAGGAGAAAGTGCCCGCCACGATGCCGAGCATGAACACGAGAGAGAAGTCCACGATAATTCCGGTCCCGAAAAGGAAGAGGGCCGCGGCCGCCAGGAACGTGCTGAAACTCGTGAGAATCGTTCGAGACATCGTCTTGTTAATCGAATAATTGATGATTTCCCTGAGCGTCATCGTGGGCTTGAGCTTGAGCTCTTCCCTGATTCGGTCGAATACGACGATCTTGTCGTTTATGGAATATCCCATAACCATGAGAATCGCCGCCACCATCGGGGCCGAAAATTGCCCCGTGCCTATGCCGAACAATCCGAATATGGCATATAGGCCAATAGTTATTACAACGTCATGGAAAGTCGCGACAATGGCGCCGATGCCATAACTTAATTCAAACCTGAAAGCGACGTATATGAGAATCAACAATAGCGACAGGGCAACCGCTATAAATGCGTCTCGCGTAATTTCACTGCTTACGGCAGCCCCTATGCTCTGTTGGCTCACGAGTTTCAAATCCGCTTCGGGGAATTTTTGATCCAGCATGTCGAATACGCGCTGCCCTTTTTCGCTCTCAACCTGAAGCACAAGGCGTTCGGAACGCGTAGCCAAGTCCGTTTGGTACGACGCCTGAATTTCGCCTATGCCTTCATCGGAAGTCGAAGTGCTCAATTCGGTTATTTTTTCAATCGGCAACTTGTGCTCGGGATTGAAAGAGAGCGACACGATGTCGCCGCCGGTAAAGTCTATGCTGAGGGTTTTATCCCCGCGGTATATGAGAACCGCCACACCCAAAATAACGATAGTCCAAGATATGGCGAACGACGCCCTTGCGTATTTTAAATACGGAAAATTTGCGTCGCCCGAAATAATGCCTCTTTCGAGAGCCTTTTTAATCACGTTGTATTTAACGCAAAGTTCCAGGAGCGCACGGCTTAGTATCAGGCAGCAAAAAAGCGTTGTAAATATACCTATCCCGAGCGTGAGGCCGAACCCTTTGAGCGGGCCCGTTCCGAAAGCCCAAAGAGCCCATGCGGAAATCAGGGTTGTGAGATTGGCGTCAACAATCGCGGAAAACGCCCTTTCGTAACCGGCGGACAACGATGTCCAGAGATTTTTGCCGCGCCGCGACTCTTCGCGCATTCGCTCAAACACGAGAATATTTGAGTCGACCGCCATTCCGAGCGTCAGCACGAGCGCCGCGATTCCCGGAAGCGTCATCGTCGCCTTAAAGCTCGCGAGCACCCCCACTATTATAAGTATGTTGACGAGCACGGAAATCACCGCGATAAGGCCCATTCCGCGATATATGAAAATCATGAACAGGATAGTCGCGGCGCAGCCTATCGCGGCGGCAATCATGGAGCTTTCCCTCGCCGTGTCGGCGAGCGACGGGCCTACTTCGTTCAGCGACGTGCGTTTGAGGCCGACGGCGAGCGGGTTGTTGAGCGCGTTGGCAAGCTCTATCGCCTCGCGCCGCGTAAAGTTGCCGGTTATCGAGCCCCTGTCTTTGATGACGCTGATTATGTTTGGCGCGCTCATAAGGCGGCCGTCGAGGACGATGGCGAGCGGCTGCTTGGTGCCGGTGCGGTTGTCGCCCTCAAGAATGGTGCGCGTGATTCTCTCAAAGACTTTTGCGCCCTCGGAAGTGAATTCCATGCCGACGGCAAACTTGTTGGCGTCCTCCATCGTGGGGTAGGCGCGGCTGATTATGTCGCCGTTGGCCTCGGGTATGCGCTTGACGTACATTGGCTCTTCGACGAGCTTGCCGTTGCGCTCGGTTTCCATAATCATCACTTCGTATCCGAGCGGTATTTCAGAAAGCGGAGGCTTTGCCGACGAGGGGCGCGCCGTGCGGTGGACGAGGCGGAATTCGAGCTTCGCGGGGCGGGAGAGCTCTTCTATCGCCTCGGGGTTGTCTTTCAGGGAGACGCCCGGCATTTGCACCTCGACCGCCTTTGAACCCATTATTCGGATTGTCGGCTCTGTGACGCCGAGCCCGTTGACGCGGTTGTTCATGACCGACAGCACGTCTTCGAGCTGTCCGGAGCGCGACTGCTCGTCCTTGTCGAGGTTGGCGTCGTCTATTTCAAGCGTAAAAGACACGCCGCCCTGCAAGTCGAGACCCTTTTTGAGCATTCCCTTGCTCTGGCGGTAGAGTTCTTTGAGGAGAATGTCGTTGCGTTTTTTAAGATTGAGAATGTCGGAAACGTTTACGTCCGGAAAATATTTGTAGAGGTCTACATTCTCGGCGTCGGCGTAGTCTCGGAGGGCGATATACAGAGTCGGCGACTTTGTCTTGTCCCCCTTTGCCGCGGCCTTGTCGACGCGCGCCTCGGCGGCTTTGAGGATTTTTGCGAATTCGTCCTGGTGGGCGGTGGCGCGGGTTTGTATATAAGTCTCAAACGGAGTGTCGGAAAACGGCACCATCGCCGAAATCGCCCAGATTATGACGAGGGCGGTTATTATCAGTTTCCACAAAATGCTGCGGTTGATTGCGGACATATCGGAGCTTCCTTGGTAATTAAAATGCAAATGCGCGTCGCATTCGGGCGGCGCGCGCAAAACGTGTGGTTATTTTTTTTCGGTTTTCTGGGGGTCTGCGGAGATTTTTTCGGAAATTGCGGACTTCAGAAATTCCACCTTCACGCCGTCGCCGAATTTTATCGTGAACGTCTTTTCCTTGACGTTGGAAATCGTGCCGCAGGCGCCGCCTATTGTGATAACTTCGTCTCCGGTTTTGAGTTCGGAGATCATTTTGGCGTGCGCCTTCTGCTTTTTGCGCTGCGGGGCGATCATGAGAAAGTACATCGCCGCGAACATGAGGACTATGAACAGAAGCATCGAAGAGCCCCCGCCCTGCTGCGCGCCTTCGGCCGCCGGAGCCGCCGCCTGCGCAAAAAGTGTCGATATATAATCCATAAAACGTGATAATTAAATTAAGCGCATGATTAAATCCGCGCCGCTATGCCTATGCAAGAAAAAAATTCGCATTTTTGCCGCGGCGGAGCCCGCCATTTCCGCGCGCAAAGGCGGCGCGAACGCGCCGCTGCCCGCGGCGCAAAAAAAGCGGAACCCGATATCTCCGAAGGGTTCCGCCTAAATGAAATGCCGCGCGCCCAGCGCCCGTCTCTGCGGGCGTAGGCGCGAAATATGCTACTTGATCGTCTTTTTGGGCTCGGCGACATTCGAGAAGTCGCGGGCGAGATTCTGAAGCGTGTTGGCGATGAAGTTGGAGCGATTGCGGTTGTCGCTTTCCGCCATTTTGTCGATCTGTTCGACGAGCGCTTGAGGCAGACTTATTGATATTTGAGTCATGCCGATTGTTTTTCCGGAACCTTTTTTGCGTGCCATATATTGTTTTCCCTTGTTTTATTGTTGATCAGTTTCATCTAATTTCGCCGAATATGAATAAAATCGGATTTTAAATCCCAACATATCCAACGATGAAAGTTCTAATTTTTTTGTAAAAAATGTTCGGAATAAATTTACAGTCAAGTAATTTCTTCCGTAAAATTCTCCATTCATTCGGAATTGAATTGTTTTTTTAAGTATATAGGAGAATTAAATATCAAATATAGTGCAATTTATTTTATTCATCGGAATTTTCTTTGTTAATTAAATTTTTTTAGCAAAAAACCCTCAAATGCGCACTCGTATTAGCAATCGAATGACAGTAAGCGCGCCGGATATTGCGAATCCGAAAAATCCCCAAAAAACATTTGACTATTTGGGAATTTTTTTTGTTAATAGATAACGAGGGGAGAATTAGTATAATGTCAGGGGGATTTATCGGCAGATTTCTGGCGGCAATGGCAGCGGCCTCCGCTTTGTCGTGCGCGTTTCCGGCTGCACTTTACGCCGCCGCAAAATCTCCTAAGCCCGCCGCCGCAAAGGCTGACGCCCCCAAAGCGCCCCGGCCTGCCGCAAAAGGGGCGAAAGCCGCGACGGAACTCAAAATCCCCGAGCCTCCCGCCTCTGTGGGAGAGGCGAAAATTCCCGAGCCGGACAAGTCGAAAATCGCGGTTCCCGACAAGTCGAAGCTCGTGCGCAGCGTAAAATCTTTCTCCGAAAGGATGAAAGAACTCAACGGCAAAAAGAAGGACAAGCCCGTAAAATTGCGCAAGCATGTAGTGGACGCGCGCGTCGTGGCGTGGGGGCGCGACGCCGAGAGCGCGGAAAATGCCGCCCTTGACAGCGCGCGCAGGCTCGTGGGCGGCAAGGGAAAATTTCTCGTAAAGGATTCCGTTTTCTATGCGGATTCCGCAAACAAATATATTTGCGCGGTGCGGATCAATTTCAGCGACTATATCCCCGAAAACTGGTATATGGAATCCGAAATGTCAACGGGGTTCGGGCGCGACTACGAGCGCGCGTATTCTTCGGCGATGATGAAAGCCATCGGAAAGGCGAAGAATATTCGCCGCAAAAAGGAATGGGGCAACGCAAAAACCACGACAGAATTGGGCGTAATTCCCTATGACTGCACGTTTTCGTCGATAGGCAAAGACAAGTACTGCAAGCTGTTTTTCAGATATTTTATGCCGAGATAGCGCGGCGTTTTTTTGCGTTTTTCCGTCCCCGTGCGGCGCGCAGCGGTACGGCATTTCGGAATTTTGGGTTTGCGGGGCGGGCGCGCGCCGGACTATTTGCGCTATTCCCACGCCGGCGCCCCAGGGCGGACCGGCCGCGTTTTTGTGCGTGCGCCGCACAAGTTTGCGGTGCGCGCCGAGAACGCTTTCCCCAATGGGCGGGAAATAACGCGAATATATAAATATGCGGACGATTGTAAAATCCGGCGGGCGCAAAAAAAGCGTTTCAGGCTTTATTTGAAAAAAGTTGGCGGATTGGGGGCGGGGCGAGAAAAAACCGAAACGCAGAGGCGCGGGAGACAGCTCGGGAAAAGGAATCGGGAGAATTTAACTGTTAAAAGAATTTTTTTATATGTATGTTGTAATTCTTTGGGCAATGGGGTAAGTTCAAAAAAGTAAAGGAGAAATATCATAATATGAAAATATTGCCCTACTTGACGATAGCTGCATCCGCGCTGCCGGCGCTCGCGCAAACCCCGACTTCGCCGGAAACGGTCTGGCTCGGTATCGGGCAGGACTGGTCTTTGGACTCGAATTGGAGCGCCGGCCTGCCCTCCGATTCGGTTTCCGCCGTTTTCAACTCCGCGGTCAACAACGGCACCATCGCCAACATAAACGGCGACGCCTATGTAAACGACTTATATTTTTACGACGGATTCGCCCTTGGCAGCAACGGCAATTACGACATCAATATATCGGGCTCTTTGAATGTGGCGGGAAATTTCTATTACGCCAATTTGAGGACTGCGGTTTGGGGAGGATTGAGGCTCGCGGGCACGGGCTCGAAGCTCGCAATAGCAGGCGACGCAACTTTTGAGGCCTCTTCCCTCACCGAAGAACAAAGCATAGCCTACAACAACGGAGCCGTCGACGTCCAAATAGGCAGGGCTGCGTCTTACAACCCGATGTTTTCCGAAATCTCAATCGGCGGAAATCTGAACATATCCACCGGAAATTCTTCGTACTCCGCCAAAGTTTCCATGGCCTCCGAAACGGTGAACATCGGGGGCGTCGTAAACCTCGCGAACTCCAATTCCACGTTCGCCGTTTTGAGGGCGACGCTCAACAATCCGGAATATGTCTCAAACCAGACATGGGGTGGATTGACGGGGTCCGGCATCGTAATGGTTGAGGCCGCCCCATGGTCCGATAACGCGCGGTACGATTCCGTTTTCACCGCCAACATCACCCTCGCCAACAAGAGCGACCAGACTTTTACGGGCCAGGTCAAATATGTAAACATCAATGACGGCGGCTATGTCAATACGAGCGCGATTCATCTTACAATGGATGCGGAAAACCCTTCCGCAACCCAAACCATGACGCTCGGCGGCTCTGCCGGGTTTACGACGGTATCTGTGAAAAACGGAACCCTTAGATATTCCGCGCCTGCGGCGTCGGAAACGCTCTCGGTGTCCGGCGGAAAGCTGATTTTGACGAACGCCTCCGTCGCTCAGGGCGATTTGGCGATGAGCGGCGGCGCGTTCGGCGCGGAAAACGGCGGGGCGACGGTAAAGTCGCTGGCGTGGACGGGCGGCAGCCTCGTGTTCGGCGCCGACGGCTTTTGCGACGGGCTTCCCGACGCCATAACCGTCGAGGGCGCGTTTTCCAAAAATTCAATCGACAAAATTGCGGTAGACTTTTCGGGCCTCGACGCGGAATCGCTCATAGGCGAGGGACCGATGACTATTCTCACGGCGGGAAGCTACGAGGGGCTTTCGACTTCCGAAGACGCCGACGAATACTTTACCGCGATAAACCTATACAACGCCTTCGCGA
The DNA here is from genome assembly GCA_904424815.1 of Puniceicoccaceae bacterium Marseille-Q1082. Lineage (GTDB taxonomy): Bacteria > Verrucomicrobiota > Verrucomicrobiia > Opitutales > Intestinicryptomonadaceae > Merdousia. The sequence continues at coordinate 745,378 of CAJGBI010000001.1, forward strand.
ATTTCGAGTGGGACGGCAACAGCCTGACCGTGGCGTTCTCTCAGGTTCCGGAGCCCGCGGAGCTCGCGGCGGTACTCGGGGCGTTCGCCCTGTTTGCCGCAATCCGCCGCAGGGCGAAATGATGCCGGTTTTTATTTTGACGCCCGCCGGCGCGGAAAACTTTTTTGCACGCCGGTATTTGAACAGAAAATCAAAATGAGCCTAAAATAAATGAACTTGGCTTAACTATGCATAGTTCCGCTAAAATTGGGAAATTTGATAAGCCGCTTGTGGGAGTACTTTTTTGCAGGTCAAAATCATTTCCAAACATTTTTGGCGTTTTTTGTTTTACTATGGAACTTAAAAACGTATATTTCACGAAAAGGAAAACTTATAGGTAAAATGATTACTTATAAATATCAACGTCGTACGGCATATAAAACTGCCCCGCGCCACTCTGTGTTTATTCGTTTTACAAGCAAAATCATATGATATTTGAATTTATATTTGAATTTATATGTAAAATTATAGCATACGTATATGTTGTAATTTTTTTTACATTATGTTTTATTGGATTAATAATAACTATATGGGAAATAATAGAAGAAGCCATATGGGGCAAAAGTAATGATTCCCGCTGATAATTCTATCGTAAATTTTAGTCTTAAAATTCCCGCCCGCCGCATGCGGCGGGCTTTATTTTTGATTGCATCCTGCCGCAAAATCACGGAAAGCGGAGGAGCTCGCGCATACCTTGCGCTTGACGCGGCGGGAAAATCAGTCAAAATGTATCTTTACATTTGAAAATCATGGCAGACAAAAACCCCGAGTACGATTTTACAGAAATCGAGAAGCGCTGGCAGAAAAAATGGGACGACGACAAGACGTTCCACGCCGTGACTTCCGCCCCGTCCAAGAATGGAAAATATTATATTTTGGACATGTTCCCCTACCCCTCCGGCGCGGGGCTGCACATAGGCCACCCCGAGGGCTACACCGCCTCCGACATAATCGCGCGCTACAAGTGGGCAAACGGCTTCAACGTCCTGCATCCGATGGGCTGGGACGCATTCGGGCTGCCCGCGGAACAATACGCGGTAAAGACCGGCACGCACCCGAGCGTCACCACTGCCGCCAATGTGGACAATTTCAGGAAGCAGATAAAATCCATCGGATTTGCGATAGACTGGCAGAGGGAGATCAACACCACCGATCCCGCGTATTTCAAATGGACCCAGTGGATATTTTTGCGCCTCTTCAAGAGGGGGCTCGCCTATGTGGACGAAAAGCCCGTCTGGTGGTGCCCCGCCCTCGGCACGGTGCTCGCCAACGAGGAAGTCATAGACGGCAGGAGCGAAGTCGGCAAATTCCCCGTCGAGCGCAGAAAGCTCCGCCAATGGGTGCTGCGGATTACGGCCTACGCGGACAGGCTCATCGAAGGGCTCAAGGGGCTCGACTGGCCCAATTCCACAAAGCGCCTGCAATCCAACTGGATAGGCCGCTCCGAAGGCGCGGAAGTAGATTTTGAAATAGCCGATTCCTCCGCCAGGGGCGAAAAGCTGCGCGTTTTCACGACGCGCCCCGACACCCTGTACGGCGCGACATACATGGTAATCGCCCCCGAGCACCCGCTGCTCGAAAAGCTGACCTCCCCCGAAAACGCGCAGGCCGTCAAAGACTATGTAAAATCCGTCGCCTCAAAGAGCGACCTCGACAGGACGGACTTGGCAAAGAGCAAGACGGGCGTGTTCACGGGCGCTCACGCCGTAAACCCCGTCAACGGCAAGAAAATTCCGATATGGGTTGCCGACTACGTCCTCATGAGCTACGGGACGGGCGCGATCATGGCGGTTCCCGCCCACGACGAGCGCGACTTCGACTTCGCAAAACAGTTCGGCCTGCCGATAATCCGCGTGATCGACAAAAAGGGCGCGGACGGAAAAGAGCCCGAGCTGCCCTTCTGCGATGTGGGCGCACTGACGAACTCCGGCGAGATGGACGGGACGCCGTCGCTCGAGGCCAAAGCCAAAATCACCGAAATGCTCGAGCGAAAAGGAGTGGGCAAGAAGGCGGTGAACTACAAGCTCCGCGACTGGCTCTTCTCGCGCCAGAGGTATTGGGGCGAACCCTTCCCGATAATCTGGACGGAAAAAGACGCCTACGAGGCGGCGGCGAAGTCGCCCGCGTGGAGCAAAAATATGCCCGAAACCCCCGTGACGTATTCCGACGCGGGCGGAAAGACTCTCTACGCCCTTCCCCTGCCCGACTCCGCCCTGCCGCTCGAGCTTCCGGAAGTGGAAAATTACAAGCCTTCCGGTACGGGCGAAAGCCCGCTCGCGCACGCCGAAGAATGGCTGAACGTAAAAATCAACGCCCGGACGGGCGAAGTCCTGCCCGCTTCCGACGCGCGCGCCGCCGGCCCCGAGTGGTTCGCCGGACGCCGCGAGACCAACACCATGCCCCAGTGGGCGGGCTCGTGCTGGTATTACCTGCGCTACTGCGACCCCGACAATCCCGACGCCCCCATAGGCGCCGAGGCGGAAAAATACTGGGGATACCCCGACTTCTATATAGGGGGCGCCGAGCACGCCGTCCTGCACCTGCTCTACGCGCGCTTCTGGCACAAGGTTCTCCACGACTGCGGAATAGTCCGCGGCGACGAACCCTTCAAAAGGTTATTCCATCAAGGGATAATATTGGGGCAGCTCGAATACACGGCATACAAATCGCCCGACGGCAAGTGGGTCAGCGCCCCGGACGCCAAGGAGGGCGATGTTCCCGTAAAGCTCCCGGAATCGGACGTGGAAAAGTCCGGCGGCGGATTCGCGCTTAAAGAGGACAAGTCCGTAATAGTGGACGCGCGCTCTTACAAAATGAGCAAGAGCCGCGGCAATGTCGTCAATCCCGACGACATAATCGCCCGCTACGGCGCGGACGCCCTGCGCCTCTACGAAATGTTCCTCGGCCCGCTCGAAGACCAGAAGCCGTGGAACACCAACGGCATAGAGGGCGTGGTGCGCTTCCTTAAAAAGGTCTGGCGCGAGTACGTCGGGAAGGACGGCGGAATTTCCGAAAAAATCTCCGGCAAATTCAAGGACGACCCCGATCTCCTGAAAGCCCTGCACGAGACTATAAAGAAAGTCGGCGACTCCATCGAAACGTTGCGGTTCAACACCGCCATATCGCAGATGATGATTTTCATGTCGGTTTTCCAAAAGCGCGAAAAGGTGTCGCTTGACAGCGCCCGAAAATTCGTGCAGCTGCTCGCTCCGTTTGCGCCGCACATCGGCGAGGAATTGTGGGAAAGGCTCGGCGGAACGGGTTCTGTGGCGAAGGCCCCGTGGCCAGTCGCCGACGAGTCAAGCCTCCAATCCGACACCGTAAAGATGGCTGTTCAGGTGAACGGCAAGCTGAGGGGCGAAATAGTCGTGGAAAAATCGCTCGGCAAAGAAGAGATTGTCGCGGCGGCAAAGTCGCTTGAAAACGTCGCGAATTTCCTCGCCGGAAAAACCGTCGTCAAGGAGATCTGCGTCCCGGGCAAAATCGTAAACATTGTGGTAAAATGACCCGCGCCGCCGCAATTTTTGTTCTTGCGCTCTCGCCCGTCTGCTCGGCGCTTGCCGCCCAGACGCAGGGGGCCGCCTTTTTCAAGGCCGTGCGCGATCCCGTAAAAATCTCCCGAAATTCCAAGCCCCTGAAAATCGCCCGCAACTCGACTATTCCCGCAAAAGGGCTGAAAATATCAGTCCCCGCCGGCGAACTTCTGGGCGTGGCATTTTCAAACGGAGTGTCGGCGGTCGCCGTGGGGCCCGCGGAATTTTCAGTGGACGCCCTGACGCAGGACGCCCCGCCGTCCGTGTGCGCCCCTGGCGGGCGCGAGTCTCACCCCTCGAAGATGGCGGTTTCAGTTCTGAGCGGAAAACTCGTTTTCTCCGCCTCCGACAGGCTCGAGCGCAGCGAATTTTCAATTAAGCTTCCCGCCGGCGCCGTCGCCGAAGCGCGCGCTCGCGCCGTAATAGCCGAGGTCGCCCCCGAAGGCGCGAGGCTCGCCCCCGTCGGCGGCACCGCCCGCATAAAAGCCGGCGGAGAAATATGGGATGTCGTCAAAGACGAAAATTTCGCATACGTTGCGGTCTCCGCATCCGGAAAGGCGGCCAAACCCGTCTTTGAGCGCGTCTACTCAAGAGAGCGCAGGCGCTTTTCCGAATTGATAAAATCCGCCGAAATCCTGCGCGGGTCCACATTCTTCAAACTCGGCAAAGACGGCAAATTTTCGGCGGAAACCGTAATGCCCAAGACTTTTTTCTCAATGCCCGCAAGGCGGTGACAATGGGCTCTCTCTCGAAATTTCTTCCGGACGGCTTCGACGCCGGAGCTGCTGTCGCGATACTTGCCGGCAAGGGGCGCTATCCCTTTGTGTTGCGCCAAAAGCTGCGCGATGCCGGCGTCCGCCACGTGCTTATGGCCTTTGAGGACGAAACCTCCCCCGAGCTGTGGGCGTCTTTCCCCGAATCCGAAAGGTATTGCGCGAATGTCGGCCAGCTCGGGAGGCTCCTCAAAAACCTGCGTTCAAGCGGCGCAAAATACGCGATAATGGCGGGGCAGATAACCCCCAAAAAGCTATTCAAGGGCATGAAGCCCGACTTGAAGGCGATACTCGCCCTGGCGAAGCTCAGGCGCAAGAACGCCGAGACTATTTTCGGCGCGGTCGCCGACGCCCTCGCCGGCATAGGCGTGGAAATGCTCGACGCGCGCTCTTTCCTCGATTCAGAGCTCGCCCCCCGCGGCCTGTTCTGCGGCGGCAAATGGAGCGTGCCGCAAGACTACGCCGAACATGCAATGCACATCGCCCGAGAATGCGCGCGGCTGGACATCGGCCAGAGCTGCGTGGTTTCGCGTGGGACGGTGCTCGCGGTCGAGGCCTTTGAGGGAACCGACAAAATGCTCGAGCGCGTCGCCCAGTTCGAGGCAAAAGACGCCGTATTCGCCAAAACCGTAAAGCCGAGGCAGGACTACCGCTTCGACGTCCCCGTGATAGGCGAGCGCACCGTGCGCAAGCTCGCGGAAGCCGGCGTGAAAAACGCAGTGGTCGAGGCGGGGTCGGTGATAATCCTCGAATCCGAAAAAGTCAGGGCGCTCGCAAACGAAAACGGCGTAAAAATTTTTGGAATATGAGCGAAAAAGTCGAACGCAAAAAGAGCGCGCTGCGCGAGGAATTCGGATTCTTCGACGATCCGCGCGACACATTCGAATACATCATCGCCAAGACGAAGAGCCTGCCCCGCCTGCCCGACGATCTGAAAAAAGAGGAATACCTCGTCAAGGGATGTGTCTCGAGCCTGTGGCTTGTGCCGTCATTCGACGGGCGGTCGGGCGAATGTTCATTTAAGAGCGACGCGGACTCCGTAATAACCCGCGGCATCGCCGCCCTCGTATGCGAAGCGTACGGCGGGCTTGCGCCCTCCGAGATTCTCGAACTCGACCCCGCGATTTTCGACGAGCTCAAAATCGGGACGCAGCTGTCGCCAAACCGGCGCAACGGGCTCGGCCAGCTCTGCAAGAAAATAGCGGATTTCGCGAAATCGCATTTGGATTAAAATGCTTTCCGGACGTATTAAAAAAAACTCAATAAATGCTTGAATATTTGCGAAAGATACAACAATATACCTTAACAAAAGCGCGGTATCGCACGCGCGCTGTTACCCCTATTTTACTTTATTATAACAACAAAGAAATAAATTAGATGAAAAGAAAAGCACTCTCCGTCCTGTCAATCGCCGCGCTCATATTTGCGAGCGCGGGCATTTCCTTCGCGCAGAACGCCGCTCCGGCCGCTGACGCTCCGGCAAAGCCCGAAGAGCCCAAAGTGGTAGAAAAGTCCCTCGGCGACATGTGGCGCGCCGGCGGCGTGACCATGTATCCGCTCGGATTCTTCGCGATTCTCGCCACGACCCTCATAATCTACAATTTCATCGCAATTCGCAAAAAGAAGTTCCTCAACCCCGACGGCGTCAAGAAGGTCGAGGCGTTCGTCAACCAGCTTCAGATAAAGGAGGCTCTCGACTACTGCGAAAAGAACCCATCCCCCATCACCAATATCATAGGCTGCGGCCTTGCGCGCGCCGACGAGCGCGGCGTGGACACCGACGCGGTCACCGCCGCAATGGAGGAAGCCTCTGTCGAAGAGTTCGCCAGCCCCTACGTGCTCATCAACTACCTTTCGGTCACGGCGTCCCTGGCGCCGATGCTCGGGCTGTACGGAACGGTCAGCGGCATGGTCAAGGCGTTCAACACCATCGCGGCCGAAGGCGCGGGCAGCGCGTCGAAGCTTGCCGACAACATCGCGGAAGCGCTCATCACGACGGCTGCGGGCATGATAGTCGGCATTCCGTCCATGTTCTTCTTCTTCTTCTTCAAGAACAGGTACGGCGCGATTATTTCCTCCACCAGCCGCATTATCGGCGACCTCGTATTCACCATGAAGATGGCGCTCAAATACGGCCCGCAGGACATATCCGAAATTGAAGCCGACATCGAAGGCTCTCCCGCCGAAGTTGTCGAGCAGGCCGCCGCGTCCGAGGAAAGCGAAAACAAATCCGAATAAAACCTGGATTTCTGTAAATGAAAACTTGGAGACCTGCGGAAAACGACGGCGCGTTCGAGCTCACGCCGATGATCGACGTCGTTTTTCTTCTGATCACCTTCTTTATGACGGTGACCAGTTTTGCTTCCGCGGAAATGATACAGGTTGCAATGCCGATTGCCCCGCAGGCGAAAGTGCCCGACGACATAGGCGACAGGCAGTACATATCCGTCACCGAAGACGGCATATATTTCCTCGGGGCTTTCAAGTCGGACTTGGAGCATATCAAAATCGCGCTTGAAGCAAGAAACGCCAAGGAAGGCTTTAAAGGCGCGTATATCCGCGCCGACTCCCACACGCCCTACAAGTACATCGATGAATTGATGAAAACTTGCGCGGACGCCGGCGTTTACAACATTCTCTTTGGAACCTTAAACGACGGTTAAATATGGCGGCCAGACAAAATGATGTGTTGGAATCGGAAGATAAGTTCGACCTTACTTCCATGATCGACGTTGTCTTTCTGCTTCTGATTTACTTTATGTACCTGCCGATTCAGCAGGAGGCGGATTTGATGTTTTCCCTGCCCGCGTATTCCGCGCCCGGGGAAAACGTCGCCCTGCCGAGCGAACAGATGGTGGAAATCAACCCCGACGGCAGCATTGCCCTAAACGGGGCGCCGATGGACCATCCGGGCGACATAGAGTTCAACGAACTCGCCTCCACCTTGCGCCGCCTGAAACTCAGCGCCGACCGCAGCGGCATCGCGACAATCGTCACGATATATCCCGACGCGGACGCGCCGCATCAGGCGTCAATATCGGTTCTCGACGCGTGCGCGAAAGCCGGAATAAAGCAGGTGTCGTTCTCGGAGGCCGAGTAAACGGCAAAGAGATTTTGGAGAGAGCCGCCCTATTTAGGGGCGGCTTTTTTTGCTATTTTGCAAAGAATCGAAATCCCGACGAAAACCTTTTTTAATCTCTCTCCAATTCCTTATCATAGTTTGCAAATCCATTCGTCATTTTAATCGGGCGGCCGCGTACCTGCGAGGGGGGATATTCTCGGGGGATTCCTCAGGGCATTTACAGTTCTTGCCTCCAAATGCAATATGCAATTCCAATGTCGTCCTGAAAATTAAAAAACCGATGCGGAATTTTTGCAAATATGCGCTCGTTTGCAAAAATTAAGCTCCACGGCGCACTTGCGCGCGCTGCCCGCACGATAAGGGCGCGGGACTGCCGCCGCGCGCCCTTCCAAATTTTGGCAGAGCTCCCCCCAACCCCGCCTTTTCGCACCTCCGAGTTATTGCCCCATAAAAACGCGGGCTATCGCGTTCAAGTAGGCATATCCGTTTTCCTCGTCGGGTTCGAGATAAGTCCCTTCCGTCCACTCGTTCCACGAGTTTATGGTGAGGAGCTTCGGCATTCCGGGCTTGGCGTTTTTGTCGAGCCAGTCCTTCGCCATTCTTAGCGCTTTCTCAAAATCCTCCGGATTGGAACCCGTCACCATCGGTGCGAATTTTTCAGCCGGATAGCGAGGGTTGGTATCCCATCCGACGGTGACGTTCGGGAAGTATGTCAGCCCGATGGAATTTTTCCTGTCCCACAAGGCGGTTGCCATAGCCATCCAGTCGCGATACTTCAAGTTGGGTTCGGAGCTTTGAATTTTATCCCACGTGCCGTCGTTCCAGCTGTAAACTGTGGTGGAATCTATACCTATTTTTTCGGCGAACTCCTTTGAGACGTCGCTTGTTGTCATGACATGCGCGCCCCCGAGCCCCGCCTCTTCCGCGCGCTTTTTGAGGTAGTCGAGCCCCGCGCGCGCGTTTTTCTCTCCGCCGACGCCGTCGACGAAATTTTTTATACGGTATATGGAAACGACCGGCTTCCCGCCTATTTTGTAATAGTTGGGTTTTGAAAAGTACATCTCTATCCAGCGGTCGGCGATTCTCTTAAATTCGTCGAGCGGAATCTTTGAGTCGTACAGTGGGGGATCGGCTTTCTTGTCGGCCGCCTTATTGTTCCACAAATGGTTCACGTCGTGGTTTGCCCACATTATGAAAAACTTCATGCGCCCGCCGTTCGGAGCCTTCAAAAAGCCCTCGTTCAAGGCGTTTTCAAGGAATGGGCGGTTCTGGTACCAATACCAATCGTATATGAACACGTTGACTCCGGCGGCGAGAGCGGCGTCGATTTTGCGCGCGACGACAACCGGATTTGCCTCGTTTTCATAGCCCCAGAGGGGGACTTTTGGCTGCCTGTGCCCGGGCTTCTTCGGCACGGCCTCGTAGACGTTTTGCCACTCTCCGCAGCCGTGATCGAATATTCCGAGCTCTTTCCAGCGGGGTTCGGGCTGGTAGGCGGGCCAGACGTAGGCGGCGAGGTCGTATTCCGCCGCCGCCGCGCATACGGAGCAGAACATGGCGGCGACCGCCGTCAATTTTATCAGTTTCATTTATTTTTCTCCAAAATTTTTTTCGCTACGGGCAATACCGCCTCATACATCGCGTGGAAACCGAGATCCGTCGGGTGGCACTGGTCGACGGTGCACTCGACTATTCCCCCGTACGGCTCGAAGATTCCGGTGCAATCTATAAAGTACACGTTTTTGTCTCCGGACTTCACGGCGTTCTCGTAGGTCTTGCGGATTACGGCGACCCTGTCGGGAGACGGCCACGAACAGCGGGTCATAATTATGACGGGAGTGTCGGGGCGCTTTTTTCTGAAAATCTTAAAAAACCTTTCGTGGGTCTTTTCGAGATGCCGGACGCTCGGCGCGTTATAGTCGTAATCGTAGACGAAAATCGACATATCGATGTCCCCGATTTTTTCGGCGAGTATGTCCTCGCCCTTAGCGTTGCCGGAAAACCCGAGGTTGATTTCCTCAGCGTCCAACTCCCTGCAAAGCTTGCCCGTGTAGACGGTAGCCGGTCGAGAGGCGCAGCCGCCCTGCGTTATCGACGAGCCGTAAAACACTATTGGCTTGGCGACCTTGTGCGGCGCCGGCGGCTTTATCTCCGCCCCCGGCAACACGCCGATTTCCACGCTTTTGACTCCGCAGTATCTGGGCATAAACAAGGCGAACTCCCTCATTTTTGAGTCGGGAAAATTCGCCCCGAGCTCCTCGTACGGGACTTTCCCCATTTCGGAAACATTGCGCTGGTGGAAATTTTTGACAAAAACGTACCGGCCGTTTTCGTCGCGCGCATAGAGGTCGAAGCCGCTCGACCCAGAGCGCGCCATGTGCCCCATTATGCCGCTGCCGTTTGTGACGTACCTTACCGCCACGGATTTTGAATCGGTCGCAAACCTTATCGCGAGTCCGGACGTGTGGTTGCACAGCCCCACGACGCCGGGGCTTGCGTTGTCCTTCGTCACCCCGTCGGGAAGGCGCGAATACGCCCCGCCCTCCTTGCGCCACGGCGCGCCTTCTACTTTGAAGGGTGCGTTTTTTGCGTCGTAGAAACGAAATTCGACGCTGCCGATTTTGCGCGGCTCGAAATTCCTGTCTATTTTAGAAATGTCCTGCGCGGCACACTCGGCGCATACGGCAAACAGGACGAGAGGCAAAATAAGATTTCTCATAAAATCCATTAAATCCAACCCGCAAGGCGTTTCAACACAAAAGAGGGAAAAGGCGGATTAAAAACAAAAAGCGGCTCCTATGCGAAGCCGCTTCCTCCGTGTTTTTCGGCGCGCGCCTATTTGCGCTTGCGCCGCGCAAACGCCGCTGCAACGGCGGCCATTGCGAATATCGCGGCATAGGCGGCGGGTTCCGGAACCGTGTATACCAGAGAACCCGAGCCGCCGGAAAATTCTTCGAGCGCGAACGTCCCGCCGAGCCTGTTGCCGCTTTCGTCGTAAGCCACAAATATCGCGTCGGGATCAAAAGCGTCCGTGAGATAGCCGTAATCCATTATGACGAGGTACTGCGACGCCAAATCCTCGGCGGAAAATACGACCTTCACTTCGTCCACCGCCGCAACGGTAAGATTGCCGACTTTCAGCGGGCCGCCGTACACGAGCGAACCCGCGTTGACGGTGAAATCGCCGACGCCTTCGGACGCCGTGAGCTTCAGGCTTCCCCCGTCGAGGAGAACCGAGTTTACGGCGAGCTCGCTGTTGAATATCAATTCTCCCGAGGAAACGGAGACTTCGCCTATCGTCATATCATTTCTGCCCCCGATGACCGCAATGCCGTGCGCGGCGGCGTTGGCAGCCTTGTAAATCGTTATGCTCTGCCTGCCGCTGCCGTTCATCGAAAAGTTCGCTGTGGACGATACCGAATCCTGCGTGGCGAAAACGCCCTCAAAACTTCCCCCCTTGAACGCTCCGGAAGAATCGTTTGAAAACACGAAGTTTGAAGTCAGCGAATGGGCGGAAGTCATGTAAACGGCCCTGTTGTTTGAAACGAGCCCCCCGAGGTTTATCGTAAAGAGCGTGCCCGTGGAGTTTTCATTCGCGTCGCTCATGTCGAAGGCGTGGTAGCCGGTGTCGGAAAGCGAGCCGTTCCAGTCGAATTGCAGGGCGCCGCCGACTTTCATGCTCGTGCTGCGATAGAGGGAAAAGCGTGTGGTAAAGTATTTGTCGGTGGAGAGTATCATGTCGCCGCCGACGGTGAAAAAATCCGCCGTTTGGGAGACAAGCCTCAGCTGTTTGATATTAGGATCCGCAGAGGAATATTCGGAACGCGCGTTTATCGTAAAATCGCCGACGAGCGAGAGCTGCGCCGTCATATTCAACTCCGTATTGACCGTGGCGCGAATTGCGTAATACGTTGTGGGCTTGTGAAAATCTCCGCGCGCGAAAGTCAACGTCGAACTTCCATTCGTATTTACGCGGTCTATTATTACCATTGCGTCGGCGCCCGGGAGAGACTCGGGAGCGGTGTATTCGTCCCGGGTAAGGCTCCAATATTGCAGGCTGTTTTCCTGCGTGAGGGGAGCGTAACCGGAGTTGCCGCGCAAGTAATAGTCTACAGTGGAGACGCCCTGGGCGGAGAGGGCGGCGGTTGCCAGAGGGAATGCCAGGGAGATGAAGGCATATGAGAGAATATTTGGGATTATGTTGGTATTTTTCATATCGCTTTATTTTGGAAGGTTGAAATTGAAATACGGGCGCGAGGGCGAACTTTCAATAGCAAAACTATATTTTTTATTAGACAGTTAAAATCCTCACCTCTCTTTTCTCCCGCATTCCGCTTGCATATTTTTTTTATTTTCCGCAAAAAACCGCGCCTCCGCCATTTCTTTCCGCCCGCGCGCGCAAACGCCGCCCGTCCGAAAAGTTCAGACCAAACCGCCGCAGCATGGACAAACAAAACTCAACCCCATCTCATTTTTGCGCAGATTTGCCGTTTAAAATCCAATATGAAACAAAAAATTCTTCCCTTCCATGCCCCAAAAAAAGCGGTTCCCTGCACTGGAACCGCTTTTTTTGCAATATATTTGCCGGCCTATTTTCCGCGCCTCGCGAAAGTCGCCGCGGGCGTTGGCAATATACCCGCCGGTATCCTCCACATAGTTTGTCCGGTCTATTATAATGGCGGCGTTGCTTCCCGGAAGGTCGTCCGGCGTGACCTGCTCGCTCTCCGAAAGGCTCCAAAACGGCTTGCTGTATTCGGGATTTGTCAGGTCGGCATAGTATCCGGAAGCCCGCAAATAATAGTTTACCGGCGAGCGGAAACCTCGGAAAATGTCGCAGATGCGGCGGCCGTCAAAATCGGGGCGGCCAACGTTGAAAGTGCTTTAATGGTTCTCATAATTACGCTTTCTGTTAAAGAAAAATTTTTGAAATAAGAAGGCAGTTTCAGTTTGCAAAGAATTTTTTTAAGTTAGCGCACTATCCTGGCTTTCATGGCGCGTGGCGGGCTTTTCGGGCGGATTTTCGGCGCGCATTGCGCAAAAAAAAGGCGAATCCGAAAGGATTCGCCCTCAAATATATTCCAAAAACTTCGGCTTATTTCGAGGATTCCTCGACGGCGACCGCGACCGCTACGGTCGCGCCCACCATCGGATTGTTGCCCATGCCGATGAGCCCCATCATTTCCACGTGCGCGGGAACCGAAGACGAGCCGGCAAACTGGGCGTCGCCGTGCATTCTGCCCATAGTGTCGGTCATGCCGTAGGAAGCGGGGCCAGCCGCCATGTTGTCGGGGTGGAGCGTCCTGCCCGTGCCGCCGCCGGAGGCCACGGAGAAGTATTTCTTGCCGTGTTCCATCGCCCACTTCTTGTAGGTGCCCGCCACCGGATGCTGGAAGCGCGTCGGATTGGTCGAGTTTCCGGTGATGGAGACGTCGACGCCCTCGTGGCGCATGATGGCGACGCCTTCGCTCACGTCGTCGGCTCCGTATACGCGAACCTTCGCCTTTTCGCCCTTCGAGAACGGAGTCTCCTTGACGATTTTGAGCTCTCCGGTGTAGTAGTCGTATTCCGTTTCGACGGAAGTGAAGCCGTTAATGCGCGAAATAATGTACGCGGCGTCTTTGCCGAGGCCGTTGAGTATTACGCGCAGGGGCTCCTTGCGCACCTTGTTGGCGGTTTTTGCGATGCCTATTGCGCCCTCTGCGGCCGCAAACGACTCGTGCCCCGCGAGGAAGCAGAAGCACTTGGTTTCCTCCCTGAGCAGCATTGCCCCGAGGTTGCCGTGCCCAAGGCCCACATCGCGCGAGTCCGCCACGGAGCCTGGAATGCAAAACGCCTGCAAGCCTATGCCGATGTTTTCGGCGGCTTCCGCGGCGCTCTTTGAGCCTTTCTTGATGGCGATTGCCGCCCCCGCGGTGTACGCCCAAACCGCGTTTTCAAACGCTATGGGCTGGATTCCCTTGACGATTTCCTCGACGTCGATGCCCTTGTCCTTGCATATCTTTTGGGCGTCCTCGAGCCCGTCGATTCCGTATTCGGCGAGAACCTTGTTGATTTTGTCTATGCGTCTTTCGTAACCTTCAAATGTTATAGCCATGTCAGCCTCCTATTCCTTGCGCGGGTCGATGACTTTTACTGCGTCTTCAAAGCGTCCCTTGACGGAGACGTTCTTCTCGAAGGCTTCCTTGGGATCCGCGCCCTTGCGGATCTGCTCGAGCATTTTCCCGAGGTGCACGGTCTTGTAGCCGATGACTTCGCCGTTTTCGTCGAGGCCCTCTTCGAGGACATACCCCTCCGCCATTTCGAGGTAGCGGGGGCCCTTGATTTTCGTCGAATACATGGTGCCGACCTGCGAGCGCAGGCCTTTGCCGAGGTCCTCGAGGCCGGCGCCGATGGGCAGGCCGTTTTCGGAGAACGCCGTCTGGGTGCGCCCGTAGATGATTTGCAGGAAGAGCTCGCGCATGGCGACATTGATGGCGTCGCATACGAGGTCGGAATTGACGGCTTCGAGGACGGTCTTGCCCGGGAGGATTTCCGCCGCCATGGCCGCCGAGTGCGTCATGCCGGAGCACCCGATTGTTTCGACGAGCGCCTCTTCAATGACGCCGCCCTTGACGTTGAGCGTGAGCTTGCAGGCGCCCTGCTGGGGGGCGCACCAGCCGATCCCGTGGGTGAGGCCGCTGATGTCGCCGATTTGGGTGGCCTTCACCCATTTCCCCTCTTCGGGAATGGGCGCGGGGCCGTGTTTGGCGCCTTTCGCCACGCAGCACATCTGTTGCACTTCGTGCGAGCAATTGTGGTTTGGACAACTCATATCGCAGTAATTTATTGTTGTTTGTTGCGTAAATAAACTTTCCTAAAATCTCATTCGGCGGCGCGCCATGCAAGCGTTTTTGTCAAAAAAAAAACGCCGCGCGGGCGCCGGACGCCCGCGGGCGAAAGCGGAGGCTGACGCGCTATTTTGCGGAGATTTTTCCGAGATCGAGCGAACCGTCGGGGTTGAGGTTTTTGACGGCGAAGCGGAAGTCGCGGAATATCTTTTTAGTGTGGTAGATTCGCAGGGAGAGCGAATACGCCTCGCCTGGTTTCAGGGAAACGCGCATGGCGTCCGAAAATTCAAACTTGCCAGGGAGGATTTTTCGGGGATCCTGCGAGGAAATCGCGTCGAACACGACCTTGCCGGAGGAGTCCCGCAGCTCGTACTTCATGCGGTACGGCAGGTATATGCGGGCGACGCCCTTGTTTTCTCCCTTTACCGACACCTCGAGCTTGCCGTCTTCATAGGACACTTCGGCGGACTCCGGAACGAGGCGCGCGCCGGCGTAAACGCACACTTTGTCGACCGCCGCCCTCTCTTTGGGATCCGTTATCTGCCACGGGTGGAACGGGATCTCGTTGACGAGGGAGGCGTGGTTATCAAGAATCCAGTCGCAGGAAAAAATTATGTCCCATCCTTTTTCGTGCAGCGAATTCACGTCGCCGAAAAACTCGAAAAATATCGGCTTGTCCTTCCAAACGTCGCCCATGCGCTCTATTTTGTCATAGGGCGGCTTGCCTATCTAGCGGCCGAAGTGCCACGGAGACCCCACGCCGTCGCGCCGCAACCCCACGCGCGGCTTTTTGCGCTTGCCGAGCGCGTATTCGAGAACCTGGAAGTCGTCGGTCATAAAAAATATGTCCGACTTTTTGAAATTTTGCAGGTACATGTCCGCGTATTTTTTGCGGAGTTCGAGCGAATACATGTTCGGGTCTTCGAGGCCCATGGAGGTGCAGTGCCATTCGCCCCAGTTGCCGAAGCTGCCGAGGTCGAGCCCGCCGATGCGCGGGTCGCCGTCGTAGCGGGCGGCGAGGGCCTTTATGAATTTTTCATGCTCTTCGAGGAAAATCGGGTCGTCGAAATACGCCGAAACGTGCGTTTTGGATTTTCCGCCGTCGGGAGTCTTGTACTCCATTCCCTCGAATTCGTGCCATTTGGCGCCCTTTTGGAAAATCCATTCGGGAGTGGAATACTTGCGCCCGCCGTGGAAGTTGGTGCACATTATGCGGAAGTAGAACGGCAAGCCGTTCTTGGAGAAAAACTCCAGAGCCCTGTCGATCGGCTCCCAATTGTATTCGCCCTCCACAGGCTGCAGCTTTGCCCATTCAAACCTGAAATATCCCGCGCCGTAATTTACTTTGGTCTTGGGATTGAACCAGAGCGAATTGCTGGAAAACCCCTGCCCCGGATTCTGGAAAATGTCGGGGTTTTCCTCGAATTTTATCTCCGAGGCGCGGGCGGCGCAGAGCGCGCCGGAAACCGCAAGCGTCATCAACAGTTTTTTCATTTTGCGCAACCTATTTTATCAGGATTTTCCCGAGGTCGAGCGACCCGTCGGGATTGAGATTTTTTGCGGCAAAGCGGAAGTCTTTGAGAACCCCCGCGGGGTGGCGGACGCGCAGGGATAGCGAATACTCTTTCCCCCTTTTGAGCGGGACTTCAAACTCGTCGCAAAATTCAAATTCGCCCGGGAGGATTTCTCGGGGATCCCGCGCGGAAACCATCTCGGCGGCATCCCCCGAATCTCCGCGCAGCACGTAGACAAATCGGTAAGGCAGGTAGATTTTAGACGCCCCTTTGTTTTCCCCGCGAACGCGGATTTTCAATTTTCCGCCCGCGTACGACACATCCGCCGACCGTGGAACGAGACGGGCGCCGGCGAAGAGGTCGATGTCGCGCAGAAGCTTTTCCTCGCCGGAGCCCGCCGCTATCTGGCGCGGCGAAAGCGGCCCCTCGTTTACGAGGCACGCATGGTTTTCGAGAACCCACCCGAGCGAATACGGAATGTCCCAGCCCCTGCCGCGCATCATCTCCACGCTGCCGAAAAATTCGAAAATCGCGGGCATATCTTTCCATATATCGCCCATATTCCGTATATTTTCATAGGGCCATCTCCCTATCCACCGCTTGAAGTGCGACGGCGAGCCGACGCCGTCGCGCCTTATCCCGACGCGCGGTTTTTCGCCCTTTCCGAGCGCGTATTCGAGCGTCTCGTGGTCGTCGGTCATAAATATCAGCGGGGTCTTTTTGAAGTTTTGCAGGTACATGTCGGCGTATTTCCTGCGGATTTCCGGAGAATGCGGGCGCACGTCGGGCTTTTTGAGCCCGAGGCTCGTGCAGTGCCATTCGCCCCAGTTGCCGTAGCTGCCGAGGTCTATGCCGCCGATGCGCGGGTCGCCGTCGTAGCGGGCGGCGAGGGCTTTTATGAATTTTTCGTGCTCTTTGATGAAAACGGGGTCTCCGAACTCCGGAACCGCGATTTTGACTTTTCCGTCCGGATATTTTTTATTTTTGCCGGGCTCCTTTTGCATTTCGTGAACGGTATATTTCGCGCCCTTGTCGAACACCCATTTAGGGGTCTGGTAGAACGGCGGATAACCGGAAGTATTGACGCACATTATGCGGAAGTAGAACGGCAAACCCTCGCGCGAGAAATTTTCCAGTGCGCGGTCGATGGGCTTCCAATCGTAGACGCCCTCTTCGGGGTTCAGGCGCGCCCACGTGTAGCGCTCGTATCCCGCGCCGAAATTGACGGAATTTTGCGAGCCCTTCAAGGAGTTGCCGAAACGCAGCCAGCCCTGCCCCGGGTTCTGAAAGATTTCCGCATTTTCATCGAATGTTTTTCGGGTCTCGAAAGTTCCCGAGACGCACGAGCACAATAGCGCCGACAGCGCGGCAAACAATATGGATTTTTTCATAACATTCCCCTCCCCGTTACACTGTTGAACACGGTATGCGTTTATTAAAAAACAAAAGATAAACCGGCGTCAAGCGCCAACGCGCGCGGAAGCGGACTTCGCATCATTTTTTCAACCAAAACCGCCCGCGCTAAACCGGCGGGGCGCCGGCGCGCAAAAAAAACGGCAGGAAGCGGCGGTTGCGCATTCGCAAAACCGCCGCCCGCCGCAAAAACCCGTCTTACGGAGCGGCCGGACGCCCTCGGCAAACGGCGCCGCCGCCTATTTTGCCGCGCGCCGCTCCAGCTCCCTGTGGGCGATATCCCGGCGGAAAAACCCGCCGTCGAACTTCACGGAATCTGCGAGCGCGTAGGCGTTGGCGAGCGCTTCTTCCAGCGTCTTGCCGAAGCCCGAAAGCCCCAGCACCCTTCCGCCCGCCGTAAGGATTTTGTCGCCCTCGCGCCTCGTTCCGGCGTGGACAATCTGCGAGTTCGCGGGGACGTTTTCGGGCAGGGAGATCTCGTCGCCCTTCGCGTACTTCCCCGGGTATCCGCGCGCGCACATGACGACCACCGCCGCGAATCCGCTGGCTATTTTGACTTTGGACGGGTCGAGATTTCCGCACGCGGCATCGTACATGAGTTCGAGCGGGTCGCTCTCGAGCAGCGGCATCAGCACCTGGCATTCGGGGTCGCCGAAGCGCACGTTAAATTCCACGACTTTCGGGCCGCCTTTCGTTATCATTATCCCGACATACAGTGTTCCGCGGTAGTCGATACCCTCTTTGGCGAGCCCCTCGAGCGTCGGTTCCACTATTGTTTTGCGCACGGCTTCGAGAACTTCCGGAGTCGCCACCGCCGCCGGCGCGTATGCGCCCATTCCGCCCGTGTTCGGCCCCGTATCGCCCTCTCCGACGCGCTTGTGGTCCTGGCTTGCGGGCAGCATCACGTATTTTTGACCGGAGACCACGAGCATTATGCTCGCCTCTTCCCCGTCCATTTTTTCCTCTACGACGATTTCCCTTCCGCTATCTCCGAACGCGCCGCCCTCGAGCATTTCGCGCGCGGCTGCGGCTGCCTCTTCGCGGGAGGACGGTATGACGACCCCCTTGCCCGCCGCGAGGCCGCTGGCCTTTATGACGGTCTCAAACGGGGCGGATTTTATGTAAGCCTCGGCCTCCGCCGCGTCCGTAAAGCTGCGCCCCTCCGCGGTGGGAATTGAGTATTTTTTCAGGAAATCCTTTGTGTACGCCTTGCTCGCCTCTAAAATCGCGCCGTCTTTCGACGGGCCGTAAACGGGAATGCCCCGCGCCCTCAGCATGTCGCCGAGCCCCAGCGAAAGCGGGACTTCCGGTCCGCAGATTACGAAGTCGAACCCGTTTTCCTCCGCAAATTTCGCAAGGGCGGAAACGTCCTCGGCGGGAATCGGGGCGACCTCGCAGTCGCGCTCTATGCCGCCGTTGCCGGGCGCGCACACGAGCCTTTCGAGCATGGGGGAGCGCTTTGCGGCCAGAACGAGCGCGTGCTCGCGGCCTCCGCTTCCCACAATCAACACCTTTAATTTTTTTCCGGATGCCATATCAAACAACTTTTCTGTAAAGCGAGAGCGCAAAGAGCAGCATCGCGATATTCGGAATCGCGGCGGCCCATAGCGGCGGAATTATTCCCCTGCCCCCCACCGCGCCGAGCGCGCTGTCGAGGACGAAGTACACAAAAAACAGCCCAACCGTCTTGGAGACGCCCACCATGGGGTTCGTCCGCACGCCCGCAACCGAAAACGGAATGGCAATCGCCACAACTATTATGCACGCGAACGGGCTGAACCATATGGAATAGGACCTCACGAGGTACGGGACGGCCTCCGGAGCCTCGGCGCTGCCCATAGACTCTATGAGCGTTTTTGTCTCAAAGAGCGAAAGGTCTTTGGGGCGGCGCATGGACAAAACCATTATCTGCGGCTTTTCGCCGAAATCCCTGAAATACCTCTTGTCGAACCCGACAGCCTTCACCGCCTTGTGGGTGTCGGGGTCGAAGTCTATACGCTGGCCGTCGAGAAAAAACCAGCAGTTGTCGACGTCGTCGTAGACGCCCTCGCGCGCCATCACCCGCGAGACCTCCCGCCCCCGAGTATCGAGCGCGGAGACCGTCACGCCGCGCGCGCGGTTCGTCGCCTGACTGAACGAGTTCATGAACCAGAGCCTGCCGTCCTTCCTGTTATTGAAGCATAGGGCGTTTACCCTACCCACATCCGAGAGTTCGGCGGTGCGCATCTGTTCGGCGAACCTGATATTGTCGTAGAGCAGGCGGGAATTTTCCTTGCAGACGGGAATTGTGTGCGCGTTGAGCCACAGCAGCGCGCCCGCCAGCAGCGCGCCCGCAAACCACAGCGAGCGCGTAATTGCAAAAACATTCAGGCCCGCCGCGCGCATTGCGGTGATTTCGTTGTTGCGGTGGAGGGAGCCGAGCACATATATGAGCGAGAGCAGAAGGCTTATCGGGAGGACTACCGGAACGAGCGTGGGAACGAGCAGCGCGTAAAAAAGGAGTATCTGTTCCGTCTCCGCGCCCCAGTTTATGAGCTTGCCGAGATTGTTGTACATGTCGTGCAGCACGAGAATCCCGAGCGTGACGCCTATGGCGACGACAAATATTTTCAGCCACTCGCAAAAGACGTATCTGTCCAATAGTTTCATAAAAATACAGCTGGCGCGATTATTCCGGATTTCGCCGCCTTATCAAATGTTTTCGCCAAAAAAACAAAAAAAACGCGGCGGGCGGCCGCGTTTGCGATAAAAATTTCCGCCTTAAACCTTGCGCAGGTTCATCATCTTTTCGAGCTTGGAGGTAATGATGTTGTATGCCTCCTCCACGGTTTCGGCGTACTCGAAAAAGCCGAGGTCGGACTTCGTTATGACGTCGGTCTTTACGAGCCAGTCGAAGTCCACAGCGTTTTCCCAGAATTTTTTGCCGAAGAGCACCGTCGGAATGTACGAATGCGTCTTGCGGGTTTTCATCAGCGTGAAAACCTCAAAAAATTCGTCGAATGTTCCCGTCCCGCCCGGGAAGACGACAAGCGCCTTGGCGAAAAACAGCAGCCAAAATTTGCGCATTAGAAAATAATTGAAGTTTATCCATACGCCCCTGTCGAGATACTTGTTGCGCTTCTGCTCGTCGGGAATCACGATGGTGGCCCCCACGGGGGTTCCGCCGGCCTTGTACGCGCCCTTGTTGGCCGCCTCCATGATTCCGGGGCCGCCGCCCGTCATTATGTAGAACTTTTCGTCCTCCGGCAAATCGAGGCAGTTGGACCATTCCTGCAGCCTGCGCGCGAGCTCTTCGGCGGCAGTGTAGTACTTGGACATTTCGCACGCCATTTTTGCCGCTTCCAGCCCCTCCTTAGAGCCCGAGCGCTTCTTGGCGGCAGCAAGCTCCTTTCGCGCAACGTCCTCCGGCTTTATGCGCGAGGCCCCGAAAAAGGTTATGGTGTTTTGGATTTTCTCCTGCTCGAATATAAACGCGGGCATCAGCAGGTCGCGCTGAATGCGCATGAGGCGCTCCGACATCCCCTCGAAAGCGCATTCAATGGGCTGGTCGCAACTCTTTTCGGCGGCGGTTTCCGGATACTTTTTCACTTCTGCGGCTTTTTTGGATTTCATAAATCGGCTTTCGAAAAGTTGGAGATTGCGCTATTTGGCGGACGCGTCCGGCTTCGATATCTCGGGGTTTTCGCCGCCCGCGGGAGCTTTTTCAGCTTCGGCGGGCTCCCCGCCCTCCGCAGAGTCGATCTCGTTTACCGCCTCCGAAACGCCCGAGAGGAGCTCGTCCTTGGGCTGGGAGGATTTGACGGAAACGGGGATTTTGACTTCGTCGAACCCGACGCCCTGAATGTAGAGGAAGCCCTCGCCCTCCGCGCCGCCTTTAAGGGCGACGCTGACGCTCGAGCGCCCTTCCGGTACGACGGCCTCGTCCATTATGACGGAACTGGGGATATTGGTCTTGACGTCTATCGGATAGCCGCCCTCGGGGGCGGTGAAGCCGATGCCGAAAATCACGTTCACGATCTCCCCGCTCTTTATGTCGATTTTCTTGGGGGAAACCTGCATTTCGGCGGCGTCGACCCTGAACTGGCCTATCCACATGTCGCCGTCGGAGCCGACGAGCTTGACTTCGTAGTCCTCGCCGGATTTGAGCGGCGGAACCGTAAAGTTTATCGTCGCCCTCGAAACGTATTCGGTGTCGGCCGGAACCCCGCCTATGACGATTTTGTCGAGCTTGTCAAAACCCCTTCCGAGCACGGGAACGACGGTGCCCACCGGCCCCCTCTCGCTTTGGATGGTGACGACGTACCTGCGGACGGGCTCGAGCGTGTAGACTGTGGGGCTCGTGAGGGTGCGCTCCTGCTCTTCGCTCTCGACGGTGTTTTTTACTTTGTATTTCAGGGTAAAGTAGTACTTGGCGCCCTTCCTGCCTTTGGGCAGGCGGTAGTCGTACTCGTAAATGCGCTCGTTTTCGAGATTTTTAACGGTTTTCATCGGAATCGTTTTCTCGTCGATTACGATGAAGGGTTCTATGGAGCCGGGGACAATCGAGCCGTCGTTTATGTGCGCGCTCATGCTGAGAGTGTAAAGCCCCGAGGAGTTTTCGGGCATTCTTTCGGGCGTGAGGTTTGTGAGCCCCGCGCATCCGGAGAGCAACAGGGCCGCCGCGGAAAAAACGAGTGATAATTTTTTTGCCATATGAGTCGGTTTTGTTTTATTGCATTGATTTTATTAAATAATAGAGCCTCCCATGCAAGCCATTTTCGAGAATTTCGGAATTTACGCGCACGTCCCGTTTTGCTCGAAGCCGTGCGGGTACTGCCGGTTTTACAAGCTGCGCCCGAAGCCGGAGGACATCGCCGAATATGTAAGGGTTTGCGCGGCTGAGGCCGGATCGCTCGCGCGCGAGGGCGTCCCCGAAAAAATCGACACGATGTTTTGGGGCGGCGGAACCCCGTCCTCGCTCTCGGAGGGCGAAATTGAAAGACTGGCGGAGGCGCTCGGAAGATTCAGGCCGTCGCGGGAATGGACGGTAGAAGTATCGCCGTCGTCCGCGTCGCGCGGAAAGCTCGAAACGCTTAGAAGAATAGGAGTCACGCGGATTTCCCTCGGGGTGCAGAGTTTCGACGAGGGCGTCTTGCGCTCCCTCGGCAGGGCGCACACGCTGAATGAGACGCTGAAGGCAATAGACGCCGTGGCTGAGGCGGGATTTGAAAATTTTTCGATAGACCTGATTTTCGGGGCGAAAGGCCAGACGGAAAGCCAGTGGAGGGCCGACCTGCGCCGCGCCGCCGAATGCCCCGTAAACCACATAAGCGCATACTGCCTCGAATTTGAGAGCGGGACTTCCTGCTGCGGCGGGATAACCGGCGCCGAAGAAATCGAAAAGCGCGCGAGGGAGGGCGATTTTTTTGAAATCGCCATGGACGAGCTCCCCGCGCTCGGGTTTAGGCAATACGAAATATCTAACTACGCGCGCGAGGGAGGTGAATGCCTGCACAACCTATCGACGTGGCACATGGCGCAATGGGCGGGCGTCGGGCCCTCGGCGGCGTCGCAGTTCGGCGGGTACCGCAGGCGCAACGCCCCGAATTTTGAGAAGTGGAAACTCGGCATAGAAAACTCCGCGCCGGCATACGAGGACGCCGTAAAGCTCGACGACGATGAGATGTTCTCGAGCGCGCTTATATTCGGGCTGCGAATGAACGAGGGCGTGGATTTGTCCGTCTTGCGGGCGCGCTTTCCGAAAGCCGACTGCGGCAGATACGGGGAGAGCATAAAATTTCTCGAGGGGCTCGGGCTGCTTGAAGCGTTGAAAGACAGGCTGCGCCTGACGCGCGCGGGCAGGCTGGTTGCGGACTCGGTTGCCGTCGAGCTCCTTTAGCCCGCGCTATTTGCGGCGGCCGCAACGGCGCGCGCCCGTCGAAGAGCCGGATTTTCCGCCCGCGGGCTCGGGCTGCTCCGGAAGTTTTTCGCCCTTCGCGGATTCCGAAAAAAGCACCTTGTACAGGCACCACGCGAAGAGGGCGGTGAAAGAGCCCACCGACAGAATGAAAGTCGCCCAGCCGCCTAAGGTCATTTTTCAGCCCTCCCGCCGGAAAACTTGTCATATCTGCGCGACATGGAAAGCATCATCGCGTAAAATATGTAAAGCGCGCCGATTATCGCGACCGCCATTATCGCTACCGGATTGCGCGGGTGCGATTCGGAGCCGACCAGATCGAGAATGTACGGGCTTATAGAGCCGCTGCCGACAATCCCGAAGACGTCCTTTGCAAGCCACATCAGAAACACGCCTATCAGCAGCGCGGGGGTCACGTATTTTATGAGGAAGGCGTAAAATTTCGGAAGGCGGATCTGCGCGCCTATGTTCGCGAGCCTCATGCCCCGCTCCGCCCCGAAGTGCCACGCAAACAAAATCGTCTGGACTATTGCGAAAAAGTATATCGCCACCTGCCCCATCCAGAAGTCGAAAGTGTCCATCGCCTTCAAATTCTCCGAAAAGTAGAGCACGAACCCCGATATGAAAAACGCTATCACCCCGAGCAGCAGCGTCGAAAATTTGCGCTTTATCCTCACCGCCTCCTCTATGAAAGCCATGCTCGGCTGGAGCATTGAAAGAGAGCTCGTCACCGCCGCGAGGAACAGCAGGAAAAAGAACATGAATCCGAAAACCCACCCGAGCGGAATCTGCGCAAAAAACAGCGGCAGCACTTTGAAGCCGAGATCGAACAGGCTCAGCCCCGCGCCCATCACGCCCGATATTCCGAAGAACGCCACCGCCGCCGGAACCGTTATCATTCCGCCGAGGCAGACCTCGCAAAATTCGTTGGCGCTGCACGATGTCACGGAGCTTAGAACTATGTCGTCATTGCGCTTCAAATAGCTTGCGTAGGTCATTATGGCGCCGAACCCGACGGTCAGGCTGAAAAACACCTGCCCCGCCGCCGCTATCCAGATCGACGGGTTTGAAAGCTGCTCCAAAACAGAAATGCGGCGTATCCGAACCTTTCCTCCGCCCTCCGCGACTTTCTTTTCCGCGGCGCGCATTTCGATGTCGCCGACGAGCCTCTGCGCCTCGACCCATTTTCCGCCCCTGTCCTCCTCCAACACGACTTTCACCGGATTCCACATGAACCCAAGCCCCTGGTTAATGGTGCGCTCGGGGTGCTCCGGAGTGACGTCCGAAAGGGTCATCATGCGCGCCACTATCACCACCGCAAGGATGATGAGGGTAGGCATTGCGTATTTGCAAAACATCTCTATGCCCCTGGAAACTCCGCGGTATATGAGGACGAAATTCAGCGCGAACGAAAACAAAAAATAGACGAGCACCCCTCCGAACCCGAATTTAAGCGAACTGCCGTCCGCGCCCGCGCCCACGAAGTCGGCGAAAAATCCGCCGGACTCCCCGAGCGTCTTGAAGTCGAGCGAGCCGAAGAGAAAGTTCGCCGCGTACCCGAGGCACCACGCTTCTATGTAGACGTAGTAGCAGAAGATTATCATTGTAAGCAGCGCCCCGACCACGCCGAAGTACGCCATTTTTTTGCTCCCGCTGAAAAAACCCATTATTCCCGCGGTGGAGTGGTAGCCGTTGGCGCCGCCGTGCCTGCCCATAGCCCACTCGCAAACCGCAATCGGCAGCCCCAGTAGAAAAAAGGAAATCACATACGCGAGCATGAACGACGCCCCGCCGTACATAGCCACCTGCCCCGGGAATTTCAGAAAATTCCCGAGCCCCACCGCGCTGCCCGCGACGGCGAGAATCGCGCCGAGCCTCGAATTCCAGGTCTCAGGCTTCATCCGCCTCGCCTTTCGGAATCTCCACGCCCTCGGTTTTCAAACCGTGGAATTTGCGGTATTCAACGGTCTGCCGCGCGCCCATGTAAGATTTCAGCAGCTTGGGGTCCGTTTTGAGCATGTCCACCATTATCAGGCCGTCGATGCAGCTGCCGAATTCCCTGTCCACGTTGAACGCAAGCAATTCCCCGTCCAATTTCAGGTAGTGTTTCAGGAGGGTCGGAATCCCCTTGTTGTCGAACTCGATTTCCGAGACGAGGGCCGATATGTGCTCGATGTCGCTTGCGCAGCTCATTAGGGTCTGCCTGTCCACGTTCTTCATGCGCAGCTTCGGGGGCTTCTTCGCCTTGACAAATTTGGCGAGCTCCTCGGAAGTTCTTTTTTCAGAGAGGAACTGGACTATCAAATCCTTGGATATGGAATTGTACTCCGTGCTTATGCTCACCGGCCCGTAGAGCGTCCTGTACTGCGGGTGGCGGTAGAGGTATTCGCCGATTCCGCGCCATAGGACCGCAAGCGTCGAGCGCTTCTTCTGGTATTCGCTGACGATAAAAGACCTCCCCATCTCGAGCGCGGGGGCGATGCGCTCCATCAGCTCGGGTCGGATTTTGAAGAGCGTGGAGGCGTAGAGCCCCTGGACGCCGATGGAGTTTATTATCTTGTCCGTCCGCCCGATTCGATAGGCGCCGGCGATGCGCCTGTTCTCGGAATCCCACATGAACATGTGGAGGTAGTACTGGTCGAACTCGTCGTTGTCGATGCTCTTTCCGGTGCCCTCGCCGACCTCCCTGAAAGTCTTTTCGCGCAGCCTGCCGATTTCCACGAGCGTCCACTTTATCTGCCACGCCTCAGCGCAATACACGCAGATTTTCCCGACGGACACCATTTTGCACGACTCCGGCAGCGCCGCGATCTCCCGCTCCATCTTTTCGGGCGAAATAGGCAAAATGAGCTCCTGCATTTCCCTCTTCGGGAAAAACTTTTCCATGCTCTTGCGAAACGCCGAAATCTGCTGGGCTGACGCCTTGGTGCCCTTCGTGTTCTTTCCGCCGAGAATGTAGGAATTTATGCGCAGCCAGCCGGCGAGCTCCTCGTCGGTCTTGAATCCGGCGATTTTGCGCGGCGGAATGGGAGAGCCCACGCGCATTCTCACCGGCCCACGTGAGGCCGCGGCAAACATTTCCCTTATCAGAAGCGCCGTGCGCAGGCGCGGGTGGACGACTCCCGCAAGATAGAACAGCGGGGAGTTGCGCGCCTCGAAGAACACCGGCAGAATCGACGCCCCCATCCGGCGCGCCATCTGGAAAATATTAGTGTTCCACTCGGGGTCGGTGATGCAGCGCTCGCGCAGGCGCAGGTACGAGACCGTCCCCGACGGGAAAGTCCCGACGCATCCGCCGTTTTTTAGCGTCCTCACAATCTCCTTCATCGCGGAGACGTTTTGCGCCGCCGCCTTTTTCCCCCCGAACGGGTTGACGGATATGGAGCACTCGTTGATCTCGTCCATAGGCGAGAGCATAGAGTTGAGGATCATCTTGGCGTCCTTGCGCACGCGCGTGAGAACCGCCCCGAGGATTATCCCGTCCACGCAGCCGAGCGGATGGTTCGAGACCACCACCAGCGGGCCAGCCGCCGGAATTTTAGCGATATCCTCTGGATCGGCCTCAAACTTTACGCCGAGAATGTCGATTGCGCGCTCGAAGAAGTTGCGCCCGTCGTCCATAGCGTGGAGGCGGCGGTACGCCTCATCGAGGCGGCGGAGGCCGAAAAACGATTCCACGGGCTTTTCAACAAGGCCGAAAAGCCGCGCGAGCAGCGGATTTTTTATGCCGGCGCGCAAATTTATGATCTTTTTTCGACCCTCGCTCATGGAAATAAAGTTTGGCAAACGCCCGCGCGAAAATCAATCCTCTTTGGAGAGTTTGTATTCGAACGAATCTTTGAGCGCCTCCCACGACGCGACTATTATGTTGTCCGACGCCCCGACGGTTCCCCAGATTTTCCCGCCGGAGTCCTTGGACTCTATCATGACGCGCGTGATTGCGTTGGTGCCCGCGCCGCTGTCGATTATGCGCACCTTGAAGTCGGTGAGATCCATCGACTTTATCGCGGGGAATTTTTTGACGAGCGCCTTTCTCAGCGCGAGGTCGAGGGCGGCAACCGGCCCGTGCGCCTCGGCGACGGTGTGCTCGACGGTTCCGCCGATTTCCAGCTTCACCGTGGCCTCCGACTTCGTGGTTCCGGCGAGCTCGTCGCGCTCTACTATCGCCCTGTACCCGCGCACCTTGAAATGCGGCTTGTGTTTTTTGAGGCATTTTGCGAGCAATAACCCGAACGACGCGTCCGCCGCCTCGTACTCGTACCCGCGAAATTCGAGCTCTTTCAGCTCGTCGAGAAACTCCTTTATGGCGGGGTCTTTTGAGTCTACGTCAACGCCCATGTCGCGCGCCTTCATCATAACGGACGCCCTGCCGGACATGTCGCTCACGAGCACGCGGGTCTTGTTGCCTACGAGCGACGGGTCTATGTGCTCGTAGCTGCGCTTTACCTTGTTGGCGGCGTCGGCGTGGACGCCCCCCTTGTGCGCGAAAGACGACGACCCCACGTACGGAAGGCGGGTGTCGCTGCGCAGGTTCGCCATTTCGTCGACGAACAGGGAGAGGTCGCGGAGCTTTTTGAGGTTGCCCGCGCAGGAGAGCTCGCGGCCCATTTTGAGGGAGAGGTTGGGGATAATCGTGCACAGGTTGGCGTTGCCGTTTCTCTCGCCGATGCCGTTGAGGGTGCCCTGCACCATCGACGCCCCGTTTTCGACGCCCAGAAGCGACAGCGCGACCCCGAGGCCGGAATCGTTGTGGCAGTGGACGCCGACGGGGGTGTCGCCCATAAATTCCGCCGTCCTGCGGACGATCTCCGAAAACGCGCCCATCATCGTCCCGCCGTTCGTGTCGCACAGGCAGACGCACTCCGCGCCCCCGCGCTTTGCGGCGGCGAGCGTTTCAAGCGCGTATTCCGGATTGTCGGCGAACCCGTCGAAGTAGTGCTCGGCGTCGTAGATTACCCTGACTCCGTTTTTGGAGAGGTACGCCACGCTCTCCTCTATCATTTTGAGGTTTTCCTCCGGAGTGGTCTTGATGACCTCCGTGACGTGCAGAAGCCACGTCTTGCCGAAAATTGTCACATAAGGCGTCTTCGCCTCGAGCAGCAGGGCGATCTGAGGGTCGTCCTCGGCGCGGACGTTGGCGCGGCGCGTCGAGCCGAAAGCCGTTATTTTTGCGTGGGAGAGGCGCAAACTTTTTGCCTGCTCGAAAAACGCCATGTCGCGCGGGTTGGAGCCCGGCCAGCCGCCCTCGATAAAGTCGATTCCGAAGCTGTCCATTTTTTCGGCGAGCCGCAATTTGGCCGCCACCGAAAGCGAGATTCCCTCGCACTGCGTTCCGTCCCTCAGGGTAGTGTCGTATATAAAAACCTTTTTCATTTGAAATTTTTTGATTTAATGCCGAAGTTTTTCGCCCCGCCTCCTTCGCGGGGCCGCGGTATTGCGCCCGCCCGCCGCAGCGGACGGGCTATCTAATGCCGCGCTCGCGTATGAAAGCGCGGATTTTTTCGGCGTCGGCAGGCATGGAGGTCTTGACGATTTTCTCGCGTTTAAGCTTCTCGAGAATATCCGATTTCGGCTCGAAGCCGAGTGTCTTTTTTATGAGCTCCGGAAATTTCGCGGGGCTTGCCGTCGAGAGCACGACCGCCGGAGAATCGGGCAAATCCTTGAAGGCGCACGCCGTGTGCGGGTCTATGAGAATCCCGTGCTTATCCCAAACCTCCGAAATCTTGGCGGGAATTTCCGCGTCCGACATTCTGGAGGCCGAAAAATTCCCGGGGTCGAAGCCCTCGAAAACCCATTTTCCTGTTTTGGAAAATTCCGACATTATCCGGCGCACTTTGGCGGAATCGCCGTTTTCTGAAAAATATATGAACCGCTCGAAGTTGGAGGCGACCTGAATGTCCATCGACGGGGCGAAGCTCGGCATGACTTCCGACACCTCGTAAACGCCCGTGTTGAATAGGCGGAACAGTATGTCGTTCTGATTTGTCGCGACCCTGAAGCCGCCGCAGCGCATTCCGCATTTCCACGCCATCCAGCCGGCGAGAACGTTGCCGAAATTGCCGGTCGGAACGGCGAAAACCGCCCTTTCGCGCGCGGACTCGGGGAGCTTCAGCCAGGCGTATATGTAGTAAACGCACTGCGCGAGCACCCGCGCAAGGTTTATAGAGTTCACCGCGGAAAGCCCCCATTCCGCCTTGAAGGAATTGTCGCCGAAAATCTTTTTAACTATCGCCTGGGCGTCGTCGAAAGTGCCGTCTATGGCTATCGGAAACACGTTGTCCGCCCCCGTGCACGTCATCTGCCTCTCCTGCAACGGGGAAATTCTGCCCTCGGGATAGAGTATGAAAATGTTTACCCCTTTTTTGCCGAGCAGCCCGCTTATGGCGGCGCTGCCGGTATCGCCGCTCGTGGCGCCGAGCACGTTTATTTTGCGGGAAGTTTTGGCGAGCATGTACTCGTAGAGGTTGCCCAACAGCTGGAGGGCGAAATCCTTGAAGGCGAGCGTCGGGCCGTGGTAGAGCTCCAGCATCCAAAGGCGGCCGCCGAGCCCGCGCAGCGGAGCGACCGCCGGATCGTCGAATTTTTTGTAGGACTCGGACACGATTTTTTTCAGCTCCCCGTCCGGAACCCCGTCCGCAAAGAGCCTCAAAAATTCAAAGCACAATTCGGCGTATCCTAAGCCCTCCCAATTTTTCAACCGCCCGGATATGTCCGGCATTTGCTCGGGCACAAAAAGCCCCCCGTCCGGAGCCAAGCCCTCCGCGACCGCCTCCAGAAACGAAAGCCTTCCGCCCTCCCCTCGCGTGCTTATGAATTTCATAGTCCGGCGGGCTTATTGTTTGTCGAGTCCGAAAGCCGCGTGAAGGGCGTTTGCGGCCTTTTCAGAATCGCCGAGATCTATGCCCACGGAAATCTTTATTTCGCTGGTCGTGATGAGCTGCACGTTGATGTCGTTGTCGGCGAGCGCCCGGAAGAACTTCGCAGCAACTCCGCTGTGCGAGCGCATTCCCGTGCCCACCACCGAAACTTTTGCGATGTCGCCCGTGAGTTCCGCCGACGCCCCCTCGAAAGACGAGCAGAATTTGTCGAGCAGCTTTTCGGCCCTCGGAGCGTCGTCCTTGGAAACCGTGAAAGTGAGGTTTGCCCTTCCCTTGCGGCCCAGATTCTGGACTATCATGTCCACGAGTATGCCGGCCTCGCCGAGCTCGCGGAAGATTTCGGCGGCGGTTCCGGGCTTGTCGGGGATGTCCCTGACGGTGACTTTTGTCTGGTTTTTGTCGACGGCGACGCCCGTGATTACGACGTCCTCCATTGATGGCACTTCTGATTTCACGATGGTTCCGGATTCGTTGTTAAAGCTTGATCTGACTTCAAATACCACGCCGTGCTTCTGGGCGAACTCCACTGAGCGCGCCTGCATGACCTTCGAGCCGAGGGACGCCATTTCAAGGAGCTCCTCGTACGACATTTCGGGAATTTTCCTCGCGTTTTTGACTATGCGAGGGTCGGCGGTGTAGACGCCGCTGACGTCGGTGTAGATTTGGCACACGTCGGCTTTCAGGGCGGCGGCGAGGGCGATTGCGGACAAGTCGCTTCCGCCCCTGCCGAGGGTCGTCACGTTGCCGTCGCCGTCGACGCCCTGGAAGCCCGCAACGATTACGACCTTGCCGTCGTCGAGGCATTTTTTTATGTCCCCGCCGGTAATTTCGACGATTCTGGCGCGGGTGTGCGCGAAATCCGTGTGTATGCCGGCCTGGGCCCCCGTGCGGGAGACTGCCTTGACGCCGAGCGAATGGAGGGCCATTGCGGTGAGCGCGATCGTCTCCTGCTCCCCGACGGCGAGCAGCATGTCCATTTCCCGCTCGTCGGGCATGGAGTTGAGCGTCTTGGCGCGCGCGATGAGATCGTTGGTCACGCCGCTCCTGGCGGAGACGACGACGACGACCTTGTGCCCGCCGTCCACGAAAGTCTTTATCCGCTTCGCGACATTGAGAATTTTGTCTGTGTTTCCGACGGACGTGCCGCCGTATTTCTGAACGATCAATGACATGTCAGGCGCCTTTCAGCATTAAAAAAATACCGGCTGAAAATGTGAAAATTTAAGCGGAGAGAATGGCAAATTTCCCCGCTTAGTCAACAAGATATTATTCCTTCACGGAGCGCGGAACTCCTTTCCGAAAGGGCGTTTCCCGCGGGAGATTTCCGGCGCAGCGAAAACCGCGGCAGGCGCTTTCATACCCCCGAAATATTTCGGGAGCGGCAGGGGAATCAAAATTTATTCCGAAACCGTGTAGAGGCTCGGGTCGACGCCCTGCAAAAATCGGCTCGGCTCGCGCATTTCGTAGTTGCCGCCCACAACGCTCACGCGCGGGTAGGATATCACGAGGTAGTCCATCGCGCGCGTGGCGGCCACGTAGAACAACCTGCGCTCCTCGTCCACGTCGCCGTCGTCTATGCTGCGCTTCGTCGGGAAAAGCCCGTCCGCCGCGCTTATCAGAAACACCACGGGAAATTCGAGCCCCTTCGCCTGGTGGACGGTCATGAGCCTCACCCTGTCGGAGGAATCCGCCGGCTGCGAGCTCTCTGCCTCGGAAATTTCAAGCGTGACGTTTGCGAGAAAATCCTCCATGCCCGCAAAGCGCGACGCATATTCGAAGAGCGAGTCGAAATCCTGGCACCTGTCCTCCCAGTCCTCGTAGGCGGTTTTCATGGCGTCGCGGTACCAGCCCGAGCACGCCAGCCTCACGGCTTCCTTCGGGCCCGAAGGCGGAACGGCGGCGGGCCCGGGAGGCTGCGCCGCCTCCGCGCCCCCGCCATCGGAAATCATTTCGTCAAAAAAGTCCGCCTGCGCGGGCGCGGCGGGCGGGCGGGCCGTTGCACCCGCCGCTTTCATGGCGTCGAGCGACTTGGAAATTTTTGACAAGTCCGCCGCCATGAGCGCGAACGCCCCGCGCGCCGCCGACGGAACCTTCGCCAAAACGTCCCTGTGCGAGAGCGCCTCGACTTCCCCGATTCCGCGCTTTTTGGCGGTTTCCGCAATCTTGAAAAATATCTTCGCAGCAGTCTTTTCGCCGACTTTCGGCAGAAACCTCGCAAACCGCATGAAAGACACCGAATCCCTCGGGTTTGCGGCGAATTTCAGCTGGGCTACGACGTCCTTGACGTGGGCCTGCTCGAAAAATTTCAAGCCGCTGGTGATGGCGAACGGTATCGAGCGCTGCTGGAGCTGCAGCTGCATGTCCATCGCCTGAAAGTGCGAGCGGTACAAGACGGCGATGTCGGAGTACGAGCACCGCCCTGCGGAGACGAGCTCCGAAATGGCGTCGCACACCCTCCTCGCCTGCGACACGCCGTCCATGGCTCGGATTACAAACGGCTTTTCAAACCCGCCGCGCGCGGGCACGAGCGTCTTGCGGTAAGCCTCGTCCGAATCCATTTCGGCGAGTATGGAATTGGCGAACGCCAATATCTGCGGCGTGCTCCTGTAATTGCGCTCTATTTTGTAGATGTGCGCCGCGGGATACCGGTCGCGAAACTCCAGAATGTTGCCTATCTCCGCCCCGCGCCAAGAATATATGCACTGCGCGTCGTCGCCGACCGCGCTGATTCTGCCGTGCGAGGCGAGCATGTCGAGAATGTCGGACTGCAGTTTGTTGGTGTCCTGGTATTCGTCCACCAGAATGTTTTTGAAGCGCTCCGAATATTTTTGGAGGATTTCCGGATTGTCGCGCAAAAGCACATACCAGAGCTCGAGGAGGTCGTCGAAGTCGCAGGAGTTCGCCGCGCGCTTTTTCTCCGCGTAATATTCGGCGATTTCCTCTATGTCGCCGTAGGGGGATTCGAGCCACGAAAACCTGTCGGCCATCGCGTCGCGCACTGCGGAGCGCGTGTTGCGGGCGTAGCTTATGATATCGCGCAAAAGCTTCGGCCTCGGGTTGTCCTTGTCGGCGAAATACGACGGGAAAATTTCGCTGGCAGAAGCCTTTATGAGCGATTCCGAATCGTCGGAATCGAGAATCGTGAAGTTGGGCGACAGCCCCGCCGCCTCCGCCTCTATGCGCAGAAAGCGGTTGCCGAGCGAGTGGAAGGTTCCGCCCCAAAATTCGCGCGCCTCCCTGCCCGTCAGCGCGCAGATGCGCGCTAGCATCTGGCTGGCGGCCTTGTTCGTGAAAGTAAGCAGCATTATCTCGCGCGGGGAGAGCCCGCATTCGGAGATAAGCCACGCCACGCGGTAGGTCAGCGTGCGCGTCTTGCCCGACCCCGCGCCCGCGAGCACGAGCGCCGGCCTGTCGCACGGGGAGGTGACTGCGGCGAGCTGGTCGGGGTTGAGCTCGCCTTCAAAATCTATGTCGAGTCTGCGCACTTGCAAAGCGGCGCGCTGGCGGCGAATCAGCCGGAACCCGCGCGCGGGGATTTTAATCCGCTATGGATGCGAGATAGCGCAGGGCCGCCGAATACCCAAACGCCCCGAGCCCCGCGACCGAACCCGCGCAGACGGGAGCCGTGAGAGACAAATGGCGGAAGTCTTCGCGCCTTGCCACGTTGGAGATGTGGACTTCGACGAATGTCATTCCGGAACCCGCAATGCAGTCGCGCAGCGCGACGCTCGTGTGGGCGAGGGCGCCGGGGTTTATTATGCCGAGCTTCACTCCGGAATCGGCGAACCCGTAAATTTTGTCGATTATCGCGCCCTCGCAGTTCGACTGGAAGTCCGCAATCTCCGCGCCGAGTTTTTCGGCCTCCGCGCGGAGCCCCGAGACGATGTCGGCGAGCGTCGCACGCCCATAGATTTGGGGCTCGCGCTTCCCGA
The DNA here is from genome assembly GCA_904424815.1 of Puniceicoccaceae bacterium Marseille-Q1082. Lineage (GTDB taxonomy): Bacteria > Verrucomicrobiota > Verrucomicrobiia > Opitutales > Intestinicryptomonadaceae > Merdousia. The sequence goes on from CAJGBI010000001.1 coordinate 779,265, forward strand.
GCCTGTCGAGGTTTGGACCGTTTATGAGGGCGATTGTTTTCATTTTTTTATTTTCGTAAACCTTTAACCGTTTTGAATGCGCATTAGAAGAAAAAAATCACAGGGGGTTGCGCATTTCTATAAAACTGCACTTCAACCCGAACTTCTTGGCGACGAGCTCCCCGAGGGCCATCACCCCGAACCTCTCGGTGGCGTAATGCCCGCACGGGTAGAGGTTGAGCCCGAGCTCCTGCGCCATGGTGAAGTGGTATTGCGATAGCTCCCCGCACACGAGGGTGTCCGCGCCGGTTGCGGCGAGCTCCTCCACGCAGCTCCCGCTTCCGCCCGAGCACACCGCGACTTTCTCCGGCTCGCGCGAGCCGAAGCGAATGGCTTTGAAGGTCTCCGGAAAGAGCGCGCTTAGCCGCCTTTCAAGCTCGTCCCTGCCGCCTTTCGGCGCGGCGGCGAGAACCCCTATCTTCTCCCCGCAAAAATCGAAGCACCGCGAGAGCGCTTTCAGCCCGAGCGCCTTTGCTATCAGCGCGTTGTTGCCTATTCGCGGGTGGGCGTCGAGCGGCAGGTGGCAGGCGTAGACCGCGAGGTCGGAATCCGCGAGGGTTTTTATTTTCTCGTAATTGCGCCCCGTAAACGGAATCGGCGGAGACCAGAACATGCCGTGGTGCGCGACGAGCAAATCCGCGCCCATGTGCGCCGCAAGCTTCATCTCCCCGAGCCCCGCGTCAACGGCGGAGGCTATCGAGCGCACTTTCCCGCTGTTGGCGCATTGCAGGCCGTTTTTCGCGCCGTCGTAGTCCTTGAACTCCCCGACGCGCAGGCAGGAGTCCATAAAAGCCGTTATCTCGCCGAGATCGGCGCACTTTTCTCTCTTCGCGTTTTTCATGGTTTTTTCGGGATTTGAATTTTTTGGGCGCGCCGCAGCTCGAGCCTTCGGTACGACGCCGAGGAGAAGTCGAACATTCTAAACTCGCCGATTTCCAGGGGAATGCAGCCCGACAAAAAGCCCGCCGCAGCCCCCGCAGCCCACGCTCCGGCGAGGTGCGCCGCGGCGGGGAACACCGGCAGACCCGCGGATTTTTCGCGCGCGGCCAAAGGGTCGGAACCGACGCATTTGTCGAAGTAGAAACCGCCGCCGAAAACCATCATCTGGCAGACGTAGCCCGCGGCGGATGCCAGTATCTCCGGAATTTCCGCGCGCGCGCACGCGGCCGACACCGCAAGGCGCGAGGAAAACGAATCCGTCGCGTCAATGCAAATGCGGCAGCCTTTCAGAATGGAGGAAAATTTTTCCGAATTATCGAAGGGCTCGCTGAAAAATGAAATCTCGCAGTCGGGATTCAGGGCGGACAGCTTCTCGGCGGCAATTTTCGCCTTGGGCTTGCCCACACTGTCCGCCCCGTAGAGCGTCTGGCGGTGGAGGTTGGTCTCCGATACGGCGTCGAAGTCGAAAACTGCCAGCCGCCCGATTCCCGAAGCCGCCAATAGCGGCAGCGCGCCGCTTCCCACGCCCCCCGCCCCGACGACCGCGGCGGAGGATTCCGCGAGCCTCCTCTGCCCCTCCTCGCCGAATCCGGCAAGCGCCGTCTGGCGGGCGTATTTTTCAAAAGGGCCCATCAGCCTCCCGCCACGATTTGCATGACCTCCAAAACGTCGCCCTCCGAGAGCGCGACTTTGGCAAATTCCTCGTAGCGCATCGCATTGGAATTGTGCTCCACCACACACCGGCGCGGGTTTATCCCGAGCGACTCTATGAACTCGGCGACCGTCTGGGAGTCGTCGGCGGGGCGCTCCCTGCCGTTGGCCGTGATTTTTATTTTCGACATGCCGAAAATCTCGCGCCGAAGCCGCCTTTTGGCAAGCCAAAACGCCTTTTGTGTTTGCAAATGCCCGGGGAAAAGATATAGAATTGGTCGACTATGAAATTTCAGGCCGCAATTTTCTCCGCAACGCTCGCGCTCTCGTCCGCGACGCTCTCCGCCCAACAGGAAAGCCCCCTGCGCTTTTACGCCTCGTTCGACAAAGGGTATGAGCCCGACATCGCCCTCGACGGCGCCAAAGTCGCCAGAGCGCCGAGCCCCGCGCCGGAAAAGACGGAGGGCAAATACGGCGGCGCTCTCGCATTCCGCCAGAAGTCGGGCGTGGGCGACCTCTGGTATTCCGTGGGCTCCGCGATGCCGGAGAGCGGCTGGACGGTATGCTGCTGGGTAAACCCCGACAAAATAAGAAAGGGCGACCAACACCGCTCCGTATTCAGGACAAACTTCGGGTGGAATTCCGGCAACGTCTACTTGCAGTTTGACAGATGGGGGAGGCTCAACGCATCGTACCTCGACGAAAACAACCGCCACAGGGGGCTCGCCGTGAGCGACGCCTCTTTCCCGGCGGGCAGCTGGACGCACGCGGCCCTCGTCTACGACGGCTCGGGAATGAGGCTTTTCATAAACGGCAACGAAGCGGTTTACGACCGCAACCTCGGCGGGAAAATAGGCGCCCCCCAGCGGGAGCTCGAAATAGGCGCAATGACCTACTCCGTGTCCGACCAGCTCGACGGAGGAATAGACGAATTCAAAATCTTCAACCGCCCGCTCTCCCGCGCGGAAATCGCGGAGGCGATGAATTCTACGCCCGGCAAAAAGCGGCTCGAGCCGTTTCTCTACGTCCCTTTTGAGGGCAAAATAGACCCGCAGCCCGGCGCGTCCTTCCAATCCGCCGAGACGATTTTCACGGGCGGAAAATTCGGCAAGGGCATTAAGATGTCGCGGCACGGATACGACCGCAAGGCCGTCGCGCGCCTTGCGGAAATCGGGGGAATGGCGTCAAAGGAGCAGTCGCTTTTCTTCTATTTTGCGCCCGACTGGGACGGCGCGGGCGACGAAGGCACGCACGGGCTCGCAGCGGGGGCGTCGGGCTCGCTCAAATTTGAAATCGTAAAAGAGGGGAAGGAAGTAGCGTTCAAAATATCCTCCGGCGAAGGCGGCGACAAACTCTCCCTGCCGGCCTCCCTGCTGAAAAGGGGCGAATACTCGAGAATATGCTTCGGGTTCGACTTCAATTCCAAAGAGTTTTACGGCGCGATAGGCGGCGAAAAAGCCGAAGGAAAACTTTCATTCAGCGCGCCCGCGGACATGGGGCGCGGCACGATAATCCTCGGCGACACCCCCGATTCCGACACCTATTCCAAAACGCAGGCGGAGGGCGTCATAGACGAGCTCATAATGTGCCCCTGCCTCGCTTCCCCCTCCGACCTCTCGAAAGCCAGAAAGGCGGCGTCGAAAAAATCCGCCTCCGCGCGCTCGGAAAAGCTTAAAATACGCGGAGTGCGCGATTCCGAAAAGGCGATATGGTCTTTCGACGGCGCGGAAACTTTCAAGACCCCCGCGCGGGAAAAGATCGTCCTGAACGCCCTGTGGAGGTTTTCGCTGCCCGCCTCCAAAGACGAAGGCCCGTATTATCTCGCCGTTCCGGGGAGGTACAGCGGCTGGGAAAACGGCAAAAACGACGCTATTTTCCGCCTCCGCGACAAAAACCTCTCCGCGCTCCCCGAGAGGTTTAAAATGGGCGGCAAGCCCCTGCACGAATACACCGAATCCGTCCTCGAGCGCGCGTTTGTCGCAGACGAAAAGTGGAGGGATTTGGACGTCTCGATGTTGTTCGAAGACTTCGGAACGTCGCAAAACGCTACTGTGTATTTCAACGGCAGGGAAATCGCGCGCTTCGCGGACGGGTTCGACAACGAGGCAGCCTTGCAGCCCGCCGACATCCGCTACGGAGACTGGAACTTCGTCACCGTGCGCCTCGAGGACGAGGGCGGAAGGTGGAATTGGCGCGGCATTAAAGGCGACGTCTATTTACAGGCAAAGCCCAAGACGCGCATTGAATTTCCCGCCGTGCGCACCTTTGTGAAAGAGGGCAAAATATCCTTAGAGGCCCTCGTGAAAAACAATACGGGAAGCGCAAAAAAGCTCGTCCTACGAGTCGCGGTCGAGGGCGAAAACGCTCCGGAAAAGCTCGAGAGCGAACCGTTTGAAATAGGCGCCGGAGAGGAAAAGCAGGTTGCGTTTTCCGCCAAGTGGGAAAACGCGAAACTCTGGGACGTTGACAACCCCTATCTCTACGGCTGCCGCTTCGAGCTGGCTGACGCCGGCGGAAAGGTTGTCGATTCATGCGAGCCCTTCAAATTCGGGTTCAGAACTTTTGAGATAGACGGCAAAGACTACGTATTAAACGGCAAAAAAATCCATCTCTTCAACCACGACTCATGGGGCAACAGCACCGCGACCTACGCCGAGGCTGTAAAGACCGCGCGCACCCTCAAAGAGCTCGGGTACAACTCAGCCCGCGGCCTCTTTCCCGTCGACGCGAAAGACTCTCACTTCAAAAATATCATACGCGCCTGCGACGAGGAGGGGCTGCTGCTCTTCGTCTGCCTGAAGGGCGTCACCGCCAAAACCTACACCTTATGGAACGACCCCAGGGCGCGCGCCGACCTCGAAAAATACATGGCCTCCGCTATACGCAAATGGCGCAACCACCCGTCCAACGTGATGTATTTTCTCTCCACGAATTTCCTCGGCTACGGGCTCGACTACCACCCGCTCAAAATGGCCGACGGTTACCTGCCGTCCGGCGACAAAAAGCGCAAGGCGGAAGTCTGCATGAAGGGCGTCGAGATAATGCGCAAATACGACCCCGACCGCCCGTACTTCTTCCAGGCGGGCGGCAACTTCGGGGAGGTAATAACAAGCAACGCCTACTTCTGCTGGTGGCCTCAGACCGAGAAAAACGCGTGGCCGCAGGAGTGGGCGAAAATCGGGAAGAAGCCGCTCCACATAATAGAAACCTCCTTCCCCTACATAAACAGCTACTACGGCATGGACAGGTTCGGCGGCCACAAGCCCCTGTTCGCCTACGAGAACGCAGCGCGCTATTTCGGCGACGCCGCCTACGAAATGCCCGACGCCGACCTCTTCGCCCAGACGGAGCTATCCACCCGCGGCCTCGACTCCCGCGCGTACTACGACACCGAAATCATGCAGAAAGTGAAGTCGCAAATCCTCTCGGAGACGATAAAATATTGGCGCGGCTTCGGGATGTCCGGCATTTCCCCCTTCGCGGAGCTGTTTTACCTCTACCGCACGCAGTCCGACCCGCGCGAATGGTACGACGCGAAAGAATACAAAGTGGAACAGTCGGATTTCAGGACTTCCGGCCTGCACCCCGACATGCTAAAAATGCCGTACCTTGCGGAGTTTGACCCCGAAAAGCCCCTGCCCGCCCGCGACGCGCTAAAAGGCGCGCTCGAGCCCTTCAAGGCCTTTATAGGCGGCACGGAAAGCGAACCCGCCGACCAGTCCGCGAACTTTTTTGAGGGCGAAGAAGTATCGAAAACGGCGACGGTGATAAACGACACCCGCCGCGAAATTTCGGCAAAAGTTTCCTGGAGCGCGTCGGGCGGCGGCGGGGAAATCGCGCGGGGCTCGGAAACGCTGAAGCTCGCCCCCGCCGAAATAGGGAAAATTCCGATAAAATTCGAGCTGCCTGAAACCGGCAAAGACGCCGAATACTTTATAGAGCTTGCGGCGTCCGCGGACGGCCTCCCCGAATCGCGCGACAGAGTGGGAATAAAATCCTTCAACCGGACGCCGGCGCCCGCCGGCGCGCGCTGCGCGCTCTTCGGCTCCGACAAGGGGAGCGCGGAAATCCTATCAGCCTGCGGGATAAAATTCTCGGACGCCGCCTCGTCCGGCCTCGACGGGGCGGACGTGCTTGTGGTGGCGCGCGACGCCCTCGGCGGCGAATTTTTCGATTTCGCGAAAAAAAATTCCCTCGCGGAGCGCGTCAATTCCGGAAAGCTGTCCGTCCTGTTTCTCGAGCAGAAACCGGAACTTTTAAAACGCATAGGAATCAAGGCGGCTCCCGTGTATTCCAGAAAGGCTTTCCCCAGCGCCCTCCCTCTGCCGGAGGGCCTGTCGTCGGGCGACTTCTCCAACTGGCGCGGCGACGGAACCCATGCGCCGGACAAGCCTGAGCCCAAGATTTCTATAGAGCGCGAAAACGAAGTTCCGAGCCCATTCTGGCATTGGAAAAACCTCAACACCGTATCGGCGTACCCGATACAGCGGCCGGAGCTCGGCGACTATAAAATATCCCTCGTCTGCGGAATGGACCTCGCGTACTCGCCGCTGTTTTTCATATCCTCGGGCAGGGGGGAAATCGCCTTTTGCCAGCTCGAAACGAGCGGCAGGCGGAGCGAGCCCGCCGCGCGGCGCATCGTGTCCGCCGCAGTGTCGGCCCTGTCGAAAATGCGCTCGAAATCCGCCCCGCCGAAATTCGTTGACGCCGGCGATTCGGCGCCGGAACGCCTCGCCGCCGAGGTCTTAGCTGGCGCGAACGCGGTCATAGAAAATCCCGACGAAAAAACGCTTGCCGCCTTCGGGGTCTCGCTCGGGCAGGCGCAAAAAATATCATCTTTCGGAATCGAAAAGGCCGGCAAAAAATACTGGGGCGCGCTGACCCCGCGCGACGCCTTCTTCCGCGTCCCGCAGGAAGTCCGGACTCTCGAGGGCGGCGGGCTCATACCGCTGACAACCCCCGCCTTCGCCGCCGAAAAGCGCGTCGGCGCGGGAAAGGTCGTATTCCTCAACTTCCCGAAAAACCCGCTCAAAGGCGAGATGGAACTCGGCAAAAAGCTCGGGAAAAACTCGTCGCACGTATGGAGCGCGCTCGCGCTCCAAAACAGGCTCCTGCAAATGAAAAACCTCGCCGAAGCCCGTTGCGGGAAGCGTTTCCCGCGGCTCGCCGACAGGCTTGAAAACCCCGACGCCGCGCCGGACGGCAGCCCGCACTTCCCCTACGCGGGGGATCCGTTCGGGTTGTACGACACCGAATCGCACATCAGGTGGTAGCGCCTATTTGCGCGGCTCATCAAAATCAGGCGCCTGCGAAAGCTTCCACGACGCCAATGCGAACTCGCGGAACTTGTAGTGTTTCAGCGCCCCTATCGAAATGCCATCGAGCTTCTTTGAATAGGACGCGTCGAACATCGGGTCGGCCTTTTTCAAATAGGTTATGAGCTGCGCGGCTTCGCCTATGTACGACGGCATTCGAGCGTCCCTGAAAATCACCGGCCGCGAGACGCCGGCGAGCGCGGAAGAATACGAGTTTATAGACCACACCCCCTCGCCGGTCATAAACAACTTGTCCCACTCGTCCATAAGCATTCTGCAAAGGGCGATATACCTGTCGTTTCCAGTCTGGCAATGCAGGTCGGCAAAAGCCTTGGCGACGAACGCGTACGTCCTCGAAGACGACTGCGACTGCACTGAAACGTCCGGAATCGACGGCATTTGGCCCGCTGTCATCAAGAGTATTTCGAGGTAGCCGCCGATTTTTTCCGCGGCGTCCAAATATCTCTTGTCGCCCGAAGCGGACGCCGCGAGCGCGAGAACCTGAATGGCCAATGCGTTTTCGGAAGTCACGGCGCTGCGGCCCTTCTCCATCATTCGCCCGTCAGGGCGCGTCATTCCCGCAATCCGATCGGCAAAGGAAAACAGCCGCGCGGAATCTCCGCCGCCGTTCGGGGAAACGCCCATGTCGAAAAGCGCCCTGGCTATGAGCAGCTTTTCGATCAAAGGGCGCTTCTCGCCGAACATTTTTTCAAGTGCGGCCCGGGCTTTTTCGGCGGCCGCCGCCGCGAGCGCCAAGCGCGGGGAAATTCGGCTTATTCTCGCCGCCAGCCTCGCGTTTTCCGTGACGACCGCCGGAAAATGCGCGGACGTGCCGCGGCTGAAAAAATCGTTTAGCTTTATCGACTCCATCTCCCAGGAGATTCCGCCTCCGGAAAGCCTATCCGCGAAAACTGACGCCGCCGGCGGATTTTTTGCCGACAGTAGCGCGGCAAGATTCGACGCCGCGGCGCGGGCGCGCGCCGGATATTTGAAAAACTTTTCGGCGGCTGCCGACGCCGCCACGGAAACGGGCGGAATCCCCGCGCCGGAGTTTCCGCGCAAGTTTGACGACAGATAGAGCGGCGCGAGGTTCGGGAGGAGGATTCCTCCCTCCAAATCCACCGGCATTCCGGTTCCGCGTTCGAGAATGGACTGCAAAATCTCGTAGTCGGCCGGCCACTGGCGGGGGTCGAGCTCCACGACGTAAAAACACCTGTCGAGAAGCCTTTTGAATCCGGCGTCGGGGACATACTTTTTTGCGCCCTTCACCGTAAAGAACACGAGCTTTCTATTTTGGCGGGCAAACATTTCGAGCGCATTGCCCCACTCCGCCCTTTCGGAAAATTTTCGGGCGTAAAACGCCGCCTCCGCGCCGGCTGCGCTCCGGCGGATTTCGGACATTCTGAACGACGCCGCAGCAGCCGCTAAAAGCGCGCACAAACCGGCGAGGCAGAATATCAGATTCCTCCGTAAACGTTTCACGGGTTGAATTGACACCCCTTGCGCCCTTTTGTGCGAACTTTTTTACTTCCGCCCGAAAAATGCCTTTGCGACCGCAAGGGCGCACATTGCGGCAGTGTCGCACTTCATTACGTTTTCACCGAGCGATGCCGGCAAAAACCCCGCGCGCTCCGCGGCGTCGTATTCAGCGTCCGTCAAATCCCCCTCAGGGCCTATCAGCACGCACACCCTCCCGACGCCGGACGGAAATTCGCCCTCCATCAATTCTAAAATAGGCCTCGCGTTTTTGCGGAGGCTCGCGACAATCTTCGCGTCGAACCCGCCCGCCGAGGCGAGAAAACCAGAAAGCGGCGCGGGGGCGGATATTTCAAATCTGGAAAGGTTAGCCGACTGCTTTACCGCCTCAGCGCATTTTTCCGCCCATTTGCGCGCCTTTTTTTCGGCGTCCGCCGGATCTATCCTTACGACAGCCCGCGCCGAAGCCAGCGGGAATATGCCCGAGGCGCCGAGCTCCACGCTCTGCCGGATTATCTCGTCGAACGCCGCGGACTTGGGCAGGCACTGCGCGACAAATATTTTCGGGGACGGCTCCGGCGGGAAGAGCCTTTCGCGAACCTCGAGCGCGGCGGATTTTTGGGACGCCTCCGCTATCGAGCACGCGAACGCGTTGCCGCGCAAGTCGAAAACGTCCGCAAAATCCCCCGCCCGCGCCCGGAGCGCGCCGCATAGGTGGCGGCTCTCCGCCGGCCCGAGGCGCACAATGTCGCCCGCGCCGACATTTTCGCCGCCGCCGAAATCCGAAAAATCGCAATACGCCCTGAAACCCGACATGCGAAACAGCTTGCACTTTGCGCGGCAAATGTAAAAATTTTTTTTATGCAAAATAAGAAGAGGGAATCGCTGGACGGGAAGAATATCGTTCTGGGCGTGTGCAGCTCGATAGCGGTATACAAGGCGGCCGAGCTCGCATCGGCGCTCTCGCGCCTCGGCGCCGGCGTGTCGGTAGTAATGACAGAAAACGCCAAAAAGCTCGTCAGCCCGAGGATATTCCAGACGCTCTCGCGCAACAAAGTACACTCGTCCATGTGGGACGAAATAACCGACTGGAAGCCCGAACACATATCGCTCGCCGAATCCGCAGACCTCCTGCTCGTCGCTCCGGCGACCGCCAACGCGATAGGCAACTTCGCCCAGGGGCTCGCGCCCGACCTGCTGGCCTCCCTGTACCTCGCGGCGACCTGCCCCGTCCTCATAGCTCCGGCGATGAATTCCGCCATGTACGCGAACCCGTCTGTAAAGAGAAATATCGAAACCCTCCTGCGCGACGGCGTCAAATTCGTAGGCCCCGAAGAGGGGTCGCTTGCGTGCGGAACCTCCGGAAGGGGGAGGCTGGCCGAAATCGGCGCGATAATCGACGCCGCCGCGGACATTCTGGAATCTTCGGAAAACTGAAATGAGGGAATTTATCGAGACAATCGCGGACGAGCTCAGGCGCATGCTCGGCGAAGGCAGAGACAGCGTCCCGCTCGACGACGACTCCGTCAGGATTCTGCGCAGAATGCAGGCGGACGAGCTCGCCGCCGAAAGGCGCTCCGAAATATCCTCCGGAGACGAGCCGGAAGAGGTGAAATTCGCGGGCGCGGAAGATTTGAAAATAGAGGCAAAAAAAGAATACGCTCCAAAACAGGTAAGAATCGTGGCATCCAGACCCCAAACACGCACAATTCCAGACCCAAAACCCTTCGAGCTCCCCGACGGTTCCCCATCCGAAAAGTGGGAGGCCCTGCGCGGCATCGTGCTCTCCGACCCCGTGTGCAACGCCCATGTAAAGCCCGGCAAGAAAGTCGTCTTCGGAACCGGCAACCTGTCGGCGAAAATATTTTTCTGCGGCGAAGCCCCCGGCGCCGACGAGGAAACGCAGGGAATTCCGTTCGTGGGTAGGGCCGGACAACTGCTCACGAAAATCATTTCCGCTATGGGTCTCAAAAGGGAGGAAGTCTACATCGGCAACATCATGAACTGGCGCCCCGAGATGTCGACTTCGCGCGGGAACCGCCCCCCTACGAGCGAAGAAATGGCCTACTGCCTGCCCTATTTGGAAGCCCAGATTGCGATAGTCAGGCCGCAGGTCGTGGTGGCGCTCGGCAAGACCGCCGTAAACGGGCTTCTCGGCGAAGACCCCAACCGCAAAATGGGTGCAATCCGCGGGAAATGGAGCAAATTCGGGGACTCCGACCTGATGATAACATACCACCCGTCCTTCCTATTGCAATACGGCAACAACAATACGATGAAGAGGCTCGTATGGGAGGACATGATGGCGGTGATGGAGCGCGTCGGGATACCGATCTCGCAAAAGCAGCGCAACTACTTTTTATAAAGCCCCGCAAATGCAGCCGCGGGGCGGAGGTCCCGCCCGTTCATGGACGTCGCCGCGGCGCCGGAATTTCGGAAACATATGCGAGCCTCCCCGCGTGAAGTTCGCCTTGCATTCGGCCTGGCAAAGAAAAACGGACTGCCGCCCAACAGCCGGACAAAGGGCTTGCCGTTCCTATGCAAGCGCCACTGCGCGATTGCGTCTGCGGGCGCGCCCCGCGCGCGGCTCACTTCTTCATTGAAAAGACTTTTTCGGCGAAGTTTAGATATTGCCGCCAATCGTAGCGGGTCATATTGTGCGCGCCGTCCCTGAGGTGGTAGCCCACGTTGTCGCCGATAAAAGGCTTTTCTATGGCGAGGTTGTCGAGCGTCGGCAGTTTTTTGGCGCCGTAGAGCCGGTAGATTTTCGACGCTTCCGCAAGCCCCATCAGCTCCCCTTTGGGGTCCGCCCAAAAGTCTTTGCTGGCGCTTGCGACATACAGCGCGCGAGGGGCGACGCACGCGAGCATGTGGTGCTGGTCGATGGGCAGCTCTCCCTCGTTGTCGCGGTACTTGTTGAGGTTTTTGGAGAACCAGAACGGGAAGAGCGTCGTTATGTGCTTCACGGATTCTCCGAATCTCCGGCGCGACAGGGCCGCCCCCATGTGCCCGGGATTGTTGGCGAGCACCAGGGCAAAACGCTTGTCGTAGGCCGCCGTGAGTATCGACGTGCGCCCGAGGCGCGAATGTCCGGTGACCCCTACCTTCTCAGCGTCGATTTCCGGCAGGGATTCGAGCAAGTCGAGCACGCGCGAATTTCCCCACGCCCACGCTACTGTCGCCGGACCGTCGGAAAATCCGGAATCTGCGCCGAATATTTCGTATATGCTGCCCTCGCGCCCGTCCTCTTTTTCCCTGTCGGGATAGACTTCGCAATAATACCAACAGGCGACGGCGAATCCTCGTTCAAGTATTTCCCCAACCGGCCAGCGCGCCGACGCGCCCCCGCGCTGCGACTCGTGCGCCTTGTGGTCGGTTATTTTTAGATTCGGATAATTGGAATTGCGCATCCAGCACGTCGGCATGATTATTTCTTTTTCAGACGTCACCGTGTGGTTGCCGCAGAAGTTCGGGCACACTATCGCCGGAACCGGCCCCTTTGCGCCTTTCGGAATGTAAATGAGCACTCCGAACGAGTGCTTCCCGCCCTTGTCCGCCGACTTGACAGCATACTGGCGGCGCAGCGCGAGGCCGCCGAGGGCGTCGTCGGAGGATTCGAGAAGCTCAAATTCGAGGCTTGCGGGGCGCGGCGGCATGGCGCCGTACATCTGCTCTTCGAGCTGTTTTATGACGTACGGGCGCGCGGCGGTCTCCCAGTCGAGGGCGGTTTCGATTCTCCCCTTCCCGCCGGGGAGTTCGAGAATGTCGGGAATGGGAAAGAGATTGGTCTTTGATTCGTCGTAATTTTCCCCGCGCGGGCCTACGAGCTTCGGCGGATTTATAGGATTGCCTTCGGCGAATGCGCAAAGCGCGGCGGAGGCTGCGGCGAAAATCAGGGCGTATTTTTTCATATTTCGGAATCGAATAATAGTTTGCCGCTCAAACGTTTGAGCGAATAAAATAAAAACGGTTTTTTCCCGCGAGTCAAGCGGCAAGTTGAAACAGCAAAAAAAAACGAGGCGGCGCGCGGACGGCGGCAGGGGCGCAAAAAGCGCGCCCCGCAAAAGCGGAAGCGCGAAATAAAAAAATACAAAAACTCCTATTTTGCCGCAAGCGGCCGCGTCAATCGGAAGATATGCCCCAGCGCTTGCGCAGATTGCTCTCTATGGGCGAGAACACCGCCTTGTCTATAAGAAGCCCTATCGCGATTACGACGCACATCACGCCGATTACCTGGTCCATTCTCATGAGCTCCCTGCCGTAGTGCAGCAGCTGCCCGAGCCCGAAGCCCGTGAGGATGGTCACGTAAATTTCCGCTGCCATCAGCGACCTCCACGCGAACGCCCAGCCCTGCTTCATGCCGCCGATAATGCTCGGCAGCGCAGCGGGGGCTATGACGTGCAGCCACGTGTGGAACCCCCGCGAGCCCATTGTGCTCGCGGCGCGCAAATATATCGGAGGAATGTTTGCCACCCCGTGCTGCGTGGCGAGTATCAGCGACCACACCGTCCCCATTACGACGACAAACAGCATAGCGGACTCTTCCTGCCCGAACCACATTATCGCAAGCGGCACCCAGCACACGCTCGGCAAGGCTTGCAGGCCGAGGGCGAGTATGCCGACGGTATCCTTGAAGATGTTGAAGCGCGAGCACAGCATTCCCGTCGGGATACCTATGCAGAGGCCTATCGCGTATCCCGTGAAAAGCCTTTTGCCCGTCACCCATACGGCTTTCGGCAGGGATAGGTCGCAAACCGCGCCCCAAAGGTACATCGCAACCTCCGACGGCGGCGGGAGCATGTATTCGGCGAAGTCGAAAGACCTCACCGCAAATTCCCAAATAAGGAGCATTGCGGCAAACGCCGCAACCGAAAACAAAATTCTGCGGGCTTTCATTATTCTGCCACCTCCCTGCCGTCGGTATGCTGTTTCAACGCGGCCGTAATTTCGAGCGTATAGGGGCTCAGCGCGGGGTCGTTGATGTCCCTGAGGCGCGGAATGTCTATTTCAAACGTGTTGACAATCCTCCCGGGATGCGGCGAGAACAGCACGACCCTGTCGCCGAGGCACACGGCCTCGCGGATATTGTGGGTGACGAATATAATCGTCTTTTTGCGCTTCTGCCATATCTGCTGGAGCTCGCCGTAGAGCTGCTCCCGCGTGAGGGCGTCGAGGGCGCCGAAGGTTTCGTCCATCAGCAAAATTCGCGGGTTGGGCGCAAGCGACCTCGCGAGCGCGACCCTCTGGCGCATTCCGCCGGAGAGCTCGTGTATTGAAGAGTGCGCAAACTTTTCGAGCCCCACGAGGTGCAGGTAAAATTTCGCCACCTCCTTGCGCTCGGGGTTCGTGAGGTTGGGCTTGAGTTTCAGCCCGAAGAGCACATTGTCGAAAACGTCGAGCCACGGGAAAAGGGCGTGCTCCTGAAACATCACCATGCGGTCGCGCCCGGGGCCGGAAACGGGAGTGTCGTCAACCTTTATCGTCCCGCTGTCGGGCTTGTCGAGGCCGGCGACAAGGTTGAGAAGGGTGGACTTTCCGCATCCGCTCGGGCCGACGAGGCAAACAAATTCGCCCTCTCCGACTTTCAGGCTGACGTTTTTGAGCGCCTCGACCTTTCCCCTTGCGGAGTTGAAAGTCTTGCTCACGTCGTCCACGACGAGCTTTGCCGTGACGTTTTCGAGTTCCGCGTGAATGTTGCTCATTTCCGGTTTTGGTCGGCAAAAATGTTTTTAATGTCGAATTTCTTTCTGAGGAAGCCGCATTTGTATGCGTCGTCCACGAATTTCTCGAGCTCCCCGTGGTTGACCTCCGCCGTAAAAGTCAGCCTGGGCCATGCGGCGGCGACGAGCTCCTTGGATATGCTCGCGCCCCCCATCAGCTCGTCGAGCGCCTCCAAGGCGAGCTTCTGCGCCTCGGCGGGATTTTTGTTTATCCAGTCCGTCAGCTCCCTGTGCGCGGCGACGAATTTTTTTACCAGATCGGCGTGCTCTTTCAAAGTTCTGTTGTTGGTGACGAGAATCGTCGTCACCGCCTCTTTCTGGTCGAGGAATATTTTCCCGCCGGCGTCCTGCTCGAGGCGCGTGACCCACGGCTCGACCGTCCATACGGCGTCGAGGTCTCCGCGCTTGAAGAGCATAAGCTGCTCGGGGTTGGGGGTCGGAATCACGCGAGCCTCGCCCGAAGTGAGGGCGACCTTCACGCCGTTGTCGATGAGCCACGCGCGGCAGGCGACGTCCTGCGTGTTGCCGAGCTGCGGGGTTCCTATGCTCTTGCCCTTGAAATCCTGCGGGCTCTTTATTCCGAGCTTCGGGTTTACCACCAGCGACGCCCCGCCGTCGGCGGAGCCCGCGAGTATGCGGATGTCGCGCCCGCGCGTTTTGGCGTAGGCGTTTATGGCGGGGTTGGGGCCGACGTAGGTGATGTCCACCGCCCCCGCGAAGACCGACTCCATCGCGCTCGGGCCGGCGTTGAAGAGCATCCACTGGATTTTCACGCCCTTGCCGAGCCGCTCCTCGAACCACCCCTTGCCGAGCATGCTGAGCCTGTGCGCGACCAGCGCCTGCGCGTGCGATATGTTGGGGAAGTGCCCGACCCGCAGGACGGTTTCGGCGCGCGCGGACGCGCATAGGGCGGCGGCGGAGAGGGCCGCGAGTGCGAATTTCTTAAAAATCGATTTCATTGCGTGCGTATGCCAATAATTGGTTATGGGGCTATTTTTTTTACGAACGCCCCGATTTCAAGCATTAAATCCCGCGGGGCGCGCTACATTTTCATCTGAAACTGCACGCGCGCCGCGTGCGCCTCCGCGCAGCAAGGCCCCCCCGCGCCCGCTATCGGGCCCGAAAATTGGGAGTATTCGTAGCCGAACTGGATCTTCAAGTCGTTTCCCCGCAAATACCAGTTTATGCCGGCGTAAAAGTCCTGGACTGTGTCGTAGCTTCCGCCGACATTCGGAGCCTGGCGCACTGCGTCGGAGATTTTGATTCCCCTGCCGTCGGTATCGAGCCAGCAATACCTGAAAACCGGCCCGGCTTTTCCGAAGTCGCCCGCGTCGAATAGGTACTCCGCGCAAACGTTCACCCCATAGGGCGAGCATTGCTCACGGATTCCCGCCGCCGACATCCGCCCGTCCGCCACCACCGAGCCTATGTATTCCGCCCAGAAATTGAGATTACCCCACGAACCCGCCACATACGGGTTTACGGAGTATATAGCCGAATTGTTGTCGCGGTTTGCGCTCGACGAATACATCGTGTACGCGCCGATTTTCAGCTTCCACGGATCTTCCGCGCCCTTGAGCGAATACGACGCGCTGAACCAGTACGCGAGCGAATTGTCTATAAGCTTTGACGACGGCCCGCGCCCGTCCTCGGGGGATAGCTGGTAAGAGTTCGTCACCGAAAGCACGTAGGCGAGCCCCGGGATTTGCCGGACGTTGCCGTTCCACCTCACGCCCGCGTAGCGGTTGCCCACGCCCATGCGCGTGGCGCTCGCCGCCCCCGACCAGAACATGGTCGCCGGCGACCTTTCTATCGCGCTGAGCTCGAACGAGGACGTGGTTTCCTCGTATATAAACTGCGGCTTCATGTACCCGAGGTACAATGTGCCGTCAATGTATTCGCCCTCTATGGACTTTGCGACGTAATTGTCTATCAGAAAGCTGTTCGCCTGGGTCCGCGCGAGGTCGACGCCGAACTGCGCCTTCCACCCGCCGCCGAGGTCGGCGGACGCCTCTATGAATATGCGGCGCGCCAGAAACGACGACGCCCCCGACCCTCCGGAGGCTCCGGAATATCCGGAAATCATGGAGCTGTCCGTCCATTCGTATTGCAGCTGTATGCGGCTCGAAAGCTTGAGCTTTTTCGTCTCGGGGCGCCGCGGCTCCACGGACGCCGCGGATTTGGAAATCTCCGCGGCTTCCTGACGGGTGAGCATTCCGCATTTTACGTATCCGTCAAGAGCCGATTTTTCCGAGGCCGACAGAGCGCATGCGAAGGCGGCTGACGCCGCGATAATGGCGAGTTTGGGGTTTGGCATTTTCGGGGTTTCAGGTTTCGGGCGGGCGGCCGGAATACCGGAATGAAAAAACGCCGACCCGAGGCAGCTTGTCGAAAATCGTTGAAAACATCTCCGAATTCATTCAAGCTTCCTCAATTTACACAATCGTTGCGTCGGTTTTTTGCAATCAAATAATTCGCGCGATAAGAACCGCGCGGCCGAATCGGCCCGAATTTGCGGGCGAAATTTATGGACATCAGAAGCGAAATCGAAACGAAAATAAAATGCGGCGCAATGGACAGGCGCCGCTTTGTCAAAATCATGGCGGGGGCGGGAGCGGCGACATTCGCCGGAATGGGCGCCGCCCGCGCGTTTTCCAGCGCCGCAAAGGGAAGGATTGCCGTAGTCGGCGGCGGGGCGGCGGGAATATCGACCGCGGCGAAGCTTCTGAGGTGGCTTGAAACCCCCGATATCACCATAATCGACCCCTCCGACCTGCACTACTACCAGCCCGGATTCACCCTGATTGGCGGCGGAATATACGGCGAGGACGACGTGTATAAAAAGCAGGCGGACTGCATTCCAGAAGGCGCCAAGTGGATAAAGGATTCCGTCGTGGAAATCGACCCGTCGAAAAACAGGATATCGACTTTGAAAAACGGAACCGTTCCCTACGATTTTCTCGTGCTCGCGCCGGGAATCCAGATAAACTGGGACGGCGTGGAAGGCATATCGCGCGAAACCCTCGGCGAAGGCGACGCGCATTGCATCTACGACCACCAGGGCGCTGTGCGCGCGTGGCGGGGAATGCGGAAATTCGCCAAAAACGGGGGCAAAGGGCTGTTTTTCGACACCTACACAAAACACAAGTGCGGCGGCGCCCCCAAAAAAATCTGCATGCTGACGGAACATCTGAGCCGCAAACTCGGGACGCGCGAAAAGCTCGACTTCAATTTCTGCACAGCCTCCCCCGAGCTCTACGACGTGCCGTTTTTCACAAAGAGGCTGCTTGAAATATACAAAGAGCGCAACATACCCATTTCGACGCGCACGAGGCTCAAAGGCATAGACACTTCCTCAAAAACGGCGTATTTCCAGACGGAAGTCCCGTCGAAGGCTGACCCGTCCAAGACGGAGACCGTCGAGAAAAAGGAGGGGTACGACTTCATCCACTTTCTGCCGCCGATGACGGCTCCGGATTTCGTCAAGAAGTCGGGGCTTTCGATAGAGTCCGGCAAAAGGGTTGCCGAGGGCTGGGCGGCCGTGGACAAGCATACCCTCGTGCACCCTAAATACCCCAACATAATCGTGCTCGGCGACGCCTCCGCGCTGCCGACGAGCAAGACTTCCGCGGCGGTGCGCAAGCAGTATCCCATAGCCGCCAAAAACCTCATTTCCATAATGGAGGGCAAAGCTCCGGAAGAAAAGTACGACGGCTACGCCGCGTGCCCCATTATCACCGACTATGGGCACGTGCTAATGTGCGAATTCGACTACGCAAAAGAGCCGGAAATTTCCTTTCCGCTCTCGCTCTTCGACATGTCGAAAGAGAGCAGAATCGCGTGGCTGCTGAAAGTCTACGCGCTAAAACCGATGTATTTTTACGGAATGCTGAACGGACTGGTCTGAGCCCGCGCAGCGGGCCCGCCGGCAAACCCGGCGGGCGCAAAGCGCCCATTGCAAAAAAACGCCCCTTTGCGGAGAATGTCCGCGCGCCGCGCCTATTTGTATAGGGATGTGTCTATGCCCAGCTTTTTTATTTTGTAGAGCACAACGCGCTGGGTAGTGCCCAAATGCTTCGCCGCCGCGCTCGCGTTGCCCTTTTTGAGTTTTAGAGCCTCCACTATGAGCTCCTTTTCAAAAGAGGACACCAAAGATTCGTAGTCTCCGCCCTCCGCGGAGACGTTCGGGACGAATGAGGAATATGTAGCCTCCGCCGTCTGGAGGGACGGCGGCAGATTGTAACCGCTTATAACGTTGTCGGAAGTGTTGAGGACGGCGTACTCTATACAGTTTTCAAGCTCCCTGACGTTGCCGGGCCAATAATAGGTGCTCATCATATTTATCGCCGGCGTCGTAATGCGCGCCACCGACTTGCCGTGGACGGCGTCGTACTTCTTCAAAAAATGTTCGGCGAGCAGCACTATGTCGCTCTTGCGGTTGCGGAGGGCGGGCATGTAAATCGGAAACACGTTCAGGCGGTAATACAAGTCCTCGCGGAAGGCGCCCTTGGCTATCATGTCTTCGAGGTTCCGGCTGGTCGCGGCGATTATGCGCACGTCAACCTTGCGCTCCCTGTCGCCGCCTACCCTGTAAAATGAGTGCTCCTGTATGAAGCGCAGCAGTTTCAGCTGCATGGGAAGCGACACGTCGCCTATTTCGTCGAGAAACAGAGTTCCGGTGTCAGCGAGCTCCGCGAGTCCGATTTTGCGGTTCACGGCGCCCGTGAAAGAGCCCTTTTCGTGCCCGAAGAGCTCGCTTTCTATCAGCCCTTCGGGAATCGCGGCGCAGTTCACGGATATGAAGGGCTTGTCGGCGCGCAGCGAGTTTTTCTGTATCGACTTTGCCACCAGCTCCTTGCCCGTCCCCGATTCCCCGCGTATCAGCACAGTCGCGTTCGACCCGGCGACTTTTGAAATCATCGCGTAGACTTTTTTCATATTGCTGCAATTTCCGACTATCTCGTCGGGGCGCAGCTTGTTTTCGAGCTCGAGCTTGAGGGCGCGGCTCTCGCTCAGGAGCTTTTCGCGCTCCTCGTGCTCCGAGTACGCGGCGTATATGGCGTCGGCCATTATGTTGGCGATGGTGTCGAGCAGGTGGTAGTCCGCCTTCAAGTCGGTTTCGGGCCCGACCTTGCGGTCGATGCTCAGCGTCCCTATGACGTCCTCCTTGTAGACGATGGGCACGCATATGAACGCGACGCCCTTTTGGTTGTCGCGGGCTTTCGTGCGGTTGAGGAATCCCTTTTCCCTGGAAATGTCGGGGATTATTCGGCCCCTGCCCTGCGCCGCGACGCCGCCGGTGATACCCTCTCCGACCCTGTAAAGCCCCCTGTCGATTTCAGAGCGGCTTAACCCCTCGGAGGCCTCTATCACGAGCACGTCGCCCTCGCGCAAGGTCACGGTTCCGCGCAGCAGTCCCATCTCGAGGTGCAGTATTTTCAAAACCTCGGAGAGCATTTCCGAAACGGAAGTCCTCCTCGCCACGAGATGGCTTATTTTGTTGAGTACGGCAACTTCTACGTGAAGGCTCATCTGCTAAGTCTTTATGATATTGTTCAGATAGGCGTCGATTTTTCCGGCGGCAGCCAGCCCCGAAGCGGCCGCGCGCACGACGAGCGACGGGCCGGAGACGCAGTCGCCCGCGGCGAACACCCCCTCCACATTGGTGGACATTCCCGCGTCCGCCGCTATCGTCGAGCGGGAATTCAGGAGAATCCCCAGCTGCCCGACGATTCCATTTTTTTCCACGCCTGTAAAGCCCATACTTAGCAAAATCAGGTCGGCGTCGATTTTAAAATCCTCTCCCGGGCGCTCCGAGAAGGCGCGCGGGCGCCCGGACTCGTCGAAAACCCACTCGCATCGGGCGAGAGTCGCGGACTTGGCGAATCCCCCGCGAACCTCCACCGACTTGACGTTGACCGCCCAGAGCCTCTCGCAGCCCTCAAGGTGGCTGCTCGAAGTGCGAAGCTTGTACGGCCACATAGGCCACGGGGTGGACGGGTGGCGCGCCGCGGGGGGCTCGGGCATTATCTCCACTTGCACGACGGATTTCGCGCCCTGCCTCACGGCTGTTCCCACGCAGTCGGAGCCGGTGTCTCCCCCGCCGACCACGAGGACTTTTTTGCCTTTCGCCGATACGGAAAGCTCCGCGGACTCGCCCGATACGACGCGGTTTTGGGAAGAGAGAAATTCGAGCGCGAAGTGGACGCCCCGCGCCCCCCTGCCCTCGACGTTCGGGCCGAATCCGCGCGGAACCGGCGTCCCGATACAGACGCACAGGGCGTCGAATTTTCTGCGCAGGTATTCCGCCGATATGTCGGCGCCTATTTCCACCCCGCCCTCAAAGGTTATGCCCGACGACGAAAGAATGTCCAATCTTCGCTCGACAACGCCTTTTTTGAGCTTGAAGTCGGGAATGCCGTAGCGCAGCAGGCCCCCGAAATTGACGTTTTTTTCAAAGACGACGACCTCGTGGCCCTTTTTGGCGAGTGCGTCCGCGGCGGCCAGCCCCGACGGGCCCGAACCGACCACGGCAACCCTCATGCCCGTGCGGACGCGGGGCTTGAAGGGCTCCACGTATCCGCGCCTGAAAGCGTTTTCGATGATCTCGTACTCTATCTGCCGGACGGCGACGGGCTCCGACGGCAGCCCGGCGGTGCATGACGCCTCGCAGAGCGCCGGGCATACCCGCGACGTAAACTCCGGAAAGGGGGAAGTCTGCGCGAGTATGAAATAGGCGTCGCGCAGGCGGTTTTCCCTAACCGCGGCGTTGAAGTCCGGAATATTGTTGCCGAGCGGGCAGCCGGCGCCGTGGCAAAAGGGAATGCCGCAGTTCATGCAGCGCTTTGCCTGCTCCGCGACTTCGCCGCGGGACGGGCGGATTTCCACTTCGTCGTAGTCCGCCGCCCTGCCCTCGCGGTAGCCGGGGTTCAGGCGCGGTATGTCAAGAAAGTTTACGGCCATATTACGCTGTCTCCCCGGTGGAATTGTGGGCGTCTTCGCTCGACATTCTGCCGAGCGCCTTTCTGTATTCCACGGGGAATACCTTTACGAACTTCGGGAGGGAATTTTCCCAGTCGTCGAGAATCGCCCGCGCGCGCCCGCTCGAAGTGGCGGCGAAAAATTCCTGGACAAGCCCTTTCAACTCCAGCTCGTCCGCGGAACCCTCCGCGACGGTTTCGAGGTCTATCGACTGCAAATTGCACCTCATGTCGAAATTGCCGGGCTCGTCGAACACATACGCGAACCCGCCCGTCATGCCCGCGCCGAAGTTGAACCCCGCGGGCCCCAGAAGCACGACGCGCCCGCCGGTCATATACTCGCAGCAGTGGTCGCCCGCGCCCTCGACGACGAAAGTCGCGCCGCTGTTGCGTATGGCGAACCTCTCGCCCGCCTTGCCGTTCAAAAACACCTTGCCGCCCGTGGCGCCGTAGCCCACAACATTGCCGGCTATCCAGTTTTTGTCGCTTTGTATAGGGCAGTCCGGCGAAAGCCTGACGATTATCTTGCCGCCCGAAAGCCCCTTGCCGACGTAGTCGTTCGCCTCGCCCTCGAGGTTGAAGGTGATCCCCGCGGCGAGAAACGCCCCGAAGCTCTGCCCCGCAACCCCCTTGAAGTTGACCTTCACCGTGTCCTCGGGCAGGCCAGCGTTGCCGTACTTTTTTGCTATGCGCGAGCTCAGCATGGCTCCGGCGCTCCTGTCGGAGTTGCGGATTTGCATGTCGAATTCGACCGGCGTTCCGGAATCGACGGCGGCCTGCGCCCTTTCCAGAAGCTTCCTGTCGTACGCGTGCGGCAGCTCGCGCGGGGCGAGGCCCGCGCTGCGGCGCGGCAGGGATTCGTCGCCGACCGTCTCGAAAATCTTTGAGAAGTCGAGGTTCCTGGACTTCCAGAATTCCACCGCCCCGTTGGTTTCGAGCAGGTCGCTCCTTCCGACGGCCTCGTCTATCGAGCGCAGCCCGAGACGCGCGAGGATTTCGCGGGTCTCGCCTGCCACGAAGCGCAGGAAGTTTTCGATGTGCTCGGGCTTGCCCTTGAAGCACTTTCTAAGGCGCGGATCCTGCGTGGCGACGCCCACGGGGCAGGAATTGTCGTGGCACTTGCGCATCATAACGCAGCCGAGGGAGACGAGAATGGTGGTTGCGAACCCGAATTCCTCCGCGCCCAGGAGCGCGCCGATTACGACGTCGCGGCCCGTCTTGAGCTGCCCGTCGACCTGCACGCGGATCTTGTCGCGCAAACGGTTCAGGCGCAGGGTTTGCTGGACTTCCGCAAGCCCAAGCTCCCACGGCAGCCCCGCGTGCTTGATGCTCGTTAGCGGCGACGCCCCCGTTCCGCCGTCGTGCCCGCTGATGAGCACGACGTCCGCCTTGCCCTTGGCGACCCCCGCCGCGATGGTGCCGACGCCCACTTCCGACACGAGCTTTACCGAGACGCGCGCGCTTTCGTTGGCATTGCGGAGGTCGTAGATGAGCTGCGCGAGGTCTTCGATGGAGTAGATGTCGTGGTGCGGCGGCGGCGATATGAGAGTGACCCCCGCAGTCGCGTGGCGCACGCGGGCGATGGTCTCGTCCACCTTGTGCCCGGGCAGCTGGCCGCCCTCGCCGGGCTTCGCGCCCTGGGCTATCTTTATCTGCAATTCGCGGGCGTTCGCGAGGTATTCCGCCGTCACGCCGAACCTGCCGCTCGCGACCTGCTTGATGGCGCTCGACTTGTCGTCGGGCGTGCCGATTCCCTTGTAGCGCGCGGGGTCCTCGCCGCCCTCGCCGCTGTTGCTCATGCCGCCGAGCCTGTTCATGGCAAGCGCGATAGTCTCGTGCGCCTCGGGGCTTATCGAACCGAAGCTCATCGCGCCCGTGACGAACCTGCGCACGATGGAGTCGACGCTCTCGACCTCCTCTATCGGAACCGCCTTTGCGGGCCTGAACTTGAACAGCCCGCGCAGGGTGCACAGGTGGCGCGACTGGTCGTTGATGTACGCCGCGTACTCGCGGTACTTGGAAATGTCGTTTTCGCGCACGGCGCGCTGCAAGAGCGTTATCGTCTGCGGAGTCCAGAGATGGTGCTCGCCGTCCTTTCTGTACTTGTACTTGCCGGCGTTTTCGAGGGAATTTTCAAAATTCGGCTTCGGGTAGTGCGCGTTGCGGTACCGCTCGAGCGTCTCGCGCGCGATTTCCGCAAGCCCTATGCCGCCCACGCGCGACGCCGTGGGCGCAAAATAGGCGTCCACAAGCTCCTTTCCGAGCCCCACCGCCTCGAACACCTGCGCCTGCCGGTAACTGCGCAGCGTCGAAATGCCCATTTTCGACATCACCTTCAAAATGCCCTTGCACACCGCCTTTATGTAGTTGGCAACCGCCACCGCCGCGTCCACGCCTGATATACGTCTGTTTTCGGCCATGTCCGCTATGGTCTCTATGGCGAGATACGGGTTGACGGCGGTCGCCCCGTAGCCGAGCAACAGGCAGAAGTGGGCGACCTCCCGCGCCTCGCCGGTCTCGGCGATTATTCCGGCGCTCGTGCGCAGCCGCCTGTCCACGAGCCTGCGGTTGACCGCAGCCACCGCCAGCAGCATGGGAATCGGCGCGTGCCCGTAGGAGAGGTTCTTGTCGCTCAGTATGATTACGCTCTTTCCCCCCTTAACCGCGCTTTCGGCGGCGTCGCATATCTTTTCGACCGACTCGCGCAGCGCCTTTTCGCCGCCTGCCGCGGAAAATTCGGCGGTTATGCGCTCCGCCTGGAAGTTCTCGACCTTCGAGGACAGTATGCAGGCAACGTCGCGGTTGGCGAGTATCGGGTGCGGAAGCTTCAATAGGTGCGCGTGCGCGGGGAGCTCCGCGAGGGTGTTTCCCTGGTTGCCGATATACGTCATGAGGCTCATCACGAGCTCCTCGCGTATCGGGTCGATGGGCGGGTTGGTCACCTGCGCGAAGAGCTGCTTGAAATAGTCGTAGAGCAGCTGGGGCTTTTCGGAGAGCACCGCGAGGGCGGCGTCGTTGCCCATGGAGCCAGTGGGCTCGCGCGCGGTCTCGCACATCGGGCGCAATATCATGTCGAGATCCTCGGAAGTGTAGCCGAATAGCTTTTGCCTCTGTATGAGGTTTTCGCCTACAATCGGCTCGGGGACGGACTCGAATATGCCGCTTAGAGTTATGCGGTTGGCGTCGACCCACCTGCGGTAGGGCTTGCCGCGCGCGACGAGCGTCTTTATCTCCTTGTCGAATAAAATGCGGCGCTTGTTCAGGTCGAGATATATCATCTCGCCCGCCCCGAGCCTGCCGCGCATTACGACCTCCGACGGCGGAATGTCAAGCACGCCGGTTTCGGACGCGAGCACGAACTTGCCGCCCTTTGTCAACGTAAACCGCGCGGGGCGCAGGCCGTTGCGGTCGAGGAGCGCGCCGGCGTTCACTCCGTCGGTAAAGGCGATGGCGGCCGGCCCGTCCCACGGCTCGGAGAGCCCCGAGTGGTATTCGAAGAACCCCTGGATGTCCTTGCTTACGTAAAAATTTCTGCCCCACGCCTGCGGCACGAGCATCAGCATGGTGTGCGGAAGGCTGCGCCCCGCGGAGGCGTAGAGCTCTACGGCGTTGTCGAGGCAGGCGGAGTCGCTCTGCCCCTCGCGGATTACGGGGATTACCTTCTTAATGTCCTCCCCGAAGAGCGGGGATTCAAAATGCGCCTCGCGCGAGCGCATATGGTTGAGGTTCCCGCGCAGGGTGTTGATTTCGCCGTTGTGGGCCAGGTACCTGAAAGGCTGCGCAAGCCGCCATGTCGGGAAAGTGTTGGTGCTGTACCGCTGGTGGACGAGCGCTATCGCGCTCTTGTAGTCGGGGTCGGAGAGGTCGGGAAAGAAATTGCGCAGCTGCGGCGCGTTTAGCAGGCCCTTGTAGACGATCGTGCGGCAGGAGAGAGTGCAGATGTAAAAGGCGTCGCCCGCGGCGGTATTGGAATCAATGTCCTT
Organism: Puniceicoccaceae bacterium Marseille-Q1082; assembly: GCA_904424815.1. Lineage (GTDB taxonomy): Bacteria > Verrucomicrobiota > Verrucomicrobiia > Opitutales > Intestinicryptomonadaceae > Merdousia. Next base: position 804,368 of record CAJGBI010000001.1, read on the forward strand.
TTCTATCCTGCGGCGCAATATATATAGAAAACGCTCGAACGCGGAAGCGTCTCCGCCCTTGGCGCCGCGCACGAAAAATTGGAGTATATCCGGCCTGGATTCGAGCGCCATAGGGCCCACGGCGTCCAAATTTACGGGCACTTCGCGCCAGAAAAAGACCTCCATTCCCTCCTCTATCGCGTCCGCCTCTACGATGCGCCGGCACTCTTCTGCGACATTTTTGTCGCGCGGCAGAAAAGCCATGCCAACGCCGTACCTGCCGCGCTCCGGAAGATTCGGGATTTCGCGGCGGAAAAACTCGTCGGGAATCTGGGTCATTATGCCCGCACCGTCCCCCGTCCGCGAATCCCCGCCGACGGCGCCCCGGTGCATGAGCCGCTCGAGAACCTCTATGCCGTTTTCGACGATTTCATGCTTTCTTGCGGCGTTGATGTCGGCCACGAGCCCGACTCCGCAGGCGTCGTGTTCGTTTATTGAATCGTACATCCCCTGTGGGCGGGGAAAACCGTTGTGGCTATTGTCTTGCTGCATAAATTGGATATTTGTTGCGTCAAATCCAAGCAGACGGCGTGCCAATTTTGTAGTATTTTGCCCAATACATTTAAATCCAATAAATTAAAAATTAAAATTTAAATTGATAAAAACGAAAGGAAGTTTTAGCCGCCAAATTGCGACAATTTTGTCGCAGCGGAAAATCCATTTGCGACAATTTTGTCGCGGATATTTTGGAGGCAAAACTATAAAAGTCTTGGAAAACGGGCAAAATTTGTCAGGATAAAATGTATATATAAATGGAATAAAGCCGCATCAATACAAAATCTGCGGCTTTTGCCGCGCTTTTCAAAAACTGGCACGAAATGTGCTTACTTCAAAAGCGTTGCTTGACAAATTTAAAACAACTAAAAGGAACAAAATGAATGCAAGAAAGAAAGCATTGACCTCCATTGCGGCCCGCGAACGCGGCTACAATGCGGAAATCAAGCCGTACCGCGTCGGCGACGAATACGGCATCGACGCCTTCGGGCTCAAGACGCTCGAAGACTACGTATCCAAGCCGATATACAAAAAGCTTCTCGACACGATCCGCCAGGGGGTTCCGCTCGACCCCGCCGTCGCCGACGACGTCGCGCACGCGATGAAAATCTGGGCGATGAACAGGGGCGCCACCCACTACACGCACTGGTTCCTGCCGCTGACCGGCTCAAGCGCCGAAAAGCACGACGCGTTCCTCGAGCCCGACAAAGACGGCGGCGCAATCACGAGGTTCTCCGGCAAAAACCTGATACTCGGCGAGCCCGACGCCTCGTCCTTCCCGTCCGGCGGCCTGCGTTCGACTTTCGAGGCGCGCGGCTACACGGCGTGGGACCCGACCTCGCCCGCCTTCATAAAGCGCATCGGCGGCGTCGCGACCCTCTGCATACCCACGATGTTCTGCTCTTACACGGGGGAGGTGCTCGACAAAAAGACGCCGCTTCTGCGCTCCATACAGGTATTGAGCATGCAGGCAAAGCGCCTGATGAAGTGCTTCGGGGTGAAAACCGACGACAGGGTTTCCGTCACGCTCGGCGCGGAGCAGGAATACTTCCTCGTGGACAAGTCCCTTTATATACTGCGCCCCGACCTCATGCAGACCGGCCGCACGCTCTTCGGCGCGCCGCCCGTCAAGCACCAGCAGCTTGAAGACCACTACTTCGGCTCGATACAGCCGCGCATAATAAGCTTTATGGACGAGGTCGACAGGGAGCTGTGGAGAATCGGAATACCCGCAAAAACCCGCCACAACGAAGTCGCCCCCGCGCAGTTTGAAATCGCCCCCGTGTTCGAGGAGCTCAACCTCGCCATAGACCACAACATGATGATCATGGAAATCCTGCGCAACACGGCGGAAAAGCACGGCTTCGAATGCCTCCTGCACGAAAAGCCGTTCGCGGGCGTCAACGGCTCGGGCAAGCACAACAACTGGTCGATTTCGGTAGGCGACCGCAACCTTCTCAACCCCGGCACAAACCCGCACGAAAACGCCATATTCATGACGACCCTCTGCGCGGTGATCAAAGCCGTTGACGAGCACGCCGACCTCCTGCGCTCCGCAACCGCCGGAACCGGAAACGACCACCGCCTCGGCGCGAACGAAGCCCCGCCGGCGATAATCTCCATATTCCTCGGCGAGCAGCTCTCCGACATCATCGACCAGATCGAGGCGGGCGAGCCCAAGAGCTCCAAGAACGGGAAGTTCATCAAAATCGGCGTGGACACCCTGCCGCCGCTGCCATGCGACGTCACCGACAGGAACAGGACGAGCCCCTTCGCCTTCACCGGCAACAAGTTTGAATTCCGCGCGGCGGGCTCGTCGCAGTCTTGCGCCAACCCGAACATCATTCTCAATACGATAGTCGCCGAGGCTTTCGACGAAATCTCCACAAAGCTTGAAGCCCTCCCGAAGGCCGAATTCCAAAAGGGCCTGCAGAAGATTTTGCAGGATATCGTCAAAAAGCACAAGAGGGTCGTATTCAACGGCGACGGCTACAACGAGGCGTGGAAGAAGGAGGCCGCCAAGCGCGGGCTGCCCAACCTCCGCAACACCCCCGAAGCCCTCAAGCCGCTGACCAAGCCCGAAAATATCGCCCTCTTCGAGAAGTACGGCGTCCTCAACGCCTCCGAGCTCAAGAGCCGCTACGAAGTCTTCATGGAGGAATACACCAAGAAGATCCAAATAGAGGCGGCGCTCACGCTCAACATCTCGAAGACCATGATAATGCCCGCCGCCCTCGAATACCTCGGCAAGCTGTCCTCCGACATGGCGGCGGCGAAGGGTGCAGGCGTGAAGAGTTCGGCTTTGGCGGCGAAGTGCAAAACCATCGCGTCTCTCGCCGACGAGCTCGACGGGGCGAACTCCAAGCTAGAAGCCGTCCTCAAAAAGGAGGGTACGCAGCCGAGAATCGACGCCATGAACGCCGTGAGGTCGGTTGCGGACAAGCTCGAGACGGAGGTCGCCGACGGCCTCTGGCCGATGCCCAAGTACTGCGAGCTCCTGTTCGTATACTGAGCCGGAGAGTCTGCGGCGGAACGCGCCCGCCCGCAAAAAAGCGGGCGGGCTTTGCCGCAATCAAAAAGCGCGCCCGCAGGCGCGCTTTTTTTTGCGCGAGAAAAATCCGGCGGGCGGATTGAAAATTAGCTTTGACCGCCCGACGCCGCTTCTTAAAATATTTTTTATGAATTTACGCAATTTTTTATGCGTCCTCGCGCTGTGCGTTTTGTCGCTCCGCCCCTTCCCCGCAATGGGCGGCGCGGAAAATCCGATAGTTCCGATGGGCGCAATCGTCGGCAAGCCCGACGCGAAAACGATCCGCTCCGCCCTAAAAGGCTTAAAGGAGGCCGGAATCACCCAATACATGATATATCCGCGCTCGGGATTCGGATTCGGGTACATGTCCGGCGAATGGCTCGACGCGTGCGAAAACATCTGCGCCATAGCCGAAGAGCTCGGCTTCACATCCGTATGGCTCTACGACGAATTCAACTGGCCGAGCGGCACGGCGAACAAAACCGTGATGGCGGAAAACCCCAATTTCGCCTACCGCCACCTCGACGTCGCAAAGTCGCGCGGCGGAAAACTCGAGATCGTCATGCGCGAAAACCCAAACATGTCCAACCTGCTCGATCCCGCCGCGGTAGAGTGTTTCATGCGCCTAACGCACGAAAAATACGCCCAAAAGCTCGCCCCGTACCTCGGAACCCTCGTAAAGGGCATATTTACCGACGAGCCGTCCGCGGGCTATTTCAGCCCAAAATCCGGCGCAGACCTTGTGAGAATCCCGTACTACGACGGCTTGGAGGAAGACTACAAAAAGCTTGCGGGCTCCGACCTGCGCTCCGATATGCTCCTCGGCGCGCGGACGTCGAGCGCGCCCTACGAAGCCGCCGTGAACAGGCTCGTCGCCGACAGGTTTTCAAAGGTTTTCGCAAAAAAGATTTCCGACTGGTGCGCGGAGCGCGGAATGGTTCTGACCGGTCACCTTATGGACGAATACTTTTCGTCGCGGGCGCTCCGGCAAAACGGGCATCCCCTGAAAGTCTTGCAAGAGTTCTCCCTGCCCGGAATAGACGACATCTTCACGCCCGACGATTTGAAGGGCGTCGAATGGCTGACCTACGGCACGGGAATGTACGCAATCGAAAAGCGCGGCAACAAGGGCGGCGCCGCCGAGCTGTTTGCAATAGGCCCGACGGACATGCCCTATGAAAAGCTGCGCAGGCAGATATGGCTGGCGGCGTGCTTCGGGGCGGACCGCTACTTTATGCTCGCGCCGCTCGACGCGCGCGGCAACGCCATAAAGAAATTATACTACACCGCCTTCACCCCCGCCCAGCCGTGGTTCGGATATATGAGGGAGCTCGGCGAAGACGCCAAACTCGCGGCGTCTTTTGCTACAAAGGAGCGGAAAAGGCCGCTCGTAGAAGTGCGGTATCCGTACAAGCCCGCAAATCTCACCGAACTGCTCAAAAACCTCTCCGCCGACCAGTATTCGTGGCGGCTTCTCGCGCCGGAAGACGCGCCTTCCTCCCCCGTAGTGCTGAACCTTGAGGGCGACCAGATCAGGGACGAAATCACGGGAAAGAGCTTCTGGGACTACCCGATGCTGAAAGAGCGGCTGCTCTCCAAATTCGGCAGAAGCCTGCGGATGGAGGACGCCGGAGGAAACCTGCTTAACGACGTTTTCGTCAGGGAATACGCCGACGGGTCGGCGGTGATATTGAGCTATTCCCAAAAGCCGAGAACGGTTTTCGCCGTCAGAAACGGCGCGCGCGTCCCCGTCGCTCTGCAATCGCGCGGCGTGGAAATCCTGCCGGGCTGGAAAGTCGAAATCGACTCTCCCAACTTCGCCCGCGCGGAGTTTGAAAACGGCGAATTTGCCTTTGAAGTCTCGGAGGACATGGACGCGGAAATCCTTCTGGCGGAGATTCCGGAAAAAGCCGTCGCCGAGCTCGACGGCGCGGAGATTTCCGCGGACAAGCCGTGCGCCGCCCTCACCCCGGGCCTGCGCGAGCTCTACGGGCAAAAATCCGTCCGCCTCAAAAAGGGCCGCCATACCCTCAAAATAAAAAACCCCTCATCGGACAACCCCTACCTTCCCGCCGCCATAATCGCCGGAAATTTCTCGCAGAGCGGCCCAAAGCTCTCCCCTTACAAAGACGACGGCGCGGGGCTCATCGGATACGCGGGCGGCATAACGCAGACAGCGGAAATGAAAATCCCCGAATGGGCGGTTTTGCTGAAAGCCGACACGGGCGGGCTGCCCGCGGAGCTCTTTATCGGCGGCAAATCCATGGGCAGGCGCGCGTGGCCGCCGTTTGCATGGAGAATACCGCAGGAGCTCGCCGGAAAGCGCGCAGAAATAAAAATCCGCCGCGAGACCTCAAACGCCAGGATTTTCGGGACAAAGGCGTTTGAAGTTTCCGGCGCGCACGATTGGCTGAAAGAGCGCCGGCCCCTCGGGAACTCGAAACCGATAACGCCCGCCGCCGAATGCGTCTTTGAATAAAATCTACCGATGCGCGTTTAAGATTGCGCAAAATCCGCATTTTTTGCTGAATATTTTTTAATCTTATGTGAACATTTACGAACTATGAAAAAACCGCATATCCCAACCGGCTTCCGTTTTTTAATCTTCGCCGCGCTCTGCGCAGCGTTCGCCTGCGTTGAGGCGGCCGAAACAAAGGCCCCCGCGCCGATTCGCATAAGCGCCGACGATATGCGCGCAGTATCCGGAGCACCCGAAAAGCGGGAAGTGAAAATCAAATCCCGCCCCGTAGCCGCATGGGTATTTTCCGGAAAAGACGGCGGAGCGGTCTCGGCGGTTTCCGCAAAAATGCCCGGGGGATATCGGGGCGTGAAAATCGAAATCGCCGCGGCGTCGCTCGAAAAGCCGAAAGGCAAATACGACGAGGACGTGTACAGGGCGGTTCTCTCCCAGACGGATCCCAAAACCAAAAAGGAAGTAAACAAATTAAAGTGCGTTCCCGCGCGCTCGAAAATTTCCGCATGGCCTTTCAGGGAGAAAACCGTCGAGCTCGAATCCTGCTACCCCGCCATTCCGGGTCTGCCCGTAAACGTCCGCATAGAGAGGCTCTCCGGCGACCCGTCCGACACTTTCGAGGCCCCGACCGCGCTGATTGAGGTCAAAATGACGCCTGTGGAAGACTTGCCCGCGCCGGCAAATGTCGAAACCGCGAAGGGGTACAATTCGTGGCCGATGATGCAGGCGCTCGGCGGGAAGCTCGTGTGCGTTTACAGCCGCGGCTCGGCGCACACAATACACGAAGGCAAGCGGGGGGCGTATGCGCGCGTATCGGAAGACGGCGGCAAAACATGGTCGACTGAAACTCTGTTGTCGAACGACCCGGACTTTGGCGAAGTGCCGATAGGAAAGGGCCTCGACGAAAACGGCGACATGCTCGTATGGATAAGGTTCGTCGGCAAGGGAAGAGTCGAACACAAGCTCTTCCGAACGAAAGACGGCAGAAATTTCGAGTTCGTATGCTCGCCGAAGCTCTCGCCGACGCCCATGCAAATTACGGACGTATTCAAGGTGCCCACAGTCGGGCTCATGGCGATTTGGTTTACCGGAAATTACGGAGAAGACGCGCTCAATTCGTGGGGAACGCTCGTCAGCAAAGACAACGGCAGGACGTGGACGCAAAAAACCGCGGAGTCGGGGCTGAACCATAAAAATTGGAACACCGAGCAGTCGGCGGCATACATCGGGAACGGCAGAATCCTCGCCATAGCGCGGATAGAGCACAGCGCGGACTCCACGGAGAGAGCGCAATTCCAGCTGGAATCGAGAGACTACGGCAAGACGTGGACGCGCGAGAGAACCAACATCGGCGACGTCTTCATCTCTACCCCGAGCATAGTGTACGACGAAAAGACGGGGTTAATCAGCAACTACTACTACCAGCGCGCGCGCGGAATGCTCAAGCGCAGGGTGGCTGACGCTGACAGGATTTTCGGGCATCCGCTCGCGTGGCCGAATCCCGAAATAGTGGCCTTTGCGAGCGCGGTCGGCTACGACGCAGGAAATGTGAACGCCACGGTCGTCGGCGACACCCACTACTTGGCGTACTACTCGGGCGACAGCAAAAATGCGGCGATAGTAGTGTCCTCAGCGAAAGCCCCCAGGAAAGCCCCTGCGGGGAAAAAATAGGATTTGCAAAATGCGGGAACTTCGCCCGCGCGCGCGGGAAAAACCGTTTCGGCTAAGGCGCGGAGATTTTCGCCGCGCCCGCTAAACCTTTTGCGGCGCGGCGGCAAAATACGCGCGGAAGCAAAAATTTTTCGCGCGAGGAGGGAACCGCAAAATATCCGCCCCGCGCGCGTCCCATTCCGGAGAAAGCGCACGGCGGGCGAAAAACGGGAAAATCCTCCCGCTAAGCCTTGGGCTTGGAATTCGCGCCGCCCTTTTCGCCGCGCCCGCGCCCTCCGCGGCGGCGCCCGCCCCTGCGCCTCGGCTTCTTGGCGGGCTTCTTCTTAAAGAGCAGCCCAAGCAGCCCACCTTTCTTGTCCCCGCGCTTTTTTTCACGGGGGGAAATTTTCTCTGAAACTTTTTTAATCGCTTTGCGGACAAACTCGAGTATATTGAATTTTTCGGGCTCTGGCGGCGGCTCCGGCTCTATGGACGTGCGGGGATCCTTCAAAATCTCGCGAACTTCCAGAAAGAGCCTGCGGCTCATCCACGCGTCGGTAGCGGCGTAGTTTATCTGCTTTTTGGTGAGCGATTCGCTCGCCCAATTCGAGAGCTGTGCGGCCTTCGATATCCTCTCGCCGAATATCAGGGCGGCAAGGTTCTTCATGCCCGTGTTGATTATGCCGATTTTGGTCGTCGACGCCGAGACGTCCACGAACCCCGCGGGGCTGAACGCGCAGCGCGCGCGCAAGCTCTTTATATCACCCTGCACCGCAAGCCCCGCCTTTTTTATCGCCGGGTTTTCAAGCACCTTGAAGATGTCCGCAAGGCGCTCCGCGAGCGGGTCGAGCCTTATGACCCAAACTTTCTCCGCGCCCGCGAGCTGCAATATGGAAACCGGTTGCGATTTTCCGCGGTTGAAGTTGGGGCGCGTCTCGGTGTCGAAGCCGAGCACGCTCTCGCGGGAGATTTCCGCCAACGCACTGTCCAGCTGTGACTCGTCCTCGACGAGCTCTATTTCGCCCTCGTATTTCACAAGCGGAAGCGGCGCCACCATATCGGCGGCGACCCTTCTGGGATAGACGCATTTTATTTCCGAATCCATTTTCTTTAAATACCCAATGCAAACAAAATTCCGCCGAAAATGCGAATCTTTTTTACCCGCCTTCCAAAAGTTTGCGCGGGCCGCGCGAGCAACAAATTCCGAGAGAAAATGTTTGCCTAACGCGCGATTTTAGGCAATATGTGCGCTTAAAAATTTATCAAATAAAAACTATATTATGGAAGAACAACTGACTGGAAACGTTTTGGTAGCGCAATCCGGCGGCCCCACGGCCGTCATAAATTCGAGCCTCGCTGGCGTCATTACGGAAGCGCTCAACCACGACTGCATAGAGGAAATTTACGGCGCCCTCAACGGAGTGGAGGGCATTCTGAACGAAGAGCTCATAGACCTCGCGGACGAATCCCAGCAGACGGTTCGCGGCCTGCGCTACACGCCGGGCGCCGCCCTCGGAACCTGCCGCTACAAGCTCAGGAGCGAAGAGGACTTCGCGCGCGTCATCGAAGTATTCAAGGCGCACAACATCCGATTTTTCTTTTACATCGGCGGCAACGACTCGCAGGACACCGCCAACAAAATAGCGGACCACGCCGCCGCCCAGGGTTACGATATGCGCGTCATAGGGGTCGCCAAGACGATAGATAACGACCTTCCCGTCACCGACCACTGCCCCGGCTACGGCAGCGTCGTCAAATATCTCTCCACCGCCATCAGGGAGCTTGCGCTCGACCACGAGGCCATGGGCAACCACGACCTCGTTTCGATAGTCGAAGTGATGGGCAGAAACGCCGGATGGATAGCCGCCGGTACAAGCGTCGCCAAGCGCCGCAACCAGCCCGAAGACGCCCCGCACATCATACTTCTGCCGGAAGTGGCGTTCAACGCGGAATACTTCCTCGCGCAGGTTCAGGAATGCCTCAAGAAAAACCGCTTCTGCCTAGTGGTGGCGAGCGAAGGCCTTGCCGACGCAAACGGAAATTTTGTCGCCGCCGGCAAAATGCAGGACTCTTTCGGGCACGAGCAGCTCGGCGGAGTTGGCGAATACCTCCAAAACCTTGTCGCCGCCAATCTCGGCGTAAAGGCGCGCTCCTGCAAATTCGGGCACGAGCAGCGCGCCGCCGCCCACTGCGCGTCTCTCGCGGACTCCAACGAAGCGTTCATGTGCGGGCAGGTCGCGGTCCAGGCGGCGGTCGAAGGGCAAACCGGAAAGATGGTCGCGCTCGTGCGCGCGGATTCCGAAAAATACGCCTGCGAAACAGTTCTCGTGCCGCTCGCTGAAGTCGCCAACGGAGTAAAACATTTCCCTGAAACCTGGATAGCCGAAGACAAAATCTCAATCAGCTACCAGTTCAACAAATATGTGATGCCGCTAATTCAGGGCGAAGTTCAGGTTCCCTACGAAAACGGCCTGCCAGCCTATGTGAGACTTGCAAAGAGCAAGGTTCCCCAACAGCTCCCCCCCAGGCAATAAAACGGCGCAACAAGCCGCTTTAACGGTAAAAAAACCTGCCAATACCAAGGCAGGTTTTTTTACGTTTCAGAGATAAGCAGTACAAAGGCGGCAACGCCGCTTCCACAAAAAAGGTGCTCTATTCATACACAGAAATGGGGCGGGCGGCAAGGGCCGCCGACCATAGAAGGGGGCGGCAGGGCCGCTTCCATTGAAGGGGCTGACGCCCCTTACGGGCGCAAGGTGCGCCAGCCAGGCACGGGGCGTGCCGGCCATTGAAGGGCTGCGCCCTTACGAAGATTGGCTTCGCCAATGCTTCTATCCCCTCCCTGTTCCCCACAAAAAAACGAACATCTTATGGGAGGTTCGTCAGTACTTCCGGAGTTCGTTTTAAAAAACCAAAGGTTCCCGATTTGGCGCAATGATTTTGGATGCGGGGCGAGTATAAGAAAGCCTTTAAGGGCGCGTGGCGTATTAAACATACGCGAGCGGTCTTAAAGGCTTTCTTAACGCAGCACCGCGCCAAAAGCATTCGCCAAATCAGGCTCCGCAACCACCGTCTTTGTATCCGCAATCGCGGCAGGAGCGGCACTTGCCGTCAAAGACATACGCATAAGAATGGCATTTGGGGCAAGTGAGGGCGCTGGACATTGCGAGATCCTTTTTCTTCTTTTGCGGCGCGGGGGTCGAAAGCGGCAGCTCGGTCTGCAAGGGGGCGCGTTCCACCGATTTTACAGTCATGGTGCGCCCGTTGCTCGTGAACATGGCGGCGATATAATCCTGGTCGAGCTGGCGGAGGCGGCGTCCGTTTTCGGACGGGAACATCCAGTCTAAAAGCTGCATGAGCAGATCGACTATGCTTTTGCAGGTATGGATTTCGGGCTTGTCGCCCTCCTCGTTGTAGTCGCCGATTCTCACCCAGCCGGAAGGATCGAAGGACATGTAGCGGAATGCGCCGATAAAGTCGTCGAATGGCACGCCGTACTGGAGGGCGATTGAGAAAGCCTTGCAGAAGGCGTCGAACATGCCGTTGATAAAAGAGCCGCCCTGCCCCAGCCTGCCGAAGATTTCGGCGCAATAGCCTGTTTCGGAAACGCCGACGGTCATGTAGCCGTTTATGTCGTCGCCGACGGTGAACTTTATAGTCTGGCCCCAGCGGCGGTACGGCAGGCGCTTGCGGACAGGGTTGGCGTGCTCCTGCTGCCTGATTTGGGAGGCGGTTTCCACGACTCTGCGCCATGCGTCCTGAATCTCGCCGGAATCGAGGCGCGTGCTGTAAACGGCGTTCGCCTTCGAGCCGTCGCGGTAGATTGCGATGCACTTTACGCCGAGCTCATGGCTTTCGACAAGGCTCTTGACGATGTCCTCTTCGGTGGCGGAGGCGGGCATATTGATGGTCTTGCTGGAAGCGCCCGAGATGAACGGCTGGAGGGCGCCGAGCATCTTGACATGCCCGTCCACAGCTATGCAGCGCGTTCCGCCGAAAGCGGTGTTGGCGCAGTCGAAAACTTTGAGTGTGCGCTCGTCCACCCACGGGACGCCCTCCATATGGCCGCAACCGAAGTAAATGGCGGCATCGGAGAACGGGAGAGTGCCCTTTTCCGACTGGGAGCACATGCGCTTAAACAGGTCGCGGTACTCTGCCTCGTCGCGGACGGATGAGAGGCGCGCGGAAATCTCGCGGCAGATTTCGCCGCCGTCGGCGATGGATTTTAGCGCTTCGAGGTGTTCGGAAACATGCTTGGAATGAAGAAAATTTTCCGCGCCCGCAAGCCCCGAAACTTCGGCGATAATCGTCAAAATCTGCTCGAACGAATATCCGAGCTTCGCTAGCCCCTGCGGGACGAGGCCGTTTATGAGGGTCATTGTTCCACCGCCGCTGAGCTGCTTGTGTTTTACGAGCGAATATTCGGGCTCGGCGGAAGTCGTGCCCTCCTCGTAGATGCCCATGGGGGCGCTGATGGTGCCGGTTGGAGCTATGCACGTGACAAAACTGTTGCGGAAAACCGGCTCCTTTTTGAGGGAATCCCAGAGCCTGCCCGCTTCCTCCACCACGTCGTTCCACTCGGAGCCCAGCGAAACCTTTTCGCCGACGCTCTTTTTGAAGCCCTCTATCGCGTCGCGCGCGGTAAAAGAATCTTCGTTCGGCAGGTCCTCGTTTTTGTGCGCGTGCGCTTTTAGCCCGAGGAGCTTTTTGAGCTCGTCATTCATCAGAGCGTGCATGTTGAGAACCCTGCGCATGCTGCCCTTTATGAGCGGATATTTCGCAAATTCGCCTAGAGCCGCGCCGAGCTTCGCGCTCGTGGAATAGCATACGGAAGTCAGCAGAGACGCAAGGGAAGCGGCTATCGCCCTGCCCTCCGAAGAGTCGTAGGGAATGCCCAAAGACATAAGCAGACCGCCGATGTTGGCAAAGCCTATTCCCGTAGTGCGGTAGTTGACGGTGTTTATCGCGATTTCCGGAATCGGGAAGCCGCCTTTGGTGATGTTCATGTCGGCGGCGACCATCGCGATTTCCACGGCCTTTTTAAACTTCTCTATGTCGAACTTCGAGTTCTTGTAGAAGCGGATAATGTTGAAAGAACTCAGGTTGCACGAGCTGAACACGGGGCCGAGATACTCGGAGCACGGATTGCTCGTCTCAATCATGCACTCGTCGCGGAAAGTGCTCCAGAAATTGATGATGTCGTTGTTGTGCAGGCCGGGCTCTGCGTTGTTCCAAATGGCGTTTGCCATCTGCGCGAGCATCTCGTTCGGAAAGTATTCGCGCACGACATGGGAGGGATCCTTCACCCAGCGGGTTGCGTATTTTGTCCCGTTTTTGTAGGCGAGCCAAAATCCGCTCTTCATGGAGACTGTGTGGTTTGCGTTCTGGTTCGAGAGCGTCTGCCCGTAAATGAGGTCGTCCATCGCCGGGCTGAAAGTCTTGTCGACGACAAACGGAGTGCTCAAAAGCATCTTGGCCGCAATCTGCTCTTCGGGCGTGCCGTCGGCGAGCTTCTGCCTAGCCAGCTGCCGGAGCCCGCAGATTACGTTGTGCTCCTGCAAAATCACCTTGGCGACTTCCTCCTGCCTGAATTTCGTCTTGACAAATTCAAAGACGTCGGGGTGGTCGGAGTACATCACGACCATTCGCGCGGCGCGGCGCGTCTTGCCGCCGGACTTTATGGCGCCCGCCATTTTGTCCCAGCCCCTGTCGAAAGAAAGCGGCCCCGAAGCCGACCCCTTCCCCGCGATGGGCTCGCCTTCGCTGCGGATTGAGGAAATGTTTATGCCCACGCCCGAGCCGCTCGAAAATATGCTGCCCTCGGTGTACTGGTGCTTTAAAATAGCCTCCATCGAGTCCTCGACTCCGAGGATAAAACACGCGCTCGCCTGCGGGTTTGCATAGGCGTTGAGCGATTTTTTCGCCTCCACACCGTTCCTGGTCTCGACGCCGTAATAGGCGTCGTTGCCCTTGTTGCCAAGCAGCTCGCGCAGATCCGGACGCCCCCATCTCCATTGCTCCCAGTGGCCGATGTTAAACCACACCGGGCTGTTGGGCGCCCACATCTGGTGAAGCAGCATGTACTTCATCTCCTGATTGTAGACGAATGCGGATTTCTCGTTTGCGAAATACCCGAGCTGGTATCCCCAAACTGTATAAGTATTCGCAATGCGGTCGAAAATCTGCTTTATGGAGTCTTCGTACTCGACGGTTCCGGGGTCTTTGCCGAAAATATATTTGCTGACGGTGATTTTTAAGGCGTTGTCGCCCCAGTGCTCGGGAACTTCGACGTTTTGGCGCGAGAACACCGTTTCGCCCGACGCGAACATTTTTATGTCCTTGCGAACCCACCTGGCCGTATCGTAGGCGAAAACGCCGTCCTTGGTAAAAATGCGCTCGAATTTAAAACCGCCCGGGCGGCCCTTTTTGCCCAAATCCAAAGTTTGGTTCCCGTCGACAATTATTTTGGCCATAATATGTTGATTTTATTGTTTTTAAAGAGAGGTAAATTGACGCCCTCCCCCCGCCAAGCAACGAAGAGAGACGGCTTTCGGCAGCGGAGAAACGCAGGATTAAATCCAAACCTCTCCCCCCGCCAATCTTTATCCACACAAAAACGACAATCGGCGGGGGTTGTCAATTGAAATTTCCCCGCCAAGCCCCCCGAAATTGCCCGAACGCGCCAACCAAAAGCCCCAGCGGGCGAAACTTTCGCGAAAAAAATTGACGAACTCCCCGCGGGCGCGTAAATGTCCGGAATGTTTTCCGCAAAAAAATTTAAATCCGCCGCGGCGGCCGCCGCCATCGCGCTCTCACTGCTTCCCGCCGCCATAGCCGCCGCGGAAGCCCCCGAATCTGCCAAAAACCCCGAAATCAATAGCCAGTGGAAAGCCAAGCGCGTCGCATTTCTCGGAGACTCCATCACCGACAAATCCCACGTGGGAACCTCCAAAAACTACTGGCAGTTTTTGGAGGAAATTCTCGGCATATCCCCGCGCGTCTACGGAATCAACGGCGACACGTTCCGCGGAATACTCAAACAGGCCCAAAAGCTGAAATCCGACGGGGCGGACGTCATAGACGCGATAATCGTATTCGCCGGCACGAACGACTACAACGGAGGCGTGAAGCTCGGAGAATGGTACGAGTACGCCGACGCCGAAGCTCCGATAGCCGGCGGCAAAACGCAAATCCGCAAGCGCAGAACGCCATCGATGGACACCTCCACTTTCAAGGGCAGAATAAACGCCGCAATGTCGTTTTTGAAGGAAAATTTTCCCGACAAGCCGATTATCCTGATTACCCCCATACACCGCGGGTTCGCGCAATTCGGCCCGGACAACGTGCAGCCCGACGAATCTTTTCCGAACCGCATAGGGCTTTATGTGGACTCTTATGTCGAAGCCGTCAGGGAAGCCGGAAACGTCTGGGCGGTTCCTGTGATAGACTTGAATTCGCTGTGCGGGCTCTATCCGAATGCCGCCTCCCACGCGCGCTTTTTCCATAAAAAGGACACAGACCTCCTGCACCCCAACGCGAAAGGCCACGAAAAAATGGCGCGCGCGATAGCGTACCAGCTGCTTGGACTCTCCGCCGAATAAGCGGCAAACAAATCCGCAGCGAAAGCGACGGGATAAAGACAACAACGCCATAATGCGCGCTTGAAAATTTCATCCATGCGCGCGAGTGCGCGGCGGGCTCCCGCGGGTGGGGGACTTCCCAACCGGATATGTCAGGCAGGCTTTCCCATTCCCGCCCGCAGCGCAATCGCAAAAAATCATTCCGCCCAATCATGCGCACGAGTTTGGGCGTAGAAAATTTTCCAACACATTAGATTTTCAAAGGAAACACTGCAACATAGCCGGATGCCCACCGCGCTTTCCTGCTCAGCCCGCAATCTTTCCGTTCTGAGAATCTCGGGCGGATTTCGACCATCTTTGGCAATCAAACTCTCCCTTTCCAATCAATATCCGCGCCCGTCAAGCTTCGCCAACGCCATACCGAGGCGGCGCGGATTAAAAAAGCGCAGCGCCAGACAATACTCTCCGCATTTATCAATAATTTAAAAGGCAACGCCGGATATAGGCAAACGCCCAATATACGCCCGCGCAAAAAATAAAACGGCGAGAAATTTCCCCAAAAACAGGCAAAAGAAAAAATATGTCTTTACAAAAACGGCATAAAATGGGATAAAGGCAGAATCAATCAAACGCGGGCGTAGCTCAATTGGCAGAGCGCGAGCTTCCCAAGCTTGAGGTTATGGGTTCGACCCCCACCGCCCGCTCCATTTAGAATACAGATAATAGGGTCAACACCAAAGGTTGTGGAATAGGTTGATTTTTGGGTCAACACCAAAGAGAGTGGATTTTAATGAAAGACGCCGCATAGAACCAAGACTCTCAATCTGTAATTTTCGAAGTTTCGATAACCGTAAGCCATTCGTTGTATCAGTTTCATTTTCCTGTGGAAGCCCTCGGTTATTCCGTTATTTTTCGTAAATCTCCACATTCTTATTATCGGCGCAAACCATTCGCTTATCGTTTCCGCAAGCTTCCCAAACTCTGTCGGCGCTTCGTATTTCATTATCTTCATCATTTCCTTTAACTTTCTTATGTTATCCCTGCATTGCTTTGCCGTCTGACTCTTTTTATTCAATAGTCCGCATAATCGCTCCTTAAATTCGTACGCAAGCTCTATTGCCGGATTTCCCCTAAAAAAGCTTTTAAGCCGCTCCATCTCTTGCGCTTTTAGCCTCTCTCTCCTTTTCCGCAAAGGATAAGTAATCGATCTCTTCCACTTTACTTCTTCCTGCGCACTCTTGCAAAATTCCATAAAGTGGTGGATCACTAATCGTATCACATGAAACCTATCCGCTACTATCTTCGCATTTGGAAAGCATCTCCTTACGATACTTCGATATCCGCTCGATAAATCCATGCAGACGACCTTCACATTTTCCCTGCCTTTGTACGACATTAGCGTGGCTTCTATATCGCTATGTCTCTTCCCTTTAATTACATCGTATACCCTGTGGTGCGATAAGTCGGCTATCGTAGTCGCAAACTTGTAACCTTTGTGGATTGTGTGCTCGTCTATTCCTATAATTTCAGGACAAGGATAGTTGATTTGCTCTTTGAGCTTTTGCTCGTACCTACTGTGGATTGCCCGCTCAACCGTGCTTGCAGATATGCGGTAAATCCGGGCAATAGCCTTATTGCAAACGTTCCGAGCGTATTCACTTACGAGCCTGTTTTTGAACCTCTCCGAGTGACGAGCGTAAGGCCTTACTCCCTCAAGCCTTTCGCGAAAGACCCTTCCGCAATCGAGACACTTGTAACGCTTGCATTTTACCTTGAGATGATAAATAGCTCCGTTTTCAGAGACGTGCTTAATATAACGCCGGTAGGAATCGTAATGAATCAAACGATGCGACCCGCATAAGCAGTCGGGTATACCCGACTGCTTATGCTCAACTTCCGCAAGCGAAAAGTCTTGACCAACACTTACTGTCCTGAGTATCTTGTAACCCTTGATTAACACATTGGGCATTGTAGAACATTTTTTATTCTCTTTGCCCTCTTTTTTTTCCACCATTCCACAATCTTTGACGTAGAGCGTATTTCTTTGCCTATTTTTACACAAATTTTACTGATTATGTTTAATATTTGATAATTGTTTACCTATGAGAAATGGGAAATTTCGCATGTTCTATTTTTTCAAATTCATTGAATTTTTGCAAAATTTGACAAGCACTTGAGTTTCATTGCGGTACCAAGTGGCTCGCGATCTTGGTATCGGTGGTACCGGAAAAGGCGGCAATAGCGTTAAATTAAAAGAATGACCGATGCTTCCCAAGGTTGAGGTTATGGGTTCGACCCCCACCGCCCGCTCCACTTGCCCGGAGCATTTTTCGTGTCGGAGCCAAAATTCCATTCCATAACTCTGGAATTTTCCAATATAACTTGTCTGGCACCTCCAAGAATTAGAGGTTTGCGATTCTTATCATTTTTCCAGGCAATTAAATCTTCTAACTTGTCTCTGTACATAGCTGTAATTTTATTATTTGCATTAAAATAAGAGCAGAAAACAGCAAAGTTAATACACTTTTTTCTATGAAAATATGCAATATACAACACTTTTTACTGGGAATAAAAGAAGGATTATTTTAGAGAATCAACATTGCGGTTGAATTTTCCACGAAAATATTCTTTAATATTTTACCAGATTTGGCAGCGGAATAATTTTAATGATAACAGACTACCATTCACAGCTTTACGCAAACGAACTCACCCTGCGCGCTCCCATAGGGACAATAGAGCGAATCGCGGCCGCCCTCATGGGTTCGCGCATAGACTTGAATCCGCACCAGGTGGACGCCGCAGTATTTGCGTTTAAGTCGCCTTTTTCAAAAGGTGCGCTGCTTGCCGACGAAGTCGGGCTTGGCAAAACGATAGAAGCCGGGATTCTAATTGCGCAAAGGTGGGCGGAGAAGAAGCGCCGGATATTGATTATAGTGCCCGCGAATTTGCGCAAGCAGTGGATGATAGAGCTTGAGGAGAAGTTTGCGCTGCCGTCTGTAATTTTGGAGGCAAAAAGTTTTAATGACGCAATAAAGAGCGGCAATTTGAACCCTTTCGACACAGACAAAATCGTCATAACCTCCTACACATTTGCCCGCAACAAAGAGGCATATCTTTCTAAAACACCGTGGGACTTGGCAGTAATCGACGAAGCCCACCGCCTGCGCAATGTTTACAAGAGCGGCAACAAGATTGGCTCCGCAATAAAGCGCGCTCTTGTATCGGCGCCAAAGATACTGCTTACCGCCACACCCCTTCAAAATAATTTGATGGAGCTATACGGGCTTGTCGGGCTGATAGACGACCACATTTTTGGCGACGAAAAGAGCTTTCGCGAACTTTTTATCGCAAACGAAAGCGGATCGTCGTTTGCCGAGCTTCGCAAGCGCCTTCAAAACGTCTGCAAGCGCACGCTGAGAAAACAGGTTTTAAAGTACATAAAGTATACAAAGCGGCACGCCTACACGCAGAAGTTTGAATCTTCCAAAGCGGAAGACTTGCTTTATAACGAGGTTTCAGAATATTTGCGGCGCGAGACGCTCCAGGCCTTGCCCAACAGCAGGCGCAAGCTCATGACCATGATATTGCGCAAGCTTTTGGCGTCGTCGAGCTACGCGATTGCGGGCACTCTTGAAAGTTTGATAACGCGCCTCGAGGACATGCTGAAGGCCGATTCCGCCCTGTACGGTAACATAAATATAGAAGACGACTTTGAGACGGCGAGCGAATATCAAAATTTTGACACCCTTCCAGAATCTTTAGATAGCGAAAGAGATGACGACGCGGACGGCGAAAGCGAAGATGAAGATTCCGATTCCGACAAAGTACCCGCCCCTCTTACCGCGCAAGAGCGCAAGGCAATAGAGTCTGAAATTGCCGATTTAAAGACATACCTTTCGCACGCGCTTGCCATACGGGAAAACTCCAAGGGGAAGGCTTTGTTGATAGCCCTAAAAGAGGGGTTTAAAATGGCAAAAAGTTTTGGAGCAACGGAAAAGGCGGTTGTGTTTACTGAGTCGCGCCGCACGCAGCAGTATTTATGCGAGCTTCTTTCGGCAAACGGGTATAAAGATAAAATAATGCTCTTTAACGGCACGAATTCCGACCCCGAAAGCAAGCGTATATACGATAATTGGCGCGCAAATAACCCAAGCCGCATAACGGCGTCGAAAACGGCGGACATGCGCACAGCCCTTGTCGAGCATTTTCGGGACGATGCGCAAATTATGATAGCAACCGAAGCCGCCGCCGAGGGCATAAACTTGCAGTTCTGCTCGCTTGTGGTAAATTACGATCTTCCGTGGAATCCGCAGCGCATAGAACAGCGCATAGGACGCTGCCACCGCTACGGACAAAAGTACGACGTCGTGGTTGTAAATTTTTTGAATATAAATAACGAAGCCGATTGCAGAGTTTTTGATATTCTTGAAAAGAAGTTAAAATTGTTCGAAGGTGTTTTTGGCGCAAGCGACGAAGTTTTGGGAGCCATAGGCAACGGCGTCGACTTCGAGCGGCGCATTGCCCAAATATACCAGAATTGCCGTACTTCCTGCGACATTCAGCGCGAGTTCGATTTCATACAAGAAATGTTCGCTACCGAGATAGGCGAAAACATGCGCAGCGCCCGCCGCAAACTGATTGAGAATTTTGACGCCGAAGTTGCCGAGCGCCTGAATGTTTTCCAAGAGGCGTCTTCCGAAACTATTGACAAAATGCAGGCTCTATTGTGGGCTCTCACACGGCACGAGCTCGACGGCACCGGCGCATTTTTCGACGAGAAAAATCTAACATTTCAAATGTTTAATCCCCAAAACCGCGACGTTCCCGACAAAAAGCGGTACGCCATAAAATGGGTTGGCGACTATTGCGAACCCTACGGCATCACCCACCCAATCGCCGAAAAGCTGATTTCCCGAGCCCTAAACCGCGACTTGCCCTACCGCGGCATACTTTTTGACTACGACAATACCCCCGGCAAAATAACGGCCTTGGAACAGCTACCCAAAAAGTCGGGTCAACACCAAAGGTTGTGGAATAGGTTGATTTTTTAGATTTGTCTTTCATAGTTTTACCCCGCATTCCACGAGGACTCTCAGTCTGTAATTTTCAAAGTTTCTGTATCCGTAGGCTCTGCGTTGTATTAATTTCATCTTGCGGTGGAAGCCCTCCGTTATTCCGTTATTTTTTGTAAATCTCCACATTCTTATTATCGGCGCAAACCATTCGCTTATCGTTTCCGCAAGCTTCCCAAACTCTGTCGGCGCTTCGTATTTCATTATCTTCATCATTTCCTTTAACTTTCTTATGTTATCCCTGCATTGCTTTGCCGTCTGACTCTTTTTATTCAATAGCCCGCATAATCGCTCCTTAAATTCGTACGCAAGCTCTATTGCCGGATTTCCCCTAAAAAAGCTTTTAAGCCGCTCCATCTCTTGCGCTTTTAGCCTCTCTCTCCTTTTCCGCAAAGGATAAGTAATCGATCTCTTCCACTTTACTTCTTCCTGCGCACTCTTGCAAAATTCCATAAAGTGGTGGAGCACTAATCGTATCACATGAAACCTATCCGCTACTATCTTCGCCCTCGGAAAACATCTCCTTACGATACTTCGATATCCGCTCGATAAATCCATGCACACTACCTTCACCTTCTCCCTGCCTTTGTACGACATTAGCGCGCCTGCTATATCGATATGCCTCTTCCCTTTAATAACATCGTATACCCTGTGGTGCGATAAGTCGGCTATCGTAGTCGCAAACTTGTAACCCTTGTGGATTGTGTGCTCGTCTATTCCTATAATTTCAGGACAAGGATAGTTGATTTGCTCTTTGAGCTTTTGCTCGTACCTACTGTGGATTGCCCGCTCAACCGTGCTTGCAGATATGCGGTAAATCCGGGCAATAGCCTTATTGCAAACGTTCCGAGCGTATTCACTTACGAGCCTGTTTTTGAACCTCTCCGAGTGACGAGCGTAAGGCCTTACTCCCTCAAGCCTTTCGCGAAAGACCCTTCCGCAATCGAGACACTTGTAACGCTTGCATTTTACCTTGTGATGATAAATAGCTCCGTTTTCAGAGACGTGCTTAATATAACGCCGGTAGGAATCGTAATGTATCAAACGATGCGACCCGCATAAGCAGTCGGGTATACCCGACTGCTTATGCTCAACTTCCGCAAGCGAAAAGTCTTGACCAACTCTTACTGTCCTGAGTATCTTGTAACCCTTGATTAACACATTGGGCATTGTAGAACATTTTTTATTCTCTTTGCCCTCTTTTTTTTCCACCATTCCACAATCTTTGACGTAGAGCGAAAAAGTCGGGCAAGCTCATGCTTTCAAAAGTCACCATTGGCGGCGATTCCGACCCCGAAGACCACCTTGTAATTTCCTGCGTTGACGATTTGGGCAACACCATAGAGCAAGACACTGCCCGCCGCCTATTTAATCTCATCGCGCGCGCCTACGATATAAACGAAACATTTATCCCCGGCAAATTGGAGGAAATTTTCGAGAGCCAAAAGGCGGAAATCTTGCGGCAAAACGCCCAAAATGCCGAAAAGGAATTCGACGCCGAAGTGGAAAAGTTGGAAAGTTGGAGCAACGACCGCAAAAACGCCCTCGAAATCAAACTGAAAGAGATGGACAAAAAGATACGGGAACTGAAAAAGACCTCCCGCCAACCACACACTCTTGAGGAAAAAATAGAACTTCAGCGGCAACAAAAAACGCTCGACACCGAGCGCATGAATATGCGCCGCAAACTATTTGAAGCCCAAGACGCAATAGACGCCGAACGCGATAAACTAATAAAAAATGCAGAAAAATCTTTGCAAAAACCCGTAAAATCAAAAATCATATTCGCAATAGACTGGAGAATTGTTTAGATATTTATAAAAATTACTCTATATTATAAAAACTTAAGAAAAATTCGTTTCGAGAAACATATACATTAAATTTGGTACATCAGTAAAAAAGTTGATAGATATTATATGAAAAAAAGAGATCAAAAAAAGATCTGATTAGGATATTAAAATAAAAAACATGTTAGCAATATTAAGGAATAGAATGAATAAAAAAATTATGTTTCTATTTGGGTCTGGTATATCATATTCTTCTGGTATGCCGAATGTTAATGAGATCACAAATTCTATTTTAAATGATAGCTGGAGAAAAGCAAAAAATGGCATATATTTCGAATCACCTGAAAAAAGTGAAGTGTTAGATGAACAAAAATTTTTGAAATTTGTCAAAAATGAAATCAAAAATTCTTTTTCAGATACCAGATCGCCTTCACAACATATTACATATGAAGATCTATATTCAATATTGCAACAAATTGATGAGTCATTAGGTGGAATCAGTAACTGTGCAACATCAGCATTTTTGTACAATATTTATAGAAATGCAAGATATATATTGCCCAGACAAGATAATGAAAGACCGTATTCTTCTTGCCATCCCGATATGTTGTTTTATTCTTCGAAAAACTTTATTTCTTGGGCAGTTGCTTCATTGTTAAAAAAAAGCAAGACAGTAGAAATACAGGGATTTAATCTATTTGATGAAATATCAAATTGTAGTGAAATTAGCGATATAGACATTTTTTCTTTAAACCACGATCTATTAATAGAGAGATACTTAAAAGATAGATTAGGAATGAATTTCAAATATCTCCTTGATGGAATTGAGATCTTTGATAATAAATATATTGATAGAACAAAGAAATTTCATTTATATAAACTTCATGGATCAATAAATTGGTTTACTGTCTTGGACCAGGAAAAGAAAATATATAACATAATAAAGCCTAAAGATTATATAGGATTTTCTGGAATCGAATTATACAAAAACAAAACAAACTATAAATTGATTAATCCGGAACCTCAAATATTAACTGGAAGTACTGTAAAAGAACATATTTATTCTTTTGGAATCTATTTTTATATGTTCAATAAATTTCATAATTCATTAGACAAAAAAAATATTCTAATTGCTTCGGGATACGGATGGAATGATGCAGGAATAAATAGGCGCATACTGCATTGGTTACAATATTATCCTAATTCAAAGTTGATTCTTTTACATGATAGCAGAAATTCACCCATACCCGATTTTATTAATTTTCATATATGTTCTAATTGTCTTATGGAACATAAGTTTATCCACGTAAATAAGTGGTTTAAAGATTGCCATTTGGATGATATACTGGCATATATTCGTTAAAAATTTAATCATATGCAGAAGCAGAAGTTAGAATTGATGTGGGTGGGGAAGGAGAAGCGGGCGAAGTTGGAGCCGCGGATCCTTATTGAAGATCCTGAAAAAAGCTATCATGCGGATAAAAGAGTGTCGGATAACGATATTTTCGACAATATGCTCATTCATGGCGACAACCTCCTCGCCCTCAAAGCCCTCGAGCAAGATTATGCCGGCCGCGTAAAGTGCATCTACATCGACCCTCCTTACAATACCGGAAACGCTTTTGAACACTACGACGACGGCCTCGAACACTCCATCTGGCTTTCCCTAATGCGCGAAAGAATTGATATTTTACATTCTTTATTAAGTAAGGAAGGAAGTATCTTTGTTCATCTAGATGACAATGAGTCAGATTACTTTAGGGTATTGATGGATGAAATTTTTGGAAGGAACAATTTTGTAAATAGGATAACCATAGATGCGAGATCTCCTTCTGCATTTAGTACAGTCAATCCTGGCGTATTCAAATCATCCGAATATATCATATGGTACGCAAAAGATAAGAGTTTTTTTGAGTCAAAATCATTGCGAGTAAAATCACCAAGAAGTGATGCCTATAAGATTTTCATATTGAATAGATATGACAATTACAAGAATTGGCGATTTACCACTCTAAAAAAAGCCTTCTTGATGAACTTAAATAATGGGAAGATCAAGATATTAAAAGACTTCATTGATGAGTTTAATAATCATGGAGACTTCCAAGATAATAAAGAGGTGGCAAATTTTATATCAGAGAGATTCTATTTTTCCAATATTATTGATATAAAGCGTATTTCGGATTCCATTTGGAATAAAATAAAAAAGAACAACTTATCAAGTATCGATGATTTTATATTTGATATATTACTAGAGAAAACATCTAATCTGTATAGTGATAAGGATATAGATCGTTTTGTTTTTAATAATGCTTCTTCTGTTATAAGATTCACTGAAATTAGCGATGAAGGAGCAGGATCAGATATTGTTAGAGTCAAATATGATTCTAAAGAAAGACCAAATGAAATTTTTTGTGTAAATAGAAGTTCGCATGACGATGTATATATTGTAAATGGAACTCAAATTTCATTTTACAGTAAAAATGTAATTGAAATCGACGGGATTTTAACATCAACTAAACTGTTAACAAACGTATGGACTGACATATCCTGGGAAGGTATTGCAAAAGAAGGAAGTGTAAAGTTTAAAAAAGGGAAAAAGCCTGAACGTTTGATTGAGCGGGTTTTGACACTTGGGAGCAATCCTGGCGATTTGGTTTTGGACAGTTTCTTGGGCTCGGGGACTACGGCGGCTGTGGCGCATAAAATGGGGCGCAGGTGGATTGGCATTGAGTTGGGCGAGCATTGCGACACCCATTGTGTTCCGCGTCTAAAAAAGGTAATCGACGGCGAGGACGCGGGCGGCATTACAAAGTCGGCAAACTGGCGCGGCGGCGGAGGGTTCCGCTACTACAATTTGGCACCGAGCCTCGTAAAGTTCGACGAATGGGGCAACCCCGTAATCAACAAGGAATTTAACGAGAACATGCTTGTGCGCGCGCTTTGCAAGGTGGAGGGCTTTAATTTTGACCCGAGCCCCGATGTCTATTGGAAGCAGGGCAAGTCTACCGAAAGCGACTTTATCTATGTGACAACCCAGCATTTGACGGCGCAGATGCTGCAAAAGTTAAGCGACGATGTAGGGGAAAATTGCACGCTTTTGATATGTTGCGGCTCGTTTGACGGCAAGCGCGAAGCTTACAGCAATCTCACAATAAAGAAAATACCCAAAGCAATCCTCAAAAAGTGCGAGTGGAGCCACGACGACTATTCTCTGGAGATAAAGAATCTGCCTATGTCCCCCCGACCCGCAGCCCTCCCCGCCCTCCGCAAAAAATCCTTCAAAAAACAACAAGACAACAACCAATTAGAACTATTATAAAAGTTCTTATTATATGAGTGATGAAAATGTTATAATTTATAAAGCGCGCGACGGCAGAACAGAAATCGCTCTAACCAAGATAAGCGACAAAGTTTGGCTTTCTCAATCCGACATCGCAAAACTTTTTGGGACCTCCATTGCCAACATCAGCATGCACATCAAAAACATACTGAACGACAAGGAGTTGAACGAAAAATCAGTTATTAAGGATTACTTAATAACTGCCTCTGACGGGAAGTGCTACTCTACTTTAATTTACTCTCTTGAAATGATACTCTCGATAGGATTTAGAGTAAGAAGTAAGCGCGCAGTGGAGTTTAGACAGTGGGCTCTTCGAAATCTTATAACATATTTGGAAAAGGGATTTTTAATAAATGAGGAACGTCTGAAAAATCCAAATATGTTTGGAGCATTGGACTATTTCGATGAACTGCTTGAAAAGATCCGAGACATTAGGGCATCGGAAAAAAGATTTTATCAAAAAGTTCGCGACTTATTCTCGCTTAGCTATGGATATGACCCAAACGACAAAGCAACACAGATGTTTTTTGCAGAAGTGCAAAACAAATTGTTGTATGCAGTGACATTGCAAACTGCCGCCGAGATAATAGTCGCGCGAGCAGATCCCCAAAAACCCAATATGAATCTTACATCATGGAAAGGCTCTATTGTACGCAAGGGCGATATCTTAGTTGCAAAGAATTATTTAACAGCGGAAGAAATAGAGACTTTAAACCGTCTTGTAAACATATTCTTAGATTCTGCCGAGCTAAGAGTAAAGCGCCTGCAAACAATAACAATGGATTATTGGAAGGAATCCGTTGACAGCCTTTTGGCTTTCAATGACTTCCCCATTTTAAAGGGCAGCGGCACTATAAGCCGAGACCATATGGAGGAAATCGTTAAAGAACGATATGAAGAATTTGACAAAAACAGGCGCATTCAAGAAGCCATCGCGGCCGATATAGAGGACATAAAAGAGCTTGAAGATTTAGAAAAAGAAATTTCTAAAAAGAAGAAGAAAAACAAATGAGCATTCAAGACGTAAATACGATTGCCAACCGCCTGAGTTTGCGGGAGCCGCAGAGGGATAGCCTGAAAATTTTAGACAGGGTCTTGGAGATCTCAAACCTCACAAAGGGCGCGGATACAACGCAGATTTTGGAAATAATCCAAAGCGAGTTCCCGTCGGTGAAGGATTTTGAGAGGGCGTTTCCGTCGCTTTGTTTTTCTTTGGCGACGGGTGTCGGCAAAACGCGCCTTATGGGGGCGTTTATCGCGTATTTGCACAGGTTCTACGGCGTAAAAAATTTTTTTGTGGTAGCCCCCAACTTAACCATTTACAACAAGCTTCATCAAGATTTCACCCAGAATACCCCAAAATACGTCTTTAAGGGAATAAGCGAGTTCGCGCAGAACCAGCCGGAAATCGTAACCGGCGACAACTACGAAAGCGGACTTGGAGCCCACGGCAACCTGTTTTCCAAAGTTGTAATTAATATTTTTAACATTGCAAAAATCACCGCAAAAGATGGCGGAAAACTTGCTAAGGACGACGCACGGCGCTCGGTTGCGCGCGTGCGGAGGCTGATTGAAACAATAGGCGAAAGCTATTTCGACTTTCTCGCCTCAAAAGAAGACCTTGTGGTGATTATGGACGAATCCCACCGCTACCGGGCGTCGGCGGGCTGGGAAGCCCTAAACGACTTAAAACCCGTCTTGGGGCTTGAGCTTACGGCAACTCCGCAAGTCGAAAGAAACGGAAAGTCCGTACCCTTCAAAAACGTCATTTACGATTATCCTCTCGCGTGCGCTATACGCGACGGCTATGTCAAAGAACCCGCCGTGGCGACGCGCGAGAATTTTAACCCAAAGCAGTATTCAGCCGACGAACTCGAAAAAATAAAGCTTCACGACGCCGTCTGCATTCATGAATCAAGAAAGGCAAGCCTACAAATTTACGCCGACAACAAAGGCGTCAAAACCGTAAAACCTTTCATACTTGTTGTCGCAACAGACACGAAACATTCGGCGGAACTCAAAGGCTATATGGAAAGCCCCGAATTCTTCGAGGGCCGCTATGCAGGGAAAATCCTTGAGATAAACTCCGCGACTTCCGGCGCCGAAAAAGACGAAAATATCAACAAGCTGCTAACAGTCGAAGATCCGAACAACCCCGTGGAAATCGTAATACACGTCAACATGCTAAAAGAGGGCTGGGACGTCACAAACCTGTATACGATTGTACCGCTAAGGGCGGCGAACTCTAAAACTTTGGTGGAACAATCCATTGGCAGAGGCTTGCGTTTGCCTTACGGAAAGCGCACCGGAGAACCCGAAGTAGATACTCTCACAATAGTATCGCACGACAAATTCCAAGAAATCGTAGATTACGCAAACGACCCGAACTCCCTAATCCGCAAAACGGTAATCGTCGGCAAAGACGTTCCAGAAAGCGGAACAAGCGTTGTAAAGATTGAAAATCCCATTGACGCTATAATAAACGCTGCCTCGCAGGAAATAACGCCTTCTGCGGGAGGAGAAGAAAGCCCGATAGTTTCGAGAGTTCCGCAAGGGAAGTCTATCATCGAGCGCGCCGCCGAAAAGCATAAGTTTGAATCCGAAAGCGAAAAAAATATCGCCCGAATCACAAAAGAAATAATATCCGCAAATTTTGAAAATCTCGCGGGAGTCGAAAAATTGTCGGACGAAAAAGTCAAAGAGCGCATAGTAAAAGAAGTAAAAGACAGATTGGCGCGTTCGCAGGTCCAAACAGAAATGAATCTGGACGATACGCCAAAGACCGATATAGAAAAAACCGTCCAAAACACTATCGGGCTTGTACAAGAAACAACTATAAATATCCCGCGCGTAATTATCACCCCCAAAGGCGAAAGCCGCAGAAAGTTCACAGATTTCAAATTAAATACTTCTTCTTTGCAAAAATTCAGCAGAGTAAGCCGCGACATCACAATTCGACAGCTTCAAAGCAATGTTGGTTTTATTATAGAAGCTGAAGAACTGGACTATGAGGAAACTCCCGAGCGAAACATCGTAAGTGCCCTAATGGACCTCGACGACATTCCTTACGACGACAACAACTCGGTAATAAACTCAATCGCAAAACAATACGCGGATTTTGTGCGGTCATACGAAAGCGACGAAGTTGAAGTCAAAAAAATAGTTCTCTTTAACAGAAGGGAAATTGCAAAATTTCTACACGACGAACTATTCAATCATGAAGAGACTGTCGAGATAGAGTATCAGGCAACCGTGTCAAAAGGCTTTAGAATAGCGTCCTCAAAAAGCTTTAAATATACGAGAGATACTCAAAAACTAAATTTCAGAAACTCCGCCTTCACAAAAAAAGACATAAGAAACTACCTGTTTGTAGGCTACAAGAAATCGCTGTTTCCTGAACTGAATTTCGATTCGGATCCCGAGCGCAGATTCTCCGCCATCTTGGAGGATTCACCGCAAGTATTGCGCTGGTTCAAGCCCACAACAAACGATATTATGATTTTCTACGAATCAGGGAAAGAATATGAACCAGATTTTATCGTAGAAACCGACAACAAAATGTTGCTCGTTGAAATAAAGGCCGAAAAAGACGTAAACGACTCAGGCGTGCAAAACAAGGCAAGTGCAGCAAAACTTTGGTGCCAATATGCTTCCGAACACGCTTTGAAGAATGGCGGAAAAGCATGGAAGTATCTGCTCATTCCCGATATTGAAGTATTATCAAATGCAACATTGGATGCGCTAACAAGCAAGTTCGAAAAATGAAAATGCGTTTGTCAAATGCTCCTTTAATATATCATCATTTTTTCTTTATATAATTGAAGGCAAGCAATTAATTTATCCTTGTGATATGCATTGCTTGTCGAGTTTCTATCTATCTCAAAAATCGTCCGGAGGGGTGTTATGCGCAACAAAATAGACTTTGAATCTTCCGGGCTTTCAATGCGGAAATATTGCGCGAAAAACAAAATTCCATTTTCTATGTTCCAAAGGCGGCTACATTTGCTCAAGAGTTTGTCTGACGAAGTATTGAATATTTGAAAGCTTTGAAATTGAAGGAAGAAACTTCGCTATGTTCCTTTAGGAGCCTATACGAGCTTTCCAGTTTGCCCAAACCTCTCCAACTCCAACGATTGAAAGATAAAATAAACTATAACTAATATTTATACGCTCTACGTCAAAGATTGTGGAATGAGAGAAAAAAAAGAGGGCAAAGAGAATAAAAAATGTTCTACAATGCCCAATGTGTTAATCAAGGGTTATAAGATACTCAGGACGGTAAGAGTTAGTCAAGACTTTTCGCTTGCGGAAGTTGAGCATAAGCAGTCGGGTATACCCGACTGCTTATGTGGGTCGCATCGTTTGATTCATTACGATTCCTACTGGCGTTATATTAAGCACGTCTCTGAAAACGGAGCTATTTATCATCTCAAGGTAAAATGCAAGCGTTACAAGTGTCTCGATTGCGGAAGGGTCTTTCGCGAAAGGCTTGAGGGAGTAAGGCCTTACGCTCGTCACTCGGAGAGGTTCAAAAACAGGCTCGTAAGTGAATACGCTCGGAACGTTTGCAATAAGGCTATTGCTCGGATTTACCGCATATCTGCAAGCACGGTTGAGCGGGCAATCCACAGTAGGTACGAGCAAAAGCTCAAAGAGCAAATCAACTATCCTTGTCCTGAAATTATAGGGATAGACGAACACACAATCCACAAGGGTTACAAGTTTGCGACGACAATAGCCGACTTATCGCACCACAGGGTATACGATGTTATTAAAGGGAAGAGACATAGCGATATAGCAGGCGCGCTAATGTCATACAAAGGCAGGGAAAATGTGAAGGTAGTGTGCATGGATTTATCGAGCGGATATCGAAGTATCGTAAGGAGATGTTTTCCGAGGGCGAAGATAGTAGCGGATAGGTTTCATGTGATACGATTAGTGCTCAACCACTTTATGGAATTTTGCAAGAGTGCGCAGGAAGAAGTAAAGTGGAAGAGAAAGATTACTTATCCTTTGCGGAAAAGGAGAGAGAGGCTAAAAGCGCAAGAGATGGAGCGGCTTAAAAGCTTTTTTAGGGGAAATCCGGCAATAGAGCTTGCGTACGAATTTAAGGAGCGATTATGCGGACTATTGAATAAAAAGAGTCAGACGGCAAAGCAATGCAGGGATAACATAAGAAAGTTAAAGGAAATGATGAAGATAATGAAATACGAAGCGCCGACAGAGTTTGGGAAGCTTGCGGAAACGATAAGCGAATGGTTTGCGCCGATAATAAGAATGTGGAGATTTACAAAAAATAACGGAATAACGGAAGGCTTCCACCGCAAGATGAAGTTGATACAACGCAGAGCCTATGGATACAGAAACTTTGAAAATTACAGACTGAGAGTCCTCGTGGAATGCGGGGTGAATCTATGAAAGGCAAATCTAAAAAATCAACCTATTCCACAACCTTTGGTATTGACCCTATTTATTTAAATACAAAACAATAAAAAATGCGTTTAACGCCATAATGCAAAAGCCGTGTTTTCTGAAAGCGGAATAGGGCAATTTTCCGCTCTACGTCAAAGATTGTGGAATGGTGGAAAAAAAAGAGGGCAAAGAGAATAAAAAATGTTCTACAATGCCCAATGTGTTAATCAAGGGTTACAAGATACTCAGGACAGTAAGAGTTGGTCAAGACTTTTCGCTTGCGGAAGTTGAGCATAAGCAGTCGGGTATACCCGACTGCTTATGCGGGTCGCATCGTTTGATACATTACGATTCCTACCGGCGTTATATTAAGCACGTCTCTGAAAACGGAGCTATTTATCATCTCAAGGTAAAATGCAAGCGTTACAAGTGTCTCGATTGCGGAAGGGTCTTTCGCGAAAGGCTTGAGGGAGTAAGGCCTTACGCTCGTCACTCGGAGAGGTTCAAAAACAGGCTCGTAAGTGAATACGCTCGGAACGTTTGCAATAAGGCTATTGCTCGGATTTACCGCATATCTGCAAGCACGGTTGAGCGGGCAATCCACAGTAGGTACGAGCAAAAGCTCAAAGAGCAAATCAACTATCCTTGTCCTGAAATTATAGGAATAGACGAGCACACAATCCACAAGGGTTACAAGTTTGCGACTACGATAGCCGACTTATCGCACCACAGGGTATACGATGTTATTAAAGGGAAGAGACATATCGATATAGCAGGCGCGCTAATGTCGTACAAAGGCAGGGAAAATGTGAAGGTAGTGTGCATGGATTTATCGAGCGGATATCGAAGTATCGTAAGGAGATGTTTTCCGAGGGCGAAGATAGTAGCGGATAGGTTTCATGTGATACGATTAGTGCTCCACCACTTTATGGAATTTTGCAAGAGTGCGCAGGAAGAAGTAAAGTGGAAGAGATCGATTACTTATCCTTTGCGGAAAAGGAGAGAGAGGCTAAAAGCGCAAGAGATGGAGCGGCTTAAAAGCTTTTTTAGTGGAAATCCGGCAATAGAGCTTGCGTACGAATTTAAGGAGCGATTATGCGGGCTATTGAATAAAAAGAGTCAGACGGCAAAGCAATGCAGGGATAACATAAGAAAGTTAAAGGAAATGATGAAGATAATGAAATACGAAGCGCCGACAGAGTTTGGGAAGCTTGCGGAAACGATAAGCGAATGGTTTGCGCCGATAATCAGAATGTGGAGATTTACAAAAAATAACGGAATAACGGAGGGCTTCCACCGCAAGATTAAGTTGATACAACGCAGAGCCTATGGATACAGAAACTTTGAAAATTACAGACTGAGAGTCCTCGTGGAATGCGGGGTGAATCTATGAAAGGCAAATCTAAAAAATCAACCTATTCCACAACCTTTGGTGTTGACCCAACCTTTGGTGTTGACCCCAATTTTCGGGAGAGTTTCAAGTCGAAGAGACGAACCGGCGTTAAACAGAATCTCTATACAACTAATTTATCGCCTTTAAAATGCAAAAAGCGAACCGTTCTGTTTAACGCGGTTCGCCTCTTCGCCAAATGGTGGAGATGGCGGGAGTCGAACCCGCGTCCTGAGAGCTTTCGGCTATACCGTCTACATGCTTAGTCTCCGATTGGTCTTTCGAAGCGGTTAGGTCGGGACTTCCTCCGCTCCGGCGCCGGACGGTTTGTGGCGGCCGCAACTCCGTCCGAACAGTTGCGGCCCCTGTTCCCGATGTCGACGCCGGGCATCCCATACCGGGAATCTGAGAGCCGACGCGCCGCTTAATTAAGCGGCGATAGCGTATTCTTCGCCATTTATGTTTTGTGCGACACATTTTTACGGAGCCAAGTGTCGTCTCCGGCATGCAGGCATAATCTACGACCCAAAGTCGAATTCCGGAACATCCCCGTATTCTTTTGCGTCGGGATTAACCCGTACGATTTTGGTTATCGGCGGATTCGCTTTTAATTCAAGCTTTTTATTTTCGCGCGCGCTATTAAAGGCGCGATTTCACGCGCGGCGCGAGTATCGTCACGAGCATTCCTATGCACGCCATTGTCGCGAGCGACCACCGGAGGCTCGAGGCGTGGGCGATGAACCCTATGAGCGGCGGGCCCATCAGAAACCCGAAAAACCCTATCGTGGACACCGTCGCAATCGCCATTCCGGAGCTCATTCTGCGGGACTTCCCCGCGAGGCTGTAGCAAGTCGGAACCACCGTCGAAACCCCGGCGCCCACGAGCAGAAAGCCCATCGACGAAACCGCCACCCCCGGAAACGCGACCGCCAGAATCATTCCGCAGAAGACAAGGATTCCGCTCGACTGCAATACGCGGATTACGCCGAACCTGGTTATCATGAAATCGCCGAGAAATCTTCCCGAGGCCATTGCGGACATATAGGCGATGTATCCCATGCGGCTCGAATCCTTGTCCGCGCCAATCACCTCCTTGAAATAGACGACGCTCCAGTCGTACATCGTACCCTCGCAGCTCATGCAGCCGAACGCGATGACGCCGAGCATTATTATAAACGGAGTAGGCGAAAAAATCGTGCGCTTTTTGCGCGCGTCGGCGGGGTCGGGCTCCGGCTTAATGTCCTCCGGAAGGATAAAATTCCGCGCGACGAGCGTTACCGCGACACTGAAGACAAAAACCCCCGCGAAACTTTGGAATAGCCCCACATTGTTTGCCGCGAGCATCGCGCTTAAAATCCCGCCGCAGAATCCCGCGAGGCTCCATAGCCCGTGGAAAGACGACATAATGGAGCGCCCGTAAACGCACTCGACCCCGACTGCCTGCGTGTTTATGGATATATTGTTCAGGTTCGCCGCCACTCCGAAGCACATGAGCGTCGCAAATAGCGCGGTCGGCGTGCCCGCGAGAGACAAAGCTACGAGCATTGCGGGATAAAATATTCCGGCGATGAGCGCCATCATTCTGCTGCCAAAACGCGTGACGAGATACCCGGAAAGCGCCATCGCGCAAACCTGTCCGAGCGGTAGCGCGAAAAGTATTCCTCCGAGATCGGCTTCGTCGAGGTTCAGGTTTGTTTTCACGTCGGCAATTCTGCTTGCCCAGCTTGCGAAGATTATCCCCTGGTTGAAAAACAGACAGCCGAGCGCGGCGCGGTAGACTGCGGGGCTGTAGCGTAAGTTTTGGAAATCCATATGCGGCGGAAAAATCAGGGGACGAATTAGAGCATCGGGAAAGCGGATTTCAACACAAATTTCAGATGAAATTTTTCGACGAGCCGCCACGCCACCCTTTCCCGCCACGCCGCGGCCTCGGGAACGCGGGGCGGCGGCAATATTAAAATTTTTCGAAAAAAAGCTTGCAACTATGGACAGACTCTCCATAGTCAAAGCTTTAAAAATAACTCAAATGCTCAGGTGGTGGAATTGGTAGACACGTACGTTTGAGGGGCGTATGGCGAAAGCCGTGTGGGTTCGAGTCCCGTTCTGAGCACCAATTTAGGCTAATGTCGTTCGGCGTTAGCCATTTTTTGGCTCAAAGCCAGAGGCTATGGAATAAGGGATATAAAGAAGCGAATTTCCATACTATCCCTCCGCATTCTACGGATGCCCCGTGGCGGCAGTTTTCAAAGTCCCGCCCGCAAGCCCGCCTTTGGATTAGCTTCTTCTTGCGGCGCAATACATGGGTCAACACCAAAGGTTGTGGAATAGGTTGATTTTTTAGATTTGTCTTTCATAGTTTTACCCCGCATTCCACGAGGACTCTCAGTCTGTAATTTTCAAAGTTTCTGTATCCGTAGGCTCTGCGTTGTATTAATTTCATCTTGCGGTGGAAGCCCTCCGTTATTCCGTTATTTTTTGTAAATCTCCACATTCTTATTATCGGCGCAAACCATTCGCTTATCGTTTCCGCAAGCTTCCCAAACTCTGTCGGCGCTTCGTATTTCATTATCTTCATCATTTCCTTTAACTTTCTTATGTTATCCCTGCATTGCTTTGCCGTCTGACTCTTTTTATTCAATAGCCCGCATAATCGCTCCTTAAATTCGTACGCAAGCTCTATTGCCGGATTTCCCCTAAAAAAGCTTTTAAGCCGCTCCATCTCTTGCGCTTTTAGCCTCTCTCTCCTTTTCCGCAAAGGATAAGTAATCGATCTCTTCCACTTTACTTCTTCCTGCGCACTCTTGCAAAATTCCATAAAGTGGTGGAGCACTAATCGTATCACATGAAACCTATCCGCTACTATCTTCGCCCTCGGAAAACATCTCCTTACGATACTTCGATATCCGCTCGATAAATCCATGCACACTACCTTCACCTTCTCCCTGCCTTTGTACGACATTAGCGCGCCTGCTATATCGATATGCCTCTTCCCTTTAATAACATCGTATACCCTGTGGTGCGATAAGTCGGCTATCGTAGTCGCAAACTTGTAACCCTTGTGGATTGTGTGCTCGTCTATTCCTATAATTTCAGGACAAGGATAGTTGATTTGCTCTTTGAGCTTTTGCTCGTACCTACTGTGGATTGCCCGCTCAACCGTGCTTGCAGATATGCGGTAAATCCGGGCAATAGCCTTATTGCAAACGTTCCGAGCGTATTCACTTACGAGCCTGTTTTTGAACCTCTCCGAGTGACGAGCGTAAGGCCTTACTCCCTCAAGCCTTTCGCGAAAGACCCTTCCGCAATCGAGACACTTGTAACGCTTGCATTTTACCTTGTGATGATAAATAGCTCCGTTTTCAGAGACGTGCTTAATATAACGCCGGTAGGAATCGTAATGTATCAAACGATGCGACCCGCATAAGCAGTCGGGTATACCCGACTGCTTATGCTCAACTTCCGCAAGCGAAAAGTCTTGACCAACTCTTACTGTCCTGAGTATCTTGTAACCCTTGATTAACACATTGGGCATTGTAGAACATTTTTTATTCTCTTTGCCCTCTTTTTTTTCCACCATTCCACAATCTTTGACGTAGAGCGTTATTTATTCCCGACAAAAAGCGCGCCGGACCGCACTTTGCGAACATCGGCGCATATAAACCCGCCCGGGTTGAAAGGCTCGGAGTTAAAATAACGCCCCCCTCACTCGCTTTCGAGTTCAAGGGCTACGGGACAATGGTCGGAACCGCCCACTTCGTTCAGCAGCTCCGCGTCTTTCACCAACGGCAGAAGGCTGCGCGATACCAAAAAGTAGTCTATTCTCCACCCCCTGTTGCGCTCGCGCGCCCTGCGAAAATAGCTCCACCACGTGTACTTGATCTCGTCGGGGTGGGAATCCCGCCAGACGTCGCGCAAATCGCATTCAATTAGCATCTTCTCAAAGTCCGCGCGCTCCTCTTCGGTAAATCCGGCGCATCCGCGCGCGTCTTTCGGGTCGTAGACGTCCATCGGAGTCCGCGCCACGTTCAAATCTCCGCACACGACCGCGTTTTTTCGCGACTTCACGAAAGCCGAAAAGTCGGCGTCCCAAGATTTCGTCCGGTACTCCAGCCTTTTCAATCCGTCCTGCGAATTTGGGACATAAACGTTTATTAGATTGAAATTTTCAAACTCCGCAACGGTTATGCGCCCCTCCTCGGGGTGCCCCTCGAGCGCGACGGCGCCCATGAAAACGGGTTCGACATTGGAAAATATCGCGGTTCCCGAATACCCCTTTTTGTCTGCGCACGAAAATATTTTGCGCTTGAAGGGAATTTCCAGCGAGTCCGCAACTTCGCGCGGGACTTTGGTTTCCTGCAAGCACAACACGTCGGGACGGACAGTCTCCACAAACTCCGCAAAGTTTTTCGACATCGCCGCCCTCAGCCCGTTCACGTTCCACGACACTATTTTCATTTTAAAATCTCCGCTATGGTTTGGGCGAATTTCTCTCGGTTCGACACGTCGCGCAAGCCTCCTACGAGGTCGTCGAAAAGTTTGCGCTTGCGCGCCTGGAGGTTGCGAACCCTCTCCTCCACGGTGCCGCCGGCTATCATGCGGTAGACGAACACGTCGCCGCGCCTTCCGATTCTGTGGGCGCGGTCGATGGCCTGCTCTTCGACGGCGGGGTTCCACCACGGGTCGGCGAGAAAGATGTAGTCAGCCTCCGAAAGCGTTATTCCCGTGCCGCCCGCGCGCAAGCTCACGAACATCACGCAACCGCGCCCCGAACTCTGGAAAGAGCCGACGGGGGCTGCCCTGTCGCGCGTCGAGCCCGTGAGCGTATAAATGTCCGCCTCGTCCACGCGGGTTTTAAGCGCGGACTTCGCGAGGTCGAGAAACTTTGCGAACTGGCTGAAAACCAAAACCTTTTTCCCCGCCCCGCAGAGTTCCTCCACCCTGTCGAGCAGAACGGAGAGCTTGCCGCCAGGCTCGGACGCCCCCTCCGGGCCGATCCACGGCAACAGGGCGGCGTCGCACGCAGCCTGGCGCAGGCGCGTGAGCAAAGAGAGAATCGTAAGCCTGCCCCGCGCGTCGTCCGCCGAAGATTCGAGCTCTCCGCGCGCGCGCGCAAGCAGTTTGGCGTACTCCGACTTCTGCTGTTCCGACATCGGGCAGTAAAGGTCAACCTGAACCTTTTCGGGCAGCTCGGCGGCGACTTCTGACTTCATGCGCCTTAGGACAAACGGCGATATCTGGCGGCGCACGGCGTCCACCGCGCCTGACTCCCCGCGCGACAGACGCTCGAAGTTCGCGCGCGTTCCGAGCAGCCCGGGCATCAACCACCTGAACGCCGTCCAGATGTCCATGAGCCTGTTTTCAACCGGCGTGCCGGTGAGGGCTATCTTGCGGCGCGCGGAAATCGCCATGCAAGCGAGCGTCGTCTTTGCGTCGGGATTTTTTATAAACTGCGCCTCGTCGAGCGCGGCGAGCTCAAAGCGCATCTTTTCTATTTTCGCGCGGTTGCGCCGCAGCTGCGTATAACTCGAAATCCATAGGTCCGCCTCCGCAAATCCGCCCTTGGCGCCGACGACGCCCGTCCTGACATTCGGGAAGAATTTTTGCGCCTCGGCGGCCCACACGGGAATAACGCTCGCTGGACACACCACGAGAAACTTCGCCTTTCCCGCGGGGGACGCGGAAAGGTAGCGGTCCACGAGCGACAGGGTCTGGACGGTTTTGCCGAGCCCCATCTCGTCGGCGATCATCGCGTTGCACGAGTGCCCGAAAAGATTCATCGCCCAGAGCACCCCAGACTTCTGGTAGTTGCGCAAAAATCCTGGCAGCTCCGCCGACGCCTCGGGCGGGTTCTCGAGCGATTTTTTCCATTGCGCAAGCCGCGGCGTAAGCTTGAGCTTTGCCCCGAAATCGGCGAGTGAAAGAAGCATGTAGCGCGGAATTTTCCCGCGCTCGAAACCGAACTCGCGGGATCTCTCCACGTCGCGCACGAGCGCCGTGTCGCCGCCTGAAACCCTCAAAATGCCGTACTCGGGGATTATCCTGAGCGACCCCGCGCCGCCAATCAGCTTCGGCAGCTCCGACGGCTCGATCGCCCTGCCCCCGACGCTCGGAAGCCACTTCACGTCGAAATCCCCCGCGCTGCCGCCGGATTCGACCGCTTCCGGTGTCAAAGCCAGCCTGCGCTCCCCCCCTTTCAGCAACTCCACGCGCGCGTCGGAGGCTATTGCGAAGTGCGCGCCCCATTTGGGGAGGACATTGTTCAGAAAAGGCGGAATTTTGGAGAGCTCGGAGAGCGTGTGAAATTCGCCGTCGTACTTGAAGCCCGCCTTGCGCGCGAGCCCCGCGAGCATAAGCAGCTTTTCGCGCTCGGGCGGCAAAAGCTCCGATATCTGAACGCACTTGTCGCCGTACGCGCTCCTGCGAGCGCCGGAAGGCGTCCGCCACCTCGTGGAAAAGACGAGCCCCCTGCGGCGCGAGGCAAACGCCAGCTCAAGCGCCATGGGCTCGCGCGCGGGGGCGGCGACCTCCGGCTCTGCGGGGGGCTCCTCGGGAGTTTCGCCGCCCTCCGGAGGTTTAGAGGAATCGGCGTCGAAGTCGAGAAACTCGTCGGAGGCGGCGAGATCGCCGATGAGCTCGTCTATTTCGTAAAACGCCGCCACGCAAAGGGCCGCCTGCTCCAAATCTCCCCCGCCCCTCCTGACGTACGAGTCGCCTTCGAAATCGAGCACGCAAAATGGCTCCGAGCCGTCCTCAAGCCTCGCGCGGGCGAGAGCCTCGGCGCCGTGCAGCTCGATGTCGCGAATGGCGCATTCCTTGTAGAGTTTCCTGCCGTATTCAAGCTCCTCGGGGCGGAAGAATTTCTGCCAGTCGCGCGCGGCGCGGCGCAGCCACAGCGGAAGCTCGCTGCGCCTGTAAATCCTCCTCGCGGCGTGCTCGACGGCCATGGTGGCTAAATCCCTGCGGAGCGGGCGGCCACCGCCCATTTGTACACCAGCGCGTACTTTTCGGCGGACTTCCCCCACGAGAAATCCTTGCTCATGCCGCTGCGCCGCATTTTCTCAATGTCGCCCGGGCGATCGTACCATGTTGAGCACGCCCAGCCTATGGTGTTGTAAAGCGCCTCGCAAGTCGGATCCGAAAACCTGAACCCGTCTCCCGAGCCCGTGGCTTCGGAATACTGGTCAACCGTGTCGCAAAGCCCGCCCGTGGAGCGCACCACCGGCAGCGAGCCGTACATCATAGAGTACATCTGGTTGAGTCCGCACGGCTCAAACCGGCTCGGCATCAGGAAGAAGTCTGAACCAGCCTCTATCTGGTGGGCGAGCTCGTTGTCAAAGCCGATATAGGCGGAAATTTTGCCCGGGTACGCCGCGGTCAGGTCCGAAAACGCCCTCTCCTGCCAGTACTCGCCGGATCCGAGAAGGGCTATCTGTATGTCCATATGCGACACCAGCTCCGCGGCTATCCGCGCGAGCAAATCGAGCCCTTTTTGGGAATAGAGGCGCGAGACCACCCCGAAAACCGGAATTTTGGGCGAAGCTTTCAGCCCCATCCGCTTTTGTAGAGCCTTTTTGCATTCCGCCTTGCCCGACATGTCGGCGAGCGAATAGTTGGCTGCTATCAGCTTGTCGGTCTCCGGATTCCACGCCTCGGAATCAACCCCGTTGAGGATTCCAACGAGATCCGCGCCCCTGAATCTCAGAAGTCCGTCAAGCCCGCATCCGTAGGCGGGCGTCCTGATCTCGCCGGCGTAGGTGGGGCTGACCGTCGTGATTTTCGTGCAGTTGTAAAGCCCGCCCTTCATCATGTTGAGCGACCCGTACGCCTCGCACGAGTCCGACCTGAACTCCGACATCGGCACTCCGGCGTATTCGAGGACGCCCTTGTCGAATATCCCCTGGTGCTGGAGGTTGTGTATTGTAAAGACGCTCGCGCATCCGCCGAGCGGGGAATTGCGCAGGGAAGTGTTCAATAGCACGGGCGCCAGCCCCGCCGTCCAGTCGTGGCAGTGGACGACGTCGGGGATCCATCCGCTTTGGAGGCACCAGTCGAGCGCTGCGCGGCACATGAACGCAAACCTCCCGCCGTTGTCGGAGTAGTCCGCGCCGTTGTAATTGTATATGCCGGGGCGGTCGAAATACATGTTAAACTCCAAAAGCAGGGCTTCCGCCCTCCCGAGGGGCGCCGACCACACGGACGCGCCGTACTCGAGCCCAAGCCCCATGTGCACCGAAAGGTTGTCCATCTGCTTTTTCATGCCTCCGGAGCGCTTTACCGACGCGTAAAGCGGCGTAAAAATCTTTACGTCGCAACCCGCCTCGGCAAACCGCTTGGAAATCGACGACACCATGTCGCCCAATCCGCCGGCCTTGGAAAAGGGGGCGCATTCAGGAGAAATCATGAGGATTTTCATTTTCATAGCACGTGCGTTTTTTTGCGCAAAGGCGCTTTTGGCGCCGATGCTGCAAGTTAAAAATCAATCAATCCTCCCAGAGGAGGCGGCGATTTGCAAAACTTTTTTTCGGGCGCTATTTTTGGGGCAAATAGAATCCTCCGCTGCGGCGCGCGCGCCCGCAAACCCGCTCCGCAAAAGGATTCTATTAAATCGCAAAAAAAGTTTTTCTTGCGATATTTTTGTTTTCAAAATACGGTTTAAAATATGAAAAAGATTTTTTTGACAATTGCCGCCTCGCTCGCGCTCTTCCCTGCCTTCGGCGCAAAAATCGCCGTGAGCTCCTACCCGTGGCAGAAGGCGACCATAGCCGAAATGCTCTCAGATCTGCGGGGAATCGGAGTTCGCAACGTCTCGATGTTCCAAAACATGAGGCTCGGCGGCAACGGGAAATACGCGGGGGAAATTTTCCGCTACGACATGCCGGACGCCGCAAAGGCGGAGGCAAAAAAGATTTTCGACGGAGCCGGCGCGCGGGTAGTCTCGATAGGGCACATATCGCTCTCCGATGAAGCGGAAATCAAAAAGGTTTTCGAGTTCGCAAAATATTTCGGCGCGGAGGCGATGACTGTCGAGGCTCCGGCGCGCGCCCTTCCCATTTACGACAGGCTGGCGAAAGAATACGGCATAAAGGCGGGCCTCTACAACCACCCCGCCGGACGGAAGGGCGGAAAGGCGGAACCGCCCTACTCGACGCCCGAAAAGATGGCCGCAGCTCTCGCCCTATGCGACAACCTCGGCGCGTTCCCCGACTGCGGGCACTGGGGACGCTCGGGTTTCGACATAATAAAGTGCCTGAAAAAACTCGGCGGAAAAATATCCGCCGTGAACATTCAGGATTTGACGGCGTCCGGCGAATGCGAGGAATACGGAAAGGGCGTTTTGCCGCTCGACGGATTTCTGGGGGAACTCGCGGGGTTCGACGGCTGGTGCGTCGTGATGTTCGACGCCGCCCCCGACCGCTCGCAAATAGAAAAAGTCGCCCCGTCGGTAAAATACCTCGAAGCGCGCGGCTTTCAAAAATAGGCAAAAAATTTCTCGCAAAATAGGCGAATCGGGGGAAAATGTCCGGAATTTTTTTCAATTCGAACGATGGATTCCTCCGAACTGGACTACAACCTGCCCGAAGAGCGCATAGCGCGCTTCCCGTCCCGCCGCCGCGACGCCTGCAAGCTGCTGGCGTACTCGCGCAGGACGGGGGAAATCGCTCACGCGAAGTTCGCGGATCTGCCTGACATTCTCGAAAAACCCCACAATTTCTTCCGCAACTCCGCATCCGTGCTAAAAGCGCGGATATTCGCGCGCAAGCCGACCGGAGGGGAAGTAGAATGCCTTCTGCTCTCTCCGCTCGACGGCGGCCGCGAGTGGCTTTGCATGCTGAAACCCGGCAGGCGGCTGCCGGCGGGCTCGCGCTTCGGAATCGACGGCGTTTTCTCGGCTGAGGTGCTGTCGAAGGACGCCGAGGGCAACGCCGCCGTGCGCTTCGACACTTTCGGAAACGGGGGGGTCATAGAGATGAGCGAGCGCGTCGGCGTGGTTCCCCTGCCCCCGTACATCGCCCGCGACCAAAAGTCGCCCGACTACGACAGAGACTTCGACAACGAATACTACCAGACCGTTTACGCCGACCCATCCAAGCGCGTCGCGGCGGCGGCCCCGACCGCCGGCCTGCACTTCACGGCCGAACTCGACGAAAGGCTCCGCGCGCGCGGGCACTCCTTCCATTCCCTCACCCTGCACGTGGGTCTCGGAACGTTCAGGCCCATGAAGACCGAAAGGGTTGAAGATTTCCAAATACACTCGGAAATATACGAAATCCCCGCCGAAACGCTCTCCGCAATGGGCGACGCTTCGCGCCCGAAACTCGCGGTGGGAACGACGTCGCTCAGGGCCATGGAGGACTATTGGCGCAAAAACGGCGCGCCGCCGCGTGACTGCGCGCGGTCTGTCGCGGACTCGGCAAAAATATTCGTCTATCCGCCGCAGCGCATACTTTCCGCCGACGCGCTCGTAACCAACTTCCACCTGCCCCGCTCCTCCCTGATGTGCCTTGTGGCGGCATTTTTAAGCCCCGGCAACGCAGACGGCGTCAAAATGCTAAAAGACTTATATCGTATCGCAATAGACAAAAAATACGACTTTTATTCCTACGGCGACGCCATGCTAATATTATAGGCGCAAGGTGCGCCAGCCAGGCACGGGGCGTGCCGGCCATTGAAGGGGGCGGCGGGGCCGCTTCCATAGAAGGGGCTGACGCCCCTTACGGGCGCAAGGTGCGCCAGCCATTGAAGGGCTGCGCCCTTACGAAGATTGGCTCCGCCAATACTTCTATCCCCTCCCTCAATCCCCCAAACAAAAAACGAACCTCCCATGAGAGGTTCGTTAATACTTCCGGAGTTCGTTCCCCTAAACCCCAGTTCCCCGATTTGGCGTAATGAAAACGAAAGCTTATTTTATCCGAAGCGCAGCGAGGCTATAAAATAAGGCTTTCGGGAAGGATAAAATGCTCTAGCATTTTATTCGGATATATACAAAACTCCATATGCGGAAACTTCGGGGGCAGGCGCATTGGCTTTGCCAATGCTTCTATCCCCTTCCCGTTCCCCTCAAAAAAACGAACCTCCCACATGAGAGGTTCGTACACACTTCCGGAGTTCATTCCGAAAAACCCCAGTTCCCCGATTTGGCGCAATGATTTTGGATGAAGAGCGAGTATTCGGGGAAAGCCGCCGGTGGGAGCGTACATTAGTACGTGACCAGTGGCGGCTTTCCCCGAAACGGAGCTATTCGCCAAAATCATTCGCCAAATCTTCGGCGATTTGAACTGCATTCAAAGCCGCGCCCTTCCAGAGCTGGTCGCCCGCGACCCAGAAGGAAAGCCCGTTTTCAAACGCCAAGTCCCTGCGGATTCTGCCGATGCCGCACTTTTCTTTGCCCTGGTATTTGAGGGGCATCGGATATTTCTTTTGGGCGACGTCGTCGTCCAGTTCGGCGCCCGGGAACGCGGCTATGACTTCGCGCGCCCTCTCGACGGAAACCGGCTTCTCAAATTCCGCGTTTATCGCGACGCTGTGCGCCCTCATGACGGGCACGCGCACGCATGTTGTGGAGCACGCGAGGTTCGGGAGGCCCATAATCTTGCGCGTCTCGTTTAACATTTTCATTTCCTCTTTGGTATAACCGTTTTCGAGGAATGCGTCAACGTGCGGAATTGCGTTGAA
The DNA here is from genome assembly GCA_904424815.1 of Puniceicoccaceae bacterium Marseille-Q1082. Taxonomy (GTDB): domain Bacteria; phylum Verrucomicrobiota; class Verrucomicrobiia; order Opitutales; family Intestinicryptomonadaceae; genus Merdousia. Next base: position 847,809 of record CAJGBI010000001.1, read on the forward strand.
GGCGATCTGGTAGGGATAGACCGATACGGGCATTTCCCCGCCTTCGGCAAACGCCCTGACCTGGTTTTTGAGCTCCTCCATTGCGGCGACTCCTGTTCCGGAGACCGCCTGGTAGGTTGCGGCAAAAAATCTTTTCAGCCCGAACTCGCGGTGCAGCGGGCAGAGCGCCATAAGGGAAATTGCCGTAGTGCAGTTGGGATTGGCGATTATGTTTTTGTGGCCGCGCAGCGCGTCGGGGTTGACCTCCGGAACGACGAGCGGCACGTCGGGGTCCATGCGGAAAGCGGAGCTGTTGTCTATGGCGACGCATCCGCGCTTTGCGGCTTCGGGAACGAGAACTTTCGAAACCCCCGCGCCCGCGGAGAAAATGGCTATATCCAGGTTTTCAAAACTTTCGGGTTTGGCTTCCTCCACGGTAAATGTTTGGGAGCCGTGAGAAATTTTCTTGCCCGCGCTCCTTGAGGATGCCAAAAGTGTTAGCGAGGACATCGGGAAGTTTCTCGCAAAAAGCAGCCCTACCAGTTCCTGGCCGACCGCGCCGGTCGCGCCTACTATGCCTACTCTGTATTTCTTATTCATGGATGAATTGCCGAAAAAAATTGTAAGCGTCTGTAATGAATTAAAAGTCCGGCCCACGCAACATTTAATTTACGTGTCGATTGCGCGCCAGCGGCTCTATCTGTTCAACGGCGGGAAGCTCGAGAAAGAATACGCGGCGTCGACTTCCCGCAATCCGCCGAGCTGCGTCGAGGGATCGCTTGGCACCCCAACCGGTCTGCACAAAATAGACGGCAAGATAGGCGGCGGAGAACCTTTGGGGACGGTGTTCAGAGGCAGAAAGCCCTGCGGAACCGTCGGCGACCAGCCGCCCGAAGAGCGCGCAAAGAATCTTATCACAACCCGCATAATGCGCCTGAGGGGCCTTGAAGATGGCAAGAACAGCGGCGGAAACCTCGACACCTACGCGCGCTTTGTCTACATACACGGAACAAACCGCGAAGACCGGCTCGGAACCCCCGACAGCCACGGATGCGTCCTGCTATCGAATTCAGGCGTTGCGGAACTTTTTGACCTTGTAGAGGACAATTCAATAGTTTTTATTTCGGAAGATTGAAAGGGCGGAAGGCGACATACAGATGCAAAGCGTTCTAATAGTTGACGACGAAAAACACACGCGCGACGGGCTAGTCGCGGTGCTTTCGGACGATTACGACGTGCTCGCGGCCTCCAACGCCGACGAAGCCGTGCGGCTGCTCGACGCCGAAGAGTTCGACGCGGTTGTCACCGATTTCCGCATGGCCGGCAAATCGGGGCTAAGCGTTATAGACAAGGCGATTTCCCTGCCGTCCAAGCCCGCGTGCATAATGCTCACCGCCTACGGAAACGTGGAAACCGCGGTCGAGGCGATGAAGCGCGGGGCGGTGGACTTCCTCTCAAAGCCCGTGGACGTCGACAGGCTTGAAAAGGTTTTGGCGGAGGCGCTGAAAAAGCGCGAAGAAAGGAGGCTCGAGGAAAAACGGGCGCTCGCCGAGCGCGTCGAAAGCGCGCGAAAGGCAAAAAAGCACGCCGCGGCCGCAGCGGTCGCGGGCGGGCATTTTGAGCTTGGCGACATCATAGCAAACAGCCCGAAAATGAGGGAGGTCGTCGACCGCGCCACCCAGGTTGCGCACTCGAAAGCGACCGTCACCCTAACCGGAGAAACCGGCACGGGCAAGGAGCTCATCGCGAATCTCATCCACGCCTCCTCGCCGCGCGCCGACAAGCCGTTCGTGCCGGTACACTGCGCGGCGATTCCCTCCAACCTGCTCGAAAGCGAGCTTTTCGGGTACGAAAAGGGCGCTTTCACGGGCGCGGTAAACCGCAGAATCGGCAGGTTTGAGGCCGCCGACGGCGGCACGATATTCCTCGACGAAATCGGGGAAATCGACGCCGCCACGCAGGTCAAGCTCCTGCGGTTTCTCGAAACGAAAACCCTCGAAAGAATCGGCGGCAACGAGAGCATACGGGTGGACGTGCGCATAGTATGCGCCACCAACAGGGATTTGAAAGGGCTTGCCGAAAGCGGGGAGTTCCGCGCCGACCTCTATTACAGGCTGAACGTCGTGGAGATAAAAATCCCCCCTCTGCGGGAGCACCCGCAGGACATTCCGAGCCTTTTGGAGGCGTATTCGGACTATTTCGCCAAAGAAAATTCGGCGGCCCCCGTAAAATTCTCCGCCGCCGCTCTCGACGCCCTGAAAAAATATCCGTGGCCCGGCAACATAAGGGAATTGAGAAATTTCTGCGAAAACGCGGTGGTCATGAGCCCCTCGCGCGAAATAGGCATTGCGGAGCTCGACGACAGGTTTAAAAATCCCGCGCCTTTCCCCGCGGCCCCCAAACCGCCCTCCGGCGTCCCGGAGCTTCCGATGCCGACCAGGCGCGAAAGCGAGGACGCCCTCATAAAGCGCGCGCTTGAAGCCGCCGGAGGCAACAAGAGCAAGGCGGCGGAAATACTCGGCATTAGCAGGCGCACGCTCTACCGCAAACTGTCCCCGCGCTCCGGCGACATTTGAAACCCCGAAAGCGAAACAGGCGCGAAAGCTTTTTCTTTCGCGCCTGTTTTTGCCTGCCGGTTTTCAGGCGGGCCTATTCGCCCGGCTTCCCGCCGGCCGCCCCGAGCTTTCTCACGACATAAGCCAACACTATCGTGAGAATGGCCGCTATCGCGTAAGACACGTTCAGGTCGAGCCCGAACCCCACTGGGCCGCCGTGCGCGGGCGAAATCCACAGTATGTACGAAATGACGATGAAAGTCATGAACATCGCGGGAATCAGCGCAACGCCCCCGCTTTTGCCCTGCCTGTAAAGCCAGACCGCCGACGCGCTGAGCGTGGCCGACGCGAGCACCTGGTTGCCCCAGGCGAAGTAATTCCACAACTGCGCAAAACTGCTCGCGCTGACATTGGACCACGCCAGCAGAAGCGACACCAAAATTATGAGCGGCGCACACAAGATTATCCTCTTCGAAAGTTTTTTCTGCGGCATTCCTATCATTTCCGCAAGGCTCATGCGCAGACTGCGCATGGCGGTGTCGCCCGATGTTATGGCAAGTATAACGACGCCGAGCAGGGTGACAGAGCCCACCCAGTCCCCGAGAAAATACTTTGCGATGTCCGAGAGCACCCATGTGGCGTTCTCGTCCATCTTTTCGGGGAAGAGATTGTATATGGCAAGCCCCGCCGCCGCCCAAATCATCGCTATGACGCCCTCAACTATCATCATGCCGTAAAATGCCGCCCTTCCCTGGCGCTCTGATTTCATGGTGCGCGCGATAATCGGCGACTGCGTTGCGTGGAATCCGGAAATTATCCCGCAAGCTATGGTGACGAAAAGAAGGGGAACTATGGGGTGCCCGTTTTCGGCGGTCCACATCTTTTCCTTAAACCCCGCGGTTTCAGTCAGCACCGAAGGATCGCGCATGGCGTATGCAACGACCGCAATGCACACGGCGACGGTCCCGACGAGCAAAAGCGCGCCGAAGGCCGGATAGATCTTGCCGATGATCTTGTCTATCGGGAATATCGTGGAGCATATGTAATACAGGAATATGCCGACGACCGCAAACCAGAAAATCGGTACTTCCGGCATCATGGAATCTATTATCTGCGCGGGAATGTTCACGAACACCGCCACGACAAGCAGCAAAAGCAGCATCATGAAAACGGAAAAAATCCCGTAAAATCTCTTTCCGAGATTCATCTTCACGAGCGCCGGCAGGTTCGCGCCGCCGTGGCGCACGGACATCATTCCGGAAATGAAGTCGTGCGTGGCGCCCGCTATCACGTTGCCTATCGGAATTACGACAAACACTATCGTCCCGAACTTTATGCCGAGAATCACTCCTATGACGGGGCCGACCCCGGCGATGTTGAGCAGCTGGATTAGCATGTTCTTCCAGTGCGGAAGGCACACGTAGTCCACCCCGTCGAATTTCGTTATCGCGGGCGTTTCCCTGTCGTCGGGAGCTATCATCTTTTCGATGAACCTCCCGTAAGTCATATACCCCGCGGCGAGTAAAACTATTCCCAATAAAAATAAAACCATGGCGTGCAAAACGCGTCCCCAGAAATTTGAAAACGCGAAAATTTATCTAATTTTTTGCCGAAAAAATTGTCAAGAAGAATGACCATGCGCCTAATAAAAAAATTCTCGAAATCCCGCCCGCGCGGAGAGTTCCGTCCCCGCGGCAGGCTAAGGCGGGACATTCGGCGCTCTCCCGCGCGCACATCTTGCGGCAAATTAAATTCGCCCTTCGCGTTCCCTCCCGAACCGTTTTTCGCAAACGCGACCGCCTCTTTCCCAAGCGTGCGGCTGCCGGCCCGCAAAGCGCAAAACTTATGCCCCGAATACCGCCTATCCGCCCGAACACACCGCTTTTGCGCCACGCTCCCGACGCTTTCCGCCACCGTACGGAAAATTCTCAAAAAATGATAAAACCAAAAAAGTTTGCCCGCTCCCCGGCCGCTTTCGCGCTCCGCGAAAGCCCGTTTCAAGCTTTCATGCTAATCGACGAGCTTCACGCAATGCCTTCCGTCCGCGCCGATCGAGAATTTCAGGCGCGCGCCGATTTCCGGCAACGCGGGCTCCACGGCCTCCGGCCACTCGACGCACAAAATACGCGGCGGCGGAGCGACCTCGTCCACGAGAAGATTGTCAAACGCCTCAGGAGACGAAAGCCGGTACGCGTCTATATGCGCAAGCCGCCCGCCGCCGGGAATTTCGTAGACGCAAAATATGTTGAACGACGGGCTCTTCACCGTTTCGGTAATTCCGAGCCCCCTCGCGATTCCCTTTACGAAATTCGTCTTTCCCGTCCCGAGATCTCCGGATAGGGAAATCGCGAAATCCGCCGGAAGGGTTCGCGCAAAATCCGCCGCGAACCCCGAAGCCTCCGCCGCCGACGAGCTGACAAATCCCGCGCGCAGCCGGCGCGCCGCCCCTTCAAAATCCATTAGACGCGCGCGCAGAATTTTGCCATGCGCTCGAGGCCCTTTTGAATAGTCTCGTCGGAAACCGCGTAGCTGAAGCGCACGTTTTCGTCGGAACCGAAAGCCGACCCCGGGACTACGGCGACGAGCTCCTCCTCCAGAAGCTTTGAGCAAAAATCCGTCGAAGACAGCCCGAAAGACGATATGTTCGGGAAAAGGTAGAACGCCCCCTGCGCCCTGCGGCAGAACACGCCGTCTATGGAATTCAGGCCTTGCAGAAGGGCGAGCCTGCGGCGGTCGAAACTTTTCTTCATTTCCGCCACAGCCTCGTCGGCGAGCTTCTCGTTCTCCATGGCCGCAAGCGCCCCGAACTGAGCGAACGAAGTGGCGTTGGAGCTCGTCTGGCTCTGCAAGTCGGCGACGGCCTTGGCGATGGCGTCGGGCGCGCACAGGGTTCCGAGCCTCCAGCCCGTCATCGAATACGCCTTGCTGAATCCGGACACGACAATCGTGCGCTCCATGGCCTCGTCGGAAAGGCTCGCGGGGCTGGCGGCCTCGACGCCGTCGTACACGAGAGTGGAATAAATTTCGTCGCTCATTATGAGCAGGTCGCGCTCGACCGCAAATCCGGCGATTTTTTGGAGCTCTTCCCTCGAATACACCGCCCCCGTGGGGTTGGAAGGGCTCGTCAAAATTATGAGTTTGGTCTTGTCGGTCACGGCGTCGGCGAGCTGCTCGACAGTGACCTTGAAGTCCGCCGCGTCCGTAGCCTTTACGAATACGGGAACTCCTCCGGCGAGCTTGACCATCTCCGGATAGCTCACCCAATAAGGCGCCGGAATTATAACTTCGTCGCCCGGGGAGATCGTCGCCATTATTGCAAGATAGCAGCTGAATTTTCCGCCGGGGCTGACTATGAAATTCGACGCCGCGCGCCTGATTCCCCTGCGCTTGGCGTAATGGGCGGCAAGAGCTTCGCGCAGAGCCGGAAGCCCTGCCGACGGCAGATATTTTGTTTTGCCTGCCTCTATCGCCTTTATGCAGGCTTCCTTGATGAAATCCGGAGTGTCGAAATCGGGCTCTCCCGCGCCGAAACCGCAAACATCTTTGCCTTCCGCCTTAAGCTTTTTTGCCTTAGCGTCGACCGCAAGGGTCGGAGAAGGCGATATATTCCTTGCCCATGTTGAGAGTGGAGTCTTCATAGTCGCTGAAAAAGGCTTTGGAAATTGGCCCTTAGTTCAAATATATTCTCAACAAAACGCAAATTCCTACAAATTTGTACATATTTTAATCCGCCGCAGACATAAGCTCCTACGGCGCGAGATCCACAAGCCAGACGCAAAGTGCGCCTGCCAGGCACGGGGCGTGCCGGCCATTGAAGGGGGCGGCAGGGCCGCTTCCATTGAAGGGCTGCGCCCTTACGAAGATTGGCTCCGCCAATACTTCTATCCCCTCCCCGTTCCTCTCAAAAAACGAACATCTTATGGGAGGTTCGTTAATACTTCCGGAGTTCGTTCTGAAAACCAAAGGTTCCCGATTTGGCGCAATGATTTTGGATGAAGAGCGAGTATTCGGGGAAAGCCGCCGGTGGGAGCGTACATTAGTACGTGACCAGTGGCGGTTTTCCCCGAAACGCAGCTATTCGCCAAAAGCATTCGCCAAATCAGAGGCGGGCGTTTCTAATAGAATACCCGCTGCAAAAAGAGACCCTGCGCCGGAGCCGCCTGAAAATAGTTTCCCCTTTTTTTTGAGGCGAGAATTTCCCTTATGTCGCCCTCGTCCAGCCGCCCAGTTCCGACGTCCACAAGCGCGCCGACGAGCATTCTCACCATCTTGTACATAAATCCGCTGCCCTCCGCCACAACACGCATTTCCGCCCCGCGAGATACAACCTCGAGCCTGCTCAGGGTTTTCACGGGGTTTTCGCGCGCGTCCGCGCCGCGCGAGGCGCTGAAAGCCGTAAAGTCGTGCTCTCCCGTAAGAAGTTCCGCGGCGGCGGCCATTTTTTCGGGGTCTGGATCCCTGCCCCTAAGCGACCATCTGTACCGCGCCAGATGCGGAAGCGCAACGCCCCTGTGCATGTAATAGACATACCTCTTGCCCTTCGCGCCGTATCTTGCATGAAAATCCTTTCCGACCCTTTTGAGGGATTTTATCCTGACGTCCGCGCGGTTTGACGAGCGCAGCGCCGCGAGCAAAGCCCCGTCCGGATGGCTCCATGCGGCGTCGAAATGAAAGACCTGTCCGGTGGCGTGCACCCCCGCGTCCGTCCTACCGCTGCCGTGTATGCGCACGGGCTCCTTGAAAATCCGCCCGAGCCTCTCCTCTATGAAATCCTGGACGCTCCCGCCGCCCTTCTGCGACTGCCACCCGCAGAAATCGGTTCCGTCGTACGCGCACTCGCAGCGGAAGCGGATTTTTTCGCCCCCCATCGGGCGCGCCCGCGAAAAGACCTCCGCGAGAACACCGGAATATTCGCCGCCGGAATCCATCAGAAAACGCCCCCGCCCTCGGGGGAATCCCCGCCGCCGTCGGATTCGAGATACTCACGAAGAATCAGGGCGCTAGCGCGGGAATCTATTTCGCCGCTCCTGCGCAGTTTTTTGCGCGCGGCCACCGACTTCCTGCCGGCGCGGGAGACTGCGGAATAGTCGGCCTCCGCCTGGAAAGAGCTAAGCCTCTCGTCGAAACGCACGACGGGCAACCCGAATTTCTTCTCGATTTCGGCGATAAAGGCGTCGACCTCGCGCGCCTTGAACCCCGCGCTCCCGTCCATATTGTACGGGTATCCGACGACAATCCTGCCGATTTTGCGCTCCCTTATTTCCCGCGCTATGTGATCGAGGCGCGCCTCCGGATTTCCCTCCACCGCGGCGGGAATCGGAACCGCGACTTTGAGCTCAGAATCCGCGCAGGCGAGCCCCACCCGCTTGTGGCCGTAGTCTATGCAAAGTATGTTCATTTCCGAAAAGCGGCGGAAATCCGCCCGATTTTTCGCGCTAATTATTGAATTTTCCCACGCCGAGTTAAAGCAAAATTGCAAAAAAATGCGTTGCCATCGCCCGAATTGCGGCTAAATTCGCTTCCCGTGAAGAGGGATATTGAAAAATTGCTCGCGCTGCAATCGAAAGACGCGCAGCTTGCCTCCGTAAAAGCGCGGCTCGATTCTGTTCCGAGGGAAATAGCCGCAAAGCGCGCGGGAATTTCCGCCGCCGAGGCAGAATGCGACGCCGCCAAATCCGAACTTGAAGCCGCCGAGAAACTGCGCGGGCAAATGAGGTCGCAGCGAAGGGAGCTCGAAGAAAAGGTTTTCAAATATAAAAACCAGCTCCTTGAAGTTAAAAAAAACGACGACTATGTGGCGATAAACGCGGAAATCGACAGGCTTGCGAAGCGCGCTTCCGAAATGGAGGAGGAAGAGCTCGGGGTGCTATTCGACATAGACGCCAAGCGCGAGAGGCTCGAAGGCGTGGAGGCCGCCGCCAAAAGGCAGATAGAAGCCATCGAGGAAGAAATTTCCGCAATAAACGCCGCCAAGATTTCCATAGAGGCGGATTTCGCGGAGGCGGAAAAGGAGGTCGTCGCGGCCCGCGCGGAAGTTTCGCCCGCGTTTCTGGGGGCCTACGACAGGCTGAAAGCCTCTAAAATAGCCTTTCCTATCGCCGCCCGCGTGGAGGGTTCGCTATGCACCGGATGCTTTTTAAAGGTTTCCGGCGAGCGCCTCGACGCCCTTAAAAATTCGGACGGTCCGGTTTTCTGCGAACAGTGCGGCAGAATTATCTTCCTTTGAAAGCTTCACCGGGGAATTTTCTGAAAAATTTTCTCCCCGAAAAGTTAAAACAAAATTTCACAAAATGGGGCTTTTCAGCCTAAAAATGGGGTAAAACTCCGGAACTTAACCCCGCAATTTATTACGGAGCAGCCTGTTGGCGTATGCAAAAAAAATCAAACGCGACAACCAAGCACATCCGGAGTCCGGCCGCCCGCCAAACGCGCGCAACAATCGCCATTCGGGACGAATTGAAAACAACCCCCCGATTGCAAGGATATTTTTCAAAAATTTTTTCACACCGGCATTGTGAATAACTTGTCAAAAACTTCTTCTTGCAACTCGCCCGAAAGAGGCAATTATATGGACAATCAGACGGCGAAAAACTTTAAAGCGCAGTTTTCCGCCGAAAGTGCGGGAGGGGGATAGTAGCGCAAAGCTGTTTACCCAACTTGCATTTGGAAAATAATTTACATATAAAAAACAGCAAACTCAAAAATGTTCGCAATGGGAAAAGTCCGCCGGAGCCAACCACTTGCGCCGTCCTTTTCAGACGCCGAGCAAATGTTTGGCAAATATTGGCAAAAAACCTACCTTTTGTGAATAAATGCACACTTTGAAATGGAAACAGATTTGATAACGTCGGCCGCAACCGCCATATGGGAGAGGGCGAAAGAAAACCTCTATTCCATAGTCGGCGAAAGGGTCTACGAAAGTTGGTTTTCCGGCCTCGAGCTGTCCGATTCCGGCGACGACACCATGCTGCTCTCGGCGGAGGGCGAATTTGCCGCGATATGGATTCGCGACAACTATATGGACGTGCTCGCCAACCAGATTTCGCTCGCGGCGGGCCGCAATGTGAAAGTTGAAATCGCCGCCCGCGAGGAATCCCGAAAGCGCGAGTCCGCGCGCATTCCAGCAGAGAAGGCGCCCGAGCGCCCGAGCGCCGCGGCGCCGAAAGCGCCCGCGGCGGTGCCTCCGTCAATAAATCCGCGCAACACTTTCGAGAGCTTCGTAGTCGGAGAAAGCAACAGGTTCGCGCACGCCGCGGCTCTCGCCGTCGCGCAGAACATAGGGGTGGCGTTCAACCCGCTCTTTATATACGGGGCTACCGGCCTCGGCAAAACGCACCTTATGCACGCCATCGCCCACTTCGTGCTCAAAAACAACCCGTCCGCGGCGATAGCCTATATTTCCTCCGAAAATTTTGTGAACGAATACGTCTCCGCCCTGCGCGACGGGAACATCGCCAATTTTCGCAGGAGGTACCGCAACACCGACGTCCTGCTCATAGACGACGTGCAATTCTTCGCGGGCAAGGAAAGGTGCCAGGAGGAGTTTTTCCACACTTTCAACGAGCTCTTCAATTCAGGCAGGCAGATAGTGCTCTCGTGCGACAAGCCTATAAACGAGGTCGCCGACATAGAGCAAAGGCTGGTGTCGCGCTTCGGCTGGGGAGTGTCGGTTGACATACAGGCGCCCGACTACGAAACGAGGCTCGCTATTCTTCAGAAAAAGGCAGCAACCCTCGGGCGCGGCACCGCCATAGAGCCAGCCGTCCTAGACCTGCTCGCCCGCAAATTCACCAAAAACATCAGGAGAATGGAAGGGGCGCTCACGAACCTCATAGGCTACGCCTCGCTCGTTAACTCCGAAAACGCGGTGACGCTCGAAAAGGCGCGCGACCTGCTCGCTGACGCATTTTGCGAAGAGGAGGAAAGCCAGGTTGACATCGAAAAAATCCAGAAGAAAACGGCGGAATGCTTCAATATCGACCCCGCCGAAATTGTCGGCAAGAGGCGCCCTGCCAACATTGCCATAGCGCGGCAGATAGCCATGTTCATTTCGCGCAAGCTCACGACGCACTCCCTGCAAGAAATCGGCAGGCGATTCGGAGGCAGAGACCACGGAACGGTCATGCACGCAATCAAGGTGGTGAGCGACGCGATAGAGAGCGACGAAAACATGCGGCGGCGGGTGGAATATTTGATGAAGACCCTCTGATCTTCCGCGGCGGGCGCCAGCCGCAGACTATTCAGCTTTGCAATCTCCGCGGCTTCCGGGCGCCGGCGCATTCCCCGCCGGATTTCTCAAAATCCCGCGCGGACAAGCCGCTGTATCCGCCCCGCCGCAATGCCGTTTTTGTTTTCCCATCGCGCCCCGTTTTGCCAACGGCGTGCCGTTCATGCGGCGCACAACAGCCGCCGCAATTTATTTGCGCAACGCTTCCGCCGCGAGGATTTGCCGTCCCGCTGCGGCGCGACCAAAGCCTGAAACGGAAAATTATCGCGGGGCACCGGCCATTTCCGCCCGCCGAAACGAATTAAACATTATCGGCAAACCGCGCCGGCCGCATTGAGCAAGCAACCGACACAGCGGGCAAAAAAAACGGGCGAATCAAAAGATTCGCCCGTTTTTTTTGCCGAGGCCGGCTATTTGTCGTAGCCGTCCTGGATTATCCACTCCTGCGGGTTTTTCGGGGTAAATCCGTGAGTGGAACCCTGCACCCAGCGGATTTTCTTCGGCGCTTTCATATTGTTGTAAAGCGCCGCCAGCCCCGACGGCGGGCATGTGTAGTCGCCCAATCCGGCTCGGGATATGAGAGTTTTGCACTTTATGCGCTTCGCGTGGTTGGCTGCGTCGTAGTAGTTCAGCGCCGGAACATATTCAGGGCGCCAGCCGTTGAGCCTGCCGACAGTCGGGCCGGCGAAGTCGCAGCACCATGTTATGGAGGAATCGGCCTCAGTGACGTCCGGGTCGAGCGCGGCCGCCCATATCGTCTGAAGCCCGCCCTGGCTGCCGCCGGAAACCTTCAGGTTCTTTCCGTCCCATTGCGGGAGCGACTTCAAAAATTCGAGCGAGCGCATCAGGCGCAAAACCATTCCGTTAAAATACGCCTCTTCGGGATTGGAATTCTGTTTCGGGTCGAAGGCGTAAATCTTTCCGTTTGACTTTATATTCTTAAAAAATTCGTCGTAATACGCATTGTCCCTGCCGAGGTCGTAGCCGTGGGCGTTGACGTCAAAGCGTATTGCGCCGCCCCAGCCCTTCGGCGCCTTTTGAACGTGCGTGCCGTAGCCGTGGTACGTGGCGTGGGCGGGCAGCGATTTTTCCCCGGCGCCCCGCGGAATGGTCAGATACCCCGTCACGGGGCGCGGGCCGGCGCAATCTACCGACACCGCGAACACTTCGGGATCCGCCCCCTCCGCGCTCACCTTCTCCATCTTGTACTTCATGGGAACGCTTTTCAGGCGCGCCTTTTGCTTTTCCCAGAAGGCGTCGAAATCTGCGGGTTCCGGAACGGCATTGGAGATCTTTGCGATTTCCACACCCGCGCCGCCGTCGAAGAACACGCGCTCCTTCTTTCCCTTCATAGTTTTGTTGACCTGCTTCCCGCGGGAGTTCAGGAGAGTTGCCTCAATCCTCACGAAACCGGGCCTGTCGAGCTTCGTCTTTACGACCGCGGGCTTCCCGGGCGCGATTTCGCAGACGCCGGTCTGCCTGGCGCCGTCGTCGCCCGTCCTCGTCCACCTGAACGAATAGGGCTTTTTCGGGGCGGGCTGCCCGCCGAAATCCACGGTAAACGTGAACGTCATTTCCTCGCCGGGCGCGTAGTCGAGCTTGTCGGAGGTTCCCCTGAAATCAATTTTATCGGCGTCTATCGGGACGCTTTTGGAAAATTTCGCGCCGTCGAATTTCGCGACGATGTACATTTCCGCGGACGAGAGGCTCTCCGCCGATTTCGAGAAAGTCCAGTCGAGATGCCCTTCGGGGTTGTTGCCGATGCCGATGTCGGGAGATTTCTGGTTAAAATTGTTGAAGGCGATAACCGTCTCCTTTTGCAGATAATTGTGCACCTGCATGGAGCCGTACCCGCCGTCCGTTCCGGCGGAGTCGCCGAAATCGAACGCGCCGGTCGCGTTGGGGATATTCATCTTGTTAGCGCCGCCGTAGTTGAACGGCCAGAATTCGATGTTGCCCCTTTCAAACTTTCCGGTCTTGACTTTGCCGTTGCCGAAAACCTCGAGGTTGTCGACGTAAGTCTGGATTACGCCCGAACCGTAGTCCGGAACCCCTATTTTGGACAAATCCTGAGAGAACGGGTCGAAGGAGGCGAAAACCCACGTCTTTTTGCCGTCTTTCGAGGATGTTTTGAGCAGATATCCGACCTTTACGACTTTGCCGGAGATGTTCTCCGAGTTGTCGACCTGGTACCCGTCCCCGGCATATTTGAGGGGATCGAGCTTGTACACGAGCTCGTACCCTTTCGCCTGCGGAACGAGCTCGAGAAGTTCCGGAACTTCGGCGTACGCGCCGGAAAACGCCGCGCCGGCGAGAGCCGCCGCCGCCATGTGCCTTATTTTCATATGCTGTCCTGTTGTTTGTTTAATACCCGTAAATTGGCAGAAAAAATAAGTTTCCCGACGCCGATTGCAAGCATTCTTTCAGGGGCGCGCCGCGGGCGGCCGCGCCGGTAAACGGTTAATCAAAATTTTCAAAAAACGCCGTTGCGCGCCTGACAAAAAGCCGATAGTATCGCGCAATGAAAAATTTTATTCCAAGCGCGCTCGCCGCCCTCGCGCTCGCCGCCGCGACGGGCTGCAACTCCCTCAATCCCTCCCGCGAAGGCGGTTTCGTCGAAGTCTCCAAGGAAAACCCGCGGTACTTCGCCCTCTCCGACGGCTCCGCCTACATTCCGATAGGCTACAACCTCTGCTTCCCGCGGTATTGGAGCAAATTGTCCGTGGAAGAATGTTTCGCAATGATCGAAACCCACATGAAAAACATCGCCGAAAACGGGGGCAACTACGTCAGAATTTGGGCGTCGCACCCGTTCTACGAAATAGAGGATTCCCGCGCGGGCGCCTACAACCCCCAAAAGCTCGCGAGGCTCGACCGCTTCATGGGGCTCGCAAAAAAATACGGAATCCGCGTAAAAATATGCCTTGAACATTTCAGGAATATAAAAGATTACAAGCCGGCGGAAAACGAGCGCGGATTGAACTCAAACGCCTTTTCGCGCCCTGCCTACGACGGCGAATTCAAAAGCATGGACGAATACTTTTCCTCCCAAAAGGGGAAAGACTTTTATTTTAACCGCTTCAAAATTCTGTTCGACAGGTACGGAAACGACCCGACGGTATTCGCTTGGGAGCTCTGGAACGAACAGAACACCGTCAACGCGAATGGCGAAAACGTCAAGCGGTGGCAGGAGGAAATGTTCGCGAGAATTTCCGGCGTTTGCAAAAAGCAGCTTGTCGTAAACAGCTGCGGAAGCTTCGACGGCAGGGGAGCGCGGGCCGCCTACGAACGTTTTTACAAAGGCACCGCAAACGAAATTGCGGCAATACACAGGTATCTCGACGAGGGCGCGGAATACGAAATCTGCAAGGGGCCGCTCGACATCGCCGCCGCGGACGCGATTTGCGAAATTTCAAAAATTTGCGGCGGGCGCCCCGCCCTGCTCGCCGAAACCGGCGCCGTGCAGCCGAAACACTCCGGAGCGTGGCGGTTCTACGGCGCCGACAAAGACGGCGCCATTTTCCACGACGCGTTCTACGTTCCGTTCTTCGCCGGAGCCGCCGGAAGCGGCCAGCCGTGGCACTGGGACGTCTACATATACAAACACAAGCTCTGGAGGCACCTCAAGCCATTCGCCTCGCTCGTCGAAGGCGTAAATCCTGCGGGCGAAAGCTTCAAACCAGCGCGCTGCGACACAAAAAACGCGCGCGTCTACGCGCTCTCGGGAGAAAAGACGCTGCTTGCCTTCGCGAGGGACGTGGAAAACGACTGGAAAAGCGAATTTGAAAAAGGGCAAAAACCGCGCGAAATTTCCGGTGAAACCGTCGATTTTTCCGACTTTGCCAGAGGCAGAAAAATCGCCCGCGTCCGGGCGTACGACCTCTGGAACGGCGGCGGAGCCTCCGACCTCGCGCTTTCCCCAAAAGTGAAGCTGCCGGCCTTCAAACGCTCGTGCGCGGTGAGAATAGACTTCGAATAGCCCGCCCAACCGCGCCGCCCTCCGGCGCAAAAAATATCCGGCCTATATGAAACTCTCCATGCTAATTCCCCCGAACGACCGCGCGCTCGCAGCCCTCGCCGCGCAAATGGGAATAAAATACGCCATAACGAAAGCCGCCCCCGAGCTCTCCGGAAAAAATCCCCCGTACGATTTCGGCGCCCTGAAATCCGCAAAAGACGGCTTTGCCGAACGCGGCCTCGAGCTCGTCGGGCTGGAGGGGGACCAATTCGACATGTCGCCGATAAAGCTCGGGCTGCCCGAACGCGGCGAATGGATAGGGAGGTACGCGCAAATGCTGCGCAATATGGGCGATCTCGGGATAAGGCTGCTGTGCCTGAACTGGATGGCCTCCGTCGGGTGGTTCCGCACGGACGCCGCCGCCCCCGCGCGCGGGGGCGCGCTCACGACCTCTTTCGACGCCTCGCGCGCGCCCGCGCCGGAGCCCGCCGGAGAACGAATTTCGGAAGAAAAGCTGCGCGAAAACCTGTACTATTTTCTCGACGCGGTATTGCCGGAAGCCGAAAAAGCGGGAGTAAAAATGGCGCTCCACCCCGACGACCCGCCGGTCTCCCCGCTGCGCGGAATAGGCAGGATTCTGAAATCGGCGGAGGACTATGAGAAAGTTTTTTCGCGGTACGATTCAAAATTCCTCGGCGCGACTTTCTGCCAGGCGACATTCAAAGTCGCGGGCGAAAACGTAAAAAAACTATCGGCGGACTGGATAGGGCGCGGAAAAATTTTCTTCATCCACATCCGCGACGCGCGCGGGAACGCCGAAAATTTTACGGAAACTTTTATCGACGAAGAGCGCGGCTTCGTCTCCGAAATGCTCGCCCATTACCGCGACTGCGGGTTTGGCGGGCCGATCCGCTCCGACCACGCCCCCGCGATGTTCGGGGAGGCTCAGAAGGATTTCGGCGGGGGAGTTTCCGTGGGCTACCGGCCGCTCGGCCACATATTCTCTTGCGGATACATAAAGGGCTGCTGCGACGCGCTCAAAATCCCGCTCGAATAGAAGGATGGGCATGAAGACGATCCTTTCAAACCTGAATTTTCCCGAAGGCCCCGCCGTGGGCGCAGACGGGGCGCTGTGGTTCGTGGAGCTTCACGGCGGCAGCGTCTGCCGCCTCGGGAAAGGCGGAGAACTCTCGCGGTTCAAAATCCCGAACGGCAGGCCCAACGGCATAGCTGCGGACGCCGCGGGGCGGATATGGTTTTGCGACGCGGGCAACGACTGCGTGTCGATTCTTAACCCCGAGAGCGGCGAAATAAAAACCGCATGCGACGCCGTCGAGGGCGAGAGGCTCGCGCACCCGAACGATTTGGCGTTCGACATGCGCGGCAATCTGGTGTTCACCTGCCCGGGAGAGTCGCGGAAAGAGCCCGCCGGATACGTGTGCGCGCTCGGCGCGGGCGGCGCGCAAAAAATCATAACCGGAAAATTTTTCCCGAACGGGCTGGCGTTTTCGCCCGACGGAAAATCACTGTTCATCGCCGAGACGTATAAAAAGCGGATTTGGAAGGGCGACTGGAATCCTGCGGCGCTGTCGTGGTCGAACGCCCGCGTCTGGGCCGAGGCGGGGGGGAATCCCGGCCCGGACGGAATGGCGTTCGGCGACGACGGCAACCTCTACGCCGCGATTTTCGGAGGGGGGGCGGTCAAGGCTTTCTCCCCCGACGGAAACCTGGCGAAGGAGATAAGCCTCGGGGGGCGCAATCCCAGCAACTGCGCGTTTCTGCCGGACGGGGGCCTCGTCGTCACCGAGGCCGAGAGGGGCGAGCTCGTCCTGGTCGAAACCGGAGTAAAGCCCGCCGGCATCTTCCGCGGCCCTCCCATTTCGGCGTAGGGGGGAAATCCTCCCCGCCGAACAGCCTATTCGGCGCGCGGCTCGTCGAATACTCCGGAGGAATACGGGCCCGAGCATATGATTTTTTTCGCGTCCGGAAGGTGCGCTATGTCGCACGCGCCGACGGCGTCAAAATCTATGTACACGAGCGTTTCGGAAGCGGAGGCGTTCCTTATGCAATGCGCCCCCTCCTTTCCCGCGGGAAACGTTATTGCGTCCCCCGCCGCGACTTTTATTTCCCCGCCGTTTGTGCGGACGGCGCCCTCGCCCTTTATTATGTAGAACACCTCCTCGTTCGCCTCGTGCCAGTGGAAGCCGAACGACGAGTTCCCGGGGGCGACCTCCACGAAATGGACGGCGCATTTTGAAGCCTCTCCGAGCCCCACGACGGGCTTTATCGTGAATTTGCCGCCGTTTTGCTCCATTTCAATTCCGGCGGCGGACGCGCAGTTTACGGTTTTCAGCGATTTCATTTTTTTCCTTTCGTTTTTTGTTTTACATTTGGGAGAAATTGAAATTACATTATCATACTTTGCGTAAAATGTAAAGTAGGCACAAATTTGTGCTGTAATAACCCAAAAGAAACTATTGAGCTATGAAAAGGAAAACCCCCCTTCCCGAATGCCCCGTTGAGGTGACCCTTTCGATGATAGGCGACAAGTGGAAGATATTGATCATAAGGGAGCTCTCCGGAGGGACGAGAAGGTTCGGAGAGCTCAAAAAATCCGTCGGGCAAATATCCCAGAAAGTGCTCACCGAAAACCTGCGCGAAATGCAGGCCGACGCCCTCGTCTCGCGCAAGGCCTACGCGGAGGTCCCCCCGAGGGTGGAATACTCGCTCACGGAGCTCGGCATGAGCCTAAAACCGGTGCTCGCCGCGCTGAAAAAATGGGGCGCCGCCTATAAAAAGGCGTCGGGGCGCTAAAAAATGCACGACATCTGGAACCCCTGGCACGGCTGCGCGAAAAAGAGCGAGGGCTGCGCCAACTGCTACATGTATTTTCTCGACAGGGCCAGAAACATAGACCCGTCGCGCGTATTCAGGGTAAAAAACAACTTCTACTATCCCCTCCAAAAAAATTCCCGCGGCGAATATAAAGTGAAAAGCGGCGAAACGCTGCGGGTGTGCATGACTTCGGACTTTTTCATAGAAGAGGCCGACCAATGGCGGGGCGAGGCGTGGGATATAATTGCCGGAAGGCCGGACGTTGTGTTCTACCTGCTTACCAAACGCCCCGAGCGCGTCGCAAAGCTCCTTCCGAAGAACTGGGGCGGCGGCTGGGAAAACGTGTTCTTCAACGTCACCGCCGAAAACCAGGCGCGCGCCGACGAGCGCGTGCCGCTGCTGCTCGATTTGCCGTTCAGGCACAAGGGAGTCATGGTCGCTCCGTTCATAGGCGAAGTGTCCCTCAAAAAATATCTGAAAAGCGGAGCGATAGAGCGGGTCGTCGCCGGCGGAGAAAATTACGACGGCTCGCGGGTTTTGAAATGCGAATGGGTTGAGAAATTATACTCCGAATGCGTCGAAAGCGACACGACGTTTTGCTTTATCGAGACGGGCACCCTGTTTGAAAAGGGCGGCAAAATATACCGAATGCCGGACAAGCGTTTGCAGAGCAAAATGGCGTTCAGGTCGGGATATTTCCACGGGGGGAGGAAAGCGGAATACAAGCTCGACCTGCCGCCCGCGCAGAGGGAGCTTACGGGGGAAGTCGCCGAATACAGGCCCCATTTCGGGCCCATGTGCGCCGAATGCGGCAGCCGCCCAATTTGCAACGGTTGCGCCAGATGCCGCAAATGCCCGAACGCCTGACTCCCCATCCCCTTTCTGCCGCCCTCAAACGCCGGACGGCCGGATGCGCGCCGACCGGCGCTTTCGCATTTGCGCGCGGGCTTTTCCCCGCGCAAAGCCTTCGCGGCAAGGTTTCGCGCTCCCGAACATTTCTTGCGAATGCGCGCCCAAATTTCCCAAAAGAGGCGTTTTTAGGCAATTTTTCGGCATTATCATATATTTACGATCCGAAGGCCTCATGCTAAAATTCGCCCGCAAATGCGAGGAACGAAAGGAGAAAAAAATGAAATACGGTTCCCTTGAAATCGGCAGGCGCAATTTCATAAAGTATGCGGCGATGTCGGGGGCGGCGTTTTGCATGGGCAATGCGCCCGCCTCGGAATCCGGAAAATTGCCGGAAAAGAAAAAACTCGGCTCCGCAGCGGTTTTGGAGAAATTCCGCACGCTCGGATCGGGAGCCGCGGCGATGAAAGTATCCGCGCTCGGATTCGGCTGTATGGGGCTCAATTACCACAGGGGCGCGCACCCCGGCAGGAAAGCCTGCATAAGGCTCATCCGCGAGGCCGCCGAACGCGGGGTCAATTTTTTCGACACCGCCGAGGGATACGGCCCCTTCACGAACGAACTAATCGTGGGAGAGGCGCTGAAAGGATATGGCGACAGGGTTTTCATATGCACGAAATTCGGGCACAAATACGAAAACGGCAGGCGCGTCATGGGCGAGGAGGACATCTCCCGCGAGCATACGCCGAGCGTGCGAGGGCTCTCTAAGGCGTCTGGGCGTCGAGGCAATCGGCATATTTTACCAGCACCGCGCCGATCCCAAAACCCCGCCGGAAACCGTAGCCGAAACCGTCGCTGAGCTCATAAAGGAGGGGAAAGTCCTGAAATTCGGAATGTGCGAAGTGGGAGCTTCCACAATCCGACGCGCGCACGCAGTCTGCCCTATAACCGCAATACAGAGCGAATACCACCTGATGCACCGCACAGTCGAAGATAACGGCGTGCTTGCCGCATGCCACGAACTCGGGATAGGATTCGTACCGTACAGCCCGATAAACCGCGGTTTTCTCGGGGGGCTTATAAACGAATACTCGCGCTTCGAAGGAAGCGACAACCGCCGCGATCTTCCGCGTTTCCAACCCGACGCAATCCGCGCAAATCTGCGCATAGTCGAAATACTCAACGAATTCGGAAGGCCGCGCGGCCTGACCTCCGCGCAAGCCGCCCTTGCGTGGCTCATGTCAAAGTCGCCGAACATAGTCCCCATTCCCGGGACAACAAAGCTTTCGCATCTCGAAGAAAATTTGCGCTCCGCAGACGCCAAACTTTCCGAATCCGAAATTGCCGGATTGGAGGATTCAATTTCAAAAATCGAAATTGTCGGGGCGCGCTACAACGCCGAACAGCAGCGGAAGGTGGAATCGTGAAACAGGCCGCCGCAATTTTCGCGCTCGCTCCGGCGACGGTTTCACCCGCTTCCGGAAAGCCGCCCATAATACTTTCCGACCAGGGAAGTTTCGCTGTCGGAGGAACTGCGTTGTCCGACCGGAAAGGAAGAAAATTCCACGGCGACCATGCCTATGTATTCTACCAGATTCCGGAGAATGCGAGAAAATATCCGCTTGTATTTGCCCATGGAGTCGGGCAATTTTCCAAGACATGGGAAACAACCCCCGACGGCAGGGAGGGCTTCCAAAACATATTTTTGCGGAAGGGGTTTTCGGTGTATCTCGCAGACCAGCCGAGGCGCGGAAACGCCGGAAGAAGCACGGAGGCCGCCGCCGTGCCGAACCTCCTACTCCTATTACTCTGCCGTCCGCGTTCAACGGAGGTCGGCCCGCTATGGGAAAGTTGCGGCGCGGGCGAAAAATATGTTTGAACGCCGGCGCGGAAATCCTATTGTTCCAGCAATACGAACGAAATTATGAATGCTAAAAAAATACTGCTTTTTGCGGTTCTTCCGGCGGCGGCCGCGGCTTCGCTCTTCGCAAAATCCCTCGAAGGCGAATATGTCGGCAGGGTAGACGCGAAGGAGGCGCATTTTAAGGACAATCCGCTGATTGCGGCGCAAGTTTACCGCGAGGGCGACAAATACAAAGTCGGCATATATCCCGACCTCTGGAGGCGCGCGCCAGCGTACGCAAAATTTGACGCCGACGCGAAATCCCGCAAAATAGACTTCGACTGCGGCGGATGGCTCGGATTCAAAGGGACGATAACCGAAAACGGAATAGTCGGGGAAGCGGCATATTCCACAAAGGACGGCAAAAAATCCGCCCCTATGAAGCTCAAAAAAATCGACAGAAAATCCCCGACGCTCGGCATGCGCGCCCCGAAGGGCGCGACGGTTTTGATAGACGGAAAGTCTTTTGACGAATGGGAATCCGCCAGCGGGAAACCGATACAATGGGAAATCGTCGGCGACGGCTCCGTAAAAGTTTCCGACAAAAAGGAGCAGTGGGTCGGCATCCGCACCAAGAAAAAATTCAAAAGCCTCAGGTTGCACGTCGAATTCATGACGCCCGACGAACGATCCAAGCCGCTCGGCCAAGGAAGGGGCAACTCGGGCGTGTTTGTCGGCGGCTTCGAAGTGCAGGTGCTCGACTCGTTCGGCGCGGAGGGAGTATGGAACGAATGCGGGGCGCTGTACAAATATATGCCGCCGCAGATCAACGCCTCGCTTCCGCCCGAAAAATGGCAGACTTACGACATCGAATACCGCGCGCCCGTCTTTAAAGGCGGCAAAATCGAAAAATATCCGCGCATCACGGTATTCCACAACGGCATGAAAATCCAAAGCGACATCGAGCTGCGCGAAAACACCGCCAACGGTTCCGCGTACCGCGCCCTTGCGCTGAAAGACGAGCCCGTTTCGATATCGCTGCAAAACCACCAAAACCCCGTCAGATTCCGCAACGTCTGGGTGGAGGAAATCGAATAGCCTACCTAAACGGCTTATAAAAAACGCCAAACCGCCCGCGCGGAAATTTTACGGCGGCGCGGCAAAACATACCCGATTCTGCGGGTCGGGGAAAAAACAAACGGGCCGCGGGGCGCATCCCTCGGCCCGCCTTTCTCGGGGGCGCGGCGGCGGCGCGGACTTTTGACGCAACAATTTTTCAGCGCTCGCAATCCTCACGCCGCGGAAAATTTCAGAAGAGGGTCCCCTGCTCCGCGATTCCCGAGAATTCGTCCGGGCGCAATTTTTTCAGAAAGCTCTTGCGGTGTTCCGGAGTGGGGCCGAAGAGCATGAGCGACTGCAAGTGCGCGGCCGTGCCGTAGCCCTTGTGTTTTTCAAACCCAAAGCGCGGATATTTGGGAGCAAGCGCCTCCATCAGCCTGTCGCGCGAAACCTTTGCCACCACCGACGCCGCCGCGACCGCAAGGCTCTGCGCGTCGCCTTTCACGGCGGCCATGTGGGCGTACGGAAATTTTTTCATCTCCCTGCCGTCTATGATAACCTGCGCCTTTGAAATGTCGAGCGGGGACTCTCCGAACAGGGTCGCCGCCGCGCCCGCGCGCGCCAGATTCAGACCGAGGCGGGCGTTGAGAGCTCCGGCGGCGCGCGCCATCGCAATTTGGGTTGCGGCCAATATGTTGAGCTTCTCGATTTCCGCGACTTCCGCAAACGCCGCCTCGAAGTCGAGCAGCCCCGCAGCCTTCAGTTTTTCGAGCTCGCCGTAAACGGATTCCCGGGCCTCGCGCGAAAGCTGTTTCGAATCGTTGAGGACCCGCAGGCTCGACAGCGCGGCTACGGAGGAATATAGCCCCGCAGAAACCGCGACCGCCCCCGCGCACACGGGGCCCGCAAGCGCGCCGCGCCCCGCCTCGTCTATGCCCAAAACGAAACTGCGCCCGCCGAGATACTCCCTGTCGAAGTCCGCAAGCAGAACTATCCTGGCGGGGTTGGACATGCTATTTGAGCTTTTCGAAATAGGGCAGCCTGTCTATCGGGACGTCGATTTTAATCGTCTGCCCGCCTTTCCAGACCTTGCCGAGATCGTCCTTCCATTCGCCCGAAGGCAGCTTCACTTCGCGCGAATCTTCGGGCGTCACGACGGGCGCGACGAGATATTTCGGCCCGAGCATAAACTGGTCTTTCGAATTTTCAAAGCCCTGGTTCGGAAATTCGTACTCCATGTGGCGGACGATGGGCTCGCCCGTCTTGGCGGCGTTGTGCGCAAGTTCCAGAATATAGGGGCCGAACTGTTTGTGCAAGTTGGCGAATTTGCGGCAGATTTCAAGGTTCTTTTTGTCGAGTATGCGCCACGGAGCCACCGAAAACTGCATCATCGGCATGAGCGCGTGAATCTGGCAGGAACGCACTATGAGTTTTTGGTCTATTTTAGAGGGGTCTATCGGCGTCATGTCCGGATTTAGGAACGAGCGGAATTCCCCGCCGCCTATCATGTCCGGACAGGTGTACGGGTGCCCGATGAGGCCCGCCGCGAGCATGTCCGGTATGAGCTGCCTTATGCCCTTCCAGGAATACGGCTTGTCCTGAAGCCTCTGAACGAGCGGCTGTAGGCCCATTTTCCAGCAGGCGCGGTATTCGTTGTACGGGAAGTCGAGCCCCATTTTAGCCCACGCCTCGCAGTAGTCGGAGGGCGTCGCGCCCTCGAAGAATTCGATTCCCTCCGAAACCGCCCCTTTGTCGCCCGCGTCGAATTTGAAGCCGTCGGCGCCGTACTTTTCGCGCATCGCCGCAAGCTTGCCTTTCAAATGCTCGCGCGCTTTGGGGTTGGTGAGGTCGTAGCAGGCGCTTATGCCGTTCCACCACTCGACCATAGCGGGATCCTTTTTGCCCTTTTCTTTCAGGAGCAAACCCGCTTTGTTGAGCTCGCGGAACTCGGGGGAGGCGGGGGAGACAAACGGGCAAATCCAGAACATCACTTTAAAGCCCTTGGCGTGGAGCCTGTCCATCATCGCCTTGGGATCTGGAAACTTGTCGGCGCGGAAGTCGAAATTTCCGTAATAATTCTGCCAGTTGTCGTCCACCATGAACACGCCGACGGGAAAGCCGTTCTTTATGACGTCATCGGCGTACTTTTCGACATCCGCCTGGTTTTGGTTGTACATCAACTCTATCCAGGTATTGTACTGCGGCATCGAGAAAAACACGTCCTCCGGAATCGCGCCCGAGGGCTCGAAGTGGATTTTTGAGGCCGCAAGGTACGCGTCTTTCAAAGTCTTGCCGGCGGCGACGGGCTGGATTTTCTCAAACTCGCTCGTTATCGTGATGACGCCGTTTTTGGCGGAAAATTTAAACGGCTTGTCGCTCCAGACGTACCTGCCCTTAGACGATACGAAAAGCGGGGCGGACTGGTTCGAATAATTGCTCTTCGCAAGATCCTTTTCGTCGAAATTTTCGTACGGCATGTGGGAGCCGAAGAATGTGGCGGCCCCCCACCACTTCTCGCCTTCGAGCGGGGAGATAACCGACGTGTAGGTTTCGGCGAAAGCCGCCGAGGCGAGCACCGCCGCAGAGAGAGTCAAAAGGGATTTGGTTTTCATGATATATATCGCGTTATTTGATTTTTTCGAAGTACGGGAGGCGCTCTATGGGAGCCTCCACCTTGATTTTCGCGGGGCCCTTTACGACGTTGCCGAGATCGTCCTTCCACTCGCCCGCGGGCAGCGAGACCTCGCGCTCGTCGGCTTCGGTGAGCACGGGGGCCACGAGGTATTTGGAGCCGAGCATGAACTGGTCTTTTACCTCCTCGAAACCCTGGTTCGGGAACTCGTATTCCATGTAGCGGACGATGGGCTCGCCCGTCTTTGAAGCGTGCCGCGCCAGCTCCAGAATATAGGGGCCGAACTTTTTGTGCAAGTCGGCGAACTTGCGGCAGATTTCCATGTTTTCCTTGGAAAGCACCCTCCACGGCGCGACGGAAAACTGCATCATCGGCATCAGCGCGTGCGCCTGGCAGGAGCGCACTATGAGCTTTTCGTCGAGCTCCGCCCCGGGCTGGAATGAAACGTAGTCTCCGCCGCCAATCATATCGGGGCATGTATACGGATACCCCGCGAGCCCCGCGGCGAGCATGTCGGGAATTATCTGGCGAAGATCTTTCCAAGTGTGGTGCTTGTCTTGAAGCCTCAGCACAACGGGCTGCCCCGCCATTCCCGCATTCGCGCGAAATTCGTTATAGGGAAAATCCAGCGCAAACTTCGACCATTCGCGGGTGTAGTCCGCCGGAATTTGGCCGGGCTTGTGGAATTTAAAGTCGCCGACCACGAATTTGGTGTCGCCCGCGTCGAATTTAAAGCCGTCCATGCCGTACTTCTTCTGCATGTCGCGCAAGACCGCTTTGAGCGCGTCCGCGGCCTTCGGGTTGGTGAGGTCGTAGGCGGCGCTGTACCCGCTCCACCAGTGGAGAATGGCGGGAGAGTTGCGCGACTTGCGCATTGTGAGTAGCCCCCTCTTTTTTAAGTCGCGGAACTCGGCGGAGTCGGGGGACACGAACGGCGCGACCCACAGAATCGTCTTAAATCCCATGGATTTTATCTTGTCGAACATCGCCTTTGGGTCTGAGAACGCCTCGGGGCGGAATTCGTAATTGCCCTGGTACTTCTGCCAGCCGCCGTCTATCATGAACACGCCTATCGGGAATCCGTTTTTGACGATGTCGTCGGCGTATTTTTCTATGCCCTTCTGGTTCTGGTCGCGCTGGAGCTCTATCCAAGTGTTGTACTGGGGCGCGGAAAAGAATATTTCCGGAGGAATGGTTCCCGACGGGGGGAAATGCTTTTTGGCCGCCGCAAGAAACGCCTCTTTGAGCGTCTTGCCCGCCTCGACCGGCTTGAGTTCGGCGTAGTCGGAAATAATGGTAAGCTCCCCGTTTTTGACCGAAAATTTGAACGGCTTGTCGCTCCAAATATACCTGCCCTTAGAAGACACGAAAAACGGGTCCGCCTGGTTGGAATAGTTGGAGGAGGCTATGTCTTTTTCGGCGAAGTCGCCGTAGGGCATATGCTGGCCGAAGAAATTCGCCGCCCCCCACCATTTTTCGCCGTCGAGGGGTTTTATTTTTGATATGTAGGGCTGGGCGAAAGCCGCAGCCGCGAAAGTCGCGGACGCAAACGCCGCCATAATTTTAATTGTGGAGTTCGTCATAGTTCGAATCGTCATTTTTTAGCTTCCGCGACCGCCTCCGCGGCCGTCTTAAAGTGGAGTTTTGCAAACCTTTTGAGCGCGTCCGCGCCGAATTTTCTCACGATTTCCGCCGCCTGCTCTCTGACGCCCGCGCCGGAGCCCTTCAAAAGCCGCGCGCCAAATTCGTCGGAGAGCTTGCGCATCTGGTATATATAAGTGGCGCGGGCGATGATGGACGCCGCGGCGACCACAGGGTCCTCCTCGGCTTTCGTCCGCATTCTGAGCTCGAAATCCGGCTCGGACAGCTGCCTCTGCACGAGCGGCTGCTTCGTAAACTGGTCGAGCATTCCCCACGGCACATGCCGCTCCGCGAGCGCGCTCCTTATCGCCTGCGCGTGCATCCACGCCAGAAGCTTGTTGAGGTTGCGCCCGAATTTTATATAGAGGGCGTTGTACTTTTCCATGCCCGCATAGGAAACTTTGGCAACAACCCCCTTGGTCGACTTCACCATGCGCGCCATCTCGAGGGCCGCCGAGTCGCTCGCCACTTTCTTGGACTCTTTCAGACCGCCGTCGAGCCACTTTTTCACGGCGTCCCCGTCCGCCACTACGCACGCGGAAACGAGGGGGCCGAAGAGATCGCCCTTGCCGCTTTCGTCTATTCCGGCGTGCGCCTCGAACCATTCGGGGTGGTGAACGCTCTCGTAGCCCATCTCGACCACGCCCGTGATTTCGGGCTCGAGCACAAACTGCACGAAGCTTTCCGTCCCCTTGCCCTGCACCACGAGCTTTCCCGAGGAATAGGCAACCACGTTCACGTCCGGCCCCTTGTACGCGAAAACCGAGTAATCCACCTTGTAGGGCGCCCACAGGTGCTTGTCGAGCCATTCGTCGAGCTTTTTCATCTGCCGCTCCGTCAGGGGCTTCGTGTACAAAGTCCTCTTCTTGGGCTCGCAGAATTCGGTTTTTTTCTTGGCTGACATGAAAATTTCGGCGGTTTGCTAATCTTGCGCGGCGCCGCCCAAACGCGGGGCGCCGAAACTGTCCAAGATTATCGCAAATTGCGGGCGGCGACTTCAAGCCATATTTTGAACAAATCGCGCCCCGCCCCCGCGCCCAAAATCCCGCCCCGCGGCGAGCGCCGCTCCGCCGAAAATTCTTGAACTTGCGCGTGCATTCTGCGATTGTCTTGCAAATGGGGTTTAAAACGGAGGAACAAACATGAGCAAATCTTTACTTGTGGTAATTTGCGACTTTCTCGTGCTGAGCATCATAAGCATCGTGGATTTCTCGCAAACGCCGGATTCGGGCAAGGAGGAAAAAAAGCGCGAGGAAGTCGTCGTCGCGCAAAATTTCGCCGACTCCCAAATGGTCGATTTGCTGAAAATGTCGCTTGATAGCGAGCGCGAAAAGCGCGAAGCGCTCAAATCCGACGTCGAAAAGCTCTCGCAGGCCGCCAGGGAAAGCCTCGAACAGGCCGACCGCCAGCGGAAAATCATAGCCGCGCGCGAAAGGCAGCTCGAGGAAATGCGCCTCACGAAAGAATCCGTCGAGCGCGAGAAAATCGGAATACTCCAAAAGAGCCGCGAACTCGAAGAGCGCGTTTCGGCGAGCGAATCCAGAAACGCCGCCTTGCAGAGGGAAATACTGAGTGCGAGCCAAAAGCTCGAAAAATCCGCGAGAGAGAGAATCGACCTTCAAAAACAGCTGGGCGACATGCGCGAAACCGACGCCGCGGCGCGCATGAAGCTCGAGAGCGTGCAGGCGGAACTCAAGGCCAACAAGGAAAACCTCGAGCGGCTGCGAAAGGAAAGCGAAGCCCTCAAACTTGAAAACAGGGCGATAGAGGCCGAAAAGAGCGCGCTCGCCACAAGGCTCGAGGTCGCGTCAACAAAAACCCGGATTTACGAGGAAAACCTCAAAAGGGCGCAGGCGCTCGTCGACATCGAAAAGACCGAAAAGACGAAAATCCTCGTGCACGCCGACAAGCTCGCGGCGGGGGTAAACGAGCTCGCCGCCTCCCAGAAAAAAATGGAGTCCTCACAAAAGGAAATCACGAAGGAAGTCAAAGATTTGCGCCCGCAGACGCCCTCGGAGATATTCTCCAAAATAAAGCCGTCGCTCGTTTCCATCACATTTTCGCACACGCGCAGGGGCATACTCGGGCCCTCCACGACGCAGACGCGCCTGCGCAGCGTTCCGGTCAAAATCGGCGGCAAATACTGGCTCGCGTTTGCGGCGGACTCCACCGCCCTCGCGCCAACCCCAAACCAATATTTTCCGCCCGAAAAAATGTCGGTTTCCGTGTCCGGAAATTCGTACCGGTTCGAGCCCCTCGCCGTCTATTCGCTCGCCAACGACCCGCGGCTGCTCGCAATACAGGTGCCTGCGGAATTCATAGAAAAGGAAAAAATTTCGCCCCTGCTGCCGGCAGACGGATTTTTCCGCTTTCCCGACTGCGTGGTTGTGAACTCCAAAGACCTCTATTACGGGCAGGTGCCGTTTAGGGCCGACTATAAAAACCCATCCTACGCGCGCCTCGACGTGGGGCTATTGCAGTCGGTATTCGGCACGTTTTCACCGGCCGCGGGCGACATAGTGATTTCGAGAACAGGAGAATTTCTCGGGTTCATGGCGGAAAGCGACATAGCAAGCCTGATTTCCGCGCTGAAACTCGGCCCCTCCCTCCCGATGGGCGACAAATACACTCCGGCGGGGGCAAACATCTTCGTCGGGCAAATATCCCAGCGACTGCGCGCCGTCCCGTATTCCCTCAAATAGGGCGGCAACGGTTCCGAAAACAGCGCGGGAGGCGCCCGAACCGCAAAAAAACGTTAACGAACCTCTTATGGGAGGTTCGTTTTATATTGGATTGCATAAGAAAATAGGCGCATTGCGCAAGCAATCTCGCCGCAGGAAAGATTTGCCCTTTGACAGCCGTTGGCCTCAGCGCCCCGCAAAGGCAAACATTCTATGAGAGCGCTGTCCGCGCCGCTTCAGCCCGCCATTTCAATAAAATTGAGTCCCGTACCCGCCTTCGGAGCATTGAATCCCGCAATGCTCCGAAGGCGGAAGAGTGGGAAGCTTATTATTTCGTGGTGATTTCGTCGTAGAAATCGACTATTTTACCCTTTTTGTCGGATTCGTTGAATTCCATCGCGCTCTTGGGGTGCCTGTTCAGGAAACCGGTCACCATGTAGGGATAGTCGAAGCCCCAGCCGAGGGAGGCTCGCATGGGTTCGATATGTTTTTCTATGCACTGCAACAGCGGGCGAATCCTGTACTTGGGATTGTGCAAAAAGCCTATAAGCAACTCGAGCTGGCAGTTGCCCGCGCCCCTGCCGAGACCGGCGAGGGTGCCGTCAATCATGTTTGCGCCGGCGACAATCGCCTCTATGGTGTTGGCGAAAGCCAATTGCAGGTTGTTGTGAGCGTGTATGCCGATTTCCTTGCCAAATTCGTGCGCGACCCTCATGTATTTTGCCATCATGTAGCGGATCTGCTCGCTGTAAAGCGACCCGAAGCTGTCCACGAGGTATATGGCTTCAGCCTCGCTCTGGCCGAGCATCTCCAAGCCTTCGTCGAGCTCGCTCTCGCGGACGGTGGAAACCGCCATGATGTTGACGGTCGTCTCGTAGCCCTTGTCCCTGGCGTCCTTTATCATGTCGAGCGCGAGCGGAATCTGGTGGATGTAGGTCGCGACCCTCACGAGGTCTATGGGGCTCTTTTCCTTGGGTAGGATGTCGGTTTTGTAGTCGCACTTTTCGGCGTCCGCCATGACCGACAGCTTGATGTCGCGCTTGTTGTCGCCGATTACGCGGTTTACGTCGTCCTCGTCGCAGAAGCGCCACGGGCCAAACTTGTCGGAGGAAAAAATCTTGTGGCTGTTTTTGTAGCCTATCTCCATGTAGTCTATGCCCGCGTCGGCGCAGGCGTCGTAGACGGCGCGAACCTCACCGTCCGAGAACCTGCTTGAGTTCATGAGCCCGCCGTCGCGTATCGTGCAGTCGAGCACCTTTAAGTCTTTCCTGAAACCGATCCACCTTCCGGAGGACGTCGAGGAACCGTTCATTGTCTTTTGATTCATTGTATTTCCTTTTCTGCTGAAATTTCGGGCATAAAAAAAACCGGACGCCCTTTTGCGTTCGGTTTTCCATCTTGGCAACAGGCAAAAACCGCCCAGCCGAACGCTATCTTATAACGCCGGTGTAATAAAAGTAATAAAACTTTTCGCTGCGCGGATTCATCTGTTATTGTTGCGGATTAGACCTTCTTTTTTTTCCGTTGCAAGAAAAAAATCCTCCTTCTACGAATTTTTTTCAACAAACTTGTAGAAGTCCGCAAAAAGCCCGTCGGCGTCGTTGGGGCCCGGGGCGGCCTCGGGATGGTACTGCACCGAAAACACGGGGTAATCTTTGTGGCGCAGCCCCTCGACGGTGTTGTCGTTGAGGTTGATTTCCGTGACAATCCCGCCGCATTTTTCGACGCTTTCGGCGTCCGCCGCAAACCCGTGGTTTTGGGAGGTTATGGAGACCTTTCCGGTTTCGAGGTTCTTCACCGGCTGGTTGCCGCCCCTGTGCCCGAATTTGAGCTTGTAGGTTTTGGCGCCGATAGCGTGCGTTATGACCTGGTGGCCGAAACATATCCCGAATGTCGGAATTTCCTTTATCAGCCTTGCGACCGCCTTGTGGGCATAGCCCACTGCGGCGGGATCGCCGGGGCCGTTGGAGAGAAAAAGCCCACGGGGGGCGAATTCCAAAATCTCCTCGGCGGGAGTCGAAGCCGGAAATACCGTCACGTCGAAACCGTGGAAGCTCAGTCGGCGGAAAATGGAAGTCTTGGCGCCGTAATCAATGGCGGCGCATTTGAACAGCGGCTTCGTCCTCTCGAAATTGTAAAGGCTCGTCCCGCTGACGGTAAAGGGCTTTAGCTCCTCTTCGGTCTTTGAAAAGCGGTAGGGCTTTTTGCAGGAAACTTCGCGCACATAGTCGACCCCGACGAGCCCCTCCCACCCGCGGGCGCGTGCGACGGCCTCCTCCGGGGAAATTCCCTCTGTGGAAAGGCAGGCTTTCAAGGCGCCGGCGTCGCGTATCTTGCGCGTAATGGCGCGCGTGTCCACGCCGCTTATTCCGGGGATTCCTCCGTTTTTCAAATATTCCTGGAGCGGCATCTCGCTCCTCCAACTGCTCGGGATCGGGCTTATTTCGCGCACTACAAATCCGGAGACTTTTATGCCGTCGGATTCCTCGTCGGCTTTGTTGACGCCGTAGTTGCCGATTTCCACCGCCGTCATGGTCACTATCTGCCCGAAATACGACGGGTCGGTAAGAACTTCCTGATAGCCCGTCATGGAGGTATTGAAAACTGCCTCCCCTACGACTGTCTTTTCGGCGCCGAACGCGCGCCCCTTGAAGACGCTGCCGTCCTCCAATGCGAATATTGCCGTGGCGTTTTGACTCATAATTGCGATTTCTACGGGACAATGGAATATTTCAGAGCTTTTACAAGCCAAATTTGGCAAACGCTTTTGTCGGGGGCGCGCGCCTGCCGCGGATACTCCGTTTTGAAAGAATCCGAAGCCGGCCGCGCGCTTGCGCCCCCGCCGGCAACCCTTTAAAACAGGGCGCCATCGGCAGGCGCGCAACCCCGCGACAAAAACATCGCCAAATTACTTGGTGGCCTCGTCGAGGAGATCCCCGAGGGACGTCAAATCCTGGTCCTTGCGGATTTTCTCGAAGGCGGCGACTTCCTCGGCGAGCTTGTCGGCGTCGTACTGGGCCGCCTTGATAGAGAGGCCTATGCGGCGCTCGTCGCGGTCGATCTTGACGACGCGCGCTTTGACTTCGTCGCCCACTTTGAGGTGGTCCTTGATCTTTTCGACGTGGTCTTCGCTGATCTGGCTGATGTGGACGAGCCCGTCGATGTCGTTCTGGAGCTCGACGAACGCGCCGTAATTGGTGATCTTGCTGACCTTGCCGGTGACGAGGTCGCCGACCTTGAATATGGAGTCTATTTCCTCCCACGGGTCGACGGAGAGCTGCTTCATGCCGAGCGAAATGCGCTGGTTTTCGGGATCTACGAGCAGGACGATGGCGTCCACTTCGTCGCCCTTTTTGAGCACTTCCGAGGGGTGGTTGATCTTGCGCGTCCAGCTCATGTCGGAGACGTGAACCATGCCGTCGATGCCCTCTTCGAGCTCGACGAACGCGCCGTAGGTCGTCAGATTGCGAACCTTGCCGCGCACGTGCGCGCCCACGGGATAGTTGTGGACTGCCATTTCCCACGGATTTTCCTCGAGCTGGCGCAGTCCGAGAGAGATCTTCTGCTCTTCCTTGTTGATGTTGAGGACAACCGCCTCGACTTCGTCGCCGACCTTGAGAACCTCGGAGGGCTTGGTGATGCGCTTCGTCCAGGAGAATTCGGTGATGTGGACGAGCCCTTCGACGCCCTCTTCAAGCTCGATGAACGCGCCGTAGTTGACGAGGTTTACGACCTTGCCGCGCACGTGCGCGCCCACGGGATACTTGCGCTCTATGTTTTCCCACGGGTTGGAGGTGGTCTGTTTGAGGCCGAGGGAAACGCGCTCGCGCTCGGTGTCGACTTCGATTATCATCACGGAGATTTCTTCGCCCACCTTGAGCATTTCGCTCGGGTGCGAGATTCTTCCCCAGCTCATGTCAGTGATGTGCAGGAGACCGTCGAGGCCGTCGAGGTCGATGAACGCGCCGTAGTCTGTGATGTTCTTCACAACGCCCCTGCGTATGTCGCCGGGCTTGACTTCGGCGAGCAGGTTGCGGCGCTTTTCGGCGCGCTGCTCTTCGATGAGCTCGCGGCGGGACACGACGATGTTCTTGCGCTCCGCGTTGATCTTGACAACTTTGAAATCGTAGGTCTGGCCGACGTACTGGTCGAGGTTCTTGGGGGGCTGCACGTCGATCTGGGAAGCGGGCAGGAAGGAATCCACGCCGATGCTGACGATGAGCCCGCCCTTGACTTTGCTCTTGACTCTGCCCGAGAGCACCGCGCCTTCCTTGCAGTTGGCGAGGATTTCCTCCCAGTTCTTTTTCTGCTGGGCTTTGTCGTAGGATATTACGGGATTGCCTTCGCGGTCCTCGAGCTTTTCGAGAAGAACCTCGATTTCCTGCCCGATCTGCACGTCGTTGATGTCCGGAAATTCGCTCACCGGCACGACGCCTTCGGATTTTCCGCCTATGTCGACTACGACTTCGTTTTGGCGGATTTCTATGATTTTGCCCTTTACAATAGAGCCCTGTTTGAGTTCGGCAAAGCTGCTGTTGGCCAGCAGTTCTTCCATTACGTTGTTCATTTATGTCCTTGATGATGCCGTCTCCGCAAGCGGAAACGGGTTGATTGTTTCAGTTTTGCCCCTCCGCGCAAGAGCGCGAAGGGCGTTGAGTTAAAGATTGAATATTCCCACACAGCACAGCCGCTTGCAAGCGTTTTTTGCGTATTTATAAAATATGCGTGTTGAAAGCCATCCTCCCTGGCTCCAACGCCTGCCTTGCGCGCCAAAAATCCGCGCCGAAGTCAAAAATACGGGCTCCATACCGCAGCGCAAGCCCCGATCCCCCGCTGCGGTTTGAAAACAAAACGGCGTCAAGACTCTGCTGAAAGGGCGAATTCCCGCGCCAAGCTCTCAATGGAATCGGGACTTCCCATGCACAAAAACCTGTCGCCCGCAGAAAACGGCGTTTTAGGATCCGGCCGCGAAGGGGACTTGGCGCCGGCGCGCATTATCTCGACGAGCTTCACCCCGTATTTTCCGGGCAGCCGCAAATCCGCGAGAGTCTTCCCCGCCATCGGGGAATTTTCGGCGACGGACAACACCTTTAAAAGCATTTTTCCCGCGTCGGCGGACTCGCCGGAAGAATCGGAAGGCTCCGCCAGAAGCGCCTCGGCCGCGGCGATCTCGCTCTCCGAAGCGCACAGTATTACAATGTCGTCGGGAAATAGGCGAGTGTCCGAGCCTATGTCGTAAATCGAAAACGCCCCGCGCCTGATTGCGGCGACCTCGGCCCCCGTCTTTTCGCGTATGGCAAGCTCCCCCACAGTCTTTCCGGCGGCGCGGGAAAATTCGCCTATCTCCACCTCCGAGACGCCCTTCGCCCAAGTCCTGCTCGCGCGCACGCTGTCCATCAGCTCTCCGCGCCGCGAGGATTCCGAATTTTCCAGATGCCGCCTAACGACCGAGGAAAACCTTCCTTCAAGGGAATGGCGCAAATTGGAAAAAATCCTCCTGAAAAACAGCGCCATGAACACAATGCTTGCGGCAAGTATGATAAACGCGTCGCCGACCGGAAGGATATGAAACACGAACACGAGATACACCGCCGCAAACCCGAGCATTATAAAGGCCGAAAACACCCCGCGCAAAAAGGCGTGGAGCTTTCCGCCCGCCCGCGAGGTCAGCCCGTAGCTTGACTCTATTCCGTCAACCAGCTTGTGTACGCACGTTCCCGAGGCGCGCAGCGCTCCGGAAAGCATGGGCATGGAAAGTACCGCGGCGACCGCCCAAAATCCGAGCGCCAGCCAGTCCGGATACGGGGTCGATTCGCTCTTTATATAATTTGTTATGCCCGTCGCGGCGAACATCACCCCGCAAAACATCAGCGTGTAGATGAAGAGCGCCGCAAGGTGCGGCAGAAAATCCCTCAGCTTGCCGTTGTCCGCGAGCGACTGCGAAATCGACCCGACCGCGCGCCTGTAAACGTCGAGGGCGTCGAGAATTTTCCCGGGCGTCATCCGGCGCGCGAGCCCCATTACCGCCTCGGAGCGCGCGGAAATGATCGGGTTTACAAACACCGTCAGGAAAGAGACCCCCATCGCTATCGCCATCACCGACGGGTCCATAACCCCGCTTGAAATTCCGAGACCCGCTATGACAAAGCTGAATTCGCCGATCTGCGCCTTGTTGACGGCGGCAAGATACGCGTCGCGGCACGCGACCCCGCCCAGGACAATGCCCATAAAGCACGCCAGCGACTGGAACGCTATGACGCCCGCCGATATCAGAATTATCGGCAGCCACAGTTCCCACAGCATTGCGGGATTTATCTGCGTGCCCACCGAGACGAAAAAGAGGGCGACAAACAGGTTTCTGAAAGGGTCCGTTATGTGTTCCACCCTTCTCGAAACGTCGGAGCCCGATATTATCGACCCCGCCATAAACGCCCCAAGCGACAGTGAGAGATTCGAGACGGCGGCCAATTCGCCGAGCCCCATTATGAGGCAGAAGATCATCATTATGAGCTCCTGCCTGTTTCCCGATAGCGCAAACCTGCGCAGCAGGCGGGGAATAACCAGCTTGCCCGCCACGAAAATCGTTATCATGAAACTCAAAATCGCGAGCGTTGAGGCGAACAGCTCCGACGCCCCCGGAAGCTTTCCCGACGACAGCCCCGAGAGCACTACCAGCAGGAAGACCGCGAATATGTCCTCTATGATCAATATGCCTATCGCTATCTGCGCGTAGAGCTTCGAGAGATCCCTGCGCTGGGCGAATATCTCCACTATGACGATTGTGGAACTCATAGCCAGGACGCCGCCGAGGAAAATTCCGTCGATTTTCGACAGACCCATGAGGCCGGCGGACGCCATTCCCAAAATCCCCATCGAGACTATTTGGAACGTTATGCCCAGAAAACTGGGCACAAACACCTTTTTGAGGCGTTCGAGATTGAATTCCATCCCGACGAAAAACATCATGAACATCACCCCGAGCTCGCCGAGCGCCGCGATGTTTTCGGACGAGCCGACAACGCCCGCAACCGGAGAGAGCAAAATCCCGACGATGATGAACCCCAGCAGCTGCGGAAGCTTCAGCATTGAAAAAATCCGCATGGAAACGGTCGCGGCTACGATAATTATTGCGATATCCCTTATGAGAAGCTCTGTGGAATGGCTGTCCATACGTTCCGAATTTGCCGGCGCGCGCCGTCCGCCGCGCAAGCGTTTTTTAATCTAATCCCCCTAACCCCGCGGAAACCGCTGCAATCCGAAAGGCGGCGCGCAAACGCCGCCGCCCCTGCGCAAAATGGCGTTTAAATTGCGCAATATCCTCGCCGGAACGCCCTGTTTGTCAATATAATTCAGGAACTGGCGGCGGGCGGAACCCCGCCCCAAAACTCCGCGGCAAACGTCCGCCGCAGGATTGCGCGCGCCGGTCCCGCCGCAACCGGCGGAGAGCGCAAAACGCCTGTCCGCGCCCGAAAAATTTTAGGCTTCAAATCGGGAGGGAAATGTCCATACTCGCTTTCCTGATTATGATACCGGACGTTTTGGCAGAGAGGTACGCTTCTAAGGCGATGAGGCAAATTTGGAGCGCGGAGGGGAAAATACTCCTCGAGCGCGACCTTTGGATAGCGGTTATGAAGGCCCAAAAGGAACTCGGGCTCGACATTCCGCAGGAGGCGATAGACGCCTACGAGCGCGTAAAGGGCGAAATCAGAATCGGCGAAATCAACAAGCGCGAGAAAATCACGCGCCACGACGTGAAGGCGAGGATAGAGGAATTTTGCGAGCTCGCCGGCTTCGAGCACATACACAAGGGCATGACGAGCCGCGACCTCACCGAGTGCGTCGAACAGCTGCAATGCCACAGGGCGCTCGGGCTCGTCCGGACAAAGGCGGTTGCCGCCCTTGCCCTGCTCTCGCAAAAGGCGCGCGCCTACAAGGGCGAAATCCTCGCCGCGCGCACGCACAACGTCATAGCGCAGCTGACGACTTTCGGCAAGCGGCTCGCGGAATTCGGGGAGGACTTTCTGCGCGCGGTGGAAAATATCCAGTCGCTTCTGGACACCTACCCCGTGCGCGGGATAAAGGGCGCCGTCGGGACCCAGCTCGACCAGCTGACGCTCTTTGACGGCGACGCCTCCAAAGCCCGCGCGCTCGACGAAAAGATAAGAAAATTTCTCGGAATCCCCCACTGCTTCGGCGCGACCGGGCAGGTCTACCCGCGCGCGCTCGACTTCGAGGTCGCAAGCCGCCTATTCCAGCTCGCGTCGGGGCCGTCGTCGTTCGCAAAGACCCTGCGCATAATGGCGGGCGCGGAGCTGGCGAGCGAGGGGTTCGCAAAGGGGCAGACGGGGTCGTCCGCCATGCCCCACAAGATGAACTCGCGCAGCTGCGAGCGCATAAACGGCTTCCAGGCGATACTGCGCGGATTCATGGAGATGGGCTC
Organism: Puniceicoccaceae bacterium Marseille-Q1082; assembly: GCA_904424815.1. Classification (GTDB taxonomy): domain Bacteria; phylum Verrucomicrobiota; class Verrucomicrobiia; order Opitutales; family Intestinicryptomonadaceae; genus Merdousia. The sequence goes on from CAJGBI010000001.1 coordinate 884,508, forward strand.
GGCGCTCGCGGGAGACCAGTGGAACGAGGGCGACGTGTCGTGCTCCGTAGTGCGGCGCGTGATGCTGCCCGGGGCGTTCTTCGCAATAGACGGGCTGCTCGAAACGTTCATAACCGTTCTCGGGCAGATGAGGGTAAACTCCGCCGTCATAGAGGCCGAGCGGCGCAAATACATGCCCTTCCTGCTGACGACAACCGTCATGATGAAGGCGGTCAAAAAGGGCATGGGGCGCGAAGACGCCCACGAGGTTATCAAAGAGCACGCCGTGGCGGCCGCAAACGACATGCGCGCCGGCAAAATTTCCGAAAACGACCTGCTCGCGCGCCTCGCCGCCGACCCTCGCATGCCGCTCGACGCCGCCGAACTCGGGGAAATCCTCAAAGAGGGCTCGTCCGCCACGGGGCTTGCGGAGGCGCAGACGGAAGATTTCTGCGACCGCGCCGACGCGTGGGCCGAGCGCTTCCCCGAAGCCAAAGGCTACGCGCCGGAGCCGATTCTCTGACGCGCGGCATGCAATTCTGCGACGCAAAATGCGAAAAATTTTCACTCTAAAAAAAGTTTCCGAAAAATCCGGAGCGCGGCGCGGCGAACTGCTGACTGCCCACGGAGCGGTGCAGACGCCAGTGTTCATGCCGGTCGGCACCCAGGCGGCGGTAAAGTCTCTGACGCCGCTCCAGGTAGGGGAAACCGGAGCGCAAATAATACTCGCAAACACCTACCATTTAAATATACGCCCTACCTCGGAACTCGTCGCGCGCTTCGGGGGGCTCCACAAATTCATGGGCTGGGAGGGGCCGATTCTCACGGACAGCGGCGGATTTCAGGCGTTCAGCCTGTCGAAGCTCCGCAAAATCTCCGAGGACGGAATTTCGTTCTCCTCGCATCTCGACGGCGCAAAGCTTTTCATCTCCCCCGAATCGTGCATGGGAATCCAGAAAAATCTGGGCTCCGACATCTGCATGGTTTTGGACGAATGCATACCCTACCCCTGCGAAAGGCGGAAAGTGGAACAGTCCGTCGAAAGGACGCTGAGATGGGCAAAGAGGTGCAAAAGCGAGTATGACAAACTGGGGCTCCCGCAAACCGGAGTCCTCGCATTCGGGATAGTCCAGGGCGGATGCTATTCGGACATAAGGGCCGGCTGCGCCCGAAGGCTCGCGGAGCTCGACTTCCCCGGGTACGCGATAGGCGGGGTGAGCGTCGGCGAGCCCGAGCCGCAAATGCTCGAACAGGTCGAGGCGTCGGAGGCGGGCCTGCCGCGCGAAAAGCCGCGCTACGTCATGGGCGTCGGAACGCCCCCGCAGCTTCTGAAAATGATAGCCCTCGGCGCCGACATGTTCGACTGCGTGATGCCCACGCGCCTCGCCCGCCACGCTGTGGCATTTACACCCGACGGGCCGATAAACCTCAAAAACGCGAAATTCGCGGAGGACGATTCGCCGCTCGACGCAGAGACGGGCGGATATTCGGCGGAATTTTCGCGCGCGTACATAAGGCATCTTGTAAAGGCAAATGAAATGCTTGCCTGCACGCTGCTTTCGATGCACAATATACGCTTCTTCCAAAACCTCATGGCCGACGCGCGGGCGCACATAGAGCTCGGCGACTACGAAGAGTGGAGCCTCGGCAAAATCGCGCGCTACGAGTCCGCCGCAAACGACAGATGAAAATACGCCTATTAAAACATTTCGACCGCACCGCCCTCGCCGGCGACGGCTTCGACTACTCCTATGCCGACGCGCTCGCGCGCTCGGACGCGGCTTTTGAAAAGTTCGCGAAATCCTCCCCCGAAAGGGTCGCGATATTCGCCGAAAATTCTCCGGAATGGGTTTTCGCGCTCTACGGGGCGTGGAAGGCCGGGGCGGCGGCAATCCCGATAGACGCGAAGTCCTCCGCGGAAGAGGCGGCTTTCATCCTGTCCGACGCCGCCCCCCAGATACTATGCTGCGACCGCTCCACGCTCGAAACCGCGCGCAAAGCCGCAGAGGGCCTTGCCGTCGAAATTTTCGTACTGGAAGACATGTTTGCGGACATTCCCGCGGTCGGGCGCGACTGCGCGGAAATCCGGCGCGAGGGCGCGGACCTGGCGTTCATCGTATACACTTCGGGCACGACCGGCAGCCCCAAGGGGGTGATGCTGACTTTCGCGAACATGTACGCGAACATGAAGGCCGTGGAGGAGGCGAAATACTATTTCGACGGAATACGCGTGCTGATAATGCTACCGTTCCACCACATACTTCCGCTCATGGGGACGCTCGTCATGCCGCTCTACGTCGGGGGGCAAATGGTGTTCCCGAAGTCTATTTCGCCGGCGGACATTTCGGGGATACTGCAAAAGCGCCCCGTCGACATGGTTATAAGCGTGCCGCGCTTCTACGAGCTTCTGCACACGAACATAATGGCAAAGATAAACCGCTCGGCGGTTTTGAAAGCCCTCTTTTCTCTCGCCCGCGCGCTCGGCAGCCGCAAATTTTCGCTCGCGCTGTTTTCGTCCATACACAAGAGATTCGGCGGGGAAATCAAATTCTGGATTTCGGGCGGCGCCGCGCTCGACCGCAAGGTGTGGGCGGATCTCGACGCGCTCGGTTTCGCCCTGCGCGAGGGCTACGGCATGACGGAGTGCGCGCCAATAATAGCTTTTCCGAGAATCGGCAGGATTAAAATCGGCTCTCCCGGGGAACCGCTGCCGGGCGTGCAGATAAGGATAGCGGACGGCGAAATCGCCGTGCGCGGCGAAAACGTCACGCAGGGCTACTACAACCGACCCGAAGAGACGAAAGCCGCCATACGAAACGGATGGCTCTTTACCGGAGACCTCGGCTACGTCGACGACGAAGGCTTTCTCTTTATCACGGGCAGGCGCAAGGAAATCATAGTGCTGCCCAACGGCAAAAACATAAACCCCGCCGAAATGGAGGCGCAGATAGCGGCGCAGTCGCCGGAAATTCTCGAAGTCGGGGTTTTGATGCACGAGAATATTTTGCAGGCGATAGTGCGCGTGAGGCCGGAATTCGTGGCGGAATCCGGCGGCGAAGAAGCCGCGGAAGCCGCCATACGCGACACTGCCATACTGCCTTACAACCGCTCGACCGCCACCTACCGGCGCATAATAAGAATCGCCCTTACAACCGGCGAACTGCCGCGCACGAGGGTCGGCAAGCTCAAGAGGCACCACCTGTCCGCCTACCTCGAAGACATATCGCGCCGCAAGCCAGAAACCCGCCTGCCCGAGCCCGACTCGCGAACCTATGCGGAGCTCAAAGACGTGCTCTCCGGGCAAATTTCGCTGCCAGTCTCCCCCGACGCGCACATGGAAATGGACCTCGGGCTCGACTCGCTCGGGAAAATATCTATACAGTGCTACGTCAGGGAAAACTGCGGCGCGGAGGTCTCCGAGCGCGACTTTGAAAAATACCCCACCCTCAGAAAATTCTCCGAATTCGTCGAAAAAAACCGCAATTCGTCGTTCGAGCCGCAGACGAAAAACGTCACGTGGTCGAATATAATAAACGCGCTTCCGCTCCCGAAGCTCAAAAAGCCGCACTTCTTCCACTTCGCCACGATCTCCGCGTTCAGGGCGGCGTTGAAGCTCGCGTACAGGCTCAGATACCGCGGGCTGGAAAATATCGAATCCTCCGAGCCGCTCATCATAGCCCCCAACCACCAAAGCTACCTCGACGGGGCGTTCGCTGTCGGCCCGTTCTCAAAGACCCAAATCTACAAGACTTACTTTTTCGCCAAGCTGCGCAGCATCATCAAAAAAGGCTTTATACGCAAATTCGCCGAGCGCAGCAACGTTGTCATAATGGATATCAACGACAATGTGAGCGAGTCCATACGCAAGCTCGCGCAGGCGCTCAGGGAGGGCGACAGGGTCGTAATATTCCCGGAGGGCACGCGCACGAAAGACGGCCGCATATCGGAATTTCGCCACACCTTCGCGATTCTCGCAAAGGAAATGGGCGTCAAGGTTGTTCCCGTGGCGATAAGGGGCGCGTATGAAGCGCTCAAACCCGGGGCGACCTTCCCGAAGCCCGGCGCGGAAATATGCGTGAGCTACCTGCCCCCGATGTCCGCCGGCGAAAACGAGTCATACGAGGACTTTTCCCGAAGGGTGCGCGAGCGCGTCGAGGGCGAGTGGGAAGCCATGGGCGACGCGCGCCGATAGGCTCCGGGCGGGGACAAGCGGCCGGCGGTTTTGCCGCAATCCCCTAATTGCGCGCGCGGTAAAAGCGCGGCTTTTCGCCCCTTGGCTTTTCCGGAGCGTCCGGTTGAGAATTTCCGGAAAGTTCCGGCGGCGGCGCGACTTCCCCGCGCGAAAGCTTTTCGGCGGCGAGAACGACGTCTTTCGGCAGCCTGTCGGCGGAAACCGGAAGCCAGAAATTGGTCTGCCCGAAAATCAGCAGCTCTCCGCGCACCGCGAGCTTTTTGGAGGGCGCGTCGTACCACACCTCGCACTTGAACACGTGCCCGGAATCGGGGTTTACGACTTTCCCCGCATACCTCCCGCCCGATTCGGGCTTCAAATCCCAAATGAAGTCCAGCCCGCATATATGCGGGTGCGAGCTTATCCCCTTTGCGCGCTCCCTCGGGGCGAGAAAAGTTTCGGCGATCTTTCCGGTGTCCTCGTCGTATATCAAAACCATGCGCGCGGCGCAGATTCCGCCGCTCTCATAAAAATAGGCCACGCTTTCCGGCTTCCCCGTGTCGGAATCGGGAATGACCCAAAAACCCGCTATGGGGTTTTCAGCCGCGAAAGCTGAAATCCACGAAAACATTGCGGCCAGTATCAGTCTTCTCATCAACGGCAAGCCCCTTTCATGTAAAATGATGCCCGAAACGAGCGGGATAATCAAGCCATAAGAGCGCGGTTTTTGAGGATAAAAAGGCGAAAAAGCGGAATATGCCCGCAGAGAACGCGCGCGGCGGCGAAATCCGCCAAGCCCCGCGCGCGCCTTCCGCGCCCGCGCAAAAAAATCTCTTATTTTTGTTGATTTCCCGATGCGAATGGTATTTGTTTATTTAATTATATGCGCGATTGCGCGCGCATTCCATCGAAAATTTTAACGGCAAAACATACGCTCGAACAGATTACAAAACCATAGAAAGGAAGCATTGTGGCAAACTTAAAGAAGAAAAGACGCCTCAAGATGAACAAGCACAAGCGCTCCAAGCGCTCCAAGGCGAACCGTCACAAGAAGCGCACTTGGGACTGCTAAGGCGCCGATTCGCGCCGCCCCCGAAGGGGGGATTGCGTCCGGAAAAGTTTTCCCGACTTTTCGCGCCGGAAAAAAACGTTTCCAAAAATCCTTTCAAGCCGTTCGCAGTGCGAACGGCGTTTTTTTGTCCGCACAGCGCCGTTTACGCCCGCGGCGCCGCTCGGGTTTCACACCGCATTCGAGAATAAATCCCTCCCTTAGCGGGGGATTGCCCCGCCAAGGCGATCCCGCGGAAGCCCGACCTGCGCCGACGAAGCGCCCGACAGAATCCGGAGCATTGCAGTAAACCATATTTTCCCCTTTACTTCTCCACGTCCCGCCTTAAAGTCGGCACAGATTTGCCCCCAATAAAGAATATTCATACAGTTATGATTACCGTCACCTCATACTCCGCCGCAATTGTAATGTGCTTTATCACGATGCTCTGCTGGGGATCGTGGGCAAACACCCAAAAAATGGTCAAGGGCAACTGGCCGTTCCCCCTGTTCTACTGGGACTATTCCATAGGGGTGCTCGCGTTTTCGCTGCTGCTCGCGCTGACGGCGGGCTCTTTCGGCTCCGGCGGGCGCCCATTCTTGCAGGATCTCGGGCAGGCGGAATGGAAGTGGCTCGGCTCGGCGTTCATCGGCGGCGCCGTATTCAACCTCGCAAACATCCTGCTCGTGGCGGCAATCGAAATTGCGGGGCTCGCAGTGGCGTTCCCCGTCGGGATAGGGCTCGCGCTCGCGCTCGGGGTTGTCACGACATACCTTGCAACCGGCGAGGGCAACGTTCCCATGCTCGCGGCGGGGGTCGCCCTCATATGCGCCGCCATAGTCCTCGACGCGGTGGCGTACGGCAGGCTCGGAGGCAAAAAATCCTCCACTGCCAAAGGGGTGCTGATTTCGGTTGCGGCGGGCGTGCTGATGGGCTTCTTTTACAGTTTTGTCGCAAAGTCAATGGCCGCCGCCGGACCTTCGGGCGCGCTGGAAAGCGGGAAACTAACGCCCTATACGGCGGTCGTGATGTTCTCCATGGGCCTCATACTTTCCAACTTTATATTCAACATATTCATGATGCGCAAACCCCTCTCCGGCAGGCCCTCCACATTCTCCGAGTACTTCGGCGGGAGCGCCAAAACGCACGCGACAGGGATTCTCGGCGGCATGATTTGGAGCTGCGGCATGAACTTCAACATCCTCGCCGCCCCCGCCGCCGACCCCGCGCTCGCCTACGGCCTCGGACAGGGCGCGACCATGGTATCCGCCCTGTGGGGCGTGTTCGTGTGGAAGGAGTTCGCGGGTGCCCCGAAGGGTACGAACAAGCTGATTGCGCTCATGTTCGCGTTTTTTGCCGCGGGGCTCGGCGTGCTCGTGGCGTCCAAACTTTAATGTAAAAGGCCTTTAATATGGAAGACAGGGGAATTTTGGTCGTCGGCAGCATGAATGTCGACATGGTTGTCAAGACTTCGCGCATACCGAGCCCGGGGGAAACGCTGCTCGGCGGCGTGTTCCAAAAGTTCGAGGGCGGAAAGGGCGCGAACCAGGCGGTTGCTGCAAACGCGATATGCCGCGGCGCGCACTTCTGCGCCGGAATCGGCGACGACTCCTTCGGGCGCGAATACCTCTCCTACCTGCGCGGGCGCGGGATAGACGTAAGCCTTGTAAAAACTTTCTCCGACTGCGCTACGGGCGTCGCGCTGATAACGGTGGCGGCCGACGGGCAAAACGCCATCACCGTCGCCCCGGGCGCCAACATGATGCTTTCGGAATCCGACATGGAAGGGATAGACTTCTCAAAGTTCTCGCACGCGCTCTTCCAGCTCGAAAACGACCTCTCGACAGTCGCGCGCGGGTTGAAACTCGCCCGCAAGGCGGGGTGCGAAACTGTGCTGACGCCGGCGCCCGCAAAAATCCTTCCGGAAGAAATGCTGCCCGACATAGACTACATCGTCCCGAACGAAATAGAGATTTTACAGATAGTACCCGAATGTTCCGACGCCGAGTCCGCCGCGCAAAAGCTGATTTCAAGCGGCGTAAGAAATGTGATAGTGACCCTCGGCAAGCGCGGGTGCGACCTCTACAACGGCGGGGGCAAAAAACATTTCCCGACTTACGAAAAGATACGCCCCGTGGACACTGTGGGCGCGGGAGACTGCTTTACGGGCTCGTTCGCCGCGGGGCTCAAGGTTTGCGGAAGCCTGGAAGGTGCCATAGAGCTCGCCACTGCCGCCGCGTCGCTCAAAGTCTCAAAGATGGGCGCGCAGTCCGTAGCCAGCCTCGAGGAAGTGCGGCTGCTCATGTCGCAAAAATAGGTTCGGCGCGAAAAAAAGATCCGGAGCCGCCCGATTTGCGGTTCCGGATTTTTTATTCTCCGGCGCGCCGCCGGAGATTACATCGAATACTTTCCGGATTCCCTGCGCATTGCGGACGCCGTTTTCACAAGGGTATCGCAAATATCGCGCGCGGATTCTATCAGCTTGGACTCCTCCTCCACCGCCCTTTTGAGCTCCCGCGCGCGGGAGCTTATCTCCTCGCTCTCGCCGCTCTGCGCGCGTATGCCGTCGAGCAGCAGAACGAGCCTCGGCGGAATGCCCTGCACTTTTTGAATAATGTCAGCGAGCCCCTCGCCGACGCTCTTCGCCTGGGCGGCGGCGTCGGAAAACTTCGCGTCGAATTCGCGCACCTTTCCGGCGCCCGAATCGGAAAGCGACGAAATGGACTTCGCCATGCTCTCGATTTCGAGCGTGGAAGTCGAAGTTTGGTCGGCTAACTTTCGGAGCCTGTCGGCGACCACCGCGAACCCCGAGCCCGACTCTCCCGCCTTCTTCGCCTCAATTGAGGCGTTGAGCGAAAGCAGGTTCGCCCTGTCCGCAAGCTGCGTCATCGAATCCGCGATCTCGCCTATCTTTCGCCCCGCCTCGAAAATCTCGGCGAGCGCCCCGCTGAAATCCGCCGCGCACTCGCCGAGGCCCGACATCAGCCTGTCCATCTTTTCTATTCCGCCGAGCGCCGCCTCAGCCTGCCTCACGGAAATCTCGGAAACCCCGTCAACCTGCTCCACGCTGTGCTCGAGGTTGACTGACACGTCGGAAATTTTGCGCGAGTGCAGTATTATTTTGTCGGAAAACGCCTCTATGCGCCTGCTCAACTCAGAGCGCCGCGACGCGTCGGAGGACAGCCGCTCCGACGCCGCGAGGACTTCCGACGCGCCCGCGTAGGACTTCGACGCGATGTCGTCCACCGCGTCCCTCATTGCGTCTATGGAGGCGGCGAGCATCCGCGACTCCGACTTCGGGGCCTCCCATAGGCCGTCCGCGGCCGCGAATCCAGACACCCTTTTCAGAAGCGACGACAGCGGCGAGGCGAAAATCTTCGCGAACACCGCGCACGCGCAAAGCGAGAGCGGCAAAATGATCAAAAACAGCAGGGCCACCCTGTGCCCGAGGCTTTGGATTCCGGACAAAACCTCCGCGAGGTCGGTTTTCATAATGACATACCAGTCGAGCTGGGGGAGGTAGTCCCACGCGGCCACCACCTTGTTGCCCTTGTAGTCCCGCGCGAGCGAATATCCGGAATCCTTGTAGTCCGGCGAGATTTTCGCGCCCTCTATGGTCTTTGCCAAAATCCCCATGAATGCGGGCTCCATCGCCCCGTCGGCGTTCGCGCCCGCGATTATGAACGGCGCCCCGCCGACGTACGCGCAAATGAAGAGCTCCGAAGTCCTGAAATTTTTCGACTCCGCCGCAACCGCCTCCTGAAGCCTCGCCAGATCGACGTATAGCATCGCGACCGCCGCCGTCTTGCCGCCCTTGCTTTTTACGGGAACGGCAAAGTTCATTCCGCGCCTTCCCGACGGGGTGTCGAGCGAGAGCTCCGAGGCGGCGAACTGAGCCCCTCCCATCACCCTCTCGAAAGTCGCCCCCGCCGCGCAAGCCCGCCACTGCCCGCGCCTGAAAAAGTCGTAAGTCGCCATGTCCGCCGCCGCCAGAAGCTTTCCGTCAGCCCCAAGAATCGCCCCGCCCTGAAAGCCGTTGCGCGAAAGCCGTTCGGAGAGCTGCTGCGGAAAATTTTCGTAGGACGCAAGCCCGATGAAATCCGCCGCCGCCTGCGACTCCGCAAACCTCGTGGCGTACGACTTGAGCTCCTCGAGGCGGGTTGAGACGGAACCGAGGCGCAGCCTGGAAATCTGCTTCATGTCGTATACCTTTTCGTCGATTATCTCGCGGCGCGCCTCCAAATACGAAAAGTATCCGATCACGGCGGCGGGGACGAGCGCGAGGGAGGCCATGCACAAAAAGAGCCTGAGCGCCACGGCCGCGCGGCGCGCGCGCCCAAAATCTGCGTCAAATTTCATTCGTCAAACCCTATAGAAATTCGGGGGGCGCGCGCAAGCACGCTTTTGCGAAACCCGCCGCGAAATCCCCTATTTACCGCGCAATTAAAAGGCGCGCCACGGCCGCGGGCAAGCCTAATCGAGCCTCCCGTTTTGTAAAATTATGGTTGCGAAAATCGCGGCGCGCTTTTTTATTTGACGGAAAACTTTTTCAAAGGAAATCAAAATGAACGGAGTAAGAAGACCTGTAATATTGGTAATCAGAGACGGCTGGGGCGAAAACCACGACGCCTCGCTCGACAAATACAACGCTGTGAAGCTGGCCAACGACCCGTTTTGCAAGAGCCTTTCCGCCAACTGGCCGCGCACGGAAATCCTCGCGCACGGGCTTGAAGTGGGCCTCCCCGAGGGCATCATGGGCAACAGCGAAGTCGGGCACCAGAACATAGGCGCCGGCCGCGTCGTGGACCAGGAAATCGTGAGAATCGACAAGGGGTTCGCCACGGGCTCCGTCCTCGAAAGCCCCGTTCTCAAAAGCGTGTTCGAAAAGCTCGACAACGGCGGCGCCCTGCACCTCTTCGGACTATGCAGCGACGCCGGAGTGCACTCCATGCTCCGCCACCTCTATTCGCTCCTGAAAATCTGCGCCGATAAAAAGTACGAAAAAGTCTACCTGCACGCCTTCACCGACGGCCGCGACACCCCGCCAACGAGCGGGCTCGGATTCATCCGCGAAGTCGAGGCAAAGATGGCCGAATACGGGGTCGGCAAAGTCGCCTCCGTAATAGGGCGCTTCTGGGCCATGGACAGGGACAAGCGGTGGGACAGGGTCGAAAAGGCATACGACTGCCTCGTCGGAACCAAGGCCGAAGCCGCCGTCGAAAAGGCTGAAGACGCCTTCACGCGCTACTACGACAACCCCGCGCAGGCGAACATGGCCGGCGACGAATTCATCGTCCCGACGTGGGTCGTCGAAAACGGCAAGCCGATAGGCAGGGTTGGGGACGGAGACGCAGTAATATTTTTCAACTTCCGCGGCGACCGCCCGCGCGAGATGACGAGCGCGTTCGTGGACAAGGATTTCGACGGCTTCAAACGCTCCGCGTGGCCGCAGGTGTTCTTTGTCACAATGACCGAGTACAAAGTCGGGCTCTGCCCCAATGTCCTCTTCCCCAAGCCCCCGAAGATGGTCAACATCCTCGGCGACTACATAAGCTCAAAGGGACTCGCCCAGCTGCGCTGCGCGGAGACGGAAAAATTCGCCCATGTGACGTTCTTCTTCAACGACTACCGCGAAGAGCCCTTCCGCGGAGAAGACCGCATTCTGATAGACTCCCCGCGCGACGTGCAGACCTACGACCAAAAGCCCGAAATGAGCGCGCCCGCCGTTGCCGACGCGGTGGCAAAAGCCGTCCTCGAAGACAAATACGCGCTGATTGTCGTCAATTTTGCAAACGGCGACATGGTGGGGCACACGGGCAACCAGGCCGCGGCGGTTAAGGCGATAGAAGCCGTGGACGCGGGCGTCAGGAAGATTGCGGAAGCCGCCGACAAGACCGGCGCGGCGATGGTGGTCACCGCCGACCACGGCAACAGCGACCAGATGTTCGAGCCGTCTATAAACGAGCCGCACACGCGCCACACGATGAACCCCGTGGAGGTCGTGATATACGGCAGGGGGCTCGAAGGGCTGAAGCTCAGAAGCGGCGGAAACCTCGGAGACATAGCGCCCACGGTTTTGCAGCTGATGGGCCTCAAAAAACCCGAAGAAATGACGGGAACCTCGCTCATAGCCCAATAATTTGGCGAATGCTTTCGGCGCGGGGCGCGAGCCTTCCGCTGACGCTTCGTTTTTTTAAGAGCCCGCCGTTGGTCGCGCGCCATAATATACGCTTCCGCCGGCGGACTCTTTTTTATTGAATTGAACTCGCCCGCACGGCGGCGCCCGTCGCCCAACGCCCCGCCGCCATTTTCTATGAAAACAGCATTGCCGCCAATTTTTCTGCATTGGAAAAGTCGGGGATTGCTGCGTCGCAGAGCGGCAGTATTTCCGATTCCGGAAATGTCGTAAGCAGGCCCACCGTGAACATTCCCGCCGCCCTGCCCGCTTTGAGCCCCGCTACGGAGTCTTCGAACACCGCGCACCGCCGCGGCTCGGAGCCGAGCTTGGCGGCGGCCGCCAGATAGCACATGGGGTCGGGCTTCCCCCTCTCTATGTCCTCCGCCGTCACGAGCGCGTCAAAGAGTTTTCCGTAGCCGGTAGACGCGAACGCCCTGCGCATTTTCTCCGCTCCTGAACTCGTGACGAGCGCCGTCTTGTAGCCGCGTCCCCTCGCTGCGGATATGAATTCGACCGCGCCCTTTACCGGCTCGAAGGAAAGGCGTTTTTCAAACTCCGAAAGGCTTTCCGAAATCTCCGCAAGGCAGCCTGCGCCCAAATGCGCGAACCGCTCCGCTAATATTCTTTTGAGCGGAGTCCCCTTTATGCGCAGGGCGAAATCCCCGCCGCCGGCCGCCCCGTACCTTTCGGCGACCCCGTTCCAAAAGCGCGTGTACTGGCTCTCGGTGTCCGCCACGACGCCGTCGAAATCGAATAGAAGCGCGTCCAATTTTTCCATAGGCCGCCGAATAATGGCGGGAAGGGGCGGCATGGCAAGCATTTTGAGAATATTGGCTTTACAGAAGCCCCGAGTCGGGTTTAGCGTCTTGTGCAGACTATTTCATTTCAAAAACGATATTTGCAATGTTCAATCCGCCAACCGACAGAATCGCCGGCAAAAGCGTGGACTTTATGGCCACCTGCCTGTGCGATTCGATTTTCCCCGACGCCGCAAAAAACGCGGTTCAAATTTTGAGGCATTTCGGGGCGGCAGTCGCCCTGCCCGAAGACCAGACGTGCTGCGGCCAGCCCGCCTTCAACAGCGGAGACTTCGCGTCCGCCAGAAAGGTTCTGCGCAGCGCAATGCGGGCGTTTTCCGCCAGCGCAAACCCGATAGTTGTGCCCAGCGCCTCGTGCGCGGCAATGCTGTACCATTCGTCAAAAATCGCCTTTCGCGGCTCCGATGAAGCCGAACGCGCGGCGGTCGACGCATTCGCCGGAAGGGTCTGGGAGTTTTGCGACTACCTCGCCAACGCGCTCGGCGTCGAGAAAATTCCGGGCAGGCTCGACGCGAAAATCGCCGTCCACAATTCCTGCCACGGCAAGGGAAGCGGGACGCCCGCCGCGCTCGGAAGGCTGCTCGGCTCCATAGACGGAGTGGAGCTCGCCGAATTCGACGGCTCCGCGGACTGCTGCGGGTTCGGAGGGACGTTTTCAGTGGTATTTCCGCAGCTCTCGTCGGAGATGGGGGAAAAGAAGGTGCGCGCGATAGCCGCCGCCAACCCCGACATCGTGTGCGCCGCGGACACCTCGTGCCTGATGCACCAGCGCGGGATAGCGAACAGGCTCGGCATAAAATACAAAACCATGCACGCGGCGGAAGTGTTCTTTGCCGCGATGAAAAACGGGGGGATTTTCAAATGAGCGTCCAGACGATAGACGAATTCGCCAAAAACCTTTCGTCCTCCGTCAAAAAGGCGCTGACCGACGCGAGCGTTGCGAGCACCGAAGGGCGCAAAAAGTGCCTCGCCGCAGCCTACCCGGAAGACGGCAGGGTTATGCGCCTGCGCGAGCTCGCCAACGCCATAAAGTCGCTGCCGCTTTCGGGGCTCGTGGAGCGCGCGGCGGACAGCCTTGAAAAGAACGGCGCGAAAGTCCTGTTCGCGTCTGACGCCGCGGAGGCGCGCGAAACCATACTCGGAATACTCGAAGCCAAAGGCGCAAAAAACGTCCTCAAAATAAAGAGCATGACCACCGAGGAAATAGGGCTAAACGAATTTCTCGGAGAGCGCGGCATAGACGCCGTCGAGACCGACCTCGGCGAGCTCATAATCCAGCTGGAACACGAAAAGCCGTCGCACATCGTAAAGCCCGCAATCCACCGCACGCGCCGCGACATCGCCAAATCCTTTGAAAGCCACGGGATCGCCGAATACGACGAGGACCCGCAGCACATCACGCTCGCCGCGCGCAAATATCTGCGCAAAAAATATTTTTCCGCGGACGCAGTGGTGTCGGGCGCAAACTATGTGCTCGCGAAAGAGGGGGCGCTCGTGCTCGCCACAAACGAGGGCAACGCGCGCTTTTCAATGGCGGGCGCAAAGACGCACATCGCCCTCGTCGGATTCGAAAAGGTAATACCTTCCGCGCGCGAGCTCGCGGTATTTCTCAACCTGCTCGGGCGCAGCGCGACGGCGCAGAACAGCACGGTGTACACCGACTTCGTCGCCGGCCCCGGGAAGGCGAAAAACAGCCCCGAAGAAATGTACGTCGTCTTTCTCGACAACGGCAGAAGCCGCATTTTGGGGAGCGAATTTTCGGACATACTCAAATGCATAAGGTGCGGGGCGTGCATGAACCGCTGCCCCGTGTTCAGGCTCGTGGGCGGGCACGGATACAGGGCGGTCTACCCCGGGCCGCTCGGGATAGTGCTGTCGCCGCTGCTGGCGGGCGACAAAATAGGGGATTATGCCGATCTCCCCAAGGCGTGCTCGCTCTGCGGCGGATGCGCCGAGGAATGCCCCTCGAAAATCCCCCTCCCCGACCTGATTCTGAAAATGCGCGACCTCGTTAAAACCAAGTCGCTGAAAGTCGCAAACGACATCGGATTCAAGCCGTGGAGCGCCGTTGCGTCCTCGCCGAAAGTCTGGCGCGCCGCGGTTCCGCTCAACAGGCTCGCGAATCTGCTGCCGGTAGACTCCCTTAGAATCGGGCCGCTCGGCAGGTGGCTGAAAACCCGCACGCTCCCGAAATTCAGGGGCGGCGAATTTAGAAAATGGTTCAAAAAAAATGGATAGGAAAGACTTTTTGGAGAGGATAAGGGCGGCGGAAAAATCGCGCGCAGGAAACGCGCTTCCCGCTTTCGACGATTCGGAAACGGTATCTTTCGCCGCGCTCGGCGACGGAACCGCGCGGGAAATTTTCGAGAGGAATTTTTCCCGCAACCGCGCCGACGTCATAAGCTCGCCCGAAAAACTCGCGGACTTTCTGAAATCCAAGGGCTGCAAAAAGGGCGTCGTCGACGCGGCGCTCGGCACGGCTTTCGGGCTCGAAAAGCATTTTGAAATATCGCGCGATTTCGACCGGAATGACCCCGACTCCTTCGATTTCGGGATAACCCGCGCCGCCTTTGCGATAGCCGAAAGCGGGGCCGTCGTGCTGAAGGATTCTTCGACCTCCGACAGGCTCGCGAGCATCGCCCCGTGGGTGCACGTCGCAGTCGTCGAGGAAAAATCCATCGTCAAAACAATTCCCGAGGGGCTTGCAAAAATGGCGGACTGCCCGTATGCGATAGCAATTTCCGGCCCGTCAAAAACCACGGACGTGGAGGGCGTGCTCGTCGAGGGCGTCCACGGGCCTGGCGTGCAGGCCTGCCTCGTGGTCTGACCCCCCCTCCGGCGCGCGGGAACGCCGGAGCTGCTTTGTGTTGACGCGCGGAATTTATTGTGGATTATTTTCCCAATGCAAAACATCGGCAATACGATAGCGGAGAAGTTCGGAAAGGGCCGAACGGTGTTCTCCGTGGAGTTTTTCCCTCCGAAAACCGAAGAGGGCGCGCGCCAAATTCTGAGGACCGCCAACAGGCTGAAAAAAGTCCGCCCAGACTTCGTATCAATAACCTACGGAGCGGGCGGCTCGAGCCGCGAGCGCACGCTCGAGTACGGCGAACTGCTCGGGGAAATTTTCGGGTTCGAGGTGATGCCGCACCTCGCCTGCTACGGGCATTCCAAATCCGAAATAGCCTCCATACTTGAAAGGTTTGACTCCGCGGGGTTCCGCAATGTCATGGCGCTGCGCGGCGACAAGCCCAAAGACGGCTCAGTGTCCGCCCATCCTGACGGCTTCGCGCACGCGGACGAGCTGGTGGGGTTTGTCCGCGAAAAATTTCCGCATTTCGGGATAGGATGCGCGGGATACCCCGAGAAACACCCGGAAGCCCCCGACATGCGCGCGGACATCGCTAACTTAAAGCGCAAAGTGGACGCCGGAGCGGACTTCGTCACGACGCAGCTATTTTTCGACAACTCCCACTATTTCAGGTTTGTCGAAATGTGCCGCGGGGCGGGAATCGACAAGCCGATTGTAGCGGGGCTTCTGCCCGCGCTCTCCCTCAAACAGCTCGCCAACTTCAAGGCGATGTGTTCCACGGACGTTCCGCGCGCCCTCTCGGAACGGCTTGAAGCCGCCGGAGAAAGCCCCGACGCCCAAGCCGCCGCGGGCCTCGAATGGGCGCAGGAGCAAATAGACGAGCTTCTGGAGGCGAAAGTTCCGGGCATACACCTCTATATATTAAACCGCGCCGAATCCGCCCTCAAACTCTCCGAAAAATTCGGAGGGCGCGGGGAGAGGTAAGGCGGAATATTTCGGCGCCCGCCGGAGCCGCAAACGCGCGCAAAATTCGCCCCCGCGCCGGCCATCCGGCGCTGTTTTTGCGGGCGTCATTTGAACACGCGCCCGACCCTCTTGGGGATCGCAACCATGGTCTCCCACGGAATCCTGCGCGTCCAGCGGCTGTAATCGACGAGCGAAATTTCCAGCCCGTCCTGCTCGCCTATAAAAGTCACGGGATCCCCCACTTTGACGTCGCCCGCCCCGTCCACGCATATTGCCGTTTCGTCAAGGCCGACATTGCCGAGTATTGGGCATTTCGCGCCGCCCGCTATCGCCCGCGCCTTGTCCGTAAACCCCGACGGAACCCCGTCGGCGTATCCAGCGGCGACCGTCGCTATCCTCCTCGGCCCGCGCGACGAAACCGCGAGAATCCTCGACTTGAACGAAAGCACAGACTCCAGCCGTATCCCCGCGTATTCCCCATCCGGAAACGGGTTTATTCCGTACTGCAAGAGCCCCATCCTCACGGCGTTAAACGGAGGCTCTACTTTGACGTACCGCAGGGCCGCGCTGTTGTGCAGGTGCACGAGCATTCCCGAGAGATCGAAATGCGAGACCGTCCGGCGGAAGATGTCGAACTGGCCGCGCGTATATTCCTCGTCCTCGTCCGCGCTCGAGAGGTGCGAAAATATGCCGGCCACCCTTATTCCGCCGAGCCCCAGAATCTTCCGGATCTCACCGACGGCGCGCTCATGCCATATTCCCGCGCGCCCCATTCCGGTGTCGAGCTTTATGTGGACGTCCAGAACTTTTCCGCGCGCCAATGCGAGCTCCGAAAACGCCGCCGCCTCCGCAAAGGAAGACACGGCGGGAGTCGCGCCGTAGTCGAAAACCAGCTCCCTCTCCGCGGCGAGCACGGGGCTTAGCACCAAAACGGGCTTGTCGGGAATTATCTCCCTTACGCGCGAAGCCTCGTAGAGATTTGCCACGGCGAAAATGTCCGCTCCCCCGCGCGCGAAGCGCACGAGCGCGTGCGGCATACAGTGCCCGTAGGCGTCCGCCTTGACGACGCATACGTACTTGACGCCCGCCGGCAGCGCGGACTTGATGTTGCGCACGTTCGACTCCAAACGCTGGAAGTCGATTTCTATCCATGATCTCAAAGGCAATTGGCGGTTCACCGCGGTCAAAATGGTTATTGCCGAAATTTCCGACGGGCGCGGGCAAAAGTCAAAGGTAAAATCCGCCCGCGCGCCGGAGCCTGAAAAACTTTTTAAGCCTTGACCTCCCCGAAGACGGCGCGCTATTATAAAAAAATGTTATTCGACGGCTTTTTCAGGGCCATATTCTCGGCCAAGCCTTTCGCAAAAGCCGCCGGCGACAGGGGCGAGGAGGCCGCGGTCCGGTTTCTGAAAAAGCGCGGAATGAAAATCGCAGCGCGCAACTTCAGGAGCGGGCGATACGAGGCCGACATCGTCGCATTCGACGGCGACTGCGCGGTTTTCGTGGAAGTCAAAACGCGCTCCGACAGCGCGCTCGTGGACGGATACTACGCCGCCGTTTCAAAAACCAAAAGGCGCGGTATACGCATCTGCGCCAACCGCTACCTCTCGCGGCTGCACCCCCGCCCTCCCTCATGGAGGTACGACGTTGTTGACGTGAGAATCGGCGGCGGCATGAAAATTTCGCAAATACGCCATTTTGAAAACGTGCCGCTTTAACCGTTTAAATAAATAAAGAGCAATGAAGAAAAAAATATCAACCATTCTGTCGGCGTTCGCGGCGGCATGCCTCTGCGCCCAGCAATTCGGAAACTTTGAAATCGACGACGGGGAGCTGTCCCTCGGGACGCAAGCCGTCAGATTCACATATTTCGACGCGAATTGGCACTCAAAATCTCTCAAAAATACCGCCTCGCCCGCGGCGGGCTTTCCGAAGTCGGAAAAGGGCAAATCCTACACTGCGGAGGCTTCGATAACCGTAAACGGGAAAAACGCGGGAACCCTGTTTCAAAAGTTTTCCTTTGCATCTGCGAGCTCGTGCCGCTTGGAATCCTCCTTCAAGCCCTCGGGCGAGGAAAAGTTCAACGAGATCTCATACTCTTTTTCATTTCCGATAAAGGGGTCGGAACTCTCCCTCAACGGCGCCGTCATAAACCTCGAAAGCTCCAAAAAAGTCCAAACGGTTTTTTATGTGGACAAAGTTTCGGTGACAACTCCGCAGGGGCTTGCGAAATTCACGGGAAATCTGGAAGTTCTGCTGCAAGACGGGCGGCTGTTCGGCTCGCAAACGTTTTCTTTGAGGTTCAAGCCGAAAAATTCCGGCGGCGTATTGAAGTGGAACATGGGAATATCCTACGAAAAAGTAAAGGGCATAACCGCCGCCCTGCCCGAATCCTCCGATCTGGAGATTCCCGCGCTGCCGGCCGGCTGGATTAAGCTCGGCGGCGTGGATTTCAATTTCTCCCGCCCCGCCGGAAAAGGGCTGATAGCGGAGGGCGGCAAAGAGAAAAAAATCGCCCTCAAAGGCGGCGGAAAGCACCTTTACATAATAGGCGCCTTCGACTCCGGAAGCGCCCTTCCCGAAGGCGACTGCGCGGAAATCGAGGCGGTTTTTGCGGACGGGAAAACCCAGACGGTGAAAATACCGGCGGAAAACGCGGGGCCTATGCGCCACTCAAAAAGCTCCGACAGCCCCAACGCGGTTTGGACGTCCAAAGTAGGCGCAAAAACCTACAATCTCTTCGCGACAAAAGTCGATTTCGACCGCCCGGACCTGAAATCCGTTACGATAAGAAACCTCTCCAAGCCCGACTGGAAAATTGCCGCCGCGTCTCTATCTCCGGTGTCCGTGCCGGTTGAAAGGCTCAAGGGGGCGTTCATAACGCAGTCCAGAGACTACGCGCCTTTCGTGCCCTCCAAAACGATAGCCAAAGGCAGCGCGCTCGACTTCTCCTGGCTGCTGGACGCGCCCGCGGGCAAATACGGCTTCGCATACGCCAAAGACGGGGAAATATTTTTTGAAAACAACCCCGGCAAGCCCGCGCGCTTTTACGGCAACAACCTGTGCTTCCAGGCCAATTATCCCGACAAGGAAAACGCTGAAAAGCTCGCCGACCTCTTTGCGGCGACCGGCTACAACATCCTGCGCATACACCATTACGACGACCCGCTTATCGACAAGTCCTCTCCCGACCGGCTGTCGTTCGACGCCGAAAAGCTCGACAGGCTCGACTACCTCGTGGCGGCCATGAAAAAGCGCGGCATATACATAACCACCGACCTCTTCGTCTCGCGCAAGCTCGCCAAAGACGCCGTTGAGGAGGGGCTCGGTTGGGACGGGCAGATGAGGTCCAACAAGGCGGCGTTCTTCGTGTCCAAAAAGGCGTCCGACAATTTCCGCGCGTTCGCCAAAAAGCTGCTCGAACACGTAAACCCCTATACGGGACTCGCGTGGAAGGACGAGCCGGCCCTCGTCTCGCTGAGCCTCGTCAACGAAAACACGATATTCGGAACCTATTCGGCAATGCGCCCGCATTTCGAAAAGCTCTTCAACGAGTGGCTCGCAAAGAACTCGCTGTCGGCCGGCTCCGAAAATACCGAATCCCTCCGCAGGCGCTTCCTCGCGGAATTGTACGGAAAGTTTTTCGACGAACAGAAGGAATTTTTGCGTTCCCTCGGCGTGCGCGCGATGCTTACCGACCAAAACTTCTGGACGGGCTACTCCGTGACGCTCACGCGCAAAAATTACGACATAATAGACACCCACTCCTACTTCGGCCACCCGACTTTCATAGAAAAGCCGTGGCAGCTCCCCTCGAAGATGAGAACCGAGAGCGCGATATCCAAATACGGCGGCTGCATAGAGCTTAGCGACAGCCAGATGGCGGGCAAGCCCTTCTCCATAACGGAATGGAACTATGTCAACAACAACGACCATTCCGCCGAGGGGGCGTTCCTGATGGGCGCGTACGGCGCGCTGCACAAGTGGGATCTGCTATGCAGGTTCGCGTACTCGCACGGCGAGATCGATTTCGGCAAGCCCGTCGGGCTCGTCGGCTACTTCGACACCTCCACAAATCCGGTCGCCGCCATATCAGAGCGCGCGGGCGCGCTGTTCTTCCTGCGCGGCGACGTCAGGGCGTCGGACTTTTCCATACCCGTGCTGCTGCCCGAAGACTACCCGACGCGCAAAAACCGCCAGGACTACGCCTCACTCTTGAAGCGCGCCGGCCTCTACGCCGCCACGGAAATCGAGCTGAACCCGACGCCCGCGGGCTTCAAAATCCCCGCCGAAGCGCCCTTTGCCATAGCCGCGGAAAAAGCGGTGGCAGAGCAAAACAAATTCGACAAGCCCGTGGTGCTCGATTCCATCTCCGCCCTTCCGGAACTGCAAAAGCTCACCTCGGGCAAAATAGACGTCAAAAACGAAGTCTACGAATCCTCCACTTCCGAAATGGTTTTGGACAAGAAAAACGAGACGTGGAAGCTCGTCACGGCGCGCAGCGAGGCGTTCATCGCCCCCAAGGGGCATTCTTTCAAAGGGAATTTCGCCAATGTCAGAAATTCGCGCGGGTGGAGCTCTACGCTGATTGCGAGCATCGACAAAAACCCGCTTAAAGAGAGCTCGCGCATTCTCATCCTCCACCTGAGCGACGTGAAGAACACCAACATGCGCTTCGACGACCCCGAGATGACGATACTGCGCTCTTACGGGACGCTTCCGCACCTCGCGCGCCGCGCCGAGAGCGTCGTCACCTTCAACGACTCCCTCGACGGCTGGAAGCTTTACGCGCTAAAACAGGACGGGTCGCGCGGCGAAGAAGTCGCTATCGAGCGCGCCGACGGCAAAGCCTCCGCAAAGCTCTCCACGATAAGGGGCAAATCGGCGGTATTCGCCTACGAGCTCGTAAAAGAATAGCCCGCGCGGGCATCAATATTGCGGAAAGCAGGCGCAAAAGGCGGGAGCCCGCAGAAAACGGGCTCCCGCCGCCGTTTTGCGGCAAAAGTTCGCGCGCCCGCTACTCTATCTCAAACCTGAGCGGCGGAATTTTGTCCACCAGGAACATCCCGCGCCAATGCTTGCCGAGCAGGTTTACGACAAACGCCCCCCTGCGGGGCTTGGCGTCTTGGGCGCACGAGATTTCGAGGACAAGCCTGCCGTCGCGGAGAAAGAACCTCTTTATGGAGAGCCCGTCGGGCGCCTCCTGAAATTCGGCTTTCGGCATGTTTTTGAACTTCGAGGGCCCCTTTCCCAAATCTATTGAAACGCTCCCTCCCCTTTTGAATTTTATCGGGGATTCGAGTTTCGACACGTCGGGCCGGATGGCGTCGTACCCGCGCCCGAAAATATTCCACGAATTGACGCTGCCCCACATTCCGAGCGACGGGACGTAGTGGCGGTAATAAAACGCCTGCATCATGTCCTCGCACGGGACGGATTTTTTTGCCATCGCACCTCCCGCAAATTCGGCGCGCCCCTCGACCGACATTTCAAACACTTTTTTCGGGGAATCTTTCGGAATCCAAACGCCCACGTCGGCGTAGGGCTCGCCCGCCGGAATTTCCGCCCCGAAAATTTTTGCGCCCTCCGGCAGCCCCGAGACTTTAAGGCGTATGGGGTAATCCTCGATTCCGTCGGCGCGGAACGCGTACACCCTGAAAACCGAAGTCCGCCCGGGCAGGAAGTTCAGCGAACTCGGGACGGTTCTGAGCTCGAACGACGGGCGCGGCCTGCGTATTTCGAGCCGGTAGGCGTGCGCGGGCGAAAACGCGCCTGTGAGCTCCTCCACGCGCGCGTAAAACGTGCCCGTAAACGGAGGCGTGAAGATCAGCCGCGAATCCGCATGCGCCGTGACGAAGCCGCAGGAGGGATCTTCGAAGTCGTCGGCTCGCGCGAGGACTTTGCCGGACGAGTCCGAAACCGTAATGTACGTGTCCGCCGGAGAGCCGAGCCTGCGCGCGAATGTCTCCAATACGACTTTCGCGCCCTGGGCGGCGTCGAAGCGGTATGCGTCGCGCGAGCCCGCCGCCTCAAACCTGCCGTCGGCGGACTCGGGCGGCGTGAGCGGAACCGACGGCAAAATCTCCGCCGGCCTTCCCGACAATTTTACGGACTCCGCCGGCGAGAGTTTTGAATTTTCAGGCGAGGATTTTATTTTCAAATCGCAGGCGGCGGGAAACCCGAAGTCCGGAGCGAAATCCCCCTCCGCTTTCGGCGCGGAAATTTTCATTTTTTTTGACGGGAGGTTCGGTCCGCCTATCTCGAACTCCGCGTCGGTTCCGGAACGCGCGCCGAGCGGGAAAACATACTCGACAAACGGGCCGGCGGAAATCGACATCCTGTAAACGAAGTCCTCGCGGCTCCTGTAAATCGCGTCGAAAATCTCGGCGCGGTAAACTCCGCTCTCGGGGACCTTGAATGACAAATGCGGGTCGGGCCTGTGGAAGAAGTCGTCGCAATACGCCGCCTCGCGCCCGTCCGGGCCGGTCACGCGCACTACCGGCTGGAACCACCCCGGGACGGCGTCGGATATGTACGGAAGAAGCCTCCTGCCCGCCACGTCTATCACAACCGTCTCGCCCGCTTTCGCGTAAAACGAATAGGCGTCGGTCTTTGCCTCCACTATCTGGCCGTTTGCGATTATCGGGAGCTCGACAAAAAATTCGTTGCCGCCCTCAGGGTAAGCTATCGGATCCTTCCACGTCCTGATTCCCTCCCTTCCCCAGTTTTTCGGCAGCTTTATGCGCTCGCGCGCGGCGTCGCGCAGGGAGGGCTTGACAAATTCGTCCGTTCCCGAGACGAAAAACCTCGCGGGGTTGGAAAGCCCCTTGCGCGACCTCACCAAAATGTTGCGCTCGCCCTTTGCGGCGTCCGGAGACAGGGTGAGCTCGAACTCGACGGTTTCCGCCATCGGGTCGGAGGAGACTTTCCGCAGATAGACCGAAGCGTCCGCGGCGGCGAGCTTCTTCATGATACCCTCGTCCGCGTTTACGAGCTTGCGCAGGTACGCCTGCCCGCCGTCCTCGAACTTTTTCATCTCCTCGACTACCTCCGGATGCTCCTTGACGTATTGCTCCTCGAGCTTGTTTCTCAGCCCGAAATAATTTCCGGATTTCAGGGGAACCGTGACGGTACAGACACCCGCGCGCGCTCCGCCGCCGGTGATATAGACGTCAGCAACCCCGTCGAAATTCCGCCCGCCGAGAGTTATCTTGACGGTTTCGCCCGCCTTCGCGCCGGCGGGATAGACATAGGCGATGTTCGGGGCGTCGCTCTCCTGCGCGGCGGCGGAAAGCGCAAATAGGCACGCGGCGCATGCCGAAAAAATCTTCGGGGCGTTCAGCATCCGAGCTCCCTCAGTATTCCGTCGCCCTTCATGTCGCCCTCGTTTTCCTCGAGCAACCCGACGGTCTCGCCCTGCGGCGTCCGCAGCACGGCGTCGGAGGGTATGCCGAGGCGCGCGTATATCGAGCCGATGAGGTCGCAGGGCGACACCGGGCGCTCGACGACCTTTTCCGCCCTTTCGTCGGTTTTTCCGACCACCTTGCCGCCCTCGAATCCGCCGCCCGAAAGCATCATGGAAAACGCGTCGCCCCAGTGCCCGCGCCCGCCCGAATACGGGGCCTCCCACTGTATGCGCGGAGTGCGCCCGAACTCGCCGCTCCACCAGATTATAGTGGAGTCGAACAGCCCGCGCTCGCGCAGGTCGGCGATGAGCGCCGACACCGCCCTGTCGGTCTGCGGCATCAGTTTGCGCATTTCCTGAAAATGGCTCTTGTGCGTGTCCCAGCCCGGGTAGTTTATGGTGACGTACGGGACTCCGCTCTCCACGAGCTTTCTGGCTACGAGGCACGAGCACCCGAATTTGTTGCGCCCGTAGGCGTCGCGTACTTTGTCGCTCTCCGTGGCGACGTCGAAGATTTTGCCCGCGTCGCCGAGAATCAAATTGTACGCCTGCTCTACCGCAAGCTCCGACTGTTTGAGGTACCCGCTGGAAGCAAGCGCCTTTTTGAACGTCCCGAGGTCTTCGAGCAGCGCGCGGCGGGACTCCTGCCGCGCGCGCGTTATGCCCCGCGCCACGATCCCCTCGACCTCGAACGGCACGGACGCCGGATTGCCGCCGGTCGCAAACGGCTTGTATTTGGAGCCGAGAAACCCCGCCTCGGAAAACCTGCCCTGCGGCTCGGTCAGGACGATGTACGGAGGAACCACGCCCTTGTAGCCAGCGTCCGCGCCCCTGAATTTGGAGACCACCGCCCCCGCGCAAGGAAAGACGTACCTGCCCGGCAGGCGGCCCGTCTGCACGAGGTACGAACCCGTCTCGTGCGCGTTTTGGAAATGGCGGACGGAGCGTATCACGGAATATGCGTCGGCGCATTTGGCGAGGTTTGGCATGAGCTCGCATATTTTCAAGCCGTCCACGTTCGTGTCGATGGGCGCCGCGAGCTGCCCGCAGTAGTCGTACCCAGCCGCTGGCTTGGGATCCCACGTCTCAATCTGCGACGGGCCTCCCCAAAACCATATTTGTATCACCGATTTCGCAAACGGCTTTTTCGGGGCGGGCGCTGGCTTTGCCGCCTCCGCCGAAAATCCGCGCGCGCCGAACCCGAAGAGCGCCCCGAGCGCGCCCGCCGACTTCAAAAAATCCCTTCTTCCCAATGTCCCGTGCATAAACCCTCCTAATGCCTGTTGGAAAATTCGTCCGAGTTGAAAAGCGCCCACATCGCGTCCGTCATTGCATGCCACTGGTTGAACTTCCGGCCCCCGGGCTTGTACGCCTCGAACGCCTTGAGCTCGGCGCGCGTGGGGCGGCGCGAAAGTATTTTGACGTAAAGGCAATACAGCCCCCTGCGGTACGGCATTGTAAAAAACTTTCTGTTGAATTTCGACGACGATATCTTGCGCAGAATCTGCGACGAATTCAGCATGTGCAGCTTTTGCGACGAAGACGGCAGCCCCGCCCTCTCGTCGGCGTATCCCGTGTCGCGCGGGGGCTTTCCGAAGAGCTCGAGAAACGGGGTAGTCACGCTCCCGTCGGGCAAATCCACGGAGGCGGTGGAGTCCGGCATAGTGGTGTACGGCTCGGGGGTTGTGCTCGAATAGGTCTCCGAAGTGCCCGTCACGGAGCACACCGAATCTATCAGGATTTCGGCGTCGAGCCGCCGCACGGGGTAGACCGCGAAATTTTCGCGGGCGGAGGCGGGGTCGTTGGAGGGGTCGGGAATGAACGACTGCGAATACGCCGCGGAGGTTGCGATCAGGCGCGCGAGAGCCCTTATGTCGAAATTGGAGCGCTCGAAACGCGAAGCGAGAACGTCCAAAAGGCGCGCCGACACCGGAGGGTTTTGCGAAAAAAACATGTCGTCCACGGGCGAGACTATCGGGGAGCCGAAAAACCACGCCCACATCCGGTTGGCGAACGCCTTTGCAAAATACGGATTGCCCTTGCGGGCGAGCCAGTCAGCAAAGGCCGCGCGCGGCGACACGCCCGCCGGAAAAGACGCCGCCGTCCCGTCCGGGAATACCCCCACAAAAGGCGCGCGGCGCGCGGGGTCGTCAAAAACTATCTCCTCTTTCCACTCCTTTGTCGGCTTGTACCCTACGCGCGAAAAGAACGACGTGAACGCCTTGCGACGCTCCTCCGGAATCTTGTCGAAGCGCGCGCACATGAACGTCAGGGCGGCGCACGAGGCGACGGACTCGGGAGTCCGCGACTGCATCGCGCGCATGAAATTCACCTCCCCCACGCGGAAATTGCTGCCGCTTGACGAGAGCATTTTTTTCGCCATATCGTCCCATCCAGAGCCGTCGGAGAGTGACTTTCTGACAAACCGCGTGTACGCCTGCGCCGCGTTGGGCCAGAGGTTTATCGGAAATTCCGCCTTTATCCTCAAAATGTCTCCGAGCCTAAGCGACATGTACTCGACGAAATCCTCCGACGCCAACAGAGAATCAACCAGAACCTCGCGCTTGCGGGGCGATTTGTCGTCGAGGAACTTTTCAACCTCCTCCGCCGTCGGGATTCTGCCGGCGATGTCGAGCGTTGCCCTGCGGATGAAAACGGCGTCCGAACACCTCTTTGCGGGCTTCAGCCCCCGAGATTTCAAATGGTCGGCGACGGCGGCGTCTATCGGGTTTTTGGACGCCGAAAAATCCGTCTCACCGTCCTCGTATGGATTGGATGGGGAAAATTTTATGTCGGGGCGCGCCTTTTTTCGGGCGGGGGCGGATTTTTTTGCGGGAAGCGCGGGCTTTTGAACAGCCCTTTCATTTGCGGAGGACGGCTGCGCGGGAGCGGGCTTTTGCGCGGCGCCAAACGCCGGATGCGCGGCAAAAACCAGAAAAAAAACTCCGAAAACCCGAAAAAATATATTTCCAGCGTCCATATGTTCCGATTGCGCCCTTATGGTTAACCGAAAATTTTGGGCGCGGCAAGATTTTTTTGTGTCGCATTCGGGCGGATTTGCCGTATAGCGTTTTTGGTACAACCTTGCAATTAACCGCAACAGACTCCAAAAAATGAGCCTATTTGAAAGAGAACTTTTAAAGCGCCTCGACTCCTACAAAGCGGAGGGGCTGATAGACGCCCGCAGCGAATCCAACCTTAGAAAAGCCCTTGAAGCCAAGGCCGGAGCGTCCGCGCGCGCGTCGCGGGAGGCGCTCTACATCGTGGGGGCGATACTGGTTTTTACGGCGTTCGCCGTTTGGGTATGCCACAATTGGGCGGCGTTCGGGGAAAGGCTCCAAGAGGCCCTCGCGTTTGTTCCTCTGGCGATATCCGCGGTTCTGGGCGTGTTTGCAATAAAAAAAGATCTGCCGCAGGCGTGGAAGGAGGCCGCCGCATTCCTGAACGTCGCGGGAGTGGCGGCCATGATATACGCAATAAGCCGCATATACAACATTCAGGGGGATACCGCCCGCTTCTGCCTCGCCGTAATCTGCCTGTCCGCGCCGGCGGCTCTCATATTCCGCTCGGGCGCGGCAATTGCCGCCATATGCGTCCTAAACGCCGCGTTTTCGGCCGCATGCCCCGAGCCGGAACTGGCGCTCGGAATCGGCATATACGCGGTGGCGGCGTTCATCGCGTATTCCCATCTGAAAACCGGCGGAGTTTTCAGAAATGCGGTAATGGTATTCGTCTGCCTGTGCTCGACGGTCTCGATTTCCTCCGCCGCCTCGTACGAGGGGCGCGGGACGGTTCTCGCGGCGGGATTTGCCGGAGTGTTCCTCGCGGCGTCGGCCACAAAGCGGCTTTCGCAATCGCCGCTTTCAGGCAACCCGTTCGCGCTTTCGGGATTCCTGATTTTGCTGTGGGCGGTGTACATGGGCGCGTCGAGATACGCTTTGGAAAGCCTCTCCGAGCCCGCGGCGGCGGAGGCGCCTGCGGCTTTTTATCCGGCATTCTGGACGCTCTGCGCGCTCTACCTGTTTTCACTCTTCCGCGCGTTCCGCAACCAGCGCAGGGTGAACGCGCTGCTAGCGGCGAGCGCGGTCTTTCCGGCGTTTGCGGCCGCGATGTTTTCCGGAAGCTTTTGGATATCGGCAGCCGTCGTAAACGCCACCGCGTTCTTCGGGGCGGCCGCGATGTTCGCCGGCGGAATATCCGCCAACAGCCGCATTCTCTCCAACGCGGGCGTGGCGGTCATATTGCTTCAATGCGCGGCGAGGGCGTTTGAATCCCAAGCGGACGCCGGCATAAGGGCGGCCGCATTCGCCGCCGCGGGGCTGCTTTTGATGGCGTTTAATTTTTATCTGAACAGGAGGAAATCCGATGCGCGCTAAAAAAATTTTTCGCGACAGCGCGAACCTGTGGTTCGTCGGGCTGTTGACCGTCCAATTCTGCGCGGGGCTCGTTTACGCGCTCGACGCCGAGAGAGTGCACGACTCCGGCGAGGAGATAAGGGTGAAAGCCGATTCGATCTGGGCCTTCCACCGTGACGATTCCGCCGTGCAAATAAACATGCCGGCGGTAAATTCGCCGCATTCGGAGGGCGCATGCCCCGAAGCCGACGCAGTATTCAAAAGCAAAAGCGAATACGTTCCATATTGGAAGAAGGCCGAATGCCCCGTGGAGTTCCGCAAAGGCGGCGACGGATTTTGGCGCGCCGCAGCCTACGGAAAAAACGCAAATCCGGAAACCGGATTCGTCCTCGACTTGAAGCTTCTCGGAGTGAACAAGACGCGCTACGACGAAACGCTGAAAAAGAGGGTTCCGCTCCAGCCCCCGCAGGCGGCTTTCAAATTTGAAATCCGCAAATATTATACGAGCAGGCACGACGGCAAAAAGCTCTCGGAATTTATAGAAAAGGCGCAAAAGGAGAAATTGCCGGTAACGGTAGTCCTGCGCCGCGCTCACGGGGTATTGGCAATCGGCGGGCTGTACATAGGCGAAAGCCCGATAGAGGAAATCATCGAAAAACTTTCCACCCCACGCCCCCTCCGCAAGGCGCAACTTCAAACGGCAAAAATTCCGCAAAATAAAATTCCCGACTAAGCGGCAGAACCAAAAAAACGCCCGGCCCGAAGCCGCCCTCCGCGAAGCCTGCGAGTTTTTCAGTCTTTGGAAGCTTTTGAGAGCCGCCTTTTAAGCGCAAAAAACGTTTTCAGAAGCTCCGCGCATTCGGCTTCGAGCGCGCCGCTTTCGACAGCGAGCGAGTGGTTGAGCGTCGGGAGGTCGTGGAACTTCATCGCCCCTCCCAAAAAGCCCATCTTTGGGTCGGAGACGGCGTAAACTACGCGCTTCAGGCGGCTCATGACGCACGCGCCCGCGCACATGGGGCACGGCTCCTTGGTGGCGTAGAGAGTCGCGCCGGCAAGCCGCCAGTCGCCGAGTTTTGCGGCGGCCTGGGTTATCGCCAAAACCTCCGCGTGCGCCGTGGGGTCGCGCGAGCCCTCCACGGAGTTATGCGCCTGCGCTATGACCTCTCCGCCGAACTCTATCACCGCCCCCACCGGGACCTCCCCGCAATTCCACGCCTTCAACGCCTGGTTGTAGGCGAGCTTCATAAAAAACTCGTCCCCGCGCGAGAGATACGACGGATGCAGCGGGGAGAACGGGCACGGCGGAAAATCCTTGCGCGCCGAAAATCCGCCGCCCTCCCTTTCTGCGGGGAAGTCCGGACGGCCGCGCGCGCCTCTGTTTTCGCCGTGTTCCATTATTTTAATATTGACTAATAGAAACGTATAAGCAGAAATTGTCAACTTTCATACAGCAAAAACAAACAAAGCATGTCAGATTCCGTAGAAGTAGAGGGGAAAGTCGTAGCCGTACTGCCTGGGACAATGTTCCGGGTGGAAATACTCAACGGGCACCAGGTGCTCGCCCACATATCGGGCAAGCTCCGCAAGAACTTCATAAAGCTAACGGTGGGCGACAGGGTCAAGATGGAAATGACCCCGCAGGACATCGAGAAGGCCCGCATAGTTTACAGGCTCAAAAACAACGACGCCCCAAGGCCGATCCCCAGAAGGAGCTTCGGCCCCCGCCGCTGAGCGGCAAACCGCCATGTCACCGAAAACCGGAAAAGTCGCGCTGATTTCGGCTTTTCTGGTTTTGTCGTTTTTGCTGTCGGCCGCAATTTCGCTCTCGTGCGGCGCGGGGGGAATAGACTTTGCCGGCCTGTGGGCGGCTGTCTCGGGAGGCGCGGACGAATCCGCGCGCCTGATAATCGGGCAAATCCGCCTGCCGCGCCTCGCCGCCGGAATACTCGCCGGAGCGAGCCTGTCGCTCGCGGGAGGAGCGATGCAAAGCCTTTTCAGAAACCCCCTCGCCGACCCGTCCATACTCGGCGTCTCCTCCGGCGCCGCGCTCGGGGCGGTGGCCGCAATGACGGTTTTTGCCGGGGTATTCGCGACGGAAATTTGCGCGCTCGCCGGCGGGCTCGCCGCGGCGTTTGCGGTCTACAAGCTCGGGGCGTTCGGGGGGAGAGCCTCGGCGTTTTCGACGCTTCTTGCGGGAATAGCCGTAAACGCGTTTTGCGGGGCGCTCGTGGGATTTTTCATGTACTCGGCGCGCGACGTCGGCCTGCGCGGATACGTATTCTGGTCGCTCGGCTCGCTCGACAGATGCGGCTGGGCGGACATACTTGCCGCGGCCGCTGCGGCCGTCCCGTCGTGGATTGCGATACTGCTTTGCGCGCGCCCGCTCAACCTGATGCTCCTCGGGCGGCAGCAGGCGTTCCATTCGGGCGTAAACGTCGGGCTCGTATGGGTTCTCGTAGGCTCCGCCGCGGCCCTCGCGACTTCCGCGAGCGTCGCGATATGCGGGATAATCGGCTTCGTCGGGCTCGTCGTGCCGCACATGGTCAGAACCGTCTCGGGGCCCGACAACCGCGTCCTTCTGCCGCTCTCCGCCGTAGGAGGCGCCACAATCCTCGCGCTCGCCGACGCCGCCGCCCGCCTATGGTCGCCGTCCGATCCCGTTCCGATAGGGGTTGTCACAGCGCTCCTGGGGGCTCCGTTTTTTCTCGCGCTCTTGAAGCGCGCGGGGGATTCCGCCGATGATTGAGGCGAGGGACATATCGTTCGGATACGGGCGGCGGAAAGTTCTGTCCGGCGTGTCGGCGAAATTTGAAGACGGGGTTTTTGCCGCGGTTCTCGGCGCGAACGGCGCGGGCAAATCCACGCTGCTCAAAATTCTGAGCGGGTGGCTCAAACCGGACGGGGGAGAAGTCCTGTACGCGGGCGCGAATGCGGCGTCCCTCGGCGCGCGGGAGCTCGCTAAATCCCGCGCGGTTCTCGAGCAGGAGTGCAGGCTCGACTTCGCCTGCCCCGTCGGGCAGATAGTCAGAATGTCGGGATTCTCCGCGGGCGCGCTGGGCGCGGAGGCCGATGCGGATGAGGCGGAAGCCGCCCTCGCCGCCGCCGGGCTTTCAGGATTTTCCGGCAGGATTTACACGGAGCTCTCCGGCGGCGAAAAGCGCAGGGTACACCTCGCGCGCGCCCTGTGCCAGCTCGGGAAAAATCCGGAGGGGAAAGCCCTGCTGCTCGACGAGCCCGCCGCGTCGCTCGACCCCGCCGCCGCGCACGCCGCCATGAGTGCTGCAAAATCCGCGGCCCGAAACGGCGCGTGCGTCGTAGCCGTCCTACACGACCCGAATCTGGCCTTCGACTACTGCGACTTCTCCCTGCTGCTCAAAGGCGGAAAAATCGCCGCCCGCGGCAACACCCGCGAAACCCTCACGCGCGAAAACCTGTCTTTTGCGTACTCCCACCCGTGCGGGGTATTCCCCTCCCCGTTCGGCGCGACAGCGCGCTTCCCCAAATCCGGCGGAGATTCAAACAGTTGACAAAGGCGGGCCGATGTGGTCTTTTTTGGGCGTGAATAATATGCAGAGGCTACACTCATATTGGCGCATGCCGTACATAGAAGCCCCGAAGCCGCGCGACGACTCGGGGGAAAAGGGCGGCAACCCATTTCTCGAAATGGCCGCATCCGACGATTTTGAAAAGTTCCATATCCTCTGGAAGGGGAAATACTCGTTCATAGTCATGAACAAGTTCCCGTACAATTGCGGGCACCTTCTCGTCCTTCCCCTGCGCGAAATCGGAGACATCGAGCTGCTCGACGGCGGGGAAAAGATTGAATTTTTCGACGCCGTAATACGCGCCAAGAGGATTTTGCGCAGGGCGCTCAATCCCGACGCCTTCAACGTGGGCTTCAACCTCGGCTCGAAGGCGGGCGCGGGAATCCCCCGGCACCTGCACTGCCATGTCGTCCCCCGCTGGGACGGCGACACCAACTTCATGCCCGTAATATCCGACACCCGCGTGCTGCCCCAGTCGCTCGACGCGCTCTGGCAAAAGCTCGTAAAGTTCGCCGACGAAGAATAGCCCATGCCGTCCGTCGAAAAAACCCTGACTTTTGAGAGCGCCCAGAGACTCGCCGAGACGTACGGCAACCGCCCCGAAAACCTCGAGCTCGCGGAGGAAAAGCTGTCGGTAAAAATAGTCTCGCGCGACGGCTGGATGAAAATAGAGGGGCCCGAGAAGCGCGTGGACGCCGCCTTTGAGTTTTTCAGAATCCTCGGCTCCGCGCGGGCGCAGGGAATAAGGATAAGCCCGTTCGATTTCAGAAACATGCTCGCGCGGGCGGCCGGCGGCAAACTCTCCGAAATAGCCGAAGTCTTTGAAAATCCGGTCGTGGTAAACCTCAAGCGCAAGAGCATAGTGCCCAAAAATGTAGCCCAAAAAAAATACCTCGACCTCTTCAAGCGCTCCGAAATCGTATTCGGCATAGGCCCTGCGGGCACGGGAAAGACGTATCTGGCGACCGCGCACGCGCTGAAAATGCTGCAAGACAAAAAAGTCGAGCGCATAGTCCTCACGCGGCCCGCGGTGGAGGCGGGAGAGGCCCTCGGGTTCCTGCCCGGCGACTTGCAGGAAAAACTCCTGCCCTATCTGCGCCCGCTCTACGACGCCATATACGACATGCTCGGCGCGGAGGAGGCGCAAAAGCTTACCGAGCGCGGCATAATAGAGATTGCGCCTCTCGCCTACATGCGCGGCAGGACTCTCCAGAACGCATTCGCGATTCTCGACGAGGCCCAAAACGCCACGCCGGAACAGATGATGATGTTCCTCACGCGCCTCGGAGAGGGCTCCAAGATGGCGGTGACCGGCGACGTCACCCAGACCGACCTCCCCCGCCGCAAGAAATCCGGGCTGCGCGAGGCCGTCAAAATCCTGAGGGATATTCCGGGCATAGCGCATTTTCGCTTCGAGGCCTCCGACGTGGTGAGGCACCCGCTCGTGACAAAGATAGTCGACGCCTACGAGGCCGACCGAAGAGAGGCAGAAGATGTTCAACCGCATTAAAAAATACAGAACCGAGCGCGCGAGGAGAAAGCTCGAAGAACCCGACAGGATCTCCGGCGGACGGAAGAAATGGAAGCTTGCGGCCACCGTTGCCGCGGTGTTTGCAATGTCGTTTGCCGTGTACGCGATATGCTTCGCATACAAGGCGCCCATAGTCCCGCAGGTGTTTTCCAACAAGGTAGCCCAGGTCCATCTCGTCTCCCCCTTTGAATTTTCCTACACGAGCGACCTCCAGACGCAGGCAAAGCGCAACCAGATAGCGGAGAGAATACCGCCGCTCTACAAGATCGACCCCGCGTCCGTGGAACAGTCGCAAGGCGCGGTGAAGATTCTCGCGTCGATGCTCTCCGAAAACCGCGCCGAGTACGACGGCGCGCCGGAATCGGAGCGCGCCGAAATCTGCGAGGACCTGTCCGCAAGGCTCAGAAACGCCGCGCGGCTGGCCGTAAACCCCGACGACATCGAAACGTTCTTCAAAAACACCGACGACAAAAACTGCGAAAACGTTTTCAACCATGTCGCGTTCGCCCTCAAAATAATACTGCGCCAGGGGGTCTACGCCGACGGCGACAAAATTTTCTCGGGGGGAAGCGGCGGCGACATGCCGCGCGCGGACATAGAGGGGGTCTCCGCCCTTCACGACGCCAAGGCGCTAAGCGAAACCGCGGCGCGGGCGGAGCTGCTTGACAAGCTCAAAAACATGGGCGTTTCGGAAGCTATGGCGCTGGCGATATACCGCTCCGTTGTCCAGGAGGTCCGCCCCAACATCGCATTCGACGAGCAGAAGACGAAAACCCTGCGCGAAAGGGCGCGGAATACGATTCCGCCCGTAGTCGTCAAAGTCCGCGAGGGCGAAACCCTCCTCGACGCCTCGTCGACGCCCACGCCAATAATGCAGGAAAAGCTGCGCGCGTACAAAAACGAGCTCGCCAAGCGCCGCGAGCTCGGCAAATACACAAACGCCTTCCGGTACATCGACTATATAGTTTCCTTGCTGCTCGTCTCGGCGGCGGCGCTGTTTTTCGTAATCAGCAAGACGCAAAAAAACAAGAGGCCGCGCACGGTTCTCATATTCTCCGCCCTGCTCATTTTAAACCTCGCGATGGAGAGGTTCATAATACACCTGAGCAACGCCGAGTACTTTGACACCAACACGACGTTCCTCCAGATTTTCGCCTACGGCACGCCGATTATGCTCGGGCCCATCATACAGGTTTTGCTTTTCGGCTCTTACACGGGGTTCGTGATGGCGATTCTAATCGCGGCCCTGACCACGATGATGATAGGCGAAAGCATCGTGATATTCGTGCTGTTCCTGGCGGCGGCGCTCGTGGCAATATATTTCTGCGACGGGGCAAGCAGCCGCTCCCGCGTGATACTCGGCGGCGTCATATACGGAATGTTTTTGGCGTTCTTCTCCTTCGTGATTAGCACCGCCAGCGGAGTGCCGATAAGCATCGCGTGGAGGCAGTCGCTGCTCGCCGTCATAGCCGGCAGCCTGACGGGCATATTCGCAACGGTGATTCTGCCGATAGTCGAAAAGATTTTCGGCAGGTACTCCAATATCGCGCTGATAGAGTACACCGACTTCAACAACCCGCTATTGCGCAGGCTGCAAATCGAGGCGCCGGGCTCATACCACCACAGCGTGATGGTCTCCTTCCTCGCCGAGCATGCGGCGGTCGCCGTTTCCGCAAACCCGATGGTCTGCCGAATCGGCGCGCTCTACCACGACATAGGCAAAATCATCAAGCCGGAATTTTTCTCCGAAAACCAGGGCGGCGGCAAAAACCCCCACGACGACCAAAACCCTTCGATGAGCGCGCTCATCATAAAAAACCACATAAAGGAGGGCGTTGAGCTCGCGAGAATCGCAAAAATGCCCGCGCAAGTGATAGACGCCATAAAACAGCACCACGGAACCGCCATAATATCGTATTTTTACAACAAGGCGGTGAAGCTCGCCGAGGCGCAAAACGCAAACGTCTCCGACCCCATGCAGGCGCTGCGCGACGCGGGAATCGACGAGAGCACCTACCGCCACGAGGGCGTGAAGCCGCAGACGGTCGAAAACGCCATAATAATGCTGGCAGACTCCTGCGAGGCGGCGTCGAGATCGCTCAAAAAGGTAACGCAGCACGGGATAACGGAGCTCGTAAACGCAATCGTAAAAATCAAGGTGGACGACGGCCAGCTCGACGAGTGCCCCATAACCATAAAGCAGATTTCAAAAATCAAGCAGAGCTTCGTGTTCACCATGATGAACATGCTGCACACGAGGGTCGAGTACAACAACGCAAAGAAATAGCATGAAATATCCCCTTAAGGAAATCGTAAAACTTTTCGACAATCCGGAAGTTTCGGGCGACGACGGCGTAGAGCTCTCGGCGATAGCCGCCATAGACCGCGCCAAGCCCTCCGACCTGACTTTTCTGGGCAACAAAAAATACGCCCACCTCGTGCCCTCAACGGGCGCCGGAGCCATTCTCCTGCCCCGCGACTACGCCGGAGAGCTCCCAAAAAATTCAACAGTAGTGAGGGTTGACAACCCGTCGGCGGAACTCGCAAAAATCGGCGCCATAATTGAAAAGGCACTGTGGCCCGAAATCAAGCCGTCGACGCACCCGACGGCGGCAATAGACCCCTCCGCGAAAATCGGCAAAAACGTGTTCATAGGCCCCAACGTCTCGGTTTGCGAGGGCGCGGAAATCGCCGACGGGGCTGTATTGCAGGGCAACAACTATGTTGGGAGGTTCGCAAGAATCGGCGAAAAGGCGTTTCTCATGCCCAATTCGGTGGTGATGGACTATTGCGAGGTGGGCAAAAATTCGCGCCTCCAGCCCGGCGCCGTAATCGGCTCCGACGGGTACGGGTACGAATTTGTAAACGGCGTGCATGTCAAAATTCCGCAGGTCGGCAAAGTTGTTGTGGAAGACGATGTGGAAATTGGCGCCAACACCTGCATAGACAGGGCGCGCTTCGACAAAACCATAGTCGGCGCGGGCACGAAAGTTGACAACCTCGTCCAAATAGCGCACAACGTGGAAATCGGCAAGGGGGCTCTGCTTGTATCGCAGGTGGGAATTTCCGGAAGCACAAAGATAGGCAACTACGCCGTTCTCGGCGGACAGGTCGGTGTCGCGGGGCACCTGCACATAGGCGACGGCGCGATGATAGGCGGCCAAAGCGGAGTAAACGGAGATATTCCGCCAAAATCCTACATGCGCGGCACCCCGCCCCGCCCCTACCTGAAAGCGCACAAGATAGAAATCCTAATAGGCCACCTCTCCGAGCTCTTTGACCGCGTAAAAGACTTGGAAAAGCGTCTTGGCATATCCAAAAAAACTTTCGGCTCAACCCGCGGCAGCCATTAGGGGGGGGCAAAGCGCGTTAGACGGCAACGCCGCTTCCACAAAAAAAGGCGCACAGAAATGGGGGCGGCGGTGCCGCTCCCATTGAAGGGGGCGGCAGTACCACTTCCATAGAAGGGGGCGGCGGTGCCGCTTCCATAGAAGGGGGCTGACGCCCCTTACGGGCGCAAGGTGCGCCAGCCATTGAAGGGCTGCGCCCTTACGAAGATTGGCTTCGCCAATGCTTCTATCCCCTCCCCGTTCCCCACAAAAAACGAACCTCCCATAAGAGGTTCGTCAGCACTTCCGGAGTTCGTTCCGAAAACCAAAGGTGCCCGATTTGGCGCAATGAAAACGAAAGCTTATTTTATCCGAAGCGCAGCGAGGCTATAAAATAAGGCTTTCGGGAAGGATAAAATGCGATAGCATTTTACCCCGCAGGGGTGAGAACAGCGCGGATTGCGCGCAGCGCAACCAAGCGAGCGAATCCATTTTGGATGAAGAGCGAGGGCGGGCGGCAGGGCCGCTTCCATAGAAGGGGCTGACGTCCCTTACGAAGATTGGCTTCGCCAATGCTTCTATCCCCTTCCCGTTCCCCTCAAAAAAACGAACCTCCCACATGAGAGGTTCGTACACACTTCCGGAGTTCGTTCCGAAAAACCCCAGTTCCCCGATTTGGCGTAATGCTTTTGGATGAAGAGCGAGGGCGGGCGGCAGTGCCGCTTCCATAGAAGGGGCTGACGCCCCTTACGAAGATTGGCTTCGCCAATGCTTCTATCCCCTCCCCGTTCCCCTCAAAAAAACGAACCTCCCACATGAGAGGTTCGTACACACTTCCGGAGTTCGTTCCGAAAAACCCCAGTTCCCCGATTTGGCGTAATGCTTTTGGATGAAGAGCGAGTATTCGGGGAAAGCCGCCGGTGGGAGCGTACATTAGTACGTGACCAGTGGCGGCTTTCCCCGAAACGGAGCTATTCGCCAAAATCATTCGCCAAATCAGAGGTCGGAATATTCTGAGATGGATTTTACGTTTAGGGACTTGTCAATTCTGCGCACCATTCCGGCGAGCACTCCGCCGGGACCGCATTCGTAGAACTGGTCTATGCCGAGTTTTGCGGCGTTGCGAACGCAATCCTCCCAGCGGACAGTGCTTACGACCTGCTTTACAAGGTTCTTTTTGATTTCGGACGGGTCGAATACCGCGTCTCCCGTGACGTTCGTAAAGACGGGTATGCGCGGGCTCTTGAATTCGATTCCCTCGAGATATTCGGCGAACGCCTTGCGGGCGGGCTCCATGAGGCGGCTGTGGTACGCGCCGGCGACTTTAAGCGGGACGACCATCTTGAACGCCTTGCGCTCCTTTGCAGCCTCGACGGCGGCGGCAACCTTCGCCTCTTCGCCCGATATGACGACCTGCCCCGGACAGTTGACGTTCGACATGTCCACGTCGAATTCCCTGCAATATGCGGCGACATCTTCGGGGCTTCCTCCGATAAAGCTCGCCATGGCGCCTTTTGAGGCGTCGCAGGCCTCCTGCATCAGCCTGCCGCGCTCTGCGACGATTTTGAGGCCCGTTTCAAAGCTGAACGTACCCGCGAATGCGTGGGCGGTGAGCTCGCCGAGCGAGAGGCCGAGAGCCGTGGAAGGCTCGCCGAGAATCCCCTTTTGGCGCATGGCCTCGACGGCGGCAAATCCGTGCAAAAAGAGCGCCGGCTGGCAGACGCTCGTTTTCGTCAATTCCGACGACGGCCCCTCGAAGCAATATTTGGATAGCTTCATAGAGAGGGCGTCGTCGGCTCTGTCGAAGAGCTCTCTTACCGCCCCGCAGTTTTCGTACAGCGACTTTGCCATTCCGACGCTTTGCGCGCCCTGACCCGAGAATAGTAATCCTGTTTTCATATTGTATAGTTGTGGGTTAAAGTCTGGAAAGTTCGGCGGATATCTGCGCGGAAAGCCTGCCGACGAGTTCGTTGACAGCGCTTGCGTAGCCCGCGTATCCGTCTTTTGAGGAAACTTCAAAGTTGAAATTTTTTACGACGCTCTTCGCCCCCCCGGGGAGGTCTATCTGCCACTTGCCTTGGAGGCGGACTTTTCCGCCGATTTCTCCCAGACATTCGTAGACGAATATTTTTAGCGAACAAGCCTTTTCGGGATTGGGGGAAACCGCCGGATACACGAAAACCGACGCCGCTGCGGAGGACTCTATGTTGACCGCCACCGCGCGCTCGATCCCGCTGTCCGGAAGCTCCGCCCACCTGTCGAATTCGGATATTTCGAGCGCGCCTCCGGAGCCCGCCGAGACGATCTGCGCGCGCGACATATACTGAGGCAGCTGTATCGGGAGCAAATTGGCGTCTAACTTCCCCGCTGCGGCCTTTTGCATCGGAACGGGAGATATGATATGGAACACCGTCGGATCCGTCGAAGGCGCGAGGAGGTCGGAGATGCATCCCGAGAGCGAGGCGGCGAACGCGAGCGCGGAGGCCGCAAGAGCTGTTCTTAAAAGTTTCATGGCGTGTTTTCCCTAATTGTTTTATTTGCGTTTGGAGTTGTCCTTGCCCCTAAGCAGCGAGTTCGGGTTGCGCTGGAGATAGTCAGTAAAATTGGAGATATAGCTCATAGACTCGTTCATGGTCTTTAAGAGGACGGCGATCTGATATCTGAACGGCGACTGCGGCGCGACGACGGAGTTGACGTTGCGCAAAACCTCGTCGAGGCGCGCCATAATGGATGTTCCGGAGGCGGAAAACTTTTTGAGTTCCGCGCGGGCGTCGTTCACAAGGGCGTCGGAATCCGAAAGAAGCGCGTCGAGCTTCTTTATCGACTCCGCCACATCCTTGTTGCGCGCGAGCTCGTCCACGCCCTTTAATGCGGAGACCGCGCTGTCGCTTATCGCCTTGGCGTCGATGCCGTCGAGTTTTTCGTTGACCTTCACGATTGCCGAGTGGACGTTTTGCCCGATGGCGGCAAAGTCTATCTTTGCGACGTCCGCCATCGTCTTTTCAAACCCTTTGGCGAGCTCGGAAAGCCCCGACTTCGCGGCGGGAATTTCCTTGAAGCGCGTGCCGCCGTATTTGAGGTCGTACTTTTCCCCCTTGTCCGCGATGAAATCGAGCTCTATGTAGAGCATTCCGGTGACAATGCTCTGGTAGTTGAGCTTGGCGCGCAGGCCCTCGGCGATCTGCTCGTCCATCCAGTCGCTGTAATCCTTGAAGTCGGTGCCGGTCTTGCGCCTGAGCTGGTCGATGTCTATGGAGTACACCACCGACACCGAGCTCTCCTTGATATTCTTGGAGGAGCTTATGAATATGCCCTCCACCTTGCCGATTTTCACGCCCTTGTATTTCAGTGGGGCGCCGACGTCGAGGCCGTTGACGCTCTCAGAAAAGAACGATATGAAGTTCTCCGTCCTCGAGAAAAACTTGGCCGCGCCGAAAACCATTACTGCCGCGACCGCGATGATGGAGGCGGCCATCACGAACATTCCGATCGCCGCCGGGCTGATTTTATTTTTCATAAGCGTCCTTATTTTCAAGCGGGTCGACGCCGCGGTTGAGGAACACGCGCACGTCTTTGGGGCCGCGTTCGAGAAGTTCGCGCGGGGAGCCTATCGCCCCCTGCGTCTTGGATTTCGCGTCGAGAAACACCGCGCGGTCGGCTATCGCGAAAATGCTCGCAAGCTCGTGCGAGACCACGACGACCGTCGCGCCGAGAGAGTCGCGCATTTGAAGTATCAGCCGGTCGAGTCGGTGCGAGGACACCGGGTCGAGCCCCGCGCTCGGCTCGTCGAAAAACAGCACGAGCGGGTCGAGGGCGATGGCGCGCGCGAGCCCCGCGCGCTTGGCCATGCCGCCGCTGATTTCCGACGGATAAAAGCCGCCGAAGCCGTTGAGCCCGACGAGCGCGAGCTTCAAATCCGCTATTTCAGCGGCCGCCCGCTCGGAGATTCCGGAAAATTCAGTCAGCGGAAGGGCGATGTTTTCGGAGAGCGTCATGCTGCTCCAAAGAGCGCCGCCCTGGTAGAGAATGCCGAACTCGCGCAGAATTTCGAGCCTTCGCTCCTCTGTCGCGCCGGAAAAGTCCTCGCCGCGGTAGAGAATCCTGCCCGCCGCCGGCTTGGCGAGCCCTATCATATGGCGCAAAAGGGTGCTCTTGCCGCAGCCGCTGCCGCCTATTATGAAAAATATCTCGCCGCGCTTTACGGAAAAGTCGAGGTCGCGCATTACGACGTAGTCGCCGTACGCCATCGTCAAAGACTCTATCTTGAACACGTCGCTGCCGCCGTCGGGCGCGGGAGGGGTTCCGGCGTTTTTGGGAATGGCTGTTTCGCTGCGGCTCATATGTCGAAAATCGTGAATATTACGGCGAAAACCGCGTCGGCTACTATAATCCATGTCACGCTCTGCACGACCGCCGAAGTCGTTGCGAGCCCCACTCCGGAAGAGCTCTTCTCGCACGCGAGCCCCTGCCGGCATCCTATGACACCCACTATCAGGCCGAAAACTATGCTCTTGCCTATGCCCGTGGAAAGCTGGACGAGGTTGAGGGCGGCGACCGAGCGGTTGGCGTACTGCTCGTAGGATATGTCGAACATTCCCACGCCTATGGCGAGCCCGCCCATCATGCCTATGACGTCCGCGAATATCGTGAGCAACGGAAACACGAGAACAAGCGCGAGTATGCGCGGAAACACGAGAAATTCCATCGGGGATATTCCGAAAGTCCTGAACGCGGAGATTTCCTCGTTCACTTTCATCGAGCCAAGCTCCGCCGCGAAAGCCGCCCCCGTGCGGCCGCTCATCACAATTCCGACCATTATCGCGCCCATTTCGCGCACCATTGCGATTCCCACGAGGTCTGCGACAAAGATTTCCGAGCCGTATTTGGCGAGCTGTATCGCGCCCACGAACGCGAGTATTAGCCCCACGAGAAAGCTTATGAGCGCCACTATCGGCAGCGCCTCGGGCCCCGAGCGCTGGACGAGCAGCGCGAGATCCTTGCCCCTGAACCGCGCGCGACCGGTCACGGCGAGCGCAAACGATATTGCGACTTCGCCGACAAATTCCGAAATGGAGTTGAAAGAGCTCAAAACCCCTATCGCGCGAGATCCGACCTTCCCGAAAATCCCACCCTGCTTTGCCGCGGACTTTCTCGACGCCTCGTCGGCCTCCGGAACGGCGGTTGCGAGCCTCAAGAGAGCTCGCGGCCCCTCGGGAAGAGATTCGGCGTCGAAATTTATGGAGAGCTTTGAGCACAGCTCCCAGACGCGCAGGAGAAACGCCGAGAGCGCGGAGTCGTACTTTCCGAGCCCCCCCGCGTCGACTTTTAGCGAGGAAACATTCCCGCGCGACGAGAGCTCTCCCCCGATTTTTTCGAAGGGAGTGCGTCCGTTTTTCAAAAGCCAATCCCCCGAGACGCGCAACGCGAGAGCGTCTCCGTCGCCGGAAATGGAGGCTGTCGCCGGAATTCCCGTTTCCTCCGATTTCGGCTTTTTGAAAATATTTGAGAAAAATCCCGTCACAATATTTCTATTCAGAGGACAAAATAGAAAAACACCGGCATTTGTAAAGAGCTAATGAATGCGCGGATTTCGCGTTGACGCCCCGCGGCGGGGCGCTTTAATATTTGCCAACTTCCGGCATAATATGCGATTTAAAACCTTTTTTTTAATCCTGCCGCTGCTTGCGCTGCAGTTTACGGGGCGCCTCGCCGCCGGAGGGGAAGGACTGTCGGGATTTTCCGAATTGGCGTTCATAAAGCGCAACGCCTTCGACCCAAACCACTATTATACGGAGTTCATAAACAGCTCGTGGCGGCCGGGCGGCGGAATTTTCATTCTGAATTTGAAAGACGGAAGCCAGCGCGAATTGTTTCCGACGATGTCCGGCGGCGTATTCGGGAGGTTCGACATCTCTTTCGACGCGAAACGCATAGTGTTTTCATACAAAAAATCCGCCGGAGAGGGATTCAGGATTTACTCCGCAAAAATCGACGGTTCCGGCCTCAAACAGCTGACTTTTCCCGAGCCGAACGAAGCCGAAACCGCAAAGAAGTTCAAGCGCGGCGGATACCACAGCGGAACCGACGACATGGATCCGTGCTGGCTGCCCGACGGCGGCATAGCGTTCGTGTCTACGCGCCCGAGATACGGCGTGCTATGCGACCCTTCCGACGACCTCACTGTCGCGACAATGTACAGAATGGAGGCGGACGGCTCGGGCATGAAGCGGCTGTCCTACGGCGCGCTCAGCGAGAACTCCCCGTGCGTCCTGCCGGACGGCAGAATAATGTACACGCGGTGGGAATACGTGGACAAAGGGGCGTCCGCCGTAAAATGCCTGTGGGCCATGCGCCCCGACGGGACGGGATCCGCGGAAATTTACGGCAACGACATCGCCCTGCCCGTCACAATGATATTCGGGCGGCCAATGCCCGGCGGAAGGGGAAAGTATGTTTTCATCGGCGCCCCGCACTATCCGCAGGGGCCGAACGGGACGGTGATAACAGCCGACACGTCAAAAGGAACCCGCTCGGAATCCGCGATGCGCCATATCACGCCCGACGTGGAAATACGCGACGAAAGCGGCTACCATTTTAAAAAGGGCGGAAACTGGAAATTCGACCCGTCGGGAAAGTCGGGCAGGCTCTTCCGCGACCCCTATCCTATTTCGGACGGAGAATTTCTCGTGGCGATGAAGCCCGAGGGATACGCGTGGAACGACGCTGGCGGATACGAACTCGCGCTCCTCTCCTCCGACGGCTCCGCGCGGAGAATATACAGGGACGAAAAGTATTCCGCCTTCCAGCCCGTCCCGATAGCCCCGCGCCCGCTTCCGCCGGTTCTTCCGTCCGCCCCCGACGAAGGACTTGAACGCAGAAACCTCGCCGCCCTTCTGATAACCGACGTCTACGCGGGCCTCGAAAACGTCCCGCGCGGCGCGGCCAAATACGTCCGCGTCCTCGAGCAAGTCGCGCGGCCGTGGGGCGCAAACAGAATAGCAATGGGCGGCGAAAAGACCGAAGACGCCCACGGGCAGCAGCACGCCGCGGTAAGCCGGTATACGCACTTGGGGCTGAAAGTCCAGCGCGGCGTGGCGGAAATCGAGCCCGACGGCAGCGCGTATTTTTTGGTTCCCGCCAACCGCAACATATTTTTGCAGGTTTTGGACGAAAATTACATGGCGCTGCAAACCGAGCGTACTTTTGTAAACTACATGCCCGGGGAAATCAGGGGCTGCATCGGGTGCCACGAGGGCTCCTCCGAAACCCCGCAGCTGGCGAAATCCGCGCGGGTTCTCGCGCTGCGCAAGCCGCCTCAAAAACTGAAACCCCAGCGCGGGGAGGCGTCTGCCGAAAAGCTTTTCGACTACGCCGCGCAAATACAGCCGATTTTCGACGGGCGCTGCGTCTCATGCCACGGGCAAAACCGGCGCGAAAAGGGGCTCGACCTGCGCGGAACCCCGACGAAATTTTTCAGCGTCTCGTACGAATCGCTCGTCCCCGACTACGTTTGGCACGCGGGACTTCCAAAGGAGTGCGCCTTTGAAAGGGAGCGCGTCGGAATGACAAACATGTCTAAAAAAGACTACGCGAGGCTCGACCGGAGGCTGCTCGGCAAAATCATATCCGAAATATTCCAAAAGGACAACAACGTCGAGTATCTGCCCGCTGGAAGCCTTGGGGCGCGGACGAGCGTTTTGATAGGCGCGTTCGCTCCCGAAGCCGCGGACATAAGGGACGCGCGCGACGCCGCGCGCGCGCGGGAGCTCGCAAAAATCCACAAAAACATAAGGCTTTCCGACGCCGAAATTCTCGCGCTATCCAACTGGATAGACGCCAACTGCCAGTTCCATCCGTCCTATTGGGGCGCGAAAAATCTGAAATACAAAAACGCCCCGCAATTCAGGCCGAAACTCGGTTTCGACGAGGCTATTTCCGAAACACCCCCGAAAGGGCTGGAATTTTCGCCCGCGCGAACCGTAAAACTTAAAT
This sequence comes from Puniceicoccaceae bacterium Marseille-Q1082, assembly GCA_904424815.1. Lineage (GTDB taxonomy): Bacteria > Verrucomicrobiota > Verrucomicrobiia > Opitutales > Intestinicryptomonadaceae > Merdousia. Next base: position 928,634 of record CAJGBI010000001.1, read on the forward strand.
AGGCCCGCGCGAAAAACGGCGCGGCGGCACGACGGGCGACGGGAAACCGGATTTCTACGCCGCGGAACGCCTGAAAAAAAGCCCCCTCCCTATGGGGCGAGGCGTGAAATTTCCCAAACCGCCGAGCCGTCGGGGGAGGACTTTTTCGCGTACTCGAACCTGTCGTGCAGGCGGTTTTTTCTGCCCTGCCAAAATTCAAAACTCTCGGGGACAATTCTGTACCCTCCCCAGAAATCGGGCAGCGGAACGTCGCCGTTTTTGAATTTCTCCTTCATCTTTTCAAACTGCATTTCGAGCAGGCCGCGCGACGAAATCACGCTGCTCTGGCGCGACACCCACGCCCCGAGACGGCTCCCGAACGGCCGCGACAAAAAGTAGCGCAGCGACTCCGCCGCCGACACCTTCTCCGCCCTGCCTCCTATGCGCAGCTGCCGCTCCAGGTCAAGCCACGCGAAAATCGCGCACACCTTGTCGTTGCCGGCGATTTCGCGCGCCTTGCGGCTCGAATAATTGGTGTAAAACACGAAGCCGTTTTCGTCCCACGACTTCAAAAGCACCACGCGCGACGACGGCGCGCCGTCCGCCCCCACCGTGGAAACCACCATGGCGTTGGGCTCCGCAACGTCGCATTCGCACGCGTGGTTAAACCATTTTTCGAACTGCTTGAACGGGTTGGGATCCAGATCGGAGCGCGACAACCCGCCTTTAAGGTATTCGTTTCTGAACTCGAAAATATCCATTATATTATGTCCCTTATAGTCTTGGACGACGCCGGAAGGCGCGAATATTCGCCGAAAGATTCGACAGCCGCGGCAACCGCGGGCTCGTTGTGCGAAAGCAGCTCGGGCTTGTCGCCTTCGCTAAGGCCCAGCTGCTTGAAAAATTGCGCGAGCGTCACGGATTCCGGCGGAACGGCGGGCTTGAACCCTGCGGCGTCGCGGGAATCGCCGAGAAGCACGCCGCACACCAGCCCCTTTGAAACGAGGATATCGAGAGACGCCAATATGGCGCCGGCGGGAAGTTTGAGCTTGGCGGTGAGCGTCTCCGCCGTCGGCGTGCCGTCGCGCAGGCAAAACTCGCGCGAGACTTCGGCAAACGCCGCAAGAGCGCACAGCGCGCGCATTCCGGGCCCCATGAGGCCCCATGCGTCTTCGTCGGAGAGGAAGTCCATGTATTGGACGGCGTAGGTAATCTGGCTACCTATGAGTATCACCAGCCAGAATATGTAGAGGCTGAACATCGCCACCGCCACTATCGCCAAATACCCGTACAGGCTCTGCTGCTTAACGATATAGCCTATATATATGAACGAAAGCTTGTTGTTCAGCATCAGCAAAAGCATTATGATAAATCCCCCCGCAAACGCCGCTTTCCACTTCACGCGCGCGCACGGAAAAAATTTGTAGAAGCACGCCAGCACCGCCGTCATTACCCCCATGCCCACCAGATACGTTATCCACGAGGCGTAGTCGGAAATTATCGGAATCCCGCCTACGAACGCAGACAGCTGGGAGGTCGCCAGAAAAGTCATTCCGAAAATCGTGCCGACCGACCCGAAGAAAATCATCGCAAAATAGAACACAATGCGGTCAACCCATTTGCGACCCTTGCGCGCTCCCCATATCAGGTTGATGGCGCTCTCCATATTTTTGCAAAGCAAGAGGCACGTGACGAGCATCGTCGCCACCCCTATCGCGCCTCCGGAGACGCTCGCCTTGGAGATTTTCGTGATGAATTTGAAGACGGCCGGGTTTATCTTCGCCTTCTCCCCTCCGTCCGCTCCGCCGGAAGCCGACATCATTTCGGAGACCGCCGGCATCACGAAAGTTGCGGCGTCCATTATTTTGCCGTATATGAACTGCTCGCCCTTGTCCCTGAAAAACATTCCCGAAAATAGTATTGTGATGGCGAGTATCGGGCCTATCGCAAGCAGCGTTGCGTACGAGAGCGACGACGCCTGGACGAACACACGGTTTTTGAGTATGCCGTTTGCCGTCGTAAGCAGTATTCTGAGCAGCAGTATGCCGACGCCCGCAAGCCCCCTTTTGCCCGAGTATTTCGGGTCCCAAATTCCGTTTGCGAGGAAGTTTTTAACCGCCGCCGCGGGCGAGATTTTTTTCTGAGAATCCATTTTATTAAAAAACGTTAAGAAAAGAAAACCGAGTAAAACCAAAGCGACGACGCAAGCGCCGCAGCCCCCGCCGCCGCCGACAGCGCGGGGCCGAGCCTGAGCGTGCACGCCCCGAGCGCGGTGGAGGCCGCGCAATACGCCCACGCCTGAGCAGAGGCGTCCGGAATGGAATAGGCGACGACCGCCGCGGCCCCCGCGCAAGCCCACGCCTTGAAGCGCAGGATTCCCCACACGGGAAGGCCGAACGCGAAAAACACGAGCATGAGCGCGTCTGCGGAAACCGAAACGCCCAGCGGAGTGTCCGAAAGCCTCCTCAAAAGCTGAAAAGTGTCCCCCGCCGCAAAAACCGCCACATTGCACGATAGCGCCAAAACCGCCGAGGCGTATGAAATGCGGTAGGCGGCGCGCGCGCGGGCGAAATCCCTGCGCAACGCCTCGGAATCGACTTCCGGCTTCCCCCCGCGCGCTGCGGCGGATTTTTTTGCGCCGCCGCTCATTGCCTCAAATGCCTCGGGTCCTCGGCCCAGCCGAGCTTGGAGCGCAGTATACTGAAATGCGAGTGCCCGCGCAGGCGCGAAAATTTCACTGTTTTTGACGATATGAAAACTTCCGCCTGCGAGCCGCGCGGGAAATCCGACACTATCCTGCCGTCTGATACGAACACGCAGTCTCCGGAGAGGCACGATATCCCGATTTTCGCGGAGGCGTCGTACACGAGGCTCCGGTTTGAGAGCGTATGGGGGCAGACAGGGGTCATGACAAACACCTTCGCCTTGGGGTGGATGAGCGGCCCGCCCGCCGACAGATTGTACGCAGTGGACCCCGTGGGGGTGGAAAACACGAGCCCGTCGCCCACATAGTTGGCTATAAATTCCCCGTCTGCGCTTATGCCCAACCCCGAAACCGCCGCCGCGCCGGAACTCTTCACCGCGAAATCGTTGAGGGCTACAAACGCGCGCCCGCCTATGCGCGCCTCGAGGAGCTCCCTCTCCAGAATCCTGCCCTCTCCCGCCGCGAGGGTCAGGAAGGAGGCGTCGTCTATCGAGTCGCTGTAATGCGCCAGGAACCCGAGCTTGCCGAGGTTTATCCCGAATATCGGGATTCCGAAGTCGGCGGCGGCGCGCACGCAAGAGAGAATTGTTCCGTCGCCGCCGACGACGCAGCAAATGTCTGCGCCCTTAAAAGCGGAGTCCGGCACGGGGAAATCGCCGCATATTTCCACATCCATTCCGGCGCCGCGCGCCGCGCGCGCGAGCCTGTCCGCTATCCGCTGCGCCTCGGGCTTGGTCCTGTTTACGACGAAAAGAATTTTTCTCATTTTGGGATATTGTCCGCCAACGGATATTTTTTGCAACTTTTTTTGCTCCGCGCCGAAAATCAGGAGCCCGCCAGCACGGGATATACCGCCTTGAAGAACGCTATCCCCGCCAGGCACGAGACGGACGACGCCGCGAGCACGCCCAGCGCCCACCCCGCCGAGCGGCGCTTGTAGGCGTAGACGCAGAGGGCGGCGGAGGCAAGAAATATTAGCGGGTGGAGAAACGACGCGCCGCACAGAAAGTACGCCGCGTACTGGAGGTCGCCGGAGGCCGCTTTTTTTGCGCCGCCATCTCCGGCGGACGCGGCGGAAAAGTCAAAGTCTTTCAGCAGCGTCCATCCGCTTTCGCCGTCAGCGCGTATTTCGTGCAAAAGCCCGATTTTGCCCGTCTCGAACATTCCGCGTATTTCCTCGCCGGAGAACGGGCCGCTCTCCCTGCCCTTCCACTTTACGAAAAAGTTCGGCATCTACTCCCCCGCCGCCTCGGAAAGAATCTTCGCGCTCGACGCGGTCTCGGAAAACAGGGGGCTCAGCGGCAATGCCGCCCCCGGGGAGGCGATGCGCCCGAAACCTTTTTGAGAAACCCCCCAAAGCGCCCCCTTGGGGTCTTTAAAGAAGCGCGGCTTTCCGTTTTCAAGCACTACCCCTACGAGCTCCATCGGCGAAGACTCGGCTATCTCGACGGCTTTCGCGCGGACTTTTGCCTCCTCCTCAAAATCCGGCAGCAGCTTGGAGTAGAGCTCGGATTTCAGGAATTTGAGCTTGGAATCCTTTTCAAAAATCCAAGAGTAGTCGAACATTCCGGAAGTGTTTTTGAGAACCTTTTCGGCGTGTTCGCGCGCGCTCGGCGAGAACGCGAATCCCGTCGCCACGGGGTCGGCCTTCAGCTTGCCGATTATCACGCGCTCAAGATACGCCTTGAACGCGGGGTTGACGTTGGAGTTCGCGACCATTCCGAGCGCCGAAAGGAGCGACTTTGAGGCGGCGGTCTTGAAAACCTCCGCCCCTATGAGCGACTCCGGAGAAAGCGCGCCCCCCACGAGCAGGTCGCCCTGCGGGTCGCGCCCGCGCGTCTGGCTCTTCATGTAGCGCGTGGAAGACACATTGCCGCCGAAGGACAGCTCGCTGGCCTCCTGCACGGTGGTGTAGCCGCCGTTCCACCTCTGCGTGCGCTCCGATACCGGCGCAATCGTGTAGACGGGCGTTCCGGACTCCGTGGAATATTTATAGAGGCTGGTAAGCGCCTTGCTCTCGGGGAGAGCGGCCTTTTCGGCGGAGAACGCGTCGCCGAGCCGCGCTATCGCGTCGAGATCGGCGAACTCCGCCGCCTGCCCCGCCTTGATATTCCGGACGCTTGACGATATGGGCGCGAGCTTTCTGGCGAACTCCGCGGGCACCACCCCGTCGGCGGCGAGCATTTCCACCGCGGCGATATAGTCGTAGGAGTTCCTCGCCGCAAGAAGCGCGTCGCGCAATATTCCGAATTTTTCGTATCTGGAGCGCGCCACGGAGATTTTCGCCGTTATCTCGTCGAACCTGTCGGAATCTATTTTGTGCGGCTTGAAGTTTTCGGACACGTCGCCGAGTATCGGCCTCAAAGCCTTCAATACACTTTCCTCGCGCGCCGCAAGCTTCGGGAGCTCCGAGGCGAAATTTTCGTAGTCGGCGAGAACCGCCTCGTACTCTTCGAGCAGCTCCCTTGTGCGGTCGGCAAGCGCGATTTTCCGGCTTTCGGTGGCGTCTTTTAGCTTTTTTGACAGCGCGTCGAGCTTCTCCCTGAGCTCCGTGCGCTTGGCGGGCGGGAGAACCGCGATGTCGGGCGCGAGCGACGACAGCGAAGCGGAAGCGTCGTCAAACACCGACGACGGGGCGGTTTTGAAATCGGTCTCCTCCACGGAGCGCAGGGCGCGGGATATTCTCGAAATCTCCGCCATTTCCGCGCCCGCGGCCTCCCTTATTTTGGCGAGCCTCGCCGAATACCTCGGGGAATCCTTCAAATCCGGATTTGCCGCCTCGAATTTTTCAACGGCCCCAAGCCTCGCGTCGGAGGCCTCGAGCCGCTCTATCGACGCCAAAAGCGCATCAGCCTCCGCGAGCCGCCTGTTTTCCTCCCACGACGAATACGCCCACGCGGAAATCCCCGCGGCGAGCGCGAGCGCGGCTGCCGCCGAAACTCCGGCAGCAATGCGGTTTCTCGCGGCGGCGCGGCGGAGGGAGGCTATGCGCGCGTCGAGCTTCCTGGCGAGCTCGTCGTCCATGCGGCCGAGAGCGTCGGCTTTCAGCGCGCGGAGCCTGCGCAGGCCCGCCGCCGCCGATCCTCCGGACGGGTGTTCGAGCTCGATGGAAATGAGGTTTCTGGCGCGCGCGGCCTTTTCGGAGGCGAGCTTTTCCGCGTGCATTTTGGCGGACTCGGCGGAGCACCTGTCCACGACGGCCTTTTCGGAGTCGCTCAAATCGCCCTCGTTGGAAAATATGCTCAGTTCCGAAAGCAGGGTTATCGCCTCCTCCCAGTCGCGCGACGGGTCGATTTCCGAAAGCTTTGCGATTATCTCGGACTTTCTCTCCGCGGCGCGGTTTTCCTCGAGGCGCTTCCTGATTTCCTGCGCGCGCGCCCAAACCGAATTGCCCGCCAGAGCGTCGGCGTCGGGGTCGAGGCGCGCGCACAGAGAGAGGATTTTTTCGGAATCGCCGGCGTCGAGCGCCGCCGAGAGCGCGGGCAGAGTTCCGAGCGCGACTTTCCTGCGCAGCTTTTCGCATTCGCGCGCGGCCTCGGCGTCGTAGGAGTTTATCTTGACGATAGTCCTGATAACCGACAGCGCCGCGGGATAGTCGCGCAGGCGCATCGCGCGGCGGAAATCCCTGTAAAGCGGGTGGGTTTGCGTGATTCCCTTCGAGTAGAGCGACTGCACAAGCCCTATGCGCTCCTCGTCGAAGGGAGGCGGGACGGGATAGTCCTCCGACGCGCAAAGATCCCTCCACTGGGAGAGCTCCGGAAACACGAGCGCGTTGAGCGAATCCAGAAGCGCGCTCGACTCCGCCACCTGCAGCGCGGGATATTCCCTGCCGGCGCGTATGAGCGCCACTACCCTTTCGAGATGCTCGTTGGCGTCCGAGCACATGCGGCAATACTCCGCCGCGAGCGCGCGCTTCTGCTGTTCCCCCGCGGACGACGATCCGCCGAGAATCGACTGTATCTTTACGATTAAAAGCTGTGGAGTCATTTACTTCCTGATTTTTTCGTTTAAAGATTTCCAAGTTTTCATGCGCTCGTCAAGGCGCGGGACGCCCGGCACGTCGAGCGCCCGCCGCGCTTTGAAAACGTTTTCTATGGCTTTTGAATAATCCTCCTGCGAAGCCGACGGCAGCGAGAATACCCGCGACGAAAAGTCCATCAGCGAATCCGCCCGGTAGCCGATGTCGCTCAAAATCTTCTTGCGGTACGACGGGTCGTTTTTTGCGTGCTCGGATCCGTCCCAAAGAGCGACCGCCCTCTGGAATTCGCACCTCTCGATTTCGCCTCTGACGGCGTCGCGCGCCTCCGACAGTGTCATGCCGGAGCCGCCCGAGCGCGGCGCGGAGGGCGCGGTATTGGAAGCGGCGGGAGCCTCGAGCGCAACCCCGCCAACATCTGTTTCGCCTCCCGTGCCAAAGAATGCGAAAACCGCCGCAACCCCCGCCGCCGCGACCGCGCACGAGGCGGCTATCATCGGCTTCCACGCCGCTGCGGAAGCGCGCTTCGGAGCGTCTACGACCTTGAATTTCCGCCTACCCAAGTCCGGGCCCGAAACTTTCAAATTGAACTTTTCCCTGTTGTTCATCTCCCCCGTGCGCGCGTACTCCGCCGCCCTGCCATCCGGAGCCGGAGGGCATTTGCGCGACACGAGGTCTACGCCGCCCGAAAACTCGTCGGAGTCCGACGCGCGCCATAGGAAGTCGCGCGGGTTTTCGGAGGCGTTGAAATGCGTGGTGAAAGAGATCTCCCAAGAGCGCGCGGGATCCGTGAAGAGCTGGAGGCTCTCGGAATAGAGTTTTAGAAGCCCGCCCGCATCGGAGGCGCGCGCTCGGACTTTCGCGGGGGCGGGTCCCAAAAGCGCGGCCTTGCCCGCGTCGCCGAAAACGGACTCCCACTCCCGCGCGGGCAGGCTCCTCGAATTTCGGATTTCCCCTATCCCCTCGGGGCCGCCCACAAACCGCGGCACGCCGTCCCAAGAGTCAAGCCAACCGCTCCATCCGCCGAGAATCTCCGCGGCGTTGGCGCGCATCGACGCCGCCTCGGACTCGGACAATACTATGTGGTGGGCGATGAAGTTGTTGCGGTTGGTGTAGTCGGTTCCCGCGTCCCTTATGCGCGAGAGCAAATGCCACTTCTGCGTGCCTACGCCCAAAATCCTGTGCGAATACACGGCTCCCGACGGAATTTCGTAGACGCTGCACCTCTCGACCGCCGCCGCGAGCTTTTCGGGCATGTCGGAAGTGCGCGCGACCGTCGAAAAACCCGTGCGCCCCGTCGTGAGTGAGACGGGGGAGCTCGTGAATATCAGTTGGCAGGCCATGTCAGCGCGTCGGTATCAGATTCGTCGTCTGCGAGAGCGCCCAAACCGTCGGGATTTCAACGTCTATCGGGTTGAGCTTTTCCGGAATCGGGGCGATTTTTCCGGCGCACTCGCCGAGGGTGAGCATTTCGGGCGAGTGCCCGAGCGCGCTTAGCGCAAAATACCTGACGTTGGAGGATATCGTCTGCGCGCCCGAGGGGATTGAAGGATCTATGGACAGCATGAACCTGCGCAGCTTCTCGCTGTTTGAATCGACAACCGACAGGTCGAGGCAGCCGTCGCGGATCGGGTTTTCGAGGGGCTCCGGCAGGAGGTCGCCCCAGATGTCGCACTTGCCGATTATTATCGCGATCGGAGTGTCTATGCGCTTGGAGGGCTCTATCGAAAGAATCCTCTTTATGCGAACCTCCATTTCGGAAAGAATGGTGTCCTGCTGGTCTATGCGCCCGCCGATGATCAGCTGCGGGTCCGGCCGGTTGCCGATCAGCCGCTTGAAGCTGCGGTTGGATACGGGGTCGAAGAGGAAGAATATCGCCGAAGAGCTCGCAACGTGCATCGCCCCGGGAGACTCCTCTATGTCGAGCCCGGGCTCGAAGTGCTCGCCGGCATTGTCGTAGAAAATTATAGAGGTCTCCGCCATTCCGTCTGCCGACAGCGAATACGTCATAGGCTTGGGCAGCGCGACCATTTTGCCGAAGCGCGGGTAGCGCTCGTACATCGCGCCCTCGAGCGCGGTTTTTGCGAGAATCGCGTCTTCCGGCCTCTTTGCGGAAAAGAGCCGGTTTTTCATTTGCGTCAGCAGCATGTTTCCGGACGGGTCGAGGTCTTTGAGCGTTATCCCGAAGTTCCGGTAAAGAGAGCCTTGAAGCTCTTTTATAAGGACGCTCAAATAATAGGACTTCCCCGCGCTCGGGGCGCCGACTATGGAAAATATCTTGCTGTCGAGCTCGAGGTAGCCGGGCGGCAGGCGCCTGCGGCAGTGCGGGCACGCGATGTCGGGCGCGGGCATTCCGGCGGGGTCGAGCGGCACGCCGTCCTCGTTGAAGGAAGTCGGCAGGAACCTGAGCATTTCGTCGGGGCCGAGGACGGGATCGCCCCTCAGGCTCTCGTGCACGGCGATGCTCATGGCGTCGCCAACGTCGAATTTCAGCCAGCACAGCGGGCAGGTCACCGCCTGCGCGGACTCCGGCAGGAGCGGAACGGAAACGTTTTCCCCCGCCCCGCCCGTCTTGAACACCGAGGAGAACATGAACCCCGTCTCAAACCCCTTCGGGCAAATCGCTATCCCCGTGCCGTCGAGACCCCTGTTGAGCACGGACGGCTTGATTCTGCCGAACGGAACCTCGTCCTCTATGCGCCCGTTTTCGGCGTAGAACACTAGCCACCTCGAAACGTCCATGCGCTTGGCGCGCTCGAACGCCTCCCTGTCCGAAATGAGATAGAAGAGCCTCTCCCCTATTTGGAGCGTCGCGACGCCCCCGAGCTCAAACCCCTCCCCGGGCTCGACCCCGTTTACGAGGAAATCCCCCCTCTGCGCCACTTTCGCTTCGAGAACGCCGGTTTTGGAGGGCGAAACTTCAAACTCGAAATCCGCGCCGTCTATTTTGAGGGCGCAATCGTCATCGCCGCCCACTTTGGCGGGAAATTTGGAGGTTTCGGCAAAGGACGCGTCGGAACAGTCGACCAGCGCGAGAAAATTTTTTGAAGGCCTGGCAAATTTAAACATATTTACTTTCGTGCTTTTCGTTTATTTCAGCGCAAAAACGGGCGTTAGGCAAACATTTTTTGAAAAAATCAAGCGCCCGAGCGGCGCGATTGTCTCAAAAAAAATGAGAAAAACACTCTCAAATTCCTCAATCCGATAAAAAAGCTTGAAAAAGGCTAATTTTTTACGATATATAATTATTAAGCACAAAACGACTTGCAATGCGGAATTCAAAACCTTGCGGGCATAAAAAAAATAACTTGCGAATATTTGAACCAAATACCGAACGTATGTGTCTAAATTAAAATTAACAATCATATTATAAAAAGAAAGGCGGGCATATGAATGCCGCAATAGAAACCTCCAATCCCGACAAGCTGCTGACGAAATTAAAGAACGGCGACGACTGCGCCTTCAGCGAGCTGGTTGAAACCCATTGGGAGAAAATATACAACCGCGCAAACAGTCTTCTCAGCAACCATCAGGACGCCGAAGAGGTAGCCCAGGACACCTTTCTGAGAGCCAGAAAAAGCATAGGCAATTTCAGGGGCGACTGCTCCATATCCACTTGGCTCTACCACATAGCCACAAATCTTGCCAGAAACAAACACTGGTACTGGTGGCGCAGAAAGCGCTCGGAATCCGTGTCGCTCGACTCCCCCGTCGGCGAAAGCGAAGACATGAGGCTTTGCGACGTCATCGCCGGAGACGGCGACACTCCCGCCGAGGAGGCCGAATCCAACGAATTCGCCAGAACCCTCCCCGACGCAATCGCCGCGCTTCCGAAAAAATACTCCGACGTAATCAGATTGCGCGCGGCGCGCGATTTGAGCTACGACGAAATCTCCGCAGAATTGCAGATAAGCGTCGGAACGGTTAAAAGCAGGCTCTCCCGCGCAAGGGAATTTCTCCGGGCAGAGCTCGAAAAACGGGCGTAAGCGCCCCTTTTCGCGGCCCCGTGAAGATTTCCAGAAAAAAATTCGAGGAGCTCGTTTCCGTCTATCTGGACAACGAGGCAACACCCGGGGAAAAGCGTTTGCTGTCGAAGTGCGTGCTCCGCGACCGCGAAATGGCGCGCATATTCCACCGCGAATGCAAAATCCACGCCGCCGCCTGCAAAATATACGGGCGCCTGCCGCGCCTTGCCCCCCTCAGGGGCATTCCCGACCCGCTGGTGCCGCCGGAAAAATATCTCGACCCGTCGGCGAAAGCGGAATGGGCGTCGGTTGCGATGCTGTCTGCGGCGGCAATCGCCCTGTTCATCTATGGAATGTCGGCAATATTCTCAAATACCTGGAATGGCTCCGAGCCCGCAAAGCGCGAAATCCCGACGCCGGCGGCGCATCCGGATATCCCGAAATATTTTACGGGCGAAATAAAAATCGACGCCGCCCCCGACGGCTCCGCTGTGGGGATACTGGCATACAGGCGCTGAAGCTATCCGGAAACGGCGGCAACCGAACGGCGGCACAACTGCGCCTCAGCGCGAATCCGCCTTGCGGGAAAATTTTCAGCGGCAATTTACGGGAAAAACCGCCGCAATAAAACTCCCGCAAATACGCGCGGGCGTCATTCCGGCGGGGCAAAACCCTCCGCAATCTCCGAAACGCGCGCTCCGAATTTGCGCAGATGCGCCCGCGAAAGCGCTATCCCCTCCAATCCCCCGCGAAAGAGCGCCCATGCCAGCGCCGCAACCCGAAAATCCGGCTCTTCCCGTCCGGATACGGCGGCGAAAACAGACTTGCGGATTTTCCGGCAGGAGCGGGCGTCGGCGACTTTCAGGATCTCCCTCCCGAAAAAGACGAACTGCCTCGCAGGCGCCAGCGCCGACTTTTCGAGCAATTCGCCTATGCAAACGCGCTCGAGCTCCGGCGCAATTTTTTCGAGCTCCCGCGCGGCGTCCGGCAGAGCCGCGCGCCTTGCGGCGGCGGAGGCGGACTTTTCAAACGCCCTCCCGCAAGGTTCGCCGGCTTTCGCGAGCCGGACCTTCCCCGCGAAAGCCGAAAACATTCCGCCCATAGAAAGGTCAGCGGCTGCGGCCGCCGCATAAGCGCGCGCAAGAGCCCCGTCCGGAGCCTCCGCCGCCGCAAAGCTTCTGTCGGAAAGCGCCAACAAAATTACCTTTTCGAGGGTGGAATACATCCGCCCTTGTTCGCCCGCGGCGGGGCGTTTGTCAAGAATTTTGAAAAAAAGGCGACAAAGAGCTTGCATAAAAAATTTTTTGGAAGATAAATTTCAGAATCGCAATTTTTTTGGCGCAGCCGAAAAATAAGGCTTGCATGCGGGCAAAATAGGCGTTTATTTGTTCGCTTTTTGACAATTTTAACACAATGAAAGCTACAATTAAAATACAGGGAAAACAGCTCACAGTAAAAGAGGGCGACATTCTTTTCGTGAACCGTTTTGCGGGCACGAACGCCGGCGACACAGTCGAAATCAAGGACGTGCTGATGGTCGGCGAAGGCGAAAACGCCAAGTTCGGCGCGCCCCTCGTCGAGGGAGCGAGCGTTTCCGCCAAGATCCTCGAAAACAAGCGCGGGAAGAAAGTGGTAATCATAAAAAAGCACCGCAGGAAGCGCTACGAGCGCAAGCGCGGCCATCGCCAGGAGCTTTCCGTAATAAAAATTGAAGCCATCAAGGCGTAATAGAAAGGATCCGTACAAATGGCACATAAAAAGGGACAGGGAACTTCGAGAAACGGGCGCGACTCCAACGCGCAGCGCCGCGGCGTCAAGAAATACGGCGGCGAATACGTCTTGGCCGGCAACATAATCCTGCGCCAGTGCGGCACGAAAATCCACCCCGGACAGAATGTCGGCATGGGCAGAGACTACACCCTCTTCGCCCTTGCGGACGGCATAGTAAAGTGGGACGGCGCGCACAGGAAGGTCTCCGTGACCGTTTCCGAATAGGGAAAAACATACGGCAGCAAAAAACCCGCCCGGGCAAAACGGACGGGTTTATTTTTTCCCAAAATTGGCCGCGCAAGCCCCGCATTGCATTTCAGCCAATCGGCCCGCCTAAAATCCAAATATGAAGCCGGACGTTTTGCGCACTATTTGCCTATTGCGAAAGTTGCGCAAAGGCGGGCGGATACAAAACTGCCTTGGGCTTTCGGTTCCAAAATTGCAAGCCTATGTAAAAAAGAAAGCGGCCGTTGGCAGCGCGATGCCCTAAATTTTTCTCCGGCGCGGATTGCCCGTAAATCAAGCAAAACGGGCATCCGGTAAAATGGGAAATAAATACGCACCGCGCGCCGCGATTACCCGCCCCAAAATAGCCGATAGCAAAAGCTTTCCCAGGATGTTATTGCGGCAAAGCGGAGCGCGAGGGCGCGCTTCCACAGAAAGGAATGCGAGGCTCGCCCTCGCGCTTAGAAGCCCCCGCCTATCGAGCCGCCCGCCTGAATGGGCGTCAACTGGCCTTCGGGGATAGACATCGGGTCGGAATATCTCGCGCGCAAATCGAGGTGGACAACATTCGTAATGTCGCCATTCTTTATAACTTCGGCGAGATAGTCGTGCATGGCTTTTCTAAGAGCTATTTGGTATTCCATTTCGTCGCGGTATATCGGATAAAACGAATCCGCATTCGGGTATTGGGATATTTCGCGGCGCATGGCGTACATTATGTCGAGCATGTATTTTTTATAGTTGCGCTCATACGAAATTCTATCCATTCGCTCGCTCGTAAACGCCCTGCGGTAGCGCTCCGCAATCTGCCCGAGCCTGCGCGAGCGCAGCATGTCGCCGTACAGGTTGCGCTTGAAAAACATCAGGAAGTCGTTGTTGTCGTCGGTGAATCTTCTGAGCTCGGTCTTCTGCCGCGCGGCAACCTCCGGATCCAAGGGGATCCAATCGCCGAGGGCCGTCATGCGGATAAATTGTATCGAGCTGTCGGGCGATTCCGCAAATTTCGTCGCGCCGTCGAATTGGCGGATAAAAGTGTTCACGTCGGGAATGGCCATCTTTTCCCCGCCAACAATGGAACCCGTTTTCCCCGTCCACGAAAGCACTCCGGGATTGTACTTTCTGAACGCCATTGAAACTATCTTCCTGGTGTCGGGATCTAACACAATCGAGTTTCCGCCGGCATCAACAGTGATTTTCGTCGAGAATAAAAACTTGTCGCCCCTCCTGTCGAGACGCTTGATATCCGAAGACTTTGTGATTTTCGGGGCGGTGTCGCTCGTGAGGTTCAGGTATTTCTGATCCTCCGAAAACACGCGCACGCCGATTTCCGCAAACCCAGCCCCCGCTGGCGCAATCATCGACAGGGTTTTCCCTATGACGGACGGCATGTCGGACGGCTCGACCACTTCGTATGGGACAAAGGAGTCCGGAACCGAGTCGGGGACGAGCATGATCAGCGGGTAGTCGCGCGATATGAAAGCGCGCGAGCACTTTATTTCGCCCATGCTGTTGCCTATCGTGCACGGGACTTCGCCGCCGAAAAATTCCTTTGAGCACAAAACGACCTCCTTGCCGTTCATCTTCGCCAACACCGCAGTCGCGATTTTTCCGTCGAGCCCCCTCGTGGTGAAAATGGAAAACCTCGACTTGTCGGGTTTCTGCGGGCGGGGCTTTGCCTCTTCCGCCTCTCTCTTTTTCTCCGCCGCCGCAAGGAGGCGCTCTCCCTCTATGATTTTCCCCAACTCTTCAAGCTGCCTTTCAAAATCGGCCGGATGCGATTTCTCTGCCTCCGAAAAAGCGGCTTTGACGGCATTGCCCGCGCCGTCAAGCTCGGATGATATGCGGCGCTTTGCCGTCTGCTGGCGCCCGAACCACCGAGCCGCTGACGAATAGCCGTCTTTAAAGATATCGGTGGCGATGCGCTCCTTTATGCGCTCCGTTTCCGCGGGGGAAAATATGTTGGAGCTCGATGCAACGGAATTGTAGAGGCCGCCCCAGTTGCGCAGCTCTTTCGCCTGCGCGACATAGTCCCCAGGATAGAGCGCCCGCGCTATGCGCGATGAAAACTCAAAAGCGTCGCGCTTCATAGACTTTCCTATGGACTCAACGCGCTTGTAGCCGTCTATCTGCGCGAGAATCCGCCTGTGCACGACGTTCCAGTCGCCGGAATTTGCGGAAACCGCGCCGTTTTTTATCCCCCCGAAAACCTGTATCGGAATGTCCGGCACGATGGCGTTTATCGCGTCGTAGGCCTTAAGCTGCCCGTCTATCCACGAACGCTTCGCGGCGACGTCCGCACCCTTGAAGTACTTTTCCGCGAGGGCGTTTACATTGCGCAAAACATCCGCCGGGTATTCGCGCGCGGGGGGCTGCGGCGCGGCGGGCTCGCCCTTCTTAAAATAGTCGCAAGCGCAAAGGGCAAACGCGGCGGCAAAAGGCAGGATAAAACGGAAACGATAAGGCGATTTAAACATGGGAAAATAAAAATTACAGAACATTGAGTAAATAAAGAGGCAAATAGGGTCAAGCAAAATAGTGTGCTTAAATTAAAATTGATATAATATAAAAATTTAAATTTAACCTTCCCTCCCCGCCCCCGCCGCCGCGCGGCAAGCCGCAATCCGCTTATGGGAGGCAAGCCTTAAAGCGGCCTTCAAACGGCTTGCAGCCGCTCCTAACGTCCCTTGCAATGCCTTTCCCCAAAGCCCCAGAATATAAAAAGCCTCCACAAACGCTCGATTTTTCCACCCAAACCTTGATATGCGGCATACATTTTTATACAGAATCCAACAATGCCCCAAAAGGCAAAAATACATTGGCCGGAACTGAATTATTCTCTATTGAACCGCCTCAAAATTGGAGCCGCGCTAAATGTCCGAACAGATTTGCGGAACCTATGCGGCATTTTGCAATGGCGCGGCGCGGACTATTGCTCTCCGAACGCCAACTATGGCAATTCTTTTTGAACCTACGCCGTTACATATTGTAATACCAAACGCCTTTTCAACTGCTATGTGTTCGAATAGCACATTTTCATGTCCAACCCCTCAAAAATGCAAAATCTCCCCCGCGGCGCCTCACCGCCGTATTTTAATTATCAATTAACAATGCGCCATTACCCGATGGCAAACTCTGTAAAACGCCGTCCGGCATCGCCCGAAGCATTGGCGCAACCTGCCCTTCCGCATGTCTTTTCTTTCAATCCCCCAACAATTTGCCCTCATATCTGAAAAATCACCCTACCCCATTCCCATCATCCGCCGTTTCAATAATACCGCGTAATTATCCGCGCTTTCCCAAGGGTTTGTTTTTTCGTTCCCATAAATATCCTCTCAAATATTTGCATGGCGAAATTTAAAAAGGAAGACTTCTCGCTCGGCGGCAAACTTTTTCTCCACCCGATTTTCAACGGAAACCATTCAATGCGATTGCTCTGCAACGCCGCAATCGGTTTGCAACCAGATTCAATTGCGCTTGCGGAGAGCGCAGCAAAGCCTTCATCAATTTCTTAAACATTTCACGGAAATGCTATTTCATCAAAAGTTCCCCCCGCCAAGAATTTTGGAAACGATTGGCGCGCCATTCCATATTCATGCTCAAATCAAATTTCGGCAAAAAATTTAATTTCACGCCTCCATGCCATAGGGTATTCTGCATAACCGTCTTTCCCAAACTCCCAAATATCCTCAAATATTTTAGATTCTCTCCCTCCATATTTCCCTCCTCAAAGAAAATAAAAAAGTTGCCAAAAGCGGCAAAATTGCATTTAGAATACGTACTTTAAATGGAGAGATGGCAGAGCGGCCGATTGCGGCGGTCTTGAAAACCGTTGAGCCCGCAAGGGTTCCGGGGGTTCAAATCCCTCTCTCTCCGTTTAAAATTTCACGCAACAAGCCCATTTTCAGCAAGTTCTGAATATGGGCTTATTTGTGAGACAACACCTCTATTTGCAACTACTTGATTACTAGGGTTCAGCAAAAGCTCGAGCACACCAGACGTGCAACTAAACTGCAACCGCCACTCCGCGCCACAACTTGGCGACGATATTTTACAATAAGGAATCTATTAACTTCCCAAGTACGTCAGGACCGTTCGGCAGACCCGTTTCTTCTTGCGAATGGATTTTTTGAAATGTCCCACGGCAAGGTTGCTCGCCAACAAACAACTCGCATACGAAAGGAACTAAGATGGACGAAAAACTTTTTCACGCCCACAAAGACACACACAACCCGAACAACCCTTATCCCGACTTTGTCCGCCAAGCGGCAAAACGCACGAAAGTGCCGATCGAACTTTTGACGCGTAAAAGATATTGCGGGAAATCCGCCGATGGCAAAGGCGACAACCACCATATCTTGGATAAATCGCTTTTCATATGCTTGATGTGGCTTCGTATTTCGGTTTGTTGACTTCTATTACCGCAATGTGCTGCCTGCGGGTCACAATTGCTAAAGCGTGATTTCCAAATCCCGCTGCAAATAGCCTATTTTCCCGAATGCGCCCAGACAATCCCTACGTGCGCGTCAAGCTCTTCCAAAAGAGCCTTCCCGAAATTCCGCAACTGGTCGGGCGTTGACGGCATTTCGCCGCCTGGAACCGCAAACGGTATTTCCATAGCCGCGCTCCACATGACATTCTCCAACCTTTCCGCCCATTTGGCGAATGTTATCGGCCGTCTGTCGTGCAAAAACGGGTCGAAGTCGACATCCAATTCGGGATTGTTCGCAAGCCCGCCCGATTTATTGCAGCACTCGGCAAGCTTCAGCGAGAAGTCTTTTGCCAAATTCCGCTTTTTGCCGTTTTTCCCGAAGACGAAATAGATGCCGTTGGCGCGCGTGGCGAGGTTGCTCATTTCCGAAAAAAGTGGGGAATGCAAATCCAAAACTACCGTTTTTTTCCCGTCGGCGTTCAGTTTCTCCAATATCCGTTTTAGCGTTGCCGTGGCGGCGTACCTTGACGTTCTGTAATAGTCCTGGTTGTGGTCGCGCGGTTTGCGGAATTTTCCCTGCTCGCCTTCCTCTACGCCGTCCAAATCCACAAGGGGAAAGGCGACAACCCGAATGTTTTTCGCGTATTTTGCGGAGGAAAGAAAACCCTCCAAGACAAAGCTAGCCGCCGATTCGCAGGCGTGGTGGCGGCAGGTTAGAATCGCCGTGACGGCGGAGTTTTCGTTTCCGAGCTCAACGAACACGTTTTCGCGCCCGCGCTCGGTTTTGCAGAAATGTCGGATTGCGATTCCGCGCGATTGCGCGAATCTTTTAAAATCCGAATGCAGATAGGGTATGACGGAAGCGAAGCGGACTTCGGCGGCGTCCTCCGAGACGCGGTATGAGAATTTTGCGGAATCGCCACATCGGCGGACAGAATGCGCGCCCAGCGGCGTCCAGTTTTTGCCGGAGTCCTCCGAGACGAACGCCCCGCATGCGTCAACGGCATTTTTGCCCGATACGCTTATTTCCAAAAGTTTGCCGGACGCTTTTCTTACGCGAAAATTCCAGTAATTTCCGCCGCGAGAGCAGCCGGAGGAATCGGGGGCAATAGAGATTTTTCCGCCCGCCGAAGCGGCGATAACGGCATTGCCTCCCGCGAAATCGGCGGAAACGTCCGCAGCGGGCAAATGCGCGGCGCAGAGAGACAGAAATGCGGAAAATGCGAATATCTTTTTCATGTTTTGTGTTATACGCAAATGGGGGCGGATTTTTCGCAAATCCGCCCCCATGCATTGTTTTTACAGACCCATTAGAATTCGAATCTGATATAGCCGCCGATATGGTGGTTCAGCTCGGATACGCTTACTTCGGCGTTGTAATTTGCCCCCACCGACACGGAGTCGGTGACGTTGCCGTTTATGCCGAACCCGAGAATCGCGTAGTCTCTTTCGATTACCGATCCCCTGAGAATGCCACTGCTGACGGCAAACATGGAGGGATCGAGCGAATAGCCTACGTTGTACCTGTTATCGAGGAATTCGTGGGCGTACATTGCGCTGACGGCAATTCTCAGAATATCCTCGCAGTGGTAGGCCGCCTCGAATCCCGCAAGAGTCCTGATGCTGTGGTAGTCGCCACCGGCATAGGACATTGCGTCCGGACCCGTGTATTCCTTTTCCGTCGCGCTTTTTGTAAGCACTGCGGAGTAGTTTACACCGAGAAGGGGTGTAATCGAGAAGGGAAGCCCGCAGGGTTTTATCGTATAGCGCAAGCCGCCGAATGCCCCGAAGGTGTCGCTTTCGTAATCGACCTTCGCCTTGCCGGCCGCCGCCTCGCGTTCGGATTTATTGTCTCCGTAGGAGTAGGTTAGACCGATGTACGCGTCGAGCCCGTCCGTTATCTGATAGTCCCCGTAGAGATTGATTATCAGGTTAGTGGATTCGGCTTTTGCCGATACATTGTCGCCCGTCGCGCGGGAATACGCTCCGCCCGCCGAGATCCCGAAGAAGAGGTCGCGGTTGACGATGTATTCCAGGTTGGCAAGACCGCCGGTCGAATAGGAGTTGGCTCCCGAATTTCCGTCCGTTCCCGCAAAATCCCCGAGTCTGTTTACACTCCTGAAGGATACCGAGGTAACGTCGGAGATGTCCTTTTCCGAACCGTCCGAAACAGCAGCGACTTCCTCCGAACCCGCAAACGCCGGACGTCCGAGCATTGCGCGGGTGGCGGAGATGTAGTCGACCGTGGAGAACGTTATCGAATTCGCGAGAGCCGCCTGTTGGCGCGCGGCGTACGTCATTGCGTTCGGAAGCGAAGCCGAAAGCGACTTTTCGCCCGTAATGTACGGCATTTTAATGTCGCGGATGTTTTCGCTGTCCTTATCGAGATCGCCCGAGTGTTTGAGGCTGTCGATGATTTTGGCAAATTCGGCTTCGTTTGCGGTTTTTGCAACCGTCTTTTCGACGAATCTGTTTGCCTTTATTTCATGGACCACCTTGCCGTCCGATACCGAGTATTCGACATCAAGGATACCGTTGTCGGTTGTTCCCGAAACCGTATTCGCGTCGATGTCTGTCGCGTTGAGGTCGGTTGCCGTCAGGTTTTGACTGTACTGCGCGGTTTCGTTTTGGATTTCGCCCGCCGAGTCCCTGTACGTGTGGTTGAACGAGCCGCTTTGCGAAACGTCGTCGTATTTGCCCACAAGCGTGAACTCGTTTACAACCGATTCGTCCGCGGCTTCGAATGCGAACGCCGCGTGGGATTTCGCCTTCAGGAAGTTCCAAACCGACTTTTCCGTGCCGCTGAGAACGCCCTGTACGGCGACATCGGAGGTTCTGCCCACGGCGGAGTGCTGTCCGGCGGACTTTACCGAATCGAAGGTCCAGTTGTTTTCCGTCACGAGTTCGACATTGCTGGCAAAATTCAGCTTGCCGCCAATTTCCACATCCTTTTGCGTAAACGACAACTGCAGTTTTTTGTCCGTCGATGTAGCCCCGATATCGAGAACCGTTCCCGTGAGCGCGGTGGATTTGATTGCCGAAGCGTGGAGAATCAGTTTGTCTACGGTTGCAGAGCCGCCGCTTTGGGACATTATCAGGGGATTTTCGCCAGTGTCGTACACCGCACCGATTTCGTCGGCGCCGATTTCAATCGTTCCGACATTGTCGGCGTACATAAACGCTCTGTCGTTCACCTGCGTGTAGTTGACCCCGTCAGCTATCGAGCGAATCTCGGCGTTTCCGACCGATTCCAAGTCGAGATAGTTGGCGGCTTTATTTACGGCAACTTCCGCCGCGTTGGATATTTTCGTAGCGACGTTTGCCGTATCGACCGTTATAACGGACGAAGACTGCGTTCCACTCAGCGTGGCTTCCGTATTGTCCGCATCCCCGTCGAGGGAGCCCACGGCGATATTGCCCGACGCCTTGATGTTTATTTCGTCCGCAGCTTCGACTGCGTCGGCCGTGAAGCCGGCAACATTGAGGACGTTTACGTTTTCGTCAGCCTTGATCCTGTCGACTACGACATTGTCCGCGCCGTCGATTTTGAGATTTTTGGCTTCAATCCCGTTCAGGGCGGATATATCGGAAACATTCGCGATTTCGGTGTCGCCTGTCGTTTTGAGAGAACCCGCAAAGCTTACGTTTCCTCCCTTGTCGGCGTTATTCATCGAGAACGAATCTGCCGAAACGTCTCCCGCAAAGGTCGTGTCTCCGTTTACGTCGTCGATTTTCACGTTTGCGGCGGTCAGCTTCTTTGCGAACTTCACGTCTCCGCCGACGGTGTCAATGCCGAGCGCGTCGAGCAGGACTTCGTCGCGGAAATCGACATCGTTGGATATCGACACGATATCCATTCTGTTCGCTCCCGCGGAAATCTTTCCGTTGACGATTACGCCCGATACGTTTTCGATTTTGGAGTCGCCTCCGCCGAGAACGTTCTTCAATTCGACTTTTTGGGTTTGGTCTGCTCCCTTTACGGAAACATAGCCCACGTTCGCGGTCGAAGTAACGTCTCCGCCGGCGCTGCCGACAATAAGTCCGCCGCCGATATTGCCGTTTGCGGAAACCTTGTCGTTGGCCGTGCCGATATTGACGGAACCCGATACGCCCATGGAATTAACCGTTACCGCGCCGTTGGCAGTGCCTATTGTGGCATCGCCGTCGACTGCGTCCATCAGCGTCGTTCCGCCGACCTCGCCTGCAACCGAGAAGTTGCCGATGCCGGAAACTTCGGCGTTGCCGCCTACGTTGTTCCGTATCTCCACGTCCTTCGCGTTTTTGATTTCGAGAGAGCCAACGTTTTCGGCGGAAATGCCCTGCGTATCCGCGGCTTTGAGCTTGCCCTGCACGTCCTGCAAGGCTATTTGCCCGCCGACGTTTTTGGCGTCGAGCGCGCCGAGCGATACGGAGCTGTCTATTCCGCCCGAGATATCAACGGCGGAGAGCGTTCCGGCGACATTGTTTGCCTCCACGCTTCCTGCCGTGTTCACGGCGACGTTTGCGGAGGCGTTTTCCACGTACACTTTTCCGGCTACGTTTTTGGCGTTTACGTCTCCGACGGCCGTTCCCGATATTTCGAGGGCGTCCACGTTTTCCGCGAGGGACGTTCCGTTTACGTCGGTTAGGGAAACTGTTCCGGCGTTTTTGACGTTGAGCGAGCCAGCCGACACTGCGGTTATATCGCCCGAAACATCGGTGGCCTTCAATTCGGCGTCAACGTTGTTGAGGGTGATGCCGCCGCCGATATTCCTCGCGTCGAGAGAGCCGAGCCTTGTCGCGCTGCTTATGCTTCCGCCGACATTTTCGGCGGAGAGCTTTCCGCTGATATCGTCGGCTGCGACATTGCCACCGACGGCGGACACGCTTACGTTCGTGCCTTCGGAAACGGCGACATTGTTTGTTATGTCCTTTGCCGTTACATCGTTTTCCGCAACGGATATTGTCAGGCTGTCCGCGCCGACGACTTTTGTTATTCCCTTTACGGTGTCCGCGCTGACCGCGCCGCCGATGTCGGTGGCGTCAAGCTGGCCGTCCACATCAGCGAGGGAGAGGTCGCCGCCAATATCCGCGGCCTTCACGTTGCCGCCTACTTTCCCGCCTACGGAAACGCCGCCCGTTATGGATTCGGCCATTACGTTTCCGCCGACATTGCCCGATACCGCAAGGCTGTCTGCGTATCTTACGTTTGCGTCTCCGATGCCGATTTCGGCGACGGAAACGTCCTTGGCTCCGTTAACGTCGAGCGATTTCGCTTTTTGCGCGGTTATATTCGAGACGTCGCGCGCCTTGATTTCGCCGGCAACGTCGCCCTGGAAGTCGATATCTCCGGCGTCTTTTATGTCTGCCGAACCGAGCGTTCCGCTTGCGGAAACGTTCTTAGCTCCATTGACTTTGAGCTCTCCGACAACCGTGTTGACGGATATGTCTCCGTTCACCGCCGATGCCAGGACGGAATCTATCGAACCCGCGCTTGTTATGCCGTTTTCGCCTATGTTGGCGG
Organism: Puniceicoccaceae bacterium Marseille-Q1082; assembly: GCA_904424815.1. GTDB lineage: Bacteria > Verrucomicrobiota > Verrucomicrobiia > Opitutales > Intestinicryptomonadaceae > Merdousia. The sequence continues at coordinate 951,185 of CAJGBI010000001.1, forward strand.
CGTCGAGCTTGCCCGACAGATTGTTGGCTACAACACCCTTGGCGTCGCGCACAATCAAATCGGATCCGTTCTCGATTTCCACGTTGCCCGCTATATTCTTTGCGGTAACCTCGCTTCCCGCGGTCGTTATCGACAGGCTCTTGGCGTCTATCACCGAGGCGACTCCGCCGACTTCTTCAATCGAGATGTCGCCTGCGGATTTTGCATCGAGGGAGCCTATTTTGCCCGTTGCGGCGATATTGCCCGTATTGGAGGCCTCCAGCTGGTTCGTTACGTCGGCGAACGAGAGGTTGCCCGCGTTTTTGGCGTTTACGCTGCCTACCGTGCCCGAAGCCGATACGTTTTTGACGTCGTCGACTTTCAGCTCGTTCTGCACAGCGGCAACAGATATATCGCCGCCGACCGTCGTCGCGTCGAGAGAGCCGAGATTTATCGAGCTTGTTATGCCGCCGTCTATATCGCTTGCCCTAAGTTTGCCGGATATGTCGTCCGCGCTTACGTTTCCGCCCGCGCCGTTTACCGTGAGGTTGGTTCCCTTCGCCAGTCTAACGTCGCCCGCGATTGTATTTGCGGTTATGTCGCCGTTGGCGGTCGTTATGTCGAGGCTTGCCGCGCCGCTTACGTCGCCGATGCCGTTCACCGTCGCCACTTGGACGTTGCCCGCGCCGTTTATGCTAAGCGAACCCGCGGAATTTGCCGACAAGTCCGAAACATCCGTCGCCTTTATGCGTCCGCTTACGTCGTTGAGGGTTGTTGCCCCGCCGACGTCGGTTGCGTCGAAACTACCAAGTGTTCCTGAGCTTTCAACCGTTCCGTTTATGCTCTTTACGACCAACCCGTTTGTAACGTTGTCGGCGACAACGCTGTCGGCCGTGTTTATATCAACTGCGGAGGCGGAGCCGATTTCGGCTTTCCCCGAGATTTTCGAGGCGTCCACCGTGCCCGTCGCGCTGCCGATTTTCAGGCTGCCTGCCTTTTTGATGTCTGCCGAGCCGTCGAGATCGGTTATGTCAACCGCGCCTGCAACGGAATTTGCGGTTACGTCGCCGTTGGCTGCCGTTATTTTCAGGCTTGCCGCATCGGTTACGCTCGATATTCCCTCTACGGTTTCCGCGGATATGTCGCCCGCTCCGTTGGCGGTAAGTTTGCCGTCGATTTTTCCGGTTACGGCGACATCGGATACATCCGTAAGTTTCATGTTGCCCGACACCGTATTCACGGTTATCGAACTTTCAGATTCTTCGGCTGTAAAGTTGCCGTTTACACTTCCGACCGATACCGCGCCGCCAGTGGTGCGCGACAAATCGACCTTTCCGCCCACCGTGCCGAGATTGATGTCGCCGTTGATTGCGTCGGCGCGCACGTTCCCGTTGGCGGAAACGATGTCAAGGCCTGTCGCGTTGGCGACGTTCGTCGTTCCGTTTACAGTGGAAACATCCACATTGCCGGCTCCGTCGATGTCGAGGCTTGCCGCGGTTTCGGCGGATATGTCTGCGATGCCGCGCGCTTTTATTGTGCCTGCCACGTCTTTCGCCGTAATCGAGCCGGTTACGTTCGAGGCGTCGAGCGAGCCGAGGCTGGTCGCGCTTGTAACGTTTCCGCCGATTTTTTCGAGCGTCGCGGCGCCCGCCACATTGTCGATTTTCACGTCGCCCGCAATGTTTTTCGCGGATACGTCGGAATTTGCGTTCGCAATGTCCACGCTTCCCGCAGTGTCAACGAGCGCATTTCCCGTTACGGTGTCGGTCACTTTCACTTCGCCGCCGATTCTTTGGGCGTCGAGAGTTCCGTTTATGTTGTCGAAGGATAGGTCTCCCGTCATGTCGCTTACAACCACATTGCCCGTCGTCGCAACCGAAAGGGAGGCGGCATTTTGCACGCCGAGAGAGCCCGTAGATCCGATATTGACATCGTTTGCCCCGTCTATATCGGTGACCGTCGCGGAGTTTATATCGACATCCTGAACGTTTCTAAGTTCGGCTGTGCCGACATTTCCCGTTACGGTTACATTTCCCGCGGAGTTCGAAACGGAAAGCTTGCCGCTAACCGTGCCGACATTGGTGTCGCCGGTAGCCGAGCCTATGGTCAGGTCGCCAGTGAGTGCCGTAGAAGACACGGTGTTTGCGCTCGCGATTGTAGCGTTGCCTGTTCCGTTTACGGTCGTCGCTCCGCTTACCGTCGCTGCGCTGAGGTTGCCGCCGTTGAGCGTGGCGTCGAGCGCGCCGAGTGTGCCTGTCGCTGTGACGTCGGCCTGCGCGTCGCCGAAGGTTGCCGTTCCCGACACGTCGCCGATGTTTACCGCGCCGCTGTTAGAGCCTACGTTAAGGTCTCCGGTAAGTGCCGTAGACGATACGGTGTTCGCGCTTGTAATTGTAGCGTTGCCTGTTCCGTTTACGGTTGTCGCTCCGCTTACTGTCGCCGCGCTGAGGTTGCCTCCGTTGAGTGTGGCGTCGAGCGCGCCGAGTGTGCCTGTCGCTGTGACATCGGCTTGTGCGTCGCCGAAGGTTGCCGTTCCCGACACGTCGCCGATGTTTACCGCGCCGCTGTTAGAGCCTACGTTAAGGTCTCCGGTAAGTGCCGTAGACGATACGGTGTTCGCGCTTGTAATTGTAGCGTTGCCTGTTCCGTTTACGGTCGTCGCTCCGCTTACTGTCGCCGCGCTGAGGTTGCCTCCGTTGAGCGTGGCGTCGAGCGCGCCGAGTGTGCCTGTCGCCGTGATGTCGGCCTGCGCGTCGCCGAAGGTTGCCGTTCCGGACACGTCGCCGATGTTTACCGCGCCGCTGTTAGAGCCTACGTTAAGGTCTCCGGTAAGTGCCGTAGACGATACGGTGTTCGCGCTTGTAATTGTAGCGTTGCCTGTTCCGTTTACGGTTGTCGCTCCGCTTACTGTCGCCGCGCTGAGGTTGCCTCCGTTGAGTGTGGCGTCGAGCGCGCCGAGTGTGCCTGTCGCCGTGATGTCGGCCTGCGCGTCGCCGAAGGTTGCCGTTCCCGACACGTCGCCGATGTTTACCGCGCCGCTGTTAGAGCCTACGTTAAGGTCTCCGGTAAGTGCCGTAGACGATACGGTGTTCGCGCTCGCGATTGTAGCGTTGCCTGTTCCGTTTACGGTCGTCGCTCCGCTTACTGTCGCCGCGCTGAGGTTGCCTCCGTTGAGTGTGGCGTCGAGCGCGCCGAGTGTGCCTGTCGCTGTGACATCGGCTTGTGCGTCGCCGAAAGTTGCCGTTCCCGACACGTCGCCGATGTTTACCGCGCCGCTGTTAGAGCCTACGTTAAGGTCTCCGGTAAGTGCCGTAGACGATACGGTGTTCGCGCTCG
>CAJGBI010000001.1:954507-1770709 GCA_904424815.1 Puniceicoccaceae bacterium Marseille-Q1082
GACACGTCGCCGATGTTTACCGCGCCGCTGTTAGAGCCTACGTTAAGGTCTCCGGTAAGTGCCGTAGACGATACGGTGTTCGCGCTTGTAATTGTAGCGTTGCCTGTTCCGTTTACGGTTGTCGCTCCGCTTACTGTCGCCGCGCTGAGGTTGCCTCCGTTGAGTGTGGCGTCGAGCGCGCCGAGTGTGCCTGTCGCAGTGACATCGGCTTGTGCGTCGCCGAAAGTCGCCGTTCCAGATACGTCGCCGATATTTACCGCACCGCTGTTGGAAGCTACGTTAAGGTCGCCAGTGAGTGCCGTAGAAGACACGGTGTTTGCGCTTGCGATTGTCGCGTTGCCCGTCAGATTGTCGAGGCTCAGGTTGCCTGATATGTCATCTGCGGTGAAATCGCCCGTCGTATTCGATACGCTAACATCGCCGACAGTATTTTTCGTAGAAATTTTGCCTGTCGAATTTGTTATGGCAATGTTGCCGGTAATGTCGTCAGACTTGAACGCGAATGCCGACGGGTTGGAATCTCCCGTTGTCGCTGTCGCGTTGTCGACGGTTATGTTTCCGTTGCGGTTTCCTATTTCGACCGCAATCGCCGTACCCGATGCCGACTCGGCGGAAATGTTTTTCGCGCTGAAATCGGCGGCGGCGGTTCCCGCCTTTACCCCCGTTGCGTTTCCGGCTGTAGATACGACTTTTATGCTTCCCTCATTTTCAAGAACGTCTACTCCGACAACCCCGACTACGTCGCCGGCGCCGCTTTCAACGTTAAGTGCCGCCCCCGAGTCGACGGTCAGCTTGTTTGTAGAGCCGTCGAAGACAACCCCCTGGGCGGTGTCTTTTATTTCGGCGGTTCCCTGAACCTGCGCAGTGTCAACCGTGCCCATCGATAGGGATGGGGTTTGGTCGTCCTGCTCCCCGTTGGCAATCGGAGCCGTGCGTATCGACGTTCCGAGGTGGGATACAGTAGATGTACCGGGATCATACGTCCAACCGTCCGCATAGACATTCGCCGCAAGAGCGAAGAGCAATGGAACGGAGAGCGATATTCCTCGTTTCTTATTCTTGGTCTTTTTCATTTTCTATCTTAGTTTGTAGTTTGGTTTATACATTAATAAAAAGAACGCATCTGCGACTCGACATTCATAGTATTCAGAATACCCATGTGCAAAAAATTCGCTAAGGCATTGATAGGCAAAATTTATTTCCAAGAGCTTTCGAGTTAGTAGTACCGAAAAGAACAAATCGAATAATTCAAAGCCAGCCTATTAGCCTTTTTTATTCAAATACTTACAAAGTATTTTAGATCTTTAATGTTGACATGGGTATTCTGAATACCATGGACAAGGAAATTATTTCAGCAAAAACTCTCTTAAAGGGTACGGGTATATCGTTATTAGATGCGGCAAGGTTGGTAAGAAACATTCTCGATGCCTTGCCGAAAAACTCCAGTATTGCGCCCATTCAGTTTTGCGCAAAAGTAATCGAAGTTGGCAAGCGCAATATTCGTTCCAAAGAAATGCGATTTAGCGAAGGATTTTTCCTATATTTACAAACAAAAGGAAATCTGCGGCCTGAATCTTTAAAAGACATTCGCTATCTCGGGAAACGTCTGATAAAGTCAAATCCTAAGCTTTCCAAATGCAATTTTTCCGAATTTAGCGTATCTGAATGCGAAAAATGGCTCTCTCAGACATTCTCCACCCCGAGCCAATTTAACAAGGCGCGCACGATGCTTCACGGCGTGTTTGAATTTGCTCTCCGCCGCGAATGGTGCGACAAAAACCCCATAAAGCTCATAGAGCGCAGAAGAATTATTGAGAAAGAAATATCTTCCCTTACATTCTCGCAGATTAAAAACCTCATAAAAACGGCAAAAATGCCCAAGCACAAAGAATGCCTGCCTGCCATCGGGCTTTTAATGTTTGCCGGCGTTCGCCCGAGAGAGGTGCACCGGCTAACGTGGAAAGACATAGACCTTGAAGAAAATTCCATAACGATTCATTCGCTTTGCTCAAAGACAGGAGGCGTACGTCAGGTAGAGATATGTTCATCATTGAAACGCTTGCTCGCGCCTTTTGCAAACGGTCAAAAGAATGAAAGAGTTTGTCCCAAAAACTGGCAAAAGCGTTGGCGGGATATTAGGAATGACTCTGGCTTTAAAAACGTGTGGGTTCAGGATATTTTGCGCCATACCTACGCAAGCTACCATGCAAAACGTTTTAAGGATCTTCCGCGCTTGCAACTCAATATGGGGCATTATGACCTTTCGCTCCTGCGTTCCAGATATGTAAATATGCGCGGAATATCACATACCGACGCGAGAGATTTCTTCAGCTAAGTGCCACAAGAAAATCTCTTAGAGTTGCCGCTTTCACTTGGTTAAACACAATGATTTTACCTACTTTTGTATCTTAGTAAAATGCGTAATATATCCATAATAATCTTGACAAATGGGATTGTTTTGGGTTATAATTACGCCACTATGGCGAAGATTACTAAGAGATATTGTGAAGGTAGAAAATCACCCTATCAACTGTTCTGGATTGAAGATGGCGTAAGGCATTCAAGGTTCTTTGAAACGGAGGAAGCGAGGGACGATTTTTTAAGGCTTAATGGGCACTTGGATAAACGCTCTTTTGAGGCGCTTTTGGGAATTGACGAAAATACCATTTCGGACATCTCCTACATTGAGTCTATCAGAGGGAACGTAAGTTTCCGCGATATGTGGGAATTTTGGGCAAAGAACCACAAATCAAGGCGCGTATTAACTCTTTGGGACGCTTGCGACGAATATCTGCGGGATATGCGCAAAGCTGAAAAAGCCAAGCCCGAACATATAAGGCACGTCCGACGAGTCTTGGAAGTTCTTGTTGAATCATTTGGCGATAGACTCTTACAGGATATAAGCCGCAATGAGTTGGAAAATTGGCTAAAATCTCTAAAATTTGCTCCAGTCACAGTAAAGAATTGGAGGTCCAATATAACTGCCGCTTGGAACTGGTTTGAGAAAAACGAACTAATTGAAAAGAACATAGCCAAGGGACTTGAATTGCCCAAAATTGAAATGGGCGAGATTGGAATACTAACTGTGGAGGAAACTGAAAGATTATTCCGAGCAAATGAAAAGATAGATCCAGAAGTCTGCGGCTTAATGGCACTGGGGCTATTTGCGGGAATGAGAACGTCTGCTATTCCGAGGGTTGAGTATAATGAAATCACAATGCGACAAGGAATTTTAACGCCCGCTGAAAAGACCAAGAAAAACCGCAGAAACTATATAGAAAACCTCCCAGACAATCTCTGGGCTTGGTTGGAACGGACGCCAAAGTCTGCCTTTGGGTGGTGTGAACGCAAGTGGAAAAAGCGCCGAGAGAGTGCCCTGCGCAGAGCGGGATTGCTCGTGAATGGGAAACAGTTAAAAACTCCAGACGAGAATGGCAAATTCCCACAAAAGAGGATACCGCCCCACAATGCTTTCAGGCACAGTTTTGCAAGCTACCACGTTGCTTGGAAAAGAGACTTCCAAGATACTGCTTTGATAATGTCCCACAAAGGCACGGACATACTCTTTAAACACTACCGAGGGGTAGCGACTAAGGAAGATGCAGAGAGGTATTTTAAGATATATCCGACAGAATATAAGAAAAAGAATGTGAATTAAATATCTGGATAATTAAAATCTTCCGTAGATTTTATTTCATCACCTACTTCAACAAAAACTTCGGAATGCGAACGATGTTGCTCATCTCGACTTATTAGCCTAAAGTTTACGATAATATTACCGTCTTTGTAGCTAAGAGCCGTTTGCGACTTGCTCATATTGAAGAATTCACGAAAATCCTTATTTAGTCTTTTGAGCGAAACCCTTATAGTATTTTCATCGGTATAATTTAGATGTAGGCGATTATTTGCCAGTTTGTAGAGAATTTTCCAATATGAATTTACTTCTTTTGTATTATCATTTCGGAAAATCGAAACATCACAGTATGAAAATCGCATAGAGTCTTCCCCGAATTTTATAAGGACCTCGTTTGCGTTAATAAATTCCATAGAGAGTTTCGCAAGCGTCCGAATTTCTGGTTCACGACCAACGGCGGACTTCCAAGAATAATAGCCGTCTTTTCGTCTCATTATTCTTGGTTGCTCGATGAGTTTTTTCCATTTGCCGATAACTTTAAAACCATTTTCAGCAAGGCTAATGCAATCTTCAAAAGAAATACATTCCCCTTGATGTTTAGATACAAAATCTTGAACGTCTCCCGTAATATTGCCTAAAGCTATTACAAGAGGTTTTTGTCCGCCATACCAATCAGACATGGCGATAACAGCTTTATAACTGTCAAAAAGCAAAAATACGCGAAAGTCCGCCCTTGCGGCGATAGTACCCAAATAGAATATACCATCGGAATACGGAGAGTTGGAAACTGTATTATTGGGATTTAGGCAATGCGAGATAGCTTCGGCAAAGCCGCGTCTATTGAGCTCTAACTTCAATACATCTTTTGAAGTTAGTTCAAATTCGCATTCCTCACCGATTGCATACCAATGACCGCACACATTTCTTAGTTGGAATTCCTCGTTTCCGTCAGAAAATTCGTTGACAGTTTCACCATTGGCAAAACAGAGACATTGATGCGTTATAAGCCACTTCTTTTTGCTTTCTCCGAGTAAACGAGACCAGAGGTAATTACTGTACGGGAGCGACTTGTTTTGCCTGTACCATTTCAGAAAGCTTCTCATCGGAATTGTCTATTGAAAATCCGTTTTGTATAAAGAATTTATCTACCAGTTCCTCGTCGCAACCATTTGGGAATTCCGAACGGTTTGCCCCCGATAGTTTTACCCTAAATTTAGAAGCTGTATTGCGAAAAGAAAAGAGGAATGTAATGGAAAGAATTTCCACATTTCGCTCCATACATGAGAAAACTTCCTTTGAGACATTATTACGGCAATCCTTTACACAGCCGTTGTCATCCTTATATGTGAATGCGCCGACCTCTACATGTGCAATTTCGTTTGATAGTTCACCGATGGAAAGAGAATTTGAATTACAAAGGTTGTTAAGGTTGTATTTTGCGTTAATTTCATACTTGGCATCAGGCATAAATTCCGCACCGAATATTTTGCAGTAATTGCGCTTCAGAATCTTTGCGGAACACTTTTTAGTAAATATCGAAATTTCTCCATTCAATAAATTCACGCGGATAATATCGACAAGCTCTGGGCGGAATGTATGTACTTTTTGTTCATCAACAGAATTTTCGCGGGTCTTGGGCGCTCCGTGGGAAACGCAATAAAACGCGTATTTTCCCATGAGGTGGACGTATATTTCGATATACTTGGATTTTCCGCAGGACTCGAAATAAGAGGAAAGATTTTTCTTCAAGTGAGTAATTTGTTTAGGTGAAAGCGGATCTACTCTTGCGAATACCTGAGGTCGGAAATGTTCATAAGTATGCTGTTCTTCAGCAAGCCGTCTTGACGCTATAAAATTACATCTCTTTATACTTTTCAGAACGAGTTTTGCCGCTATTGCGTACACGTCATCTGTTGGTAGGGTTGGAATGCCAAGAGAATCAAGTTGGCTTACAATAGCTTCATAGAGTTCGGGTTTAGCTATCGAATGGAAGGCATAAAGCCTGTCCTCGACAATAGAATCGCAATTTTCATGAAGATAATAGGCGAGCTTGGAATATTGGAATTTCGCCTTACCTTTATCGTCAGTTTCCCAGAGTTTTAGGGTTTCAAGTTCTCCTTTCATAGGGGTTAATAGCTCGGCGAGGTCATCGACGTGAGCCTTGGTTAGTAGTGAAATTGATATAAATGATTTAATTGAAGCCATATTTTTTAGAACTGGTTATACGAGCCGACATTTTTTCCAATGTAAAGCTCAGTTTCGTTAAAACTAAATATACCTCGGAACGAAAAAAGGAGGTGGTCGTTGCGCCTTGCGGCCGCACACGCCTAAGTAGGCAAAATTTGACCTAATTAGGTGGGCAAACAGTTTCCCGAAAGCCGACATAAAAAGCCGATACAGAATCCCTTTTACGACTTTTATAATTTCTATCTATCGAATATTTTTCCCATTAGTCAATAAGTTTTTAATATATTTATAATTATGCAAATAACAGCAGGTTATTGCATAAAATGGAGAAAAGGTCTAATTCTCATTAAAGGGTACAAGAGAAAGTCCCACTTGAGAGCTTTCCATTGGACACGCTTCTTTTAACTATCGCATATTCAATAAGTTAATTTGGGTACAAAAGAAGCGAGGGTACTGTACCCAACCGTTGGGTGCGGCGCGAGTTCAACAACAAAGAACTCTCAGCGTTTCACCCAAAATTTTAACCCTACTCGTGTCGCTAAGGGGAAGCGCTTCGGAAAGCAATGGAAGCGAAAAGCGACAGTGAGATTTTAGCAAATCGAATATTGCGGCTTGAGGAAATAGTCAGGGCGCAAAACGACCTGCTTATGACTCTCTCTGAGCGGATTGGCGACACCTTCGCAAGGCAGGCATTTTCGGTGAAAGACTTAATGGACAGGTGGAATTGTTCGGAAACGTGTGTCCGAAAAGTCGTTAAGTCCCATAGGCTGAAACTGCTTCGCGGGCCGAATGGCAAGCCGCGTTCTCCTATTGCGGTGCTTAGAAGTTCTGTTTTGGAGTACGAAAACGGGAACACACTGTTGCCTGTTTCGAGAAGGAAGACAAAACCCGCGCCTACTTGGTCGGAAAGACCTTATCTTCCCAAGCCTGAAATTCGCAAGTGCCACTCCGAGACGAGAGTTCGCAAACTCGGAGAAATCTAAATGCAGATTAAAACAGGTAAAATAATGCGCTCTCAAAGGGGCGTAATATATGGTTGCGAAGGTGTTGGCAAAAGCACATTTGCATCGAAATTCCCCAAGCCGCTATTTGCGGACTTGGAAGGCGGAACGGCACATCTTGACGTGCCGAGAATATCCGACCTCAACACATGGGAAACATTGCTTTCCTGCATAAACGAACTCATAGCCGACAAGCAAGGCTTTAAAACTTTCGTACTCGATACGGCAGATTGGGCTGAGCGCTTGTGCATTGAATTCCTTTGCAAGAAGTACAAGAAGACCGGTCTCGAAGACTTTAATTACGGCAAAGGCTACCAGTATCTCGCGGAAGAATATGCGAGAATGTTGGCAAATCTTAGCAAGTTGCAGAATTCGGGAATGCACGTTCTTGTCTTGGCGCACTCGACAATAAAAAAGCTCGAGTTGCCCGAGGAAAACGGAACATACGACCACTACGAGTTGAAATGTTCAAGGGGTGTATCCCCGCTTATCAAAGAGTGGGCTGACGGACTGTTGTTTGCAAATTACCGCACATACATACAGTCGAGCGCAAGCGGCAAAGGCAAGGCCGTAGGAGGCAAAGAGAGAGTTCTCTACACCGAGCATACATCGTTTTGCGATGCAAAGAACCGCTGGGGACTTTCGGGAGTTTTACCGCTTAGTTTCGATAGCGTAAAGGATATATTCAGCACCGAATTTTCTTCTTTGGAAGAACACGAAGATAAGACTTCTGGAAATCTTGAAATTAGCGATTCTCCGAAAGCGGATATGGCGCTTCTTGAAGCGGCTATGGAGTTTTCGGCAATTTCGCCAGATGAACTGAACGATTATCTGAGGGGTAATAATCCGAAGCGCAATGCGCTCATAAAAAGCAATCAGACGTACAAAGACCTATCAGAGTCTCTCCTCGCAAAAATCGCGGAGGAAAAGAACTGGGAGAAGGTGGAAGCTTATATTTCGGAAAGGAGGGCTAAGTAATGAATACCTCCGATAACGAAAGATTGGATTGGAATTCCGAAACTTCACAAGAGGCGAAGGAATTTACGGTACTTCCAGAAAACACTGTTGTTGACTTTACCGTTGTTGGATTTGAGCGGGCCACCACCGCAAAAGGCGACAATATGGCAAAGCTCACGCTCAGATGCAGAACTTCTGACGGTTTGGAAGCGACGTTGCGCGAGAACTTGGTGCTTTTGCGCAGGTGTGAATGGAAGATAAACCAATTCTTTACTTGTGTTGGGCTTCGCAGGCATGGCGAACGTTCAGTTCCGAAGTGGGACAAAGTAAACGGAAGTAGAGGCAAGGCTCGCCTTGGCATCGAGAAATGGGAGGGACGAGACGGAAAAATGTATGACGGGAATGTCATCAAGGACTATCTCGAACCCGAAGCGTCGGATAATGACGATGAGGACATTTTCTAAGGGAGGTTTGCTATGGAAATCGTATTCAATGTTGAAACCGACGGACTTCCCCGAGACGAAATTCAGCACCTCATGCCTGAATTTTCCGCTCCGAGTAATTACAAGGACGCAGAAAAAATACAAACGTGGAAAGCGAGGAAGCAGGAAGAATGGTTCTTGGACGCACCGAGTTCGGCTCTCTCTGGGAGAGTCATGGCTATTGGTATCCAAAAGCCAAATCAAACCCCGCTTGTAATCATAGATTCCGATGAAGCCGATATTTTAAGGCAATTTTGGAATTACTACCGTTCAAATGCGGATTGCAAGTTTGTTGGGTTTAATATCTACGCTTGGGCCATTCCCTTCTTAGTAAGGCGTTCATGGGCAAACCGAGTTATAGTGCCGAAGATTCTCAATGGTCGCTACCTTAACGGCAACTTCATAGATTTGTTGCAAGTCTGGGGGTGTGGGACATTCGAGAAGGCATCTCTTGGCAACATAGCGCGATTCTTTGGGATAAAGCGCAAAGACGAAGAAATAAACTTCAACGCAATGTGGCAGATAAGCCCAAGTCGCGCTATCGAGAAGCTAAAATCCGACGTATTGTCTATTCGGCGCATAGGCGAAGCTATGGGTGTTGTCAGGGAGGAGGATTCCGATGAATGGTAAAATCATAATCGGAATAGACGCGGGTGTAAACGGAGGATATGCAATCCTCCACCCGCACCCTCTCTGCGCGAATGTGGCGGACGCACTGAACGATATACAGTTCTTCGCTGAGGCAATGCGCAAACTGAAGGAATATTCCCAAAAGTGCAATATTCCTTTGAAGGCTTATGTTGAGCAAGTAAGCGGCTATATAAGTTGCAAACACGCCCAACCCGCAAGCCGCTCCTTTGTCCTCGGCAAGTCTTACGGAGAAGTAATCGGTATTCTTATCGCTTTGGAGATTCCCTTTAAGACGGTGACTCCCCAAAAGTGGCAAGGAGAAATTTTGCCCGAAGTGAAAGGATTGGAATATAACGAGCGAAAACGCCGCCTTCGGGAACACGCATACAAGCTGTATGCGTTCTTAAAGCCGACCTTAAAAATAGCCGACGCAATCCTTATTGCCGAATACGGAAGGAGGGTTTCCAATGGAGCTTAGACCGTATCAGCAAAAGGCGGTGGATTCTATTTTTAAGTCTTGGGGTGAGTTCGACAAAACATTGCTTGTGCTTCCCACGGGGTGCGGAAAAACCGTGTGTTTCGCAAAGGTTGCGGAGCGTGCGTTAAAGGACGGGGGTAAAGCCCTCGTCCTCGCCCACCGTGAGGAACTCCTGACACAAGCCAGAGATAAAATAGCCGCTGTGACTGGGCTTTCTTGCGCATTTGAAAAGGCGGGAGAATCGGCTATAGGCAGTCTTTATCCCATTACTTGCGCTTCTGTTCAGACGCTAATGCGCGAAAGTAGGCTTAGGAGGTTCTCTCCAGACCATTACGGAACTATCATTGTTGACGAAGCCCACCACGCATTGAGCGATTCATATCAAAATATTTTAAGGTATTTCTCGTCGGCAAAGGTGTTGGGCGTGACGGCAACGCCAGATCGAGGAGACAAGCAAAATCTCGGGAAGTATTTTGAGGACATCGCCTATGAATACTCAATTCGGGACGCCATAAAAGAGGGGTATCTGTCGAAGATACTCGTACAGACAATCCCGCTTAAAATATCATTAAAAGGCGTAAAGACAACGGCGGGAGACTATTCTGCCGATGACTTGGGGTCCGCGATAGACCCATATCTTGAGGAAATCGCAAAACACATTCCAAGAGAGCGAAAGACGTTAATCTTTCTTCCGCTAATTGCCACATCTCAGCGAATGGCGCAAATCCTAAAATCGCTTGGGCACAAGGCGGAGCATATTTCGGGAGAATCGGGCGAGAGAAAGAAAATTCTCGAACGCTTCCACAGTAGCGAATGTACAGTGCTATGTAATTCAATGCTTCTTACCGAAGGTTATGACGAGCCAAGCGTCGATTGTGTCGTATGCTTAAGACCAACTAAAATCCGCTCGCTATACGCCCAAATTATAGGGCGCGGAACTCGAACATGCGAAGGCAAAGAGAATCTTCTTGTCTTGGATTTTCTATGGCAATCAGAGCAACACAATCTTTGCCACCCTGCTAACCTCATTGCCAATAAACCAGATGTTGCCGAGCAGATGACCAAAATAGCCGAAGGCGGCAAGTTGTTCGATTTAGGCGAGCTTGAGCAGGAAGCAGAATGCACTGCCCGCCAAGAGCGCGAGAAATCCTTAGCCGACGCAATAAAGGCAAATTCGCTAAAGAAAAGCAGGTTAATAGACCCAATCGAGTATGCGCTTTTTACACACGACGACGAGCTTCAAAGCTACTCGCCGACTTTCAAATGGGAGCGTGAAGCACCTACGCAAAAGCAGTTGCAAGCACTTGAGCGTTTACAGTTCAACCCGAAGGCAATTCAAAGCAGAGGTTTTGCGTCATTACTTTTGGGGAACGCCATAAACCGACGTTCGCGCAATCTCGCAACGCCTAAGCAAATAAAAATTCTCAACCGCTTTGGCTATAAGAATGCCGAGAGTTTCGGATTTGATTTTGCCACAAAACTAATCACAGACCTCGCAAATAACGGCTGGAGGAGGAAGCAATGGAAAAAAATATAAGCGAAATTTTATCATTCCTTACACAATCTCAAGTTGACGACTATGATACTTGGCTAAAGGTCGGCATGGCTTTACACGCCGACGGGCAACCGTGTTATGTATGGGACGAGTGGAGTAAAAACTCCCATAAATACCAAGAGGGAGCGTGCGAGAAGCATTGGAAAACTTTTGGAAATTACTCTGGAGCGAATGTCGGGATAGGTTCAATCGTACAAATGGCAAAAGACAACGGCTACAAGCCCTCTGACGGCTTTTCTTGGAACGACCCTATCGGACGTTCAAACGGGTGTGAAAACGCCCTTAAAGCCCCAAATTTGGAGTTAAAGGAATATCTGAGGGCTTTATTCAGGCCGGGTGATACGGTAAATTTTGTAGTAAGCTCGTTTGAAAAGGACGGAAAATTCCTGCCAAGTGGTAAAGGCGCCAATAAGTCTTTTGAAGAACTTATCAAAGCCTGCGACACTTACGAGGACATAGGCTACATTCTTGGAGATTGGAATCCCAAGGCTGGAGCTTGGGCAAGAATTAACCCAATGTCGGGAGAAGGTTGCAAGAATTCCGATGTAGAGGAGTTCAGGCATTGTTTAATCGAATCCGATTCACTCCCCAAGGAGGAACAATTAAGAAAGATACGCGAATTAAATCTGCCGTGTTCTGCCCTTGTCGATTCTGGAGGAAAGTCGATTCACGCCATAGTAAAAATCGACGCGGGAAAAGATGAAAAGCTCTATCGGGAACGGGTATCCAAGCTTCACGAGTTTCTTGCAAAAAACGGTTTTCCCGTAGATAAGGCCTGCAAGAATGCAAGCCGCCTATCGCGAATTGCCGCAGTCACCAGAGATGGAAAGCGGCAAAGGCTAATTGCCGTAAATATTGGTATGCCATCTTATCAGCAATGGCAGGATAATTGCGATATTGGCAATGTGATTTCAAATACGATCGACGATTTTTGGAACGCAAACGCCAACGATATGTCGGACTGTCTATTGGGATTTCGCTTCTTGTGCACACAATGCCCTTGGCTGATTGTGGCGGCTTCTGGCGTCGGGAAATCCGTTCTGGCTATGCAGATGTCCATTCTCTTTGCGACAGGCAGAGACCTGTGGAAATTGGAACCCCACAAGCCGAGAAAGGTTATCCTTATACAGGCGGAAAATAACTTTCTCGACCTTGTAGAACCCGCCCAGTCAATCACGCGCATATTGAACCTGTCTGAACAAGAAAAGGCTGATTTACGCAAGAATTTCCGTGTCGTATCCGATGACACACATTCTGGAGAGGGATTTGTGCGATTGCTCGAAAACATCTGCGAAAGATACAAGCCTGAAATCGTCATAGTTGACCCTCTAATGGCTTATATCGGCGGGGATATTTCCAAGCAGGAAGTATGCACAAAGTTCTTCCGAAATGGCATAAACCCAATAATCCACAAACACAATGTCGGCTTGATTGTCCTGCACCACACAGGCAAGCAAAAAGCCAAGGATTTAAAGCAATTCGAGGCGAATACCGACTTGGAATACCTCGGAATTGGCTCGTCCGACATCACGAACTGGGCGCGTGCGGTGTCCATTATCATGCCGTCCCGCCACGATAAGAACATCTACGAGTTTAAACACGTCAAGCGCGGAAGGCGCACAGGCTCCGATCCTGTAATCTACCTGAAGCAAGGTTCAGACCATAAGGACATCTTCTGGTATATCGCCGAAAAGCCCGCCAAAGTCGTAAGGACCCAAAAAGGAGACGGCAAATACAATCCCAACACAAACCCCATTTATGAAAAATTAGGGTTGGAACAGATGTCGCCTATTTCAAAGACGAAACTCTTTGAACACATCAAAAACAAGCTGGCAAGTTTGGGCGAGCCTTGCGCAGATTCTGACGTTCAAAGAATCTTCAACAATACCAAAAAGACCTATATGGTATTTGACGAAGTATCCAAACTTTGGAGAGGCAGATTATATATCCCAGAAACCGCTTTTAATAAGCCTACCGAGGGAGGTGCGCTATGATTTGGGGAAACGGTGAAATTAGCGCAATTTCGTTTCTCCGTTTCTCTGGGGAAACGGGGAAGCGGGGAAACGGGGAATATTATTTTCCCTATCGCACCGTTAGTGGGGAAACGGGGAAACAGGGAGAGTATATATACCGTAGGTATATACTCCCGTTTCACCGATTCTCCACAGGTGCGAAAGGTGCGGTAGGCTCAAGGCAGTCTCCACCAAATTCACCGCTTCACTTCGGAGGTGCGCTATGAGCAACTACGAGGACGAATACCAGAAGTGGGTCTCGAGCTTATCTCCCAAAGAAAGAGCCAAGCTCGTGGCTCAGGGCCTCGACAAGCCGCTTATGGACGACTACAAGCTCGGCACACCTGACTCCGAAGTGGCGTTTGCGACTATCGGCGAGGAATTCGACTACGACCAGTTCGACAAGGAAGAGCCAATTTCGGAAACTCAGGTTGACGACAAGGCGAAAGCGTATGGTTCGCTGTTGCTATGTTGGGTGTTTCAACGGCTTCAAAGCAATCATTCCGAAAAGAATTCCACTCTTGAGCGGGATACCTTGCTGTTTGCTCTTGGGCTTGAGAACCTTCTCGTTCTGAAAACGCAGACTGCAATCGCCAAGCGGTACGGCATCACTCGCGCGGGCGTATCCTCCAGAGTGAAAGCTTGGCAAAAGCTTCTCAAGATAAAGCCGTCAGCCCTTATGAAATCCGAAACGGCGTGCAAGTCTTACCGAAAGGCTCGCCTCGCCAATTTGACAAAGCAACGATAGGTATGGAACAGGAAACTTCTATCGAAAAATCAGAAATGCCTACCGAGCTTTCCTTGGCGATTGCTCGCATTAACGAACTGCACGCTCAAGCTGAGGAATTAGCCCAAAAAGCAAAGGAAGTAGCAAGCAAGACAATCGAGATTGCTATCGAATGCGGTAAGCTTCTCATTGAGCAAAAGGCAAAAGTCGGGCACGGGAATTGGGAAAAATGGTGTAGAGACAATTTAATTTTCGATATACGAACAGCTCAACGCTATATGGGGCTTTTTCGTAAAACTCGTGAAATAGAAAATAGCACCAACTCTGAAACTCTAAATGATAGTAGCGTTAGTCCAAAAACGACACAAAATCAAAATGTGTCGTTTTTGGAAATAGCCAAACCCAAGAATATTCGCCAAGCTTATATCGCGACAGGTATTCTGCCCGAAACGCCAAAGCCTGACCCAGAGGATAAAATCGAGCCTCTTGTTGTCCACGTCAGGCACATCGATTTCATTGTGAAGTGGTATCGCGACACGGTTGAGAATAAGCCCGCCAAAGACTGGAAGTTCATAGAGCGCGAGGCCCTCATAAACGACCTGACGCCTCTAATGGAAATCTACAACGAGCTGATAGAACTCCAAGAGAATTGCAAGCAGTAGGTTTATGCAGGGTGGTCTAACGGTAAGACGCAAGGTTGACTCGCCTTTGCATACGCAAAGCGTCTCGCCCTTCGGGTCTTTTGCCTTTGGCAAAATCTCATTCGCGCTTTGCTTGAATTCATAACCTTGAGATTGGCGGTTCGAGTCCGCTCCCTGCACGCATAACTACTTTTTGACAGCTTTATAAACGTACACAAAATTGCTTTCTACTTTTTCTGCAAAAGATTCTTGTAATGAGGTAGCAATTTTCGCTGGTTTTAAATCATCTGCATGTATTGAGAACCCATGTTCTTCTAGTTTCTTTTCTATATTCCTTGCAACTTCTTCATCTGAACACCTCCAATACTTAAAGTGTTTACATGTTATCCCCTTTTCTCTTTCATGTTCGCTTTTCCTTCTATCGGGATCGTTTGATATTCCAGCATACCAATGATGATTCGTCTGGAAATTAGGATCAATTTGACGTACATAGTCTATTATTTTTTGCATAATTAACAAACCTTCTAGCTTTTTTAAGATTTTAACCATAGATTCAAGTTTAAAAATTTAACATCTGAATGCAAGTATTTTTTAAGGAATCTATTAACCAACGACATACGGCAGGGACGTTCGGCAGACCCGTTTCTTCTTGCGAATGGCATTTTTGAAAAGTTCCACATAAAAGTATAAATGAGACCCGCAAACCCTCTATTTTGCTAAGATTGGGGGGCTTTTTTATAAGTGGAACTTTGGTGGAACTTATGTGGAACTTTTGACAACTTCCGCTTTTTATATGGAAGAAAACATCGGACAAAAGATATTAAGCAAAGACCTTGAAAATATAGTAAAAAAGGTCGCTTCGGGAAAGACTCTTACGAGTACGGAACGCGCCATAGTGGAAAAGGCTTATGGCCAAAAAGAAGAATCTGTGAAGTATGCCGAAACTACAACCGAGCTTGCGGATATTCTCGGTGTAGCAAGACAGACCATAAATAAATGGCGAAAAATAAAAGGTTCTCCCAAACCTTATTCTAACGGCAAGCACAGTGTGTCAAAGTGGCGGGATTTTGTAAGAAAACACGATTTAAAAGAGTCGGACTCTCCCGAAGACGAGGAGTTAAAGACCCGCAAGCTATTGGCGGAGGTAAAGCAAGCGGAAATCAAACTCAAGGTAATGGAAGGAACGTATGTTGCCATTGAGAAGGTTCGCGAAGTATGGACTGCCCATATAGGACAAGTACGGCAAATCTTGGAAAGCAGATTTTTAAACGAGCTTCCGCCAATTCTTACAACCCTCGATGCCGTACAAATTCGGGAGAAATTGCAGGAGGTACTCGACGAGACTTACAAGGCAATCTCTATCGCCGCAGACTCGATAAAAGAGCCTGTGGAGGTCGAGGATTCTTAGTAGTCCTCTGGAAAAAGCAGAGTGGTTGCGCTTCTGTCCCACTCGGTTATTATCCAAATCCTTCTGCCATCTGGGAGTTTGTATTCGGAGAGCAGCCTTTCGCCGTTTTTGAGAGCCTCATCATTGCTCTTCCAGTCTTCCTTGCATACATCGCCCCAATCTCCATTTGCGTAGCGGATAAGATAAGGAAGCATTGAAAATCCCTTCTTTTCGCAGTAGTTTGCAAGCGTCGTGGTTGCAACTACCCGCCCGAAGTCGAATTTGCTTTCTATTATTGTTTCCATATTATGCCTTTATTGCTTGGTTAATTTGAAGTGTTGCGCCTTTCTCTCTCCCCGCACGGTAAGATGTTGCGTCCATTCTCGTACCCTGCCTTCTCCGTGATTCTCCTATCACTCTGAAAGTGTTTTTGATATAAACCTCCAGCTCATGTTCATTGTTTGATAAGGCCAGTTCATAGTTTTGGCGGGATTCTTCCCCCTCTCCAGAAAGCGTATCTTTTTCGGCTTGCTCCATTCGCTCGTATATTCCGCACCTAAGCCCGAAGTAGTAATCTGCCTTGTTTGGCCTAAAGCAGGTATTTTTAAATTGACTCGCGTGCTTCGCACCGTCTCGCCCTTCGGGTCTTTCGGCTTGCGCCGAAATCTCATTCGCACTTCGTTTGAATTCATTCCAACATTTGAAGAATACGTTTCTTAGATAGCCGTGGACGTATTTTGCGATTTCAATATTTTCGGAAGTCCCAATAACCACCATTCCAGAATTTCCGTTATATAAGATTTTCACCTTGTAAAACCTGCAAAGTATTGCGGTTATTTCCGTGTCGGCAGGATTGAGAACCGCCCTTGAGAAGAAGTATTCGTGTTTTATCTTTGATGCGGGAGTATCGTTTTCGATATTCGCCATAGTGATATTGTATTTTGTCATAAGCCGTTGAGCCATTTCCATTGCTCTTTCGGCTTCCGCCTTACTTGCTCCCTTATCCTTGGAGAGAGTTAGAAGCTTTTGTATTCGTTTTAGGATTGATTTTTCAGTGTCCATATTCTGCTATTTATAATTCCCAAGTGGCTATTATTACGTTTCCGCATTCATCTATGCGGGGAGAAGTTTTAAAAAATTCTTCGGT
Source organism: Puniceicoccaceae bacterium Marseille-Q1082 (assembly GCA_904424815.1). Taxonomy (GTDB): domain Bacteria; phylum Verrucomicrobiota; class Verrucomicrobiia; order Opitutales; family Intestinicryptomonadaceae; genus Merdousia. The sequence continues at coordinate 971,346 of CAJGBI010000001.1, forward strand.
TATGTTGTTTAAAGTCATCTGGAGGTTTTGGTCTCGCTCGGTATTGGAGTCGAAGTACGAAATATCCAAATTTAGATTTGTATTTAATGTCCAAGCCTTGCCATAGAGCACGTCGTTGTGAACATTCTCCAATCCGTAATGTTCCAAAACTTGTATCGCCATAGCGTGTTCAGCTTTCCAGAATTGTATTTTTAGTTTCTTATTCATATTTTGTCCTTTAGGTGTTTATCGTTCTTCTATGTCATTGATATTAACACACTTGGATAATATTTGCAATGTTTTTCTTTGGTTTTTTATGAAAAAAAGATAAAAAATAATCTTGAAATTTCCGTACAGAACACCTTCGCAAAATGATACCTTTCAACCTATTGCAAGTGGCTGCATTCACCCATTTTCTGCGAGGTGTTAGCACAAAAAATGCAAGAAAAATCGTAATATTTTTGAATAATAAAAACGAAAAAAACCTAATATAAATGTTGCAGATTTTATCGAATTATGGTAATATAAACGACATAGGAGAACCAAAATAAAAGGAAAAAAAATGAAAACTATAACAATAACAGAAGAACAGGTCAAACAATACAAATTACCCGCCAAAGCTGTGGGCGATTGGTCAATCGTTGAAAAAGGCGATGGATACAGTCTCCTACACCGTTTAAAAAAGGACGGGACTTTGGGTAGTGATAGACCTAATAATAAAATCAAAATAGACTCGGAAGTTTTAAATAAGCTCTCCGCTTCGGATACAAAGGCAATAACAGGAAAGACTGAAAACGGAGAAACTGTTGTAATAGCCAAGACCAAGCATATTGATAACGAGCCTAAAGCCGATAAGCCGACCGAGAGCAACGTTGCAATGGGTGATGAAGAAATGGCCATAGGCACCCGAAAATCGAGGTGGATAGCGCAACTTGTGGAGCAAATGAAGACGGAACCGTTTACCGCAGGATTGCTTGAGAAAATGGGAGATTCTGAATTTGTGAAGCAGGTTCTTGAGGATACAAATCCAGAACGCCAAGGTGGAAAAGCTTATAGCTCGATAAGTTCGGCTATGAGAGTATGGAATAACCGCATAAGGAGGGGTGAATATGCCTACTAATAAATTCTACCACATACTCTGTACAAGCGGAGACAAGGTGGTTTACGAAGGTAGGTTTCAATGCGTTTCGCGTTCGGCGGCAATGAAACTTCTAAGGGAGAAGGTAGGCCGCCAGAACCTCTATGGCTTAATTTACACAGTGACGGAAATCCCGATAGAGGTTTTAAGGGAGATAGTTGATGCGCTAATAAAAAAGAAACCGATAACCGAAGGCGATATATGTTCCTATAAGGAGACGCCGACTATAAGCCCTACATATGCAAAGATAAACTCCTATAAGCGTAATCCAAATAAGCCCCAAGGAGTAAACGGAGTAAAACGCAGACTGGGAGATTTCTAATGATATACCTGCTTGACCTAAATTATACGCTCGTGGACAAGGAAAAGGACGCACCAAGAATTCGTCCTATGGAACTTCAAATAGAGCTTGAGACCTACCGCCAATGGCTGATTGATATGTTAAAAGGTAAATATGTGATTCTCACTACGGCACGAATGCAAAAATACGAGATATTTACCCTAAATCGAATATACACTAAGACGAATTGGCTGCCCAATGAGAGCTTTTTTTCTATCTTTAGGCATTTGCCTCACATAAAAAAGGAGTGGATACTGAAATGGCGAATATTTCCAAAACACGGAAATAATCCCGAACAATTCTTCGCAATAGAGAGCAATCCCAAAACCAGAGCTATGTACGCCAAGTATGGGATAAAATCGGCTCCCGCGATAGACGATTTCGGCAACAGAATTTCAATATAGGATTTTGACAAAATAGTCTGTCTATATGGCAGACGAAAATAAGGCACGAATTTTAGCGGACGGAATTGAAGTATGGTGCGCATACGATAAGCTCGTAAAAGTTGAAGAACTTATCCCGCACCCAAAAAATCCGAATACGCACCCGCAGAATCAGATTAAAATCCTTGCGCAGAACATACGTTATCACGGTTGGCGACACTCGATTGTAGTTTCAAAGCTAAGCGGTTATATTGTGGCGGGGCATGGTCGCTTGGAAGCGGCAAGAGAACTTGGCGTTAGTATAGTGCCGGTCGAATATCAAGACTTTGCCACCGAAGATAACGAGCTTGCAGTACTTGTGGGAGACAATCGACTTGCAGAGCTTTCCACGCTCGATTTAAACGGCTTGCAAGATATTATAGACGGATTCAAGGAAACAAATTTTGACACAATTCTTGCGGGCTTTGAGCCGACAGACCTTGACGCCCTTTTGGGCGAACAAAAGCCCGATTTTGGGGACGAAAAAGAAAAGGAGCTGTCGCAGTCGGAAGTAACGATTCAGGCGGGAAACTACCGCTTCAGAATGTCGCAGGAAGACTTCGGCATTTGGATAGACAAGCTCAAGCAGGAAGTAGGCTTCGACAAGGAAGCGGTAATCGCTGAAATCCGCAGGAGACTTGCAATATGATAAAGATTGAACCGATTTCCGCCGTAAATCCCTCAACCTACAATCCGAGAACCGCAGACCCGAAGCGGCTCAATTTGATAGAACTTTCACTCCGCAAGCTCGGCTTTATCGCTCCGATTTATGCCGACGCCAACGGAGAAATCCTCTCAGGGCACCAGAGGCATTTTGTAGCAACTCGAATGGGATTAAAGAATGTGCCTGTCTTTAGAATTCCCGCAATGGAATTACAAAAGCGCAAAGCTTTGAACATCGTATTTAATCGGGCTACAAATGACGGAGATATTTGCCAAACACCTTTAAAGGCTAAGCGCATACTGGAAACTCTAAATCTTTCGGAACTCGCCAATAGTATTTCAGATAAGGAGTTGGAAAGCAAAGAGTTCTTCCGTTGCGCTTATCCTTGCAAGGTGTCTGTAGCTAAACTTTGCAAAATAAATTCTGGGAGGTGGATTCAATATGCAAAGAGCATTGCAAGAACTCTGCGCAAGGCGGGAATTATCATGCCTATCGTTTGCACACCCGACGAAAAGGTTATAAATGGCATAGGCAGACTTGAAATGCTTGCGGAATTAAAAGCCGATACGTGCGAAGTAGTTTATATATCGGAAGATGAAGCAAAGTTTGCAGATGCTATGATGAATCTGCTGACAATGGATTTTAATATCCACGAGAGATATGAAGACTTGCTAAGGTATAACTCGTTTCGACGAGCCCGCAGAGTCCGCGAGGAATTGGGACACGGATTTGTATTCGCCGTTCACGGAAAGAATCCTTGCCACACCTTTGATATATTTAACCCCGCGCAACAGGCTAAATGGAGAAAAGAGCACGGAAATACAGTTCTTGATTTCGGCGCAGGACACCTTACTGAGACGAATATATTAAATGCCGCAGGATTTGATTGTACCCCTTTTGAACCCTATCATATCGGAGTTTCGGAGATAGACAAAGGTAAGTCTTTGGAAATCTCAAAGAAGTTTTTAGAGGTTGTGGCAAGCGGTAAGGAGTTTGCGAGCGTATTTATTTCGAGCGTGCTTAATTCCGTGCCTTTTGCGAAGGATAGAGAGCATATCGTTTGTATTTGCGCTGCCTTGTGTAGGCCATTTACAAAGCTTTACGCTTGCGCCTCAAGCACATCGGAAACTGGATATAGGCAAGTAAATGGCAAAGCCTTCCACAATGAAAGCAATGCGGGAAATATAGCCTTTCGCTTAGAATATGAGTCAGGCATTCGTATTGGAGACTTTCAAGACAAGCCAAAGGTCCAAAAATACCACACTAAAAAGGAATTTTACGACTTGTTTTATCAGTTTTTTAGGAATGTAAAAATATCGGAGATGAGCGGCAATGTCTGCGCAAAGTGCGAAAACGTTAGGCGCATTCCGTGGGAACGCATAGAGGAAGCCTTGCGTTTTGAGTTTGACTTGCCTTACCCTGACGGTAGCCGTATGGGATTGGTTGAGGAAGCAATCACCGCATTTAAACGTCGCTATGAAATATTTGGTTGATCTGAACTACACGCTTGTGGGCAACTCCCCCAAATGGGGAGAGCCGCGCATTACGCCGTTTTCAAGGCAGATTGAGCAGGAGACATATCGCCAGTGGCTTGTGGACTTTCTGAGGGACAAGTACGCAATTCTCATTACGGCACGTCCTGCCCGATATAGAGAACAAACCCTTGAAAGGATATTGTCGCAGACTGGTTGGCAACCGCAGGAAGCTTATTTCGCTGAAATTTCCGCACCGCCGCCAGAAATCAAGGAACATCTGCTTTTAAATTACATTTTCCCGAAACACGGCAGAAATGGCGATGATTTCTTCGGGATAGAAAGTAATCCAAAAACAAGGGATATGTACGCTTATTATGATATTAAGTCTTTAAATGCGGAAGCCTTTAAAATGGCAATCTGATGATAATTAGTTTTTTTGACACCTTGTCGTCTTGTATGGAATTGCATACGGACGACAGGATTATTTCAAGACAGAGCAACTGGGTGTTCGACGAACACGTCGCGCCCGAATTCGACAAACACGTCAGAAAGAGCGTTCCTAATTATGTACACGTTCAGGAACTGGCTGAAACGTTTTCAGACTGGTTTACATATCCCAATTCCACGGTTATAGACTTTGGAGCGTCCACAGGAGAGACTCTGCGCCGAATAAAACGCCGCCATTCAAAGGCGTTAAATATCATCGGCTACGACAATTCTCAAGCTATGATAAATCAGGCGAAAACAAAAGGCGTAGACATCACTTTTGCCGACCTCGAAAAGCCGTTTGTCCTGCCCGATTTTTCCTACGCAGTTTCGCTCTACACTTTGCAATTCCTGCGTCCATACGCTCGTAATGCCCTATTGAAGCGTATATACCACTGCTTGGAAAACTGCGGTGGAATGTTCGTAGTCGAGAAAGTACTCGGCTCTACCGCACAAATGCAGGACATCTTACAGCAGCTCTATTGGGAGATGAAAGCAAAGAACGGCTTTAGTTCCGAGCAAATCATAAACAAGGCGAAAGCCCTACGCGGCTGTATGTACCCGAAAACCGTTGCCGACAACGAGGCGGAATTTAAATCAATCGGCTTTAATTCCGAAATCGTTTTCAAGGAATCGCAATTCTGCGGTTGGCTTTTAACGAAATGAAGCTTCTTCGGGATATTCTCAAGGACGCTTGGACTCCCGCCGACCGCAGAGAACCGTGGCGTTGGTGCGAGGAACATATAAAGAGCATTCCGTACTCTCCAATGCCCGGACCTTTCAGGAGCGAAAATTCGCCTTGGATTAGAGAGGTTATGGAAGCGATTGTTGACCCGAAAATCCGCCTTGTCTCAATTATTGCCGCTGTTCAAAGCTCCAAGACTACAAGCCCAGAACTGACGCTTTGCTACATAATCGCGAACCTGCCTGGACCCTGCTTGTGGCTCGACCAGACGGACGAAGACGCAAAAGACGAATCGGAAAGCCGCCTGCAAAAACTCTTTGAAAGTTGCGAGCCGGTAAAAAAGCTATTTCCCAAGAACAAAAATAAACAGCGCAACTGCACAATCCACTTTTCAAATGGCATGACGCTATGGCTACTTGGCGCATACAATAAGACCAACCTGCAAAGGCGTTCAATTCGTTGGCTCTTTGGAGATGAAACTTGGCGTTGGCCAGTAGGTCATATGGCTGAAGCGGAGGCGAGAACAACAGCGTTCGGTTGGCTCGGCAAGTGTGTTTTTATGAGTCAAGGCGGAGAAGAAGCCGACGACACCCATCGCAAATTTGAGACTACCGATATGCGGGAATGGCACTATAAATGTCCAAAATGTGGCAAATACGTTCCTTTTAGGTGGGAAAATATAGAGTGGGACGACAATTATAAGGACGAAAACGGCGAATACGACTTTGCCAAGATAAATCAAAATACCGCCTTAAAATGCGCTGAATGTGGGGAATACTTTGAAGACACAGACAGAATGAGGCGGATTCTCAACAAAGATGGAAAATTCATTCCATTAAATCCGAATGCCGCCAAGGAGAATGTAGGCTTTCACTGGAATGCTCTTGCTTCTATGTCTTGGGGAAAACTTGCAGAACTGTATCTTAGGGCAAAAATCGCCGCCAGAAAGGGCGACAGTTCTTTGCTTCAACAGTTTTACCAAAAACGTCTCGCCCTGCCTTGGAAAGAATTTGCCGAAGACTACCGACTGGAAATTGCGTCATCAGGATACAATCAAGGGGAATTTTGGAGCGAGGAAGGAGGCTTCAATTCCAAAGGCGAAATTATATCCCAGCCATTCTCCGAGGGAGAATGTGTCGCTCCATTGCGGATAATGTCGGTTGACGTACAAATGGACCATTTCTACTTGGTTGTGCGCTCGTGGAGTCCGCAAGGTTCAAGCCGCCTATTATGGCATGAAAAGGTTTTAACATGGGAAGACATAGAGGATATTCAAAAGAGATTTTCAATACTGCCAAATCTCGTTTTTATCGACGCAGGATATAATTCCTACGAAGTTTATAAGCAGTGCGGCAAGCACCGTTGGATAGCTCTAATGGGAGACAATAGAGCTAATTTTGTTCATAGGCTACCGCAAGGTAAAAGCGTCTTTAGGTTTTATTCTCCAGTCAAAAATATCTTTATATCTCGAGAAGTTAAGTGCCGTATGCACTTTTGGAGCAATTTAAATGTAAAAGATACCTTAGCCCGTATCCGAAGGAATCAAAATCCTGAAAATGGAGCGACTTGGGAAGTGCCTACGGATATTTCCGAGGATTACCTAAAACAGATGGAATCCGAACACCGAATTAAGAAAGGAAATTCGTGGATATGGGAACAAATTGGCAACCGTCCAAACCACTATCTTGATTGTGAGGCGATGAATTGCGCAGGTGCACTGATGTTGAAGATTATCGGCAACGACGCAAAAGGAACTGAATGATTTGACATTCGCCAATTTAATATGGCGAATTACAACTATAAACGCGGCTATACTGTTGAAGAACTTGAGGTACTTCTTGTACAGGTTAAAACCGAGCGCGAAAAGTATCTTCAGTCGGCTTCCGACAGCGGAAGTTCCTATTCCCGCATAGCAGCTGCTGAAATCGAAAAGAAATTTAACGGCATAATGGACGCATTGGAGCTTCTCGCGCCCGAAAAGTACCAAAAGACAAACCGCAGGATTTCCCTTAGCGGCGTATTCGGAGGGGTTATACAATGAATTTCCGCCGAAAAATCGCCAATTTGTTTTATGGGATTGGGCACGCCTTTGAAGCGGCAAAAATCTCTCCGTCCCGTGGCAATCCCAACACCACAAATCCGACAGACGCAAAATACGAGCTTACTTCATACACGAGAAGCGAACTTGTCCGAAAAGCCCGCTATCTTGAGAAAAATTCTGGGCAGATTCGGGGAATTTTGCGCGACCTGAAAGTTTACGGAATTGGCAAAGGGATTTACCCGAACGCCAAAAGCGGCAACCACGCTTGGGATAAGCAAGCGGAAGACTTCTTTTTCAGGTGGAGTCGGCATTGCGACATCACAAACCGCTTTTCTTGGAGAGAGTGTCAGGCGATGATACTCCGCGCCCTGATTATCGACGGTGAGGTTTTCGTGATAAAGACGTTCAATGCGTTCAATGTCCCGAAAATCCAGATAATCGAAAGCCACCGCCTTATGTCTCCCGAAACTGAAAGCAGTCCTTTCATATCGGACGGAATTGAATTTGACCGCTACGGCAGACCCAAAGCCTACTACTTTATCATTGGCGAAAACAGAGAGACAACGAGAGTTCCCGCTTCTGCGGTAATTCATATTTTCGACCCAGAGCGTGTCTCGCAAGCAAGAGCATATCCGCACATTCAGCACTCGATAAACGACGTCATCGACCGTAAGGAAATCCTAGCCTTGGAGAAAAAGAAGGTAAAGGCAATTTCCGACATCGTCCATATCCTGAAAGGCGGTCAGGGAATGAGTCTCGACGGCGATTACAGGGTGGACGTCGGCAACCGACCTGAGGGAACGTCAACGGAGGCGTTAAACCAAATTCTGGGCGGAAAGAATATCCGCATAGACCCCGATGAAAGCATAGATGTTCACGAAAGCAATATTCCCTCTCCGACATTTTCTGGATTTTTGACGGAACTCGACCGTTCGGGAAGTCTCGGCATTTTGCCTTATGAATTTCTTATAGACCCGTCGAAAATCGGCGGAGCGTCTGTAAGGCTTATCGCCTCAAAGACGCAACGCTACATTGACGATATGACACAGCTAATCGACGACCGTTTTAACGACGCCGTATGGTTCTTCGTAATCGGTTGGGCAATAGACAGCGGGATATTGCCGCTTCAGAACTGGTGGTGGTACGCCACTTGGACACACCCCAGAAAGCTGACAGTTGACGCAGGGCGCGAGGAACAGCAAAACCGAGCAAACGTTGAAATGGGCTTAAAAACGCTCGAAGAAAGCTATTCCGAATGCGGCTTGGACTTCGAGGACGAAATGCGCACAAGAGCCGACAACGCAAGGTTCATTATGCGCTTGGCGGGAATTCCCGACAGCGAGCCAATACCGCTTTATATGCTCTACAAGGTTAACGGAACTCAGGTTATCGAAAATAGGAAAATAGGAGAAAAAGGTAATGATGACGAATAACATTTTTTTAAACGGAATTTGCAGACCGTGGAATATACACGCAGGTACATTTCTTGCGTTGTCGCTAAGGGTATTGGCTGACGCAAAAGGCGCGGACTCGCTTTCTGGGTGGCGCGAGAAGTTTTCGCAGTTCGTGCCACAACGCCAAAGTATGGCAATAGACCCTAACGGGATTGCCCATATCTCCATTCACGGAACGCTTTTCAACAAGGAAGCCCCTTATTTTGTGGCGGGCTATGGCGGCACGGATTATGAGGAAGTCCTGCAAGACATAGCGGTGGCATCAAAGGAAGCCAAAGGGATATTCCTAACGGTTGATTCTGGCGGCGGGCACGCTTGCGGGAATGACAAAGTGGCAAAAGCAATATCGCAATGCCCCAAGCCTGTGTTCGCCTATACGGACGGAATGTGCTGCTCGGCGGCATACGCGATAGCAAGCGGAGCGTCGTATATCTGCGCTTCCGCAGACGCCACTGTCGGGAGTATAGGAACTATTTTGCCGCTAATGGACGTTTCGGGATTGTGGCAAGCATTGGGCGTAAAGCCTGACTACATTACAAACAAGGAAGGCACGCTCAAAACCGCAGGATACCCGCCGAGCCAAAACGACGACGAAAGAGCCGCTTTACAGGCGGAGACTCAATCGTACTTCGAGCTGTTTAAATCACACGTTCTGGCGCACAGAAACATCGAAAAAGAGGATATGCGGGGTCAGGCTTTCGTAGGCGCAGAGGCGTTTAGACGGGGGCTTGTTGACGATATTTGCGACAAAAATTCCGCCTACGACAAATTAAGAATTTTGACACGGGGATAAAAAGTATATGGACGAAACCAATAAAGAAAAAACTCTTGCCGAAGCCATTTCGCAAATCGAAACGCTCACGGCGGACAAAACAAAGCTCGATTCCGATTTGGCAACCGCTTCTTCGCGCATTGCCGAACTCGAAAGCGAACTTAACGAGACTCGGGAGAAATTGACGGCTCTTGAACAAAAACACCGAGACATCGACAAAGAAGTCTCTTTAAAAGTTGCCGAGATTGCGGCTCAAAGTGGGGTTTCTCCCATTGAGGCAGATGCAAACGGCGGCGAGGAGGAAAGCCTTGAAGAACTCGCAAAACGCATTGACGAGGCGCAAGGCGTAGAAAAAGCAAAGCTCATTGAATCTAACTACGACCGCATAATGTCGGCGTTGAAAGGAGTTTACTAAGTGAACACTATACCATCAGCATTAAGGCGTTCGCTAATCCTCAAGTCCGCGATGGAAGCATTCAAACATAAGCTTATTTCGTTGGGTTTGTTCTCCACTGTGTTGCGCAATGTGCCGCTTGAAGGAAACAACGAAATAGACATTCCGTATATTCCGCTTGCGACGAGTGCTTCAAAGGACTTTGACGGCACCTACAAGTTTGACAAGGGAGATATGGAGTCCCGCAAAATAACGGTTAATAGACGCAAGTACCAGTCATTGACCTACACTTCCGAGGAGAAGGCAAGGCAGCCCTATTTCGACCCAATTACTTTGGGGAGACTAAAGGGAGCCAAGCTTGCCGAGGACGTTCTTTTGGACATTTTAAGTGTCATCACTAAGGAGAATTTCGGAGACGCAATTCTTACACGAAACGCCGCCGATTTCGACACAGACGACATAATAGACCTTGAGACGAAGATTGACGAACTCGAATGGCCAGACAGTCCCCGAGGAATGCTTCTGAAATCGTCCTATATGGCGAATGTTAAGAAGGACATAAAGACTTCGGGAGGGCTTTCGACATTTGGATTCTCGCCTTTGGGAGAACTTCCCAATCTTATGGGCTTTTCGTTCTCCAAGTTTAACCGCTTGCCCGACAATGGCGAAAAGTTGCAGGGGTTCATTGTCTATCCGTCAGCAATAATGGTAGCTCTTGCTCCGATTGCGCCGACGGCAAATGTGATGAAGCAACTGTCAACCTATACGACCTACACTGACCCGCAGACTGGGCTCACTTTTGAATATCGAGCTTGGGGCGACGCAGACACCGACGCTTCAAAAGAGATTATCGAGTGCAACTATGGGTTCGGCGTTGGCGAAAAGGCGGCACTCAAACGTATCGTATCTGAATAAGATGAACGCATTTATTACGATAGGGTACAAGAAAAACGGCAAGTCGGAGATTCTTTTGAGTCCCGACGAGCCTTACGCCAAACATAGGCAACTGTTTAAAACCCTAACAGGAGACTATACAGACGTCGAAGTTTGGTCTCGCGCTATGGGTAAAATCAAACAGCGCAAAGTCAAAACTTCAAAAGTTGCCAAAGTTTCAAAAACTTCAAAAGAATCAAAGGAGTAAGAAATGGGAGAAAACGACATTTTAAGAATCAGACCCGAACATACGCACGGGGGCGGTTTGCAGATTTGCGACGACGGCTCCGACGGAACCGTACAAAAGCTCGGCTTCTTCGGAGTTGCGCCCACAGTGCAGAGGGCAAATGCAAATCAGGCCAAGCTTGAAGACTCGGCGCAACTTGCGCAAGTGATTGTGCTTGTCAACGAGCTTAGAGAAGCCCTCGTAGAAAAAGGACTGATAAAGGGTTCGGCTTAGGATTGGGTTGTTTCGTATTCACTGGGAGCTTTCGGGAGACTGGAAGCTCCCTTTTTATTATTGATAAGCATTATACTTTATGAAATATATTTTTAGTATGACATTAGAAGAATACAGAGATAGTTTAATCAAATTAAGACAGAAATTTTTAAAAGAAGAATCTACGCTTGGGACGGCATCGTCTTCATCAGCTTACTCAAAAGTTATTGATGAAATCTTAGATTTTATCAATGAAAGAGCTCACCATAGAATATCAGAAATTAGAAATACTAAAATCGAAAATCCCATACGAATTGGAGATTCTTTTGACCTGCGTGAAAATATAATTAGGAACAATCGGAATGAAACATCCGTAGAAGAAAATTTACCATCGTATATCAAGGAAACATTTAATAGGGAAAAACTCTTAGCTCTAATTGATGATGAAATATTTTTATCATCTCCCATAAAAGAAAAAAAAGAATTAGCTATAAGAAAGATCATAGAAGCAAGGAATTTAAATAACGAATTTTCCTATGAGTTAGCTAAAATATTCTGTGGAGATAATCCTAATTTTTTATATAGATCGAGCTCAAATATAACTTCTTTTTTTAAAGAAGCTGGCTTTAATTTTGTCCATGATGGGAGTACACGTTCAAGGTGGATTGAAGGTAAAATAAAAGAAATTTCCGCAAAAGATATATATGGAAAATGTTTCACCAGATTATTCAAGACACGAGATTTTGAGGCATTGTCGAAGAATTTAAATAAAAGTTTTGACGATTGTGTAACGATTGCAAAATATGAAATAAAAAATTTATTAGATAAAAGCCTCACTTGGGATAATACAATAGATTTCTCAGATGTAATTGGGCTAAATGTAAAAACGGATCTACTGTTTAATAAAAAATCAAAGACAACTGATATTACTTTGAATGATTTAATAGATTCTTCAAAAGATTTTTTTGTTCAAGGCGACTATCAAACTGCTATCGAGAAATTATGGGACGCATTAGAAAGATGTAAGACACTATTAGACAACGATAAGAAAAAATCGGTAAAAATGATAATTGAAAAATTATCAGGAGAAATGGAATATTCATTCTTTGACAATGAACTTAAAACTTTGACCGATATAGGAAACAAATATCAAATTCGTCATTTTGAAAAAGATAAAAAACCGATAGAAGATTTTATGACAAAAGAATATCTTTATTTTAGATTATTATCATTGATAGATTTCATATTATCAAAAATATCTTAATTTTGACATAGCCCATATTCCTATGGGCTTTTTTAGTGAAATCAGAACCGCATTAAATGAAATCTTTGCCGAATTTTCGCAGGACGTTCAATTTAGAGGCAAGACATACAAGTGCATAATTGGCGAGAATGGTCAGCAGGAAGTAGAACTCGAATCGGGCGGGTTTGTGCCTAACGAAACTTTTACCGTAAAGTTCAAAGAAGCGGATTTAGAAGATGAGGCATATCCTTCCATAGGAGAATTGCTCCAATATTCTGGCAGGATTTTTCGCATACATTGGATAAGTACACGCTCAAAACGAGGACAAATAGAAGTATGGGTAAGGAGTGTAGATAAATGAACGGAAGTTCCGCTTCCATTGAAGGGCTACGCCCTTACGCGATTGCTTCGCAATAACGCTATCCCACCATGAAGTTTGAAGTTATTACCAAGAATTTCGAGGACGCACTTGTACAATACAAAGTAGCTTGCCAGAGGGATTGGCAATTTGTCGTAAAGCAGCAATCTCGCATTGTTGGAGAAAAGCTAATAAAATTTACGCCGCCAAAGACAGCTTCAATCGGCAAGCGAAATGTAGCCCGAGACATAGGCAAGGTATTTGCGGATTTAAGCGGCACAACTTGGGAAGATAAATCACTCAATAAAATGTGGAGAGCGGGCAATTTTGAAGGAGTAAAAAAGGCACTTGAGAGCCACCCGAACAAATCCGAAATGCCCATATTTAGATATAAGCGAATATTTAAATCTCCCGTAAGAAACATTCATAAAGCGGCAATAAATAAGAGCGGGAGAGTTCCGAAGAATTGGACTACTCAATATGCTGTTGCGGGGAAAGGAGAGCTTAAAAAGTACACGAGAAAGGCACAACTTCAGGTGGGAGTTGCCAAATCTGGCTGGCTTGCGGCTCTTACAAAGTTGGGAGGAAAGTCCCAGAGCTTTGTGACTCGCCACGGCACTAAGTATGGTGGATTCGTAGATGGAAATAGAGGAGATAATCCATTCTTTACTCTCATAAATCGGGTAACGACATTCCCGCAAGGAGGAACACCCATGAGAATTTTAAAGCGGGCCTTTCGGGTACAGACAAAGGCGATGGAAAACAATATTAAGCGAATTTTAAGCAAGAGAGGAAGAAATTTTTAGCATGAGAAAGGAAATTGAGGATATACTATTTGAATACCTGCTAAGCGCATTGCCAGAAGCAATGAAGCCGATGCTTGTAAAGGGACACAGCACGGAAGACAGGCATATACCGTACATTTCACTCGATGTTGGAGATGTAAGACCGTTTTCAGATATGTTGGAATCCGACGGGATATTTGAGTCTGAAGTAAATGTGGCAATAGCGGATTCAGCCCACGATATAAACTATGATGCCCAATTTTTGCGCATAGCACAGATACGCAGTATTCTTGGGAATTTTACATTGGATAACGAGAAGTATCGTTGTGAAGGATTGTGGTTTGAGGCGGAAAACGACGCCAGAGACGATAATAATTTGGGTACAGTCCTAACGTATAAGCTCGTATTTCAAACCTTATGAATTGACTCGCCTTTGCATACGCAAAGCGTCTCGCCCTTCGGGTCTTTTGCCTTCGCAAAATCTCATTCGCGCTTCGCTTGAATTTGACACGCCTATATTTTGTATGGCAAACGAAGCATACAAATTAAGAGGGACAAAGCAACCGATAGCCTTTGGGGTTGAAAAGCTCGAGGGCTACATAGTTGACGCTACGGAAGACACCGTAGAGGGACAGGAGCTTGAGGTGGAAAACGAGGACGGCAATGTTGTCGCCCACTTTTCAGGTTTTGGGATAAAGTATAACAGGACGGCGAGCGTCATTCCTTTGTCAGACGCAAGCGCACCGAGTCCGGGAGATTCTTTCAAAATTGGCGAGAAGTTTGAGTTCATCGTAAAAAGTGTTAAGAAATCTCGAGCAAGAAAAGACGTAGAAAAGTGGGATTTGTCTGGAACGTACTATCCAGAGGTTCCGATGGAACCGATTAGCTAATGGAATCCTTCTACGAGGCGTTTATAAATTGCGAACACAAGGTTTTAGGCAGGAGACTAAAGCCTTTTTGTTTGCGCCATTGCCTTTATCTTGAAGCGATAGGCTCTCCCATAATGCGCATTGTAAATGGTGAAGAAGTCTCAATATCAAGAAAAGACTTGGAACTTGCCGTAATTATTTGCTCTGCCGACAGAGATATAATAACGGCAATGAAACGTCCGAACTTCGGCTTGAGATTCCATAGATTTAATCGCGGTTTAACGGCGTTTTTAGGGTATTTGACGGACTTTCTATCGCTTCCAGATATGTGGGATAGTTCTGAGGGAGAAAGAGCCATTAACGCGCCTTGGATACTCTCAAGGGCTACGCTACTACTTTCTAAGACAAATCTAACGCTTGGGGAGATTTGGAATATGCCGCTTGGCGAGCTTTTATGGTACTGTGCAAGTTTTGCGGAACAAGAGGGGCTTGGGCAAATACAGTCGGACGAAGAAAAGAAAATGATACTTGAAGCGGAGAGGGTAAAGAATGGCCTCAAGTGAAATATTAGCTAAAATCGGCTTAAATTCGGCTGGATTTAAAACAGGGCTTGCGCAATGCAAACTTGCGGCTAACTCCTTTAAAAGTTCGATTGGGGGAATGTTCAAGAACTTGGGCGGTCAAGTGCTTGGAATGCTTGGGGTATCGGTTGGAATAGCGGGCTTAGGCGCGTTGGCGAAACAGACAATAGACCTTGGCGGTCACGTTGAGGATATGGCGAGGAATTTGCGCATGGGCAAAAGCGAATTTCAGACGCTTGCTTACGCCGCCAAACTTGCAGGCATGGAAGAAAGCCGCCTCGTAATGACGATGAACAATTTGAACTTGCGGACTATTGAAGCTTGCGACGGCAATAAAAGTTATCAAGAGTCCTTTAAGCGTCTTGGAATATCACTACAAGAATTTGCAACGCTTTCCCCTGATAAAAAGATTGAAGCATTAGGGAACGCTTACAAAAAGTCGGGAGAAAGTCTTACGGCATTAAATGATATTTCGACAATATTGGGTCAAAAGACTGGAGCGCAAATGCTCGAAGTACTCGATAAAGTATCCACAGAGGGAATGGGAAAGCTTACCCAAGCTTCAATAGAAGCCGGGCACGTTATGGACGAGGAAACACTTGCCGCCCTTGCGAGGGCCGGAGATGAAATAGATAAGTGGCAAAACCGCATAACTGTAGCCTTTGGCGGATTTTTGGCGGATATGGGAAGTGCTATAGGAAGGCAAAAGTGGGGCTTAATAATTGGGCAGAAGCTCGCTCAAATGGGAGAATTTATCGAGACTGCGTTTCGTGATATATCCAACTATATTTTAGGCACATTTAACACCGTAGGACGGTACATAAATGGTCAATTCGGCAATTTTATTACTCCGATTAGAAACGCAATCACCGACTTTATAAGCTATCTCGGTAATGCGCTTGCTAAGATTGTCGGATATTTTGACTCAGATTGGGAGAGAGCAATAAACAAGGCTGTTAACGCCTTGGATAAGTTGAGGGAGGAATCAAATAAACTCTCCCAGAAAGATAAGGGAAAGAGCTTTTCAGAAATATTCACAGAGGAGATGGCTACTGCCAAACTTCAGAATGATACTCGCAAGCGTTCAGATTTATGGACCTCTGGCAGTGTAGATTGGTACAAGACGCAAATAGCCGAAGCCGAAAGACTGCGCGATATTGAAAAGCAAGCCCACATAGAAGCGGAAAATGCCCGCAAAGCAAAATACGCCGCCGCTGATGCCACACCCGAAATAAAGGACGCAGGGAAAGGCTCGAAGTCAAAATCTAAATCCCAGTATAACGACAGCTCTCTTGCTAAAATCGGAGGCGGAGGTCTTACGGCAACCAGATACGATGTAGCAGAAAAGCAGCTCAATGAATCGAAAAAACAATCGAAGCTCTTAACGAAAATTGCTGAAAATACCGAAAAGCAAAATTCGCAAAACGAGCTTCTTATGCGGTAATTTTTGACAATGCGGCTTTCTATAATGAAAGTACGCTTACAAAACGGAGAAGTTTGTTTTCTTAGGGATTCTGGAGAGAGAACAGTATCGGAGGATTCTGTTGCGACGTGTTCTGCTACTTGGTTTTGTTATCCATATTCGGCGGCAAGCGCAAATTCGCCTATAATAAACAAGTCCGTTCACCCGATATGGAACGGTTTGTATTGCAAATCGGTTTCCATAAAAAAGTACGGCGATGGGGCTTTAATAACTGCGCAATACGAAGGTGCCGAGTCATGGAGTTCAACAAGCGACCAGCATGAAAACACGGTTGAAGTTTCCTGCACAATGCGCGAGGAACCTATTGAAAGCCACCCGAATTTTGAAAGTTGGGCTGGGACTCCTCAAAAACCTAATTGCGGAATATTCGACGAGGACGGGAAGTTCACAGGGTGGAATTCCAAGACAGAAGGCGGCAAGATTATGGCGGGGGTAAAGAGCTACCTTGTCCCCTCATATTCGGGAACTGTGAGCTACATTTCAAAGGGGGTGCCGAGTCTCGGCGGCATAGGAAGAATAGGCGGTGGAGGAGGATTGCCGTCTGTTGGCGGAATGTACCAATGGATGTGCACAGGGATTTCCTACCAGAGTATGTCTGACGGCAATTATAAGGTTTCGGAAACTTACCTTTTAAGCGGTCCAAGAGGGTGGAACAGATATATATACAGCTGACTTTAATCTAAAACTGAAGGGATATTTGCGATAGCAAATCCCGCCTCTTTAGGAATAATAAAAAATGCTTAAGGATTTAGGAAATCAGAAACTCCCGCGATTTAAGGCGGGCGCACCTTTGTTGGAACAGGTCACTGCAGAGCGAATGAACGATATTTGCTCTATGATAGAGGCGTGCCGTTTGCAAAATGGCGTTGGCTACACAATGAATCGTTCAGTTGGCGGAACGACGCTTACCATATTGGATATGGCGTCAGCTTCAAAAGTGAAACTTTGGAATATAAACTTTGATGACAACATATCGCTTTCCGCCTTGGAAATTTCCGCAGATGTTCTTGAACATTTGGAAGATATAGTAGCCGATGTATTGCCAGACACGGAGGAATATCAGAGCAACATTCAGACATATCTAAATCAAGTTATAGGCACTCACAAATCTGGTGAAGCTGGAACAGCCGACGGCCTTTCAGAGAAAATAAAAGAACTCTTTGAACCTTACAGGGAACAGATAGAAGATGCCATACGGGAATATCTTGAATCTATCGACCCCGCCTTTGTGGTGCGAAGCAATATTCAAAGCTATTTTAGTTCACACGACCAAAGTCCACACTCGGGAGATATGATATGGAATGCAAGATATGGTCTTTGCTATGCCATTTTTAAGGAGGTCAAAAATAGCGATGATACTTCTTTCCCAGAGGAAAATGGACTTTACTCGATATTGTTTACAGTCTCCGATGTCCGCTATTTTGCCTTATATCTTGGACCAGTTGAAAACCCGGAAAAATTTTTAGAGACTCTCACTGGATTTGTGGGGAAAACCATAGGCGATGTTGTAGGAAATCTTACGGAGGGCAATGCTTCCGCCTATCTAAATGCCACTGCCGCCGCCTTAAAGGCACTTTGGGACGATATACCAGAGCCGATTCCCGGTCCTATGGGGCCGCAAGGTCCTAAAGGAGAGGACGGTAAAGATGGCCAAGATGGGGAAAAGGGAGAAAAAGGCGACAAGGGGGATAAAGGTGATAAAGGCGATACTGGAGACCAAATAATAGAAAGAGTTGTCGATAGTGGAGCCTATGACGACACCGAATTGCGCAATCTCGTTAAGCAACTTTCGGACTTATTGGATAAACAGACCGAGATTATCAATAACAATATCCAAGAAATTGACGGCTTAAAAATCTGGCGAACTGGCACGGAAGGCGAACTTCGTGCTATTGAAATCGAAATCCAGAATATAAAAACTCGTTTAAGTGAACTCGCGGGAGAAGACCAACGTATATGGGCGGAAATTTCCAATCTTTGGAACGCAATTCGGAATATTCCCAAAGGCGAAAAAGGAGACCAAGGAGAGGTTGGCCCGCAGGGTCCTCAAGGAATTCAAGGACCAAAGGGTGACAAAGGCGACAAGGGGGATACTGGGCCAATGGGACCTCAAGGACCCGCAGGCGGAAGTGGCGGAGAACAAGGCCCTATGGGACCGCAAGGACCAAAGGGAGATAAAGGTGACAAAGGAGACACTGGCGCACAAGGTCCAATGGGACCGCAGGGTCCTCAGGGAATAAAAGGTGACACTGGTCCGCAAGGTCCCCAAGGAATCCAAGGCCCGAAAGGTGATAAAGGAGATGCAGGAGATGTTTCGGCAATAAGTGCATCGCTTGCTTCTCTTGAAAGTAGAATGGCAAATGCCGAGGGTAGAATTTCCGCAAATGAAACTGCAATTTTGAATATGCGGCAAGATATTGACTACGTTAAGCGGACAATAGATTCAGCCGTGAATGTTGCGCTTGTAGATGCCAATGGGAACGTCGCCAATGTCAAAGTATTGCAACACGCGCAAGGCAATGAACTTATGACGGAAATATACTACTTTGACCCCGTGAGCAATATGATGACAGCTACCAAAGTATTTTCAAATGCCTCAAACGCAGTCGTGACGGATTGGAAGCCTACCGAAATTCAGTTCGTTCTTCCGAATGGCGAAAGCGCAAGTATTACGATACTGGCAGATAGTTCCACATTGCAGGCTCTCGGAACGGTATTCCAGTCGGAGGGGTGCGAAGTATGCGAAGGGGGTTCAACCATAGTTAAGTATTTTCTTACGTCCGGCGTGGGGAGTGGCCCTGAGGGGAATTGATTATGGTAAGAATAAAAGCAAAATGCGACGATAATTGCGATTGTCAGACGCGAATTATAGCCAAGTACACAACAAGTCGTGATAATCCAGTTTGGGATTTAACGCCGTACCAAGGCGCGGGAATAGGAATGCCCAATACATATTGGAGGCTTGTTGAGAGAGATTATCTTCTGGAATACAATAGGGGAAGGATAGATGAAAGCGGAACTCTTGTAGGGCTTCCAAACGAATTTAGGTCAACTTATATATACGAGGGATTTATGGAACTCCAACAAGGGTGTTCAAATCCTTGCTGTACGCCAAGTGTTGGTTGTGAAGACGATGTATCGTGGCCATAGGAGAATATGCAATGTTCGATTTTAAAGAAGAAATATGCTCCCACATGCCGTTTATAGCTTATGGGAAAGCTCCCGATTTTGAGCCAAAGGCATTTTGCTGTTTGATGTTAAATGGCAAATGGAAGCTCCATCACTTTTACAATGGCAAGTGGGAACGGGTAAATACAGGATTGCCAGACGACGCCACAGAGTGTTCCCCAACTGCCGAATGGAAAGGCGCTAAATGGCATTTATCATTTATAGCGGGCGGATTTGGAGACGATAGAAGGTATTATCTTTATCGAATTGATGATTTGGACAATCCAATAGCTGAAAAAGTGTGCCTTGCAGATGTAGGCTTCATCTGGAAAAATCAAATCGTTTACGCCACTCGGGGCGGAGAACTAAGCATAAGCGGCATACAAGGCACAAAGAATTTTCATTTTAATGATGTAGAATGGCTTTATAGGGTATCTTACAATCCAGACAATCCTCACGAACTTCTTATATCTGGGCAGAAGAAAGGCGGCTACATTTTCTCTTGGATTTTTAATCCTTCAAAAAAATACCTATATGACTTGTCCGACAATGGAGATGTTGCGTATAAGGCGGCTCTATTTAACGGCAAATGTTATTATGCAAAGCGCGGCAACGGTGGCTTTGAAGATAGACACATTGTAATGGCACAAAACCTGCGAATAAGTGAACTTTCATATGACGATATTGTCGGGAATTCGCAGGAGGCAAATTCGCCGAGCATGCTTAAAATGCTCCAGAACTTTACAAGTGCTACCTTTCGTTGGGCGAGTGCAGGCTTTAAGATAGCAGACGATGAAACCTTGGCAAAACGCCAAGCATTTTGCGATACATGCCAATATTGGAAGGCTTCCGCCCGCCTTGGAATGGGGAAATGCCTAAAGTGCGGTTGCACGTCTTTAAAGCTTAAATTCGATACTGAAAAGTGTCCAGTAGGGAAGTGGTAATTTTGACAATGTGCGTTTTCTTATATGACGCTATACATTGACATAGAGAACAAGAAGCTTGTCCAAAGTATTACCTCAGACCGTTCGGTTTCTACTCCCGTTTTTATGCAGGGAGACAAGGAACCACTGGAAATCTTCTTATTGGAAAAAGGCGAGGACACAATATTTAGCCCAAAGGTCTTGACTGTCGGCACCGACTTCTTGCGGGTGGCCATTGCAAGATTTAAGGGTTACCCCAAATCCTTGACCTATGCAAGCGGCTATACGCTCAATCCTAATGGCGGGGCGGAAGTCTTGTTGCCCCTTAACACAAAGGACATTGAAATAGCCCTCCAAGAACAGGAATATATTTCCGCCTTTTTGGAGGTGGAATATTCCAATACCGACGGCAGGGTTATCACTGTATTGCAGACTGCTTGCAGAGTAAAAAATGACCTAATCGACAATGCACCGAGAGTTGAACTCCAAGAGCAGTTTTACGACAAAGTCTATGTTGACGAGGTGTTTTCAAAGAAGTCCGCAAACCTTTCAGACTTGGCAGACAAGGCGGCTTCGCGCACAAACCTCGGCGTATATTCAAAGTCCGAAACCGATGCTAAAGACGCATTGGCCTTAGAAAAGGCGTCCAATCTTTCGGACCTTGCTAATAAAGAGACTGCAAGAAGCAATCTCAGTGTATATTCAAAATCTGAGGTCGATTCAAAGCACGAGCTTGACCTAAAAAAGGCTGAAAACCTTTCCGATTTGGCTGATACAGAGCAAGCAAGATCCAATCTCGACGTCCCGCAAGTTTGCGAACTTGCCCCTTTGGGAAGTTCGGGAATAATCTCTCGGGGTTCTCTTACAATATCGGGTTCATACGGCTATGGGATAGGCGACGACTTTCCCCAAGGTGAAAAGAAATGGACGTTTCTAACTACATACCTTTCGAGAGACAAAGGAGGTACATTATTTTCATCTGCATATACAGATTATAATTACTTTTACCCCGCTATTTCAGCAGACGGGAGTAAATTAGACGCGGGGTATATTTATTCGTACGATAGTGAAACCGGTACCGATAATAGCCGAGAAGTTTTATTCCCTATTTCAAATCCAATTAAATATGGAGATAAAATAGCAATGACTTTGGACGACCGAGATTTCAAGCTCTATAAGGGATTGGAGCTTGTCGCATCGGGAACAATACCGGACGAATTGTACATATACAGCGCATCGAGCTTCTTGTCTTGGAAGGGATTAAAGAAGGATATTGTGTATTCTTGCTCGATGATTTTACCACTCACATCGGCAGAGGGTACTTCGTCCAAGTTGAACTATTCCATTGAAGACTATATGAACGGAGAATATCCGCCCAAGACTATTTTGAGTTCAAGATTCTACAATGTAAAAACGACCTTTCTCTCGACATTCTCATACTCTAACTCGGGGATACAATGTGTTGGCGGCGCAAGTATTGGCAATAAGTCAAACTGCCTAAAAATTTCGCTTAAGGTTTTAACTTACAGCTACTCAAGGGAGTACAACCTGCCCGTTAACTCATTTTCGGCAAGTGGAATAAAGTATCGAATAAAATTTAACGTATATCTGCCGACCACAAATCCCAATGTCTCTAAACTACAATTAAAACTTGGGAGTTATGCCTTAAGCACAGCAGGTACTATTATATCAAAAACCGATAACATTGATAATAGGGGATATATCCAACCCAAAGATGAGTGGCAGGAAGTAGATGTCACTCTAAGAATGAAATATACGGGCACTCCCAAGCTTTGCCTTTTAAAGGGAAGTTCTAGCTATTATAGAGTAGAAGAAGAAACTACAGATGCTGTTTATGTAAGAGACATATATGCTTGGGGCATGGAAGGAATAGAAGGTCTCTTTTATGGGAACACTGAATGTGACTTCTGGATAAACAAGGGAGCTTCAAAATATAACTTAACACACTACAATGGGTATTCATTGCCTTGCTACGGTTCAAAGACCTATCTGCATAAAATTAAAATATCTGCATTTAACAACTCGTATTTCGAGTATTTTGATAGCTCCATCGCAGGATTGGCTCTATCGCAAATAATTCTGAAATTCGATGGCAATGTAGCTGATACTTCACAAGAGGAAGATGATAATATCAAGAATATCTTTGTTATGAATCTAAACGGCTATGAAATCTGCCGAGAACAAATACCCGCCGTTAATGCGGGCATGGCTTACAATATATATCCGCATAAGGGTATTAACAATTATTTTAGCAGTATAGACGTAATGCCTATGTATAGCTGTTCTTGTGGGGGTACGATAGACTTAATCTTTACCAAAACAGACTAAAATCATGAATAAATATATCACTATAGTAGAACTCGGCGAGGACGCCACCGACTTTGCCCAAATTATCGGTATAAGAGGTTTTGAAGCTTCACGATATATATGTGATGCCATAGATCCCGAAGGCAATAGAATTCACGGACAAACCTTTACGCTTCCAAAGAGTATTGAAGGTTTACCGCCCAATAAAGAAGCTATAAAAAGCGATGTGCTTGCCTCTTGGAAATCTGAAGAAGCCAAGCGCAAAAGAACCGAACAAATTGACACGCTGTAGTCTTGTATGGAACTAATAACATCACTTTGGGATAGCGGTATTTTAGGCGGAATTGCCACTATGATTGTAACGATTGTCGGGCAGTTATCCGCATTGAATACCCAAAAGTTTACAGCGGTTTTAGAAACGTTACAAAAGCAACAGACTGCCGATGTAGCCGCTCACGATGCCGCCTTTGCTCGTAGCGGAGACGGAGGCGTATTTGTAAGGAGGACTATGCTTTTTATGGCCTTTGCCATACTCGGTTTATGCCCGTTTATATTCGCCTTCTTTGAGGATATACCAGTGGCTGTCGAAACTCTCGAACAGAGCGGCGGCTGGCTCTGGGGATTGATTCCCGAAAAGGAAAGCTTTGCGGTGGCATATGTGAAAGGATTTTACCTCGCCGACGTCTGGAAGGAGCTTATGGCAAACCTCATATCGGCGTACATTGGAGCGGGTATCACTCGAAAAGCTTTTAGCATTGGGAAATGAGCGAGGAGTCTAAAGAGCTTGAACTTGTCGAGAAACGCCTTGATGTCCTTGAAAGAACCTTGTTTGGCAATGGACATAAAGGACTAAAGGCGGAACTCGTGGAACTCAAAACCCAAATCGAAACCTTTAAGCGCATAGCCGTATGGCAGATTGGTATTTTGGTCGCTATTTTCTGTGCGGTTTTAAAAAATATTTGGTGAAACCTTGCAACTAAACTGCAACTGAGCGATGCCATTAAAAAATGGAGATGTTGGTAATTAAGGACTTACAAATCTTGTCCAATTCCCTCTCTCTCCGCCAGTTTTTAAGCGTAAAAGGCAGATTTGCATTAAGTTGGGTCAACACCAAAGGTTGTGGAATAGGTTGATTTTTTAGATTTGCCTTTCATAGATTCACCCCGCATTCCACGAGGACTCTCAGTCTGTAATTTTCAAAGTTTCTGTATCCATAGGCTCTGCGTTGTATCAACTTCATCTTGCGGTGGAAGCCTTCCGTAATTCCGTTATTTTTTGTAAATCTCCACATTCTTATTATCGGCGCAAACCATTCGCTTATCGTTTCCGCAAGCTTCCCAAACTCTGTCGGCGCTTCGTATTTCATTATCTTCATCATTTCCTTTAACTTTCTTATGTTATCCCTGCATTGCTTTGCCGTCTGACTCTTTTTATTCAATAGCCCGCATAATCGCTCCTTAAATTCGTACGCAAGCTCTATTGCCGGATTTCCCCTAAAAAAGCTTTTAAGCCGCTCCATCTCTTGCGCTTTTAGCCTCTCTCTCCTTTTCCGCAAAGGATAAGTAATCGATCTCTTCCACTTTACTTCTTCCTGCGCACTCTTGCAAAATTCCATAAAGTGGTGGAGCACTAATCGTATCACATGAAACCTATCCGCTACTATCTTCGCCCTCGGAAAACATCTCCTTACGATACTTCGATATCCGCTCGATAAATCCATGCACACTACCTTCACATTTTCCCTGCCTTTGTACGACATTAGCGCGCCTGCTATATCGATATGTCTCTTCCCTTTAATAACATCGTATACCCTGTGGTGCGATAAGTCGGCTATCGTAGTCGCAAACTTGTAACCCTTGTGGATTGTGTGCTCGTCTATTCCTATAATTTCAGGACAAGGATAGTTGATTTGCTCTTTGAGCTTTTGCTCGTACCTACTGTGGATTGCCCGCTCAACCGTGCTTGCAGATATGCGGTAAATCCGAGCAATAGCCTTATTGCAAACGTTCCGAGCGTATTCACTTACGAGCCTGTTTTTGAACCTCTCCGAGTGACGAGCGTAAGGCCTTACTCCCTCAAGCCTTTCGCGAAAGACCCTTCCGCAATCGAGACACTTGTAACGCTTGCATTTTACCTTGAGATGATAAATAGCTCCGTTTTCAGATACGTGCTTAATATAACGCCGGTAGGAATCGTAATGAATCAAACGATGCGACCCGCATAAGCAGTCGGGTATACCCGACTGCTTATGCTCAACTTCCGCAAGCGAAAAGTCTTGACCAACTCTTACTGTCCTGAGTATCTTGTAACCCTTGATTAACACATTGGGCATTGTAGAACATTTTTTATTCTCTTTGCCCTCTTTTTTTTCTCCCATTCCACAATCTTTGACGTAGAGCGTTTTTATTGTCTAACACCATTGCAGCGAAAAATGCCCATTTTTTTGAATTTTAAACTCAAGCTTTTCTCTAAAAAAGGCCGATTTTGGGAAAATGTGTTAGACAATTTCCAGCAATTTTTGCCCTTAAAAAACCTTCATTTTTAGCCTCAAAACAGGCCTGAAAAGTGCCTTAAAAAACGCCGCTTTTTACCCGCCGTTTCGATCATTTTTTAAATGGGTGTTATACACTCTCTATCTGTGCCAAATAGCGCCAATTCGACTCAAATAACCTCTTATTTTGAAAGAAAATGGCGAAGGGAGAGCTGCGATTCTTAGGGCGTAAACTTTTGCGATTGCGTCTATGACTTGGGGGCACTCCGTTCTTATCGCAATTTCGTACGGCACAAAGTCTCCGCTTTCAAGGCACCCTGCAAGTATCCTATGCAGTTCAAGATGTTTTCCCTGTGAGCATTTTATCCTGAGTGTTCCCCTCCCATACCTTCCAAATACCGGAAATAAATCCCAAAAATATACATGGTGGGTATGGTAGTTTTTAGCGCCCAGGCTAATTCCATCAAGTGCCATAGTACCGCAAGGCAAAAGCAAGCCTTTGTCAATTTCGCATTCAAGGGAAACTTTCTTAAGGTAGTCGTCCAAGGGATTGTTTACATCCCTTGGATTTAAGTGTTTTCTAAAACTTTTCTGCCTCATTTAGTTGCCCAACTTTTCGATTTCCCTTGCGGTTAACATCTTCCCCAAGTGCTTTAAGGGAATTTGCGAATATATCTCCCATATATCGCAGGCGCGCCTTGTGGTGCGTTTGCGGCGGTTAAGTCTTGCTAAAATCTTTTTATTTTCCTTCGTCATAAATAATGTTCCTTTCTATTTAGTTTCATTAGAGTCCAAACCATTGGGCTCTTCACTTTCTTTGCATTTTGAGGATAAAATTTTCCGCCTTTGCCGAATCTTCTCGTCCAGTATAAACTCAAAGAGATTTGGCTTCTTTTCTTTTGCCAAAGTTTCCAGCTCATCTGCGGATTTGCTATCTGCAAGTTCTATAAACGAGGCGAATCCTTGCCGCGCGTAATAGCGCCTTGCGTCTAAACTGAGCTTCAAATAGAGCTCTGCCGCCTTGTTGCATTTGGCCTGCTCCAATTCTCCAACGGTGACGTTAAATGAAAGCTTAAGGCCCATTGCCTTGTTTGCAAAATATACGGCTCTGCTGTCTCTATAATCTATGCAGTGCGATATATCCCACTTCTCATAGCCGAACACCTTTGAGTAGTCCTTTTCATTTCCCTTAAGAATAAAGTTTGTAAAGTGCCACATGAGGTTTTCAGGCGTGACGTTCTCAGGCTCTGGAAAGGTTTTTATGAGATTGTCCAGATATGCTATCGCCTTGCCATGCTGGGCGAGTATTAAAAAATTCCACTCAAATTCAAAGTACGCGCTTTCCCAGAGCTTGCATATAAAGCGCCGCCTCTCATGGGTCTTTGCCAATTTAAGTATTCCCCAAATAAGCCTTACATAAGGAAACTCTTCTATATTCGCCTTTTGGCAGACTAATTTTGTTATGGCTTCAGATATGTCCCTACCGCCTCTGAAAAACGCCAATGTATCCTCATAGTCGTTACCGAAAAACAAGATTAGCGAGCCTTGATCAAGCACAGATAAAGGTGGCTTTTCTTTAACATCATTAGGCCATGTTTTGAAAGTAATGCGCTTCCAAATTTGCTTTGGAAGCCCAAAGGGGTGGTCTTTAATATATTTTTCAATCGTAGATTCGGTTAGAGTTTCAGGAAAATCTAAAAATTCCTCCACAGACTTTTCCGATGAATAGAAAAAGTAGCGCCGCTTTTCCTCGGACAATCCCATCAGAAAGTTTCGGTACTTCACATATTGCAGAGTGTTATTAAGCCCATTGCCTTCCGCCTCTTGAATTAGCTCCAATTTTAGCGGAGACTTTTCCATCGCAAGATAGGCAGGATAAATCGAAAAGCCCGTGTATTTAAGGTAATCAATAGAACTTTCGGCAGCCACCTTCTTTTGCTGTGCTGTGCTTAGATAGGCGTTATAAATGTAAAGCGAGATAGCCGGATCATTGGAAAAATTTATCCCCCACTTGCATTCGTAGATAAAACGCCTCAAATATCCCGCGCGGATATGTGAAAAGTCCATTTCAAGCGAATCTAAGTCAAGCCCGGAACAAACCCGAAAACTATTTTCTAAAATAGCAATGTCGCTCTTATCGAATAGATAGATTTCATTGGCAAGTTCCGGGCCAAATTCCGCCTTGATTGCTTCATAGACCCTCGCAAGCGCAAGCTCTTTAAAATAAGACTTTGGACTTTTTATGTGCTTTTTTAATTCAGGCCAAACGCTTACGGCCTTTTCATAGCTTGGCGCAATCGGCCCCTTAAGAAGCCTCTTGCGGATTAACGTGTTCGTTATAATTTCTGAATCTGTCATTTTTACCCTTTCTATTTTTTCTTAGAAGCCCACCGCAGGCTCCCTTCATTTTTTAGTTTTTCAGGGTAAAAATTTTCCTTTTTACAGAATGAGATGATTGTTTCAGAAAAAAATATAAACTCTGCGTAATAAGCCTTGTAGCATTGAGACTCAAAATTCATCAGTTTAACGAAAGGGCTTCAGATGTAATATTCCGTCCCAATGACTCAAAAAACGCCTTTGCGTCGGACTTCTTTATTCCAACCATATTCACATATCGGGAACGCAAGAGCGATAGGTCTCTATGCCCCATGTTTAGCTGCAATCGCGGCAAGTCTCTAAACCGTTTGGCAAAATAGCTTGCGTAGGTATGCCGCAAAACGTCTTGAACCCAAGTACCCTTAAAGCCCGATTCTTCACGGATATTCTTCCACTTCCTTCGCCAGTTTGGTGGGCATATAACGGACTCGTCATCGCTTTTATATTTTGCTAAAATCTGTTTTAGACTTGGGACTATTTCCACATGTCGTACGCCTCCTGTTTTAGAACATTGGGAACGCACAGTGATAAAACCTTCTTTCAAGTCTATATCTTTCCATTTTAGGCGCCGCACTTCTCTGGGGCGAATCCCCGCAAATAACAAGAGTCCAACCGCAGGCAGGCAGTTGCTATTTTTTTGAACTTTTGCACTTTTTAAGAGAGACTCCGCCTGCGTATGGGTTAGCGGGATTATTTCCTTTTCAACGACCTTGCGTTTTTCAATAAGCTTTATTGGGTTTTTATCGCACCATTCGCGCTTGAGGGCGAATTCAAATAGCCCATAGAGCATTGTGCGCGCCTTGTTGAACTGGCTTGGTGTCTTAAAAGTGGAAGAAAGGCACTGTTCACAGTCTCCGGCTTTTATTTCAGAAAAATAGGCTCCTCCAAGTTTTGGATTGGAATTTATTAGGCGGTTTCCCAAATAACGTATGTCTTTTAAAGAGTCCGGACGCAAATCGCGCTTAGTTTCAAGATATAGCAGAAACCCGTCTTTGATAGACCTCTCTTCATTGCGGATATGCCTAAGGCCAGTCGATATGACTTTGGCGCAAAATTGTAGTGGGGTTAAGCCGGACTCTTTTGAAAACGAGTCTAACGCGTTTCGTATTAGTCTTGCCGCGTCAAGTAGTGTAACTCCACGTTCGTTAAGTAGCGTTAAAGCTGATTGAGTGTTTTTGTCCATGGTATTAAGAATACGTATGTCAACATAAAAATTTCTTAACCCGTTTGTCTTTGTGGAGTTATTTCTCAATAAAGCGATTTTTACTACATCTCATTAAATTGTATTTTATTTAAAATATATCATTACTTTCTTTGAATCAAGATATTATAATTTTACACTGCGCGTGGTATTCTTAATACCATAGACATATTAGCAACAAGCACAAGAATATTAAATTATTTTTGAGTTGGATATTATGAAAACGACAACCATATTATTATTAGCAACTATAACTTCAGCGTTATCGCTTTCAGCGCAAACTCTGGATGATATCACATATAGCGGCGATACTTTGCCTGGACAAAATTACAGCTCGTATGTGATGAATAATGTAACATTTGAAAATTCGGATATACACGATTCGAATTTTTCTAACGCCACTTTGAATAACTTCACAATATTCGTAACCGAAGACAGCGGTTTAAGCAATTTGGATACTGAACGTTATTTTGCAAATCTGGATTTCTCAAGTTCCGTTTGGACTGGCGGAAAAATTTCCGGTTTAACTAGTAAAACTACCTCGTCACAAATTTATGAAGTATTTGTACCTGTCGTACTAAAAAATGTAAATTTTTCAGGGGCAACCTTAAGCGGGGTTGAGTTCTCTAGCATAGATTCCATTAAGGGTAGCACGAATTTCAAAGGTGCAAACCTCAGCGGGTCGAGTTTTTATCGTGTTGATGTTCGGGAAGCGGATAGCAGC
Source organism: Puniceicoccaceae bacterium Marseille-Q1082 (assembly GCA_904424815.1). Classification (GTDB taxonomy): domain Bacteria; phylum Verrucomicrobiota; class Verrucomicrobiia; order Opitutales; family Intestinicryptomonadaceae; genus Merdousia. The sequence goes on from CAJGBI010000001.1 coordinate 1,001,098, forward strand.
CTGTTTGAAGACGCAACTATAAACGGCGTTTTATTCAACCAAGTTGGCGGTTTAAACGGAAAAATATTGGAAAAAACCGGAAGCTACAAAAAAGGAGATTTATCCGGCCTTTTAATTAGCGGTTATGCCTCTTCTCATACGGATCTTTCGGGTATGGATTTTAGCGGGATGAATTTGCAGGGTATGGGGGCTACTTTTGTCAACCTCAGTAATGCAAACTTTACCGGAGCCGATTTGCGTGACAGTGTATCATTTCTCACGGATACAAGCGGCGCCATTTACAAAAACACTATAATGTCCAATGGCGAAATAAACAACATAACCTTTAATTCAGAAAGCGATGTGCTTGTTGTGAGAGACTATAAAACCAATGCAAAGATTGCCGAAAACGCCGAATTATCCGCTGGTTCCATAGAACTTTTGGACGGTGCAAAGTTGGAAGTCATGGACGACGTAACTGTGACAATTTCAGACGAGCTGTCCATAAGTTTTGACGGAGAAATATCCGGTGTGAACGATATATTGTTGATGGGGGATAACTCTACCATAGTAATGGCAGGCTATGAAAGTAATGAAGAAGCGCAGGCAGCCTTTATCGGATTGTTTAAAGATTCCGAAGGCAACAGTGTTGATTGGGCTCCGGAATCTGTCGCTTCTTTCGTAACGGCAGCTATTCCCGAACCATCTACTTATGCGGCAATATTCGGAGCTTTAGCGATAGCCTTTGCGGCATACCGTAGAAGGAAGTAGCACGTAATTGCAGATAATTTCTTCGGAGCTTCTCTGTTGGGAAGCTCTTTTTATTTTTATTTATTTTTCTGATCGTTAGTACGGTAAATTCATCTACCGTTCTTCTGTAAAATCGTACAGTGATACGGCGTTTGCGGCTGTGCGGAGCTTGTCCATGCAGTTGCGGAGGGGATCGCTATTTTCGGGCTGTTGGGAGTTAGGAGATTTTATAAAAAGCCTTTCAAGTTGAACCGGGCTTTTGGTCTTAAAGCCGTTTGCAAGCTTTATTACAGCGTATCCCGTAGGGAACTCCTCCACGTTAAGCGGTACCTTTTCCAAACCGTTTGGAAAGAAACCAACACTACTGCCCGCAGAAAAAAGATCCATTTCGTCAACAAGCGCCTTTACCTCCCTTTCCTCAGAGCGGAATATAAAGCGGTTATTAAAATTTAGCATCAGCTGTTCGCGGTTTGCCCCGCCAACTGCCATATCAAGCGAGACTAGCCCCTGGGTGGCAGCCACTACAAAGCCGCCCTTGCTTCTAATCGTTTGCAAATTTACTCCGTCTCCAAAACGGCCGCAACTTGCTACGAGTGGGTATTCGTCCATTATTATCCCTGCAAGCCTGTTAAAATTTTGCCGCTTTTGTATCGCCCTGTAATAGCCTCCCTTTAGAAGCTTTGCCACAACTGCCGCCGAAAATCCGTCAACGCAGGCAGGAAAGCTTACTACCGCGATTTTTCCGCCTTCAACAAGCCTGTCTAAGTCAAGCCTATGCTTGCCAATCTTACTCAATAATCCTTCAACAGATGGGTTCGTAAAGGCGCTTAGCAGGTTGGATATTGTGCTTGTCTCATTTGACTTTGTACGGCTATCAAGGCTCTGCCACTCCAAGAACACCCCTCTTAGCCTTTCTAGCCTGCGCTTTAAAATTTCGTACTCTATGCGATGTTCGCGGGTTTTGCTTAGTATGTCTTCTATTGCCAATTCAAATTTGCCAATTTCGTACAATAGCTCATTCGTGTGGCTTAAAAAATTAAAAATTTCATTTAAAAAATTTTCAAAACATGGGGTGTCATACTTGAATAGTACATATTCCAGCACGCATGTTATGCGCTTTCGCAAAGCGTGCTGCCAGTAGCGCTCCCCCTCTTCGGGAACTACTTCCAATATGCCTTCCGCAAATTGAGACAGCTTTTTTAGGGAGTCAAAGCCACAGAGTGGGTCATAGTAAAATTGCCCTTCGGGAGCGAAGTCTAAGATGTCCTTATCCCTGCCGCACTCATTAGCCCAAGTTCTTATTTTTCCCAAAGTGCCGTCGCCTTTAAAATCAAATACGATTAGGGCGATTTTCCGCTCTTTGTCATATGCCTTATAGCGGATTAAGTCACGCAAGAGCACATTGCAGGTAGATGTCTTTCCGCTGCCCGTTGAGCCTATAAAAATCGTGTGCTTGCAAAGCACATCTTCGGAGATCTCCACAACTCCGCTCTTAAAGCCAATCCTTGCGACTATTTCGTCTTTCATAAAAAGACGTATCAAGCGCTCAAAATTTTCACTAATTTTTGCTTGAGGGATAGACCCTTTTATTCAAGCGCTCTTTTAGCATGTTTAGTTGTAATCGGGCTGGAACATTTGCCACGTTTTCAAGGAATCTAAAGCTAAATTTTTGTATGTCCTCCACGTATCTTAGCCGCTTCAAAAAGTTTGTCGCTTCAAGTGACAGCCCTTCCAATAGGCGCTTTTCGCGCCACAGCATGCCGTGCTTTATGTCCAAGTTCTTCGCCATTTTTCTAAGCGATAAATTATTTTTTCGCATTTCCTCCAAGCGCGATATCGCGCTATGTATAAAATGCCTTCCCCTAGGGCCAGCCTTCTTCTCATTGACTTTTACCCAAGTAGCGCAGGTAAGCTTAAAGGGAGATGTTATTTCCCAAAGCCCCAAGCCGCGGCTATTATTTATATTGAACTCTATTTGAAGAAAGTCTCCCAAGACCTTCGCGTATTCCTCCGTTGGATAGATTTTAAGCACACAGTTTCTCTTGATTGATTTTGTGCTGTCGCAGCAAATAACAAGCTTCTTTATGCATGCCTCCACAAGTTTTGACTTTTCTTCAAAAGTAAGCTCCTCGTGTATGCCCTCGTAGTTTTCCAAGGCGGATTCAATCTGTAATTTGCCCATATCGAACTTCTCATGAAGTGCGGAAAGCTCCTTTTCTACTTCCCTTAACCGCTCTTCGCGCAATTTCAAATCTTGCGCCTTCTTCCGCAAAATTTCCTTTGACGAGTTTTTTAATATATCGTCATCTCCCAATTCCCCAAATCGCTCAAGCGCCCTATCTATTTCAAGTTTAAGGTGCTTGATGCCGCAATTTAGCTCCGCTTCCTCTTTAATAAGACTTTCCCTGTAGGTTTCCGTAGAAGATTCAACGTCCTTTGCGCTCAGTCCCCTTGAGCCCACATACGCGAGCGCCGAAAGTAGCACATTGTCCAATATGCGCATCGCTATTTGTGTCTTGCAGCCGCAATTTGAGCGGTTGTGGATCTTGCGCGTGCAAGTGTAATAGTAATAATTGCTGCCGTCTTTGTGCTTATTGCCGCTCCAAGTGACTGTCATATGGGCGCCGCATGTGCAAAAAAGTTTCCCCTTTAAAAGGTAATCCTTGCGCCTTTTGATTTCCGGACAATCCCGCTTGCCCCTGTTTTCCTCAAGCTTCCTCTGGGCGGCTTTCCAGGTATCTTCGGATATAATCGCCTTGTGCCTGCCTTTAAATAGTTCAAGCCCCTTGGTCCTTCTAAATACAAAACCCGCATAGGTCGGATTTGCCAAAATCTTTCTTATTATGTTCTCACTATATGGCTTTGCCTTAAAAACTTTGCCGCAGCGCAACTTTCTCGGCGGAACGCAAATGCCCGCATCGCTAAATTCATTCGATATTTGGCTAGGTTTTTTGCCCAATAAAAAATCTTCAAAAATCTTTTTTATGTGAGGAGCGCAATTCTTGTCCACTACTATTGTCTTTGACTTGCGTCCGCTCAGATACCCTATCGGCGGCAATCCCGAAACATGGTAGCCCTGCTTTAAGGTTTGGTACATCTTGTCCCTGACTCGCTGGGAGGACTGCATGCGCTCAAAGCTTGCGCTTGCTATCTTTATGTCCTTTACGTATTCGCCAGACGGAGTGTCGTCGGTATTGAGGTCGTTCGTGTAAATGATTTTTACATTAAAATCGTTCAGTATCCGCTCAAATTCATAGTAGCTGAACTTCTCCCTCGTGATTCGGTCAAGGCGGTAGCTTACAACGTAGCTTATCCCTCCAGCTTTTATGCGCCTTACCATATCCTTGATCGCGGGGCGGTTCATATTCTTAGCGCTCTTTGCGCGGTCTATAAAAATTTCCTCCAGCTCAAGTTCCGGCCGCGACTCAACGTAATCCTTTATTATCTGGATCTGCGAGTCTATTGAAGTGTAGTCTATGTTCGCTAGCTGGTTTGCCGTTGACACCCTGGCATAACCAACAACTTTTTTCTTTTCCGTCATGGCCTGCCTTTCTTCGCGTCAAAATTTTCCGAAGGTTTTTTCTCCGATTCCAATGGCTCTTTGTACTTGCGGGCTTGGCGGTACCTCGTGGAGCGGCTGCCGCTTAGGTGCGCTGCGGGATTCTGAAGCCGGCTTATGCGTATGCCCCTCCGCAATATCCCGCGCACTATCGTCTCTCTTAGCAAATTTTCCATATCTTTTGCTACTGCCGATTAAAATTTCCCCCGCTATCGCTCCGGCCCATAGCCGTAAATTCTATCTTCGTAGGCGCCCTTATACCTCTCAAAACTCTTCAAAACGCTTTCGCTATCGCGCATATCCAACTCTTTGACCATCTCTGCTATGGGTATATTGTTCCTTACGGAAAACTTTGCGACAAAGTCCACCATGTACTTGTCGTCCGCGCGCTTGTTCTCAATTCTTGAACATATAAACGCTATGCCTTCATTGATCTTTTCCTCCTCCGTTTTTTCGCGACCTACCGCAGTTTGTGCGGGCATTTTTACCAAAATATCAGGCGGCTTTACTCCAAATGCCTCAAAAATACCCCTTAATGTATTTATCACCAGCTTTGAAAATGGCGTATATTTTCTACGGGTAATCCCGCTTATTATCTCTAATATTATCTTGCTTGCTTCATATATTGATTTACATAATCCAAAATCCGGCGCAGGTTCTGCATCGTATTCGCATAGTTTTTTACTATTTGCGAGAGCTTCACCATCTCTTTTTTCATAGTCTCCATTTCCTGGATCCTTTGCGCGTCTCTCGCTTCCATAAACGCTATCTTCTCCGAAAACTCTCTTGATTTGGCTTCCAACATTGCTTTCATAGCGTTTGAAAACTTCGCTGATTCGCGCTCCAAGATCTCTTCTATCATCTTGTATATTTCCTGCTTTTGGCATGCTGAATCCAGAATCAGGTTTTTCATGTTCTCCTTTGATACTTCCAACATGGCGTCCAATATAGGTTGCATGTCTTTGCTCTTGTTTATCTTCTCGTTCATAATCTTTTATCTTCCTTTCACTTAAATGTTTATATCTTGACTTCATAATGTCGTGGCGGCGCTTGTTTTCGGCCTCCCACAACTTGCGGTAGTCCACTTCGTCACTTTGCCTTAAATCAGCATTTTCTATATCAAATGTCTTTTCTGCGGCAGGGCCTTTCAGCCTTATGCGGGTATCGCCGCGCTTTACCGTAAAGTAATCCTTGCCTTGGCGCGGGATTTCCATTCCCTCTCTTTTCAATATCCCAAAAAGATCTTCCCGCGTTCGTACGATGCCTTCTTCTATTCCATCAAAACTCAATCGGCACACCTCATAATAAAGCTCTTTGCCTTTTTCACCCAGCCGCGCGCTCGCGCTAAGAAGCTTCCTTTTATTGCTTGGATCGCTAAGCTTGGGATTTTCTTGGTGCAGCATTTTACCCATAAGCTTATGGGCCTTTATGTCGCGCCGGTGCAAATACGGCGTAAATTGCCTGTTATTTGCCATGCAGAGCGTGTAAAAATTTAACTCATAGCTTCTGTCCGGATTGTGGTGCCTTATAAACAAGTAATAGAAGTCCTCATGGTCAAAGCCCGGAAAAAAGGTCTCTAATATGCACTCCTTCAAGCGCTCTTCAAATTCTATTCCGCCTATCTCGCTAAGCGGACGCTTCTCGCGGTAAACGTAGGTAAGCGACGGCTCCTTATACCTTCGGGCATATTTTCTCATGTGCATTATTACCCTCAAGTTTCCGCCGCCTACAACTTCGCTTGTCCTATCTCGCCCTTTAGAATCGGTATTTCCCAAAAGATATTCCAAGTCCTTATCTGGGCTTATTCGCTTGCCGATCATTTTTCATCCTCCTCTAAGGCGACGTCCAATATCACGTCCAAGCGATTGCTTATTGACATAATTTCACAAAGGATTTCGGGAAACCTCTCATGGGATCTTCCGCCTTTTGCCATTATGTTTATACCCCGGGCTATTTGATTGATATTTACACCTATGCGGTTCAATTCTTTGTACGCCTTATATAATCTGCCGAATTGGCGCTTCCGGCGAACCGGCCTCAATGTGGGGATTTTTATCCCGGCAAGATGCTTGTTTATAAGCTCGCGCAAAAGTTCGGATACGTCCATTTCGCAACTTCTGGCAATAGCTTTTATCCTGGCTTTTTCCTCTTCGGTGCAGCGCAACTTTATGATGTATTTGCGCCCGCCTTCTGTGGATGCGGCTTTCTTTTTAGGTGGCGTAGCGACCGGGGTGGGTCGAGGGATGGGGGCTCTGCCCCCGTCCCCGCAAGCCGGCTTTAGGGCACTTTGTGGCCCTAAAGCTGAGCTTGCCCTGATAAACCCCAGCCCATTTGCTTTGAATACGTTATATCCGATTCTCCATTTTTTAGAATAGGAAGGCTCTACTTCTGAAACCATTATAGCCCTCCTTCCTTGGAATTGCCGTTGGGAAAGAATTTGCTATATAATTCCGCGACCGAGTCAACGCCCCTTAGCTTTTCTGCGTCCAGGCCGTTCTTTACGATTTCCCATGCAATCTGCATGGCCCTCGGATGATCTTTTGGAACGTAACCGAGCCCGCTTCCCCTGATTACTTTTGTAATATTACTTACCAGTCTTTGTCTTGACGCTAATCCTTCCTTGCCCGTAAAGCCGCTCATCAAAACGGAAACTTTTTCTAAGAGTAGGTCTTTCGAAGCGTTTGCCGAAGTTTCAGTTAATTCGGGGTTCGCGCTAAGCCCTGTATTTTCTCTTTTGGGCGAATCTTCATGCTTTTCGGATATATTGCTTGAACCCGCATCTGCTAAATCCAAACTATCTTTTTGGGCGACATTGGATTTATTAAGCAGATGGGATTCTAAGTATTTCAGTAATTTCTCAATATTGTTCCATTCGGGCGATCCCTCCGCATATCTGTCCATGAATAAACTGATGTATTCGCGCATAGACTCAAACGACGCCTCTATTTTTTCTGCGTCAATCTGACCGTGGCCCACAATATCTATTCTTACCCCTAAGGACTTCCGGCTATACCCATTTGCTTCTTCCTGAAGAATATCAGGATTACCTTCATTATTTAGAAGCTCCTCAATATCATTTTCTTGCATCACTTTCTCAGAGGGTAATACCGATACCGCAGTACCCCCGTATCCAAACCGGTTTGGATAGTCAACTTTTGTGCTTTTTGCTTGCGGGGCAATGCTTCCGCTTTTGGCAACTTTTGGCCTTACTGAAAGCTTTTTTGGGGGGAATATGCTATTAACATACTCTTCGGCGTTACTTCGGCTCACTGCCGGGCCGGACAGAAATTTTTTAATTAATGCCTCAAAATCTTTCCGCTCAGATATTCTTAAAAACTTTACGACTACCGATACCCCGCAGTTCCGTAATTTTTCGCGCGTATCATGGTTCTTAATTTTACTAATTATTTTAAAGGCGTTTTTATTGTTTAAGAGCGTCTGGTCCGAAAAGCAACCATCCTTCAACCCCGTCTTCCTCAGGAAATCATTGTAACTTAGTTTCGCAAATTTCGGATTGTTCGTAAAAAGCACCTGAAGCGCACACGAAATTACATTCGAAAAGCCATTGTAATAACCCCTTAACCTTTCTAAAAATATGGTTTCTCCATGAACCGTATAATTTTTGTTTAACGCATTGAAAATTTCAGAATTAGTTCTGGGGACCTTCCGGCAAGATTTACTATCCGCTAAATACCAATCTGTACTTACAAACTCGTATTTTGTTATTTCTTCATTACCTCCTTTCCCGTCTTTTGTTACCGCGCAGGGGTCCTGAGCGATTGCGTTAATGGGTGTAGATTCTACAAGCTCTTTTTCATCCTTAGAATTTACATTGTCTGCGATAGAAGCAACTGTGGCTTCCACCCCTCTTATATGATATGTACTTTTTTCCATAATAAGAGGAGTATAGGAAGACCTCGCGCTTTTTTTTGATTTTTTTAAATTTTTAAAAAATTTTACCTCGTGGGAGTACTATAGTGGCACTTTTTTAGCAAAATGCGGAAAATCGTCTTCGCTTTTTCACTTACTGCGGCTTTGTTCATAAATTGAATTGAATGGAACTGCGCGATTTGTAATAATTTTGGAAGATTTGCATTATATAAAAATGGATTTGAACTCAAAAATTACGAACAAGGCCGCGCTCATATGGGCAATAGCCGATAAGATTACCGGTGTATATAAGCCCCACGAGTACGGTAAGGTTATTTTGCCGCTTACAGTCATAAAGCGTTTTGATTCCATATTGGAGGAAACAAAATCTGATGTTTTGGCAGCCTTTGAAAAATGCCGCAACATGGATAACGATATAATGCGGAACGAAATTTTAACAAAAGCTTCCGGACATCCTTTTTATAATACGAGCAAATATACCCTGCGCACGCTTCTTGACGACCCCGACCATATAGACGACAACTTTGCCTCTTACATTAACGCCTTTTCGCCAAACGTATGCGAAATCATTGAAAAATTTGAGTTTGCAAAAGACGAGCTGCCTAAAATGCGCGAATACGGACTCTTATTTACCGTATTGCAGGAATTTGGCACCAAAAAAGCCGACATGCATCCTTCGCGGGTGAGCGACATAGAAATGGGCTACATTTTTGAGGAACTAATCCGCAAATTTTCCGAAAGCTACAATGAGGAGGCCGGGCAACATTATACTCCGCGCGAGGTCATAGAGCTCATGGTGCACATACTGTTAAATTTTGACAACGCCATGCTTTCAAGTAAGCAAGCCCGCACAATCTACGACCCTGCCTGCGGAACGGGCGGCATGTTGAGCATAGCAAGCGAATACATAAAAAAGCACAATAGCTCAGCGGCTTTTTTGTGCTTTGGGCAGGAAATCAACCCCGAAACCTACGCCATAGCAAAGGCCGATATGCTCATAAAAGGAGAGAACGATAGCCTAATACGCAGCGGCAACACCCTTTCCGACGACCAATTCCCCAACCAGACATTCAATTACATAATATCCAATCCGCCATTTGGCAGGGAATGGAAGAAGGAAAAGGCGAGCGTTGAAAAAGAGGCAAAACTTACCAGAGAAAATGGCGGACGCTTCTTTATGGGGCTTCCTGCAATAGGCGATAGCCAGATGCTTTTTCTTTCAAACGCCGTCGCCAAGATGAAGCCTGTTGAGGAAGGCGGTAGCCGCGTGGCGATAGTCCACAACGGCTCTCCGCTCTTTACCGGCGACGCCGGCAGCGGCCCAAGCAATATCAGGAAATACCTATTGGAAAACGACTTGCTTGAAGCCATCATCGCCCTTCCAAACGACATATTTTACAATACGGGAATTGCCACATATATTTGGGTGTTAAGCAATAACAAAGAAAAGCGCCGCATGGGCAAAGTTCAGCTTATAAACGCCAATGGCCTGTATGAAAAGCGCCGAAAGAGCCTAGGCAACAAGCGGAACGACATACCCCAAACCGCCATAGATGAAATCGCAAAGATTTATGGCGACTTCCGCGAGAATAAGCTAAGCAAGATTTTTAAGAATGAAGACTTTGGTTACCGCAAAGTTGTGGTTGAGCGCCCCCTACGGGACGAAAGCGGAAAGCCCATACTAAAAAAGGGGAAAGTTCAGGCGGATCCAAAATTGCGCGATACCGAAAACATACCGCTTTCCGAAGATGTCGCAGAATACATGAAGCGCGAAGTCTTGCCCTACGCCCCCGATACTTGGATAGACGAAAGCAAGACAAAAATCGGCTACGAAATTCCATTTACGCGCTACTTTTACGAATATACTCCGCCAGTGCCCTCCGAGGAGCTCAAGCGGGAAATTTTGCAAATTGAGTCCGAACTGAAAGGTTCAATCGAAAGGATTTTTGGATAATATGAAACCCAGCGGCATAGAGTGGATAGGCGATATTCCCGACGATTGGCAAGTTAGAAAGCTTTTATCTTTATTTAAAGAACACAAAGACAGAAACAAAAACCTGGAAGAACAGAATTTGTTGTCACTCAGTTACGGTAAAATTAAACGTAAGGATATAAATAATAATGACGGTCTTTTGCCCGCATCATTTGAAACCTACAATATCGTAGAAAAAGGAGATATTGTTTTTAGGCTTACTGACTTACAAAATGATAAGAGAAGTTTGAGAACTGGAATTGTGACACAACGTGGAATAATAACATCTGCATATGTGACTATTCGTCCCAAGATTAAGTTAGATTCACGTTTTTACCATTATCTATACCATATGTATGATATTTGTAAAGTGTTCTATGGAATGGGTGACGGGGTCAGACAAGGAATGGGATTTGAAGATCTGAAAAACATACCAACCTTGATTCCACCTCTTAAAACCCAAGAAATAATAGCTGATTATTTGGATGAGAAATGCGGGGAGATAGACGCGACGATAACCAAGCAGAAGGAGAGCATAGAAAAACTCAAAGCCTATAAGCAGTCATTGATATCCGAAACCGTCACCAAAGGCCTTGATAAGTCCGCCCCCCTCAAACCCAGCGGCATAGATTATCTCGGCGATATTCCCAATGATTGGGAAGTAATTAAAACAAAATTTCTTTTTAACGTATATGGAGGATCAACGCCAAAGATAAACGTTCCAGAATACTGGGGAGATAAAATTACTTGGATAACACCTGGAGAATTGGGCGATGATATTAAAATCGTTTTAAATTCTAAAAGAATGTTATCTGAAAAAGGATTAAATTCATGTGGAGCGACGTTGGTTTCCAAAGGATCAATAATTATTTCAAATCGGGCACCTATAGGTCAAGTTTGTCTTGCAGGAAGTGAATTGTGTACAAACCAAGGTTGTAAATCTCTAGTAGCTAAAATAAAGTTATCTTGTTTATTCTTTTATTATTTCTTCAAAGTACAGTCTGAAGTACTGAATATGTTGGGGAATGGAACTACATTTATGGAACTTTCAACCTCAGATTTATTAAACTTTAAAATACCTTGTCCTACAATCAAGGAACAACAGAAGATAGCAGATTATTTGGACAGTAAGTGTTCCCAAATAGATAAATATATCACAGAAAAGCAAAATATAATACAAAAACTTGACGCATACAAAAAATCCCTTATCTTCGAATACGTAACTGGAAAACATTATTTTATATAGAAAGGAATGCCAATGGAAACATATGAGAATGGATTTACAGTTGAATATCACACAGAATCTGAAATGAGGATAGATCTCTCTGAGCTCGCAGAGTCTTTACAAGGATGGGCTAGAGAGTATGATAGTTTCTGTAAAACTCAATTAAAGGGCGAAACAACAAGTAAACTTTTAATAACAGGTGTGAGAGGAAATAGTATTGATTTTGACTTCATTCAAAATTCTCTACCAATCATATCGAGCAATTTTCCGATTATTCTAAGCTTAAGTGAATTTATTTCTAATATAAAAAATATTTGTGAATTTTTCAAAGGAAATCCTCAGGCAACAAAACCATCAAAAACCTCTACAAAAAATGTAATATCTATACTTTCTCCATCAACAAATGGATCTGTTGGGAATATTTCCGTAAAAGGAAATAATAATATTATTTATAATTATAATATTACTTACAATGATGCAAATCAAATAACGCAAGCGGGTAAAAAATTTTTGGAAGAAACTTCAGAAAGGGAGGAATACTTAACCAATAAATTTTTACGTTTTTATCAGGCAAGGAATGCTAGATCTCAAAAAGGAAATAAAGCAATAATTGAAGATATTTCTCAAATTCCAATTAATACGACGTTTGATTCTGATGAACTAAAAAATAGAATATTACACCCAGATAAATACAACATATTTGATGTTGCTTTTAAAGTAGATCTAAGGGTAAAAATAAAAGATGACAAGATTAATGAATATGTTGTTGAAAAGTTACATGAAATAATTTCGTTAGAACCTACAAATGAATTAGGATTGGAAGACAATCTTTTTGAAGATGACATATAATATAACTCCATGACTCACTTTAACCACAGGGAAATCAAGTTGGAGGAGGCCATTGAGGCGTATTTGTGCTCGCCCGAGGGCGGATTCATTAAGGGAAGCGACAAGAATTTTAACGCCCGCTTGGCGTTGGATACCCAAACTTTGCTTTCATTTGTAAAATCTACCCAGCCCAAGGCTTGGGAGCGCTATCAGGTAATTTATGGTTCCGACTGCGAGCGCAGATTCATAAAGCGCTTTTGCGAAGAGGTTGAAGCCGACGGCCTAATTCAGGTTTTGCGCCACGGTATAAAAGATAGGGGCGTAAATTTTATGGTAGCGTATTTTGCGCCTGAAACCTCCATAAATCCGGACCTTGCGGTGCGCTATAAGAGCAACATTTTGCACTGCGTGCGCCAATTCCATTATTCGCCCAGCGATACGCAAAATACGATAGATATAGTTTTACTCCTAAACGGAATACCCATTGCAGCTCTTGAGCTGAAAGACGAATTTTCAGGCCAAAACGTCGATGACGCCATATACCAGTACAAAAAAGACCGCGACCCGCGCGACCCCATTTTTGCCTTCAATCAGCGCCTGCTTGTGTATTTTGCGCTCGATTTGGCGCAGGTATTTATGACAACTCAACTTGCCGGCGCCGCAACCTACTTTCTGCCCTTTAACCAAGGCTCAAACGGCGCGGGTGAAGTCGGCGGCAAGGGAAACCCTCCCAATCCCGACAACTTTATGACTGCCTATCTCTGGGAAAATGTACTCCGCAAAGATAGGCTAATGGAAATTCTACAGAAATACATTCACCTTGATGTAAAAAAAGACGGCAGAAAATCCATAATATTCCCGCGCTACCACCAGCTTGACGTAGTCACAAAACTTTTGGCCGACGTAAAGGCAAATGGAACCGGCAAAAACTACCTCATTCAGCACAGCGCGGGCAGCGGGAAGTCTAATTCCATAGCCTGGCTTGCGCACCGCCTTTCGGGGCTTCACGACGCAAACGACAAAAAAATATTCAACTCTGTAATTGTCGTTACGGACCGTAAGGTATTGGACTCGCAGTTGCAGGATACGGTTTATCAGTTCGACCATGTCCGCGGGGTCGTTAAAAAAGTCGAAAAAAATTCCAAGGAGCTGTTGCAAGCTATAAACGATAGAATCCCGATAATTATAACAACCCTTCAAAAGTTCCCTGTGATATTCGAGCAAATTAAGGCGGGCGGGCGGCGATTTGCAATAATCTGCGACGAAGCCCATTCCTCCCAAACGGGCGAGGCCGCAAAAAAGCTCAAATTCGCCCTCGCCGACATGGGAAAGGAGCTTGAAGAGGCGGCAAAAATTGCAAGCCAAGACGAGAACGCAAAGCCGGATTATCAGGATAAAATAGTTCAGGAGTTGGCCTCGCACGGGACCCATAAAAATATGTCGTTTTTTGCTTTTACCGCCACTCCAAAGGGCAAAACTTTGCAAATGTTTGGCACTAAAATGCCCGACGGTACCTACCGCGCGCTCCACATTTACTCTATGCGCCAGGCCATAGAGGAAGGCTTTATATTGGACGTATTAAAAAACTATACGACATACAAAACCTACTATAAAATTGCCAAAAGCGAAGAAAACGACCCCGAATTCAACAAGCGCAAAGCATCGCGGGCAGTCCGCCAATTTGAGTCGCTGCACCCGCACAATATATCGCAAAAGACGGCGATTATGTTGGAGCATGTCCGCGATATAACCTCGAAAAAAATAGGCGGGCACGCAAAGGCAATGGTAGTTACCGCCTCCCGCCTGCACGCGATACGCTATTTCAAAGAGTTCAAAAATTTTATAAGGGACAATGGCTATAAGAATTTAGACGTGCTTGTTGCATTCTCCGGAGAGCTTGTCGACGGAGAAGTCTCTTACACTGAGGAAAAGTGCAACAAGACAAAAAGCGGCGAAACCATAAAAGAAAACCAATTAAAAGAGTATTTTAAGAGCGACGACTTCAATATTCTAATTGTCGCGGAAAAATACCAGACGGGCTTTGATGAGCCCTTGCTGCATACAATGTTTGTCGATAAGCGCCTAACGGGCGTCAAGGCCGTGCAAACGCTCTCGCGCCTAAACCGAACATGCAAAGGCAAAACCGATACCTTTGTGCTGGACTTTGTAAATAGCCCCGAAGACATAAAGGAGGCCTTTCAGCCCTTTTATCAAGCTACCGTTTTGCAAGAGGAAACGGACCCCAACCGAATATATGACCTAAAAAAGTATCTCGATAAATCGGCGGTATATACGCAAGAACAGATAGACAATGTCGCGGACATCTACTTTAAAAGCGGAGAACAGGACAAAAATGCCATCGGCAAAATGCGGTCAATTCTCGATAGTTCCGTGAAAACTTATTCCGATTTAAAAAGAGAAGATCAGGACAAATTTTTGTCGGCATTGGAGTCCTTCGTAAGTTTCTACGGTTTCATAACTCAAATATGCAGGATGTATGACAAGGACTTGCTTAAATTTGCCATATTTGCAAAGTTCCTCCTGAAAGTAATCCCGCGAGACAAAAGTGAAAAAGTCCATTTGGACGACATGATACTTTTAGAATACTACAAAAACGAAAAGAAGTATGACGGAAGCATAGCGCTCGATGAGTCCGACGGGAAAGTCGCACCAATGACAGGTAAAGGGAAAAAATCCGAACCTAAGCGAGACAAGCTGTCCGTGATTGTCGACGATATAAACAAACAATTCGGAACCAACTTCACCGAGATGGATAAGGTCTTAAAACAGATAGAAAACGACCTTATAAACGATCCGGAACTTCAAAAATTTGCAAAGAGCGACAGAGAGACTATCCGCATCGTTTACGATAAATTATTCCCGTCAATACTTGCAAATCGCTACGCCACAAATGAGGACTTCTTCTCAAAAATGTGTAGCGACAAGAAGTTTATGAGCGATGTAATGGCAAGACTATTCCCCATAGTCTTACAAAGGTTGGGCAAATAATTGCCTATTGCTGTTGTGGGTTTGCAAAGTTATATCGGCAAAAATATCGGCATATTTTTTGGGTTTTATACTTTACTTATGTAAATTACTTGCGATAATACAATAAGTTAAACTTTATGACAATCGGCAAAAACATCGGCAAAGTTATTCCAATGAAGGTTTCAAGTATGGAACCTATGATGCCGCGCATTACGCCTGAACTTATCTCGCTTTCAGGCGCTATTAGAGAAAGAATCGGCGGATTAAAGGAAAAACTTCATCCGATTACGGCAAAAGCTGTCTCGGCAGTCGTCGCCGACATGAACAGCTACTATTCAAATTTAATCGAAGGACATCATACATACCCGAAAGACATAGAACGCGCCTTGCAAAACGATTTTTCCTCGAATCTGCAAGAGCGGGACAAGCAACTTTTAGGTCTTGCCCATGTAAAGACCGAAAACGCCATATTAAGTTACGCAACGGAAGAAAATATATTTACTCCCGGAACATTGCTCAAAATCCATGAGACTTTTTATGCAAATTTGCCGGAATCGATGCGACTCTCAAAATCGCAAAGCGGCAAAGAATATCAAATCATTCCCGGAAAATTCCGAAATTTTGAAGTTGCCGTGGGCGCTCATCAACCCCCAGCCTCAAAAAGTTTAGAGAAGTTCATCGCAAGGTTCTGCGAGGCTTATAAAAATATCCCAATAGGCGAAATTCTGATTGCCGCCGCGGCATCTCATCACAGGTTGGCGTGGATTCATCCTTTTGGAGACGGTAACGGTAGGGTTGTGCGCATATTTACAAGCTCTCTACTCAAGGCATACGGACTAAACGGAGGCGGAATATGGTCTATTTCCCGCGGGCTTGCAAGAAACCGCAGTCAGTATTACGCAAAGCTTGCAATCGCCGATCAGGATAGACAAGGCGATCTTGACGGACGAGGCACTCTTAGCGAGCGAAGCCTGATTAAATTTTGCGAATTTTTCCTTTCCACAATGCTTGATCAAATGGACTTCATGCTTGGCGTCCTGAAATTGGATTCCGTAATAAGCCGATATGCCCGCTTAATGCATGAGGTATTCCCAAAGAAATCGGAACTTTGCCTTCGCATTATAAAAGAGCTTTGGACTTTTGGAGAAACGCCCCGCGGGAAGATATGCGAAATAACTGGTATGTCCGAAAGGGCTTCGCGCGCAATTTTATCCGAACTTGAATCCAAGGGTTTTGTAAAAAGCGATTCTCTTAAAACGCCCGTTCATATAAATATTTCCGCTGATATATCCGAACAAATCTTCCCCAATCTTTTCATAGGTTAAAATTTGGATTTTAGTCTTATGCTTGCAGATGCATTGACTAATTTTTTATGAATGGATTTTCTGAAAGATTCTCCAAAAATAGATTATAACTAAATACTAAGCAAATAGCGACAGCATTTTTAAATTACTGATATAAAAATATTAGGGCTTATTGTTTCCCTTGTAATAGTACGATTGCACTATCCCTTTAAGAATAATATCCCTGTTATTGACATCGCTTGTAAGGTTTTCTCATTCCCGCTAAGATATTAATAACTTCAGAACGTAAAACAGCTACGCTCATGTTACTAGCTCTCCATCATGACAAGCTATTTTCTGAGCAGTAAACAAAATTTATTGCTAAATTATAAAATAAAACAACCACTTTTACGAAGATAAGTGGTTGTGAGCCTATTAAATAAAATAACGACTTAGATTAAGAATTTATTTAACGTATCTTTCTTTAATAGATTCGGGAATTATATATTCAAATATTTTCCAGTCAGCAGGTGAAAATTCATCATAAATAGTATCTGGACAATTATTCACAAACTGCGGTTGTCTTCTTATGAGCGGCTCCCAGTTCAAAACATCAAATTCCTCCCACTTATCGAACTTGTCTGCAAATTGTGGTTGTTCACTTAGGAGGCGGCTCCAATCCCAAGTATCAAATTTTTCCCACTTATCACACTTGTCCGCAAATTGTGGCTGTTTACTTAAGAGCCAGCTCCAATTCTCAGTATTAAATTCTTCCCACTTGTCGCATTCTGATGCAAGCCCTAGATTCTTCTTCAATAGAGCAAGCCAGCCTGCTGCATACTCCTTTGATTTTTCTAGAAACTGCGGTTGTTGTACTATGAGCCGTCGCCAGTCTATATCGTCAAATTTCTCCCATTTGTCACACTTATCTGCAAATTGTGGTTGTTCACTTAGGAGACAGCTCCAATCCCAAGTATCAAATTTTTCCCACTTATCACACTTGTCCGCAAATTGTGGTTGTTTACTTAGGAGACAGCTCCAACCCGAAGTATAAAATTCTTTCCACTTGCCACATTCAGATGCAAGCTCTGGATTCTTCATCAATAGAGCTACCCAACCTGCCGCATACTCTTTTGCTTTTTCTAGAAACTGCGGTTGTTGTTCTATGAGCGATTCCCAGTCCGAAACGAGAAATTCATCCCACTTGTCACACTTATCCGCAAATTGTGGTTGTTCAATTAAGAGAGGACTCCAACTCCAAACCCCAATATAAAATTTCTCCCACTTGTCGCACTTGTCCGCAAATTGTGGTTGTTTACTTAGGAGACAGCTCCAATCCCAGGTATAAAATTCCTCCCACTTGTCGCATTCTGGTGCAAGCTCTGGATTCTTCATCAATAGAGCTACCCAACCTGCCGCATACTCTTTTGCTTTTTCTAGAAACTGCGGTTGTTGTACTATGAGCCGTCGCCAGTCTATATCGTCAAATTTCTCCCATTTGTCACACTTGTCTGCAAATTGTGGTTGTTCACTTAAAAGACGGCTCCAATCCACAGTATTAAATTCTTCCCACTTGTCGCATTTAGAAGCAAGCTCTGGCTTTTCTATCAATAGAGCAAGCCATCCGTTTTTATATTCTTTTGCTTTTTTTCAAACTGAGGTTGCTCGCACAATATATCTTCCCAATCATCGGTAGAAAATGCTTCCCATCCATTAAAATTTTCAATCGAATCATTTTGCGTTGGATTCAAGAATGTTTCTTTGAATTCTTTGTATTTCATAATTATACTATCAGTAGTTATTCCCTATATTTATATTAAAACCCGCAATTGTGAATGACTTCAAATACTGGGTTGGTTTCCCGCAGAAGTAAGGATATGCCAAGAGGTATTTTGAGATTTCCCCCTCAAAACCATAAATGCATCTGTTGTTAGATTTAGTCGAGATTAGGCGCTTAATAATGCGACTCTCAATTTTGCAATTTCAAAGGCGATTTTTGCGCAGCCTAAGGCGTGAGATTTGCTAAAGGCCGTAGTTATAGATTTCTCCAAATATTTTAGGATTTCTTCGGCCGCTTCTCTTTCTAATCGCAAATTATCAATTATTGCGCCTAAAATTTCTTCATTAAGAGCCGAATCGCATTCTTTCTTTTTCAAAGCGTTTCGCCACTTGCCTAAGGTTAAACAATCGCAAGCAGTTAATTTGTGTGCCGCTCCAATCCATTGTTCTTGGAAAACAAGAACGCCGTATGTTTCCTTTGTAATCTCGCTAATGATGGGGTGTATTTTCCTTACGCCATCTGGATTTATTTTATTTGCAATAAGTTCATCGAGCAAATCGCAACACCCCGGCCGATTGTAAGCAATTATAGCGGCCAGTTCTAACAACGAATTTGGCTTTAATTTTTTGGCATATTCTTTAGCCGACTTATATTGAAAATATGGTATTCCAAAGAAGTTTTTATCGGGATTTTCAAAAAATTTGAATACATCAGAATCGCTTGGATCCTTAGTAGCATCTATCATTTCTGATAACTCGCGCGCGATATCCTCAAACTCGTTGGCTGACGCTCCAATAATCATTGCGCCACTTTCCTCGGCCTGAGTCCTAAAGTCTTTTGCTTGAAAATCAGGAAGCGGATAATTCCCGATAGCTATTATTCCTCCGCCATTGTGGAAGACATTGGGGTATTTTTTATATAAGTAATCCTCAACAAGATAAGGCTCTTCAGATATATGAAAAGTTGGAATATTTAAATTTTGCGCTGCCGAAAACTTATCGAAAACTAATCCGTATTTTATTGGATCAAACTCAGTAATTCCCAAAATGTATGCGATGATACTACCGCTGGCACTCCCTCTAAAGCAACGCGCGGATAGCCCGTCTTTGCGCATGGTTTCAAGCAAATCCCAAACAATTAAAAATATATTATCAAAGCCTGTCTTAGATAAAAAATCTATTTCATCATTGATGCGCTCTGAAATTTCCGCTTCAGTATTTGGGTAAAATTTCTGCAGATTTCGTTGTACAGAATCTATTAGAAAATCTTTATTTGAGTTATAACCTCTTGGGAGTTTAAATTGCGGATAGTTTCGGGTGTGAGCCAAAAATGCTTCATCGACGTCAAATAATGAAGCGTCTACCTCGCATTTTGTTTCCGCTATGCGAATGAATCCACGCCTTTCCAAATCATTCATTATTGAACAAGCTTCACCAAACCCAATCTTTATGTTTCGTTGAAGAAAACTTGTCGAAACTTTCCTCTTAAGCTTTATCAGCTTAATAGCCTTAATATAGTTATTGTATCGCGATGATTTTTGTATTTCTCTCATTCCATTACCTCCAATATACCTAAGTTTAAAGGTTCTTCCTTAAAGTAGCACCACGCCAAAAAAATCTCTCCTTGAGTTGTCTTTATGCGGATTGGATAGCGGCGGAAAAATTTTCTATTTGCAAAAATTCCGTCAAAGAAATCCAATTGCCTCATATTATTCAACTTGTATATGAAGCCTCTCCCGTGGGTTAGTTCGCATGGGACGTTTTTTAGAATGGCTTTCCCATCGCTTTTTTCGATGTTGTACTTTTCGCAAGTTTGGCATTTGCCAATTTCTTTTATCTTCAATTTTTTGGTGATGTAATCGTTCTCGTATCCCATTAGAAGTTTAGAGTAGATAAAAACATATTTGGCATAGAAGCGCTGCGTAAATTCCAAATAGAATTCCGGCAAATCGAAGTCCAGTGCTCCGTAAAATAAGTTCTGCAAACTTGCGTCTTTGCATATCCCAAAGCTAGAAGATTTGTTAATGCATGTAAAAATTTCCGCATCTTTCGGGCTTCCCTCACCGCAAAAAGATTTTTCGATTTTTACGTTAGTTTGTAAAAGGCCTAAACTGTACGGAGATTCCAAGTTGTTGAAACCAGAATCTGATATTCTCCAAATTCCGCCATACACATGTTCGTTTACAGATTTCTTTATGTTTGGCTTGCCAGATTCATCGACAAAAAATTCATAATCATCGAGTCTTGCCGATGCAATTTTTTCGGGACTCGGACATATCTTCTCGAATTCCTCGCTATTTAAATCCGCGCCGTATGCAAAATAATATTTCATAAAATTTTTATTTTTTGCATAATACCACGTACTTTGCTTTTTATAATGGCGAGAATTGGGGACAATTCTTGCACTTTAAAATATTTTATTCTCCGCATATAATATGGGCTTATGAAATTGATTATACACAGGGGAGATAAAGAAATTGGCGGCAGTTGCATTGAGATTAGAAGCAATTCGGGCGCGAGTATATTTATAGACGCCGGACTCGAGCTTTATGGCGAGAAGGCAAAGTTGCCCAAGGAGATTGAAAATACCGATGCCATATTCCTATCGCATGCACATCCGGATCACTTCGGCTTGCTTGGCAGAGTTTCCCAAAATATTCCAATGTATTGCGGCGAAATTACGGAAAGTATTTTGCAAATAATGATAGCCTTTAATGGAGACAAATTTGATAAAATCGATCGCAAATTTCTGCATTTTAAAAGCGGCGAAGAAGTAAAAATTAAAGACATTTCAATAACGCCGTTTTTGACCGACCACAGCGTGCCGGATTCCTATGCATTTCTTGTAAAAACGGACGGGAAGGCGGTTTTATATTCTGGCGATTTTCGCACAGGCGGACGCAAGCATAATTGCATTACGCGCATATTAAATGCAGTGAAAAAGCCAAATATTTTAATTGCCGATTGTACTTGCATAGAGCCTCGGGAAGGCAGCATAAAAACCGAAGAAGAGCTTGCAGAAAAGATCACTGAAACAATTTCAGCAAATTCAAATCTACCCGTTTTTGCAATATGCTCCGCTATAAATGTCGATAGAATTGTCACCATATACAAAGCGACAAGGCGCAACAAGAGAATTTTTGTCTGCGATATTTACACAGCTTTAATACTTTGGGCTATGGGCAAATCCGGAGTAAAAGTTCCGCAAATAACTTGGGAATACGTAAAGGTCTTATCGCGAGATGATATTGCCAAAAGCCAAAGAGTTTTACTTGAACTTTCTTTTAAGAAACTTGGATTTAAGGATTTCAGGGATATTATTTACCGCAAAAACACTTCTATAACTGCCGAAGAAATCTCAAAAAATCCTCATAAATATCTTCTAAAACTAAATCGCGTTCGGGATATTCAAAAGGCATGCGGAATTGGAAAATTCGTTCTCATATACTCCATGTGGAGCGGGTATCTAACTCCCGAATTCGACAAGCGTGGACAGTATAGAGATTTAATGGGCGATACTAATATAATCTTTGAAAATCTCCATACAGGGGGGCACTCCGCTAGTGAAGATTTAAAAAGATTCATAAGCGGCTTAGATCCCGAATCCCTATTGCCATTCCATACAAATTCACAAGAATATATCTCTCAAAACCCAGACACATTCGGAAATATTAACATACTTAACTTATCTGAATGTAATCAAGAGCTAGAAGTTTGAGATAAAAAAAGCTTCTTTGAAAAATACTCAAAGGAGCTTAAATATACATCACTTAAGAATTATGTTTTCTATAACAAACTAATTTAAGATTTTTGTAACTGTTTTCGTAATCCTTCGGGGTTTCGGGTGTTTCATAAATATATAAGTCAATTTCAAGATCATCAAATATCTTTGCAAGATATTCAAATTTCGAAGAATCCTTATCATCACAGAATTCAGCTGCGACTTTATATAGATCATTTGCTTCATTTGAAATTTCACATGTATTATTAAATAATACAACAGCTTTTTTCACATTTTCTCGCTTTATTTGGATTTTTTTACATAATTTTATAGTTAAGAACTTATTAAAAAATTCTTCAGAAAATTGTTGATAATATGTCTGAATTTCAAATGCTGCTCTTAAAAGTCCTTCTGTGCTATTAGGAGCTTTTAATTCTACTATTGTTATAGTATCAGTATCTTTATTGTATGTTAAGAAATCAATTTTACCAACACCACGGTCTGATCTTTTAGCATTTAATGGTATCTCAAACTCAATGTTATCACCTAGATCATTAAGCTCTATACATTCTGCAATATCTCTTTCTGAAATTTTAAATTTACCTATTCTCGTTTTTTCCCCTTTTTTTCTTTTGGGGAATCCATTTTTTCTATCAATAAAAGGAATCTTTTTTAACATATCAACAACTTTCGGATATATCTTTTCTGATATAATATTAATATAATATTTTGATGAATCGTCCTTTGTAACTCCATTCCAATTTAATATATTAGAATGTTTAACACGTTTAGAATCTGCTTTATACAATTTATTAATATTGTCTTGATTTAATTCTTTTAGCAGTCCATCTGCATATTTTTCAGTTTCCTCTATTGTGTATATTCTTTTAGCCATTTTTCTATCTTTCTATTAGTTTTCTAATTGATCGGAAATCCATGTTGGGACGGCCGATGGCGCGGGCGATAAAGTCTAATAGTTTGTCGCCTTTAAGTTTATTTTTTCTTCCTTCGGATTCGGCTTCGAGCGCAAGTTTTTTTAATGCGGCAAGGCGCGTGCGGCTCTCTGTAAATGCCAATCCCTGCTTTTGTACGCCCTTTGCTTTGTGCAGGCGCGAAATTTTACCGTGGTTAAAGTCTCGTTTGGCATCGTATGAAATATATCCTGGTATAAAGATCTGCGTGCCAAGCGGAGTAATATTTACTGAAGGTTTCATTATGTAGGGTTTATCGCCATCCATTGCCCACAGGTAATATTTCCAACAAAAGAGTTCAAATATCGCTTCAAATTCGGATTGCTGTGTCTTGAAAGAAACTCCGCCATCAAGCGTCCACGCACGTTCGTTTAATAGACGCCGACGCAATTTGCCTTCGACGCATGTTTCTTTTGGATAGAGCGATTTTATCAAACTCCAGTCGCGCTTAAATTCTTCTGACGATAGAATCTTCTTTTCAAATTCATCATATTTTGCGCGACCGACGACGCTTAGAAAATCTTCGTATCTTCCCTTGTAAACTATTTCTTGTGCCTCTTTTACAGCCGCCAAATTTTTAAATTCAAAGCTATTAAATCCACAAGCCCCGCCCAGAGATGTATCTGCGGTTAGTTCCACAATAGCCCGTATTTTAGAAGAAAATATATCGGATTTACTTTCCAACGCCTCTTTTAAAATTTCTGCATAGGTTTCGGGGAAAGGAACAAAAGCCACTCGCGCTTGCCAAAAATTCAGACAAAAATAGGCGTACGCATTTGCCAAATTCCAAACATACTCATTTCTACGTTCGTCTAATATTTGCGGTAGTTCGGAAAACAAAAATTTAATGAGCGGAAAATCTCTTTCATCAGAAAACGGCAAAGAGTTCAGTTCATTTAACGCTCTTTCTTCATCAAAAGCAGGCAGATGAAAAATCTTTAGCCATTTAGTCTTGAAAACATCTGAACGTTTATGCGCCATAATACAAAATAAATATAAAGATATTTACATTTAAAATAAAGGCTTAAATTTGGGGACAATTCGCAACATTAACTTTACGCGAATATCTATTATTATCGCTGTTTATGGAAAAACTTAGCGAAAGACAATTAGAGCGTTTAAGATTTGCGGAAATAGAAGTTATCAAGAAGGCGATTCAGCGCATGGAGCAGTCCAGCCTCGATGCCGGCAAAATAAAATTAAGGCGCGATAGAATGGAAGATATATATGCCCATATCTGTGCTGATACAGTAAAAGGAATCTTAGAATTTGCACCGTCTCTGCAAAAAGTCAACCGAGTCTATCTTGAGAAAAACATAAAAAATAGGTTAAAATCTTTTGATTATAGACTGGGAACGCGATTTCTTGATTATTCAAAAAGCTCAATATTTAAAGCGGTAGCGCCAATTAGATTTATTGAGAATACCAAGCACGCGATATGTGCCCAGATATTGACTCGCTCTTTAAACTGCCTATTTGATATAGGGTTAACGAAAGAAAGTATAGGGTACATAGATTGCTGCGATATTGATTGTGTTTTCATAACACATGATCACTTAGACCATTGCTCGGGATTGGAGTTTTTCCCGCAAGACACGAAAACGATATTTGTTGCAAACAAACCTACTCGAGACGCTATATTCAAACAAATTCCTGTTGCAAAAAAATTAAAGTGGCAAACATTTAAAACAGGGGAAGACTTTAAAATTCAAGATATGGCGGTATTAACTATACCTCTGAAACACGACTGCATAGAAAACGTTGCCTACAAACTAAATGACGAGATGTTACAATCTGTCTATATGGTGGATTTTGGAGAATGGTCGGAAAGTGAAATCGAATTTTGCAACGAAGCCGATAGAATTATAATAGAGGCATACTACGATGAGACCAAACCTATTAAAAAATCTCCATTGGAATTGCGGAGAAGAAGCTTCCACGGACATCTTTCCATTCAGGCTGCAAATGAGTTTATCAAAAAGTTAACTCCTAAAACGGACCGGGAAATTTATTTCTGCCATTGTTAAATCCAAATTTAGATATAAAAATGAAAAATTCTGTACATCTTCATGTTCATACGGATCATAGCTTCTTGGAGAACTGTATAAAAATTTCCAACATAATAACGCGCTAAAAAGCTTGAAATGCCAGCTGTAGCAATGACAGACCACGGCAATCTTTGCGGGCTATGAAATTTTACAATGAGTCAAAGAGAAATGATCTTTTAAAATTTACGCACATAAAAATAATAGATGCTCCATATTAAAATATAAACACGAAAGGTATGGAGAAAATAGTATCGTAAACATTATAATATTTCACAAATTTAATGCAAAATAAGCATTCAAAGGCATTACACGCGTAAACGGCATATAAGTCGACAACTATAAAAACATAAATAAAATATTTAAAGAGGCGAAAAAAACTATAATGCACTATACAGCAAGTAGGTGGCAGACTTGCAAGGTCATCATAGGCGCTAACATATATAAGCTCGTCCCAACAATGATTGACGATAGAAATCTTATGATACAATTTATTATATGCTACAAAAGTGTTAGACAGAAAATTGCGAATTTGGAGATGTGCGACGGGACGTCTATCTTGTTGAAATTTTTTGGGACAAAAATTCGCCTTTTTAAAAAATTCAAAAATTTGTCATTTTAAGACGTTATACGAGGCTTTTTCTCCGCCAGTTTTTAAGCGTAAAAGGCAGATTTGCATTAAGTTGGGTCAACACCAAAGGTTGTGGAATAGGTTGATTTTTTAGATTTGCCTTTCATAGATTCACCCCGCATTCCACGAGGACTCTCAGTCTGTAATTTTCAAAGTTTCTGTATCCATAGGCTCTGCGTTGTATCAACTTCATCTTGCGGTGGAAGCCTTCCGTAATTCCGTTATTTTTTGTAAATCTCCACATTCTTATTATCGGCGCAAACCATTCGCTTATCGTTTCCGCAAGCTTCCCAAACTCTGTCGGCGCTTCGTATTTCATTATCTTCATCATTTCCTTTAACTTTCTTATGTTATCCCTGCATTGCTTTGCCGTCTGACTCTTTTTATTCAATAGCCCGCATAATCGCTCCTTAAATTCGTACGCAAGCTCTATTGCCGGATTTCCCCTAAAAAAGCTTTTAAGCCGCTCCATCTCTTGCGCTTTTAGCCTCTCTCTCCTTTTCCGCAAAGGATAAGTAATCTTTCTCTTCCACTTTACTTCTTCTTGCGCACTCTTGCAAAATTCCATAAAGTGGTGGAGCACTAATCGTATCACATGAAACCTATCCGCTACTATCTTCGCCCTCGGAAAACATCTCCTTACGATACTTCGATATCCGCTCGATAAATCCATGCACACTACCTTCACATTTTCCCTGCCTTTGTACGACATTAGCGCGCCTGCTATATCGATATGTCTCTTCCCTTTAATAACATCGTATACCCTGTGGTGCGATAAGTCGGCTATCGTAGTCGCAAACTTGTAACCCTTGTGGATTGTGTGCTCGTCTATTCCTATAATTTCAGGACAAGGATAGTTGATTTGCTCTTTGAGCTTTTGCTCGTACCTACTGTGGATTGCCCGCTCAACCGTGCTTGCAGATATGCGGTAAATCCGAGCAATAGCCTTATTGCAAACGTTCCGAGCGTATTCACTTACGAGCCTGTTTTTGAACCTCTCCGAGTGACGAGCGTAAGGCCTTACTCCCTCAAGCCTTTCGCGAAAGACCCTTCCGCAATCGAGACACTTGTAACGCTTGCATTTTACCTTGAGATGATAAATAGCTCCGTTTTCAGAGACGTGCTTAATATAACGCCGGTAGGAATCGTAATGTATCAAACGATGCGACCCGCATAAGCAGTCGGGTATACCCGACTGCTTATGCTCAACTTCCGCAAGCGAAAAGTCTTGACCAACTCTTACTGTCCTGAGTATCTTGTAACCCTTGATTAACACATTGGGCATTGTAGAACATTTTTTATTCTCTTTGCCCTCTTTTTTTTCTCCCATTCCACAATCTTTGACGTAGAGCGTCAAAATTCCGGTTCGCAAGCCCGCCTTTTGATTAATTTATCTTGCGGCGGAATCCCTCCGCTATTCCGTTATTCTTACTAAACCTCTATGTCTTTATTATCGGCGCAATCCGTTCCTTATCCCTTCCGCCAGCTTTTCAAACTCTATCGGAGCCTTCTGGCTCGTTGTCCTCATCATATCCTTTAACTGCCTATCTTCCCCATGCATTTCTTTATATGCCATATCTTTTGCCAATGCGAATCGTAGTATAAACGGAGCCTTTGGGGACTGCGAACACATCTTCGCTGTTCTGTGCATGTTCCACAATTGCGGAATAACCCAATTTACTTACACTTAATGAATTTCATATATTGTATGAATCAAATAACGCGCTCTACATTGTAAGGGTTTTCTCTTTTTTGCCCTCTGTTTCGCCAATTTAAATATAGACAAATATCCCGTCGTGTTCTGGCGGTCAAAACCTAAAACAACATAAAATTTTTGGATAAAGAAAAAAAATAGAACTTCGAAATTAATAGTTTGAAGAGTCGAGCCCTGTATGTTATCGTATTTCCATGCGCCCTACAAATAAACAAATCGACGAAGAACTCTCCCGCATTGAATCTTCATGCCTGAAAGAAAAACGCGGCGGCCCATTTGGGGCTTTTGTATTTGATAAAAACGGAAATATTATAGCTTCCGCCCAAAACGCGGTAATCGCTAAAAACGACCCAACCGCCCATGCCGAAATAGAGGCAATCCGCGCGGCATGCGCCAAGCTTGGAACATACGACCTATCCGGATATTCAATTTACGCGAGCGGTTATCCATGCCCCATGTGCATGTCGGCTATACTTTGGAGCAGGATTGATACGCTATTCTATTCCGCAACTTACGCAGACGCGGAAAAAATCGGATTCAGGGACGATTTTATAAGAGTCGTTCTTGGCGGAAATGAAAATCCAATCCCGCCAGAGCTTCTAAAAATCGAACGGATACAATCCGACCGCCTTGAAGAGATATATGAATCTTACGCAAAAACCGGAGAAATATACTAATGCCCTCCGGACAAATTCCAGAGGCGCAATCCTAATTACAGGCGCCGCGACGCGATAGACAGCCAAAGAATCCCCTTCGCGAACTTTCCGGATGGCTAAAAGCCGGCACTTCGTTTAAAAAACGAAAGGAGTCGGCGCTTGAACAGCGTTTGAAAATTCATTGCAGGACATGCCACTTTAAAGCTTTGGAATAGCCATTGGGCAAAAATGACAAACTCTTTTGAAAATTTCCGGATTTTCATATTGAGCGGCATTTCATTGCATATAGCGGATTGTACGCTCCGGCAAGATCCACCTGCCGCGCCTGAAAAAATCAACGCAAAAAAATCTGAAAAGTTTTTTAAATTCCAAAAGGAATTTGGGAAATCATATAATAATTCGCTCTGATCCCCAAAACGCCAAACGATGCTCAAAACTGTTGAATTTTTGGCGGGGAGTTTTTTATTTGGGGGAATGGAAACAATGGACGAGTTGCGCCTTACGGAGGCGCTTAAAAAGTATTTCTCCCACGAGCGTTTTAGAAAGCCGCAGGGCGAAATCGTCGCGTCCATCGTTTCGGGAAAAGATACGCTGGCAATAATGCCCACCGGAGGCGGCAAGAGCCTTTGCTACCAGCTGCCGGCCATGCTACTGGACGGGGTCACCATCGTGATATCGCCGCTCATCGCGCTGATGAAAGACCAGGTTGACGCCCTAAGGGCGCGCGGGATTCCGGCGGACATGATAAACAGCTCGCAGTCTTGGGCGAGGCAGTCGGAGGCGTTGGAGGCCCTTGCCGCGGGAAGGCTGAAGCTCGCGTACATCGCGCCGGAACGGTTTAGGGCCAGGTCGTTCGCGCGGGCGCTCTCGGGCGTCAAAATATCCCTGTTTGCGGTGGACGAAGCCCACTGCATAAGCCAATGGGGGCACGATTTCCGCCCCGACTACATGCGCCTCGGGGAGGTTCTCGAAAGCCTCGGGCACCCCGTCTGCGCGGCATTTACCGCGACCGCCACGCCGGAGGTTCGGGAGGACATCTCCAAACAGCTAATGCTCCGCGACCCAGCAGTCTACGTCTCGGGATTCGCGAGGCCCAATCTCTCGTTCAACGTCCGCGAAGTTTCGAGCAAGGCGGAAAAGGTTTCGAGAATCTGCGAGCTCGCCGCGGGCGGCGGTGCGGGCATCGTCTATTGCGCCACGCGAAAGAGCGCGGAGTTTCTGTCGGAACAGCTCGCGGGGCGCGGGATAGCCCATACGCTATACCACGGGGCGATGTCGCCGCAGGAGCGGGAGAAATCGCAGGAAGACTTCATAAGCGGAAGAAAAAACATTGCGGTCGCCACAAATGCGTTCGGCATGGGCATCGACAGGCCCGACATAAGATTCGTCTGCCACTACGAGCTGCCCGGGAGCGTCGAGGCTCTCTACCAGGAGTCCGGACGCGCCGGACGCGACGGGCAGGAATCGCGCTGCGAGATGCTTATGATGTATTCCGACAAGCGGGTTCAGGAATTTTTTATCGAGGGTTCCAACCCTTCGCCGGATTTTATAAGAAGCGTGTACCGCGCGATAAAAAACAACGCGGACGAGTCGGCGTCGTGCCTTCTGGACATTGAAACGATAGCGGACATTATAGCCGGAAAATTTTCCCGCCGGACGGGCGCAAAACGCCCGATGCGCGCGGGAGGGGCGAACCCCATGGCGGTTTCGAGCGCGATATCCATATTGAGAAAACGCGGGCTCGTCGAGCGGTTCGACGTCGCCGGCTCGAGGGTCAGGGGCACGCGGCTGCCCGATCCCGACATCGAGCCCGAAGACATCGTTTTCCCGCCCGGAATGCTGGAAGAAAAGCGGAGGCGCGACGAAGCCAAGCTGCGCGACGTCATCGCATACGCCTACGCAAAAGACTGCCGCCAGCGCTGGATTTTAAACTACTTTGGCGAAAAAGGCGCCGAGTGTTGCGGGAAATGCGACAACTGCGCGGCGGCAACCGGAACTTCGGACGCCCCAACGCGCGAACTGTCGCCCATGGAACTCACCGTCGTGAGAAAGGCGCTCAGCGGGGTGGCAAGGCTTTCGAGGCGCGCCGGGCCGCGGACGTGGCTGCCGCGCTTCGGCAGGGGAATGATAGTGAAGTCGCTGCTCGGAAGCTCCGACGCCAGAATCCGCCAGCTCGGGCTGGATAAAATTTCCACGCACGCAATCCTGAAAGCTTTCGGAAAAAAATTTGTCAACAGCCTGTTCGACGCGCTCGCCGACGCGGGTCTCGTGGAGACGGCGCTCGACGGCGAATACCCGCTGCTTGGCATAACCGACGCGGGCGTGGACGTTTTGCTCGATTCCAAAACAACTGTCAGAATGCATTACCCGAGGGTTTCCCCCTCCCCCGCTCCGGATAAGCGCAAAAAGCGCGCGGAAGACCCCGCTTTTGAAGGCGGAAAGGCTCCCGAAAAGCCGCGCGGCAAAAAGGCGGCCGAAGAGCTCGATTCCTCCGACGGAAGGCTCTATGAAATCATGGCGAAAGAGCGCATGCGCCTTGCCGCCGCGCGCAAGGTAAAGCCGTACCAGATTTTTTCAAACGCCACCCTCGCGGAATTCGCACGCCTCCGCCCCCGCACGCTGGAAGAGGCCGCGCGCATCAAGGGCGTAGGCGAGGTGAAGCTGCGCTCGACTGCGCCGTCGTTCGTCAGAATAATCGAAGAATATGGCGGATGACGCGGGCGCAAGCCCCGTCAGCAATGTCCGTGGCGGCAGTCGCCGCCGCCGCAGGAATGTTCGCCGCCTCCATCGTGGCAGCCGCAATGGAAATCGGGGTCGGATTCAAGCTTTCCCGCGAGGTAGTCCTCGGCGCACTTGCGGACGTCTCCCGAAGCCCCGCCTGCAAC
The DNA here is from genome assembly GCA_904424815.1 of Puniceicoccaceae bacterium Marseille-Q1082. GTDB lineage: Bacteria > Verrucomicrobiota > Verrucomicrobiia > Opitutales > Intestinicryptomonadaceae > Merdousia. The sequence goes on from CAJGBI010000001.1 coordinate 1,031,975, forward strand.
TTTTATGCCAAGTTCCGACAGGGCGGCTACCGCGCCAGCCCCTATGCCCCCGCATATCAGCACGTCAATCTTTTTATCGCCTAATAAGCCCGCGAGCGCCCCGTGTCCGGAGCCGCCGCAGGAAATAACTTCCGCACCCGTAATTTTTCCGTCTTCCGCGTCGAATACCGCGAATTCGGGAGCGCGTCCAAAGTGCTGGAATACCGAGCCGTTTTGAGATGTCACCGCTATTTTCATACCTTTTGGAATAATGAAAGCATTTTGAAACGCGCCTGAGAAAAAATCAAGCCTTCGCGGCTCCCGCAGATTTATGCGCCCTCGCGGCCGTGCAAAGAGACTCCGCGCGCGGCGGGCGAACCTCCGCCCCTGCGCATCGCGCACCATCTCCGTCCCCGCGCGCGGTACAATTTTATTGAAGCGCGCGCGGAAATTTTGTACTTTTTACGAATGAAAAAACTACTGGCATTCGGCGCGTGCGCCCTTTTCGGAACCTGCGCCGGCGCGGGCGAAAACGGGGCGTCGTGGATTTGGTACCCGGGAGATTTCGAGAATTTTTTAAGCGCCCAATTCTCTTCAAAAATAACCTACAAGGGGGCGTTGTCGCCCGCCGACTGGAAAATTTCCGGGCACTACCCCTGCGTATACTTTTTTAAAGACTACGACATAAAGGAGCCCGAAACCGTTAAAATCGCCTCGCAGGGAAAATTTGCAGCGTCAATAGACCGAAAAATATTTTTCGCGGGAGAGCCGCCGGAGATAACTCTCCCCGCCGGCAGACACACCCTCAAAATAGCGGTGTTCAACTACGAAAAAATCCCCGCAATCCGGGTGGAGGGCCCGAGCGTAAAATCCGACAGGTCGTGGCGCGTAAAGACAGACAGGGCAAACGCCGAATTTGAAGAGGTCGAGAGGGCGCGGGGTCTCCCGATTACGCGCGCGGCGACCGACTACGGGTTTTGCCGCCCCGACAATCCGCCCGCGAAATTCGAGCTCCCGAGGAGGGAAATAAAGCCGGCAAAAACGGAAAAGTCGCCCGGGAAAATTTTTTCGGATTTCGGGGAAGAGACTTTCGGGTTTGTAAAGTTCAAGGGTTTGCGCGGCAAGGGAACCGTCGCTGTGTACTACGGGGAATCACCGGAGGAGGCGAACTCCGACGAGCACTGCGAAGTGTTTGGGAAATACTCCTTCGACCTCGAAAAGCCGGCGGATGTCGCCCTGCCCGACGCCCAGGGGTTCCGGTATGCGCGCGCGGTGTTCAGCGGCGGGCTCGCGGCGGACGAAATGCTCATGGACTTCGAATACGCCGACATCGCAAAGCGCGGCAGCTTCAAGTCCTCGGACGGGCTGCTCAACAGGATTTGGGACGTCTCCTACCGCACGCTCTTTTTGACCGCGCGCGAATTTTTCGTCGACGGCGTAAAGCGCGACAGGTGGGTTTGGGCGGGAGACGCCGCGCAGAGCTACCTTATGAACTATTACAGCTTTTTCGACCTTCCCACGACGCGCCGCACGCTGTGGGCGAACAGGGGCAAGGAGCCGGACACCAAGCACGTCAACCGAATAATGGACTACTCCTTCTACTGGCTGAACTCCGTGCGCGAATACTACCTCTATACGGGGGACTCGACCTTCGTCAAAGACATATACCCCCGCATGAAAACGCTCGCCGACTTTTGCATTTCGCGCGCGGACGAAAACGGATTCGCCGTCGGGCGCAAAGACGACTGGGTGTTTCTCGACTGGGCGCCCATGCCGAAAAGCGGGATACTGTGCGCCGAGCAAATACTGTTCGCGCGCGCCCTCGACTCGCTCTCCGAGTGCGCGAAAATAGCGGGCGAAAGCGAAGACTGCGAAAAATTCGCCGCGATGTCGCGCGGGCTCAAGGAAAAAACCCTCAAACTCTTCTGGGACGACGCGCGCGGAACGCTGCGCCACAGCTATGAAAACGGAAAATTTTCCGAAAAGACCACGCGCTACGCGGGAATGTTCGCCGTGTTATTCGGGTTTCTCGACGCGCAAAAGGCGGAGAAAATCAGGGACAACATACTGCTAAACGGCTCCGTGCAAAAAATCACCACCCCTTACATGCGATTCTACGAGCTCGCCGCCCTCTGCGAAATCGGAAAACACGACTACGTTTTGGACGAGATAAAGAGCTATTGGGGCGGAATGCTCAAAGAGGGGGCTACCTCCTTTTGGGAGGTCTACAATCCCGACGAGAAGGGCGCGCAGCACACCGCAATGTACGGCAGGCCTTTCGGCCGCAGCTTCTGCCACTCGTGGGGGGCGAGCCCGCTGTTCCTGCTCGGAAGGTATTTTGCCGGCGTGAGGCCGACAAAGGCCGGATACTCCGAGTACGAGGCGGCGCCCGAGCTCTCCAAACTCGGCTGGTTCAAGGCGTCCGTTCCGACGCCCTTCGGGGAGATAAAAATTTCGATGGACAAAAATTCGGTCGAGATAAAATCCGACGGCGGAATCGGAACGCTCAGGCTCAAATCGGCGGCGGAACCGGTCTGCCCGGGGCTCAAATTCAAATCCGACGGCGGCGGAAAATACTCTGCGCGCATCGAGCCGAAAAAAACCTACCGCATACGGTACGAAAAAATCTGAACCAAAAGGCCGAATCCGCCGAATTTCCACGCAAAATTTTTTGCGCGCCGCCTTCAAAGCGTTTCAATTAAAAAGCATGAAAGTATTGGGAAAACAGAGAAACAGCAGAATGTGCTTTATCTGCGGCATGGAAAACCCGGTGGGTCTGAAATCGCAGTTCTACAACATGGAGGACGGAAGCGCGCTGACATTGTTCACCTACCTTCCGGCGCACCATAGCTTCCCGCAAAGGGTTCACGGGGGGCTCATCGCCACGATGCTCGACGAGCTCACCCTCAGGGGATACTGGGTTTTGGACGAAGCGATGCTCGGCGTCACGACGTCGATGAGCGTAAAATTCCGCAAGCCCGTTCCGTACGGCGTGGAGCTCGTCGGGAGGGGGATGGTGGCGCGCGAGACTTCGAGGTATTTTGTCACCCGCACCGCGATTACCGACAGGGATGGCACGATACTCGCCGAGGCCGAATCAAACTACATAAAGCTGCCCGCCGAGAAAATCGCGGACGGCGCGAACTACCACGACGAAATGCGCTATCTCATCGAAGACGGCGTGACGGAAATCGACGTCGAAAAATTTTAACCCCCTCCCTCCGCCCCCCGCAATTCGCAAAATTTTAATCTTCCTCACGCGCAAATGGACAACCCACCGCTCTCCACACCACAGGCGAAAAAAATAACGGCGGCATATTTCAGCCCCACCGGAACGTCAAAACGGATCGCCCGGGCGATAGCCGACGCAATGGCCGCCGCGCTGAATATGGAAACCGCCGATTTCCCGCTCACCCTTCCCTCCGACCGCAAAAAGCCCCTTCCGGATTTCGGCGGGGGCGGCGCGCTCGTCCTCGCGCTTCCCGTGTACGCCGGAAGAGTCCCCGCCATTGCGGAGCCGATAATCAAAAAATTGTCCGGACGCGGGGCGCCCGTTGTCGCCGCCGCAGTATACGGAAATCGGGACTACGACGACGCCCTGCTCGAGATGTCCGACATTCTTTCGGCGCGCGGCTTTCAGGTAGCTGCGGCGGGGGCGTTCATAGGCGAACACTCGCTTTCAAAAAAAGTGGGGGGCGGGCGCCCGGATGCCGGCGACTTGAAAGCCGCGGAAAATTTCGGGAAGGCCGCCGCCGAAAAGATTGCCAACAACTCCTTTGGAAATTTTGAAATAAAGGGAAAGAGGCCGTACCGAGAAAGGCCCGCCGCCGCCCCGTGCGCGCCCAAAACCGATGAAAACTGCGCTGAGTGCATGATATGCGCGCAAAACTGCCCCGCAGGGGTAATCTCATTTGAAAATCCCCGCGAAATTTCCGAAGGATGCCTGCGCTGCTGCGCGTGCGTAAAAGGCTGCCCGTCGGGCTCCAAGTTTTTTGACGACGAGATCTACGCGAAGTTCAAGGCTTTTCTGGAAGCCAATTGTACCGCGAGAAAAGAGCCGGAACTCTTCTATTGAAATTTTCCGCGCCCGACGTTTTTCCGCCCTAAAAACAGTTTTCCGGGGACGGGGTCGGCGGAAAATTTTTGCATGGCGGATTGGTAAAAAAAGCCGCGCCGCGCGGACGAAAATCGCTTTGCCCCGCCAGTTTCAGGCGCGCTCAGCGCGCCCGCCGTACCCCGCGCAAATGGAACCGCGCGCCGCATGCCGCAAGATTTTAAATAAGCCCGTAGCCGAGGCGGGCGGATATAATGTCGGCATACGCGCGAACTTTCGCGCCGATTTCGCCGAACCTGCCCTCGCCTATGCGCTCGCGCGGGCCCGTTATCCATATGGCGGCGATGGGATAGCCGTGGGCGTCAAAAACCGGCGCGCCGACGCAGTTGACGCCCTCGATTTCCTCGCCGTTGTCGACCGAATATCCGCTGGCCCTCACCCTTTCGAGCTCCGCGGAAAGGGTCTTTTTGTCGAGAATGGTCTTTGAGTTGAATTTTTTGAACTTCATCGAAGCCATGCGCCTTTCGAGTTCGTCTTTCGGCAGGTAGGCGAGCATCGCCTTGCCCGGGGCGGAGGCGTTGAAACATATCCGCATTCCGACCTCTCCGAGAAATTTGAACGGGTGCCTGCCGGGCGCCTGTTCGAGCAAAACGCAATCCTCCTCAAGCATGGTTCCGAGCATCGCGGTTTCGGCGAGCTCGTCGCGCATTTTCCTGATAACGTCCATGCTGCGCTCCACGATGTTGGACTCCCCGAAGGCGGCGTACCCGAGAGCCGCGAGCTTGCGGGACATTCTGATTTTGCGCTGGTCCTTGTTTTTCACGACATAGCCGCAATCCTCGAGCGTGCAGATGATGCGGAATATGCTGTTTTTTGAATAGCCCGTAATTCGCGATATTTCGGACAGGGAAATTCCGTCTGTATTTTTGGCCAGAACTTCAAAAACTTCGAGGCCTCTCTTCAGATTGGGGATGTGATAGCGCTGGTGGGGCGCGGCCGCTTCGGTATGTTGCATTTCAAAAAAATGTGATTGAATTTGTTATATATATTAAACTGATAAAACCAAACGCCTCCGGCAGGCGTCAACAAAAAAACCGCGGCGCAATGCCGCGGTCGCAAAGCCGAAAATTTCAGCAAACGGGGCTCAGAACCCCACGGAAGGATTCGTATACCTGTTGTTGTCGTTGGAGTGGTACGCGCCGTACTCCGTGACGACCGCGCCCTCGGGGCCGGCTATCTGGTAGTGCCTGGCGCCGATTCTTCCCATCCAGACGATATTGCCCTTCTTGGCGTCGGCGACGGAAACCTTGTTTACAGTCACGTATTTCTTCTGGCTCTCGGGAACCTTGACGTCGGGATATTTGGAGGCGTCTTCGCCGCTCTCGCCAAAGCAATAGGAAGTTCCCGCGCGCGCGTGCCAGCACTCGTTTTTCGCGGGCAGGCCGTTGCCCGCAACGTGCCAGTGTTCGATGAGCATCTGGTTGGGCAGCAGCAGGATTTCGTGGCCGAAAACGCCGTGCTCGTTTTCCTGCGCCCAGAATATTCCGCCCATTCCGACCGCGGGGAAATCGCCGAGCGCGAAATCGGAGACCCACATGTTGTCGCGCAGATTTTCGCTTATCGGGTACCCGAGGTTTTTCATCATGTCGATATAGGCCTGTTTTGCGGCCTCCTGGTCGAACTTTCCGTCCTTATAGAACATTTCTTTTGTGAGTTTCATATCTTTTTCGTTTTTAGCAAATGCCGAAGGGGCGTTCGGGCAGCTCTCCGAGGAGCCGCCGGAAGCGCACGCGCCGAGCGTCAGGGCGGCAAGAACCGCGCTAAGCGGCGCCGCGAGTTTTAATGTCAGGCTGTTTTTTTTCATAATTTCTATTTGTCCGCCACTTTGAATTCAAGCGGCAATGGTTTTGTGTTTTTGGGTTTGTATTCCGGAAGGGGCTCCGCCTTTTTGAAGAGCTTTGCGGCCTTTTCGGCGTCGTTTACGACAACGCGGAAGCCGACGTTGTAGACTTTCTGCCACGGGCGGTAGTCGCGCCGCAGGCTTACGCGCGCCCACTTCATCCTGTCGCGCCACGAACCGCCGCGGACGACCTTGCGGTCGGGAACTGACTCGCCGCCGAGGGTCTTGGTGTAGTCGTCGAGCGTCCACTCCGCGACATTGCCCTGCATGTCGTAAAGGCCGAAAGCGTTCGGCGCGTACAAGCCGCTCTGCACGGCAAGCAGGTTGCCGTCGTCCACATGCCTGTCCGCGGGCATATTGTCGATGAACTTGTCGGGGCGGATGCGCGGCTGCGGGTCTATGCCGCTAACCGCGAATTTGCGCGCGCTGAAATCCATGAGGTTTTCAAAGTTTCCGAAGTCGTCGCCGAGCTTTCCGAACCAGAAGTCGCCGGCGCTGCCGGATCTCGCGGCCCACTCCCACTGCTTTTCGGTCGGCAGCGAAACCTCTATCCCAGCCTTTTCGGAGAGCCACTTGCAGAAATCGCGGGCGTCGTTCCACGACACGCGCACCACGCTCTGCTCCGGCAGGTTGGAGGGATAGCCCGGGTTGACATGGTCTTTCCAAAGCCTGTCCTGATAGCCGGAGTCGTGCGATTTGTCAAAGAGCGCGTACTGGGCGTTGGAAACTTCAAACTGCCCCATGTAGAAAGGCTTTTCGACCTTTTCGAGCTTCGCGGGGCCCTCGTCGTAGAACCCGTCGTTGGAGCCCATTACAAACGCTCCCGCGGGGACGAGCGCAAGCCTCATGCCTACCCCGCCGCCGAGATCTACGGAGATTTCCTTCGGCAATCCTGCGCCGGCGATTTTCTTAGCCGCCTCGCGGCTGTCGAACGGGAAACCGTCCGCCTTGGGCGCGGGACCGGAGTGTTTCGGCTCCGCGGCGGGGGCGGCAAATTCGCGGACTCCGCCGTCGTAATTTATCACGTTGGGGTCGTCGTGGCGGTTGGCGTACTTGGAGAGGAAGAACTTTCTGCGTTCGTAGCCGTCGTACTTGACCTCGGGATAGATCTCCTTCCAAGTGCCCACGCACGGGACGTTCAAATCCATCCACGTTATGAGAATTTTCATCGACTGCGGGTCGAGCTTCACGCCCTTGTGCCCCTTTTTGAGCATTTGCATAAGCTCGCTCGTGTCTGCGTGGAATTCCAGAGGAGAAAGAAGGCGCTGGTTGCTCTCGGGGCCCGAGCGGCGGACGTACTTGGAAAGGTTCAAATACGATTCAGGGAAGTGCTTCCAGATCTTCGGGTTTTCGCGCGAGAAGTTCGGGATATCCTTGTTGGACTTCGGGTTGTGGCATCCCGCGCAGTATTGGTCGAGAACGGGCTGGACGTCGCGCACAAAAGAATATCCGCGGACGGGGGCGACGAACTGTTTTATCTCCGACGGGCGCTTGCGCGCCGCCATTGCGGGCGCGGTGGAGGGCGTCATGCCCTGCCCCTCGTGGCAGCCCACGCAGCTTTGGGTTTCGCCGGGCATGACCGTAAACCAGCTGCGCATAAGCGCCAGAGCCTTGCCCTCGGCGTCGAGCGGCTGTATGGCTATCGGCCTGTTTGCAGGCACCTTGAACATCGCCGAGCCGTCGGGCTCCACGGGAACCGTGCCGTGTATGCGCTTTACGTCCCAAGAGGCCTCGTTTCCTATGATGTCGTGGCTGCCTATGTCGCGGTAGCAATAAAAGTATTCGAAAATGCGCAAAGCCTTGACCGTCCCGCGCGGAACGCCCTTCAATCCGGGGCCCTGGTAAATGTCGTTGAGGAATACGTAGCCGTAGTCGAGGTCGCGGTCGGTCTTGTCCATTATGGCGGGCGGCAGCTTGCGCGGCTCGACCGGAACGGGCTCGAAGAGGTATCCGCGGTTGATGTCCGTCTGCATGAGAGTCATGTTGTCGAATGCGTCGACAAGGTATATCCCCTGCGGCCTGTCGCCGTGGTCGAATACGGAGGCGACAACATATTTTTCGGAGAGCGGATACGGGTGTATGAGGTGCGGATATTTTCCGTCCACGAGCCTGTCCTTTATCTCCGCCTTGTACTCCCTACCGTAGGACGGGAATTTGTGAACCCTGCCCCCGTCCTCTATGGTGCCCTTCGAGACGTCGAAGAGGTGCAGTTCGCCCTTGCGCGCAGTGCCGTGGTGCCCTGACACTATGCCGACAAACTTATTGGGGTCCCCCGGGATCTGGCGGCAATAGAAGAGCGAGTTGGGCCAGTAGCTCGTCGAGCCGTAGAACGACGACTGCGCCGTGCCGTCGGGGTTCATGTGCATTAAGATTCGGGAAAAGTAGTGAGAATTGTCGGTGTATTCCCAGCGGGTGTAGAGAACGCGGCCGTTTTCGAGCATCGTGGGCGTCCAGTCGGCGTCCTGCTCGAAAGTCAGCTGCCGTATGGACTCGTCCACCTCCTTCTCGGAGCCGGCGTTCGGATCCATGGAATAGAGGTTCGCGACCCAGTCTGTGCCGGTCACGCAGGGAACCCCGACGTGGGTTGCAGTCGAGCAGAAAATTATCCTGCCGTCGGGCGTGTATGCGCCGTCGAAAACGTCGATATCGTCGTGTATGCGCGGCGAGACGGGGCGCGACTTTCCGGTTTGCACGTCGAATTCGTCGAGCTGCCAACGAACCTTGTTGTCCACGGTTGAGTAGAGGATTTTAGAACCGTCGTACGACACGTCTATGTCGGCAATCGCGCTGTTCGGGGCGAGAACTTTTTTGGCGGTTTCGGAAGACGTTATGTCGTCGGCAATCCATAGCTCGTCCTTGAAATTGTGGGAATCCGCCCTTCCCTTATGGAACCCCGCGTTGGTAAGGACGCTGTTGCCCTGCCAGTTTTGCGGAAGCCCCATGCCGCGCGTGCCCCACGGGCGGAATATGAACGCCCACTTGGGATGCTTTTTCAAGAGCGGATTGGCCAAGAGCGATTTCGCCGCGAATTTTCTGAACTCTTCCGCGCTCTCCTTCGCCTTGGCGTCCCCCCTGCGGAGGCCGCTTTTTATTTCGGGAATCTTTTTCTCCCACTCTGCGAGGGCGGCGAAATCCCCGCCGTATTCGGGGAAGGATTTTTTCATGTCCTCCATGGCGGCGCGGACGTTGGCGACGTCGTAGCCGAGGGCGTTCTCGACCGCGCGGGTGGTTATCATGTCCTCCAACAGCGCGATGCGCTCCGCGTCGGCGGACGGGTCTTTCATCAGCTTTTCGAGGCGCTTTTCAAACTTTCCCGCCGAAAAAAGGGAGCGTTCGAGAGCCATCGAAAGGGCGCCGGCGATAATATCGCGGTTGTCGCGCGCGGCTATAAGCGACGGAATGAGCTGCCTGTTGGCGCCCGCCCTGAAAACCGCGTCGGCGACTTCCGGAAAATCGGCGGATATTTTGCGGGATATGTCCACCGCCGGATCGTCGCAAAACGACATGTAGAGCAGCACGGGAACTTTTTGTTCGTTCACGGAAAATTTCAGCGCGAATTTGTTTTCGCCCTTTTTGAGGTCAACGTCCAAAACCTTGAAATCGGTCGTCCTGCTTTCCCCGTTGAACGGGGTCACATTCGGGCGGTCGAAATAGCCCTTGCCCGAAGACTTGTCGTAGGCGTTGAGAACCGCGGCGGGCTTGGAGTTTATAAATAGCTCGCACTTCGCGCCGCTTGAAATAGTAAGGGGAATTTTCGCGTCCTTTGCGGCGTCCACGGTGAAATAGACGTAAAACACGCACCTCGAAAAATAGCGCGGATTGCAGAATTGCAAATCGACGCTCCTGCCGAATTGGAAGTCAAGCTTCTTCCAGACGTATTCGCCGTCAAAGGCGGTTTTGAGGTTGACGGGATTCGCGACGGGGTCGGCGGCCTTTATCTCCGACTTGTTCCATTCCGGAAAGGCGAAAGATGCGTAAACGTCGGACACCTTGAAGTCCTCCGCGAACTTCGCGTCGGCGGCGGCCTTCCACTCGCGGTACTTCGCGCCGCTCTTTGCGGCGGAATCAGAGAACGAAGAGCCCTTGACGTAGAGCGAGTCGGCGCCGGAAGCGGCAACCGCGGCGGCGGCCATCAAAGCCGCCATGTGCGCTAAGAATTTTTTCATATTTTTCCCTCCTTCGCTTCCTCCGGCTATTCGGAGGACAAAGTTTTGTAAAGCTCAAAAGCCTCCGCCGGCTTCAATCCGCCGTGGACGACCCCCTTGACGGCTTCGAGCATCGCCGCCGGATTTTCCGCCTGGAAGATGTTGCGCCCCATGTCGACGCCGCGCGCGCCGTCGGAAATCGCCTTGTACGCGAGCTCGAGCGCGGCGCTCTCGGGGAGCTTTTTGCCGCCCGCTATAACTATCGGCACGGGGCAGCCCGCGACAACTTTTTCAAATCCGTCGTCGCAATAATACGTCTTTACGAAATTCGCGCCGTTTTCGGCGCACACGCGGGCGGCGAGCCCCAGATAGCGCGCGTCGCGCGCGAGGTTCTTGCCGACGGCCGTCACCCCGAGCGTGGGAATGGAGTAGCGCGCCGAGAAATCCGCGCACTTGGCGAGATTCGCGATGGTCTTGGCCTCAAACTCCCCGCCGACGGCAACCATCGGGGCTATCGCCGAGGCGTTGAGGCGGACGGCCTCCTCTATCGACATGAGGCACTCGTCGTTGAGCTCGGTCAGTATGGTCGAGCCAGCGCTGAAACGCAGCGCCAGCGGCACGCGCGATTCCGGCGGAACCACGCTCCTCAAAGCCCCGCGCGTGCACATTATGCAGTCCGCCGACTTCACGAGAGGCACTATCGATATGTCCATGCGCTCAAGCCCGCTCGTCGGCCCCATTATGTAGCCGTGGTCGAAAGCCAGCATAACCGTGTTGCCGCTCTTGGGGTTGAATATCGACGCCATGCGCGCCTTGATTCCCCAGTCGGCGTTGCCGAGCCCTTTCAGAAAGAAGGAGCCGGCGTTCTGCGCCGCCGTCCCCGCGTTGAAATTTTTCGCCTCAATGTTTCCTTCCGCGTCTGCCATTTTTCCGCCTTTCCGTAATGAATAAAATTATTTCCCGAACGCCCGGGAGAACGCCGCAAACATAATCGCGTTTGAAACCGCCCCCGGGTCGAGCGTCCCCACGGATTTTTCTCCGAGATTGCGCGCCCTGCCGAACTTTGCCCTAAGCTTTTCAGTTGATTTCGCCCCCTCGTCGGCGGCTTTTGCCGCGGCCGAAAAGAGCCCCGCCGCGTCCGCCGCGCCCTTCATTGCGCGCACCGCGGGAATGAGGGCGTCAAAACAGGTCTTGTCGCCCACGTCGCCCTTTACGACCTCGCGCATGGACGCGAGGGCGCCCTCGAACGCGGAGGCTATTTGCGCCGCCGAAAGCGACTCCGCCTCCGCAGGAAGAGCGTCGGAAATCCCCGTAAAGAGCGTCCCGTAAATCGTGCTCGTCGACCCGTTGGAATTTGCCATTGCCGCCATGCCGGCGTCGAAAAACGCGTCTTTGAGGTTCGACGCGGCCTGGACAGCCCCGCTCGCCGCCTCAATCGCCCCGCGCATGGCCACCCCGTGGTCGCCGTCGCCGCAGGCGGAGTCCAGGCGGCAAAGGTTTTGCTCTTCCGCCGCGATGTCGCGCGCGGCCTCGGCGAACATTTTTTTCAAAATCGGAAGCGTCAGTTCCATGTCATTCCCCCAGCGAAGTCCAGTAAGGGGCGTTCGAGCGCGCCCTGATTAGCCTCATCTCCTCCGCGTCGGCGACGCACAGAATCATCTGGAAGCCCGCCATCTCCTGCACCGTAAGAAGCTCGTCCACTATGCCGCCCGCGACCTTCGCGCCCGCGGCCTCGGCGCAGTTTTTCGCCGCGCGGAATACTATCGCAAGCTCCATTGGCGTCGTCGCGCCCGTGCCGTTTATTATGATATAAACAGTCTCGCCGGCCTTCAAATCCACTGCTTTTGCGAGGTTTGAGAACATTATCTTCGCGGTCTCGTCGGCGGATAGAATTTTTCCCCTTCCGCCTCCGCCCTCGCCGTGCTGCCCCATGCCGATTTCCATTTCGTCGTCGCCGAGCTCGGTAATGGGCTGACCCGTCTGCGGATGGGTGCAGCCGCTCATGGCGACCGCCAAAGTCGCAATCCTCGAATTGAACTTTTCCGCTACCGCCAAAACTTCGTCGAGCGTCTTTCCCTCTTCCGCGGCAGCTCCCGCCACTTTTATCAGCGGCAGGCAGCCGGCAAGCCCCCTTCTGTCGCCCTTCGGGGCGTCGAGACCGGCGGAGATGTCGTCGGCGACAAGCACCGACTTGACGTTTATGCCCTCGCGGGCCGCCATTTTAAGCGCCATGTTCGCGCTCATTACGTCCCCCGCATGGTTGAGAACCACAAGCAGGATTCCGGCATAGTCCTTAAACTTGCGAAGGGCGGCGAGCACCGCGACGGCATTGGGGGCGGCAAAAATATCGCCCGCAACGCTCGCGTCGAGCATTCCCTCTCCGACGAATCCGCTGAGGGCGGGCTCGTGCCCTGAGCCGCCCATCGTGATTACCGCAACCTTTTCGCGCGGCTTGGGGACTGCGCGCGCGACAATCCTGCCCTCTTCGAGCCTTATCTTGTCCGGATACGCGCCTGCGAGCCCTTCGAGAAGCTCGTCCGTCAGGTTTTCGGGAGAATTTAAAAATTTCTTCATTTTCATAATGTCGGGAAATGTTAAGGTTTTGCCGATAAACGGAATGCCCGCTTTGGAATGTAAAACATTGTTTTTGCAATCGGGAGGCTTGTCAATCTTTTTTTATAAAAATACTTTTGTTTTACATTTCAAACAAATCTCTTTTCTTTAAAAATTTTTTTGTTTGCATTGCTCCCGCACACATGGGGCGAACATGGAGAAATAATAACGCGCCGGCTGGACATAAGAATGCGCAAAAGCGTTTTGGCGGCGGCAGGCGCCGGACGAAAATTGCGCGGCGGGACAAAAAATTCCGCACCTCAAAAGCCGCTTCGGCGGCGAGCCGCCCATGCCGGATGATAACGCGCGTCTACTTGGAGCCTGCGAGCCCCCTTATGCGCCCCAGGGCGCGCTCCGCGCAGGAGTATCCCTCGCGGTATAAGGCCTCCAAACGCTCCGCCGAACGCTCGAGGCGGTTTACTTTCAGAGGCGACTCGGGACGTATGACGACCGCCCTTCCCGCGCTCTCGAGTTCCTCTATATAAGACAGGGACGCATTGTAACGCGCGTTTTTGGTCGCCAGAGCCTTCCGCAATTCCGGATATTTTGAGTACACGAAGCCGGGCAGGCGCGAAAACTTTTCGCTCTTTCTGTACCCTTTGTTTCGCGTAAGCACAACCACGCACTTTTCATACCCGTCGGACTGCGCCCTGCGAATAGGCAGCGCGTCCGCTATGCCGCCGTCGAGCATCGGAACGCCCCCGACATACACCATCCGGCATGCGAACGGAAGGCTGCACGAGGCCCTGCACTTCAAAAGCAGATCGTCGGAGCCGACGGGCGTGTCGAAATATGCGGCCTTGCCCGTCAGGCAGTTTGTCGCGACGAGGACAAACCGCCCCGACTTCAAATAGGCGCCCATGTCGTAGGGAAGAATTTTTTTGGGCAACTCTCCGAACAGAAAGTCGTAGTCCATTATGCACCCCTGCGAGAACAAGAACTTAACGCCGATATAATTGCGCTCCGACAGAATGTCTATGTCGCATTTGCGCGCCCTGCCCCTTTGCCGCGAGGCGTACGAAAGGCCGTTCGACGCGCCCGCCGAAACGCCGATTACGTACGGAAAGAATATCCTGTTGTCGAGAAAGCAGTCGGTGGCGCCCGCCGTGAAAACTCCGCGCATTCCGCCGCCTTCAAGCAGTAGTCCGAGATTCATTTTCCGCTACGGCTATACGCTCGCAATGCGGATTTCAAACAAATTCGAGCGCCGGCGGCGTCGCGTATTTTTTCAAACAAAAAATGCTTGACCGCTTTCGCCCTTATAATAGGAAAAAGTTATATTTTTAACTTAACGCTCAAACTTTTTCTATGGTTCAAATATCGAGATTTTCCGCAATCGCGGCGGCCGCCTCAATGGCGTTTCAGGCGTCCGCCGACGACTTGACTCTAATTACCGACGGCGGCGTCCTGCCCTCGTCGTGGGAATGGTCCGACTCCTCTGCGTGGTCGCCTGAAGGAGGGTCGCTCGAAAACGCGAACCTGACCATAAGCGGCGTCGCCGAATCCGCAGCGAATTCCACCATAACGGGCGGCCTCACGCTCGGCGACATTGATATCCTTGTCGGCGACAACGGAAATTCCGCCAACGCGCTGAGAGTGGACACTGTCGGCGCGGACGTCAATTTCGGAACGCTTACCATCGCCAACAATGGCTTTACGCAGACTGTGATTGTTTCCACGCAATCCGACACTCCGGCAACGGGCAAATGGATAGGGGATACCATAAACATCATATCGGACGGCGTAAACAGGCAGACCGTCACCCTATCGCCGAACAATCCCCACTTAACCCTGAGCGGCGGCGTAAACATAACAAACAACTCCGCGATAGATTCGGCGATAATTCAAGGACAAACGCAAATAAGCGGCGCGATAACCATGAAAGCCGCCGGCTCCGCCGAAGGGGCGAGGCTCATGTTGAATATGTGGAATATGAATTTCGGCGGATTTTCCGACGGAGGCGTAGCCGCAAACCATGTGATAAGCTTCAACTGGGGCGGAACGATAAACCTATATAATGCTGCCGATTATTCATGGAGAGGCAGATTTGAAGTGGAGGGCGGAGAAAACATAAACATATCAAAAAACGGAGTCGGTTCGCAGCGCTTTGAAGTCACGGGAATCAAAAACCACTTCGGCAATATCAGGGCGAACGAGGGCCTGCTTGAAATCGACGCCTCCGCCATCTCGACGCTGTTTGCGAACAACCTTTACGTCAACGGCGGCTCTTTCAAGAACGTCGGCAACCTCAACGTCGGCGCGCTGACTCTCATGCGCGGAACTATCGTTCTCGGCAACGACACAGGCATGATAATCGTAGACGGAAACCTGAGCAAGGGGGACGCACCGGAAGACGCCGGAAAAATCTCCATCGATTTTTCCGAACTGACTGCTTCCGGCGAATACACCCTTATAGAAGTCCTCGGGGATATAATAGATTTCGACAGGGAAGACGCCCTCGCGGACTTCGACTTGATAAACCTCGTCGAAGGCGCGAACGCCGAGCTAATTTGGGACGGCAATTCGCTCGTGCTATCCTACACAGTTCCGGAGCCCGCCGCCGTAGCCGCAATTCTCGGGGCGGCCGCACTCGGGTTCGCCGCGCTCCGCAGACGCAAGTAGCGGGAAACCTACGTTTTGAAAAATCGCGCGATTGCGTTTGCAATCGCGCATTTTTTGTGCTTGGATATTTCATAGCATCGGGGGCGGAATCCGCGCCCGCATGGAAGATTATGGCGAAAATCCTCGACTGCACCCTCCGCGACGGCGGGCTCGTAAACGACAGCAATTTCTCCGACGAATTTGCGCGCGCCGTCCTGCGCGCGTGCGAAATAGCGGGCGTGGACACCGTCGAAATCGGCTTTAAAAATTCAAAGAAATATTTTTCCCCCGAAAAATTCGGCAAATGGAGGTTCTGCGAAGAATCCGACATAAGGGAAACATTCGGCGACGCGCCGCGCGGGGCAAAGCTCTGCGCCCTCATGGACGCCGGAAAATGCGACATATCCGCCCTGCCGCCGCGTCCGGAAAGCATAGTATCGAAAATCCGGTGCGCGTTTTACGCCGACCGCGCGCGGGAGGCCGCCGAGACGCTCGGCGCCGCCTCCGAACTCGGCTACGAGACCTCCGCGTGCCTGATGGCGGCCCCGCAAATCGAGAGGCGGGAGCGCGAAAAAATCCTTGAACTGCTCGCCGCCTCGAAAGCCGGAACAATCTATCTAATGGACAGTTTCGGGACGCTTCTGCCCGCGGAGGCGCGCAAGCTCTGCGCGGAGTATTCGCGCTTCTGCCGCGAATGCGGAAAAGCTTTCGGCGCGCACTTCCACAACAACCTGCAATGCGCTTTCGCAAATTCCATAATTGCGGTGGAAGAGGGCGCGGATGTTGTGGACTCCGCAATAGGGGGGCTCGGCAAGGGCGCGGGGAACTGCCCCACCGAGCTTCTGGCGGGATTTTTGCTCGGCGCGGACGCCGCCGTCGCGCCCTCGGAGGCCGCCGAAAAATTCGCCGCGCCGCTCGCTGAAAAATTCAAGTGCGGATTCCGCCCGCAGTACATGCTCACCGCCCTTTTGAAAATCCACCCGAGGCCGGCGATGGAATACTCCGCAATGCCCAATCCTCCGCCGCTCCCCGAATTTTACGAAAAGTTAAAGGAAAATACGAAATGAAAAAGATAATAATAGCCGCAATAGCCGCCGCGGCGTTTATCGCCGCGGCCTCCGCAAAAGAGCTGAAAGTGTTGACGATAGGCAATTCCTTCGCGGACAGCGTATTCACGTACCTGCCGAAAATCGCCAAAGCCCAGGGGGAAGACCTCGTGCTCGAGCGCGCCAACCACGGCGGCTGCGAGCTCGACAGGCACTGGTCGTACGTCGAGAGGGAGGAGGCCGACCCCGACGTAAAACTCTACCGCGGCAACAGGAAAAAGCTGCGCGAAATTCTCGCCAGCCGCGACTGGGACATCGTGACAATCCAGCAGGCGAGCCACAAGAGCTGGATTGCGGACTCCTACTTCCCGTACGCCCAATACCTCTACGACTATGTGAAAAAGCACGCCCCGCAGGCGGAAGTCGTAATCCAGCAGACGTGGTCGTACCGCTGCGACGACGGCAGATTCGGAAACGGCCAGTGGAAAATCACCCAAAAGCAGATGTACGAAAAGCTTTCCGAAGCTTACGCAAAGGCGGCCGAAAAGCTCGGGGTGCGCCGGATTCCCAGCGGGTTGGCCGTCGAAAAGGCGCGCGAAATGCAGCCGCACTCCTACAAGCCCTCCGACCCCGCCGCCCGAAAGTCTCTCCTGCCGCCGGATCTCCCCCCGCAGGCGGGCGCGATCGTCGGAAATTTCTACTGGAAGAAAAACCCGAAGACCGGCGAGCTCGAGCTCAAAAACGACTCCATACACCTCAGCAACCGCGGGCAGTATTTGCAGGCGTGCGTGTGGTACGGCTTCCTCTTCGGAAAAGATCCCAAAGACATAAAATACGTCCCCGACTCGATAGGCGACAAAGACGCCGAGATGCTCCGAGGCGCGGCGTCGGCAGCCCTCAAAGAAATGAAACAGCCCGCCCGATAGAAATCGGAATGCTGAAAGGCCGCCCGCGCAGTTTCGGGCGGCTTTTTTTTCGCGCCCCAGTCCGGCGCGCGGGCGTTCTGCGGGAATCGGAACGCGCGCGAGCGCAAATTCTCCCCGCCCCGGCAACTTTCCCCAAAGCGGCGAGGATTTCAGCGCACAATGCGAAGCTCGAACTTAAGCTCCCTGCCCGCGAGGGCGTGCAAAATTTCTATGAGCCGCAGCATAGATGCAAGCCACGCGGGATTCTCCGAGCGGTTCTGAGCCCAATTGAGCTTTTTGCCGCTCAGCCCCGCCGGGCAAAAGCGGTAGAGCGCCCTGACCAGCCTGAGAATCCGCGCGTCGTAGCGCGAGCACAGCGACCCGCAGTTGGGGAAGCGCAAATCCTGGTGTTCCCTCGCCCATTCCATGCGCTCCGCAATCGGGTCGCCCGCAATCTTCTTCTTCGGGAAAACAAAAACCGCGCCGACCGCAAACAAATCCGGATTGTCCAAAAACGCGCTGCGGCGGTATCCGAAGCCAAGCTCGGATTTTTTTAAAGTCAGCAGCCCCTCCGCGTTCGCCGCCTCGACGCTCTCTATGTAATCCGAAACCGAAATCCCCTCCCTAGGGCCGGAGCCCGCGTTCATGGCTATCGCGCCCCCTATCTGGCACGGAGCGCTCGCGAGGCAATAAAAACAGTCGCGCCCGAGCTCTTTCATTCTCCGCAAAAGTTTGAGCATTGGCACGGACGACGACACCCTGAACCTGTCGCCGCCGAGATGCTCTATCGCCTCCGGAAGCGCGTTTTTCATTACGAGCTGCCTTATTCTGCGCGACGCGAAAAATATGTTCGAGCCCCCTCCGAGAAAAACCGTCCCGAGCCCCCTTTCGCCCGCAATCTTCAAAAGCTCCGGAACGTCCTCCGCGCGCCTTATCTCGGCGAAATTCTCTGCGACGTGCCGCGAGCGGAAAAGGCTGAAATCCCTGCCCTCGCGCCGTTGGATTTCCGCCGGCATCACTCAACCCCCGCTCCCAATTTGCCGTCCGCGAAATCGGAAACAACCCCGACGAGCAGCCCGCGCTCGGCGGCGTGCACGCGCTCCTCAAAAGTTTCGAGAGTGTCGGACGGCAGTATGTCCACGGCTTTTTGGGCTATCACTCTTCCGCCGTCGAGCTCGCCCGAGACGAAGTGCACGCTGCATCCGCCGCGCGCCTCCCGCGCCTCGAACGCGCGCCGTATGGCGTCCTTGCCCTTGTACGCCGGCAAAAGGCTCGGGTGCAGATTTATCATTTTCCCCTCAAACTCCCGCACTATCGAATCGGGAAGAATCCGCATAAAGCCCGCCAATACCACGAGATCCGCGCAAACTTCCCGCATGGCTTCGATATACGCCGCCTCGCCTTCGCTCGACAGGCGCGCCCCGTGCCCGCCGGGGTCGATGAAGCGCGCGGGCACGGAGAATTCGCGCGCCGCTGAAAGCGCGGGAGCGTCCGCGACATCCGAAAACAGGGCGCAGACTTCCGCGCGGATCCGCCCGGACGCCGCCGCCTCCATGACGGCGCGCGCGTTGGAACCCCTGCCGCTCGCGAGGATCAGAACTTTCATTTTCCCAAAAACTCCTCCAATGCCTTTGAAATAAACGGCGCCTGGCGATCGGAAAACGCCTCTTCCATTTTTGAAAAAAACCTGCCGAAATCCTCTACCTGGAAGTCGGAAAACGAAAACGGCTTTGAAATGCGCATTGCGAGGGAATTTTTTCCGGACGAAAGGTCCTCGTATTCGGCTTTGGAAATTTTCAGCGAAAATCCCGATAAAACTTTCGCGCCCGAGGAGTCGGGGCATATCTCCAAAATTTCGGAAATTCCCCCGATAAACTCGCCGAAGTTGTAGTCCGACTGGTTTATCCGCAGGCAATTGAGGCTTTCAACCTCGGCGGAGAACGAAGATATCGCCAGCTTCCCGCGGAAAAGCGAAAGCGGACAGACGCGCATCTTCACATTTTCGGCCTTTATGAACGCCCTGTCCCGCCCGTCCCCGCCGGACGCCCGCTTGTAGGCGGGGGGGTTGAAAAGCGTCAGCCGGTCTATTGAAAACTCGCCGGTAAAGACGTTGAGATAGGCGTTTTCGTAAATGGGGTAAAAACCCGTGGCAGAAGCGACGGAATCCCGGAAAGCCCTCACGCCGGCAAAAGCGAAAAACAGCCAAAGCGCCCCGGCCGCCACCGCGCACATCATCGCAAGCGACAGCGCAAACGCAAACGAGCACCCCGCCGGTTTCTCCCTGGCAAACTTCAAGGCTTTTAAAAGCGAGCTCATAATTCCGACCCATAATGAAAGCCGCCCGCGGGCGGGCAACACAAAATTTCGGCCGCGGGCGGCAAAAATTCCCGCGCCTTGCCGATTTTGCAGTGCAAGGGCGCAAATCCGAAAAAAAAACTCCAAAAAAATCTGGAAATTCGCATTTGAATTGGGCAAGATTGCAAAAAAATATCGGCTTTTGATTTTCGCACTGTCCGGTGTCCGGATTTCGGAACTTAAAAGCCGCATTTTTTTAAAGATTTTGCGGGCGGACAATCCGCAAAATCCAATATTACAAAAGAGAGCTCAACTATGAATATCGAATCTACAATATCGCTTTTGGGAGCCGTCCAGGCTGCCGGCGCGGACGGAAACATCCACGCGGCGTTCTGGATTGTACCGATAGCCTCAATAATCGCGCTCGCGTTCGCGTGGCATTTCTACTCCGGAATGAAAAAGGAGGAAGAGGGCACCGAAACGATGCGCAAAATCGCGGGGCACGTCCGCAGCGGGGCGCTCGCGTACCTGCGCCAACAGTACAAGGTGGTGGCCGCCGTGTTTGTGGTCATCACCATTTTTTTCGCCTTTCTCGCCTACGGCCTGAAAGTGCAAAACGACTGGGTGCCGTTCGCGTTCATCACCGGAGGCTTCTTCTCGGGGCTCGCGGGATTCTTCGGAATGAAGACCGCCACCTATGCCTCCAACCGCGCCGCGTGGGCCGCAAACCACTCGCTCGACAAAGGCCTGCGCGTAGCCTTCCGCTCCGGGGCGGTCATGGGGCTCGTCGTGGTAGGCCTCGCGCTCCTCGACATATCGGCGTGGTTCCTCATCTTGAACTTCTTTATTGAGGACGCCAGCGACGCCCATAAGATGGTAATCATCACCACCACAATGCTCACCTTCGGAATGGGTGCGAGCTTGCAGGCGCTCTTCGCGCGCGTCGGCGGCGGCATATTTACGAAGGCCGCGGACGTCGGCGCGGACCTCGTCGGAAAGGTCGAGGCCGGAATCCCCGAAGACGACCCGCGCAATCCCGCCACCATCGCCGACAATGTGGGCGACAACGTAGGCGACGTCGCCGGCATGGGCGCCGACCTCTACGAATCCTACTGCGGCTCTATTCTCGCGACCGCCGCTCTCGGCGCCGCCGCCTATATGACCTCCCCCGAAGTCCAGATGAAAGCCGTCCTCGCCCCGATGCTCATAGGAGCAATCGGCGTAGTCCTCTCGATTTTCGGGATATATCTCGTCAGGGTCAGGCCCGGAGCCTCGAGCAAAGAGCTGCTGGGCGCGCTCGGCAGGGGCGTAAACGCCAGCTCCGTCCTCATCGCGATAACCTCGTTCCTCGTCCTGTACTGGCTCGACACTCCGAGGTGGCTCGGCAACTGGGGCTCCATCATTGTTGGGCTAGTCACCGGCATATTTATAGGCAAAATTACCGAATACTTCACCTCCGAAGCCTATCGCCCGACAAAATTCATAGCCGAGCAGGCCAAGACCGGCCCCGCCACCGTCATAATAGGCGGCATGGGCACCGGCATGATCTCGACTTTCTATCCGGTGATCGCCATAGTAATCGGCACGGCGCTCGCCTACGCCTTCTCCTCGGGCGGCGATCTCACCGACATGAGCAGGGGTCTCTACGGCATAGGGATTGCCGCCGTCGGCATGCTCTCCACTCTCGGAATAACGCTTGCGACCGACGCCTACGGCCCCATCGCCGACAACGCCGGCGGCAACGCCGAAATGTCCGGGCTCGGCAAGGAAGTCCGCAAGCGCACCGACATGCTCGACTCGCTCGGTAACACCACCGCCGCGACCGGCAAGGGATTCGCTATAGGCTCCGCCGCGCTGACCGCCCTCGCCCTGCTCGCCTCTTACGTGGAAGAATTGCGCATTGGCCTCGTCCGCGTAAAAGACTCTCCGGAAATCACCGAATTCGCCAAGGAAACCATACAAAAGTTCTCCGAAATCTCCGGCGGCGTCGAGTCTGCCAGCCTCCTCGACTTCATGACCGTCTACCAGGTCAACCTCATGAATCCGAAAGTGCTGCTCGGCATGTTCGTGGGTGCCATGATGTCCTTCCTCTTCTGCGGCCTCACGATGAACGCCGTGGGACGCGCCGCCAACCAGATGGTAAACGAAGTTCGCCGCCAGTTCCGCGAAAACCTCGGAATAATGAAGGGCACTTCCGAACCCGACTACGCGCGCTGCGTGTCGATTTCCACCAAGGCCGCCCAGAAGGAAATGCTATTCCCCTCGCTGCTGGCGGTTATAGCGCCGGTGGTCACGGGTCTTCTGCTCGGCGTGTCGGGGGTACTCGGACTCCTCGGAGGGTCGCTCGCGTCAGGCTTCGTGCTCGCCGTGTTTATGGCCAACAGCGGCGGAGCGTGGGATAACGCGAAGAAGTACATAGAACAGGGCAACTTCGGCGGAAAGGGCTCCGACGCGCACAAGGCCGCCGTCATCGGCGACACGGTGGGAGACCCGTTCAAGGATACGTCAGGGCCTTCGCTCAACATTCTCATAAAGCTCATGAGCATGGTGGCGATAGTCATGGCCGGATTCACCGTATCGTATTCCCTGATCTAAAATTTGGCGAATGTTTTTTGGCGCGGGGCTGTGTTGAGAAAGCCTTTTAAACCTCCCGCGCATTAAACATGCGCCACGCAAAGGAGTTTTTGAACAGCCGGCGATCCGCGCCGCCCGAACTCCAAACATATTCGAACCTCCCTTATGGGAGGTTCGTTTTTTTTGGGGAGGGACGGAGGAAACAGTCAAGCCTCGGAAACAATTGCCATAATATGCTCCCCCCGGTATGGGAGCGGCAATGCCGCCCTGCGGAAACGGTTGAAAGGGGGCGCACAATCCCCCCTCCCTCATATTCCAACCTATTTCCTCCGTCGGCGCGCGGCGGCGCAAAATGCGAACGCGCCGATAAGAGCCGCCACTGCCGCCGGTTCGGGGACGATCGAAAGGTTTGCGGTGATTGTCGAAATGCCGTCCAGCTCGGATATGCTTATCTTGCCTGTAATCCCGTCTTGGAGTTTCAGGGTGAAGTCGTCGGCGGAAACGTTTAATTCAAGTACCAGCGGAGAGGCTCCCGCAACTTTTGTCATAGCCCCGTCCACCTGGATGAAGTCGCCGTCGGTTTCCGCGAGGTCGAAAACCACCGTTCCGCGGTAGAACGACATGGTGTCAAACGTCACCCTGCCGATTTCCGTGTCCGCCGCACTCCCCGTCGCGCTGAACACCGCTTCGGAAGGTCTGTTGTAGCCCATTATCATGAGCCTGCCGCCCTTCATTCCGCCGTACATTCCCAGATCGAGCCTGCCGCCGCGCACCCTCAGCGCGGAGTCCGCGCCCGTGTAAATAATGAGATTCGGGTGCATTGTGGCGGACTCGCGCAGATTGAGGGTGAAATTTTGCACCGAGAAAGCTCTTGGAGTGTAGACTTCAAGTACGTTTCTGCTCCAGAAGCTCGCGGGCAACTCAAGATTGTATGTGAAGTTTCCGGCTGTGGCCGAGGACGCCGCAACCGTAATTATATTCTGCGACGGGTTGGACGACAATATGCCGTTTACCGTAAGGTTCGTGTCAGAGTCGATTTCGCCGGAATACGCCTCTCCGTTTAAGGTGTAAAAAGAGGGATCTGTGATGCGCACGGGGAAAGCTGAATCCGACGTGAATGTTCCCTCGATGTCGACCGCCTGCGATGATTGCGGCAAAATCCACAAGGCTGCGGCGCAGAACGGGAGAATTTTGGAGATTGATTGCATGGTTTTTGGAAGTTGAAGGATTAAAAAACCGAAAACCGCAAATGGTCTGCCCGCTTTCGATAAAATGAAGAATAAAACGAGTGCTATAAATGCAAGAAATGTTTTTATAAATAACCCACCCACTCCGCTCCAAGCGGTTTTCCCGCTTCCCAAAACTTCAACCCCCTTTCCCCTTTCCGCATATTTCCTCCCTCAATCAGGCGTAAACGCCAATCCTGCGGGCGCAAACCCTCCGCAAAGATTCCTGGGCGGCAATTTGGACAAAAAAAACGCCGCCCAAAAGGGCGGCCCAATTCGCAAAATCCAAAACCTACTGTTGTCCGCGCGCGCGGCGCCTGCGCAGGCAGGCGCGGTAAATGCGCTCGACGTGCTCTACCGTACTTTTTATGTTTTTGTCGGCGGCTATGGCTATGCCGCTGCGCATATAATAGGGCGTGCGGAGCGCCAGGAGCTCCCTTATCCTGAGTATGGGGTTTTCTACATTCACAAGCGGCCTTTTGTCGCTCTTTGAAACCCTTTCGCAAATTTCTTCCGGAGTCGAAAACAGGACTACGCAAACGCCCCTGCCCCTGACGAGCTCCGGCATTCCGTCGCGGCAGCACAGCCCCCCGCCGCACGAGACGACGCACCCGCTGTCGGGATGCCCCGACTCTATGAATTTGCGCTCCATCTCGCGGAATTTTTCCTCCCCGAACTTGGCGAAAATGTCTTTTATCTCCATGCCGGCGGACTTTTCGATTTCAGCGTCGGAATCCAGAAACTTCATTCCGAGCCGAGCCGCGATTCTCCTGCCCACGGACGACTTGCCCGTGCCCATAAAGCCCAACAGGTACAAATTGGGATAAGATGCGGCTCTTTTGGGGTTGCGTGTCATTGTTTCCCAATATCGTCAAAATGAAAAACGGCGCAAGCATATTCGCTTTGCGCCGCGCAAAAAACTCCCGAACCGGCGACGGCTCAGGACGCCTTTTGGGAGATTGAATCCACGCGCGACTCGTCTATTACGACCTCTCCCTTCTCCTTTTTGTCGGGCAACCCGTACATTACGTCGAGCATTACGCCCTCCATGATGGAGCGCAATGCCCGCGCGCCGGTGCCGAATTCGATCGCCTTGCGCGCGATCGCCTCTATCGCGCCGTCCGTAAACCGGAGCTTCGCGCCGTCGAAAGAAAGAAGCTTGGAGTACTGCTTGACGAGCGAGTTCTTCGTCGCGGTGAGTATACGCACCAGATCCGCCTCCGACAGCCCCGCGAGCGAGCACACCACGGGAAGGCGGCCGATAAATTCCGGAATAAACCCGAATTTCACGAGGTCTTCCGGCTGGACTTTGGAGAGGATTTCCGCCTCCGACTTCGGGTCGGAAGAGGCGCCGGAGTTGAACCCGAGAACCTTGGACTCCGTGCGCCGCGCGATAATTTTGTCGAGCCCGACGAACGCGCCACCGCATATGAAAAGGATGTTGCGGGTGTCGACGCGCAGATACTGCTGGTCGGGGTGCTTGCGCCCGCCCTTCGGCGGAATGTTGCAGACCGTCCCCTCGAGAATTTTCAAAAGCGCCTGCTGCACGCCCTCGCCGCCGACGTCGCGCGTGATGGAGACGTTTTCGTTCTTGCGGCAGATCTTGTCGATTTCGTCTATGTAGACTATGCCGCACTGCGCGCGCTCGATATTGTAGTCCGCCGCCCTCACGAGATTGAGGACGAGATTTTCCACGTCTTCGCCGACGTATCCGGCCTCGGTGACGGTAGTGGCGTCGCCTATTGCGAAGGGCACGTTGAGCATTTTTGCGAGCGTGCGCGCAAGATACGTCTTGCCGCTGCCCGTCGGGCCGATCAGAAGGACGTTGCTCTTCTCGATTTCCACGTCCGGATATTCGGAGCCGCCCGAGCCGAGCATCTCGGAGCGAAGGCGCTTGTAATGGTTGTAAACCGCCACGCTCAGGATTTTCTTGGCGTCCTCCTGCCCCACGACGTACTCGTCCAGGCCGCGCTTGAGCTGCGACGGGGTTTTCATGTCGAAGTCGAGCATCGCGTCCATGCGCTTGGCCCTGTCCTCCATATCGCGCAGCTCAAAGGCGTTGTGGAGGGTCTCCACGCAAGCGGGGCAGATGAATGAGCCGTTCGCGCCCGCCACGAGCGTGCCGACTTCGCGGGCAGAACGCCCGCAAAAGCTGCAAGTCTGGGAGTCTTTTGCCATCTTAAACGTCGCGCTTGCTCTCTATGACCTTGTCAACTATTCCGTATTTGAGGGCCTCTTCGGCGGTCATGTAGAAGTCGCGGTCGGAATCCTTTTCAATTTGGGCGACCGGCTTGCCGGTGGTCTTTGAAAGAATTTCGTTGATTTTGGAGCGCCAGCGCAGGATTTCGTTTGCGGCGATGGAGACGTCGCGCGCCTGCCCCGTAGCGCCGCCGTAGGGCTGGTGTATCATCACGCGCGAGTTCGGCAGAGAATACCGCTTGCCTTTGGTGCCCGCCGCCAGGAGAATCGTCGCCATGCTCGCAGCCTGCCCGACGCAATACGTCACGACATCGCAGTGCAAAAAGTTCATGGTGTCGTAAATAGCCATGCCCGCGGTCAGCGACCCCCCCGGGCTGTTTATGTAAATGTGGACGTCCTTCTTGGCGTCCTCCATTTGCAAGAAGAGAAGCTGCGCTATCACGGCGTTTGCGACCCCGTCCGTTATGGGGGTGCCGATAAATACGATGCGGTCTTTGAGGAGGCGCGAATAGACGTCCCACGACCTCTCGGTTCTGCCGTCGCGTTCGAAAACTGTAGGAATGTAATATTCTCCCATGGTATGATTTCTATTGTTTTGCCGCCCGAATCCGCAGCGGCGGCGGAATGACATTATCCGGTTGGTAAAATATCGGCTTTTGCCGGCTTTTTATAAAACAACAAAATTCCCGTGATAAACTCAACAAAAAATCTTGCGCGCCCACCCGGACGGACTTTGCGCCGGAACGGGAAAAAACGCCGGAAAACCTCCCCGCCGCGGCAAACCTTCCGCCGTAAAGCGCGCCGCCGCGCGGCGGGCGCGCCCCGTTTTAGCGGAATCCCCCCCCGCATGGCGCGTTTTCAGGCCGCGGGGAATCCGCAAAAAACAAAACTCCGCGCCGTCAAAGGCGCGGAGCGGCAAAAGCGGCTACTTGGCGGCTTCCGCGGCCTTGGTCTCGACCTTCGCCTTTTCGGCGATAAAGTTGATTGCCTTCTGGAGGAGGGCGTCGGAGCGCAGGCGGTTGGCGCGCGCTGGATCCTTGCGGAGCTGCTTTATGAGCTCTTCGGGCTTTGTGTGCGTGCGCATTGCCTCCTGCCAGAGCATGCGGCTCATGTCCTCATTGTCTATTTTGAGGTCGTTTGCCTTGGCTACGCGGTTGAGGAATATGCGCATTTTGGCGCGCCCCTCGGCCTCCTTGCCGGCGCTGTCGAAGAGGGCCTCCTTGTTCTTTTCGATGTCCTCGCGGGAGGCGCCGGACGACATGAAGCGCATCATCATCTCTTCGAGAATCGACTGCCGCTCGTCCTCAAGCGCGCTTTCGGGCAGCGCGAACTCGGACTTGCCCATCAGCTGCTCCACCGCGAACTGCCTTTTGAGGATTTCATTGTTGCTCTTCTTCTCGTTGACTATGCTTTCGCGCACTTTGTTTTTGAGGGCGTCGAGAGAGTCGACCTCGAACGCCTTGAAAAATTCGGCGTCGAGCTCGGGAAGCTTCTTTTCGCGCACTTCAAAAATTTCGACTTCGTAGTCGGCCTTTTTGCCGGCGAGCTTTTCGTTTGGAAATTCCTTGGGGAATTCGTGGGAGAGGGTTTTCTTTTCGCCCTTTTTCATTCCGACGATGCCCTGCACCACGCCCTGCACGCCCGGGGCGTTTTCGTTGCCGGCCTCCTCCCAAGTGGATTTCTGCTCGGCAAAAATCGGAAGCGACGTCTCGATTTCTGAGACGGGCGCGCCGTCAACGGTTCCCTTGTAGGATAGGCGCACAAAATCGCCCTTCCTGATTTCGCGGTCGACTTCCTCGTACTTGGCGCGCTGGTTGCGGTAGTATTCGACGGCGTTGTCAACCTCCGCGTCGGACGCCTCGGCGGGCTCGAGCTCCACCTTTGTTTCGAGCGATTCGGGAAGCTTCACTTCGGGGTAGACGTCGGCGGTGAATTCGAGCTCGAATCCGCCGTCCTTTTCCTCGCGCTTGATGTCCACTACGGCGTACAGGTCGAAATCCTTGATCGAGTTGATGTCCTCGACAGCCCTACTTGTGAGCGAGCGCTCGAGCTGGTCTTTTATCGCGTCGGAGTAAAGCTTTTCAACCATGGCTTTGGGCGCCTTTCCGGGCCTGAATCCGGGAATTTTTGCGTTGCGCACGAAATCCGCAACAGTCTTTCCCTTTTCTTCTTCGACCTGCTCGGGGGCGAAGACCACGGTTATCTTCTTTCTCGTATCGCTGATATTTTCAATTTTAGTATTCATAATTTAAAGGCGTTTCTGCGTCCCGGCGCGCTGCGGACGGGCGCGAAAGTTTGTCTGTAAAAGGCCGTTTATAATGGGCCAATCGGCGGGCGCGTCAAGCAATTTGCCGCCCGCGGAAGACAAAAAGGCTATCTGCGCAACCTGAACGCCAAATCGACGGCGTTGGAGAAGCTCGAACAGTCGGCGGCTCCCGTGCCCGCTATCGAATAGCCGGTGCCGTGGTCGGGGCTCGTGCGGACGAACGGAAGGTTCATCGAAATATTGACGGCCCTGTCGAATTCAAGGGTTTTGAGGGGCGCGAGCGCCTGGTCGTGGTACATGGCGACAACAGCGTCGAACTCCCCGCGCCTCATTCTGGCGAAAACCGTGTCGGGCGGCAGGGTGCGCGACAAATTCGGGTATTTTTCGCGAAGCGCGTTCAGAATCGGGTCGATGACGTCGATTTCCTCCCTGCCCATAAGCCCGTCCTCGCCCGCGTGCGGGTTCAGCCCGCATACGGCGATTCTCGGCGCGCCAGCCCCCCTGAGTCTGCGCGCGAGCTCCGCCGCCGCCTCAACCGCCCTCGATATGCGCCCGAAGCCGAGGAGCGACGGGACTTCCGAAAGGGGCTCGTGCCATGTGGCAAGCGACACCAAAAGCTCTCCCCCCGCAAAGCACATGACGGGCTTCCCTCCCCAGCGCGCCGCAAAAAATTCCGTCTGCCCGGGGAAGTCGAAGCCTATTTTGCGCATTTCAAATTTTGAAATCGGGCCGGTTATGACCGCGGAATAAAGCCCGCTTAAACACCCCGAGGCGGCGGCCTCGAGCGCGAGGGCGGCTATCTCGCACCCTTCCGCGGAGGGCTCGCCCGCCTTCGCCCGAAAATCCGCAGGGCCTATCGGCCGCTTCCCGAGTTCGGCGGGAAGGGTGTCGAGAAAATCCGAATGCGCCAAAACCTCCACGCGCTCCAAAAACTGTTTGGGCGCCGATTTCGCCCACGCCGCTATCACGTCAGGCCCGACCCCCGCGGGATCCCCCACCGTGATAGCCATTTTTTTCGCCAACGGCAACATATTCCGCCTATCTGCGCTTTTCGCGGTCGAGGTGTATGTAGTGCCTGCCGGGCTCCGCAAAAAACCTCAAAAAATTTTCCCCCTCTGGCGTGGAATACGCCTTTTGCGCCAAGAGCTTTCCGGCGTTTTCGGCGCAGACGCCGCCCGCGTAAACCGCCATATAGAGACGCTTGACCTCCGCGACCGCCGCCGGAGGGGTGTTCCTGCGGCGCATTCCTATCAAGTTTATGCCCGCGACCGTGTTGCGCTTGTGGGCGTTGACGTACGGGGGAATGTCCGTCGAAAACGCCGAAACCCCGCTTATCATCACCCCGTCGCCCACGCGAATTTTCTGGTGCAGCATCACGCCTCCGCTGGCGAACACGTCGTCGCCCATTCGGACAAATCCGCCGAGCGCGCAGAAGGGCGCCAAAATGCAGCGGTCGCCGACAACGCAGTCGTGGCCTATGTGGGAATTTGCCATTAGCAGGCAGTTCCTTCCGACTTTCGTGGCCCCCCCGGCCGCCGTCGCCCTGTGGACGGTCGCCCCTTCGCGCACGACAGTGCCGTCGCCGATTTCGGCAAAGGAAACCGTAGCCCTGTCGAAGTGCAAATCCTGCGGGTCTCCGGAAATCGTGGCGAACGAGCCCACCGAACAACCGCGGCCTATGCGCGCGCCGCCCTTTATGTGGGCGTGCGCCTCTATCAAGGAGTCGTCGCCGATTTCAACGCCGTCCTCGATGACGGCGTACGCGCCTATTTCAACGTTTTGCCCGAGCTTTGCGGACGGGGGGACGATCGCGGTGGGGTGTATCATAAGCCTATTCGTTCGCCGCCTCCAAAAGCAGCCTGCGCTTGTAGCGCCTAACGTGCATCGTCTTGACGAGGGCGGTAAAGAGAATTCCGAAGAGCGTCGATGCGTAGGCGGCCATGAGGCTCGCCGTCACGATACCCATCGTAAGCAGTATGAGCGAAAACACCGTTCCCCCCAGGCCTATGTAGAGCCCGAGGTCGAAAAGCGTCTCCTCGTTTTCGAGCAGCTGCATTTTCAGCTTCGCGGGGGCCTTTATTCGCTTTATCATAGAAAGGCGTATCAGGCAGAAGACGTAGACCGTCAGCTGCAACACAAAAAACAGCGCCACCGCCGCTATCGTTGCCGTATCGGTTTCAAAATTCATGGTTTCCTCTCCTATGGTGTTGATTACTTTTTCAAATGCAAACCTTAACTCCGGCGCCGGCGCGTTTTCAACCGAATTTGCGGCAAAGGCGTTCGGCTCCGCGAGCAGGAAAAACACCAGCGCCGCCGCGAGCGCCTCCAAGAGCCCGCGCGCCAGCGCGAGCGGAGAATGCCAGCTCGGGGTGTCGCGCTCCGGCTGGAAAATCCTCAAAAACCCGCGGATGAAAAAATATCCTCCGATAACCGCGAGCGCAACCTTGGCGGAAAGCGCCGCCGCCGGAAATTTCGCGACATAGGGCGCGAGAGCCTCCTTTATAGGCGAGCAAACCGGAGACAAAAAGCGCGCAAACGCCGAGTCCGAATATATCGGCGAACCCGATTCGAGCAGAAACGCGAGCGCTCCCTCACCATGCAAAAAGGCGTACCGGAAATCCTCCCACCTGCGCGGGTCCGCGCCGTCGAGATACCGCGAGCACATCGACGGGCTGCCGCACTCGAACATTCCCGCCAACAGGACGTTTTTATAGTCGCGCGTAGGGGCGGACTCGTAGACCCTTGCAAACCTGTATGCCTCGCCCGCGGAGGAAAAATGCGAGAAAATCGACCTTACTATCGTCCAATCGTAGCCCTTCGCAAACGCGAGGGTCGCGAGGCAGTATTTCTCGAATTCCTCTTTCTTCTCCGGCGACTTTTCGGAAAGATCCATAATGGAGGCGATGTCGAGCAAAAATCTTCTGTCGAAGTCGCCCGCCTGCGCCATCAGCGCGTTGATCAAAAGGGCGGCCTCGAGCGGGGCGCCAGCCGACGAATAGACGGGAGGGAATATGGCGGGATTCATGCCGCGCATTGATATGAACTTTTTGACGAGCCCGCTGTCCGCCTGGGCGAGAAAATCGAGCAGTTTTTTGCGGCTGTCGGAAGCGGCAAGCACCGAATACAGCGGCGCTGGGGACATCCGCGCGGGCGTCTCGGGAACGCTCGAATAATACGCCTCGAAAAACGGCTCGTTGCCGCCCGCCGCAACCCACTGCGGGTGCGCGGAATACTGCTTTTCAACGGCTTCGGAAATCTCGCCGAAAGTCCCCGACTCTTTCGCGATGAGGGAGGCGGTGGAAATCTTGGAGGCGTCGAGATAAATTCCGGCTATATCGAGGGGAGAAGGCGTCCCTTCCCCCGCGGCGGCGACCGTACGGCGGTCGCACTCAAAAAAATACGCGGGTATCCCCGCCGCCAAAATTAAAAGCGCCGCCCCGACGCCCATCCTCGCCGCCGATACCGCCAAATTGACCAAAAACTTCATGATGCCCCCTCGCCCGCCCGCGCGCCCGTATGCGCGGACGATCTGTATAATATAAATCTATCAATGTAAGCTTCGCATCCGCCAAGTCAAGCCAATCCCGTCGGCGACAAAATACCCGCGCCTGCGGCAAAAATTCCGCCTAATCCGCAATACGCCTCCCCGCCATTCCTTTCGATCAAATCTGCGGGCGACTGCCGCAATATGCGCGATAATTTAACACGCTTAGAAATTTCAACGGCGATATTTCTAACTTTCCCCTATACCATTCTACTTAACCTTCTCGAGCAACCTCCCAAATCCGTCGTATTTGTATAATTTCTCCTTTTTTAACAACCAGAATTCCATACTCCATGCCATCCTCAATTTGTTTACTAATTTATCTCTTGTTTTCCTCAAATCCATAGAATTGCTGTCCAAAAAAATTAATTATTTGATCTATAATTTCCTTAATTTTTCGCATTGTTAAAAATTTTATTAAAATACTATATAAATATTTATTTCATATATTTTCTCAATATTAAAATAAGATTAAATATTTTTCAATTATATAATTATCGTTATAATTTCCATCTAAACATTCTTCATCAATTTTGCATATAAAAACCGAAAACGGCAAAAACAGCGCGGGGAAAATCCTTTTCATATTAAAAACTCGATTATCATATATCGCGAATCAGCGCCGCGGGCAACAACCAATTCCGCGGCGGCGCGGCGAAATGCGCCGAACTCGCTTGCCGCGCGAAGCGGGCGGCGCAGTTTTTTTGCGGGCGGCGCGGCAGGCGCGCAAACGGCGCGTAAAAAACAGAAAAAAACTCCCCCTCAAACGGGCGGAAAAAATAGAAAACTCGGCGAACGCGATTTTAAATCGCAAAAAAAACCGCAAGCGAAGCGTTGCGGACGATTGCGGCGCGCACGCGCCAAAGCTTTAACCGTACCCGGAGAGGGGGTCGAACCCTCACGATGTCGCCATCGGCGGATTTTGAGTCCGCTGCGTCTGCCAATTCCGCCATCCGGGCAAATTGTCTATCAATACAATCAATTCGCAATGCGGGGTGTCAAGAATTTTAATGCCCCGCGCTGGAAAGTCCGAGAAAAGCCGCGTCTATCTTCCGGAATTTTTGTTCGAGATTATTTCCGATACGGAAAGCGGGCGCGAGTAGATTCTGAACCGCTTCATGTCCACGCCGAACCCGCGCGCCACCACCGCGCTGCCGGAAGCGTTGACGGACGATATTTCGGGATAGAAAGTCTCCCACCCGAACGGCCTCGCGGAATCTCCGTCGCAAACCTGTCCGTCGTATACCGACATCGCCAGCTTGGACCTCCCGTCGATTACTATCGCTATGTGCGCGTCTTTTCCGGGGACATACGCGCCGGCGTCTGTCGTCCAGCCGAACTGCGACACGCCGTCGTTCAAATAAACCGAAAACGCCCGCCCGGGCGCAGTCTCGACTTTCAGGCCTTTTCCCTGGGCGTCGGTGTTGTCGAAAATCGGAACTCCCGCCTCCGCGTTCTCAAAATTCGCGGTGAACTCAACCGTAAGCCCCCTCTTCTTGACGTCCGGAATGCGCGGCATTGGAACGGTGCGGCCTCCCCTCTCGATATTTTTGAGGTTCAGCAGCATTCCGCGCGTCGCGAGAGTGCGCTCCGGGTCGGAGTCCAGAAACTTCGCCGCATTTGCGCCTACTTTCCGGAGCGCGCCGCGCTTGCCGTTGCGGGTAAATAGCCAATAGGAGCCGTTTTTGGAAAAGAAAAACGGCAGGGAATATTTTTTTTCGGGCGACTTTGAAACCAGCAGCGGCTGCGGCTGCGACCATCTTATTTCGCTGCCGACCGGCCTGCCCGCGGAACCCCAAATTACGTTTCCGCCGTCGTAGGAATCGGAAGTGTTGTTGTAGAACAGCAAAACTGCCGACCCGTTCGGGAGCGCGAAAATCTGCGGGCGCGAGTTGGGGTTTAGAATGTACCTGCCGGTATCCGCGTATTTCAGGGGGGAAGGCTCCGACCAGGTCTTGCCGCCGTCGGAACTCAGGCGGGAAAATATCTTTCCTGTTCCGCTTTTCTCCACCCTGTACAGCACGCCTCCGCCTATCGGTATGGAGTCTCTCGGCACCGGAGCGTTGGGCAACCCGTCGGCGAGTATCATGAGGGCGTCGGAATCGGCCTTTTCGGCGCGCATCTGCGCGCGCGTTTTTTCAGAGGGGGCCGACGCGCACCCGAGCAGGGCGAGCGACGCCGCGAATATCCAAAAGTTTTTCATGTGGGACGTTTATTGCGTTGTGGGCGCGAAAAAACCGTTTCGCATTGGTGGGAGTAAAGTTTGCGGCGGCGTGAATGTCAAACCGCAATTTTCCAGGACGCTTCCTCCCGCGCCGGACATTCCGCCTCACAGCCCCTTTTCAGGCCCGCCGCAAACGCAAAGCCCGCGCCCCGTTCCGCGGGCAATAAAATTGACATTCCCTTCCCCGCCGCGCAACATGGGCGGAATATCATGGCAGGCCCGCTGAAAAACATAATAAAAATATCCTCGGCCACGGTGGGCTCGCGGGCGCTCGGATTCGCGCGAGACGCCGCTACAATGGCTTTTCTCGGCCTGTCGGCGGTCAACGCCGCGTACACTTTCGCTTTCACCCTCCCCAACCTTTTCCGCAGACTGCTCGGGGAGGGCGCGCTGTCGTCGGCGATGATACCGATATTCGCCCAAACCCTTGAAAAATCCGGAGAAAAGGCGGCATTCGACTTTTTGAACAAAGTCCTCACGCGGGCAGCGATACTGCTCGCTGTTCTGACGCTGGCGGGAATGGCGGCGGCGTTCGCCGCGGCGCGCTCGGACATGCAGACGCAGCGCTTTCTGCTCGGCGCGGGCTATTCGGCGGTTCTGATGCCCTATATGTTTTTGATATGCCTCGCGGCGGTTTTCGGAAGCGCGCTCAACGTGCTCGGTTCGTTCGGGGTTCCGTCGGTGGGGCCGATGCTTTTGAACATATCCATAATTTGCGGGATATTTTTGGGCGCGCGCGCGTTCCCTTCCGACGAAATCGCCCTCGGGTACTGCATGTGCGCCGCGTGGCTCGTCGGGGGAGCGCTGCAAATGCTGATTCCGGCGGCGTGGACTTACAGAAAGGGATGGAGGTTCAAGTTCGACCTCGGCAAATCCCCCGAACTCGGGGAGCTCTACGCCCTGTTCCTGCCCGCGCTCGCGGGGGCGGCGATAATACAGGTGAACATTTTCGTCTCCAAAATGCTGGCGATGCTGCTAAACGACGCGGCGATACCTGCGCTGTACCTCGCCAGCCGCCTGCTCGAATTCCCGCTCGGGGTGTTCACGATAGCCATAGCAACCGTGTTTTTCCCGAGGCTCTCGGCGCTGAAAGCGTCGGAAAACGCGCCGGAGCACAAGCGCGAATACGCCAAGGGCTTTCTGATGACGCTCGCCGTGGCGGTTCCGGCTACCTTCGGGCTGATAGCTTTCGCTCCGGACATCCTCGCGGTGCTCTTCCAGTGGGGCGTGTTCAACGCGCGCGACGTGGAAATCTGCACGCCCGTCGTAATCGCGGCGGTGGCGGGATTGCCGTTTTTTTCGATAGCGACTTTCGCCACCCGCGGATTCCATTCCGCCAAAGACACAAAAACGCCCGTAAAAATATCGGCGTGCTCGTTTGCGGCTAACATCGCCCTGTCGCTCGCGCTCATGCATCCGTTCGGAGCGGCTGGGCTGGCGGCGGCAAACGCCGGAGCCGCCGCGTTGCAGGCGCATATGCTCTCGTCGGGGCTCAGGAAAAAGTTCGGCGCTCTCGGAATTTCCAAAGAGGCTTTCAAAATCTTTGCGGCGAGCTCCGCGATGACCGCCGCCGCCGTAGCCGCGCGGTGCATAGCCGCCGGATTTTTGGACGGGAAGGCGCTCTCGCTGCTCTCGTGCGCCGCGATAATTCCGGCCGCGGCCGCCGCCTATTTCGCGTTTCTCAAGCTGTTCAAATCGAAACTTGCAAACGCCGTCCCCGCCGCGATAATGAAAAAAAGATAGAATGTACGCCGCAAACACAACACCGAGGCAGCTCTTCCTCGACGCCTGCGACGGCAGGCCGACCTCCCGCCCTCCCCTCTGGATAATGAGGCAGGCGGGCAGGTATTTGCCGGAATACCGAGAGTTGAAGGAAAAGCGCGGGTTCCTCGGGATAGTCAAAACCCCCGAGCTCGCGGCGGAAGCCGCCATGCAGCCCATTCGCCGCTTCGGGTTCGACTGCGCGATAGCGTTCTCGGACATACTGACAATTCCGGAGGCGCTCGGATTTCCGTACCGCTTCAAGGACGGAGGGGGGATAGAGATGGAGCGGACGGTAAAAAACGAATCCGACGCCGAAATATCCTCCCCGAGGGAGCGCGCGCGGGAAAACCTCGGGTATGTCGCCGAAAACATAAAAATTTTGCGCTCGCAACTGCCGGACAGGGCGGTTTTCGGATTCTGCGGGGCGCCGTTCACACTCGCCGCATACATGGTAGAAGGCGGAGGCTCGAAAACTTTTCCGAAGTTTTCCGAATTTGTGAAAAACTCCCCGAAAGCCTTCGGGACGCTCATGGAAGCCCTCTGCGAAGCCGCCGAAGAATATGCGCTGATGCAGTCCGAATGCGGCATAGACGCCTTCCAGATTTTCGACTCCAACGCGCTTCTCATACCGGACGGAGGCTACTGGGAATTGTCCGGAAAATGGAACGCCAGAATTTTGGGCGCGCTGAAAGGGCGAGCGAAAACCTTTTTATTCACCCCCCTCGGGGCGGGCAGGTTCCCCGAAACCGCCGCCGCGGGAGCCGACGCGTACTCCGTTTACACGGGCAACGACCTCGCCGCAATACGCCGCGCCAATCCGGGGGATTACGCTCTCCAGGGCAACCTAGATCCCCTGCTGCTCTCCCGCGCGTCGCCGGCTGAAGTCGCGGAGAGGGCGCGCGAAATAATCGCGTCGCAAAAGCCGTTCGGCAGACACATATTCAACCTCGGCCACGGGATACTTCCCGACGCTAAAATCGAAAACGTCGAGGCTCTATGCTCCGCCGTCTCGGAGGGGGAGTAAATATTTTATGGAAAACTTAAAGCGCCTAATAGCAAAGTACACCGCTCCGGGCCCGAGGTACACCTCCTACCCCACCGCGCTCGACTTCTCGAAGGACGCCGACAAAAAAAACCTCGAAAGGCTCGCGATGCCGGCGATCCCCGACGCGTCTTTATATATCCACATTCCGTTCTGCTCGAACCTCTGCCGATTCTGCGGCTGCACGACTTCCCTCGGGCGCGACAGCAAGTCCGCCGACGAATACCTCGGGCTGGTCGAAACGGAGCTTTCCAACTGGCGCGAGGCGGGAATGCCCAAAAGGCTGCTGCGCCAGATACACCTCGGCGGGGGAAGCCCGAATTTTCTGTCGGCGGACCAGACCGCCCGCCTCGGAGAAATCGTCCGGAAATTTTTCGACATCGCTGACGGCTGCGAATTTTCCGCCGAGCTCGACCCTCGCACGCTCACGCCCGAAAAGGTCGAAGCCTTCGCGAAAATCGGCGTAAACCGCGCGTCGATAGGAGTCCAGGACACCGACGAAAAAGTCCAAAAGGCAATAAACAGGGTTCAGCCGCAATCCAGAAACCTTGAAGCCGTCGAGTGGCTGCGCGAAAACGGCATACTCTCCATAAACGCGGATCTCATATACGGCCTCCCGCTGCAAACCCGCGAAACCTTCAAAAAGACGCTCTCCGACGCGCTCGAGCTAAAACCCGCGCGGGTCGCGCTATTCGGGTACGCGCACGTGCCGTGGGTGAAGCCCGCGCAGAAGTCGCTCGAAAAATGCGGCATACCGACGTCGGACGAAAAGGCTGAGCTCTTCATACTCGGCAAGCGGACTTTCGAGGAGGCGGGCTACGAATTTATCGGCCTCGACCACTTCGCAAAGCCCGGCGACGAGCTCATAAAGGCGCGCGAAAACGGAACCCTGCACAGGAACTTTCAGGGGTACAGCACCCGGGCGGGAGTGGATCTGTTTGCGGTCGGGCTGACTTCGATTTCAGAGACAAAAACCTCCTACCGCCAAAACTTCAAGCTGATGGAGGAATATAAAAAATCCGTCGAAGCCGGGCGGCTTCCGATAGAGCGCGGGATCGTGCTCGACGGCGAAGACATCCTGCGGCGCGCCGTGATAATGGACATAATGTGCATGCTCCGCGTCGACTACGCGAACTACGGGATAGACTTTGAAAAAAAGTTCGGCGGCGCGCTCGAAAAGCTGGAAGGAATGAAAAGCGACGGGCTCGTCGAAATCCGCGCGGGGGGATTTTCCGTCACCCCGCTCGGGCGGCTTTTTTTGAGAAACATCGCCATGCTCTTCGACGGAAGGCTCGGGGCGCACA
The DNA here is from genome assembly GCA_904424815.1 of Puniceicoccaceae bacterium Marseille-Q1082. Taxonomy (GTDB): domain Bacteria; phylum Verrucomicrobiota; class Verrucomicrobiia; order Opitutales; family Intestinicryptomonadaceae; genus Merdousia. The sequence continues at coordinate 1,069,656 of CAJGBI010000001.1, forward strand.
AAAACACTTTTTCAAAAACCGTCTGAAACCGCCATGAAACTGTTTTTAATGCGCCACGCAAAGGCCGCCGACACCTGTCCGGACGAGGAAAGGCGGCTCTCCGAGCGCGGCAGGGAGCAGATAAAGTCGCTCTGCTCGATCTTCGGCGCCGAAGCCTTCAAAAACGTCGTCCAGATTTGGCACAGCCCGTATGCGAGGGCGGAGCAAACGGCGGAGGCGGTGAAAAAGGGCCTCGACCTGCGCGCGCCGCTCCTGAAAGTCTCCAACATAACGCCGGGCGACAACCCCGCGGAAATCGCGCGTACGATAGCCTCTATATCGTCGTTCGGCGGAGATTTGATAATGGTATCCCACAACCCGTTTTTGGAGGAGCTCGCCAACCTGCTTTTAAACGTCCGCGGAGGCTCGCCGAGAGTCGTTTTCAGAACGTGCTCCATGGCGGCCCTGCGCCTCGAGGACGGCGAAGCCGGAGAATTCGGGACATGGGCTGCGGAATTTCTCGTCCACCCGAAAATCCTTTCCGACAAATAGCCGCGGGCGCTTTTTGCAAACCGCGGCGGAAGCTATCCAAAAGCGCGGGTTTTGCGGCGGCGCGGCGAAATAAACAAAAGCGCGCGCCAACACCGCAAAGAGCGATACGAAACCCTCCGGAAAAATTCCGCAAACGCCGGAAAACCGGAGCGCGGGCTAAAACTTCTGGTTCATCTCCCTCGCGGGCACGTCCTCAATGTCGGAGGCGACGGGCCGCGCGGGAACCCCGACGACAGTCGTGTGGGGCTCCACGTCGTCGAGCACGACGCTCCCCGCCCCGATTTTCGCGCCGGTTCCGATTTTTATATTGCCGATTAGCTTTGCGCCCGCGCCGATAAGGACTCCGGACATCACCTTCGGGTGGCGGTCGCCCACCGATTTGCCGGTGCCTCCCAGGGTGACTTCGTGAAGAATCGAAACGTTGTCCTCCACCACGCTCGTCTCGCCCGCAACAAACGAGGTCGCGTGGTCGAGAAGTATGCCGCCTCCGAAGCGCGCCGCCGGATGTATGTCTACGCCGAAAATCTCGCTGCAAATGCTCTGGATGTAGTGCGCCGCCGACTTCCTGCCTCTGTTCCAAAGCCAGTGCGAGACGCGGTGCGCGGAAATCGACATGAAGCCCTTGTAGTAGAGTATTGGGTTCAGAAAGCCCGTGCAGGCGGGGTCGCGCGACTTTATCGCGGCTATGTCGTAGACGATGTTGCGGCGTATGGATTCGTCGTCCGAAAAGGCGTCCATGAAAATCGCGTAGAGGTCGCCCTCGCCTATCGCGTTGCGCCCGAGCTTCCGCGAGAGCCTCACGCCCACGGATTCGAAAATGCTCCCGCGCGAGAGCACCACCTCGTCCGCAAGCCGCGCAAGCAGCGGTTCGCCCGCCGCGACCTCCTCCGCCTCGGCGCGCACGGCCTGCCAAACGGCGTCTATGCATCTTTGAGTGTTGTCCATAAAAAATCCCCCGCGATATAATACGCGCCCGCCTGAGCTTTCAACACAAAACGCAAAAGGCGCGCTCATTTTGTTGTTGAACGCTGCGGCAAAGAGTGAAAACTTTTGGAGATATGAAAAAGATGATGGCCATATCGGCGGCGTGCGCAGCCCTGCTGTCTGCGGGGTGCTCGAACTTCACGCAGGAAATGAAGGACGGCGCGTCCTTCGCAAACCTCACCAGAGCGTATGTGGACGAGCCGTCGGGGCTCGGCGCCCCCTTTGCCGCGCGCGCCGCGGAAATAAACGCCCGGACCCGCGCGGCGGTAGCGGAATTTCTGAAAGAGCAAAAATACGAAATCGTCGAAAACGCGAAAGAGGCGCAGATAATATTCCGCCCGCTCTGGAGCATGTCGCTCTCCGCGGCGGAATCGACCGAGCCCGACCCCGTATTCATGCAGGCCTCCAAACCCCTCTCGCTGGGTTCCGCCGGCGCGCAGGCATACGCCACGCTCGAAATCCAGGCGGTTCTGCCCGACAGCGGCGACGTGTGGTCGTGGCGCGGCTTCTCGCCGATAAACATGGCTCCCGCAAACGCCACCAGTGGCCTCATAAAAGACCAGGTTGCGTGGTGCCTGAAATATTTTCCGCCCGAAAAATACCCCTCGGCGCTCGAAGCGCATAAAAAGAAGAGGGAGGCCGAAAAGGCTGAGGCCGCCCAAAACCCATTCAACGAAGTGCTGATAAAGGAGCGACAAAAGAGAGAATCCGCAGAATAGCTTTTCGAGAACCGCCCGCCGGCTAAGAAACCGGCGGGCTTGTTTTTTTGCGGACAATGCGGAATTTGGAAATTTGCCGACGTTAAAGCTTGAAAGCGCGCCGCTCCGAAATAACTTTCCTCTGCATGAATCCATTTTATAAGTCATTATTGGCGGCGGCGTTTTCGGCGGCCGCCCTCCACTCGGCGGAAAAACCCGAAGACTGGCAGAACGAGGCGGTTTTCAGAATCAACAAAGAGCCCGCCGCCGCCGCGATGAAATTTTATCCGACGGCGGAAGCCGCGCTGAAAAGAGGATATTCGTCCTACGAAATGTCCCTCAACGGCCCGTGGAAATTCATGTTTTGCCCCAACCCTTCCCGCGTTCCCGCGGAATTTTACGGGGAAAATTTCGACGACTCCCCGTGGGGGGACATAGAGGTGCCCTCCAACTGGGAAATGTCGGGGCATGGCACGGCGCTTTACTCCAACATAAAATATCCCTTCGAGAAAAATCCTCCGAGGGTCATGGACGAGCCTCCGGCGCGCTACACGAACCGCCCCGCCGAAAACCGCAATCCCGTCGGGCTCTACCGCCGCTCCTTTGAAGTGCCCCGGGAGTGGGGCAACGGCAAGGTATTCATCAAATTCGGCGGCGTGGCGAGCGCGTTCCGGATATGGCTAAACGGCAAAGAGGTGGGCTATTCGCAGGACAGCCGCACGCCCGCCGTATTCGACCTCTCCAAATACCTGCGCTTCGGCAGAAACACCGTCGCGCTGCAAGTCTACAAATACTCGGACGGCTCGTATTTTGAAGACCAGGACTTCTGGCGGCTGGCGGGCATATTCCGCGACGTCGCTTTGTACTGGACTCCGGAAATCCTCGTCAGGGACGTCTTCCTGAAACCGGCTCTCGCCAACGAATACCGCGACGGCAAACTCGACGCGGAAATCGTCGTCGAAAATCCGACCGACATGCCGCGCGGGTTCAAGTTGAAGGGAATGCTGTACGACGGCGGAAAGCTCCTGTCCGTAGCGGAGTCCGCAAAGAGCGTGGACTCAAAAAAATTCATGATATGCCGCTGGGAGTTCCCGCCCGTCGAGCGCGTCCGCCAATGGAGCGCGGAAATCCCCAACCTCTATGACTTCTTGCTCGAATTTGAGACGGCCTCCGGCGTCAAAATGTACGCTCCGTTCAAAGTCGGGTTTAGAAGCGTGGAGCGCAAAAACGGGCAGATTCTCGTCAACGGGCAGCCCGTGCTCTTCAAGGGCGTAAACCGCCATGAGCACGACCCGAAGCTCGCGCAGGCAATCGACCGCGAAACAGCGCGCCGCGACATCCTCGAGATGAAAAAATACAACATCAACGCGATAAGAACCTCGCACTACCCCAACCGCACCGACTTCTACGACCTCTGCGACGAGCTCGGGATGTACGTCATAGACGAGGCCAATATAGAATTGCACGGCCTCGACGGCATGGGGGAAAAGGCGCCCTTCAAGAGCAAGGACACGTGGGGCGCAGCCATCTGGGACAGAATCAACAACATGGTGGAGCGCGACAAGAACCACGCGAGCGTCGTGGTCTGGTCGCTATGCAACGAAAGCCTCGACAACAAGTATTTCGCGGAGGCGGCTGAAAAAATCCGCAGGCGCGACCCTTCGCGGATGCTGCACTTCGACCGCGACCATGGGCAGAAATACGTGGACATGTATTCGACCATGTACGCCTCACCCGCCGATATAAAAAAACACCTCGACGAACAGAAAAAAAAGCCGGAAGCGGACAGGAAACCCGCCATAATTTGCGAATACGCCCACGCAATGGGCAACAGCGGCGGATGCCTGTCCGACTATTGGGAGCTCGCCCGCAAAGAGCCCATGTTCCAGGGCGGATTCATATGGGACTGGAAAGACCAGGGCATATACAAAAACGCCGAACCGGTTGTGAAAGTATCCGACTCCGCAAATCCTGAAAGGGATATAGCCGTGTTCAGCGACACCGTCTCCAAAAACGTCATGGAAAACGCCTCCGCGGTGGCTTTTCCGGGGCTCTTCAACTCTCCCGCAAAAGCTTTCACCGTCGTCGCGGAAATAGCGCCCAGAGGATTTTTGCCGCGCGCCGAGTACGACGAGGGCGGCGCGAAAAACGCCGAGCGCGCGCCGTGGACGCGAAGCGAGGAAATCATAGTCCGCCAGCCCGGCGCCTTTGAGCTGAAATTTTTCGACGCCCGCAAAATCGTGTCGTTTGCCGTGTTCAACGGCAGGGAGTGGGAGACTATCGAAGCCAAGGCCGACCTGCTCGGCAAAAGCGCGCAGATTGCGGCGGCCGTCGGAAACGGGAAAATGAAAATCTTCATAGACGGAACGGAGGCTGCGTCGAAAAAAGTTCCGGAGATGGAATTTCTGTCCTCCGCCCCCTTCACCATAGCCGAATACGATAAGGAGAGCCACGAACGCTTCGCGGGGGCGGTAAAAAAGTTCAGGGCCGTAGACGCCGCGCTTGAAGAAAACTTTTTATTCGCGCTCCCCGACGGCGCGCGCGAGCTCTCGAAAATAGACTTCGCCGACTTCGAGCAAAAGCCCGCAAAAGGCAAATATTTCGCTTTCGGCGGGGATTTCGGGGACTTCCCCACCGACTATTCGTTCTGCCTCAACGGAATTGTGCAGCCGGACTGGCGGCCCTCCCCGCAGGCGTGGGAGGTAAAAAAGCTCTACCAGAACATCCATGCGCGCGCCGACGGGTTCGCCGACAAAAAACTGCGCGTCAAGATATTCAATGAAAACTTTTTCTCTTCCCTCGAAAACGTGTCCGCATCGTGGAGCCTGACGCGCGACGGCAGGGAAATCGAGTCCGGCGGCTTCGACCTTCCCGCAATCCCCCCGCAAACGGAGCGCGCCGCCGTCATCGACCTGTCCGACTGCGATTTTTCCGAGCGCGGCGAATACGCTCTCAGGCTGGGCTTCAAAACCCGCAAAGACGCCCCCAACGCGGTGAAGGCGGGCGAGGAAATCGCGTGGGAGCAGTTTCCGCTCGAAGGCTCCTACGCGCGGACGGAAGTCTCCGACGCGGGCGAAATGAAAGTATCCTCCGACGACGAAAAGCTCCGGGTTGCGGGAGAGGATTTCAAGGCGGTATTCGACAGGCGCACGGGGTGGCTCGAATCTTACGAGTTCGACTCGCAGACGCTCATCGAGGGGCCGATGAAGCTCAGCCTCCGCCGCCCGGCCACCAACAACGAAATGGGCGCGAAGCTCTCCAAAGAGCTCGCGGTTTGGCGCACCGCCGAGGACAGGATGACGCTGCTTAAATTCAGGTCGAACCACATGTCGGGGAACGGGAAATCGCTGCTTAAAATAGACGCCGAATACTCCATTCCCGCGCGCGGCTCAAAGGCGCGCTTCTCCTATGAAGTCCGCCCGGACGGCTCGATTCTCGTATCGGCGTCCGTCTCCCCTGCGGCGGGCCTGCCGCCGCTCCAAAAGGTCGGCATGCAGTTCCGCGTCCCCGCCGAACTCGACGAGCGCGAATGGTTCGGCGAGGGCCCTTATGAAACCTATTCCGACCGCCGCGAGGGGGCGTGGGAAGCCGTGTTCAAGGCGAAGATCTCCGAGGCGTTCTTCCCGTACATAGAGCCGCAGGAGTCTTCAAACGCCTCCGGCGCGCGCTACGCCAAAATTTCGGGGGACGACGCCGACGCCGCCCTGCTGATAGAAGCCGCGGGTTCGAAAAATTTCGAATTCTCCGCCTATCCCTGCCTTCCGGAAGACATCGAACAGGCCTCGCACCACCACCAGATTCCCAAGAGGGACTTCAACGTCATAAGCGTATCCGCAGCCTCCGCGGGAGTGGGCGGAAAAAATTCGTGGAGCAAGAGCGGGCTTCCGGAAAAGCCGCACACCGTGGAATCCGGAAAAACCTACGAATTTTCCTTCCTGATCAAGGGGCTTGAGGACTGACATGAACAGGCGACAAAGGGCGGACTTTGTAATGGAAAAGCTCGACGAGGCTTTTCCCAACCCGTCCGTGCCGCTCGACAGCCTCAACGACTTCACGTTTCTCGTGGCCGTGATGCTGTCGGCGCAATGCACCGACAAGCGCGTAAACGAGGTGTCGCCGCGGCTCTTTGAGCTCGCCGGCACGCCCGAAGAGATGGCCAAGCTCTCCGAGGCGCAAATACGCGAAATCATAAAGCCGTGCGGCCTATCCAACGCGAAGGCAAAAAACATCAGGGCGACGGCGGAAATCCTGCGCGACAAGTACGGCGGCGAAGTCCCGCGCTCGCTCGAAGAGCTCGAGGCGCTTCCGGGAGTCGGGCACAAGACGGCCTCGGTAATGATGGTGCAGGCTTTCGACACCCCCGCGTTCCCCGTGGACACGCACATACACAGGCTCGCGCGGCGCTGGGGGCTGTCCGACGGCTCGAGCGTCGAGTGCACGGAAAAGGATTTGAAGAAGCTCTATCCGCCCGAAAGATGGGGCGGAATGCACCTGCAATTCATATACTACGGGCGCGCGTTCTGCACCGCCCGCGCGTGCAAGACTCCCGAGACCATGTGCGAAATCTGCGCCGCGCTGCGCGCAAAAAAATGACGGAGGTTTTCATAATAACGGGCGTCACGTGCTCGGGCAAGACGCGGAGGGCGATAGAGCTCGCGAAAAAAATCGGCGGCGAGATAATATCGTGCGACAGCGTGCAGGTGTACAGGGGCATGGACATCGGAAGCGCGAAGGCGGCGCCGGAAGAGCTGGCGGAAGTCCCGCACCACCTGATAGACGTCGCCGACTGCGACAAACCTTTCGACGTCGCCGAGTATGCGCGGCTTGCGAAAGCCGCCCTCGACGGCATATCCGCGCGCGGCAAAAGGGCGGTGGTGTGCGGCGGCAGCGGCTTCTACCTGCGCTCGTGGTTCGCCGCTGTGGCCGACGGCGTCAAAATCCCCGGCGACGTAAAAAAAATCTGCGACGAAATCGAGAAAAGCGGAGCGGGCAGGCTCGCCGAAGCGCTGCTCAAAATCGACCCCGACGCGGCGCGCACTGTGGACATCCTCAACCCGAGGCGCGCAAAGAACGCCCTCGCGCGCTGCATGGCAAGCGGCAAAACCTGCGCAAAGCTCGCGGAGGAATTCGCCGCCCTCCCCTGCCCGATGGGGGAAATCTCGCGCAATGTGCAGATTCTCGACGCCCCCGACGAAGAGCTCTCGGAGAGAATCCGCGAGAGAACCCGCCGAATGCTCTCCGGAGGGCTGATAGAGGAAACCGAAAAACTTCTCGCGCGCGGAATAAAAAACAATCCGTCCGCCGCCTCGGCAATAGGGTATCGCGAAACGATAGCGTGGCTGGAAAGCGGCGGAAAAAACGAGCGAGAGCTCGAAGGGCAAATCGCGCGCGACACCGCCGCCCTTGTCAAAAAACAGCGCAAATATTTTAAAAATTCCCTGCTGAAAAACGCGCAATACCGCCTCGCATAAAAAAACGGCCCTTTCCGCGAGAAGCGCGCATCCGTTTAACTTGGCGCTACCCTTGCGCCCATTGCTTCGCAATTCGCCTATTCATTTCCCATTCCCGACAAAAAAACGGACCTCCCACAGGAGAGGTCCGAAGATACTTTCGAGTACGTTTTGAAAAAACCGCAGGTTCCCGATTTGGCGCAATGAAAACGAAAGCTTATTTTATCCGAAGCGCAGCGAGGCTATAAAATAAGGCTTTCGGGAAGGATAAAATGCGATAGCATTTTATTCGGATATATACAAAACTCCATATGCGGAAACTTCGGGGGCAGGCGCATTGGCTTTGCCAATCGCCAGGGGGCTTGCCCCCTCTGCGGCAGGCGCGCCCCGCGCCCGCCCAGCGCAACCAAGCGAGCGAATCCATTTTGGATGAAGAGCGAGGGCGGGCGGCAGTGCCGCTTCCATTGAAGGGGCTGACGCCCCTTACGGGCGCAAGGTGCGCCAGCCATTGAAGGGCTGCGCCCTTACGAAGATTGGCTTCGCCAATACTTCTATCCCCTCCCCGTTCCCAACACAAAACGAACCTCCCATAGAAGGTTCGCTAATACTTCCGAAGTTCGTTCCGAAAACCAAGGGTTCCCGATTTGGCGCAATGCTTTTGGATGAAGAGCGAGTATTCGGGGAAAGCCGCCGGTGGGAGCGTACATTAGTACGTGACCAGTGGCGGCTTTCCCCGAAACGCAGCTATTCGCCAAAAGCATTCGCCAAAGCCGAGAGGACGTTTTGCGGGACGAACTCGGCGATTCTTGCGGGGTCGTAGCAGGCTACCTGCTTTATGAGGGTGGAGCTCAGATAAAAATATTTGTGGGAAGGCATTAGGAAAATCGTCTCCACGGAGGAATCGAGATGGCGGTTCATCTGCGCCATCTGAAATTCAAATTCAAAGTCCGAGACGGCGCGAAGGCCGCGGATTATAGCGCACGCGCCGAGGCCGCGCACAAAGTCCACGGTAAGCCCGTCAAACGCCTCCACCCGCGCGCCGGCAATTCCCGCGAGATTTTCCTCAAAAAGCCTGCGGCGCGTCTGAAAATCGAGAAGCGGCCCTTTGCCCGCGTTTCTGGCCACGGCAACGACGACCTCGTCGAAGAGCCTGAGAGCCCTGTGCAGGACGTCGAGATGGCCGTTTGTGACTGGGTCGAACGTTCCGGGGTAGACCGCTATTTTTTTATTTTTTTGCATTTTTCTATTGTAATATCCGTGTGGGGCGGGCGAAAAATGCCCAATCGAAAAGTCTTGTTAAAAGAGAAATAGTGGCAATACTTTTTTGGCAATGAACACTCCCAATTTTTTGACGACCCTGCGCGTGTTGCTCGCATTCTTGACGGCGGTTCTGCTCTGCGCGCCGTTCAGGTTCGCCGCAACCGCGGCGTTTATCGTCTACTGCGCCGCGGGCGCGACCGACTGGTTTGACGGCTATTTGGCGCGCCGCCGGAATATCGTGACGACTTTTGGGAAATTCATGGACGCGCTCAGCGACAAAATCATGGTCTCAACCGCATTCCTGACGCTCTTTGCGCTCGGAATGTTCGGCGGGTGGACGGGGCTCGCGCTCTTCTGCGCGGTAATTTCAATGTCGAGGGAATTTTTTGTAAGCGGCGTAAGAATGCTTGCCGCAAGCAAGGGCATAGTGCTCGCCGCCGAAAGGATGGGCAAATACAAGGCGGGGTTTCAGATGTATTCGCTCGGGGCGGTCATCTGCGCAAGGGCGCTCGACGCCGATTTTTCGGCGGGCGATTCAATCCTGCGCGGGGTAGTGTTTTTCTCGGCGATGGCAACCCTTGCCCTCTCCACAATTCTCTCCGTATGGTCGGGCGCAATGTACGGCTCGAGGTATTCATACCTGTTGAAAGAATAGCTTTTCAAAAACTGGCAATTCCGCGAAAGGCAAGACTATGTATTCCGCAAGAAGAAGGCTCTATCCGTGGGCGGCGGCTCTGCCCAAAAAATTCGCGACGTCCTGTTCGACGCTCTGGGGGCTCGGCTCCCTCAACGCGCCCGGGACGTGGGGGAGCGCGGCGGGCGTGGTGTTTTACGCGGCTCTCTTCGCGGGAATGGGGCTTGGCAGATACATTGTGTTCTCCGTTCTGCTGGCATACATAAGCGTAGGCATATGCGACTGCGCGGAGCGCTTTCTCAAAATGCGCGACCCTGGCTGCATAGTTCTCGACGAATTTTGCGCCATACCGTTTTGCTTTCTGCCTGTATTCCATTCGGAGTACAGCGCTTGGGGAATACTTCTGGGATTTGCGCTATTCAGATTTTTTGACATATCAAAGCCGCTTTTCATAAACAAAATGCAGGATTTTGAGGGCGGGCTCGGCTGCGTCGCCGACGACATTGCGGCAGCTCTCGTATCGTGCGCGTGCCTGAACCTGGCAGGGTTGGCGTTGCCGGTGGTGTTCGCTTAGGCCGCCGTCTCCGGACGCCGCAAACCGCGGACATCGGAATAAGGCAAAATTTCGTCAGCCGCGCGGTTCCCAAAGGGTCGCTACGGACGCCGCCGGTCGCCCCCCGACCGACAGCTCGTGCAGGGCGCAATTTCCCGAAGCGCGCGCGGAAGACTCGACGGTTTCCCCGAGGCGCGCCTCGCGCCTGAATTTTATGGCATAGCCCGCCAGCCTCCGCCGTGCGATAAATTCGTCCGGCAACGCCTCTATAGCGCGCGGAAGATATTTTACGTTCGTCAGGTGCGAATTGAAGTCGATGTCGTCCGCGCGGACTTTTCGCGACACGGGCGGGTATGGAGCGGAAGGAATTTTTCCGCAAACGTCGAATATCCCATCGAATCCGCCGAGGGCGCAGCGGGGGTCGGCTTCAAATGCGGATAGGAATTCGGCAATTTTCAACGGCTTCCTGTCCTCTATCTCGGCGGCGATGTAGGACGCCTCTCCGAGCGCAAAAGCGCGGCCGTCCTCGCCAGCCATTTCGAAATCCGCATACATGCGCGCCGCGCTCCCGCCGCGAATCCAGACGCTGACATAAACGGGCTCGCGCCAAAACGGCATTGGCGCGGAAAACCTCGCCTCAATCCCTCCCATGAGCCACGTCAGGCCGCGGCGCGCCATGTCGTATCCGGCAAAGCCTTTGGAGGCAAAATACTCCGCCGCGCACTCTTGGAAAAAGTACGCCGCTCCCGACTCTTTAAGCCTGTAATCCTCCCCTATTTCGGAACTCCGAACCCCGTAGCGAGCATTGAATGACATGCTGAAAATATGCGCGCGCGGAGGGAAATCTTCAACAAATTTCGGGATCGGAGCGGAAATTTCTTGAAAAAAAACTTGCCAATCCGCCTCCTGAAAGTAAAGTGACGATTTTATTATTTAATTTAGACGGACCGATAGCTCAACGGTAGAGCAGTTGCCTTTTAAGCAATTGGTTCGGGGTTCGAATCCCCGTCGGTCTATCGCTTTCAAATAAAGGCTTCCCGCTTGGGAAGCCTTTATTTATGCGGGATTGCGGCGCACCCCTTCGTAAACTTTCGCAAATATAAATAAATATATTTGTTTATTTTTATTGGGTCAACACCAAAGGTTGTGGAATAGGTTGATTTTTTAGATTTGCCTTTCATAGATTCACCCCGCATTCCACGAGGACTCTCAGTCTGTAATTTTCAAAGTTTCTGTATCCGTAGGCTCTGCGTTGTATCAACTTCATCTTGCGGTGGAAGCCTTCCGTTATTCCGTTATTTTTTGTAAATCTCCACATTCTTATTATCGGCGCAAACCATTCGCTTATCGTTTCCGCAAGCTTCCCAAACTCTGTCGGCGCTTCGTATTTCATTATCTTCATCATTTCCTTTAACTTTCTTATGTTATCCCTGCATTGCTTTGCCGTCTGACTCTTTTTATTCAATAGTCCGCATAATCGCTCCTTAAATTCGTACGCAAGCTCTATTGCCGGATTTCCCCTAAAAAAGCTTTTAAGCCGCTCCATCTCTTGCGCTTTTAGCCTCTCTCTCCTTTTCCGCAAAGGATAAGTAATCTTTCTCTTCCACTTTACTTCTTCCTGCGCACTCTTGCAAAATTCCATAAAGTGGTTGAGCACTAATCGTATCACATGAAACCTATCCGCTACTATCTTCGCCCTCGGAAAACATCTCCTTACGATACTTCGATATCCGCTCGATAAATCCATGCACACTACCTTCACATTTTCCCTGCCTTTGTATGACATTAGCGCGCCTGCTATATCGCTATGTCTCTTCCCTTTAATAACATCGTATACCCTGTGGTGCGATAAGTCGGCTATTGTCGTCGCAAACTTGTAACCCTTGTGGATTGTGTGTTCGTCTATCCCTATAATTTCAGGACAAGGATAGTTGATTTGCTCTTTGAGCTTTTGCTCGTACCTACTGTGGATTGCCCGCTCAACCGTGCTTGCAGATATGCGGTAAATCCGAGCAATAGCCTTATTGCAAACGTTCCGAGCGTATTCACTTACGAGCCTGTTTTTGAACCTCTCCGAGTGACGAGCGTAAGGCCTTACTCCCTCAAGCCTTTCGCGAAAGACCCGCCCGCAATCGAGACACTTGTAACGCTTGCATTTTACCTTGAGATGATAAATAGCTCCGTTTTCAGAGACGTGCTTAATATAACGCCGGTAGGAATCGTAATGTATCAAACGATGCGACCCGCATAAGCAGTCGGGTATACCCGACTGCTTATGCTCAACTTCCGCAAGCGAAAAGTCTTGACCAACTCTTACTGTCCTGAGTATCTTGTAACCCTTGATTAACACATTGGGCATTGTAGAACATTTTTTATTCTCTTTGCCCTCTTTTTTTTCCACCATTCCACAATCTTTGACGTAGAGCGCATTAATTTAACGGAAAAATTTTGCATACGCCTCAATTAACTGTTGAAGCGCTTTGCGGGATTTTTCATTTATGTAAGTTGCGGATACCGGAAATTGCGCGCCTCTAAAAAGATGCCGTCCACTTATTTTCAGGCGCTCGTTTTAACAGCGCAAAAAACGAACTTACCCCGCCTTTCCCAGCGTCAATTTAAGCATTTCGAGAAAATTGCCCAACACCGGCGAGGGATTGTCCGCCTTCCATATCGCGGAGTTCGCCATTTTTAGCGGACATCCTTCAAGCCGCTTGAAAGTCAGCTCCGGATATCGGGCAAACGCGAACGATTCCGGAAGCAGGGTAATGTTGTCTGTATCGGAAAGAAAATTCAGCATGGTGTAAAGATTGTCCGCCTCCAATCTGACGCGGGGGACGAACCCCCCGAGGTTGACGCATATATTCTCGATCTCCCGCCTGAAAAAGGGGGAGGTTTTTCTCGTCGGCATCACAAACGTTTCATCGCGCAAATTCGACAGTTTCAGTCGCCGCTTGAAAGCCATAGCGTGCCTTTTGGACATCACGGCCACTATCGCGTCGCTCCACAGCTCCATGCTCTTTACGCCGTCCATGTTCGCGAACGGGGAAATTCTGACTATGCCGATGTCCGTCTCGCCCTCCTCCACCATTTTCAGCGCGCTTCCGGAAGCGGCCTCGTGGGTCTCCCAGCAGACATCCGGAAACCTGTTCCCAAAATTCCGCAACAGCGCGGAAACTTTCGGGGAAGAGTAGAACGAGTGCACCGCGCAAATTGAAAACCTCCCCGTCTCACCCCTGTCGGCGCGCGCGGCGGCGAGCTTCACCGACTCCGCGTCGCGCAGCAGCCTTTTGGCGCCATCGAGAAAAACCCCGCCCGCCGTTGTTAGCGTTATGTTCCACTTGTTTTCCCGCCTGAGCAGGCGGTATCCGAGCTCGCGCTCCAAGTTCTTAATCTGGACGCTCAGGGCGGACTGGGCTATGCCGAGCTCCCCCGCCGTCTTTGCAAAGTGAAGATTCTCCGCAAGGGCGATAAAATACCTTATTTGCCGAAATTCCATCAATCTGTTTTTTATATTAAATTTGCAATTTTGATATATTGATTTACTAAAAACGCCGCGATAAAATCAAGGTCTTTTTCAACTGCACACCCATGGAAAACGACAAATACATGAAAAGGGCCATTCCGTTTCTGATAAGGGTCAGGAATGTCTGCGTAAGCATTGCGTGCGCGGCTCTGCTGTTCGCCGGCCTCGCATGGGGCGCACACTTTTTTCTGCGGCACCTGAAATACGAAATCACCAACGACGCCTATGTAGACCAGTACGTCGTGCCGCTGTCCGTGCGGGTGTCCGGCAACATAAAAGAAGTGAGGTTCCGCGAGCACCAGAAAGTAAAAAAGGGCGATCTGCTTTTGACCATAGACGACAGGGAATTCAGAATGAGAGTCGCCGCGGCGAAAGCCGCGCTGGCGGACGCAATCGCAAACGCGGAAATGCTCGAATCGGACGTTGAAATCGCAAGGCACAACATAGAGGCGGCGTCCGCCGCCGTAGAGGAGGCGAAGATGCGGCACATACACCTCGGCGGCGACGCCAAAAGGTTCAGGGAGCTGATAAAGAGCAACGCCGTTTCGGAAAGCGCAAAGGAGGGCGCGGAGAGCGACTTCGCCGCAAACGCCGCGCGCATAAGGGCGCTCGAAGCCCAGAAAAAGACGTACGCCGCCCAGCTCGACGCCCTCGGGGAAAGGCGCAAGAGCCTCGCCGCGGCGGTGGAGATGCGCAGGGCGGAACTCGGGCTCGCCGAACTCGACTTGGAGTACACCCGGGTGCGCGCGCCGTACGACGGGGTCGTGGGAAGGCGCTCCGTTGAGCCCGGGGAGCTCGTGCAAAGCGGGCAGACTTTCGCGATGTTTTCGGACAGCAAGAACAAGTGGATCACCGCAAACTACAAGGAAACGCAGATATCGTCCATATACGTCGGTCAAAAAGTCGTAATCTTCGTGGACGCCTTCCCCGATTGCGAGCTGAAAGGCGTCGTCAGGGCGATTTCCGCCGCGACTGGCTCAAAATATTCTCTCGTGCCGACGGACAATTCCGCCGGAAACTTCGTAAAAATCCGCCAGCGCATTCCCGTAAGAATAGAGTTTGAGGGCGCGCCGGAGAAAATTCTCGACTCACTGAGGGCGGGAATGATGGCAGAGGCCTGCGCGGAGAAGTGACGAATGCCGGACGGCGCGCAATCCCCCTTCTACGACTGGGTGCCCGGCTGGCTGCAAATCTTTGTCGCCTTCGCGGTTCTGGTGTGCATAATGCTCCTGAACGGGTCGTACATAGGCAACGGGCTGAACATAAACTCCGACATGGGGCTCCAGACGGAGGACATCAGCCTTATATACTATTCGACTACGATAGGAATGGGGGTGATTTATCCGCTGATAGGCATAGTGCGCTCCGGAATAAACTCCAAGAGCATTCTGCTTGCGGGGCTTTCCATACAGGCGCTTCTTTGCTGCGCCTGCGCGAGTTTGGAAAACACCGCCCTGCTGGTTATCGCAGGCTTTCTGATCGGCGTCCTGAAAGGGTTCGCGCTCGTCGAGGCTCTTACGATACTAATGCCCGTATTTTCGAAAGGCAGGACGCTGGCGGAAATGTACTCCAAAGTTTTCCCGATAAACTTTTCACTGGGTCAGGCGGGAATTATGCTTACGGCGGTGTTCGCGCAATTCTTCGAGTGGCAATACATATACTACGCGGAGACCTTCATGCTGCTTGTCGCAATCGCCTTCGTCCTCGTATGCCTCAGGCACGTAAACGCGCCGTGGAAATTCTCGCTCCGCAATCTGGATCTGACCGGCGCCGCGTACGCCGCCGCCATTCTCTTTGCAGCGTCATATACCATGATCTACGGGAGGGTCAGGGACTGGTTCCATTCGGAAGACATAAGGCTTTCGGCGGCTTCGATTCCCGTCTTGGCGGCGTTGTTTGCAATGTCGCACTGGCGGAGAAAAACCCCATATTTGGACTTCGGGCTGCTGCGGAACCGGAAAGTTCTGCTAGAACACGCATACATGGGGATATGCATGATGCTTGCGATGTCGAGCTACACGGTTTCGTACTATGCCGACGCCGTGTTGCGCTACGACGGCATATATTCGAACAGCCTAAATATGATGCTGGTGCCAGGCTTCGCGCTCGCGGGGATAGCGTGCTTGCTGTGGAGCCGTTTCAGGCCGTTCAAGTTCCGGTATTTGGCCGCCGCCGCGATGCTCGCGCTCGCCGGATACCAAGCCATGATATATTTCCGGATAAGAAGCGACCTCTCCTACGAATACCTGGTTTTCCCCGGAATGCTGCGCGGATTCGCGATGCTTACCGTGTTCATATCGTTTTCCGCCTACGGAATGGAAGAGGTTCCGAAACAGATAAGGCTGCACAACGCGTTTTTGTCCATAACGCTCAGATCGGTTTTGGCTACGCTCGCCGGAAACTGCCTGTTTTCAAACCTGCTCGAACGGCGCGCGTTTTACCATCTGTCCGCGCTCTCCGAAAGGCTGGAAATGTCCAATCCGCTCGCGGCGCAATACATGGATTCCGAAATCTCCTCAGCAGTGGCCGCCGGCAACGGCGCGTTTGAAGCGGCGCAGCTGGCAATGAACAGCGCATACCAGCGCGTCTACGCGGAAGCGGTGGTGTGCGCCGTAAAGGAAATAATGGGGTATGCGATGGCTGCGACGCTCGCCGTCGCCGCGGCGACTTTGCTGATAAATTTCGGGGCCGATTTTAAAAGGTCGCGGGCCGCGCGCATTGCCGCGCGGGCGGCGGGCGGCGCAATCCCAAACGAGAAGGCAACGCATATGAAAAAGGTTAATTTTCCAAACAGAAATATAAATATAGCCGCCAACCTCTATCTTCCGGGCGATTTCGACCCTTCGCTAAAATATCCCGCGATAATAGTCGGGCATCCTGCGGGAGGGGTGAAGGAGCAGACGGCGGGGCTGTACGCCAAAAAGCTCGCCGAAAAGGGGTTCGCCGCGCTCGCGTTCGACGCTTCATACCAGGGCGAGAGCGGCGGGGAGCCGCGCGGGTTGGAAGACCCCGCGGTGAGGACGGAAGATTTCAGGTGCGCCGCAGATTTCCTCTCCACCCTTCCGTATATCGACGTTTCCGGAATCGGAGCGATGGGAATATGCGGTGGCGGCGGCTTCGCCGTTAGCGCCGCTGCGACAGACCACAGGATAAGGGCCGTCGCCGGCGTAAGCGCGGTAGACTTGGGCCGGCTGCGCCGCGAGGGGCTCAACGGGGTTCTCGCCCCGTCTCTGCAAGAGCGGCTCGACGCCGCCGCAAGACAGAGGATAAAAGAGGCAAACGGCGGCGGGATAAAATACGCCTCCTACGTCCCCGAATCGCTTGACGAAATCCCTGAAGGCGCGCCGGAAATGTACCGGGAAGGCTACGAATATTACCGCACGGAACGCGCCGCCCACCCGAACAGCACAAACAAGTACACTTTTACCAGCCTCGACAAGCTCGCCGCGTTCACGGCATTCGGCAACCTCGACCTCCTCGCGCCCCGCCCCCTCCTGATGATAGCGGGTTCCCGCGCGGATTCGCTCTATTTCAGCAAAGACGCCGTCGAAATGGCGAAGGGGCCCAAAGAGCTTTTCATCGTCGAAGGTGCTTCGCACATTGACATGTACGACAAACCGCAATACGTCGACAAGGCCGTTGGAAAACTTGCGGATTTCTTCGGGAAATATTTGAGCGCCGAACGGAGGGATTTGAAATGAACGCAAAAAAACTAAGCTGGATTTGCGCCGCGAGCGCGTCCGCGGCTGCGCTCGCACTCCTATGCGGATGCGCGGCAGACGGGGGAGCAATGCGCATTTCGAAACAGGGAAGCTTTGCCGTCGGCGGAAGCGCGGCGACAAACCCGGGGAAATT
This sequence comes from Puniceicoccaceae bacterium Marseille-Q1082, assembly GCA_904424815.1. Taxonomy (GTDB): domain Bacteria; phylum Verrucomicrobiota; class Verrucomicrobiia; order Opitutales; family Intestinicryptomonadaceae; genus Merdousia. Next base: position 1,087,144 of record CAJGBI010000001.1, read on the forward strand.
CGACGCCGGCACCCTCGCGCCCGCGGGGCAGACATACCACGGCGACCACGCATACGTGTTCTACCAGATTCCCGAAGGGGCGAAAGCGCATCCGCTCGTATTCCTGCACGGATACGGGCAGTCGAGAAAGACTTGGGAGACAACTCCCGACGGGCGCGACGGATTCCAAAATATTTTTCTGAAGCGCGGCTACGGCGTATACCTCGTCGACCAGCCCAGAAGGGGCGCCGCCGGACGCGGAATGGCGGCGGCGTAAATAAAGCCCGAAGGCGACGAGCAGATGTGGTTTTCGATTTTCAGGTTCGGGCGGTGGCCGGACTTTTACGAAGGGGTGCAGTTTCCCAAAGACGGCGATTCCCTGGAACAGTTTTTCCGGCAGGGCACGCCGAATATCGGGCCCGAAGCGCCCGGGCTGGCGGCGGACGCCGTAAGCAGGCTGTTCGACAAAATCGGCGACGGCGTTTTGGTGACCCATTCCGCGGGCGGCGGCCCCGGGTGGTACGCGGCGATGAAAAATCCCAAGATAAGGGCGGTGGCGTCCTACGAACCCGGGCTGTTCGTGTTTCCTGAGGGGGAAGTTCCGCCGCCCATGCCGAGCTCGAGCCCTTTCGGCGAGCTCAAAGCCGCCGGCGTACCGCTATCCGAATTCATGAAGCTTACGAAAATACCGATAGTCCTCTACTTCGGCGACTACATTCCCGACGAGCCGTCGAAAGACCCCGGGCTCGACAACTGGCGCGTGCGCAAGCGCATGGCAAGGCTCTGGGTTGACGCCATAAACGGGCGGGGAGGCGACGCGAAGCTCGTAGACCTCCCGAAAATCGGAATCCGCGGCAACACGCACTTCATGTTCGCGGATCTCAACAATGTCCGCATCGCAGACCTTCTCGAAGATTTTCTGCGGGAAAAGGGATTGGACAAATGAAGCGCGGATCTTTCATAAAGGCGCTTTCGTGCGCGGCGGTTTATGCGGCGGGCGCGGGGCGGATTTTTCCGGCGGGCGCCGAAAATCCTCCGTCGGAGCGCGCGGGAAAATCCAAAAGCCTCGTGGCGTATTTTTCGAGGCTCGGAAACACGCGGGAGCTCCCCCGGCAGATACGCCTGAAAAACGGCGCGGACATTTTTGAAATAAAGACCCGAACGCCGCCTGAGGAAAATTACGACGAGCTTGTAAAGCTGACATACCGCGAGCTTGAAAGCGGATTTTTGCCGGAAATTGCGGGCGGCATTCCGGACGTGTCGCAATACTCCGCGGTATATGTCGGGTATCCCGTCCGGTGCACTGACATTCCCCCCGCCGTCCAGTCGTTTCTGGCAAAGTGCGACCTTTCCGGCAAAACCGTGTTCGCGTTTTGCTCTTATTATTCCACAAAATGGGGCTCCAGCTTCGACACCCTGAAAAGGCTGTGCCCGCGCTCAAGTGTTTTCAAGGGCGTCGCCGCAAAGGGCGTAAGCGAAAAAGTTTTGCGCGACGAAGTTTCCGAATGGCTCGGCGGCCTCGGGAAAGTCGGCGCATGAGAGAAAGGACAGACATGAAAGTATTGCTGATAAACGGTTCCCCGAACAAAAACGGCTGCACTGCCGCTGCTCTTGCGGAAGTGGCGAAATCGCTGAAAGCAGAAGGCGTCGAAAGCGAAATCTACCACATCGGAACGCAGCCCCTCGCGCCGTGCAGGGCGTGCAGGGCGTGCGGGAAAATAGGCAGGTGTATAATCAACGACAAGGTAAACGAATTCCTTGAATTTGCCCGAAACTTTGACGGCTACGTCATAGGCTCGCCCGTGCACTACGCCTCTGCCAGCGGTGTCGCCGTGCCGTTTTTGGACAGGGCATTCTTCGCGGACTTCATGTCGGGCAGAAACTCTTTCAGGCTGAAGCCCGGCGCCGCCATTGTGTCTGCGAGGAGGGCCGGAACGACTGCGACGCTCGACCAGCTGAACAAATATTTTCAGATAAACGAAATGCCGGTCATATCCGGACGCTACTGGAACATGGTGCACGGCGCCACTCCGGAGGAGGCCGCGCGCGACGCCGAGGGAATGCAAAACATGCGGATACTCGGCAGAAACATGGCCTGGCATTTGAAGTGCGTTGAGGCCGCGGCAAAGGCCGGCATAACGCCGCCGGAAGCCGAAGTTCCGGTATTCACAAATTTCATTTCCGACGGGCGAGCCTGAGATGTCCGCAAATCCCAGACGCCTGACGGCGCTCGCCGCGCTGCTTTTAGGCTGCGCCGCGGGCGCGCGCCGTCCGGAGGCCCGTTCGCATTCCGCCCGCATCCCTAAGCCGACACGTCCTGCTTGGGAGAAATGCCGAAGAGCCGCTTGTATTCCCTGCTGAACTGCGTGGGGCTTTCGTAGCCGACCGCGTAGGCGGCGCGCGCCACGGTTTCGCTTTCGGCAATCATCAGCCTCTTGGCCTCGTGCAGCCTCAGATTCTTCTGGTACTGTATGGGGCTCACGGACGTGACCTTTCGGAAATGCCTGTGGAACGTCGTTGGCGCCATGTTCACGTATCTGGCCAAATCCTCTATTCTGAACGGCCGCGAAAAATTTTCTTTGAGCCACTTCACCGCGCGGCTTATCTGGTTGCTTTGCGTGCCTATGGTGCAGAATTCGCGCACATGCCTTCCCATGGGGCTTATGAGCAGGCGAGAATAAATCTCGCGTATCGTTATGGGCGCCAAAACGGGAATTTCGTCTTTTCTGTCCAAGAGCTCGACAAGCCTCAAAAACGCGCCCATCATGCCCTCGTCCGCGTCGGAAACCGCCAGCCCCCTGCAAAGCCCGTCGCCGCTTATTTTTTCAAGGGGCATCTCGGAAATCATCTGCGAGATTGCGCCGATGTCGAGGTCGACGGACATGGTTATGAGCGGCTTCTGCGGGCTCGCCTCCACAACATAGCTCGTGCCCGGAACGTCTATTCCCGGGACGAGGCACTGGTTTTCGCGGTAGACGGTTTCCTCCGAGCCCACGACCGCCCTCTTGCTGCCCTGCACCATCAAAATGACTTTGGGCCTGTAAAAACACTTCTCCGAACGCGCGGCGTCGTCAACGCGGTTCATGTAAAACCCCGGAATGTCCGTGGAGACGTACCCGGGAACCGCGAGGCGCTTTAACGCGGCCTTTTTCAGCTGCGCGCTTATTTTTGATATGCCCATAAAAATTTTCCTTTGCCCGTGAAAATGAAAAAACCGAATATTTTTCTGTCCCGACGGAATATATAGACTAAATATGCGCAGTCAAATTCAAGAGCGGCAGGATTGGGCAGATTTTACATATAATCCTCCGGCGCGAAAAACTTTGGGAAACAGAACTCCCCGCGCCGGCTAAAAAAATATTTTTGGCGAGGCATTCCCCAAAGGAATGCTCGAGCATAAATTATAAGCATTTGCAATCCCGCAAAAAAATGCGATAATCAAACCGCAAAGGCAAGGAGCTTGGACGGAGCGCGGTTTAACGCCGCGCGGCGCAATCCGGCAGTCCTGGCAATCCGAAACAAACCCTCAACCTAAGAAAATATGAAAAAAATATTCCAAATTTCCGCCGCCGTCGCCCTGGCGTTGGCGGCGGCGTTCGCGCCCGCGTCCGGGCTGTCGAAAACGGAAAACGATAAAAATACAAAGCAGATGAAAACCGATAAAATTAAACTGGCAATCAAAGGCGGCAGGACATTCACCGCGACTCTCGCGGACAATTCCTCCGCGCGCGCGCTGATGGAGCTTCTCGAAAAGGGCGACATCTCAATAGAAATGGAAGACTATGCCCGCATGGAAAAGGTCGGTCCGCTGGGCGCGAACCTGCCGAGAAACGACGAGCGGATTTCCACGGGACCCGGCGACCTGATTCTCTACCAGGGGCGCAACCTCGTAATATATTACGCGCCCAATTCATGGAACTTCACCCGCCTCGGCAAAATAGACAACGCCACGCGCGACGATCTCGTCTCCGCGCTCGGAACGGGGAACGTCACCGTGACCCTCTCCGCGTGCCGATGAATAAAAAATCAACCCGCGCGGCGCGCCGCCTTCCAAACTTGGAAAACCTCCTAAAAGCGCGCGGCAAAACTGCCGGCAGGTTTCTAATAAAAAAAGGGTTCCGCGCATGCGGAACCCTTTGCGCATTTTTAAAAGGCTGCTAACGGTCGACGCCGACAAATTTTCCCGCCGCGTCGAATTTGAGCTCGAGCCCGTCGATCAGCTCCACTTCCCAGCCGTATAGCTCTTTAGAGACGGACTTTATTTTGCGCCCCTTGTAGTTTGAATCCACATACGACGCGATTGCCGCCGGAAGTATCGAGGCGGGAACTCCTGTATATTTGCTTTCGACGTCGGTCCACGCGCCGCCCGCGTCGAAATCTATTTTGCTGCCGTCGGAAAGCGCGACATCGTATTCGACGGGCTTCGTCAGGGAGGTGTCTATTTCAATCCCCACGATTTTCGCGTTGGGGAAAACTTTAGAGGCGAATTCCAAAGCGGGCCTCGGAAGCCTGTTTACGTCCGTCGTGATTTCATCCGCCGAAAGGCCCCCAAAGGGCAATCCGGCGGCGAATATCAGCGCCATTATTTTGGATATATTCTTTGCCATAAGATTTAACTCTCAATGGAATCTTTGAATGTTCAACAATAAAATGAACGCCCGCCATGCGGATAATTTTGCGCCGCGGCGCAAATCAGCCCCCTTTTTACGACTCCCGCGCGGCGCGCCGGAAAAGCATCAAAATGCGGCATAGTCGCCGCGCCTCCGCGAAAAAATTACCTCCCGAAGCGCGATTTTAATTCGGATAGAAAAACCTTTGCAGCCTCAGAAAAATACCTGTCCTTTTTCCAGACCACATTTAGCCCCGCCTCGACTTTCGGCATCAGCGGCCTGAAACACAGCCCGCTGCCTTCGCCCGTGTCGGCGAGCTTGTCGAGGGTTATTGCGTACCCCACGCCCTCGCGTACCATTACCCCCGCGTTGTATATCAGGTTGTAGGTTCCGGCGATATCGAACCTGTCCAAATCCTCGCCCAGCCATTCGAGCAGATCGTTTTTTGAGTATGCCCGACGCGACACCTGCCTCGACACGAATATCGGAAGCCCGAACAAATCCTTTTTCTGAATCCTCTTCCTGGCGGCGAGCTGGCTGTCGGAACGCATCAGCACGCCCCATACGTCCCTGTCCGGAAGGTTTACGTAGTCGTACTTGGACAAATCCGCCGGCTGTATCAGAAGGCCGAAGTCAAGCAGGCCCTTGTCGAGCTTTTCGGTCACGTCGTCGGCATTGCCGCTGTACAAGTTGAACTTTATGCGCGGATGGCTGCGCCGCAGGTCGCGAACCATTTCGCCTATGCGTTTCATGGCGTAGGTTTCGCCGCCCCCTATGTAGACGTCGCCGCCGACTCCGCGTCCGTCGCGGCTGGAAAATTCCGAAAGCGTTCTGTCTGCCATGTCCAGAATTTCCTCCGCGCGCTTCCTCAGCAGAACGCCGTCCTCCGTGAGCCTGACGCTGTGGCTGCCGCGCTCGAAGAGCTTGTGGCCCAGTTCGTCCTCAAGGTCCATGAGCTGCCTTGAAAGCGTCGGCTGCGTCACGTGCAGAAGGTTCGCGGCTCCCGTCACGCTGCCCTCGCGGGCTACCGCAAGAAAATATTTTAGCACCCTAAGTTCCATAAGCCCTCCATTTGCGCGAAAATTTTTCGCGCACAGTGAAATACCTGTCAAGCATATCTTAACATAATATATAAGTATTTGCTATTTCACAAAAACGCGCGATAATGAGAGGCAAAGAGGCCGGCACTGCTTCCCCGAAAGGGCGGCGGCTTCCGGCAAAATCCGAAACGGCATAAAAAAGGCAAAATTTATGAAGCAGATAAAAAACAGACATTTCGAGGGCGAGCGCCCGCTGTTCGGCGCGCGCGACCTCATTTTGGAAAACGTGACAATCCACGCCGGCGAATCGGCATTGAAGGAATGCTCCGGCATGAAGGCGGTAAACTGCCGCTTCGAGGGCAAATATCCGTTCTGGCACAACGACGGGTTCACGGTAAAAAATTGCCTCTTCACCGAGGGCGCCCGCGCGGCAATCTGGTACTCCAAGAACCTGCTGATGCTCGACACCATCGTCGAGGCCCCGAAGATGTTCCGCGACGCGAGCGGCGTGAGGCTCGAAAACGTCCGCCTGCCGAACGCGCTCGAAACGTTTTGGAAATGCTCCGACATCGAGCTTAAAAACGTGAGCGCAGACAAGGGAGACTACCTATTCATGGGCTCGTCCAGGATATGGATAGAAGATTTCTCCCTAAACGGGAACTACTCATTCCAATACTGCAGGGACATCGAGATCCGCAACGCGACCATAAATTCAAAAGACGCCTTTTGGAATTCCGAAAACGTCACGGTGCGCGACTCCTCAATCGACGGCGAATACCTCGGGTGGCACACCAAAAACCTTAGGCTGATAAACTGCAAGATTTCCGGGACGCAGCCGCTGTGCTACGCAAAGGACCTCGTAATGGAAAACTGCTCCATGGGCTGCGACGCCGATCTCTGCTTTGAATACTCGACCCTCGACGCCTCGATATGCGGCGCGGTAAAGAGCGTGAAAAATCCCGCCGGCGGCCGCATACTCGCAGGCTCGATAGGAGAAATAATTCTGGACGGCAACTGCAGAAACCCCGGCGGATGCGAAATCCGCGAGAACGCCAGGAAGTCGGCATGAGCGCGAAATTCGACTTCGACGCCCCGAACGACCGGCGCGGAACAAACTCCCTGAAATGGGACAGCGAAAGCGTCCCTGACATCCTGCCCATGTGGGTGGCGGACATGGATTTCAAAACCGCGCCGTCGGTGACCGAGGCCCTGAGATCGCGCGCCGAAAGCGGGATTTTCGGGTACGCGAAAACCTCCGCAGCGTTTTACGAAAGCCTGGTAAAGTGGTTTGAGCGAAGGCACTCGGTTTCCTACAAGCGCGAGTGGATTCTGTACACTACGGGCGTCGTGCCGGCGCTTTCGGCGACAATCCGCGCGCTCTCGTTCCCGGGAGACAAAGTGGTGGTGCAGGAGCCCGTGTACAACTGCTTTTTTTCGTCGATACGCAATAACGGCTGCGAAATATCGCCGAATCCTTTGAGGCTTTCGGGGGGACGCTACGAAATCGACTTTGAGGATCTGGAAAAAAAGCTTTCCGACCCGAAGGCGAAAATTTTTCTGCTGTGCTCTCCGCACAATCCGTCCGGCAGGGTATGGGCGCGCGAAGAGCTCGAGGCCGCCGGCGAACTCTGCCTGAAACACGGCGTCTTTATAATTTCCGACGAAATCCACTGCGACCTGGTTTTGGGCGGGCGCAAGTACACGCCGTTCCTGTCGCTCGGCGAAAGGTTTGCGGCAAATTCCGCGACCTGCGTATCCCCGAGCAAAACGTTCAACCTTGCGGGGCTGCAAGTCGCCGACATTATCGCGCCCGACGAATCCGCAAGGTCGAAAATAGACAGGGCGCTGAACGTCAACGAAGTCTGCGAAATAAGCCCGTTTGCCATAGACGCGCAGACGGCGGCGTACTCCGGCGGCGAAGAATGGCTTGAGGCGCTGAAAGGCTATTTGTGTGGAAATTATGAATTCCTTTCGGACTTTCTGCGCCGCCGCCTTCCGGAGTTCTCCGCGATGGACTTGGAGTCCACCTACCTCCTGTGGATAGACTGCCGCGCGACCGGAATGAAGTCCGAAGAAATTTCCAAGCTTCTGTATGAAAAGGGGCGGGTGCGGATAAACCCGGGGACGCTCTACGGAAAGTCCGGAGAGGGATTCATACGGATGAACATCGCCTGCCCGCGCTCGTCGCTGCGCGAGGGGCTTGAAAGGATTGCGCGCGCGCTGAAATGAGCCCTTCGGAAAATTGCGCGCGCCGCGGAAAGGCCGCACTGATCGCCGCCTATTTCCTGATATATGTCGTATGGGGTTCGACCTACTATTTCATAGGGGTCGCGTTGCGCAGATTTGCGCCGTTCACCCTCGGGGGCGCAAGGTTCGCCGCCGCGGGGCTGATTCTCCTCTGCATATGCGCGCTGAAAGGCGAAAACGTCTTCAACAAAAACCTGATAAAAAAATCCGCCGTGAGCGGGTCGGTTCTGCTCTTTATAGACATGGCGGTCGTAATGCTCGCGCAAAGATATGTGACGAGCGGAGTCGTCGCAATAGCGGCGTCGTCCACCGCGATATGGATAATGGCGCTCGACGTACCGATGTGGGGGGAAAACTTCAAAAGCCCGCGCCGCGCGCTCGGAATGCTCGCCGGATTTCTCGGGGTCGCAATGCTTTTTTGGGAGCAGGCGGCGTCCGGCGGAAGCTCGGGGCGCGGGGAAATCGGGATGGCGATGCTCGTTTTCGGATGCGTCTCGTGGTCGCTGGGCACTCTGTACGCCAAATACAAATCCTCGCGCGAGGAAAGCTCCGGCGACTTCGCGGGAGGGGCGTGGCAGATGGCGTTTGCGAGCGCCTGCTTTTGGGTTTGCGCGCTCCTGTTTGAAAAGCCGTCGGAAACGGATTTTTCCGAAGTTCCGAAATCGGCGTGGGCGGCTCTCGCATACCTCGTATTCTTCGGCTCGATACTGGCGTACTCCGCCTATATATGGCTTCTGAAAGCAAGGCCCGCCGCGGAAGTCGGGACGCACGCCTACGTCAACCCCGTTGTGGCGGTGGCGCTCGGGGCGCTCGCGGGAGGCGAGAGCGTTTCGCCCGCGCAAATAGCGGGGCTTGCGCTCATACTTGCGGGCGTCGCCATGGCGACAATGCCTCTCTCGCAAAACTTTTCAAAACGCGCCGGAAAATGAACGATATTTCACCAACATCGCCCTCGAAAAGGCACATGATTCTCGACTCCCTGCGGGGCTTCGCGCTGCTGGGAATATGCCTCGCAAACTTTCAGGAATTTTCCCTGTATTCCTTTTTGCCCGCAAGCGTCGCGGAATCAATGCCGTCGGCGTCCATCGACAAAGCCGTGAAACATCTGCTGTACGCCTTTGTCGACGGAAAATTTTACAGCATATTTTCAGTCCTATTTGGAATAGGCTTTTCGATAATCCTGCGCAACGCCGCGCAAAAGGGCGCGGACGGGACGAAACTTTTTTACCGCAGAATGGCGGGGCTCGCCGCAATAGGCTTCGCGCACCTGATGCTCGTTTGGAGCGGGGACATTCTCCTGCTCTACGCGCTCGTCGGAATGCTGCTGCCGCTGTTTCTAAATATGTCCGACCGCAAAATTCTCGCGATAGCAGCCGCCTTAATCGCCCTTCCGGTCGGCGCGGATTTTTTGAGGGAGGCAAGCGGCGGAAAATTCGACCCCGCCCTTCCCGCAATCCGCGCGCAGGGATATTTCAATTCGCTCTACGGCATTAGCGGCGAGAATTTCCACACGTGGCTGCGCGACGCCGAAAGCTATGCGGACGTGATGAAATTCCTCGTCCAGGGGGCGTTTGTGCGGATTCGGGAATTTATAGACGGCAACAGGGTTTTCAAAGTGCTCGGGCTGTTTTTGACAGGTTTTTGCATAGGCCGCAACGGGCTGTACGCAAACCTTAAACAAAACGTCCCCATGTTGAAAATGGCGGCTGCATGGGGATTCGCCGCGGGGCTTCCGCTGTCAATCGCGTATTCATTCAGCGCGGCGGGAGGGCGCGCGTGGGGGCTGACTGCCCACTCCGCCCTATACGCCGCGAGCGTAGTCCCGACGGCGCTCGCATACATGGCGGCCATATGCCTTTTATATGTACGGTTCGGAGAAAATCCGATTTTCAGGATTTTCTCGCATCCCGGGAAAATAGCCCTAACAAACTATATCGGGCAGTCGTTTTGCGGAATGTTCATATTTTACGGAATCGGGCTCGGATTCGGCGCCGATACCGGACTTGCGCGCGCGGAGCTCGTTGCGTGCGGCGTGTTTTTCGCACAGGCGGCTTTCAGTTTTTTCTGGACGAAATATTTTAATTTCGGCCCCGTTGAATGGATTTGGAGGATGTCCACATACGGCAGGTTTTTAAGCATAAGAAAGCGCGCGGAGCGTCAAAATTAAGCGAAGCATAAAATGCCTTATAAGCATATCTTGATATAAGATATAAGTATTTGCTATTTTTCCAAAAAGCGCGATAATACGCAAAGAAAGGATTTCCGAAAAAAACTTATGAACGCATCGTCAGCCATATCGGCGGCCGCGCTCGCCTTCGCGGCGGTTTCGGCCGGAGCTTCAACGCAAATAAACACAATGGACAAAGAAAACCGCAATAATATGGAAGAACTGAAACTCGAGAGCGAATGGGACAAAGTGTTCCCGAAAAACGACAAGGTAAGCCACCGCAAGGCCACATTCAAAAACCGCTACGGCATAACGCTCGCGGCGGACGTCTACGCGCCAAAAGGCGCAGCCGGAAAGCTTCCGGCAATTGCCGTCTGCGGGCCGTTCGGCGCGGTGAAGGAGCAGTCGTCGGGCCTCTACGCCCAGACGATGGCGGAGCGGGGGTTTCTGGCAATCGCCTTCGACCCGTCCTACACCGGCGAAAGCGGCGGATTCCCGCGCTATGTGGCCTCTCCCGACATCAACACCGAGGATTTCTGCGCGGCCGTAGATTTCCTCTCCAACCTCGACGGCGCAGACCCCGAGCGCATAGGGATAATCGGAATCTGCGGATGGGGCGGCATGGCGCTCAACGCGGCGGCTGTCGACACGCGAATCAAGGCGACCGTCGCATCCACCATGTACAACATGAGCCGCGTCACCGCAAACGGCTACTTCGACTCAATGGACGCCGGCAAGCGCGACGAGCTCCGCAGGCAGCTCAACGCCCAGAGAACCGCCGACTTCAAAAACGGCTCGTACGAGCTCGCGGGCGGCCTGCCGGACTCCCTGCCCGCCGACGCCCCGCAGTTCGTAAAAGACTACTACGGCTACTACAAGACGGAACGCGGCTACCACAAGCGTTCTCTGAACTCCAACGGCGGGTGGAACAAGACTTCGGCTCTCTCGTTTCTGAATATGCCGATACTCTCCTACGCCGGCGAAATCCGCAGCGCCGCCCTGCTCATCCACGGCGAAAAGGCGCACTCGCGCTATTTCAGCGAGGACGCCTTTAAAAAGCTCAGCGGAGACAACAAGGAGCTCATGATAATTCCGGGCGCAAACCACGTAGACTTGTACGACAACCGCGCGGGCGCAATCCCGTTCGACAAAATCGAAAGCTTCTTCCGCGAATATTTGAAGTGAAAAAGCCATGGAAACCGCAGTCTTGGAAACCCGCGAGAGCGAGCTCGAAAAAATGCTCGCCGGAAAGGAATACGACAGCCGCGACCCCGTTCTGCTCGGAATGCGCCGGCAGACGCGCGCGAATTTGAACAGGTACAACTCCGACCCGACGCCGGAAAACCTCGCGGCGGTTCTCGGGTACGAGCCCGAAAATCTGACGGTCGTTCCCCCGTTCCAGTGCGAATACGGGCGCAACCTGAAATTCGGCAAAAACGTGTTCGTCAACTTCAATTTTAGCGCGCTCACCGGCGCAATCGTCGAAGTTGGCGACAACTGCCTCATAGGCCCGAACGTCGGCATCTACACGGCCATGCACCCGCTGGACCCCGATAGGCGCAAGGCGGGCGTGAATTTCTCAAAGCCGGTAAAAATAGGCGCAAACTGCTGGCTCGGCGCGGGCGCCATAGTGCTTCCCGGGGTCGAAATCGGAGAGGGCTGCACGATAGGCGCCGGAAGCGTCGTGACGCGCGACATTCCGCCGCGATGCGTCGCCGCCGGCAACCCGTGCAAAATTTTAAAGCGTTTGGACCCCCGACGGGAAATGGAAAATTCTGGAAAAGGGATTGCAAAATGAAAAACACAATAAACCGCAGAAACTTTTTAAGAAACGCCGCCCTCGCCGGCGCGGCGATTTCGGCGGCATCGGCGGCCAAAGGAAAGAATATGGAAAATTCCCCAAAAAAAGGCCGCACCCCGGGCGGCGCGCCCATAATGGAAAAGCGCCGGACTCTCGGCAGCGGAAAAGCGGCGATGGAAGTTTCGGCAATGGGGCTCGGGTGCATGGGCATGAGCGCAAACCACGGGCTTCCGCGCGACAAAAGGGCGATGGCAAACCTCATCGCGGAAGCCGTGGATTTGGGCGTGGACTTTTTCGACACGGCTGAAATCTACGGCCCGCACACGAACGAGGAATTGGTCGGCGAAGCCCTCGCCCCCTACCGCGACCGCGTGCGCATAGGCAGCAAATTCGGCCTATACTACCCCGGCGGAAAACAGGTCGAAGACGCCCGCCCCCAGACCGTGAGAAAGGCGGTGGAAGCGTCCCTAAAACGGCTCAAAACCGACCATATAGACATCTATTACCAGCACCGCATAGACAATAAAGTACCGATAGAGGAGGTCGCCGGAACCATGCGCGATCTCGCCGCCGAGGGGAAAATCGTCCACTGGGGAATGAGCGAGCCGAACGCGGAAACCATACGGCGCGCCCACCGCGAATTTCCGGTGACGGCGGTGGAAAACCAGTACGCCCTGACATTCCGCCGGCACGAAGAGGAGACATTCAAGGTCGTCGAGGAGCTGGGAATCGGATTCGTGGCGTACAGCCCGCTCGACAGGGGGTACCTCGCGGGAGAAATGGACGCTAACACGCGCTTCGACCCCGAGACGGACATGCGCGCGAGCTTCCCGCGGCTCAGCCCCGAAGCGATGGGGAAAAACAGGATATTCATAGATTTTCTGGACGAAATAGGCAGAAAAAGGCGCGCGAGCTGCGCGCAAGTCGCCCTCGCGTGGGTTCTGGCGCAAAAGCCGTGGATAGTCCCGATTCCGGAGACTACGCGGCGCGCGCACCTGCTTGAAAACCTGCGCGCTCCGGATATTGAATTTTCTCCGGAGGAAATGTCGGAAATAAACGCGCGCCTGTCGCAAATGGTTCCCGTCGGCGAGCGGTACGCGCCCGGAAGCGACGCGGCAAGGAGCGTATACAACCTCATTTAACCGGACAAGGCGCAGCATATGAAAAAGGAAAAAGCGTTTTTCAAAAACAGGAATTTTAAAGTCGCCGGAATACTGTTTTTCCCCGACGATTTCGACCCGTCGAAAAAATATCCCGCCCTGGTGGCGACACACCCGGGCGGCGGGGTGAAGGAACAGGTTTCGAGCCTCTACGGGGGAAAATTGGCGGACAGGGGATATGTCGTGCTGGCTTTCGACGCCTCGCACCAGGGCGAGAGCGGAGGAGAGCCGAGATTTCTCGAAGATCCGTTCGCAAGGGTGGAAGACATCAGGTGCGCGATAGATTTTCTCGTAACCCTTCCCTATGTTGACGAAGAGAGAATCGGGGCGTTCGGCGTGTGCGCCAGCGGGGGATACTCCGTCAGCGCGGCGCAGACCGAGCACAGGATAAAGGCGGTGGCGGGAATCAGTGCATGGGATGTCGGCGACAGTTCGAGAAACGGCGTCGGCAGGATTTTCACCGAAGAGGACACCCAAAAGCTTCTCGACGAAGTGGCGAGGCAACGTACGCGCGAAGCCCGCGGAGAACCCCATCTGTACGTCGGCTACGTTCCGAACAGCGCGGACGAATTTACGGACGAAACCCCCGCAATACAAAGGGAGGCTTGCGAGTATTACAGGACTCCGCGCGCCGCCCATCCCAACTCTCCAAATAAAATGCTCTTTACCAGCTGGGGAGAGCTCGCCGCTTTCGACGCGTTCGCGCACGCGGATCTCATATCTCCGCGCCCGCTGCTGTTGATAGTTGGCAGCGAAGCCGACACGATTTATTTCAGCGAAACCGCCTACGAAAAGGCGCGAGAGCCCAAAGAGATGTTTTTCGTAAAAGGCGCCACGCACGTGGATCTCTACGACCGCGAGCCGTATGTGACGCAAGTTTGCGGAAAGCTCTCGGAATTTTTCGGAAAGGCGCTCAAAGGCGAATCCGCCGTGGATTGAAATTCCCCGCGGCCTTCCGTCGGGCTCGGAGCGCGCGGGATTTTTTTTTGGGAATCCGAAAAAAATTCGCTTGACTGGCGCCCGCCAGGAAACATTTTCGTCAAAAAAATCATGAAAGCCGAAATTCAAAAAACGTTTTTCGAGAATCCGCCCGCAGCGCGCGCGGGAGCTTTCGGCGCGCCCGCCCGCGGCTTCGGCTTTTGCTTTTACTTTTACTTTTTTGAACGCGCATATCCGGCTCCGATAGGCGCGCTTTGACGCACATTTGACTTTAAAATCAAAACCCCGGGAGCCGGAAACTCTCGGGGTTTTTCGTTTCACAAACGCAACCGCAAAAGACAATGAACTCCGAAAATCCAAACGAAGACGCCCCGATGAAAATCGAGGGGCGAAAAACAGCAAGGCTAAGATAATCGACTGCACCATACGCGACGGCGGACTGATGAATTCAAGCAGGTTCTCCGACAAAACCGTGCGCGCCGTCTACGACTGCTGCGCCGAATACGGCGCGGAATACATGGAGATCGGGTTTAAGAACTCGAAAAAGATATTCTCGCCCGCCGAATACGGGGCGTGGAGATTCTGCGACGAGGGCGACATCGCCCGCATAATAGGCGACCGCCCCAGAAATGTGAAGCTCTCCGTGATGGCGGACGCCGGAAAATCGGACTACAAAACGGACATTCTCGACAAGAGCCGCAGCCCCATAGACCTCGTCCGCGTCGCCTGCTACAGCCGGCAGTTGGACGAAGCTCTCGACATGGCAAAGGACGCCAAAGACAAGGGATACGAAGTTTCCATAAACCTGATGGCGGCGTGCAAGCTGTCCGAGCGCCAAATGATGTCGGACATAGAAAGGCTCGCGGAATCGGACGCCGACATCCTATACCTCATGGACTCCTTCGGCTCTTTCTACTGCAAGCACGTCGCCGCCCTCATGAAGGCGCTCGAAAGGATATGCCGCCCGCGCGGCAAAAAGATCGGCTTCCACGCGCACAACAACCTCCAGCTCGCCTTCGCAAAGACCGTCCAGGCGGAGGAGTGCGGCGCCGACTTCCTGGACTCCACACTCGGGGGGCTCGGGCGCGGGGCGGGCAACTGCAATACGGAACTGCTGCTCGGATACCTCGGGCGGGACATCGCGCCGGCAATGCGGTGCGTACAGAGGGAAATAGAGCCCATGCGCCAAAAGCTCGGGTGGGGATTCGCGCAATCCTACATGATCGCGGGATTTCTCAACCAACACCCGCGCGCGGCGATGGCGTACCAGGAAAAGACGCCCGACGCCGACATCCTCGAATTTTACGAGGCTTCAAAAGCGGCGAAAGACGCTGAAATTACGGCGCGCGGGCGAACCGCCGAACCCGCCCTTGCGAGATAGCGCGCCGCCCGCCGCAAAAAAAAGCCCCCTGCTCGGGGGGCTTTCAATCCGCGCTACTTCGCGCGCGGGCAGTTCTGCGGAGCCGCGGGGCACGCCGCCGGGCAGGCCTGTCCTGCGGGGCACGCTTTGCCGGCAGGGCAAACCGCCGCATTTTTACCCGCGGGGCACGGGCACGCCGCGGACTGCGCCGCGGGGCACGCGGGAGCTCCGCGCGGGCATCCGCGCCCGCACCAGTTTGAACAGCACGCCGTAAGCCCTATAAGGGCCGCGGAAAATAACGCCGCCGTCAGTATCTTTTTCATGTATTGCCTTTGTTAAATCGGTTTTGGGAAGCGGCGCGCGGGCGAACCGCCGTCCGCGCGCATACCCGCCTTCCTCAGAATCCTCTATTATAAACAACGGAATAATCCGGATAGTTTCAAGGAATTTTCCAAGCGGCGCGCGGATTTCCGCGCAACGCCCGCGAATACAGACCCTTCTTTGATATGTAGGCGGCTACCTCAGGGTCGATATCAGCCGGCGTTTTCCCCGCCTCCAAAGCCGCCCTTGCGGACGCTGACGACGCGGAGCTCGAAACAAACGGCACCTCCGCGACTTCCGCGCCCTTCGGGAGCAGCTCCAAACCCGAAACCGAATCCCCCGCCCTTTTGAAAAACGCGAAAGATGCGAGTTCGGAAAGCTTTTCTATATCCTTCCATCTATGCAGACCGGCGGCGCGGTCCGAGCCCATTATCCAGTACAGCCGCGCTCCGGAAAACTTTTCCGCCAGAACCCGCGCCGCGTCCGCCGCGTAGAAAACGCCTTCGGCGCGCGCCTCGGCGTCGCAAATCTCGAACGGCCCCGGGAAATCCCGCAGGGCGATTTTCAGCATCTCGACCCTGTCCGCAAACGGCGCCGCGTGCGAACCGAACTTTGGGGGCGACGAATCCGCCGGAAGAAATACGACGATATCGAGCCCGAGAAACTCGCGGGCCCTCTCCGCAATCGCCACATGGAACATGTGGGGCGGGTCGAAGCCCCCGCCCATCACGCCTACCCTGCCGGCTCCCACGCCCGAACCCTATTTCGCCGCGGTTTTCGACAGGAGGATTTTGAGGCATTCGGCGGGGGTTTTGGCGTCCCTGCAAGCCTCCTCCATCGGGCACATTCCGTCGCCGGCCCTGTTCTTTATATGCGGAACGACTTTGCCGTAGGATACCTCTATGCGCAGGGCGTCGAGCATTTCGAGCGCGGGGCGGGTTATTATTTCCGCGTAGAGCTCCGCGACGCCCGCCATTGCGAGAACGGACGCAGCCGCCTTGCCGACCGCCCTGTCCGCGACGAGCGCGCCCTTGAGCAGCGGGCGGCGGTTTTGGTAAAGGTCGAGCAAGTCTTCTATGCCCGGGCGCGAAAATGTGTAAACCTCTCCGTTGCCGACGACGCACGAATATCCGCCCTCGGCGAATTTCTTTTTCACGTCGCCCATCAGGGCCGCCTGGCGCTTCAAGTTTTGGACGTACTTGTCGATGCGCCTGAGCTCCTTCGGAATGTCTATGCGCTGCGGGCAGTGCGGCACACACTGTTCGCAGCCCGTGCACAGGCTCGCCTGGCGGAGCTTGGGGACGGAGCGGTCGTAGCCCACGAGGTACGCCCGCCGAGCGCGCGCGTATCCGGGCTCGAGCCTGCTTTCGGGAACCATGCGCTCGTTCAGGCACTTGTTGTAGTGCAAGAGGATCGCCGGTATGTCGAGCGAATACGGGCACGGCATGCAATACTTGCAGTCGTTGCACGGAATCGTGTTAAACTCCATCATGCACTCGGCCGCCTCTTCGAGAAATGCGAATTCCTCGCGCGTGAGCTCTTTGAGGGGCGAATAGGTGCGGAGGTTGTCCTCGAGGTGCTCCATTTTCACCATTCCGCTCAAAACCGTCAGCACCCGCGGGAAGCTGCCCGCGAACCTGAACGCCCACGACGCCACGCTCATCTCGGGCTCTCGCCGCTTGAACTCGGGAACGAGCGTGTGCGGTATGTTGGAGAGCCTGCCGCCCAAAAGCGGCTCCATTATCACGGCGGGTATTCCGCGCTTGTCGAGCTCCCCGTAAAGGTATTCGGCGTCGGTGTTGCGGTCGTTTATCTGCTTGGCGTGCTTCCAGTCGAGATAGTTGAGCTGGATCTGCACGAAGTCCCACTTGTAGACGTCGTGTTTGGAGAGCAGGTAGTCGAAAACCCTTATGTCGCCGTGGTACGAGAACCCGAGGTTGCGTATGCGCCCTGCCTTGCGCTCGGCGAGCAGGAATTCGAGGATTCCGTTGTCGATGTAGCGCGCCCTGAACTCCTCCATTCCGCCGCCCATGCCGACGCCGTGCAGGAGCATGTAGTCGATATAGTCCGTCCGCAGCTCTTTGAGGGAGTTGCGGTATATGCCTATCGACGCTTCCCTAGTCCAGCTGGCGGGGGCAAAATTGGAGAGTTTTGTCGCGATGAAATACTTTTCGCGCGGGTGGCGGCTGAGGGCGATGCCCGTGGCGCGCTCGCTCTTGCCGCGGCAGTACGCGGGAGAGGTGTCGAAATAGTTGACGCCGCCGGCTATCGCGCGGTCAACGAGCTCGTTGACCGCGTTCTGGTCGATTTCCCCGACGCCCTCGCGCGCGCTTCTGCCGTCGAGCGACGGCCAGCGCATGCAGCCGAACCCGAGCAGCGAAACCTTCTCGCCCGTCTTCGGATTTTCGCGCATGGTCATTTCGCCCGCCGGCGCGGAAGCCCCGCTCCCGCCCTTCGAGCACCCGAAAGCGGGAACCGCCGCCGCGCCGATGGCCGCGTTTTTCAAAAATCCCCTGCGCCCCAAAATGTTCTTACGGCAATTTTCCATAAATTTTTCCTCCGTTTATATGCGGTTGTGGCTCGGATTGCCCTCCACGCAAATCGCGGCGACCGGCCGCGCGGGGCATAGGTTTTCGCACGCGCCGCAACCGATGCACCGCGCCACGTCCACCGTCGGTATCTTCAGCGATTTCGGATCCTTCGGGTCTTTGGCGACCATCTGTATGGCGCCCGTCGGGCACTGGCGGAAACAGTTGTCGCACTGCATTCCGTCGGCGTTGACAATGCACCGCGAGGCCGTCCAAACGGCGCGCCCGATTTGCGTTGAAGCCTTTTCCTCCGGAGAAATCGGCAGTATCGCCCCCGCGGGGCACACTTTGGAGCACTCCACGCACTCTATCCTGCAATATCCGTTTTCGTAGGTCATCTCCGGCTGCATGAAGCCCGAGAGCGAGCGCGACGGGACGAGAACGCGCGACGGGCACGCCGAAACGCAGAGCTGGCACGCCGTGCACTTATCGGCGATATTCGCAATCCCTCCGGAGCCGGGGGGCGATATTTTAAACGCGCGCTCCGGCCTGCGCCTCGCCCGTATGGGGGCGAGCCCCCCGTCCACTTTCATCGTCTCGGCGGCGTCCGCGGCGGCTCCCCCCGCGAGCATAAAAAGCGTCGAGAAAAATCCCCTGCGCCCCCTTCGGAAAACCGCCGGAGGTTCTTTCTTCGCCGCGGAAAATTCCGCGCGCGCGCCCTCCGGACGCGCCGCCCTTTCCGCTTCCGCGCGTTTTGCGGCGGCCTTTTTTGCGAATGCGGGCGAATAGGAAATAGCGGATTTCCTGCAAACGCCCACGCAGTCGAAGCAGGCGACGCACCTGGAATAGTCTATCGAGTGGTTCTTGTAGTCTATGCACTTGGATTTGCAATTCCGCGAACACAGGCTGCACGAATTGCACTTAGAGGCGTCTATCACGGGTTTGAAGAGGGAGTATTTCGCGAAAAACCCGAGAACGGTTCCGACGGGGCATACGGTATTGCAATACGTCCTGCCGCCCTTCCACGCGAGAACTCCGACCACGGCGAGCGTCGCCGCGGCCGCGAGAAAAACCCCCGCCCCCTTGAACCATATTTCGGCGGGATAAAAGGCGTAGCCGCCCGCAGCCTCCGAAAGAGCGGCGAGGGCGTTGTTGCCGAGCGCCCACACCGGCGCCAAAAAGTTCGAGGCTATTCTGCCGTACGCGCTGTAAGGCGCGACGAGCGAGGCGACGGACAAAAGCCCGAGCGCCGCGAGCGCGACGAACGCGACGAGAAACCCCGCCCTGACAAGCGTCATCGCGGGAGCGTAGGCGAACCTGTTGCGCTTCCGCCTCCCCGCGGCGTGCGAAAATACGTCCTGCAACACGCCGAGCGGGCATATCACGGAACAGTAGATTCTGCCGAACAGGAGGGTCAGCAAAACGAGCCCCGCCACGACCGCGAAATTCGCCGCCAAAAGGGACGGCAAAAACTGGATCTTAGCCGTCCAGCCGAACCATTCCGCGGCGGTTCCCGTGAAGTCGAGGAACAAAAGCGTCACCGCCGAAAAAAACAGCACCGCCAACGCTATTCTTATTTTGCGCAACATAAAAAAGCCTTTCCGATGGATTCGCGCCGCAAACGCGCGTTTATATGTCGTACCTTATGCCCGAAAGCCACTTCACCGTCGCGGGGTCGCGGTGGTCGAGAAAGCAGCTCTTTCCGGTGTCGAGAGCGGCGATTGCCGACATGTCCGAATCGTCGAGCGAGAACGAGAACACGTCGAAATTTTCGGCGATCCTCTCCTTCCTGACCGACTTGGGAATCGCCACAACCCCCCTCTGTACGAGCCACCTCAGGACGACCTGCGCCACGCTCCTGCCGTATTTTTCGGCTATGCCCGAAAGCGCGGGATTTGAAAACAGCCCGTTCTTCCCCTCCGCAAACGGAGCCCACGATTCGATCTGCACGCCCCATTCGCGCATCAGTTTCTGGTAGGAAACCTGCTGGCAAAACGGGTTGGTCTCAACCTGGTTTACGGCGGGCGCGACATCGTTGTGGGCGATCAAATCGGCGAGTCGGTCGGGCTGGAAATTGCTGACGCCTATCGCGCGGATTTTGCCCTCCGCGCAGAGCTCCTCCATAGCGCGCCACGACCCGTAGACGTCCCCGAAGGGCTGGTGGATGAGGTACAAGTCCAAATAGTCGAGCCCGAGGCGGTCGAGCGACTTTTGGAACGCCGCCTTCGCCTTTTCGTAGCCGGCGTCCTGGATCCAAAGCTTGGTGGTGACAAAAAGCTCATTGCGGGGAACGCCGCTTCGGGCGATCGCCCTGCCGACCGCTTCCTCGTTCACATAGGCGGCCGCCGTGTCTATCGAGCGGTAGCCTATTTCGAGCGCGTCGGAAACCGCGCCCTCGCACGTTTTCGCGTCCTCCATCTGATAGACCCCGAACCCCAGAACGGGCATTTCAACCCCGTTGCTAAGCCTGACAGTTTTCTCTTCGCTTTTCATGTCAATATCGTTGCGTTTTTATCGTTCAAAGCGGACAAGCCGCATTTTCGGAAAATATTATAAGCGAAAATCTCCCATTCGGTAAATATACAATTCAGCCTAAAATCTGCCCAATCCTGCCGCAAAAAAACGGCAGCGCGCCTGCGGGGGAAAGGGCGCGCGCATTGCGGAAACCGCCTTCGCAATACGCCTATACGCTCCGCATATGCAAACAAAAAAACGAACCTCCCCGGGAGGTTCGTTGCGAAATACAAAATGTTCGTTCTGAAAGAAAATCTAACGCTTCCTCGGCGCGATAGCGCGGCAGCAGGCAATCCCCAGCGCAAAAGCGCCGAACAGCGCGGCAACCGCCGCGGGTTCGGGAACCTGGCTTATTGCGTAGGAGCTGAACCCGTCCACGATGAAGCTGGCAATGCCGTCTTTGTATTCGATTTCCACGTCGTACAATTCCCACTGCCCGCCGTCTTCCCTGTGCCATGCGAGGAGATTGGCGACTTCCGCCTCTCCGATGTATGCGCTAAACACAACGCTCAGCTGGCCGTCGTAGTCGGCGTCGATCGAGTAGGCGGCTTTCACCTCGCCGTCTATTCCGGAAATGTCCGAGACTTCGCTTATGGAATTTACGACGACTTCCCGCTCGCCCATGCCGGCTATGTTAAAGTCGAGCGAGAGGTTTTTATTCCCGCCCGCGGAGAAGCGAACAGAGCTTACGTCGGAATCTCCTGTGCCGACCGTCACGGGGCCGGAAGATATGTCGGCGCTTTTGCCCGCGGTGAAAACGCCGTCGGAGAACACTCCGCCGAACGCCTGAACCGCTCCCGCGCCGGAATATCCCGCCAACGCGGCCGACGCCCCGTCGGCGAGAGACCCGCGCTTGAATTCGAGCCGTCCTCCGTTAGAAACCGTAGTAGCGGAGAGCTGGGAAGCGTCCGCGCCGAGGGTGACCGAAAGGAAGCCGTTCTGCTCTATCGTTATAAGAGTGCCCGCCGACGACTGGGTGTATTCGGTAAATTTCGCCGAACCGTTGTTTACGTTGATGTGCGAAAAGTCCGCGACTTTAAGGGCGCCGCCCGAAAACGCGGAATCGGCGGAGCCGATATTGAGGGTCTTGGCGCCCTCGACGGTCGCGCCGTTTGCGCCGCCGCCGTATACCGTGCCCAGAACCGAAGCCGCCCCGTTGAGCGTCACCGTGGCGCCGCCTTTGACGACGGAATCGGCGCCGTAGCCGCCCCCGTAGATGTCGCCCGATATTTCCGCGCCGGCAACCGTTATGTTCGCATTGCCGTTTACGGAAGTCGAAATCGAAAGCGAGGGTTTGCCCGTCACCCTTTCGGTCATTCCGCCGCCGTAGATGTTGGCGACTTTCCCGCCGGTGACAATTATATTGGCGTCGCCCATGACTTCGCCCTTTGCGCTGCCGTAGCCGTATAATTCGTTGACGTACATGCCGCCGAAAACGTTGTCCACCTCGCCGCCGCTTATCTCGACATTGGTATTTCCGTATACGTTGGAAATGGACGCCTCATCGGCGCTGTTGCCGTCGGAGGAATATCCGCCGCCGAAGACGTATCCCGCGTTTAAGGCGGAATTGAAAATCTTTCCGCCCGTCACCGATACGAGAGTGCTACCGTATATGTCGGAAGATTTTTTCCCGTCGCCCCACGAATGGTAGGCTCCGCCGAAAACGTATCCGCCGCGAATCTCGGCGTTTTCGGAGATCGACACGGTGGAGACGATTTTCGAAAAGTCCGAAGCGTTCTTGTCGCCCACATACGCGGTGCCGGTCGGGGCCGCGTGCGAGCCGCCTATTACGACGCCGTTTACGACGGCGTTTCCGGCGATCGATACGCTCGTGGAGTCGAAGCTCTGCGTGCCGTTTCCGACAGTGTAGCCGCCGCCGTATACGCTGTTGAATATAATGTCGTTGTTTTCGCTCTTGTCCTTTGCGGACGAAACGTTTTCGCCGATGACGGCGTCGCCGTTTATAATTATGTTTGTGGAGCCGACGTGCGAAACCGCCCATCCCATATTTGTCGCTGTATTATAAGTAAGAATGCTCCCGCCGACGACGGAATTGCGGACGAGGCCGGAAGAGACGGCGATATCCACAGAACCGATGGAGGTGTTTCCCTTTTCGGTCGCAAAGCTTCCGGCTACGATATTGTTTATGTCCCCGCCGCTCATAGTTATCACTACGCGGTCGGCGGAAAACGAAGTGTTTTCGTTCCCGAATTCGGAAGCTCCGGCAAATATGCCGTCCTTCCAGTAGGTGCCTTCGGCGGCGGATATCTTCCCGCCGGAAATGTCTATGTTGACGGCGCCGAAAGCCTCGGATTCGTCCGCAAGCAGGGTTCCGCCGACGTAGACGCTTCCGGTTTCGTCGGTTTCCGCAGTCACGTTATAGTTTATATCTTCCGCCATCGCGGCGCCCGCAAACAGGGCGAGCGTTGATATGGAGATTATGGTTTTCATTGTTGGGTAGATTAAAAAAATCCCGCGAATAATCGCGCCGGCGCTGTGTTTGTCAACTCATTTCCCTACAATTTTAAGGAAACTATCTTACACATATTTTGCGCTCCGGTTCTCCTTTATTTGCAAGAAAAATGGTTGACCTATTCCCCCATTCTGCGATAATGCTAAATATAAACCGTTTTCCAATCCAATGAAAAAATATTTGCCCCTCGCCTCCCTCCCCGCCCTTTTTCTGGCGGCCTCTTTCGCCGGCGCCGACACGCTATATTGGGTGGACGCCACCTCGTATTTCGACGCCGCCCCCTCAGGGCAGATAGACGGTAGAAACATTTGGGATATCGAAAGAGATTTTTCCAGCGCGGAGAAATCCCAGTACTCCGACAATTACAACTGGGCCACCGGCTACACTTTACAGGACGTCACAGTCGGAGACGTCACATATCAAGTTCCCGTCTACGAATACGCGACTCCTGGCGCGGTTCCAAACGAAAATACCGACGTGTATTTCGATTTCAGCAAATTTTCGAATGGCAACAGCACCGACGGATACAGGCATAAAATAGGCGGAAGCCCGCAATTGTCATCCGACGTCACCGTCAAAAGCATAACCATCTCCGGCGCCCGGGACAACTGGCTGATGATAAAAACAAACGGATATGACCTGACGGTAAAAGAAGATCTGATATGGACCGACACAAGCGTCGTGACATATATCGGGCAGAACAGCGAATCCAACCTGACAGTCGGAGGAACAATATATCTGCGAACCGGTTCCACCAGCATCTGGAATTGCCTGAGGTTCGGCTATGACGGCGTAGGCTCCATAGACGCAGGCGCAATAAAATTCGAGCAGCAGTCGCGCATACAGCTCGCCACCTCGGGCGCGGCGACGACGTTTGAAAATCCGCAGGCTATAGTCCGCGGGTTGGTTGATTTCTCCGGATACGACGGGCGCCTCGACCTGGGCCGCAGGGGAAATTCCGCCGAACAGTTCTACTCCGTGGGCGGGCTCAGCGGCAGCAACAGCGCGGCAACAGTATCAACCGGCGCGGAAGACACTTCCACGGGAATCAACTCTACTCTTGTGCTCGCCAATTCCGCCGACGCGACTTTCACCGGCAAGGTGACCAACGCGCTCGTCTCAACCGACCAAAATTCGATTGCTATCGACAACACCGTAAACGTGGTGATGAACGGCTCCGCGACGCAGACGCTCTCCGGCGACAACGATTTCAGGGGATATGTCACAATTCAAAGCGGAACGCTGCTTTTGCGCACGGCGAGCGGAGCCTCGCACGGCAAGCTCACTCTAAACGGCGGCAAATTCGGCGCAATCGGCAACGCCGCATTCTCATCCGCCGAATGGAACGGCGGCGCAATCGGCTTCTTCAACACCGACGAGGCAATCGCCATTATGACTCCCGAAACGATAACGATAAACGGCGAATTCGCCAAAACCGGAGCCGGCAAAATAACCGTTGACTTCAACAATATCGATACTTACGACCTCATCGACAACGGAGAGTGGTACGACCTCGCAATAGCCGACTTGATAAGCGGATTCTCCGACGAGGCGGACGACGATTTCATAGCGGCGAACCTTTCGAGCGGATATGCCGACTTCCAGTGGATTGATTCCGACGGAGGAAAAATCCTGCAAGTCAGCTTCTCGAGCGTTCCCGAACCCGCGGCGGTAGCGGCAATTCTCGGCGCCCTCGCCCTCGCCGCCGCATACCGCAAAAGGCGGTAGTTCATATACATTTCAAACTGCTAAAAAAAGATAAAAAACGCTCCGCGCTCTCCGCGGGGCGTTTTTTTTCGCGCCTTTTTCCCAAACAAAAGCCGGATTTTGCGCGACAACTTTCAGCGCATTTTCAGAATTTTAGAATTTGCCGAAAAACTTTCAAAATGGAAAGGACGCCCTCCTATTCAGGAATGTACGCCCGATAGCAAAACGAAATCTCCGGAATATATCCGCCTATTTCAATACCATTCCCCAAACCGGCTCGTCGCCGAGCTTGACTTTCTTGAAAATTCCGCTGTACGACTTGGTATTTTTGGAATTTGCGCTCAGCTTTGGCGCAAAATTAAAAAACTTTTGCGCCGATTTCTGGGGGACGATAAAATATATCTTGCCGGAAGCCGTATATGCTTCGTAGGCGACGTAGCCGTCGGGGGCGACTTTGTTCGACTGTTCCACGCCCGTCACAAACACCTTGATATTTTTGCCCTCGTATTTGGCGGAATTTTGCACGTAATAGTCCGCCGTGCCCCGCGCGGGGGCCGCAAAAAGGCCGCAAGACAATGCGGCGGACAGTATGAATATTCCGAATAATTTTTTCATAATACATCCGTTTTAATGTAAAAATCGGAAGCCACGCAAACAAAATCTGCAGAGATAAAACGCCGTTCCCTGCATAAAATACTTTCGGCCGGCAGATCCCGCGCCGCGCACAAAAGCGGGATTCGCACAACGCCAATCGCGCTGCGGGCGACGGCAAATGCAACGGCGCACCGGCAACGGGAAACGCCGCAAAAAAAAAGCGGGATCCGCACAGCGCGAATCCCGCAATTTTACGCTTTCCGCCAGTTAGCTGAGGCGTTCGAGAAGCGCTTCGCGCTCGACTTTGAGCGAGTGCGGGAGCATCTCGTAGAGCTCTTCGGAAAGCGGCTGGGCCGATACCGTGGCGGGATCGTAGGTCATGAGCTCCTCAAAAGTCTCCTTGGAGTATTCGAGGCCGTCCCAATCGATGTCTTCATAGGTCGGGACGAAGCCGATGGCGGTTTCGCGGGCCTTGGCGCAGCCGTTCTGGCGGTTGACTATCCACGCGAGCACGCGGGCGTTCGCGCCGAATCCGGGCCACATGAAGTTGCCGTCGGCGTCGCGGCGGAACCAGTTGACGTGGTAGAAGCGCGGAGTCTGCTTGAGGTTCTTGCCCATCTTGACGAGGTGCCCGAGGTAGTCGGCCATGTTGTAGCCGGCGAACGGAAGCATTGCCATCGGGTCGGAGCGGAGCTCGCCCGCCTTGCCTTCAGCGGCTGCGGTGCGCTCGGAACCCATCATCGCGCCGAGATACACGCCGTGCGTCCAGTTGAAGGATTCGAACACGAGCGGAATGCCCTTCGGCCTGCGGCCGCCGATGACGATCGCCGAAATCGGAACGCCCTCGAGCCTGTCGGCGTTTTCGTCGAGGCACGGGCAGTTTGCCAGGGGAGCCGTAAAGCGGCTGTTGGGATGCGCCGCGGGAGTCCCGCTCTCGGGAGTCCAGTCGTTGCCGTGCCAATCCTTGAGGTGCGCCGGCGGCTCCTTGGTCATGCCTTCCCACCACACGTCGCCGTCGTCCGTGAGGGCCACGTTGGTGAAGATGGAATCCTTGGAGCAGGAAATCATCGCGTTGGGGTTGGTCTTCATGCTGGTGCCCGGAGCGACGCCGAAGAAGCCGTTTTCGGGGTTGATGGCGTAGTGCCTGCCGTCGGCGGCGGGCTTTATCCAGGCGATGTCGTCGCCCACGCAGGTGATCTTCCAGCCCTTTTCCTGAAGTTCCTTCGGGGCGATGAGCATGGCGAAGTTGGTCTTGCCGCACGCGCTCGGGAACGCGCCCGTCACGTAGGTCTTTCTGCCCTGCGGGTCGGTGACGCCGAGAATGAGCATGTGCTCGGCCATCCAGCCCTCGTCCCTGCCCATGGCGGAGGCGATGCGCAGGCTCAGGCACTTCTTGCCCAGCAGCGCGTTGCCGCCGTATCCGGAGCCGATGCTGATGATTTCGCGGGTTTCGGGGAAGTGCGTGATGTAGGTGTTTTCAGGATTGCAGGGCCAGAGGACGTCGTCTTCGGGCGAGTTGATCGGCTTGCCGACAGAGTGCACGCAAGGAACGAACTTGCCGTCGGCTCCGAGGATGTCGAGAACCTTGGGGGAGACGCGCGCCATTATGCGCATGTTGACGACGACATAGGGAGAGTCCGTGATTTCAACGCCGATCTGCGAGATGGGGCCTCCAATGGGGCCCATGCTGAAAGGAATCACGTACATCGTGCGGCCCTTCATGCAGCCCTTGAAAAGCTCGTTGAGCTTTTCCTTCATTTCGACGGGATCCATCCAGTTGTTGGTCGGGCCCGCGTCCGCCTTGGTCTTGGAGCATATGAAAGTGCGCGATTCGACGCGCGCGACGTCGCGCGGGTCGGAGCGGAAATAGTAGCACCCGGGGCGTTTCTGCTCGTTGAGCTTGATGCACATTCCCTTTTTGATCATCTGATCAAAGAGTTTATCGGCTTCCTCCTTGGAGCCGTCGCACCATACGACGCTCTCGGGAGTCGTGTGGGCTGCCCATTTTTCGACCCAGGCGACGAGCGCCTTGTTCTTTATTGTCTTGGGATCTATCATTATTATTTTCTCCTTGGTTGTTTAAAAAAGAGATTTGCCTATAAAAAATCGAAACGTTTTTACGGCGGAAAATATTGGATTCAACTCTTTTTTCAAAAAAAATTAGACATTTTTGTAGTTTTTTGGAGTTTTTTCGCAAGTTCCGGAAGATTCCCCCCTGCGGGGTCTTGAAATCTGAAAGACCAGCAGCAGAGCCGCCGCAAAAAACGCATACCCGAAGGCCTCGTGCCAAAAGAAATAGTTTTCCTTTCCGGCAATGGGCGCGACCGCAACTATGGAAACTATCCGCATTGAGTTTAGAAAATACCCGAGCGCGCCCGAGAGCGCTATCAGCGCCGCCTTTTTTATAATAGAGGCGTCCGAGCGGAAAAACGCCAAAACCGCAGACAGCACAAAGCATGAAGATATTATCCCGAAGCCGTTGCATTCCGTGGCCACGAGGTACGACGCCCCGTCAACATTCATCGCTATCTGGGGCTCCTGCCCCCTTATCAAAAACAGCTGTACGGTATCGTTAAACTTGGAAAGTACAAATGCCGACAATTTTCCCGCCCAAACCCTCAATGGAAGGTCGAAAATTTTTATCGCAAACGAAAGTATCGTAAAAATGTAAAAAGCTCCCCCGACTGCAAGTACATACCTTTTGCGGTCAAAGCATGCGAACCCTATGGATACGATGAACGCCGACACCCCAAAAAGCGTAAGCATCACATTCGCAAACACACCGAATAAACCCGCGCAAAAGAACGCCGCGTACGCCACAGCAAGCGCCGCCAGAACATTTTTGTTAAAGCGGGGCTTGTGGGGGAAAATTCCGTGCTCCATAGCCATCACAATTCCCGCCACAACCAATATTATGAAAGCGTCCCTTAGTTGCTGGCTATCGACAACCGCCTTTCCTAGCCAGTATAGAGCCGGAGAGAATCCCGCGGCGGCTCCTATCCACGCGAGGTATTCGAGCCACCCCCCCCCGGAAGGCGATTCTTCGGGCTGAGGATTCGTATTAGAAATATTGGGCATTTTTTATAATAGATTCTTATAAAAGAAAACGCCGCCGCGAGCGCGTTGCAACAAAAATTTGCCTTGCCCGCAAATCGGAATATTATAAATTTTTACAAACGATTCCCAAGTTTGAAATGAAAAGAAGAAAAGCGATAAAAATAGCCGCGACAACCGCGGCGGCCACAATGTTTTCAAGCGCCCGCGCCGCCTTTAAAGACAGAGCGCCAGAAAAGAAAGCGTACAGGGCCATCGCAACCGACAGATTCTACGAAAGCGCAAGCCCCGACGACATTTTCCCCAAAATTTTTGAGGCTGGCAAAAAATCCCACCTATCAATCCGTCTTCCAAGCTCCGTCGCACAAACGGAAAATCTGCGCTTTGTTTGCGCGAGCGAAGACGGCTTTGCGCTCGATATGTCGCCATACTTTCCCGAATACAGAACCCTCCCCAACGACAATATCCCCGGATACGCCAAGCAGCCGCCGGACTTTTCGTCGAAAACTCCGCCTGTTGCGTTTGAATTGCGCGGGGACTTCGCGAAATTCGATAATATTGTTTTTCCGAAAGAAGGCAGATACGTATTTTGCGCAAAAGACAAAAAAAACGCGACATTATTGCGCGCCTGGGTTTACGCCTTAAAACCCGACCTGTTCGAGCTTCGCCCGTACATTGGCGACATACATATGCACACGACCCATTCGGACGGCAGGGATTCAAACCTCGAAATGGCGCTCGTCGGACTTTCGCGCGGATTCGACTTTATGGCGGTCTCCGACCATGGGCGAAGAATCGGATCTACAAGCCTTATCGAGAAATTCCGCGGTGTTCCGACTTCTCTCAAATTCTTTCCGGGCGAGGAGGCGCACGGCTCTCTCCTCCACATAAACAACTTTGACAGCTCCGGCGGAATAGCCGAATGGGTGCGTGAAAACCGCGCCGACTTCGACGCCCGGACCGAAAGAATTTTAAAGACGATACCGGACTCCCTCGGGCTTGGCAAACTCGACAAGCTAACTCTCGCCCAATCCGAGGCTGTCTTTGAAAAAATACGCGAGATGGGCGGAATGTCGGTTTTCAACCACCCCTACTGGCGCAGAAACGGCGAGCAACTCAACTGCTCCGACGCCCTGCGCAACGCCCTCATCAGCCGACAGAAATTCGACGCCTACGAAATTGTAAACGGCTCCATAAACTACGATTCCAGCGACCTTTCCGCCGCGCGGCACGCCGAGGCCGCCCAAGACGGATATTTCATGCCGATAGTAGGCTGCTCCGACGCCCACAAGTCCGACGAGCTCGGTTGCGGGATTACCGTCGCCTTTGCCAAATCGAAAGAGTCCGCCGATATCCGCAAGGCGATAATGTCGCTCAACACAATAGCTGTCGATACTTCGGGAAGCTTTGAGAGGCCGAAAATGTACGGAAAGATGCGCCTTGTAAAGTACGCCTCCTTCCTATGGAAAAATTTCTTTCCGCTGCACGAAAATCTTTGCGCGAAGCAATCCGCCGCCCTCCGAAAATACTTTGAAAGCGGCGCTTCGGACGCAAGCGTCTCAAAAGAATTAGAGGCGAGCATCGCCGAACTGGAAAAATTGTACGCAAAAGTATGGGCTTAGCCCGCCGCCCGCGCTCCCAGATGCGGAAATCCGGAAGATATAGCAAAACTTTTTTCGCGCGAAAGCCCTCCTGCGTGCCAAGTTTTTTAGACTGATAAATTGGCAAAGAATTTTTCAGACAAGGTTGCAAAAGCGCGCTTGCAAGCGTTGCGTTTTTTACAAGGGCGACCTTTGGCTCGACGACATATTATTGCAAAAAAGTCCGGATTTTGCGGATTATTATTTTTTGCGGCGGATATGCGCACTGCGCCGAAAGGCGCAAATTTTTTATGGGTAAATCGCACGCTACGCACCCGCGGCAAATTTTACGGAAAACTCAAAAAAACAGTTGGACAAAAGTTATTTTTTTATTTAAGTTATTTATATTAAGATTGTTTTGTAAGATATATAGACAAAAAAAGGTGGTAAAATTCCGTAATTTTTGCAAAAATTGTTGACCTCGCCCGAATATCGATTATTTGTGGCGGCTTTTACTAAAACTAAAAAGGCGACACCATGTTGGTTCAAATATTGAAATCAAAACTTCTCCGCGCCGAAGCGACGGACGCGAGGGTGGATTACGAAGGGTCGCTGGCCATAGACCAGGATCTCATGGACAAGGTTGGAATGCTTTCCTACGAAAAGATACTTGTCGGCAATATAGCCAACGGCAAGAGGTTCGAGACCTACGCGATTCCCGCCGAGCGCGGAAGCGGAACCATATCGCTCAGGGGGGCGGCGGCGCACCTCGGCAAGCCCGGCGACCTGCTCGTCATAATGTCGTTTGCGCTCGCCGACATTGAAGAGGCTAAAAACGCCAAACCAAAGACCATAACGCTCTCAGAGCGCAATACCAAAATTATAAAAAGCCTCAATATAGGCTGAATCCCCCGACGCTCCGGAGGCTGCCGCACCGGAACTTTTGGCTTTCCCAACACAACAACTTCACACATCCAAAATATGTCATACAAACTGTTCATTCCCGGACCCGTCGAAGTGTCCGAAAAGACCTACAAGGCGATGGCCACCCCAATCATGGGCCACAGAAGCAAGGACTTCGTGAAGCTCGTGGAGGACGTTATGCCGCGCCTCAAACAGCTGTTCTATACGAACGACCCCGTTTTCCTAAGCACGAGCTCATCTTGGGGAGTCATGGAAGGCGCGATACGCAATGTTGTTAAAAAGGGAGTGCTCAACTGCTGCAACGGAGCCTTCGCCGACAAATGGTACGACGTTTCCAAAAGGTGCGGCAAGAACGCCGGAGAGCTGAAATTCGACTGGGGCAAGCCCGTCGATCCCGAAGCGCTCGAAAAAGAGCTCTCCACCGGCAAGTACGACGCCGTCACGATAATCCACAACGAGACCTCCACCGGCACGATGAGCGACATCAAGGCGCTGTCCGAGGTGCTCAAAAAATTCCCCGACGTTGTGTCGATAGTCGATACCGTAAGCTCATTCTCCGCAATGCCGATCAAAAAGGACGAACTCGGAATCGACGTCATGGTGACCGGCTGCCAGAAGGCGCTCGCCATTCCCCCGGGGCTCTCTTTCTGCTCCGTCTCCGAAAAGGCAATGCAGCGCGCGGCTGAAGTCGAAGGCAGGGGTTATTATTTCGACTTCCTGGAATTCAAAAAATTCTACGACAAGTCGCAGACCCCATCCACGCCGATAATCTCCATGATATTCGCGCTGCGCAGCAAGCTCGACGACATTTTCGCCGAGGGCGTCGAAAACCGCTACGCGCGCCATCTCGAAAACAACAGGATAGTCCGCGAATGGGGCAAGGGATACGGCTTTGAACTCTTCCCCGAAGAAAAGTACGGCTCCATCACCCTCAACTGCTTCAAGAACAACCTCAACGTAGACATAGTCGCCGTCAACGAGGAGCTCAAAAAGCGCTTCAACATGATGTTCAACTGCGGCTACGGGAAAATCAAGGGCACGACTTTCCGCATATCCAACATGGGCGACGAAACGCCTGAAACTATGCGCGAACTGCTCCGCAATCTCGACTCCATCCTCCCGGAATTCCTCAAAAAATAGGGTGAAAAACCCTTTTTGGATTGCGCGCGCGGCGGGCCCGCGCGCGCAATCTTCGCAAGCCGCAATACCGCATTATTTTTACCAATCGGACATGAAAAAGCTCATAATAGCCGAAAAGCCGTCGGTCGCCGCCGACATAGCAAAAGTTTTGGGAAAGGCTAAAAAAACCGACGACTATTACGAAAACGACGAATACGTCATAGCCTCCGCCCTCGGGCACCTCGTGGAACTCAACATGCCCGCGGACATCGACAAAAAATACGCCCGCTGGTCGCTCTCAAACCTCCCGATAATTCCCGACAAGTTCAAGCTCAAGCCGATTGAAAAGACGAAAGCCAAGCTCTCGGGCTTGAAGAAGCTCATGGCGCGCCCCGACATCGACGGCGTTATAAACGCGTGCGACGCCGGCCGCGAAGGCGAGCTCATATTCACCTACATTTACGAAATCCTAAAATGCAAGCTTCCCCGGCAAAGGCTCTGGGTTTCGTCCATGACGCCCTCGTCCATACGCGAGGCGTTCGCCAACCTCAAGGACCAGTCCGAAATGGAATCGCTGCAAGACGCGGCGCGCTGCCGCAGCGAATCCGACTGGCTCGTGGGCATCAACGGGACGCGCGCTATCACCAGCCGCATGTACGGCTCGAAGGGCAAGAACCTCGCGAGCGTCGGCCGCGTCCAGACTCCGACGCTCGCCATGATAGTCGACCGCGAGCGCGAAATACAAAATTTCAAGCCCTACCCGTACTGGCGCATAATCGGCAAATTCGGCATAGAAAACGGCGAGTACGAAGGCGTCTACCAGCGCCCCGACTACAAGGCGGCCGACAAAAACCCAAACGACAAGGCCGACAGAATCTGGAAGCACGAAGACGCCGAAAGGGTGCTCAATGAAGTCCGTGAAACCGGTACCGCCAAGATAAGCGAAAAAAAGACGGTCGCCAAGCAGTCCGCCCCGAGGCTCTACGACCTCACCTCGCTCCAGCGCGAAGCCAACAACAAGTATTCCCTGCCCGCGGGAAGGACGCTCAGCATAGCGCAGTCTCTTTACGAAAAGCACAAGATGATCACCTATCCGCGCACGGACTCGCGCGCGCTGCCGGAAGATTACAGGGGAGTCGTGGCAAAAACCCTCGCCGCGCTCGACTCTCCCTATGCGGAATTCGCAAAAAAAGCCCTCGACGAAGGCTACGTCAAAAAGGCCGGCAAAAGGATTTTCGACAACAGGCAAGTAAGCGACCACTTTGCCCTTATCCCGACCGACATGCCGCCCAAGAAGCTCACCGACGACGAGCGCAGGATTTACGATATGATAGTCCGCCGCTTCATCGCCGCCTTCTACCCCGAGGCGCAGTTCGACGTGACTGTCAGGATGTCGGCGGTAGGCCCCCACGTATTCCGCACGGAAGGCAAGGTTTTGCGCGTGGCGGGGTGGCTTAACGTCTACAACAAGGAGGCCTCCGACGACGAAATCCTCCCGGCGCTCGCCCACGAAAAAGAGCAGGGCCTGCTTGTCGAGGCGCGGCTAAAAGAGGAAAAGACCAAGACCCCCCCGCGATACACCGAAGCAACCCTGCTCTCCGCCATGGAGGGCGCGGGCAAGCTGCTCGACGACGAGGAGCTCGCGCTCGCGATGAAGGAAAAGGGGCTCGGGACCCCCGCGACGCGCGCGCAGATAATCGAGACTCTCATCGCCCACAAGTTCGTAGAGCGCGACCGCAGGGACCTCGTGCCGACCGCGCGCGCAGAGAGCCTCATAAAATTCCTCAACGTCCTTTCAATAGATTCGCTCACAAGCCCCGCCATGACGGGAGAATGGGAGCAAAAGCTGCGCCAGATAGAGCGCAACGAGCTCTCCCGCGGCGCGTTCATGAAGGGAATCGGCGCGATGACGACCGACATAGTGGAAAAGGCGCGCAGCTTCACCGAGGACGGCATCGAAAACAAGGAAACCGACATTCCCAATCCCATAGACGGCGGCAACCTGATAGAGACTTTCAGGGCGTACAAGTCGAAAGACGGGAAGTTCACCATATACAAGACCATCGGCAACCGCAAGATGTCTGAGGACGAAGTAAGGGAGCTGGTGACAAAGGGCTCCGTCGGCCCGCTCGACGGCTTCCGCAGCAAGCTCGGCAAGCCGTTTTCCGCCACCCTGAAGCTCGACGAGAATTTCGCGCTCAAATTCCACTTCGGCGACGGGCAAGACTCGTCAGACCGCAAGCCCGAAAACCTCGCGGAGGCGCCCATAGTCGCAAAATGCCCGCGCTCGGCAATGGGGCTGTGCAGCTGCAAGGACGGCGTGCTGGTGGCGACCGACACGGCATATGTCTGCCGCAGCGACTCGTCGCCAGAAAAAAAATGCTCGTTCAGGCTCGGGAAAAACATGCTCTCGCACGTCATAACGATAGCAGAGCTCGAAAGCCTCGCGACAACGGGCAAGACGCCGGTTATCGACGACTTCGTTTCAAAGCGCACAAAGAAGAAATTTTCCGCAGCCCTCGCGCTCGACCAAAAGGGCGGAATATCTTTTGAATTCGCAAAAAAAATCCGCAAAGGCGGGCAATAGGCCAAGACCGTCGGACGCGGAAGCAGGTTTTCTCAATAAAAGAGGGCGGAGCGCAAAAGCGTTCCGCCTTTTTTGGCTTTCGGGGTTACGCCCGGCCCTATCCCGAAAAAACAGGCTTTCGCGCGCCCGAAAACATATGCCGCCCTTCGCCCGCCACGGGCAAATCCGAATATCTATACTCGTGGCGATATTCGATTTTCCAACCTCTGCCCAAAGGCGCGCTGTTTCAGAATACCTTTCAGCCCGTGTATCTGCGGCAAAAGCGCGCGCACATTCCGGGCCGCCCGCAATTTTCCCAGCCTGTCGCCGGTTTGAAGTTTTGTGCGAAATCCCACGCCAAGCGGCTTGCGGCAAAGCGAAGCACGGGGCAAAATCGGTGGCGGCTGCCCACTGAAAAAATCCCGCGCGATATTTCCGCGATACCCTTGGCGCGCGGAAAGCCAAAAACGGCGCATTTGCCGCGCGCATCAAAAATCCGCGCCGACCAATTACAGCATAGATTATATTATATGGGATTTTTTATTTACGATAATAATAATTATTATTATCAAAAATGGCAAAAAATTCGCGAATTAAATACTCCAGTGCATAAAAGCTAAAGGAATTAGACAAGCGGCTTAGGGAATGTAGAGTAGATGTTTTTCGACCAAGAAAAGCACTATGACAAAACCGAAATACCGCCGTCTAACATACGACGATGGAAGAGTAATAGAGAACATGTGTAAAGCTAAAAAAACGCAATCGGAGATAGCAAATGCGATAGGAGTATCGCAATCTACCATATCCCGTGAATTATCTCGTAATCGTGTTGAAGGCGTTTACACGCATGGCAGAGCGTTTATGCGAACGTATTTGCGATTATTACTCAAGCCTAAAGATATCTAATAGGCGAGAAGTCAATTAGGGGGAACCTTGCACAGATATCTATTTTTTAAGAGGCGCCGCAGGAAGTATGGCATAAAAGATTACAGGGGGCAAATCCGCAACAGAGTGAGCATAGAAAGCAGACCCGAGATAGTGGCGGAAAGATATAGATTTGGGGATTGGGAAGGAGATTTGATAATGGGTAAAAATCACAAGGGTGCGATACTAACGCTGGTAGAGCGGCGAAGCAAGTATCTATGTGCAACTTACTTATCAGGGAAGGATGCTAAAGCTGCGAAAAATGGCGTAATAAAGTTGTTGCGCGGAATGAATGTGAAAACGATAACCTTTGATAACGGCAAGGAGTTTGCTTATCACGAAGATATAAGTAAAAAATTAAGGAGTGAAATATACTTTGCGCACCCATATACTTCTTACGAAAGAGGTCTCAATGAATACACAAATAGATTGTTGAGACAGTACTTTCCGAAGGGAATGGATTTGCGAAAAGCGACAGAAAGGGAACTAAAATTTGCGTTAAACGAGATCAACTCTCGACCGCGAAAGAGTTTAAATTGGAAGAGTCCAAGCGATTATCTTCACGAACTAAAGTGCGCCGCCCCCTAGGGGCAATGAGAAAATGAATCAATAACTTAAACTTTAATCTTTAGAAACAATCAACAATATCTAAAAACATCTACCGTCAGTTATGCACTGGCGTTTTGAAAAAAGGAAAAAAATATTCATATAAAGGTATAGTTTGCTTGACAATGTAGACCCAGGAAACATTTTGAAAAATATTTTGATTTAGATCTACATGCTATTGCCTCGCAATATGTGGGTCTATTTCAAGCCAATAGGGAAGGGAAAACGGAGGACGAATCTATAAAATGAAAGACAAACTAATTGGTTTTATGCTGCTGCCTTTATTTGCGGGAGCTGCAATGGCGGCAGAACCTCAAACTGTGGTGTCGATAGAAAATGAGGATTCCTATTTAGTGGATTCCGGGTCGTACATATCGGCTAGCGGGTATTACTATAAAGACGCTTCGGGCAATATCCACCGCGGCCCCGTGTACAATGTAGGCGAATTCACTATCGACGGCATATTCGAATCCAAATATACGGCGTCTGCGTTAAGCCTCTTTGACGCCGATAAAATTTTGGGCTCTGGCGAATTGCGGGTTGCATCTGGATTGTATTTGGCGCCAACCGCGGATATGTCGGATTTTTCTGGAAAAATTTCCATCTTCAAGGCTCATGACGCGCAAAATCCAGCGATAATATTTGTATCCCGGACTAATAATCCCGCAAACGCTTCATTTGAGCTCGCCGAAGGCGCCAGGGCGCTTTTCACAAACGGCGACTATGTCTTAAACGGCAAAATTATCGGGACGGGGACGCTAAGCGCGGATAAAAGCGTCGACATCACGCTCGCCGACGGCACCGAAATTTTAAAGAACGCCGCGCCCGCAAATGTCGTCGTCAGAGGCGACATTTCCGAATTCACCGGCGCTTACTCGGCTTCCGAGGGCTCCTCGATAAGAATTGAATCCCAACTCGTGGATAGAGTGAACTTCTCCGGCTCCACAGGGGGGATTCTCGAGCTGGCCGGCATTGACGGGGCGCAAAAGAAAAATATAACGGTATATTCCACGTCAAATACCACTACGAGCGGCTCCGTATTCATGTACGGCAACACGCCCATAATAGGCCAAAACTCAAACGACGGCGGGACTCTCGACGCCAACGGGGGCTACATTTACTTCGGCGGCAATAATGAATATTCCGCAACCGAAAAAATATCGCATACGTTCGATTCGACAACCGTCTTGGGGAATACCGCCGGCAATGTCGCAATAGGCGGCTCCGGCGAAGGCTCCTCTATGGAGAACGGCGCGGATATCGTGGTAGACGGCGTTAAGATGTACTCGCTCACGGGCGGTGGCGCGGACGGCGCAAGCGTTAAGGGCGATATAAGCCTCACCGTAAAGTCCGGGGAAGTCGAGAATCTCGTCGGCGGGGGCAGAGGCGGCGTGCATGTCGGCAATACCTCAATCACCGTCGAAAACGGATCCGTTTCCAACATCTATGGGGGCGACCAATTCGGCGGGAAAGTCGAAGGCGATATAAATATCAGCGTAAAGGGCGGAAAAGTCGGGACAATATACGGGTCCAACTATTCCTCAAATACGCCGAATGCGGAAATTTTTAACGGGGTTTCCGGCGACGTCACAATCGACATATCCGGCGGAGAGGTAAACCATATCCGCGGCGGAATAAACTCAAATAATGCCGGCGATGTGGCTGTCGCCAAGCAGAAGATGGTCCTTAACGGGGACGTCGTGATTAATGTCGGCGGCGACGCGCATATCGGCGCGTACGACGGCGAATCTATTCTTGCCACCGGCGGTTCGTATGCGTCTGTGAACGGGACGACCACCGTCAATATTTCGGACAACGCCGTAGTGGACGGAATCATAGCGGGCGGCGCAAGTAGGACTGATGAAAGCGGGGTGAAGTCCTCGAATATAAACATATCGGGCGGAACGCTCAACGGCGATGTTTACGCCGGCGGTTTGAAATATTCAAGCGTTTCCGGAAACACTGCCGTCAATATTTCCGGGGGCGAAATAAACGCCGACGTGTACGGCGGCGGCGCGGTCGGAACATCCGTAAAGGGAAATTCCACGATAAGCCTCACCGGTTCAACCGCCGTAATTAACGGAACTCTGTATGGCGGCGGCCTCGACGGGGGGACGGTTGAAGGCGTGAAAACGCTCAACCTCGGCACTTCGGAACAGGCCTACAACGGGACTTCGGCGCTCAAAGTGGCGAATTTTGACAAGATAAACGTCTCGGCGGGCTCTACGGCGCAAATAGAGAGCATTACCCAAAACCTCAGCGGCAGCATCTTAGGAACTCGCACTTCTATCGCCAATGGCGGGAAGCTCGAAGTTAAAGGAGACGTAGTAAATAACATAACCGACGCGACGAACACGGGCAGCTTTGTAGGCGGGCTTACCGGCGGCGAGGCGGTCGTCTCCGGCACCGTCAAGACCGTGATTGACGGCGAAAATACCGCTCTGCACTTTGTATACGGCGGCAACGGAGGCAATCAACAGACGGTTTTGGGCAAAACGGTACCCATAGGGACGAGCAAAGTCGGCGCGGTGGACTTAACCGTAAATAACGGCAAGATCGATATGATAGTAGCTTCCGGCGCTATGTACAGCGATGTCGACGGCAACGTAAACCTCAATATCAACGGCGGCTCTGTGACTTCCGTATACGGCGCGGCGTCCGGAGCTACAATCGGCGGCGACGTAAACATAAGCGTCCAAAACGCGACAGTTTCTTCAATTACGGCGGGCGGTTGCGGAATCTCCCACGGCGCCAGGCCTGCCGTCGTAAACGGTTCGACAAATATAGTTATTGGCTCAAATGCCGTAATCAGCAATAACGTATATGGCGGCGGCTGGGGCGAGGGCGCAAGTTGGCCCTCTGTTATAAAAGGAGACTCAAATATAACTCTCGTAGGCAATGCGACGGTGGGCGGAACTATAACCGGAACAGGCTGGAGCAGCGAATACGATACCGTCGAAGGCGTGAAAACGCTCAATCTCGGCACTTCGGAGCAGGCCTACAACGGGACTTCGGCGCTCAAGGTGGCGAATTTTGACAAGATAAACGTCTCGGCGGGCTCTACGGCGCAAATAGAGAGCATTACCCAAAACCTCAGCGGCAGCATCTTAGGAACTCGCACTTCTATCGCCAATGGCGGGAAGCTCGAAGTTAAAGGAGACGTAGTAAATACCATAACCGACGCGACGAACGAGGGCAGCTTTGTAGGCGGGCTTACCGGCGGCGAGGCGGTCGTCTCCGGCACCGTCAAGACCGTGATTGACGGCGAAAATACCGCTCTGCACTTCGTATACGGCGGCA
This sequence comes from Puniceicoccaceae bacterium Marseille-Q1082, assembly GCA_904424815.1. Classification (GTDB taxonomy): domain Bacteria; phylum Verrucomicrobiota; class Verrucomicrobiia; order Opitutales; family Intestinicryptomonadaceae; genus Merdousia. The sequence goes on from CAJGBI010000001.1 coordinate 1,126,657, forward strand.
ACGGCGGCAATCAACAGACGGTTTCGGGCATGGCGGACCCCATAGGGACGAGCAAAGTCGGCGCGGTGGAGTTAACCGTAAATAACGGCAAGATCGATATGATAGTAGCTTCCGGCGCTATGTACAGCGATGTCGACGGCAACGTAAACCTCAATATCAACGGCGGCTCTGTGACTTCCGTATACGGCGCGGCGTCCGGAGCTACAATCGGCGGCGACGTAAACATAAGCGTCCAAAACGCGACAGTTTCTTCAATTACGGCGGGCGGTAGCGGAACCTCCTCCGGCGCCAGACCTGCCGTCGTAAACGGTTCGACAAATATAGTTATTGGCTCAAATGCCGTAATCAGCAATAACGTATATGGCGGCGGTTGGGGCGACGGCGCAAGTTGGCCCTCTGTTATAAAAGGAAACTCAAATATAACTCTCGTAGGCAATGCGACGGTGGGCGGAACTATAACCGGAACAGGCTGGAACAGCGAATACGATATCGTCGAAGGCGTAAAAACGCTCAACCTCGGCACTTCGGAACAGGCCTACAACGGTACTTCGGCGCTCAAGGTTGCGGATTTTGACAAGATAAACGTCTCGGCGGGCTCCAGTGCGGAATTATTTGAATACGCCCAGTCCGACGGCGGGACGGCCATCGACATCGCCTCCAATTCGTCGCTTTCAATCGTGCTCGGTTCCGCGGCGGATCAGCTCTCGAAAACCGGTGTGGCAAACGACGGAACTTTTTCGCTCAAGCGCGGTTCTCTCGCGGACGGCGCGTCGGTCAACCTATCGTCGTACACGGGTGAGGGCGCGGTAAACGCGTTCGGCGGAACTTTCTCCGACGGCGTATTTACCGCCGGAAAAACCGCCCTAATCTCCCAAGCGCCTTCCGGAGTAACTGTCGGAACGGGAGACGCCGACGTCGCTTCTGTACGGTATATGTCGGGCGAAAATACCACTCTCCGCCTCGACTTTAACGTGGCGAATATGGGAGAGAAGGAGATTCTTATAAACTCCATCGAAACTGCCGATACCGCGGGCATTTCCGGCGAAGTCAAGGCCGCATATTCAATCGATGCGGATTACGACCAATCTGGAGAATGGACTGTTGTATTCAGCGCGTATGTCGGTTCGGTTGAAGACGCGAGCAAGCTGCTTGCGTGGCACAAGGGCGCGGACGGCGTTTGGACAAAGCTCGACACGTTGATAGACTATGCCGACGAAATCGCAAGCATTACGGTTGACAGTTTAGGCTCCTACGCCATAAGCCAAGTCCCGGAGCCGGCCGGCATAGCCGCCCTCTTGGGAGCGGTAGTTCTCGCATTTGCGGCATATCGCAGAAAGCGCGGGTAGCCTGATGAACTCCTGATAGAAACGGCGGATATTTGTCCGCCGTTTTTTTTATGAAGGCGCAATCCGCCTTCCGCATTCGGAATACCTATCGGCGGCTTTTGCGGCGGCGGTATTCTATGGGGAAGTGTGGATAAATATTATAGGGGACATTTTTTAACTTTTTTTATTGTGAATTGAAAAAAGGTTTTTAATTTTCCCGCCCCGAAAAAAAGTTTCCTTTGGCGCGCATAAATTTCCGGCAAATCCGCAGCGGGCTAAAGCCTTCCGCCCGCCGCAAACGAAGGCGAAACCGTCCGCGAAAAAAAACGCCTAATGGTAGCGAAAGAACTTTTGAGCCGTACAAGCGCGCATTTTGCAGGGACGCGGCGCGCCCTTCGGGTTTGCCGCCACGTTTGCAATTTAAAGGGATTTTAAGCGGGCAAAAAAGAAAGCGGGCCGGAATTTACCCGAACTTGCATATAAAAATTTCAGAAAATCCGAATCTCCCAAAACGCAAAAGACAACGGCGCAAAACCTGAAATTTTCACACGATATAAAACTGCCCATGCCAAACTTTGCAGGCAAAGGTTTGGAAATAGCGGACGGCAAATTTCCGAAGAGCGCGGAATTCGGGCCGAAGGCAGGCGATAAAAAAACATGCGCCCCGCAACCATAGCGCGCGAATTTTTGTTTGCAAGACCGCGGCGGATTACGATAGGGCGCCCACGACGGCGAGCGCTGAAATCGAAAAGCATAAAAACGCCGCAAAATACCGCGGGTGCGGAGCATTTTCAGCAACCCGTAATTTAGGGAAAAACATGGAAAACGTCGCCGCTAATCCTGCGGCGAGAAATTTCGCCTCTCCGCCCGGATTTGGACATCTTTGCAACCGCAGCAACAATCGCTCAAACCGCGATATTTGAAAGCGTTATTCCCCCGCGGAAAGATTTTGGAATCCGAAAACTCCAAATAAAGATGGCGGAATTGGGAGCCGAGCAATGAAACAATTATATAGGCGGCGGCGCGCACGCCGCCCGCTTTCCGCCGGCAAAATCGCAAAGAATGTTGAAAATGCCGCGAACCCGCCGCAGAGACCGACCAGACGGAATTTTCCATAATTCGCGCGGGGCTTCCGCGCCAAACCGGCGCATAGCGAACGCGAATACCCCCAGCGCACTGCACGCAAAACCGCCGCGACAAAACGCGGCGCAAGCCAGTCGACAACGGCGCACCTCGCCGCCGCCCCAGCGCGCCTCCCGCGCAAGCCGCCGCCGACTCGGCAAAAACCTTTACATTGGAAATGCGGTTTGCGCGCGGGCTCAGCCCTCTGCCTCCAAAAACGCGAAGAGCAACCCCGCTATGTCCCCGCCCTCCATATAGGGCTGCATTCCGTATTTCTTCAAGGCCTCGGTGGTTGTCGGGCCTATTGAAAAAATCTTGGGGCGCACCGCGCCGTCTTCGAGCAGAAGCTTCTCGGCATTCGCCACAAAGCTTTCAACCGCGGACGGGCTCGCGAAAACCGCCGCGTCCGCGCCGTACTTTTTGAAGTCCGCGACATCCTTTGAATTTCCGTCTACGGCGAGCTTTTCAGTCTTGTAGACAACCGCCGTGTCCACTATCGCGCGGTGCTTCTGGTCGAGCGCCTTCGGAAGTTCCGGCAGAGAGAGGCTGCCCTGCACGCACAAAACTTTCAGGTTGTCGAGAGTCTCGTACTCCGCCATCGCGTCCGCCATTGCCAGCGCCGTGGATACGGCTGGCACAACGTCCGGGCGCAGGTGTAGCCTGCGGACCTCCTCGGCGGTGGCCTCGCCCACGCACGCTATGCGGGCGATGCCGAGCGAGCGGATGTCGTCAAAATTTTTGAAAAACTCCCTGAAAAACCCCCGCACACCGTTTGCGCTCGAAAACGTTATCCAGTCGTATGAGCCCATCTCTCGCATGATGTCGGCGACATCCTCGTCCTGCGCCTCGTGGACTGTTCTGATTAGGGGAATCTCCAGAACCCCAACGCCCTTCGCGGACAGCGCGGAGGCGAGGGCTTCGTTGTTTTCGCGCGTCAGAAGCACGCGCCGCTTTTTTTGCGCCGACATGTCAGAAAGAGAAGTCGTCGGAATTTTTGAGGGACTTTGCGAACGCCGCAATCAGCCTAACGCAGCCCTCGATGTCGTCCAGGTCGGCGACTTCGGACGGCGTGTGCATGTAGCGCAGCGGAATGCCCAAAAGCCCCGTAGCCACCCCTCCGCGCGTCATCTGTATCACGCGCGCGTCGGTGCCGGTCGGGCGGCTCTCCGCGCCGATCTGGTAGGGAATGCCCTCGCGCTCGGCGCACTCGGCAAGCCTTTCAAAAACCTTCGGGTTGATGTTCGGCCCGCGCGAAATCACCGGCCCCTTTCCGAGCCTTATGTGCCCGAACCTGCGTCTGTCGCACGTCGGGAAGTCCGTAGCGTGGTCCACGTCGACCGCGAGCCCCACCTGCGGGTCTATGCCGTAGGCGGCGGTTAGCGCGCCGCGCGTGCCGATCTCCTCCTGCGTGGTGGCGACCGACACTACGCGGTAGTCCGTCTTGGCGGAATCGCGCGAAAGTCGGCGGAGGGCCTCGAACACGCAATAGCACCCCGCCCTGTCGTCGAACGCCCGCGCCGCGTAGCGCGTCGGCGAAAGCCTGCGAACGGCTGTGTCGTACACTACGGGGTCGCCGATTCTGACGAGCTTTTCCGCCTCCGCGCGCGACTGCGCCCCGACGTCTATCCAGACCTGGTGGGTCTCGGGAACCTCCTTGCGCTCCTTGGCGTCCATCAGGTGGACGGCGCGCTTGCCGGTCACGCCGTAGACGTAGCCGTTTTTGGTTATCACAGCCACCCTGCGGCCCGGCAGCATCACGTTGTCGTGGCCCCCGAGCTGCTCGAAGAACAAAAACCCGTCGTCGTCGATGTAGGATACTATAAACCCAATCTCGTCCATGTGTCCGGCGAGCATCAGGGTTTTGTCGCCGCTTCCGTAAACCGCGTAGCGGTTGCCGAGCACGTCGCGCCTGACGCCCCCGACGGAGGCCGCGCCGACATACTTTTCAACGACGTCCGCGGCTTCGCGCTCGGAGCCCGTAGGAGAGCGCGAGCGCAAAAGTTCGAGTAAAAATTCGTCTATTTCCCTGTCCATATTCTTATGCTATCGGAACAAAGTCCGGAATGTGAAAGGCTACTTTTCGCCGCCGCGCAGCTGGCCGATTGAAATCCCCGCGAGCTTGTAGGAAATCAGCCCCAAGTCGTACTCCGAACCGTGGAAGTGGAATGTGCGCTGCAGGTGGAACTGCGACTTGCCCGCGTCGAGCGACAGCGCGGGGGAATAGGTGGAGATTTCGTAATAGGCGTCCCCGGGGGCGTTGGAGCCGGCCGCCGGGCCGTTGTTGAACACGCTTATGGCGTCGCCGTCGAAAGCGCCCGACGCCCTGCGCCAAGACGACGGCAAATACGCGCGCCTGTCCGCGGGCTTTATGTAGATTATGACGGTCAGCACGCTGTTGGCCTCGTCGAAGCCGAGGGCGATCCCCTCGCTGCGCAGCGCGGAAATTCCTATCGCTCCCAAACCCTTGCCGTCCGTCTTGTATTTTACAAATGCGGGGTCGACCGTGAGCCTGCCGTCCGAATTCCCCGTGCCCGAAGTCTGGAAGAAATTGTCGCGCACGATGTCGCCGAGCTCCGCCGGATCCCCCGGGCGGTACGGAACGAACGCGTAGGTTTTGCGGTTGGCGTTGAAGCACGACTGCACGCTTATGTTCAGCATTCCACCGTCGGGCGTCCAAGGCTTTTCCCCGATATTCGTGAGCTTGTTGAAAGACTGGAACGCCACCATGTCTACCGACTCCGGAATTTCGATCCCGAGCACGTCCGAAACGTGCTTGCGGTTGAGCACCGATATTTCGCGCTCCGCCTTTATCTTGAATTTCGTCCCCTTTGCGTTTTCAAACTCGGCGGTCTTTTCAAACTTGGCCCGGTAGGAGTTCCTGCCGACGAGCGACCACGGCTCGGACGACATGAAAGCGGGGATTTTCCAGTTTTCCTCGCTCTGCAGCGCCCCGTCCTCGAAGAATATCGAAAATTCTCCGCCCTGCGGCCCCACCCAGAACCGGTCCTCGCCGCCTATCTGAGCCTTCCGCGCGTCGAGCTTTTTGAACGCCAGCTGCACCCTGTTTATCCAGCCCAGGCTAGGGCCACTGGAACCGTCGTAAGAGGAAGTCATTACCCTCGCCTGGAGCGCGGGGGAAACCGCCACGACGGAATCGCCCTGCGATAGGATCAGCGTTTCGACGCCGTACTGCGAAAAGAAAGAGAGATCCTGCCCGAACGACCAGAGCTCGACATCGTCGTTTTTCAGGGCCGTTTCGCGGATTATCCCGCACGAGCATAGCAATGCGGCGCACGCCGCGGCGAACGCGGTCAGACTTGATTTTTTCATTCCCGACTTTTGCCAAAATAGGGGAAAGGCTTCAACACTTTTTTGAGGAGCGGGCGGCCGCGGCGCAAATTCCGCATCCATGCGCCCCGCGGACTCCGCGCAAAGGGGCGCGCCTTTTGAAAAAAAATGCGGTTTTTTTGCTTTACAGACGCCGCGGACTTCGTTGTATTGGAATCTTTCTTAATCCAAAAAGAAATGCAGAAGACTAAGAAATCCATAGCTAAACGCTTCAAGATTACGGCATCGGGCAAAGTGCTTCGCCGCAGTCCCGGGAAGCGCCACCTGCTCGTCGCAAAGAGCGTCAAGCAGAAGCGCGCAATGGGGCACGACAAGCCGGTGACCCCCGGAATCGCGGCGATCGTCAAAAAGGCCGTTCCGTTCGCGTAATCGAAGCACAAAACGCAACCGCGCCGCAAGGGTGAAGGCGACCCCCAGGCGACCAAAAATAAAATCAAGGAGAAACAAACATGCCAAGAGTAACAAGTTCGGTAGCTTCCCGCAAGCGCAGGCTGCGCACGTTGAAGTCGGCGAGGGGCTATTTCGGAAACAAGTCGCGCCTCTTCCGCTACGCGAAAGACGCCGTAAAGCACGCGGGCAAATACGCGTACAGGGACCGCAGGGTTCGCCGCCGCGAATTCCGCAGCCTCTGGATAACCAGAATCAACGCCGCATGCCGCGCCGCCGGCCTGAAATACAGCGTATTCATGGGCGCGCTCAAAAACCTCAACATCGAGATGGACAGAAAGCAGCTCTCGGAGCTTGCCATCAACGACGAAGCCGCTTTCGCCGCCCTCGTCAAGAAAGTTGTGGACTCCATTAAGAAGTAGGCGCCGCAAAACCGTTTTGAAAAAAGGCGCGCCCCGCGACGGGCGCGCCTTTTTTGCCTTCTCCGGCCGTTGCGCCGTTGCCGCCGAAAGCCGCGCGCGCAAAAAATAAGACGGTCGGCAGGCGGGCATTCGGGAAATCCACCCCGAATATACGCCGCGGATTTCCCTTTCAGCCGCCGGAAAGAAACGCGCGGGAAAATTATTTTGAGAAATCGCCGAAACAATCCCCGCCGGCGCGGCAGAAAATGCTTGCCTATTCGCCCCCGAAAAAATTGACTGTACCAATTTAAACGCGCGCGCCGCGTGCGGAGCGCGCGCCTTTTCAAACGAAAAGTTTTCAACCGACATGGAAAACAAAATCAACGAAATTTTGGCGAGGGCGAAGGCGGCCCTGCCCGCCGCGAAGACCAAGACCGAAGTCGCGGAAATTTCCGCCTCGATAACGGGGCCCAAAGGCGAGCTCACCGCCGCGATGAAGCTTATCCCCACCCTCGACAAGGCGCAGCGCCCCGTCGTCGGCAAGCTCATAAACCTCGCGAAATCGCAGATAGAGCCGCTCATAGCCGAAGCCTACGCGCGCCTCGAGAACGCGGAAATGGCGAAGGCGCTCGGAGACAAGCCCGACGCCACCCTTCCCCCGTGCGGGGAAGCCCGCGGGACAATCCACCCGCTCACCGCCACAATCCGCAAAATCTGCGACATTTTCAAGCGCGCCGGCTTCACCGTCGCCGAAGCCTCCGACCTCGAGACGGAGTGGTATTGCTTTGACGCGCTCAACACCCCCGCCAACCACCCCGCCCGCGACGCGCAGGACACCCTGTTTATGCCGCGCAGGGCGAAAGTCTCCAACGTCTCAAAGCACGCGGACGAGCTCTACCTTTTGCGCAGCCACACCTCGAGCGTGCAGATACGCGCGATGATGAAGGAGGGCGCGCCGATCAGGATAATGGCCCCGGGCCGCGCGTTCCGCCGCGACACCGTGGACGCCACGCACTCCGCGAATTTCCACCAGATAGAATGCCTCTGCGTCGACAGGGGCGTAAAGCTCACCGACTTGAAGGCGATACTCGACTACCTCTTCAAAAACCTGTTCGGCAAATCCGCCAGGACGCGCCTGCGCCCAAGCTTTTTCCCCTTCACCGAGCCGAGCTTTGAGGTGGACTTCATGAGCTCCGACATCGGCAGGCTGAGCGGCAGGTGGATAGAGATAATGGGTTGCGGAATGGTCGACCCCAACGTGCTCGAAAACGTCGGACTGGATCCGAAAGAATACAGCGGGTACGCCTTCGGGCTCGGGGTCGAAAGGGTGGCTATGCTGATGCACTCGATAGACGACATCCGCCACTTCTACGCCAACGACGTGCGCTTTCTGCGCCAATTCCGCTCGAGATAACAAGGAGGACTCCACAATGAAGGCAAGTTTGAAATGGCTTAACAAATACGCAGACCTCGGCGGGATTTCCGCGGAAGAAATCGCGGAGGCTCTGCCGATGCTCGGGCTGGAGGTCGAAAGCGTCGAGACTCTCGGGCTCAAGCAGCTCGACCGCGTGGTGGTCGGCGAAATACTCTCGCGCGAGCCCCACCCGGACTCCGACCACCTCGGCGTCTGCATGGTGAAAGTCTCCCCCGACTCCGACCCGATACAAATCGTGTGCGGCGCGTCGAATTACAAAGTCGGCGACAGGGTTCCCGTTGCGCTCGCCGGCGCGAAGCTCCCGACCGAAGACGGGAAAGGCTTCGAGATAAAGGTCTCGAAACTCCGCGGCGTCGAGAGCAACGGCATGATGTGCTCCGCGCGAGAGCTCGGCCTCGGGCAGGACCACAGCGGCCTGCTGATACTCGAAAGCCGCCCCGAAATCGGGACTCCGATAAACGACGTTTTCACCGACTCCGACACCGTGTTTGAAATAGAGCTCACCGCAAACCGAGGCGACTGCCTAAGCCACATCGGAATCGCGCGGGAGCTTGCCGCGAAATTCGGAAGGCAATTTAAAAAACCCGAACTCAAATATAATCCGAAATATTCCGCCGCGCCTGCGGGCGGGCTGCTCGAGTCCGTCGAGCTCAAAACGCCCAACTGCCCGATGTACTGCGCGGTGTCCGTAAAAGGCGTAAAAATCGCCCCGTCGCCGGAATGGATGCGCCGCGACCTCGAGGCCGCGGGGCTGCGCTCCATAAACAACGTCGTGGACGTCACCAACTACGTTCTTATGGAGTACGGGCAGCCCCTGCACGCCTTCGACGCGCGCCGGATAAGCGGCGGGAAAATCATAGTCCGCCAGGCGGAAGAGGGCGAAAAAATCCAGACCCTTGACGAAAAAATACACACGCTTTCCACGGACGTGACGCTGATATGCGACGGCTCCCGCGCGGTGGCTATGGCGGGCGTCATGGGCGGGCTGAACTCTGAAGTCGAGGACGACACCGCCGACGTCGTGATCGAGGCCGCCTATTTCAACCCGGGCAATATCCGCTCGACGAGCCGCAAGTACTCCATAAGCACGGATTCCTCGTACCGCTTTGCGCGCGACGTGGACCCGCAGGGGACGCTCGAGGCCGCGCGCCGCGCCGCCGACCTCATCGCCGAAACCGCTGGGGGCGAAATCGTCGAAACCGCGTGCCTTGTCGGCTCGGCGCCGAGGGCGGCGCGCGACATCGAAATCTCCCGAAAATTCATAGAGGACAGCATCGGCTTCGAGGCCCCTTCGGAGGAAATCGAAAGGGTGTTCCGCAGCCTCGGATTCGGCGTGGAAAGCGCCGGAGACGGCAAGTGGAAGGTGAATGTCCCGACTTTCAGAAGCGACGTCGACAGGCCGGTCGACCTCGTGGAGGAATACGTGCGCATGATAGGCTCCGACAGGATTCCGGAAGTCCCCGTAATCTCGCAGGCTCTCATACGCGACGACGACCCGCTCTATAAATACAACTGCGCCGCCGCCGACTACCTCTGCTCCCGCGGGCTAAACGAGTGCCAAAACTACACGCTCAAAGACAGCTCCAAACAGGCCCTTCTCTACGCCGGTTCCGAGCTCCTCAAGCTCGCAAACCCCCTGACCTCCGACCAGGACAGCCTCAGGGCATCGCTCATAGACGGGCTTCTCGACGCCGCGGCGACCAACCTTTCCAACGCCAACGGATTTTTCGGATTCTTCGAAAACGGGGAGATTTTCAGGCCCGACGCCTCGGGGGAAATTTCGGAGCTCTCGGCGACGGCGTTCATTCTCGTCTCCGGCGCCTCCGAAACTTCGTGGCGAGAGCCCGCGCGGCCCGACTTCTACGCCGCCAAGCGCCTTGCATGCGACCTGCTCTCGATTCTCGGGGTGGACGCGGGGCGGCTGAACTTCTCGCAGGTTGAGGGCGAACCCGTCTGGGAGGCGGGGTTTGCCGCCGGCTGCGGCTCCGAAAAGCGCGAGGGCTTCAGAGTCAGGTTCGGCGCGGTCTCCGTGGCGCACCTGCGCGGGCGCGGAATAGACAAGACCGTATGGGCGGGCGAAATCTCCTTCCGCCCTGACGTGGCGGGGCGCAAAAAGTCCGCCGAAAAATTCAAGGCTTTCCCGTCTTTCCCGCCCTCGTCGCGCGACCTCGCCGTGATAGTCGAAGATTCGGAGCCCGCCAAGAACGTCTCCGACGAAATCGTAAAAATCGCCGGACAAAAGACAAAGGGCAAGGGATTCGAGCTCGAATCCTGCTCGATATTCGACATCTACCGCGGCAAGGGCGTCCCCGAGGGCTTCAAGAGCCTCGCATGCGCCCTGCGCTTCCGCTCGGGAGAAAAAACCCTGCAAACCGAAGAGGTGAACGGGGTTTTCGACGCCATTTGCCGGGAGCTCTCCAAAAAGCGCAAACTGCGCGCCCAGTAAAGGCCCATGCCGGAAGAATCCCAAGAAAACGACCCGTCCGAAATGACGTTCCTCGAACACCTCGAGGAAATGAGGTTCGTCATAATCAAAATTCTGGCGTTCTTCTCCGTGGCGCTGGTGTTCGTTCTGGTATTCTTCCACTACTTCAACTCCATGATGCTCTACCCGCTCAATTCCGCCAAGGAAATCCTCGCGAATTGGGTCGGTGACGAGCAGGTGACGGACGTAAAGACCGAGCGCATAGGCCCTGTGTACCTCGTCCCCGCCGGCGGGGACGGCAAGACGAAAACCGGCCCGTACTACATAGAGCCCAAAGACGATTCCATCGTCCTGTTCAAGGACAAAAAGCCCGCAAACCCGTGGTACGCCGATATCAAGCTGCGTTCGATGTCGTTCACAACCCCGATAGTGGTGTATTTTTACGTCGGGTTCCTCGGTGCGCTCGGGCTGTCGTTGCCGGCGGCGTTCTACTTTTCGGCGCGCTTCGTAGCGCCCGGGCTTAAAAAAGAGGAGCTCGCAATGCTGCGCCCGGGAATCATTGCTGCGATATTCCTGTTCGCGGTGGGCGTGTGCTTCGCGTTTTTCTTCATGCTGCCAATGGGGATAGCGTTCATGTCGTGGATGTCCCAGGGAATGCAAATGGAGATGTTCCCCGACGCGCAGTCGTATTACAGCATGGTGATATTCCTGACAATGGCGGTAGGAGTCACGTTCGAGCTCCCCCTGGTGGAGTTCATACTGATATACCTCGGGGTGCTCGACACCGCGTGGCTGAAAAACAACCGCCGCATGGTGTTTTTGATAATCCTCATTTTCGCAACCGTCATAACCCCTCCGGACGCCATTACGCAGGTGTCGCTCACCATTCCGCTATACCTGATGTACGAAGTCGCGCTGAGGCTCGGGGAAAAAATGCGCAACGCCAAGCTGCGCCGCGACGCCGAAAGGGAGCGGCTCGAGGAAATCGAAGAGCAAAAGCAGATGCGGGAATACGCCAAAACCGTCGCAAAAGAGCGCCTCGCCGAAGAGGAGGCGGAAAGGCTCGAAGCCAAAGGCGGAGCGGAGGCGGTATCCGAGCCCGAGGGGGAATTCGGGCATATCGACCGCTCGCACTACGAGCTTCCGGAAGACTACGACCCCAACAGGGTTGACGACTACGGCATGGGATATTACGAGGAGGACTACAAGATGGACTCCTACATAGACTACGGCAGGCTGGCGCGCCCCGTTCCGGACTTCGGCCCGGACTGGAACCTCAACCGCCCCGACACGTCGTTCATGACGCCCGACTGGAGCCTCAACGACTCCGCGGGGGCTGCGGAAAGCGCGGCGGAATCCGAAAGCGCGCCGAAATCCGAAACGAACCCTCCGCCTGCGGGAAAGAACGGCGGCGCGGATTCCAACCCTCCGGAGGAAACCGGCGACCGATGACATTCCCCGCCGCGAAAACCGCACTTATCCTACTCGCCGCGGGCCTGTGCGCGTGCTCGCGGCCTCCGGAAATACGGCGCGGAGAATTTCCCCTGCCCGCGGACGCCGAAATATCCGAATGTACCCCGGGGAATTACGGGGGCGTATTCGTCCTCGCCGCCTCGCAGGAGCCTAAAACTTTCAACCCGCTCATCGCTACCGACGCCTACTCGTCGCAGATAATCGACCTTATCCTATCGCCCCTCGTGACGGTCGACCCCTTCACCATGAACCCGATTCCCGCCCTCGCGAAATCGTGGACCATATCGGAAGACAAGAAAACCTACCGGTTCGACCTGCGCGAGGGCGTAAAATTCAGCGACGGGGTCGAAATCACTGCGGACGACGTGATATTCACTTTCGAGACGATATTCGCCCCGAGCCTCGGCGAAGACGGGAAACCGCTTGCGGACAAGTCGACCGGCAGGCCGCTGCTGCGCTATCCGTCGAGGTACGCTGGCCAGTACACGATAGGCGGAGAACCCGTAAAATTCAGAAAAACCGGCAAGTATTCCGTGGAGTTTTCGACAAAAAAAGCCTACGCGCCGTTTCTCACCGACATAGGATTTGTGGGAATACTGCCAAAACACCGCCTCGAAAAGGCGGCGGCGGACGGCTCGTTCCAGCAGGCGTGGTCCACGCAGACGGCGATTTCCAACCCGTCGGAAATCGCGGCGTCGGGGCCGTTCCAGATTTTCTCCTACAAGCCCGGAGAGCGCCTCGCGCTAAAGCCCAACCCGCACTATTGGCGGGCTGACAAAAAAGGCAACCGCCTGCCCTACATAGACTTTCTAATATACAAGTTCGTCGCCGACGCCAACACATCGACAATACTTTTCGCCACGGGCCAGTGCGACGCCTCAAATGTGGGCGCCAACGACTACGCCTGGGTCAAAAACTACGCCGAAACCTACAAATTCAAAATTTACGAGCGCGGGCCGGACACCGGAATTTTCTTCGTGTGGTTCAACCTCAACCCGGGTTCGGCGGAGGACGGCAAACCCTATGTCGCCCCGCACAAGCTCAAATGGTTCTCCAACCCCGAATTTCGGAGGGCGGTCATGAAGGCGGTCGACCGCGACGGGCTGATAAAAAGCGTGTGGTTCGGCCGCGCCAGAAAGCTCGACGGGATAATCTCGCCCGCCAACAAAAAATGGCACAACCCCGACACCCCGAAATACTCCTACGACCCCGAATCGGCGCGGCGGATGCTGGTATCGCAGGGATTTTCCTACGACGCCTCCGGAAGGCTTCTCGACCCGCAAAAAAACCGCGTGGAATTCGAGTTCATCGTCGCGGACGGCTCGCAAAACGCAACCGCAATGTCCACGACCTTTGTCGAAAACATGAGGGCGATAGGCATAGAGGTGAGGCTGAAATTCATGGATTTCGGCACGATGATTTCAAAAATCGACAACACGTTTGAATACGAGGCGGCCCTCATGGGGTTCACCGGCGGCGGCGACCCCTCGGGCGGCAAGGCCATTTACCGCTCCGACGGCTTTCTTCACGTCTGGAATCCCCGCCAAAAGTCGCCCGCCACCGAGTGGGAAAGGCGCGTCGACGAAATAATGGACGCCCAGGAGGTCGAATTCGACCCCGCCAGGCGCAAGGCGCTCGTAGACGAAATGCAAAACATATTTTCGAGGGAGCTTCCCCTGCTCTTCCTCGTCACCCCTATGAGCTATTCGGGAGTCTCCGAGAAATGGCGCAACGTGCGCGTGCCTCCGGTCGGCTCCGTAATCTGGAACATCGACGAACTCTACGATCCGGGCGAATCCGAAGGGGGCGGGAAATAAGGGCATGGCGAAATTCATCGCAAGGCGGCTGCTTTCCATGATACCCCTGATGCTGGGCATCAGCGCGCTCGTATTTCTGCTCATGTACCTCGCCCCGGGGGATTTTCTGAGCGAGGCGCGCAACTCCAAGGACATCAGCCCGGAAATCGTAAAGCAGGAGGAAATGCGCCTGGGGCTCGACAAGCCGTGGTACGTGCAGTACGGCAGGTGGCTCAACGGCGTCTCTCCGGTCAAGACGAGCCTTTTGCTGCCGGAATCCGAGAGGGGCAAACATTCCGCCGTATATTTCGGCGCGCCCGACTTCGGGTTTTCGTGGAGCTACAAGATACCCGTCCTCGAGCTCATCGGGCAGAGAATTTTTCCGACTCTTCTGCTCGCGCTTTCGAGCACCTTCGTAATCTACGCGGTCTCCATTCCGCTCGGGGTGCTCGCCGCCGTCCGCCGCGACTCCGCGTTCGACAAGCTAAGCGCGTTTCTCGCCTACGCAGCGCTGAGCGTGCCGTACTTTTTCCTCGCGCTGCTTGCGGTGTTGTTTGCCGCAGTCACGGGGCTGCTACCTACGGGCGGGCAGGTCTCCATACTCCACGACTTCCTTTCCCCCGCGGCTAAGTTCGGAGACTGGATAAAACACCTGGTTCTTCCGACGCTCGTCCTGTCGCTCGGCGGAATAGCGTCTATGATGCGCGTGATGCGCGGGACATTCCTCGACTATTCGCGCGCGGATTTCGTGACGACCGCCCGCGCAAAGGGAATGGGCGAAAACGCCATAATGTTCAAGCATGTGCTGCGCAACGCGATAAATCCGGTGGTCACATCGTTCGGATTCGCCTTTGCGGGGCTGCTATCCGGCGCGCTGCTCGTGGAGAACGTCATGAACTATCCGGGCCTCGGGCAGCTCATATACGCGGCGATAATCAAGCAGGACCAGTACGTCGTGATGGCGGGGGTGGTGATAGGCTGCGCGATGCTGGTCGCGGGCCAGCTGATAGCCGACATACTGCTCGCGCTCGCCGACCCCCGAATACGCCTCGAGCGCGAAAAAGCGCCCGCGAAGGGCATAGCAGTTTTCACGGCGTGCGTCGCTGCGGCCGCCGCGCTCCTAACGTGGGCGTGCGAGACATTCCCCGAGTTCTTCGGCATTGTCAAAACCGCCTCCTTCTGGGCGGCAATGGCGGGGGCAGCGGTTCTCGCGCTGATGCTCGCGCTCGGGCTGTTCTGGGCGGCGGCGTTCTTCTGCAAAAACCTCCTCCCCCAGACGCTGCGCTCCAAGCGCGGCGCCGCCGCCCTCGCGATCCTCGCCGCAATGTACGCCGCCGCAATTTTCGCGCCGTTCCTCGCCCCGTACTCGCCGACCGAACAGTGCCTCGACAAATCCTTCCACCCGCCGACAAAAATATTCTTTGAAAACGGCTCGCTGCGCGCCCAATGCTACCGCCAGTCGGATCCGAGCATAGCGCAATACGAGCCCGTGGAGGGCGAGAGCCTGCCGATAAAATTTTTCGTGAGGGACGAGAAGAGCGACTACAAAATCTTCGGGCTGATACCGTTTAAGGCGCGCCTGTTCGGGGTGGACTCTCCGGACCCCGACGCGCGCGTCTACCTTCTGGGCGCGGACTCCACGGGGCGCGACGTGTTCTCCCGCCTGCTCTACGGCGCGCGCGTGTCGCTGAGCATAGGCTTTGTGGGAATCGCTATAACCATGGTGCTCGGGTTTCTCGTGGGCGGGCTCGCGGGATATTTCGGCGGAACTTTCGACTTCGTGGCGATGAGGTTCGTAGAGTTTCTCATGGCGATTCCGAGCCTGTACCTGCTGCTCGCCATGCGCTCCGCCCTCGCCCCGCACTTCGACAGCGCGCAAATGTACGTCATGATAGTCATAATACTCTCCGCGCTCGCCTGGGCGGGAACCGCGCGTGTCATCAGGGGAATGTCGCTTTCCCTCGCAAACGCCCAGTACGTCCAGGCGGCGAAGGCTATGGGAGAGTCTCCCGTAAAAATAATAATAAGGCATTTTCTGCCCAATGTCCTGAGCTACCTGATCGTGGGCGCAACCCTCTCCATACCCGCCTACGTTTTGGGGGAGGCCGCGCTGTCGTTCCTCGGCCTCGGGATACAGGAACCATCCGCCTCGTGGGGGCTGATGCTCGCGCAGGCGCAGAACGACACGAAAGTTTTGATGCTCGGCTTCTGGTGGATGCTCACCCCGGGGGCGGCAATATTCGCGACGGTGCTGTGCTTCAACATTCTCGGCGACATCCTCCGCGACGCCGCCGACCCCAAAAAGGACTGACGGGCGGCCTCCCCGCCGCAACCATGCGCCCGCGCCCGCCGTGCGAAAGCCGCCCGAAATACGCGCTTGAAATGCCGCGCGGATTCACGTTAAATCGCAAGACAGAAAACTTATCCGCAGAATGAAAAAATTTGCCGCCATAATCGCATTCGCCGCCGCATGCTGCGCCTCCCTCGCCGCAGAAAAGCCCTGGCTTTCGGCGTCGGCACAAAACCCGAAGGAATTTTTCTCAAAGGCAACCGATCTCATGAGGAAAATCTACCCCGACCCGCAGGCGGAGATGACCCTCGCCCTGTCGCTCTCGCCGCTCGGCTACCCGAATTTCGATGGCGTCGCGGGGGAAAATTTCGGGATTGCCGCGTTCGGCAGCCCCGCGGATCCGCTGGCGTTCGCCGCGGTAAAGGCGTCGAAGGAGTCGGTTCTCTTCAAGTTCGCGCAGCAGACCAATATGCGCCGCTTTGAAAAAGGCGGATGGCTGGTTGTACAGATCAAGGGCGACCCGTCCGCCGACGTGTCAAAATACGCCGACGAAACCATAGCCGCCGCATCAGAAAAAGACGGCTCAATGCTGTCACTGCGCGTCAGGGACTCCGAATTTTTAGCCTCGCTTCCCGCGCCGGAAATTCCGCGCGCAAAAAAGATGTTCGAGTCGTTCAAAGCGGCCGCAAGCGGCGTGGAGCTCGTAAAAATCGCGTTCGACTGCGACGGGAATTCCGTCCGCGTAAAAACCGACATCTACGCGCGTGAAAACTCCGACCTCGCAAACCTGATAAACGCCCTGCCCCTCAAAAAGCGCGCGGCGGAGGCGGCGTTCATACCGCAGGGCTTCATGTTCTCCGCAGTCTCCTCCGCGAACGGCAAAGCCGCCGCCGGCCCCTACAAAAAGCTCATGCGGCCGCTGATGGACTCTCTCGAAATCCCGCCCCAAACCCAGGACGCCATCTTCGCCGCGATTGAATCCTCCTCAACTTCCGCTTCCGCGCTCGACTTCAAGCCGCCGGCGCAGTTTGAAAGCGTGTCGGTCGCCGCGTCCTCCATGCCGCTGAAAGAGATCGCCGAAACGGCGGAAAGGGCGAACGCGGCATTCGCGAAAAATTTCGCGGGGACTTCGGGAGAACTCCCGCCATTCAAGGCGCAAATAAGGGAAATCGACGGAATGGAAATCTGCGAGACTTCCGCCCCCGCCGCCGGCGCGCCCAAAATATATATGGCAAAAGAGGGCGGATACCTCGTGTCCGCCACTTCCCTCGAAGCCGTCAAAGCCGCCGTCGAAAAAATAAAAAATCCCCCGTCGGACTATCCGCTGAAAAAATACGCCGCCTCCGGCGCGGACTTCGCCGCGGCGATAAACAATTCACGGATAATGAAGGCGATATTCTCGCAGTTCGGGGTCGATTTCGACGGGAAAGTCGACGATTCCGAGGCGTTCGCGTTCATCGAAAGAAATTCCGTAAAGATAAGGCTATCCGTGCGCGCGGACGTTTTGCGCGCCTATGCGGACATATTCCGCAAAATCGCCGAACTGAACGCGGCGGCCGCCGCCGAAAGCGCGCAATAGCAAAATGGCCGCCGAAAAACGCGCGGCGACAATCCTGCTGTTAAGCGGAATCGAGCGCGCCCTCACATACTCCGTTCCCGAAAACCTCGAACCCCTCGCGGTGGGGTCGCTCGTGAGCGTGCCGCTGCGGGGCGGAAGCGCCTGCGGAATCGTGGCGGACATACGCCCGGCGGCGGAAGTTGAAGCTTCCTTCAACCTGCGCCCGCTGCGCTCTTTCGTACAGCCCGAGCCCGTCCTGACGCCGGAGCTGATGAAACTCGCAAAATGGATGGGCGAATACTACGGCTGCGGAATGCGGCAGATTTTCGAGACCATGATTCCCGCGGTAGTCCGCGCCGGCAAGGGCGCGAGGGAGGCCGCGGAAATATCCCTTGCCCGCCCCGTATCGCCCGGGGAAATCGCCGCCCTCCTGCCCCGCGCCCCGCAGCAGCGCAAACTGCTCGAATTTATGGGCGGATACCCCGACGCCATATTGAAATCCGCGCTGATAAGGCTCGCGCAGACGACGAGCGCGGCAATAGACGCGCTCGTCAAAAAGGGGCTGCTCGTCCAACGCGCGAGGGAAATCCGGCGCGGGGCGTTCGACGACGACCTGTCGGCGGCGGAAGCCGTCCCCTCCGAGCCGCCTGAGCTCAACGCCCAGCAGCAAAAGGCCTTCGGGGAAATCTCATCCGACATCGCCGCGCGCGCCTTCAAAACGCGCCTGCTCTACGGCGTGACGGGTTCGGGAAAGACGGAAGTCTACATGCGCGCCATGAAAAAAGCCCTCGACGGCGGCGGAACGTGCATATTCTTAGTTCCGGAAATCGCGCTGACCCCCCAGACGGTCGGGAGGCTCAAAAGCAGGCTCGGCGACTGCGGGCTGGTGGTGTGGCACAGCGGGCTGTCGGACGGTCAGCGGCTCGACGCGTGGAGGGCTCTGGCGCGCGGAGAGGCAAAAGTCGTCGTCGGCGCGCGCAGCTGCGTGTTCGCCCCCCTCAAAAATCTGCGCCTCATAATAGTGGACGAAGAGCACGACGCCGCGTACAAGCAGGACAAGGCGCCGCGCTACAACGGCAGGGACGTCGCCGTATACCGCGCAAAAATCGCCGGATGCGCCTGCGTGCTCGGCTCCGCCACCCCCGCTCTCGAAACGCTCAACAACGCTAAAACCGGCAAATACGCCCTATCCAGAATCCCCAGCCGCATAGACGGGTCTTCAATGCCCTCCGTGTTCATCGTGGACATGAAGCGCGAAAAGCCCGGGGCGGCAATCTCCAACATTTTGGCGGAAAAGCTCGCGCGGAGGCTCGACGACGGGGAGCAGGCGATTCTCTTCCTCAACCGCAGGGGATACTCCAAAATATTCGAGTGCCCCGATTGCGGGGCGGTCGAGGAGTGCCCGCACTGTTCGGTCAGCATGACGTGGCACAAGAGGGAGGACGTCGTGAAGTGCCACCTTTGCGGCTACACGGCGAAGGCCCCGCGCGCGTGCGGGAAATGCGGCTCGCCCAAGGCCAAGTGGCGCGGGGCGGGAACGCAGAAAATCGAGGAGGCGATATCAGCGATGTTCCCCGCCGCGAGAATCGGGCGCATGGACAGGGACGCCATGAAGAGGCGCGACAACTACCGCAGAATCCTCGGCGACTTCCGGCGCGGGAAGCTCGACATACTCGTAGGCACGCAGATGATAGCCAAGGGGCTCGACTTCCCGCGGGTCACGCTCGTGGGGATAATCGACGCCGACATAAGCCTGCACATGCCGGATTTCCGCGCCGCCGAAAAGACCTACCAGCTCATAGTGCAGGTGGCGGGCCGCGCGGGAAGGGGCGAGGCGCGCGGGGAGGTAATAGTCCAGACGATGACGCCGGAGGCCGCGCCCATACAGTACGCCAAGCGCGACGACATGGAGTCGTTTTTAGAGGAGGAGCTCGAAAACCGCGCCGAATACGGCTATCCTCCCTCTACGCGCCTGATACGCCACATATTCCGCTCTCGCAGCGAGGAAAAGCTCGAATTTTACGCCGAGAAATGGGCGGAGGCGGCCGAGGCGAAAATCGGCGGATTCTGCTCTATCCGCGGGCCGTCCCCCGCCCCGCTCGAAAAATCCGAAGACTTTTACAGGTGGCACATCTGGTATTTCACGCAAAACGTGCGCGCGGCGGTGGCGGAAATCGCAAAGCTGCGGAGGGAATTTCCGATGGACGAGGACGTAGAGGACGCGCTCGACGTGGATCCGATGTCGATGATGTAAAATTTCGCAATGCCGCAAAACAAATCGCCTTTTGCGGCGTCTAACATACAAAAGCCATGAAAATACAAAACGCACTTATACCGTTGTTCGCGGCATGCGCTGCCGCATTCGCCGAACCCGAAAACGCGGCGGGGGAAATCGAGGCCGCGCGCGCCGAAATGAAGGCCGCGTTCGCCTCGTTTTCCGACGCCCAAAACCTGATCCGCTCCGCGGACTCTATTTTCAACGCCGAAAGCTCCTCGCTCTCCCAAAAGGAGGAGGAATTCCGGTCGCTCGCCCGCGACTTCGCGGAGCTCGAAAATTCCGCCCAATCCCTCAAAAGGCGGATAGCGGAGTTCAAAACGGGCTTCGCCGCCGATGTGGAGGGGTTTAAGAGCGCGAAATCGACGCTCGAAGACGTCGAAAAAATCCTGCCGATGGCGCGCGCAAAAATAAAAAGCATTGAAGCCGCGATTGAGGCGTTGCGGCCGAAAGTGGCGCAAAACCCCGGGAATATCTACCAGGACAAGCGCGAATTTAAATCCGTCCAGGCTGACTTCCTATCCGCCGCGGCGGCGCTGAAATCCGCGGAGGAATCTCTTTCGTCGACCCTCGTAAACATCTCCGTGGCTACTCCCAAAATGGAGGGCGTGGCGCCCGCCGTTGCCCTCGCGGAGGACTATGCGGCGCGCCTCGAATCGCTCAACGCGGAAAACTCTGAGAAAATCGGAAACATAAAGGCGCCGCTCGAAGAGCTCGCCGAACAGTACGCCCAAGCCGGCAAGGAGCTCGCCAAATGCGCCGAAGACGCAAACGGCGCGCGCGCCGTCCTCATGAAGTCCTACGGGAAGCTCGCCGACCTCGTCCTCAACAAAATTCCGGCCTCGGGGAAATTCGCGGACATCGAATTTTCCCGAATTTCGATATTCTCCGCCCTGCCGAAAATCTCCGTCGGCAAATGGGATAGGGGAGTCTACGACGCCGGATTCGCAGTCGCAGACGCGGCGGATCGGTTCGCGATGAAATCGAAGGGGGAAGCGGCGAGAACCCCTGCTACCCTTTACGGCGCCCCCTCCGTAATGCGAAATTCCGCGGCGGCAGCCCAAAAGCCGCAAAATCTGCGCGCGGAATTTCTCGGCGAATTTTCGAAAATCTCGAACGCCGCGTTTGAAATCCGCGAGGTCGCGAAGTTTCTGCGCGCCGCCACCAACGAGGCGCAGTTGCAAAACGCGGCGATAGACGCCGACATAAACGCGGCGCAGAGCCTCTCGATGGACGCCATATCGCTATTCTCCCGCGCGCAGACGATGCAGTCGCGCATACAGACGGCGGAGACCTCTAACAAAATACTTGAATCGCGCCGCGCCATATTCAAGGCGCAATTTGAGAAGCTCGCGGAGGCCGCCGCAAAAAAGACGGAAGAGGGCGTCGAAAAAGCGAAGGCCGCCGCCGAATCCGCCGAAAAAATCGCCTCGGAAATCTGAGCGAAAACTTTTTTGGAAAAAAACAAACCCTACGGAGCGCGCCGTAGGGTTTGTTTTTTTGCGCGACTGCGGGCGGCTACTCAAACCTTATGTTCCTTATCTGAACGCCCGCCCTGTCGGCGGGCAGAAGCATGTATTGAAGCGCGATGGAGGTTATCGCCGAAACGCCGTCAGCCCCCTTCGGCATCATCCGCGCAACCGGTATCGACACCTTCTGCCAAGTCGCCGGGATTCCGTCCACCGCGCCCCCCGAAATAAATCCTCCCTTCGGAACGACTATGTACGGGGTGGAGGCCTTCTTCCCGCCCGCGTCCAGATAGGAGAAATTCATCTGGAAGCTCTGCGAGCCGATATTCCTGTTGCCCAATACGTCGGGTCCCGCGTTGATTTCAAAGACCAGGCTCTTCTTTCCGAAGCCCTCCGGAACGGGAGCCGGCCTGAGTAATTTCAGGGTTCCGACACACCACTTTTTGCTGCCGTTGTCGAGCCCGAAAGAGACGTATCCGCGCCCCTTGGACATTTTTATTCCGCCCCACTGGGAAGTCTCGAAAGCGTCGTTTCTGAACGGATTTGCCGAGCGGTACGCTACGAGCTCGAAATTGCCGATTTTTATTTTTTCAAACCCCTTCGGGGCTTCGTTTATCTGGACGATGACGCGCTCGAAGGAATCGCGCTCCCCTTTCAGAAGGGCCGACAGCGGAATCCGCGCGCGGTACCTGCCCTCGCCGAGGTCTTCGAGCATTCCCCTCGTGGAGCGGCGGATATTGTCGACCGTACCGTCGAGCGCGGCGTAGAGCTCCGGCGCGGAATTGCCGGCGCCGACGTCGATGTCGAAAGACAGGCTCCCTTCCGCGGCGCTCTCCGGAAGCGAAAACTTTTTGCCGAAATCCACGATCACCCGCGCGTAATTTTTCATTTTGTCCGCATACATCTCGGCAACTCCGTTCTCGAATTTGCCGGATTCGCAGTTTATGAAGCGCGCCGAGGCTCCCTCTCCGGCGAGCTTTACCGCGTCGCAATCCGAATCTCCGGACGGGGATTCCGCGGTTATCCCCGCCGCGAAATACGCCGCGGACGGGCGGGTCAATACGGCGTCGACTGACTCAATGAGCTTGTGGGGGAACGGATTTTCCCACTTCCAGACATAGAGGCCGCGGTTGTCGGGGTTTATGAATCCCGCGACCGTCTCGGCGTTTTTGTCCGGATTCAAAACGGCGTCCCACGCGCCGACATTGCGGTTCATCACTATCGGAATCTCGGCTTTTGTGCCGTCGGAATAGTTGACGACGTACCTTGCGATTTCGCCCTCGGCGTCTCCGGCGGCCGCGTGCAAAAAGTATAGCGCGGAAGCTTTGGAGTCTATCTTTACGCCGCGGACTTCGGAAAATTTCCCCTTGCCGCCGAAGTCGCCGAGGCCGATGGCAGTCAGATTTTTATTGTGGTCGGGCCTGATGAAGTCGAACGGAATCCCGTTGCAGTTTTCGACGCTCCACGGCAGCGATTTCAGCTTGCCGAAAGAGCCGCCCAGGGGAATGTCGGCGGAGCAGTCGAGATTTGCGAACTCCCTCATTGGAATAGTCCGCAGGTTTGCGGCGGGAACGTCGAAAGCCTTTGCGGATTTCATCTTTTCTTCGCGCAGCTTTCTGTCCCACTCGGCCGCCGCGCGCGCGGCGTCGGCGCCGGAAACCCTTTTAAAGCCTTCAAACGCCCGCGCAGCCTCGCTCTCCGGCGCGCCGACGAGAACCGCCGGCTCTCCCGATTTGAGCGGCAGAATGATTCTGCCCTCCGCGTCCCTTTCGATTATTTTGCCAGAGAGGATTTCCGCGAAAACGAGGCCCTCCTTCGGCGCAAGCGCGACGGCCTCCGCGTCGAGCGAGCGGTTGAAGAGAAAATACCCGACCTTCCCTCCGGCGCGCGCCTTCGCCATTTCGACCGCGCCGCACGGCGCGCCGGTTATCGCGTTTTCAACCCCGCACAGCTTCTCCACGCCCGAGCGCCTCAAAATCTCGAACGCGAGCCTGCGCAAATCGGCCCCCGAAACTTTCGCGTTCACAAACACCATTTTCCCCTTCCCCGAGGGCTTTTCCCAGACCGCGGGCTCACCGCCGATTTCGCCTATGGGCGTCCAGCCCTCCGGCATCTTCACCGACTTGAAGTGGAACGCCTTCATCGACTCCCCTCCTATTTTCAACTCCCCCGAAACCGCGCTCCTGTCCTCTCCGAACGCCATGCCCGCAATAGTCTCCCCGAGCGGCTTCCCGTACTCGTCGAGCGTGAGCGCGTCGAAGAACAGCACGAGCGTCCCGCCGCCCTCGGCGTATTCGAGCAGCCTGCGCGGCGTCGCTTTGTACGACGCCGCCCCCGCGCATACGAGAGCCTTGTATCGGTTTTGCCTGCCGCTTTTGAGCTGCTCCTCCAAAACTATGTCGTACTGCACCTGCGAGTATTCGAGCGCGGCGGCGACCTTCTTCTCCATGTCGGTCTGCAATGGCGGCGCCTTCGGATACCTCTGCAATCTGTTGGTGGGGTACGAATAGAGCACCGCGACGTCGCTTTTCACCCCCCTGTCGCGCGGAGTGAAGAGGCTGTTTACGGAGAATATCGCCCTCTTTGCGTCCATCAGCCCGAGGAACGCGCGCGGATGCGCCGCGTACGGATTCAGCACCATGTACGGGAATTTTTCCGCGAGCCTAACACCGCCGTTTTCAAGCTTCCAGGCGGGGTCGTTGGGCCGCCTGCTCCATTTGAAGAGGTAGGAGGCGTTGTAGCCGCGCATGTACTGTTCGAGAATCCTGTTGCGGAAGGATTCGCGGGTGCGCCCCATGTAGGTCTCGCCGTCGAAAATCGGCTTGCCGTCGGCTATCGCCCTCATAAAGCGCGCCTGGAAAAAATCCCCGCCGCCCGTGGAGGAGCACACCGCGTCGAGATGCCTGTCGGCCTTGTAGATGTTGACGTTGTTTCCGTCCAGAAAAATCGGCTGGAAGCACACGCCCGCGTCGGGGCGCCCGTCGGCTTCGCGAATGACCTTCGCCCCGAATTTGCAGAGGCCTGCGAAAGAATCCTCCATGAACTTCACCCATTCCACGAAAAGC
This sequence comes from Puniceicoccaceae bacterium Marseille-Q1082, assembly GCA_904424815.1. GTDB lineage: Bacteria > Verrucomicrobiota > Verrucomicrobiia > Opitutales > Intestinicryptomonadaceae > Merdousia. The sequence goes on from CAJGBI010000001.1 coordinate 1,151,026, forward strand.
CCCGCGTTTTCGTCGTAATTTTTGAATCCGGATATTTCGTCGAAACCGGAATACGACGCCCCCCACTCTGCGTTCAGGCGCGATATTTTGCCGCCGTATTTCGACTTCATCTTTTTGGCGAAAAGCTTTCTGTTGTATTCGCTCAGGTCGTCGTAGTCGGGCTCGTTGAATAGCTCGTACATAAACGGCTTTATGCCGCGCTTTTTCAGGAACTCGGCTCCGCCCTCCCACATTTCGCGCCACAGCTGGCGGCCCTCCGGCGCGTTCGCCGAATAAGGCATCCAGTGGTACGACCTCCCCGGGACGGTAAACGCCTCCTTCGCAGGCGGCATTCCCTCGGCGTATTTCAACCCCCCGTGGCTCCATTCCGCCGCGGTAAAGTCCACGTAAAGCGGCAGGCCGCTTTTGGCGTAGCGCAAAAACATTTCATCGTTTGCGCGCAGGTGGATAAACCTCTTGCGGTATTTCCGCATCCAGTCGTTCGGAAGGCCCGTGCCGACCGTGTCGAAGCCGAGCCTCTGCAAATCCTCGTAGTTTTGGGTAGTCTCGTAGAGCCATTTGAGGGACGGCGGATACCCGTACGTCGGAACCCCGAAAGACATCGAGTCGCCCTCGTAGAAAATCGTGCCCTCCATATAGCGCGGCTCGCCGTCCACGAGAAAGTGCCCCTCTTTGGAAAACTCCAGCTTCGCGTCCCGCGGCATGAGCAGCGGAGGCTTTATGGAGTCGAACGGCGGAAAGAAATCGGCATCCTCCGCGACGGGTTTCTTGTAGTCTTCGAGCGCGAGCGCGGCCGGGCAGACTGCGGCGAACGCGGCAAATTTTGCAAACCGTATGATCTTTCGCATTGGCATATTGTCGCGGGTTTTGGCGCGCTTGGCGACAAAAAAAAACCGCCCGAATGCGGGCGGCAGCAAAATCCGGATGTCGGGGCGTCAGTCCATCGGGGTCAGGCGCACGTTGCGGAAGAGAATGTCCCCGCCCTCGCTTTGCAAGCCGATGTAGCCGCTCGAATGCGCCGACTTCGTTCCGACATTTTGGAGCGTCCCGTTTATGTAGACTTCTATGTTTCCGCCCCTGCACACGATGTCCGCACTGTTCCACTCGCCCACGGGGTTTTCGCGGTCTTTCTCAAACCTCTCGACGACGGGGAACTTCGGGCGCGGCTTTCCCTCGGGAGCCTTGTATTCCGCGACGTCCGACCCCCCGAGCAGCACGAAGTCGCCCGCCTTGCCGGAGCACAGCTGGCACTCCACGGCGTTCGGCCACAGCTCTTTTGCCGGCTCTTGCAGGAAGAGGAATATTCCGCTGTTGCTGCCGCCTATCGGGTACTTCCACTCGACGTGCAGGCGGAAGTTCGAATATTTGTTTTCGGTGTACATGAAGCCGAACGGAACGCCCTTTATGTGTATCATGCCGTTTTTGACGGAAAACACATCCTCAGGCTTGGCGGCGCCGTTTTCGACGAAGAATTTCCACCCGTCGAGATTTTTTCCGTTGAAGAGGTCCTCCGTCTTCTGCGCGCCGGAGCACGCGAGAGCCGCGGCAAAAGCGGATATGGCTATCAGAATATTGCGCGTTTTCATTGCGTTGAAGTTATACTTTTCCAAAGCGGTCGTTCAAGAAAATACGGAAAATAAATGCCGCAAAGATTTCAGCCTTCGGCCGCCCCTCGCGCCGCAGAGTCTATCGAGCGCGCCACGAGCGCGGAAGCGTCGGGGTCGCGCCCCATGAAATTCCTGAAAGCGTCGGCGGGATCGACCGAATTGCCGACCCTCAAAACCTTTTCGGCGAACTCCGCGCCGACTTCCGGATTGAAAATCCCCTCGCGCTCGAACCGCGAGAACGCGTCGGCCTCTAGGACTTCCGCCCACTTGTACGAATAGTAGCCCGCCGCGTAGCCCACCGCGTCTCCGAACAGGTGCGTGAAGCGCGGCAGAATCGTCGGAACCGCCTCGGAATATTCGTGGACGAACCCCGCGAGCTCCCGCCGCGCCGCATTTTCGATTCCCGCAGCGATAAACTCCTCCGGCCTGACGTGCAGCAGCAGGTCGATCTGCGCGAAGGAGAGCTGGCGCATGGCGGCGTTCGCTCCCATGAACTTCCGCGACTTCTCGAATTTTTCAAACAGCTCCTCCGGAATTTTTTCGCCCGTCTCATAATGGCGCGCAAAGACGTCGAGCCCCTCGCGCGAGCGGCACCAGTTTTCCATAATCTGCGACGGCAACTCCACAAAATCCCACGCGACGTTGCGCAGCGAGAGCTCGGGGGAATCCATCATGAAGAAGTGTATCAGGTGCCCGAACTCGTGGAATAGAGTCTCGACGTCGGAGTGCGAAAGGAGCGCGGGCTTGCCGCCGGCGGGCTCTGAGAGGTTGCCCGCTATTACGCCGAGCGCGGGGCGGCCGCGCTTGGCGGGCTCGAGCAGATTCATCCACGCCCCCGCGCGCTTGTTTTTGCGCGGGCGGAAGTCGGCGTAAAACAGCCCCATGACGCCGCCGGACGGAGAGCGGACCTCGAAGAGCTCGACCGCCGGATCCCAAGCGGGCGCCGTCATTTCCGCGCGCGAAACTTCTATTCCGTAGAGCCTGCGGCAGATTTCAAACATTCCGCGCATTACGGCCTCCATCGGGAAGTACGGGCGCAGCGACTCGGGGTCGAACCCGTATTTTTTCGCCCGCAGCTTTTCGGAGGCGTACGCCGCGCGCCACGGGGGCATCTTGCCGCCGTCGAGCAGGCCCTCGGAGCGCGAGAAGTCGAGCAGCTCGCGCCATTCGGACTCGAACGCCGCGGAGAACTTCCCGCGCAGGTCCTCAACGAACGCGAGCGCCTTCGCCCCGCTGCGGGCCATGCGCCGCTCGAGGACGAGGTCCGCAAAATCCGCGCGCCCGAGAATCCGCGCCTTTTCCGCGCGCAGCCGCAAAATTTCCGCCATGAGCCCCCAGTTGGAATATTCGCCGTCGGACGCCAGCCGCGCCGAGGCGCGCCAGAGCTTTTCGCGCATGGAATCGTCGGCGGCGTAGGACATGAACGGGACGTAGGATGGCTGCTCGAGCGTGAAATCCCAGCCGGATTCCCCGCGCGCGGCCGCCTTTTGCGCTGCGACCGCGACGGCCGTGGGCGGGAGCCCTTCGAGCTTGGACGGGTCTCCGATGTGGAGGACGAAGCGCTTGGTGTCGTCGAGCACGTTTTCGGAAAATTTCTGCGCCTTCTGCGCGAGCAGCCCGTCGATTTCGCGGATTCTCCGCTTCCCCTCCGCCGGAAGCTTCGCGCCGCCAAGCTCGAAATCGAGCATAGTCTCCGAAAGCATCCGCGCGCGCGGACCTTCGAGGGATTTTCCTTCCGGAGAGGCCGCGTATTCCGCAAGCTTTGCGTATAGCCCGTCGTCGAGGCGCACGGAGGAATAAAAATCGGCGATTTTCCCGACGAGCGCGCCGTACGCCGCGCGCAGGGCGTCGGAATCCGCCACGGAAACGAGGTGCCCGAGGCGGGAATATACGGTATCGAGCGGCTCGGTCGCCGAATCGAACGCCAAAACGCAATTTTCGTAATCGAGCCCCCCCGCGGGGAGCGCCTTTATCGCCGCGATGTTGGCGCGCGATTTTTCAACGGCCAAATCCACGGCCTCCGCCGCGAATTCCGGCTTCATTTTCGTCCAGTCGGGCGGGAGTTCCGCCGCCAAAAAAGGGTTTTCCATATCCGAAAACTTATCGGCAAAACGCGCGGGCGCGCAAGTTTTTTCGAGGATGGCGGCGCGAACCGCCAAAAGAGGCGCCAAACGGATTGTTCGTTGACTTTTAAGGCGCGCCAACTCTAATGTAAACCGAAATGAAAAGCATAGTAGCAGTACACAAGACCTACGGCAACCCCGCCGAAGTGGTGCGCCCCGAAACCGTTGAAGTTCCAGCCCCCCAAAAGGGGGAGGCTGTCGTCAAGCTCGTGAGAGCCGTCGTCAACCCATCAGACCTCGGGATGATAGGCGGCTCGTACGGCAGGCTCAGGCCCCTGCCCGCGATAGCCGGCCGCGAGGGCATAGGCGAAGTCGCCGCCCTCGGCCCCGAAACCGAAGGCCCGCGCGCGGGCGCCCTCGTGCGCCTTCCCCCCGAGCCTGGGGCGTGGACGCAATACCAGATAGCAAAGGCCTCCGACCTGCTCGAAATCCCCTGCGGCCTCGACCCCGACGCCGCGGCGATGGCTTTCATAAACCCCCCGACCGCCCTCTGCGTGCTCGACGGATTCGAAAAGATGAAACCCGGAGATTGGCTGATACAAAACGGCGCGGGCAGCGCGCTGGGGATTTTCATGATTCAAATCTGCGCCGCGCGCGGGATAAAAACCGTAAACATGCTGCGCAACGCCGGCAAAAAGCGCGCCATGCTCGAGGGGTACGGCGCGGACATCGTAGTCGACGAGGCCGAATTTGACGCCAAAGCGATAAAGGAGGCGACCGGCAACTGCCTCAAACTCGGGCTGAACCAGATAGGCGGCGCCAGCGTCTCGAACATGATAAAGGCCATGGGCGACTCCGCCACCGTCGTCACAATCGGCGGCATGACGGGCGAACCCGTGCGCTTCCCGACGCGCTTTCTGATTTTCAACGACCTCCGCCTGCGCGGGTTCTGGTGGGACAAATGGCAGCGCACGCACTCTCGCGCGGAATGCGAAGCCCTGTTTTCGCAGGTGTTCGAGCTGATAGCCGCGGGCGTGTTGAAAGCGCCGGTGGACTCCCGCTACAAAATGGCGGACATAGAGGCCGCTATGAGGCGCGCCACGGAAAATTCGCGCCTCGGGAAAGTGATGATAGAATTCTGACGCACGCAATGAAAAAGACGCAAAAGAAAGATTTGGAGGGGCTGACGCTGCTGGGCGCAGTACTCGGCGGGAAAAAGGCGAAGCCCTCGCGCAAACTGGAGGTTTTCCCCAACAAAAACCCGGGCAGAAACTATCTCGTAGAGCTCGAGACCTCTGAGTTCACCTGCCTTTGCCCCGCAACGGGCCAGCCGGACTTCGCCACGATAAAAATCTCCTACGTCCCGCGCGAGAAAATCGTGGAGAGCAAGTCCCTAAAACTTTACTTGTGGTCGTTCAGAAACGAAGGCTGCTTTCACGAACACCTGACAAACATAATCCTCGACGACCTCTCAAAGGCGCTCGACCCCGTGTGGTGCAGGGTCGAGGGAAATTTCAACTCCCGCGGCGGAATCGCCATACGGGTGACGGCGGAAACGGGGAGGAGGCCGTAAAGCGATGAGGCTTTCCGCAATCTTCGCGGCAATCGCGTGCGCGCTTCTGTGCGCCTACTCGACGTTCGACGGGCGCGGGCGCCCCGGGAGCGCGGGCTTCGAAAACCTCCTCAAAAGCGTCGTCAAAATCGACGTGTGGGAGAAATCCCAAAAGGACGGCGGAAGCCTCACGGTGCGCAGCATAGGCTCGGGCGTAATAATGGACGCCGACGGGACAATTCTCACGAACGCGCACGTCGTAAACTGCTACGCGACGAAAATCGTCGTCACCCTCGCGAACCTCGAGCGCGTCAGGGCCGAGTTCGTCGGCTGGGACCACTGGACGGATCTTGCGCTGATACGCCTCGATATGGAGGACGTGCGGCGGCGCGGCCTCGAGTTTTCGCACGCGGAGTTCGGGAACTCGGCCGACTTGAAGTCGGGGGAAGTAGTGTACGCCGTCGGAACGCCGCACGGCTTCGCGAGAACCGTCACGCGCGGGATAATTTCCAACGCCAGCAGGTATTTTGAGGGGACGATACTCAACAGCGGCTACGAAACCGGCAACTTCAACACCTGGCTGCAAACCGACGCCGCCATAAACCCCGGCAACAGCGGCGGGCCGCTCGCCCTGCCCGACGGCAAGGTGGTCGGCATCAACACGCGCGCCTACGCGAACTCCAACAACCTCGGGTTCGCGGTGCCCTCCAACGTCGCCCGCGGCGTGCTCGAGGCGCTCTCGAAAAACTCGACGGTCTCGCGCGGGTACATCGGCATAACGCCCGCGCCGCTCCAAGACATGGAGCAGTTTTTCGACGTGGACACCAACAGGGGGGTTCTCGTGCAAAACGTGGACGCCGGCTCTCCGGCGGCGGACGCCGGAATAGTTCCGGGCGACATAATTTTGAAAATAAATTCGGAGGGAGTGGACGGCAGGTTCCCCGAACAGCTCCCCGCGATAATGAACCGCATAGCGTCCTCGCCCATAGGCGAAAAAATCGCGCTCGAAATCCAAAGGAACGGAAAGATTCTCGAAAAATACCCCGTGTGCGAAAGGCTCGAAAGCCGGGTAGGCAGGGAATTTTCTCTCGAAAAGTGGGGCGCCGGAATGCAGGAGATCACCACCGTATTCAAGCGCGAGGCAAAAATCAAATGCGACTCCAACCTGATGGTGATAGGCATACGCCGCGGCTTTCCGTTCGACCTCGCGAAAATCGAGGCCGGCGACATTATCCTGTCGGTGAACAGAAAGAAGGTTACGACCGCCAAGGAGCTTGAAGAAATCTACTCAAAACTCTCCGGAAGCGGCTCAAAAATCCTGGTAGAAGTCCAGCGCGACAGCGCGATTTCCTTCCACATCGTAAATCCCGAAACGCCCGCCGCCCCGAAGCGGGAAACAAAAACCTCTAAAAATTAGGGTGGGACGCGGCTCGAAGCGCCCGCCCGAAAAGGATGCCGGAAAACTTAATTCCCAACCGGAAAATTCTTCCGGAAAAGAGAGTCGCCCCACTGCGGCTGGTTTAAAAAATTTACACCCTGCATCGCGCAAAAACGCCCCGTTTGGCGCGTCGGGCGCAAGGTGCGCCGGCCAGGCACGGGGCGTGCCAGCCATTGAAGGGGGCGGCGGGGCCGCTTCCGTTGAAGGGCTGCGCCCTTACGAAGATTGGCTCCGCCAATACTTCTATCCCCTCCCCGTTCCTCACAAAAAACGAACCTCCCATGAGAGGTTCGTACACACTTCCGGAGTTCATTCCGAAAAACCCCAGTTCCCCGATTTGGCGTAATGAAAACGAAAGCTTATTTTATCCGAAGCGCAGCGAGGCTATAAAATAAGGCTTTCGGGAAGGATAAAATGCGATAGCATTTTACCCCGCAGGGGTGAGAACAGCGCGGATTGCGCCCAGCGCAACCAAGCGAGCGAATCCATTTTGGATGAAGAGCGAGGGCGGGCGGCGGTGCCGCTTCCATTGAAGGGGCTAACGCCCCTTACGCCCATTGCTTCGCAATAGGGCTATCCCCACTATTCTTCCAAAATTGGTTCTGAAAACCAAAGGTTTCCGATTTGGCGCAATGATTTTGGATGAAGAGCGAGTATTCGGGGAAAGCCGCCGGTGGGAGCGTACATTAGTACGTGACCAGTGGCGGCTTTCCCCGAAACGGAGCTATTCGCCAAAAGCATTCGCCAAATCTCAAAAAAAACTTGCATAATGCAAAATATAGTTAAAGAGTGAACGAAGATAAGTTCATCATTCAAAGGTCGCTTAAAAACATGAAAAAAATCATAGCCCTCACGTCCCTCGCATTTTCCGCGTTTATGCTCGCCGCGTGCGATTCCATGGACAATCCGTCTCCCCTCGACACGCGCCCCGAGGCTTCGAGCAACGAGCTCAACCCCGGAGGCCTTCCCTCCGACGCCGCGATGAGCGCCGATTCCGGATTGCAGGAGCGCGGAATCAACAGCATGAACGCTTTTGACCCCGAAAACATCAATCCCGAGGACGTCGTAGTAACGGTGTATTTCGGGTTTGACCAATACGCCGTCGCCCCCTCTGAGCGCGCCAACGTCAAAAAGGCCGCCAATTTCTTAGCGGACAATCCCGACTTTAGAATCGCGCTCGTAGGGCACACCGACTGGTACGGCACGGAAGAGTACAACATGCTGCTCTCCGACAAGCGCGCCAGGGCGGTGTCCGACTACATGTCGAGCCTCGGCATAGCCCCCGAAAGAATTGAGATAATCGCGCGCGGCGAGGCCGGAGCCGCCATGGACGTTGCGAAAAACTCTCCCGAAGCGCGCCACGACCGCAGGGTGGAAATCGTAAAAGTGCGGTAGGCCGCCGCGAAATTAAAATTCCGCAGGGGCGAAGTCCGGATTTCCGGCTTCGCCTTTATTTGCGCCAAAACGCAAATTGTGTTGAGTTTTTTTTGGGCGCGGGATAAAGTGGCGCCCAATGGACTCCGGATTTTCCCTTTCAAGAAAAATGCTCGCCGCCGCGTGCGTTTTATCGTCCGCCGCGCTCTCCGCGGCGCATTCCCTCCAAAGGCTCGCCGACGGCGCCGCGGATTCCCCCGAAAAGCTCCTGCGCCTTGAAGCTCGCGCGTATTTTCTTGAATCCCCCCTGAAGCTCGGCGCGCGCCACAGCGGCCTGAAAATCGTTGGGCAAAAGGGGACGCTTATAACGTCGTTTAAAAAGATAGAAAACTGGGAGAGAGACGGAAAGTTCTGGCGCGCCAAAATCCCCGGCGAAAATTTCGTGTCGTCGGTTTTCGTAAACGGGCGCAGGGCGCAAGTCGCCTCGACGCCGAACGACGGTTTCAGGCACTTTGTCTACCGCGGCACCAACGCCCGCAGGGGAGACAACCGCCGGACGTTCTTCGTCCGCAAAGAAGACGTCGCCGAATTGGCGGGGCTTGCCCCGGACCAGCTGCGGCGGGCGCATTTTCAGATATACCGCGCGTGGGTCGACAACCGCGCGAGAATCTCGGCAATCCGGCCGATGCGCGACGGGAAAACCTGCGCCGTGGAATTTTCGCTCCCGGCTTCGCCGCACATATACGGCGGCGACTACGCCCTGCCCCGCTACAAAATCGCCAACTTCATGGGCGCGCTCGACGCCCCGGGCGAATTCTTTTTCGACGCGGGCGCCGAAACGCTTTTTTACATTCCGCGGGAGGGCGAGGATATGAAAACCGCCGAAGTTTTTTACCCGACGTCCGACAGGCTGCTGGAAATTTCCGGCGGCGGAGATCGCGCGAAAGACATATCGTTTGAAGGCGTGGCGTTCGCGGGGGCGTCGGCGCGCCCGGACAACGGAGAAAAGGGCTGGACTGCCTCCAGCCAGGCGGCGGCGAACATGCCGTCGGCGGTTTCCGTAAGCGGGGCGACGGGCGTCAAATTTAAAGGCTGCGAATTTTCGAAGCTCGACGGGTTCGCCCTCGAATTCCGAGAAAACGCCGATTTTTGCGCCGCGGAAAGCTGCATATTCTCCGACCTCGGCGCGGGCGGCGCGCGCGCGGGGCTACCCGAAAGGGGCAAAGACGCGCGCGTTTCAAACATTAGCATAAAAAACAACATCGTCTGCGGATACGGGAGAATCGACCGCTCGGCGGCGGGCGTGACCGTATTCGATTCGGGCTCCAACGAAATTTCGCACAACGAGATCTTCGACGGCTACTACACCGGCATTTCCGTTGGCTGGACGTGGGGAGGCGGCCCGACCCGCACGAAAAACAACATCATAGAATTCAACAAAATCCACGACCTCTCATACGCGCAGATGTGCGACCTCGGCGGGATATACACGCTCGGGTCGTCGGAGGGCTCCAAAATACGCGGGAACCTCATATACGGCATAAACTGCCACCAGTACGGCGGATGGGGAATATACAACGACGAGGGAAGCTCCGGATTCGAGATAAGCGGCAACTTTGTGCGCGGCGCCCAAGAGGGCGGATATTACATGCACTACGGCAAAAACTGCAAAGTCGAAAACAATGTGTTCTGCCATTCGAGCGACTTCCAGATAGGGCTCGAAAAAAACGGCGACAACTCTTTTTCGTTCGAGCGCAATGTCGTAATCTACGACTCCCCCGCGGCGCTGTTTAGGAACGGCCGCGCGCCAGCTCCCAACGCCGTGAAATTCGACCGCAACGTCTATTGGAACGGCTCGGGCGAAGTCCTGTTCGGAAAAATGGATTTCGGGCAGTGGCGCGAAAGCGGCAGAGACGGACATTCGTTCGTCGAAAAGGCGGACGCCGAAGCCCTGCTCGACGGCGGGGAAATAGAAAAGATCGGCTTCAAACCCATAGCCGCAAAGCGCGCGGGCGCGGAGGGCGAAGCGGCAAGGCGCGCGCGGGAAATCTTGAAGGGATACCGCTTTCCGAAAATCGTAAGATACCCCGCCCGCCCCGATTGGAACAACGGCGCGTTCGACGACTTCACCGTCGGGGAGACCGGCAGGCCGCCGGCGTATATGAATATCGAACGCTCCGGCGCGTCTGCGGATGTCGTAAGCGACGACACCGCGCCGGCGGGCCGCGCGCTCGAGCTCGGCGGCGGCGCGCGGGTGTCGCAGTACTGCCGCTTTTCAAAGGGGAAGTATCTCGAATTTTCATTGGCGTTCAAGCTCTCGGAAAATTCGGACTTTTCGTGCGGAACGGAAAGCGGCGCGTTTTTCTCAGTAAAGGGCGCCGCGATAATGGGCGCGGAGGACTCCGCCGTGCCGCGCGGCAAATGGGTTTCGGCGAGGGGCAAAATCCCCTTCCCGCTAAAAGGCGGCGAAAAGTGGACCCTTGTTATAAGCGGCGGCGGAGAAGAAAAAAGCTTTGAAATGCGCCTCCCCGAAAAAATCCGCGCTAATCCGACGAGGTTTGCGTTTGAATCGGGAAACGGGCCCACGCGCATTGCCGACATAAAAATGGACGCGAGATAACCTTGCTTCGCCCCCGAAGAGAAGGCAATAGCGGCCGAAGGGGCGCGGCTGCGGCGCGGGAATATTGAGCCGTCCCGAAAAACGGCCGCAAGGCGCGTTCGCGCCGGAAGCGGCGGGTATGGGGAGGCGCGGCCGGAAAAATAAAATCCGCAGGGGATTGTGCGCAAGTTTTAGCGCAATGAAAGTTTTGGAGAAATATTTCCAATTTATTTGACTTGTATTTTTACGCCAATATTGTGAAAAGTTATACAGCATATCAACAAATAAGCTAATTACGGTACTATGAACTCCCGAGACTTCATCTGCTCTACGCTTTTCGCAGCCGCCGCTTCCCTGGCGTCCGCCGAAACCCTGACGTATAACGGAGCCGAAAGCGGCTCTTTCTACGACGGCTCCTACTGGGGCGGGACCGTTCCCTCCTCCTCTTCCGACATATTGTTTAACGATACGAATAAAGAGGTTTTATACAAGATAGACGCAACCTCGGGCATGACGATAAACAGTTTGACGGACAACTCCATTACAAACAGGACTAAACACGAAGGTTACGAACCGTGGGGAAAGAATATAATAATAGACATAGGCGAATCCACTTTTACGATACTGAACGACCTAACCCTCGCCTCCAACCACAATTATGTGCCGTTCGCATTCAAATCGTCGAGCGACGGGGTCGGGCGTGTCGAAATAGGCGGAAACATAATAGCCAAAGAGGCCTCGGACGGCTCTGAGGGCGAATCGCTCTTCGGTGATGGAAATCTCCTGCAATCCGTGACGGTGGGCGGAAACATTGAACTGCAAAAGATGAGGCTGCGCTTCCATACGCAAAACCTCTCCGTGGCGGGAATACTGAATTATTCCGGCGGAACGCTCAACCTGTTTTACGGCTCGGGCAGCAACCAAACGCTTTCATATTCTTTTGGGGGGATAAACGGCACGAACAAAACCATCCAGTTCGGCGGCAATCCGGATAGCAAACACATGTTGCAAAACTCCACCGCCACCATTACGCTCACAAACTCCGGAACCGCGAGGTTTAGCGGAGGGTTGACATACGCGGCCGCCGGCGTTGCGGAAAACAACGAATTCAATCTGGTCATGAACGGGACATCTTCCGGCGTACAGTACTGGGACGACACCGGAAGCGACATGACTTTCAACAACGTCACCGTAAAGGGCGGAAAGCTCAACTATTACAGCAATCTCGGCACGTCCGCGATATACCTTGAAGGCGGAACGCTGTCGCCCGCGTCCGTGACAAACGAAATCGCAATACTGAAAGCCGATAGCATTGCCTGGGATGCCGGCAAAATATCCTTTGACTTAATTGAAGACACTGCCGCCAGCGACAAAATTTCACTATCTCACGCGCTATCCAAAACTTCCTTCTCGGTCGTAGGCGGAACCCGGGAAATTGAGCTCGTGGCGGACGCATACGACATCGCCGCGTGGATAGAGACAAACGGAGGCTCAATTACCTACACGCTAATAGAATACTCGAGCACCGACATGACTAATTCCGACGTCATATTCACGCAGATAGACGGCATAAATATCGAGTGGAATTTCGGCGAAACCGCTCTGACCGTCACCCTCGGGCTGGTGCCCGAACCCGCCGAAGCCGCCGCTGCCATCGGCGCAATCGCCGTGGCGTTCGCGGCTTTGCGCAGGCGCAGATAGCGCCGGCAATGCTCCCGAAAAATTTTCGCGCCGGAAGGGATTTATCCTCCGGCGCTGTCTATTTTCGGGAAACCGCCGCCCGCAAAAAAAACTCGGTAATAATTTGCAATATCGCGGCGAATACCTTTACTGTTTCGGGTTTATGGAAGACGCCGCGCAAAATGTTTCGGGGGACGACGACCCCATCATAAAAGTCCGGGGCCTGCGCCACATGTACAGCGAGGGCGACGGCACGAAGGAAGTTCTGCACGGAATCGACCTCGACATATTTCGCGGCGAAATCGTCATAATAATGGGCCCGTCGGGCTCGGGGAAATCGACCCTGCTTAAACTCATGGGCGCCCAGCTGACGCTTCAAGAGGGCGAAATCGTCATAGACGGAAAGCCGCTGCGCGGCGCGGACAAAAACGGGCTGATGCAAATACGCCGCAACCTCGGCTTCATATTCCAAAGCCACCATCTGCTCAATTCGTTGAAAGTCGTCCAGAACGTGCAGCTGCCGCTCGCCTTCGACCCGAACGCCACGGCGAAATCGTCGCGCGCCGACGCGCTCGAAGCGCTCGCCACCGTCGGCATCGCGGACCAGGCGGAAAAGTTCCCCTCCCACCTCTCCGGCGGGCAGAGGCAGAGGGTGGCGATAGCGCGCGCGCTCATACGCAAGCCGAGCATCGTGCTCGCCGACGAGCCCACCGCATCGCTCGACCAGAAGAGCGGGCGCGAAATCGTGGACATAATAAAAAAGATGGCGCGCGAAATCGGCGTCACGGTTGTTTTGGTCACGCACGACAACCGCATTCTCGACATAGCGGACCGCATAATATCGCTCGTTGACGGAACCCTCCAAACTGGCGCGGCGCGCGCCGGAAAGCGTTAAGTCTTTGCGCGCCGCTTGGAACTTTGCCGCTTTCGGACAACGCAATTTTTTGCGCGGCGGCTTCCCCTCCCCTCTCACCGCCAATCGGGAGGGCGGCATATTCAAAACGCCGCGCGCGCAAAAACGCGATGCCGCATATCCCGAAAGGAGTCCCCAACGCCCCTTCCCCGCCGCGCGAAAATTAAGAACCGGCGCGGGAATTTCCTTCTCCGCAAAATCCCCGCGTTTAGAGCGCGCAAAAAGCCGGCGCCTTCCGGACAACCGGCAAAAAAAAAGCCGCCGGCTCCATTGCGGCGGCGTCTTTTTTTGGAACGAGCTTAAATCAGATGGCTTTCAGCTTTGCAAGCAAAGCGTCTTTCGTCGCCATTCCGGACGCCCCGAGGCGCTTGGAATTTTTGAAAAATATTATGGTCGGAATTTGGTTGACGCCGTATTTCTGCGCAATGTCAGGAGATTCGTCCACATTGAGCTTGCATATTAGCGCGGAGTCGCCGACGGTTTCGGCGAGCTCGTCGATGGTGGGGCCGAGCATTCGGCACGGGCCGCACCACGGAGCCCAAAAATCCACGAGGACGGGCTTGTCGCTTGCTATTGTCGCGTCGAAGTTCGACGAGTTGAGGTGTATTACTTTGTCTGACATATTTCGAGTTTTGCGTTGTTTTGCCGATTGCGTTTCCGGAGTCCGTCGCGCCGGATTCCCGAATATCGGCGGATTTCGTTGTTTTATAAATCTTCCTCTAAAAAAAGACAGGCGCATGCGCGCGCCTGTTCTGAAAAAAAATTTCTTTTTGAACGCAAAAGCGCGCGGCTAAACGTCCAAAAGTATCATCACGGCAAACGCCACGGCGACCGCCGCCGCGACGAAGTCCACCGCCACCGACACGGCGCTCGGGGAATCGTCCGCCATCTTGACCGGCTGGACGGGTTTTGCGGAGGCGGGCTTGAAAGCGGGCCTGGCGGTATTCGCCCTCGGGAGAGCCACAGACGGCTTGGCAGCCGCTTTAGGCTCGGCGGTCGGCAGGGAAATTTTCGGGGCGGAAGCGGCGGGCGCGGGCTTTGCCGCCGGAGCCTCCGGCAGCACCGGCTTTGCGGCGGGAGCCTCCGGAAGAACGGGCTTTACCGTGGGAGCTTCGGGGAGCACGGGTTTGGCTTCGGGATTCGCGTTTGGCTGGATGTTGTTCGTTTCTTCTGGCATTTTGTTTTCGGGGATAAATATTGTTTTCCGGCGGCATGCCGCGCTCGGCAAAAGCCGCCGTAGTGATTCCAATATTCCAATTTATTTTTTCATTTCAAGCTTTTTTATGTTGATAAAAATCCGCCCGGCGGAAAAATCTGCCAACTATGATTGTTGACACGGACGTTAAGGCTTCGGCCGACGAGATATGGAAGAGGTTCGGCTACCTTTGGAAGTTTCTGGACGTTGACCGGAAGCGCGCCGAAATCTCGGAGCTCGAGTCCAAAATGGCGGCGCCAGGCTTCTGGGACGACCACGCCGCCGCGCAATCGGTGATTTCAGAGCTCACGCGGCTCAAAAACCTCGTCAACCCGCTGACGGCCCTGAAAAAGCGCTCCGACGACCTCGCCGCGCTCTTCGAGCTCGCCGAGGAATCCGGCGACGACGCGGAGCTCGCCGCCGAGCTTGCGGCCGAAACGGCGTCCCTCAAAAGCGCCCTCGACACTGCGGAAATCGAATCTTTCCTGAGTGGCCCGCACGACGCGTGCAACGCGATAGTCACAATACACGCGGGCGCGGGCGGCACAGAGAGCTGCGACTGGGCCGAAATGCTGATGCGCATGTATATGCGCTGGGCGGAGCGCAGGGGCTACAAAACCGAAATCGAGGACGTCCAGCCCGGAGAGGAGGCGGGCGTCTCCCGCGCGACGTTCCGCGTCATCGGCCCCAACGCCTACGGATACTGCAAGGCGGAGCGCGGGGTGCACAGGCTCGTGCGCATAAGCCCGTTTGACGCAAACAAGCGCAGGCACACGTCCTTCGCGTCGGTTGACGTAATCGCAGAAATCGAGGACGACATCGACATGGACATCAAGGACGAGGAGCTTAAAATCGACACCTACCGCTCGAGCGGGAAAGGCGGGCAGCACGTCAACAAGACGGAGTCCGCCGTAAGGATAACGCATTTGCCCACCGGAATAGTCGTCGCCTGCCAAAACGAAAGGTCGCAGTTCAAGAACAAGGCAAGCGCGATGAAAATCCTGAAAAGCCGCATCTACGAAAAGCTGCTCGACCAGAAGCGCGCAGAGATGGACAGGTTTTACGGCGAAAAGGGCGAAATTTCGTGGGGCAACCAGATACGCAGCTACGTCTTCCAGCCCTACCAGCTCGTCAAAGACCTGCGCACGGGGGCGGAAACGGGCAATTTGCAGGCCGTAATGGACGGGGATTTGGACATGTTCGTAAACGCATGGCTGCGCGCCGGAATGCCGACGGCGCGCAATAAAAACTACGCCGCGGACACGGAGGAATAGGCGGTGCTCGACTGGCAAATAAAGCCCCTTTCAAAAAAATCGGCAATCTCCGGTCGCGACATCGCCCCTGGCGATTCCGTAGTATGCGCCGTGTTCGTTGACGCCCTCGGAAACCTCGACAGGCTCGACTGCCACGCCGACGAGTTCGACCCGTCGAAAGTAAACGGCAAAATAATCGGCAGGTGGGAGCGCACCGTGAGCGCGAACCCCGAAGAGGACGAGAGGGCCGCGCGCCGCATGGCGCTGTCCTCGTCGGAAGACTTTTTCGTGTCGCTCTTCGACGATTCGGGCGTGCGCGCGGACGAATCGGACGTCATAAAGCAGATGCTCGCGCTGCTCCTCGAACGCAAGCGCATACTCCGCCCCGTCGGGAGGCCGTCGGGGGGAATCCAAAAGTACGTCCAGATGTCCACAAAGAGAGAATTTGACGTCCCGCAGAGAAACCTCGACGCGGAATTGATAGCAAAAATACAAACCCAACTCGGAAACATTATCATATAATCCATGAAAAAATTCCTGAAAATTTTAATGTTCGCGCTCGCGGGCGCGGCGCTCGCCGCGTGCTCCGGCGACGACGAAAAGAAGAACACAAAGCTCCTGACTTTCCACGTCGCCAACGACCGCACACTCTCGTCGGGACTTACGCGCAAAAACGTCACCATGCCTTTCAGCGGATTCACCGTCCTCATGAACGAAGACCAGTTCATGTACACGGGCGACATCAAGAAAATCGACCTCGCACAGGTGACGCTGATAGACGGCCCCATTACGGGATTTCTCTTCACGTGCAACGACAGGGGAAAGAGAAGGCTCATGCAGTCGACCGCCGCCAACATGGGCGGATACATAGTCGTAATGTACGGCGGCGAGCCTATCGCCCTACGAAAAATAGACTCGGTTATATCCGACGGAGCGCTCTTCGCGCACATAGAAATACCGAAAGACAGGGACGTGGCAAAATTTTACGAAGAGCTCTCCAAATCCGTGGACACGGTGGAGGAGATAAAGAAGGAGAAAAACGAGGGCTCGACCCTCTCGTGGTAGGGCAATGGGCCGGTTCCGCGCACTTGCAGTGGCGCTTGCGCTCGCGGCGGCGGGGGCGCGCGCGGATCTCGTGTGGCCAACAGAATCCAAGGCTTTCGGGAACGGCGCGCCTTACACCGAATTTATACAGCCGACGGCCAGCGGCCGCCCCGAGAGCGGCCTCTTCGGGGACACGCGCAACAACGGGTACAGATTCCACGAGGGGATCGATATAAAGCCCGTGCGCCGCGACAGAAAAGGCGAGGCGCTCGACGGCGTATTCGCCGCCCTCCCCGGGAAGGTGGCGATGATAAACCGCATTGCGGGCAACAGTTCGTACGGCAGATATGTAGTCATGGAGCACCCTGGGCTCGACGTCAGCGTCTATACCCTATACGCGCATCTGGCAGAAATCGACCCTTCTATAAAGCCAGGCTCCGAACTGCCCGCCAAGGGTAGGATAGGCCGCATGGGGCGCAGCAGCTCGACGATTCCCATAGCGCGCGCGCAAGCGCACCTGCACTTTGAGATCGGGCTGATGTACGGCAGCAAATTCCAATCGTGGTACGCGGCGCAAAAATTTAAGGAAAAAAACTTCTTCGGCAACTACAACGGAATGAATTTGCAGGGCTTCGACCCTCTCGAATTTTACAGGGCGGCGCGGGCCGGAAAGATCGGGAACGGGCTCGCCGGCTACATACAGGGGCTGCCTACTGCGGTTGTCGTCCGCGTCTACACAAGGGCCACGCCGGACTTCGCGCGCAACTATCCCGCCCTCGTGGACAAAAACGGCGAGGACTGCGGCTGGGACATACACCTGACATGGTACGGGCTGCCGAAAAAATTCGAGCGCATAAAAAATCCCCGCCCGGGGGCGAAGAGCGGGGAGGTCGAAATAGTGTCCTACAATCCGGAGGAAATTTCGCGCAAATGCCGCCGCCTGCTTTCGGTTCGCGGCGGCAAGCCCCCGCAAATAACAAAGGAACTGAAAAATATCCTTAACAAAATTTTCCCGTAGCGGGCATCGGATTTGCGGGCGCGCGGGAAGAGGGCGATAAAAACGCGCCGATTTACCGGCCAAAAGCCCGCCTCCTGCCGCCGATCCGCATTCCCATGCTATATGCGGCTAAAACGGCGCAGCAGCAGGCTGCGGTAAATTCGCCGCCCCTAAAAAAAACGCCGATCCGGCGCATGGAGCGGAAAATCAGCCGAAAAATCTCCGGCCCAAGAACTCCACGAGCTTCTTTGCCAGCGAGTACTTGTCGGCGGGCGCGAATCCGACAGTCTCTCCGGAGCGCATTATCAGATCTATTTTATTCCTGTCGGACGCGAAGCCGTATTCCGCCGATGCCACGCTGTTTGCCGCGATGCAGTCGAGATTTTTCTCATCAAGCTTTTTCCTCGCGTATTCGGCAACGTCGTGGGTCTGGGCGGCGAACCCCACGAGAATCCTGCCGCCCTTCCTTTGCGAAAGGGTTTTCAGAATGTCGGGCGTCCTCACGAGGCGCGGGTTTAAATCTATCTGCGGCTTGGACGCCTTGCGCTCCATCCTCTCGGCGGGGCGCACGTCGCTCACCGCGGCGGCCATTATAAGAATGTCGCACGACTCGAAAAGTCTTTCGCACTCTTCGAGCATGTCGAGCGCGCTTACGACGCGGCTGACGCGCACGCCGTCGGGATCGCCGAGCTGCGACGGCCCGAGCACGAGCGAGGTTTCCCAGCCCGCCTCCGCCGCGGCGCGGGCGATATTCCAGCCCATTTTTCCGGTGGACGGGTTGCTTATGAAGCGCACAGGGTCAAAATGCTCGCGGGTGGGGCCCGCCGTGACGAGGCATTTAATTTTTTTCATCCCCCGCATTATCCCCGCGAGCTGCGGGCGCGCAAATAAAATCCGATTTTTGCTTGTTAAAAGGCGGGCGAAAGGCAACTATTGGAAATTCATGGATACTCACGGGCGGGAAAAATCGAGCGTGGCGTTCTGGTCGCTCTGCGCGGCGGTGATGCTTACCGCCTTCAAGGGCGCCGTAGGGATCGCCACGGGCAGCCTCGGCATACTCTCCGAGGCGCTGCACTCGGGGCTCGACTTCGTGGCGGCCGCTATAACATGGGCTTGCGTAAAGGCGTCGGGCAAGCCGGCGGACCAAGAGCACAATTTCGGGCACGGGAAAATCGAAAACCTGTCGGCGCTCGCAGAGGCCGCCCTGCTGCTTATAACATGCGCATGGATAATATGGGAGGCCGCGCAAAGGCTATCCGGAGGGCATTCCGAGGTGAGCGTCGGGTTCTGGAGCTTCGCCGTTGTCCTGACCTCGATAGCCGTAGACTTTACGCGCTCTCGCGCGCTGATGCGGGCCGCAAAAAAGTACAGAAGCCAGGCGCTCGAAGCCGACGCCCTGCACTTTTCCACGGATATCCTCAGCTCGTCCGTAGTCCTGATCGGCCTCGTATGCTCCGGCTTCGGATGGCCTGCGGCAGACTCGCTCGCCGCGCTCGGAGTGGCTGCCATAGTAATCCGCGTCTCCTGGAATCTGGCGCGCAGGGCGGTGGACGAACTGCTCGACAAGGCTCCGAAGGACGTGAGAAGCCAAATCCAGGAAATCATCGGGAAAATCGACGGCGTGGTGAAGTCGCACGACCTGCGCGTGCGCTCGTCGGGCTCGGAGTACGAAATAGACGTGAACATCCACGTGGACAGAAGCCTTTCCATCGTCGAGGCGCACGACATCTCGGAGCGCCTGGAAAACTCTATACGCGCGCGGTTCGGCGGCTGCACGATAAGCGTGCACGTGGAACCCGATTAGGCGCCGGAATGCGGCAAAGCGCGCGGAGCCCTATCCGCCGCCTAAAATCCCCTTGCGGACCAGAAACGCGCGGGCTTCTTCCAGCATCTCCCCGACGTCCACCCTGCCCTTGAAAAGGTTCGCGTCGGCGACCGCGAGCATCCGCGCGAAAAATTCGCGGATTGAATTGTAAAACCTGAAACTCGTCTGCGGCGGCGTAGGGGCGGCGAGCGCGGAGGCGTCCATGCCGAGGCTGTCGGCTATGTAGAGGGCGCGGCGGCAGTGGGAGTCCTGCGAGACTATCACGGGGTTCGACACCCCGAAAATATCCCTGCACCGCCTCACGGAGTCGTAGGTGCGCAGCCCCATGGGGTCCTCGACGACCGCGGATTCCGGAACCCCCGCGAGCGCGAGGTCGCGCTTCATTCGGGCGGGCTCGTTGTAATATTTGTCGCGGTTGTCGCCGCTGGCTATTATGCGCGAAACCGCCCCCGACTTGTAAAGGCGCGCGGCGGAGTCTATGCGCGCGAGGTAAAACGGGTTTGGCGCGCCGCCCGCAAGCCTGTTGGAAGTTCCCAACAGCAGCGCGCACCCGCCGCGAGCGCCGATTTTTGAAATGTCCTCCGTCGAATGGAAGGAGTCCACGCGCACATAGCAATACGCCCCGAAAGCAATGAAGCATATCGCGGCCAACGCTGCGGCGCCAAGCGCGCGCTTTATAAATTTAAGCATACTCGCTCCGAAAAGGCGGCGCCGCCCAAACCGCGGCGCGTAAAAGATCACCGGTTGCGCTTGCGCTTTCTGGGCGCCTGCTCCTCGAGCACGGGCTCCGTGCGGTAGGCAAAGCCCTCTAACCTGCGGCGCTCGATTCTCGCCCCTATGAACGCCTCTATCCTCTTCAAAAATTCAGTCTCGTCGGAGGAATAGAGGGTGATTGCCTTGCCCTCGCGGTTCGCCCTTCCCGTGCGGCCTATGCGGTGGACGTAGTCCTCGGAGTGCTCGGGGACATTGTAGTTTATGACGTATCCGACGTTTGAGATGTCGAGCCCGCGGGACGCGATGTCGGTGGCGACCAATATCTTCGTCCTGCCTTCCTTGAAGTCTTTCAGCGCCTTGTCGCGCTCGCGCTGCGTGCGGTCGGAGTGCAGAATCGAAACCGCATAGTCGTGGGCGATGAGCCATTCCCCGATTCTGTCGGCGTCGATCCTCGTGCGGGTGAATACGATGAGGCTTTCAAACGAAATGCTCTTGAGAACCTCTATGAGCATGTCGTACTTCTGGATTCCGTCCACGGGGTAGATGAAGTGCTCTATGGTGTCGGCGGGCGAGTGAACCACGCCGACGCCGACGGTCTTCGGGTCTTTGAGCGCCCACTTGGACAGGCGCAGCACGGCGTCCGGCATCGTGGCGGAAAAGAACAGCGTCTGACGCTCCTTCGGGCAATACCTGATGATGTTCGAGACGTCCTCGATGAAACCCATGTCAAACATCCTGTCAACCTCGTCGAGGACAAGCCAGCGCACGCCTTTGAGAGAAATGTTGCGCTGGCGTATGTGGTCGAGAAGCCTCCCGGGGGTGGCGACTACGGCGTCCACGCCCGCGCGCAGCGCCCTAATCTGCCTGTCCATGTTCACCCCGCCCTGGACGAGCAACGGGCGCAGCGAGGTGTATTTTGAAAATTTTTCAAAAGCGTCGGCGCTCTGGGCGGCGAGCTCCCGGGTGGGGCTCAAAACGAGAATCCGCGGGCCGGACGGCTCGTGAGAGCCCGCGAGCTTCACGACGGGCAGCGCGAACGCCGCCGTCTTTCCGGTGCCGGTCTGAGCCGTGCCTATGACGTCCGCCCCTTCGAGAATGGCGGGTATCGCCGCGCTCTGGATGGGGGTTGGAGAGGAATAGCCCATATCCTTAACGGCGGATAGAACCTCCGCGCCGAGGTCGAACGCGGCAAATTCCGGAATCGCGCCCTTCAATTCCTCCATGCCGAAAGGCGCGGGAACCTCTTTCGGCGCGGGAGCCGGCTGCTCGGGCGCTTCGCTGAGTTCGGCGTTTTTCGGGACGGAATTTTCGCCCCTCCGCCCCCTTCCGCGGCTTCCGGCGCGCGGGCTCGCGCCGCGCTGCTCCGCGCGGCGCGATTTGGCGCGGCCGCTTTTCTGCGGGCCGCCGCGCCCCGAATCCGAAAGCTTCCTCCGGCTTTCCGAAGGCTTCGCGCCCTTGTCCGCGGGCGCCTTTTTTTCGGAGCGGGAAAAGATTTTCCCGATAGACAGAATTTTCTTTAACAATTTCATCGAATAAAACGATTCAAGCATACGCCGCAACGGCCTTCAAGCTAAATTTTGGAAGACGGCGGCGGCGTATGCGGGAAGAAGAAATTGTTGACACGCCCGCAGACGGAACATACGATTTTTTCATATATGAGAAAAATAACAGCTTTATTTATATTAGCGGGTCTTTCCGCAATCCCCGCATTTTCCCAGGAAATGCCCGCAGACCTCAAATCAAAACTCGAAGCCAAAGCCGCGGAGCTTCAGCCTTCAAACAAATCCGCCGCAAAGACATGGCTCGTAAAGCAGATGAACGCGTGGGAGTCCATACAGAACCTCGCGTTCGCCGCCGACGCCGACGACATCGAGATGATAAAGAAGCTCGCGGAAAAGAAATTCCCGCTCGACTACGTTTCGCAAGAGGCTTTCATAAACGAACAAGCCGTCGCCGCCGCCGGGCTGCCCGACCTCAAATCTCAGATCGGCAAGGCTTCCTACGACGCCATCAAAGCTAAATTCGACAAGGAGGGCAAGACCGACCTCAACGAGCTCATCAACCTGCTCAACGCCCAGATAGCGGCGAAGTCGCAGCTCGAAATGCTGAGGCCCCTACCCTCCATCGACGAATCCACGTTCTCGATTACGAAGGAAGTCTTGAAAAAGAAATACCCGGACGATTTCCTCGCGCAGCTCAACGAGCTCAAAAAGCTCTCCAACGCCGTTGATGCGGCCGCCGACGCCGCCGCGAAATCCGGCGGGACGCCGCCCGCGGCCGCCCCCGGAACCGAGCCGGCGCCGGGGCAGCCCGCGGGCGCCGCCGCAAACGCGCAGGCGGGTGCGGGAACCCCGCAACAGCCCCTGACGCTCGCCGAACTCAACCTCAAGGCGCGCGAACAGTTCAACTCTCACACACTGACCGTTGAGGGAGAATCGAAGGTTACGGCGCTGCCCGTCGTCATGCACGGCAAACAGGTCATACTCATACCGTTCAGCGCATTCTCGGGCGGCCCGAACGTGTCGATAATGAACAATCTCGGAGAACAGGTCGACTTCGACCAATCCAATATCTTCGCATCGAAAAACTATCCGTTTGTCATAGTGATGCCGAAATCTTCCATACCCTCCACCACGGTCAACGCGAATCTCGCGACCGACAAGGAGTATCGGGAAATCGTCGGCAAGCCGATATTTTTCATGGGATACACCGCCACGAACATACAGATTTTCCCCGTAAAGCTCAACGCCGTTTCCGACCAGACTCTCGTGCTGTCCTCCCGCATTCCCAACAACTTCATAGACGGAACGGTTTTGATGAATCCAGAGGACGATCTCATTCTGGGTTCCATGATCGCCTTCAAAAAGGAACATCCGAAAGTTCAGTGGAACACGCGCAACAGCGTAAACTTTTTGCGCCGCACAATCGAGTCGAGAAATCCCTTCCTCACCTGCGTGCGCATCGACCGCCTTGACCCCTGGGAAAAACTCGACTTTGAAAAGCTCGCCAAACAGAAAAAGAAGCTCGATTCCGTCAATAAGCTCCTATGGGACTTCATACTGCTCAACACGTCCAAAAGGCTCGTGGACACCGAAAAGCTCGCCATCGTGGGGCAGACGGTCTCCAAATACAAGGAAGAGCTTAAAACGCGCATGGAAAAATCGCGCTTTGACAGACTTTTCAGGCAGTACCTCCAGGATTTGATGATGCTCATAAAATCCGAGCTGCGCGACGTAAATCCCGACGAATTTTACACCCTGTACCGCTACGACCTCAACCAGGCGATAAACTCGCTCAAAAGCGTGATGGCCTTTTACGAGAACGCCATACGCACGAATTCCCTCAGCCCGCTCGTGCCCGACGACATAAAGAGGGTGCAAAACAGGTAGCGAAAATCTCGAACTTGCGCGCGCCGCCGCGACGAACCGGGAAATCCCGAGCCTTTCGGCCCGGGATTTTTGCCGGACGGCCTGTCGCTATGCCATGTGGTCGAATCCGGAGCCGCGAAAGATTTCGCGGCCCCCGCCGGAGCGCACGACAACCAGCCCGCCGGCTTCCGAAGCGGACGCCGGAGCGGAAATTCGCCCGATTCTCGAAAGCGGAGTTTCGAGAGATTCCGCCCATGCGCGCTCGAACTCTCCGCAGTCGCCGCGGTAGGCGAACAGCAGCTCGTAGTCCTCGCCCCCGCACAGCGCCTCGCGCAGGGTCGCGGTTTTTCCTCCGAAGAAGCGGCGCGGTACGGAGTCTTCGAATACCTCGGCGCACGCGCCGCGTGGAATTATGTTTTTGACGTCGGAAGCGAGCCCGTCGCTCAAATCTATGCACGCGCCGACGCCCCACGTCTGCGCGAGGAATTCGCCCTCTGCGATACGCGGCTCGAAATCAAGATGCCTGCCGCTCTCAAAGGACAGCCCGAGCCCGCCCGTGACATAGAGCGCGTCGCCAATCCGCGCGCCGGAGCGCAGGAGAGTCCGCTCGGGCGCCGTCCCCAGAAGCGACATGTGCATGGAAAAAAACCTCCCCCCTACGCTCGCGACATCGCCGCCGACAATTTTCACGCCGAGCTTCTCCGCCGCCTCCGAGACGCCAGCGCAAAACCCGTCCAGCCACCCGAGCGACAACTCTGCCGAAACTATTCCGCTCGCCAGGGCGAACGCCGGCCTGCCGCCCATTGCGGCGATGTCGCTTGCGTTGCGGTTTACGAGCTTCCTCCCCGCAAGGCGCGGATCGGTCGAGGCGTCGAAATGCCGCCCGAGTATCACGGCGTCGGAGGTGGCAAGCATGTCGCCACCGCCGAGCTCCTCGGCGCGGATGAGGGCGCAATCGTCTCCGGGCCCGAAAGGCGCCTTCGGCGCGGACGCCCCGAAAGCCGCGCATATGCGCGCTATAAGCGCCTTTTCCCCGAGCGACGAAAGGGGGTCTTTTTCAGAGAAAGGATTCATTTTACAATCCAAATTATTCCGAGGTTGAGCGCGTTAAACAGCGCGTGGACGAGAATCGGAGAAATTATCGAGCCGCTTTTTTCGTAAGACATGCAGAGCAAAACTCCCATCAGCGCCAGCGGCAAAAATACGAAGGCGTCGGCGTGTATCATGGCAAAAAACGCGCCCGACAAAACCGCCGACACAAATGCGCCGCAGCGGAACGGGGAAAAAAATCCCTTGAAAATCCTGTACAGCAGCCCGCGGAAAAACATCTCCTCCGCAACAGGCGCGAACACGGCGATCGACACGGCGGCCGCCACAGCGCCAAGCCCTTCCGGCATGGACGAAAATATGTCCACTATCTCCTGCTTTGGCGGATATTCCCCCGAAACCGCAAAATATGCGCTCGCGACGAGGGCGTTTGCCGCAAGCACCGCCGGCGCCGCGCAAGCGAAAAACACGCCCGCCGAGCGGAGCGCGCCGCGCGAAAATCCGAATCCGATGGAAAAATCCGCGTCCGACAATTTTTGGAAAATTAAAACCGCCGCAACCGTAAAAACTTGCATGGCTATTGTCGGCAGGAACACCGACAGCGGATTTTCCGCCCCAAGCTTCCCAACAAAAGCCCCCGACACCGACATTCCCGCGAACGCCGCAGATGCGGCGAGAAACGCGAGCAGCAGAAAATCGGCCGGCCAGCGCATCGGAATCGCCGAAACTCCGCTCGGGTTCCGGCGCGCGCAAACCGCCGCCGCGCGGAATAGCCCCGCCGCTACCGCGAGCAGGACGGCGGCGGCCGCCGCCGATGAAACCCATGACGGCATCAGTCGCCGAAAACGCTTTTCCCGCCCACGAAAGTCCTGACGACCTTTCCGCGCAGCGTTTTTCCGAACCAGGGAGAATTGGAAGAGCGCGACCTGGTGGAGTCGTAGACCCACTCGGCGCTTTCGTCCACGAGCGCAAAATCGGCGGGGCTTCCGGCGCGCAGAGTGCCGGCGTCGACGCCGAGTATCCTCGCGGGATTTGTCGACATGAGCTCCACGAGCTTCATCAGGCTTATTCTGCCGGAGCGCACGAGCGCCCCATGGCATACGGAAAACGCCGTTTCAAAGCCCGTTATCCCGAACGGCGCGGCGTCGAAAGCCATGTCTTTTTCCGTGTCCGTGTGCGGCGCGTGGTCTGTTGCTATGACTTCTATCGTGCCGTCGGCAACCCCCCCTATCAAAGCCTCCACGTCCTGCCTGGAACGCAGCGGCGGGCACATTTTATAATTTGTGTCGTATCCGGCGAGGCATTCGTCCGAAAGCGAAAGATGGTGCGGCGTCGCCTCCGCCGAGACGCTCGTGCCGCGCTTTTTCGCCCCGCGGATAATGTCCACCGACAGCGCGCTCGATATGTGCTGCAAATGTATGTGGCACTTCGCGTAATGCGCCAAAATCACGTCGCGCGACACTATTATGTCCTCCGCCGCCGCGGGCCAGCCGCCGAGCCCGAGCCTAACCGACCACTCGCCCTCGTGCATCTGCCCCGCGCGCGTGAGCGTCGCCTCCTGGCAGTGGTCCATCACGAACAAACCGAACATCTTGGCGTAAACCATGGCGTTGCGCATTAGCTCCGCGCTCTGCACGCACGAACCGTCGTCGGTGATGGCCTTCACCCCGAGCTTCGCAAGCGACCCTATCGGAGCGAGCTTCTCTCCCCTCCTGCCCTCGGTGATGCACCCGCTCTGGTAGACGCGGACTTTCGCGGACTCGGCGATGATGTCGTTTATCAGCCGGACGGTCGCGGGGGAGTCCGCCGCCGGCACCGTGTTGGGCATCGCCATCACGGAGGTAAACCCGCCCGCCGCCGCAGCAGCAGTGGCGGTGGCCACGCACTCTTTTGAAGTCTGCCCGGGTTCGCGCAAATGCGCGTGCATGTCCACAAACCCCGGGACGAGCGCGAGCCCACCGGCGTCGATTTCAACCGCGGAGTCCGGAGCGGAATCCGCAAACACTCCGTCCCTCACGAACACGTCGCGGACGCAGTCCAGATCTTGTGACGGGTCAACAACCCGCGCGTTTCTGATTTTAAGCCCGTTCATTTCGCGAGCCTCCCGAGCGTCGCGCCCATGCAAAGTTTCATCACAGCCATTCTGACGGCGACCCCGTTGGTCACCTGGTTCAATATCACAGACCTGCCCGAATCGGCGAGGAAAGAGTCAAGCTCCACTCCCCTGTTTATCGGGCCCGGGTGCATTATTATCGCCCCGGGCTTGAGAAGGTGCGCCCTCCTCCGGTCGAGGCCGAAAATATTGGCGTACTCGGAAATCGACGGGAAGTGCGCCGAGCTCTGGCGCTCGTGCTGTATCCTGAGCAGCATCACGACATCCGCGTCCGAAACGGCCTTTGCGAGATCGCAGGAGACCTCAACCCCCATCTTTTCAAACTCCGGCGGCACGAGCGTCGACGGCCCCGCCAAAGTCACCTTCGCCCCGAGCTTGTTCAGCAGGTGTATGTTTGAGCGCGCCACGCGGCTGAACAGTATGTCGCCCAAAATCGTCACCTTGCGCCCCTTGAAGTCCGGCCCGAGCCTCTCGCGCATCGTAAAGGCGTCAAGCAGCGCCTGCGTGGGGTGCGCGTGCGCCCCGTCGCCCGCGTTTATTACGGGTATTCCAACCCTGTCCGCCAGGTACTTTGCCGCCCCCGACGAACTGTGGCGGACTATTATCATGTCCGCCATGAGGGCTTCTATGTTTCTGGCGGTGTCCTTGAGAGTCTCGCCCTTTACCGAGGACGATATGCTCGACGAAAAGCTTATGACGTCAGCCCCCAGCTTGTGGGCGGCCATTTCAAAGGCCGTGCGCGTGCGCGTGCTCGGCTCGAAAAACAGATTTACCACCGTCTTTCCGCTCAGATACGGAAGCTTCGTCCTGTCCTTTTTAACCTCCGCCTTGAATATGTCCGCGAGCGAAAAAATCTCGTCTACTTCCCGCAGGGAAAGATCTTCCGTGCACGTCAAATCCTTGCGGGCCCATGAAAATCCGCCTGAAAATTCCTTAGCTGCCATGCCCATTTAAAAGTCCAGGCTAACAAATCGCGCGGGGTAGTCAACAAAAACAAGGAAACAAAAAAACCCGCGCCGGCTGGAAGCGCGCCGGCGCGGGAAATCGGGCGCCACAGCGGGCGCGGCCGTCAAAAACAAAGGCTATTCCGCGGGCTTCGTCTTGGGCAGCCCCGTGACGCGGGTGACGGTCTTTATGGCGCCGCGCTTGCGCAAGAGGTCTATGCGCTCGAAGCGCTTCAAGACGCTGCGCTTTTTGGACGATGCGGAACCTCCGCTTCTAAAACTGCTATGCTGGGACATAAATTTTCTCCTTTTTATAAAATCAATAAAAGGCTTCATTAAACGCCGGCTTTCCGGAATTGCAACATTTTTTTTCGCCAGCGGCGCGCAGCCAAAAGAAAAGATTGACCGCGGCCGCGTTTGCGATACTGGTTTTATTCATGAAAAAGTTTATACTTTGTCTTTTGACTTCGTTTTTAACGCTCGCCGGCTTTGCGCAGAAAGACCCGTTTGTCGGCTTCTACCAGGGCGAAATCGTCGGCGCCAAGGGGTATCCGCTCGGAAATTTCCCCGATCTCTTCGCCGAAATCTACAAGGGCCCCAACGGATACAGGCTGAAACTGATTTCGCAGATAATGGCGCGCGCCGAGCCCCACACGATAGTGGACGCCCTCTCCGCGGAAAACGGCGAAATCGCACTCAAAGACGCCGGCAATTTCAAGCTCAACGGCAAAATAACCCCGCAGAAAATCGACGCCGACCTGACCTATAACGGCAAGCCCGCGAAAATCTCCCTCAAAAGGATGAATATCGTCCCCCCGACCCTCGGCAAAAAGCCTCCGGTCGGCGCGATAGTCCTCTTCGACGGGAAAGACCTGTCGGCTTTCGAGCGCGTGCACGGCGAAGGCCCCGCACACTGGGAAATCAAGGACGGCGCGATGGTCGTCACCGGCGGCGGAAAGGACAAAAACGGCAAAAACCTCAACGGGACGCTGCGCACAAAACAGGCTTTTGACGCGGTGAGGCTGCACCTCGAATTTAAAATCCCCGCCGAATACGACGTGGCGCGCCCGCAGGGCAGAGGCAACTCCGGAGTGATTTTTGGGCCCTACGAAGTGCAGGTTCTCGACTCGTTCGGCGCCCCCGGGAACTGGGACGAATGCGGCTCGATTTACCGCATGCACCCCCCGTATGTAAACGCGTCGCTCGAGCCCGAGGCGTGGCAAACCTACGACATCGAATACCACCCCGCAAAGTTCGACGGCGACACGCTCGTGGAATTCCCGCGCTTTACGGTCTATTTAAACGGGGTGCTGGTGCAAAAGGACACTCCGGCGTATTCCTGCACGAGCATAGGGCCGCGCAACTTTGCAAAATTCAAGCATCCGCGCAACGGGGTGCAGCTTAATCTGCAAGACCACACGAACAAAGTGGCGTATAGAAACATCTGGGTACAGCCCCTCTGATTCGGCGGCGGGCGCGCCAAACTACCGTTGACGCTCCGTTTAAAAAAGAGTCTGCCGGTTGTCGCTTTGGCCGGCAGACTCTTTTTAGCGCCCGCAAAATAGGCAGTTGGAAGCGCCCCCGCATAAAAAACGCTGCTCCTGAAATAAGCCTCCCCCTCGAAGACATCAAACAAGCCCAGGGGGCGCGACTTTTCATTCATACCCATAAAGGAGGCATAGCCTCATCGCAAAGCGGTAGGCGCAAAGGCGCAATCTTTTTATGGAAGCGGCGGCTATTTGCTTTCATTCGCCTTATTATTGCATGCAAACAAATAGGGCGGCAAATTTTTGCCGCCCTATTTGTTTGCATTTGAAAACCAGCGTGCTTCCTACTTCCTCCTGCGGTATGCGGCAAACGCGAGGGCAGCCGCGCCGAGGACGGCCGCCACAGCCGCAGGTTCGGGGACGGTGAAGGAGACTGAGAGCGAAGTGTCGCCAAAGACCGCCTCCCACTGTATTCCGCTTGTGTTTCCCTCAAACACCGTGCCCGCCATCGAGCTGCCGGTTTCGTAGGTTATCACGTCTTCAAGGATAAATTCCCCGCCGCCTGCGGAGATGAGTTCCCTCATAGTGTATATTCCAGCCCCGAAGAATTATCCCCTTTGCCCATCCGCCCCGCGCGCCTTTCCTTCCGCAATTCCTCATGCGCCCGCCCGTTCAAAATCCGTCGGATGCCGCGCTTGACTTTTGCGGATGCGCCATGTAATATTTTTATTCGTTAACGAAATACAACTATGCGCATAAAATTTAAAATTCTGTGCGCGGCGGCAGTTGCCGCGGCGCCGTTTTTTCTGTTCGCAAAGGATCCGTTCGCCGGATTCTACGAAGGCAAAATTCTGGGGGCGAAATCCTATCCGCTCGAGCACTCCCCCGAAGTTTACGGGCGCGTCGTAAAAGATGGCGACACTTATAAATTCGACCTTCTCTCGGCGGTTTTCGCGCGCTCGGAATCGCATTGCAGCGCGTCGGGGCTAGCGGCAAAAGACGGAAAAATAGAGCTTAAAAACACGGCGGGCGCAAACCTCAAAGGCGAGATTACGCCCGAGGGCATAAAGGCCTCGGGGGAGCTCAACGGAAACAAAGTAGAGCTTTCGCTCAGGCGCATGGACGTGAAATCCCCCACGCTCGGGCTCGAGGCGCCCGCGGGGGCGGTCGTGCTGTTCGACGGGAAAGACATGTCGCAATGGGTTCAGGCATACGACGGCTCGCCGTGCGCGTGGGATTTGAAAGACGGCGCCATGGTTTCAAAACCCCTCTCCGTGGACGGCAAGCGGCGCGACGGCACCATCCGCTCCAAGGGCAAATTCGGGGCGTTCAGAATGCACCTCGAATTTAAAATCCCCCCGAGCGGGTCGGGAAATTCGGGCGTGTATGTCGGCCCGTACGAAATCCAGGTATTAAACTCTTTCGGGCGAGAGGGCTCTTGGTACGACTGCGGCTCGATCTACCGCCAGCACCCACCGAAAGTAAACGCGTCTCTCGAGCCCGAGGCGTGGCAGACCTACGACATCGAATACCGCCCCGCGCAGTTCGACGGCGGCAGGCTTATAAGCCACCCGACCTTTACGGTATACCACAACGGCGTGCGAATCCACAACGCAGACCCCGCATACTACGACACCCGCCTGCATCCCGCACAGGGCGCGAAATACGCCCACAAACTCGCCAACTGGCCGATAGAGCTCCAAGACCACGGCGACCCCGTCTCATACCGCAACATCTGGATTCAAAATCTGTGACGGCGCTGTTAAAGACTATGAAAAACCGAATCGCCGCTTTGGCGGCAGCCGCCGCGCTGTCGGCGTCCGGCGCGGACATCGTGGCGCACCGAGGGGAAAACACGCAAGCCCCCGAGAACTCCATACCCGCGTTCAAGGCGGCTTTCGCAAACGGCGCGGACACAATCGAGGGAGATTTTTACCTCGCCGAATCCGGAGAGATGGTGTGCATACACGGGGAGAATGAGCTGAAAAAGCTCGCCGGCTCGGACAAGCCGATCGCAAAGCTCGGCCGCGGGGATTTGCGGACGCTCGATTTGGCGTCAAATAGCTTCAAGAGCCTTTCGCCCGTCAGAATACCGACGGCGGAAGAGGTATTTGCGGCGATTCCGAAGGGAAAATCCATTTTCTTTGAAATTAAAAACTATCCCAAAGGATTTTTTGAAAAGCTCGAGGCTGCGAGGAAATCCGCGGGACTCGACGAGAGCCAAATTTCGCTGATATCCTTCGACTTCAACGCGCTCAAAGACGCCAAGTCGAGAAATCCCCGCTACAAGTGCTATTTTCTTTACAACATAAAAAACCGCGGCGGGAAAATTCTGCCCGAGGCTGGCGAAATCGCCGCCCGCGTAAAATCGGCGAACCTCGACGGAGTGGACGTGTCGTGCTGGGGGCTGACGGAAGGCTATGTGCGCGATTTGAAATCCCGCGGGCTGTATGTGGCGGTATGGACGGTCAACAAGATTGAGGACATGGAAAAATTCATAAAATGGGGCGTTGATTCGGTGACGACCGACAGGAGCGCCGAATTTCTCAAAACCCGCACGCGGGCGAAATAGCCGCCTGTCGCCCCGCGCAAACGCCGTCTTTCCCCGCCCTTTCGGCGTTTCCAAAGCGCAAAATGCGCCCTCCGGCGCTTTTTGCGCCCCAAAAAAATAATTTGACAATTCCGCGCTCTAAGTCTAACCCACGTAGGGGAAAATCCACCGACTATGAGCAACAATATTGACGAAACCTTCTTCTTAAACGCCGACGAGTTCTTCGCGCAAAACGCGGCTTTCGGCCTCACCTACGACGACGTGTCGCTTGCGACGCAGTACTCCGACATACTCCCGCGCCAGACGCGCCTCGACACCTCGATTTCCGACAAGGTTTTTCTGTCGCTGCCCATAATATCGTCCGACATGGACACCGTGACCGAGTCGCAGATGGCGATCGGCATGGCGCTCAACGGGGGGCTCGGGCTGATACACTGCAACATGTCGCAAAAGGAGCAGCAGGTTGAGGTAGCGCGCGTCAAAAACTACATACACGGGCTCATTCAGGACCCCATAAAAGTCTCGCCCGACATGCACATCGGCGACGTTTTGAAGCTCGTTGCGGACAAAAATTTCAGGTTCAGAACCTTTCCGGTAGTAGACGCCGCCAACAAGCTCGTGGGGCTTCTTCCCGGCAGCATAGTCAAGGAGCGCTACGCCGCGCTTCCGGTGGCGAAGGCGATGACCCAGCGCAAGGACGTGTTCACGGTGGCGCAAAAAGACCTGGGCTCCGACCCGATCGCGGTAGCCGACGCCTTTTTCGACGAGCACTTCGGCGTCCACAAGCTCCTCGTAGTGGACTCCGACGACAGGCTGCGCGGGCTCTTTACCCTCAGCGACATCGAGAGAATTTCCGACGAGCGCTCCTCCGCCCAGAAAAACGCCCGCGACTCCAAATTCCGCCTGCTCTGCGGAGCTTCCATCGCGCTCATGCGCAAGCCCGACGGCTCGCTTGACATCGACAGCATAATTTCGCACGTCGGCAAGCTGATCGACGAGGGGCTCGACGTCGCCGCGGTGTCCACGGCCCACGGCTTCACGCAGGGCGTCGGCGACGCGGTAAAGGCCATACGCAAGGCCTTCCCCGAAATCACGATAATCGGCGGCAACGTCACAAACGCGGCGGGCGTGGAATACCTCGCGGAATGCGGCGCGGACGCCATAAAAATCGGGCAGGGCCCGGGCTCAATCTGCACCACCCGCATGGTGGCGGGCGTCGGGATACCGCAGCTCACCGCCCTCTACGTGTGCTCAAAGCAGGCGCGTAAGCTCGGCGTGCGCACCATCGCGGACGGCGGAATCACCAAGAGCGGCGACATGGTGAAAGCCCTGACGCTCGCCGACGCCATGATATGCGGCGGGCTGCTAGCCGGATGTCCGGAAGCGCCCGGGCAGGTGATGGAAATCAACGGCAAGATGTACAAGCAATACCGCGGCATGGGCAGCCTGTCCGCGATGAAGGCCGGCAGCGCCGCAAGATACGGGCACGATTTCAAAGTCAAGAGCGACAAGATCACAGCCGAGGGCGTCGAGGCTCTGAAAGAGGTTTCGCTTTCGCTCGACAGCGTGCTGATGCAGTTCGTCGGCGGAATCCAGAGCGGAATGGGCTATCTCGGCGCGGCAGACCTCCCCGCCCTGCGCGCCAACGCCCGCTACATCCGCGTGACGGGCGCGGGCCAGCGCGAAAGCGCCCCTCACGACATAATCGAAATAAAGCAGCCCAAAAAGTAGCGATTTTCGGGGCTTCTCCGACCCTTTCGCCCGCTCCCCAAACGGGGCGGGCGAATTTTTTGCGGCATACCGCGCGGGCGGAATGCCGGCTAATCCCCTCCGCAGAACGCCCGACCCGCCGCAACCCGCCGCCGGATTCCCCGACCCAACGCGCGCGGATAGAGAAATCGCGCGATTGCGCCAAAGGGACCGCTTAGGAAAAAAGCCAGTCCTCCCCGTCGTCGTACGGAGCGCTGCTCTCGGAAAACGGCGGCACAATCTCGATTTTCGGAAGAATTTCACCCACGTCCGACAAAAGCTCTCGGATATGCGGAACGCTGTTGCACTCGCGCGATATGTGCGCCAGATATATCTTCTCGCTGACGGAGCAATCCATGGTTTTCAGGAGCGCCACTGCGTCCGCGTTGGACAAGTGCCCGTGGCTGCCTTTTATGCGCGATTTGAGCGAATACGGGCGCGGGGAATTTTCGAGCATTCTCGGGCAGTAATTGCTCTCGAGCACGAGGATATTGGCCCTTTGCGCGAAATCGCGCGCCAGATGAGTCACCTTGCCGAGGTCGGTCATCCACACGAGCCTCTTTCCCCCCGCGCAAAAGCAATAGCCCACGGAATCGCTCGAATCGTGCGGGGTGGAAAACGGGCTCACGGAAAGCCCCGAAAATCCGAACTCCGAGCCGTTTTCAAAAATCGACCACCCAAGGCGCCTGGTCTCGGGCTCCGCGCACATGACGGATTCGGCAGTCAGCCTGTTGGCGAACACCTTCGCCCTTCCCCCTTTGAAGCTTTTCAGAGCCCTGCAATGGTCGGTGTGTTCGTGCGTCAGAAATATCGCGTCGATGTCGCGGGGGGACAGTCCGAAAGGCTTCAAATACGCCTCCACCTTGCGTATGCCCACCCCCGCGTCTATGAGAATGTTCGCCCCGCGGAAGCGCAGAAACGCGCAATTTCCCGCGCTGGACGTCTCTATTATCTGGAAAAACATGGACGTCTATTATGGCGCCGGCTTCTTTTTCTCAATAAGTTTTTCCATGATTTTTTCGTTGCGCTGCCTGCGCTCGGCGGCGGAATCCTTGTAAAGCCTGTACCTGTAAAAGTCGTTTATGGTTAGCGCCCCGTTTGACCCGATTTTTATGCGCTGCTCAGGATTGATGAAAGAGTCCCCCGCAAAGAGAACCGCCTCGCCGGAGTTCACCAATACCTCGACGCTGTACTTGTCCACGAAAATCGTAAGCTCCAAAGTTTCTCCCCTGTCCGAAAACTGGGCGTCGTAGACTTCCGGAGCCCCTCCGCCGAGGCGCCCGACCATGTACCTTCCCGCTTGCGGCTGGATCGTGAATATGCTCGTGCCGACCTCGAGCCTGAAAGTCTCGCACTCGGATATGTCGAAGGAGCCCTGCAAAACGTAGCAGTTTCCGTAGGCGTCGGGCATCTCGAATATGTTGTTGGCAAACGACATTCCGGGAAGCCCGACGGCGTCCCTGCCGGACGGCTCTATGCGCGAGGCTACCTCCTCGGGAATGGACGCGCGCAGCTGGTACTGCCCGTCCCTGAGGCGGACGAGCCGCAGCTCCCACGGCAGGCTCATAGTCTGCGAAAAGCTCTGCCCCACCGCGCGCATAAGCTCCGCGGGCTGGCGTATCCAGCAGGTCGCCAATATTCTC
Organism: Puniceicoccaceae bacterium Marseille-Q1082; assembly: GCA_904424815.1. Lineage (GTDB taxonomy): Bacteria > Verrucomicrobiota > Verrucomicrobiia > Opitutales > Intestinicryptomonadaceae > Merdousia. Next base: position 1,186,182 of record CAJGBI010000001.1, read on the forward strand.
CCGCCGGGCGCGTTGTTCCAAAACTGCGCCGCGTAATTCGCCCCGTAAAACACGCGCAGCGGCTTTTTGGAAATCTGCGAAAACTTTTTGCCGTCGAAATCCCCGACTATGTAGTTTCCGGCGGCGTCCATAGCCACCCATTTGGACTCGTCCCTGCCGGAAACGGGCATTTTGACGAACTCGGGGCACTCGTAAAAACCTTCGGCGAACTCGTCGGTCTTTTCCCACTTTTTCAAGTCCTTCGAGACGTATATCGCGAAAAACTTTCTCAAATTTTTGTCCTTTTCGGAGCCGGACTCCTCGTACCTGACTATCGTCCAAAGGCCGGAATCGGGGTTGAAAAATATGCGCGGGTCGCGGCCGCGGCCGGTAATTATCGGGTTTTGTTCAAGCTCCCTGAAATTTACCAAATCGTCGCTCGCCACAAGGCATTCGCCCCTGCCGGTGCTCGTATAGGCAAAAATCACCCCTCCGCCCCTCCTGGGGAAAAGCCCGCTCCTGTTTTCAGCGTCGCAATACGCGCTGCCGGAAAACGCCTCGTCCGCCTTTCCGGAGGCGGAAAATTTCGGGTACAGCGCCGTCGGCAGATATTCCCAACGCATGAGGTCCGGGCTCGCGGCGTGCCCCCAGTGCATGCCGTTCTTCCAGTTCATAGAAAACGGATTGTACTGGTGGAAGAGATGCCACTTGCCCTGAAAATACACGAGCCCGTTGGGGTCGTTCATCCACCCGTTTTTGGCGGTATAGTGGAACATGGGCCGCCCGCGGTCGCGGAGATAGTCGCGGCGCGCGGGGACGTCGCCCTGCCGAAGCTTCGGCGCAAAATTTCCCTCGGGCTCGAATTTGAAAACGAGCTTCTTTCCCTTGTGCGCGGAAATGTCTATTTCCGCCTCCCATTCGGAATCGGACGGGCCAAAATTCAAAAGCGCGTCGAAAGACGCTATGACTTTTCCGCTCTCGGGATCCTCGAGAGATATTTTCCGGTACTTTGAATCCGCCGAAACGGGCACGAACAGCAGGTTAGACTTCGCCTCGATTTCGACCTCGCCGGGCCTGCCGCCCTCCTTGTCGGCGGCTGCGGAGGCGGAAAAGCACGCGCAAAATAACGCGCAGAAAAACAAATATGCGATTTTTCTCATAATGTGTGGCGCAAATAAAATATCGAAATCAAACTGAACCGATTAAATTCCGAACGCGCCCGCGGGCAAGCCTATTCTAAACCGCGGCGGCGCTTTCGCGCGCCGCAATCCTCCGGCGGCGGACGGCGGCGGAGAGGCCGCCAAAAAAGCGGGCCCCCGCAGGAGCCCGCCCATAACCTCAACCGAATAAAACCTCTTCCGGACTTTGCTAATGCGCGCGCAAAAACTCTATGCTCTTGCGCATTATGGAATCGAGATTCTTTTTGTCGCCGCCCTCGTACTCGAGGACGAAATATCCGTCGAACCCGATGCCGTCGAGGGTTTCGAGCATCTTGGGCACGTCGAGCGAGCCGCCGCCGAGCCAAGTGTCCTCTCCCCGCGGGAGAATCACGTCCTTGAAGTGGAGCATGACAAGCTTCTTGCCTATCGTCTTGTATCCATAGCAGGCATCTACCCCGGCGCGCGCCCAGTGTCCGTTGTCGGCGCACACGCCGATGTTGTCGTATTTCGACACCGTTTCGGCGGCCACTTTCGGATCCCAATACTCGTTCGTTTTCCTGCCGTGGTGGTGGAGGGCGACTTTCACGCCGCGCTTTTTGGCGGAATCGTTCCAAAGCTTTTGGTCGGCGCGCTTGTGCTCTTCGGTGAACACCGCGATTCCCATGTCTTTGCAAAAGTCGAGATGCGCGTCGATCTGGTCCACCGGAACGCTGTACACGCCGAACCCCGCTATTTCAAGGCCGCTGTCGGCAAACATCTTTTTGACGTATTCGCGCTGTTCGGGCGTCATCTTTTCATCGACTCTCGCCTTCGGATATTTGCCGCCGATAAACTGCCGTTTGGTGAGCACCACGCCGTCCGCCTTCATCTCCGCCGCCTTTTTTACGGTGTCGGCGAGCGAGATGTCCTGATAGACATACCCGTGAAGGGCGATTTTCCTGTGCTTTTTGGCGGGTTCCTGCGCGCGATCCGCGCCGGCGCATCCGAACGACAAAACCGCCGCCGCCAAAACGGAAAGAAACAATATCCTGTTCATTTCGCGTCCCTCCGCCTATCAGTACCAGCCCTCGCGCATGGCGGGCTTTACGAGCGCGTTCGCCGCGGGATTGCCCGCGCAGACCATATTCTTCGGGTCCCACTCTATCTTCGAGCCGGTGCGCAGCGACATGTTGCCCAAAAGCACGACTTCCGCTAGCGGCGCCGCCGCGCCGAAATTCGACGTCGCCTCCGAAATGTTGCCCCTCACGGCGTCGAGGAAATTCAGGCGGTGGTCGTTGTTGCGCACGCGCGCGATTTTCTTGGCGACGGCTTTCGCGGCCTCGCTCTTGGACTTCGGAAGAATTACCGGATGGCCCATCAGGTGCATCGCGGGGGCGAAGAGGACGCCCTCGGTGCCGATTATAAACTGCCCGTCGTTCGGGAGCTGGTCGTACCCCCTGCCCGTCTTGACGTATTCTTCGGGGAGTGGCGGCAGGAAGGACTCGTCGTAGCCGTCCTCGAATTTTCCGTTCTTTGGGCGGACGAAACCGCTGTGCCACTTTAAGACGACGGGAGAGCCGGAGGACGAGGTGTCAAAATAATAGTTTACGTTGTCCTGCAACGGGACGGAGATGTCGGTGCCCCCGCGCTGGCGCGATTCTATGCGGCTCGGGAATTTCAGGCCGAGCGCCTCAATCGGAACGTCGAGCATATGGCAGCCGATGTCGCCGAGCGAGCCCGTCCCGAATTTCCAGAACCTGCGCCAGTTCAGCGGAACCACCCGTTTTGTGAACGTGACGGTGGGGGTGGCTATGTTCTGCCACTTGTCCCAGTCGAAATTCGGCGGGATCGGGTCGGGCTTCGGCCAGCTCGTGAACCCTCCCGGGCGCTGGTTGACGCCTACGAGCGGGCGGCACGTCCAGAGCACTACCTCCTTTACCGTTCCGATGAGCCCCGCGTCTATCCACTCCTTGGCGGTGCGTATGCCGTCGCCCGAATGGACGAAATTGCCCATCTGCGTTTTGACGCCCGCGGCTTTTGCGGCCTTGGCGAGCTCGCGACACTGCCATATGGAATAGCATAGGGGCTTTTCGAGATATATATTGTACCCGTGTTTCACCGCGCTCATCGCCACCGCGAAATGGTTGTGGTCGGGCGTGCTGATGACGACGGCGTCCATCTTGCCCTTCATTTTGCCGAACATCTCGCGGTAGTCCGTGAACGCCTCCGCGCCGGCGTCGGCGTATTTTTTGGCGTTGCCGAACCCGTAGTCGCCGGCGTCAACGTCGCAATAGGCCACGAGCCTCTGGCCGAGCCGCTTGAACGCCTTCATATTGTCGCCGCCCATCAGCCCCGTGCCGACGAAGCCGAGGCGCACGGGCGTCTCGTCGAATTTTGAATCCTTCGCGGCGTCCTGCGCGCTCAGGTTTTTGGCGATGTGCGGAAACGCGACCGCCGCTCCCCCGAATATGCCCATCTTCCTTATAAAACTTCTTCTGTTTTCCATGATAGCCTTTTTATGTATAATTTTACCGGAGGCCATTCCCTGCGCGACCCCCCGAGAACAAAAATAGTTTCCGGACAAAAAGGCGGATTGTCAAACCGCAAAAGGAAGAAATTTGTTAGACAGTTAAAATCCGCCGCCCAAAAGCATTCAGGCCTTTTCAAATGGGCGGCTGAAAACCCCGGCAGGGCGTAAAAAAAACCGGCGCGGCCCCGGAAAGCGGAACCGCGCCGGACGCGAAAGGCGGCGTATGCTATTTGAAGTCGAGGGTTTTCAGCCTCTTGAAGTCGCGGCGCAGCCTGTACGCGTGGTCGGAGCACACGCGGTTCGCGCCGATCTTTGCGGCGTAAGCGAGGTCGTCGAGGTTCTGAACCTGCCACACCCCGACTTTAAAACCCGCGTCCTAGATTTTGCGGACAAATTCCCTGTCTATCTTGCGGTAATTGCCGAGCGCCACCTGCGAGACCCCCGCGCGCTTCGCAGTGGAAATAATACTTTCCGGAGAATGTTTTTCGGGATTATAACTAAATATCAGCATGGTTTCATAGTCCGGATATTTGGATTTGAAATCCTTTACGACATCTGCGGAAAAGCTTGTTATGAGAATATTTTCGCGTTTCAGCCCCGCCTTTTCGCGGGCGGCGTCCACCTTGTCGGCAAACCCCTTTCCATACCACTTTACTTCGAGCTCGAATTTTTTGTCCTTGGGAATTACGGCCAATATGTCGTCCAACATGGGCAACCGGCAGTCGGCGTATTTCTTGTCGAACCTCTCGGGATGCGCGAGGCGCGCGGACTTTATCTCTTCCGCTGTAAGGTCGCGCGGATCCTTGTCTATTCCCCAGAGGTTTTTGAGCTCATGCCGCTCGTGCACGCAGACTATGGAGCCGTCCTTAGTCTGCCAAAAGTCGGTTTCAATCATAAGGCTTCCCATATCGTACGCAAGCTTTATGGCCTCGGCGGTATTTTGCGGGGCGAAATCAGTCTCGCCCCTGTGCGAATGGACGCGGATTTTTCCGCCGGCAACCGCCGAAAACGCGGCTGCGCAAACCGCCATAGCGAATATTGTTTTTTTCATTTTTCTCCTATTTTAATCGCGTTAATCTAAAATTTTTCTATAAGGCAGACGGCGTGCGCGCCTATGCCTTCCCTGCGCCCCTCCCAGCCCATCTTCTCGTTGGTAGTCGCCTTTATCCCGACGTCGGAGGGCTCCACGCCGAGCGACTTAGCCAAAATCTCCCTCATCGCCTTCACATGCGGAAGGATTTTCGGCGCCTCCGCTATGACGGAGGAATCCACATTGGAGACCTTGTACCCGAGCTTGCGGATTTCCGCGACGGCGCGCCTCACGATTTCCTGCGAGTCTATGTCTTTGCACGACTCGTCCGACGGAGGAAAGTAAAAGCCTATGTCCGGAAGGGCGGCCGCGCCCAGCACGGCGTCGGCTATCGCGTGGCTGAGCACGTCGGCGTCGGAGTGCCCGAGCAGCCCCAGCGCGCTTTCTATCTCCACGCCGCCGATGACGCACCTGCGCCCCTCGACGAGCCTGTGGACGTCGTATCCGTATCCTATTCTGAATTGTCCTGCCATAATCAAGAGATTTTCGCCGCCCCGCGCGAGAGCATAAATTCTATCCGCGCGATGTCTTCCGGCAGCGTGATTTTCGGGTTTGGGGAAAAATTTTCGACAATGCTCACCCCTATGCCCGCCGCGTTCGCCGCGGCGACGTCGTCGGTGACGTCCGCGCCGGCGGAAGCGATTTTTTCGTACGCCGCCCTGATTTCCGGAAGCCGAAAAACCTGCGGGGTCTGCATCGCCCAGAGGGAGGGCCTGTCGAGGTCCTCGAGAATCCTCGCGCGCAAGTCTCCGGCGTCGCCGGAAAGCTTTTTTATCGTGTCGGAAACGCGCGCCGCCAAAACCGCCGCCCCGTCGCGCCGCGCGGCGTCCGAGAGCCTGACTATGTTTTCCGCGCCTACGAGGGGCCTTGCCCCGTCGTGTATGAAAACGAGCCCCTCCTCCCCGGCGCCGAGGGCGCGCAGGCCGTTGAGCACGCTGTCCTGGCGCCGCGCGCCGCCGCCGCAAAACACGATTTCGACGCCGCAATCCGGATAAAATTCCCCTGCGAGCCGCCCCACAGCATTCCTCTGGGCGCCGTCGCGGCAGACGAATACCGCGCGGGAGACCCTCCCGCTCTCGACGAACGCGCCGAAAGAGCGCATTATGGCGGGAACCCCGCATATTGGCTCGAGCACCTTGTCCCGAACGCTTCCGCGCATGCGCGAGCCGCTCCCGCCCGCCAAAATTACCGCCGCGTCAGGCATCGATTTCCCCGAGGATTTTTTCCACCGCCGCCGCGGGGTCTTCCGCCTTCAATATCGGGCGGCCCACTACTATGAAATTCGAGCCCGCCTCCGCCGCTTCGGACGGGGTCATAATCCGCTTCTGCTCGTCGGACGACGCCCCCGCGGGGCGTATTCCCGGGGTGACGAGCGCAACGCCCTCCGGCACGATGCCGCGCAGCCGCCCGATTTCGAGCGGAGAGCACACGAGCCCCCTGACGCCGCTCGAAACCGCAAGCTTTGCGAGCAGCTCGCCCTGCCACTCGGGCTCGAGCTCAACGCCCGTCTCGGCGAGGGAATCCGCGTCGAACGAGGTCAGAACCGTCACGCCCAAAATCGCCAGGTCCGGATTGGAGCGCCCCGCCGCCTTGACTGCGGCCTCCATCATCTCCCGCCCGCCGCTCGCGTGGACGGTGAGCATGGAAACCGGCAGCGCCGCCACGCTTTCGACGGCGGAAGCGACAGTGTTGGGAATGTCGAACAATTTCAGGTCGAGAAAAATTTTAAACCCCATCGCGGCGGTTTCGCGGACGAGCTCCGCCCCGTATTTGAGGTACATTTGCAGGCCTATCTTCACCCATTCGAGCCTTCCGCGCAGCCCGCGCAAAATCTCGAGAGCTTGCTCCCTCTCGGGCAGGTCGAGGGCGAGTATCAATTTGCAATCGCGTTTTGACATATCGTGAATTTTGTGGCATACAATCCGCCGTTTTTCAACCCAAAATCAAGGCATGGCTTCGACGGAAAAGTTCTCACCCTGCAAAGTAAACCTGATGCTCGCGGTTCTCGGGGAGCGCCCCGACGGATTCCACGAACTTCTGAGCCTCGCTGCCCCAACGAAGTTCGGAGACACGCTGCGGGCGGAAACAGCCGACGGCGCGGATTCGCTCTCGTGCGACATGGAGGGTGTCCCGACCGACTCTTCGAACCTCGTCCTGAAAGCCGCGGAGCTTTTCAGGGAGGCTACGGGGCTGAAAGCGCATTTCAAATTCGACCTGAAAAAGCGCGTCCCCGCGGGCGCTGGCCTCGGCGGGGGAAGCTCGAACGGGGCGTGCGCGCTGCTCGCGGCAAACGAGCTGTGCGGAAACCCGCTCCCGCAAAAAAGCCTCGAAAAAATCGCCGCAAAAATGGGTTCCGACTGCCCGATGTTTTTGACGCGGGCGCCGGTAGTGATGCGCGGGAGGGGCGAAAAGGTGTTTTCCCTGAAAAGCGAGGCGCGCGAGTGCATCGGGCGGCTGAAGCTCCTGATATTCAAGCCGGATTTTTCCATAAGCACCGCGTGGGCGTACTCGCAGATGAGGGCGCACCCCGAAGACTATATGCGCGAAAACGCCGCCGAGTCCGCCCTCTCCGAATGGCTCGAAAATCCGAGCGTCTCCGGACTGCCGCTTATAAACAACATGCAGATAGAGGCTTTCAAAAAGTTCCCAGCCCTCCAGATTGCGCTTGAAGAAATCAGGGCCCGCTTCCGCGTGCCGGCGATGATGAGCGGCTCCGGCAGCGCGTGCTTCGCGATAGTAAACGGCCTTGAAGACGGGGAAATCGCCGGCCTCTCGCGCCTCATAAAGGAAATGCTCGGCGAATCGTGCCTCGTCGCGCGGGCGTAGCGCGGCGCGGTTCCATGGGGGATGCAAGGCAAAAATCCCGCGGCGAGCCGTCACCACTTTTTAAATATGAAAAACGCCGCCAGAATTATCAGCGCAAACCCGACGAGGTAGTTCCATTTGAACTCCTCCTTTAAATAGAGCGCCGAAAAGACCGAAAAGACTATCAGGGTTATTATCTCCTGGATTGTCTTGAGCTCCGCGGCCGAAAACGTCCCGTGGCCCATGCGGTTTGCCGGCACTTGGAGGCAGTATTCGAAAAACGCTATCGCCCAGCTCGCGACTATGGCTATCCAAAGCGGCGCGGACTTGAACTTCAAGTGACCGTACCACGCGAACGTCATAAAGACGTTCGAGGCTACGAGGAGGAGGACGGGCAAAACGTAGCGCATGGGATTATCCGCGCCTTATCGCCATCGCCCTGTACTTTATGCGCGACACGGAATTTTCAGTCTGGACCGGCACGTACGACCAGTCGAGAATTATCGCGCCCGGGCGCTGCTCAAAAGACGTCTGGTTGTTCATTATTATTATGCCGTCCGCGCCGATTTCCGCGGCCTTTTCCCGCAGTTTTTCGTACACGGCGGGCTCGTCTGCGAAATTCGGGGAGGTCTCGTAGACTATCATTCCGAGCTCGTCGTAGGGGAAATCGGGCTTTTTGGTTATAAACACCGCGACTTCCGAAGGGCTTTTGGCCGCGCCGAAAACCCTCTGCCCGCCGGCTTTCAGCGGGTAGAACTCCGCCCCTCCGCCGCCGCAAGAAGAAAGCCCCGCCGCCAGCCCAGCGGCGCAAAAAGCGCAGGCGAGTTTTAAAGCCCAAAATTTCATGGAAGCTATTTCGAAAAAATAGACACCACTTTTCTGCCGCCGAGCCTCTGGCGACCTTTGAGGAACGAGAGCTCCATGAAGAACGCGCAGCAGGCGATTTCCGCGCCCGCGATTTCGCCCATCTTGCACATCGCCTCCGCAGTCCCGCCCGTGGCGAGAATGTCGTCCACCACCGCAACCCTGTCGCCGGAGGACACTGCGTCTTCGTGTATGCACAACAGATCGGTGCCGTATTCAAGCGCGTACTCCACGCACACGGCCTTGCGCGGCAGCTTGTTCTTCTTGCGGACGGGAACGAACGGAAGCTTCAGTTTCAGCGCTATCGTCGGCCCGAAGAAAAACCCGCGCGACTCCGCCGCGAGGATTTTCGTGGGGTTGGTCCGCGCGATTTTCTCCGCCATTTCGCCTATCGCCTGGGCGTAGGCGTCGGGGTTGAGCATCAGCGGGGTGATGTCGTAAAACAGCACGCCCTTTTTCGGGAAGTCGGGAACGCCGAGAATGAATTTGGAGATGTCCATCAGAAATTTTCCTTTTTGAGAACGGTGTCGCGGGCTTCCGAGAGCTTGGCGGGGTGGTCGAGGGTGTAGTGCAGCCCGCGGCTTTCGCGGCGCGCGAGCGCCGAGCGGATTATAAGCAAGGCGACCTGGACTTCGTTTCTGAGCTCTATGAGGTTGGGCTCCACCTTGAAATTCCAATAATACTCGTCGATTTCGCGGTGCAGGTTTTCGACGCGGTTCAGGGCGCGCTCGAGCCGCTTGGTGGTGCGCACTATGCCCACATAGTCCCACATCGTGCGCTTGAGCTCCTCGAGGTTGTGGTGCAGAACGACGCGCTCGTCGGGGTCGCGCATGTCGCCGTCCCTCCAGAGCGGAACCTCCGCGCTTCCCGAGGGCTTGAGCGACGACAGATACCCGTCAACCGCGCGCGCGGCGTTGTCGGCTATGACTACCGCTTCCAGAAGCGAATTGCTCGCCAGCCTGTTCGCCCCGTGCAGCCCCGTGCACGCGACCTCCCCGCAGGCGTATAGCCCGCGGATAGTCGTGGAGCCGTCCAGCCGCGTCCTGACCCCCCCGCACATGTAGTGCGCGGCGGGGACGACCGGCATGTAGTCCTTTGAAATGTCTATGCCCTTTTCGAGGCAGTGCGCGTAGATCTGCGGGAATCTCTCCCTGAGCTCGCCGGCCGACCTGCTGGTGATGTCGAGCCACACGTGCGGCGAGCCGAGCCGCTTCATCTCGCTGTCTATGGCGCGCGCGACTATGTCGCGCGGGGCGAGATCCCTGCGCCGGTCGTAACGCTCCATGAAGGCCTCGCCTTTGGCGTTGCGCAAAACCGCGCCCTCGCCGCGGACGGCCTCCGATATCAAAAACCTCTCCCCCTCGCGCGAATACATCGCAGTCGGGTGGAATTGGATAAATTCGAGGTTGGCGACCTCCGCTCCCGCGCGGTACGCCATCGCGATTCCGTCGCCCGTGGCGATCTCGGGATTCGTGGTGTAGAGGTAGACGCAGCCCGCGCCGCCGGTCGCGAGCATCACAACGGGCGTCTTCATGGTTTTGACGACGCCGTTGTTGGTGTCGTAGACATATATGCCCACTATGTCATCGCCGCGCCCGCCCAGAAGCGTGCCCTCCGCCTTGGAGCGGGTGATGAGGTCTATCGCGAAATGGTGCTCGAGAATTTCTATGTTCGGGTCGGCGGCTACGGCCTTCAAAAGCGCCTCCTCTATCGCGCGCCCGGTGTAGTCTTTGACGTGCAGAATCCGGCGCCGTGAGTGCCCGCCCTCACGCCCGAGCGACGGCGAGCCGTCCTCGAGGCTCGTGAACTCCACGCCCTCTTCTATGAGATCCTTTATCTGGCGCGGGCCCGCCTTGACGATCTCGCGCACCGCGGCCTCGTCGCAGAGGCCGTCGCCCGCAACGAGCGTGTCCTTTACGTGCGAGTCAAAGTCGTCCGCGCAACTCGTCACGCTGGCGATTCCGCCCTGCGCGTGGTTGGTGTTGGTGTCGGATCTCTCCTTCTTGGTTATTATGGCGACCTTGTGCCCGAGTTTCGATGATTTGAGGGCAAAACTCAGCCCCGCAATGCCGCTGCCGACTACAACTGCGTCGAATTTCATAATGCGGATAATAAATTAACGGTAATGGCGCGCCTCAGATCCTCACATTGTCGATGAGCCTCGTCTGCCCGTACCAGATCGCTGCGGATATTCTCGACTTCCCCGGAACGGCCTCCGTCATCGGAATGGAGGTTTCGGCGTCCACAATCTCCACGTATATGACGCGCGTCTTGGCGTTGGTCACACTGTTTATAACGTGCGCCTTCACGCGGTCGACGTTGGAGCACCCGTCGAGGCACAGCTTCCTGCCGTCCTCGAGCGCGGCGTGCAGGCGCGAGGCCCCGAGCCGCTCGAGCTTGTCGAGGTACTTGTTGCGCGAGCTCAGCGCAAGCCCGTTCTCGTCGCGCACTATCTCTCCCGTGACGATTTCCACGCCCATGAAGAGGTCGCGGACCATGCGCCTTATGATGGAAACCTGCTGGGCGTCCTTTTCGCCGAACACGGCGACGTCGGGGCGGACGATGTTGAACAAAATGGTGACGACCGTCGTCACCCCCCTGAAATGTTTCGGGCGGGTCTTGCCGCAGAGATACCGGCTGATGTCCTCCTCGACGACATAGGTGGAGGCGTCGGGGAGATAGATGTCGGAAACCGACGGGGCGAATACGGCGTCCGCGCCGGCGGCCCCGCAGTTGGCGGCGTCCGCGTCCAACTGGCGCGGGTATTTGTCGAAATCCTCGTTGGGGCCGAACTGGGTCGGGTTGACAAAAATCGAGACGACTACGGTGTCCGCGAGCGTTTTGGCCTTTTTAACGAGGCTTAAATGCCCCTCGTGCAGCGCGCCCATTGTCGGGACGAGGGCTATCCTCCCGCCGTTCGCGCGCGCCGATTTGACAAAAGCCGTCATTTCTGCCGGAGACGATATTATTTTCATTGATTTTACTCCTGCTCTCTTATTTCTTTCATACTTGTTATATTTTTCAAAAAATCAACCCATTAAATGACACCGACGCGCATGAGCGATTCATACATACAAAATCTCTTCGCCGAGAGAATCGGCGGCGTTAACTACGGGAAGAGCACCGCCATATACAAATTTGAAAAGATAAAGAGGGCAAAGCGCGCGGCCAAGGCCGCCAAGCCCGGGGTGGAACTCATAGACATGGGCGTGGGCGAACCCGACGAAATGGCGTTTCCGGAAGTGGTGGAAGCCCTCTATGCGGCGGCGAAAGACCCCGCAAACCGCGGGTACGCCGACAACGGCGGCCCCGATTTCAAAAAGGCGGCGGCGGGATATATGAAGGCCGTGTTCGGGGTGGAGCTTGACCCCGAGACGGAAATCCTCCACTCGATAGGCTCCAAGGCCGCCCTCTCGATCCTCCCCAACTGCTTTATCAACCCGGGCGACGTCGCGATAATGACGGTTCCAGGCTATCCCGTGTTCGGCACGCACGCAAAATATCTGGGCGGGGAGGTCTACAACCTACAGTTAAAAGCCGAAAACGGCTTCCTGCCCGACCTCGATTCGATTCCCGCCGCCGTCCTCAAAAGGGCGAAGGCGATCGTCGTAAACTATCCCAACAACCCCACGGGCGCCAGCGCCACTCTCGAATTTTTCGAGCGCCTCGTGAAATTCGCGAAGCAAAACAGCCTCATAGTGGTCTCCGACGCCGCGTACGCGTCGCTTGCGTTCGACACCCCCGCGCTTTCAATATTGCAGGTCGAGGGCGCGAAAGACGTGGCCGTAGAGCTCCATTCGCTCTCCAAGAGCCACAACATGACGGGCTGGAGAATCGGCTGGGTCTGCGGCAACCCGCTCATCGTAAAAGCGTACGGCGACGTCAAGGACAACACCGACTCCGGACAGTTCCTCGGCATACAGCTCGCCGCGGCCAAGGGGCTTGAAAACCCGCTCATCACGCGCGCGATTGCCGCCAAGTACTCGCGCAGAATGGATCTGCTCATCGCGGCTCTATCGCGGCTCGGATTTTCGCCCAAAAAGCCGAAGGCGGGATTTTTCCTCTACATGCCCGCCCCCAAGGCGGCGGTTCTCGAAGACGGCTCGCGCAGGGAATTTTCGAGCGGCGAGGACTTCTCGCAGTGGATGATCACCGAGCACCTCATAAGCACCGTTCCGTGGGACGACGCCGGCGCGTTCGTAAGGTTCTCCGTGACGTTTGAGGCGCACGGCGAGGACGCCGAAAAGGCGGTGGTCGCGGAAATCGAGCGCAGAATGGGAAAATCTAAATTTGAATTCTAAGCCGCTCGGGCGCCGCGCGTTTTCGGAGTCGTAAGCCGAGCGCGCCGGAACGGGCGCGGCGGAACCGGCCCCCAAAGCTGGCGGAGCGCCGAGGAAGACGGAAATGCAGGAAGAAAGAATAATAGCGTTGTTGCACGGCCCCGACCGCGCCGGAATAGTCGCCCGCGTGTCAGGGTGGATTTACGCGCGCGGCGGAAACATTCTCCACGCCGACCAGCACAGGGACAGGCAGGAGGGCATATTTTTCCAGCGGGTGGAGTGGATACCCGCCGGCGACATCGCCGAGGAAATCCGCCTCTTCGAGGAGCTCGCGCGCAGGGATCTGGGAATGGACACCACCATAATGCGCTCCTCGCGCAGGCCGAAAATCGCGCTGATGGTCTCGAAGTTCGAGCACTGTTTCAGCGACATCGTATTGCGCTGCCGCTCGGGGGAGCTCAACTGCGACATCGCATGCGCCATATCCAACCACGAGGACCTGCGCGGAATGTCCGAAATGTTCGGGATTGAATTCCACCACACCCCGATTTCCAAAGAGACAAAGCCAGAGGCCGAGGCCGGCCAGCTCGCAATAATCCGCAAAAGCGGCGCGGAGCTCGTCGTAATGGCGCGCTATATGCAGATTCTGAGCGAAAACTTCATAGACTCCTGCCCCGCCCCGATCATCAACATACACCACAGCTTTCTGCCGGCGTTCGCCGGCGCCAAGCCCTACCACAAAGCCTACGAGCGCGGCGTGAAAATCATAGGCGCCACCGCCCACTACGCTACAAAAGACCTCGACGAGGGCCCGATAATCGCCCAGGTGGTAGCGACCGTGAGCCACCGCGACAACGTTGAGGACCTGATGCGCAAAGGCAGGGAGCTCGAGCGCGAGGCCCTCGCAAAGGCCGTCAGGTGGCATATCGAGGGGCGGATTCTCACCTACAAAAACAAAACCGTCATATTCGACTGATTCCGCAATGCCGGCGCCGCGGACACTTCCATTCAAAATAAGCGCCCTCGTGTTCGTGCGGGACGAGAGCGGAAAATTTCTGCTGATCCGCAGGAACAAGGCGCCCAACTTCGGGCTGTGGAGCCCGATTGGCGGCAAGCTCGAAATGGCGGAGGGGGAATCCCCGTTCGAGTGCGCGATAAGGGAAACGCGCGAGGAAATCGGACTCGAGCTCTCGGGCTCCGACTTGCGGATGTTCGCGATGATAAGCGAAAAATCCTACGAGGGCGGAGCGCACTGGCTGATGTTTCTCTTCGACGCCAAAAAGCGCATACGCGCCCTTCCCGAAAACATCTCCGAAGGCGCTTTCGGGCTGTTCGGCGCGGACGAAATCGAAAAGCTCGACATTCCGGAGACCGACAGGGTTCTCCTCTGGGGCGTGTGGGAAAAATATTCCCAAAGCGGGTTCGCCGCCATGCGCGCGGAGTGCGGAAACGGCGTGCGGGCGACAATCGAACAGGCGGAAACTTTCGGAAACCGTTAAAAACATGAACGCACAAGACGAAAAAATACTCGAAATTTTCAGGGAAACCGGCGCCCTTCTCGAGGGGCACTTCATACTGCGCAGCGGCCTGCACAGCGGGCATTTCTTCCAGTGCGCGCGCGTGTGCGAACACATGGACAGGGTGGAGGAACTCGTCGGAATGCTCGCGCAAAAGCTCGGGGACGCCGAATGCGAAACGGTGATGGCGCCCGCTATCGGCGGGCTCGTGCTCGGGCAGGAGACGGCGCGCCAGCTCAAAAAACGCTTCATCTTCGCCGAAAAGGAAAACGGCAGCCTCGCCCTGCGCCGGAATTTCAAGATACGCAAGGGCGAAAAAATCCTCATCGTAGAAGACGTGGTCACGCGCGGGGGCCGCGTGCAGGAGTGCATAGACATCGTAAAGTCAAACGGCGGAATACCGGTCGCCGCGGCGGTGCTCGTGGACAGGAGCGGCGGAAGGGCAAAATTTGAAGTTCCCTGCGTCAGCCTTCTCGAGTTCTCTTTCCCGACCTACGAACCCGACAAAATCCCTCCGGAGCTCGCCTCTATCCCCGCCGTCCACCCGGGCTCCTAAGGCGCGGCGGAAAAATCCGCCCGCCCTCATGCGCAAAACCCGCAGTTCGCGCGGGCGCAGCCGCGTTTTGCGTAATGCGGTCAGGCGGCGCTTTCCAAGCCCCAAATGCGCGCAAGCCTCATATTGCGGGGAATTTTTTGAACGCGGTTTGCCCGCGTTTTTATTATCGCGGACGGGGAAAGAGAAATGGCGGCTACGCCCTATTCGCCGCTTTCGCAGGGCAAGCGCATTTCCCTTCGGCATTTCGGCGAAAACTTTTTTGCTTATTTCGCAGGGCTGAAAAAAACAGCGGTTGCCGCAAAACCTCCGCCCGCCGCCCCTCTCCAAATGCGTGGCCCGCAGCGGCAAAAAAAGCCTGTATGATAGCTGCAAAGCCGAATTTTAAATTATCGGCGGGCAATAAAAAACGAAAGCTTCCCAAAGAGAAACTTTCGCCAACGGGAATTTCAAGCGCCCACATAAGAGGCGCGACACCCCCTACTCCACCGTCACTGCCTTTGCGAGATTTCGTGGCTTGTCCACGTCGCAGCCCCTTTCTAGGGCGATGTAATACGCCAGCAGCTGGATGGGAATTGTCGCCACAACCGTCTTTATGCAGTCGTGGACCTTCGGCACGGCGACGATGTCGTCGGCGATCCCCTCGAAGGCCTCGGGCCGGTCGGTGACGGCGATTATCGGCCCCTTGCGCGCCTTTATCTCCTGCGCGTTCGAGACCACTTTCGAGAGGATTTCGTCGGATGTCGCGAACACCACGGACGGGCATTCGGGAGAGACCAGCGCTATCGGCCCGTGCTTCATTTCGGCGGCGGGATACCCCTCCGCGTGTATGTAGGAAATCTCCTTGAGTTTTAGCGCGCCCTCGAGCGCGACCGGAAATTCGCTGAGCCTGCCGACGAACAGGAAATCGGAAAACTTCGCGTATTTTTTGGCGATTTTCTCTATCCGCGGGGCGAGTTTCAGAACCTGCGCAACGACCGCCGGAAGCGACTTTATCGCGTCCACTATAGCCCGCCCGTCGGAGAAGGACAGGTCGCGCATTCTGCCGATGTAGAGGGCTATCAGCAGGCATATGGCAATCTGCGATGTAAACGCCTTCGTGGAAGCCACGCCGACCTCCTTGCCCGCGTACTGGTAGAGCCCGCCGTCGGACTCGCGCGAAATTGTGGAGCCCACCGAATTTGTTATCGCGAGAGTCTTGAAGCCTTTTCTCTTGGACTCCCTGAGAGCCTCGAGCGTGTCGATGGTCTCCCCGCTCTGGCTTATGACAAACACCAATGTGTTCTTGTCGAGGGGGGCGTTGCGGTACCTGAACTCGCTCGCGTACTCGACCTCCACGGGAATCCTGGCGTACTTCTCTATGAGGTATTCGGCTACGAGGCACGCGTGCCACGCCGTCCCGCACGCGCAAAAGAGTATGCGGTCTATCTGGCGCATCTGGGTTGGGGTCATGTTTAGCCCGTTGAGCACCGCCGTCGAGTTGTCGTCGGAAATCCTGCCCCTGATGGCGTTTTCGAGAACCGTCGGCTGCTCCATGATTTCCTTCTGCATGAAGTGCCTGCAATCGCCGAGCTCGGCGGATTCGAGCTTCCAGTCGATTTCGCCGACCGTGTAGCTCACCGGCTTGTTGCCGATGGTTACGATGTCGCAGTTGTCGGCGGTCACGGAGGCGATTTGGTTGTCCTCCAAATATATGACGTTCGACGCCCTGCCCGCGAACCCGAGCACGTCGCTCGAAACGAGCCTCTCGTTTCTGCCAACGCCTATCAGAAGCGGCGACCCCTTGCGGGCCGCGACGATCTCCCCGTCGTTGAAGCGGCACAAAACCGCGATTCCGTACGTGCCCTCGACGTGCAACAGGGCTTTTCTGACCGCCTCCATAAAACGGTTCTCAGCGTCGTCTTCCGTCCTGTGCGCGTAGTGGTACGCTATGAGGTTCACGAGGGCTTCGGAGTCCGTCTGGCTCGAAAACGAATAGCCCTTTGTGCAGAGAAAGTTTTTTATGCCCTCGTAATTTTCTATTATGCCGTTGTGGACGAGCGCAAAGTTGCCGTCGGAAGACACGTGCGGATGGGCGTTGGCGTCCGTGACTCCGCCGTGCGTCGCCCAGCGGGTGTGGCTGATTCCCGTATTGGCGGAAAACTTCATTCTGCCGACCTCCTCGGCGAGGGTTCCGACCCGCCCTTTCTTTTTGCAGACGCGCATCACGCCGTTTTTGAGCAGGGCGATTCCGGCGGAATCATAGCCTCGGTATTCAAGCTTCAAGAGCCCCTCCAAAAGGATGGGAACGGCGTTTTTGTTCCCGACATATCCCGTTATGCCGCACATACGTTTATGCTATAATGACAATTTTTTGAAATATAACGGCTTTATCGGATTATTTTCCGGCGTTCTCAACAAAAAAATGAGGCGCCCGAATCCCCCATGCCATTGCAAAATGCGGCGCGGGGCAAAAACGGCGCATCCGCGCTAACGCGCTTCCGCCCCGCCCCCTCTCCGCCGCGGGCCGGCCTGCGCAAAGCTCTCCGCGAGTTTTTCCGCGGCGCGCCCGCCCGCGCGCATGGCGGCGAAAAAATCCGCCATGAACGTTTGCGGCACTCCGGCGTTTTCAAGACCGGCGGCGCATCCGCGCCAAAGGGCGGAACCGCGATGTCCGCCCTATTCCCCGATTCCGGCGCGCGGCGGATTGAAAAAAACTTGAAATGCCGATAAAATAAAAGATACTTGCGTTATGATTGCCGCCCTCTGTCGGGCGGCTTGCCTAACGCATTGAAAACAGGGAACTTTTTTAAGATATGAAAATTACGGCTTTTTTCGCGGCGGCTCCGCTGTTCGCGGCGGCGGCTTACGCGCAGACCGCGGCAGTGGCCGACTTGCAGCAGGACATGGCGCTTCTGAGGCGCGAAGTCGGACAGCTCAGGCTCGAAGTCGAACAGTTGCGGCGCGAGAACGAGGAGCTCTCGCGCAAACTGAAAGGCGTGCAGTCGTCCACAGTCGGAACGGAGGCCGTCCGCCAGCAGGTTTCGCTCGTAAGGAGCGAGGTGGGCGCGCAAAACGAATCCCTCAAACGCGAGATAATCGCCCTCGTGAAAAAGGATCTCGAGGCCATGGCGGCCCAGACGAACGCCAACATACAGAAGCTCGCAGCCGCGATCGGCACGCGCCCGCAGGCAGACCTGCCGGCGAACTTTTCAGACGACTACCCCAAGACGGGCGTCACCTACACCGTCCAGTCAGGCGACTCGATAAGCAGGATCGCCCGCAAGATGAACTCGCGCATAAAATGGATTCAGGACGCGAACAGAATCGCGGATCCCACGCGCGGGCTGCGCGTCGGCGACGAAATTTTCGTACCGCAAAAATAGGCTGAAAAATGGCAATCCAACGCAAATCTTTGGGAAGGGGTCTCGGCTCGATAATATCGGCGGGCGCGAAAAAAGCGGCGGACTCGGGCATCGGCAAGATGGCGGCGCAGGCGTCGCCCGCTCCGCTCAAAATCCAGATTTCCCCGCACGGGCTGTTCAGCGAAATCCCCGTAGAAAAAGTGGTTCCGAGCCCCTACCAGGCGCGGCGGGAATTTTCGGAAGAGGAAATCCGCAACCTCGCCGACTCCATATCCTCCGAGGGGCTCTTGCAGCCGATTCTCGTAAGGCAGATCTCCGGCGGGCATTACGAACTGCTCGCGGGAGAGCGCAGGCTGCGCGCGTGCAGGTTGCTCGGCATGAAAAAAATCGTCGCGTGCGTCCAGAGCGCGAGCGACTCGTCCGCCGCGGCGAAAGGGCTGATAGAAAACATCCAGCGCGCCGACCTCAACCCCATGGAGGAGGCCAAGGGCATAGCGTACCTCATCGCAAATTTCCGCCTCACGCAGGACGCGGTGTCGCAGAGGCTCGGCAAGCCGCGCTCGAGCATAGCAAATTCCCTGAGGCTCCTGAAACTGCCGGAAAGCGTGCAGGGCTACATTTCGAGCGGCATGATCTCCCCCGGGCACGCAAAGGTGATTCTCGGGCTCGAGGACAGGGCCCAGCAGGAAATTCTCGCGCGCAGGATAATCGAAAACGGGCTGAATGTCCGCGGCGCAGAGGAAGCCGTGCGGAGGCTCAAAGAGGGCGCCGCGCGCGCGGATTCCTCCACTCCGGCGGCGAAGGCCGCCCAGTCGGCGGTAGTCCGCGACGTCCAGAACAAAATCGCCCTGAGGCTCAACGCGAGCGTTGAGCTCCGCCACAGCGCAAAAAAGGGCAAAATCATAATAGAGTACCTCGGCAACGACGACCTGCAAAGGATACTCGAAATAATGGGGGTAAAGATTTAGCTTGGCGAGGGCGTTCGGCAGTATTGTTGCGGCGATTTTGGCGGCGGCTGTGCCGGCGGACGCGCTCGCCATATTGAACAACGACTTCACCCGCGCGAACTCGACGTTCATGAAGCGCAGGTTCGAGGAGTCGAAAATGAACGCCATGCAGGGGCGCAAGGCGCGCGACGCCGACAAGAAAGTCGAGAAAAAGACGTTCGAGGACATCGGCGACGTGTCGCACCTGCGCGAAATGAAGCCGCACGTCGAGGAGGGGCTTCCGGGTGCGGAGATGTCAAGGCAAAGGGCGCCCGGCAACAGGGAGGATTTCGCGGTTCCCGAATATTCCGGCAAGACAAGGCGCGATCTTTGGGGCGGAGCGGACGTTCCGCTCGCGCTTGAAAACACCGACAGGAACCTTTCAAAAAAATACCTCGGGAAAATCGACGTCAACAAGCGCGACACCAAGTATCAGGAATTTCTCCGCGACCAGTACGCCGAACTCATGGAGATGTCCATGCGCGAAATCAACAAATTCTATTTTCGCGAATCCCGCTCCGACGAGCCAGGCATAACGATTTCCAAAGCGGGCGGCAAGCTGCGCGAAAACGACGGCTCTTTTTGGGATTTCCTCTCCCCCAACCGGAATATTGACAGGGGTAGGGTTTTCGTAAAAAAAGCCAGGCTCGGAAACTCTGTGACAGCGGCGCCGCCGGCGGAAGACCCGCCCTCTGCGGCGCGCGCGGCGCCCGCAAATTTCACGCCGGCGCAAAGCCGCATGGCGCCCGCGCAGAGGCGTCCTGCCGCAATCCCGCAGCAAACGAGCCGCGGAGAGCTGCGCGCGGTGGAGACGGTGGACGACGATATAGGGAAGCAGTTCGACCTGTTGCGGGTTCCGGATTCCCTCCGCACCGGCAGGCCGACGATAAAAGTTGAAGTAAAAGAATCCGAATAATCATGGGCGCGCTTGCCGCCTATGCTCCGTTTTTGAAGGAATCCCCCGCCTGCCGCGCGGCGGCGCCGCGCGAGCTTCGGCGACTTTCTTCAAACTGAACCGCGCGCGCGGCGGCGCGCCTTGGCGGCAAAGCCGCTTCTGTTTCCTCGCCGCGCCCGGGATTTTTACTTTGCGGCAACACCATGTTCTTGCAACGCGTATTATATTACGCCGCAATCCATTCGCACAAGAGTTCCGCCGTTCGGAGAATTTTGCATTTCCGCACGGCGCAGCCTAATATCGAAAGTAAACGGCAAATTTGAGAGATTGAATATTTCCGCGCGCGGAAATAAATTGACGGTATTTTGCTTTACGGGGTTTAACGCACCCCTAAATTTGAATCTTTTTTGACAGCTTTCCATTTTCGGAAATGTAGTTGATTTCAGAAAGGACACACGAATTTCCGAAAACGGCAATTTTCATGGCGGGGTGAATTTCAAGAAAAACTAACGTTTTTTTAAGCGCGTTTTGCGTTAGCGGCGTTAAATTTCCGCTCTACGTCAAAGATTGTGGAATGAGAGAAAAAAAAGAGGGCAAAGAGAATAAAAAATGTTCTACAATGCCCAATGTGTTAATCAAGGGTTATAAGATACTCAGGACGGTAAGAGTTAGTCAAGACTTTTCGCTTGCGGAAGTTGAGCATAAGCAGTCGGGTATACCCGACTGCTTATGTGGGTCGCATCGTTTGATTCATTACGATTCCTACTGGCGTTATATTAAGCACGTCTCTGAAAACGGAGCTATTTATCATCTCAAGGTAAAATGCAAGCGTTACAAGTGTCTCGATTGCGGAAGGGTCTTTCGCGAAAGGCTTGAGGGAGTAAGGCCTTACGCTCGTCACTCGGAGAGGTTCAAAAACAGGCTCGTAAGTGAATACGCTCGGAACGTTTGCAATAAGGCTATTGCTCGGATTTACCGCATATCTGCAAGCACGGTTGAGCGGGCAATCCACAGTAGGTACGAGCAAAAGCTCAAAGAGCAAATCAACTATCCTTGTCCTGAAATTATAGGGATAGACGAACACACAATCCACAAGGGTTACAAGTTTGCGACGACAATAGCCGACTTATCGCACCACAGGGTATACGATGTTATTAAAGGGAAGAGACATAGCGATATAGCAGGCGCGCTAATGTCATACAAAGGCAGGGAAAATGTGAAGGTAGTGTGCATGGATTTATCGAGCGGATATCGAAGTATCGTAAGGAGATGTTTTCCGAGGGCGAAGATAGTAGCGGATAGGTTTCATGTGATACGATTAGTGCTCAACCACTTTATGGAATTTTGCAAGAGTGCGCAGGAAGAAGTAAAGTGGAATAGAAAGATTACTTATCCTTTGCGGAAAAGGAGAAAGAGGCTAAAAGCGCAAGAGATGGAGCGACTTAAAAGCTTTTTTAAGGAAAATCCGGCAATCGAGCTTGCGTACGAATTTAAAGAGAAGCTATGCGAGTTGCTAAACAAGAAGAGTCAGACGGCAAAGCAATGCAAGAATAACATAAGAAAGTTAAAGGGAATGATGAAAGTGATGAGATACGAAGCGCCGACAGAGTTTGGGAAACTTGCGGAAACGATAAGCAAGTGGTTTGCGCCAATAATCAGAATGTGGAGATTTACGAAGAATAACGGAATTACAGAAGGCTTCCACCGCAAGATGAAGCTAATCCAAAGACGAGCCTACGGATACAGAAACTTTAAAAATTACCGCTTGAGAGTACTTGTAGAATGCGGGGTGAAACTATGAAAGACAAATCTAAAAAATCAACCTATTCCACAACCTTTGGTGTTGACCCTAAATTTCCCTGAAACGATAAAGCCCGCAAATCCTTTGTTTATGCGGATTGCGGGCTTTTGAAGGCTAAGCCAGCTGTCGGGCTCGAACCGACGACCTGATGATTACAAATCAACTGCTCTACCAACTGAGCTAAGCTGGCGCAAAAATATGCGCAATATCAGACTTTTTTTGACTTCCGTTGGCAAGCATATTTTGGCGAAAATTCCACCGCCCGCGACGCCTCTGAAAGGCAAAGCAAAAACTTTTCGCAAATTTCCCCGCGAATAAAACTATTTTTTGCAAAAAACGCCGAATCAAAAAAAGTTCCTCCTTTTTTCGAAGATTATTGCATTGGAGAATTTTTACACTCCCCGCGCAACACGTTCACATGCATTTTCCGAATCGTTTACCGGGCAAGGCTTATTCTGTCTTTTACGGCTTCGAAGTCTGTCAAAACCAACGGATAATCTTTCAGCGGAAGGTTCCTGAAAATCGGGGCTGCATAGGGGTTTCCGGAAGTTTTCCCCTTTGCTATTTTATAGACTTTGCCGTCGAGCATGTCTATAAGCACGGGATTTTCCACGCGTTTCAGGCCGCCGCCCAAAACGGAGAGTTTTACTCCGTCAATCGCGGCAGATTCGAGTTGCAAATCTTCCGGCATGTAATAGGCGACGAGCGGATAGCCGTTGCGCTCGAATGCGTATGCTATGGCGGCCATGTCGGGAAGGCGCGAAATTTTCTCGCTTCTCGGGCGAACCGGCGTGAGATCCGCAGCCGCAAAATACTCCGAGGGTTTCGTGTCGGAATCGAAGACGGCGCAGAAATTTTTCAGCGCATAGTAGGCCTCCTTTTCCCTGTAAGTGACGTTTTCCAAAATGCCGTGCAGCGACGGGGATTGCTTGCCGACGCCCGTTTGGTATGCCGCCGTCAGGTCGACGCATTGAAAGAACGACGTGAGGGGGATTTTCAGGCTGAGATCGGTTGCAAAACGCCTTAGCAGCCATTTCGCCTGGTTTTTTTGACTCCCCCTGTGCCATGTTTTGAGAAAATGCCCCTCGGGGAAATATGACCCGTAGCCAGATTCCCCCTGCCACAACGGAATTTCCCGTCCCGAAGTTTCCCTCATGAGGGCTCTTATGGAACCCGCCATTGCCGCGTAATTCTGCTCGGGAAGAATCTGGTATGGATGGACGGCGAAAAAGTCTATAAATTTTCCGCCGCCGGCATTGAAAAACGACTCTACATAACCCGACATCCCCCCGCTCACGCACGCGCCTATCTTTGCCCCGGGATCGCCTTTGAGTATATTTTCGCGGCTGAATCTTATCAGTTTCATGTATTCGGAAACGCTCGGCTTCGCGGGGCGCCAAAAGTTGACGATATTGGGCTCGTTCCAAATTTCGTAATACTCTACCCTGCCCTTAAAATGCTCCGCCAGCGCCCGCAGGAAATTCCCCCATGCGGCCTTGACCTCCTCTCCGTAATAGAGCGGGACGTGCCCGACCGCGGCGGGGTTCGTAAGGTTTTCCATATAAATCGGATTTCCAAATCCGACATTAAACCAAGGGCGGATTCCGCGGCTTATGAGGTTGTCGACGACGCCGTCGAGCCACTTGAAATCGTAGACCCCCTTTTGGGTCTCGCAACGGTTCCAGCCCGTCTGGCATCGCGCCCATTTTACCCCCGTCTTTTCAAGTTTATCGTAGGTCTTTTCCGGATCGAAGATTTTTCTGTCGAGGCATTCAAAGCCTATGCCCAACGAAGACCCTCTTATATTTTTCGACCCGGGATTTTTTACAGTACCGATTTCGACAAGGGAATCCGAAGCTTTCAAGGGGATATACAACAGGAATGTAAATGCAAGGAGGGCTGCCGCAAGTTTATGTTTATCATTCATACGCGATAGATTAGAGTTTGATTTACAGCCGAAACGGGGAGAAAACGAAAATGCCCAAGTAATTTATCATTGGCAATAAATTAATTGGGCATAAAACAAAAATCCGTCCGATTAAGGTTTTTAATTATCCGGCTTTACGCGGAAACACCCCCGAACAGGAATTTCTCCGACCGGTTCAGGTTATCCGAAGAGCCGCTCGAAGAACGACGGGCGCGGAACTTCTTTGGACTCCCACCCCTTGCGCTCCGGCTCCCTGATGTATTCGTCGAGCTCGGGGCGGTTTGTCGCCCTCATATTCTCGGAATCCCATTCTATCTTGCCGCCGAAACGCTGCGCGAGCACGCCCAGAAGCGCCACTTCCGTTATCTGCGAGGCATACTTGAAGTTCGAGCCCGCCTCAGGACCGTCGCCCTTGATGGCGTCTATCCATTCGCAATACAGACTGCCCTCGCGGACGCGGGGGATCACCCTGTTCTTCGCCTTGCCGCTGCGCTTGAATTCGTCGAAGAATCTGCTGTTTGTAAAGCGGGGGCTGTTGGGGCGCGCGCCGTGTTCGAGCGTGTGGTTGTCGCCTATCATATACATGCCGCTGGTCATCGTGTTCTTGCCCTCGTCTATATCCTTGGGCCTTGTGATGGGATGCTTGTTGCCGTCGTACCAATACATCGTCACGGCCTCGCGCTTGTCGGTCTTGGGGAAAGACCACTTGACGGTCGAGGAGTTCGGGATGAACACCTTCTGGTCGTAGGAGCAGTTGACGTCGAGAAGCTCCACGGTGCAGTCGCCCTTGAGGTCGAGAATCCAGACGGGGGCGTCGCCGGTGTGGCAGAACCAGTCGCCGAGCATTCCGGTGCCGTAGTCCCAGAAGCCGCGCCAGCTCAGGGGCGTGTAAATATTGTTGTAGTCGGCGTACTTGCCCTGGTTGAGCCACATGTCCCAGTTAAGGTTGGCGGGAACCTTTTCCTTGTTGAGCGGGAAGCCTTCCTTGGGCTTGCGGAAATACGGCGTGGCCTTCGGGTTGCCGTTCCACCAGCTCGGGCCGCTGCACATTACGTGGACTTCGCGGATCGGGCCTGCGATGCCGGTGTCGTGCCATTCTTTGAGAAGGCGTATGCCCTCCGTTGCGTGCCCCTGGTTCATCATCTGCGTCTGAACCTTGTAGTACTGGCGCGCCCTCTCGAGCTCGCGGCACTGCCATATGTTGTGGACGAGCGGCTTCTGGACGCACACATGCTTTCCGCACTGCATGGCGTCCAGCGTGATTTTAAAGTGCGAATGGTCGGGTGTGGAAACGCACACGGCGTCGATGTCCTTGCCCATTTTGTCGAGCATCACGCGGTAGTCCTGAAAGAATTGCGACTTCGGGTTTTCTTTCTTGTGCCAGCCGCTGAGGTTGGCGTCCACGTCGCAGAAAGCCACGGCGTTTTCGCTCTTCATGCCGTTTATCGCCATGCCGCCGACGCCGCCGACGCCGACGAACGCAACGTTTAGCTTGCTGTTGGGCGACTTTGACGAGGCTATGGAAAACCTCGGCAGAACAAACGCGGCGGCTCCCGCCGTTCCGACGCTCTTTATGAATTTTCTTCTGTCCATTTTTATCCTTTTGGTTTTGTGCAATGCCAAACGCCGAAAGACAGTCCGCCCCGCGAATCCGGTTTCGGCGCAAAAACGGGCGCAAAAACGCCGTCCTCCCCGTCGGGGCCGTTTTTAAATACAAAGAAAAGCTTTTCGGGCGCGCGTCAAGCCAATTCGGGCGCAAAATCACCCCATACGCCGCGCTCCGGACACGGCGGCGACGCGCTCCGCGAGAGTCGGGTGAGAGTAGTGGAAAGCGCTGTACAGCGGGTGCGGCGTGAGGTTGCCGAGGTTTTCCTTGTGGAGCTTTTCGAGCGCCCCGCAAAGCTCCGCGCCAGACCCGCAAAGCTCCGCGGCAAAAGCGTCGGCCTCGTATTCGTTCCCGCGCGAAAAGGCGTTGAGGAGGGGCGTCAGCCAAAACGTGAAAAGCCCCGAGAACATCGAGTACATCAGCAGCACCGGCCCGAAGCCCGAAGCCTCGCAGAACCCGAACCCAAGATAAAACCATTCGCTCTCCGAAAGCCACCCCATTATCGCGAAAGTAAGAAACGTCATAGCGAACGAAAGCGCCATCATTTTCAGGACGTGCCCCTTTTTGTAGTGGCCTATCTCGTGGGCGAGAACCGCCTCGAGCTCGCGCGGGGAGAGCTGGTCTATCAAAGTGTCGAAAAGGATTATGCGCCTGAACCTTCCGAACCCCGTGAAGAAGGCGTTGGAATGCGAGCTGCGCCTGCTGCCGTCGATCACCTGTATGGCGCGCGCCTTAAACCCCCCCCTGTCGGCGAGGGCGAAGAGAGAGTCTCGCAGCTCGCCCTCGGGCAGGTCGCGGATTTTGTTGAATATAGGCAGGATCAGGCGCGGATACAAGACGACCATGGCGACCTGAAAGAGCGCGACCGCCGCGAACCCCCAAATCCACCACGTCGACGGGAACTCGCGCGAGAACCACAATATGAGCGCGAGGATCGGCGCTCCCAACGCCGCGCCCACCAAAAGCCCCTTTATCTTGTCGCTGGCCCATAGCCCGAGGGTTCCCTTGTTGAATCCGTACTCCTGCTCTATCACGAACTGCGAATAGAGCTCAAACGGGATTTCCGGAAGCGACAGTATCACCGCCATGAATATTAGCGTCAGCGACTGCCCCCACACGGAAGTTCCGAACACGTCCATTCCGAAGTCGAACATCGCCGGCAGAATCCAAAGCGCGAGAACGACAGAAAGAAACGCCGCAGAGCAGGCGTCTTCGACCACCGCGAACTTCGCTTTGTCCACGGTGTACGATACCGCCTTTTTGTACGCGGCGGCATCGACGAACCTCCTGAACGGCGTGGGAACCTCGCCCGAATGCGCCAGGACGCACCGGATGTTGAGCAGCTCGAGCCACGAGGACGCCACGAGCCTCGCCCCCAGAAGGGCGAGCAAAACGATTACTGGAACCGTCATGGCCTATTTTATGAGCTTTTTCATTATCTCCAAGACCATCGCGGGATTCGCCTTGCCCTTGGAAGCCTTCATCACGGGGCCGATGAGCGCGTTTATCGCCTTCTCGTTGCCGGCCTTGAACTGGTCGACCGCCTTTTGGTTGCCCTTTATCGCCTCCATGCAGAACGACTCGAGCTCCGAGCTGTCGCTGTTCTGCCGAAGCCCCTTCTCCGATATGATGTCCGCCGGCGGCTTGCCTGTGGCGAACATTTCGGCAAACACTTCCTTGCCGATCTGCTTGGAAATCTCCCCGCCGTCGATTATTTCGGCAAGCCCCGCTATGTCTTCGGGAGAGACTTTGGAGTCGAACAGCCCGAGCCCGCGCCCCGAATCGGCGGAACCTGCGCCGGAAAATTCTCCGGAAGCGCCCGTTTCCGGGTCCTCCCCCGCCTGGCGCGCCGCTATGAGCTCGCGGCGCAAATCGTTTACTATGAGATTGGCTATCGCCTTCGGGTTTTTCGGATACGCCGCAACCGCGCGCTCAAAATATTCGCATATCTCGGGGTCGTGGCACATCACTGACGTCGCCGAATACGGCAGGCCGAACTCCGACATGTACCTGCGCTGGCGGTCGAACGGAACCTCGGGGAGCTCGGCGCGCACGGACTCGAGATATTCGCGCGAAATCTTCACCGGCATGAGGTCGGGATCCGGAAAATACCGGTAGTCGTGCGCGTCCTCCTTGGTGCGCATCGTCTGGGTGACGCGCAAATTCGCGTCCCAGCGGCGGGTTTCCTGAACGAGCGGCGCGCCCCTTTTCAGGCAGTCTATCTGCCTCCTGATTTCGTACTCGACGCACTCGCGGGCGTTGGAGGGCGAGTTCATGTTCTTCATCTCGATTTTCACCCCAAGCTCGTCTGAACCCTTTGGGCGCACGGAGATGTTGACGTCGCACCTCATCTGCCCCTTTTCCATGTCGCAATCGGAAATTCCGGCGAACGATATGGTGTTTTTCAGGGAGTTCAGGTAGGCGAAAACCTCGTCGCCGGAGTGCATGTCGGGCTCGGAGACAATCTCCATCAGCGGGGTTCCCGCCCTGTTGTAGTCGACGAGAGAGTCGTTGGCAAAGTGGGTAAGCTTGCCGACGTCCTCCTCGAGGTGTATGCGGGTGAGCTTTACCACGCGGTGTTCGCCCATTTCGGAGGCGTTCGCCCCCGTGAGCTCTATTTCCACGCCGCCGCCGACGCACAGAGGCTGGTCGTACTGCGAGAGCTGGTAGTTTTTGGGGCTGTCGGGATAGAAGTAGTTTTTTCTGTCCCACTTGGTTATCTCGGGAATTTCGCACCCGAGCATAAGCCCCACTTTTATCGTCTTGCGTATGGCGTCGCGGTTCAGGACGGGCAGGACGCCCGGGAGCGCCCAGACGACGGGGTCGGTGAGCGTGTTCGGCGGCTCTCCGAAACGGTAGCCGACGGGGGCGAACATTTTGCTCCTGGTCTTTATCTGGACGTGGACTTCGAGTCCTATGACGGCTTCGTATTCCATGGCGTTTTAAAATCAGAGGTTCGGTTCGCGCGAATCAAATCCGCGGGCGGCCTCGTATGAAGCCGCAAATGACAGCAGGTTTTGCTCGTCGAAAGCCTTTCCTATCATCTGGAGGCCGACGGGCAGGCCCTCCGACGAAAACCCGCACGGCACGGATATGCCGGGAAGCCCCGCCAAGTTCACGTTAATCGTGCAGATGTCGCTCAAATACATCGCGAGGGGATCGGAAGTTTTCTCGCCGATTTTAAACGCCGTCGTGGGCGATGTCGGCGTCATTATCACGTCCACGCGCCCAAAGGCGTCTTCAAAATCGCGGCGTATGAGGGTTCGGACTTTCTGAGCTCGCAGGTAGTAGGCGTCGTAGTACCCCGAGCTCAGGACGTAGCTGCCGAGGATTATCCTGCGCTTGACCTCCTCGCCGAAGCCCTCCGCGCGGCTCTTGAAATACATGTCAATTACGTCCGTCGTGGAAGGGCTGCGGCGCGTGTACCGCACGCCGTCGTACCGCGCGAGGTTCGACGACGCCTCCGCGGTGGCGATGATGTAGTAGACGGGAATCGCCAAATCCGTGTGCGGCAGGGAAATTTCCTCAACCTCCGCGCCGAGCGCGCGGCAGTCGGAAACCGCCTTTTCGACGATCCCGCGCACCTCCGGATCTATGCCCGCCGAGAAATACTCTTTTGGCAGCCCTATCTTTTTGCCCTTGAAAGCCTCCAAAGAGAGGTTCGCCGCGTAGTCGGGAATGTCGGTTTTCACGCTCGTGGAATCCCTCGGGTCGTGGCCCGCCACGGCTTCGAGCAATATCGCCGCGTCCCTGACGCACCGCGCAAACGGGCCGATCTGGTCGAGGGACGACGCGAACGCCGCCAACCCGTAGCGGCTGACAAGCCCGTAGGTCGGCTTCATTCCGACCACTCCGCAGAGGCTCGCCGGCTGGCGTATGGAGCCGCCCGTATCGCTGCCGAGGCTCGCCGCGCACTCTCCCGCCGCCACCGCCGCGGCCGCCCCCCCCGAGCTTCCGCCGGGAATCCTCGACAAGTCCCACGGATTGCGCGTGAGCTTGAACGCGCTGTTTTCGCACGAGGAGCCCATCGCGAACTCGTCCATATTCAGCCGCCCCCAAAAGAGGCCGCCGCGCGACTCGAGCTTTTCGAGCGACGACGCCGTGTAGGGCGAGACGTAGTTTTCGAGAATTTTGCTCGCGCAGGTCAGCTTCTGCCCGCGCACCGCGAGCACGTCTTTTAGCCCCACGGGAATGCCCTCGAGCGCGCCGCGCTTTTGCCCGCGCGCGCGCCTGGCGTCGGACTCCGCCGCCGCAGCCAAAAGCCCGCCCTCGTCGGAGGAAAGAAACGCGCCGACCTTGCCGTCAACCGCGTTTTTTCTATCTATAAAGGCCTTCGCGAGCTCTACCGCCGAAATCTCCCCCGAATCGAGGAGCTCCTCGAGCTCCGATATCGTCTTGTAATAAAGTTCCATTTCAAAAAAGCGAAAAATTTTTTGCCTCCCGAAGCCTAAGCGTCGTCCACTACCTTCGGCACGGATATCTGGTTGTCGCGGGCCTTCGGCGCGTTCATCAGCGCCTCGGAAACCGGCATGGCCGGCTCCTCGACATCGTCGCGCATGACGTTGTAGACTGCGCGCGCGTGGGCGCTGGGCTCAACGCCCGACACGTCTATTTTGGAAAGCCGCTCGAAATACCCGAGTATCTGCCCCAGCTGGCGAGAGTACGTCGCCTTCTCATCCTCCGTGAGCTCGATCCGCGCGAGTTTTGCGACATATTCTATGTCTATTTTTGCCTTTTCCATTCCGCCAAAATCTCAAAATCGCCCGCGGTTGACAAGGAATTTTTTCCCCTCCCGGGCGGCGAAGCACACCCTCCAAAGCGCGCGAGGCGGAAAATCTCGCGGCGGACAATCAAAAATGTTGACATCGCCCGAAAAACGGATTGCGTATATTGGCTTTAACAATTTTTTCACAAAGAGAGAACACACGCAATGAATCCCACATACAAACCCTCCAAGTTGAAGCGCGCGCGCCGCTGCGGATGGCGCGCCAGAATGCAAACCCGCGGCGGACGCTCGGTTATCGCCGCCCGCAGGCAGAAGGGCCGCAAGCGCCTCGTAACGAAATAGGCGCTTAAAAAGCCGTGCGCTTCGGCAAAATCAACAGGCTGCGCTTGGCGAAAGACTTTGAGCTTGTCAAAGCTGATTCTACGAAGGCGGATTGTTCCGCCTTCGTCTTTTATCTGCGCCCGGCGCCCGAAAGGGGCTTCTCGAGGCTCGCGGTGGTCACCGGCCGGAGGATAGGATGCGCCGTGGAGCGCAACCGCGCCCGCCGGATAATCCGCGAAATTTTCCGCAAAACCGCGCCGGAATTTGAAACCGCGTGCGACATAATAGTGTTCATGCGCCGCGGCTGGGAAAAGTTCGATTTCCGCGCGCTCGAGGCAAAATTCGCAAAAGCCGCCCGACGGGCGCTCTCGCAAAAGCGCGATGCCAAAATTTGAGGAAAACGCGCAAAAAAGGAAAATCCCGCGCGGACTATTGGCGGCCTGCGCGTGGCTTTGCGTAAGGTTTTACCAGATCGCCGTATCGCCGCTTCTGCACGCGATTCCGGGCTCCGGCTGCCGGTTTTATCCCACTTGCTCCGACTACGCGCTCGACGCCATACAAAAGCACGGCGCGCTGAAAGGGTGCCTGATGGCGCTTTTCAGAATACTCAGGTGCAACCCCCTCTGCCGCGGGGGAATCGACCCCGTCCCCGACAAATTCTCGCTGCGGGGCCTGTTCAGAATCAACGCCCCTCCCCCGCGCGGCGGCGGAGCGGATTAGGGCGGACGCAAACGGCAGGGACGCCCGACAACTTCCGCCGCAGTTTGCGCCAAAATCCGCAAAAACCTCCCGCAAAACGGCGCGGGCTTTCCCGCGGTTTATGCCCCGCGGGGAATCGCCGCAGGCGCGCAATAACGGCGAAAAAAAGATTGATTGCCCGCGATCCTTCCTTAAAAAGAACCGAATACAATTTTTAATCGAGACAAAACTCCGCGCCGAGTCGGCGCGGACGACTGCAAAAATGGATAAAAAAAATACCGTAATAGGGGTACTCCTCCTGATGGCGGCGATGTACTTCATGTACGATTCGTCCGTAAAGGAAGCCGCAGCGGAGAGAAGCGCGCGCGCGGCCCGCGCCGAGCGCATGGCGGCCCCCTCCGAAACCGCGAAGGCCGTTCCCGCCCGAAAAGCGCCCAAACAGTCGCCCTTCGCCCCCGACGAAAACATACCCGAAAAAATCGTCTCACTCGAAAACGATAAAATCCGCATAAATTTCACGAACAAGGGAGGGGCGATAAAGAATGTGGAGCTGCGCGACTACCCCAAGGCGCAGGGCTCCAAAGACCCGTTCGTATTCAACGACATCGACGCCCGCGTGCCCGCCATGGGGCTCTCGTTCTTCAATCCGGACGAGGGCGAAATACCGGTTCCCATACAAAAATCTTTCGCGCTCGTGGACTCGTCGGCGGATTCGGTGACGTACAGGCTGAGGGTCGAGAACAAATTCGACATCACGCGCAAATACCAGCTCGTAAAGGCCGACGGAATCGACGCCGCCCCCTACACCATAGCCACCGCGACCTCCGTAAAAAACATTTCCTCCGAGCCGCAGCCCATAGGCGAGGTGTTTATCTGCCTCGGCGCGGTTCCGCCCACCGAAAGCGACGTCTACGGCACGAACCTTGCCGCGGCGTTCTTCGACGGCGACGGAAGCCGCTTTCTGAAGTCCTCGTCGTTCGTGGACTCGTCGGGATTCCTGGGCATAGGCAAGACCCGCGCGAAATACTTTGAAAAGCTCTCCCTCTACCCGATAGTCTGGGGAGCCGTCAAAAACCAATTCTTCGCGGCGGTGTTTACGCCCGAAAAAATCGCCTCCAACGGCGGGTACGCAATACCGATAGCGATAAACCTCAAAGACTCCAACAAGTACATGCGCAACGCCGTCGCTGGCTTCATGGGCTTTGAGGCGGAAACCCTCCAACCCGGGGAGGTCTGGAATCTCGGCGGTTCGTACTACGTCGGGCCCAAGGAGCTCGACAGGCTCTACTCGCTCGGCGCGGGGCAGGAAGACGTGATGAACTACGGCTGGTTCGGCTTCGTAAGCCGCCCGCTCTCGCGGCTGATGAACTGGATACACTCTTGGGTTTCGGCGGTCTCGCCGAACTGGGGGTGGGGCTGGTCGATAGTGATTTTGACGATCATCGTGAGGGCGGTGATATGGCCGCTGACCTCCGTGCAGATAAAGTCCGCCCAGCGCATGGCAAAGCTCCAGGAGCCCCTGAAAGCCATACGCGAAAAGTACAAGGACGACCAGAAAAGAGTGCAGCAGGAGACAATGAAGCTCTACTCCGAGTACGGGATAAACCCGCTGGCGGGGTGCCTGCCGATTTTCATACAGCTGCCGATTTTCATAGGGCTTTACTACATGCTCCAGACCTCGTGCGAAATCCGCTTCGCGCACTTCCTCTGGATAAAAGACCTCGCGCGCCCCGACACCATCGAGGCCCTGCCCTCCGTATTCGGGATACCGCTGCACCTGCTGCCGCTTATCAACGCGGCGGTGACATTCCTGCAAATGCACATCACCCCGACGCCCTCGACGGACAAGACGCAGGCGTGGATTTTCAAGCTGATGCCGGTGATAATGCTCGTGTTCTTCTACACGTTTCCGTCGGGCCTCGTCCTCTATTGGACGGTGCAGAGCCTGATAGGGATATTGCAGGCGATTATCGTCCGCCGCGGGGCGAGCAAGGTCGTGCTCAAAAAGCGCGACAAGCCCGGGTTCATGCAGAGAATGCAGGAAGCCATGGAGCAGGCGCAGGCCGCCCAGATGGCTCGCGGCCCCGAGTTTGAAAAGTTGCCGCTCAAAGAGCGCCTGAGAATCGCCCGGGAGGACGCCGCCAAAGCGCGCAAAAAGCTCAAGGACGAAAGGCTCAAAGGCACTCTCTACGAGCCCCGCAAGAAAAACCCGGGCGGGCGCTCCACGCCGCCCAAGCGGTAGGTTCGATTTCCACAAACGAGAAAATGTGATACAAAAAATCCGCAATTAAAAAGGAGAAACTAAAAAAATGTCCGGTCACAGCAAATGGGCTACAACAAAAAGGCATAAGGCCGCTATCGACGCCAAGAGAGGCAAGATTTTCAGCGCCCTTAGCAAAGATCTAACCCTCGCGGCAAAAGACGGCGGCGGAGACCCCTCCACCAACGCGCGCCTGCGCATGGTCATACAGAAGGCGAAGGCCGCCAACATGCCCGCAGACAACGTCGAAAGGGCCATCAAAAAGGGCACCGGAGAGCTCCCGGGCGTGGTTTACGAACAGCTCCTCTACGAAGGCTACGGCCCGGGCGGGATCGGCATAATAGTGGAAGTGACCACCGACAACAAAAACCGCGCCGCAAGCGACGTGCGCTCCACCTTCACCAAAAACGGCGGCAATCTCGCCGCGCCCGGGGCGCTCCAGTTCAATTTCACAAAGCAGGGGCAGTTCATCGTCAGCGCCGAAAAGACGACCGAAGACGCCCTCATGGACTGCGTGCTCGACGCCGGCGCCGAAGACATCAAAAACAACGGCGACTACTTTGAAATCCTCTGCCCCGTCGCGAACTTCGCCCAGGTGGGAGTTGCCCTCGAAAAGGCGGGAATCGAAACGGAGGACTCGGAGCTCGCGTGGATACCCAACAACCTCGTGTCCATAACCGACCCCGAAATCGCGAGGAAAGTCGTGAAGCTCACCGAGGCGCTCGACGACCTCGAAGACGTGCAGAACGTCTATTCGAACGACGACCTCGACGGGTCGCTCGCCGAATAGCGGCGGTTTTCACCCGCGCGCGGGCACGGCTTCCCGCGCGCGGCGCGCGCGCATGCGACGCGGGCGCGAAAACGACGAATGCAACGGCGCGCGGGCGCGCTCAAAGCCGAAAGCCCGCAAAAAGCATGAAAAAGAACCTATTCGAAAAAGTCTGGCAAAAACACGCCGTGAAGGAACTCCCCGACGGCTCGACGCTCCTGCTGGTGGGCGCGCACCTGCTCCACGAGGTGACCAGCCCCCAGGCATTCGGAATGCTCCGCTCCCTTAACCTCGGGGTCAAGTATCCGGAGCGCACTTTCGCGACGGTTGACCACATCATTCCGACCGACGACCGCTCGGAGCCCTACGCCGACGCGCGCGCGTACGAGATGCTCCGGCACATACGCAAAAACTGCGCCGATTACGGGATAAAATTTTTCGACACCTCTTCCGGCTCGCAGGGCGTAATCCACATCGTGATGCCCGAGCAGGGGATAATCCACCCCGGCATGACCGTCGCCTGCGGGGACTCGCACACGGCGACCCACGGGGCGTTCGGCGCGATAGCCTTCGGAATCGGGACGAGCCAGGTGCGCAACGTTCTCGCCACCCAGTCGCTCTCGTTTAAGAAGCTCAAAGTCCGCCGCATAAACGTCGGCGGAGAGCTCGCCAAGGGCGTCTACCCCAAGGATGTCGCGCTCTACATAATACGCAGGCTCGGCGTCAACGGAGGTCTCGGCTACGCCTATGAATTTGGCGGAAAAGTGTTCGACGACATGTCGATGGAAGGCCGCATGACGGTCTGCAACATGGCAATCGAGGGCGGGGCGCGCATAGGATACGTCAACCCCGACGAAAAGACTTTCGCCTACCTCAAAGGGCGCCCATACGCCCCGAAGGGCGAAGAGTTCGACAAGGCGGTGGAATACTGGAAAACCGTCGCCTCCGACGAGGGATGCGAATACGACGACGTGGTGGATTTCGACGGCGCGGACATAAAGCCCTCGGTGACGTGGGGCGTCAACCCGTCGCAGGCGATATTCATCGACGAGAAAATCCCCTCTCCGGAATCTTTCGCCGACCCCGCGCAGCGCAAGGAGGCCGCCGACGCGCTCGCGTACATGAAGCTCGAGCCGGAAAAGCCGATTGCGGGAACGCCCGTAAACGTGGTGTTCATAGGTTCCTGCACGAACGGCAGGCTCTCGGACTTCGAGGAGGCCGCGGAATATTTGAAGGGCAAAAAAGTCGCCGCCGGCGTAAAGGCTCTCGCGGTTCCTGGCTCGCAGATAGTCGACAAAATCGCGCGCGAAAAAGGGCTCGACAAAATCTTCCGCGACGCCGGCTTTGAATGGCGCCAGGCGGGATGTTCGATGTGCCTTGCGATGAACGCCGACAAACTCGTCGGCGACCAGCTCTGCGCCTCGACCTCAAACCGCAACTTCAAGGGCAGGCAGGGCAGCCCGACGGGCCGCACCGTGCTGATGAGCCCCCGCATGGCCGCGGCGGCCGCCGTCGCCGGAAAAATCTCCGACTGCCGATAGAGCTTGATTGCTAATTTTTTCATATCCGATCCCATTTCGGGGTCGGATTTTTTATTTTCACGCAATTCCGGGCTTATCGCCGCCAATCGCCGCCCCAATTTAAATCTTCGAAAACTAAACGGGTTGGGGATTTGGCGAAACCTTTTGGCGTTCCGGCAATTTATTTGATTGCTCCGCCCGCCCCGCGCCGCGCGCCCCGACGCAAAATGGGGCGCAAGCGGGATTTTGCGCGTAAAAATCGCACAATGAGAAAAAGTGGAAAATCGGAAAACATTAAGGCGCAAAAACGCCCCTTTCCCCGTGTTCACTATCCCCGCATATAGCGGATAGGGCAATGCGGGAGGCGAAAAAAACACGCGCCGGAGCTTTGCCCGCCTGCGCTTTTTCAGGGCGAAAATCTCCGTAAGGAGAGAGCCGGAAACGCCAGCCCATTCCCATGCGTTTTCGAGCTCCTAAGCCCCCAAAACCCCTACGGAACGCCGGCCGAAATTTTCCAATAGTTTCTCCCTGGCAAAATCCGAAATGGTAAATACGCTTATCTGCCTCCCGCTGCGCTTGTCCGATATTAAAAAATTGTCCCAGATGAAAGTCTTGCCGAGCCGCACGTCGGCATCCGAATAGGCAATTTCCCTGGTGCCTACAAGGCGAATGCCGCAAACAAAGCAATCTTCCTTAAACTCCACATACCCTAAAGGCGACGAGCCCACCATGCCGCCAAACAAAATATCGGATTTAAAATATACTCCGGCAATTATCTTGTCTTTGCCGCCGCGCTTTTCCGCCGCGATTACAACCGCAAAAAACAATGAAAGCATAAGCATTGGGAACAGAATAAAAAGCCATCCCCAAGACCGGAAAAAGACGGCGTCGGCCGCGCGCATTCCCCAATATTTTTCCTGTACGAAAACAGCGGCCGACGTTATCGCCCAAGACGCAAGCGCGAAAAATAGAAAAAATAAAACAACATTGAAAGCCGATTTGAAAATTTTCTTCCGCAAAGCTAAGAAAAACGCGCAAAGCGGAAATAAGAAAAATACAAACAAAGCAAATATAGGGGATTCAAACATTTTATGTTCTATATAATCTATAACACTCTAAATTTGCAAAGCGCATGCGCCCACCCGCCATATAATGTTTATGCCCTCCCCTTTCATATTTTTCAATAAAAAAGAGCGGTATTTAAAAATCTCGCGCCCAATATGCCCTGTTTAAATTAATTGAAAATGCGCTGGTTGCAAATTTCGGCGTTTTGGAGGCGCGCAGCGCGCCGCCGAAACACTATTGCCGCCATCCGCCCACATTCATTACGGCGGTAAAGTTTCGGGATTCGGCGCGCAGCCCGGGCAAATCCGCCTGATCGCCGCCTGAACAACCCCGCCTGCCGCGCGGGCGCCAACGCCAAAATCCGGAAAGCCGGTGGAAACCCATTGCCGCGGGCTTCCCATGCGTAAACGAAATCCGCCGCCGTTGCGTACCGTTCGGGTTTTGGATAAATGGAGAAAATCGCCAAACCCCCCGAAGGAATATCCCGTCCGCACGCAATCGCAAGACTCCGAGAAGGGAGCGGCGCGGAAAAATAAAAGGATGGGAATTATGCTGACTGCTTTAATTTCCATAATATTGACAAAATTCAGAGGCGCAAAAAGCTCCCAATAATATTAACATATAATTTATTATATTAAAATTAACCAATATTAACAGAAGAAATCTTCACTCCGTGCGTTTCAGGCAAATTTCCCTCCGCAAAAACGCAAGTTGGCGGAAAATTTGGAACTTTCATTCCAAAAATTCCAAAAAAACAGTTGACAGTGGCAAGAAGTGGGCAAAAATGGCAGAAAATGGCGAAAAAATAAAAACATGTCCGAAATCTCGACAGAACCCAATTTCTACGCGGGCGAGTTTTCCAAACAGCTCGACGAGAAAAGGCGCGTGACCATACCCGCCAAATGGAGGTTCAAGGGGGACGAGGCGGAAAACTCGTATCTCGCGATTCCTACCACTTACGGGTCGATTTCGGTAATGCCGCCGCGGATGATCGCCGATCTGTACTCCAAAATTTCAAAAATCAGCATGGCAAACCCCGCCAAGCGCAAGGCTCTGTCGAAGTTTCTTAGCAAAAGCTGCACGTTCGGCTGCGACAAACAGGGCAGGATAATGCTCGGCGAGACCATACTCTCCCACGTGGGAATCGCCAAAGACGTATGCCTCGTCGGGATGGGAGCGACCTTTGAAATTTGGAACCCCGAAACGCGCGCCAAGTGGCTCGGGGAAAGCTCCGAACAGGACGAGGTGGCGCTGCTCGAAGAACTCGGCCTATAACAATTTTTTTATGAAGACCCCCGAACCCGCCGCCCGCGCGATAAAACGCCAGGGCTACTCCCCACGCAAACAGGGGCGAAATTCCGGGGTTTTCATGGCGCCCTGCGGGCGCAAAACCGAAAATGACCAATCCGAAATATGACAGCCTTCAAAATTGCGCGGAACGTCGCGGGCACCGCCCCGTGATGCTGAAAGAGGCTGTCGAAATTTTGTCGCCCAAAGACGGATTGGAATACCTCGACTGCACTTTTGGGGGCGGCGGGCACACGCGCGCGATTCTCGAAAGCGCGGACTGCCGTGTGACGGCCGTAGACCGCGACCCGTCCGCCGAGGATCGCGCGGAGGAGCTGAAAAAGATCTTCCCCGGCCGTTTCCGCTTCGTCCGCGCAAATTTTTCGGAAATTTGCAAGCTACAAACCGAAAACGGATACGCCGGAATCCTCTTTGATTTCGGCGTATCCTCCTTCCAGCTCGACGAGGCCGGGCGCGGCTTTTCGTTCATGCGCGCGGGGCCGCTCGACATGCGCATGGACTCCTCCAAAGGCCCCACCGCGCTCGAGCTCATAAACTCGCTTGCGGAGTTCGAGCTCGCCAAAATTTTGCGCGAATACGGGCAGGAGCGTGCCTTTGCGAAAGTCGCGCGCGCGATAAAGTCCGCCGCCGAATCAGGGGGGCTCAAGACGACGCTCGACCTCGCGAAAGCCGTGGAAAGCGCCCTCCCCCGCCAGAACCGCGAAAAGATCCACCCCGCCACCCGCGCTTTTCAGGCGCTGCGCATAGCCGTCAACGACGAGCTCGGCGAGATTTCCCGCGCCCTTCCCGACGCATTCGGGCTGCTCTCGCGCGGCGGGGTTCTGGCCGCCATAAGCTTCCACTCCCTCGAAGACAGGATTGTGAAGAGATTTTTCAAGAAACTCGCGGGCCTGCCGGAGGACAGGCGCGACCGATCTTTCGCGCAGGACAGGGTGAAACTCGCCACGCTGCTCACGCGCAAGCCGGCCGTCCCGTCCGAAGCCGAAACCGCGGAAAACCCGAGAAGCCGCAGCGCGAAGCTGCGGGCAATCAGGAAGGACTGACCATGGTCGAAGCGCGTCTCGAAAAGAAAATAATCGCCGTACTCGCTGCGGCGCTCGCAATTACGGGAACCGCCGGCGCATTCGCCATTTCGCTCGAACGCCAGCGCAAGGTCGAGATAGCCAACGCGGTCCGCCTGAACGAGCTGGAAATCTCGCGCCTGCGCCGCGACAACGAGGAGCTCTCGGTGAAAATCGCCAGGCAGGAGAGCCCCTCAATCCTTTCAATCCGCGCGGGGAGAATGGGCCAGCCCTCCGAAAAGGGGGTAGTGTGGGCATACGAAAACTTTGACGGCGGAAGGGTTGAATTCCGCGAAAACGGCGTGCTGTCGTTCAGGACGCCCGAAGAAACCGCGCAATGAGAAGGAGAAGGCAGTCGTCGGCTTCGTCCATATTCATATCGCCGAAACGGTTCGCTTTCGTCGCCTCCGCCGTCGCGCTTCTCTTTTGCGCCGTCGCGTGCAGGCTCTACTTTCTGCACGTCGTGCGCGGCCCCGAGAGCGCCGAGACAACCGAGAAGGCGCGCAGCAGGTTTGACGTCATAAAGGCGCGCCGCGGCGACATCACCGACTCGCGCGGCAACATAATGGCCACAAGCCGCCCCGTTATAGACCTCGGAGTCGACCAAATCGACTTCAAGCCAACTCCCGAAAACCTCGAAAAGCTCAAAACCGTCGCCTCCCTGCTCTCCATGCCGCACGAAGAGCTCGCGGAAAAATGCTCGCCGAAAAACTCCGAACCCCGCCGCTGGGAGAAGCTCGCCGACTCCCTGCCCGAACCCGTCTACGAGAGGATAGCGTCGCTCAAAATCAAGGGCATATACGGCAACAGGAAATACGTGCGCGCGTATCCCCAGGGAAGGCTCGCCTCGCACGCGGTCGGATTCGTCAACCGCGAATTTTCGCCCGTCATGGGGATAGAGAAGCAGTTCGACTTCTACATGCGCGGGCAGGACGGCTGGATAGAGACCGAGCGCGACGGCAGGCGGAGGGAGCGCCCCGAGTTCCGCGAAAGGAAGGTCAAGCCCGCGGACGGGTTGAACGTGCAGCTGACGATAGACTCCGCAATCCAGGAGATGGCGCAAAGGCAGCTCGCGAAAATCGCGCGCGAATACAATCCGGACTTCGCCTCGATAATAGTTAGCGACCCGTCCACCGGCTACATCCTCGCAATGGCGAGCTCCCCCGACTTCGACCCCAACGACTTCAACAAATTCAGCCAGGACGCCCTGCGCAACCGCGCGATTTCCGACCAGTACGAGCCCGGCTCCACGTTCAAAATCGTCCCCGTCTCCGCGGCGCTCAACGAGGGCGCGGTCGGCCCCGAGGACAAGTTCGACTGCAACGCCCAGACGGCCATGTACAAGGGCAAGGCGCTGCGCCTGCCCAAAGAGGCGCACCCCATGGGAACGCTCACCGTGCGCGACATAGTGAGAAAGAGCAGCAACAAGGGTTCCGCGCAGCTCGGCATGATAATCGGCGAAAAAACCCTCTACGACTACGCGAGCGCGTTCGGGTACGGGAAGAAAACCGACATAGGGCTCACCGGCGAAATCGCGGGAACCCTCCACAAGGTCTCCGAGTGGGACGGGCTGACGATAACGCGCCTGCCGATGGGCCACGCCGTCGCCGCGACGCCCCTGCAAGTCCACTGCGCCATGGGGGTAATCGCAAACCAGGGCATATACATGCAGCCGCAGCTCGTGCGCAGGGTGTACGATTCGGACGGAGAGACAAAAATCCTCTATCCCCCGCGCGGAGTCAGGCGGGTGGTTTCGGCGAAAATCGCCGCCCTCATGGGCGAAATGCTCTCGGAGGTCGTCAGCGACGACGGCACCGCGCGCAGGGCGCAATTGAAGGGATTCAAGGTGGCGGGCAAGACGGGCACGTCGCAAAAGATAATAAACGGGGCGTACAGCACGCGCCGGCACGTGGCCTCGTTCACCGGATTTTTCCCCGCCCAGAGGCCGAGGCTTTTGATAACGGTAGTCGTGGATTCCCCCAGGATGAACGGCGTCGGGTACGGAGGCGTAGTCGCCGCCCCCGCGTTCAGGGAGCTCGCCGAACAGGCTGCGAAATACCTCGGGATACAGACGGACGAAGAATTCGAAAAAAAGGTGGCCTGGAAAGGCTTGTGAATTTTATGATAGGTTTTTCAAATTTGGACAGTCTCATTTGCCTCTGCGGGGCGCGCAACCGGTTCGGCGCGCTCGCCTTCGCTGGCGGCGAGGGCGGCAGGCCGGCCTACACCGCCGAGGACCTCGCCAGGGCGGTAAAAGCCGTCAAAATAACGGGCGACAAAAACGCCGAGATAAAGAGCCTCATTGCGGACAGCCGCAGGGTCGCGCCCTCGTCGGCGTTCTTTGCCGTAAGCGGGTTTACGACCGACGGAAACATATTCGTCGAGGAGGCGGCCCACAGGGGGGCGGTTGCGGTAGTCTCCGAAAAGCCCTGCCCCAAGTATTTTCCCGCGGCGTGGATCCAGGTGGAGAGCATGCCCGCCGCCCTCCCCGCCGCCGCGAAGAGCTTTTACGCCAGCCCCGACGAGTCTCTGAAAACTTTCGGCGTCACAGGCACGAACGGCAAGACGAGCGTCACCTGGATGCTCCAGGCGATCCTCAACGCCTCGGGGCAAAAGTGCGGCGTAATCGGCACCATACACTACGACCTCGGCGGCAGGTGCCTGCCCGCGAGCCGCACTACCCCCGACGCGCTCGAGCTCCACGCGATGCTCAGCCAGATGCGCAACTGCTCCTGCAAGGCCGCGGCGATGGAAATCAGCTCGCACGCCATAGCGCAAAAGCGCGCCTACGGCGTCCATTTGGACTGCGCGTGCTTCCTCAACCTCACGCAGGACCACATGGACTACCACAAGACGATGGAGTCCTACTTTGAGACGAAGGCGTCCATGTTCACGGGCGGGCTCGGGTCGCTGCCAAAAAACGCCGTCATAAATTTCGACGACCCCTACGGCAGGCGAATCGCCGAACGACTCGACCCGTCCGTGCGCCTGGCGAGCTTCGGGATAGAATCCGCCGACGCGCAAATCCGCGCCGAAAATCTCAAACTGCTGCCGGGGCTCTCCGAATTTGAGCTCGTCTGGCCTGGCGGGAGGGCGAAAGCCTCAATAAAAATGCCGGGCCACTACAACGTCTCGAACGCGCTCGCCGCCCTCGCCATGACATACGCCTCCGGCGGGGACGTCGGGAGGGCGGTCGAGGCGCTGAAAAATTTCCGCGGCGTCCCGGGGAGAATGCAAAAGGTTTCCGGCCCCGCCGACTTCGACATATTCGTCGACTACGCCCACACAGACGACGCACTCAAAAACGGGCTGTCGATGCTCAGAAAAGTCGTCAAGAACCGGCTGCTCGTGGTGTTCGGCTGCGGCGGGAAGCGCGACAGGTCGAAGAGGGCCAAGATGACGAAAGTCGTGCAGGAATACGCCGACATCGCGTGGGCGACCTCCGACAACCCGCGCGGAGAGCCGATTGCGCGCATATTCGGCGACATGAAAGAGGGCGTGGTGGACCCCGCCCGCATAGCGTTCGTGGAAGACCGCCGCAGGGCGATAAACCTCGCCATCGACTGCGCGGCCAAAGGCGACTGCATACTCATAGCCGGCAAGGGCCACGAAACTTTCCAGGAACTCGGAGACACCATAATCCCCTTCGACGACAAGCGCGTCGCCGAAGAGCTCCTAAACCTCAAAGGACTCGTTTGACATGCCATTCTACAAATTCGACGACTTGCGCCTCTGGACGGGCGGCGCGTGGAAAATGCCCGAAGGCTCGGCCCGCAAAACCGACATCCGCGGATTCTCCGCCGACAGCAGAAAGATGGAAAAGGACTTCGCCTTTGTCGCCCTCAAAGGCGGGCGCGACGGCTGCGACTTCGCTGAAAGCGCGGTGGAAAACGGGGCGAGCGCGGTCATAGCCGACAGGCCCCTCGACCTCCCCGTCCCCGTGCTCGTCGTAAAGGACGCCCTGAAAGCTTTCCAGTCCATCGCAAAATTCCACAGGCTCCGGTTTGAAAACCCCGTCGTGGGGATAACCGGCTCCTGCGGCAAGACCTCCACCAAGGAGATGCTCGCGCGGCTCGTGGCGTGGAAAAATCCGCTCGTCACGGAAAAGAATTTCAACAACGAAATCGGCGTGCCGCTCACCGTCACAAAAATCGACCTGCGCCAGAACCAGTGCGCGATAATAGAGGCGGGTGTCGCCGCGCCCGGGCAAATGAGGGAGCTCGCCGAAATAATTTCTCCGGACATAGCGATAATAACCAATGTAGGGCTCTCGCACCTCGAAAAGTTCGGAGAGATCGCCAACGTCGCAAAAGAAAAGGCCATTCTCCCCGCCAACGCCGCCAACGGCGGCTGGTGCCTTATGCACTCCAACCTTTTGAGTTGGAAATCCTTCGACGAGCTCAAATGCAAAAAGGCGATAGTCGCCAAAGCCGACGCCCCCGACATAAAGGCCGACCTCGTGTTCAGGTACTCCCTCTCCGAGCGCGGCGAAAGCGTCGGGGTCGACATGTGCGTCGAGGGGGGCTCGGAATACTTTTTTGAAATCGGCAGAATGACGCAGGGAATGACCGAAAACGCGATGCTCGCCATAGCCGCCGCGCTGATGCTCGGCGCGCGGGAGGAGCAGATCGCCGCCGCCGCCGAAACTTTCGCGCCGCTGCCCATGCGCGGGCTCTGCGCCTCCGCCGGCGAAAGCCTCTATTACGTGGACTGCTACAACGCCTCCCCCACTTCTATGAAAGACGCCCTCGCGCACTTCCTGAAAATTTCCGACGGCGGCGCACCGCGGCTCTTCCTGCTCGGCTCCATGGCGGAGCTGGGGCTCGCCGCGCACCGCCACCACAAGGAGATAGGCTTCAACCTGCCCTACCGCGCGGGCGACAGGGCGGCGCTCGTCGGCGAAAACGCCGAAACCTACAAGCTCGGAATGGTCGAATCCCAGTGGCCGGAAGAGGCGATAGAGATATTTGCGGACTCCGCCTCGGCGAAAGATTTCGTGGCGTCCTTCAAGGGCGCGGTGTTCGCCAAGGGCAGCCGCGTGTGCGAGCTCGAAAACGCCCTGCCCGCCGCCGCGCTCGCCGCCCTTGACTCAGAGGGCGCGCGCCGGATTGAGCCGGAACCCGAACCGGAGCCGGAAGAGCCCGAAACCGAACCAGAGCTTTCAGCAGACGGGGACGACGGGGGCGCGGACGAATTTGAAGACGGGGAAGATTTCGGCGACGCCGAAGATTCCGACGTCGAAAGCGCGGACGAAAACGAAGACGAC
Organism: Puniceicoccaceae bacterium Marseille-Q1082; assembly: GCA_904424815.1. Lineage (GTDB taxonomy): Bacteria > Verrucomicrobiota > Verrucomicrobiia > Opitutales > Intestinicryptomonadaceae > Merdousia. The sequence continues at coordinate 1,230,493 of CAJGBI010000001.1, forward strand.
GAAGACGAAAGGGACACCATCTAATGCTCTTCGACCTCGCGGATTTTGAGTCGTACTTCGGGCCGCTGCGCCTCTTCAAATACCTTTCGTTCAGGTGCGCGTGCGCGGCGGCGATGGCGTTTTTTGTCGCCATGGCTTCGGCGCCCTGCGCCATAAGGGTTTTGCGCGCCATAAAATTCGGGCAGAGCTTCCGGACGAAGGAGGAGGTCGGCAGGCTCGCCGAGCTGCACGAATCCAAAAAGGGAACCCCTACGATGGGCGGGGTTATCATATTCGCGGCGGTCGCGCTGTCGAGCGTGCTCTTCGCGCGCATGAACGCGCTCGTATTTACCGCGCTGCTCGTGTACTCGGCGCTCACGGCGCTCGGGTTCGCCGACGACTACCTCAAAATCGTCAAGAAAAACCCCAAGGGGGTGTCGGGGAAAATGAAGCTCGCGGTCCAGGCGGCTGTGACGCTCTCCGCCTGCGCGATACTATCTTTCTCCCCCGAATACTCCTCCATAATGCGCGAGCTCTGGATACCGTTTATGAAGTATCCGCTGGTTTCGTGCATGCCGCTGTGGTTCATGTTCGCCTTCATGTTCCTCGTGCTCGCGGGGTCGAGCAACGCCATCAACCTGACCGACGGCATAGACGGGCTCGCCATCGGCTGCACCGTCTCCGCCGCCCTCGCCTACGCCGTGTTCACATACATCGCCGGAAACTCTATAGCAGCCGAATACCTCTTTCTGCGCTACATTCCGGGCTCCGGCGAAATGACCGTCGTGTGCTGCGCCCTGCTCGGGGCGTCGATGGCCTTTTTGTGGTACAACGCCCACCCCGCGGAAGTGTTTATGGGCGACACCGGTTCCCTCGCGCTCGGCGGGCTCATCGGGATAACCGCCTTCATGTCGCTCCAGCCGTTCACGCTCGTAATCGTCGGCGGGATATTCGTAATCGAAGCCATGAGCGTGATACTGCAAGTCGCCTCCTACAAGACGACCGGCAAAAGAATATTTTTGATGTCGCCCATACACCACCACTTTGAGATCAAAGGATGGAAAGAGACGAAAGTCGTCATACGCTTCTGGATTCTATCGCTGATCTTCGCGCTCGCGGGGTTGGCAACGCTCAAAATCAGGTAATGGAAAGCGCGGGGAAATTCGAAAAGATAAGGGCCCTCGCGGGAGGAGCCGCCGCCGCGATTTTCGGCGCGGGCGCGAGCGGCAGGGCGGCCGCGGAGCTCCTGAAAAGGGCGGGGGTTGGATTCTCCGTCTACGCGCAGGACGCCGGAGCTCCGGATTTCGCCGCAAAGCCCTTCGGAGCCGGAGCCGCCAAAGCGCACAGGCTTGTCGTGTACTCGCCCGCGTTTCGCCCCGACCACGAATGGATACGCCTCGCCGAAGAAAGCGGCGCGGCCGCGATTTGCGAGCCCGACCTCTCAGCCCTCGCGTGGGAGGGGAAAATCTACGCCGTCACCGGAACGAACGGCAAGACGACGCTCGCGTCGTTTCTCGAGCGCGCGCTAACCCTCGCCGGCATAAGGGCGGTCGCGGCGGGCAACATAGGCCGCCCGCTTTCCGCTTTCTGCGCGGAAATGGAGGATTCTTCAAACGCCGCCGCCGTGTGCGAACTCAGCTCCTTCCAGACATCGCGCCTGAAATTTCTGCGCCCCGACGCCCTGCTCTGGACGAACTTCGCGCCCGACCACCTCGACTGGCACAAAGACATGCGCGAATACTTCTGCGCGAAATTCAACCTCGTGAAAGCCCTGAGGGGAGAGCTGCTGTTCGTTTCAAAGGACGTGGCCGAAGCCGCGGAAGAGTACGGAATGGAAATGCCAGCCTTCGCGAAAATCCCCGCGGACATGGCTCCGTCCGCATGCCCGAAACCCTTCGGAACTTCCGTGCAGTCGCGCAACTTCGCAATGGCTTCGGAATTTCTAAAAAGCCTCGGATTGCAGTCAGCAGCGGCGGAGGCCGCCAGGGGCTTCGCGCTCCCTAAATACAGGTTCGGGGAACCCGTCGAGGCGCGCGGGGTCAAATTTTACAACGATTCAAAAGCCACCAACGCCCACGCCGCAATTGCCGCCCTGCGCGAGCTCTCGGGGGCGGAAAGCCTCGTGTGGATCGGCGGCGGCAAGGACAAAAACTGCGATATATCGGAGCTCGCGGCGGAAATCGCGAAAACCGCCAAAGGCGCCGCGCTAATCGGGCAGACCGCCGGCAAACTCGCAAAAATGCTGCGCTCCTCGGGCGTCGATGCGCGCGTATGCGGCTCCATGAAAGAAGCCGTGGAAATCGCCGCAAAAATGGCGGGGGACGGAGGGAGCGTGCTGTTCAGCCCTGGATTTTCGAGCTTCGGAATGTTCTCGGGCTACGCGGACAGGGGGAAATCTTTTCAAAACGAAGTTTTGTGTTTGAAGAATTTAAAATAAATATCAAAAATAGAAGGCAAAATTAAGGGGAAACGTATGAAAAAATCAGTGGCAATCACGGCAGTGCTCGCGCTGCACATAGGCGTAATAAGCATGCTTCTCGTCCAGGCGGGATGCAGCTCCGAACCCGAAGCCCCCGCGGCGAAAGCCAAGACCGCAACCGAAGAGGTGACAACCATAGCCCCCGCCGAGCAGAAAGAAGCCGACGCCTCCGTGAGAGACGCGGAACTCCCGCCGGAGGGCAGCCCCACCCTGCGCGTGGCTCCCACGCGCCCCGCATGGAACATGGAAAAAGCCGACGGCGCGGGTGAAACGCTCGTGCCCGAGACGCCCGAAGAACCCGCCAAAGTTGCCCAAGTCCCTGCAAAACCCGCCGCAGAAACCGAAAACATTTACGTTGTAAGAAGGGGCGACAACCTCTCCTCCATCGCCCAAAAACACCGCGTGACGCTTTCCGAGCTCATGGCTGTAAACGGCCTCTCGCGCTCGTCGGTAATCCAGATAGGCCAGGAGATAAAAATCCCCGCCTCCGGCGAAGTTTCAGCGCTCCCCGAACCCAAGCCCGCCGAACACGCCAACGCCCAGGTTTCCTCCGAAACCGAAACGTATATCGTAAAGAGCGGCGACTCGCTCTCCCGCATCGCCAAGAAATACTCCACAACCGTCCGCCAGTTGATGGCCGTAAACAACCTCAAAAACCACAACATAAGGATAGGGCAAAAGCTTCTCGTGGCAAAGGGCTCCGCCGCCAGGGAGCAAAAAACGGCGGAATCCGCCGCGGCGGCCGGAGAAATTTCCTACGAGATCAAGTCCGGCGACACTTTGGGCGCCATCGCCAGAAAGCACGGGACGAGCGTGTCCGCAATCTGCAAGCGCAACGGAATTTCCGACCCCCGCAAGATCCGCGCGGGCCAGAAAATAATCATAGCCTCCAAAGCGGAAAAGCCCCGGGCGGCGCAGCCCGCGCAAAAGAAAGCCGAACCCGCCCTGCCCCCGCAGCCGGCGGCAAACCCAATAACCGTGACCGCCGACGCCCCGAAGGCGCCCGCCCAACAGCCTGCGGCTGAGCCCGCTGCGCCTTCCTCCCCCGCTGCGCCTTCCGCGCCCGCTGCGGCGCCCGCCCCGTCGGATTCCCCCGCGCAGCCTCCCGCGCCCGCCCAGCCCGCCATTCCGGAAGCGGACGCGATCCCCGTCATAGAAATCTGATCGTCCGGAAATGGACGGCCCGGACGCACAAGGTTCATTTCGGGGCGCTTGGTTCGGCATACTCTTTCCGGTGGCCTTTCTAAGCGCCCTTGGTTTGCTCACACTCATGAGCGCGGGCTCAAACCGCGCCGACCCTTACCTAATCGTCTCAAAGCAGGCGCTGTGGCTTGCGATCGCTTTCTGCGTTGGAACCGCCGCCGCATTCGTGGACCTCGGGCTCCTCAAGCGCTTCGCGCTCCCGATCGCCGCGGTTTCAGTCCTGCTGCTCGTCCTCGTCATAATACCGCATGTCGGCAGGGAGGTAAACGGCTCGCGGCGGTGGCTGGAGCTCGGCCCGATAGTCGCCCAGCCGAGCGATCTGGCGAAATTCGCCCTCATAATTTTCCTCTCGTCGTACCTATACGACAACCAGCGGAAATTGAAGACGTTTACGGGGGGCCTCGTCAAACCCCTGTTTATAGTCGGGCTCTTTTGCGTGCCCATAATACTCGAGCCCGACTACGGCACCACTTTTCTCTGCGGGTTCGTGGGTCTGATTCTGATATTTCTGGCGGGCGCGAAAATCTCCCACATAACCGCAGTGTTCACCCCGCTCGGCGCGGTTTTCTGCGCGCTGATCTATTCCGACCCCGTGCGAATGAGGAGAATTTTCAGCTTTCTCGACGTCGAGGGGACAAAGGCCGACGGCTCCTACCAGCTCTATCAGGCGATACTCGCGTTCGGCTCCGGCGGCGTATTCGGCACGGGCATAGGCAGGGGGAGGCAGCAGCTCTCGTTCCTTCCGGAGGCGCACACGGACTTCATATTCGCGATAGTCGGCGAAGAGCTCGGAATTTTTGCGACCGTATCGGTCGTAGCCGCGTTTGCGATTTTGTTTTTCGTCACGATCACCTCTCTGCGGAAAGCTCCAAACCTCTTTGAGTATTCAATAGCCACGGGGGCCGTGATGATGATAATCCTCCAGGCGCTCTTCAATATGTGCGTCGTCACGGGCCTCATGCCGACGAAGGGGATATCCCTGCCGTTCATAAGCTACGGGGGCTCAAACCTTGTGGCGATGTTCGCATTTACGGGGCTGATACTCAACTGCCTCAGGCGTTGGAGCAAGCCGGCGCAAATCAAAATAGGGGAACTATGAGCAAATTTATCATTCTTTGCGGGGGAACCGGCGGGCATCTCGCCCCGGGGCTCGCGGTCGGGCAGGCGCTCATCGACGCCGGCGACGAGGCGAGCTTTGTCATCAGCCAGAAGGCGGTGGACTCGCGCCTTGCGGGCAAGTATTCCGGCCTGCACATAATAAAGGCGCCCGGGGTGGCGTTCTCACTGCGCCCCGCGCGGCTCTTCAAATTCTTTTCGGAGCTCGCAAAATCCGTGAAATTCGGCAGAAAGGTCATCTCTGAGGGCGGGTACGACGCCGTGATAAGCTTCGGCGGCTTCAATTCCCTCGGTTTTTCAATAGCCGCCATAACGCTAGGGGTGCCGCTTATTCTGCACGAGGCAAACCGGCGCGCCGGAAAGGCCACGCGTCTGCTCGGCAGGTTTGCGGAGAGAATATACGTGCCCCACGGCGTCAAAATCCCCAAGCGGAAGGGCGGCCAGGTGAGGTATTCCGGATATCCGGTCAGAAGCGAGATAAAAAAGCTGCCCGCCGCGGAATCTAAGAGAAAATTCGGATTCGGGGCTGACGGGAAGCTACTGCTCGTGCTTGGCGGCAGCCAGGGGGCGCTCGCGCTCAACGAATGGGCGTCGCACAATTTCGACAGGCTCGCCGAAATGGGAATAGACGTCCTCTGCGTGTGCGGGCCGGGGAAAAACGCATTTCCCGACAGAACGGTAAAAACGAAGAGTTTCGGCGACAGGAAAATCGCGTTTCTCGAATTTTGCGACGACATGGCCTCCGCGATGTCCGCGGCAAATCTTGCGGTCGCGCGCGCCGGAGCGGGAACAATCGCCGAGCTCGCGCGCTGCCGGCTCCCGTCCGTCATAGTCCCCTACCCCTTCGCCGCCGACAACCACCAGCGCGAAAACGCCAAGTGCTTTGAAAGGCAGGGAGGGTGCGCCGTCGTGGACCAGAACGACATGCACAGGCTCTTCGACGAAGTCGTCTGCCTGATGAACAACTCCGCGCTGCTGGAAACCATGCGCGAAAACCTCGCGAGGGTCGACGCGCTCAACGACACCTCGAAAATCATAGAAGACCTGCGGCTGGTCGCCGCCGGAGCGGGGGAGAAATAGCCGTGCCGGCCCGCTACTACATGGGCGGCGTTTGCGGCATGGGAATGGCGCCGCTTGCCGCGTTTCTCGCCGACGAGGGCAACGCCGTCGAGGGCTTCGACGACTCCCCCAACCCGGAGCTGCGCGAGCGCCTTGAAAACCTGGGAGTGAGGTTCCGCCCGCCGTCCGGAAGATATGACAGGGTCGTGGTAAGCACCGCCCTCTGGCGCAGGCGCGGGGAATTTGCCGCCTTCTGCGGCCCCGGGGGCGTAGCGCGGCGCGGAGAATGCTGGGCGGATCTCTGCGCCCCCAGAAAACTTACGGCCATTGTGGGCAGCCACGGCAAGAGCACGGTCAGCGCGCTTCTGGCGCACGCGATAAACCGGCTCTCGCTCGACTGCGGGTATCTCGTGGGCGCAATTCCAAACGGGTTCGCCATGCACGGATACTGCGCCGCCGGAAAGCCCATAGTTTCAGAAATCGACGAGAGCGACGCGACGATAGAATACTTTTCTCCGGAAGTCGCCGTCGCGCTAAACGCCGACCTCGACCACACCGACACCTACGCCGACGACCGGAAGCTCGGCGAGATGTTCGAGCGGCTGTTTTCGAGGACGCGCAGGCTCGTAATATACCCCGAGGGCGACGAAATTCTCTCGCGGGCTGCCGCGCGCGCCCAGACTCCCTCCATAGCCGTGAAGGCCGCCGGAGACTATTTTGAAAAAAACGCGGCAATGGCGCTCGCCGCCCTGCGCGCGACTTTCCCGAACGGCTCGTTCGCCCCGTCCGCCTTCGGAGGGTTCGCGGGGCTCCAGCGGCGCGGCGAAAAGATTTTCGACGACGGGAAAGTTTTCGCGATTTCCGACTACGCCCACCACCCCAACGAAGTCGGGGCGTTCCTGCGGAGCTTCCTGCCGCAATCCGGCGCCGAAACCGACGTGTTTTTCCAGCCCCACAGGTACACGCGCACGCGGAGGTTCGCCGCGGACTTCGCAAAAATCCTGTCGGAGGCCGAAACGGCCGGCGCGCGGGTTTTCGTCCTGCCCGTCTACGCGGCGAGCGAAATTCCGGATCCGCTCGGCGAGAGCTCCGAAATAATCAAAAACGCCCCGAAAGGCTCCCAAATAAAACTTGCCGAACCCTGCGATTTTTTCAGAATCGCAAAAGCCGCGCTCGAAGGCGGAAAGCCGAGGCGCATAGCGCTCGTGGGCGCGGGCGACTTCCACTTCGCGGCGAAGAAATTTTTTGCGCAGATAAAATGAATCCCAAAATCGCAGTATTCAGCGGCGGGATCTCCCCCGAACGCGAAGTGTCGCTCGTAAGCGGCGAAAACGTATTCAAGGCGCTGTCGAAGAAATTCGACGCCGTATCCGTTAGGCTTGACGAAAACGCCCTGCCCTCCGGCATCGACCCTGACGAATACGTAATCTTTCCCGCGATGCACGGGGACTACGGCGAGGACGGCACTCTGCAGGGGCAGCTCGACGCCGCGGGATTCGAATACGCCGGATGCGGCAGCCTGTCGAGCCGCGCGTGCATGGTTAAGCCGGCGGCCAAGGCGCTGTTGGCATTCGCGGGCCTGCCGGTGGCCAGATCGATAGAATTTCGGGCATGCGAAAAACCCTCTGCGGGCGCGCTCGCCGCTCTCTTCCCGGGCGGGTGCGTCGTGAAGCCCGCGGACAAGGGCAGCAGCGTGGGGCTCTCCGTGGCGCGGGACTCCGCCGGAGCGGAAAAAGCCCTGTCCGGAATCGAAAGCGGCTCGTGGATGGCGGAGGAGCTCGTCAAAGGCCGCGAATTTTCAATCGGCGTGATATTCGGGCGCGCCGCCGGAGTCGTCGAGATAATCCCCGACGGCGGGATTTACGACTACAAGCGCAAATACACCGCGGGCTCCACGCGCTACGTCTACCCCGCCGAAATTCCGGAGCGCGCGGCTTCGGCGATGCGCGCCGCGGCGGAAGGCGCCTTTCGGGCGTGCGGCTGCCGGGACTTCGCGCGCGTGGACTTCATCGCCGCCGACGCCGATAGGCCGGATTTCGCCATACTCGAAATAAACACCCTCCCGGGCATGACCCCGACGAGCCTGCTTCCCAAAAGCGCCTCGTGCGCGGGTTACAGTTTTGAATCCCTCTGCGAAACGCTCGTGGGGGGGGCTGTAAAAAGGTTTTTGGCCAGGACAAAAAGGTAATGCCAAAAAAACCGGCAGCAAAAAAAGCCTCCACATGGCGCGACCTCAAATCCGACGGCGGGAAAAGGCGCCGGAAGATACCGCTGTCGCTGCGCGCCAAGCTGCGGGTTGTCTGGCTGTGGGCGCGCGCGGCTCTCGCGCTCGCGGCGCTCGGGGGCCTTGGATACGGCGCGTACTTCCTGTACCAAAACGCATTCATCGAAGACATCTTCGCCCCGAAAGACGCGCGCATAAAGCGCATAGAATTTAAAACAGACGGGCTCGCAACCGCCGAATGGCTCAAAAGCTACCTGAAAATTCCGCCCGACGCCCGCCTCGGCGACGTCAATATTTTCGCGGTAAAAAGCGCGCTCGAATCCCTGTCGCAAATTGAATCGGCGTCTGTGGAGCGCGCATATCCGGACGCGCTGAAAATCACCCTGACTGAGCTAAAGCCCTTTATGAAGCTCTTTGCGGACGTCTCCGGAAAGCGGAAAATTTTCATAATGTCGCCCGACGGCAGGTTCTTCGAGCCCTCGTGCGTCCCGCCCGAAATGATAGACGCCATGCCCAGGCTCGACGGCTGGGCGCCGCGCTTCGACGGCGCGGTTCCGCAGCCCTGCAAGTTCGCTCCGGAAATCGCCGGATTTCTCGGCGCGGCGCACGCAGCCCTCCCCGCGGTTGCGCGCGGCTGGAAGAGCATAGACGTGTCAGACCTCGGAAGCCTCACCCTGCCCCTGCTGAAAGTCGTCGACGCCTCCGGAATGGAGATAATCTTCGCCCCGAAAGACTACAAAAAACAGTTCGGGAGGCTCGAATATATCTTGCGTTATCAGAGGGAAAACCCTTTAACAGTCATAAAGCGCATAGACCTGTCGATAAAGGGGTGGGCGCCAGTAAAAATCAAGACGACCAAATGAGCGACAGCAAGACAATAACGGCGTTGGAAATCGGCACCGGAAAGATGCAGGTTTTCATCGGCGAGATAGTGGACGGCAAAATGCTCAACCTCGTTGGCGTCGGGCAGGCGGCCACCGACGGCGTGAAAAAGGCGGACATCATCGACGTGAAAAAGGCAGCCGAGCAGGCTCAAACGGCCATAGTCATGGCGGAGCGCTCCTGTTCGGCGCGGATAAAGTCCGTGTGCCTCGGCATAAGCGGAACCCACATACAAGGCTTCAGAAACATAGGGTCGGCGAACGTTGCGGGCTCCGACGGCATAGTCCGCAAGAGCGACGTTGACCGCGCAAAGGAGGACGCAAAGAGCAAGGCGCTGCCCGACGGCAGAAGCTATATACACAGGATCTGCTGCGGGTTCTACCTCGACGACGAAAGGTATTGCGTCGACCCCGTCGGCGAGCGCGCCTCGAAGATAGCGGCGGAATACTGGATGATGCACGGCGACAGCGAAAAAATCCTCACGGCCATGCACGTGGTTCATAGCTTCGGAATGGAGGTGGAATACCTCGTGTTCTCGGGGCTCGCCTCCGCGATGGCGGCGTCTTCTCCGGTCCAGAAGGAGAACGGGGTGCTGGTCGTGGACATCGGCTGCGGGACGAGCGACTACGCTTTCTACAAAAACGGCATTCCCGTGCAGGCGGGCGTAATCCCGATAGGCGGCGACCACATCACCAACGACCTCTCGTTCGGAATACGGCTGAGCCGGAAAAATTCCGAGCGCATTAAGACCCGCTTCGGAAAGGCGATAATTACCGAAGACGAGCGCAACGTCAAATTCTGGAGCCTCGGCGACAGGCAGATCGGCGACAGAAAAATTCCGTTGGAGGCCATAAACAAAGTCATACGCGCGCGCCTGGAAGAGCTGTTTTTGCTGCTGCGCCAGGACATGATAGACCACTTTTCGGAGGGCTCGGTCAACGAGGTCGTCCTGACGGGCGGAACGTCGAAGCTCAACGGGATATGCGAGCTCGCCGAAGCCGTGCTCGAACGCCCGTGCTCGCTCGGCAAATTCCCGCCGTCGGTCGCCGAAAACCTGCGCCACCAGGAATTCTCAACCGCGCTCGGGCTGCTCGAATACGCCAGGATGAAGGAGACGAGCGGCGGCTCGAAGAGCGGGAACTCCATAACCGACAAAATCGCAAAATTTTTTAAAATCTGATGCAGACGGAAACCGGACAGAAGCTTTCAATCCGCGTCGCGGGCGTCGGGGGCGCGGGCGTGAAAATCGCCGCCGCCCTATGCGCCGCGGGTTGCGGAGGCGCGGATATTGCGGCCGTTGACACCGACGAAGCCTCCCTGCGCGACTGCCCTGTCGAAAACGCCGCCTGCGTCGGCAAGACGGCAACCGGCGGAATGGGCTCCGGAGGGGATCCGGCGACCGCGAAGGAGGCCGCCATATCAGACCTCGCCGCGCTCAAGCGCATCGCCTCGGGCGCGGACGTATTCATCTGCGTCGCCGGCCTCGGCGGCGGAACCGGCAGCGTAATCGCGCCGATACTCGCAAAGCTCGCGGCGGAAAACGGCGCAAAGCTCGTAATTTCATTCTCCCTGATGCCGCTATCGGTCGAGGGGGTCGACAAGTCGTCGCTCGCCGAGCGCTCGGTGCGCTACATGCGCAAGGTATGCGACGCCGCCGCCGCCCTGCCCAACGACATAATCCTCGCGCGCTCCGCCCTGCCGGTAAAGGCGGCGTTTGAAGCCGCAAACATGTACGCCGTATCCGCAATAGGCGAGATATGCGCCATGCTCCTCAACAGGGGCGTGGTCAACATAGGAATCCCGTCTTTCAAAAAGGCGTTTTTCCAGAAAGGCTTGCCGACTTTCTTCGGCATAGGCTGCGGGAAGGGCGCAAACGCCGTCGGAGACGCCGCGGCGGAACTCGCCTCCTCCCCTCTCCTGGGCGGAGGGGCTGCGGGCCTCAACGCCGAAAGCCTCATGATTTCCCTCGTCTGCGGGGAGGATTTCGAGATGAATAAAATGCAGTCCCTGCTCGAAACGGTATCGCAGGCCTTCGGCGTGCGCGAGCGGATTTGCTTCGGGGCGTCCGTGGACAAGTCGATGCAGGGGCGCATAAGAGTCTGCGCCATGGGCCTTGCCGGCAATCCGGAGCGCGCTCCTCAGGCGCCCGGCGCCGCCTCCAAACCGCCCGCGGCACCCCGCGCTACGGCGGAGCTTGCGGGCGCGGGCAAAAACCCGCCGGAGGGCGAGGAATCCGCAGCGAGCAGTAGAGAGGAGCCCAAACCGAAAAAATCGCGCGGATTTTTCAGCTTCGTGCGCCCGAAAGCCAAACCGGCCCCCCGCGAACCCGGGGCGGAACAGTCGGAGTTCAAATTCGTCGAGATGTCGGAACAGCGCGGATTTTTCGAGGACACGCCCGTGAATATGCGCAAGGGCGAGGATCTCGACGTGCCGACTTTCATGCGCAGAAACATAAAAATAAACTTATAGATTTTACCATGAAAAAGAAAATATACCCCATACTGGCGGCGATAACCGCGATAGCGGCGTTCGCCTTTGCGGAAACGCAATCGGACGGAGACTTGAAAATGCGCCTCAAAGCCTCGCGCGACGGCTCGCTCTACAAAATGGGCGAACCCGCGGAGTTCGTCCTCGAAATATCCAACGGCGACAAGCCGCAGGGCGGAATCCGCTTCTGGAGCAGCGTCAGCAAAGACGGCGCAAGCCCCGTTGTCTCGAACCGCGGAATAACCGACAAAGACGGGAAGGCGGTAATCAAGGCCGGCACGCTCAACGAACCCGGGGTTCTCAGGTGCGCGGTCGGCGTCTACAATCCCGAGACTAAAAAGGAAACGCAGCTTCTTGCCGGCGCCGGATTCGAACTTGAAAAAATCCGCCCCGGGCTGCCCGTACCCGAGGACTTCGCCGAATACTGGAAGGCGCAAAAGAGAATGCTCTCGGAAATCCCGATGAACGCGGATATGAAAGAGGTTCCGTGCGACAACAAAAACGTGGAGCTCTTTGACATAAAAGCCGACACGTTCAAAGGCCTGCTCACCGGCTACTACGCCCGCCCGAAGGGCGCCAAGCCAAAGAGCTGCCCGGCGATTCTCTTCCCGCACGGCGCGGGGGTGAGATCCTCCGGAAAGGGCGCGCCCGTTGCGTGGGCGGCGCAGGGGTATATCGCGCTCGACTACAACGCGCACGGCATACCCAACGGCAAGTCCAAGGAATTTTACGACGAGCTCGCCAAGAAAGACCTCAAAGACTACCGCTATATCGGCGCGGACAACCGCGACAACAGCTTCTTCCGCGTCCTATACCTGCGCACGATGAGGGCGCTCGAATTTCTGATGGAACAGCCCGAATGGGACGGCAAAATCCTTATCGTAAACGGCACGAGCCAAGGTGGCGGGCAGGCGCTCGCCGCCGGCGGGCTATGCGACAAGGTGACGTTTGTCGCCGCGTTCGTGCCCGCAATGTGCGACCACAACGGGATAGCCGCCGGGCGCGTATGCGGCTGGCCCAACCTGCTGAGGGCCGACAAATACGGCGCGTACGACAAGAGCGTCTACGAGGCTTCGAGGTATTTTGACGCCGCCAACTTCGCCTCAATGATAAAAGGCGACGCTTTCGTCACGACGGGGCTGCGCGACAATGTGTGCCCGCCGAGCTCCGTGTTCGCGGCGTACTCGAATATCAAGAGCCCGAAATCCTTCCGCATAGTCGAGGAAGGCAGCCACGGCGTTCCGCAGGAGGTCTACGCCGAGGGCGCGGAAAAAATCAAGGAGCACGTAAAGAAGATGCGCTCCAAAAACTGACGCGCTTCCCGCATTTCGGAAACAGCGTTGAAAATTGGGCGCGCGGAGTTTTCCGCGCGCCCAATTTGCGCCTGGCGCGAAAGCCGCGCCGGAGAGCACAGCCGCTAAAAAGTTTTTATCTCAAAGTCGGCGAGCATTTCGGCGGTCGTAGCGTCGGCGCGCTCCACGGTGTCCGAGCGCGCGAGAAGCACGGCCATGCGCCTGTGCCCGCCCGTCACGCACGGCTTGGAAAATATCCGCATGTCGGTATTCGGCCGCGACAAAACTTTGTCCAGCCCGCAATACTCGAGCATTTCGGAGTTCTTCTCGACTACCACCGCCCTGCTCGCCGACGGCCCGTAAAGCTCTATTTCCGGAATAGGTATTCCGAGTATCGCGCGCGCGTGCAGCGCGAACTCCGAAAGATTCTGCGATATCATAGTCACCATGCCGGTGTCGTGCGGGCGCGGAGAAACCTCCGAAAACAGAACCTCGTCTCCCCTGACGAACATCTCGACGCCGAAAATCCCGTAGCCGCCGAGGGCGTCGGTTATTTTCTTCGCGTAATCCTTCGCCCTTTCGAGGGCGAGCGCGCCCATGGGATGCGGCTGCCAGCTCCTGCGGTAGTCGCCCGAGACCTGTTCGTGCCCTATCGGCGCGCAAAAAGAAGTTCCACCCGAGTGCCGCACCGTCAAAAGCGTGATTTCGTAGTCGAAGTCCACAAACCCCTCTACTATCACCTCGCCTCCGCCCGCGCGCCCGCCCGTCTGGGAACATTCCCACGCGGCGTCGATTTGGCTTTCGTCGCGCACAGTGCTCTGCCCGTGCCCGGAAGAGCTCATTATCGGCTTCACCACGCACGGTATTCCGATCTTCTTCACGGCCTCCAAAAATTCCTCCTTCGTGCCCGCAAAAGCGTAAGGGGAAGTCTTCATTCCGAGCTTTTCCGCCGCAAGCGTCCTGATCCCCTTGCGGTTCATGGTGAAATTCACTGCTCCCGCCGTGGGCACCACATTGAAGCCCCGCCCTTCGAGCTCCACGAGCTTTTGAGTGGCAATAGCCTCGACTTCGGGAATTATGTAGGCAGGGTTCTCCTCGAGCACGACGCGCTCGAGGGCGTCGGCGTCGAGCATGGATATGACGTGCGAGCGGTCGGCGACCTGCATAGCCGGCGCGTCCGCGTACTTGTCAACCGCGACAACCTCGAGGCCGAGCCGCTTGAGCTCTATTGCGACCTCCCTCCCGAGCTCCCCGCTGCCGAGCAGCATCGCCTTTGTGGAATTTTTCTTAAAAACAGTGCCTACGTTTGTCATACCTTTGCCTCGCTTTTTTTGATTTCCCCGCAACCAGCGGACTTCATTCCAAAATATTCGAGCGTTTCGAGAATCCTGCGCGGATCCAGCCCCCCGCCGCCCGCGGCTTTATAGACGCCCGTCATAAAACGCCTGCGGCGCGAAGACTCCACCGCGTTGCGCTGCTGCGCTCCGAGAGCGAAAGCCTCAATGTCGGCCGCGGCGGAGTCGTCGAACACGATGTTTATGTCGGGGTACGAGAGAGAGAGCTTCCCGAAAAACCTAAGGCGCGGAAGCCTTCCGAAAACGCGCGGAGGAAGCTCTATAACGGCGTCGGCGCATTCGGGGCGGCGCGACAGGGCAGCCGCGCACGCGCCGGAGCAAAGCACGCTGACCCGCGCGTCGGGGCGCGATGCGCGCAACGCCGCGAGAATCGGGGCTATGGATTCGGCATCGGAAAAACCGTCCGGAAGCGTGACGAAAATGGAGCTTTTGCGGGGAAGGCTGTCGAGCCCCATGCGCCGCAAAGAATAGTCCAAAATGCTCTTTCCCCCGCGCAGGCGCAGGGAAGTCCGCTGGTCGGGATGCGTCCGCCACCGCCTGTGCAGCCAAAGCCAGTCAAAGCGCGCGGTCCGGCTCGATTTGAGCTTGTTTTCAAGCCAGACATTGCCCGAATAGGTGATGTCCTCAATTCCCGAGGCGTCGAGAAATTCCCCGTCAACCTCCGACCGCCAAAACCCCGTGCGCCTGGCGTAAAACACGGCGACCCGCGCGCCCGTCTTTTCCGCGAGGATTCCCGCAAGCTCTGAGGTGTGGCACACCCGCCCGAAAAAGAGCGACTCGCACCCCGCCCCGCCCGCGTTCTGGTCGAACAGCACGGCGACGCAGCCGTTTTCCTTTAAGATCCTCGCAGAGTGAAGAATGCCGTCGCGCCTCGAGAGCATCTCAATGCCGAAACGTTGGCGGCTCTCCCTGACCCACGCCTCCATTCCGGCGGAATCAAACGGCCTGTAAAACACGCCGACAGCCGGCAGCTTCAAATTTCCCGCCAAAAGCGGAAACATTGTTATCGTTTCCATCATCGCGAAATGCGGAATCATCAGCACGAGCGGATGGGGGTTTTCCGAATACTTTTCGAGCTCCGCCTTCACCGTGCCGCTCAGCTTCACGCGCCCCGAAAGCCTCGCAACCGACATGTGGGGGCTCGCGACGACAAACAGCGCCATCTCGACCATGCGCGCGCAAGACTCGTACGCGATTTTCATTCTCTCGCGCCGCCCCATTTCGGGGAAGCAATGGTAGATGTTGGAAAACGCGACGCGCGTGCGGCGGTTCGGGAAATAGCATATCAGGAATCCGACGGCCCTGCAAACGCCGCTCATCACGCACTCGGGAGCGTTTGCAAAGACAAACCCCAATATCGAAAGAAGAAATTTCATAAAAATTTCCCGCCATCTTATCCCGCCGCAAAAAAAATGCAAAAAAAAACGGCCCCCGACGAAGAAATCCCCCGCCCCATCGCCAACCATAAGGTTAAAAACAGAAATCCCAATAAAGCCAAATGGGCAACGACAGCGCACTGCCATTACAGGCGCGAGGTGCACAGACCATAGAAGGGCGAATCCCCTTGCGAAGATCGGATTCGCCAATGCTTCTATCCCCTTCCCCGCTCCCCACAAAAAAACGAACCTCCCATGAGAGGTTCGTCAACACTTCCGGAGTTCGTTCCGAAAACCCAAGCTTCCCAGATTTGGCGCAATGATTTTGGAGATAAAAACGGGGCGCAAGCGAAACAAAGGGTTGAAGCGTATTAAACATACGCGAAACTCAACAGTTATCCGTTATCCAACAAAAAAACGAACCTCCCATGAGAGGTTCGTCGACACTTCCGGAGTTCGTTCCGAAAACCGCAGGTTCCAGATTTGGCGCAATGATTTTGGAGCTAAAAACGGGGCGCAAGCGAAACGGCGGATTGAAGCGTATTAAACATACGCGAAAGTCGCCGTTATCCGTCACCCACAAAAAAACGAACCTCCCATGAGAGGTTCGTTAACACTTCCGGAGTTCGTTCCTGAAAACCAAGCTTCCCAGATTTGGCGCAATGATTTTGGAGCTAAAAACGGGGCGCAAGCGAAACGGCGGATTGAAGCGTATTAAACATACGCGAAACTCAACAGTTATACGTTCCCAACAAAAAACGAACCTCCCATGAGAGGTTCGCTAACACTTCCGGAGTTCGTTCCGAAAAGCCAAGGGTATCCGATTTGGCGCAATGATTTTGGAGCTAAAAACGGGGCGCAAGCGAAACGGCGGATTGAAGCGTATTAAACATACGCGAAAGTCGCCGTTATCGCGCAGCAACTCGTTTTTAGCCCAAAAGCATTCGCCAAATCAGGTGTGGGTGTTTGCGGGGATTACAGCTGTCTTTGTGACGATGAGTATGCCGTCGCGCACATAGAGGCCGTCGGATTCCCATTTGTCGGGCTTTCCGTCGGGAGAGAGCCAACAGTTGTCGCCGATGCTCGCGTTTTTGTCGATAATCGCGTTTTCTATGTGGCAGTTTCTGCCTATGCCGAGGCGCGGGGTCTTGTTGTGGCTGTGAAAGTCGTACATGTCTGCGCCCATCATTATGACGTTTTTCATGTACGTGCCCTCGCCTATTATGGAGCGCACGCCGACGATACAGCGTTCAAGCGTGGCGTTGCGTATGAGGCATCCGTCGGAGATGTCGCACCTCTCGACGCGGCTGCCGAATATGCGGGCGCCGGGCAGAAACCTGCTATGGGTGTAAACGGTCTGCCCTTTTTTATAAAAGTCGAACGGGGGAACGTCGTCGGTAAGGGCGAGGTTTGCATCGAAGAACGAGCGTATGGTGCCGATATCCTCCCAATAGCCGTTAAACACATACGCGCTGAGCTTCTTTTTCCCGAGCATTCCGGGAATCACCTCCTTGCCGAAGTCCATCTCGCTTCCGCCCATCGCCTCTTCGAGAATTTTTCTTGAGAACACATAGATGCCCATCGACGCCATGCAGTATCCCGCGGGATCGGGATTTTTTATGTCTGAAATCACGCTTGGGCTCACGAGGAAAGAGTCTATAACCGCGGGATCTTTGGGCTTTTCGGCGAATTCGACTATGTTGAGATCCTGGTCGACCTTCATGACGCCGAGGTTCGGAGCCTCCGAGCGCGGCATTGGTTTCGCCGCGATGGTGATGTCCGCTCCGCTTTCAATGTGGGCGTTTATCATCTTGGTGAAATCCATCTGGTAGAGCTGGTCTCCGGAGAGGATGAGATAGTAGAGGTTTTCGCCCTGGTAGCGCTCGAAATGGTGCATGTTTTTGCGCACGGCGTCGGCGGTGCCCTGATACCAGCTTCCTCCGGAATCGGTCTGCTCGGCGGCGAGAATATCCACGAACCCCTGTCCGAAAGAATCGAATTTATAAGTCTGCTGGATATGCTTGTGAAGCGAAGCGGTGTTGAATTGGGAGAGGAGATATATGTGGTCGTAGCCCGAATTTATGCAATTGCTTATCGGGATGTCAACGAGCCTGTACTTCCCCGCTAGCGGAACCGCCGGCTTGCAGCGGTATTTTGTCAGGGGATAGAGGCGCGTCCCGCGCCCGCCGCCCATGATTATGCTGATTACGTTGTGTCTTGTCATATTTCGGAATTTTAGGCGATGGCGTTTTTGACCCGCAATACGCGCGGGAGTTCCGGAAAGGCGGCCCGATCTGCGAAACCTCCCCCTCCGCAAAAACGCGGGAATTTTTTATCATTATAACCCCCGCAGTTTGCAGGGGATTATCGCATTTCCCCTCCGCAAATCCAGCTTTTTTTGATTATATTTCGCTCTACGTCAAAGATTGTGGAATGGTGGAAAAAAAAGAGGGCAAAGAGAATAAAAAATGTTCTACAATGCCCAATGTGTTAATCAAGGGTTACAAGATACTCAGGACAGTAAGAGTTGGTCAAGACTTTTCGCTTGCGGAAGTTGAGCATAAGCAGTCGGGTATACCCGACTGCTTATGCGGGTCGCATCGTTTGATACATTACGATTCCTACCGGCGTTATATTAAGCACGTCTCTGAAAACGGAGCTATTTATCATCTCAAGGTAAAATGCAAGCGTTACAAGTGTCTCGATTGCGGAAGGGTCTTTCGCGAAAGGCTTGAGGGAGTAAGGCCTTACGCTCGTCACTCGGAGAGGTTCAAAAACAGGCTCGTAAGTGAATACGCTCGGAACGTTTGCAATAAGGCTATTGCCCGGATTTACCGCATATCTGCAAGCACGGTTGAGCGGGCAATCCACAGTAGGTACGAGCAAAAGCTCAAAGAGCAAATCAACTATCCTTGTCCTGAAATTATAGGAATAGACGAGCACACAATCCACAAGGGTTACAAGTTTGCGACTACGATAGCCGACTTATCGCACCACAGGGTATACGATGTTATTAAAGGGAAGAGACATATCGATATAGCAGGCGCGCTAATGTCGTACAAAGGCAGGGAAAATGTGAAGGTAGTGTGCATGGATTTATCGAGCGGATATCGAAGTATCGTAAGGAGATGTTTTCCGAGGGCGAAGATAGTAGCGGATAGGTTTCATGTGATACGATTAGTGCTCCACCACTTTATGGAATTTTGCAAGAGTGCGCAGGAAGAAGTAAAGTGGAAGAGATCGATTACTTATCCTTTGCGGAAAAGGAGAGAGAGGCTAAAAGCGCAAGAGATGGAGCGGCTTAAAAGCTTTTTTAGTGGAAATCCGGCAATAGAGCTTGCGTACGAATTTAAGGAGCGATTATGCGGGCTATTGAATAAAAAGAGTCAGACGGCAAAGCAATGCAGGGATAACATAAGAAAGTTAAAGGAAATGATGAAGATAATGAAATACGAAGCGCCGACAGAGTTTGGGAAGCTTGCGGAAACGATAAGCGAATGGTTTGCGCCGATAATAAGAATGTGGAGATTTACAAAAAATAACGGAATAACGGAGGGCTTCCACCGCAAGATGAAATTAATACAACGCAGAGCCTACGGATACAGAAACTTTGAAAATTACAGACTGAGAGTCCTCGTGGAATGCGGGGTAAAACTATGAAAGACAAATCTAAAAAATCAACCTATTCCACAACCTTTGGTGTTGACCCAAAAATCAACCTATTCCACAACCTTTGGTGTTGACCCAAATTTCGGGCAAATCCCAATTCCCCGGCAGGGATTCGAACCCCGACTAGATGAACCAAAATCATCTGTGCTACCATTACACCACCAGGGAGTTCTGCAAAAAAAACTGGAGATGATCGGGTTCGAACCGACGACCCCCACAATGCCATTGTGGTGCTCTTCCAACTGAGCTACATCCCCTAAAAAAATATTTTGTAATTAGGACATCGGGCGGCGGTTCAGTCAATGCTAATTTTCGTTTTTTTGAAAAATTTTTTGTTGAAACTTTTTCGGAAGACGCCCATTTTAGGCGTAAATTGCGCTCCCGCGCGGGCGCATAAAAAATGCCGCAAAACGCAAATGGGGGATTCGTTTGGCGTTTTGAAGGCGTTCGGGGCGGGCTCGAATGCGCGCCGAAAACTTCACAATCCAATTTAAACGCCATGACGGGTTCTCCGCTTAAATTCATTTCCGCCGCGTTTCTCGCGGCGTGCGTCGCATTCTCCTGGGGCTGCAAAGAGCAGAAATCCCAGAAAAAACAGCAGCTTTCCGACACGGTTGAGGTAGCCCTTCCCGTAAGGAAAGACGTCGAAGTGTGGGACTCATACACGGCGCGAATCGAAGGCGCGCAGTCTGTGCAAATCCGCGCGCGCGTATCAGGCTACCTCGAAAAAATACACTTCACTGACGGCGACTACGTAAAGCAGGGCGACGTGCTCTTCCAGATAGACCCACGCCCCTTCCAGGCGGTCGCCGAGGCGTGCAAAGCCTCCGTGCTGGAAACGAACGCGCGCATAGAGCTCGCCAGAAGCAACTTGAAGCGCGCCGAAGAGCTCTTCGCCCAAAACGCCATTTCAAAGGAAGTCTACGAGACCCGCAAGAGCGAGCTTCTCTCCGCAGAGGCGGTTCTCATATCAGACAAGGCAAAACTCAAAGAGGCCGAGCTCAACCTCGAGTTCACGCGCATAACCTCCCCTATTTCCGGCTACGTCAGCCGCCGCCTCGTGGACGAGGGCAACCTCATAAACGCCTCCGACACCCTCATGGCGAGCGTGGTCTCCCGCGACACGGTGTACGCTTATTTTGAAATCAGCGAGAGGGACATCATAAAATACAATAAAATCCGCCTTTTCGACTCGATAGACTCCAAGAAGCGGCAGGGGCCGCCCGTGCGCCTGAAGCTGCTCGACGAGCCCGCGCCCTCGCACTTCGGACAGGTGACCTACGTCGACAACACCCTGAACGCCTCGAGCCTCGAGCTGCGCGCGGAAATCGACAACTCTTCCGGCGCGCTCTTCCCGGGCATGTACGCGACTGTGGAGCTGCGGGCGGGCGCTCCCGCCAAGCGGCTTCTCGTCCCCGAGGCGGCGGTCGGCACGGACCTCGTGGGGAGGTTCGTATACATAGTCAATTCCGAAAACGTGGTCGAATACAGGGCGGTGACGGCCGGCGAGCTCGTCGGCAAGCTGCAAGTGATTTCCGCGGGGCTCGACGGGAGCGAAAAGGTCATAATAAACGGAATCCGCCGCGCGGTTCCGAAGAAAAAGGTCACCCCCGTCCTGAAAAAGCTCTAAGGCCATGAAATTTTCCCACTTCTTCATAGACAGGCCGATTTTCGCGACGGTAATATCCGTATTCATAACGTTCGTCGGCCTCATAGCGTTTTCCCAGCTGTCGCTCACGCAGTACCCGAACATTGCGCCCCCCGCGGTAAACGTCAGCGGCTCGTACTCCGGAGCGTCTCCGGAAGTCATAATGAACACCACCCTCGCCCCGCTCGAACAAAAGCTCAACGGCGTGGAAGGCATGATATACATGTCCAGCGAAGCGACCTCCGAGGGTTCGTGGTCCATAAACATAACTTTCGAGACCGGCGTTAACATCGACATGGCGCAGGTGCTCGTCCAAAACCGCGTGAGGCAGGCGGAAAACAGGATTCCGCAGGAAGTGCGCGACGTCGGCATAAACGTCTACAAGCGCAATCCGGACATACTGATGACTATAAACCTCGTCTCACCCAACGGCACGCGCGACAAAATTTACCTCTCCAACTACGCGATCACCCAGATGCAGGACAGGCTCGCGCGCGTAAAGGGCGTCAGCGAATTCGGCGTGTGGGGCGCGAAGGAGTACAGCATGCGCGTGTGGCTCGACCCCGACAGGCTTGCGGCGGTCAACCTTTCGCCGATAGAGGTTGTCGACGCCCTCAAAGAGCAGAATACGCAGGTGGCCGCTGGCAGGCTCAACCAGCCCCCGAGCGACACGGGCGCCGCCTTCGAGCTGCTCATCAACGCGCAGGGCAGGCTTGCGACAACCGAGGAATTCGGCGACATCATCGTAAAATACACCCCCGACGGGCGCATCATACATTTGAAGGACATCGCGCGCATAGAGCTCGGCGCGTACAGCTATTCGAACGAATCCTACATAAACCAGAAGAGCTCCGTGACAATGGGCGTATACCAGCTGCCCGGCACGAACGCCATCGAGACCGTAAAGCTGCTGCGCGCGGAACTCGAGGAAATGAAGAAAAACTTTCCCGACGACGTGGACTACGTCATAGGCTACGACACCACCGAGTACGTGCAGGAGTCCATCAACGCCCTCTACCGCACGATATTCGAGGCCGTGGTGCTCGTGGTGCTGGTGATAATAGTATTCCTGCAAAGCTGGAGGGCGGCGATAATCCCGCTGTTCGCGATACCCGTATCGCTGGTGGGCACGTTCGCGATAATGTACGCCTCCGGATTTACGATAAACAACCTCACGCTCTTCGGGCTGGTGCTCGCAATCGGCATAGTCGTCGACGACGCGATCGTCGTCGTCGAAAACGTGGAGCGCAACATGAAGGGCGGGCTCGGCGCGCGCGAGGCCACAAAGCAGGCGATGAGCCAGATACAGGGGGCGCTGATCGCCATCGTGCTGGTGCTGAGCTCGGCGTTTCTGCCAACCGCCTTCCTGCCGGGCATCTCGGGGCAGTTTTACAGGCAGTTCGCGATAACAATCTCGACGTCAACCATCATATCGGGGCTGGTATCGCTCACCCTGACGCCCGCGCTATGCGCGCTATTTATGCGCCACTCCGCGCATGAAAAGAGGAGCCTCTTCGACCTGGTATGGGACTACTCCCTCGGATTTATCCTCAAATATTTCAATCTGGGCTTCGACAAGTTCGCCTTGTTTTACGGGAAATTCGTAAAGTTCGTGGTGAGGATCTCCGCGATAATGCTCATACTGTACTGCGGAATGATATGGGCGACCAAGGAGATATTCGTCGAGACCCCCACGGGCTTCATTCCCAAACAGGACAGAGGCTCTTTCAACGCCTGGCTGAGGCTTCCCGACGGGGCGTCGTTCGAGCGTTCGGAGGAGGCCGTTATAAAGGCCGGCAAGCTGCTCGCGGACATCGAGGGGATCCGCTACGCGGTGACTACCGCCGGACAGGGCGGCTCGAACGTCGGCAGGATAAATTTCAGGCTCTCCGACAGAAAGGAACGCGACAAAAACGGCTGGACGCTCGACCACATAATGAACAGGGTAAAGAGCGTGCTCGACCGCGAAATACTCGAGGCCACCGTCAACGTGACGACCCCCGCCACGGTTCCGGGCATCGGCAGCGGCAGCGACTTCAAGCTGCAAGTCGAAGACCGCGCGGGGCTCGGCGTGTTCGAGCTCGAAAAATACACGAACGAGCTCATAGAGGCAATAAACGCCCTGCCCGCCGTCAACGACGCCTACACAACCTACACGACCAACAACCCGCAGCTCTACGCCACCATCGACCGAGAGAGGGCGCAAAAGCTGAACGTCTCGATAGACTCGATTTTCCGAACCTTGCAGTTCAACCTCGGCTCCGTCTATGTGAACGACTTCAACATTCTGGGGCGCGTCTACCGCGTCGTGGCGCAGGCGGAGGCGAGCAACCGCAAGGACATAGCCGACATCTACAAGCTCAAAGTCCCCAACGACCTCGGCCAAAACGTTCCCCTCGGGTCGGTTGTCACCATAAAGCGCGGCATAGGCCCGTACAAAATCGTCCGCTACAACCTCTATCCGAGCGCCGAAATACAGGGCAACCTGAACGAGGGGTACAGCACGGGATACGTAATGAACGAAGT
This sequence comes from Puniceicoccaceae bacterium Marseille-Q1082, assembly GCA_904424815.1. Classification (GTDB taxonomy): domain Bacteria; phylum Verrucomicrobiota; class Verrucomicrobiia; order Opitutales; family Intestinicryptomonadaceae; genus Merdousia. The sequence goes on from CAJGBI010000001.1 coordinate 1,253,788, forward strand.
CGAAAAGCTCGCGGCAAAAATCCTGCCGCAGGGAATGGGCATCGAGTGGACGGACCTCGCATACCAGCAAAAGAAGGCGGGGAATTCATCCATCTACATTTTCGCGGTCTGCGTGATTTTCGTCTTCCTGCTGCTCTCCGCGCTCTACGAGAGCTGGATTCTGCCGCTGTCGGTCATACTCGTGGTGCCGCTCGTGATACTCTTCGCGATGATAGGGGTCAACATCAGGGGGCTCGACAACAACCTTATGACGCAAATTGGCTTCGTGGTCCTAATAGGGCTGGCGTGCAAAAACGCCATACTCATAGTCGAGTTCGCAAAACAGCGCGAGGAGCACGGAGAGAAAATCGTCTCGGCGGTGAGCACGGCGGCGCAGAACCGCCTGAGGCCGATAGTCATGACGTCGCTTGCGTTCATCCTCGGCGTGGTGCCGCTGGCGTACGGGACGGGCTCGGGCTTTGAGCTGAGGCAGTCGCTTGGCACGTCGGTTATGTTCGGAATGATAGGCGTGACGGTATTCGGATGCGTGTTCACGCCCGTATTCTACTATGTAATAAGGCGCATATTCGCCAAACCGAGAACCTAATTTTTCAGAACAGTTCCGAAATATTAAAAATATAAGCGAGAGAATTCTTTAATTTCTTCCAACTCTCCAACAAAAAAATACAATCCAGGCGCATTGGCTTTGCCAATCGCCAAGGGGCGGCAGGGTCGCTTCTATTGAAAGGGACGGCAGGGCCGCTTCCATTGAAGGGGACGGCAGGGCCGCTTCCATTGAAGGGGCTAACGCCCCTTACGAAGATTGGCTTCGCCAATGCTTCTATCCCCTCTCCGTTCCCCGCAAAAAAACGAACCTCCCATGGGAGGTTCGTTAATACTTCCGGAATTCGTTCCGAAAACCAAGGGTTTCCGATTTGGCACAATGAAAACGAAAGCTTATTTTATCCGAAGCGCAGCGAGGCTATAAAATAAGGCTTTCGGGAAGGATAAAATGCGCTAGCATTTTATTCGGATATATACAAAACTCCATATGCGGAAACTTCGGGGGCAGGCGCATTGGCTTTGCCAATCGCCAGGGGGCTTGCCCCCTCTGCGGCAGGCGCGCCCCGCGCCCGCGCAGCGCAACCAAGCCAGCGAATCCATTTTGGATGAAGAGCGAGGGCGGGCGGCGGTGCCGCTTCCATAGAAGGGGCTGGCGCCCCTTACGAAGATTGGCTTCGCCAATGCTTCTATCCCCTCTCCATTCCCCACAAAAAAACGAACCTCCCATGAGAGGTTCGTTAATACTTCCAAAATTCGTTCTGAAAACCAAAGGTTCCCGATTTGGCGTAATGAAAACGAAAGCTTATTTTATCCGAAGCGCAGCGAGGCTATAAAATAAGGCTTTCGGGAAGGATAAAATGCGCTAGCATTTTACCCCGCAGGGGTGAGAACAGCGCGGATTGCGCGCAGCGCAACCAAGCGAGCGAATCCATTTTGGATGAAGAGCGAGGGCGGCACGGGCCGCCAGCCATTGAAGGGGGCGGCGGTGCCGCTTCCATAGAAGGGGCTGACGCCCCTTACGCCCATTGCTTTGCAATAGGGCTATCCTCACTATTTCGGAGTTCGTTTTAAAAACCAAAGGTTCCCCGATTTGGCGCAATGCTTTTGGATGAAGAGCGAGTATAGGGAAGCCGCCAAGGGCGCGTGGCGTATTCGACATACGCGAGCGGTCTTGGCGGCTTCCCTAACGGAGCTATTCGCCAAAAGCATTCGCCAAATCGTGGATTAGGATTCTTCGTAGTCCTTATCAAAGAAAAAGAACTTTGCTATCATAAGCAGCGCGACGGCTGAAAGGCAGCATATGGAGAGGCTCGCGATGGCGTACTGGGGATTCAGCATGTCGCGAATCCATCCGAGAACGGTGGGGGAAACTGAGCCGATTATGAAGCCGAAGCACAGCATTATCCCCATGCCGGTCGCCCTATACTTTGGCTGGACAACGTCGAAGAGGGAGGCGAATAGGCTCGAGTCGTATACGCCCCTTGAAAATCCGAAGAAGAAAAGCGAGACATAGCAGAGAATGTCGTTTCCGAGAAACGCCATGAGAACGGCAAACGGCGCCGTCAGCAGAAAGCCGACGGAGGTAGTCTCGAAGCGTATGACTTTTCTGCCTACCGCGGCGAGCCTGTCGGTTATGCGGCAGCCTATCATTATTCCGATAAACGCCCCTATGTACGACCATATAACGGCGTTGAACGCGGCGGCGGCGGGCTCCAAGCCGTGGACTTCCTGGAGGAAGTCGGGCATCCACGTCTTGTATCCGATGTCTATGCACACGTTCATTCCGAACACGAGCCCGAGTATTATGGCGGACGGCTTGCGAACCATCACAAGCAGCGCGTCTTTAAGGGTTGCCGCATCGTCGCCTGCGGGCGACTTTTTCGCCATGAGCTCGCGCGAATAGCGCATCAGAAATGATAGCACCAGCGCCCATATTATGCCGGCGCCGCCGACGGAGAAGAACGCGAGCCGCCAGCCCTCATAGCCGCCGACGCTCGGAATGTTTCCGATATAGCCCGCGAACAGGCTGCACACTATTATGCCCAGATACTGCGCCGTCTGCAAAATTGAAAATGCGGTGGAGCGGTTCTTTTCAAAGTGCTGCCCCAGAAGCGACGACGCCGGCGGATAGTAGCACCCCTGCCCCAGTCCGTTCAGCACGCCGTAGGTGAAAATCATAAGCCCGATGCTCGCCACAAATCCCGAGAGGAATATGCCCGAGCAGAAAGTGAGAACTCCAAAGACTATCATCCACTTTCTGCGCAGGAAGTCGCTGGCGAGCCCTGAAAACAGAACGGTGACACCGTAAGTGAAAGCGAAAGCCGTCATCACCGCGCCCATTTTTGCGGAACTGCCCTCGCCGAAATACTCTTTTATCTGCGGCAGAATCGAAGGGTATATCTGCCTCGATCCCTGGTGAATGAAGTATGCGACCCACAGCAGCGCCAGCAGCATCCATTTGTACATTTCCTCGTGGCTTTCAAGTCTTCTCAATTTCATGGCGTAAAAATCTTGCGTTTTGTTGTAATTGCCGGCTTTCGCCGCGCGGGACGGGAATAAAAAAGGAGGGGGGGGCCGAAGCGTCGGGCGCTCCCCCCTTCGGCGGGCTATTTGCCCGCAAAGAATTTCAGAAGGCGCGCCGCGTGCGCCGCGCAGTCGTCGATTACGGGATCCATGAACTTGTCTATCGGCGCGAATCCGCCGCCGAGCTTGTCAAGCTCCCTCCGCGTCGATTTCAGGAATGTGTCCATAAATTCGGTCGCGATGTTTATCTTGGATATTCCGTTTTCGATGACTTTCCGGAGATCCGCGGGCGGAGTGCCCGTGCCGCCGTGCAGCACGAGCGGAACGCCCGGGAGGGCCTCGGCTATTTCGGCGCAGCGCCCCGCCTCGATCTTGGGATCCGCCTTGTAGAAGCCGTGCACCGTGCCTATCGAGACGGCGAGCGCGTCGACGCCGGTTGCCTTGTGGAAGGCAACGGCCTCCTCGACGGTGGTGATGGCGTTTTCGTCGCCCATCGCCACATGCCCGATCTCGCCCTCGCAGCTCGCGCCGAGGGTGTGGGCGTAGTCGGCGGCGTACCTGGTGAGCTCCGCATTCTTTTCAAACGGGAGCGTCGAGCCGTCGAACATGACTGACGATACGCCGGCGGCGAGAGCCTTCCTCACGATTTCGGGCGACCCGCCGTGGTCGAGGTGGACGACTACCGGCTGGCTGCATCTGTGCGCCATGCGCAAAACAGCTCCCGCCAGATCCGAGCCCTTTTCCGTGAGGAAGAGCCTCTGGAAAATCTGGATGATAACGGGGAGCTTTTCGCCCTCGGCCGCGCGGATTGCGCCCATTGCGGCCTCGACGTTGGCGACGTTGAACGCCCCGACCGCGCGCTTTTGTCGGCGCGCTTCGGGGAGTATTTCCTTCAAGGTTACGAGAGGCATTTTATTTCAACCTTTTTTACAGGCAGTCCGCCGCGATCTCCGTGAGGGTGGAAACCTTGAGCTTGGTGTTCTTGCCAAGCTGGGCCTTCGTATAGGGGGAAGCGACCGCTATCAGGCAGCCCTTGTCGGCGCGCTCCTCAACGTACTTGGCCATTTTCTTGGCGATCTCGGGCCTGAGCTGCGCGAAGACGACCGCGCCCTCGCCGCAGGTGTACGACTCCTCGTTGTTCGTGCCGAACATGAAGGGGGTCTTCTCCGAAGTGAGGTCGGTTGCAAAGCCTTCCGCGCTCTCGGCTTTGAGCTGGCCGAGCAGCATTCTCGGGAATTTGAGATTGCCGTTGTAGTTTTTGAGGAAGTCGCTTTCAAGATAGCAGAGCCTGCCCGGCTTCTTGGAGAATTTGAGCTTGAGGGAAGCTATGAATTCGCTTGCGTGGACGGCCTTGGCGGAGAGCTTTACACCCCATGCCTTGAAATCGTTGACAAGCGCGTCGTAAACGGCGGGGTTGGAGACGACAACCGTCTTGACGCCCGACTTGTTGACCGCCTCGGCGAATTCCGCTGCCGCCTTTTTGGCGGCGTCGGCGTAGCCGAGAACGTAGAGAGCCTTGCCCGTGTTGCCGCCCCTGCCCGCGCGGTATTTCACGCCGGCTTTCTTGGCGATTTTGTCGAAGGCCTTGGCTTCCGAAGCGACCGCCGCGGTGTCGGCGTCAACGTAATAGAGAATGTCGCCGGAGCCGGAAATCTTCGGCGCGGCGGGCTCGGCGGCGAGCTTTTCGGCGAGCTTCTTCACGTCGTCGGGCGCGAGGCCGTTTTCCACTATGTCGCGGCGCGCAGCGAGCATTATGCCGTTTTCGTCAAAGTGGTTGACGCAGTGGTAGCGGCACGCCGCCGAGAGGTCGGACGAATAAACCGTGTCGATGAAGTCGGCGTTGGCGAGCTTCGAGTTGTCGAGCAGGACGCCGTAGACCATCGCCGTGCGGATTCTCGGGGTGTCGGCTTCGCGGAAAGTCACGTTGCCGACGCCCGAGAGGTGGCGGCACATGAAGCAGAAGCGGCACTTTTTGATGTCTTCCTGAAAACTGTCTATATTCATTGCAAATCTCCTTTACAGACCCATTTTGCCGGGGTTCATGATGTTGTTGGGGTCGAGAACCTTTTTGAGGTCTTGAAGGATGTAGAAGCTGTTCTTGTACAAGTCCTTCATATAGCGACCGAGCTTGAGGCCCACGCCGTGGTGCTCGTTGATCACGCCGCCGTTAGCGATTGCCTCGCGTATGGCGACGTCCCAGACCCTGTTGTAGAGGGCGGCGGCTTCGTCGGCGTCCTGCGGGACATCCTTGCCCTCGAATATGAAGCGCGCGTAGAGCATGCAGCCCCACTCGTACCAGTGAGAGAAGTGGCCTATGAAGCGCGCCTGCGGGAAGTTCTTGTTTACGGCCTTCTTCATCGCCCAATACACGTCTTCTATGTGCGAGAAGTCCGCGACGGTGTCGAGCGTGCCGAACGCCTGCGGAATGTGGAACATATAGCCGGGATAGAAAAACTTGTACTTGTTGTTCCACCAGAGGTCGCCGCCCTTGCTGCCGAGGTCGCGCCCCTTGTATTTCTTCTCCATGATTTCGCGCGCGTACTCCATTTCGAGATCGACGATTTTTTCCCTGCCGTCGAAGCCGAACACGAGATACGCGCCGGAATCGATGTCTATGCCGAACACCTTCTGGACGTGCGTGCGCGTCTCGGTTTCGTCGTAGAGGCGCACGGCGCACGGGCGCAGGCGGCTGCGCATGAGGTCGGCGCCCGCGCTCATTGCGGTATGGAAATCCTTGAAGAGATACGCGCGGAATTTGCGCGCCTCCGGAACAGGATGGATTTTAAGCGTCACTTTCGTTATCACGCCCAGAGTGCCCTCGCTGCCGAGGAACATCATGGTAAGGTCGGGGCCGGAGGCGTGGCGCGGAATCGGAAGCGTGTTGATGATTTCGCCGGTGGGGGTGACGACTTCGAGGCTCATCACCATGTCCTCGATTTTGCCCCACTTGGTTGAGAGCACGCCGGTGCCGCGGTGGGCGAGGAACCCGCCTATGGTCGCGCACGCCACGGAAGCGGGCAGGTGCATTGTGGAATAGCCGCTCTTGTTGACCGCCCATTCGAGGTGGCGAGCGATGATGCCGGTTTCGGCGGTGACGGTGAGCGACTGTTCGTCGATTTTAATCACCCTGTTCATGCGCTTGGTGTCGAGCACTATGCCGCCGAACACGGGGAGCGCCCCGCCCTGCGAGCCCGAACCGCCGCCCCAGGTGACGACGGGAATCTTGTACTGGTTGGCGATTTTAATCACCTGCGCGACTTCCTCGGCGCTTCCGGGGTGGACGACAAAATCGGGCTTCTTGGTTTCCTTGCCGCGGTCGTGCCACATTTCGGGAATCCAATAGTAGTCTATGGAATGGCCGAACTTGTCGGAATCCCCCGTGTTCACATATTCCGCCCCCACGGCGTCTTCGAGCTCCGTGCGGACCATTTCAAACATGTAGTTGCCTTTTGAGACAAACATTTTATTTCTCCTTACTGTTTGGTTTTGGAAATTATTTCATTTTGTAGACGGGCGCGAGCGCGTCGTGCGTCGCCTTGTATTTTTCAAACAGCTCCGCGTAGCGCGACGCCGACGACGGGTCGGGCTCCACGAACCTGCCTATTTTAAGGCACTTCTTCACGGCGTCCGCGGGGCTATCGAAAGCGCCCGCGCCGACGCCCGCCAAGAGAGCGGCCCCGTATGAAGCGTCTCCCGGGACGGGAACAGCCACGGACATGTTGAACACGTCCGAGACTATAGAGCTCCAAAGGGGGCTTCTGGCGCCGCCGCCTATGAGGAATATGCGCTTTACCCCGAGCCCCATCTCCTCTATCGCCCCGTAGCAGTCTTTCAGCGAGAACGCGACCCCTTCCAGGAGGGCGCGCATGAAATCTCCGCGCGTGGAGGAAATGGATATTCCCGTGAAGCTCGCGCGCAGGTCGGAATCCCAGTACGGGGAACGCTCGCCCTGCAAATAGGGATGGAACATGACGCCGTTGGCGCCCACGGGCGACTTTTCGGCGAGAGCGTCCATGAGGGCGAACGCCCTCCCGCCCGTCGAGGCTGCGAGGGATTTTTCCGCATCGCAAAAGGCGTCGCGAAACCACCTCTGGCACAGCGCCGCAGCGTTGGTCGCCGAAACCGTGTACCACATGCCCTCGATTACGTGCGAATAGGTGAGAGTCGTCTTGAACGGGTGCGGTTCGGCGGTCATGACGTTGACGTTTCCCGCGGTGGCGAGCTTCAAAATGCAGTCGCCGGGCTCTATCGCGCCCGCGCCGTAGTCCTCGACGGCGGAATCGCTCGTGCCGCATACCACGGGGGTTCCCTCGGCGATTCCGAGATCCCTCGCCGCCTGCGCCGTCACCCTGCCCGCGGGATCCGCCGGCTTGACGATCTCGGGCAGGGAGGCTAAATCAAGCCCCGAAAGCCCGACGAGCCTCTCGCTCCACGACATGCTCTCCATGTCGAAAAAGAGCGTGCCCTGCGCCTCTATGTAGTCCGTAACCGCAACCCCCGTGACGAGGTACCGGACGTAGTCCTTTACAAACAGCACGCGGCGCGTCTTTTTGAGGACTTCGGGCTCGTTGTTTTTCAGCCACATCATCTGCGGAAGCGTCCAAGTGGGCGTCGGCATCTGGTAGGCGGTTGAAAAAATCTCGTCGCGGCAGGTTTTGCGGAGCTCTTCGCACTCCGCAACGCTGCGCTGGTCGGTCCACATTATGGTCTTGCGGACGGGAGACATATTGCCGTCGAGCAGCACCGCGTTGTGCGTCGAGCCGTCAAAGGAAACGGCGGCGACTTTCGACAAGTCCGCCCCTTTCGCGCCGACCTCGGCAACCGCCCTGCACATCGCGGCGTACCAGTCGGAGGGGTTTTGCTCCGACCAGCCCTGCCGCGGATATTCGGTCGGGTATTCGACCGAAGCGTCCGCGACCACTTCGCCGCTCTCGGAGACGGCGGTCGCCTTGCAGCCGCCCGTCCCGAAATCGATGCCCAAAAACAGGCGGCGCATTATTTGCCCACCACCCATTTGTGCGCGGGATCCATCGACGAGATGAGCCCCCTGTTGTTCTGCCCGCACATCGTCCAGAGGTAGTACATGTCGTACCCCGGCGCGCCGCAGAGCGGATGGTACCCCTCGGCTATCGCGACGGTGTCGTAATTCTTGACGGTGTACGTCTCGTCGATGCGGCCGTCGGGAGTGTAGATTTTCTGTATCCCGAAGCCCTGCGGGGGATTAAAGAGATAGAAGTAGGTCTCTTCCATGTCGATTTCCTCCGGAGGATTGTCGACGTCGTGGCGGTGCGGCGGATAGCCCGACCAGTTGCCGGACGGTATCATGCCCTCGCCTATATAGAAGTGCTCGGAGTCGAACTTTTCGTCCAGCATCACGGTAGCGCGGCGCGTGAAGTTGTCCCTGCCAAGCTCGAACGAGCGCGTCATTTCGGGCGTGATGAGGGTGGGCTTTGCCGTGTCGCGCGAGGCGGGCGCGATATTCACCGCGATTTCCACGTCGGTCGTCGCGGCGATTTCATAGGAAGTGCGGCGCGGCAGGTAGACGGTGTGCGGCGCGCCGTCGAAGGGGTTTAACCGCCCCCCGACTTCCGGAAATTCAAAGCCGTCGCCCTTCATGGCGCACCTGCCGCCGAGCAGGACGAGAGCAACTTCGGTCTCGCCCGTCGAGCCCGCGTAGGTTCCGCCGCCCGCGATTTTCAGAACCGCGAACGACGTGAGTTTCATATTGTACTGCCCGCGCTCGAAGACGGGGTTGTACCCGTCCTTGGGCGCGAGATGCACGAGGAATTTGTCGCTTGACATCGCTTTTTTCGGATTTTTGGGGTTATTTGAGGAGTATCGGCTCGATGTCCATTATGCGGCAGTAATCGAGCAGCTCCTTGGTTATGTCGCCGTAGGCCATCGAGAAGTGGTGCTCGAAGCCCTGGTTGATGACGGTGTCGCGCAGCCGTTCGCAGCCGGCGTCGAACTTGACTTTCAGCGGATTGCCGCGCACGAACAGGTCGGTGTCTATCGCCTCGCCGGGAGCGATGAGCATTCTGAACCCGTCGCCGTCGCGCGTTTCGCCGAGGCGCGCGAGCGTCACGCGGCCGGGCTTGAGCGGGAACTCGTTGACGACGCCCTTGGTGACGACCGTCGAGCTGTTGCGCAGGGAGTTCTTGAAGCCCTTCTTGCAGAGCTTGCACGGGGCGGCGCCGCAGTGCCAGACTACGCCGTATTCCTTGTCGGGCTCGCACATTATGAGGTCGCAGAAGAACGGCAGGTCTCCGGTGAGCTCGTATTGCAGGCGCATGAGCACGGCTCCGTAAACGTCGCCCTCGCAGGCGGTGATGACGCCGTGGTTGGTGAGGTGCCCGAGCGTCGAGCACGCGGTGATGCCGTAGAGGTCGGAGTTGATGACTTCGGGCCAGCAGCGGAACGCGAAGGTGTCCACGCCGAACTTCTTCCTCATGCCGCAGACGGCGGCGTAGAGGGCGGCGGACTTTTTGAGGTCTTCCTCGGAGGATTCCGCGCCGGCGGCGTCGGATTTCACGATTTTAAGCGCCTCGTCGAGCTCCGCCTGCGGGATGTTCTTGGCGTCGTTCATGACCTCGAGCATCATTATGTATTTGAGCTCGGGCCCGAGCTTTGCGCGCAGCATCATTTCGTCGCAGCTGGAGGTGTAGAAGCCCGGGACGCGCCCGCCGACCAGGCCTATGCGCATATTGGAAACCGCGTCCATTGCGCGGACGACGCGGACCGCCTTGTCGAGCCCCTGCTGCGCCTTTTCGTCGCCGATGTTTCCGTGGACGTGGAAATACGGAATGTGGAAGCGGTACATGAAGTGCGAGTTCATGTTGGCCGCGCAGAAAGAATTTGCCTGAAGCCTTCCGCCCGCGGGATCGGGCTCCACTATCGACCAGAGGACGACGGGAACTTTGAGCCGCTTGGCGAAGAGGGAAACTATGGTGCCGAGCGCAAACGTCGCAAAGAGCGCGACTATCATGTCGGGGCGCTCCTTTTCAAAGCGCTCGAGGATTTCGAGAGCCTGGGGCTCGGTTTCAATCATGTCCTCGCCGCCGACGATTTCCACGCCGTCGATTTTGCGCAGCATTTCGAGCGCGTCGCGGCGCTGCTTCTGCATGGCTTCGTTAGTCCAGTTTACCTTCGTGAGCGGAAGGAAACCTATTTTGATTTTTTTGCTCATAGTCTGCTCCTTTTATTTTCGTTTTTATTTAAATTACCTTTTGGATAGAAATTCGTCCACCTGCGCGCGGGAGGGCGCCGTCATGCGGCCGCCGAGCCCCGCGCATTTGAGGGCCGCGCAAGCCGCGCCGAAGCGCTGGCACTCCATCAAATCCCGGGTTTCGAGATACCTCACGGCAAAGCCGGTGTGGAAGAGGTCGCCCGCGCCTGTCGTGTCAACGACCTCCACGCCGTCAAAAGCGGGGCACTTTACAAACCTGCCGCCATCGTACATCATGGAGCCGCGCGCGCCCATAGTGCAGCCCGTCACTTTCGCGCCGTACTCGGCGAGCTTGGGAAGGGCCCTTTCGAGATCCTCCTCCTTAGTCCACGCGCGGGCGAACGCTTCGGAAGCGATGAGCAAATCGGCGTAGGGCAAAAGCTCGGCTACGCCGTCGCGGACGGTGCCGGCGTCGAAATTAACGAGCACCCCCAGCTCCTTCGCCCGCTTGACCGCGGCGAGCGCGCCTTTGGGGTTGTGCCCGTCTATGTGCAGAATTTTTGCGCCCTCCAAAAGCGACAAATCTACTTCGTCCGCCTCGAGCTCCGGAGTGTTGCCGCGCGTCCACGCCACGCTGCGCGCGCCGGTGGGCTCGTCTATCCAGCAGTACGCCAGCGGGGACTCGCAGCCGCCGCGCACTCTTATGCCGCGCGTGCACACCTTTTCCGCCTCGAAATCCTCCAGCATTTTTTTGCCGTCCGCGTCGTCGCCGATGGCGCTCACGAAAGCCGCCCTCAGTCCGAGTTTGGAGGCCGCCACGGTCGAGTTGCCGGCGGGCCCCCCGCCCTGTATCAGGCGCTTTATGATTTTCACCTTGCTGTCAATCGGAATGTGCGGGAGTATGCAGAGATAGTCGTTGCTGCAAAACCCGAGCCCCACGAAGTCGAAAGATTTTTCCATATTGCGATTTTTGGTTGCGTTAAATTTCCCTTAACTGCCGCGATTCAACCACAGCAAGCGCGCTATGGCAAGAATCTTGCCAAAAAATATTGTTAAACAGTTTGACACCGCTTAAACAAAGGCGGCTTTGCGAGGAAAATCCCTCTTTTTGCGTTGACGCGCCGCAAAAAAAACCGCATTCTGCGTCCATATGGCAGAGTTTGTCACAAAACCCGCGGCGTACGTTTCGATAAGGGAGCTCGCCAACAGGCTCGGAATTTCAAAGGGGACGGTATCCCTCGCGCTAAACGACTCCCCGCGCGTCAAGGCCTCGACCGTAAAGAGGGTGAAGGCCGCCGCGAAAGCCGCCGGATACCAGAGGAACGCGATGGTTTCAACCATGATGTCCTCTATGCGCAAGTCGGCGATGGGAAGGTTCAGGGAGGTCGTGGCGCTGCTGAACGGCAACAAGGACAGGGACGCGTTCAAAAACCACCCCACCCTGCCCCAATACAAGGCGGGAATCGACGAAGAAGCCGCGGAGCTCGGCTTCAAGATAGACGAATTCTGGCTGCTCGACCCGCAGCTGACGCGCAAGAAGCTCTCGGCAATCCTGCACGCGCGCGGCATACGCGGCTGCATAATTATGGGGCACACCGAGGAGGGGGTATTCGAGCCCTATTCAAAAATCTGGGACGACTTCAAAATAGTGTCGGTGGGCATAAGCGTCCACAACCCGGCCTACGAGCTCGTCTCGTCCAACCAGTTTGAAGTGGCGAAGGCGACCGTCGAAAACCTGTATGAAATGGGCTTCCGCCGGCCGGCGTTCATAGTTGACGAAAGGATAGACGGAATGGTGGACGGCAGGTTTTACGGCGGTTTTTTCAGGGCGCAGTTCGAGATGCCGCGCTCTTCGCGCATAGACCCGTTCACCGAAAACCTCGACAGCCCGACGTATTATGAAAACCTCGTCAAATATATAGAGCGCGAGGAGCCCGACGTGCTCATATACATGCTCGGCAAAACGGGGGATTTCCTATACAAAAAAGTGCGAAGGAAAGACGGCTCGCGCTATCCGCTCGTGCAGCTCGAGAGGCGCAACGACTGCACAATTCCCAAGCGCGTGTGGAGCGGAATGGAGCAGAACAACCACATCGCCGGGCACCTCTCCGTGCGCAGGCTCGCGACGCTGCTGAATATATCCTCGCCGCACAACCAGAATTCCACAACCCTCATTCCGCCGACATGGGTGGCGTCGGAATACCTCAAAAAAGAGGCCGAAAAGCTGAAAGCCGCCCGCAAAAGGAAGTAAACGGGTTTACGGTCAACGAATTTGGGAGAAATCCGCCTTTGGCGCGCCCGCGCGGCGGAATATCGGATTGGGAAAACAAAATCGGCGCAAAGAAAATTTATGAAAAATCCGGCAAACATAATGGCATTGGCGCTCGCAGCGGCGTTGGCGGCGTCGGTTGCGCGCGGCGGCGAAAGCGCGCAAACCCCCGACCTCGACTGGCGCGAAATCTCCGAAATCGGAACCGAGGGGCAGGCGTGGAAAGGGGAAAAATTCCCCTACCCGTACGCGAGAATTCCCCTGAAATTCAAAGGCAATGTGACGAAAAACGTCTGGGCGAACTCCCTGACGCCAACGGGAATGAGCGCGACTTTCGAGACTGATTCCGACCAGATATGGATAAGCCGCGAATTTCTCCATGGCAATCCGAACCCGTTTTGGTTCGGAAATTCGGGCTTCGACCTCTACGCCGCCGACAAAGACGGAAACTTCCGGTGGCTGGCGACCACCCCGATAGCCCGCATAAAGGACAATTCCAAAACGTACAAGCTCTCCAGCCTGCTCGGCGGCAAACCCCGCATGTACCGCGTATACCTGCCGCTGCGCAATATCTTAACGAGCGCCAAAATCGGGGTCAAAAAGGGCTCGAGCTTCAAGCCCGCCCCGCAGCCCGCCGAAAAGCCGCTCGTATTCTACGGGACGTCGATAGTCCACGGGGCGTGGGCCACGCACTCGGGGCTCTCGCACCCGTCGGCGATAGGCAGGATGCTCAAAATGCCCGTCGTCAACCTCGGCTTCTCAGGCTCCGCCCAAATGGAAACCGGAATGGCGGAGACGCTCGCAACCATAGACGCCGCAATCTATGTAATAGACGCCACCCAGAATATGAGCGAAAAACTCGTTAGGGAGCGGTGCGAAAAATTCCTGCGCCGCCTGCGCGAGCTGCGCCCCAACACCCCGATTTTAGTGGCGGAGGAGGCCACGAGCGCGACCGCGTGGTACTGGCGCGATTCCGACGGGCCATACCTCGCCCCGAAGTGCGCCGCCCAGCGCGAAATTGTAAAAAGGCTCCAGAGCGAGGGCGATAAAAACCTGCACTACATAGGCGGAGAATGGCTGTTCGGAAAAGACGGCGAAGCCTCGCCCGACAACTGCCACCCGGGAGACCTCGGGATGAAAGCCATGGCGGAAAGGTTTGCGCCGGCAATCGAAAAAATACTGAAAAAATAAAACGCCTTCCGGAGCCCCGCCCCCGAGCGGGGCTTTTTGCCGGCCCCAAAACCGGCCGCGCCAAATAAAAACGCGTATTTTTGTGTTGATTTGCGGCATGGGCGGGGCATAAATGCCGGCGACATGGAACACAAGACAAACGCCGTCCGCATGCTCGAACAGAAGAAAATCCCGCACGAAGTCCTCGACTGCGGGATAACCGAGGCGGTGAGCGGAACGCGGATGGCGCAACTGCTCGGCGAAAACCCCGACTCGGTTTTCAAAACGCTCGTGACGGTCGGGAAATCGGGGGAGCATTACGTGTTCATGATACCCGTGGACCGTGAGCTCGACCTCAAAAAGGCCGCCGCGGCGGTCGGCGAAAAATCGGTTGCCATGGTAAAATCGAAAGACCTGCTGCCCACAACCGGCTACGTGCACGGGGGCTGCTCGCCGATAGGGATGAAAAAGGCATTCAAGACTTCGATAGACTCCTCCGCGAAAAATTTTGAAAAAATCCTGTTCAGCGCGGGCAGAATAGGCCTGCAAATAAAGGCCCCCGCGAGCGCCGTCGAAAAATTCGCCAGGACAAAATACGCCGATCTCACAGTATAACGGCGGCGCAAAAGACGGCGGCAAGACCGCGCCCCGCTTTCGTCCAACCGGCATGCCGCGCCCGAAATTTCCGCGCGCGCAAAAAGACGGGGAACGGTAATTTGTAAAATGTTTGACATTTATAACCACAATGATAACGAATTAATAGATTATGAATTAATAGATTATGAATACCTCCATGTTATTCTCCCGCTTCCAGGCACGCTCGCACGGAGGCATAGCGCTCCGCGCTTCGGCATTTGCCGCCATTCTTTGCGCCGCGTTGCACGCGCATGCGGCGCAGGACATTTACTTCAACGAAAACACGTCCGGATCGTCACCCAACCGCTATCTGAATGAAAGCTCCAACTGGTACACCGACGCCGGCAGGACGCAACAGTTCGAAGGGGCTTTGAGTTCCGACTACAACGGCATAATCAATACGGAAAGCCAGATATTTGCCTCGTGCGCGTCGGAGATCTCCTTAAATTCGCTGACATACAATATTGCAGCCGCAAAAGACTATAACAATTATTTCGCATCGCTCGCCGACAACGCGTCGATAACCCTCGCGGAGGATTTTAACGTAAATATCACGTTCACTCCCGAAACGGGGTGGATTGCGCAAACCATACGAATGTTCCACAACGGCCGGATTACCGTCGGGGGAGATTTCAACCTGACACTCGACAAAAACGGGAGCGGAAGCAACGGTTTTCTTGAATTTGTAATAAGGAACGATAGTGCGTCGGCCGCCCTGACAAACCGATTTCAGGTCGCGGGAGACTTCAATTATACCGCGGTGGAAAGCGGGTCGAGGCTCAGGTTTACAACCGGCATAGGCCAGTTTTCCGTGGGCGGCGCCATGGACATCGGCAATATTCTGTGGACTATCAACAATCCAAGCAGTTCCGAGGGGGCAAATATTTCGCTCGGGGGGCTGACCGGTACTTCGGGCATGATCTCGCTCGGAACCGGAATGGCGTCCACGATGACTTTCACAAACTCCGCCCAAAGGGAGGCTAAGACGACGATAGGCTATACGGGGGACGAAACAACCCTAAACGTCACGATGCGGGCGTCCGACGCCAAAAACGGCTACCAGATTCTGAGAATATCATCCGGAGCCTACGACGCGACCGACGCAAATCTGGGCGACGTGATTATCGACACCGGCCGCCTCGACCTGGGGATGCACTCCGGAATGAAAGGCAACTACCTGTCGATTGCGGGCGTCGACGGCGTTTTCAGCGCCACTGCGAGCGACAGCGGCAATATCGGCGCCGCAACTTTCGAAAACGGCGAATGGTACGCCGGCAAAATCGCCATAGACATAGAAGGGGAACTCGCCTACGACAAGATAGTCTTCAACGGCAGGTTCGACAAGTCCGGCAGCAACCGCGACATGGGCTTTGAATTCGCATTCGACGCATACACTATGAGGGAACTCATCTCCACGGGCGGCGGGGAATTTATCCTTGAAGACGTGATAACCTACGAGACCGGCAGCTCGATGGCGGGCACGGTGTTCGAGGGAAACACAAGCGGAATACAGTGGGAGGCGGTCTTTGGCGACACTTCGCTATCAGTCTCCTTCACCGTCCCCGAACCTGCGGCCGTGGCGGCGGTTCTCGGCGCAATATCCCTCGCGCTTGTAGCTCTCCGCAGGGGAAAACGGGCATAATATTAAAGAACAGCGATAAAAAACGAAGCGGGCGCGCAAATCTTGCCGCCCGCTTCGTTTCAGCCTGCAAACCGCAGCGCGGGCGCGCGAGTCAACCCCCGCGGGCGCAAAACGGCGCAAACCGCAGGCTGCCCGTACGGGAAGGCGCCCGCGCCGCCAATTCTTCGGAACTTCGATTGTTTTATATTTACAAAGAAAAAAAGCGGACATAGTAAAACGAACCATGAAAAAATTTCTCGCTATTTTGGCCGCGGCTATGGCGGCGTGCATGTGCGCGTATTCGCAGGGCGCGCAAAATTCCCCCGCGGCTCCGGAACCGCAGGCGTCCGAGCAGGCGGCAGGAGAGCAGGCGCCTGCCGCGGATTCCGGCGCGGCCTCGCCGGCGGCGGAGGCTCCTCTTTCACCCGAAGAGCTCGAGCACCAAAAAATTCAGAAAATGCGCGACCGCGAGGCTCTGCGCGACGCCTACACTGTCAAAGGCCAAATGGCGCGCCTTGTAAAATCTCTTGTCGGCGACAACGAAGCCATAAAAAGTTTTCTCGGCAAAAAGATTCTGGATTTGTACGTCGGGCAATACCTGCTCGTGTTAGCCATACTCGTCGTCACGTTCATTTTCACCAGATACCTGCTCGGCTACATATTCAAGCTCCTGTACAAGATATTTAAGCACGGCGACAAGGAAAATTTCGCGAGCCTGTTCTTCAAAAAGATAAAAACGCCCGCAATCACCTGTGCGGCAATAGTTGGAATTTATTTCGCGGGGGTGGTCGTCGTCAGCGAGCGCGAATCGCTCACCGTGTTCAACAGGGCGATCGCGGTTGCGTTTTGGCTGTCGGTATTCTGGCTTATACTAAATGTCTTCGACATATTTTTCATGCTCGCCGAAAACAGGCTCGGCTCAAAATCCGCGTCTGCCGCGAGCCTCATAAACTTTCTCCGGAAAGTCGTAAAGTCGATAATCATAATAATAGCGCTGCTCTCCATTCTCGACAATGCGGGCGTAAACGTAAACACCATCATCGCCTCCCTCGGAATCGGCGGCATGGCGCTCGCCTTCGCCGCGCAGGACACCATCGCAAACTTCTTCGGGTCGGTATCTATAATAATAGACCGCCCGTTTGTCGTGGGCGACTGGATAAAGACTCTGACTTACGAGGGCAATGTAGAAGCCATCGGCTTCCGCTCCACGCGCATAAGGACTTTCACAAAAACCCTCGTCACAATCCCGAATTCGATACTCGCAAAGGAGTCTGTCGAAAACTTCTCAAAAATGCCGCTGCGCAAGGTGACCGACGTGCTCGGGCTCACATATTCCGCGACGGCGGAGCAGATAGAGGCCGTAATCCCCGAAATCCGCGACGCAATAAAGGCGACCGAGGGGGTGGACCCCTATTCGGTCTCCGTGCGCTTCGACGGCTTCGGGAGCTCTTCGCTCAACTTAATGGTGATCTACTACACAAAAAAAATAAACTACGACTACTACCAGGACGTTCGCGCCCGGGCGAATTTCGCCATCATGCGGATATTTGCGGCGAGAGGGCTTTCTTTCGCATTCCCGTCCACGTCGGTGTACGTCGAGAGCGTCCCGAAAGGGCTGGAAGGGAAATAGGGCGTACGGCGCGCCGCGCGGAAATTTTTCGCGCGGACGCCTGAATGCGTTTGTTTGCAGACTGCGTCCGGCGTCCGCCCGCCGACATTCGGGAGCGGTATAAATTAAGGCAAATTCCGCAAAACTCCTGTTTTTGCATGCGAAAGTCCGGTATTTTGCGGGAAATTTTTACGGGCATTCAGCCTCCTCAGCCTGCGGAACGCCTTTCCAAAGGCGCTTTGGAACGCTTTCCGCAATCTCTTTTGGGCGCCGAAACGCTCCGAAAAATTTTTGGGTTTTTCGCATTTTTTTGGATTAATGTTAAATTTTTCTTGAAATTTTTGAAATTTTGAGGTCTCATTTGTCCATACAAGTTTAACATACCCCCGTTTTGGAGGCCGGATTTTAGGAATCCGCCACGACTTCAAGACATGAATTTTACGAAAGACACCCCCCGCGAAGAAATCGAACGCATAATACGCGAAACGGTATACCGCGAAATGAACCTTCCGCTCCCGAGGCGCGCGGAGGGCCCGAATCCGCTGGTGGTCAACGTTAGCGCGCGCCACGCGCACCTCACGAAAGAGGCGGTCGAAATCCTATTCGGCAAAGGCTACGAACTCACCGTCCACAAATGGCTGTACCAGAAAGGCCAGTTTGCCGCAAAGGAATCGGTCACGCTCATCGGCCCGCGCAGCAGGGTGATCTCAAACCTGCGCATACTAGGCCCGTGCAGGAGCGCGTGCCAGGTGGAGCTCGCCCTCACCGACGCCCGCGCGCTCGGCTTTGAAGTCCCCATTCGCAACAGCGGCGACACAAAGGGCACGCCGGGATGCATGCTGATGGGGCCCGCCGGATTCTTCGAAATGCGCGAGGGCGTAATCCGCGCCGCGCGCCATGTCCACATGCACCCCGACGACGCGAAATTCTACGGGGTCGAGAACGGAGACTTCATGAAGCTCAAAGTCTACGGGGAAAACGCCTCGATTTTCGAAAATGTCCTGTGCAGGGTCGACAAAGAGTTGAAGCTCGAAGTCCACATCGACACCGACGAAGGCAACGCCTGCGACATCGGGCCGACCTCGGTATGCGAGCTCGTCAAATAGTTTTTTTAATCAAAAATTGAAAGGCAGAATATGAGTCAATCACTCGGAATGATAGAAACGCGCGGCTTCGCCGGCGCGATAGAGGCGACAGACGCCATGGTCAAGGCCGCCGACGTCGAGTTCGTAAAGCAGGTGCAGATCGGCAGCGGCTACGTGTCGGTCATCGTGCGCGGCGACGTGGGCAGCGTCAAGGCCGCGGTCGAGGCGGGCAAGCAGGCGGCGCAGGCCGTCGGCGAACTCGTGTGCTCCAACGTCATAGCGCGCCCCCACCCCGCCCTGCTCGAAAAGATGGGCCTCTAACATTTAGGAAAGGACTTGCATGAAACAGGCACTCGCAATGGTAGAAACCAAGGGCTTTGTAGCGGCTATGGAAGCCGCCGACGCCGCCCTCAAATCCGCAAGCGTCGAGCTCCTCGGCTGGAAGAAAGCCGGCGGCGGGCTGGTCGCCATATTCTTCACCGGAGACGTGGCGTCGGCCAAGGCCGCCCTCGAATCCGCCGTGGACGCCGCCTCCAAAGTGGGCTCGGTGGAGTCCGCCGCCGTCATAGCGCGCCCCCACGAAGACCTCTCCAAGCTCGGCTGCTTCTAAACCCCCCGCGCCGCGGATGAAAAAAATCCTGATAGCAAACGTCGGCTCCACGAGCTACAAGAACACGCTCTTCGAAATTTCCGATTCCGGAGAGTGCGCGGAATTGTTCCGCTCGGGAATGGAGCGCGTTTCGGATTTTGAGTCCGCCATAAGGGAATCGCTCGGCGCGCTCGAAAAGGCGGGGTTTACCCCCGACTCCTTCGACGCCGTGGCGTTCAAGACGGTGCTGGGCAAAAACCTGTCGGGCCTGCGCGAAGCCGGCGGCGAAGTCTTGGAGGCGCTTGAAGCGATGTCATTCGTCGCCCCCGCGCACAATCCGCCGTATGCTGCGGCAATCCGCGCCTTTGAAAAGCTGCTGCCCCGCGCCCGCCGCATAGCGCTCTTTGAGACGTCCTTCTTCCAGTGGGCGGCGCCCGAATGGAAGAGGTACGCCGTTCCGAAGGCGTGGGACGAAGCCGGCATACGCCGCAACGGGTTCCACGGCGCAAGCCACAAATACGCCGCCGAGCGCGCCGCAGAACTCTGCGGCCGCGCCGACGCCGTGGAAAGCGCGAAAAACCTGTACGTCAGCGGCGGCCCCGCCGCCCTCGAAAAACCGTTCAGGCTTGTGAACTGCCACCTCGGGGGCTCATCGTCCGTCTGCGGGATACTCGACGGCGCGGCGGCGGGCTCGAGCATGGGGTTCAGCCCGCAAAGCGGGCTTCCGCAAAACAACCGCGTCGGCGACCTCGACCCCATGGCGGTATCCTACGCCGTCCGCGCGCTCGGAATATCCGAAGCCGAAGCCCTGCGGCAGCTCTCGAAAGAAAGCGGCCTTCTCGGTATAAGCGGGGTTTCCAACGACGCGCGCGACATCGAGGCGGCGGCGGAAGGCGGAAACGCCGAAGCGCGGCTTGCGCTTAAAACCCTCTGCCATTCGGCGCGCGGGTACATAGGCGCGTTCGCGGCCAACCTCGGAGGGCTCGACGCGATAAGCTTCAGCGGCGGAATAGGCGAAAACTCCCCATCCATGCGCGCGGAAATTCTCGGGCCGCTCGGGTTCATGGGCGTGGAAATCGACCCCGAAAAAAACGCGGAATGCGTCGGAAAGCGCGAGGGGCTGATCTCTACCCCGTCGTCGAAAATCAAAGTCGCCGTCATAAGCGCGAACGAGGAAATCGTCATCGCGCGCGAGGCGGCGAAGCTTCTTTCAAAAAAAACAAATATTTAAAATTCAAAAAAGGAAAAACATCATGGCAAATGCAATAGGCGTACTCGAAACCAAAGGACTCACCGCCCTCGTCAAGGGCGTGGACGCAATGCTGAAAGCGGCCAACGTCACCCTCGCCGGGCAGTACAAGGACGCCGGCAGCGCGTTCGTGTCCGCCTGCGTGACGGGCGACGTGGCGAGCGTCAAGGCCGCGGTGGAAGCGGGCTCCGCCGCAGCCGCCGAGGTCGGGAAAGTCGTGAGCGTCGACGTCATCGCGCGCCCCCACGACGACCTCTCCAAGACGGTTCTCGCGCAGGTCCCCGCAAAGGCCCCCTCGAAAAGATAACCCCCGATTCCCTCCGGTCATGTTTTTGGCGAGAGTCATAGGAAAGGTCGTTTCCTCGCAAAAGGACGACAAGCTCACGGGCAGCAAGCTGCTCGTTTTGAGGCCGCTGACGATAGAGGACGAAAAGTCTCCGAAATTCGCCGAGGGCAAGAACACGGTGGTGGCGGTTGACAACTGCGGCGCGGGCGTGGGCCAGCTCGTCCTGTTCGCGCAGGGCTCGAGCGCGCGCCAGGCGACGGGCATGAAAGAGCTCCCCGTGGACGCCGCCGTCATAGGGCTCGTCGACAAAGTGGAGGCCTTCTCAAAGGAGGTTCCGAACAACCGGTAGGCTCCGCGCCGCTCGGCGCGGAATCCGCGGAAACAAAACGCAATGAATTTGAATCTGGACGAAGAATCTATACGCAGCATCGTGCGCGACGTGCTCGGCAAAATGAACGGCTCTGCCGCGGCCGCTCCGCGCGCGCGCTCCGAAAACGGCATATTCCCCGACGGCGCGACCGCAGCGGCGGCCGCGCGCGAGGGCTACGCCCAACTCTGCAAGGGCGGAATAGCGGCGCGCAGGGAAGTCGTGGACATCGTGAAGTCCATGACAGTATCCAACGCAAAGCAGTGGGGCGCGTTTGAATACGAGGAAACGAAAATCGGGCGGCTCGAAGACAAAATAGGCAAGCTCGAAATCGTGAAGCTCGTCCCGGGCGTCGAATGGATCGCCCCCGACGCGTACAGCGGCGACAACGGCATAATGCTCGAGGAATACGCCCCCTACGGCGTGATAGGCGCCATAACGCCCGTCACGCACTCGATTCCCACGATAGCCGGCAACATCATAAATATGGTCGCCGCAGGCAACGCCGTGGTGTTCAACCCGCACCCGGGCGGCGTCAAGAGCGCGGTTATGGCGATTTCCGCCTTCAACGCCGAAATCGAAAGGCGGCTCGGCATACGCAACCTTATCTGCTGCGTCGGCAACCCGACCCTCGAGTCTTTCGACGCAATATGCAAGAGCGGCGACGTCGCCGTAATGTGCATAACGGGCGGCCCGGGCGTCGTGAAGGCGGCGATGAAATCCGGCAAAAAATCGATTTGCGCGGGCCCCGGCAACCCGCCCGTGATAGTGGACGAAACGGCGGATCCCAGAAAAGCCGCCTCCGACATAATCGCGGGAGGGGCGTTCGACAACAACCTGCTGTGCATAGGCGAAAAGGAAATTTTCGTCACCGAGCGCGCCGCGTCCAATTTTATGCGCGAACTCGAAAACTGCGGGGCGGAGCGCCTTTCCCCCTCCGCGCTCGACAGGCTGACGGGCGAAGTGTTCGAAAGCAAAAACGGCGGATACGCGCTAAGGCGCGCGCTGGTCGGCAAAGACCCGCAGGTTCTCGCGCGGGCGGCGGGCGCAAACGTTTCCGCCAAGGCGAAAATGCTCTTCGCCGAAACCGACGCGGAGCACCCGTTCGTGGTCGAGGAGCAGATGATGCCTATGGTTCCCGTAGTGGTGGTCAAGAATTTCGAGGAGGCCGTCGCAGCGGCGGCGAAAGCCGAGCGCAACTACCGCCACAGCGCGATAATCCATTCGCTCGACGTCACGCGCATGACGGAGATGGCGAGGGTTCTGAACACGACGCTCTTCGTCAAAAACGGCCCGTCAACCGCCGGCCTCGGGCTCGGCGGCGAAGGATACCTCTCCTACTCCATCGCGACCGCGACCGGCGAGGGCATCTCAAATCCCAAGACGTTCACGCGCCGCCGCAGGTGCGTAATGGTGGGGAATCTCAACATATTCTGAAATGCAAATCGCCAAAATCGTCGGAAACGTGGTGATGGCCTGCGCGGACCCGAGCGCGGCGCGCAGCGCGCTCTACCTATGCCAGCCCATCGACGAAAGCGGGGCCGAGATCTCCGATCCCGTAATCGCGATAAGCCCGTTCGGCGGCGGAATAGGCTCCAAAGTCGTAATCTCGACCGACGGGGCCTCGGCGCGCGGATATGCCGGCGACCCCAAAAGCCCGCTGCGCAACTCGATAATCTGCATTCTCGACGAAAAATGAAACTCGCAAAAGTCATAGGGCGCGTCGTGCTCTCGAGAAAAGACAAGGCTCTTCCCAACGGGTTCCTCGCCATACTCTCCCCTTTGGGGCGCGCGGAAAT
The DNA here is from genome assembly GCA_904424815.1 of Puniceicoccaceae bacterium Marseille-Q1082. Classification (GTDB taxonomy): domain Bacteria; phylum Verrucomicrobiota; class Verrucomicrobiia; order Opitutales; family Intestinicryptomonadaceae; genus Merdousia. The sequence goes on from CAJGBI010000001.1 coordinate 1,276,699, forward strand.
CCGCGCGGGCGGCGCTTCGGCGGGCTCGGGCTTCTGCGCGGTCGCCTTCGACCCCCACGGCGCGGCGGCGGGCGACACCGTGGCCTACGTCGAAGGCGCGGAGGCCTCTGCGCCGTTCGATTCGCCCGCCCCCGTGGACGCCTACTGCGCGGGAATTGTCGAGAAAATCAACATTTACAACGACAAGTAAGTTTATGAAAAAGGTATTTACGGCAAAGGACATAGCCGAACTCAAACTCTCCGGCGGCTCTCTTCCGCCCGACGCGATACTCACGCCTTCGGCGAAGGAGGCGCTCTCGGGCGGCCCGCAAAAGACCGCTTCCGCCGCCGCCAACGCCGGTGGGGAATCCTCCTCTGTCGTCGGGCGCAAAGAGTACACAATCCCCGTCAAGGAGTACAAATGGACCCCCGGCGGCGACCCCAAAACGCCGCAGGAGCTTGAAAAGTTTTTCTTTTCGCCGAAAATCCAGGAGCTTAAAAAGCTGATTGTCGACCTCGGCAGGCGCTCGTACGGCAAAAACTACAACGACGGCAACGGCGGCAATTTCAGCGTGCGGGTAGGCGACAACATAGTGCTGTGCACGCCGACCATGATTTCAAAGGGCTCGATGAGCGCGGACGACATGTGCCTTGTGGACATGGACGGCAACCAGCTCGCCGGCAGGCGCAAGCGCACGAGCGAAGTGCTCGCGCACCTGGCGATAATGAAGCGCCAGCCCATGTGCAAGGCCTGCTGCCACGCCCATCCGCCGCATGCGACGGCGTTCGCAATATCCGGCAAGACGCCTCCGCGCTGCGTCAACCCCGAAACCGAAATTTTCATAGGCCAGGTCGGGCTCGCAGACTACGGCACGCCCGGAACGCAAAAGATGGCCGACGCGGTGGGGGAATGCGGCGTCGACCACGACTGCGTGTTCATGGTAAACCACGGCGTTATGACGTGGGCGGCCGACATCGAAACCGCTTTCTGGAAGATGGAAAACGTCGAAGCGCACTGCTTCACCTCGATGCTCGCGTTCCAAATCGGCGGCCCCAGAAAATTCTCCGAAAAGGACGCAAGGGAGCTCGTCAAAATCAGGGACGCCATGGGCATGGTCAACCAGGAAAATTTGAAGGAATGCGGGCTATGCGACTCCGCCGACGAAGTCCGCGGCTGCGTGTGCGCCTCAAAACCGCCCGCGCAAGCCCCCTCGGCGGGCTACGACTGCGAAGCCGAAAAGCTCGTGTCCAAAATTACGAACATGATAATTTCGGAGCTCAACAAATGAAGGTCTCGATAATTGGCGGCGGCGGGCGCGTGGGCGCGTGCGCTGCGTACGCGCTCGAATGCCAGGGGCTTGCCTCCGACATACAAATAATAGACGCCAACGCAGAGGCCGCCGAAGGGGAGGCGCTCGACCTCCTGCACGGCGCGGCAGTCCTCGGCGGGCAGCGCGTTTTCACCGGCTGCTACAAGCGCGCGGCGGACTCGGACATCTTCGTCATAACCGCGGGCCTGCGCCGCAAGCCGGACGAGAGCAGGCTCGACCTCGTAAACCGCAACGTCGCGCTTTTCAGGCAGATTCTCGCCTCCATACGCGGCGGCGGATACAAAAAGGACGCGGTGGTTCTCGTGGTCTCCAACCCCGTAGACATACTAACTTACATTGCGGCAAAAGAGCTCGACCTGCCCGACGGGCGGGTAATCGGGCTCGGCACGATGCTCGACTCCTCCCGTTTCCGCTCGCTCATAGCGAAGGAGCTGAGGGTGCCCGCAAACCAGGTCTGCGCCACGATTCTCGGCGAGCACGGGGACTCCATGTTCCCCGTGTGGAGCGGCGCGTCGGTAAACGGGCTGGCTATGAAAAGCTACGCCGGCTTCGACGTGAATTTCCAGAACAGGATATTCGAGCGCACGCGCGCGAGCGGCGCGGAAGTCATAAAGCGCAAGGGCGGCGCCGGCTGGGCGGTAGGAGCCTCAATCGCCGCCGTCGTGAGGGCGGTCGCGCTCGACTCGCGGGAGCTCCTTCCCGTCTCCTCCGTCCAAAACGGGGCCTACGGAATCCGCGACGTCGCCCTCAGCGTGCCTACGATAGTCGGCAGGGACGGCGCGCAAAAGCGCGTAGAGCTCGACCTCTGGCCCGTCGAGGCTCAGGCGATGCGCAACTCCGCCGCATCCCTGCGCGAAACGCTCGCCAAGTGCTTCTGAAATTTGCGCGCCTTCCGGCTTCCGGCAGAGGCCGGAGGCCTTTTTTTTGCGCTTGCGCAAACCTGCCGCGAAAATTAAAACACGCCTATGACAAGACGACTTTTATGCGCGCTGCTCGCCGCGGTCCTGTGCGCGGCCGCCTATTCCCAAACGCCCGAATCCGCGCACGCCGCAAAGCTCGACGCGAAAAGGGCAAGCCTTTTGCGCTACCTGAAATCCGTCGCGGACTCAGACAGATATTTGAGCGGCCAGAGGTGGTCGAAGCCCGACTGGGACGAGATCAAGGCGCAGACGGGCAAACTGCCCGCGATAATGTGCGTTGAATACTGCGCCTATGAGGGCAACCAAAAGCTAAACGGGGGAAAGGCCATACAGTGGCGCGAAATAAACCCCGTCGCAATAAAGCACTGGAACGCCGGAGGGCTCGTAAGGATAACGTGCCACTTCCCCAACCCCTATATGGAGGACGGAGGGGGGCTGCGCACGCGGCTCGGCGACGGAGGCGAAAAGCTTTTCTCCGCGGAAAGCTCGCCGGAAAAAACGCGGTGGCTCGGAATGCTCGCGGAAGTTGCAAACGGCGTAAAAGACCTCAACAAGCGCGGGGTGGTGCCGATATTCGGGCCGATGCACGAAATGAACGGCGGCTGGTTCTGGTGGGGATCGACGCTCTCGCCCGCGGCGCAGAGAAAGCTGTGGGACCAGATTTACTCCGCGCTGGAAAAAAACGGCTGCCGCGCCGTCTGGCTCAACGCCCTCTCGCCGCAAATTCCGATAGACGAAAAAAACGGCCCCGACTTCGGGAAAATGGACGTCATAGGCTGCGACGTCTACGGCTTCAAATCCGCGAACAATCTCGGGGCGGTAAAGGACAAGGCCGAAATCGCCGAGCGGCGCGGAAAGATTTTCACGCTCTCGGAATTCGGGGCGTACAGCGCGCACAATCCGCAAGACGACAGGGAATTTGGAACCTACGACCTGACCGAACTGATAAGGCAGATGGACGCACATTGCCCACGCGCGTACGGCGCGGTGTTCTGGGCGGGGCCGTGGGGAATCCACAGGAGCAAAAACGCTAAGGAATTTATGAACGACAAAAAAATCATCACCCTGCCCGACGCCACCTACGAGGGCAAATAGGCTGAACCTTCCGCCCCAAAGCGGATTCCGCAAAAAACTTCGGCGCCATTCTCCGCAAAAATTAGCTCGCTTTCCGTCGCAAAAATCAAAAAATGCAAAATCTTTAAAAGCTCAGGTGGTGAAATTGGTAGACACACTGGCTTTAGGCGCCAGTGCCCGCAAGGGCGTAGGGGTTCGAGTCCCCTCTTGAGCATTTTCAATTATTAAGCGCATAAGGCTCTGCGGCGCGCGAATTGCGCCTTCTGTTTCGCAACGACATATTCCCGAATCCATCACCCTATCCGCGCCGAGCAAAAACGGCATACAGTGCGGAAGCGCGCCGCTCAGCGCAGTTTTTCCCATGCCCATCGGGCGAACTTTTCGGACGGAAGCTCCACAAATTTGTAGAAGAGCCAGACTGCGAGCGCGAGAACGGGAATAGACGCCGCCCACGACGCCGCAACCGCCGGAGCGAAATTCCATCCCCTCTCGGTCAGCGCTACAAACGCCCACGCCGAAAACGACATCATCACCGGAAAATGGACGAGTATCAGCGCGAACGACCATTTGCCAGCGCCGCAAAGCCATTTGAAGCCCACAGCGCGCTGCGCGGAAACGCTAAGCGCAAATCCCAGGAGAAAGGCAAAGTTCGCCGCGGAATACAGCGCGCCCGCCTGAACGCCCCGCGGCAGCCATACCGGCGGAAAGAAAACCCCCGCGGCGAGCCCCGAAAATATCAGAGCAACCCCCAACCCGCGAATGCTTTTGAGGCGCGGGAAGGAAACCGCAACGTCCGCCGCCGCGATGCCCGCGACAAACGCCGCGCAGTCTCCCCATGCCGCGGCGCACAGCGCGAAAATCGCCGCATAGAAAAGCCATCTTCCGCGCACCCCGCCGAAGAGCAGCAATATCCCGTAGCTCAAATACGAGCCTATAAAAATGGCGTTCATGCACCAGAGTATGCTGCAATAGTAGCCGTCGCCGTAGACAAACGCGGCGAACAGCCCCGAAACCATGGCCTGCCAAAAGGACGCCCCGTTCCCGTAGAACGCCGACGACCACTCCGACGGCGCGAGCTCTCCGAGGCGCGCGTTGAACATCAATCCGCCGGCAACGAGCGCATAGCATATCATCGTGCACGCGAACACGGGCGGCATCAGCCTGAAATACCGCTTGACCGCCTGCCTTCTCACGGGCTCCCCGTTCCCTCCCCCAAAATGCGCCGTAGCTAGCGTAAAGCTTATGAGCGCGAAAAACGTGTAAAGCGGAAAAAAACTGTTCGTGAACGCCGAGGCGGGAAATTCGGAAAAGTATCGCGCAGCCCTGTCGGAATCCTCCACGCCGCTGCCCCACCCCACATAGCCTACGGGGAAAAACGCGAGAACATAATGGAAGAACGCCACCCATATTCCGGAAATTCCCTTGATGGCGTCTATGTATTGAATGCGGCGTTTCACGGGCAGAGAAAAGTCATTTATAAAAAACCGATTTTCCGTTTTGGAGCCGTTGGATGTCAAAACCAAAATCAAGCGCAAGCGGGCGCGGCAAACCCCGCCGCCGATTCCCTTCCTCCGCCGGATTCAAAGCCATTCCGCGCGCAGAAGGGGGCGCGCCGGCTTTTGGCTTGATGGGGCAACGTTTGCGCGACAATACGGGCATGGCGCAAACGCCGCCGGCCGGAGCGCAACGGCAGTTCGGCGGGGCGAAAACGGCAAAAGGAAAGCCGGCGATTATGGAATATTTTACGAAATTTCAATCCCCCATCGGAGCGATGATTCTTACGGGCGACGGCTAAAGCGTCACCGGTCTTGGATAGACAGGCAAAAATACCGCGGCATTGCACGCGCCGGATTGTAATAAAAGCACTGCCTGCCGGCTTTCAGGGCGGCCAGCAAATGGCTCGACAAATATTTTGCGGGCGGGAAGCCGACGCCCTCGGAAGTGCCGCTAAATCCTGCGGGCGGAAGCCGCTTCCAGAAAATCGTGTGGGACATTCTGCTCGAAATTCCCCGCGGAAAACTTTCAACTTACGGGAAAATTGCAGGGAAGGCCGCCGAACGCCTCGAAGCGGAAAGAATGTCGGCGCAGGCCGTCGGGCAGGCGGTCGGCAACAACCCGATTTCCATTATAATTCCGTGCCGCAAGGTCGTCGGCTACGGCGGAAACCTCACCGGCTACGGGGGAGGCTCGGCGTAAAAATACGGCTGCTCGAACTCGAGGGGGTGGAGATGACAAAACTTTTTCTGCCCAAAAAGCGGAACGCGCAATGACAAGCGAAAAAAGGGGCGCAGCAGGCATGCGGGGCAACCACAAAATTTCCGCTCTACGTCAAAGATTGTGGAATGGGAGAAAAAAAAGAGGGCAAAGAGAATAAAAAATGTTCTACAATGCCCAATGTGTTAATCAAGGGTTACAAGATACTCAGGACAGTAAGAGTTGGTCAAGACTTTTCGCTTGCGGAAGTTGAGCATAAGCAGTCGGGTATACCCGACTGCTTATGCGGGTCGCATCGTTTGATTCATTACGATTCCTACCGGCGTTATATTAAGCACGTCTCTGAAAACGGAGCTATTTATCATCACAAGGTAAAATGCAAGCGTTACAAGTGTCTCGATTGCGGAAGGGTCTTTCGCGAAAGGCTTGAGGGAGTAAGGCCTTACGCTCGTCACTCGGAGAGGTTCAAAAACAGGCTCGTAAGTGAATACGCTCGGAACGTTTGCAATAAGGCTATTGCCCGGATTTACCGCATATCTGCAAGCACGGTTGAGCGGGCAATCCACAGTAGGTACGAGCAAAAGCTCAAAGAGCAAATCAACTATCCTTGTCCTGAAATTATAGGAATAGACGAGCACACAATCCACAAGGGTTACAAGTTTGCGACTACGATAGCCGACTTATCGCACCACAGGGTATACGATGTTATTAAAGGGAAGAGACATATCGATATAGCAGGCGCGCTAATGTCGTACAAAGGCAGGGAAAATGTGAAGGTAGTGTGCATGGATTTATCGAGCGGATATCGAAGTATCGTAAGGAGATGTTTTCCGAGGGCGAAGATAGTAGCGGATAGGTTTCATGTGATACGATTAGTGCTCCACCACTTTATGGAATTTTGCAAGAGTGCGCAGGAAGAAGTAAAGTGGAAGAGATCGATTACTTATCCTTTGCGGAAAAGGAGAGAGAGGCTAAAAGCGCAAGAGATGGAGCGGCTTAAAAGCTTTTTTAGGGGAAATCCGGCAATAGAGCTTGCGTACGAATTTAAGGAGCGATTATGCGGGCTATTGAATAAAAAGAGTCAGACGGCAAAGCAATGCAGGGATAACATAAGAAAGTTAAAGGAAATGATGAAGATAATGAAATACGAAGCGCCGACAGAGTTTGGGAAGCTTGCGGAAACGATAAGCGAATGGTTTGCGCCGATAATAAGAATGTGGAGATTTACAAAAAATAACGGAATAACGGAAGGCTTCCACCGCAAGATGAAGTTGATACAACGCAGAGCCTATGGATACAGAAACTTTGAAAATTACAGACTGAGAGTCCTCGTGGAATGCGGGGTGAATCTATGAAAGGCAAATCTAAAAAATCAACCTATTCCACAACCTTTGGTGTTGACCCAGATTAAGTTGATACAACGCAGAGCCTATGGATACAGAAACTTTGAAAATTACAGACTGAGAGTCCTCGTGGAATGCGGGGTGAATCTATGAAAGGCAAATCTAAAAAATCAACCTATTCCACAACCTTTGGTGTTGACCCGCAAAAAGTGGCGCGCCTTGAGGGAGTCGAACCCCCAACCTTCTGATCCGTAGTCAGATGCTCTATCCAATTGAGCTAAAGGCGCACTGCCTTGTTTAAAGCCCTATATAAATGCACCATCGGGGCGCGTTTGCAAGCTCTTTTTTAGAATTTCGCGATTTTTCGGGAGTTTTCAATTTCCGCCGCGCGCCGTCAAAAAGTAAACACGACTTTGTACTGCCCGCGCCCAAGCCCGCGCAAAACCGCCTTCCTGGAAATAAACCCCGCGATTTCAGAATCGCTCGCCTCTGATCCGGAACTCTTCAAAAGCAGCGGGCGTCCCGCAACCCCGCCGTCGAATACGTCCACCAAAAATTCCGCGGGCGAAATCATTATCTCGGCGGCGCGCGCGTCGGCGTATTCACTGCGCACAGTGCGCCCGCTCGCCATGTCCACCACCTTTACCAACGCATTCTTCCTCGCCGGAGGCTCAGCGGCTTCTTTCCTTCCGAAGCTCGAAAATACACTGCGCATTATGGAGCGGAAAAGCCCCGTCTTCGCCGCTTCGAGCTCGTTTTTTCCCAGCACGAGCGACGAATCGCCGAGCGCCTCGGCGTACGCCGGCCGCGCGACGCGGGGTTCGGCGATGCTTTCCGGCTCGGGCGAATGCCGCCCGCGGCCGTAATTCCAGCGGGTAGGCAAAAACAGCGGGGAGAAGTCCGAAAGCTCCTCCACCCCCACGGAAGAGGCGTCGCCGGAGACATTGCCCAACCTGACTTCCGCAAAGGCCGACAGGCTGCTTTCGGGGAGCGCGCGGGACTTCAAATCCGGCATTAGCGCAAAAAATGCGAGCGCGCAAAGCAGCGCGGCGCAAACCGCGGACGCCGCAAACGCCCATTCGCCGGGCTTTCCGACTTTTCTACCTCCGCCCATCGGGCTCCGCCGCGATTATCGCGTTTTCAAATCCCGCCGACTTGGCGGCCTCGCAGATTTCGACGAGCGTCTGAACCGACAAATTCTTGTCGGCTTTTATCAGCAGAGTCCCGCGCCTTTCCTGTTTGCCGGCGCGCGAAAAACTCTTGCGGAAGGAGTCTATCGTGTAGATTGCCCCGTCGAATATAAGCATCGAATCCCCGCGCGCCGAAAGCACGTCCATGTCAGAATTTGCGACGGCGGAATCCGGAACGCCCATTTTCGGAAGCCCCGATTCTCCGCCGCCCCCGAAAGATACTCCAAGCCCCGTCGCGGCCACGAACTTCGAGCCGAGCAGCGTCATCATCAGCGCAATCAGCAAAATGTCAAAAAGCGCGGCGCAGTCCACGGAAATCTCCTGCTTGCGCACCTTGGCCGTAGTGTTTACGAGGTTCATTTCGCGTCGCCGCCCTCCATTTGCAGGTTTTCGTTTTCGGGCATTCCCCTTATTAAAAAGAGCATTATGTCGTTTGCCGACCAGTCGATATCCTGCGCGAGCGCCCTGACCCTGCTGTTTATAAGCGCATACCCGAGCCACGCGAGAATCGCGATAAAAAGCCCCGCCGCGCTCGAAAGCAGGGCGTTGTAAATCTGGCCGGAAAACTCCGCGGCGCTCGCGTACGATCCGGACGACGCCATGGTGCGGAATATCTGCAAAATCGCCAAAACCGTCCCCGCCAGCCCCACCAGCGGCGAAAGCTTTGCCACGAGCGCAAGGCTCGAAACGCGCCTGTCGATGAGCGCGAACTCGTTGGCGGCGGCGATATTCACAGCCTGCGACATCGTTTCCGGAGGCTCCTCGGAATTGAGCAGGGCGGCTTTTACTACCCTCGGTATCGGCCCGTAACTTTCGTCGCATATAGTCACCGCCTCGAGGAGCCTGCGCCTTTTGAGCGCCGTTTTTATACCCGCAACAAACTCTACGGCGCGTATCTGGCCCTTGTGGAGATACAGCAGCCTTTCCAGAAAAATCAGCGCGCCGGCGGCGGCAAGAAGCGCGAGCGGCAGCATCATCGGCCCGCCGAGTTCGAAAATGTCGATTATCTTTTCCATAAGCTATTTCTCTTTGGGAAGCCCGAGCTTTTGCCTAGCAAGCTGCAGCGGCGGCAGGGAATTTTTAACTATTATCTCGTAGACGGCGCGCGCGTCGCGCATCCGGTTTTCCGACTCCATGAACCTCGCGAGATTGTAGAGGGAGCGCCCGATCCAATACCCTTCTCCGGGCTCGCGCACAGGGCTTTTGAGAAGTTCGGAAGAGGTCAGCCACCTTACCTCGTTCGCCTCGTTGGACTTCCCCGCCCTCTCGAGGGCGAAGCTCCACTTGAAAGCGGCCTCCGCGCGCGCTGCGGGCGGCATATTCGGCAGCGAGTAAAGCCTTTCGAAAATCGCGGCGGCCTCAAGTGTGCGGGAATTTTGCGCCAAAGTGGCGTCCCCCAACCCGAGCCACGCAAGGCGCACTTCCGGATGCGACGGGTATTTGTTGAGTATCTCATTGTACAGCGCGCGCGCGTCGGCAAAGGAGTTCAGCAGTTTCAAAACGTCCGCCTGCTCGAGCCTCGCGTAAAAATTGCGGGGGTCGTCCGGATAAGCCGCGCAAAGCCTGTCGAGAATTGCCAGGGCGTCCTTGTAGCTGGCGTCCAAGCCGACTTTCACGGCGTACCTTGCGGCGTCGAAGAGCGCGGAATACGCGAACGGGCTCTTCGGGTACTTTTCGGTTAGCGCCACGCACAACCTGCGCGCCTCCGCGTAACGGCCTGCGGCGGCCTCCGCGCGCGCCTGGTTTATGTAGGATATCTGCGCGGCGTCGGTGGATGGATATTCCCTTCTAAGCCTCTCGTAAACCGCAAAGGCGCCGTTTTCGCCCCCCGTCCTGTCGAGGGATTCGAGGCACGATGCCCTCACGAGCATCGCGCTCGCGGCTACCTCCGGAGATAGATTTTTAACCGAAAGAATTTCCGAGCAGATTTTTTCGGCGCTGCTGTAGTCGGCGTTTTCCCTGAGAATCACGGCTTTCAGCCAGAGCAGCCTGCCGCGCAGCCCGTCCGGCTTCCCTGCCTTCAAAAGCCTGTCTATCCGCCCGAGGGCCTCGCCGCTGCGCCCGGAGTTTCTAAGCCTCTGCGCGAGCAGCCATTCGGCGTTCCAGATATCGTCGTCGGAAACGGACGGAAGCTCCGCCGACTCGTCGAGAATGCGGAGGGCCCCCGCCTCGTCGCCAGCTTCAAGCATGGCGTCCACAGCCTTGAAGAGTATCGCCCCCGCGCGCTCTGGAAACTGCCCGATGAGGGGGCGGTATATCGCCGCCGCGCTCTGGAAGTCGGAACTCAGCCTGTAGCAGTCGGCCGCCAAAAGCTTGATGAGCCGCGCCTGCCTGGGGTTGCTTTCGAGCTCCGAGAGCTCCGAGAGGTGCGCCGCCGCCAGCCGGTACTCGGGCGCCCTGCCCTCAGCGCGCGAGTACGCCGCCCATGCGAGGATCCTCAGGGCGTCGCGCCTGTATCCGGAACCGGGGAATTCTGCGGCGAGGCGCCGCGCAAACTCCTCCGCTCCTCCGGCGTCGCCCCTCTTCACGCAAATTTTCGCCTTTTCAAGCAGGATTTTGTCGCGAATTTTCGGCGAGCCGTTTTTCAGGATGTCGTCTATCAGCGAGTCGAAATCCTCCTGCCTGATCTCGGGATTTTTGCCCAACAGGGCTATCGCGTACTCGGCTACCCCGGGCGAAGACGTCTTTTTGAGAACGTCGCGGAGTATCGCAAACTGGCGCGCGGAATTGCGGGCTATGAGCGCGCCTATCAGGCGCAGCTCGTCGCGGTCTATCTCTTCGGAAAGCTCTATCTGGAGCTGCTGCTCTATCGCCTCGACCGCCTCGTCGAATTTTCCGAGCTTGAAGAGAACGGCGGCGTACTGCTTGGCAAACTGGAAACCCTGCGGGGTTCCCATGTAGATTTTCACGTTGTCGGCGAGCTCCCCCTCCATCTTCTCGAGATCCCCGCGCCCGAGATTGCCGGCGAGCCTCGCTATGTTCAGGGCGATTTCAACGTCGGCGAGCATTCCGCCGCCCACTGCCGACTCTTTGGCCCTTTCAAATTCCTCAACGGCCTTCGCCACGTCCGCGCGCTGGTAGGCAATGTAGCCGAGCGCGAGCCTGTACCAACCCTCGAAAGCTTTCGGAACTTCCCCGCCGGAAAGCGGCTCCAACAGGTCTTCCGCTCCGTCGGCGTCGCCAAGCCCTATGTGCGCGAGCGCCGCCCTTATCCTGTTCTCCGGCGTCGGCGACGCCTCGAGTATAGGCAGCATGTTTCTGAGCGCCTTGTCGAATTCGCCCTGCGCTATCATGGAATCCACATATATGAGATCCATCTCCCTGCCCGCGGGCTGAGAATCTCCCGCTTTTCGAGAATCCTCCACAATCATCTGCGCGAGTGCCGGCAGGCCGGCGTCGAGCGCCCCGCGCGCGGAGGCGGCGCGGATTTCCCCGTCGTCTTCGGCGGACTTTTTCGCGTCTGCAAAGGGAGCGGTGCTCTCAGGCGGGCGCGCCGGCTCCGCGCGCGCCGCAAGCGCGAAAATGCATGCCGCCGCCAAAAGCGCCGCGGCTATTCTGCCGTTTTTTAACATAAAAACATAATTTCACAAAGGAGGAGCTTTTCAAGATAAAATCATTGGGGATGGGCCGCGGGGCGGCGGCATGCGGCGAAAAATCCGGCGGCGAAAAATTTCCGGAAGCGCGCTTGCAATGCAATGCTCCGCGCCCGCGCCACAAACCTCCAAACCCCTCCGGATTCGGCGGCCGTTTCCGCTTCTGCGGGCGCGCAAATAAACGCCCAACGGGGCGGCTTGAAGCAACGGCGGGCAATTTTCCGCATAACAGTTACGATTTTATTAATTTTATAAATTAAAATATTATCTTTACATCGTTTTTTAGTATGATAGCAATGTTGGACGTAAAACAGAAAATTGTTTTTTGTTTTATGGAAAAGTTTCATCAAAAACGAAACGCCCCGAAGGCTGGTTTTTCTTCGGGCGTTTTTTGTTTCGGCGCCGCAGATAAAAATTGACAAGCTCCCCGCGCCGCAAAACAGTGTCGGAATGTCTTCGGCAGGGAAAAGAACGGATCCGAATTTGGAGCCGCCCGCGCGCGGCAGGATTCTGCTGCACTCGTGCTGCGCCCCTTGTTCGGCGGCGATAATAGAACGCCTCTCCAAGGACGGCGCGGAATTTTCGGTGTTCTACTTCAACCCCAACATATTCCCGCGCGAAGAATACGAGCTCAGGAAGTCGGAAAACAAAAAATTGGCGGAAAGCTTCGGCGTCGAATTTATAGACGCCGACTGGACGCACGGAGAATGGCTCGCGGAGTGCGGGGCGCTCGCGGGCGAACCGGAGCGCGGCGCGCGGTGCCTTGAATGCTTCAAACTGCGCCTCCTCAAAACTGCGGAATACGCCGCGCGCAACTCATACGCGGCGTTTTCCACAACTTTATCCTCGTCGCGCTGGAAGAACATCGAACAGGTGTTCGAAGCCGGCGCGTTCGCCGAGAAAGCCGCCGGTGGCCCCAAGTTCTGGGCGCGCAACTGGCGCAGGGGCGGGCTTAGCGAACGCCGCGCACAGCTATTGCGCGAGCGCGGCTTCTACAACCAGCAATACTGCGGGTGCGAATTCTCCGCGAAAGCTTCCGCAAAAAAGCGCGCGGAGCCGCCTTGCGCTCCCTCCTCCGAAAAACCGTAAAAATAGGCGCAGCCCACATCGCAATATATAAAAATCCGGACACCGGCCGCATGTAATCGGCGGCCGCTGCTCCGACTTAAAGTCCGCCGCAGGAGGGAAAATTTTACCGCCGGCCGCCGCGGCAATTCAAACGCGGAAACCGCCATAGCTCCCGAAAAATTCGGCGGCAACATCCGGAGGTCGCAAAGAACGCAATACCCTACTTTATGAAATGCCGGCGACCCCCCGTGCGTTTCGCCAATGAACGCCATCGGCACACCCCATACCCGCCGCCGGCAAACGTCAGCCCGTGGAAATCCCAGCGTCAGACCTCGGCGAGTTCTCCATGCAGCCCCCAGAATCCGCAAAGATGGGCCGCCTATCGAAACGCCATGAAAACCTTCTGCGCGCCCGTCTTGCGCGCGGGCGATAAAGGCTGCGCGATAACGTGCATACACGCGGAAATCGGTACGGCGGAGATCGGGAGATTCGGCTCTTTCATATAGCGAAAGAACGCGCGCCCGAAGCCGCATCTGCGTCCCAAATCTCCAACTTCAAAATAAGCGGCTAACCCCGCGCCCGACGGGGCACAAACAAACGGCAAATTGGAAAAGAGAAAAACTTGTGAAGGCCTTTATACCCCCATGCAATCAACCCGAACCGCAAGTCCTCCTGAAAATTTTCCGCAAGCCGGCAAGCGCTTTGCCGCAATACGGCTTACTGCAAGAAAACGCCCCGCCGTATCAATCCAACGAACTTCCGCCATTTCTATTTGTGCGGCGCGCCGGCGCGCAAATCCGGCGGTCGGCAATTGGCGATTGAAGAAAAATCCAAAAAAAATGCTTGCAAATCCCATGCGGAACGCTTGGATGAAAACTTTAAAAATCAAGCAACGGGGGTATAGCTCAGTTGGTTAGAGCACTTGCATGACACGCAAGGGGTCGCAGATTCGAGTTCTGCTACTCCCACCATTTTGAAAGCCGCAAGTTTAATAACTTGCGGCTTCTTTGTTTCTCCTTGACGAGTGGGGGCAATGCCAAATGTTGAGAAATACGGGTCAACACCAAAGGTTGTGGAATAGGTTGATTTTTTGGGTCAACACCAAAGGTTGTGGAATAGGTTGATTTTTTAGATTTGTCTTTCATAGTTTTACCCCGCATTCCACGAGGACTCTCAGTCTGTAATTTTCAAAGTTTCTGTATCCGTAGGCTCTGCGTTGTATTAATTTCATCTTGCGGTGGAAGCCCTCCGTTATTCCGTTATTTTTTGTAAATCTCCACATTCTTATTATCGGCGCAAACCATTCGCTTATCGTTTCCGCAAGCTTCCCAAACTCTGTCGGCGCTTCGTATTTCATTATCTTCATCATTTCCTTTAACTTTCTTATGTTATCCCTGCATTGCTTTGCCGTCTGACTCTTTTTATTCAATAGCCCGCATAATCGCTCCTTAAATTCGTACGCAAGCTCTATTGCCGGATTTCCCCTAAAAAAGCTTTTAAGCCGCTCCATCTCTTGCGCTTTTAGCCTCTCTCTCCTTTTCCGCAAAGGATAAGTAATCGATCTCTTCCACTTTACTTCTTCCTGCGCACTCTTGCAAAATTCCATAAAGTGGTGGAGCACTAATCGTATCACATGAAACCTATCCGCTACTATCTTCGCCCTCGGAAAACATCTCCTTACGATACTTCGATATCCGCTCGATAAATCCATGCACACTACCTTCACATTTTCCCTGCCTTTGTACGACATTAGCGCGCCTGCTATATCGATATGTCTCTTCCCTTTAATAACATCGTATACCCTGTGGTGCGATAAGTCGGCTATCGTAGTCGCAAACTTGTAACCCTTGTGGATTGTGTGCTCGTCTATTCCTATAATTTCAGGACAAGGATAGTTGATTTGCTCTTTGAGCTTTTGCTCGTACCTACTGTGGATTGCCCGCTCAACCGTGCTTGCAGATATGCGGTAAATCCGGGCAATAGCCTTATTGCAAACGTTCCGAGCGTATTCACTTACGAGCCTGTTTTTGAACCTCTCCGAGTGACGAGCGTAAGGCCTTACTCCCTCAAGCCTTTCGCGAAAGACCCTTCCGCAATCGAGACACTTGTAACGCTTGCATTTTACCTTGAGATGATAAATAGCTCCGTTTTCAGAGACGTGCTTAATATAACGCCGGTAGGAATCGTAATGTATCAAACGATGCGACCCGCATAAGCAGTCGGGTATACCCGACTGCTTATGCTCAACTTCCGCAAGCGAAAAGTCTTGACCAACTCTTACTGTCCTGAGTATCTTGTAACCCTTGATTAACACATTGGGCATTGTAGAACATTTTTTATTCTCTTTGCCCTCTTTTTTTTCCACCATTCCACAATCTTTGACGTAGAGCGGATTTTTTAGATTTGCCTTTCATAGATTCACCCCGCATTCCACGAGGACTCTCAGTCTGTAATTTTCAAAGTTTCTGTATCCATAGGCTCTGCGTTGTATCAACTTAATCTTGCGGTGGAAGCCCTCCGTTATTCCGTTATTTTTTGTAAATCTCCACATTCTTATTATCGGCGCAAACCATTCGCTTATCGTTTCCGCAAGCTTCCCAAACTCTGTCGGCGCTTCGTATTTCATTATCTTCATCATTTCCTTTAACTTTCTTATGTTATCCCTGCATTGCTTTGCCGTCTGACTCTTTTTATTCAATAGTCCGCATAATCGCTCCTTAAATTCGTACGCAAGCTCTATTGCCGGATTTCCCCTAAAAAAGCTTTTAAGCCGCTCCATCTCTTGCGCTTTTAGCCTCTCTCTCCTTTTCCGCAAAGGATAAGTAATCTTTCTCTTCCACTTTACTTCTTCCTGCGCACTCTTGCAAAATTCCATAAAGTGGTTGAGCACTAATCGTATCACATGAAACCTATCCGCTACTATCTTCGCCCTCGGAAAACATCTCCTTACGATACTTCGATATCCGCTCGATAAATCCATGCACACTACCTTCACATTTTCCCTGCCTTTGTATGACATTAGCGCGCCTGCTATATCGCTATGTCTCTTCCCTTTAATAACATCGTATACCCTGTGGTGCGATAAGTCGGCTATTGTCGTCGCAAACTTGTAACCCTTGTGGATTGTGTGCTCGTCTATTCCTATAATTTCAGGACAAGGATAGTTGATTTGCTCTTTGAGCTTTTGCTCGTACCTACTGTGGATTGCCCGCTCAACCGTGCTTGCAGATATGCGGTAAATCCGAGCAATAGCCTTATTGCAAACGTTCCGAGCGTATTCACTTACGAGCCTGTTTTTGAACCTCTCCGAGTGACGAGCGTAAGGCCTTACTCCCTCAAGCCTTTCGCGAAAGACCCTTCCGCAATCGAGACACTTGTAACGCTTGCATTTTACCTTGAGATGATAAATAGCTCCGTTTTCAGAGACGTGCTTAATATAACGCCAGTAGGAATCGTAATGAATCAAACGATGCGACCCACATAAGCAGTCGGGTATACCCGACTGCTTATGCTCAACTTCCGCAAGCGAAAAGTCTTGACTAACTCTTACCGTCCTGAGTATCTTATAACCCTTGATTAACACATTGGGCATTGTAGAACATTTTTTATTCTCTTTGCCCTCTTTTTTTTCCACCATTCCACAATCTTTGACGTAGAGCGAGAAATACGGCGGCTCAAAGCCAAAGGCTATGGAATAAGGGATATAAGGAAGCGAATTTCCATAGTATCCATCCGCATTCTACGGATGCCCCGTGGCGGCAGTTTTCAAACTCCCCCCGCAAGCCTGCCTTTGGATTAGCTTCTTCTTGCGGCGCAATACATTCGCTTATCCCGTTATTTTTACTAAACATCCGTATTCTTATTATCGGCGCAAACCGTTCGCTTATCCCTTCTCGCCAGCTTCCCGCACCCAATCGGAACCCCCCGCCTCATTCCTTCATCATCTCCTTTAATCGCCTTATATCTCCCATGCGTTGCTTTGCGCCCGGGCTATTCTTGTTTAACATTCTCACCTATACAGGACATTAACGCGCCTTCTATATCCGCATGCCACTTGCCTTAATTATATCGTATCCTGCGATGCGTCAGACCGGCTACGGTTGCGGCAAACTTGCAACCGCTTTGTCGATTGTGCGCTCGCCTTTGTTATTGGACGACATCCGCACGACAAATCTTCTTTGAGCTTGTTAGCGTACCGCTTGCCCATAACCCGCTCCACAGTGGCGGGCGCTTCATTATCGTAGCTGAAAAACTTCAATGCCCTTTCGGAATTGAACATCGAGCTGGCATTGTAAGGGTTTCCCCTTCCCTGCCCTCTATTTCCCCGTATCCCACAACTTTTGGCGTAAAACGGCAAATAATCCGAACGCATATCGCGGGAAATTCATTAGTAGCGGTATAATTATCATGAATGTTTTTTTAACAAAAAAGCGTTGGCATTGCATTAAAATATATTTTTACTCTAAACAGGAAACCAACGAAAGCGTATGGGCTATGAAAAAGAAATTACAAACAATAGTGTTTGCTGCGGTTTTGGTATTTTGTTCATTTAGTGCGTGGTCGGCCGAGGATCCCTGCGATCCGACACCTCCCGAGCCGCCAGATCCCAATCCCAGCGACTGCATGCCAATAGAGCTTGGAGAATAAATAATGATCAATTCAAAACAGAAACGCCATCTGTTGCTTTCATATAGAAGCGCGATGGCATTTTTTGTTTTGCATTTTAGCGCCGTATTCGCATTTGCCCAGGTATCGCGTTACTTCGGCCAAATTCCGGCGGGCAATTCCGACACAAACGGGTTTGTCAGAATTGACAAGGTGTTTTGCGATATTCCCCTTGGGAATGGACGCAGCGCGGAATTGTTTTTCAAGTTTTCGACAGATCCGCGCTTGGAACCAAAATATCTCGGAGCATATTGGACAATCCCGTTTTTTGAGTCGAATGTTGTAAAGTTATCCTCCAATATTTATCGTTGGATTGCCCCCAACCTTAGAACATACACTTTTAATAAACTTCCCAAAAACGACAGAGGCTATAAAGAAACATATATTTTAAATACTACCGGTAGTTTAAAGCTAAATGTAGCCAAAGACGGCTCCGTTTGCATAGAAAATGTGGATGATCCCAAAAACAGGTATTTATTTAGGGAGGGAAAACTTGTTTCGTTTTGCGAGGGCAGAGATGCCGACACATTTAGAATATCCTACGAAAACGGCAATCGCCCACGTGTGCTCTACAATGTTGGCAAAAATTCAACGGAAATAGAATTTGCTTATAATAAAGAGGGATTTTTAACCAAGATAATTTTCCCCGAGGATAAAAAATCCATAATTATAACATATTGCAATTGTGATACACTTGCCGAAGACGGCATAACGAAGCAAGGGAAATTGTTAAAATCGATATCTTCTATTACGATTGCGGACGAAAAAAAAGAGAACTATAAATATTCAGCCGAAGCGAAAAAGAAGAATAGAAAGATTCTTACAAAGAATGAAACTGAGGAAGTTTTTGCAAATGTTCCAATCAATAAATTTGAGCAAAGAATCGGAGAAGACAACAAGGGGTTTATTGAATGGGACGCGACGACGGGGATAATTGTTTCAGATAGCGGCGGAGAATATGCTGTAAGAAATCCAATATTCGACAAATACAGCACAGAATACGGAGACGACTATTTTGTTACGAGCAGGAAACGCGAAATAAAAACAAAAGAATCGCGAATATCATACAAAAAGCCCGAAAATAAATATGCCGAAGTGTGGGATTACAGCTTGAGAACTGCGATAAAGATAGAGCAAAATCCGCATACTGGCGAGCAAACTCGAACTTCGTATATCGGCACCCCAGGCAATGCTTTGATGAAAATTAGAAAAATTGAAAAGAGAATCTCCAATAAGACAAATTGGAGTATTATCTCAACAAGAATTTATAACAATAATGGAAATATAATCAGAGAAAATTATGGCAATGGCAACATAAAGGAATTCATTTATGATAAGAAGAACCAGCATATTAAAACTATTGATAATGGGAAATTAATCTACAAAAATTCAGATGCAAATGGCAATGGAATTATATATTTAAAACGTATAAATGAAAATTATTTTATAAAGAAAACAATGCGAAATAACGTAACAGAAGTTTTTATAGTCGATAAAGCCGGAAATGAAATAAAAATAGGGGTAGAAGACGATGAATAATATAAATAAAATAAAATAAAATAAAAAGACTCGTCGTAATGTTTATGGGGATGTTCATAATTGTTTGCATTACATCAGGTAATGATGAGTGCGTTGGGAAAAGATGTCAAGAGTATTCAGGTGGTGTATGTACTCCTGGCGTGGCGGTTTCTGGGGGATGTGATGAAGCCGGATTAATAGGATGTACCCCGAAAGATTGCACTGGAGAATATACACCGACAATTATTGATGCTAAATGTGTTCCAGGAGATCCTTCGGATATTTGCAAATTAAAACCTGGAAGCTCTATGGGGTCAAAGTGTTATAAAATTTGCCAAAGAGTTGGATATGTGTCTAAATGTGTCTGTGTATGCGGGGGCGCAACTGGGAATGGATATCATCTTCAACATGAAATGTGTGATTAGTATGAAACAATTTACATTCAGTCTAATTATATTTGTAACAATAGTTAGTGATTTGTTTTCAAATATAATAGAACAAAATTTAGATAAGCTAAAGTTTTATCATGATAAGCTTATTGCAGGAGGGCAAATGGAGGTTACCATATATCGGGGAGAGCTCAATAAATCGGAAGCTGATTCTCTCTTGAAAAGCTTTTCTGAAATGCCATTGGCGTATGATATGTCGGATAGAAAGCGTATAATATCAAACATTGAGTCATTGCTAAAAAAAGAGAATTCTTTTATGAAAAAAGATATAAGACATTTATATTCGCCTTCAGGATACAAATGTACATTGCTACAAAGTTTATATGGGATAAATGGAAGTATAAACGATAAGAATAATTTGATAACTTCAAAGTCAAAAGGGCTAATTTATCATTACGATACAAATAAAAATACATTATCAATTTACGAGGCTCCTGCAGCTGATTGGAATTCTCCTACATATTTTAATTTTATAATAATAAACCCAATGATGCTGGATTTTAATAAATTGATATTCAATAATGCAAATCCTAAACAAATATTGAGCATTTTGCCAGATGGGGAAAATGCGGTTTTTATAGAAGGATGCATAAACTCTTGCGAAAGGATTCACATTATTATTCGTAATGGATTCCCATGCATGGATACATCTATATATTACAAGTCTTCAAAGGAAAGAACTATATTGAGAAATATTTTTTATAGATTCTACAAGAACATAGATAATTTAGATTTCAATTTGGAATATCCATCGCTTGTTCTTGTAATAGATAGCCCTCAAAATAGCGGTTTATATAAAGTTGAGCTTTATGAAATTATTGCTTTCAAATTATTAAAAGTGAATGATGACGAGTTCGACATTAGAATAAAAAAAGATACGAAGATTTTAACTAATATGAATTGATGTTTATGAAATCATTACCACATGGCGTTATATTTTTACTCATGACTTTTTTATCTCATAGTGCATATTCATTATTATCGTTTAATGAGATGATAATTTCTTCGGAAGTGCTACGTGAGTCGAAAGTGTTTCCCTTCCGTTTCTATTTTGAAAATACAGGGGAATATCCGATCGAGATTAAAAAAATTTCTACGTCATGTGGGTGTACAATAGTAAAACCCGTTAAAAATTCTTATTCCCCGAAAGACAAAGGAGATATTGAAGGTGCCTATATAATAGGCGATAGAATTGGAAATCAAGAGCAAGAGATTATAATAGAAACAAATGATATATCAAAAAGATATTACAAGCTAACTCTACGACTACATATTAAACAAGAAATCGACTCTACGCCAAGAATTTTAATATGGCGAATAAATGAAGAACCGATTCCCAAAAACGTAACAATAAGCTCAATTGTACCAATAAAAATCCAATCCATACAAGCAATTTCTAACCATTTTACTATTTCAAATATAGAAAATAAAGGCAATAATATGAAATTTGAATTTTATGTTAAGCCTGAACCAATAAAAAAACGAACAAAAGCAGAAATTAAAGTAAATGCAATTAATATTAATACTGATAAACCTACAACACTAACAATATATAGCTTAATAATATAGCTTTATTTACAACAAGTATTTTGAATGAAAAATTCTTCAAGCTTATTTACTATTTATTTTGACAATTTCGAATGTCGTTGCTGAAAATAACTTCCTGCTTTTAGGTTAAAAGCAAAACGATACAAAAGGAATTCTCATGTTTGCCCCTGGAATGAATACCGACGGGGCGTTCTTCCTGAAAGAAGCTCCTTGGATGGATTTTGCCAAACGCAATAATCTTGGAGTGATTGCGCTCAATTATTCGTCATCTGAAGAAGATTTATATCAAAACCGCAAAGGATATTACCGACCCGGACAAGGTTCGGGACAGGCGTTGCTTGACGAAATAAAGCGCGTTTACCGCAAGGATCTTCCAATTGTCCTATATGGTTTTTCAGGAGGCGCCCAATTTGTAAGCCGCTTTGTCGATTGGCGCCCAGACAGAATTATCGCATGGTGCGCATATTCGGCGCAGTTTTGGGATTACCCGCCCAAAGGCTCAAAGCTTACAAAAGCGCGCGGCATCTATGTTGCGCAGTATTTCAGGCAATTACGCTAATACTTGGGATGCGAACAATCTCGCGGAATGTCAAATTTCGATTCCTCCAAAATTACGACCGCGCAAAAAGGTTTACGCCCTTGCGGATTGGTTGCAAAGTGTGCCGTTCCCCAATTCCCAAATAATCAAGTTGCCCCGTGCGTATCGTCCGCCATACCTCCGTCACCCACGGCGCGACCATCCGGACGTCAACCGCTCCCGACGGCTTGAATCTAAACGGTAAAGGCCGCTCGTTTTCGCCAAAATTACAGAGCGGCTTTTTGCACTCAATCAGAACGTGCGCGTGCAAAACTCCGCTCTTGTGCGCCTCAAAAACGCGGAC
This sequence comes from Puniceicoccaceae bacterium Marseille-Q1082, assembly GCA_904424815.1. GTDB lineage: Bacteria > Verrucomicrobiota > Verrucomicrobiia > Opitutales > Intestinicryptomonadaceae > Merdousia. The sequence goes on from CAJGBI010000001.1 coordinate 1,298,472, forward strand.
AAATTCCCCGAAATACTCCGACGCAATTTCTTTCAAATACCGTTTATTGAAAGCGTTCCACGCCCGCGAAAACCGCCGACGCTCCCCGAATAAGTCCGCTCCGGCAGAACTGCGCATTGTAATCGTAAATTCCGCTACATGCAATTTCGCCACCCGCTCGATTTCAGCCAGCAACGCCGGCGTATAACCGATATTGTCAACATTTCGCCGAACGGTCTCCGACGCATAACGCTTGCCGATTGAAAGCACCCAGCGCGATATGTTCGTTTGGAGAGCCGCCGCGCACCGATTGTAATAGGTATGATTGAGCGTCGCCTTTCGGGAAATGTTATCTTTTTGACAAGATAGGCGGACGGCTTCGCCAGCCGCCATAGCGCAAAGACGCAATTCCTCGTTTTCGCGCGTTTCTATTGCGCGTTTTTCGAGCCGTTAAAGCCGCCGAGCGTCGCGCTCACGCGCCGCCGCTTCTATTTGCCGGATACGCTCGACGACAGACAGGCGGGCGAGGTTTTCACACCCTGCGCCGCCCTTTACGCAAAGAGCGGTTGATATCTTTTCTCTCCATCACCATCCGCAAACGCGCCACAACCGCAAGATCTCCCCCAAACGCTTCGCGAAGCGCCTCTTGCATCTTTAACGCAATCCCGTAATTAAGCGTGCCCCTAAATTCCTCCAACATGCGGGAAAGTTAGGCGTTTATTTGACGGAGTTTTTTCAGGTTCTTTTCTCATTTGCCTAAGCAGTTTATTGTTAGTAATTGCACTACTTTGACCTTGCCAAGCTACCCACATTCATAAGCCAGCCCTTTTATAATATTAAAGAAATACGTAATCGTCTTTTTATCTAAAATTGTTTCATAGTATACAGTAAAAACTTCTCCGGGCGGTTGGGAATCGTTTACAAATATATTTCTTAATCCAACTACAACTTTAAATTCCTTTATATTGTTAAGTTTTAAATTGTTATTAATGATTGTATCTTTTAAAAAATTAAAAAATTCTTCTGTGAATTTTTGATTATATATGGAAGTATCTTTCGATACGGCTATGTTCTCAAGTTTGGAAGTCGGTTGGACCGCTTTGTTTGAGAAAGAATTACAAGCAAATATATGTTCTTCTTTTCCGTCATCTAATTCGGTTATATAAAATTTTATCTGCGAAAAAAATTCTAAATTCAACTTACATATCTCTGCTTTATCAGATAAAAAACGGAACGTTATCGGCCTCTTAGGATTATCTTTGTCTACAATAAGTTCAAATGCGTTTTTTTGAGCTTTATTTATGCCTTTATATATCTCGTTAGGAACTGATGAATATGCGATGTCGCGTATAGGAAGATAAAGCAAAAACAGAATAAAAATGCCACAGCACTTTTTTACAAAAAGCGGCAGATTGCCTTTTCTTTTTGAATTATTTGTACAAATATTCATGCCCGATTTCTATTTTCAGAAACCATCTCTCTAATTCTTTCATAAATATTCAGAAAGTATATACGCATTATTTTAATCTAAATTACTATTCTTTGCGGTAGGCGACAAACTCCGCGCGAATTTTAGCCAGGCGTTTAGTTCTTTCCCTTCCAATCTGATTGTTTCGGAATCTACTATTGTTTTACTGAGATCAATTTTTTTTGATTTCAATAAACCGAAGAAGGAAAAAGTTACTTCAATATACCGTATTTTTTCAATATTTGGGTCACATGATATTTCTTTTAGTTTGCGTATAAAGTCCTTTGCCGGTTGACGGATTAAGTACTTGGGTTTAAGCGTATTGACAAAAGACGGTTCTATATGAGAAGGTATATATGTTCCGCAACCGTAAACGCTAATACCTTCCTGCTGCTTTTTATTTATAATACCAACGGAAACAATTACCTCAACATTTATATTGAATGCGCTCTCATTAAATAATATATCGTCATCCAATTTCAAGTTTTGCACATTTAAAACGAAACCCGAATCTGGCTTTGGTTGCATCTCTACCTGAATTTTTAGAGAATCGCTTATTTTTTTCAAATATTCTGCGGTATCAGCATAAGCGCAAATACAACCAAATGCATACAATCCAAATATTAGTATTCTATTCATTGCAAACAACTCCCGTTACAGCCATCAATATGGTCCCATCCCGTGCAAGCACAATTGGCAAAGGCGGGAAAAGATACTGTTGAACCGTTATTCTTATGGAACTCATCCTGCTTTTCAGTATGGTTATTTCGTATTTCCTTTATAAGTGCATCGGCTTTTCTTCTAAACTCTTGTTCGGCTTTACTTTTTGCATCAGAGTACGACTCTGTGCTACGTTTTTCAACCTTTAAATTTTTTCCTGTAGTATAATAATATCCCTTTGTCGAATTATCTTGGTTCCATTCTTGCATTGTACTAAGATGACCATTTTCATGGGACACAATGGCACTATGCACAGTATTCCAAGTAGATCTACAGCCACAACATTTTACAGTAGAATTATTATATTCCACCCACTCTGGTATACGAAATTCCACAAAAGAATATTTCACTTTAAATGTAGATAGATTAGTAATATATATGGCTATACATTTACTGGAATCGGAATCCGATGATAAAATTCCATCAATTTTTGAATCATTTCGATAGACAGTAGCACCTGCCAAATGATTGCCATCTTGATCCGTTATTGGCCAATTTGGGTTATTTGGCTTAGGTATGTCATCATACTTACTCCCACTTATATTTACAGAAAACGCGCTGATATACATGCATGTTAACAACATTATTATATATAGTTTTATTTAATTTCATAGTATGTAATTACCGGATGCGAGTTTCTGTATATTGTATATATTATTTTTTCTTTATTTACAAATTCTATCCTGCATTCTTGCCCATCCGGAAAAATTATGCGTTTGATTCTATTTTGCATATCCGAATCTTGCTCGCATATTTCTATATTTCCATTTTTTAAAATTCGGCTTTCATAAGTGGTTAAGCCATTTTCAATAGTTTTCCGATGTTTGCCATTGGAGTCGTACATAAATTCTTTGATATCGCCTCGGGAGTTTATTTCGCGTATCAATTGACCTTTATCGTTATAAAACTTTGAAAGTTCCACTTTCCAATTCTTGCCATTTGCTAATTTCTTTTCGATTTTTCTAACTTTCATGGAGGCGTTTCCCGGGGTTCCAATATAGGAAATCCGAGTTTGTTCTCCGGTGTTCGGGTCCTGCGTGATTTTTACCGCATTGCGGGAATTGTAATCCCATATCTCGGCATATTTATACTCCGGCTTCTTGTAGCTTATTCTCGACTCTTGCGTTCGCTTTACGCTCTTTCTGTAAAATTCATATTTTTCATATTCGGGGTTTAATTTATCCAACAGCGGATTTCTCACCGCATACACTCCTCCGCTATCCGCAATTATTAACCCGCTCGCAGCGTCCCACTCTATGTATCCGCCGCTCTTGCCTTCCCTAAATACCTCTATCTTGTTTACAGGCACGTCTCTTTCGCCTTCCTTGCCGTCCGATGTCAGATATTTCCGCCCTTTCGCATCTTCTGCGGAATATTTATATTCCTCCACCGTGCCGTCGGTATAGGTTATTGACGATACCGATTTGTACAACCCTCCTTGCTTGCTCGCACCGTCCGCGCCATAGGTATCGCAAGGCCCATACCTTATATTAATACTTTTTTTATCTTTCGGAAACGTTATCTTCTCCAATAGCATATCGGAGTTATAGAATAGCCTCATCGCCTCCTCATTTTTCGTCGCGTTGTATATATATTGAGGTTTCCCTTTTGAATACACTATCCTGAATGTATCGCCGCCATTCCCCGGACAAAAAGACGCCAATTTGCCATCTTTAAACCTGTATATGTGTTTCGGATCGTCTGTATTATTTATATCTATACCGCCTGCGCCTACGTTAAGCTTCCATCTGCCGGTCGTATTTAATATATATGTCTCTTTATATCCCTTCTCGGCTTTCGGCTCCCTATTAAACGTATATGTCCCGTAGTTGGGGCTCTTCCATATATAGCGGTTTTTGCTTTCCTGCGTTGCTTTCGTCTCAAAAAACGGTATTTCCCAATATATTCCCATGTATTTGGGCTCTATGCTCGGATCCGACGTAAACTTAAAATATATGTCAGCATCTTCGCCGCCTCCCAAGTCCATTTTGTAAATTATCTTGTCTATGCGCGCATATCCCTGGTAGTCGGAGTTGCCTATCGGTATCTGCCGCATAGACCGGCTCAACTGCCCATAAGCAGCAAATAGGGGCATTACCGCTACTCCCAACGCGCACAATAATGCAATTCCCCTATTCATTTTATCAATATCTATTCGCCCAATTCAACCGGCATACTGTCTCCACCGGGATTGCTTCCGCACCCGGGCGTCCCCTCCTCGCAAGGTTCGCAATCCTCCCCAAATGCGCTCATCGCCAACACCCCTATCACGACCGACAATAATATTGCATTTAATTTCTTTTTCATAGCCCATACGCTTTATTAATTCGCTGATTAAAATATAAATATATTGCACTAAATGGTCAACGCTTTTTTTGCGCAACTATTTACTTAGGTCGCCGTTTCTTCCTGTCTTACCTAAGTCAGTCTATTATATAATTACATGATTAAAGATTACTTTCAAGAAGAAAATCTGCCTACATTTATTGTTCAAAATAATGCTGCGTTTTCCTGTATCATCACATGTAGATTATATTTTGTAGAAAATATAACTTTGAAATCTACCTGAACGCTAAGGAAATATCACCCATTCTCTCTGATTCCACCGATAAATATACTCCCTCTTTCAAAATTCTTGAATCGGATATTAGCTTAATTGACAGTTTATGCGCATTATCATGAAGCGGAATTGCAAAGATGACATTTCCTTATCAATTGGAAACCCGGGAAAAAGGCTACCGGCAGCATAAAAATGCATAATACGACAAATACAGCGATGCTATAAAAAACGCTTTCATTTTAGTTGATTAAAATATTTCGCTTATAATTTCTTTTGCATTGCGTAATAAATTTGATTGGCTTCCGGTATTTAGCTTAGAATTGCGTTCATTTATCGACGTAGAAGACATATCAGGGATTTTCACAATATTCTCAAGATATTTTGCCTCCTCCATGGTTGGTATGCCGTTTTCGCAATTATAGTTCTTTGCCGGATTGAAGCGCATATCTATAAACTTATAGCTCCCCAACCCCTTTACATTAAAACATTCATATATATTATTTGGCACATTCTTAGAGGTTAAAATAAAAGTATATGTTTTCCGTATGACCGATTTATCCTTATAAAAATAATCTACTTTTACTTTAAAAGGCATAGTATTGTTTTTAGGCAAAAAAATAGCGCGTATAAACAATTCTCCACTGCTGTTTTTCATTACATCAAATTGATTTATTTTCTTCTTATCAGAATAGACGACGTATGTATAACTGCCGCAACTAAAAGTTAGGCATGAAGTTGTAATATCAATACCATCTTTCTCTTGCACATATTTATAAACATTGGCGAGAATAGAGCGGGGATCTATTGTCAGCGCTACAATATTATATAGAGATAAATCAAAAAAACCAGGGGAATCAGCAGGAAATATATTAGCCAGCCTTACATCATCAATCAAATCAACTCTATATTCACCAATATCATATAATGTTAGATTATTTGGGGCTTTGGGGTTATAAAACATATACTTGCCATCGGAATAAAGCACATAATGTTCGTTAACGATTTCCCTCGGTTCTTTCGCGTTTAGTAATTCCGGTTGTAAAAAGCAAATCTCTTCTTTTACCTTTAAGGCAAAATTTGCCCTTTCAAAAACGCCAATGAAATCTAAATTGTCAGAAACGGCGAAGACGTTGCTTATGCCTTTTAGCAATATTAGCACAAAAATTATATTCTTTTTCATAAATTGTTCGGGAGATTTTGCGAGGTTTATCCCCACATGAAAGTTGGTCTATAAATGCAAATTAGGCAGTTCTTGACGTTATAAGCGCTCATGCACATGAAGCGGCGAAGCCTGAAATCAAAATACTGACAATAATTTGCCGCACTATTTATTGCCTGCCTTACGGAGCAAAAAATTTTACTACACGCACATCACATTGCGCGCTAACTATTTCAATGGGGCACACCTTTATCCTATATAATCGATAGTAACGGCAACACATGTAGCCTTCCGTTGCGTACGTTCCTTTTGAATTATTATAGGCTGCACAAGATATTTCATATAATGTAGTTTAACTTTTAATATGCATATCGTCAAGAGCTTTTATTATCTGCGACAATACGATATATATAATACAAAGCAAATAATTGAATCCAGGTTTTGGATAATTCATACTTTCCAAGCCCAATTGGCATTGCAATACCGGAGAAGGCTATGGACACATATTTGTTCCAGCACAATCATCACACTTGTTCTTTGGCTTAAATACTGCTTAGCGTAAATCAAAAAAAAAGAAATCACGAAACCCGCACGTCTGCCTAATCCGTGCGGACCATGCCACGCCTGCCGCAAGGCCCCATACGGGCGTTCCGCTCCGGCAAACGGCTTTTACAGAAACTTTCCCGTCCGGCTTTCAGGGGAATTTTTTATATCTTCGGGGGTTCCCGCCGCCACTATCCTCCCTCCGTCGCCGCCTCCGCCGGGCCCCATGTCTATTATGTAGTCGGCGTTGCGGATTACATCCAAATCGTGTTCTATGACCACTATCGTCGCCCCGTTTTCGACGAGCCTCTGGAATACCCCGAGCAGCGTCCGGACATCGAGCGGGTGGAGACCGATAGTGGGCTCGTCGAATATGAATACGGAATCCGACTGCGTCTTGCCCATTTCGCCCGCGAGCTTCAGCCTCTGCGCCTCTCCGCCGGAAAGGCTCGGCGTGTCCTCGCCGAGCGTAAGATAGCCGAGCCCCATGTCGCATAGCGTCCGCAGCCGCTGGCATACCGTTTTCATTCCGGCGCACGCGGAGAGCGCGCCGAGGGCGTCCATAGCCATTATTTCCGGCAGCGAAAACTCCCCGCCCTTCCCCGAATACTTTATATTATGCGCCTCCTTCGAATAGCGCGACCCTCCGCACTCGGGGCACGGTATATCCACGTCCGGCAGAAACTGCACGTCGAGGCTTATGACGCCCGTGCCGTCGCACATCGGGCAGCGCAATTTGCCCGTGTTGTATGAGAAGTCGCCCGCGCCGTGCCCGAGCCGCCTGGCGTCGGGGGTTTTCGCAAAAATCTTGCGCAGCTCGTCGTGCACGTTTACGTAGGTCGCCACGGTAGAGCGGACGTTGACACCGATGGGGGCGGCGTCGATGAGCTTGACGCGCGCGATGCCGCCAGCCTCGAGGAACGCGACATGTTCCGGCAGCCCCCGCCCCGCAAGCCGCGCGGACAGAGCCGGAGCGAGGCTCTCGAGAACGAAAGTCGTCTTGCCCGAACCCGACACGCCGGAAACCGCCGTCAGCCTGCCTTTCGGAATCTCGGCTGAAAGCGGCTTTACGGTGTGGATTGCGCGCGTTGAAATGCGGATTGCCCCGTTTGAGAAAATCTCGGCGGCGCCCGCACGGGGCCTCGCCCTGACTTCCGCCGCGCCCGACAGAAACGCCCCTATCCGCGACTCCGGATTTTTTTCGATGTCGGCAACCGTCCCTTCGGCGATTACGCGCCCGCCGTCCGCCCCCGCCCCGGGGCCCATCTCAACGAGCCAGTCGGCGGAGGACAGTATCTGCGCGTCGTGGTCGACAAAGGCGACCGAATTTCCGTCGGCGACCAAATCGCGCATGACGCCTTTCAACCCTTCGACATTCGACGGGTGCAGGCCTATGGACGGCTCGTCCAAAACGTACAATACGCCCGTCGTGCGGTTGCGGACTGCGCGCGCGAGGTACATTCGCTGGCGCTCTCCGGTGGAAAGCGTTGAGGAGGCGCGGTCGAGGCATAGGTACCCGAGCCCCAGATCGAGCAGCCGCCCCGCGGCGACTTTGAACGACGCGCAAATGCTCTCCGCCATGGGTCGCATCTCAGCGGGGAGCGAATCCGGAACGCCCTCCGCCCAATCCGACGCCTCCGAGAGCGTCATCTTGCACGCCGCGTCGAGCGATATGCCGCGCAGCTTCGGCGCGCGCGCGGCGGGACACAAGCGCGTTCCTCCGCAATCCGGGCAGACGTCGCGCTTCAAAAATTTTTCGACGCGCTTCATTCCCTTTTCGTCCTTCACCTTGGCGAGAGCGTTCTCGACCGTGTACACCGCGTTGTAGTAGGTGAAGTCGAGCTCGCCCGCCTGGTTGGACTTCCTGGCCTTGTAGAGAATGTGCCTCTTTTCGGCGGGGCCGTCGAAGACGATCTTCCGCTCGCTCTCGGTGAGCTCCCTGAACGGGACGTCGGTGCGGACGCCCATCGCGCGGCAGACGTCTGTCATAAGCGACCACATCAGGGAATTCCACGGAGCGACGGCGCCCTCGTCTATCGAGAGCGACTCGTCCGGAACGAGTGTAGACCTGTCGACTGTCCAAACCGCGCCCGTCCCGTCGCAAGTCCGGCACGCGCCGCGGCTGTTGAACGCGAGCTCCTCCGCCGACGGCGCGTAAAACTTCGCCCCGCATTCGGGGCATTCGAGCTCCCTGCCGGCGGCGACCGCGAGCGACGGCGCGAGATAGTGGCCGTTTGGGCACCTGTGGCTGGCGAGCCTCGAAAACATCAGGCGCAGGCTGTTCAAAAGCTCCGTCCCCGTGCCGAAAGTGCTGCGGATCCCCGGAACCGCTGGGCGCTGGTGGAGGGCGAGGGCGGCGGGGACATACAGAACCTCGTCGACCTGCGCGCCGGCGGCCTGCGTCATGCGCCGCCGCGTGTAGGTGGAGAGCGAATCGAGGTATCGGCGCGACCCCTCCGCGTACAGGACGCCGAGCGCGAGCGAAGATTTCCCCGAGCCCGAAACTCCGGCAATGCCCACGATTTTGTTAAGCGGTATGTCTACGTCCACATTTCTTAGATTGTGCACGCGCGCGCCGCGAATCTTTATTTTGTCTACCATAAAAAAATTTCGTTGGCGGATGGACGTTCGCCCCCAATCGGGGCGAACAGGCGGAAAGTTTTAGGGCAAACCCGCAAAAAATCCACAAAATTATCCGGCGGACGGCGCGCAATGCGCGGAAAAAATTTTGCAAAAAAAAACGCCGAAGCCTCGGGAAACCGAAAGATTTTCACGCGCCCGGGCGGACTGATTTCAACTCAGGGAAAAGAAACGCCCGCGCCGGAAAGCGGCGCGGGCGCGGAACTACAACAGACAGACAGTTCCCAAACGGCAATATTTTATTTCGAGACGAGCTCCTGCGCTTTTGCCAGAGCTTCCGAAAGCTCTTCGCACGCGGATATGGCGGCGTTCAAGGCGTCCTTGTCGCCGAGGCTCCGGCTAAGCGGCTTCTTAAAGGCGTCGAGCGCGCCGAGAACCTTTTCTATCGAAGCCTTCACTTTCGCGTCGGCATCGGGGGACTTGGCGGCGGCGACGGGCGAAATCTTTTCGTAGGAGGCGCGCACGCTCAATATGTTGTCGCGGCAGTCCTCGAGCGATGTGAGGCTGTATAGCGATTCGCATTCCTTCGGGTCGCCGGACTTTGCCGGGCCGCCTATCTTCGACTCCGCGAGCTCCGTCACGATGTCAACGCACCCCTGCACGATTTCTTCGAGAGCCTCCGCCTGCGAACCGTAGCGGCTGCCGGATTTTCCGGCCTTCTTGATCTCGGCGGCGTACGGCTTTCCGACTTCGATTTCCGCCTCTTCAAGGTATTTGGCCTTCTCTTCCGAGAGCGCGCCGGAACCGGCCCACCACGCTTCGAGCGCAATGCAGTCTTCCGCTATGACGCGGGACGCCGCCGCAAGATACGCCATCTGTCCCTTGGTTATGTCGGATGCCTTGCGGGGCTTGCCGTCGCGGTAGAGCAGGTACTCGACCGCGTGGAATCCGCGCAGCGCGGCGCCGAGATAGTCGCGCACATAGCCCGCGTCTATTTCGAGCTTGCCGGAGTCAATCTGTGCGAGCACGGCGTCGAGCTGAACCCTGTCGAGCGGCCAGGAGTCGAGCTTCGGGTCGAGGCTCGCGAAAGCGGCGGGGCCGAACAGAAATGATTCGCTGAGCTCCCACTGCTTTCTGACCTCCTTCCAGCGGCCGGCGGCTTCGGCGACTTTGGCGTCGGAGGGGTCTTTCTTCAAAGACTCAACCGCCTTGTCGAGTTTTACGGCGGCGGCGCCCATTTTGGAGTATGTGGCGACGACGACATTGTCCGCGTAGTCGGCGAGGGCCGATTCAACCTCCGCGGGGGTCTGCGCGAACGCCGCCGCCGCAAACGCCGCGCTCCCGAGGGAGAGCGCCAGTTTTTGTAACAACGAGTTTTTTTTCGATTCTATTTTCATTTTTGCGTGTGGAAAAATTTTTTTCGCTTTTCAAAGGCGCCCAGCGAAGAACAGGCGTTCCTTTAAAAAAGTTAGCTTAAACTAACTTTTCCAATAAGGCGGCGTCAAGCAAAAATGTTAGTTTATTCTAACTTTTCACCCCTCCCTTTCCGGACTGGACGAATTTCCAGCTCCGCGCGCAATGCGCCCACGGATTTTAACCTTCGCTTCGGCGCAAGCGGCAAACCGCAAAACGGCGCGCAAAATTCAGCCGCCGCCCGCCGGCAAAAAACGGAAAATTCCAATCCGGATTGCCTTCCGCAAAGCTTTTGCACAGCGCGGACAAACCGGCGGAAGCGGAATTTTCCGCTTTCGCGCTTAAAATCGAACCATTCCCAAGCGTTCGCCGCGCCGCAAAATGTTTGCCTTCGCCCCGAAGAACTCCGCAAAGACGAACTGGTTTTTCCAAAAGCCGGATGCCCGCCCATGAAACCTTCCCGCGCAGGACGCAAAATTCTTGCCGCATCGCCGGGCAGCGCGCATTTCCAACGGAATGCGCCCATGCGAAATTTCACTCTAAAAAACGCGCAAACAACGCGCAGGAAAGGCGGCGCGGCGGCGTTTATTGCCGGATTCGCCAAACGCCCTGTCCTGCGCCGCCCGAACGCCCCAAAAAAACGCCCGCTTTCGCGGTTTCCGAAAGCGGGCGCGACGGGCGGGAAAGCGGGCTTTGCGCCCCCGCCAAAAGTCTCAATACCTCAATATGTACCCGTTGAGCAGCAAATTTTTCAACTCCCGCTCCGTAATCCACACGGGCTTCCTGGAGAGACCCGCAACGAGGTATTCGTCAGTCCTTTTGTTGAAACCCAAAAGCAGCGCCGAAGAAAACATCCTGTCGCGCGAGCCGGCAATCTTCTTCTTTTCGAGCTTCCGCAGCGACTTCGACCACTCGTCGGGAGACTTCGCAGAACTCCTCTCCGCAAGGCGCGCGGTAAAGTCGCCCTGATACAAGTCGGAATTCGCCATCCAGCAGAGAATCGGAATGCCGTCTTCAATCCTCTGGCGGAAGTTGTTTGCCGTAAACCCGACTTTCTGCAAGCCCATATTTTTGGAGGCAAGATACCTGTTCGCGCCTCCGATCAGCCCGTCGATCGGAACGCTGCTCTTGCGGTTGCCCTTCTTGTCCACAGCGCCGGTGGCCTTGTTCATAGATTCGTCGAGCTTCTCAAAATCGAGATCCTTGTCCACGTATGAAATGAACACGAGCATCGACGGCCTCACAACATCCACATTTTTCAGCTTGGAGCTGTCAGGCATAGGAAGCTTGTTTATGAACACGTCGCCAAACTGGTTGGTTTCTACGCGGGTTTTAAATTCCTGCTTCAAATCGGCCTTCAGTTTCGCGGCGTCCGCATTGCCGGCCGCCCAAAGACCCGGGAATGGAAGAGATGCAAAAAGCAAACAGGTAAAAATAGTTTTTATTTTCATATGTAATCTCCTTTTAAAGGGAAAAAAACAGATTTTCGGGAAAAAGTCAACCAATTATTAAACCGGCGGCCGCCCCTCCGCCTCAAATGCGCGATAAAGGGAAGCGCTGCGGCTATTTGCCCGCCGATGCCTTCGCCTCCCTGGCGCGCTCCGCCTCGGCCTTCATAGCGTCGGAAAGCGCTACCGCCTTTGAAAGCTTTTCGCCGATATCCGCATGCTTTGAGAGCTCGCGCGCAAGCGAGGCCACCGCCCCGACGTACTCCATTGAATCCGACAAGCCCGCGAGGCGCTCGAGCGCGGCCTTCGCCGACTGCGCGCCGCCGCGCGGAATGAGATAGCGGCATATCTCCATCGCCAATCCCCTGTTCGAGGCTTCGGAATAGAGGTCGCGCCCGAGCGCGCCGGAGGCGAGGCGGACGGATTCCGCAGAATTACCCTCCGCAGCCGCGGTCTGCGAGAGCTTCCAAAGCAGCGCGCCGTCGGGAAATTTTCCGACGTACTTCGAGCCGAAATCGAACGCCGCCGCCGCGCCTTTTTCGCGCGCGATTCTGTTCATCACGCGGATTACGGAATACTGCGAAAGCGCGTCCGCCGAGCCGGAATCTATGGCGCGCATCTGCGCGTCAAGACCGGTTTTGAACGGTTTGAAAAGCGGGTCGCCCACGAAGACGCCCTGCCAGCTCAAAAACGGCATCGCGGCAGTCGCTGCCTCGCCCGAGGACATTCCGCGCGCGAGGGCGAGAGCGTAAACGTGCGGATGGTGCGTGCCGCCGAGGTACGGTTCGTAGACGTTCCCGAAAACCGCCGCCGCGCCTTTGGAAACGAACGCCGGAGTCCAATTGGCGGCGTTTCGCATGTCGGAGGCGCTGAACGAATATATGTGCAGCGCGCTCGCCCCGCGCGGGAAAGAAAATCCCTTCTCTGCGAAATATCCGCACGGGCGGAAAGTGTACCACCCGAAGTAAAACGCCGGCGCGTCCATTCTGTCCGCGCAGCCGAAGAGCCCGGGCTCCGAATTTTCCGATACGTCGAATCCCGCGGCGGAAAGGATTTTAGCGGCGGCGTCGAGCCACCGGTCGCCCGTCTTTTCGCGCTTGGACTTGTCTATGTAAACTCGCCCCGCGATTCCCCTTTTCTCGGCCTCAATCGCGCTCTTCACGAGCCCCTCCGCGTCCGCGCGCGCCGCTCCGTCGAGCCGCGCCACGGGAATAACGCCCGCTATCGACGGCGTCATGCCCCAAGAATAGTTGTTGAAGAGCGGGTTTTTCAAAAATCCCGCGAGCTTTTTTGAGGAAACGAACCTGCCCGAGAGCTCGGAATCGACGCTCGCGGCGTCGGAAAACGATTTGGGAGGGTTGGGCGCGGGGGAGTTCGGCGACGGGTTCACCCCCCACGGAACGCCCCGGCAGAGCACGAGAAACCCTATGTCGTGTGATACATACGAATAGATTTCGCGGCCGGACGGCTCCCTGCCCCCGAGTTTCACCGCCTTCAACGCTCCCCGCTTTGCGAGCTCCGCGACGAGCGGGTTCTCGATTTTTTCAAAGTATTCCGCCTTTGATATCTTGCCGGCTTTCGGCATCGGCAGCCCGACGATATTCCCCTTGGGAATTCCGCGCGCCGATGCGTAAAAATCGGCTATCGCGAGAGAATCGGGGTCGTCCGAATTTGCGACAACATAAACCTTTGACGGCAAAACTTCCGCGCGCGCGCAGAGCGCGAAAAGGGCGGCGGACAAAAAAAAGAAAACGGCGCGTTTCATGGTTTGCATTTTGCCCGAGGCCGCCGCCGTTTACAAGCGGCAAAAAACCCATGGCCCAAAAATTTCGCCATTTTTATTTTTCGCCGCGGTTCTTCCGAAACCGCTCCGCGCGAAAAGGCAAAAAACGCTACGGGCAAACCGGAGCGTTTTTTGCGGAAATATTGAAAACGGGAAAATTTATTTTTTCCGCGCACGCCGCGCGGCAAGCGCGAGCGCGAGCGCGCCCAACACCGCCGAAACCGCCGCGGGCTCCGGAACGGCGTTTAGCACGAGCTTGCCTAGTCCGGCAGCGTCGTCCCACTCGTAAGTCCACACGCCCTGCAACAGATTGCCCTCGCCGTCGTAGGCTGTCAACTTCACATACGTTTCATACGTTGAAAGGCAGAGCCTGTCGTCTTCGACAAATATATACGGATCCTCAAACAAAACAGCGTCCGCGCGGTAGTCGTAAAATATGATTTCAACATTTTGCACGGCGTGGGCGTCGTTTTTTGTGCTCAGAGCTTTGATTGTAAGCGTCGCGCCGTCGGCAACCGAAAGTTCGAGAACCGCGTTTTTGTTAAATTCCAACTCACCACTTATCGAATTGTCGGCGAACGCGTTTATCCTGAAATTGGTCGCAAGATCATTGTCAAACGAAAGCCTCGGCAATTCGCTTAGCGCATTTTCGCCGAGAAGATTGAGCGTGAATGTCCCGCTTTGAACGCGCAATAACGAGGAAACCACTCTTCCGCCGGAATGCAAATTCCACTCGCCGCCGTCGGCGGTTGTAAGACAGAGCGCAGCAGATTCGAGCATCCCGCCGTCGCGGACTGTGAGATTTTTTATGCCAAAATATGAATCGTTCTGCGTCTCCGACATTACCGAAACCATGCCGCCGTTTACGTTAAGAGTGTCTATATATGATATCATTCCCCAGCGCGAATGGTACGTCCCCCCAAAGGAGAAAGATCCCGACTTGCCGACATTTACGGTTCCGTTGAAATCTAAAATCCGATCCCAATAATTGTCGGAGGACGGCGGATTTTGCCCCATTATATAGAGCGCGCCGGCCACAGTATCCGAGCCTATGTTGAGCGTTCCCGACCCCGTTAGAATCTTGTTGTTGTAGCCCTCGTACCCCCAGTTGACTTGCGCAAGATCGCCGGCGATGTTCCATACGCCCGACGGCCCGATTTCCAGCTTCCACCACCAGTCCGCATAAATGTATTCGTTCGATGAAGTGGTAAATTCCCCGTCCAGCGGGGATGTCGGAAGCTCCGCCATCAGCGGGACGGCTGCGGAGAGCGACAAAAACGCCGCGGCGAGAGGAAAAGTTGGGAAGGAAAAGAAGCGTTTAATTTTCATAGTAATTTTGAAAAGTAGGCGGAAGGGTTAACAATGTCAAGTTTTTGAGCAATTTTTAATCAACTATTTTCATACATCCATCCGCCGGATTTTCCCACCCCCCCCCATACGCGCATTTTTCCACTCCGCTTAAACAGCAACCCCGCGTATCCGCCGCCGAAAACCCGCCGTTCCCACTCCCCTTTCTTCCGCGAACGATAAAAAATTCCGAACAAAAATATCGGTATTCCCTGCTCTTGCCGCCGAGCCGCTCCGCCCGCGCGCCGCAACGCCGGAGATTGCCACGCCCTCAATTTCCCGCAAAAAAACGCTCCGGCGCAAACCGGAGCGTTTTTAATAAAAACCAATCTATATAAAACTAAACCCGAATGTACTATTTTCTTCTCCGCCGCGCGGCAAACGCAAGCGCGAGCGCGCCCAACACCGCCGCAACCGCCGCGGGCTCCGGAATGGCGTTCAGCACAAGCTTGCCGGTCTCGCCGTTCCAGTCGTAAACCCATTCGCCCTGCAAAAGGTTGCCCTCGCCGTCGTAGGCTATCAAATCCACAAACGTATTGATAGAGGGTATGTAGAGCCTGTTGTCCTCAACCCAGATATCGGAAGTGCCAAATAGAACGGAATCCGCGCTGTAATCGTAAAATACGAAAGTCACATCCGTCAGAGACTGGACGTTGCTCTTGCTTGTAAGATTTTCAATATTTAGCGTCGCGCCATCCGCAACGGAAAGCCCGAGAGTCGCGTTGCTGTTTAATTCAAGCGTTTCAATCGAGTTGTTTGCCGAAACGTTTATTCTGAAATCGGTCACAAGATCACTGTCAAACGAAAGCCTCGGCAATCCGCTTAGCGCATTTTCGCTGAGAAGATTGAGCGTGAATGTCCCGCCTTTAACGCGCAATAACGAGGAAACCACTCCTCCGCCGGAATGCAAATTCCACTCGCCGCCGTCCGCGGTTGTAAGAGAGAGCGCAGATTCGAGCCTCCCGCCGTCGCGGACTGTGAGATTTTTTATGCTGAAATATGAATTGTTCGCCGTTTCCGACAACACGGAAGCCGTGCCGCCGTTTATATTCAGCGTGCCTATTGAAAATATATCGCCGTAATGCGAATTGTACGACCCGCCCAATGTAAACTGGCCTTTGCGTGCGACATTTATGGTGCCTGAAAAATCAAACCACAAATGGTACACCTCCCCTTCGAGCGGATTCGAACCCATAATATAAAGGGCTCCGCCCTGCGTGTCGGATCCAAGATTTATAGTGCCATCGCCAGTGAGAAAATTGCGGTGCCAATCTTCGTAAGCCCAGTTGACCTGCGCCATATCGCCTACGATATTCCATACTCCGGTCGAGTTGATTACATACTGCGTCCAGTTGCCGCCGGTAGAGGAAACGGTTTCGTTGGAGGAGGTGGTAAATTCGTCATTTAGCGGAAATGACGGAAGATCCGCAAGAGCGGGCGCGGAGCACGCTAAAAGCGCCGCGGCGGTAAAAAGAGAATTTATCGGGGAGAAAATTATTTTTTTCATAGTAACAATTTGGAGTAGCAGAGGGGTTAAATATGTCAAATATTTTTTTGTTAGAATTCTATTAGCCCATTTAAAAATTTCTTGTTAATTTTCATCAACATACGCTATTTCGTTTCCAAGGCGCAAAATTTCCCGACGCGCCTTGAATTTACCCGTTCCCAGCCCCGCATTTTCCCCAAACGCCGCAACCGCTCCATACCGAACTTCGCCGGCGGACCGAATTTTATTCAATTTCCCGAACATTTGCCCCCCCTGCCGACGCAGACGGAATGCAAAGAACCGCTATAACCCGAGAGCTTTTCCGATAAACGCCGACGCTCCCGTATCGCCGCGCAGGGCGCAGGGTTTGGCGCGCTCGGCGGCGAATGCGGCGGGCGCGCTTTCACCCCCGCGCCCGCTTCAATTTTTAGCGCAAAATTCGCGCATTATCCGCAGCGCTTCCAAGACGCGCGGGCTCGGGATCGTCGCGATGTCGCGGTGTATGAAACAAATTTTGGAGCCTTTTACCGCCGGCGTCGACGCCCACGCGGGGTCGGACTTAAACCGCCGCATAATCTCGCTTTCGTCGGCGGAAGATGAAACTTCCGCAAAAATTATCTCGGGCGCGGAGGCGACTATGAATTCGCGCGAGAGAACCGGCCACGGCGCGCCCGACGGGCCCGCGCAATTCTCCAGCCCGCACGCCTCCAGGAGCCCGCCGACAAAAGACCCCGCGCCCGCCGCCATATTTCCGAACATAAAAAGCGCCCTCCTCCCGCGCCCTGCCGCCCTTCCCTCGGGGCTCGAAAGCTCCGCGTCGAAACCGCGCGCGATTTTCTCCGCCTCGGCGTCCCTGAAAAAAACCTTTCCGAGCAGGGCGACGTCTTTGGAAATATTGCCTATGCCCTCCGGATTCGTGAAAAACGCGCGAACCCCCACCGATTCGAGCCTGCGGGCTATCGCCCTTCCCGTCGGGCTGAGCGGCAGAAGGAATATGTCGGGCTTGAAAGACGCGATTTTCTCGTAGTCGGGGTTGAGCAGCCCGCCGAGCCTGGGCTTGGACTTGGCCGCCTCCGGATATATGCAGTAGTTGGAATTGCCCAGCAGTAAATCCTGCGCGCCTATCGCGAAAATCTCCTGCGATATGCTCGGGACGACAGTCGCCGCGCTCGGCGGGGAGGCGAACTCGAAAACTTTTCCGGAGGCGTCTTCGACCGTCCGTGCGGCCGCGGAAACGGCGGCGGCAAAAGCGGCGGCGCAGGCAAACGCCAATGCCGCGCGCTTCATTTCTTTTCCCTCTTTAACATTGCCTCCTCGAGAGAAAGCCCCGTGCACTCGCCCATCGCGCCGAAGAGCCTGTACATCGCGTAAAACAAAACCGCCATCGTCGGGAGAGCGATCACGGGAAAGGAAAGCGCTGTCATGCGCCCGACCTCCGCGTTGAACGCCTCTGTTCCGGCCTCGCTTCTGAATATGTACGAAGCCAGCGCGAAATTCAAAACGGAGCTAAGCAAAAACGAGCCCGCCACCCAGAGCGTGGCGCGCCTCAGGGCGGCGTCGAATTTTTCGCGCGTGCCGCGCGCGTCGAGCGCGGCCTCGATTTTCGGCAAGTCCACGACGCTCTCGTTGAGCATTATGATTTTCGCCAGAGGCCTGCGCGTGGCGGCTGTCGCCAAAACCGCCGCCCCCAAAGCGAGCGGCACCAGCCCCTCCTTGGCGATAATCCACTCCCGCGACATCTTCATGAGGCCTATCCCGCCCGTGAGCAGCACGCTCGCGACCCCTATTGCGGAAAATATGTTGAACTTGCGCCGCCCTGCCAAATCCCAAACGCCGTAAGCGAGAGGAAAGAGCAGGGCGAACACGAAAACGCGCGTGTCCGCGTTTTCGCCCGCAATCCCCGCCATCTCGAAAAGCGCTTTGCCCTTTATGAGCAGAAGGCTAGGTATGGCTATGTTAAAGCCTATGTTGAGCCACGGGTTTTCCCGCTTTTGTTTTGCTCCGGAATCCGTCACTTTTTAACCCTCACAAGAACCATGTCGAGATTGCGGAGGACGGCGTCGAATGAAACGCCCGCGCCGGAAAGCCTCCCGAGATCGCGCTCGCGCAGGGCGACGAACACGGGGGACTTCGCCGAAGCCGCGAATTCCTTGAACTCCTTTTCCGAGGGAAAGAATTTGCCGTCGTATTCGCCCCTGCCGCGCATAAAGCCGAACTTCTGCTCTTCCGGCGGCATTCCTATCATGAGCACCGTGCGGCCGAGCCACACGGGCAGGTCCTGAAAATAATTGTAGTCGTACGCCACGGCGACGCTGGCGGAAGGGTTTGAAGCGAGAATCTCTTCCGCGAGGGGCCGCGCGCTCGGGCGCTGTACAAACTTTCCCACGGGGTTGAAAAAGAGCAGAAAAACCGCGGAAAGCGCAAAGGCGCGGACGAAGAACTTTTTGTCGTCGCCGCCGCGAATTGTTGCAAACAGCGCAAGGGACGATATGAGCGTATACGCCGACAGCGCGCCGAACATGGCCCACGCCGACTGCGGGTCGGCAATCTTTCCCTTGGCTATCAAAACATGGCAGGCGACGGGGGCGGCTGCCGCGCCCAAAATCCCAAGACCGGCAAAAATTCTTTTTGCGATTTGCGCGCCCGCGATTTTCCCCTCCCAGTTTTTGGAAAGCCACGCTCCGAACAACACCGCAAACGCCGGATACACCGGAATTATGTACGGGGCGAGCTTAGAGCGCGATATGGAGAAAAACAGCACCACAAAGCAAATCCAGACAAGAAAGAAGAGGGCTTCCGGATTCTCGGCGCGCAGCCTCCGCCACCCGTCCGCGAAAATGCCGCGCACAACCGCCGGCAAAAACACGACCCACGGTATCAGCCCGACGGGGACGAGAACCAGAAAGAACCAGAACGGCTGCGCGCGATTGGACGTCTCGGCGTCTATGAAGCGCAATACGTGCTCGTGTATTATATAATACCAGAAAAACCCCTGGCCGTCCCACTTCTTCGAGAAAATCCCCTCCGCCTCCGGATACGCCGGATTGGCCGCCGCGGCGAGCAGGTGCCACGGCAGCGCGATCGCCGTAAAAACCGCAATTCCCAACGCAATCCACGCGATGTCCGGCTTTTTGAGCGACCGCAAAAACGCAACCGGCCCGACCAGCAGCGCGTATATGAAAATTGTGGCGGCCGGAATCAAAACTCCGATGAGCCCCTTGGTCATGACGGCCAGCGCGCAGAACGCAAAAAACGCGACGGTCAGCGTCCCGCGCCATACCCCCGAGCGCCTCAACGCCACGATAAAGCAAAACATCGCGGCCGATATGAACACTGCGACCGCCATGTCGAGCGTGACGATCTGCCCGAGCGCGTAGTAAAACAGGAAAGTCGCCAAAAACGCGGCGGCGAAAATTCCCGCGCGCCTGCCGTAGAGGGCGCGGGCGGCGCAGTACGAGGCGCAAATCCCGAAAACCGCCATCAGGGAATTGGCGAACCGAGCCGAAAACTGGTTCGTGCCGAAAACTTTCAGCGACGCCGCCTGCATCCAATAGAACATCGGCGGCTTGTAGAAATACGGCATGTCGTTCAGGCGCGGGGTGGTCATGTCGGAGTGCGCGAGCATTTCGCGCGGAATCTCCGTATACCTTCCCTCATCGGGGCTCGCGAGGGGGCGCGTGAAACTCAAAGACATGTACAGCGCGCACGAAACCGCGAAAATGACGGCCAAATCCGCAAGCCAGCGCGCTCCTTTTCCGGGGCAAAATTCTTTCATACGCGCGAATATTGGAAATGCGCGCGCGGCTATACAAGAATAATCTTGAATTTGTGCGCTGCCTATATGAAAAAACGCCCAAAAAAAGTCTTGCCAAACCAAATAAGCGCGGCAAAATAGTCCGGAATTAATTTTAAAACAAAACGACATGCCAGAAGAATCTAACAAAAAGAAAGTCACGGAAATCGGATTCATCGAAGCCGAAGCTCTCAACCGCTACGTCACCGAAACGGGAAAAATTCTCCCCCGCAAGTTTACGGGGCTGACGGCGAAGGAGCAGCGCCACGTCAAGAAGACGATAAAGCATGCCCGCAACATGCTCCTGATGAAATAGCCTTTCCCGAAATGGGAAACTTCTCGTCAAAGCGGGAAAATATCAAGCGGCCGCCCTCGGACATACTGGAGGCGGCTGATTTTATTGTGCGCGGCGGCATAGGCGGGGTTCCCACGGAAACCGTATACGGGCTCGCCGCCGACGCCACAAACCCCGACGCCGTGAGAAAAATTTTCGAGGCAAAGGGGCGCCCTTTCATCGACCCGCTTATAGTCCACGTGTGCGACATGGAGATGGCGCGCAAAGTCGCCGAATTCACGCCCGAAGCCGAAAAGCTCGCCGCCGAGTTCTGGCCGGGCCCACTCACGATGGTGCTCAAAAAGACGCCCCTCATTCCCGACATAACGACGGCGGGAATGGACACCGTGGCGGTCAGAATGCCGTCGCATCCGGCGATGCTCGGGCTAATCCGCGCCTCAAAACCCATAGCGGCGCCCTCCGCCAACCCGTTCGGATACGTCAGCCCTACTTGCGCGGAGCACGTGCGCTCCATGTTGGGCGGGAAAATAGACTTTGTAATAGACGGGGGCGAATGCGCGTGCGGAGTGGAATCGACGATAGTGCTGATGGTATCCTCGCCCAAAAAGCTGCTCCGCCCGGGCCCTATTCCGCCGGAGGAAATCGCGCGCGCCCTCGGAGAAGAGCTCGACGTCTCCCCCAAAGTGAACGAGGCGCACCCGCAGGCGCCGGGAATGCTGAAATCCCATTACAGCCCGAAGTCGAGGCTCACCCTGTTTTCGGACGCGGCTGAAATCCCCGACGGATTTGCGGGAAACGCGATATATCTCGCCCGCCCCGCCGAGCCTAAGAAAAACGAGTACTGGCTCAGCGAAAACGGGGATCTCGCGGAGGCCGCAAAAAACCTCTTCGCCCTCATAAGAAAGCTCGACGCCGAAGGTAAGGACATTTTCTGCCAGAAGCCGCCGCTCTCCGGAATCGGGCTTGCGATAGCCGACCGCCTCGGGCGCGCCGAGACGAAGCATTGAACTCCCTTTTTTGTTGAAACCCCGCCGCTGAATAGGATAAATTTTCCGCATGAGCACCATCCGAATGGCAGCGGCGGTTTTTCTCGCGCTCTGCGCGCCCGCATTCGCCGGCACATTAATCAATCTCTCGCCCGGGGGCGACGACGCAACCGCGGACGGCTCGGCGCAAAAGCCTTTCGCGTCGCTCAAAGCCGCGATGGAGTTTGCCGAAAAATCCGGCGGCAGCGGAAAAATCGCATTCAAATTCGCGGACGGAACGTACGAATTCCCGGAGACGGCAGTGTTCGAGGCGGGGGCTTCGGGCAACCGCAAAGTTCTGATAGAGGGCTCCGGCAATACGGTGTTTTGCGGAACAGCGCGCATAGACGCCTCCGAACTGCGCGAGCTGCGCGACAAATCGGCGCTCGCAAAGCTCCCGCCCGAACGCCGCGCGAAAGTCTATTTTCTCGACCTGAAAAAATTCGGAATCTCCGATTGCGGGGAACCCAAACAAAAGGGCTTCGGCACCCCGCGCGACGTTCCGGAAACTGAGGCGTTCCTCAACGGCAGGGCGCTTTCCTTAGCGCGCTATCCGAACGCCGGATTGATGAAAATCGGGAAAGTCCTCGACCCCGGGCAGGTGAAAGTTCTAACGCACCGCGGATTCGACGAGCCGTCGGGCGACAAAAACGTCCGCGGGGCGACGTTCGAATATTCCGACGCGCGCCACGCCCGCTGGGTTGAAGCGCCTGAGGCCTTCGCTTTCGGGAATTTCTCCGTGGGCTGGGCCGACGACTGCATAAAAATCAAAAAAATCGACGCCGCTCGCGGGACGGTGGAGCTCGCCTCGCCGCACATATACGGGGTGATGAGCTGCCTGCCCGACCCGAACAACCCGAAATTCAAACAGGACCTCTCGACGCGCGGGTACCGCGTCCAAAACCTGTTTGAGGAGCTCGACGCCGACGGGGAGTTCTACATAGACCGGAAGGCGGGGATATTCTACGTCGCCCTTTCCTCCGAACCCTCGGGAACGCTCGAATTTTCAACGCTCGCCGAGCCGATACTCGCCTTCAAAAATTTCGACGGCGCGGAAGTCAGAAACGTCAAATTCGGGCCGTCGCGCGGAATGGGGATATACATAAACTCGTCGAAAAACATAAAAATAGACTCGTGCGAATTCTCCAATTTCGGAACCGTCGCCGTCTCTGCGGGTCCGGCGTTTTCTCAAAATCCTCCCGCCAAACTGCGCAACGCAAAGCCGAGATTCAAATTCAACTCCGCCATATCGCTCGAAAACTGCAAAATCCACGACAACGCGCTCGGCGGCGCCTTTATAAAGGGCGGAGACAAGCGCGCCCTCCTGCCGTCCGGCAACTTGGTCCGCAACTGCGAATTTTACCGCAACTCCCGCGCGGGGCTGAAATACTCGCCTTCGCTATCGCTCTACGACGTAGGCGCGCGCGTCGCCAACTGCCTCTTCCGCGACGACCCGTTCAACACGCTGCAATTCGGCGGCAACGACCTCGTCATAGAAAAGAACAGATTCGAGAGAATCTGCCAAAACATAAGCGACATGGGCGTGGTCTACACGGGCAGAAATCCGAGCGACAAGGGCAACGTCATCCGCAAAAACTTTTTCTCGGAATGCCTCGCAAAAGACGGGGATTGCAGAATACGCGGCGTGTACATCGACGACGGCTCCGGCGGGTACGATATACGCGAAAACATATTCTGCCGCCTAAAATCCGCCGACCCCGACGCCTCGAACGCGGGAATCGCGGCGATATACTTCCACGGCGGCCACGACAACAGGGCGTATAAAAACGTGTTCATCGACTGCGCCGTCGGGGTTTCCCATTCCCCGTGGGAGGACGAATGGTGGCTCAAAAACATAAACAGCCCGGCGTGGCGGCGGAAGCTCAAAGCCGAGGCCGACATAGAGTCCGAAACATACCTGAAAAAATATCCGGAGCTCGAAAACTTTTTCAAGAACGCCAGGCCGCGCGTCAACTACCTGACCCAAAACCTGTACTTCCGCACGTCCGGGCCGCTCGACGGCAACTTCATAAACAAATGGAACGCCTTTTTAAACCCGTCGAAAAGCGTTCCGGCGGACAAGTCCAACTGGACGCCCGAGGATGTGCTCGAATACTTCGGCAACAACGGAACCGTGCGCTCGATTCTCTCGGAGCGCATCGGGCCTCAGTGAGGGGAGGCCACTTTCACGCCGACGATTCCAATTATTATAAGCGACAGAAAAAAAATCTGCAAGGGGTTGGAGGGCTCGCCGAAAAGCAGAATCCCCGAGAGCACCGCCCCGACCGCGCCTATGCCCGTCCAGATCGCGTACGACATGCCCAGCGGCAACGCGCGCACCGCGAGCGCAAGCAGCCCCATGCTCAAAAGCATGGCAACAACCATCGCCGCCGAGGGCGCGAGCCTCGTAAACCCGTGCGAATATTTGAGGGCGACCACCCACGCGATCTCGAAGGCGCCCGCAAGAAATAGATAAATCCAGCTCATAAGATTCCGCAGATTGAAAAAAACGCGCCGAATTAGAGCGCGCGTAGAATGCGCCGTCAATAAAAAAAAGAGCAATTGCTCTTTTTTGGTCGCGGTCGCGCGCCCCGCGAAACCCCTCCCGCCCGCGCTGCGGCAGACAGCGGGCGCGCCCGCCGAACTTTTCATGCAAAAAACCCGCGCGCCAAACCTCCCTTCCCTCCCGCGCCCGCGCGGCGCGGATTTCACAGAAAAACCGCCCGAGGCAATCCGCGCGCAATGACGCTTCTTGCGGGCGGGCAGCCCGAAAGCCCCCTGCGCTTTCCGCGACGGGCGTGCGCCACCGTTAAATTTCGCGCGCAACCGGCCGCTCTATTTGCGCGATGCGCTCCATCAGCCTGTCCACTATGATCTGCGCCCTGTCGGGGCAGTCTTTGCCCGGGTCTATTTCCTCCGGATATACCGGCTTTCCGGCGCATATCGCCACCCTACCGCCGCCGCCGAGCCTGTTGGTGCGCGGCAAAACCTCCTCCAATCCGAAAGAGCGCACCGGAAGAATCGGAACACCAGCCTTTATCGCCAGCAGCCCCGCCCCGGGCTTGCCGGGCAGCAGACCCGCGCCGAGCCCGCGCGTGCCCTCCGGAAATATTATCACGCCCACCCCGCTTCTCACGCGCGCCAGCACGTCGCGGAACGCCCCGAGATTTCCGGACTGACCCCGCTTTACGGGTATGGCGTTCAGGCGCCTGAAAATCCACCCGAGAATCCGCCCGCGCATGAGGGTGTCGCGCGCGACCGCGCAAAGTTCGGTCTCGTGGAAAAACGCAACCGCCGTCGGGTCGAGATAGCTGACGTGGTTGGCGATGATTATGCAGGGGCGCTTTGGAACGTTCTCGTAGCCATAGAGCTCTATCCGCCCGAAAACGTCGCAGAAGACGGACGATATGTGCCACCACGCCTTGTATACGAGCTTCCCGCCGAATTTGAAATACCGCGCGCGCATCAAGACTCCAAAATAAGCGAGAGCGTAAGGCGGACGACCTCCTCCTTGGTCATATTGGAGGTGTCTATGCGCTCGGCGGACTCCGGACAGCGCAGGGGCGCCGTCTTGCGCGACCTGTCCATGGCGTCGCGCAGCCCGATGGAATCGGCTATTCCCTCCCTGGCGCGGCGCGCGGCGCGGGTTTGCTCGTCGGCGTCGAGGAAAATCCTAACGTCGGCGTCGGGGAAAATCACCGACCCTATGTCGCGCCCCTCCATGATGAGCCCCGCGAACCCGTGCGAGCGCGCGAAGTCCGCCATCGACCTCTGGTAGGACTTCAAAAACTCCCTGACCTCCGCTATCGCCGCGAACTTCGCGACCTCCGAATTTACGCGCTCCGTCCTTATGAGGGCGTCGTCCACGAGTTTTCCGTCGAGGGTGGCGCGCGCGGAATTTCCGCATAGGACGGTTCCCAACTTGACGGATTTCAGCCTTTCGGCGACGAGCGCGGGGTCGCCGGGGCTTATGCCCTCCCCGAGCAGCGCGTAGGCGACCGTCCTGTAATGCGCGCCTGTGTCGACGTGCATGTAGCCGAGAATGCGCGCGCACTCCTTCGAGACGCTCGACTTTCCGACCGCCGCGCCCCCGTCAACCGCCACGACCCTAAGCGCGCCGGAGTCGGAGCGCGCCGTGTAGAGCACCTCGAAAAACTCCGCCCACGTCTTTGAGACGCACCCGGGATCCTCTATCGCTATCCACGGTCTGCCGTCGCCGCGGACATCGCGCGAGGCGAGTATCGAAAAGCTCATCGCGATGCGGTGGTCGGCGTAGGTGTTGACGAGAGTCGTAGTTTGGGCGATTTCCGCGAGGCGCTCCGGCGGGTGGGGGGTTATGGAAATGGAGTCCTCGGTCTCGTCGACTTTGGCGCAAAATTTGCGCAGCTGGGCGGCGCACGCGGCAACCCTGTCGGTCTCCTGGGCGCGCGTGTGGCCGATTCCCCTTATCGAAAGTTTGAACGGCAAAAGCGGCGATATTGCCGCCAGCGTCAAAAAAGTGTCGGAAATGTCGTTGAAGTCTAATTCGAGGCTCTCCGGAAAATCCCTCCGCTCCGACGCCTCCGCCACGAGCGAACCGCCTACGGCAAAGCAATCTATGAGCCCAGCCTTCGAGAGTATCCCGCAAAACGCCGCGTCGCCCTGAAGCCTGCAATCGGCGAAGTTTTTTATTTCGCACGCCCCGCCCGCGACCGCCGGAAGCGCTATAAAATAGCTCGCCGCCGTGGCGTCGGGCTCCACGCAATAGACCCGCTCCGCGCCCGCTGACGGCGAGAAAGCCGCGGAATACGCGCCGTTTTCAAAGTCCGCCTTCACGCCGAACTGCGACATTATCCCGAGCGTCATTTCCACAAACGGCTTGGAGACGGTGTCCCCGCGCAATGAAACCCGCATTGGGGAATCCGCGAACGCCGAAACCATAAGGAGGGCCGAGAGCATCTGGCTCGACGCTCCGGCGTCCACCGAGACGCCGCCTCCTTTCAGCCCTTCGGCTTTCAAAATAAACGGCAGGGCGTTTTTCTCGCCCAAAAACTCGAAGCTCGCCCCCTGCGATTCAAGGGCCTCTATAAGCCCCGCCATCGGGCGCGAGCGCATTGGCTCGTCGCAGTCGAACCTGTACTTTCCTCCCCTGCGCAGCGCGGCGAGGGCGGTGACAAACCTCGCCGCCGTCCCCGCGTTTCCGACGTGCAGCCGCGCGCACGAATTCGGAGGCCGGCTCCCGGGAGACTCTATCTCCACGGTCTTCTCAAAGCGGTTGAGGTTCACCACATACCCGAGGCGGGCGAGGCAGTCCGCCATGATTTCCGTATCGCGCGAAAACAGCGCGCCCTCTATGCGCGTCCTTCCCCCCGCCAGGGCGGCGAGGATCATCGCGCGGTTCGTAAGGCTCTTCGAGCCGGGCGGCAAAACGGAAGAGGCGCACTTGAATCGGAAAGGTTTTATCGCTATTTCTGTAGGCATCGTTTTAAAGCTTGTCCCTGAAAGCCTTGGCTTTTTTGAGGGCGGAGGACACGCCGCCCTTGTCGCCGGATTTTATCGCCCCTATCAGCGCGTCGAGGCGCGAGGAAAAATCCCCGAGCGCCGAAAGTATCTCGTCGCGGTTGTCCGCCACGATGCTCTCCCATATCTGGGGCGAGCCCGACGCAACCCTTGTGGTGTCCCTGAATCCCGGCCCCGAATACGGCAGGAGATTCATGTCAAAATCCGCCGCGACGTCGCAGACGAGGGTTGCCGCCAGATGCGGCAGATGGCTTACGCGCGCGACTATGGCGTCGTGCAGCTGCGGGGATACCGTGTACACCCGCATTCCGAGCGCCCTCCACGCCTCTGAGACGGCGGCGGCGGCGCATTCGTCGGACTCCGACAGCGGCGTGACAAAACACGGGCGGAAATTGAAAAGCTTTTCGTCGGCGAAGTCTATGCCGATTTTCTCCGAGCCCGCCATCGGGTGCGACCCCACGAAGCGCGCCCCGAACGCTCCGACGGACTCGGAGCACAGGCGGCAAATCTTGCCCTTGACGCTGCCAACGTCCGTCACGAGCGAGCCCTCTTTGAGGCTCGGGGCGATTTTTGCCGCGAGCTCCGGAATGTTTTCCGTGGGCACGCATATCACGGTGAGGTCGGCGTCCTCCGCGGCTTCCTCGGGCTCGGAGCGCACCGTGTCGAAAATATTGGGAAGGCGCGAGCACTTTTCGCGCGTAGACTCGCTCCTCGACCACGCCGATATTCTTCCGCACAGGCCGCAGCTTTTTGCGGCAAATGCGAACGAGGCTCCGAGAAGCCCCGCGCCGAGTATTGCGATTTTGCGAAATTTCATATTTCCCAAACTAAACCCGCGGGCGCCGCGTTCAACAAAATAATACGCCGGCCCCCCTTTTTTGCGCCGTTTCCGCGCCGCGCTACCCGCCGAATTTCGAGCGGGCGGAGATTTCGGCGAACGCCATGAATATGTCGCCGCGGTTGACTATTCCGTAAAACTTCCCGTCCGCCTCGACCATAGGCATCTCCTCCGCGGCGGGATTCTCCGAAAACGCCTTTACCCCGTCTATTATCCCCGTGTCGGGGCTGAGCGTCGGGATATCGGAGCGCATTATGTCGTCGGCTATGACATTTTCCGACAGCGCGCCGGACCTGGCGAACGCCAGAACGTCGCCGCGCAGGATTCCGCCGAGGTATCTGTTGCTGCGCGACACGACGTACACCGCAAAGTCGGGATTTTTCAAAAATATCTTCGCCACGCTCCGGAATAGGGTCGTGGGGGCGACCGTGTTGTCGCTCTTGCGGAAGAGGTCGCCGACTTTCACGTCTTTGAGGGGCTTGTTAAACGCGGATTTCACGCCGCCCGCCGCCTCCGCCGCGTACATGGACTTCGCCCGCGCCAGGCGGGAAACCGCGTGCGAGACCAGCACCCCTATTATCAGCGGGAAAATCATGCGGCCCGCCATCGTGAACTCCAACACGAGCATGAGGGACGTGAGCGGCGCGGCCGCCGCCGTAGTGAAAAACGCAGCCATTCCGAGCAGCGAAAAGCCTATAATCTCCTCCGTCCCAAGCGGCGCGCCCGCAAGCGCGAGCAGCTGGGCGAAAATGAACCCGAAAACCCCTCCTATCGTGAGGCTCGGGGTCAGCACTCCGCCGACGGCGCCCATTCCGAAGAAGATCGCCACGGAAAATATTTTGAGCGCGAGAACCGCCGAAACGTCCCCGAGCGAAAAATTCATGGAAACGAGCCCGCGGATTATGTGCGCCCCGTTGCCCGCCACCTCCGGATAGTAAGCCGCGATCGCGCCCACCGCAACCCCCGCAACGGCGAGCCTCAGCGGGAGAAGCTCCGCGCGCCTGTTGAGCAGTCTCCTGCACTTTGCGAGGCACGCCAGCCACAAATTCGCCAAAAGGGAGGCCGCCGCCCCCAGGAGTGCGCTCAAAAGCGCGGTCTGCGCGTTTATTTCGAGATACGCGCCCGAAATTTCGTAGAGCGGGCTCGGGTTGCCTACGGCGCAAATGGTAAGGTAGCTCGCGCAGCTCGCCACGAGCAGCGGGGCGAGCATGTCCATGGACATTATGCCGATGACGATTTCGCAGACAAACAGCGCGCCCGCCATCGGGGCGTGGAATACCGCGGCCATCGCCCCAGCCGCGGAACACGCCACCAGCAGGCGCAGGCGCGGGGTTGACATGTTCAGCCGCCTGCCCGCCATCGAAGCGAACACCGCCGCGGTCTGGACGAGCGGCCCCTCGCGCCCGATTGAGGCTCCCGAGCCTATCGTCACTATCGCCGCCGCGCTGCGCAGGAGGTTCGCGCGCACGGGTATGTAGCCGTTGCCTATGGACACGGCCTCCATGTACGGGGTCGGCGACTTCCTGATCCTCTTTGCGGCAAACAGCAAAATTCCGCCCGCCGCCGCCCCGCCTGCCGCGAGCGAGAAAATCCTGCGCCACGGCGGAATCTGCAAAAAGGACGACACCGTGCCCGCGCCGTCCGCGCCCGTGAGAGTTTCAAGAATCAGGCGCGTGGCGAACTGGAACGCGAGCGCGATGGCGGCCGAGAGCATTCCCGCCAAAACCGCGTAAAAATACACCCCGCCCCGCCCCGCAAGGCTGAAGCGGATTCTGGCGAAAAGCAAAAACTTGAAAAACCCGTTCACCGGCGAGTCCGCGTCAGTTCAGCGCAAGCTCCAGGCCGCGCGCCATCTCCTCCGGAGAAATCCCGGCCGCGGATCCGCCGAGCGACTTTCTCCACTTTATTATCTTCTGCAAGATCGAAAGGTATGCCGCCACGCGGCTCCTGTCCACCGCGACCAGTATCACGAGGTTCGCCCTGCAATCCTCCGTGGGCCAGTCGACCCCGCCGCTGCTTATACCCGCCACGACGTATTCGGCGCCGAGCCCCGATATCCTGCCGTGCGGCACCGCGAGACCGTCTTCAAGGTAGGTCGAGGCGGTGTCCTCCCTGAGGTACACTGCCTCTTTGAGGTCGGAAAGGGTTTCGGCGGGCATGTCGGGCGCAAGGGCGCCGAGCATGTATTCCAGGCATTCGGCCTGCCCCGGGAAATCCCCAAGTCGAATGGCTTTTATAAAAGGCATGAAAAAAATATCGCCATAAATCCGCCAATCGTCAAGACAACTCGCTTCCGCCCGCCGCCGCCCCGCCGGAAAATTTTTGGGGACGCGGCGCGCAAACGGCTATTCGCGCGCCTCCAGCATAGCATATCCGTAGGGGGCGAGGCGCGCGCGGAGCTTCCCGCCGGAAAATTCCCACTCCGCCCCCGACGACAGCCTTTCCTCAAAGCCCTCCGGCGCATCGAAAGCGGCGGAAAACTCCGCGGGCTCGGGCTTGGCATTGGCAACGCAAAAAAGCCTCTGCCCCGAAACGCCGTCGATTCTCGCGAAGGAAACCGCCCTGTCGGGCGCGGAGTTTTTAAGCCAGACGGTTTTTCCCCTGTAAAGGGCGGGAAGTTCGCGCTTCATGGACACGAGCTTCCGCACGAGCCCCATGCGCGCTTTCCCCTCCCGCGTAAGCGCCTTCGACCAGTCTATGAAAAGCCTTCCGAACTCACGGTTGGCGAAAATGTTGTGGGGCGCGCAGTCCGCGATTTCGTTGCCGTTGTATATGAACGGCACTCCGTCCACCGCGAAATTGAGAAACAGCATTGAGTCCGCCGCGGCGCGACCCGGAAAGGCGTCAACCCTCTTGCAGCCGTGCGCCATGTCGTGGTTTTCGCGGAAGCGCAAAAACGCGCTCCCCTTTGGGAACTCGCGCGCCGCGCGCGCCTCGGCCTCGAAGAGCTTTTCCGCCGGAGCCCCTTTCTGATAGACGTCTATGAGCGCCCACGCCCAATAGAAGCCGTAGCTTGCGTCGTAGGTTCCGAGATGGTTTTTGGGCCTTATGCCCTCGCTGAAAAAGAGAAAGCCTGGTTTTATTTTCCGCATTCTCCGCGCGCCCTCCTCCCAAAACGAGAGCGGCACGAGATCCTCCACGTCGCACCTGAACCCGTCGAAACCGTATTCGCGGACGAGATATTCCATATTTTTGTACATGTACTCCCTGAGTTCGGGATTTTCATAGTCCAGCTCCGGAAACTTCCAGTCGCCGACCTTGACGGAGCCGTCCCGATTGCGCCTCACAAAATCGGGATGCTCCCCAATCAGCTCCGCCTTCGGGCCGCAATGAAAATACACAATGTCGTACACGACTTTCATTCCGAGCGCGTGGGCTTCGGACACGAAATCTTTCAGATCCCGGGGGGATCCGTACTCGGGGTCGATTTTAAAGTAGTCTTTCTGTCGATAGGGATTTTTGGGATTCAGCCCGAACTCGCGCTGGCGGCCGCTCCAGAAATTTTTGTCGGCGTCGCCGTCCGCGAGCGCCACCGGGCAGAGCTGTATTATTTTCACGCCGAGCGACGCGACGTGCGGCAAAAGCCTCTCCGCCGATTTCAGAGTGCCCTCTTGGGTAAACGGGCGCAGAAAAATCTGGTACACGGTCGATTTTAAAAGCTCCTCGGAAACCGGACGCGCCGACGCGCCTGGAACCGGAGAATCGTCGTAGCGGACTTGCCCGGCAAAAACGCGCGCGGCAAAAGGCAGCGAAAAAAGCAATACGGCGGCAAATGCCAATAGATTCTTCATACCCCAAAACATAAATTTATAGCGGAAATCCCGCAAGCGCATAAAAAAGAATCTCGGGCAAAATCCGCCGCCATTCCGCGGTTCCGACGTTGAATATGCTCTTGCTGAAAGCGCAGGAAAATGCTATCAGTTTTTAATATTCACGCAATATTGAGGAGGAAAAATATGAAAAAATTCGCGCTTTCGGCGGCCGCATTCGCCGCCCATTCCATTCTGCTGGCGGCGGGCGCGCATGTCGTCCAAACTTCCGGAGAGGGCGACTCGCGCCCCGAGGACTACGTGCCGCCCGTAATCGGCAACGGCTCGATCTGCACGAGTATTGACAATCTGGGAAAGCAAATCCAGCGCAAGTACGTCACGTACTTTCCGGAAGTCGTATGGGCGGGGCGCAGGACGAGCCTTCCGGGGACGTCTCTGATTACGATGGGGCACTTTGACGACGAAATATCCGTGGACGGCGCGCCGCTTGGAAGGCCGCTCAAATGGAGGCAGTCTCTGAACACGACGGAGGCCTTCACGGAATGCGAGGCGGAGTACGAAACCGCGACCGTCAAAACCGTCGCCTTCGTCCCGTACGGATACGACATGCTCGTCGTAAAAAAGACGGTTCTGCCGAAATCGAAAAGCGCAAAATCCGCCGAAATAAAATTTTCCTACAAATTCACGGACAAGGACACGGGCAACCCGCCGTACAGGACGATCATGCGGGCGCCGAAATACGAAAAAATCCCGAACTCGGCGTCGCTCTTCTACACGTCGTTCGGGCACAAAACCTACAACGGGGAGATAGCCGCCATATCCTCCGCGCCCGCAAAAGTTTCCGCCGATAAAGTTTCAGTGGAGCTCGACTCGGTTTTCGACCTCTCGAAAGGCGCGGCGGAATCCGCCTATTTCATAACCTACGCCGACGACTTCGGCGGCGCAAACGCAAAAAACGCCTCCGCCGAACTCAAAAAGCGCGTTTTGGAGAAAGGCTTTGGCGGGATATTCGCCGACCACAAAGAGAGCTGGAAAAAGTTCTGGGGCTCCGAATTCGCCGCCCTTCCCGACAAGCCCATGCAAGACGCCTACCAGACGGGCCTCTACCACCTGCGGACGATGTGCACAAAGTGGTCGTTCCCCGTCGCGCTGTTCGGGCACGGAGCCGGCTGGTCGGGAAGGTTTTTCGGCTTCGACGAAATGTTCGCGCAATCCGGTGCGGTTTCGTCCGGAAAATTCGACCTGTCCGTGCGCACGCCGAACTTCAGAAAGGCGATCCTTCCGATAGCCATGCGCAGGGTGCAGCACTACTCCGACAACGCCGAGAAAAAATTCGGCGCGCGCTACGCGTGGGAAACCCTCGAAGACGGCGCTGAGGGCGCTCCAAACCCCGCGGGGTTCTGGATAGACCACGTATTCCACATGGCAAACATCGCCAACAGCTGCTGGAAGCATTATTTATACACGGGCGACAAGAAATTTTTGGAGGAGACCGGCTACCCCGTAATCCGCGAATGCGCCGCTTTTTACTACTCGCACATGCTCTACGAGGACGCCGGCGGCAGGACGATTTTCGGCAGGTGCACGGACATCGAGCGGCTGGGGCCGGCGGTTCTCAACGCCTTCATGAGCTCGTGCGGGGCGATATACAACTTTGAGATAGCCTCGCGCGCCGCCGCCGCCCTCGGTGTCGACGCGGACTACGCAAAAAAGCTCTCCGACGCCGCAAAGCGCCTGCGCGAAAGCCTGCCGAGAAACTCCGAAATGTACCTGCCCTTCGACGGCTGCAAGGAAAAGAGCTTCGTGTCCATAACGGGGCTTTACCCGTACACGATATTCGACAAAACCGAAAAGCTGCAAGTCGCCGCCCTCTACGACTTCATGAAAAACATAAGCAAGGCGGGCAACATGTACCCCGTGGGCAACGGGACGTGCTCGTGGTACGCGGGGATACTGTCGTCGGCGCTCGCAAACATTCAGGACTGCGACGGCCCCGCCGCGATGCTTGCGGCCACCGCGCGCAACACCGGCAGGTTCGGAGAGACGTGGGAAATCAACGAGCCCGGCATTCGCCACACCCCGTGGTTTATGACCGCCGCCGGCAGCTACGTGCACGCCGTAAACCAGATGCTCGTAAACCCGCGCGAAAACGGCGACGTGGACATCGCCGTTGCCGCCCCGAAAGAATGGAATGACTATTCTTTCGAGCTTCCCTCATACGGCGGCGCGAAAGTCAGGGCGAAAATCGAAAACGGAAAGTTTGCGAGCCTCGAATACGCCGCCGGAAAATCGGACGGGCAAAAGCGCGCGCTCGTAGTCCCGCAGCGGCTCGTCCCGGAAAATAAAATATCAAAGGAATGGGAGCGCGACGGGGATTTCTTCCGGATTCCGGTCGAGGGCGGCTTTTCTCTCTGAGCAAACGGCCGCCCCAAAAAACAGGGGGCTTTCCGAGCAAACCGCCCGCCCTGCGCGGGCGGCCTGCGTTTCATCAATTGGCGGGCTTCTTTTTCAAAACGACCGCAAACCCCTCTCCCGAAACATATTTGCCGCCTTCTTTCATGCGGATTTTCCCGCCGGAAACGTCGAACGCCGCGCCGGGCTTCGCCCAACGGTACTCGCCGAAAACCGAATCGAGCGCGCATATTCTCTCGACATCCCAGCCCTCGGGAATCCGGACTTCGCCGTCGGGGGAAGTCATGCAGAAGAAAATGCGCTTCGTCTCCGGATGCGTCGCCCACACGCAGCCCCCGCACATATGCGCCGTCGGGCTGTCGTAGGCGTTCTTTTCCGGATCGTATTTGCGCACGGACAGCGGAGTGTTGTTCAGGTTCTCCCAAGTTGCGAGGGCGCGCGCTATTTTCATGCGCGGCGGCACGTCGCGTATGCTCCTCATAGTGGGGCACGGATTGCCGAACCACGCGCTCCACGAACCCGCCGCAGCAGCCAGCCCAACGTTGCGTATTTCCCGCGCGTAGTCGTAGGACGACAGGTCGCTCGAAGTCGCGACCCTCGAAGGGTCGGTTATCCCGCCCTCAAAATTGCGCGAATCCGTCGCGAAATCCGGCGACGGGCTTTCGGACATCAGAAGATCCGGCATGGCGTCGGCGAACTCGGGCGTATTGTATCCCCCGTCGACTATATGTTTTACATAGTCGCGGTATATCAGCCACGGGTCCATTATGAATTTCGCGTCTGGATTCAAAGCGCGGACAGCCCTGCGGAGCGCGCAAAGATACCGTAGCGTCCCTTCGGTGTAGGTTGGATAGTCGAGCTTTTCGCCCTCGCGGACGGAGACGCTGTCCTTCCCCGTCCAAAACTTCAGGCCGACCTGCCGTGGCCTCTTCCAGTCGGGGGAGATTCCGTAGAAATCGCCCGTCGGATCCGGCACGTCCCACGAGCACCCGCCGAATTTGAACTTCGGGTTTTTGCCCGTCACCGCCCTGGCGCGCTCGACTATCTTTTTGACTGTCCTGTCGATTACGGACTTCTTTTGGAAATTGAGCTGCGCGCTGAACGACGAATACGGCATTTTATTGCCTGAAATGTCGGCCTCCCATATGTCCCAGAACCAGCCGGTGGCGATGTTGTCGGGGAACGGGCGCGAGGCGTCCTTTATGGCGCAAATCTCCTCCCACTCGGCTATCTGCTTTTTGGAATACTTTTTTCTTGCGTCTATCGTGCGGTTGTACGTCATGTACTCCGGAGTTTCAAACACGAACCACAGCCCGTCAGACTCCTTAAAATTTTCCATGCCGGGCATGTACAGCACATATCTGTACCCCATGTTTTTGGCGAACTGCAACGACTCCCTCGGCGACGTCGCCGCCCACGAGCCGTAGTAGTTGCGATAGTCGTCAAGCCCGTAATGCGGCGCATTCCCCTCCACTCCGCCGGCAAACGCGCCGCAAGCCGACATCGCGGCCGCCGCAATAAACGCGAAATTCAATTTCATATGCAAATCCTCTCTGGTTTGGCAAAAGGTACCGGAGGCGGAATTGAAAGTCAAACCAAAGAAAAAGCTGTTGAAATATACCCCCGAAAATCTATTCTTTGTTTTTCAATGAAACACATTTTTTCAATTGCGGCGATGGCTGCGGCGGTTTTGGAATCCGCGGCGTTTGAAATATATTCCGACTTCCCCGGGGGAAATATCGACATTGTCGAAAAGGGCGATAGCGGCGCGAAAATCCGCCAGCAATACCGCGATTCCGACTGGTGGTTCTACTGGAGCTTCGGGGTTAAGGGCGCGGAGGGCAGGACGCTGACGTTCGGTTTCGTCGACTCGGGCGACGTCATAGGCTCGCGCGGGCCCGCGGCGAGTTTCGACGGCGGGAAGACGTGGAAGTGGCTCGGCGCGCAGGGCGTAAAGCGCAAAAAACATTCGTCGTCGTTCGAGTTCACCTTCCCCGACGGCGCCAAAGACGTCCGCTTCGCCTTCTGCCTGCCTTACATGCCGACCGACTTCGACGCCTTCGCGAAATCCGCGCCGAGCCTCAAAAAAATGCCGCTCTGCAAGACGCGCAAGGGGCGCGAAAATTTCGCGTACTCCCTCGGCAATCCAGACGGGAAAATCAAGATTTTCCTGACCTCGCGCCACCATGCGTGCGAGACCACCGGAACTTTCGCCATGCAGGGAATCCTCGAAGAGTTCTTGAAAAAGGGCGGAGCCGCCGAAAAGCTGCTGAAAGACGCGGAAATCGTGGCGGTTCCCTTCATGGATCTCGACGGCGTTCTGGACGGCGACCAGGGCAAGGGCCGCAAGCCGCACGACCACAACCGCGACTATACCAAATCGCCGATATACCCGTCGGTCGCGGCATTCCAAAAGCTCTACAACGCAAAGATGGAAAAGGCGGAAATTGCCATCGCGCTCGACCTGCACGCGCCGTTCATGTTCAGGGGCGCCGATGGAGACTCCGACAACCGCGCGTACCTTGTGGAGGGCCCGATAGGGAGCAAAGTTGAAAACCTGCGCAAGCTGAGCAAAATTTTGGAGGCGGCAACTTTGAATTCCGGAGAGGGCGCGATAATCCATCTCCAGAAATGGGACGTAAAATACGGGACGCTATGGAACACGCCCTCGAATATGAAGGAGGTCACCTGCTCGGCATGGGCGGGACGCCACCCGAAAGCGGCTTTCGCGTGCACGGTTGAAATACCGTACACCGACTGCGTCGGGGCGGAGGTTAACTCCGAAAGCCTGCGCGGGTTCGGCGCGAACATCGCAAAATCGCTCGCGGAATACTTTGCCGCGCCGGAGTCCAAAGAGTCCAAAAAATAAATTTTGACTATGCCCGCGCTTTAATCGACAATTCGGGCAAAACGAAAAAAACAGCGCATATGACAAAAAAAATACACATATTCCTAATCGCGGCGGCCGTCTCGATTTCGTCGGCGTTCGCGGCGCAAAACTTCAAATTCGGCAACTTCGGGGGCTCCTTTGAAAGCGCCAAAAAAGCAGGATACGACGGCGTCCAGCTCGACAACTGGCAGAGGAAAGGCGAAAACAGCAAGATCGGATACACCCGCAAGGACATCGACGACATAAAGAAAAAGATGAAAGAGCTCGGCATGCAAGTCTGCTCTATATGCGTGCCCTGCTACCACCAATTCCTCTTTGAGGAAGACAAAAACTGCGTCGAATACATGAAAAACGTAATCGACGCCGCCGCGGAACTCGGCGCGGAAAACATTTTGATTCCCTTCTTCGGGAAGTCCAGCCTCTACGAAAAGGGCACCAAAAATTTCCGCAAGGAGCGCCTCGAGCCCCTCGTCAAGCGCATAAAGGAGGTCGCGCAATACGCCGCGAAAAAGAATATCGTCCTCGCGCTCGAAAACACGATAACCGCCGAAGACAACATAAAGCTTCTCGACATGATCGGCGAACCCAACGTCAAAGTGTATTTCGACACGCTCAACATCGTCTGGACGGGCGACCAGCCCGACGTGGCGATAAAGAAGCTCGGCAAAGACCGCATAGCCCAAATCCACATCAAGGCAAACGCCGAATTTTTCGACGAAGCCAAACAGCCCGAGGATTTCGACAAATGCTTTAAAGCCATCGTCGACAGCGGATACAGGGGATGGCTCGTCCTCGAACAGGGCGTGAAGAGAAAAGTCCACACGCAGGACGAAGTGATATCCCACAATCTGAAATTCTTTAAAAATTCCGCACTCTGCAAATAGAGCGGGCAACCCCCCAAAGCGCCTCCCGCCACAAAAAGGAGGCGTTTTTTTTGCGTCCAGACAAAATAGGCATGGGGCATACCAAGCGCGCCAGCCATTAAAATGTCCCCATACGGCGATTGCTTCGCAATAGCCATCCCCGCGCACAACCTGAGCGCACATTGGCGCGCGACCAGTGGCGGAATCTTTCAAAACGGAGCATCAGCCGCATGTCCTCCCCCGGGGCGCGTCAAAAGGGGGTTCAGGCGAGTATAGGAAAGCCGCCAAGGGCGCGCGGCGCATTTGACATACGCGAGCGGTCTTGGCGGCTTTACTAACGGAGCATCAACAGTAAACGCGAACCACAAACTATAAATATTGCAAAATAAGGCGCGTCAAACTGCCGCTCAGGCGAGTATTTGAAAGAGTCTGCCGGTGGGAGCGTACTGGCGTACGCGACCAGTGGCGGAATCTTTCAAAACGGAGCATCAGCCGCATGTCCTCCCCCGGGGCGCGTCAAAAGGGGGTTCAGGCGAGTATAGGAAAGCCGCCAAGGGCGCGTGGCGTATTTGACATACGCGAGCGGTCTTGGCGGCTTTGCTAACGGAGCATCAACCCCCTTTTCACGCGCCCCGGCCGAATCCGTCGGGGAGAGTTCTTTCGAGGGCATCTTGGACAATTTGCGCCTTCGCCTCCTCAAAGCTCTTAGTTCCCTCAAAAGCCTTGCGGATTCTGCTGCGGACAGAGACGCTTCCGGACTCGGCCTCCTTGCGGCCCACTACGAACATGTGGGGGACGCGCTCGGTTTCCGCCTTGCGGATTTTGGCGCCGAGCTTCTCGCTGGAAGCGTCGATGCCGGCCCTCACGCCGCCGTCGCGCAAGTCGGCGTAGAGCTTGTCGGCGTAGTCCATCACGTCCTCGCCGAGCGGGATTATGCGCACCTGCTCGGGGGCGAGCCACGTCGGGAAATTGCCGCCGAAGTGCTCGATGAGCACGCCCGTGAAGCGTTCGAGCGACCCGAACGGCGCGCGGTGAATCATAATCGGGCGGTGCGGCTTGTTGTCGCGGCCTATGTAGGAGAGGTCGAAGCGCTCGGGGAGGTTGTAGTCCACCTGCACGGTGCCGAGCTGCCATTCGCGGCCTATTACGTCCTTTACCACAAAGTCGATTTTCGGGCCGTAGAAGGCGGCCTCGCCGATTTCCTCGGTAAACGGCACGCCGAGCCCGCGGGCCGCCTTGCGTATGGCGGCCTCGCTCTTCTCCCAGTTGGACTCGTCGCCGACGTACTTGTCGCTGGCGGGGTCGCGGAGGGAGATTCGCACGCGGTATTCGTTCATGCCTATGGTTTTGAACACCGCCTTGACGAGGTCGAGACAGCCCTGGATTTCGGCGTCGAGCTGCTCGGGGGTGCA
Source organism: Puniceicoccaceae bacterium Marseille-Q1082 (assembly GCA_904424815.1). Lineage (GTDB taxonomy): Bacteria > Verrucomicrobiota > Verrucomicrobiia > Opitutales > Intestinicryptomonadaceae > Merdousia. Next base: position 1,337,755 of record CAJGBI010000001.1, read on the forward strand.
AAAGATGTGGGCGTCGTCCTGGGTGAAACCGCGCACGCGGGTGAGACCGTTGAGCTCGCCGGACTGCTCCCAGCGGTAGACGCTGCCGAATTCGGCGAGCCTCACGGGGAGGTCGCGGTACGAATGCGGGTCGCTCTTGAAGATTTCGATGTGGAAGGGGCAGTTCATGGGCTTGAGCAAAAAGCCCTCGGCCTCGCCGGACTCTATCTTCTTCTCAAACTGCGCGACGTCCAAATGCTCTTCCGACATTTTCGCGAGATCCTCGCGCTCGACGATCGGGACGAACTGGGAGTCTTTGTAGTACGGGAAGTGCCCGCTCGTCCTGAACAGGCCGAGCTTGCCGATGTGCGGGGTGAATACCTGCTGGTAGCCGCATTTGCGCAGGAGTTCGAGTATGAAATCCTGCAAGCTCTGGCGGAGAACCGCGCCTTTGGGCTTCCATAGTATGAGCCCCTGCCCGACCCTGTCGGATATGGTGAAGAGCCCGAGCTCCTTGCCGAGCTTGCGGTGGTCGCGCAGCTTGGCCTCCTCCATCTGTTTGAGATAGCCATCGAGCTCCTCTTTGGAGGCGAACGCCGTGCCGTAAATGCGCTGCAATTGCTTGTTGTTCTCGTCGCCGCGGTGGTAGGCGCCCGCCACGGAGAGGAGCTTGAAGGCCTTGACGCGCTTGGTAAAGTCGACGTGCGGGCCGGCGCATAGGTCGCAAAATTCGCCGTTGCGGTACATCGTAATCTTTTCGCCCTCGGGAATGTCGGCGAGCCTGCCGAGCTTGAACTCCGCCTGCCCCGAATCCCTTATCGCCTTTTCGGCGGCGGCGCGGTCGAGCTCGATTCTCTCGAACTTCTGGTTTTCGGAGACGATTTTTTTCATCTCCGCCTCGATTTTTGCGAGGTCTTCGGCCGTAAATTTGTGGTCCAAATCGAAATCGTAGTAGAAGCCCGTCTCGGTTGCGGGGCCTATGTCGAGCTTGGCGTCGGGGAAGAGACGCAAGACCGCCGTCGCGAGAATGTGCGAGGCGCTGTGCCTGATTTTGAGTAAGTCTTCGTTCATAATGCGGATTTCCTTTCGCGCGGGGCGGCTCGGCAAAGCGGCGCGCCCGGCCCTTAAAAACCAAACAATAGTGGATTCCGCGCGGAAAATGTAAAGTTTTTTTAAATCAAAACGCCGCGCGGGAACTCATGCGGGCGGGGGGAGGAAATCCGCGGCGGTCTCCGCAAGCATGCAAAAGCCTATCAGCGCGAACACGCAAACGCGCAGCCACTTCATCGCGAACCGGAATTTGCGGGACTTGAAAAGCCGCGCGAACGCCGCCGCCAAAGACGCCACGCACAGAAAAATCGGCAGCGCCGACAGCATAAATACAAGCCCGAGAACCGACATTTGAACCCATGCAGGCCACCCGCCCTCCGTCAGGAACTGAGGCAAAAACGACAGGAAAAATATTATGACTTTGGGGTTTGAGACGTTCATCAGAAACCCGCGCAGAAAAATCCGCCCGCCGCTCCGCCGGAATCCGGCTTCTCGGAAATCCGCGGAGGCGGATTCTTCGGACGCATTTTCGAGAAAGGCGCCCCGAGCGAGCCACAGCAGGTACGCCGCGCCCGCGACGCGTATGGAGGAAAACAGCGCGGGGCTTGCGGCGATTGCGAGCGCGACACCGCTTGCGCAAAGGAAAGTGTGCACGAAAACCCCCGAGCACAAGCCGCACGACAGGACGTATCCCGTGCGCCTGCCCCTGGCGAGGCTCTCGGCTATGACGAACGCTATGTCGGGCCCAGGCATGAAAGTCAGGGCGACGCATGCCGCAATGTACGCTGCGAGAATTGAGGCGTCCATACGGCTTTTCAGGAAAACAAATCAGGGCGCAGGGCTCGGATTCTGCCCGCGGACTCGGCGAGCCCGCCGACCGCGGCGCGCTCCAGCCACAAGTCCTCGTACTGGGCGGCTATGAGTTTGAGCGATTTCCGCTGCTCCCGCGAATCGGCGGCGAAGTCTCCGCGCGCCTTGCGCATCGCCCACTTTATCATCTGGACGCCGAGGGAGACTTCGGCGCGGCATATTTCGGCGTCGCGGCAGCGGGGGGAGGAATTTTCGGAAAGGGCGAACGCGAAGTCCGCCGCGCCCTCGATAGCCCCGAAGTCGAACCCGCACTCCGCCGCGAGCTTTTCGGCGTCCGCGGGGGGGGCGAAAAACATCTTGTGGTAAAAGCAAAACAATTTTTGGACGGGATCCGCCCTGCCGAGCGCGCACAGAGCGCGGGAAAACTCGCCCGAAGCGTCTATGAAAACGAACCTGTCGAGCGCGTCGCAGACGCGCTCTTCCGCCGGAGCCGCGCCCCACGCGCACGCCGCCGCCGCGGCAATAGCCGGATACATCGCGCACCACGGCTGGTGGTTGCCGCCGTCCCCCCACTGCGTGAGAATCATTCCGCGCGCGCCGTGCTTCTTGGCGCATCCGCACGCGGTTTGAATGTTTTTAAACGCGCAATCCCAGCGCGAGCCGAAGGAATTCCAGGTGCTCGTCCCGGGGGCGACCAGAAAGTCCCTGCCGAGCCCTTTCATGTAAGAGCACTGCTCTTCGTAGGGGTGGTCGAGGTAGTATCCCCAGAGAATCGGCGTCATATCGCACGGGAGAAGCTCCGAATATTCGGGGCTCTGCATGAGCACGTCCGCCCAGAAGCAGACTTTTTTGCCGTACTTGGCGGCGCGCTCCCGCAGCCCGAGCATGTGGGCTATGTAGACGCCGTATTTGCCGCCCTCCGCCTCGCATCTCGCCCTGCTCCTGCCCATGCCGAGCTCCCACGGCTCGTCGCCGCCTATGTTGAAATTTTCGCCCTCGAAATTCGGCAGGAGCTGCGCGTAGAGGGAGTCCATAAAATCGAGCGCGCGCCCGTCGGGATAGAGGGTCGTGGGATATTTTCTGACGGTTCCGAGGGGATCGACGAACGGAGCCTCGCTCTCCGCCAGATACCGGTACTCCGGATAGCGCAGCCACCGCTCCATGTGCCCGAGCCCGTTCATGTTCGGCACGAGCTCCACGCCCGCAACCGCGCAAATTTCGCCAAGCTTGCGGACTGCCGCGGGCGAGAGGGGGGAGGCACCCGCCCACACAATCTCGTGCCCCTCGAACGCGAAAGTGTGCTCCATGTAGAGCTCGAGCCTGTTGTACTTGAAGAGAGCGAGCATGTCTACGAGCCGCGAGAGCTCTCCCAGCTTCGGAACCTTGCACCGGCTGATGTCGAGCATAAACCCGCGCACTTCGAGATCCGGCGCGTCGGAAATTTCGGCGAATCTGAACCCCCTGCCGCCGGACTGCATTCCGATCTGGCGCAGCGTCTGCAAGGCGAGCTTCGCGCCGCGCCCCGAGCCCGCGCGGATTTTTATCCCGACTTCCGAAATCGAAATATCGTGGGCTTCCTGCGGCATGTCGGCGAACTCTACCGAGAGAAATTCGCCCACCGGCACCCCGTCCTTGCCGATTTTAAACTCCGCCCTCTCCCACGGCAGGAAGCCGTCCCCCCAGCGGACCGACTTGGGTTCGGGGAGGATCAGGGGCGCGTCCGCGGGCGGGTTTTCCATCGCAGTCAAAAGGTGTGAACAAAGAGCCCCGAGCGCAATTTCGGCTCAAACCACGTGCTCTTGGGCGGCATGATCTCGCCCGCGTCGGCAATCGCCATGAGCTGCCCTACGGTGGTGGGATACATCGAAAACGCCACGGCGAACTTTCCGGAGTCCACGAGCTTTTCGAGCTCCCCCGTCCCCCTTATTCCGCCGATGAAGTCTATCCTCTCGTCCGTGCGCGGGTCGCCGATTTTCAACAGCGGCGCAAGCACCCTGTCCTGCAGGAGGGAGACGTCGAGGCCCTCGACCGCCCCGAGGGATTCCGCATTCTCGAATTTGAGCGAATACCACTTTTTGCCAAGATACATGTCCACGAAATTCGGGGCCTTCGGGGACTTTTCCCCGCTCTCCGAAACGGAGCAGACTTTCGAGAGCCCGCCGAGGAATTCCTCCTCCGACATTCCCGCCAGATCGCGCACAACGCGGTTGTAGGGCAGGATTTTCAGCTGGCCCGCGGGGAAGACGACCGACAGGAACCAATTGTAGTCCTCGTATCCCGTGTGGTTCGGGTTTTCGGCTTTCAGGTCGCGGGCGCAGCGGGCGTTGCTCGCGCTGCGGTGGTGTCCGTCCGCCACGTACGCGCAGGGAATCTTGCCGAAAATTTCGGAGATTTTAGCGAGGCGCGCGGGGTCGGAAATCCTCCAGCCCGTGTGTCGGATTCCGTCCGCTGCGACAAAGTCGAATATGGCGTCGGAATCCTCCTTGTCTTCGACAATTCCGTCGAGGCCCGTGCCGTCCTTAACCGTGAGGAACACAGGGCCCGTGTTGGCGCGCAAAGTCTTGGTGAGGCGGTAGCGGTCGTTCTCCTTGGCGGCGCGGGTCTTTTCGTGCTTCTTGATGACGTCGGCGTCGTAGTCCTCCGCAGAGAATGTCGCAACCAGCCCCGTCTGGGAGTGCCCGCCCATCTGCTGGCGGTACAGGTACATGCACGGCTGGGGCTCGCGGACGAGCGCTCCGCCGGAGGCGAGCTTTTCAAAATTCTCCTTCGCGTGCGCGTATACCGCGTCGGAATATGGATCCGTCCCTTCGGGGAGCTCTATTTCGGAGCGCACGACCCTCATGAAGCTCAGCGGCCTGCCCTCGGCCTGCTCTTTCGCCTGTTCAAAATTCACGACGTCGTAAGGGAGGCTTGCGACGGCCTCCGCCTTGCCCTCGGCGGGAACGAGCCCTTTAAAACTTCTTATTTTCATACGGGTAAAAAAGATTCACATTTGCGCGCCTTTTTCAAGATTTGCTTTGCGGAATTTTATTCCGGCGCATTTCGGGCGGGGCGGACTGATTTTGCGCGCCGTCAATCAGTCCTTGCGTTTTTCGCCAGAATCCCAATAATCTTGAAAACGAAATAAAAATATACCGACTATGAACGCAGAAAAAATCCCGACAATTCCGGCGGCCCGCTCCGGCGGCTGCATATTTTCCCTTGTAAAGCTCGCGATTCTCGCGCTCGTGATAATCGGGGCGGCCGCGTATTTCGCCCTGAGCTACACCGGCTATGTCGCAGATTACGCCCTCAAAACCATAACCAAGGGCACGGGCATAGACGCCGGCGTTGGCTCCGTCTCTTTCAGCCTGTCCGAGCAAAAGTGCGACGTCAAAAATTTCTATATAACCAATCCGCCAAACTATCCGGAGGGCAACGCCATCGAGTTCAAGACCGCGTATGTCGACGCCGACGTCGGAGTGTCGGACATCCTCGCCAAAAAGCTCGTAAAAGTCGAGGAAGTGCGGATAGAGGGCCTCAAAATCTCCTACGACATGAAAACTAAAAGTGGTTTGGCATCGCTGCTCTCCTCGCCCGACAACAACCTGAACGAAATCGTCGAAATCCTCGTCGGGGCGCAAAAGAAAAAGGAGCAGGAGCCCGCCGCGGCCGACAGCGCCCAGGAAGAGCCCTTTAAAATAATTCTCGACAAGCTCGTATTCGCCGACGGCGACGTGAAAGTCGGGCTCAACGACAGGGTTATAAACATAAAGCTGCCGAGCTTCACCGTGGAGGATCTCGACGGAAACGGCGAGGGGCTGACGCCCTCGCAGCTCGTGACGGAAATTCTCGGCAGGCTCGCCAAGCAGGTGACGGTGGACGTTGCCTCGGAGCTTGCGAAGCAGGGGCTGAAACTGGGGACCGACGCCGGCAAGGAAGCCGGAGACGCCACCGAGGGCGCGGCAAAAGACCTGAAAAAGTCCGTGGAAAGCGCGCTCAAAGACCTCTTCAACTGACCAATCGGCGCCCGCGCGTAAAAAAAAGCCTCCGGCAAACCGTCCGGTCGGTTTGCCGGCAATTTAAGCGCCCGCGGAAATAACCGCGCGCCGCCGCCCGACGAAAAATTTTGGGAAACCCTCAACAACCGCTCCATTCCTAACAGACAATCACACGCCCTAAGAGACATGCCGAAAAAAAACGCCGCCGGAAAACCCCGACGCACACCGAAATACGCCGAACTTTTCAACGGCGTCGTAAAAAAAATAAAGTCCGGAGAATTTTCCGCGGGCGACCGCATACCGTCGGAAAACGAGCTCATCGCGGAGTTCGGCGTCAGCAACACGACCGCCCGCCGCGCGCTACTCGAGCTCAAATCCAACGGCTGGGTCAGGAAGGTGAGGGGCAGCGGAACGTTCGTAGCCGAAATGACGCCGGACAAGCGGCTCGTCAGGCAGCTCGGCTCTTTCGGCGCGATATGCGGCAGCTTTTCCGAAAACCTCGCCCGCGAGGGATACAAACCGTCCGCAAAAACGCTGGAAAAAAAGATAGTGCGCGGCGGCGTCAGGGCGCAGATAGGCTCGCAGGCATACGAGATAAAATCCGACGCTCTGAAAATCAGGTGCCTGCGCTACGCCGATTCCGTCCTGTTAAAAGACGAGACCAAATACCTGTCGCTCGCGCTATTTCCCGAGGCCGCCGAGAGCGATTCCGACGAAATTTCGGCGATCCTCTGCGGCGGCGACGGCAAGCCGAAAATCGCGAGGGTTGTGCGCGACATATCGGCGACCCTATCCCCGCTCGCCGACGGCGGAGAGCGGTTCGGCGCGAAGCCCTCCGCGCTAATTACGTTAGAGGGCGCGGCGGTCTGCGGCGACGGCGAAGTGGCGGAAATAGAGTTTTCACTCTACCGCGCCGACAGGTACAAATTTTTCGTCGCGGCGGAAAATCTGCCGCAGGACGAAGGCGCAATTTGAACAATGCATGGGAAAGGAAACTAAAAAATGGGAAAGACTGCAATATTTCTGTGCGCGTGCGCGGCCTCGGGGCTCTGCGCCGCCGACGGGCAAATCCCGCAGAAAATGCGCGACCTCTGGGAAAACCCCGTGACGGAGGCACGCATAGAAACCGGCATACGCGCCAACAGGATGGGCGAATTCTACCTTGACTTCGACAAGCCCGTGGAGGACTTGAAAATAAGGCTCGACCGCCACGAATTTCTCTTCGGCGCGTACGCTTCGCGCTCTGTCGCCGACGGGCAGCCCGTAAAATATTCCAGGGAGCAGATCGACAAATACGCCGATCTCTACAAGCGCATTTTCAACTACGGAACGGTCGCCACGGTATGGCGCAGGGTCGAGCCCCAGGAGGGAAAACTCCGCTGGGACTACTCGAACGACGAAAACATAGACCTGTCGTACACCAGCAATCCGACGGTGATGCAGTCCGACACCGCCCTCGCCTTCTGCGAGAAAAACGGGATAACCCCCAAGGGGCACACCTTCGCGTGGCCTATAAGCGTGGCGCACTTCATGCCCGCATGGGCGCTCGACCTCAAAGACCCAAAGCTCGTCGAGGCCGCCGCAAACCGCAACATCCGCAACATCGCGGAACGCTACCGCGGCAGGATAAAAATCTGGGACGTGGTTAACGAAGCCGCCGACTATATCAACGACGGCGCGATCCTGTACGACGACTACGTCTTTAAAACTTTCAAGGAGGCCGAACGCCTGCTGCCGCCCGACGACGTATTCCTCATCAACGAGACCACCGCCGCGTGGTACCAGTACATAAAAAACGGCGAAACGGGGCGCTTTTACATGCTCGCAAAAAGCCTCATAGACCGCGGCGCTAAGCTCGACGGCATAGGATTGCAATTCCACTTTTTCTCGGACAAGGCTTTCGGGGACGTGCTGGACGGGAAAACTTTCACCCCGCGCGATATGGTCAAAGCCCTTGACGGCTACGCCAAACTGGGCAGGCCGATTCACGTCACGGAAATCACCATTCCCACGAGCCGCGGCGAGGAAGCGCAGGCGTATTTTGCAAGGCAGGCGTACCGGCTGTTTTTCAGCCATCCGGCGGTTGAGGCAATCACCTGGTGGAACATGCGCGACGGGCAGGCGGCGTCCAACGAGGCGCACCTCATGGGCGGGCTGATAAAAGACGACCTCACGCCGAAGGCTTCGTACCGCGCGCTCGAACAGCTCATAGCAAAAGACTGGCAGACGAATGTCTCCTATGGCAAGCCCACGAAATCCGCGCACTTTGAGGGTTTCTACGGAATGTATGACGTGTCGTACAAATTCGAGGGCAAGGAATACAGGCAAAAAGTCTGGTTCGGGAAGAAATCGCCGAGGGGGCAAAAACTCGGGGCCGTCCCCATAGACTGGCGCAAGCGGTTCTATTGAGCCGCCGCTCTACGCGCGCAAAAGCCCCTTTCGCCGCGCGCGTTCGTCAACCCCTTCAACGTTCAAACATCCATCCCGCGGCGCGTCGCCGCAGAAACACAAAACCAAAAGGCATTATGGCAAAATCTCTCCTAACCCTCCCGATTCTCGCGCTTTGCGCGTGCTCGGCGCTAACCGCGCCCTCGACGACCGAACTGCTAAAAGAAGACTTCGAAAATCCGGAATCCGTAAAACTCGCGGAAGCCGCAAAGTTTACGCCGGCTTTCACGAAAAACGCGGAGGGCAAAAACGCCCTGTCCGGAAGCCGCTCGCTCGAAATCGACGCGATGTCCGCGGCCGGATGGACGCCCCTGCTTACCATCCCGATAAAATCCGGCGGCGGGTACAAATTTTCGTTCAAATACAAAATTCTCGAAAAGTCCCCATCGGCGTCCGTCTATGCGGCAATGCGCTCGATAGATTCCGACGGCAAAAAAAACCGCCTTTCGCTGAAAACCCTGACGGAATCCAAAGGCGCAAAAAACGTGGTGATGGGCGCGGTGGTGCCTTCGTCCGCGAAGGGGGAAATCGAAATAATCTCCAACGGCGGCGCGAGGATAATATTGGACGACATCTCCGTCGAAAAGCTCGAAGTCGACCCCAGGGGAGCCTGGATGTACGATGACGACGCGTTCATAGCTATGCGCTACAAGCCGACGAATTTCGATTTCAGCAGATTTGACGCGCCGTTTCTAAGCTATACAAAAGAGGAATTCTTTCCGTTCATAGACAAGTACGGCCAGTTCAAGCACAAGGATTGGACGGACAAGATAAAGTCCGACGGCGACTTCAAAAAGCGCGCCGAGGAGGAAAAGGCATTTTACGAAAAAATCGGCGACATTTCGAGGCGCGACAAATACCTCGGGCTCGTGAGGGACGGTAAAAACTACGGGGCGACCGGCAGGTTCCGCGCCGAGAAAATCGACGGCAGGTGGTGGCTTATAACGCCGGAGGGCAACCTCTTTTATTCGTTCGGCATAACGTGCGCTGGCAACCTCGACACTACGCCGCTCACCGACCGCGAATTCTATTTCGAGGACGTGTCGGACAACCGTTTCCGCAAAAAGAACAACTACGGCGGGCTCCACTATTATAAGGGCAAAAAATTCGACGCCTACGGGTTTCTCGAGAGAAACCTCGTCGCCAAGTACGGCGACGACTACCGCGCGTCCTACGGCGAAGTCGCCGACGAACGCATGAAGAAATGGGGGTTCACGACCTACGGCGCGTGGACGCAGCACTACATATTGAGGCGCGGCAACGTTCCGTACACGCTTATAACAAATTCCAAGGGGCGGAAAACCTACGACACAAACGTCAAAATGTACGCCTATTGGCACGACTTCCCCGACTTCTTCACCCCGGGATTCCGCGAAAAAACCATGGAGAGCGTGGCAAAGAACGCCGATCTGATAAGGTCTCCGATGTGCGTCGGAGTGTTCGTGGATAACGAGCTCCCGTGGCAGGAGAAAACCGTGGTCACGATAAAGGCGCTGCTCGGCTGCCCCGCAAGCCAGCCGGGGAAAATCGAATTCCAAAAAGACCTCAAAAAGAAATACGGCGAAATCGAAAAGCTCAACGCCGCGTGGAAGGCGAGCTACAAGAGTTGGGAAGATTTCCTCGAAAAGAGGGACTTTGCGCCGAACACCGCGGCGGCGCGGGCCGACATGCTCGCGTTTGAAGAAAAGATGTACGAGCGCTATTTCAAAATCTGCCGCGAGGCCGTCAAAGCTGTATCCCCCGACGCCATGTACATAGGCTGCCGCTTCGCGTGGCGCAACCCGCTCGTGGAGCGCGTGGCGTCGCGGTACTGCGACGCGCTGAGCTACAACGTGTACGCCGACAACGTGACGGACTTCTCCGCCGCCAAGGGCGCGGAAGACAAGCCCATCATAATAGGGGAATTCCACTTCGGCAACACCGACAAGGGCGTCTACGGAGGCGGGCTAAATGCGCGCGCCACCGCGGAAGAAAGGGCGCAGGCGTTCCGCGAATACGCCGTGAGCGCCTTCGAAAACCCGAAAGTTGTCGGCGCGCACTGGTTCCAGTGGTTCGACCTCTGCACGACCGGCCGCTTCAACGAGGCAAACTACGCAATCGGATTCGTGGACATCTGCGACACTCCGGACTACGTGATAGCAAAGGCAGCGCGAAAACTCTCAAAGAGAATGTACGACATCCGGCTGAGGGGCGGCAAAAGCACGCGCCAAAGCGCCGAAGCCGCCCGCAGCGTAATAGACGACTAAACTCCGGCGCCCTTCGCGTTGCCACGCAAAAGATCCGGCGAGTCGAAAAATATTTTCGCCTCGCCTTTTTTTATCCCGTACATATTCACATAGCGGGTTCTCAAAAGCGACAAATCAGCATGCCCCATTTGCGACTGCAAGCGCGGAAGATTTTTATAACGCTTCATATAATAAGACGCGAAAGTATGCCTCAAAACGTCCTGAACCCAAGGGCTCTCCAAATTTGCGTCGCGGCGCAACGCCTTCCATTTTTTTCCCCAATTTTTGGGGCAAATTGAAGATTCCGGATTTTTTCTAAGGCCTTTCAGCCAAGATTTCAACGCCGGACATATGTCAATGTGGCGGATTCCTCCGGTCTTGCTATTGCGCGCCTTCACCGTAATCGTTCCCTCTTCAAGATCCACGTCCCCCCCATGCAAGCCTCGTCGTTTCCCTCGGGCGCACTCCGGCCCAAAGCATAATTCCGAGAGCGGGGGCGCAGTCCAGGTGCGCGGGCGACAAAATTGCGTTTGACATCAGTATTGGGAATACTATATCATTATCTAAACAATAATAAATATTATCTATATTTAAAATATAGCCCATATTAAGAATATAACAAAAAAAATGAACTTAAAATCATCGATTTACCCCAAAATAAATAGTTATTTTAAATCTGTAAATAAAATCGAGCGTTATCCAGGCGACAAAACCTATGTTGCTTTCGGGGAATGATGAAATCTTCCCGACAGGAAATTGTGAACGCGCCGCATCTTAAATTCAAATATCGGCTATTTTGTCCATAGCGCGTGGTTGACAATGGAATTATGCCGCACGGCATAGTTTGCAAACAGCTATTAGTTTTCCGAAATCTTCCGTTATTTTCCGCTAAAAATGTCCCGGGTAACGCAAAATCCGACAGAGCCTCCCCCCGTTTCATCAATGATTGATAATATTGAAATGGTAAGAGAAATAGGCCGCGGGGGGTTCGGGTGCGTCTTTTTAGTTAAAGATGAAGCCGGAATATACTACGCCCTGAAAAAAATTCCGCACGACAAAAGCGAACACTACGGGAAAGAGCTTTCCGCATTAAAACTATACCATAAAATTAAGGATAAAATTCCAAATTTAATACCGATACTCGATATAAAAATAAACAATCTGGAAATATCATACATCATGCCGCTCGCCGACGGCGTCGACGAAACGGATCCCGCATTTCCGGAATGGCGCCCCAAAACCCTGACAAAATTTATCGCGCAAAAATGCGAAAACGGAGGAATATTCAGCGCCGGCGACGCTATTAACGTATTTTCGCCCATCTTTAAAGCCGCCGAAGCGTTAAATAAAGAGGGCATCATACATCGGGATATAAAGCCGGACAATATTTTGTTTTTAAACGGCGAACCTTTCCTTTCCGACATAGGATTGATGAAAGAGGACGATCCAGGGGTATCTTCGGCGGGAACTCCGACGTATACCCCGCCGACCTGGTATACCGGGAATCCGGATATGTGGGGGCTCGCCGCAACTTTATACTTCTTTTTGACACAAAACCCTCCGGATACAATCGGCAGAGCCAAATACATATTCCCTAAAGCGAAAGATAAAATGTCCGCCGCGGATATTGCCGCCCTGCGCCACTTTCACCGCGTGATATTGCGGGCCATGAGAGAAAACGCGACCGAAAGATTTATCGACATGCACGATTTTTTTATGGCGTTCTCAGATATTGAAGAACGCAATAAACAATCCGCAAAATTATTGGACGGCGCAATCGCGGAAAAATCCACTTCTATATTTTTGACAAGCGGGCGAATAGACAGGAAAACATTTTCGGCAGCATATTGGTTCATCTATATAATAACCAATATATCCACCTCTCTGCTTGTCGATTTGGGCTCGACATCTACATATGCTTTTGTTGGAATATTTTTTATTTGGCCGATGGTCACGATATTGTCAAAACGCGCCCACGATGCGAATATCAGCGCCAAAACCGCCATTTGCATTCTTATAGCATCCAGAGCATTGGGCATCGCAAACGCCTATTTCTTTTACGACGTTGAAAATTTTGTAAAGCTAATCGCAATGCTCTGTATCGAATTATTCATCAATATCGCCATTTTTGCGATATTTTTGTCCTTTAAACCCACAAACGGCATAAACAAATACGGCGTCTGCGCCCAAAAGCTCAGTTTTTTCTAAAAATTTGCATTTCGCGCGAAAGATTGGAAAATTAACCGCGAAAAAATAAGTATGAAGTGCCCAGACACACCTAAAAGCGTGATTTCGGAAATGCTGAACCAAAACAAGGGAACGGTTTGGCAAAAATCATGGAACATTTTTTTTGAGATATATTATTCCACCATGCTTTCAATGGCAAAAAATGTCTTCAAGAACATAGGCTGGCTGTCGGTGCCCAATGCGGACATGGAAGAAATCATATCCGAAAGCGTGATATCCATTGTGAACGCTTTTAAAAACGGGAAATATCAAAATGGGAAGTACCGCTTTCGGGGATTTCTCAAACAAATAATTACCCGCAGGATTATCGACTTCATACGAAGGAAAAACAAAAAGCGTTTGGTGCCTGTGGAAATTCTGGACTTATATGAAAACGCGAAAGAATTCGACGCTTGCGAAGGCTCCAATCCTTTTGAGCGCCTTGAAGACGACGAAGCCGACGAATACAAAAAGAGCGTCGTAATGGACGCGTGGGAAAATATACGCCCGTCATTTTCGCCACAGACATGCCTTATTTTCGAGATGAGCCAACTTGAAGGCAAAAACGTCCCGGAGATATCTGAAATTTTGGGTGTCACGCGCAATATAATAGACAGTTGCGTTCACCGCGTATTGAAAAAATTAAAATCGAAACTCGAAGAGGAAAATTATAGAAGGGAGTTGGCAAGATGAACTCCGGCAAAAATACAGACGGTATGGAAAACGAGGAAATTATCAGGTGCCTGAAAGACGCCTTTGATTCCATGGAGGAAAAACGCTCCGACATATTGAAACGCAAAATAAGGCAATCAATAGAGAACAAGCTGGCGCGGGAAAATCCTGAGAGATCCGGAGGAACCGCGGCGGAACGCCTGACAAAATAAACCCGCAGGCTTTCGCAATTCTCCGCCGGAGCATCCCGCCCTGCCCTTCGACCTTCAAATAACGCCTATTATTATCCGAAAAAATATGCCACACCGCAAATTCTTCCGCCTTTGGGGGCCAACTAAATTATTGCTGCCGGCAATTTGCCTGTCGGCTGCACTCTGTTACGCGCAGCAAGCCGCGATTATAGACGGGCACACGCATATCGCCGTAACCAAATATGTAAACGGAACGCAACAGACGATCTGGACGCACGATCCCAATATGTGCGGGAAATGCTCGCTTGAAAAATTGAAAGAAATCAACCGCAGCATTATCAACCAAGGCAACGCCTTAAAAAGGCGCTAATGGGCCCTGGTAATAATAATCGTAATAACTATGTATATCCGGAAGCATATCGGGAACCCCCTCGTTTTTGAGAAATACTCTATAAATTCCTTTTCAAGAAATCTACATCCATTACATTTTTATATATTCCAAGTAATCTATATTTAGGTACGGCGCCATTACCGCGCATGTAATCGGATCATTTTCGGCAATCCATTCCATTAACCGCGGGAATTTTAATAAAAACACAAACGCAGTGTGCCTTACCGCGTTATGTCTGATATCTTGAGGCGCGTGCATTGCATAATCCTCGGTCTTTAATATGGCATAGCGCACGAATTCTGAAGACTTTCCATACAGTTTCGGATCGGATTTCATGTAGTAGCATGTCACCGCTGCAAATGCGCCGGCTATGGCGCCAGTGCTTTTATTTCCCCGAAAGCCACTCATATCAAACGAAGCAACATGCGAGAAAAAAAATGCCGAATCATTGCAGGTTTGCAAGAAAGTATGACTCGCCATACAGTCTTTTATAAGCTCGTCGGCTTTTGCTTTTTCGCCTATATTTGAATAGTGATATATAGCCCTCAAAAACACGCCGGACAAAAAACGGGGGCATTTGCCAGTAAGGTCATACAGACGCATACCCCAATATATTGGCCTGTTCGACACCACGATATAATATGTCATAATCCTATGAAATTCATCGAATATTTTTGCAAACTCCGCAGAATTTTTGCCATCGTCAAATTTTGCATCGATCAAAAGATTATACAATCTCACTATCTCGTACTGTTTGTCATCCCAATAATTTTTCCCAAGCACATCCCTTGCCTTCTGGACACCTTCGGGTATTTTTTTCCTTGGACGCAGAAATAGACCAAAAAACGCCTGATCGTTATATAAACGCTTCGAGCGATACTCATTCTCTATCTGTTTGTAACACTCTTCGTCATCGGCGTCCGGACGCAATCGATATTTAAACAACGGCTCGTCAAAAGTTGTGCTCTCCTGCTCCCCCGGAAAATACATATCCTCTATCTGATTTTCTATCCCTTTGTCATAGGCGTCCGGACGCGAGACGCCTTTCGCGCCTTCCTTTATTTTCAAACACAATCCATTGTAAAATTTATCCAACCCTTCGTAATCATACTCGTAGGGCAAATAGCGCGGAGGGAGAATTTTAAGGGGATCGAATTTGTTCGGATTTTCGGGAAGCGGTTTTCCCGCTTTTTTATCCACCGCAGTTGCGTCCGCTCCGCCCAATGTTTCGTCAGGCGCGGGTTCGGCGTCGAAAAAATGAACCGCGCCGGCATAAGTCAATGCGGCCAAGAGCGCGAATGCGGCGGTCGACGCCCATAGATTTCTCCTGCGGGAATTTTCGCAGGGTTTTACGTCGGGAAATACCACGTCCTGTCCGTCTGCAATTTTTTTGATGTCGTCCGCTATGTCGGAAAACCTTATATACCGCTCCTTTGCCTCCTGGCTGGTGATTCGGAAAATGACATTGTGGAATTTCTCCCAAGCCACAATATCGCGCGTCGGCATTCCGTTTTTTCCCTGAGGAGGCCACATGTACGCCGTCCGGCCGAGACAATCCGGAGTGTTCGAAGTCAAAAACGCAAACAAGGTGGCGCCTACCCCCCACATGTCGGGCTTGCCGCGCGTCTTTAAATACCATGTAGGAGGCATATAGTCCGGAGTTCCCGACGCGGACAGGCTTTTGCCGTCATACGTCATCAATCCGATATCCGCAAGCGTAGGGGCGCCGTTGAAAAACAATACATTGGCCGGCTTTATGTCGCGGTGGACAATGTTTCTTTCATTAAGTTCTCCGACAGCGCGTATGATGGGAATGAAAATCGAGGCGACATCTTCGCGGGTAAACCACTTTTTCCGGTTGATTTGCCCGCTTATCACGTATTCAAGCGTCTTTGGACGCCAAGATTTGTCGAGGGGCGAAACTTCCGGCTCCACACCGTCGGATAAGGGCATCGAGTAATATAAGACTCCTCCTTCTTGAAAAGACTCGAATATGGGAACGATATTCCGAATCGGCTTTTCCAACAGGGATTCTCCGAATGTCTTTATGGCGCCCGCCTCCCGATTGGCGATTGCGCCGCGAATTTCTTTGAGGGCGCAAAACTTACCGTCTTTCTCCGCCAGATATACCTTTCCGAATCCCCCGTTTCCTATTTCTCTCAATATTTGGTAATCCCTAACCCGCATACATATTTTTAAAATTAAAAAAAAATTGCATCGTCAAGAAAGATTTCCGCCGCAGTTGCGAAATAATAGAAAAGGGAGCGAAAAATCTCTCTCTTATAGAACTATCAACTAAGGAAAAAATTATGATTATCACTACAATAGTTACGGCAGCCGCGGCGTCGCTTGCCTCCCCCTCGGATGTCGCGAAAAATATCGACTCCCTTACGGGAGAGCAAGGGCAACGCTCCATTACGACGACATGCGGAGCGGAACTCGAAGACAAAACCAAAACCGGAGTTAGCGTAAACTATACGTATTCGTACGTAACCGGCAGAAACCAGGTAATGGACGATTCCAGAACTTGGGATTGATCTCAGCATTCCGCGGTGCGCGCGGCCGCGCGCACCGCGAACCAGCATTTTAATTTAAACGACGCCCATATGCTCCTAATTCCCACATGTTCCGAAGACGTCACCACCGACATGCTATTGCCGCTTCTCGGAGAAATTGACGTTTTCAGGTTCAACATCGACAAATGGAACGAATACGCATGGGAATTTTCAAATGCCGGAATATTCGCGCAATCCCCCGACGGGAAGATTCTTGCCGACAATAAATTAAAATGCGTATACATGCGAAAACCCATATTTTTCGACGCAATCGACGTGCCCGCGAACGGATGCCTTGAAAATTGGTGCCGCGAAGAGGTGGTTCGGCTCTGGCAGGATTTATTTTACGATATGGCCGCGCGTTCGCGCGCAGCGCTGGTGTTTCCTGCGAAATCCAAATGGTACAAACACACGCAAATGGAGCTCGCGTCAAAATATTTCAAAGTTCCCGAATGGAAAATTATTCGCGGATTTCTTCCGGAAGCCCTGAAAAACGGCAAATGGGTGGCAAAATCCCTCACGCAGACCCAGATAGGAGAGGGGAAGATATTTCTCGTCAGAGAAATAGACGTCGATAAAATCGACCCGTACTATCCGTGGTTTCTCCAACGAAAAATCGACGCGCAGTACGACCTCACCGCCGTATTTGTCGAGGGAGAAATATTCGCGTTTGAAACTTCGCGCTCAGAGTTAAAAGGCGAGGACGTTCGCATAAACACAAAATTGCAATGGGATAGAACAGAGCTTTCGGAATCCGAGCTGCTGGCGATTAAGTCGTTCATGAAGGATACCGGCTTTGCGTTTGGAAGATTCGATTTTCTCCGCAAGGACGGAGAGTTGATATTCCTGGAAATGAACCCCAACGGAATGTGGGCGTGGTTGGATATGGACTACAAAAACGGAATATTTGAAAGCGTCGCAAACGCGATAAAGAGAAAATACAATTCAATCAACTAATTTAACCACAAATCAACATATGATGCGCACTAATATAAAACAAAATGTTTCCAAATATATGGCGTTATTCGCAAAGGCCCATATTGCATTATTTATTTTGCTACTTTATTCTCAGTCCATTGGCGCGGAATACCAGTTCAAAGACAAACCCAATAAAATGGGGCAATTCGATATATCGTGCGAGGGATTGCTCTTCCCCGAAAATAGCGCATTTAATTCGGCTATTATACAAATATCCAAATTATATGAATCGTCGGACGGCGCCATGGTAAATCCTAAAGAGGAATTGAGAAAAAAATTCCAAGAACACGGAATAAACGGATATAAGGGATATTTGAATAAAATAAAAATTCTCATAGAAGAAGCCAAAATGGCGCAAAAAGAAGGGGAAACTTTAAGCAGAGAGAGAGATTATACCATTAAGGACATTGGCATCAATGCGGGAAGAAAGTTTGTGAGTCAGGAATCTGCTCGAAGAAAAGGAGCAAAACTTATAAGCGATAGTAAATCTTATATGGAAGAAGCCCAAGAAATGACGGACATATTAAATAAATATGTGTCATCTCGAAAAATTGGGAGACTTACCAGAGAATGGAAATCTGCAAAGGGAGAAAGCGTATACGGAACCGTGTTGGAGTTGAAAGACGGGAAAATAACGTTTGTAAACGACAAAACTAAATTCTTCACATTTGAAGAATCCATTTTGGACAAAAACGATATAGCATTTTTACACGATAACATAATTCTCTTAGATGTCCTGGATTTTCCGGACCTATCGTCGCAGTCTGAAAATGCGGCAGAAATATTGGAGCGAACCCAGAAGGCATATGAAAAGGGGAATGCATACGCTGCATATGTTTTGGCGTTTGCATACAAAAACGGATATGGAGTTGAAACAAATTGGGATACCGCGCTAAAATATATGGAGAAAGCCGCGCAAAATGGCATAGCGGAAGCCCAAAAAAGCATGGGCGACTACAATTACTCCAATTGGGAAAATGCCAATATCCTATTAAGCCAAAATAAAGATGCAACCAAAGCGGCCAAGGCATTGGAGTGGTATGAAAAAAGCGCAAAGAACGGGAATCGCCCCGCTATGATTATGTGCGCCAAAATATTGTTTCCCGAAGACATAAACAAGGCGCACGAATGGGCGATAAGAGCGTATAATTTTAAATATGAAGATGAAAACGGATGTGAAATGCTCGCGGTATCGCTATTGGGCGACATTGAAATGCGCAGAGGCAATATCCCTCAAGCTGTAAAATGGTATGAAATGGCCGCAAAACGCCGCAATTTATACGCTATTTTAAAACTCGCCGACTATTATTGCAGCAAAGGAAACTACCATAAATTCTTAGCCTATTCATCTATTGCCGATAAAATGGGCAACCTTAACGGTAATCTCAATCTTTTTGAGGCGATGTATTGGGGATGGGGAATCAGAAGAAACTTATCTGAAATTATTAGAATCAACTATTCTCAAAAAACCAATATATTCTCGGATAAGGCGCAAATGTCCGGATTCACTGATAAAGTCAAATTTTACGCTTCGATTCTTTCCGGATTTAATTATAAAGAAATTAAATACATAGCGACCGAGAAAGAGCGCAAGACCGCAATTAGGGTATTGCAATCCGTTCGTGGGAAGTACGCGCCTATTGCTATAAAAGCAGCTGATATGATGCAAAATGGTGTAGTTAATGGAGAAGAGTTTGAAAGTTATTCGGCATATGTTGCAGGCTTGATGTTCTGATATAAAAATAAATTCACAGAATATACACAAAAACAAATATCTATGTAAAACATAATTAGGCTACAAAATCATATGAACGACTATTACGCCAAAGGCCTTGAAGCTTATAATATCAAAGATTATAAGGCCGCTTTCGGATATTGGAGTTGTGGTTCTAATATGAAGGATGCATGCTGCGATTATGGATTAGCGATGCTCTATGAACATGGTTTATTCGTAGATAAATCATTTCGGAAATCTCAAGAATATTATTTCAAATCCTATAGAAGAGGGAATAGCATTGCCATAAAAAATATTAAAATAACAGGTTTCATAATTATCATCTTTCAAACGCTCTTTTATAGCTTAGTCAAAGTCATAGCATCCGCATGCATCTTGCTCGCGGCGGGATTTGTGGCATACATCTGTTATGATTGGGCATTTTCTTATCCAGCAAACAAAAAAGAAAAGGTTTTGCCTGCACGCGAACAAGAAGCAGAAGACAAAAAGGGAAAACTTTTGCTTACTCATGAACAAGAAATGGTCGAATGGGCGACTGCAAATGGTGCGAACGCGCAAATGCAACTTGGGCTGGCATATTTTAAAGGCGAAATGGGAATTCCACAAAATCTGGAAAAAGGATGCGTATGGCTATATTATGCCGCAATTAACGGAAACAATGATGCAAGGGAACTTTTAAAGAGTTTTATTATTTCAAAAAAAATCGACGAACTCGAACGCAATGCAATCTCTAACGGTAATGCGGAAGATTTAGTGACGCTTTCGGCATTGTATTACATAGGTTCTAAAAATATACAGCGCGATGAAAGAAAGGCTGAATACTTTTTATCGGAAGCCGCAAAATATGACGAGAATGCCGCGAAAATATTGTTATTATTTAAAGGAATAAAGCTTTTGCTTATATTTTCGGATCAGGAAGCACGATCTAAAGTTGAGGAACTAAAACAACAAATAATTGCATGCTTACAAAATGAACTTTCGAAATTCGACCTTACTGACAAAGAAATAAAAAATGAACTCATAAATATGGGTTGCGATTTTAACATTATTTACAGTAACACTAACCATAGATAACAATAAATTCTCAATTCAACCATATGAAAGCCGTAAATATAAACAACAAACAGAAAAATAAATTCATTATTCTCATCGCGTTATTTATAATTCAATTTGTATTTATTTATGCAGTAGATTTCTTTTGTTGGAATAGAATAGCCTCATATGAATTAGTAAAAACGGAGATTTGCTCAAAATGGGGAAACAACCAGGCCATAAACGACGTATATATCGCCATAGCCAATACCGACGGAAAAATTGAAAAAAAATACTTTCCGAAAATGCTAAATGCAAATTCAGAGTTAATTCCGGAAGTGCGGCATAGGGGAATATATAATATTGCCGTGTTTACGGCAAATGTGTCGGCAAGCGCAACGTTTGAACCTGTCAATGGGGAAAAACGAAAATTAATAATAGAAATATCTGACGCTAATGGAACAGCCTCGTTATCAGGCAGAATGAATAACCGCGAGCTTAAATTTTCATATGATGCAGAACACAAATATTTTGTATCCGACATTCCCGCCGAAATCGGCGCTGGCGATATGAACGCCAATTTTGATATTGTGCTTCGCGGAAGCGGCAGTTTTTCATTTGGAGCTTCAGGAGAAAAAAATTCATTTAAGATGCACTCTAAATGGGGGAACCCTAAATTTATAGGGTACCGTCTGCCTGACACATATAAAATTGATGAAAAAAATTTTACCGCTGAATGGAATATAGATAATATCAATAAAATTTCCGGTCTATCAGAAAATGTAGGAACCGAAATTCTCGTCGCATTTGATTCATATGCAAAAGTGGATAGGGCTATTGGTTACTCATTTTTATTTTTGATGATTTTCATGGCGACATTAATCACAGGAGAATGGGTCTCCAAAAATAAACTGCATATTTTACAATATGCTGTTGCATCTTGCACTCCCGTGATATTTTATCTTTTATTGCTTTCAACATCCGAATTTTTGGGATTTGAAGCAGGCTTCATCTTATGCGCGACAATCGCCACATCAATGATTTCAATTTACACGCTTATTGCATTCAGGAGCGGCAAGTCAATGCTCATCATATTATTATCTAATATACTATCATATATTTTAATGTACGTTATTCTGAATATGCAAATATATGCGCTAATTGCCGGCAGCCTGGTAATCACCGCAGGCCTTGCAATAGCAATGTGCGCAACTGCCAAAATTAACAGAAATACACCGGAGGCAACCGCATAGTTAAATTATGCATTTGCACAAAATATAATAAAATGAAATATATATTAGTTTTTACTTTTGCATTGGGAATTTTGCCAAATATCCTTGCGGCGGGCGAAAATGATATAGGCGCTCTTGCCAAAGAAATTTCAAATAACGGCGTCGCTTTATTTGAAAGGGAAACCCATTCGCCCGACGATTACAAAAAAGCTCTTTGGCTTTTCGAGAAATCTGACGAAACGATAAAAAAGTCCTCCGGAGACAAGACGCTGCTCTACGAGAATGCCTACTATATGGGAATGATCTATTACACCGGAGGATATGGCGTCGATAAGGATGAAGAAAAGGCAAAAAAACTGCTCAAATTTAGCGCGGACAACGACAACGACAATGCCAAATCTTTCCTGAAATCAATAGACGATAAAATCGATTATTATAAAACCTGTTCTTTGAAAGAAGTTCTTTCGTACGTCAATCCCATAAAGAATATCTCAGAAACGGGATACACATTTCTCCCTCCGGAGTCCGCGGATCTCGCATATGCCAAGGAAAACAATAAGGAATTTTCATACGATAAATCCCTAAAAGTACAACCCGATAAAAAAAGGTATCATCTCGTAAATATAATGGCAATATGGGAACTCGCGGGAACCACTCCCGATCCGTTGGAACCCATCATAGCGGTTGACCCTATGCAGGGAAATAGGTTTTTTTGCAATGGCAAAGTAGATATTTTTGCAGACGGAGCGCGTGTGGAAGGACGCGCAGAGAATGACCCTGAATACAACTATGAGGATTTTTTCAATTATAGATACATGGGCGCGCTTCCAAACGGCGTGCACGTTCTAAGCTGTTATGAAGGTATGGGCGGAACGGGCAGAATGTCGTATATAATGTTCCTCGTTTTTGAAAAAATCAAAATGTTGGACTATTCCGATGTGACGGAAAAAATCATTTTGCGCACTTTGGGGAAAATACATATAGATCCTCCTAAGTTTTATAGTTCCCATCTGAAATGCGAATTAAAAAACGGCGCATTCTATATAGAATATCTTTCCGACGACGGGGGAACCAATGGATACACGCAACTCTATAAAAATAGAATAGAGATTAAATTTTAGCATATAATCCGTATGGGTCGCCAAACCGAACGACAGAATTATACGAATATACATTTGTATTTATAAATAACAATTGATTCAGAATTCGAATCGCTGTCATCTATTGATTTTAAATAAAGATTTCCCGCGGAATACCTTTATTCACATGGACTTGCAGGCTTTTTCGTTTTTGCCGTCCATTGCCGTGATTGGCGAAAAGCGCACCGAAAAATCGGTAATTTTCTTGAAAAATTACCCACTATTGTCCATCATGAAAATAACGTCGTCCGGAAATCCGCGCGCCCCCCTTTGAGGTAAACTACATTGCTGAGGTCGTCAAGGCACCAAAAACGACGGAATCGCTTGTAAATTGTGCGGAGTGTAAAATCAAAGGAAAACAAATATGGACTACGAAGAATACCTAAGACAAAATCCTGAATTTGCCACAAGGCAAAAGGCGAAGGAAAAAGTTGAACAAGTTCAAGTATCGGAATCCCAGACAGAAATGTACCACTGCCCGAATTGCGGATATGATTTTGATAAACCTCCCGCGCATCCATACGGATGGGGTGCTTTTATATGCGGGATATTTTTATCTATAATCGGAGGATTGTTCGCGATAACCGGAATAGGGATAATTATCGCAACGCCCATCCTCGCATTGGCCGCATGCGCTTTTATCGCCTTTGCGGTTTCATACGGCATTGCCGCAATTTCCATGCCAGCGACCCTCGCGCCACCGCGTTTGAAAAGCCTTGCCCGTTAAGGCGCAGCCATTCTATGCAAGGGCGCGCCGCGCCCGTTTGCCGCGGAAGAATTCGCCGAGGCAGTCGCAGACGAAATCCTGCTCGGCGCGCGAGATCGAGGAAAAAATCGGCAGGCGCAACATGGTTTTGGACAGCCTTTCGGAGACCGGCAGCGGGCGGGAAGCGCACCCGAGGCGGCGCGCCATCGGGCACAGATGCAGCGGCGCGTAATGCTGCGCCACGCCGATTTCGCGCGACCTCATAAATTTCTCGAGCTCCTTTTCAGTCTCGGGCGAATCCGTTAGAATGAAAAATATGTGGGCGTTGTGGCGGCAATGCTCCGGAATTTTCGCCAGCTGCAAGTCGCCGCTTCTTTCGAGCTCCGACAGGCGCGAATAATAGTAGTTCCATGCGGCGACGCGTCCGGAGGTCAGGCGCTCCGCCGCGTCGAGCTGGGCGGCGAGGAACGCCGCGAGAATCTCCGAGGGGATGAAGCTGTCGCCGCAGTCCACCCACGTGTACTTGTCGATTTTTCCCTCGACGAAGTGTATGCGGTTGGTTCCCTTTTCGCGTATGAAGCACGCCCTGTCGCGAAATTTCGGATCGTTGACAAGCAGCGCGCCGCCCTCTCCGCAGACGACGTTTTTGGTGCCGTGGAAGCTTATAGAGCCGAAGTCGCCGATAGAGCCGAGCGCCCTGCCCTTATAGGAAGCCATAAACCCTTGCGCGGCGTCTTCGACAACTTTTACCGAATGCCTTTTTGCTACTGCGAGAATTTCGTCCATTTCGCAGCCGACGCCGGCGTAGTGTACTGGGACTATCGCGCGCGTGCGCGGCGTCACGAGCTCCTCTATTTTCGACGCGTCGATGTTGAGGGTGTCGGGGGAGATATCGCAGAAGACGGGCTTTGCGCCGCGCAGCACAAAGGCGTTCGCGCTCGACACGAAAGTGTAGGAGGGAACTATAACCTCGTCGCCAGCGGAAATATCGCACAGCATCGCCGCCATGTCGAGCGAGGCGGTGCAAGAGTTGGTTAAAAGCGCGGCTTTGGCGCCCGCCATCGCGGAGATTTTCTCCTCGCAAATTTTCATGAATTTGCCGTCGCCCTGAAGGTGGCCGGCGGCTATCGCCTCCTCGATATTGCGGATTTCGGAGCCTTCGAGGGATATTCTGTTAAAGGGTACTTTCATCGGTTTTCGGCGAATATCGCACAACCTCCGCGCCGATTCAAAGAAAAATTTTCCGAAGCTTTCGGGAGGGGGCGAAAAAAATGCGGACATTCCGGGTTGACACCAAAGCTTTAATTGGTTATTTTTGATACGCAACAGGAAAGGATACTATGTTGAAAGAGGCATCAGACAGGTTTTACGGGGCGTGGTGGGGAGCGTTTTTAGGAGACGCCGCCGCGATGCCCACACACGGCTTTTCGAGCGAAAAGCTGTTGCACGAAGATTATGGCGAAGTGAAAGAGTTCAAGGCGCCCAAGCCGACGCATCCGGAGAGCGTGCTCAGGACTATTCCCGCGCCGATTCTCCCGCCGGAGTTCGACTACATAGGCGAAACGCGCCGCCATCTGTGGAGAGAGAGGGACGCGCACCCCCACTGCGGCATGGACGCCGGCGAGAACACCCTGCCGGTTTACCTCGCGCTGCACTTGGCGGTGTCCATGTGCGAAAGGGGGGGATTCGACATAGACGACTGGATGGAGCGGTACAGGCTCGTGATGACAACCCCGGGCGGACACCGCGACACTTTCATTCCGAGCGTGCACCGAAAATATTTTGAAAACCTCGCGACCGGCAAGGATCCCGAAGCCAACGGCTGCCCGGAGGCGCATATGGGCGACATCGCGACCTTCGCGCCGCTCATGCTGTTTATAATGCGCAATCCGGAGAAGTCGCAAATGGGGCTCTACCGCGCGCTGAAAAAGTTTTCGAGCGGCGAATCCGCGTACTCTGCGGCGTTTTTCATCGCGGAACTGCTATCGCTCGTAATAAAGGGCGACTCAATAGAAACCGCCATTTATGAAAAGATGACGCCCGACCGCCACTTTTCGCTGGCGTTCCCCTACCGAAGGTGGATAAAAAACCGCGACGACGCGCAGGCGGTAAACTCGACGGGCATATTCGCGACCGTTGACGAGGGCCTGCCGCTTAGCCTGTACATCTGCCTGAAATACGGCGGGGATTTTTCCGCCGCGATATTCGCAAACGCGAACATCGGCGGGGAATCCACGGGGCGCGGGGTGGTGATCGGAATGCTCGCGGGCGCGCAGGCGGGTTTTTCAAGACTGCCGCAGGATTTGATCGCGCGCCTGAAATATGCGGGGGAAATCCAGGCGGTCGGCGACATGCTCCACAAGCTCGTCGCTGGCGTCTGACGATCCGGCGGAACTCCGCGCGCGCCAAAAAACTCTTGACGCGCCGTGCGGCGATTCTACCATTTTCAGGCATTATGGCAGACAAAAACGAAAAAAACGAATTCAATGTAGCCGGCAAATTTTATGTCGACTCCCAGTGCATAGGTTGCGCTTTGTGCACCTCGACGGCCGAAGGGCTTTTTGAAATGAGCGACTCCGGTTGCGCGTTCGTGGCCAAGCAGCCCTCGAGCGACGACGAAACCGCCCTTTGCACGGAAGCGATGGAATCCTGCCCCGTGCAGGCCATCGGCGACGACGGCGAATAAGTTTTTTAGATTTCCAAAAATTTTCCGGCTTAGGCAAAGCCGAAAGCCGCAAATCCCGAACCGCTTGGGTTCGGGATTTTTGTTTCTTCTCAATCCGCGCCGCATGGGAATGGCTGAAAACGCAGCCGAAATCGGGTGGCGGCAAAACCCGCGCACGCTCGCCAGAATGTCGGCGCGGGGCAGGGAATTTTTAGTCGCAGAAACCGGCATTAAGCGGGCGAAAATAAAGCGGAGGCGGAGCGCGGGGAAAAATGATTTCAAATTTAGAAATTGCTTGACTGTCTTAATTATAGCATATAGTGGCATTATTATGAAATATATTCCTCATATCTCCCTGCCGTTTTTGGCGCCGTTTTTCATTTCGCTTTCCGCCGCGGCGGAAACCTATTACTACTGGGGCGACGCTGCCTACGGAAGCATGCCGGTATTCGGCGCATCCGCATGGAGCTCGTCGAGTTCAGAATACGTCGCCATTCCCGAGGACACAAACGTAAACTCCCCCGACGCCAACTGGGTGTTCGACTACGACGCCCATCTGCCCGTCGCCCACAGAAGAGAGGGCATTTATTTCAATATCATAGACCAACCTTTCATAAACATAGCGTCGCTTTCCGTCTTAAACTACAATTATACTGCCATAGACTATGTTTCGGGCGATTCCGTCGTTTCAGGTGGAGACGCAAAAACCCTGTTTATCTCAAACACCGAAGGCGCCTATTGGAGCATAGGCGAATTCACGTTTACGGGCGGTTCTTCCGACAGGGTGCTTGTGTTCGGTTCGGCAAGTGTTAACTCAAACCAGCCGGAAGTGACTTTAGGAACCGTCAATATCGGCAGCGAAGACGCGTACGCGAATATCCAGTTCGGCGGCGACGCGGCGGGCGTATGCAAAATGACCGCCGGCGACAATATCGGCCAAGACACAACTATGATGGAATCCGCATGCATGAAGTATCTCACCGTCACGGGAGATTTCAACATATACGGGAATTCCGTAGTGAGCTTCAATGTGTGGAACGAAGACACATCCGTCGTCCACTCCGAAAATATGCCGGATATAGCTATCGACGGTGTCGTCAGAATGACGCCGTCGTCCGACGGAAAGCTCCCTACCCTAAACCTTCTCAACAGGGTCGGGACAGTAAGCTGGCATTCAGCAAAACCCGCCCCGGGCGCCACCAACACTTTTATAAAGATAGGCGGTCTCGACGGCCGGGGAAATCTGTCGAACAACTCGCAAACGCTCGACGCGAGCACCGTAAAGCTCATCTTCACCAACAAGGAGGACTGCGATTTCTCCGGCACTTTCACAGAAAACCGCTCCGACTCCATAAAGACCGTAATGAGCGTAAAAATGGCGGGCGAAAACGGAAAGAAGCAGATTATCCGCGCGGACTCCGCCTTTACCGGAACCGTCGAAGTCGAGAGCGGAACCCTCATAATCCACAGTTCGACTGCCCTCGGCAAGCTCACAATGACCGGCGGCGGCTTCGGCGGCATAGAGGGCGGAGTGACCGTCTCCGGCGCCGAATGGTTTGGCGGGGACATAGTTTTCCACAACACCGAAACTTTCTTCGGGGGGCTCGCCGACAAGATTACCATTGATGGGACTTTCACAAAGTCCGCCGAGGGGAAAATAGGCGTGGACTTTTCAGGGCTCGACGCCTCCGGACTGATAGACGAAGGCAACAACGTGTTCGACCTGATAACCGCCAACGCCCTGGAAGGCTCGTTTTCGTCCGACGCGAACGACGACTTTGAAGCCAAGAACCTGCTGAACGCGATAGCGGACTTCGCGTGGGTCGGCAACACCCTCACCGTCACCTTCTCGCAGGTGCCCGAACCCGCAGCTGTCGCCGCCCTCATCGGAGCGTTCGCCCTCGGCGTTGCCGCGTGGCGCAGGAGGAGATAGTTATCTTGATATGAGGGGGTCTGTGCGACCCCCTCATACTCCCCCGCAGGCGCGAGGCGCGCCGGCCATTGAAGGGGCTGACGCCCCTTACGGCGATTGCCTTGCAATACGCCTATCCCCTTTGTGGTTACGGATAATAGTGGTTAAAAAGAAGTGTATTTAAATTGGGGATTGGTTATATGCCAAAGTAAAACCCGATACCCGAGTTTCATTAGCCGTTTATTTGTTTGCGCGCGGCGCAAAGGCAAATAAACGGCTTTTCTCTTCCGCAACGGCTTCGCCGTTGCGGCGTTGCTTTAAGTTTGCCGTAATCCGAAATTGGCGGGGTGCGGATTAAAGCGGCAGAAGATGCGGAGGAAAGTTTTCGTCGGGTGTTAAAAATTTGCCCCGCATGGAATTTTTTGCGCGCATTCCGCAGGTTCATTAATTTTAATCCCGCAGAGTGCGGTAAGCAAGATACGTCACAAAAAATGAAACGAGCGTGCAAAACAGCACCCACTCGAAAAATCCGGCATACCCGAGGAATTCCTGAACAGCCCCGCTGAAAAACCCGGGCGCCATTATGCCGAGCGCCATAAACGACGTGTATATCGCATAGGCCGACGTCTTGTTTTCCCCTTCTGAAGCGCGCATGAGATACACCATATAGCCCGCGAACCCAAAGCCGTACCCGAACTGCTCAAAACATATCAGCGCCGCAATTTCCGCGAGCGATTCCGGCAGCGCATACGCCATGTAAACGTAGATTGCATTCGGCGCGTTCATCGCTATCGCCATCGGCAAAAGCGCCCTTTTCAAACCCGTTTTCGATACCAAAATTCCGCCGAGCACGCCCCCGCAAAGAAGGGCCGCCGGCGCCGCCGCGCCGTACACCAAGCCTATGCTTTCGAGCGGCAGCCCGAGCCCCCCGACCTCGCGGCCGTGGTAGAGAAACGGCTGGACGATTTTCAAAAGCTGCGCTTCCGCAAACCTGTAAAACAGCACGAACGCGAGAATCGAAACTATACCCTTGCGCGCGAAAAATTCCGCGAAAGCCTTCCGCATATTTGCCGCTACCAGACGCGCGGAGGAACCGGCGCGCGGGGCGTCGGAAGCCGGAGCGGGCAAAACCTTTGAAAAATACGCCGCCGACATCGCCGCTATCGCCGCGCACAGAAGAAACGCCACCGCCCATCCGCCCGCGGCGGAGTCGAAGAAATCCCTGCATCTGCCCGCTATCACGAGCGTCGCGCCCTGCCCGAACAAAACCGCCGCCCTGTAAAAGGCGTTGCGTATGCCTACGAAAAACGACTGCGACTTTTCGTCGAGCGCGAGCATGTAAAATCCGTCGGCGGCGATGTCGAAGGTCGCCGACGCGAACCCGAGCGTCCAGAACATCAGCGCGCTCGCGGCTATCCACCGCGGCATAAAGCCCGCCGCCGCAAGCCCCGCAAAACACGCCGCAAAAACCGCCGAGCAGAACAGAATCCACCCGCGCTTGGAGGACACCGAATCTACGAACGGCCCCCACAGCCCCTTCAAAAACCACGGGAGATACAGCCCGCTTGTGAGCATCGCCGCCTGCGCGTTGCCCACGCCCATTGACATGTAGTAGCCGACGGAAAGCGAGGCTACCACCGCGTTCGGCAGGCCTTCTATAAAATAAAGCGGGGGCACCCAGGCCCAGTGCGAACGGGTTTTTTGCATAAATTTAGGAGTCCGCCGGCGCGCGGTTCGCGTCCGGAATAATAAAAAAGCCGCTCCGAATCCGCCGGACCGGCAAAATGGGAACCCCCGGAATTGCCGTCTTGCCGGATTGGTTTCGCAGCCTCCAAAAGAAGAGGTGGGTGCTTCCGCCGCGGCTTCTGTCTTCCGCAATCGAAGGCGGCCTGACATCCGCCGCAACCGGGTCGAGCTCCCGTATTATTGTCATTAAGGCGGGGAACCGGTAGGGCAGTCTCGAACATTCCAGAGGTTCTGCAAGTTTTATCCCACGCGCGCGCGCATTTTGCAACAAAATTTTTAAAGCGCATTTCAAATCCGCCCCAATTTGACCGCGGCGGAAGCGGAAAGGGGGCGCCACCCCGCCCCCCAATATTCCGAAATTCCGCGGGGATTTCCGCCCGAGCGTCAAGCTATTAAAAAAAAAGTTCCGCACAGGGCGCCCCCCGCCCGCCTATGCGAAATCCTCAAAAGGCAAAACCCGTAAAATTTACCGATTTAAAGATGGAAAACTGCGGAGAAAAAAAACGCAAGCCGGACTGTCGGGGAAAGCGCGGGAAACCCCGAATTTTGGCTTTGCAATCGCGCCCGCGCCCGCGCAGAATGGGCGCATGTTAAAGAAGATTTCGCAGGCCCGCCGAAAGCTTGGCGGATTTTGGCCGCTGTTGCTCTGGCTGCCCGCGCTATGGGCGGGAAAGGCAATCTTTTTCGCCGCCGCCGGAACGCTCGCCGACGCCCAAAAGTTTTTCGAGTTCGACCCCAACGCGCCGGAGGCCTCCATAGACGGAATCCTGTTCCGCTCGACGGCGTATTGCGTATTTTTTATCCCAACTTTCGCCTACGCGCTTTTCGTGCGCTTCGTCTCTCCGCGCGAAACGCGCTTTGAAAAGCTCGCG
Organism: Puniceicoccaceae bacterium Marseille-Q1082; assembly: GCA_904424815.1. GTDB lineage: Bacteria > Verrucomicrobiota > Verrucomicrobiia > Opitutales > Intestinicryptomonadaceae > Merdousia. The sequence continues at coordinate 1,368,299 of CAJGBI010000001.1, forward strand.
TTTTCGCTTCCGCTGGCGGCGCTCTTTGCGGCGGAAGGGGTTATCGCCCTAAGCGTTGCATTTTCAACGGCCGACGCGGCGCGCGCAATCGGCTGGGGCACCGGTTTCGCGGCGGCGCTGTGCGCGGAAATGGCCGCACTGTTCGGGGGGATGTGGCTATTCAGGCTCTACGCGAATCCGCGCAACTCCGGCTTTGCGGCGTCCCTCGGATTTTTGTGCGTCGGCGGGGCGCTCGCGTCGCTGGTCGCCGCCGCATACCTCGACGGACTTTGGGCGCACGCCTATCTGGTTTTCGTGTCAGTCGCGGGCGCGGCATTCGCGGCTGACATCTCGTTCAGGGGAATGGCGTACAAAATTCTCGCTCGCGCATTTCGGGCGGAATAGGGGCGCGCGTTTTGAGCGGGCAAAAACCGCCGGCGGAATTTGCCTATTCCCCGCCAGCCCGCTAACGCGCGCGGTAGAGCTTGTGCACCTGCCAGCCGACCCTCCATCGCCCCCCGCGCGATACCGCAAATTCGCAGAGCGCCCCGAGCAGCCTTTCGTCTACCGACCGCGACCACTCCGGATGCAGCCAAAACGCCTTCGCCCTCCCCGCCCCCTCCGCGAGCCTTTCGCAGTCCGATAGCTCCCGCGGGTCGGAAATTATGAATTTGAGCTCGTCCGCCCGCGCGAGCGAATCCGCGCGCGGCGGGCAAAACAGCTTCGGACTGAGCGCGACCCACGCGAAATTCGCCCCGCGCCCCTCGGGTATGGGAAGCGTTCCGGAGGTTTCAAGATGCGCGGAAACAGAGCGCGCAGAAAGCTCGCGCAGAAGCGGGCGGAGGTCGTAAAGGCACGGCTCCCCGCCGGTGACGACCGCGATTTCCGCGCCGGAATCCAGGGCGGCGCCGGCGATTTCCCGCGCCGAGAGGGTTTCAGGCGCCGCGCCCTCCCACGCGCTTTTGCTGTCGCACCAGCCGCACTTCACGTTGCAGCCGAAAAGCCGTATGAAATATGCCCTTCTGCCCGAGTGGATTCCCTCGCCCTGAAAGGACAGGAATTTTTCGGCTATCGCAAACCCGCCCATGGAAACGAAAAAGCGCTTAGCGCGAGAACGCCGCGGAGTTCTTTTTGTCCTCGCTGACCTCGACGCTCACCACAAACGCGCGTGAGCCGGTCTCGCGCCGGACGAGAGCGTCGAACACCCCGAAGAGCTCGCGCGCGAGCCCCTCGCACGAGCACTCGTCGCAATAATAAACCTTCCACGCCTCGGGGGCTGCGGCGACGAGCTTACGGGCGAGCGGGTCGCCCCTCGAAAGCGCGCAGGCGTGGTCGAGGTTTTCCTCTATCCAAGCCTTCAAAAACTTCAGCTTTCCGAAGTCCACCACAAACCCGTTCTCGTCGGTGCGCTCGCAGCCGAATGTCACGCGGATGTCCCAGTTGTGGCCGTGGACGAATGAGCAGTGGCCGTCGTGCAGGTGCTGGCGGTGCGCGAACGGCACGTCGAAATACGTTTTTGTGCAGGTGAGCGTCACTTTGAAATTTCCCCGAAAAACTTTTTGTAATATGCGGTTCCCCTCTCGACCATCGCGAGCGAAAACCCCTCGTTGGGCGCGTGCAGGTTGTCGTCGGGCGAGAAAAGGCCAGCCATCACGCAGTCGAGGCCAGTCCGCCGCTTTATCGCCGATATGAGCGGAATGCTCGCGCCCTCGCGCAGGTACAGCGGAGGATTGCCGAAGACCTCTTCCGCGCACTTGTCAACCGCGGCAAACGCCTTTGAGAGCCTCATTCCCCGCTCCCCGCGCGGCTCGGCCTTCGGATCCACGAAATAGGCGTTGCCGGACGAATCGTTGTCTATAAACGAAAGCTTTACGCCCTTCGGGCACCTGTCGAGCATGGCGTATTTCACCGCCGCCAAAGCCCTGTCGGTGTCCTGCCCCGCGACCGTGCGGCAGGATATTTTGCAAAAGCATTCGGAGGGTATGATCGACTTCGACCCCTCGCCCTGGTATCCCCCTCCGGCGCCCGAAAATTCAAGGGTAGGCAGAACGCGCATCGCCTCCGGAACGGAATAGCCCTTCTGGGCGGCGAGAAAGTCGAGCCCAAGCTGCGCCTTTATGCCGGATTCGTCGAACGGGCTCGCGGCAATCTGCCCCCTCTCCCAGTCGGAGAGTTCCGGCAGCTCCTCGTAAAATTCCGGAACGTTCACCAGCCCGTCGGGGGTATGGAGCGACGCGCAGACCTCGAACATCGCGCGGAGAGGATTGTAAACAGCCCCGCCGAACATTCCCGAGTGGACGTCGGTGTTCGGCCCCCTGAACACGGCTTCAAACCCGCCCATTCCGCGCAGGCCGATAGTCACGATTATCCGTTTTTCGGAGGCGGCGGAAGTGTCGCTCAAAACCATGTAGTCGTATTGCGAAAACAGCTCCGGACGAGTTTCGACGAGCTTTGAAATCCCGCCGCTGCCGATTTCCTCCTCCCCCTCGACGGCGATTCCGAAATCTATGTCGGCGTCAGGATTTTCGGACAGAAATTCGGCAATCCCCCCCAGCAGGCAGGAAAACGGCCCCTTGTTGTCTGCGGTTCCGCGCCCCCAGATTTTTCCGTCCTTCACCGTCGGCTCAAAAGGCGGAGTTTTCCATTTGCCGAGCGGATCGGCGGGCTGGACGTCGTAGTGCCCGTAGCAGAGCACGCGCGCCTTCGGCCTGCCCGACGCGCAGTTTCTGCGGGCGAATACGACGGGGTTCCCTCCGGTCTCCATGAGCTCGGAATCAAAGCCGAGCCCCGCCAGTGTCCGCGAGAGAAATTCGGCGCATTCGCGCGCGCAGGCGGCTTTCGAAGAGTCAGCCGATACGCTTTCAAATTTCACGAGTTTGGATATTAGGCCGAGCGTGTCGAATTTCATCGCATTATATAATAGTATACCGCGGAAAAAACCGCCGCCTGCGCCGCGCAAAACGACGCGCCGAGCGCGATAGACTTCCTCCATTCAAGCCCGAACGCAAAGCGGCAAACAAAGAGCGGAAGCGCCAGAAACGCCGCCATGCCGATTTTCTCCCACAGAGGCGGAATAGGGAGCCCCGCGGGGATTATCCACACCGCCGACGCGCAGAAGAGCGAGACCGCAAACGAATCGCAAAACCCGAACCGCCCCGCCGCCGAAAAATAAAGGGCAGCCAGCCACATGCCGAACCCGCCCGCAAACGCCGCCGCGAGCGAAACCGCCATGTGTCCGGCGAACTTGAGCTCGCTGTAATACGGCAGAAAATCTGCGGCGCCGGCATTCATTCCATAAATTCGGCCCGTCCCGCAGCGGCGGCGGGCCTCCAAATTTTAAGAGCCCGCAATCAGCGGCCCTCGAACATGCGCATGTTCTTGGCTATGGCGTTGAATATCTGCTGGCTCTTCATGAGGTTGCCGTCGCCGTAGTCGATTGAAACCTCCACTTCGTCGTTCGGGAGCTGTTTGAGCGACACCACGATTTTTATGTCCAGCTCGGCGCGCGCGTATATCAGCCACGAGTTGTCGCCGGGTATCTGCCCGACGCGGAAATATTTGAGGTCGCGCTCGAGGGCGATGTTTGCGGACTTGAACGCCGAATTGATATTGCCCGCAAGCTTTCCGGTGAACGAACCCGAAATTTCGTCATAGGAGGCCATCGGGAACGCGCGCGAATCCACCACGACGTTCGTGGTGCAGGCGCCGGCAAAAAGCGCCGCTACGGAAATTGCCATCAAGGATATTTTTCTCATAATGGCGCAATATCGTATAATAATTCCGATTATGCAACCAAAAAAGGCGCAGCCGCGCCCCGCGCGGGAAACCCGCCCAAAAGCTGCGAATTTCCGCGCGCAGGCGTCCCTGCCAATCCGCCTGCCTCCGCTGTCCGGCAAAAACGCGAAAATAAAAACGCCCCGAGCGGGAAACCGCCCATCGGGGCAAACGGCCAGCCCCGCGCCGCATACGGGCGCCGAGGGAAAGGCGCGGGACATGGAGCGCTATTCGCCGTCCCTCTTCCAGACGATTTTTGCCTCGGCTTTGAGGGCGCTCGCGCGCTGCTTGCGCTTGCGGGAGGCCAAGAGCCTCTGCCTGCGGGCGTTGGGCTTTTTGCCCGCGCTCTTTTTGCCGGATTTGCGCTTTGCGCATGAAGACCATTGGATAAGTCCGCTCATTTTTAATCTTTCGTGTTATTGTTAAAATGTAAAATTGTTTAAGCGGCAAAAGGTACCGCTTTTTTGCTCGCGTTCCAGCTTTTTTTTTCATTTTTTAAAAAAAAGCGCAACTTTTGGGAGCCGGGCGGGTTTAACCTTGCAAAGGAAAACTCTATGATTGCCGCGGCAAAATGCGAAAATATGGACACGGAGCGGATAGAAACCGCGGCTCCGCCGCCCGACGGCGACGCGATTTTGATGTCGGAAGTCGCAGGAGGGTCGGAGCACGCGCTGAGGATGCTTATCGAAAAATGGAAGAATCCTCTCGCAAATTATTTCTACCGCTCCGTCCGCGACGCGCACGCCGCCGAGGACATGGCGCAGCAGACGTTCGTTAACCTCTACCGCGCAAGGGAAAGCTACGTCCCTTCCGCAAAATTTTCGACATACCTTTTCCGCATCGCCCGCCACGTGCTGATTAACGAATTCAGAAAATCCGCGCGGCGCCCATGCGACCCGACGGATCCCGCGGACATGACGGCGGTTTCCAGCGGGCGCGGAGAGCTTGAAGCCGCGGAACTCGAGGAGATTTTCTATTCCGCGCTCGAAACCATGCCGGAAAACCAGCGCACCGCCATACTGCTCTACAAGCAGCAGGAGCTCACGTACGAGGAAATCGCGGCGGCGATGGACGCGAGCGTCGCTGCTGTCAAAACGTGGATATTCAGAGCCAGAACGGTTTTGAGGGAAGCCTTGAAAAATGCCCGATAAATTTGAGAAAAATTCCCCCGCGCGCGCAGGCGGCTTTTGCGAAAGCCGCATCGACGCGCTCGTCGAAGAGCTCGCGGCCGCCCCCGCCATAGCCTGCGGGGCGGATTTTGCGGACAGAACAATCGCGGCGGCAAAATCCGCCTGCGCGCGCGACGACGCCCTTGTCGACGCTCTCTTAAAGGCGGCCCCCCTGCGGCTCGGCGCGGATTTCGACCGCAGGGCGCAGCTCGCGTGCAGGAATGCGGTGAAAAAGGCGCCCGGCGCGGCGGCGCGGACGGTCGCGTCGCTCTCGGCGGCGGCGTGCGCCATGCTCGCGGTAATCGGCGCGGCAAACTCACGGACTTTCGGCGCGCGCGAGGCGCTCAACCTGCGCGACGACTACGCAAAGATCACCGAGATGACCCGCGAAATTTCCGACCTCTCCGCGTTCATAGTGCAGGAGGACTTTTTCAACGCCATTCAGCCGCCGAGCCGATAGGCCTTCGCCGCCGGAGACAAAACCGGACGCGGCGCGCCCGCTTCCGGAGGGGTTATGTTTTAACAGGCGGCGCGGCGGCGTCTGTTTTGGAAATCCCGCTGTTATCTTCCAACAGCGAAAAGCACATCCACAGGTCTTTTGAAAATATAATCCGCCAATACTCCCTGAGTTTCCGCACTTCCCCATGCGGCAAATCCAAAATCCACACCCGCATTTTGCGCGCACTGGCTGTCGTAAATGGTATCTCCTATATAAATGACATCCCGTGCATTCATGCCGGATGCGTCAAGATACGCCAGCAAAGGGTCCGGGGAGGGTTTTGGGCGGGCGGCATTTTCCACGCATATTACAGCGCCGAAACAATCGGATAATCCAAAAGGGACGGCGAAATCGGCCATGTATTCATTTCGGGTCTTGGATGTCACTATGCCCAATCCATAGCCATTCGCCTCCAAGTTATCCAATAACTCCGGGACGCCCTCAAAGAGCCGGATGCGGGATTTATATTTCAGCAGATGTTTATTCCATCTGTCATTGGCGCGTTTTGTGTCCGCTATGCCTAATTTGCGCAAGGCCGCGGCCCCCGGTATCCCAAGCGCGAATTTCAGTTCGCGCCTTTCAACATCCCTATGCAGCATTTCCCATACAGTATCTTTCAGGCTTTGAAGTATGGCTTCTTCCGTATCGATTAACGTACCGTCAATATCGAATACGACATGTTTATAGTTTCTCTTTCTCATTGCGTCGATCCGTCAGATTTCGCTGTCAATTTTCCCTGCCACCCGCCAAGGACTTCCCACAGCTGCGCAATTGGCATGGATGGGACAGTCTACCGCGCTGCCTGAAGCGATAACACTATTCCCGCCGACAGTCATTTTTCCCGACTCTCTTGATTTTAGGGGCGGCCTATTCATTATGCAGATTTGCCTAAAAAAAGCGGGCGTTTTTCTGGCGGAGGGACTCGTACAAAAATATGGACGCCGCCACGTTCACGTTCAGGCTGTCGGATATTCCGCCCATGGGAATTTTGACTTTTTCGGCGAGTTCCGCCTCCCAGTCCGCGCCGAGCCCGTCGGATTCGCTGCCCACAACTATGGCGACCGGCCCCGACAAGTCGGCCTCCCACAGAGCCTTTTCCGCGCCCAAATGCGCGCCTACCGGTTTTATCCCGTTGGATTTCAGCCATCGTGCGGCGTCCTCCACCGGTGCGGAAGCTATCTGAACCGAAAACAGCGCGCCCTGCGACGCCCTCACCGCGGCGGGATTGAAAATGTCGCAGACGAGGTTGGTAAGAACGAGCGCGTCCGCGCCCTCCGAATCGGCGGTTCTTACGAGCGCGCCGAGATTCCCGGGCTTCTCTATGGCGTCCGCCACGAGCACCGTCGCGGGGCGACCTTTCGGAAGCTCGACGTCCGAAAGCACGCATCCCCACTGCCGCGCCACCCCGATGAGCCCGTCGCACCCCTCGCGGTTTGAGACTTTTTCAAAAGCCCCCGGCGAGAGGCGGCAGAGCGGGATCTTTTTTTCGGCGGCGATTTTTTCGACAAATTCACCGTGCCCGCGCCCCTTGAAAAATTCCGGGCAGTAATAGATTTCCTCGACGTCCGAAAGCCCTACGCACCTCGACAGCTCGCGCAGTCCCTCGACGGCGAACAGCCCGAGCCGCCTGCGCTCCGCCCTGTCGCGGAGCTTCATCAGAGATTTCACGCGCGGATTCTGCCTGCTCTGTATAAATTCTTCCATTGCGCTTTTACAAATTTGCCCCATACTGCCGCATCGTTAAAAAAAAGCCAAGACAACTTTGCCGAATGAGCCACGAAAATTTCAAACCAGTGCGTGAAGCCCCGCGCAACTTCGTCCCCGAACCCTTCGCATACCACGAGGTCGTCGAGCTTGAAGTCGACGACATCACGAACCTCGGCGCGGGCGTCGGGCGGGTGGACGGCTGGGTTGTAATGGTGCCGTTTGCCCTCGGCGGAGAGAGGGTGAGGGCGCGGATTTTCCGCAACAGAAAAAATTTCTCCGAGGGCGACCTGCTGGAAGTCGTTCGGCCGAGCCCCGAACGCGCCGCCCCCAAATGCCCCCTGTTCGAAACCTGCGGAGGCTGCCAATACCAGCATCTCGAATACTCCGCGCAGCTTGAATGGAAGCGCAAGCAGGTCCGCGACCTCATGAAGAGAATCGGCGGGATAGACTGCGAGCCCCTCCCCACCCGCCCGTCGCCGATGGTCTACGGGTACCGCTCAAAACTCACCCCGCACTACGAAAAACCGCGCGGAGAGGATTTCCCGATAGGATTCGTGAAAGCCGGCAGGAGGTCGGAACTCGTGGACGTTCCGCGCTGCCCGATAGCCTCAGACGCGATAAACGCCGCCCTTCCGGAAGCGCGCGCCGCGCTGCGCGCGCGCAAGGAATCCCTGCGGCGCGGCGGAACCATCCTGCTGCGCGACGCCGGCGGCAAGGTCTGCTTCGACAACTCCGCCGTGGTGCGAGAGCGCGTGGGAAAACTCGAATTTGAATTCGTCGCGGGGGAATTTTTCCAGAACAACCCCTTCATACTTCCGGAATTCGCCGAATACGGGGCGGCGGAGGCCGCGGGGCCGAGATTCCTCGTTGACGCCTACTGCGGGGCGGGAATGTTCGCGCTCGCGGCGGCGCCGAAATTCGAGCTCGTCGAGGGCATAGAAGTGAGCGAAAAGGCAGCCGAATGCGCGCGCAAAAACGCCCTGATAAACGGAATTAAAAACTGCTCGTTTTCCGCGGGAAAGGCTGAGGACATCTTCGCCGGAGTCGCCGGAAAATTCCCCGGGGCGGAGACGTCGGTGCTGATCGACCCGCCGCGCTCGGGCTGCGACGCCTCTTTCATAAGGCAGCTCGCCGAGTTTTCGCCCGCAAAAATCGTGTACGTCTCATGCGGGCCCGACACCCAGGCGCGCGACGCCGCCGAACTCTCGCGGCTCGGATACCGCCTCGATAAGCTGCAGCCCTTCGACCTCTTTCCACAAACCCGCCACATCGAGAGCGTCGCGACGTTTTCGCGAGGATAATGGTTGATTTTTCCAACGGAGCGGGTATGATATTGCCCATGAAAAATATCCCCGCTTTATTTGCCGCCCTGTCCATCGCCGCGCTGTTTGCGCCCGCCGCATCGCACGCAAAAATAGGAGAAACCCGCTCCGACATAGAGGGGAGGCTGCTCTCCAAGAGCGGGGGCGCCGCCTATGCCTACGACTCCCGCGAAGACCGATACCGCGAGGCGATGGAGCTGCCCTACGTCAACCTGTTCCTGACGATGCCGCGCTCGGTGTTCCACAAGTTTTACTACAAGCGCGCGGACGCCTCGTCCGCCACGAACAGCGACACCATACAGCAGCACGACCTCTTCGGCTGGGAAATCCACATCGGCTACGACGACGACGTATCCGCAATGGAACTCTACCGCCGCCACGGCGACCCCATCACCACGGAGGAGCTCGAAGCGCTGATGGAGTCGGTCGCCAAGTCCAAAAACTCAAAGTGGAAGAAGACGACGTACGTGCCGGTCGCAAGGCGCTGGGACATCGAATTTAAAGACGGCGGGATGAAGCTCGCCGACGCCGATCCGGACGGCAAAAAGACGCTGCGGGAAATCCTGCCGGAAAACCCCAACAGGTTCGTCTACATCGAGCTCCCCGAGGACGTCGCCGGATCAACAAATTACAGCCAGAGCCTCCAATTCCAGATAATGGAGGCCTACCAGCGCGTCGCCTACGAAAGGTACCGCAAGCTCGTCGAAAAACAGTCGATGGCGAGCGCCGCAAAAACCGCGCGCGCCAACTCAAAGAACGCCAGAAGGACCTCCGGCGCCCTGCCCCCCAAGATAAACAAGTTCGGCGACTACAATATGCGCGACTTCGAATCGCTCTTCCAGCCGGCGGGCGCGGGTTCCGCGAACGACTCCGCCTCCATAGTGAAATACAAGATGAAAGACGTCGTAGTCGGCGGCGGCGCCAAGCAGAACAGGACGAAAAACGTCCAAATAACCTACACCCTTCCGCAGCAGCCCGACACAATGCTCGGTTACGACTACGAGCTCGCCGACGGCTCCGTACGCGCCAAGCTCTACTACAACGCAATACTCTTCGTGGACTCCGCGTTCGACAAGGCCATGCGCGCGAACCTGGAAAAGAGCTACAAGCAGCAGTCGGAAGAGCGCGCGGAAGAGGCGAAGGCGAGCGTGGGAAAATTCTGAGCTTCCGCGCCGAAACGCATTGACTTTTCCGCGCCGTCGCGGGCATAGTTTTCCGCATGAAAGCAAAAACCGCCATACCGGCCGTTTTGGCGTCGCTCGCCCTCGCCGCGGGCGCGGAAGTTTTCGCCGACGGCTTCTTCAAAAATCTCATGAACTCCGAGACGATAAGGGCCTCCATCGCGAACACGGACGCGGCGAAAGAATACTCGCAAATCCGGAACCTGATCGAACGGGTCAACGAGATCCCCAAAGACCCGAGGGCCTTCTGCGAAAAATACGCCACGCGCGAAAATCTCGACAGAGCCGTGGACAAGATCAGGGAAATCGACGTGTCGGCGTGCGAAGAGGACGTCAAAGCCGCGAAAGAGGAAATAGTGAAGTCCGGAGAAAAACTCTCCGAAACGCTCGCAAAAATGCCTAAGGCGGCGCCCGACAAAAACGCGGCGCTCTCGGCGCTCGCGTCGTCCATTCTCGGGGGGAAATCCTCCGGCGGCTCGAATTTCGCCGAAGAACTCGGCGAATGCCTGAAACAATTCAACGAATCTGCGGCAAAGCTCGCCGAAATCGCCGCAAAAAGGCTCAAAAAATAGCGGGAGGCCCGCCTGGCGGACGAGCGCGGCGGCGGTTTTTCTCTCGCGGACGCGGCCGCCCCAATATCTGCTGGAAACTCAGAGCCCGCCGCCGAAAAACGCCTCCATGAACTCCGCGGGATTTTCAAACACGGGAACTCCGAGCTTTTCGAGCCTCCGGCGCGACGCGTGCCCGCAGGCTACGAGCGCGCATGCGGCGCCCATCGCGTCGGCGACCTCCTTGTCGTGCGGGGTGTCGCCGACCATGACGATTTTCTCCGGCGGAATTTTGAGGCTCGCCGCATGCCTTGCGCCGAGCTCTTTCTTGGAACCCGCGTCTATGTTGTCCAAGCCGTCGATTCTCGAAAAGAACTTTTCCAGCCCGTAGTGGCGCAGCGCCTCGTTCAAAAGCCCGTTCTCGTACGCGGACAGCACGCTCTGCCCGACTCCCGCCTCCGACAGCGCCCGCGCCGCTCTTTCAAACCCGAAAGTCAGCGGGCACTCAAAGCGGCGCGCCCCGTAGAGCCTGGCGAACTTCTCGCCTATTTTCCGAAAATCGAATTTCGAAAAGTCGAACCCGGAGTCCTCGTAAAAATCGCGGACGGGGATTTTGAAATTTTCGACGTACTCGGACTTTGCCACGGGCGGAAGGCCGCAGTCGCCCCGCAGCTCGTTAAAGACCTCGACGCCGAGCGCCACGTCGTCGATTATCGTGCCGTTGAAGTCCCATATGACGTGAGAGTATTTCATTTTCCTTCAAAAAAGCTTCTATTTGCGAATAAAAAAAGCCAATAATCGGAAATCGAAAGGAATAGGCAAGCTTTATGAAAATCGCAATCCTCGACGGATACACTTCGACAATGGGCGAATTCGACTGGAAGGGCATAGAGGCCTTCGGGGAAGTCGCCGCGTACGACCGCACGCCGGAGGACAAAATCATCGAGCGCGCAAGGGGCGCGGAAGCCGTGCTCACCAACAAGGTTCCGATGTTCGAAGAGCAAATCTGCGCCCTTCCCGAACTCCGCTACATAGGCGTTCTCGCCACGGGCTACAACAACGTGGATTTGCGATGCGCAAAAAGCCGCGGCATAGCCGTGACAAACATAGCGGAATACGGCACGGACAGCGTGGCGCAGGCGGTATTCGCGCACATCCTCAACATCGCCAACAAGACGGAGGAGCACTCGCAGTCCGCAAGGTCCGGCGACTGGTCGAAATGCGCCGACATCTGCTATTGCCTCGCCCCGCTCACAGAAATCGCCGGCAAGACCATCGGCATAGTCGGATACGGCGCGATAGGCAGGAGAGTGGCGCAGATAGCGAAGGCTTTCGGAATGGAAGTCGCCGCATACTCCCCGAGCAGGCCCGCAGGGACTTCCGACGCGGCGGCGCGCTTCACTACCTTGGACGACCTCCTGCGCTCCTCCGACATAATTTCGCTCAACTGCGCGCTAAACGACTCCACGAAGGAAATGGTAAACGCCGAAAGCATCGCAAAAATGAAAGACGGCGCGTGGATTGTGAACACGGGGCGCGGCGGACTCGTCAACGAAAGGGATTTGGCCGCCGCGCTTAACTCCGGCAAAATAGGCGCCGCGGGCGTGGACGTGCTCTCGTCCGAGCCCCCGCCGCCCGACAACCCGCTGATCTCCGCAAAGAACTGCCACATCACCCCCCACATAGCCTGGACTACGCGCGAGGCGAGGAAGCGCCTGATACAAATCGCCGCCGAAAACCTGAAATCCTGGCTCGAAGGCGGAAGCAAAAACCGCATCTGTTGAACTTTTCTTTTAATCGGAGGCAAAGCAGGGCGCGGGCGCTGTTGCGCTTTTGGGCGCATATCCGTTAACGGGGGCTTTCCGCCCGCCAAATAAGGGCCGAACTCTTGTCCGGCACGTTTTGCGGAAATTCAAACTTTGGCGGAGCGGCAACTGGCGCGCCGGCGACAAACCGAGGAGGCGCGGCAAAACGACAAAATACGCGCGCAAAAACAAAAACTTCCGCGCGGGGCGGCCGGGGATTGAAAAAGCCCCGCCGCCGGAAATCCGGCGCGGGCGCCTGGGGAATCAGAGCACGTCGGGATCGTACGTCTCGTATCCGGTTCCGGAGCCGTTTATTTCCTTGCCCAAATCGTTGCCGTCGCCGAAGTACGCGGGGTCGTTCCACGATTCCGGAAGCTCGCAGCCGGAAAGCAAAAACAGCGCGGCGAACCCTAAGAAAAGCGATAAAATTTTCAAGCGGTATTTTTTCATGGAAAATATGTTTTAGAAAATCCGCCGTTTTTTTCAATACGCAAATTTCGCCGGCCTGCCTCAGCCGCCGGACTGCGGCTCTTCCAGCAGGGCGGAAGCCCTGTCCCATTCGGAGTACAGGGCGTCGATTTCCGATTTGAGCGCGCTGTACGCCTCCGCCGCCGAAGCGCACCGCGCGCCGCGCTTGAAGAAGTCCGGCTCCGCCATTTCGGCCTCGATTTTCGCGAGCTCCGCCTCCGCCGCCGCGATTTCGCCCTCAAGCCGCGCGACGTTTTTTTTGATGGCGGAAATTTCCGCCCTCCGCCTTGCGGCTTCGGCCTTGCGCTCCTTGAAGGAAGAGGCGGTTTTTTTGGCGGCTGGCGAATTTTTCAGGTTCAGGCGCCCCTCCGCCTTTATTTTCTCGATGTACGAAGTCATGTTGCCCGGGTACGCGCGCAACCCCGACGGGCCGAGCTCGTACACCTTGTCCACAATCGGGTCGAGGAACGCCCTGTCGTGGCTGACGATAAGGTACGTGCCGCGGTAGGCGGCGAGCGCGTCTGCGAGGATTTTCTTGGAATCCATGTCGAGGTGGTTGGTGGGCTCGTCGAGCAGGAGAAAATTGAAGTCGCGCAAAAGCATTTTGGCGAGCGCGAGCCTGTTTTTCTCGCCTCCGGACAATACGCCGACTTTTTTGAGCACGTCGTCGCCCGTGAACAGAAAAGAGCCCAGCAGCCCCCTGACCTCCCCTTTGCGCTCCATCGGTGCGGCGGAGAGAGCCTCCTCCAAGACGCCGTTCGACTTGTCGAGCTCTTCGGTCTGGTGCTGGGCGAAGTACGACATCTTGACGTTCAGCCCCAATTCTACGCGGCCCGAATCGGCTTTCATCGCGCCGGCAATGATTTTGGCGAGCGTCGTCTTGCCGGCCCCGTTGACGCCGACGAGGGCGGCGCGCTCGCCGCGCTCGATTCTCAGCGACACCCCGTCGAGCACCTTGCGCGCGCCGAACGACTTGCACACGCCCGACACGTCGAGCACTATCTGCCCAGTCCGCTCGGGCTCCGGAAATTTGAAATGAATGCGCTTTTCGCCGGATTCGAGCTCTATGCGCCCGATTTTGCCGAGCGCTTTTATCCGGCTCTGAACCTGTGCCGCCTTTGAGCTCTTGTAGCGGAATCGCTCTATGAACCTCTCGGTCTTTTCTATCGCCCTGCGCTGGTTTTCGGCGGCGCGCTCGAGATGCAGCCTGCGCGCGGCGGACTCGGCCTCGTAAAAATCGTAATTGCCCGCGTATGTTTCGAGGCGGCCTCCGGACAGATGAAACGTCCGGTTGCAGAGCCCGTTGAGAAACGCCCTGTCGTGGCTGACGAGTAGCACGGCGCCGGGATAGCTTTTCAAATAGTCCTCGAGCCACTCGATGGACTCGATGTCGAGATGGTTGGTGGGCTCGTCGAGCATCAGCAGGGACGGCTCGCGCAGCAGGAGCTTTGCGAGGGCTATGCGCATCTGCCAGCCGCCGGAGAACTCCGAGCACGGGCGCGGCATGTCCGAAATTTTGAACCCGAGCCCCATCAGGACGCTCTCAACGCGCGAACGCAACTTCGATTCCTCCGCGTCTTCGAGCCTCCGCTCGATTTCCCCCGCCTCGGAGACGGCGTCGGCGTACTCAGGCGACGACGGGTCGGCGGAGCGGATTACCGCGTCGGCCCGCGCCATTTTTTCGCGCATGGCGACAATCCCCTCGAAAGCGGATTCCGCCTCGTCGTAAAGCGGGCGCGAGCCCGCCACGAGCGACTCCTGCGGCAGGTATCCGACGGTCGCGTACCCGGGCTTTGCGACTTCGCCCGAATCGGGGCTTTCGATTCCCGCGAGGATTTTCAAAAGGGTGCTCTTGCCCGCGCCGTTGGAGCCGACAAGGCCTATCTTGTCGCCCTTGTTGACGACTGCGGAAACATTGTCGAATATGGCGCGCGGCCCGAATGCCAGCCGCAATTCTCTAAGCTCTATCATGAATCTGCGCGGGTTTTGGCCGCCGCGCGCGGCGGCCGTAAAACAATGCGCCAATCAAAGCAGAAAGCGGAGATTTTTTAAAGCCTAAAACTGCGGCGCCCGATTTTGCGGGCGGAAGACGGGTACGCCGGAGGGCGGCGTTTCCGCGCGCATTGCGCCAAATCGGGGCTTGACTACCAAGCGGGACTTGAAAGAGAATTGGGGATTGTAATTTAAAGAAAACGGCAAATGAAACGCACAAACAATTGCAACGAGCTCACCGCCTCCGACAACGGCAAACAGGTATCGCTCATCGGATGGGTACAGTCGGTGCGCGACCACGGCGGAATAATATTCGTGGACCTTCGCGACCGCGAGGGAATAACGCAGATAGTATTCCATCCCGAGTGCCCCGCTTACAGGGACGCCCAGAAGCTCAAGGACGAGAGCGTGGTGCAGGTGTTCGGCAAGGTATCCATGCGCGAGGGCGACACGGTGAACCCCGCGCTAAAAACCGGCGAAATCGAAGTGGTTGCGGAAAACATGGTCGTCCACAATGTCTGCGAAACCCTCCCCTTCCCGCTCGACGACGAAAAGGCCGACAAAGTCAACGAGGACTTGCGCCTGCAATACCGTTACCTCGACCTGCGCCGCCCGCGCAACCTAAACCTGCTCAGGCTGCGCCACAGGGCGGCCAAAGCTCTGCGCGAATATCTCGACTCGCAGGACTTCACGGAGGTCGAGACCCCCATACTCTTCAAGAGCACCCCCGAGGGCGCGCGCGAGTTCCTCGTGCCCAGCCGCCTAAACGCGGGGCAGTTCTACGCGCTCAACCAGTCTCCGCAGCAGTACAAGCAGATGCTGATGGTGTCCGGCATAGAGAGGTACTACCAGATGGCGAAGTGTTTCCGCGACGAAGACCTCAGGGCAGACAGGCAGCCGGAATTCACGCAGGTTGACATCGAAATGAGCTTTATCGACCGCGAGGACATGTACTCGCTGATAGAAAACATGCTCAAAAAAGTCTGGAAGGACGTGCTGGGCGTGGACATTCCGACGCCGTTTAAGAGAATGCCCTATTCGGAGGCGATGAACCGCTACGGCGTGGACAAGCCCGACACGCGCTTTGAAATGGAGTTAAACGACCTCACTGACGCGTTCAGGCAGAGCCAGTTTAAAGTGTTCGCGTCGGTCGCCAACGGGGGAGGGGCGGTAAAGGCGATAAACGCCAAGGGCCTCGCAGACATCACTCAGGGAGAGCTCAAAAACCTCGAAGACGTCGCAAAGACCCTCGGGGCAAAAGGGCTGGCTTTCATCAAGGCGGAAAACGGCGCCTGGAAAAGCCCCATACTCAAATTCCTTTCGGAGTCCGAACAGGCGGAGCTCAAAAGCAGGCTGAACATCGAAGACGGCGACATCGTGTTCTTCGCCGCCTGCGAATGGGAGCGGGCGTGCTCGATTCTCGGAAGAGTGCGCCTCGAATGCGCCAGGCTCTTGCAGGCGCGCGGCAAACTTTCGATTCCGTCCGACCAGTTCAATTTCCTCTGGGTCATAGAATTTCCGCTGATGCTCTTCGACGAAGAACAGGGAAGATACGTCTCTGCGCACCATCCCTTCACCTCGCCCGTGGAAGAGGACGTCCAGTACCTAGACTCCGACCCCCTGCGCGTCAGGGGCCAGCACTACGACATAGTTCTCAACGGCGTAGAGCTCGGCGGAGGCTCCATAAGGATACACCAGCCGCAGGTTCAGGAAAAGGTGTTCCGCGACGTGCTCAAAATTCCGGAAGACGTAATAGAGTCGCGGTTCGGCTACATGCTCAAAGCCTTCAAATACGGCGCCCCGCCGCACGGGGGGATCGCTCTCGGCTTCGACAGGCTCGTGAGCATACTCGCAAACCGCCAGAGCATACGCGACATCATCGCCTTCCCCAAGACCCAGCGCGGGCAGGATCTCATGGCGCAGTCGCCGTGCCCGGTGACGGAAAAGCAGCTCAAAGACCTGCACATCGCGCTCGCCGACGACGCGCGGTAGTTGGCGCGCCTTATATAATAATGCAGAAACGGGCGGGCTCCCATGTTGGGAGGCCGCTTTTTTTGCGCGGCGCAAAAAATTGCGGAACCGCGCCTCCGCGGGAGCCGCCATAATAGCGCGGATAATCGCCGGCATCCGAATATTTTTCACAGCCAATTCATTCCGCATTTTGCGCCGGCGCGCCCGAACCGCGCCTTCGGCGCATACACGCACAGCAGGGGCTGACTCGTGAATACGCCGATTTATGCGTGGGGGTATTGGCTGCGCCAGGTTTTCGGCAATGCCGGATGCGCCGCCATAACGATAAATGCGCTCAATTATTTTCCCCGAATGCCCGCTCGCCGCGGCGGCGGGACAATACGCATGGCGGCTTCCGGCAAAATGGGCCCCGCCTAAACAACTCCCCCGCAGCAAACGGCGCGGCGGAATCCGCCGCGATTTTTTATACCCCGCCGGAAACCGCCGCCAAAACCTTTTTGTGCAGCTCCGGCGTGCAGGAGGCTATCAGCCCCCAGTCGTGGCCTATGTCGCGCCCGCCCCGCCAGTCGGAATACGCAATGCCCGCGCCCTTCAACGCGGGCAGCAGAGCGGCAAAATCCCATACCTCCAAAAGCGCGTCCGCCATGACGTCGGCGTACCCACGGCATAGCAGCATATACCCGTAGCAGTCTCCCCATGTGCGCGAAATCGCCGCGGCGTCCTCGAGCCGCTTCCAGCCGGCCTCCCCCCTGAGCCGCGAACAGTAGCGAGAATCGGACGTTAGCAGCGTCATGCCCTCGAGCGAAGTCCGCCTGGATGGAGACACCCGCCTGCCGTTGAAAAGGCATTCCTCGCAGTCGCCCACAATGCGCTCGCGCAAAACGGGCTGGTTTATCGCCCCCAAAACGGGCTCGCCGTTTTTCATTAGCGCAATCAACGTCCCGAAAAGCGGAACCGCGCTTATGAAAGACTTTGTGCCGTCTATCGGGTCGAGCACCCAAACGTATTCGGCACCCTCTCCGGAATTTCCGTACTCCTCGCCGATTATCCCGTGGTCCGGAAATTTTTTGGAGATAGCCTCGCGCAGCATGCACTCGACATTTTTGTCCACTTCGGTGACGGGGGAGGAATCCTCCTTGAAATCCACGCTGTGCCGCTTTCCGAAAGACTTCGCGATGTACTCGCCGCTCATGTCGGCCAGCTCGTTGATAAAAACCTTGAAAGATTGCGTTTGCATGGGCGTAATGTAGGCGATTCTCGCAAAAATGGGCAAGATGAAAAGCATTCCCGTGTTCGCGATAGACTTCGAAGGGTCGTCGAAAATCGGGATAGTCGAATACGGAGTTGCGGAGCTCGCCGGCGGCGAAATCGTTTCCGCGCATACGCGCATATGCGCGCCCAAGCGCAAAATACCCCGCCGCGACGCCGAGTTCTTCGGAATCTCCAACGATGTAGCCGAAAAGCGCGCGCCGTTTTCGGACGACCTGCCGCTGTTTTGCCGGATGCGCTCGCGCGGCATATTTATGGCGCACAACGCCTCGGTGGAGGACTCCCTCCTGCGCGCCGCCCTGCCCTCGCCCGGCATGGTGCCGGACTTCGCGCGCGGAGGGCGCACGCTCGAATGGGCGCCGTGGCTCGACACCTGCGCCCTCGCGCGCGCCCTGTTTCCGGAAACCGGCGGGGCAAAACTATCCGACTGCGTCCGCGCCTTCGGGTTGCAGGAAAGGCTCGGCGAAGCCGCCGAAAAATTCTGCCCGCCGCATCGGCGCAAATGGCACTGCGCGCTCTACGACGCAATGGCGTGCGCGCTGCTGCTTGCGCGCTTTTTGGAATTCGACGGAATGGAAAACGCCGGCATAGCGTGGTTAGCGCGCTATTCGGGAACCTCCGACGCGGGGCAGGACAGATTGTTTTAACATGGCGGACGCGCGGAAAATACGCCTGCTCAACAGGCTTCTCGCGCGCGCCGCGCCCTGCGCCGCGCTGTGCGCCGACGCCGCGCGCGGAGTGGAGATGGCGCTCGCCCGCCCCGAGAGCACCGGCGCCGACATCGGGACTTTCGCCAAGCGCATACTCGCCCTCTACGACCCCGAAGCCGCCGTGGAAACCGTCGAAGTTTCGCCCTCGGAGCCGCTGTTCGCGCTCGCCCCGCTGTCCGCGGCGGCAAAAAGGCTCGCCGGACACCCGAGGGCGTACCTCGTAGTCTGCGGGCTCGGAGACCTCGGAAAAAAGACGAAAAAGAGGGTCGCCGCCCACGGGGAGGACGTCGAAACCATTGAGGGATACATCTCGCGCTACGAATCGGCGCTCCCGAACCTCGAAATAATTTTTCTGTGAAAAGGGCGAATTTTTGCCGTCCGAATGGGGGTATCGGGCGGCAGAGCGCCGCGCGCGGCAAATAAAGCGGCGCCGGCGCGCATGGGGCGCCCTCCGGATTCGCGGGCGAAAAATCCCCCTCCGGCGGAGCCGCGCCCGAATCGCCGCGCCGCAAGCGCAATCGCCGCGGGCTTCCCGTGCCCTGCGGCGCGGGAAAGCCGAGCGCCGCGCTTTCCCCAAACGCCAGATTAACTGTTAACTATTTTGCTTCAATCAATGGGTTGACGCGGGCGGGGTTTTGGGGAGATAGTATGGCGCATAAACGCAAATTTCCAATTATGAAAATCGACCCGTCCACTCTTAAAATTACGGATATGCGCTTCGCGGACATCGACGGCGCGCCGAAACGCTGCACGCTCATCAAAATCTACACCAACCAGGGAATCGTCGGCTACGGCGAAGTCCGCGACGCGTCGAGCAGGACGTACGCGGCGATGCTCAAAAGCAGGATTCTCGGCGAGAATCCGTGCAACGTAGAAAAGATTTTCAACCGCATAAAGCAGTTCGGCGGGGACTCCCGGCAGGCGGGCGGCGTCTGCGGCATAGAAGTCGCCCTGTGGGACATCGCCGGCAAGGCGTGGGGCGTTCCCGTCTGGCAGATGCTCGGCGGAAAATACCGCGACAAAATCCGCATATACTGCGACACCGACAGCGAAGGTGGCGGGCGCGACATGGGCAAGGCCCTCAAAGACCGCATGGCGCAGGGGTACACATTCCTAAAAATGGACTTGGGCATAGAGCTCCTGGCGGACGTCGAAGGCGCGCTCTGCGCCCCGCTCGGTTTTTTGGAAAAGATGCGCGAGTACAAAAAGACGGTGTTCTCCACGCCCCACGGCTCGATAGACCCGCGCGCCATGCGCGGCGAAGCGTACGACCTCTTCAACACCGCCCACCCGTTCACGGGAATCCACATCACGGAAAAGGGGCTCGACTTCCTCGAAAAATACATGGCCGACGTGAGGGCGGAAATCGGGTACGAAATCCCGCTGGCGATAGACCATCTGGGGCACATTCCCGTCGAGGACTGCATAAAGCTCGCCAAGCGGCTTGAAAAGTACAACATTTCGTGGATGGAGGATCCCGTCCCGTGGCAGTACGCCGACCAGTACGTCCGCATGGCGCAGGCTACGACGACTCCGCTTGCGACGGGCGAGGACATTTATCTCAAAGAGGGCTTCAAGCCGCTTCTGGAATCCGGCGCGCTCGCTGTGGTGCACCCCGACATCCTGACCGCCGGCGGAATCCTCGAAACGAAGAAAATCGGCGACATGGCGGAGGAATGCCACACCGCCATGGCAATACACATGGCGGAAAGCCCGATAGCCTGCATGGCCGCAGTCCACGTCGCGGCGGCGACCCGCAATTTCACGGCCCTCGAAGTGCACTCGGTCGACGTTCCGTGGTGGGACAGCCTCGTGAACGGGCTTCCGAGGCCGCTCGTAAACAACGGCTACATAGACGTCCCGAACGCCCCCGGGCTGGGGATAGAGTCTCTCAACGAAGACCTCATAAGGGAAAAGCTCCACCCCGACTTCCCAGAGGCGTGGGCCGACACCTCCGAATGGGACAAGGAGTGGGCAAACGACCGCCGCTGGTCGTAGGCCGCGGCAGAATTTTTCTCCCATCCTCCGCCGCGCGCCAAAAAAATTTTCGCGCGCAAAACCCCAACCCCTCAAACGGCCCGCCTCCGCGCGGCACTAAAAAAGATGACGACCGGCGCAAAAGACAATTCTATATTCCAGTACAAGTGGATGCTCGTAGGCCTGCTTTGGTTCGCGTATTTTCTGAACCAGGGCGACCGGCAGATTTTCAACACCGTAATCCCCCTGATAAAGGAGGACCTCGGGCTGACCGACTACGACATCGGCGACATCGTGATGGTCTTCACGGCGGTCTACGGCGTGCTGGTTCCGGTGTCGGGATTTTTGGGCGACTTGGTTTCGCGCAAATGGATAGTGGTGTGGTCGCTTCTGATATTCAGCGCGGGCACGCTCTGCACGGGGTTCGCCGGCGGAATGGCGCTGCTGATACTCTTCCGCAGCGTCGCCACGGGCGGCGGCGAGGCGTTTTACTTTCCGGCTGCGACGTCGCTTTTGAGCCAGCTGCACTCCCACACCCGCGCGACTGCCCTTTCCATACACCAGACCTCGCTATACGTCGGGATAATCGCAAGCGGCTTCATATCGGGATACATCGGCGAGCATTACGGCTGGCGGGCGGCGTTTTACGTGTTCGGCTCGATAGGCGTGCTGTGGGCGGCTCTCTGCACGTTCGCAATGCGCAACACGCCAATGCCCGCCCCCGCCTGCGGGGAAGCCGAAAAATCCGAAAAGGTGAAATTCTCCAAAATGTTCTCGGCGATTTTGAAAAAGCAGACCTTCTACTGCCTCGCGTTCGCGTTCGCCTGCCAATGCTTCGTAAACGTCGGCTACAACACGTGGATGCCCTCGTACCTGCACGAAAAATACGAAATGTCGCTTTCGATGGCGGGGTTGAACTCGATGCTATGGCACTTCGCGTTCGCGTTCTTCGGCGTCATGATAGGCGGAAAGCTATCCGACGCGTTTTCCGAAAAATTCAGGCAGTCGAGAATGTGGGCGGAATTTCTCGGGCTGTTTTTGGCGGTGCCCTTCATATTCCTCTGCGGCTACACGGACTCTTTCTGGGTGTGCTGCGCTGCGATGGCGGGCTTCGGATTCTTCCGCGGCGTATACGACTCAAACCTCTTCGCCGCGCTCTTCGACGTCGTGGAGCCCCGCTACCGCGCGACCGCCTCGGGGCTGTATCTCTCATTTGCGTTCGTGATGGGGTCGGTCGCCCCGAAGCTCATGGCGTACATCAAGGAAATCGCGGGGTTCAGCGCGGGGATAATGTCGCTTTCGGCGGCGTTCCTGCTGGGATCGGCGTTCGTGGCGGCGGCGATGCTGTTTTTCTTCGACAAAAACTACTGCGGGGAAAACGGGTAAATTTTTTTTAAAGGCTATGAAGGAATTATTCAACCTTAAAGGCAAAACGGCGCTCGTCACGGGCGGCGGACAGGGCATAGGCCGCGCGATAGCTCTCGCCCTCGCGGAATTCGGGGCGGACGTGGTCGTAAACTTCCGCGGCAACGAAAAGCTCGCCGAACAGACGGCCTCCGACGCCCGAAAGTTCGGGGCAAAAGCGCTGCTTTGGAAATTCGACCTCGCCCGCGCCGACGCCGGAGCGGAATGGAAAAAGTTTTCGGAGGAAAACGCCTGCCCCGCCGACATACTCGTCGCCAACGCCTCCATGCAGGTGCGCGCGCCGTTCGACGAGGTGACCGACGAAGATTTCGAGGCGCAGATAAACGTGAACTTGCGCTCGACCCTCCGGCTGGTAAGGGAAGTCGTCCCGCACATGGCGCAAAACCGCTGGGGGAGGATACTCAACATAGGCTCCGTCCAGCAGGCGAGGCCGCACAGGGACATGTGCGTCTACGCGGCGACAAAAGCGGGGCTCGTGAACCTCGTCAAAAACCTCGCCCCGCGCCTTGCGCCGATGGGGATAACGATAAACAACCTCGCCCCGGGCGCGATAGCTACCGCCCGAAACAAAGACGCCCTCGCCGACGCCGAATACAGAAAGGCGGTCGAGTCAAACATTCCGCTAGGGTACGTCGGAGAGGCGGAGGACTGCGCGGGCGCCGCCCTCCTGCTGTGCTCCGACGCCGGCAGGTACATAACCGGCGCGGACTACTTTGTGGACGGCGGGCTGAGCCTCCGCTTCTGAAATTTTAAACATGCATAAACCCCAGAAAAAATGAGCGTAGACCAATACAAAAAAGAAGTCGGGATGATGAATCTCGAAAAACTCATAGAAACGAGAGAATACAAACCGACGTGCGACTTTCCGATACCGGCAAAAGAACTGCTCGAGCGGTTCGAGCGCCTGTACACCGGCGCGGTTAACGACGTCATGCGGGAGTTCTGCCTGCTCAACCAGGCGCTGCCCGGGCACATAAAGCCGCTGCGCGAATACCGGACGGTTGCCGGATTCGCCTTCACCGTGAAGAGCTCTCCGAACGTGATGATCCGCGGCGAGATGGAATTCCGGACAAAAATGCTCGACGAGCTCGGCGAAGACCACTTTGTGGTCTGGGACACCAGCAGGGACGAAGAAGCCACGCTGTGGGGGGGCGTCATGACCGCAACGGCAAAGGGCAAGAAAGTCAAGGCCGCGTGCATAGACGGCGGCATACGCGACACCCACCAGATTCTTGAGGCCGACTTCCCCGTGTTCTACAAGTACAGGATTTCCAACGGCAGCCTCGGCAGGTGCCTCATAACGCACTACCAAGTTCCGATTCTGATAGGCAAGGTTCTGGTCCGCCCGGGGGACGTCGTGCTCGGAGACATAGACGGAGTGCTGATAGTCCCGCGCGACGTCGCGTACGACGTGCTGCTGCGCGCCGAGGAAATCAAGGGCAACGAAAAAAAGATTTTCGGCTGGGTAAAAGAGGGCCAGAGCGTGCGCGAAATCACCGAAAAGGGCGGCTATTTTTAAAATTTTCCCTTTACGCCCCGCAATCGGGCGCAGCATTCGGCGGAGGCTTCCCCTTGCGGGAAGCCTTTTTTATCGGAAGCGGGTGCGGCGGAACCCAAATAGGCGGCGTCCGCAAGTTTAACTGTTAAAATAAAAAGAGTAAAATAATCATTGAGCCGGACGAAAACGGAAGGTATATTTATAAAAAATTCAACCCGAATACCACGAATATGAAAACACAAACATGCAACCGCGTCTTCTTTGACGCCCCCCTCCCCGAACCTAACGTAAATATAGCCAAATGCTTACGATTAGGGATTTTCGCGGCATCGCTCGCGGCGATTCAGACGGTTTGCGCGCAGTATACCGATTTGTACAACTCCAACTCCTCGGCGGATTTCAGCATAAACGACGGTTCCAGCTGGCGCCTCGGTTCCTATGACGGGCAGGTTTACGCGGGTTCGATAAATTCCACAAACAACAACCTGCACATACAGGTGGTCGGGAACAACTCAAACATAGGGGAGTTCTCCGAAGCCGTCACCGCGCACGACATCGACTATACCATAGGCTCCGTCGAGGGCTCCTCGTGGGGAAGAACGCTCTACTTTAACGGCGGCGCGTACGCCACGGGAGATATGGCTTTTGAAAATACGTCCGATTCGGGCTTCGTCATTCAATTGCGCGGAGGAAGCAGGACATTCAGGATAAGCGGGGATTTCAACGTCGGCGTAAATTCCAACGCAAGCATGATAATACACTCCGCCCAATCCGGCTGGCAGGTTGGGGGAGACTTCAACATAGGCACGCGCGGGAAATTCTATATATCGGGTTCGTCCACGTCGTCTTTCAGCGTGTCGGGAGTTTTGAACATCGGCGGAACGACCCTCGACCTGGCCAAGCACGACTCCGGAGGCTCCGGCGAGAAAAACGAGCTCATAGGCGGGCTTTCCGGCAGCGGCAGGCTGCAAATAGGCAATACTGCCACATCGCACAATTTGGCGTTCACCAATCAGGGCGTTTCGGAATTTTCCGGCACATACGCGACGCAAAACGGAGTTGGAGAAAGGCTCAACATAACAATGAACGCCAATTCGGACTCCGGCAGACAGACGCTGCGCTTCAACACCGTCGCCGACTACACGGACGAGCGCGGCTTCTCCGCCGCCGACCTCGGGAACGTTTCGGTGCAGTGGGGCGAGCTGAATTTGGGAATGCACTCGGGAATGGGCGCGGGCGCCCTCTCGATTTCAGGCGCCAATTCGACATTCAGCGTCGCGGGCGTGGACGGAAACGCCGAAGGCGGAACCGCGCGGTTCGCGTCGCTCGACTGGCAGGGCGGGGCGATAAGGGTCGACTTCACTGAGCTCGCCGCCGACAGGATAGACGTGGCTGGGGAACTCAACGTCTCGTCTCCGGCGGACTGCGCGCTGGTTCTGAACGTGTCCGCAATAGACCTCGGGCTGTGGCTCGAAGCGTCGAAAGCCTCGTACCTCGACTACACCATACTGTCGTTCGACGCCGAATCCTCGAACCTGACGCTCGAGATGGCGAATGAAATGCTTTCGCACGATGTCGAAATAAACGCCCAAATCCTCGAAGGCGACTTCGCAAACGGCCTGTTAACCGTGAGGCTGAGCATGGTTCCCGAACCCGCAACCGTGGCCGCAATCCTCGGCGCAATCGCCCTGGCTCTCGCAATCCGCCGCAAGGCGCGGTAAAACTTAAAAAAAAACAAAAGCGGGCGCGGAAGGTTTCAATTTTCGCGCCCGCTTTTTGTCGAAACGCACCCCGCGGCGCTCCCAGATTTACTGTAAAAATCTGAAAGAACGGCGGCGGCGCTCCCGTACAAGGCGGCCGCCTTGCGGAGATCGGCAAAGCCAATGCGCCTATCACGCTTTTGCCGGCAACATTGTTTTTTCATTCCCGCAGTCGGGAGCACCCTACCAATCGCCCTTCTCATTCGGATTCAAGCTATGCGGGCAGGCGCGGAAAAGCCGCCAAGGGCGCGAGCGCAATCATACGCGGGCGGTCTTGGCGGCGGTTTCCAAGTTATTGCCCAAACAATCCGGCAGGGCGCGTCATTCGCCAAATTGCGGGGGAGGATTGCCTATCATCCGCTTCATCATATTCTGGACTTCGGGATCCTGAATCAGCCTGGTCTTTTCGGCATCGCTGAGCTTTCCGTCGCCGTCCTTGTCGTATTTTTTGAAAAGCTCTTCGCGCTTTTTGCGGGCCTCCTCAAACATAGAGCGCCGCTCCTGGCGGCTGAGTTTTCCGTCGCCGTCCTTGTCGAACCTGGCGAGAATCTCCTTCGGCGGGGTGAACTCGCGCCGCGGCCCGCGCCTCTGCCTGCCCGATTCAAACGCCTTGCGCTGCTCCTCCATAAACTCCATAAGCTCGTTTTCGTCGAGCTTTCCGTCGCCGTCCTTGTCGAATTTGGCAATTATTTCCCTCGCGAACTTTTTGCGCATTTCGGCGAGGTCGGCGGTCTTTTCCCTTAGCGCCTTCATGGCCTCGGCGCGCTCGCCTTCGCTCAGGCGGCCGTCGCCGTCCCTGTCGAACTGCTTCATAAGCTGTATGCGCGTCCGGAGGTCGAGGCCGGCTATATCGGCGGCAGGCTCCGCCTTTTCCGCGCCTTTTCCGGCGCTTTCGGACTGGGCGAAAGCCGGCATCGCCGACATCGCCGCGGCTATTATGAGCACTGTCTTTTTCATGGCGTATATATCTGTTCGCCTAAAAAAAACGCCCTTGCGCCGCAAAAGTTTCACTGCGTTTTTGTTTGAAGTATTTTTTTTCCGCCTTAGGGTGGCGGGCAAACAAAAATATACAAAGGCGTCAAAAATGTACCAGGTGACTTTCAGCAAACAGGCGATGGCGGAGCTCAACAAGCTCGGGAAAATCGCCCAGCTCGAAATTATCGACGCATTCGGCTCGCTCACGTCGGAGCAGCTCGAAGGGGGGTTGAAAGAAATCGGCAGGATACACCGCGAGGGCAAAACATACTACCGCCTCCGCACGGGCGAATACCGCATATACTTCGAACTCCTCGAGGATTCCCAGACTCTGCACGCGCACTACATACTCCACCACCGCACGATCGCGGACTTCGTATTCAGGTTCAAACTGCCCTTCAAGGAGGAGACTATGTTCGAGCAGGAGGACAATTTCTGGAAATACCTCGAATCCCTCAAAAAATGAGCTCCAACCAAAAGCCGGAACAGTCGCTCTGGGAAAACGTCCACCAGGCGAGCAAAATATACATTTTGCCGAATTCCTTTACCGCGGGAAACCTGTTTTTCGGGTTCCTGTCGATAATTCTCTGCGTCCAGGGCAGATTCAACGCCGACTCCACTGACAGGACGATAGACCACATCGCGGCACTCATAACCCCAAATTACACGGCGGGCGCGTCGGCGCCGAGCACGGGGTACTACGTCCTTGCGATAATCTGCATACTCGCGTCGTTTCTGTGCGACGCCCTCGACGGCAGGGTGGCGCGCGCGAGCGGCAAGACATCCCTGTTTGGCAAGGAGTTCGACTCCATCGCCGACAGCGTGTCGTTCGGAATAGCGCCGTGCCTGCTGATGTTCTTCCTGATACTCCAGCCCTCCGCAATGCTCTCCGACACGTGGATAAGGCTGCTGCGCAACACCGGATGGCTGATAGGGTTTATCTTTATGCTCTGCGCCGCAATAAGGCTGGCGCGTTTCAACGTGCTCACAAACCCCTACATAAACGGGCACGAAAAATACGAAAAGGGGGATTTCAGCGGGTTGCCCGCGCCCGCCGCGGCGGGCGCGGTGGCGTCGATAGCGCTAACGATGCTGAGCTTCGACCTCCAGGCGTTCACGCCGCTGCTCATTCCGCTGATGCTTTTGATAGCGTGGCTTATGATAAGCAATTTCCCCTATCCGTCGTTTAAGCACATAAATTGGACGACGAGCATGAGGTTCAGGTCGTTCGTCGCGCTTATAATCTGCATAATACTGATAGTCGCCCTGCGCGAATGCAGTTTTGCTATAATATTTTTGGCGTATGTATTTTATCCGCCCATAAAGTATATTCCGCGCGCGCTGAAAATATTTTCGTATTTGCGCAGGCAGCGCGGGAAAGGCGCGAAGAAAGCCGCCCGCTGATTGGGCGGTTTTTTAGGGGCTCCCCTTCCCTCTTTCCGCCGAACGGCAAGGCAAAAGCGGCCGCCTGCCGCTTAAACCGGCTGCGCGCCGCGCGGCGCAGGATAAAATTTAATTTTGCCCGCGCGAAAAAAAAGGTGCGGGAACAAGCCGCAGATTGGGTAATTTTCAGCGGGGCCTGCGGTTTTCGCAACAGAAGGGCGGCGAAAACCGGAAAAAAATTCGCAAGCGCGGCAAAAGCTTGAATTTTTCTCTTTTGCAGCGCGTTTCGGAAAGGAAATTTTCAACAATATAAGAGATTGTAAAGGCTTGAAAATTCTCTTGCAAAAGTTTAATACATAATTAAGGTTCTAAATACTATGAGTCAATATTTGTACGCAATACGCAAAATCGCCGCTCTGCCGGCATTGTTAGCCTCCTGCGCCCTTTCCCATGCCGCGCAGGATTTGTATTTTAACGAGAGTTTGAACTCTTCCGATCCCACCCGCTTTTTGGGACAGAGCTCCAACTGGTTCACCAATGCGGAAAGAACCGAACAGTTTACGGGAACCCTCGGCTCAGACTACAACGGCATAGTGAATGCCGAAAGCGTAGTCTACGGCACCGTAAGTAGCGCAATCGGACTCAACCTCAACTCGCTAACCTACAACTTTTCCAAGGCCGGAATGAACAACGGGTATATGGTTTCGTTCGGATTCGGCGGCGTGGCAAATCTCGCGGAAGACTTTAATTTGAACGTCACCCTGGCGCACGTAGGCTCCGGTCCCCTCGAAGAAACAATCAGAATGTACGGCGACAACACATTCAACATTGGCGGGGATTTCAATATTGATTACAGCAGAAACGGCAGCGGCAGGTATCTCGTCGTCAACATAATAACCGATGCCTCGGCGGCCCACACGTCAAACACTTTCCGCGTCGCGGGCGACATGAATATAATTTCCCGCCAAGCGGACGCCAGAGTGAGGTTCAATACGAACATAACCCAGTTCACAGTGGACGGCATTGTCGACATGTCGGTTCTCCAGTGGACGATTGGCACCCCCGGCGAGGGATACGCTTCCACCGCTTCCGTCGGCGGGCTGACCACAGCAAGCGGTTCCGACGGTTGGCTGAGAACAGCGGGCGGCGCGGGAATGAGCACTCTGATATTCACGAATTCCACCCGCCAGGACGCCTCCGTGACGTATGGGTATGTAGATACGGAATCCATGCTCAATATCACGATGAAGGCTTCCAACGCCCAAAGCGGCTACCAGATTTTGAGGATCCGCTCCGGAGCGTACGACGCCACCGACGCAAATCTGGGAGACGTGATTATCGACACCGGACGCCTCGACCTGGGGATGCACTCCGACATGAAGGGCGCGCGGCTCTCGCTCTCCGGAACCGAGGCGATGTTCAGCGCGACGGCAATCGACAGCGGGAATATAGGCACCGTCACGTTCGACGAGGGCGAATGGTACGCCGGCAAAATCGCCATAGACATAGAAGGCGAACTCGCCTACGACAAAATAGTCTTCAACGGCAGGTTCAACAAGACCGGCAGCAACCACGACATGGGCTTTGAATTTGTATTCGACGCATACACTATGAGGGATTTGATTTCCGCAAACAACGGGGAATTTATCCTTGAAGACGTGATAACCTACGAAACCGGCAGCTCGATGGCGGGCACGGTGTTTGAGGGAAACACAAGCGGAATCCAGTGGGAGGCGGTCTTTGGCGACACTTCGCTATCAGTCTCCTTCACCGTCCCCGAACCTGCGGCTGTTGCCGCCGTCCTCGGCGCGGCTGCCCTCGCTTTTGCCGCATACCGCAGGAGGAAGTAGAAAGCACGCTGGTTTTCAAATGCAAACAAATAGGGCGGCAAATTTTTGCCGCCCTATTTGTTTGCATGCTCTTTTTAGATAAAGAGCTTTCCGGCTCCGCGCCCGCCGCGGATTTCCGCATATTCTTAATCTTCCGCGCGCTGCCCCTAATCTCCATTATGCCGCGCCGAGAACGCCGAAAACTTTTCCGCGGACGATTTTATGCTTCACAAATACGCAACATAGCGTATAATGCGCGTTTGTGTTTCTTTTTTTATAGAAACGCCTTTTAACGAATCATATTATTGCCATGATAAAGCAAACCTCCGCATTATGCGCATTGTTTGGCGCATGCGCGAGTTTTGGTGCAGGTTTCCAGGTTTTGGAACAGGGCGCATCAAACCTCGGCACGGCTCTTGCCGGCTCAACCGTAAACGCGAATTCGGACGCCTCGTCCGCATTCTGGAACCCCTCGGCTTCCTTTTCAATGGATTTGCGCC
The DNA here is from genome assembly GCA_904424815.1 of Puniceicoccaceae bacterium Marseille-Q1082. Lineage (GTDB taxonomy): Bacteria > Verrucomicrobiota > Verrucomicrobiia > Opitutales > Intestinicryptomonadaceae > Merdousia. The sequence continues at coordinate 1,398,040 of CAJGBI010000001.1, forward strand.
CGGGCGACACCGTGATGGACAGCGGCATGAATTTCGTGATTCCGTCGTTTTCGTTTTCCGGCAAAAGCTATGCGATGGGACAGGAAGTTTCGGGCTCAGACGGCGGAAACGCCGGCGAAGTCTCATACGTGCCGAACTTCTACCTCGTCCACCAGTTTACCGAAAGGCTAGCCGGGACGTTTTCGGTAACTTCCCCCTACGGCCTTGAGACCGACTACGACGGCGACTGGGTGGGCCGCTACCAAGCGCTCAACAGCGACCTCGTAACCGTGGACATAAACCCGAGCGTCGCCTATAAAGTCAACGACTGGCTGTCAATCGGCGGCGGCGTTTCGCTGCAATACATGCACGCGGAACTTTCGCAGGCAACCCCTCTGGCGCCCGGGAGGGACGCCACCGTCAGCCTGCGCGGACAGAGCTGGGGAGTGGGCGGAAACGTCGGCTTTACCATACAATACGACGAAGGCGGGCGCATAGGCTTCAATTGGAGAAGCGAAGTCTCGCAGGACGTGGAGGGCAACCAGCACCTTGAAATGGGCATGACCGACACCATCATGAACCCGATAGAAGCCAACGTCACGCTCCCGCAGACTTTCAACGTCGGCATCTATCAAAGGCTGTGGGGCGCGCTCGACAGGTTTGCCGTAATGGCCGACTATTCATTCACCTGCTGGAATTCGTTTGACGAGCTCGACATAAAAAACTCCAACAACGGGCAGACTGTCGGCGGCGAAGCCGTCCATGAAAACTGGAAAAACGTCTCGCGAATTTCGGTCGGGTTCCACTACTATCCGGAGTTTGACGAAAACCTCGTTGTGCGCGTCGGCGCGACCTGGGACGAATCACCCGTCACCGGAGCGAAAAACAGAACTGCCAGAATCCCATGTTCCGACAGGGTGTGGCTTTCGGGCGGCCTCGGATACAGGTACAAGAATATGAACTTCAACATCTCGTACATGTACATATTCTTCTACAACGATTCCGGCATAGACCACAGCACTTCCAACGGCGCGTTCCGCACGGTCGGCAAATATACCGGACATGCGCAGGTGGTGTCCATACAGGCCGGAATTTCCTTCTGAGGCGCCCGCCCAGGCTCTATTCCGCCGCGCCGCGCCTTAACGCGCGGCTTTTTTGCGCAACGCGCGCCGCCGCGGAAAAAAATCCTCCTATACACCGGCAAAACCCGCGTTGCCGGCGAATTTCCATTGCGCGCCGCCGCGGGAAATCCGCCGGCGCGCCGCCGGATTTTCCGGATTTTCATTAAAAAAACCCTTGACGGATAACGACAAGCGCGCAAAATGCTTCTTTTAATTTTTCAAAAGAGGCGACATCATGCCGGAAACCGAGACAGTCAGGGTATTATCAGTTCAGAACAAGATGGGCATACACGCCCGTCCCGCGGCTATGATTGTGCGCATTTCCAACAAATATCCGTCCACAGAACTCTGGGTGGAAAAGGACGGAGAGGAAGTCAACGGCAAGAGCATAATGAGCCTCATGATGCTCGCGGCGGGCAAGGGTTCCGAACTCAAATTTATGGCGCAAGGCGAAGACGCCCCGTCAATGCTCGACGAAATCGAAGACCTCTTCAACCGCAAATTCGACGAAGAATAGGCGCGGAACGGCTCTAAAAGCCTTGCGCCCAAAGGCGCGGCGGAGCGCGGAGTTTAAGAGAATGCTCGGGCGGCGGCAAACGCGCCGCGTCAGTTTACAGTAAACTAAAAAATTTCGCTTTTTATCTTTCGCAAAGGCGCGAAATTTTTATATATGGGGAGCGTTATGAAACCGATGATTATGAAATTGTTACCCCCCCCCCCGTTATATATTGAATTGCAATAACTTATTGCGATTTGCCGCCGTGCTTTCGGCGTTGCCGTTTTTCTGGAGTTCCGCATTCGCGGCGCAGGATTTATACTTCAATACAGCCGACTCCCCCGATTTCAACAGGTATTTGAACGACAGTTCAAACTGGTTTACCGACGAGGGGCGCACGCAACAGTTTGAGGGAACTCTTGGCCCAGACTACAACGGCATCGTCACGGGCATGACAAACGTGTCGGTGGCGGGCGGTTCTACTTTGAATTTGAATTCCCTCACAATCGACCGCGAAAACATTTCCGCGAGGGAAAGCTTTATGTTGGCCGTGGGAGGGCGCATAACGCTCGCCGAAAATCTGATTTTCAACATGAACCTGACCGGCGGAACTGGGAATGTAAGGCAAGACACAGTCCTCTACTCCGATATCGACCTCGGGGGAAACATGATTGTTAATTATTCAAGGGAAAGCGGGGTAAGTTCGTACTGCACTTTCGCCATAGTCTCAGAATCGTCCGGTCGCCAGCTCCACATAGGAGGAGATTTCTCCGTAAACCTCGGAACCGCCGACACCACCGCGCTGCGCTTTGCCGCAAACGCGAACATCATGGTAGACGGAATAATGCATATGGACAACTTCGTATGGCAAAATTCAAGCCAGTATAACAGCCATATGCTCGGCGGAATGTCCGGAAGCGGAATGATAGTCGTTTACGACGCCGGATACACTTCCATAAATTTGACAAATTCGACCGTCCAGGAAACTTCCCTCACATTCGGAACGACGACCGAAAATTCAAAACTCGATATCTCCATGAACGGTTCCGCGTCCGGACGGCAGACCATAAGATTCCGCTCCGGAACGTGGGAGGGGACGGACAGCAACATAAACGACGTGACAGTCGGCTCCGGCAGGCTCGACATCGGAATGCGCACCGGCATGACGGGCAACAGGCTTTCGCTATCCGGAACCGAAGCCGTTTTCAGCGCGACGGCAAGCTACAGCGGAGAGATCGGAACGGTCACATTCAACGAGGGCGAATGGTACGCCGGCAAAATCGCCATAGACATAGAAGGCGAACTCGCCTACGACAAGATAGCATTCAACGGCAGGTTCGAAAAAACAGGCAGCGACCGCGACATGGGTTTTGAATTTGTATTCGACGCATACACTATGAGGGAACTCATCTCCGCGGGCGACGGGGAATTTATCCTTGAAGACGTGATAACCTACGAAACCGGCAGCTCAATGGCGGGCACGGTGTTTGAGGGAAACACAAGCGGAATACAGTGGGAGGCGGTCTTTGGCGACACTTCGCTATCAGTCACTTTCACCGTCCCCGAACCTGCGGCTGTTGCCGCCGTCCTCGGCGCGGCTGCCCTCGCTTTTGCAGCATACCGCAGGAGGAAGTAGGAAGCACGCTGGTTTTCAAATGCAAACAAATAGGGCGGCAAATTTTTGCCGCCCGCTTTGGTTATAAAAAACAAATCGAAAGCAAATTGACGGCAGCTCCGCTACCATTAAATCAGGCGCGAAACCCGCCAGCTATAAAAAGGAGAATCCCATACGCCCATTGCTTCGCAATAGGGCTATCTCCCCCCTACCCCATAGAAACTCCATCGCGGAACGTATTGGCGTACGCGAGCGGTCTTGGCGGATTCACTAACGCGGCTATTCGCCAAAAGCATTTGCCAAATCAAGCGAATGCCGCTCTTCCGCTTCATTCGCCCTTCCTTTTGCCTCGTAGTATTTGTAGAATTTCATTTCGGATTCGCTCCACGCGTTGTCCTCGTAATAATCTCCCGCGTAGGGGACATACAGGTCTATCCATGCGGCGAATTTGTCTATTTCCTCGCGCGAGAGCTTCGCTTTGCCGTGTCCGGTTCTAAGCATATCCATAATGCCGCTTTTGGCGGAGCCGCGGAAGTAAGGCGGAAGGAGCGTCGGAACCGACTGCGCCCCGGGCCAATTGAGGAGCGGGTTCTTGAAGTCGGCGTACGACGGCCCTCCCCAGCTCATCCGCGGCTGCAACAGATTGTAATACGCGTCGTTGAAGAACCGTTTCGCCTGCGGATTTTTTACGGGATAGTCGAGCAGGCTGAATGCGCGGACGGCGTTTTGCGCGTTTTTCCTCTCGAGCTCCTCCCACTTTTCCCCCCTTGTGGGGGCGAGGTCTGCGACGCTTATTTTTTTTGCGCCGTCGGCGGAGATTATGCGCGCCTTGGAACGGTCGTTGTGGCACGACACGCAATGCCTGTCGAGAATCGGCTGTATGTGCTTGCGGAAGGAAAATCCCCCCTTCACGTCGTAGAACGGGCGGAGCTTTTCGGGCTTTCTGCCCTTTGCGATGTTGAGCGGCACGGGGTTTGGCGTGTCGCGGTCGCCGTGGCAGCCGAGGCACGAATAAAACTCGTTCGGCTGCATGGTCGTCCATGAGCGCATGGTGGTGACGGCGCAGCCGTTTTCGTCTATCGGCTGGAAGTAGACGGGAGTCCGCGCGGGAATTTCAAAGTAGACGCTGCCGTCGGGCGCCACGTCGACTTCTCCGAGAATTTCCTTAACGTCCCACGCCCCTCCGCCGAGGGCGATAGGCGTGCAGTTCATGGCGCTGACTTTCACGCCGCCCTCGTCGTTTTCGCTCTCCATTCTGCCGACGGGGGCGCGGCGGTAGCCGATTTTCACAACCCTCACCTTTTTTATAGACCCCTTTTTAACTCCGGCCACCCCGTCGCCAAAGTAGATGTTGCGGATAAATAGGGTTCCCGTATTTTTGGAATAGTCGAGGCGCGACTTTTCGAGCTTCGGAACCGCGCGCGGCGCGAGCGCGACAGCCTGCTTGCAGTCGAGGTACGGGTGGGAGACGAGCAGTTCCCGCCGCCCGTCGGGCGACATGAGGTAAAGGCCGTAGGGAGACGGATAGGAGCGGTTTGAAGACGGGGCGGGCTCGAACGTCACAAGGAACAGATCCTCGGAGAGCGGGAACGGATACTGGAACTGCTCGCCATGCTGCCCGTAGCAGTCAATCCGCACCGCCTTCTCCTTTCTGCGCGGCGCGAGCAGCTCGACGCCGGAGTTTTCCTGCCTCCCCTTTGAGGGGTCGATTTCCGCGAGCTTTCCGCGCTGGGCGGTGTGGTGCCCGTGGAGAACCGCTATGAATTTGCCCGTGCCAGGGACCTGCCTCGCGTGGCCGATCACCGTGGGATACCACGACTTGTTGCCGTAAAGCTCCGTCTGGAACGAACCGTCGGGCTTCATCGAAAACAGCGCCTGGGGGAAAGTCTGCCCCCTGTCGTTGTAGTCCCAGCGGGTGTATACCACATTCCCGTCCTCCGTGACAGTCGGATACGTGGTGCACACCTGGTCGAACCCGACCCTGCGCATAAAGGAGCCGTCGGAACGCATGATGTAGAGGTTGCTGACTTCCGTCACCCAGCAGTCGGTCGCCTGCTCGCAGCGGGTGGAGTTGAACACGATTTCGCCCGTTGGCAGATATTTGGGCTCGATGTCGGCGCATTTGCCGAAAGTGACCTGCCGGATTTTCCGCGAGGCAAAATCCATCTCGTAAATGTGGTAGTCGTCGGCGGCGTCCTTTTTCCATGAGAACAGGATTTTCTTTCCGTCGTAGGAGACGTCGGGGTCGCGGATCGTGCCGTCGGGGTCGGACAGCAGAACTTCGCGCGATATATCGCCGCCCTCCGAAACCGAGAGGAGGCACAGCGCGGAGTCGGGGGCGAAAATGCACTCTCCGCGCGCGTCCGAAAGCCCTTCCGTATATCCGTAGAACGACGGGGCGATGGGGTATCTCTCTACATAGACGAACCTGCCGCCGCCCATTCGGGATATGAACTCCGCGCGCGCGGCGGAGCATATTTCAACGTAGAGTTTCGCCGCCCCTTCCGCGGACGGATTCGCCGCAAGGCGGGATTCCGCGGACTTTTCCAAACCTCCGTCGGCGGATTTCAACGCCTTGCGGCAAAGCCGCGCAAAAAACTTCGCCCTCTCCTCCCCGCCTTCGGGGAGCTTCGAGAGGTCGAACCCCGCGTCGCGCATGAGCCAGTCGCTCTCCACGGGATAGATTTCCTCCAGCATGCGCCACGTCCAGCGGTTGAGGATTTTGCTCCGCGGGCGGCGCAGCGCGGCGGCCGCGCTTTCAAACGGCAGTTTACGCCCGTCCTCGCCAAAAGCCTCAAACGGGAGAACTTCCCTGCCCCACACCTCGATTCCGCGGGCGGCGCGCCGACTGGCGGGCGAATCCGCAAACGATATTTTTACGCCCGAAACGCGCCGCTTCGGGAAATCGAAAACCCGCGCGCCGTCCTCCTCCTTAAAGGATACCGGCATTGCCTCCGCCCCCGGGAACTCGAGCTTGCAGTGCGGCAAAATTTCCCCGCCGGCGGAGCCCTCCGCGCCGCGGACGGCGAGCCTGCCTATTTCTACCTCCCGCCCGAAGTCTATTTTCAGAGACCTTTCCCCGCCGCTTGCGTCCGACATTTCCGCGCGGGGATAGACGCCAGGCTTTCCAAGAAATCCGCTGGGAACGTGCGCAAGATTGCGGAATTGCGCGAGCTCGGAATAAGCCGGAACCTCGGCAAAAAAACCGACGGGGCGCTTTCCGCCCGCGCCGCGGGCCGGCTGAGGCGCGGGAATCGAAAGGCCGAATTTTCCGTCCGGCGAATAGAGAATGCCGCCGTCAGGTTCGCCCGCGCATTTGAACCTTAAATACGGCTGGGAGTCGTCCGCGCCGGAAACTAAAATCTCCAACCCTTCCCCTTTCGGGGGAGAAAGAAGCCAATATCCCGCCCCCGCCGGAGAAACGGCGCGCACTTTGCCGCCGCCATCAATTCCCACGGATATGTTTTTGTAATACCTCTCCGAAAAAGTCCGCGCCTCCGAAACCTGCGCGAAAACGGCGCATGCGGCGGCGGCGGCGCGCAATAATCTCCCCCATTTAGCCATAAGAGCGTTGCAACAAACTCGAAACAAAGTTTCAAAAACAATAAAAATGTTGTCAAGCCTTATAATTTCCGCAATGCTCGCCGCAAAAAACACTCTATGCCAAAGCGCGAAGAAACCAAAACGTACAGAATACCGAACCTCGAAAAAGCGTTCGCCGCCCTCGAAGCCATCGCGGCCGCACGCGGGGGCCTCGCGTTTCCGCAGCTGCTCGAAAAGGTCGCGTGCAACAAGACCTCCCTTTTCAGGATATCGCTCACGCTCGAAAAAATCGGCTACATAAGGAAAAACAGGGAAACCGGCGCCTACTCGATAACGAAAAAAATCCTGCCTCTGGCGTACTCGAGCCTGTGCGACGCCAACCTCGTCGAGGAGAGCCTGCCCGTAATGCGCAGGCTCCGCGACTCCACGGGGGAAACCGCCATGCTTGGCGCGTACCTGAACGGCGAATGCGTTATGATAAGCCAGGAGGGCGGAGAGCACCCGTTCAACTTTATGGGCAGGCTCGGAATGACCTCGCCGCTCCACGCCTCCGCGCCGGGCAAGGCGATTCTCGCCGCAATGCCCGCAGGGGAAAGGCGGAAAATCGCCGCGCGCCTAAACCTCGAAAAGTTCGCAAAAAACACGATTACCGACTCCGCCGAACTCCTGCGCGCGCTCGAAGAGTGCGAAAAAAAAGGATATTCCACAGACGAATCGGAAGCTGTGGACGGCGTGAACTGCGTCGCTGCCGCCATATTCGACCGGCACGGCTTCCCCGCCGCCGCGCTATGGATAACCGCCCCCGCGGGGAGAATCGACCCGAAAGACTTCCCGAAACTCGGAGAACTCGTCAAGGCGGCGGCGGCGGAAATTTCGGAAAACCTCGGGTACGGCGCGGAATAGCCCGCCAACGCGCGCAAACCGCGAACCGGCGCGCCGCGCCTCCGGCGAATTGCCTTGACTGCCCGCGCGCGCGCGATAGTTTCAAGCGAATAATAGACTTCTTCCCAACAGCATCCGCATGAAAATCGATAACCTCAAAATATTTACGGGCAGGGCCCACCCCGCCCTCGCGCAGTCCATCTGCAAAGAACTGTCGATGCCCATCGGCAACGCCGTCGTGGAATCCTTTCCCGACAGCGAAACCTTCGTGAAAATAATAGACCACATCCGCGGCGACGACGTGTTCATCATACAGCCCACGAGCAAGCCCTCCAACGAAAGCGTCATGGAGCTGCTCATAATGATAGACGCCGCCCGCCGCGCCTCGGCAAAGCGCATCACGGCCGTCCTCCCGTTCTTCGGCTACGCCCGCCAGGACAGAAAAGACCAGCCGCGCGTGCCGATCACCGCAAAGCTCATCGCAAACCTGCTCGTGGCGGCCGGCGCCAACAGGGTGCTCACGCTCGACCTGCACGCCACCCAAATCCAGGGTTTCTTCGACATCCCCTGCGACCACCTCTACGCCTCGCCCGTCATCTACGACTATCTTGAAGGGCAGCCCTATATCGACAACCTAACGGTTTTCTCTCCGGACGTCGGAGGGCTCAAGCGCGCCCAAAGCTACGCCACTCTCTTCGACTGCCCGCTGGGGTTTATCGCAAAGCGCAGGATCAGCGCGGAAGTCGTGGAGGCGACAAGCCTCGTCGGAGAAGTCGAGGGCCGCGACATACTAATAGTTGACGATATGACCGAAACCGCCGGCACTCTCACCGCCGCCGCAAAGATACTCAAATCCAAGGGGGCCAAAACCGTGAGGGCGGCCGTCACGCACGCCATCCTGACCGAAACCGCCTACGACAGGCTCTCCGAACGCTGGCTCGACGAGCTCATCATAACCGATTCAACCCCTCCGGACGAGCGGTACAAGGAATACCCCATAACGGTTCTGCCCGTCGGGCACCTGCTCACGGAGGCGATACTGCGCATACACAACAACATGTCTGTGACGTCGCTCTTCAAGGTCAAGGGCTTCTGAGGCGCGAAGCGCGGAGCCGTAAGCCCCGCCGAGCGCGGGGTTTTTTTTGCGCCCGCCCAAATCCCCTCTTTATGCTTGAAAAATCGCGGCGATTAAAAAATATAAATTTCGGTTTTCAAATGGACGAATTTTACTCGGACAACTTTTTTGACGGCAACGCGCCCATTGGCTGGTCGGAGCGCGACTGGTTCGACTATCTTAAAAAGTCGGAGAGGGAAATATCCAAATTCGCGTCCGTTTATTCGGTCAACAGGCTGCGCGGCAAGAGCCTCGACGAAATCGCGACAATTGCCGGCTGGCCGATTCCAAAAGCCGGCGACGAATATTTTGAGGAATCCGACGCCGAGTTCTCCGACGAGCCGTGGACGCTGCTCAACCACCCCGTCTACATAATAACCCGCGGGCTCATGCGCTGCCTGCAAGAACACCTCGGCCGCGTCATCGCCGAAACGCAAATCTCCCCATCCCTCGTCTGGGACATATCAAAGACAATAGGGGAGACGTCGTTTTTCATGGCGCTGGGCGCAAACTCAACGGATCTCAGCGAAGACCTGCTTGCGCGGTGCAACTACAAGATGGCGGCGGTGAAACTCAACGAGATAATGGCAAAGCTCTCGGAAATCGAAACTCCCGCCTCCATACAGGGGGCGGAGCGCATGAGGCGCATAAACGCCATAGTATTCGACCTGCGCCAGCTCTGCCTGAACCTCGCCGAAGAATCCGCCGCCAAACCCAACAATTTATGACGACCGCAAAAACTGCCCCGTTTACCCTCGCCCTCCTGTTTTCCACCGCGGGCCTCGCCGCCGCCCCCTCCATGGTCGGCGACGTCGGAACCCGCGAAGCCCGCGTGTGGGTCGCTGCCGGCTCCGCAAAAGGGATAACCGCCGCGTGCTCCGAAGGCGGGAAGGCGGCATCTTCCGCCGCCGTTCAAAACCCGCAAAACGGCGGAGCCTCCACAATAATATTTTCGGGCCTGAATCCCGGAGCCAAATACGAATTTTCAGTGAAAACCGCCGACGGGGCGGAAATCGCTAAGGGTTCTTTCAAGACCAGGCCCGACTACAAAGACCGGACTCCCCCGCCCGACTTCTCCTTTGCGGTATTCGGCGAAAACTATCTAAACGACAAACAGTTCGACCCGCCCTACAAGACGCCGGGCGGCGAGTATGAAATCTACGCGGCCGCCGACGCCAAAAACCCCGCCTTCTCCATATGGGCGGACGGAATGAACACCCTCCGCAACGCCGATGAAGACTCCGCCTCGGCAAAGTTTTTGAGGGGCGCCGCCGCGAGGGAAATCCCCGAAATTTCCGCCCTGCTCTCAAAGCGCGCAAACTACGGCGTTGCCGCCCGCGGCTCTTACTACGGAAAGTCAAACGACTCCAATTCCGCAGGCGCCGTAGGCGCCTCCGCCGCGTTCGACATGCTCTGGGCAAACCCCGCAAGCGGCGCGGGCGGCGCGAAATCCTACTCTTTCCAGTACGCCGACGCGGAATTTTTCGTGCTCGACGACTGCTCCAACCGCTCATACCTCGACTACCGCAACTCCCGTCCGGCATATCTCGGCGAAAGGCAGCTTGAATGGCTGATGGGCGCGCTTCAAAACTCAAAGGCAAACTTCAAGTTTGTGGTGATGAGTTCCCCGTTCGCAAACCCCGCAAATTCGCGCGACAACTTCGCGTTCTCGGCCGACGAGCGCAAAAGGCTCTCCGAATTTCTCGTGTTCTCAAAAATCCCCGGCATAGTGTTTTTGTCGGCAAACAAGCCCTTCGGCGAACTCTCCCGCCTCGTGCGCGCGGGAGGATACCCAATATACGACCTCACCGCCGGCCCGTTAACCGGCCGCCCGATAGAAGAAGTGACGGAAATGAACTACTTCCGCGTGCCCAGCAGCGCAATTACAAAGCGTTCGTTTGCGATAGTAAAAGTCGACGGTCCGGAAAGCGACAGGGCAGTCACATTCTCTTTCTTCGACTCTAAAGGCGCCCAGCTCTTCTCGACAACCGTCAAACTCTCCGAACTGAAAAAATTCGACTAACGCCAATGCCGGTACGGGGCGTGCACGAAGGGCGCGCCAGCCATTGAAAGGTTGGCGCCGCCAATGCTTCTATTCTCTCCATATCCCCACAAAAAAACGAACCTCCCATGAGAGGTTCGTTAGCACTTCCGAAGTTCGTTCTCCCCAAACCTAAGCTTCACAGATTTGGCGCAATGATTTTGGAGATAAAAACGGGGCGCAAGCGAAACAAAGGGTTGAAGCGTATTAAACATATGCGAAAGTCGCCGTTATCCGTTCCCCACAAAAAAACGAACCTCCCATGAGAGGTTCGTTAACACTTCCGAAGTTCGTTCCGAAAAACCAAGGGTATCCGATTTGGCGCAATGATTTTGGAGCTAAAAACGGGGCGCAAGCGAAACGGCGGGTTGAAGCGTATTAAACATACGCGAAAGTCGCCGTTATCCGTTATCCACAAAAAAACGAACCTCCCATGAGAGGTTCGTTAGCACTTCCGGAGTTCGTTTCGAAAAACCAAGGGTATCCGATTTGGCGCAATGATTTTGGAGATAAAAACGGAGCGCAAGCGAAACAAAAGATCGAGTGTATTGAACATACGCGAAACTCAACGGTTATCCGTTCCCAGCAAAAAACGAACCTCCCATGAGAGGTTCGTTAACACTTCCGAAGTTCGTTCTCCCCAAACCTAAGCTTCACAGATTTGGCGCAATGATTTTGGAGCCAAAAACGGGGCACACGCGAAACAAAGGATTGAAGCGTATTGGCATACGCGGAACTCAACAGTTATCCGTTTCCAGCAAAAAACGAACCTCCCATGAGAGGTTCGTTAGCACTTCCGAAGTTCGTTCTCCCCAAACCAAAGGTTCCAGATTTGGCGCAATGATTTTGGAGCTAAAAACGGGGCGCAAGCGAAACGGCGGATTGAAGCGTATTGGCATACGCGAAAGTCGCCGTTATCGCGCAGCAACTCGTTTTTAGCCCAAAAGCATTCGCCAAATCAGGGGATGATTTTGTTTAGGGGGTATTCTACTATTCCTTCGGCGCCGTTGTCTTTCAGGGTGGGAACGATTTCGCGCACGACCTTTTCGTCGACGATGGTTTCGACGGCGACCCAAGCGGGGTCGGAGAGCTGGGAAACGGTTGGCTTGCGGAGCGCAGGCAGGGAGGCTATTACTTTGGAGAGATTGCCTTTGGGAAGATTCATTTTGAGGCCCACTTTGCTGTTGGCTTCAAGCGCGGCGCGCAGGAGCATGGCGATGGACTCTATCTTCCTGCGCTTTTCGGGATTTTCCCACGCTGCCTTGTTGGCGATGAACTTGGTGTTCGTGTAGAGCATGGTCTCGATTATGCGCAGGTTGTTGGCGCGCAGCGATGAGCCGGTCTCGGTAATGTCGGCGATGGCGTCGACGAGATCCGGAACCTTGACTTCCGTCGCGCCCCAAGAAAATTCCACTTCGGCGTCAACCCCGTTGTCGGCGAGGAATTTCCTGGTGACGTTCATCAGCTCTGTGGCGACGCGCTTGCCTTGGAGGTCTTTCACGGTCTTGATGTCGGAGTCCTCCTTGACGCAGAGAACCCACCGCGATTTCAGGGAAGTAGCCTTGCTGTAAACGAGGTCGCATACTTCGACGACATCGCTGGAATTTTCGAGAATCCAGTCGTAGCCGGTGAGGCCGCAATCAAAAAAGCCCTGTTCTACATATCTGCTGATCTCCTGGGCGCGGACGAAGCGGCCGTCGAGCTCGGGGTCGTCGATGGAGGGCTTGTAGGAGCGGGAGCTCTTGGAGATTCGCCAGCCCGCTTTGGCAAAAAGCGCTATCGTTGATTCTTCGAGGCTGCCTTTGGGAAGGCCTATCATTATCAGTGGAGTGCTCACGGTATTCTGTATGTTTTTGGATTTCGGCGCGCCGTTTTCCGCAAAAAAAACGCATTTTCGCGAATCCGCGCATTTCCGCGCAGCCGCGAAAACGCCGTTCGGACTGCCGCCCGCGCGCCGCGCGCGTCGGCCGGATTGGTGCGGGCAGACGGAATCGAACCGACATCACCAGTTTGGAAGACTGGGGTTTTACCACTAAACTATGCCCGCGATAAATTAAAGCCGTAATATAAATACCAGCCCCAAAGGCGCGTCAAGAATATTTTTAGAAGAGGCCGAACACGCCCGCGGAAAACGCGAAAGCCATGTAGACTACGATCAAAAATTTCAGCATTGAAGCGGCGAGCGAGCCCGCGAACGCCCCCAGCCCCGCCCTGCCCGAGGCTCGCAGTCCCGACCCCCCGAGCCATTCGCCGAGAAACGCCCCGACCAATGGCGCTATAAAAATCCACAGCGCGGGCGGCGGCAGGAAGATGCCTACGAAAACTCCTATAAACGCGCCCAGCCCCCCGCGCCAGGTTGCGCCGAACTTCTTGGCGCCCATCCACGACATGAATATGTCCGCGGCCTGTGCGAAAGCTGCAAGCGCCCCGCATATGCCGACATTCCACCACCCGAGCTGCGAGTCCGGAAGCGCAAGCTTAAATGCCAATATTGCAGCAAAAGAAAGCAGCGGCCCGGGCAGGACGGGCAAAAACGCCCCGACCGCCGCGGCCGCGCACGCGGCGTAGACGAGGGCCGCCCCTATAGCGATGTAAGCCGTCTCCATTTATTTCTTGAAATATGGACCGAACTCTGGTTTTATCAAGAAAAGTTTATAATTTCTAACAGGCGCCGCTCATGGAAAATCCCGACCAAAAATTATTGGAAATACTACGCAACGAAAAGTTCATCGCGTTTTTCGACCTCGGACTCGTCGGAGAAAACGGCGTCTCCGAAATCGGCGGGCTCTGCAAGGTGGCGATGCCCCGCCAGGTCAGAGACATCGACTACATTTCGCTTACTTTCATATTCGACACCCCGAGCGAGGGGACGTTTGCGCTGGCAAAGCGCATAATGTCGAGGCTCACCGCCGAGGCGTTCAAGAAGGCAATCCCCTCCGTGAGCGCGATAACGAGCGTCCCCGCGACGCTGAGGTCGGGCGACAATTACATACACCAGATAGACGTGATTTTCTCGTCGCACGTTCCGGACGCAAAAGACGCCGTAAGCAAAGTCGTCTACGCCGTCCGCTCTTCCGGCGGCCTCAACACCGAGCCGCCGCAGTGGTGGGATGAAAATTCGTCGCCGACGCCCACGGAAGCCGAAAAGGCAAACTGGGCGGCGCGCATAAAAGCGCTTCTGGGAATTTCCAAGTAGGCGAGAAAGGCTGCGGCACGCCGTTTCAAGAGATTGAAGCGGCTGTTTTTTTCAGGAAAATTCAGGACAATGGAAATTTGGTTCCACCCCGCAAAGGCGCTCGGCGCCCTAACTAAAAAAGCCGCCGAGGCCGCCGGCTTCGGCTCCGGCTTCGACCCGATGATACGCCCCGCCGACCCGAAATTCGGCGACTTCCAAGCCAACGGCGCCCTGCAATACGCAAAGGCGCACAGGGAAAACCCGAGAGCCGCGGGCGAAAGGCTGCTCGCGGCGATAAAGGCGTCCCCCGATTTCGACGAATCGCTCGTCGAAACCTCCGTGGCGGGCCCGGGGTTCGTGAACTTCGCGCTCACGAAAAAATTTCTCGGGGGGTGGCTTGCAAAGTACAGCGGGGAAAAGGAGCTGCGCGACGCCGCCCGCGGATTTTACGGCGGCAGAAAGACGGTGGTAGACTACCCGTCGCCGAACACCGCAAAGCAGATGCACGTCGGGCACCTCCGCCCGATGGTAATCGGGGAGGCGGTAAAGCGGCTGCTCGCATTCTGCGGCGCGGACGTAATCGCCGACAACCACATAGGCGACTGGGGCACGAATTTCGGGATACTCATATACGGAATCAAAACCTCCGGCTACAAGCTCGACCCGGAGAACGAGAACTCTCTCGAAGAACTCGAACAGATGTACAAGCGCGGCAGCGCGCTGGCAAAGGAATCCCCCGAAGCCGCCGAGGCCGCGCGCGCGGAGCTCGTGAAGCTCCAAAACGGCGATCCCGAAAACGCGGGGCTGTGGAACAAAATCAACGAGACCAGCTCCGCGGCGTTTGAAAAGATGTACGGGCGCATGGGGCTTACGATAGACGTGTCGCTCGGGGAATCCTTTTACCGCGACAAGGTGGGCAGAATCTACGCCGAACTCTCGGAATGCGGCATCGCCGAAGAAAACCAGGGGGCGCTCGTAGTGTTTTTGCGCGAGCACGACCGATTCAAGACGCAGCCTTTCATAATAAGAAAGAGCGACGGGGCGTCCAACTACGCCTCGACAGACCTCGCCACCCTCCTCTACCGCGTCGAGCATTTCGGGGCGGAGGAAGTCGTGTACGTCACCGACGGCAGGCAGCAGGACCACTTCCAGCAGCTCTTCATGACGGCTGAAAAGTGGTTTGCCTGCAAAGGGTACAAGCTGCCGAAACTCCGCCATGTGTGGTTCGGCACGATCCTTGGCGAAGACGGCAAGGCGATCAAAACCAAGAGCGGCGAACCTGTGCGCCTCAAAGCCCTGCTCGACGAAGCCGTCGCCCGCGCCCGCAAAATAGTGCTGGAAAAGAATCCGGACACCCCGCCGGAGGAGGCGGACAAAATAGCCGAAACCGTCGGGGTCGCCGCGCTCCGCTACGCCGACCTGTCGCAAAACCGCACGAACGACTACCTATTCTCGTGGGACAAGCTGCTGGCTTTCGACGGCAACACCGCCCCCTACCTGCTCTACGCCGCGGCGCGGATACACTCCATTTTCCGCAGGCTCGGCATATCGCCCGACGCCGACTTCTCCGCCGCGGGCGAAATGGAAACCGAACAGGAGATTGCGCTCGCGCGCAAGCTCGTGGCGCTGCCCGCCGTGTTTGAGCTCACCCTCGCCGAGCTGCGCCCGCACTACCTGTGCACATACCTCTACGAGCTCGCCGGAACGTTTTCGACTTTCTACAACGCAAACAAGGTAATGGTGGACGACGAATCCGTGCGGGCGCGCCGCCTGATGCTGTGCTCGCGCGCGCTGCGCGTGCTGGAAACGGGGCTGCGCGTGCTCGGAATCGAGCCGCTCGAAAAGATGTAGCATGAAAATATCGACAAAAACCGGCGACGCCGGCCGCACGAAGCTCATGTTCGGCAGGGATGTCTCGAAAGCCTCGCAAAGGGTGAGGGCCTACGGGGCGCTCGACGACTTTTCCGCAACCCTCGGGCTCGCGCGGTCGTTCGCCGGCGGGGAACTCGCGGAGTTTGTCCTCGAATTGCAGAAATCGCTCGTATTTCTCATGACCGAGCTCGCCACGGACAAGGCGGATTTCCCGAAGCTCGCCGAAAAAAACATACGCACTCTCGGCGGCGCCGATCTGGAAGTTTTGGAGAAAAAAATCGAGGCCTCCGAAGCCGCGGGCGACGTTTTCTCGGGCTGGGCGCACTCCGGCGAAACGCATTTGCAGGCCGCCCTCGACATGGCGCGCGCCCGATGCCGCGCCGCCGAGCGCGAAATCGCAGCCCTCGCCGAGAGCGGGGAGCTCGCCCGCCCCTTTCCGCTCGCCTACATAAACCGACTATCCGACCTGCTCTGG
The DNA here is from genome assembly GCA_904424815.1 of Puniceicoccaceae bacterium Marseille-Q1082. Lineage (GTDB taxonomy): Bacteria > Verrucomicrobiota > Verrucomicrobiia > Opitutales > Intestinicryptomonadaceae > Merdousia. The sequence goes on from CAJGBI010000001.1 coordinate 1,414,353, forward strand.
ATCCTCGCGCAGCAGTCGCTCAAAGACGGGCGGAAGGAATGATTTCAACCCGAATATGCATATGAAAAAAATACTCTTTGCGGCGATACTCTCCGCATTCTCCTGCGCGGCGGCGCTCGCCGCCGGCGACTGGGCAAGCTTCGGCAGATACGCCGAGGCGAACAAAGCCGTCTCCAAGCCGCCCCTTGCGGTGCTTATGGGCGACTCCATAACCGACGCATGGCCGAAGAAAACGCCCGGCGACTTCTTCGCAAAAAACAATATCGTCGGCCGCGGGATAAGCGGACAGGTGACTTCGCAGATGCTCGCGAGGTTCCGCCGCGACGTCCTGGACCTGAAACCCAAATACGTGGCGATTCTGGCGGGAACCAACGACATCGCTCAAAACCAGGGCTACATCGCCGTGGAAAACATCTTCGGCAACATAGTCTCGATGGTCGAAATCGCCAAGGCAAACGGGGTCATTCCGATAGTGTGCTCGGTGCTTCCCGCCAACAAATATCCGTGGAGGCAGGAAATCAAGCCCGCGCCGCTCGTGAAGAAACTCAACGAAATGCTGAAAGCCTACTGCGGCAAAAACGCGGTAAAGTATGTGGACTACTATACCCCGATGGCTGACGACAAGGACGGACTCCCGAAAAAATACGCCAACGACGGGATACACCCGACGCCCGAAGGGTACGCGGTGATGGAAAAAATCCTTCTTCCCGCGCTGAAATAGGCCGCGAAACGCAAATTCAGACTTTCCCAAAGCCGCCGGCAGGCGGCTTTTTTTTATGGATAGAAACAACGAATTTTAAGCAATGCCATTGCGCCGTATTCGGTTAAATGAAAAAAAATGTAAAATTTCCCGCATTTCAAAGGCAAGACCATTCAGACATTTGCATATTTTGTTAAAACCGGATAAAAACCCCCCTTCCCGATAACTCGGCAGCTTTGCCAAATATCGCGCAACCCGCAAAAAATTCGGGAAAAATTCAGCTTGCGCCATTTGTATATACTTATATATACATAAAGCGCAATAATTCATATAATTTTCTTTTTACCTACGCACCGGCATAGGTAAGCCAACCCGTATAATCCCTACAAAATCGCCTGAAAAAAACGGAACATAGCAATATTATGTACAAGCTCTTCAACGCGATAAAACAAAGAATGTCCAAAATGGGAAGGGGAGAAATTATCATAATAGATAATTTCTCCCGCCTGTTGACAGCAAAACTGGCAGCAGACCAGATAGGAAAACCGTTCAAGTTTGAAAGTGTATCCGATGGCGGCAAACCGTATTGGATAATTTCCGCTGGCGAAGAAAGCGAATATAAGGAAGCGGGAAGGAAAGAATGCGGGCAACAATCTAATTCAAATCCCGAAACGGAAGATCGAATATTCAGGTGTAAAACGCAATACGGACATGTATTGGTAAAAAATTGCCCGTCCAATCTTGGCGCTTTCAGACAATTCGGATGGCATGAGAAGGATGTCGTCGAAGAGGCGGTAGACAATATAGTTTACAGAAAAATATTAAATAAAGTCAGGGCAAATCCGGTCAAAGAAACGGAATTTTTCGCCCCCGAACCGCGCAAGAAAAAAGAACGCGATATGTCATTGGCAAATATCCTAAATAAGATAAATAAATTGCCGCAATCGGAGCGGGACGCATATATTTCCATGTTAGAATCCGACTCTTCTCCCCAAAAATAAATAAAGGCATTTGCGGATTAAATTTAAACCGGCATTTTTTGGACTGCGCGCGGCAAACGCAAAATCTATTAATAGAATTTTACGGCGGAGTATTCCATACGCGAGTATGAAATTAGCCGTAAAATTTGCGCGAAACGGGGACAAAAAAACCGGAACGGAAAACCGTTCCGGTTTCGAGAAATAGAGAACAATGCTACTTGGCGAGCTTTATCTCGTCCCAGACTTTTATATATTTGGCATTGTCCGCGCCGAGATCCTGGATGATTTCGCCCTTCTTGTACATTTCGTCGGCGATGAACATTCCCGGGTGGTTCCTGTTTTCCTCGGAAACGAACTCCTTCGCGCCGTCAACCGGACAAGTGAAGCAGGTGAACTCTATATTGCGCGCGGCGTTCTGCGGAGTCATAACGAAGTCGATAAACTTGTACGCAAGCTCCTTGTTGCGCGCGGTGACGGGAATCGCCCAGTCGTCGCAGCACATTGTAAACCCTTCCTTCGGGCACATCCACGTAAGTTCCGGAGCTTCCGCAAAGACCTGGAAGAGGTCGCCGCTGTACCCCTGCACTACCTGGAATTCTCCGGAGCGTATGCCTACCTTGTAGACTTCGTTGTCGAATTTCGCGAGATTGCGCTTCCACTCTATGATCTGCTTCTTAGCCTCTTCGAGGTGCTTTTCGTCGGTGGTGTTGATGGAATGGCCCTTGAAGAGCAGCGCGGCGCCGATGGTCTCGCGCATGTCGTTGAGCATTGTCATGCGGCCCTTGAGCTTGGAGTCGCCGAAAACCGCCCATGTGTCGGGAATTTTTCCGAGCTTGTCCTTGTTGTAGGCGATGCACGTAAAGCCTATCATGTAGGGGACGCTGTACTCCATTTTCTTGTCGATGGCCAGATTGTCGAGGTACGCCCTGTTGATTTTCGCGAGGCTCGGAAGCTTGGAATGGTCGAGCTTCTCTATCATCTTCTGCTCGTACATGATTTTCGCCATGTAGCTGGAAGGCTGGATGAGGTCGTAGCCGGCGCCGCCCGCCTTGAGCTTGGAGTACATGAACTCGTTCGAGTCGAATATGTCGATTACGACCTTGCAGTCGTACTTTTGCTCAAACTCCTTTACGAGGTCGAGGTCTATGTAGTCGGACCACATATAGACATTGAGTACGGGCTTCGACGGCCCGCAGCCACACATTGCAATCGCCGCGCAGAGGGCGACAGCCGATGCGACATATTTGAGTATTTTCTTCATTTCCTTTTATTTTAGCCTTTTTTTAGGGTTAAAACTTTTTGCGCGTCAAAAACTGCCCCGCTATCGCCACGGTGAACGTCAGCGCCATAAACACGACGCTCAGGGCGTTTATTATCGCCGGCGGGCCGTGCTTCATCATGCTGTAAACCTTCACCGGCAGGGTTGTGCTCCCCGGGCCTCCCACAAAGAACGTCACGACAAAGTCGTCCATAGAAAGAGTAAACGCCATCATCGCCCCCGCCGCTATTCCAGGCCCCAAAAGCGGCAGGACGATTTTCACGAATATCCTGAAATTGCCCGCGCCCAAATCCTGCGCCGCCTGGATTATATTGAAGTCGAAGTCTTGAAGGCGCGCGAGCACCGTGAAAGTGACAAAGCTCAGGCAGAAAGTCGCGTGCGCGAGAATCACCGTCGCGATCCCCAGATCCACGCGCATGCTCACGAACATCAGGAGCAGGCTGATTCCCATCAGGACGTCCGGCACGCACATCGGGGCGTACACGAGCACATAATGCGCCGACTGGAGCCTGGAGAGCCTGTACTTGTTCAAAGTCCACGCCGCGCAGGTCCCGACCGCCGTTGATATGACGGTCGCCGCAAACGCCACGACAAGGGTGTTGACGGTTGCGTTTATGACGGCGGAGTCCCTGAAAAGCGCCTCGTACCATTTCAGCGAAAACCCCATCCACTTTCCGCCGTAGCGCGACTCGTTGAACGACTGGCTGACGAGCATCACAATCGGCAGGTACATGAAAACCATCACGAATATCGTGACGAAAAGCGACGTGTAGCGCGATTTCATTTTGTGGAGTCCCCCGACGACCTGCGTATGTTGATGACGTTTTTCAAAACCCCCTTCTGTTTGAGGAAAACCAGAAGCACCGGAACGGATATTATTACCGATAGCAGCGCCGCAAGCGCCGCGGCCTCCGGCAGGTTCCTGTTGGCGGAAGCGCGGATCGCGATCTTGTTGCCGAGCATTTCGCCGTCAACGCCGCCGACGAGGTCCGGAATTGCGTACGAGCCCATCGCGGGAATGAACACCACCATTATCGCCGTGTATATCCCGCGCTTTATCCCGGGAATGAATATGGAAACAAACGCCTTGAAGCGCGACGCGCCCAAATCGCGCGCGGCCTCTATCAGGGAGAAATTGAACTTTTCCGCCGCGGCGTAAATCGGGAGAATCGCGAAAGGCAGGCAGGTGTAGACCGACACGGTTATGACCGCCCCGAGGTTGTTAAGCAAAAACACGTCGTCGGAAATTATCCCGAGCTTCAACAGCGCCGAGCGCAAAAATCCGTCGGGGTGCAACAAAACCCTCCACGCGAAAATGCGTATCAGGAAGTTCGTCCAGAGCGGTATTATTATGACAAGCAGCAGCCAGTAGCGGTACTTCTCGCGCTGCTGGGCTATCCAGTACCCGACGGGAATCCCGAGCAAAAGGCATATAGCCGTTATCGCGCACGAAACCCACACCGTGCGCCACAAAACCGAAACGTAGTCGCTGCGCAGGACGTTGGCAAAAGTATCGAGCGTCCACCCGGGGCCTATTCCGCCCGCGGGATCGGCCGTCTTGAAGGCGATGGCGAACACCAGCAGGGACGGTATTACGAAAAATACGGCCAACCACAAAAGCGACGGCGCGGTGAACAACCACTCGGTGAACCTCTTTGCGCCCGCGCGCGCCGAAAAATTCGATTTGTCGTCGGCCATAGTTTAAGAACCCTAATGCGGGGCCTCCTCGGGGAGCGTCGTGACGTCGTCGGGGTGCCACGCAACCCACACTTTGTCGTCCCAAGTGGGCTGTTTGTAGTCGAGATAGCAGCGGTTGTGCTGGGTGACGATATTTATGCGGCGCCCGTCGGCGGACTTCACCCAATAGCGGGTCTGCGCGCCCTGGTAAACGATGTCGATTACCTGCGCCTCGAACATGTTGAGGTTTTCGTTCTCGGGCTTTTTGTCGAAAATCCTGAACTTTTCCGGCCTGATGCTGACCGTCACCCTGTCGCCCACCGACAGGCTGTGCTCGTTGTACGACGGAAATTCGCCGAGCCCGAAAAAGTCTATGCGGCAGTACTCGCGGTTGGTGACCGACGCGACGGAACCCTCAAAGAAATTGGTGTCGCCGATAAAGGACGCAACGAATTTGGTGCGGGGGTTTTCGTAGATTTCGGCGGGAGTCCCTATCTGCTCTATGACGCCGCTGTTCATGACGGCGATTCTGTCCGAAAGGCTCATAGCCTCGCCCTGGTCGTGCGTGACGTATATGAAAGTCGTCCCTACCTCGTCGTGGATTCTGTCGAGCTCGAGCAGCATGTACTGGCGCAGCTTGAGGTCGAGCGCGGCGAGCGGCTCGTCGAGCAGAAGGAGCTTTGGCTTGTTTATGAGAGCGCGCGCTATCGCTATGCGCTGCTTCTGCCCGCCGCTTATGGTGTCGGTCTTGCGCGAGGCGAGCCCCTCGAGGCGGATGATCGAAAGCATTTCGTCCACCATTTCCCCGACGCGCTTTTCGTCCACTCCCGCCGTGCGGGGGCCGAACGCGATGTTGTCGAAGACTGTCATGTGGGGGAAGAGGGCGTAGTTTTGGAACACCGTGTTTATTTTGCGCTTGTTGGGCGCGGTGTCGGTGATGTCCTTTCCGTCGAGAAAAATCTTTCCGGAATCGGGCTCTTCAAAGCCGCCGGATATTCTCAAAATAGTGGTCTTGCCGCAGCCGCTCGGGCCGAGAAGGGAAAATATTTCGCCGCAGCGCACCCCGAAACTCACGCTTTTTACGACATGGTTGTCTCCGAAGCGCTTGTCTACTTTTTCGAGCTCAAAAAATTCAGGCATTTCCCTTTTTTAAAAAATGAAATCAAGTAAAAAATATATATGGCGCGAAAATGGAAGCTTTTTTTTTAAAAAAAACGAATTTCTAACAAAACCCGCAGGCTCCGTTATTGCGCGGCGGCAGGCAAAAAAAGGGGAGCCTGCGGGAACGAGTCCCGAGGCTCCCCGCAAAAGTCGAAATTTAGCCGCTACTTTTTGCAGCCGCACTTTTTCGCGCACGGCTTCTTGGCAACCGATTTCAAAGCGCAGGCTTTCTTGGCGCAGGCCTTTTTTGCCGGAGCTTTTTTGGCCGCGGCCTTCTTGGCGGGGGCCTTCTTGGCGGCGGCTTTCTTCGCCGGTGCCTTCTTAACCGCCGCTTTCTTCACGGCCGCCTTTTTCGCCGGCGCCTTTTTAACTGCCGCCTTCTTGGCGGGGGCTTTTTTTGCGGCCGCTTTTTTTGCCGGAGCCTTCTTTGCCACAGCCTTCTTCGGAGCTGCTTTTTTTACCACTTTTTTTGTTGCCATGATCCTATTTTTTTTTGGGTTGTTTTCACGTTAACGTTGCGCGCGAATTCAGGGAACTTTGCAGCTCCGATGCGCGTTCAACGGAAATACTCGCGCCCGTATCGGGCGAAAACTCCGCGGCTCTTGCGCCGCTCAAAAAAAATCCGAATCCGGCAGGCTCTTTAAAAGCGGCGGGGGCGACGCCCGACGGCGTATCTTCAAAAAATACCCCTTCCAAAAACGGTCTGTAAAAAAGCGCCATCTTAAAGTGCCGACGAGCAAATTTATCAATGCGTTTTTTATATAGAATATGATATGCGAAAGATGCAATATAAAAATTGCGGTTTCGCTAAAATTTATGGGCGCAAAAGCGGGCGGGAGTCGAAGCTCTTCAAAACCTTTCCCACTTCAATAGAATTTCCCGCGAAAAATTCCGGCGCGGAAAGCATTTTTGAGCACGGCCTCTGAATGGCTCCGAACACGATGTCGCCCGCTCCGCACGCGATTCTGAGCCCGTCGGCGCGCGAGGCCGCGACGACCTCGCCGCATTCCGCGCCGCCTTTCATGCGCGCGGCGGCAAAGGCATTCGAGAGCTTGACAACCTCTCCGCCGATCTCCGCGACGGCGGACGAAAACGCCCGCGCGCGGTTGGCGATTTCCTCCGCGGGCAGGCGGAAATCCAAAAACAAATCCTCCTTTGCAATCTTGCGAGTGTACGTCGCGCGCGATTCGTCCTGCGGCTCGAATTTCGCCGAGCCGTCCGCCACGGAGGAAATGTTTTCCGACAGCAGGCGCGCGGCGGCGGCGGCGATTTTTCCGCGCAGGGACGCCGAGCCGTCGGAGGGTGCTATCGCGACCTCCGCCGCCGCGCACACGGGGCCGGAGTCCATGCGCGGCTCTATCGCCATGAGGCTAACGCCGGTGGATTTGAATCCGAGCGCTATCGCGGTCTCCACGGGCGACGCCCCGCGCAGCTGCGGAAGCAGCGAGGCGTGGAGGTTCAGGCACGGATACCTGCCGTACTCCAATACGTTTTTTTTGAGCATCCTCCCGTACGCCATCACGACTATCATCTCGACGCCGAGTTCCCTCATGCGCGCGGCGTCGGATTCATCCGGCGAACCCTCGGGGCGCAGGAGCTCCACGCCGTTTTCGAGCGCCCACGCGGAGACGTCGTTTGGCGACAATTTTTTTCCCCTTCCCTTTGGCCTGTCGGGGTTGCTGACCACGCACGCGAGCTCGAACCCCGGGCACCCGCCATCAAACAGCGCCCTTATGGAATCGAGGGCGATGGCGTCGGAAGCCATGAACGCGACCCTCACCTGGCGCCCTTTCCCGCGCCGGCATAGCGTTTGGGCTTGCCCACGAGCTCGAGCTTTATCGAAACCCCTCCGAGGCGCAGCTTTTCGCGCAGGCCCTTTACGAGGTAGCGGCGGTACGAATCCGCCAGAACGGAGGCGTCGTTGCAGAACATTCTTATCGTGTACGGGCGCGAGGCCGTCTTGACGCAATAATAAACCTTAAAGCGCTTGTTCGCCACATACTTTGGCGGGTTAGCCGAGAGCAGCTTGGAGACGCAGGAATTCAGGGCGTTTGTAGAAGGCGCAGAAAGCATTTTTTTGCTCATCGAATACGCGCTTTCGAGCAGGTTTTCTATGCCCGAATTTTCCTTCGCCGAGACAAAGTGCACGGGCGCGTCGGCGATGTCCGGAAGCGCGCGGCGCACGGCCTCCTCGAATCCCTTTTTGAACGCGGCGAGATTCTCGTAGCCGCGCAACGGGGCGCTTTTGAAAGTCTCCGCGGCGTAGTCCCACTTGTTGACGACTATTATGGCGGCGGCTCCGGCCTCCACGATTTCCCCCGCGAGCCTCTTGTCCAAATCGGCGACGCCCTCCATTGCGTCGAGCACCAGAAACACGACGTCGCTCCCGCCTATCGCCCTGCGCGTGCGCACCGACGACAGGTAGTCGAGCGAAGAGTTCGTCTTGCGGTTGAGCTTAAGCCCCGCGGTGTCGAACAGCCTGAACTTCATCTCGGCGCCCTTTTTTGAAACAGCGTCGATGTCGAGCTTGACGCTGTCGCGCGTGGTGCCCGCCACCTGGCTTACTATCATGCGCTCCTCGCCAAGCATCCGGTTTGCGATGGAGCTCTTGCCGACGTTCGGCCTGCCCGCGACGGTAATTTTGATTCTTCCCTCCCCGCCGTCCGGCGCCGGCTCGATTTTGCCGAAGCGCGCCTCGAGCATTTCCATGAGCGCCTCCATTCCGTACCCGTGCTCGGCGGAGACTTCCGCCACATCCGCAAACCCGAGGGAGAAAAACTCGGAGCTTCTCGCGGCGTGCGAGGGAACGTCGACTTTGTTGACGGCGAGAATCACGTCCTTGCCAGCGGAGCGCAGGAGGGCGGCGATCTCCTCGTCGAGCGGCGTCAGGCCCTCCTGCGAATCCACCACGAACACCACGGTGTCGGCGGTGTCTATCGCGAACTTCGCCTGCAAGTTGGTCGCGCGCGCGATTACCTTTTCTCCGCCGGAGGCGGAGGCGAACATGCCGCCGGTGTCCATCAGCGCCACGCCCTCCGAAAGGGGTTCCGCGACGATGTCGCGCGTGACGCCCGGCCTGTCGTGCACTATCGAAACGCGCCGGCCGAGAATGCGGTTGAAGAGCCGGCTCTTGCCGACGTTCGGGCGCCCGACGAGGGCGACGCTCTTTGGTGCGGGCGCGCTCATAAAATTTTCCCCTATTTCAGCTTTGCAACGGCCTTCTCCATCCTGTCGGCGGCCTCGACGAGATTTTCGTAGCTCGTCGAAAAGCTCGCGCGCAAAAACCCCTCGCCCGACGGCCCGAAAGCAGATCCGGGGACGACCGCAACCCGCGCGGACTCGAGAATGTATTTGGCAAACTCCATGGAGTCCATCCCGACGTCCGGAACTTTCGGAAAGGCGTAGAATGTTCCGCGCGGCAGGCTGCACTCCATGCCCATTTCGTTAAACCTGCGGACGATAAAATCCCTGCGCCTGCGGTATTGGTCGCGCATCTTTTCCATCGAAGGGGCGCCGTTTGCGAGCGCCTCTATCGCGGCCTCCTGCGAGACTATCGGCGCGCACATGAGCGCGTACTGGTGGGCTTTCATCATGCCCTCTATGAGCTCGCGCGGAGCGCATGCGTAGCCTATTCTGAACCCCGTCATCGCAAACGCCTTCGAAAACCCGTGCAGGAAAATCGTGCGCTCCTTCATGCCGTCGATTGCGGCTACCGAATGGTGAGCGCCCTCGTAGGTGAGCTCGGAATAGATTTCGTCGCTGATTACGAGCATGTCCTTTTCGCGCGCGAATTCCGCAAGCTCCGAAAGCTGCTCCCTGCCGGCGACGCCGCCCGTCGGGTTTGTGGGGAAGTTTATGACTATCGCCTTGCACCCCGGAACCCACGCGCGGCGCACTTCGTCCATGTTGAACGCAAAACCGTCCTCGGGGCGGGTCTTTACCGGAACCGGTATCCCGTGGCAGAGCTTCACGCTCGGCGAGTACGACACGAAGCACGGCTCGTGGTACATTATTTTGTCGCCCGGGTTTATTATCGCCCTGAGCGCGCAGTCGAGAACCTCCGAAACCCCGACGCCGACGAGGATTTCGCCCGCGGGGTCGTAGGACGCGCCGTAGTTTTTTTCCACATATTTGGAAATCTCGTTGCGCAGGCGGCGCAGGCCGAGATTGTCGGTGTATGAGGTCTTGCCCTTTTCGAGGGCGAATATCGCCGCCTCGCGGATGTGCCACGGGGTGACGAAATCGGGCTCGCCTATGCCCAGCGACACGGCGTCCTTCATGTTCGCTGCTATCGCGAAAAATTCGCGTATGCCCGATTTCGGAAGGGTCGCGACGTGTGAGGCGATAAATTTCGATGGATTGCCGTCTTTCATATTATTGGCCTGAAATGGAAACGAAAAGCTCTGAGGGGAACGCGCCGCCCTACGGGGAATATATGAGCCTGTCGCCGTCCGCGGCCTCGCGGTCTATTATGAACCCCTGTTGCTTGTATGTTTTCAGGAAGAAGTGCGTGGCGGTGGAAGTCACGCCGCCGATTGTGGCGAGCTTTTCGTATACGAAGCTCGCCACCCCGCGCAGGGATTTTGCGCGGACGAAGATCAGAAGGTCGTAGCCGCCGCTCATAAGATAGCAGGAGTCCACCTGGTCGAACCTGCTGACGCGCTGAGCGAGCCTGTCAAAGCCTCCGTCGCGCTCCGGGTTTATGCGCAATTCTATCGCCGCGTGCACGACGGACTCGTCCGCGTCCGGATTTATCACCGGACGCCACCCGAGCAGCACGCCGTCCTCCGCGAGCTTCTTCATGCGCTCGTCGAGCTCGTCGCGCGTGAGCCCGAGAATTTTGCCCATCTGCTCGGTGGAGAGCGGCTCGCCGTCGAGCATAAGTTTTAACAGTTTGTCCATAGGCTGAAAAGAATGACCGTTTGAGTTTTTTTTTAAACACTTTTTTTCGGCGGCGCGCCAAAAACTGCGGGCGGGCGCCAAAAAGCCCCGCGGGGCGATCCTGCGGGGCTCTTCCTCTTGCGAGGTTCCTCTGAAAAAGGAAAGACTCCGTCAGCGCCCCTTCGCCCTCCGTGCCGCAAGCGCGAGCGCCACCGCCCCGAGAGCCGCCGCAAACGCTGCGGGCTCGGGAATGCTCGAGAGGACGAGGTCGTTGCCCCGCCACGCCGCTTCCCAGCGCGTTTCGTCGATCCCCAAAATCTCTATCCCGCCGCCGTCGAATCCCTGCACCCCGCCGGCCGCGGAAGCCGAAACTGCGGCAAGAGCGGCAAGCGCGCATATAAAGGCGTTGGGTTTTATAGCGTTATCTTATTGCCTATATTTTATGCAAAAATGCGCGGAACCTATATGTATGTCAATCAAATTAATCTTCACCTCCCATTGCCAACCTCAATATCTATCGCCCGCGCCCGAAACGCGCGTAGAATAGAGCCGGCGACCCCGCGTCCGCCGGGTCGGAAATTTCGCATTCGCCAAATGGAATCTCCCTTTCAAAAAGTTCCCCCACAGCCTCAAATTCCTCCCGCCCTCCCGGGTGTGCGCGGTATGCCGCCACGCTCAAAAAACCGCGCGACTTATCCATCAACTCCACTGCGGCGCGAATAGCGGCGACCGTCGTGGAGGGCCTCGTAGCCACAGACTTGTCGGACCCCGGCAGCCAGCCGAGATTGAAGAAAACGCATCCCACATTTCCGAATAGAGCGCGCGGAATGAGGTCGGACATGTTTTCGTGGCCGGCGTTGAAAAACTCGCACCTGTCCAACAATCCGTTTTTTTCAAAGAGCCCGCGGGAACGCCGGACGGCCTCCGCCTGAATGTCGAATCCGTAAACCTTCCCGCCCTCCGATAAGAGAGACGCCAAAAACAAGGCGTCGCGCCCGCCTCCGAGAGTGGCGTCCACCGCGCAGGAAATTTTGCGCTGCCCGAAAAATTCCGCAGCCAAACCGTGCGACCTTCCGACGACGGAAAACCCGCCGCGCCTAATAGACCCGACAGACGCCATTTTAAAACTCCTCAAAACAGACGCTCGCCGAAAGGCAACACCTCATACCGCGCCGCCGCAATGGCAATAATAATCGCCGCAAAAATAAAAATTCGGTTTGAAAACGGAATGGCGACACAATTCCATCGATTGGGCGCAAGGCGCTCCGGCTATCGAAGGGGCGCACAAGCCCTCGCGAAGATTGGCTTTGCCAATGTTTCCATTCCTTTCCATTCCCAACAAAAAAATGAACCTTCCAGAAGGGAGGTTCGTTAACATTTCCGGAGTTTATTTTGAAAACTGCGCCCCGACTTGGCGCAATGAAAACGAAAGCCGCTTTTATCCGAAACATGGCTAAACTATAAAAATAAGGCTTTCAGGAATGCGTTGGCATTTTATTCGGATATACATAAACTCCATATAGGAAATTTTGGGAATAGGCGCGGTTGGCTTTGCCAATCGCCGTAGGAGGCTTGCCCGATCTCTTCGGGCAGCGCGCCCCGCTCCCGCGCGGCGCAGCCAAGCGTGCAAATTCCATTTTGGACGAATAGCGAATATTCGCGGAAAGCCGCCGTCAGGAGCGTTAGCGCCTGACGGCTGCTGCTTTCCCCGAAACGGAGCTATTTACAAATCATTCGCCCAAAACGAACGGCGCTTTTTTAAGATAGTCTATGCTCTTTTTGATGCTCTCGGCGGGCGTGAAGCTGTAGCGTTCAACTTCCACGACGGGATATTCCATGCCCGCTTCGCCGGCGTGCTTGAATATGGCGTCAAATCCCACCATCCCGCTCTCGCCGAGCTCCTTTTCATCCTTGATGTGAAGAAGCTTGAAGCGCTTGGGATACTTCTTGAAGTAGTCTACGGGCGCTTTCTGACCCCTCACCGTCCAATAGACGTCCATTTCAAAGAACACGAGGTCGGGGTTGGTGTTTTCGAGCATATAGTCGTACATGACCTTGCCTTCGACCTTCTGGAATTCGTGGGCGTGGTTGTGGTAGCCGAAAGATATGCCGGCGGCCTTGCACCTCCTGCCGATTTCGTTGTAATAATCGCAGTAGGTCTTGAGCTCTTTGAGGGTTTTGGGAACGCTCATCCACGGCGCGACGATATACTTCATGCCGGCAGCCTTGTGGGCGGCGATGCATTCGTCCCACCACTTCATGGATTCGGAGAAATCGCCCGTTTCGAGCTCCTTCTTGGAGAGCTGCTTTGTCGTGTGCGAGGAGAGAACCTTCATGCCCGCCGCCTCTATGCCCGCCTTGAAGTCTTCGGGGGTCTTGCCGTAGAATTTTCCGCCGCCGTATCCGGCCGCCTCCACCGCCGTGAAGCCCATTTCGCCGAGCTTCTTTATGGAGCCGTCGTAGTCTTTTTTGATGTCGTCGCGCATGGAGTACATCTGGACGGCGATGTTTTTCCTGGGGGCCTTTGCGCAGGCGGAATCCGTCGCGCATCCCGCCATTGCGAGGGCGGCCGCGGCGATCGCGAGAGTCTTTATTTTCATCATATATTTTTGCCTTTTCCGGTTGTTCGTTCGGCGGAGGCGCGCAAGGCGCCCCGCGCTTTCTTTGCAGATGGGAATGGAAACACAAAACCCGCGCCCTGTCACGCATTTTTTGACTTTCGTCCGGCGCGGAATTTGCGCCGGATAAAAGCCTCCCGCCCGCGGAAAATTTTAAAACATTGCAAAAAACAAAAAAAACATTCGACCGCCGACCCCGCAAATGTTAGCGTATTCAAACCCATTACATATGAAAACACGCACATTTATTGCAATAACGGCAGCCGCTCTGGCGGGAGCCGCCGCGTTTGCGGAAAGGGCGGAAACGGGCATGAGGGTTTCGGACGACCTCAGGGCGCTCTGGGACGACCCGTACGTCAAGGCGCGCATAGAGCGCGGGATTGAAGAAAACCGCAAGGGGGATTTCAAAATATCTTTCGACAAGCCGGTGGAAAACCTCAAAGCCGAGCTCGTCCGCCACGAATTCGTGTTCGGCGCCCCGACTATGGCGCTTGCCGCCACGCGGGGCGAAAGCGGCGGAATGGACATGGAGAGGGTCTCGAAGATGAAAAAGCTCGTGTGGGAAGACCTCTTCAACGGGGCGACGATTTCCACGCTCTGGAAATTTTACGAGCCCGAGCCCGGAAAGTACAGATTTGAGAAGGACGCCCCGTTCATGCGCTTCCGCCCGCCCCCCGCATTCGTGCTCGACGAATTTAAGGATCTCGACCTCACATACCGCGCGCACTGCCTGGCGTGGTTCAACAGGCAATGGCACTTCCCCGACTGGGTTTCAAAGACGGAAGACGCGAGCGCGGCGGCGGGCGACAGATACTTCGAAAAACTGTGCGAACGCTTCGGGGATGAGATACCGTACTGGAACATCGCCAACGAATTTTGCACTTTCTACGACGCCCAGACGCGCAAATACATGCACAAAGACCCCGTCTACAAGGCGTTCGTCGAGGCGCGCAAGCATTTGCCCGAAAGCGCGGCGTTCACATACAACGAGCTCTCGGACGCATGGGAGGACGGATACAGAAACCGCGAATACAGCCCCCTGTATCTGCTCGTGCAAAACCTGCTTTTGCGCGGCTGCAAAGTGGACGAAATCGGGCTGCAGCTGCACGTGTTTTCCGAAAAGCTCTGGGCGGACATTTTGCGGGGGAAAGCTTTCCGTCCGGAATTCATGTTCGCGGTTCTCGACTTGTACTCGGAGCTCGGGCTGCCGCTGCAAATCACCGAAATCACCATACCCGGGCTGCCCGACGGGCCCGAGGGCGAGGAAAACCAGGCGTTTGTCGCCGAAAAATTTTACCGCCTGTGGTTCAGCCACCCGAACGTCCGCTCGATAACGTGGTGGCACACGGTGGACGGCACGAGCAAAGCCGAGGGCAAATGGAAGTCGGGCATACTGACTTTCGACTTTGAGAAGAAAAAGTCCTACGAGGTTTTGCGAAAGCTGATAAAGGAGGAATGGACGACGAAAGCCGCCGCCCAATCCCCCGCGCAGTCGCTCGCATTCCGCGGATTCTACGGCAAGTACAAAATTTCATACACCGCCGGAGGCAAGCCGCGCGAGATCGTCCTGCCCCTGCACGAAAACGGCGTAAAAGAATACAGGCTGGAAGCCGAGCCGGACGCGCCAAAAGAAATTGCAACCGATTAAACCAAAACACCAATCGCATAACGCAGTATGAAAGAAATCACGACATCGCTTCTGGCGGCATCGGCGGTTCTCGCAATCGCCGCTGCGGGCGCAAACGCCCTGCCCGCCCCGACCACCCCCAACCCGGGACTCAAATACTATTATCCCGTAAAAAAGAGCGCGAATCCCGCCGAAAGGGAATTTGACGTTGTGGTATATGGGGGCACCCCCGCCGGAGTGGGCGCCGCGGTGCAGGCCAAAAGAATGGGCAAGACGGCCGCCCTCTACGTATTCAGGCGCCACGTCGGGGGGCTCACCTCCGCGGGCCTCACCGAAACCGACATCGGCAAAAAGAGCGCCATCGGGGGCATGGCGGTTGAGCTCTACAAAAAGATAGGCAAAATGACCGGCTTCCGCCCATCCGAGGCGGAGAGAGCCTTTTTGGAGCTGCTCGACGAGGCGGGGGTTCCCGTTTTCTTCGAACACCGTCTCGACAAAGTAGAGAAGAAGGGCGGGAAAATCGAGAGAATCGTATTTGAAAACGGCGACAGCGCGAAGGGCAAGATGTTCGTCGACGCGACCTACGAGGGCGACCTCATGGCAAAGGCGGGAGTATCGTACATGGTCGGGCGCGAAGACAACGCGCGCTTCGGCGAAAAATACAACGGCGTCTATTTTTCAAAGCACAGCCACATACCCAGGTTCGCCGTGGACCCGTACAAAGTTCCGGGCGACCCGTCGAGCGGCCTCATAGAGGGCGTGAGCGGCGCGAAGGCCGACAATATCGGCAAGGGCGACAAAAAACTGCAATCCTACTGTTTCAGAATGTGGGCGACAAAAAAGGGGGAAAAGGTGCCGTGGCCCAAGCCCGACAACTACCGCCCCGAGAGGTACGAGCTGCTCAAGCGCTACGTCAATTCCGCCCCGTCCGCCGACTTCTGGGATCTGCGCTACCGCCACGGCCCCGTAAAGATAAACGAGGGCGACTGCAACAACGCCGGCCCGATTTCGATAGACCATGTGGGCGCAAACTTCGGATGGGCGGAAGGCTCCTATGAGGAGCGCGAAAAGATCTTCCAGGACCACGTGAACTACCAGCAGGGCTTCATGTATTTTCTGGCGAACGACCCGTCCGTCCCCGCCGGCCTGCGTGAGAGGGTTGCCGCCTACGGCCCGGAGGCAAACGAATTTCCTGAGACCGGGCACTGGCCGCACGAGCTCTACGTGCGCGAGGCGCGCAGGCTGCTTTCCGACTACGTGATGACGCAGGCAAACTGCACCCTCGAAAGAACCGCCGAAGACTCCGTTGGGCTCGGCAGCTACCAGATGGATTCGCACCACGTCGAAAGGGTCGTAAAAGACGGGAAAGTCGCGGTTGAGGGCGGGTTTGAAAAGCCCGTCAGGCAGTCGTACCCCGTGAGTTACAAGAGCATCGTCCCGAAAAAGTCCGAGTGCGAAAACCTGTTCGTGCCCGTCGCGCTCTCGGCGTCGCACGTGGCGTTCGGCTCGATAAGGATGGAGCCGGTGTTCATGATTCTCGGGCAGAGCGCGGCGACCGCGGCGTCGATGGCAATAGACGCCGGCTGCGCCGTCCAGGACGTCGACTACCCGAAGCTGCGCGAAAGGCTCCTCGCCGACGGGCAGGTTTTGCAGCCCCCGCCGCCGCAAAAGAAAAAGTAGCCTGAAATTGAAAAGGCGGAAGGCAAAAGCCTTCCGCTTTTTTGCGCGCCCCAATACGACGCGGCGTCACTTCAAATTGGCGAGGTAGTCCGAAAGCTCGTCGAACATCTTTTCGGCGGAGCCGTACACGATTTGGCAGTCGAGCTTTTCGGCGGAGCAGATTTCCGCGAATTTCTCGCAGAACTTCGGGGAATGGGTCGGGTCTTTGGAAACCTCCCCCGCGGCCTCCTTTCTGAAATTTTGCAGGAAAATCTTTTTCGGGCTCCCGCGCCTGGCGGCGCCCGCAACAAGCCCCGCGGGGGAATATTTTTTTATGTGCGGCAATAGCTCTTCGCGCGCGGCGAGCCACTCTTTAAAATTCCGCCGCCCGAATGCGTGCGCCCCGTAGGCTATGTTCGGTATCCACTCGCGCATCTGCGCGGGGTCGAGCGATGTCTGCGGAATGTTCGCGCCTATAGCCGCCACGCTTTCGCAGTCGGGGGAAAGGCCGACATAAAGCGCGGAGCACGCGCCCGCCGAACCGCCGCTCACGGCGATTCTGTCCGGGTCGACATTCCATTTGCCCGCGTTCTTTTTCACAAATTCCACGACTTTCGCGCAGTCCTCCATTGGGGCGGCGACGGGCGGAAAAATGCCGACGTCCCGGGCGTCCTGAACGAATCTGTAATTTGCGGCTACGACGGCGACGCCCTTCGACAGGATTTTTTCGAGGGACGCCTCCACAAATCTGTCGGCTATCGCTCCGGTAGACCAGCCGCCGCCGTGGAAGTAGATTATGGCGGGCGCCTTTCCCTTTGCGCCCTTCGGCAGCCACACGTCCAACTTGTTCTTGTAGTGCGGGCCGTAGGAGACGTTTTCAAAGTCGGCGGCGCGGACGCGGCACTGCTTTTTCGTGGCGCAGTCGAAGTAAACGTATTCTCCCGCCGGGCGCCTGCCGAAAACGGACGCCACGGCGCGCAAATAGCCGTCGCCGTCGCGAATGTCGGGCAGCAGGTACGAACCCTCGGTGTATTCGTTCCACGCGTTTATGAGAACGGCTCCGGGCTTCTTCGGATCCGCGAGCGCGAAAGCCTTCGCCTTTGCCAGAATCTCCCCGAATATGTCGGGGGTGTTGTTGATATAAAACCCGCCGTACGGATATTTCGCCCCTTCGGGCCACGGCAATTTTACGTCGTTGCGGCAGCGCATAGAGGAATCCCAGCCCATCGTCGCTATCGGAATGTCGGGCAGCGGGGATTTCGCCATATTTCGCCAGTGCCTTTCGTGGGCGGGCACGGCGTCGGCGTAGTCGTAGAAAATTCCGTCTACCGGCTCTTTTTGGAGAAGATCCCTGTGGTATGCGTTTATCCCGTACCTCGTGGTGCTCTCAAATCCGGCGGCTTTCATAATTTCGGCCTCCGGCGCGCTTCCGACCATGGCGTTCCAGTGGACGGGCGGCAGGCCGTTTTTGCGCATGGCGCCGGCAGCGGCGTCGAAAAGTTTCTTCACGTTTTGCGCGCCCCCGTGGCGCTTTACGAAATCCGGAGCGTTGTATATCGAAAAAAACGGGCGGCCGCCGACCTTGTAATAGTTGGGCTCTTTAAAATAATGCTTTATGCAATAGTCGAGCGCGGCGAGGAAATCTTCCGGAGCGCTCTCGAGCTTCATGAGAACTTCGCGCGGAGCCGTAGGGTCGGGCCGGAAAGCGTTTACCCTGTCGTGGTAGGCCCACATTATTGCGAACTTCATTTTGTCCCGATTGGGAGCCTTCAAAAACCCCTCTTCGAGAGACTCCTGCATCGTGCGCTTTCCGCCGTACCAGTACCAGTCGTACAGGAACACCGTTATGCCGGCGTTCGATGCAAGGTCGATTTCCTTGGCGACATCGGCTGGATTCTTGCCGTCGAGGTATCCGGGTATCGGGCAGTACGGAAGTTTGTGCCCCTTGAAGCGCGGCTTGCCCGTCTTTACGAACTCCCATTCCGTCCAGCCTTTCCCGAACCACTTTTCCCCGTAGGGATAGACGTGCCAATGCGGATAGTAGACGCACAAAACGTCGAGCCCGCCTTCGGGGGCGCCGCTCTCGGAAGCGCAGGCCGCCGGCGAAAAAAAGCGCGCGGCGAGGAAAAAAAGCGCGGCAAAAATCGGCGATATGGAAAAATATTTCGTTCTCATTAAAAAAATAGTTAACGCACTAAGAGCGAAAAGTCAAACACTTTCCGCCGCGCGCCGGCGCGCAAACTTGTCTCCGCCGCCGTGGAAAACCTCCGCAATGAGCGCGCGGATTCTCCGCCGATTGCGCGCCCGCGCCGCGCTTGTGCTTCCGGCCAACCTTGCGGAACCCGCAATGCCGCGCGGAAGCTTTGATTACACTCCGCCAACCTCCCCGCGGCAGGCGCAAACCTCCGCTTTGCAAATCGCGCAAAAAAAGGCGCGAAGCGGAATGTTTCCGCCGCGCGCCCCTTTTGCAAAAGCGGCCCTCAAAGTCCGAGCTTAGAGGATATGAACTTGTACTGCTCGCCGCCCTCGTCGGCGTTGCCTTTCATTATCTGCGGAAGGGCGGAGCGCATGAACGCCTTGTCGCGGCTTTTGGCGAGCTTCTTTATTATGATCTTGGAGGCGTCGGTGGCGAGCGACTTGTCGGAGGATTTCAGAAAGCGCGCGAATTCCGGAAGATCCCCGTACGTGATTGTCTTTTCCACGGTCGACGCCACTTGCGGAGAACGGTTCGGGGCGGCGAACATTTCCCAGAGCTTTTTGCGGGCGTCCACGTCGCCGCGAATCACGAGGATTTCGAGCGCGATAAGGTCGCTTTTTGCCTTTTCCTTCAATATAGCCGCCATCGCGGGGCTCGGGTTTTCGTTCAGCACATTGCGGGCGAGCGGCGAAAACGGCTTCTGCCACTGCTTGTAAATGTCCCATATTTTGCGCAGGTTTGCGTCGTCGGTGCAGATGAAGCGCGCCGCGTAAATTGCCTCCGCGCGGATATCGGGATCGGCGGAGTCGAGCTCCGGAGCGATGACCGGATAAAAGCGCGTGTCGCCGGAGAGCATAAAAGTTCCCATCGCCGCAAGCTTGCCTTCGCGCGGCAACTTCGGGAATGCCGAGATTATTTTCGCCGACTCCGAAAATTCGCGCCTGCCGTTCATTGCGCGCCCGGCCGGAGCGGAAAGCTTTCCGCCGCCCATTATGAGCTTGTCCAGATACCTGTTGCCGCCCTTTTTGGCGATCAGCGCGCGCAGCCTTACCGCCGAGCCGCAATCCTCTCCGACCGACGCCAGCGCCCTGCGCGCGCCGCCCCTGTCGCCCGCGGCAAAACGCAGGCGCGCGAAGGACACAAGCGCGTTTTCCGCCGCCTTTTTCACGGCGGGATTTGAACTTTTAACGTTCTTTTCCAGAGTCTCCAAAACGGCCGAATCCCCTATCGTCCCGAGCGCGACAGTGGCGAATTCCGCGAGCTTCGCGTCGTCCGAGAGAGCGAACGGCGCTATCGCCTCGGCCGCGTCGGAGCCCCCGAAAGACGCTATGGAAGAGATTATGGTTTCACGGCAATAGTTGTCGGAAACCGATCCAAGCGCGGATTTGAGGGCGTCAAAACCGTCCGAGCCGAGCCCAATGAGCACATTGCACGCCGATGACACGCGCGCCGGATTTTTGAGCGCGGGGGCGAGCGCGGGAATCGTGTCCGAATCCGCGATGGGCTTCAAAATCAGGCAGGCGCCGCGGAACGCCGCGTCGGATACGGGCTTGGAGGATATCGCCCGCGCGAGGTTTTCGCGCACCTGCGCCGCCGAACCCTTTTTCTGGGCGAGCGCCGAAAGCTCGAAAAACCAGGCGTTGTCCCTGCCCGCGTCGTATGAGGCAAAGTCGTCGTAGACGTCCGCAAAAGCCGGCGAGAAAGCCGCAGCAGCCGCAAGCGCGGCAAAAAGTCCGAAAGTTTTCATCACTTCAAAAATTCTCCTTTCCGGTTTACGCCTGGAGCTGCCACGGCGCGCTGTACGCCCTGTCGCACATGCGGGCGGCCTCGGGGTCTCCGACGATTTCCTCTTTTTTGGCGTCCCACTTTATCGGGCGGTTGAGGCGGTACGCGATTTCCGCCAGAAGGCAGCCGGTGTTGGTGCGGTGCGCGATTCCGATGTCCGTCACCGCCGCGCGGCGGTCGAGAACGCTGTCGATGAACGCCGTGAAATGGCCGCCGCTGCGTATCGGGAACAGCCTGCTCTCCGTCGGCAAAATCCTCGTCTCGGCGATTCCGAGCGGATCGGAATAAAGCGTCTCGCGCGAGACGAAGAGCATGCCCTTTGTCCCGAAGAACTGAACTCCGTTGCGGTTCATGTCGGATATTTCAATTTCGACGCCGCCCGGGTAGTGCATGACGACCTTGAATTTCAGCGGCTGGTCGGAGAATCCGCTCTTCGGCCATTCTACGAACTCAGGCACGATCTCCTCGGCTCCGGAATCGTCGTATCCGAGCGCCCAGTGGGCGATGTCGAGGTGGTGCGCGCCCCAGTCGGCGATCTTGCCCGCGCTGTAATTCGTCACCCCCCTCCATCGCGTGAAGGTTTTGCATGGGTTGTAGTAGCTCGGCTGGGCGGGCCCCTGCCACATCTGCCAGTCGAAGCCTTTGGGCACGGGAACGGGTTTGAGGATTTCCGCCTTGAAATTCGACGGCAGGCCTATCTTTACGCGCGTGACGCGCCCGAGATAGCCGTTGCGTATGATCTCCGCCGCCCGGACAAAGTCCGGAAGTGACCTCTGCCACGAGCCCGTCTGCCATATCCTGCCGGAATTCAGCACGGCGTCGCGCAAAACTTTGCCCTCGCGTATGGTGCGCGTGAGGGGCTTTTCGCCGAACACGTCCTTGCCGGCGTTGACGCACGCTATTCCCACTATGGCGTGCCAGTGGTCGGGAAGCGCCGTCATCACGACGTCGACGTCGGCGTCGGCGAGCATGTCGCGGAAATCCGCGTATACGGGAATGTCCATTCCGAAGAGCTTGCGCGCGTTGCGCAGGCCTTTGGTGTCCTTATTGTCGTACCAATAGTACTGTCTGCCCTCGGTGTTGTTGACATCGCAGAGCCCGACTAACTGCACGCGCTTGTCGCCGGTAAAATTCTTGGTGTTGGCGGTTCCCTGGGTGCCGAGACCTATGCAACCCATCGTCACGCGCTCGCTGGGGGCGGTCGCGCCGCCCTTGCCGAGCGCGGAAGCCGGAATGATCGCGGGCATGCCGATCGCCGCGGACGCCGACGCAAATGTTTTTAGGAAATCTCTTCTTTTCATATGCAAATATTTTTTACCATAACGGAAAGCGCGGCGCGCCTCAAACGTTTGATTAATTAAGACAATAAAATTCCGAACGGTCGCAAGTCAAGCCCTTTAACGCAAAAAAAAGCGGGCAAAAGGCTCTTCGGAAAAACACTTTTTGAAAACCGCGCGCGCCGCTTGCCGCCGGACCTCGCCGCGCAAAACTCCTCAATCTTCAAAAAAAACGCCCCCGCTCCGAATTTTTCGGCGCGGGGACGGGCTATGGAATATAAGATAAAAAAATCTTTCCTTGCGCTACTCAATCAGCGCGAATCCGTAGGGTTCAAGCGAAACTTTCGCCGAATCCCCGCCGCCCGAAACTTTTGCCCTCTGCGCGAAATACGCCTTCGGGTTCTCGGAAAGTTTAGCGGAAATCTCAACCGGCTCCGGCGAGGCGCTCACGAACACGAAAGTTTTTGAATCGCCCTTGGCGCGCTCGAAAGCCAGCACCTTGTCGTTTCCGGAGTCTATCCATTTCAGCTCTCCCGAGAAAAATTCCGGGCGCTCGCGGCGGATTTTGGACATTGCCTTCACGATTTCCAGCCTGCGCTTTCCGGCGTCGGTGAACGCCGCGGACCAGTCGAGAACGCTGCGGTTGTGGTGCCTGTTTGCGAAAAGGCTGTACTCCGCCCTGTCGGCGATTTCGTTGCCGGCAAAAAGCATCGGAATGCCGTCGATGGCTATGAGAAAAACCGTCATCGCGTCCGCGGCCTCATAGGGCATCTCCGCCTCCGGCCTTCCGTGGTCGGTGGAGAGGTCGTGGTTGTCGTAGTGGTACATCACGCGCGCGCCTTTCGGATAGCGCGCCTTGTTTTCCGTAAACCTCTTTTCGAGATCGCCGGCGGTCTTGAACTTAGCATCCTTGGAGCCCGCGAAGAAATCCTTCATATTTATAGCGATTCCAAAACCGTAGTTGGCGTCGTACGCTTTGAGCTGGCATACGGCGCGGGTGGACTCGGCTATCAGGGCGATGTCGGGCTTTATCTTTTCGAGCCGCGCGCGCGCGCTTTCCCAAAATTCAATGGGGATGTGGCTCTCCGCGTCCGCGCGGTAGCCGTCAACGCCAAATTCGCGGACAAAATATTCCATGTTTGAAATCAGGTATTCGCGCAATTTCGGGTTGTCGAAATTGAGCGCCGGAAAGCGCCAAAGACCGTTTTTGACTTTGCCGTTTTCGTCCCGCGTCACGAAATCGGGGTTTGTGGTTATGATGTCGGCAGTCGGCCCGCAATGGTAGTAGACCAGATCCAATATTACTTTCATTCCCAGTTCGTGGGCGCGGTCCACGAACTTTTTCAGGTCGGCTTCCGTCCCGTATTCGGAATCTATTTTAAAATAATTCTTTATCCTGTACGGATTGCACGGGTTGTTCGTGTTGCTCTTTTTCTGGCGGGGGCTCCAAAACTCCCTGTTCTGGTCGGGGTCGGACTCGACTATCGGCATGAGGTACACGCAGCCGATTCCCGCGTCCGCGAGGTGCCCGAGCCGCTCGGTAGCCGCCGCAAGCGTGCCCTCCTGCGTAAAGGAGCGCAGGGGAATTTGGCATATCACGGTTTTAGTCAGCCATTCCGGCGCCTGGCGCGCGGAAAGATCGGAAATTTTTCCGGCGGCGCCGGATGCTGCGGCGAGCTGCGACGCCAAAAACAATGCGCAAAAGAATTTTTTCATATCCATATCCCTGAAAATATTAGGCGGCGCAATCGGAGCAAGAAACTTTGGGCGATTTTTTAGTTAACAGTAAATTTAAAAAATGGGTTGATTTTCATTTTAGGAGGGCGCAACATGGGATATACCGATGAAAACACTATTCGTATCAGCAGAAACAGACCCGAGGGAGACTCGCGTGGCGGTCACGCCGACGGACGCGAAGAAACTCGGCAAACTCGGCTGGGCCGTAAAAGTCTGCCGCGGAGCGGGCGTGAAGGCCGGGTTCTCCGACGCGCAGTATTCGGAGGCGGGCGCCGAAATCGCCGATTCCGGAGAGGCGGGCGCGGCGGATTTCGTCGTCGGGGTGCGCAAGCCCTCCGCGGACGATGTCGCCAAATTAAAGAAGGGCTCCTTCCACCTGAGCCTTCTCGACCCGTTCAACGAAAAGGCGCTCATAAAGGCTTTCGCCGACGCCGGAGTGACCGCGGCGAGCTTCGAGATGATCCCGCGCAGCACGATAGCGCAAAAAATGGACGTTCTGAGCTCGCAGTCCAACCTCGCGGGCTACTGCGCGGTGCTGAAGGCGGCGACTTCCATAAACAAAATAGCGCCCATGATGATGACACCGGCTGGCACGATTTCGCCCCTGAAATTTTTCATAGTCGGCGTCGGGGTCGCGGGATTGCAGGCGATAGCCACCGCCAAGCGAATCGGCGCGAGGGTCGAGGCGTTCGACACCCGCCCCGTAGTGGAGGAGCAAGTCAAAAGCCTCGGGGCAAAATTCGTTAAAATCGACCTCGGCGAGACGGGCCAGACGGCGCAGGGATACGCCAAGGCTCTCACACCCGAGCAAATCGAGCTGCAGCGCAAGGGAATGGCGAAAGTTTGCGCCCA
Organism: Puniceicoccaceae bacterium Marseille-Q1082; assembly: GCA_904424815.1. GTDB lineage: Bacteria > Verrucomicrobiota > Verrucomicrobiia > Opitutales > Intestinicryptomonadaceae > Merdousia. The sequence goes on from CAJGBI010000001.1 coordinate 1,438,783, forward strand.
GGCGGACGTGGTGATAACCACGGCAAAACTCTTCGGGAGAAAGGCGCCCGTAATAATAACCGCCGAAATGGTCGCCGGAATGAAACCCGGCAGCGTTGTGGTGGACATGGCGGTCGAGAGCGGCGGCAACGTCGAGGGCTCCAAGCCCGACGAGACCGTAATCTCGCCCAACGGCGTGATGATAATCGGCAACACCTGCCTCGAGGCCTCCGTGCCCGCGACGGCAAGCCAGATGTACGGGGCGAACGTTTATAATTTCATAGAACACTTCACTTCCGACGGCGAATTCCGCGTAAATATGGAAGACCCGATTATGAAATCGTGCGTCGTCGCCCGCGACGGCAAGATAACCGACGAACGCTTTATGTGAGGACATTGCCATGGAACTGATTCTGTTGCTATTCATATTCACGCTGTCCGTGTTCCTCGGATTCGAGCTGATATCCAAGGTGCCCAGCCAGCTGCACACGCCCCTTATGAGCGGCTCAAACGCCATAAGCGGCATAACCATAGTCGGCGCTATCATCGCCACGGGCGGCACCGACAACAGCATGTTCGCCACCGCCCTCGGATTTGCGGCGCTTGTGCTGGCGACTATCAATGTGGTCGGCGGATACCTCGTCACCGACAGGATGCTTGCCATGTTTAAAAAGAAGGGGGACAAATAGCCATGAACCCGCAAATCATAAACATCGCCTACATAGTTTCAGCCGTAATATTCATTCTGGGCATAAAAATGCTCGGAAAGGCCGAAACCGCCCGAAAGGGCAACATACTGTCCTCGGTCGGCATGCTCGTGGCGGTAGTGTTCACGCTCTTTGACCACAAGATTCTCGACGCCACCGATAAAATCACATGGGCGATCCTCGCCGGCGGCCTGCTGCTCGGCGCGCTCGCGGGCTGGATAGCGGCAAAGAAAGTCAAGATGACTTCCATGCCCGAGATGGTCGCCTTGCTCAACGGCTTCGGAGGGCTCGCCTCGCTTCTCGTGGCGTGGGCGGAATACCATTACGACGGCGTCGCAAATATCGCGGTCGGCGGATTTTCAAAATTTGCAATTATCTCAACGATTCTCATCGGCGGCGTGACGTTCACGGGCTCGGCTTACGCATGGGCAAAGCTCTCCGGAAAACTGTCCGGAAAGCCCGCTATCTACGCCGGGCAGAAGGCCGTAAACGCGGCAATCGCGCTGCTCGCGCTCGCGTCCTCAGCCGCGTTCACGGTCGTCGGAGACTACCAGGTCGGATATGAAATGATGGCCGCCGCGATAGTCCTGTCGCTCGTCCTCGGCATAGTGGCCGTCATGCCCATCGGCGGGGGCGATATGCCGGTGGTAATATCGCTGCTCAACTCTCTCTCCGGCCTGGCGGCTTGCGCGGCGGGCTTTGTTATACAAAACAATGTGCTCATCGTCGCGGGCTCCCTCGTCGGCGCAAGCGGCGTCATACTCACCGTCATAATGTGCAAGTCGATGAACAGGACGCTCTCCAACGTGCTGTTCTCGGGCTTCGGCTCCGCGGCGGGAGGCTCGAAAAACAAAGTCGAGGGCGAGATGAAAGCCATCTCCGCGGACGACGCGTACTACATCCTCGAAGCCGCCCAGAGCGTTGTGTTCATCCCGGGCTACGGAATGGCGGTGGCGCAAGCCCAGCACGCCGTCAAGGAGCTCGCCGAAATCCTCGAAAACAACGGCGCGGAAGTCGCGTTCGCAATACATCCCGTCGCCGGCCGCATGCCCGGGCACATGAACGTGCTGCTCGCGGAAGCCGACGTTCCCTACGAGCAGCTCAAAGAAATGGAGGAGGCAAACAAAATCCTCGAAAACGCGGACGTTGCGATAGTGATAGGCGCCAACGACGTTGTAAACCCCGCCGCCGCGGAGGACAAGGGAAGCCCGATCTACGGAATGCCGATAATAGAGGCGTTCAAGGCGAAGACGGTGCTAGCGCTCAAACGCGGCAAGGGGGCGGGATTCTCCGGCCTCGAAAACGGGCTGTTCTTCAGGCCGAACACCAGAATGATCTACGGCGACGCAAAAGCCACAATAAACGAGCTCGTCTCAAAATTCAAAGACGCCTGATTTGGCGAATGCTTTTGGCGCAGAGCGAGCGCCTGCCGCTAACGCTCCGTTTTGAAAGAGCCCGCTGGCGGGAGCGTACTGGCGTATGCGACCGGCGGCGGGCTCTTTCAAATTGAACTCGCCGCACAGCAGCGCCCGTCTCGGCGGCAGCGGCGATTCTGTTTTTCGCTGCGCGCTCGTTTTTTTACCCACGGCGATGCGTTGTTCTTGTAGTTCATATCATATTCCGCAGCGGTTCGTTGCCAACAAAAGTTTCGCTGCGCGGGCTTTTGCGTTCTCGTCTGAGCGGCAACCCAAACGCGAAAGCAAGGGACAATTGAAGCGGGACTGGCTATTTCCGCCTGAGAAATGAATAAACGGCATTATCGTCAAAACGGGGCAGGCACATTGGCTTTGCCAATCGCCGCAGGGGGCGGCGGCAGGGCCGCTTCCATTGAAGGGGCTGACGCCCCTTACGAAGATTGGCTTCGCCAATGCTTCTATCCCCTCCCCGTTCCCCACAAAAAACGAACCTCCCATGAGAGGTTCGTTAGCTCTTCCGGAGTTCGTTCCACAAAACCCCAACTTCCCCGATTTGGCGTAATGCTTTTGGAGATAAAAACGGGGCGCAAGCGAAACGGCGGATTGAAGCGTATTAAACATACGCGAAAGTCGCCGTTATCCGTCCCCCACAAAAAAACGAACCTCCCATGAGAGGTTCGTCAGCACTTCCGGAGTTCGTTCCGAAAACCGCAGGTTCCCGATTTGGCGCAATGATTTTGGAGCTAAAAACGGGGCGCAAGCGAAACGGCGGATTGAAGCGTATTAAACATACGCGAAACTCAACAGTTATCCGTCACCCACAAAAAAACGAACCTCCCATGAGAGGTTCGTTAACACTTCCGAAGTTCGTTCTCCCCAAACCTAAGCTTCCCCGATTTGGCGCAATGATTTTGGAGCTAAAAACGGGGCGCAAGCGAAACAAAGGGTCGAAGCGTATTGAACATACGCGAGAGTCTTTGTTATCGCGCAGCAACTCGTTTTTAGCCCAAAAGCATTCGCCAAATCAGAATTTGCGGAAGAGCAGCGCGCCGTTGTGCCCGCCAAACCCGAGATTCGTGCTTATTGCCACGTTTACGTCGGCTTTGCGAGCGACATTCGGAACGTAGTCGAGGTCGCATTCCGGATCGGGGTGCTCGTAGTTTATCGTGGGGGGCACTATGCCCGTCTCGATGGTTTTTGCGCAAACCGCCGCCTCGATGGCGCCAGCCGCCCCGAGCATGTGGCCCGTCATGCTCTTGGTAGAGCTCACCATCAGCTTGTCGGCCGCCGCGCCGAATACCTTGCGGATTGCGGCGGTCTCGAATTTGTCGTTGTATGGGGTGGAAGTGCCGTGCGCGTTTATATAGTCCACCTGTTCGGGCGCAACTCCGGCGTCCTCCATCGTGCGGCTGAGGCACTGGGCGAGGCCGCGGCCCTCGATATCGGGGCTCGTGATATGGTAGGCGTCGCAAGTCGCGCCGTATCCGGAGAGCTCGCAGTAGATTTTTGCGCCGCGCGCGACGGCGTGCTCGTAGCGTTCGAGGACTATAACGCCCGCGCCCTCGCCCATTACAAACCCGCACCTGTCGGCGTCGAATGGGCGCGACGCGCGCTGGGGCTCGTCGTTGAAATTGGTGGCCATCGCCTTCATCGCGCAGAATCCCGCAAAGCTGAGGGGGGTGACGGCGGCTTCGCTGCCTCCCGCAAGGATTATGTCTTCTCTGCCCATTTGCAGGTGAAGGAGGGCCTCGCCTATCGCGTGGGTTCCAGTCGCGCAGGCGCTGACAACGCTGAAATTGACGCCCTTCGCGCCCACTTCTATCGCAACCACCCCCGAGGACATGTTTGCCAAGAGGTTTGGAATCATGAACGGGGAAACGCGCCTCGGCCCGCGCTCGATAAACGCGCGCGACTGCTTTTCGATGGTGTCCATTCCCCCGACGCCCGAGCCGATCAGCACGCCGAAGCGCTCCGGGTCTACGTCGCCCTCTTTGAGGTTGGCGTCCTGCATGGCGAGCTTGGCGGCGGCGACGGCGAAATGCGTGTATCTGTCGCTTCTCTTCGCCTCCTTGGGATCCATGTATTTGGTTGCGTCGAAGTCCCTGCACTCGGCGGCGACCCGGCAATTGAGCTCGGTGGCGTCGAAGAGGGTGACGTGCCCTATTCCGTTTTTGCCGTTGGATAAGGCGTCCCAGAAGGGCGCGATTCCGTCGCCGAACGGGGAAATCACCCCGAGACCGGTAATTACAATGCGTTGTTTTGGCATAGTTTTTTTGTGTTTGTGCGTTTGCGTCGCGCGGCCGCGCGGGAAGCCTCCTCCCGCGCGCGATGCGGGCGCCCGCCAATCCGAAAAACTTTCTCCGTCGGTCGGCTTTCAGCCGCGCCGCCCGTGGCGGGGCGTTTGAGAGCATACTGGAAGTCCGTTTTGCCGGCACAGCGACGGCGCGCGACCGTCCGCATCAGATCTTCGAAGGGGAAATCCCCTCTAAAAAAACGACCCGCCCAATGTATGAAACACGGCGGGTCGTCGGCAAAATCGCGAGCCGCTATTCGGCCTTCGACTTCGACTTGATGTAATCGATAACCTTGCCGACCGTCGTGAGCTTTTCGGCGTCAGATTCGGGAATCTCCTCCCCGCCCATCTGATCCTTGAACTCTTCTTCGAAAGCCATGATGAGCTCAACGGTGTCGAGCGAATCGGCGCCGAGGTCGTCTATAAAGCTGGCCTCGGGGGTGATTTGCTCTTCATTGACATTGAGCTGGTTTACGATTATCTCTTTTACTCTTTGTTCGATATCTGACATGTCGTGTCTTGTTGGATGTTTGTCTCGAAAATGAGAATTGTGTTAGAATAGAATCGCATTTGAACGTTTTGTAAAGCTTTTTTTGGGCGAGCAAGATGCGCAGAAGCACGTATGGATACGCCGTGCAGTGGGAAGAACGGCGACTCCGGCGCGGCGGCGCGCAAGATTTCCGCCCGCAAAGCCAATCTCTTCCTGCTGCAACAGCTTTACAATGCTCCCCCATTTTTCAACAACATAAGTTATTGCCACATATTAAAATGAGCTACTTACGTTTATGTTTTTACGGTAAAATTGAACACCGGAAAGGGAATTTAAACATGCGCCGGCTACGGGCGCGCGCCTGCGTATGCGGGCTGCGGATTCGCCCAAAACGAAGCGCCGGCCGCGCTTTCATCCGCCAAATATGTTCCATGCGAGATAGCATTCCCGCACAAACCAAAACAATATGAGCATCAGTGCGATAAATGAAAGCTTTTTGACGCCGCGCCACAACTCTCCGGGCATGTCGTAGCGTCCGACTTCGCCGCGGGTGGCCTTTTTGAACTCGTATAGGGGATCCTTTGAACGCACGCTCCTAGCGGATGGGCTGACTTTAAGCTGTCGTCTTTTCCAAAACATGGCGGAAGGCCGCAAAACGGGCGGAAAAAAATTAAAATTTCGGCGGATTCATTTTTGCCGGATATGGGGACGGGCGGCAAGAAAATACCGACGGGCGCACAAAAATGTGTTGAAAAAGGGCGCGGCAAACGCAATATGGCGCAAATATGAGTAAGGAAATAGAAGAAGGGCTGAATCTCGCGCTCGATTTCACAAAGCTGAAGAAAATCGCCGCATGCGGGGAGGATGTCATACCCGCGATAGCGCAGTGCGCGGACACCGGAGAGGTGCTCATAGTGGGCTACGCAAACGCCCTCGCGCTCGAAACCGCCGTGCGGGAGGGAATGGCTACATTTTGGAGCACGTCGAGAAACGAACTCTGGATAAAAGGCAAGACGAGCGGCGACTTCCTCGAAATCGTAGACATACTCGTGAACTGCGAGCAAAACTCGATAGTTTACAAGGTCAGGCTAAAAGGCAAGGGTTCGTGCCACACCAAAGACAAGTCCGGAAAGCCGCGCAGGGGCTGCTATTACCGCAGAATCAAATTCTCCGGCGGAAAGATACAGGGGCTTGAATTTCTCGAGGGGGCGGAATAGCCGAAAATTATTCTGGATTTTCCCGCGGGACGGGGTATAACTCTTCTTAAATTGCGCGTCGCAGGGCGGCCGGATTCCGGAACCTGCGGTTTGCGCGGAAACCAGGAAGCATCAACATGAAGTTTAAAATCAGCAAGGAACACTTCTCGACCGGCCTGAGGCAGGTCACAAACGTCGTAAGTTCGAAGCCCCAGATGGCGGTTCTAAACAATGTGCTCATCAAGGCAGAAGGCGGCAGCGTCATGCTGACTACGACGAATCTCGAGCTCGGCATAAGGTGCTCCATAAAGGCGGAAGTTGAAGAGGCGGGCGAAATCACCCTGCCCGTCAAGAAGCTCGCGGCCATAATAAACTCCATGCCGCAACAGGAGGTGACGGTGGAAAGCGCCGACGGACAGACCGCAAGAATCCGCTCTGGGCGCTCTGACTTCAACCGCTTCAACGGCCTGAAAGCCGAAGACTTCCCCGCCCTGCCGAGCTTCGTCGACCAGCACTCATACGAGCTTCCCCCGCAGGAACTCGCGCTGATGCTGCGCTCGGTGTCCTACGCGCAGAGCACCGACGAAAACAGGTACATATTAAACAGCGTATTTTTCAGCTTTTCGGAAGGCAAGCTCTCCCTCGTGGCGACCGACGGCAGGAGGCTCGCGCTTATCTCGCGCGACATGAAAATCGACCGCGAGGACGAGGGCTCCATCATACTCCCCGCCAAGACGGTTACGGAACTCGAAAAACTCCTCTCGCAGGGCAAGATGGTGAAAATAAGCTTCAGCGACCGGCAGGTCGCCTTCGACATCGAAGTCGGCGAGGAATCCGCCAACAACGGGCTCTCGGGTTCGATATACCTCGTATCGAAAATCGTCGAGGGCAGCTACCCGAACTACAAGCAGGTAATCCCCAAGGAGGCGGAACACCGCATAAAGGTAGAGCGCGAGCTCATGCTCGAAACCGTCCAGCGCGTAGCCCTGATGACGAACGACAAGCAGAACTCCGTAAAGCTGAAAATCGCCGACAACTGCCTCGAAATTTCCGGCGAAAGCGCCGAGCTCGGCGAAGCCAAAGAGCCAATAGAGGTTGAATATTCCGGTCCGGAAGTCAGGATAGGCTTCAATCCCGAATTCCTGCTCAGCCCCCTGCGCAACCTCACAAAGGACGAGGTGTTCTTCGAGTTCAAAGACGAGATGAGCCCGGGGGTGTTCAAGACCCTCGACAACTTCCTCTGCGTGGTGATGCCGCTCAGAATTTAGCGCAATCCGTACGAAAGACAAAGCGCGTTCGCAACCGAGCGCGCTTTTATTTTCAAAACATGGCAATAGAATCCGAAATGTTGGCCGCCGCCGGCGCGCTTTTTGCGGCGTTCGCGCTGCTCGGTCCGCTGTCGCGGGCGTTTCCGCTGCGCGCGTGGCTGAGGGTCGCGCGCAGGTGGGCGAGGTTTGCGTTCTTTTCGCTCGCCCTCGCGCTCGCGGCGAAAAAATACGCCTTCCCCGACGCCGGATTCGCGGAGCTCGCCGCCGCCGGCGCGCTGTCGTACGCGCTCGTCGAAACGCTCATATACTGGCTGCAAATCTGCGCCGCAAGCTCCTCCGGCCTCCCGCCGTTCGGAACGCGCAAAAAGGCCGAATCCGCGTGGAGCTGCGAACCCTCGATGATAAGGCTGAAACGCAAAATCGAAGCTTTGGGATTCAAAAAGAGCGGAGCGTTCATAGTGGAATTCGGCGGAGGAATGTCGGCGAAAACCACGATTTTCGACTCCGCCGACGGCAAAACGCGCCTCGACGTGACATTCGTGCCAATCGGAAATTCTTACATAGTTTCATCGAGCGCGTCGTCCGTCGATTCGGACGGCGCGCGGTGGGCGACCGACGGAAATCCGACGCCGTTCGGGCTGTCGTTTCCGAGCGAATGGAAAGTCGCGCGCAAGCCGCTCGCGTGCGACCCCTTAAAGCTGCTGAAAATCCACGCCGCGCGTCTGGAAAAGAGCGGCAAAACTTTCGTACCGATCTCCGAAACGCCGGATGAGTACGCCGCCGAAACCGCGGGGGGGGTGGAGAGGCAGTCTGCGCGCGACGGGCTGATGAACGCGGGCTCCGCGGCGGAGGAATCGGGAATTTTCACGCAGGAGGGCAAGACGCGGATTTGGCTCGACATGATTATGACGAACTATTTCCCGTTTCTCAGATGAAGGCGCGCGCAAAAACGCTTGCGGTGCTCTGCTGCGCGCTGGCCGCCGCAACCTTGCGGGGCGCGCAAATCGTCGAAAGCGGCGCGTGCGACATAGCGGTCGTACTGCCGCGCAACGCGGGAGAGACCGACGCGCGCGCGGCAAACATCCTGGCGCGCGAGCTCGCAAAACTCGCGCGCTCGGGGCTCGTCAAAGTCTCGTTTTCCGACGGGGCAAAGGCGGGCGCAAAAACGCGGATTTTTCTGAAAAAGACCGGCGAGCCTTTCGACATAAAGGGAGGAAATTCCATCCGAGTAAAGTCCGGCTGCGAAAGCGTCGAAATTTCCTACCCCGACGGGTCGCGCGCGATGAACGCAGTAGGCCTTTTTTTGCGAAAGCTGTGCTCCATGCGCTTCTACGCGCCGGGGGAGCTTGGCACGCACTTTGAAAAACGAGAAAATTTTAAAATACCCGAGGGCGAATTTGCATACAAAGACGCCTTCGCGGGCGCGGGTTTCTATGCGGCGGTAAAAAATCCGCGGGACGCGGCAAAGGTGCGCGAGTGGCTCGAGCTCAACGGCGCGCGCTCCGCAGGCGGAGGTTTTTCGCACAACATGAAAAACATTTTCGACGCGGATTTTATGCGCGCGCATCCGGAAACAGCGGCGCGCAGGCGCGACGGCTCGCCGAAACCGCGCTCGCAGCCCGACCTCATGAACCCGCTCGCCGCGCGGCAGGCGGCGAAAAAGGCGGGGGAGTTCTTCGCAGAAAAACCGTTCGCGAAAATGTTCCCGATGGGAATCGCCGACAGTTCGGAATTTGACGAGCGCGCGCCGACGCTCGCGCGCAAGCGCGGATATTTCAGGGGATTCCCCGACTATTCGGAGGCCGTATTCGAGTTTTCCTCGAAAGCCGCGCGGCTTGTCGCCCAAAAGCATCCGCGCAAATTCGTAGGGTGCATTGCCTATCTCGCCTGCGAGAAGCCGCCGCCGTTTAAGCTTCCGCAAAATCTCGTCCCGTATTTTACGACCGACAGGGCAAACTATTTCGACGCCAAATACAAGTCGGAAGATTTCAAGACGCTGGACGAATGGGGAAAAGCCGCCGATAATTTCGGGATATACGACTACGCCTACGGGGCGCCATACCCCCTGCCGCGCGAAATCGGGAGGGAAATCGCCGCCGGCATCGCGCGCGCGCACCGCGCGGGGGCGCGCCTCTACTACGCCGAGCTAAACCCTATATTCGCGTACGACGCAAAAAAGTGCGCCGAAATTTTCGCCGCCCTCGAAAATCCCTCCGACGCCAACGCTCCGAAAAGGGCCGCAGAGGAATTTTTCAAAAAATTTTACGGCCCAGCGGCGGACGCGGTCGAAAGGTTTTTTGGAATCGCCGAAAGGGCGTGGCTCGATAACCGCGCGCGTCGGGGGGACGCAACGCGGTGGCTCGGGCTCTTCAAACTCGAGAGCTCCGCGGAAATTTTTTCGGACGCGGACATCGGGAAAATGTCGGGCGCGCTGTTCGACGCCTCCCTAGCGGCGCGCTCTGCGAAATCCGGAAAATACGCCGCCCGCGTAAAGCTCCTGAAAGACGCTTTTGATTTCGGTAAAATATGCCGCGAAGAATATTTTTTGAAGAGGGAAATTTTCGAGAGCATAAACGCGGGCGACCCGCCCGAAAAAGTTGAAAGCCTTATGCGCGGGCTGCGCGCGGTTTCCGAAAAAAGGTCGGAAGCCCTTGCCGTGCTTGAGGGCGGAGGGGAATATCCCGCTCCCGCCTTTATGGATCTTGTGTTTACCAAAAATCTCGACCCGTCCGTCCAGGCTGCCGAATACCTGCTGGCAAAAGGCGCGGGCGGGGACTCGCTCGGCGCGCTGTTTTCGGAGGAGGAAATCGCGCTCGCAAAAGCCTCGGCCGGCGGCGGCGCGCGGCCGGCGGCGGGAATAGACGGCTCTTTCGAAAGCGCGGGCGGCGGAAATTTGGAACGCCTTCCAGTCCCCCGCGCGTGGATCCCCTACGAATGCGACTACGACGGCGCGTCTATGGCGGTGTCGAAGCGCGCGGCGCGCTCGGGGAAATACGGCGCGGAATTTTCAATGTGCGAAAATTCCGCGATATCGGCGGTCTCAAAAATCTCCGAGGGCGACATTCTGATTTTTGACGGGTATTACCGCGGCCGCATAACGCCCGGAACGGCGTGCTATGCCACGATAGTTTTTTTCGACCGCAGCGGAAAATATCTCGGGCGCAAGACGAGCCTTTTTCACGTCTCCGGCGGAGAAAAGTTTTTGCGCTTTCTCTGCGCGGCGCGCGCCCCAAAAGGCACTCAGACCGCCGTGGCAAGCCTCTTCGCAAGCCGGATGAAAGGGGGCGACTTCCTGTTCGCCGACGATCTGATGCTTCGCAAAACAGATGGCGGAGATTAAATTTACTATATTTTAAGAATTACCCCCGCCGCCCAAGGCGCAAAAAATGAAAGCGCGCGGGGGTTTACCCCCGCGCTTTGAAAGTTTCCCCGCAAAAACGGCGGGGCTTGCTTATATTCTCCCGCGCGCCGCAAAACCGGCGCGGCGGAATGCGCAAAAAGAATGCGCGCAAGTACGGCAAAAACCTGACAAGTTCCCATCATCCCACGCGCCTGCGCGCGGCGAGCCCGAGCGCCAACGCGCCGAAAATCGCGGCGGCGACGGCGGGCTCAGGCACCTGCGCAAACCCCACTTGCAGGGCGTATCCGCCATCTTCGAGCGATTCCGCCCACCGGAACACCGCAACCCCGTTTTCTATCCCTATGGCGTAAAAGTCGCCGTTCGCGTCGTAGATGTTGCCGCCAAGCTTCGACTCCAAGTCGAACCCGTCGAGACTTCCCGCCGACAGGATTTCCACCCAGCTTTCTATGCCGGAAACGTCGTTCGCTATCGCGTAATTTTGCAGGTCGAGCGCGTTGCCGTTTCTGTCGGAAAAGTCCACGGATATTTTGCCCGAGCCCTCCGCCTTTGAAAAAGTCTCAGACACTATGATTTTGTCGGAAACCTGCGTCTCAATCGAATTGTGGTTTGCGAAGTTTTCGCAGGCCAGCCCGCCGCTTTGGAAGTCCGCCGTTTTGAAATACGCCGTTCCCACCAGCGACGAATCATAGTGCCCCGCGCCGAACCGCCCGCCCTCGAGCGAGAGCGCCGCAAGCCGGTAATCCGCCGCTATCCGCGAGTTGTCCATAAACAGGCGCCCGCTCTTTGAGGAAACCGTACCCCTCTGTTGCGCGTTGTATTGATAGGAGGAAGATGCCGACCCCATGGATTGGAATATTCTTTGGGTGCCCGCCCCGTCCATTGCTATATTCACAACGCCGTCGTGATTATACTGCAAGCTGTTTCCGTCGTCGCAGATGTTCCCGATAAACTGGAAATCCGTCCCCGCCGCATTCTTGAACACTATGTCAGAAGAAAATCCCCCCGTGTTGCATATTGTGAAATCGTTTTTCTCGGACGTCGCGTTCAGGCCGCCTATTTCAAAAACCGTTGCCTCTCGGAAGAGAATGTTTGAATAACTGCCCCCGTTTAATTTCATATTCACAACTCCCTCCACCGCAACTTTATCGGCGGTAATATCCAGCACCGCAGAACTGCGCATATCCAGCCCGCCTCCGACGTTCACGTCGCCTTTTACGCGGATGGCCGAACTCGTAATGCGTTCGTCGGAAAATGCGAAACTCAAACTGGCGTTGCCGTACGACTCGAACGTTTTTCCGCCGTAAACCTGCGTGCCGACGTCTATCCCGCCGAGTGTAATGTCGATTCCAACCGCGCCTTCCGCGGTGTCGAATGAAGTTCCGAAAACTGCGGCAACCGGATCTCCGCATATCTGGGCTGAGATTTTTCCGCCTGCGTTAAAATATGCCGTATAATTGTCCGGCTTGGGAAGCTGGTTGCCGAATTTTATGGACGAGCTTCCGGCAAAAACCACGTCGCCCACATATGTGTCGTATTGGGTTATCCAGGCAGAGGCGGAGGTTCCGTAAAAAATGGCGGAATCTTCGTATTGATTGGGAACGCCCGAAGCGGGCTGCGTCCTTGATTCGTCGACAAACCAAGACCCGCTGCTGACATAGTCTCCGGATGAGGTTCCGAAATAATAGTCCGAGGCGCACAGGGCGGCGGCTGATAGGAAAAATGCCGCGAGAATTTTAACCAGTTCATTTGTTTTCATGTAAGTTTTCATATAATCTTCTGTAAAATAAAGCGTTATCAATGTCAAGATATTTTTCACAAGGGTCGCGCTCCTAAAAATTCGGCAACTTCCATAACGTTCCCTCAAACGCCCACCGCGCCGGCGGGAAAGACGCCGCCCATTCCGAAAACCGGAAATGCGCCCCCAAAGCGGCGATAAAAGCCCCATTCCCCGCATTCAAACCGCGGAAAAACAAATCCGCCTGCCGCCGCGCAAGATTTAAAGCCAACGCCGCGCCGCGCAAAAACGCCTCGCCCCCCCTCCCGCGCGCATCGAGCCGCCCCGCGTTGCTATCTGCAAGTGAAACTTTGCGGCGCGGAGCCTCCAAATACCGGCGCGGGGTTTGCGCGGCGTCAGCGCTCCTCGTCGGCGTGGCGCTTGGGAAAGCATATGCGCTCCACCGCCGACTCAAAGTCGTCGCAGCCGTCGAGAATTTCTATTTCGAGCTTCGTGTAGTAAAACGGAATTTTCGCGGCGTAGTCGGCGCGGATTCTCACGGCGTCTTTCTCCGTCGTCACCGCGAGCCCCGCGCCCGCTTCCGCGGACTTCCGGAAAAATTCGTCGAGCTCGGAATCGTCGAAGCGGTGGTGGTCGAGAAACCTCTTTTTGTACACTATTTCCGCCCCGAGATCGGCTATGAATTTTTCAAAGCTTTCGGGGGATGCGATCGCCGAAAAGCACGACACTTTCGCGCCCTTCAAAACCGAAAGGGACTCGAACCTCCCCGACGCGAAGTCCACGAGCTTTTCCGGAACGTGCGCGCACTCGATTATTTCGACCGTCGGATTGTGCCTGCGTATCATGCGCTCGAGCTCGGGGTCTTTTACGCCGTCGGACTTGGTGATGAAAATGTAGGACGCGCGCCTGAGGTGCGATATGGGCTCCCTTAAAATCCCCCGCGGGAGCATGGAGCAGTTGCCGAAAGGATTCGTCTTGTCCACGAGAAGCAGCTGTATCTGGCCGCGCAGCGGCAGGTACTGGAAGCCGTCGTCGAGAATCAGCGTGTCCGCGCCGAAGCGCGAAACCGCGTAATGGCCCGCCTTCACGCGGTTCTTGTCCACAATCACCACGACCCCTGGCAGGTTGCGCGCCAGCATATATGGCTCGTCGCCGGCGAGCTCGGAATCAAGCAGCACCCTCTCGCCGTCCGACACCACTTTCGGCGGCGGCGGCTCTCCGTGCGTAAGCCACCTGGCGAACTTGGAGAGCGCGCTCTCGGGTTTGCTCTTGTAGCCCCTGCTCAAAATCGCTACTTTCCTGCCGCGCTCGGAGAGGGAGCGGGCGAACTTCTCCACCACAGGCGTCTTTCCCGTGCCTCCTACCGTGAGATTCCCGACGACCACAACCGTGCACCCGAGGGGGAAGTCGCGCAAAATGCGCGCGTCGTACATGCGGTGGCGGAGCCTGACGATTCCGGAAAACACGTACGAGAGCGCCTTCAAAAAAACCGCGTACGCGCGGACCCAAAATCCGTCGACGCGGTCGTACACCACATCGGAAGTCATGTGGACGAAATCCTCCGCAGCTCGGCGGATCTTTTTGCTGGCCTTTTCTATGAAATTCAATTCCCTGCCTGTCTGAAACAAGTCCGCGCTAATTTTCGGACTCCGCCTCCTTGTCGAGCTCCGCCCACGCGGCCTCCTCGGCGCGGGTTTTCCTTATATCGGCGCACTTCTGCGCGAGAGATTCCCTCGCCGCGTCGAGCTTGGCGGGCGACATCGGGCCGGAGCGCGTCGCCGACTCGAAAATCGCGAAAGCCTTTTTCGCGCCGGCCTCGTCGAGCTGCTCGGCAAAAAGCCCTATAAGCGGCTCGGCGATTTTTTCGTACGCGATGTCCGGCTGCGCCGACGCCGCGCGCATCACCTCCGCGTAAAGCGGGAATATGTCATTTTTGGAATCGAGTGCGGCGAAATCCTTTTTGAGCTCGTCGCTGAATATCTGAACAGCGAGGGCCGGGTCGGATTTTACGATGTTGCGCATTTCAGCTATGAATATGCGCGCGCCCTCTTTCGGATTTCTGCGGGCGAGGGTTGCCCTGTACATTCCGATTATGTCGACGCACTTTTCCGGATATTTGCGGAACGCCTCGTACGCCTTGCGCCAGTGGGAGTCGAGCTCCGGAGTGGAGGCCCCGAAGCGCGCGCGCGCCATTATATACTGGACATACGCCTTCCAGTTCTCGGGGTTAGCCTTTTTGGCCTTGTCCGCGAAATACGCGCTGCTGTTATAGTCTCCGGACTTGTAGAGCATTTCGGAAATCCGTAGAAACACGAGCGAATATATCCCCTGCTTGTACGCCATATGCCTGCGCTCGAGCATCCGCAGGTCGAACATCTGGATCGGCTTCCATGTCTGCGGGTTTACGGGGCGGTCGAATACGGAAGCGGACGCCGACTGGTCTTTGCCGACGTCGTACTTCCACACCCCCGCGCGCGCCATGTATGCAAACCACGCGGTTCCGATGTCTTTGGAGTCGGTCTTGCTCTTGTAAGAAAAATACACGCAAGGGATTCCGTTTGCGTTGGCGGTTCGCCACGCGCAATACGCCTTGTCGATGGGAGCCCCCCCGCGCTTTTTTATGTTGTCCGGAGTATACGGAACGCCCTCGGGCCACGGTTCAAACCTGCCGAGCGAAACCCTCGACATGTCGGTCTTTATCGACGAGGCGAGCTTTTCCACCGAATACGGGGTTATATTGGGGTTGCGCAGCCCTTTGAGCTCGTCCATCGGCCCCCCCACGCCCATAACCCAAACGAGCTCCCCGACTGTTAGCTTTTCGAGCGGAAAAATGAGAGTGGACGGATTCTCCGTAAAATAGAAAAATATCTCGGTCGGCACGCTCATGCGCGTCGGGTTTGAGGGCACGTTGCATTCGGGCCAGTCAATCGGGGGTTCGTCGTCGTATATCAGCGATAGCGCGTATGCGGCGCGGCGGAATTTGCGAAACTGCACAGGATACAGAGAATGTATCGAAGCCAGCATCTTGCACGCCCCCTCCGGCTTGTCGTAGGGCGTCATTGATTCGTAGAAATCGAAAAACGACGGCAAATCCTCGAGAATCGCCGACTTCAGCTCGAACGGCATTTCTTCCCCGCACTCCGCGAACATGTCCGCCGCGAGCGCCGTGTATATCCAGGACGCGGATTCGTCGTAAAGCTGCCTCTTGAAAAAGTCCTCGGCGCTCTTTTTGGATCGCTCGGCGAACGCCTTCCAGCCTTCCGGCGTGTCGGACTTTGCGAGCGCCTCGAAATCCGCCTTGCCTAGCGGCGAAACCGGAAAGGCAGGCAGCTCCGGCAGCGACTGCGCCGCAAGACGCGAAGCGCATGCGGCGGCGAAAACAGCCGCGCACAATATTTTTCGTATTATCCCCATTGCAGTAAAAAACTCCTAATGCGTATAAACCCTAATGTGTACAGGCGGGCGGCACGCTTTACAAGTTTTTTATCGGCGGATTTCCCCAAAGCGCCATTTAAACGGAGCAAAAAAAACGCCCGCGCGCGGCGGACGCTCCGATTCCAATTTAACGCCCCGCCGGCGGGGCGCCGCGGCGGTAGGAATTGCGCCACTTGTCGCGGTGGTTCATAATCCAGTCGAGGAGGGCTTTGTCGTAGCCTATGTCGTGGCCGGCCTTCTCGGACTCGAGCCACTTGTGTTTCAGGATTTCCTCGCGCTCGGCGAGAAACTCCTTGTAAACCGCCGATCTCCTGAGCGCGATGTCGCTTAGTGTGTCGGCCGCTGTCTTTGCGCGTTTCATATGAGGTCCAGCCGGAGGGCAACGCCCCCCTTTTCCGTTGAGAGACTGCGCGCGCGGCAAAGTTTTTTCAACAAAAATTTTCTTGAAAAGCAATCCGCGCAAAAACAGCATAAACGCATGTACGACTCGTTCGAAACCCCGATGGTTTTGTCGCTCATAGCCTGCGACACCGTTATCACAGACGCGCAGAGCGGAAAGAAGACCCTCGTCGGGCTCTTCAACTCCGTCGGGGCGGCGCGCTATCCGCACGTGCTTCCGAGGTTTTTCATATTCGCGTCACTCACCAACGGCAACGGCGTCGTGGAATTCAGAATCCGCCTGAAAGCCGGCAACGGCGACACGGTATTCGACCTCCCCGGGAAAGTCCCCTTCAACACACCGCTCGACGCGCCCGAAATAGTTTTCGACATCCAGAACCTCGCGATAAAATCGACGGGCTCCTACGAGCTGCAAATCGTCCACAACGACATTCCGATAGCATCGCGCATTCTGACTTTCCGGCAGATCGAGCCGCCGCAAAACGGCGGGCGCCAGCCGCAAACCCGGCACTGAAAAAAATCCGGTTTCGCGCAAAAATGAAAATCCTCGCAACCCTCCTCGCGCTCGCGATAGCAAGCGCGCTTTCCGCCGCCGAACAGTCGGTCGAAAGGGACATCCCATACTCGCAATCCTCCGACGCATACGCCAGGCAGAGGTGCGCGCTCGACGTAAAATACCAAAAGGGCGAAAGCGGCAGGCGCGTGCTCGTGTGGTTCCACGGAGGCGGGATAACTTCGGGAAGCAAGCACTTTCCGGCAAACCTGCCAAAGGATTTTGTCGTTGTTGCCGCCAATTACAGGCTATCGCCGAAAGCATCCGCCGAAAAGGCCATAGAAGACGCCGCCGAAGCCGTCGCGTGGACTTTCAAAAATATAGAAAAATTCGGCGGCGACCCGAAAAAAATTTTCGTGAGCGGGCACTCCGCCGGCGCGTATCTTGCGGGCATGGTCGGGTTCAACCCCGAATACCTCGGCAAGTTCGGCATAAAAAACACCGACATCGCGGGGCTTGCGCTCGTCAGCGGGCAGGCGACCACCCATTTCAGGGTGCGCTCCGACCTCGGCGACAAATCTAACAGCCTAAAACCTAAAATAGACCGCCACGCGCTCCTCGGCAACCTCGACAATCCGATACCGCCCCTGTGCCTGATTCTCGGCGACCGCAGGATCGAATTTCCCGAAAGGGTGGAGGAAAACCTGCTTCTCGCCTCCGCCGTAAAAAACCTGAAGCTCGCCAAGATTGTGGAAATCCACGAATTGCAGGGGTTGAACCACGTGCAGGTCGCGAATCCGGCGGGATTCATAATAGACGGGTTTTCAAAAAAAGTCTGCGGCGCGCCAAAGGGCGGAAAATAGGCTACGCCTTTCCGCCGCGCGCCAATCGCGCTAAACTTCGCAGGCTATGCCATGAGAAATCCTGACGCTTCTTGACGTGCGCCGCGCGAAGTCCGGATTGTGCGTTATGAGCAGAAGCGACGCCCGACCCTCCGAGCATAGCGAGAGCAGCATTTGCATCACAGCCTCCCCCGTCCTCTCGTCGAGGTTGCCGGTCGGCTCGTCGGCGAGAATCACGGAGGGCTCGTTCATCAGCGCGCGCGCTATCGCGACCCTCTGCTTCTCACCGCCGGAAAGCTGCGACGGCAGGTGGCGCATTCTGCCCCCGAGCCCCGCAAATTCCAGCAGCCCCTCCGCGCGCTCCCGCGACTTTCGCCCCCTGTGTCGCCCCGCGATTCTTGCGGCAAATTCCACGTTCTCGCGCGCATTAAGCTCCGGAATCAGGCAGCAGTTCTGGAACACGAACCCCATGAACTCCGCGCGCAAAGCGGACTGCGCCGAATTTGAGAGCGCGTCTATCCTCCTACCGAGCCAATGCACTTCGCCCGCGTCGGGGGATTCGAGCGCGGCGGCGATGTTCAGGAAGGTCGTCTTGCCCGCGCCGCTCTCGCCGGATATGCTCACGCTCTCGTTTTCAAACACGTCGAGCGACGCGCCCTTCAAAACCTCCGTCAGCCCGCCTCCGGGAGACTTGAAAGACTTGCGGATTTCGACCGCCGAAAGGATTTTTCTGCCGCTACTCATTGCGCATGGCCTCCGAAGCTTTCAGCCGCGCGGCCCTCAGCGCGGGCAGCAGCCCCGCCAAAGTGCACAGCACAACCGAGAAACCGCACGCCCAGAGAGCGTCGGCGGGCTCGTATTTTACGGGCAGGCGCGCGAAGTGGTAGAACTCCACGAGGGCGTCGCGCCCGACGATGAACTCCGCTATCGGCGCGCGAAAATGCAGCAGCGCCACTGTCAGCAGCAGCCCGAGCGCCGAGCCGAAAACGCCTATCGCAAACCCCTGGAAACAGTACGTTCCCGCGATTTGCAGCGGGCGCGCGCCCATCGCCGCCGAAAGGCCTATCTCGCGCGTTTTGCGCAGCACCGACGTGTAGAGCGATATGCAGATGGAAAACGACGCCACCAAAATTATCAGAAATATTATCAGCGACATCATCACTTTTTCCATTTTTATGACGCGCAAAAACGCCTCGTTCGCCCCAAGCCACGTAGAGACGCAATAGCGGCGCGGCACTATTTCCCCGCTTGAAAGCCTCTTTGCGAAAGCCTCAGCCTCGCCCGCAAATTCGTCTTTCAGCCTGACGACTACGGAGTGCGAACCCCCGCCGAGGTTGTATAAATCCCTCATTCTGCGCAGCGACACTATCGCGACGTTCGAGTCCACCTGCGAGTAGTCCGTCGCAAGCAGCCCCACAACGTCGAGCGACGCCGCCATTGGCACCTCGTCCCTTTTGAGACTGTCGAGCATTGTCGGCGAAAACACGTCCACCTTGTCGCCGACCCCCATCCCCGCCGACGCCGCGAGCCTCTGCCCCACTATTACGGAGTCGTCGTCCAGGTCGTCGAGCGAGCCCATCTTCACGAAATTTTTCTCTTTCATCGGCAACGCGCAATCGCCGGAAATCGTATCGTAGCTGCGCAGCACCGGAAAAATCGGGACATTGTTTGCCACCATCATCACGGGCCCCTGCGCCACGAACTCCACCGACGCGACCTCCGGAAGCGCTTTCAGGCGCGCCTTCAATTCGTCGAGCGAATACATCGGCTTGCCGTAGTCGCGTATGATTATGTCGCCCGACGTGTCGCGCAGCTTTACGGAAATTTCCGAGTGGAAGCCGTTCATCACGCTCTGCGTCCCGAAGAGCCCGAGCACGCCAAGCGCCACGCCCAGCACCGAGACCGCCGCGAAGAACGATATTCCCCTGCCGGTCGGGAAAAGCTGTTTGAGCGCGATGTAAAGCCACCACTTCATCGGCTATTCGGGCCTGAGCGACGGGAAGAGTATGGTGTCCCTTATGTTCGCGGCGCCCGTGAGGAGTATCACAAGCCTGTCTATGCCGATTCCCATGCCGCCTGCGGGCGGCATTCCGTATTCGAGCGCGGTGAGGAAGTCCTCGTCGAGCTTCTGGCGCTCCTCGCCGACCTGCGCCTCGAACATCTCGCGCTGTATGAGAGGATCGTTCTGCTCGGAGTAGGCTGGCGCGATCTCCTGCCCGTTTATGCAGAGCTCGAACACGTCGAGAACCCTTCCGTCCTCGCGGTTGATTTTCGCAAGCGGGCAGAGCTCTTTCGGCACGTTGAGGACGAAAGTCGGCTGCACAAGCTTGGGCTCCACGAGCCTGCCGTACACGTCGTCGGTGATTTCGTGGTGCTCCTTTTTCTCGTCGGTCTCAACGCCGAGGCCCGCGGCAATCTTGGCCTTTTCCGCGCGCGAAAGCTCAAACCAGTCCGGCGCGCCGGTCGCCTCCCTGACGAGATCCATGTACGACGCCTTGCGCCATTCGCCGCCGAGGTCAATCTCGCCGCCGTCGGCGCGCTTGATGACAGTTGTCCCCAAAACCTTTTCGCAAATCGAGGCTATGAGCGAGCGTATGAGCTCCATCATTCCGTTGTGGTCGGTGTACGCCTGGTAGACCTCGAGCATCGTGAATTCGGGATTGTGCCTGCGGTCGAGCCCCTCGTTGCGGAAGACCCTGCCCATCTCGAAAACCCTGTCGAAGCCGCCGACGAGCATTCTCTTCAAATAGAGCTCTAAGGCTATGCGCATGTAAAAGTCGCAGTCGAGCGCGTTCATGTGCGTGACAAACGGCCGCGCCGCCGCGCCGCCGGCGACGTTGTGGAGAGTGGGAGTTTCGACCTCCACAAAACCGCGCGACCAGAAAAACTCGCGTATCTGCCGCTGGATGGCGCTGCGCAGGAAAAACCTTTTGCGCGACTCGTCGTTCACGATGAGGTCGAGATACCTCTGCCTGTAAATCTGCTCGCTGTCCGTGAGCCCGTGCCATTTCTCGGGAAGCGGCCTGAGGCTCTTCGAGAGTATCTTGAAGTCGGCGGCGCGCACGGTGATCTCGCCGGTCTTGGTCCTGAACAGCTTTCCCCTAACCCCGATGATGTCGCCGAGATCGAGAAACTTTTTGAACCAGTCGTTGTACACGCCCTCCGGAAGCGCGTCGCGCGCGAAGTAAATCTGTATTATCCCGTCGCGATCCCTGATCTTCACGAAGCTCGCCTTGCCCATGAGGCGGAATACCATAACCCTGCCCGCCACGCTGACCTCGTGCTCGGAATTTTCCCCCTCGGGGATAGACCCGTCGAAGGATTCTATCGCCTCCTTTGAAGTGTGAGTCTGCTCCCAATTCTGCCTGAACGGGTCGTACCCAAGCGCGCGCATCGCGTCGAGCTTCCCCTTTCTTACGGCAAACAAATCGTGGGAATTGTCCTCGGTTGTCTTAGTCTCCTGGCTCATCTTGAAAATATTTAATTTCCCATTGTTTCACGCCGCCGCCTAATTCGCAACACTTTTATGATGCGAAGACCGCGGCGCCCGTTCGAAAATATATAAAAAATTCCCCCGCGCAAGCGCCATGCGCCCGAGGGGGGAATTTTAACATCTATGGAGCTTCCCGCTATGCCGGAGCGCGGCGAATGCTATTTTTTGCGGCGCGCGGCGAATGCGAGGGCCAAGAGCCCGAGAATTGCCGCGGAAACAGCGGGCTCGGGGACTACATATGAGACGTACAGCCCGTCGGATTCTATCGCGAACTTTGCGATTTTTCCGCCCATGTCCGCCGCCCTGAATTCGCTTTCGAGAAAGTCCGTGGGGGCGTTGCCGTCCGCCCACGAAATCAGCTTTATGCTCGCGCCGTCCTCCAAAAGGAATTCGGTGTTTCCGGTAAATTCAAACCAGAACTCGCCGCCCGCCCCTTTCATCTTGACAGTGAAACGGAAAATGTAAGAATTTACCGTTTATAAAAATTTTCAACTGTCGCCAAAAGCAAACAGCATACAGTCGTTCAGATGAAACAGCGAACAATATTGCGCGAGGCTTCCATTAGCGGCACCGCCCTGCATTCCGCGGCGGCGGCCACGCTCACGCTGAAGCCCGCTCCCGTCAATACGGGGATTGTCTTCAAGCGCAAGGACATCTTCGGCAAGCCCGAAATCAAGCCGCACATAACGCAGATTTCCTCAGATCTGGTTCGCAATACGGGCGTCACCTCGGGGCACACCAAGCTCCATACAATAGAGCACGTCCTCAGCGCGCTAGTCGGCATGGGCGTGGACAACTGCGTGGTCGAGATGGACGCCGCCGAGCCCCCGATTCTCGACGGATCTGCGAAGTTCTTCGTAAACCTCATACAGCAGGCCGAACCCGTGGAGCAGGACGCCGAGCGCGAAATCTTCCGCCTGCGCGAGCCCGTATCGGTCTCGGAGGGCAACCGCTCGCTCATAGCGCTCCCGTACGACGGGCTGAAAATCACCTGCACGTCAGCCGACGACAGGGGCATTCACACGCAGCACCTCTCCATAGAAATCGACCCCGAGACCTACCAGGCGGCAATCGCCCCCGCGCGGACTTTCACGATTTACGAGGACATCGAGGAGCTCCTCAAAATGGGCAAAATACAGGGCGGCAGCCTCG
The DNA here is from genome assembly GCA_904424815.1 of Puniceicoccaceae bacterium Marseille-Q1082. Classification (GTDB taxonomy): domain Bacteria; phylum Verrucomicrobiota; class Verrucomicrobiia; order Opitutales; family Intestinicryptomonadaceae; genus Merdousia. The sequence continues at coordinate 1,461,041 of CAJGBI010000001.1, forward strand.
ATTCCGCGATAGTCATAAAGGGCGACAAAATCATATCGAAGGAACCCCTCCGCTACCAGGACGAGTTCGTCCGCCACAAGATACTCGACATCATCGGCGACATCGCCCTCTTGGGTGTGAAGCTCAACGCGCACATCGTCGCCGTACGCCCGGGGCACGCGCTCAACTCCAAGCTCACCGAAAAAATCTACAAGCAGATGGAGGCGGCGAAGTCTTCGCGCAAAAAGCCCGCAACCCCCTCCAAACCCGACGTCAAGCTCTTTACCGAGACCACCCTCGACACTCGCAGGATTCTCGAGCTGCTCCCGCACCGCTATCCGTTCGTGCTAATCGACAGGGTAGTGGAAACGCGCGGGGACTCGGAGCTCACAGCCATAAAGAACGTCACGATAAACGAGCCTTTCTTCATGGGGCACTTCCCGGGCAATCCCGTGATGCCAGGCGTCCTGCAACTCGAGGCGATGGCGCAGGCAGCAGGCATAATGATGCTCAGGCACGTCAGCGGCGAAGACAAGCTCGCATACTTCATGAGCGCGGACAAGGTGAAGTTCCGCAAGGCGATAAAGCCCGGCGACCAGGTGCAAATCGACGTGAAAATCACCAAGTCGCGCGCGCAAAAATTCGTATGCGCCGAGGGGACCTGCAAGGTGGACGGCAAAATAGCCTCCTCCGCGGAGCTGATGTTTGCAATAATCGACGCGAGCGACGCCCCGTAAAAGACATGGCAAAAATCCACCCGACAGCGATAATCGAAAAAGGCGCGGAGCTCGGCGGGGACGTCGAAGTCGGCGCGTACGCCTACATCGGACCGGCGGTTAAAATAGGCGAAGGGTCGGTAGTTGCGCACCACGCAACCGTGGACGGCAACACCGTGGTGGGCAAGTTCAACCAGATTTTCCCCTACGCCTTTATCGGGGGCAAAACCCACGACCTCAAATTCAAAGGCGGCAATCCAGGACTGCGCATCGGCGACGGCAACGTTTTCCGCGAATACACCACCGCCCACTGCTCGACGGCCGACCAGACTTTCACGATAATCGGCAACCGCAACAATATACTCGCGTACAGCCATATCGCGCACGACTGCATAGTAGGCGACAACATCGTGATGAGCTCCCACTCCGCGCTCGGCGGCCATGTGGTAGTAGAGGATCACGCGGTCATCGGCTGGGGAAGCGGCGCGCACCAGTTCTGCCGCATAGGAGCCTACGCCATGCTCAGCGCAAGCTCCAAGCTCGTCAAGGACCTGCCCCCGTTTTTCATGGCCGACGGCTCCCCCGCGGAAGTCTGCGCCATCAACAAAATCAACATGCAGCGCAACGGATTTTCCCCCGAGGAAATAGACCTCGTTTACAGCGCGTTCAAATTGATATACAGGCGCCGCCTCTCCCGCCCGCACGCCATAGAGGAGCTCTCCATGCGCGACAGCTCCTCCAACCGCGTCATAAGGGCGATAATAGACTTTGCAAACGGTTCCTCGGAGCGCGGCCTCGCCTGATTTGGCGAATGCTTTTGGCGAATAGCTCCGTTTTGGGGAAAGCCGCCACTGGTCACGTACTAATGTACGCTCCCACCGGCGGCTTTCCCCAAATACTCGCTCTTCATCCAAAAGCATTGCGCCAAATCGGGAACCTTTGGTTTTTTAAAACGAACTCCGAAATAGTGGGGATAGCCCTATTGCGAAGCAATGGGCGTAAGGGCGTAAGCCCCTTCAATGGAAGCGGCACTGCCGCCCGCCCTCGCTCTTCATCCAAAATGGATTCGCTCGCTTGGTTGCGCTGCGCGCAATCCGCGCTGTTCTCACCCCTGCGGGGTAAAATGCTAGCGCATTTTATCCTTCCCGAAAGCCTTATTTTATAGCCTCGCTGCGCTTCGGATAAAATAAGCTTTAGTTTTCATTACGCCAAATCGGAAACCTTTGGTTTTCAGAACCAATTTTGGAAGAATAGTGGGGATAGCCCTATTGCAAAGCAATGGGCGTAAGGGGCGTGCCCCTTCAATGGAAGCGGCACTGCCGCCCGCCCTCGCTCTTCATCCAAAATGGATTCGCTCGCTTGGTTGCGCTGCGCGGGCGCGGGGCGCGCCTGCCGCAGAGGGGGCAAGCCCCCTGGCGATTGGCAAAGCCAATGCGCCTGCCCCCGAAGTTTCCGCATATGGAGTTTTGTATATATCCGAATAAAATGCTATCGCATTTTATCCTTCCCGAAAGCCTTATTTTATAGCCTCGCTGCGCTTCGGATAAAATAAGCTTTCGTTTTCATTGCGCCAAATCGGAAACCTTTGGTTTTCAGAACGAACTCCGAAAGAGCTAACGAACCTCTCATGGGAGGTTCGTTTTTTGTGGGGAACGGAGAGGGGATAGAAGCATTGGCGAAGCCAATCTTCGTAAGGGGCGTCAGCCCCTTCAATGGAAGCGGCCCTGCCGCCCCCTTCAATGGAAGCGGCACCGCCGTCACCTTCAATGGATGCGACCCTTCCGTCGGCGGCCCCCGTCAATGGGGCCAATGCGCCTATCCGTGCCGCACGAAGCTCTATTGTTGGAGGTTCGTTTTTTGTTGGAATTTTGAAAAGGATAGAAGCATTGGCTAAGCCAATTCTCGAAAGAAAATGCGCCGCTTCAACGGCGGGCGCGCCGCGTACCCCTGTTTATGGTATGCGCCCCGCATTATCTGGATTGGCTAATTCCAGTTTCTGTCGTCGGTTGCGCCTTTGCCGTAGCCGGATTTTGCGTTCAGCCTCTCTTTGTACATGCCGGAGGAAAAGTTTCTGAAAGTCTCGACGAGTTCGTAGTGCGGGGTGTCCGCCATGTCGATTATGCCTATGCCGGAATCCGCACGGTCGTAGCGCCCAGTCGCGGAGAGGTCTGTCCACTCGAACCACACAACCCCCGCAACCTCAGGATTGCGCGCCGCCGATTTCAGAAATTCGCGCGTGTATTCCGCCTGTTTTTCGGAGGTTCCCGAGGGAATCATCGTGATGCCGAACGTGCCCTCGTCCTGCGGCGCAAAATGGTATTCGCCTATGAGAATCGGTCGGTCCGCGCTGCCCTCCGGAAGCTTGAGATCCGCGATGTTGTAGCGGTACGTGTTGCAGGTGACGACGTCGCAATAGTCGGCGGATATGCGCGCTGCGTATTCCCACAAATCGCCGCTCATGCCGAAACTGCAACCCAGATACATTGCGCGGGGGTCGATTTCCTTTATGGCGTCGCGGCAGACCTGGAAGTACCTGCGGGTGTACGCCTCCTCAAACGCGATCATGTCGGCCTTTCCGGCGTCCGTTTGCGGAACGAACGATTCGGTTTTCAGAAAGTCGCCGAAAGACGAATACTTAGAGCCCCACGCCGCATTGAGTTTTTCTACGGAGCCGTATTTTTCTTCGAGGATTTCGAGGAATTTTTTCTTGGAGCTTTGGCCGGCCTTGCATGCGAGCACTCCGGAGGCGAGCTTCGTCCGCCCCCACGACCACGGGAGTTCGCCGTCGATGAACACGCCGAAACAGTAGGGCGATTTTATCAGATCGGCTTTTTTCGCGAGCGCGCCTTTGACGGACTTTTCAAATTCAGGCGAAAACCAGTCCGGCGGGGACTGCCACCAGCCCCTCACCGTGCTTATCCATTCGCCCGGGGCGGAATTGCATGTGACCGCGTAGGGGATTTTTGCGGCTTCGAGGGTGTCGGATTCCGAAAGGTGCCCTCCGAGGTTTATCCCGAAGGACTCCGCGCGCGCCCGCAACAGGCCGAGGAGCTTTTCCCTGTCCCTGCCGCCGTATTTCAAATCAACATTGCGCGCGTAGAAATTAAAAGATTTCGCGGGCTTATCGAAATAGCTGCGCGCGAACGGCTCTGTCAAGAGCACGTATTGGTCGCCGTTTAGGTCTTCGTAAAATTCCTCGCGCCCCTCAAAGGCCGTCGCCCGCGTGGGAGACGTGCTGGTGCGGGCGTCCGTCGGCGGGTTCGAGAAAATCGTCCCCCAGCCGAGGGTGCATGCGCCGTTCGCGTAAAAGAGGTTGCCGTCAGGGGTTATGAAAAACCATTTGCCGCCTATCTTTTGCGCGCGGAATTTTCCGGTAGCCTCATATTTGCGCTCGGGGTCGAGCAGGCCGAAATATTTGTCGCGCTTGGCTATCGGCGGGTGGGAGCGCATCCATTCCGCCTCCTGCTCGGCGCGCAGCTTCAAGTCTGCGTCCGAGTTCACCTTGTCCTTCCACTGCCTGTGCTTGTACTGGCCCCAGCGGTCGATGTAGGGGAAAAACTCGTCGCGGCTCATCGAGAGAATTTTGTCGTCGGGCCGCAGGTAATGGCTTGCGAACGGGTGGTTGCGGCAAGTTTCAAAGACTTTCGCGGCGTCCGCCGACCAATCGGCGCGCGCGGGCGCGGAGCTCCCCTTTATGGATATGTTGTCGAAGGCGAACGCGCGGCCCTGCGGAATTACGACCTCCACCGAACACTTTTCGCCGCTCCTGCCGTGGAATACGCACTTGGAGGTCTCGATGTCGCCCGGGGCGTGGGCGAACGTGGATTCGCGGCGGATTTCAAGCGCCTTGCCGTCCTTGTCTTTGAAATACACCACGGGGCCGGAGTGCGCGTCGCCGAGATTCTTGTAGTTAAATTCGACTTCAAGGACGTTGTAGTCGGAAGTCGAAAAAGAAAATGCCGTCGGATAGGCGCCCTTGGGCGCGCGGCACACAAGCGACGCCTTCCCCGATATGGTTTCCCGCTTCTCGGATGAAATACCGGAATGCCTGCCGATTTTAAGCTTGGGCGCGCCGGACTCGAAGTCCTCTTTCAGGATTTGCGTTTGTTTTAATTCCGCAAACAGAGGGAGGGCGGAAACCGATATGAGCGCAAGGAGGAACGTTTTATTCATCATATGCATAATGCGTTGGATTTTTGCGATAATGGCGCGCGGAGAAAGCGGCGTCAACCGTTTTCGGCAAAGGGTTTTGCGGGCTGCGCGGCGTTCCGCGCCGGAGAAATCCGCGCAGGAAAAAATCCGGCTGCGCGGCAGGCGGCCGTTCCGCGGCAAAAAAGCCCCCTCGGCGAGGGGGCAAATTTTTTACCTGCCCTGCAAATGCCGCATATATGCGGCGAGGGTGTTGGACATCAGCATTGCGACAGTCATCGGCCCGACCCCACCCGGAACGGGCGTGATCTTGGAGCACTTGGGCGCGACGCTTTCGAAATCGACGTCCCCGACGAGCCTGTATCCGCTCTTAGTTTCGGCAGACGGAACCCTGTTTATGCCCACGTCTATTACGCACGCGCCCTCCTTTACCATGTCCGCCGTCACCGTTCCCGGCCTGCCCACGGCGGCTATCAGTATGTCCGCCTGCGAGCAGATTTCCTTCAGATTTTCGCTCTTTGAATGGCAGACGCTGACTGTGGCGTCCGCGCCCTTTTGCATCAAAAGCAGCGCCATCGGCTTGCCGACTATTATGCTGCGCCCGAGCACCACCGCCCTCTTGCCGGCGGTCTGCACCCCGTGCCTTTTCAGAAGCTCCATTATCCCCGCGGGCGTGCAGGCTGTGAAAGCGCGCGGATCCTCCTGGCAGAGCATTCCGAGGTTCGCCCTGCTGAACCCGTCCACATCCTTGTCGGCGCGCACGCGGTTGAAAGAGTCGCGCTCGCTCAAATGCCCGGGCAGGGGGGCCTGTATAAGAACGGCGTCGACGCTGTCGTCCGCGTTGAGGGAGTCTATAAGGGCGTTCAACTCCCCCTGCGATACGCTTTCGGGCAAGACGTGGAGGCGGCTTTCTATGCCGATTTCGCCGGCGATTCTGCCCTTCTTTTTTACATAGGAAACCGACGCGGGATCTTCGCCGACCCTTATGAAAGCCACGCATGGGCGGCGCGGAGCCGAAATCCCCGCGAGTTTTTTGGAAAGCTCTTCGCAGACGCGCTTTGCGGCCGCGTTTCCGTCTATTATTTCGGGCATTGGAAATCCTTTTTATCTAAGTTTAATGTTTTCGACCCTCACTACGGGATCGCCGTCGATTTTTGCGAGGGAACCCCGCAGAACCACGAGCTTTCCGAAATACCGCTCGATGTTTGAGGTTATCAGCCGCGTGGTGTCGGCATATGCGACGAAATCGCCCTCTATGTCGTATATGCAGTATTTGTAAGGGGCTGTCGAGCGGAAGGGCGAATACGTGCTGCCCGTGTATTTCAGGAAGCCCACGAGCTCGCGCGGCGCCTCATGCTGCCCCGCAGTGTCGGAATTGCAGCCAAACAGGAAAAACGCCGAAACGGCGAGCGCCGCCAATATCGCTTTGGGGAATTTCATATATCGCGATTTTCCCCAAAGCCGCCGCGATTGCAAGCCGAATTGCGCAGATGCGGGCGATTTTCCGGCGCGGCGCGTCCGGATGGCTTTTGAACATCCAACAATATGCTTGATTTTGTCGCAAGCACGGGTAGTTTTGTTTATTGAAAACTTAATTTGCGCATTCGGATTGGCATTCGGGGGCGTCCCGCCCGAAAATCCTGCCGCAAAACGCACGCAACTTATATGGATTGGCTCGGCAATCTCTTTTTCGGCGCGGGAATCGCGCACAGCATACTCGTATTCGCGCTCGTCATAACCTTGGGCGTCCTTCTGGGGCGCATAAAAGTGGCGGGAATATCGCTCGGGGTGACCTGGATTCTATTCGTCGGGATTATCGCAAGCCACTTCGGAATGGGCATAGAAGCCCATGTGCTCCACTTTTTCAAGGAATTCGGGCTGGTGCTATTCGTGTTTTCAATAGGCCTGCAAGTGGGGCCAAGCTTTTTTTCGTCCTTTAAAAAAGAGGGGATTGGCATGAACCTCGTGGCGGCGGCCGTCGTGTTCTGCGGCGTCGGGGTAGCGGTGGCGATACATTACGCCACGGGGCTGCCAATGCCCACGATGGTAGGGATCCTCTCCGGAGCGGTGACGAACACCCCCGGGCTGGGCGCGGCAACGCAGACTTACACCGACATCACGAGCCTCGACGACCCCACCATATCGCTTGGCTACGCAGTCGCGTATCCACTCGGGGTTCTCGGCATAATAGGCTCGCTCATCGCGCTCAAATTCGCTTTCAGAATTTCTTTTGACGGGGAATACGCCGAGATCCGCCGCCGCAAAGGGCTGAAAGTCGGCGCCGACAGGATAACTCTCGAAGTCGCCAACCCGTCCCTCGACGGCAGGACGATAGACGAGGTTCAGGAACTCGTCGACAGGCACTTTGTGATATCGAGAATCTGCGGAAAAGACGGAAAGATAGAGATAGCCAAATCCGAGAGCGTGCTGCGCAAGTCGGACAAGATTCTCGTGGTCGCGGAACCAAAGGACATCGACTTTCTCGTCGCGTTCATAGGCGAGAGGGTGGATATGGAATGGCAGAAGATGGACACCGCCCTTGAAGCGCGCCGCGTTATGATCACAAATCCGGACGTCAACGGCAAGACTCTCGGGAAGCTCGGACTGTACGGCGGATTTTCCTTCAACATCACGCGAGTCAACCGCGCCGGCATAGACCTCGTGGCGCACCCCGACCTGCAGCTCCAGATGGGCGACCGCGTGACCGCAGTGGGCACCGCGACCTCCCTCAAAAGCGTCGAAAAAATCCTGGGCAACTCGATGATGCGCCTGCGCCAGCCGAACTTGGTGCCGATATTTCTCGGGATATTCCTCGGGGTGCTCGTCGGCAGCGTGCCTTTCTTTATTCCAGGCATACCGCAGCCGATAAAGCTCGGGCTGGCTGGCGGGCCGCTCGTGGTCTCAATTCTCCTGAGCAGGTTTGGGCCGAAATTCAAGCTCGTCACCTACACGACAGTGAGCGCCAACCTAATGGTGCGCGAGATAGGCATTGCGATATTCCTCGCGGGCGTCGGGCTCGGGGCGGGGAAAGATTTTGTCTCGACCGTCATAAACGGCGGCGGCTACGTATGGATAGCGTACGGGGCGGTAATAACAGTGCTGCCGGTTCTAATAGGGGGAGCCATAGCGAGGATATTCTTGAAGCTCGACTACTTCACCCTTATGGGCGTGCTTTCGGGAAGCACAACCAATCCGCCCGCGCTCGCATACTCGAACGCGACTGCCGACAACGACATGCCCGCCGTGGGATACGCAACGGTCTATCCGCTGACCATGTTTCTCCGCGTCCTTACCGCGCAATTGCTGATAATCTTTTTCGTATAGCAATCGGGCGCGACATTTTCCAGACGGCGGCGCGCAATCCTGAGGTTGCGGGGGTTGTGTGGTTCGAGTGGACAGACCTCTCCGCGACTGGGCGCTACGACCGTGCGGATTCCGGCATAGGCATAATCGACATGGCGGACACCCCGCACTACGAACTCGTCGAGACTTTCAGAAACTTTTCCTCCGGCATGTACAAAGAGAGGCTGAACGCAAAATCCGGCTACGGCAAAGGCGCAACCGACGACAGAAACTGGAATTAGCCAATCCAGATAATGCGGGGCGCATACCATAAACAGGGGTACGCGGCGCGCCTGCCGTTGAAGCGGCGCATTTCCTTGCGAGAATTGGCTTAGCCAATGCTTTTATCCTTTTCAAAATTCCAACAAAAAACGAACCTCCAACAATAGAGCTTCGTGCGGCGCGGATAGGCGCATTGGCTCCATTGACGGGGGCCGCCGACGGAAGGGTCGCATCCATTGAAGGTGACGGCGGTGCCGCTTCCATTGAAGGGGGCGGCGGTGCCGCTTCCATTGAAGGGGCTGACGCCCCTTACGAAGATTGGCTTCGCCAATGCTTCTATCCCCTCTCCGTTCCCCTCAAAAAAAAACGAACCTCCCATGAGAGGTTCGTTAGCTCTTTCGGAGTTCGTTCTGAAAACCAAAGGTTTCCGATTTGGCGCAATGAAAACGAAAGCTTATTTTATCCGAAGCGCAGCGAGGCTATAAAATAAGGCTTTCGGGAAGGATAAAATGCGATAGCATTTTATTCGGATATATACAAAACTCCATATGCGGAAACTTCGGGGGCAGGCGCATTGGCTTTGCCAATCGCCAGGGGGCTTGCCCCCTCTGCGGCAGGCGCGCCCCGCGCCCGCCCAGCGCAACCAAGCGAGCGAATCCATTTTGGATGAAGAGCGAGGGCGGGCGGCAGTGCCGCTTCCATTGAAGGGGCACGCCCCTTACGCCCATTGCTTTGCAATAGGGCTATCCCCACTATTCTTCCAAAATTGGTTCTGAAAACCAAAGGTTTCCGATTTGGCGTAATGATTTTGGATGAAGAGCGAGTATTTGGGGAAAGCCGCCGGTGGGAGCGTACATTAGTACGTGACCAGTGGCGGCTTTCCACAAAACGCAGCTATTCGCCAAAAGCATTCGCCAAATCAGCGGCGGGGAATTTTCAGGACTTGCCCCGGCTTTAAGGATGAGGCCGTGGCTAGCCTGTCGCGGTTCGCGGCGAATATGTCGCGCCACTTGTTGGGGGTGCCGTACATTTTGCGGCTTATGCTCGAGAGCGTATCGCCCGCTTGGACAGTATAGGAAGACGGTATGTCGCGGCGCACGGAGGGAGCGGGCTGTCTGCCGGGTTCGCGGGGATTTGCCTGCGCGTTTGCCTGGGCGGGGCGGCGGGAAACACGGGGCTGAGCGGTCTCCGCGGAACGGGAAGCGGAAGTCTGCACACTGACGTTTTGCGTTGCCTCAAGGCGGTCTATCGTGGCGGCCGCCGCGGCCAGTTTCTGTTTGAGCTCCAGATTTTCCTTTTGAAGTTTTTGCAGGATTTCCTCGAGCTCTATGCGCCTTATGTTGTTTTCAAAGGGGCTTTCGGGGAGGGAGGCGGCAAATTTTTTCTGGGCGGTCTCTATCATCTGCCTCACCATCGGCGAAGACTGCGAATTGGGTTTGAGCTCCAAATACTTCTTGAAATGGTAAATGGCGGTATTGGGATCGTTCATGTGTTCGAGGTATATGCGCCCGAGCTCGAAATGCGATTCGGGAGCGTCGCGCCGCTTCTCCGAAACTTTCAGAAACGCGCTCAACGCCTCAGAGATGTTGCCGCGCCGCAATTCCTCCTGGCCGCGCAAGAAGTGGGGCTCGGAAGTCTCTTTGACGACCTCCTCCCTGCCGAAATCGCAGCCGCCCGCCGAGAGGATATAGAAGCTCGCCAACGCCGCAAATAGCAGCGTCAGCAGAGCCTTCGACCTGTCGGAGAATCTGCGATGTTCGACGCGCATTTTTAGTGGCGGAAGTGGCGTACTCCCGTAAATACCATTGCCATGTTGTTGGCGTCGGCGGCGGCGACAACCTCCTCGTCGCGCACGGACCCCCCCGGCTGGATTGCGGCGGTCGCGCCCGCCTCCGCCGCGGCGAGCAGCCCGTCGGCGAACGGGAAGAACGCGTCGGAAGCCACGATGCTCGGCCTGAGAGAGAGCTTGGCCTCCCCCGCTTTCCAAACCGCTATGCGCGAGCTGTCCACGCGCGACATCTGGCCCGCGCCGATTCCGAGGGTGCGCTCGCAGCCGGCATAGACTATGGCGTTGCTCTTGACGTGCTTTACGACTTTCCAGCCGAAGAGCATCGCACGCCATTCATCTTCCGTCGGCTGGCGCTTTGTGACGACCCGCATATTTGATTTGAGCTCCTCGATATCGTCGGCAGTCTGTGCGAGAACCCCTCCGACAACGCTCTTTACGCGCAGGCCGCCAACCTTTTTGCAGTTCCAAAGCATCAGGCGGAGATTCTTTTTCTTGGAAAAGATTTCTATGGCTTCGTCGGAAAAATCCGGAGCTATGACGACCTCGCAGAATATGCCCGAGATCACTTTCGCCAAATCCGCCTCCATTCTGCGGTTGACGGTTATTATGCCGCCGAACGGCGCCTGCCTGTCGGTCTCGAACGCCTGGTTCCAAGCTTCGACGAGATTTTCGCAAGACGCAACCCCGCACGGGTTGGTGTGTTTGAGAATGGCGACCGTCGGGCTCTCGAATTCCGCGATGAGCTCCGCGGCGGCCGATATGTCTATAATGTTGTTGTAGGATAGCTCTTTGCCCTGCAACTGCCTGAAAATTTTGTCAAAGTCGCCGTAGAGCGCCGCCGCCTGGTGCGGGTTTTCGCCGTAGCGCATCTTCTGGACGACGGGAAGCCCGATGTTGAGGGTCGACGGCAGCCCGCCGTCCCCGAAGCGCGAATTGAGATAATTGGCGATGGCGGCGTCATAGGCGCTCGTGCGCTGGTACACTTTCAGCGCGAGCCGCCTGCGCAGCTCTTGAAGCGCGTCGCCGCCCAGCCTGAGCGCCTCGAGCACCCGCGGATAATCGGCGCTGTCGCAAACAACCGTCACGCTCGCATGGTTTTTGGCGGCGGAGCGGAGCATCGAGGGCCCCCCGATGTCGATGTTTTCGATGGCGTCTTCTATCGTGCAGCCGGGCTTGGAGACCGTAGCCTCAAACGGATACAGGTTGACTGCCACGAGATCTATCATGCCTATGCCGTGCTCTTCGGCCTGCGCCATGTGGGACGGGTTGGAGCGCAGGCACAAGAGGCCGCCGTGAATCTTCGGATGGAGGGTCTTTACGCGCCCGTCCATCATTTCGGGAAATCCCGTGTAGTCCGAGACCTCCGTCACGGGTATTCCCTCCTTCGCCAAAAGCTTCGCGGTCCCGCCTGTGGAAAGTATTGTATAGCCGTGCTTGCGAACGAGTTCCCTCGCAAATTCAACGACTCCCGTTTTGTCGCTTACAGATATTAACGCCCGCTTTTCCATATGGATTATTTCAAATCAATCGCCGCCCGCGGTTCAAGAAAATAAAGCCGCTTTTTTTTGAAAAATCGGCGGCAAAAGCGCGCCTGAAAGCGGGTTTTTTGAAAAGCGCGCAAAAACTCTTGACAAGCGCAAAAAACTTTCCCAATATTCGCGCACAATAAAAATTGCGCGCCGGCATTATCGCCGCGCACGCGAAAAGCGAATACGCCCCCGTCGTCTAGGGGTTAGGACTCCTGAACCTCATTCAGGAAACAGCGGTTCGAATCCGCTAGGGGGTGCGCTTTTCGGGTCTTTCAAAATACGCGCCGCACTCCGGCGCGTTTTTTTTGCGCGAATCCGGCGCAAAATTTCAAACCGCAAAAAACCTCCGGCCAAGCGCGCCTGCGCGAAACGGAATTGGAACGGATTGGGAATGGAACGGCGAAAAAGGATTTCCGGATATTCCCAACAACTGCGGCAACCGGAAATCCCGAATTTGAATTTTTAAACTATTTGCGGCGCACAATGGGAAATCCGCAAAGATTCTAAGCCATAAGTCAACAGGGCAAACGCGTTCCGGCCGCCGCGCATGAAAAAATTTTTTCGCAACGCCGCGCGTAAAAACGAGAAATTTTTCGAAAATAAAATTTGTTGACAATATTTTGGGAAGGCCAACGATTTTCAGAAAAGGAGGCACCAAATGAAGGCAATAATAGCATTGGCAATCGCCTTGGCGGCGGTCGGCATATTGTACGGCGCGGCGCATTCGCCGCATTCGCTCTTCGGGCCTGCGCCTGCGGGCTGGCACCACGGGGGCGGACACCACCACGGCGGACACGGTGGCTGCTGGCGATAGCCCGCAACCCAATGTAGCCGCATACGAAAAAAAACGCCGTTCTCGCGGCGTTTTTTATATATGAAATTTGCCCAAACTCCGTATTTAAATTTTCAGCCATTTTAATACGCTCCGATTCAATTTGCGCGCAAACGCATAGCTTCCTTTTCGAATAAAGGAAATTTACGGCAGCGGGCGACAGGCAACCGTCAGTATCATCGCAAGGATTTTTCCCTCCGGAATACCCGCCAAACGGCGCAATCCCCCTTCCCTGCAAGCTTTTCCGCTTTGAAAACCGGCGGCAAGGCTCGCGCGGGCGCAACCTGCAAATTTAAGGATTCCGCTCTGGACTCATTTCAAGAGCGGAAGGCGGTCTAGCATATTTTTTATCCTTATCGCCGTGCGCGGCATGGGCTCCGCCACTGTGAGTCCGACGAGCTCCTTTTCGGAGGCTATCGCGTTTATCAGGCCTACAACCGAATCTATAGACATTCCGTCCGGATCGGTTCCCACAGCCGCGACAATCTCCGCGGGGTCGAGCACGTCCATGTCGAAATGGACGAGAACTTTCGACGCTCCGCAGGATTTCAGCCAATCCCTGACAGCCTCGAAGCCAACGCCGAACTCTTCGCGCGCAAGGTGCTTTATTCCATACCGCTTTTGGCGCTCCCTGATTTCGCCGCGCTCCCAATTGCGTATGCCGGCAAGCAATATCCTCGACGGAGGAATCTTGGCGGGCAGCGCGGAAAGGATTTTACCGTCGCCGTCGCCCATCAGCGCGGTCACCGCCATAGCGTGGTAGCCGGAATATGCGTCGCCGGGCAGCGTGATATCCGGATGGGCGTCGATCCACACGACCGCCACGTCCCCGCCGTACTTCTGGGCAAGATACGAAAACGGGACTACGCTCACGGAGCACTCCCCTCCGAGCGTGACAATCTTTTCCGGATTCTCGGCCCTCAGAATCTCGAGCGCCGCGCGCGTCTGCTTTGCGATAACGTCGCGGTCGAGCACTCCGTCGACCGGCTCGCGCGCTACGGCCTCCAAAGAAATCGGGACTTCGACCGTCTTTTGCCCGCCCCCGGGCGCGAGAAAGTTTAAGAGCCGCGCCCCGAGGAAATAACCCCGCGACGAATCCTCGGGATTTTTAATCTCCGTTATCCAGTGGTCGATTTTTCCGCCCTGCCACTGCGGATAAACCAGCCGCAAAGCTTTTTTGGAATTCATATCCCTATTCATACCCTTCCCTTCTCAGAAATTTCCAGAACCGGACGCAAAACTATTCCAGAAAACAGCAACGCCAAATTTTTTGCTTCCAACCCCGCAGATTCAAGATTATATTTAAAAATCGCGGCGGAATAGAAATCAATTTAGATATATTTCAACATTAAGGCATTCAATAACGCAAAAGATAACAAGATAGAATCTTTTAAGCTTCCGGAACAAACAATTATTTTTCTTGACCTTATGCTTAATAATTAAACAAGCTTTTTTACTATGGCGAATGAATTAGATGAACTTACATCTCCCGTTGAACCCAATGGGCGCGATATTGGCGTAATCGAAAAACAACTCCCCGTAAACATTGGCTGGGGTTCGACGCTATTTGAAATTCTGCTATGGCTATGCGGCATTCTGCCCGGAATAATTTTCATTTTTATGAAAATATCGGCGGCAAATTATTTCAGAAAACTGCAGCAAAAACTCCAAGCCGACGCCTCCACAATCGACAATTATATAGAACAGCGCGTAATTATCCTTCAAAACGTGGCAAGCCTTGTGGAGAAAGCCATTGATTTGGACAAAGACGTCATGAAAACTGTCGCCGCATACAGGGGAGGCATTAATTTTAACGACACTTCCCGAAACTCCGTTTCCAGCGAATTAGATATGGCGTTCGGGAAATTATTCCCCCAGGTTGAAGCTTATCCCGAATTAAAGGCGCACGCGGCCATTGCCGATGCCATGCAACAAAATTCTTATCTGCAAAAAGAAATCACGGCGGCGCGCAATTTATACAACGACACTGTAAACCAATGGAATGCATCGTTGTTTTCATGGCCGACAAAAATGATAGTCGCCGCCCGCGCAGGTTACACTACGAGGATCCCGTTTTCGACAAGCGCCGATATGAAAACTTTGAGTAAAACGGTTCTTCTATGATAGAAGACGTTTACGAGCCTCTCAAAGAATATTGCGATTCTTTACGCGAAAAATTCGCGGAGCTGACGCGCCAAAAATTCAGGGATTTGCTCGCCAAATCTGGCGTCGACGTGGAGGCCAACCGCAAACTGGTCGCCGAAATTAATGACCTTACAACTAAATCTTCGGGGAAATCGGCAAAGCACACCCTCCTGTTAATTATATGCATAATTTCCCTTACGGGCGCGGCGGTTTGCGGGGTTTTGGCTTATAACGCGAACCTGCAATTAAATGAATTGACCGGTTTAATTATAGCGTGCATAGCATTTCTTATTTTGACCGTCGCCTCGGCAATTAAATGCGTTAAATTATATAAATTAATTAAAACATTAGAGGATGTAATATCCCGAAAAACCGAGGAGGCGCGCGAACAAATGCGGCCCCTCAACGACCTATATACATGGGATATTCCCATCGCTCTTATTGAAAAAACAGTTCCAAGATTAGCCTTTGACCCATACTTTACAATCGAAAGGCTGGAAGACTTAAAGCGGCTTTTCGGGTGGGATGATTCTTTCAACGACGGCAAATCCATACTCTTTGCCCAATCCGGCACCATAAACGGCAATCCGTTCGTTTTTGGCGAATTCCTTGAAATGAATTGGGAGACCAAAACGTACACGGGATACAAAACGATATCATGGATAGACAGCGTTATCGGAATTGACGGCAAAAGATATCTAATCCCGAAAATGCAGACGCTTTCCGCAAGCGTTACCAAGCCTTGCCCCGCATATTCAAAAGACAAACTCCTGATATACGGCAATGACGCCGCCCCCCATCTCAATTTTTCCAGGACGCCGTCCGACCTTTCCAATGCGGAAGAGGGCTTTATCACAGATTTTAGAAAACGCCAGGTATTGAAAGATCTCCAGGAATATTCGGAAAATCTCGACGATGATTCAAACTACACATTGATGGCAAACCACGAATTTGAAACCCTCTTTAACGCGAGAAATCGCGATAATGAAGTGGAATTTCGTTTGTTATTCACGTCCCTTGCCCAAGAGCAAATCCTGAAATTAATGAAAGACGATCGCATAGGATACGGCGACGATTTCACTTTCATAAAGCGCGAAAAAATAAATCTGTTGCGCTCCAGGCACCTGTCGGATTTCTCTCTAAGCACAGACCCAAAAATTTTTCACGACTGGAACTTTGACCGCGCCCATTTAAATTTTTTAAATATAAACGAAAACTATTTCAAAAATCTGTATTTTTCTCTCGCCCCGCTATTGTCGATTCCGCTTTACCAGCAAACAAGGACATGCGAAGATATTTACAAAAATGCAATATCCGAACAGTCTTCCTTTTGGGAACACGAAGCGATTGCCAATTACTATGGCAACGAATATTTTCAACACCAGGATTGCGTTACGGAAAATATCTTGAAAACTGAATTTGTTTCAAGGCAGGGAGACATTGCAAAAATACGCGTAATCGCAAACGGTTTTGGAAGCAGAGAGCGCATTGACTATCAAATGGTATGGGGCGGAGATGGCGAACTGCATAAAGTTCCAATCAAGTGGACGGAATATTTTCCGGTAAAAAAAGAATCCTATATATACCTCAGCGAAAACCCCAAATACCCGCCATGCAATAAACCGCCAAATTCAATATTTAGACGCAATATTTACGCCTACATTTAATCCATAAAATTATTAAAACGGAGAGGGGATTGCAACATTCGCAATCCCTTAACTGCCGACAATGCCACCTTTCGATGGTATCGATTAGCCGCAGTTCAGTTGCAGGGTTTCCCCAGGCGAAAAAGGCTACAAAAAGTTGGCCTAAAAATCTGATATTTTTCTCCAAAGACTTTACCGCCGATTTTAATGCTTTGCCCGACCATTTTTGAGGCTCCCAATAGTTGTCTTTTTTATACGAAGGGCTATCAGAAATACACCGTTTCTATCGCGCAAATTCCCCAAGGCCTATTTTAACCTCGTTCTCGCCCGTAATATTGCGTCCGCCAAAGTAAACCGGCAGGCGATATTTTCCCAAAGGCGATTTATCGCATTTGGCGGGAAGACAACAACGAAATCTTGTTGCGGGATTTTCTTTTGCAAACGTCTTAATCGTTATTAGCTCCATGGCTTGCGCATGGGGCAATATTGAAATACCCCAAAAAGTCTCAAATGGTTATGAAATTGCCAAAAGTTTGACGTCAGTTACGTTGGGGATATAATTCTTTAGAAAGTCTCCTCTCAAAATCTATTCCACTATTATTACAAAAAATTTCATAAGTTTAGCGTTCTTTTCTGTCTCAGAATAATAACAATTCAATATCTGCGGTTTAGATGGAACAAGAAAAATAATACTATTAAATTTTGCCGTATTCAAAGCGGGATGAATTGTTTTTGTAGGCGTATCAAACTCTATAAATCCTATAAGTTCAGAGTATAGGAAATCAAGCTCAATGGCAATTTCTCCACTCCCCTTCAAGTTTCTACAATATGCGGAAAGTTCTATTCCAAATTCGGGTAAGTCCTTAGACAATTCTATCGAATTGCTTTCAGATAATTTTTTACCTTCTTTATGCTTTTGCAAAAAGCTTTCTTTTGAAAATTTGACTTTCTGATTGTCGGAAATGTCAAATGAACAAACGACATCTCCTTTAAGGCGATCTACAATATCTTGCGATGTCGAGTTAATTTCCTTTTGAAATTCATCAACGCTTGAAGAACAAAGATAAATCTTTGTGCTGTAATTTTTCGCAAAAAGACTGCAACAAATCGAGACTGCGAATAGGGAAAATATTAGAAATTTCATATTTATTCAATTATTTTATTATAAGTTTCAATTCTCAAAATATGGATAATAATAATATTCCAATTATTGACAATCGCAAGACAAAAATAGGATGCATTGCGCCCCAATAATCGCAAACAACCTTCACCATTTCCTTTAAAAAATAAAAAGTTATACGAGTCAGATTACAAAAAACATAAGTGACTGATAGCAATAATCCAAACAAATGTTTTGATGCAATACTTTGGATAAGCAATTTTCCCAATCTAAATGTAAAGCTCCATATAAGAGGCGCGCTTGTCAAAAATTTCGCTACTTATCAAAATTTATGATTGTTATAAGGATCAAAATCACTAACATAATAATAGATTGGAATTAGATTCATGATAAAAGATAGAAGATATTTGTTAGGTTACTCTGTATTATCATTTCTATTAATTCTAGTTCCCATGCTTGTCGGATTCTTCATTTTTCCAATTTTCATAAATCCGCTTTTCAATTTTTTTGATTTATTTAGAGTCCCAAATTTTCAAGAGCATAAATGGACATCTATGAAAGTTGAATACTATACGCTTTCAGATTCTAATTTTATAAGACTAAAATCAGAAGATGAAGATAGAAGAGGAAACGATTTTGATTTGCGAGATGTGAAATATTTTACAATTAATAATCCTGAAAATGTACAAAAAGCAATGAGTTTGATACAAGTAAAGGATTGGTGGCCAATGAGCATTGGAGTCCAGCGTGGTACGGAAGTTCACGATGAAACAGGCAATATATGGGATATGTGTATCTCGCCTGGGCGCATTTATATTGCAAAAAGGGGTACTACGGCTTCGTACGGATTTGAAGTAAATAATGATTTTGCATATTACATTAGAAAACTTGCATTTGAAAACGAAAAGCGAACTAATCCGAATACAAAATTTGAATACATTGGGTTAACTTGTTTTAATGTGTACAATTTAAATCATCGGAGTAGTCGCGATTATCAAAAATAATACTCTATTCAATAATTAATATGAACAAAACCCCCACTTCTTGATTTTTATTTTCAAAACGCCAGTGCATAACTGACGGTAGATGTTTTTAGATATTGTTGATTGTTTGTAAAGATTAAAGTTATTGATTCATTTACTAATTGCCCCCTAGGGGGCGGCGCACTTTAGTTCGTGAAGATAATCGCTTGGACTCTTCCAATTTAAACTCTTTCGCGGTCGAGAGTTGATCTCATTCAATGCAAATTTTAGTTCCCTTTCCGTAGCTTTTCTCAAATCCATTCCCTTTGGAAAGTACTGTCTCAACAATCTATTTGTGTATTCATTGAGACCTCTTTCGTAAGAAGTGTATGGGTGTGCAAAGTATATTTCACTCCTTAATTTTTTACTTATATCTTCGTGATAAGCAAACTCCTTGCCGTTATCAAAGGTTATCGTTTTCACATTCATTCCGCGCAATAACTTTATTACGCCATTTTTCGTAGCTTTCGCATCCTTCCCCGACAAGTAAGTTGCACATAGATACTTGCTTCGCCGCTCTACCAGCGTCAGTATCGCACCCTTGTGATTTTTACCCATTATCAAATCGCCTTCCCAATCTCCAAATCTAGATCTTTCCGCCACTATCTCGGGTCTGTTTTCTATGCTCACTCTGTTACGAATTTGCCCCCTGTAATCTTTTATGCCATACTTCCTGCGGCGCCTCTTAAAAAAATAGATATCTGTGCAAGGTTCCCCCTAATTGACGCTCACGCTCAATATAATTGCGCTCTACGTCAAAGATTGTGGAATGAGAGAAAAAAAAGAGGGCAAAGAGAATAAAAAATGTTCTACAATGCCCAATGTGTTAATCAAGGGTTATAAGATACTCAGGACGGTAAGAGTTAGTCAAGACTTTTCGCTTGCGGAAGTTGAGCATAAGCAGTCGGGTATACCCGACTGCTTATGTGGGTCGCATCGTTTGATTCATTACGATTCCTACTGGCGTTATATTAAGCACGTCTCTGAAAACGGAGCTATTTATCATCTCAAGGTAAAATGCAAGCGTTACAAGTGTCTCGATTGCGGAAGGGTCTTTCGCGAAAGGCTTGAGGGAGTAAGGCCTTACGCTCGTCACTCGGAGAGGTTCAAAAACAGGCTCGTAAGTGAATACGCTCGGAACGTTTGCAATAAGGCTATTGCTCGGATTTACCGCATATCTGCAAGCACGGTTGAGCGGGCAATCCACAGTAGGTACGAGCAAAAGCTCAAAGAGCAAATCAACTATCCTTGTCCTGAAATTATAGGGATAGACGAACACACAATCCACAAGGGTTACAAGTTTGCGACGACAATAGCCGACTTATCGCACCACAGGGTATACGATGTTATTAAAGGGAAGAGACATAGCGATATAGCAGGCGCGCTAATGTCATACAAAGGCAGGGAAAATGTGAAGGTAGTGTGCATGGATTTATCGAGCGGATATCGAAGTATCGTAAGGAGATGTTTTCCGAGGGCGAAGATAGTAGCGGATAGGTTTCATGTGATACGATTAGTGCTCAACCACTTTATGGAATTTTGCAAGAGTGCGCAGGAAGAAGTAAAGTGGAATAGAAAGATTACTTATCCTTTGCGGAAAAGGAGAAAGAGGCTAAAAGCGCAAGAGATGGAGCGACTTAAAAGCTTTTTTAAGGAAAATCCGGCAATCGAGCTTGCGTACGAATTTAAAGAGAAGCTATGCGAGTTGCTAAACAAGAAGAGTCAGACGGCAAAGCAATGCAAGAATAACATAAGAAAGTTAAAGGGAATGATGAAAGTGATGAGATACGAAGCGCCGACAGAGTTTGGGAAACTTGCGGAAACGATAAGCAAGTGGTTTGCGCCAATAATCAGAATGTGGAGATTTACGAAGAATAACGGAATTACAGAAGGCTTCCACCGCAAGATGAAGCTAATCCAAAGACGAGCCTACGGATACAGAAACTTTAAAAATTACCGCTTGAGAGTACTTGTAGAATGCGGGGTGAAACTATGAAAGACAAATCTAAAAAATCAACCTATTCCACAACCTTTGGTGTTGACCCTATAATTGTAAATAGTCTGGTGCGATATCTTCTTGTCAAAACAAACCGATGATATGGTTTCTGGAGACCATTTCTTCTTTAGAAAAGTTTCTAAAATATCAGCTTCTTTCTCTCCTATTAGATATCTTTTAGGCTTGAGCAATAATCGCAAATACGTTCGCATAAACGCTTTCAACACGATTGCGAGATAATTCGCGGGATATGGTAGATTGCGATACTCCTATCGCATTTGCTATCTCCGATTGCGTTTTTTTAGCTTTACACATGTTCTCTATTACTCTTCTATCGTCATACGTTAGACGGCGGTATTTCGGTTTTGTCATAGTGCTTTTCTTGGTCGAAAAACATCTACTCTACATTCCTTAAACCGCTTGTCTAACTCCTTTAGCTTTTATGCACTGGAGTATTTAATTCGCGATTTTATAAAACGTACTTGATAAAAATGAGAATATCTATTGCTGAACAAAGATATTTTGAACTGCATAGGATACTTGCAAAGTGCCTTGAAAGCGGAGACTTTGTTCCGTACGAAATTGCGGTAAAAGCGGAGTGCCCGCAAGTCATAGACGCAATCGCAAAAGTTTATGCCCAAAGGATAGCGAAACTCCCTTCGTTATTTTCTTTCAAAATAAGGGGTTATTTGAGGCGAATTGAGCTTTAACAAAGATCTATTATTCTTTGCATCATACCGAAAAATAGATTGACTTCTTAGGTGTAATATTATAAAAGACATTACTTAAATACGCGCTTTTCCACTATAAAATTAAATATATCTTAATATAAATTTACATAAATAACAGAATCAAAAAAATTATGAAAGTGTTCAAAATTGTAATTGCTTTGTTATTCTTAATTCTTGCAGGATTATACTCACTTTCTTCAAGATATGAAATTCAAGTATTAGGAAAATCGCGCGATGCTTGTCTTAGATTGGATAAATGGACCGGCAAAATAGAACTGATTCCAATCGATTCAAGCATATACCAAGTTTGGCTTGAGGAACAACAAAACAGTCAAAAACAATAACAACCGTTGTACTAAGAAAATTTAGAAACGATACCGATAATCTATTCTATTCAAAAATAGATACGTGGCTTTGTTTAACTATATCACTTGCAGGATTTATAGTTATAGTAGCGTGTATTGAACTTTGTATAGAATCTACAGAAACTGCTTCTGCGAAATCAATGTCATTTGCGTTTTCGTTCTTAGCTTTTGAAATTGTCTTATTTTTACTTATAGCCGACGCTTTTATTCGCTGCAGATACATTTTAAAGGAAGGCTGTTTATATATACAATCTGGAATATTTGTCCAAACTGAAATAGCATATGCAAATATCAAGTCGTTTTGTGAATCTAACAATGCGCTTTCCGCTCCTGCATGTTCGATTGATAGGATTAAAATAGTCTATAAAAATAAGAAGACAGGAAAAGAATCTTTTACTCTTGTTTCGCCTAGGAACAAACAAAGGTTTATGAAAAAATTTGGCGCGATAATTGAAGTAAATAAATAATCTCCTAATAGATTGTTTAATTATAATCTTTTCATAAAAAGAATTTAATTTGGATATTGCAAATAAAGAGGTGTCGGAGGCGAATTGGCACTCTTTGGCACAGATAGAGGGTGATTGTATAACACCCATTTTTAAAATGATCGATAATGCTGGTAAAAAGTGGCGTTTTTTAAGGCACTTTTCAGGCCTGTTTTGGAGCTAAAAATAAAGGCTTTTTAAGGGCAAAAATTGCGGGAAATTGTCTAACACATTTTCCCAAAATCGGCCTTTTTTAGAGAAAAGCTTGAGGTTAAAATTCAAAAAAATGGGCATTTTTTGCTGCAATGGTGTTAGACAAAAAAAGCCACAATCGCCCATTTTTAGCGCATTGCAGCTTTCTCATTAAAACTGTCTAACACCCTTGCAGTGTGAAAGTTATAAACGCGGAGAGAGAGGGAATTGGACAAGATTCGCAAGTCCTTAATTACCAATATCTCCACTTTTTAATAGCTTCGCTCAGTTGCACTTTAGTTGCAAGTCTTTTTTTTATTTTCACCAAATATTTTTCAAAACCGCACAGAAAATAGCTACCAAAATACCTATCTGCCATACGGCGATTCGCTTAAAGGTTTCGATTTGGGTTTTGAGTTCCACGAGTTCCGCCTTTAGTCCTTTATGTCCATTGCCAAACAAGGTTCTTTCAAGGACATCAAGGCGTTTCTCGACAAGTTCAAGCTCTTTAGACTCCTCGCTCATCTCCCAATGCTAAAAGCCTTTCGAGTGATACCCGCTTCAATGTACGCCGATATGAGGTTTGCCATAAGCTCCTTCCAGACGTCGGCGAGGTAAAATCCTTTCACATATGCCACCGCAAAGCTTTCCTTTTCGGGAATCAATCCCCAGAGCCAACCGCCGCTCTGTTCGAGAGTTTCGACAGCCACTGGTATATCCTCAAAGAAGGCGAATATAAACGGGCATAAACCAAGTATGGCAAAGGCCATAAAAAGCATAGTTCGTCTTACAAATACGCCTCCGTCTCCGCTACGAGCAAAGGCGGCATCGTGAGCGGCTACATCGGCAGTCTGTTGCTTTTGTAACGTTTCTAAAACCGCTGTAAACTTTTGGGTATTCAATGCGGATAACTGCCCGACAATCGTTACAATCATAGTTGCAATTCCGCCTAAAATACCGCTATCCCAAAGTGAAGTTATTAGTTCCATACAAGACTACAGCGTGTCAATTTGTTCGGTTCTTTTGCGCTTGGCTTCTTCAGATTTCCAAGAGGCAAGTACATCGCTTTTAATAGCTTCTTTATTGGGCGGTAACCCTTCAATACTCTTTGGAAGCGTGAAGGTTTGTCCATGAATTCTATTGCCTTCGGGATCTATGGCATCACATATATATCGTGAAGCTTCAAAACCTCTTATCCCGATAATTTGGGCAAAGTCGGTGGCGTCCTCACCGAGTTCTACTATAGTGATATATTTATTCATGAGTTTAGTCTGTTTTGGTAAAGATTAAGTCTATCGTACCCCCACAAGAACAACTATACATTGGCATTATGTCTATACTGCTAAAATAATTGTTAATACC
Source organism: Puniceicoccaceae bacterium Marseille-Q1082 (assembly GCA_904424815.1). GTDB lineage: Bacteria > Verrucomicrobiota > Verrucomicrobiia > Opitutales > Intestinicryptomonadaceae > Merdousia. Next base: position 1,484,663 of record CAJGBI010000001.1, read on the forward strand.
CTTATGCGGATAGATATTGTAAGCCATGCCCGCATTAAGGGCGGGTATTTGTTCTCTACAAATTTCATAGCCGTTTATATTCATGACAAAGATATTCTTGATATTATCATCTTCCTCTTGTGAAGTATCAGCTACATCGCTATCGAATTTCAGAATTATCTGCGATAGAGCCAATCCTGCGATGGAGCTATCAAAATACTCGTAATACGAGTTGTTAAATGCAGATATTTTAATTTTATGCAGATAGGTCTTTGAACCGTCGCAAGGTAATGAATACCCATTGTAGTGTGTTAAGTTATATTTTGAAGCTCCCTTGTTTATCCAGAAGTCACATTCAGTGCTCCCATAAAAGAGACCTTCTATTCCTTCCATGCCCCAAGCATATATATCTCTTACATAAACAGCATCTGTAGTTTCTTCTTCTACTCTATAATAGCTCGAACTTCCCTTTAAGAGGCAAAGTTTAGGAGTACCCGTATATTTCATTCTTAGAGTGACATCTACTTCCTGCCACTCATCTTTGGGTTGGATATATCCGCTATTATCAATGTTATCGGTTTTTGATATAATAGTACCTGCTGTGCTTAAGGCATAGCTCCCAAGTTTTAATTGTAGTTTGGAGACATTGGGATTTGTGGTCGGCAGATATACGTTAAATTTTATTCGATACTTTATTCCACTTGCCGAAAATGAGTTAACGGGCAGGTTGTACTCCCTTGAGTAGCTGTAAGTTAAAACCTTAAGCGAAATCTTTAGGCAGTTTGACTTATTGCCAATACTTGCGCCACCAACACATTGTATCCCCGAGTTCGAGTATGAGAATGTCGAGAGGAACGACGTTTTTACATTGTAGAATCTTGAAGTCAAAATAGTCTTGGGCGGATATTCTCCGTTCATATAGTCTTCTATGGAATAGTTCAACTTGGACGAAGTACCCTCTGCCGATGTGAGTGGTAAAATCATCGAGCAAGAATACACAATATCCTTCTTTAATCCCTTCCAAGACAAGAAGCTCGATGCGCTGTATATGTACAATTCGTCTGGTATTGTTCCCGAAGCGACAAGCTCCAATCCCTTATAGAGCTTGAAATCTCGGTCGTCCAAAGTCATTGCTATTTTATCTCCATATTTAATTGGATTTGAAATAGGGAATGAAACTTCTTGGTTATTATCAGTACCAGTCTCACTGTCATATGAATAAATATAACCTACATTAAGTTTGCTTCCGTCTGCTGAAATAGCGGGATAAAAGTAATTATAATCGGTATATGCAGATGAAAATAATGTACCTCCTTTGTCTCTCGAGAGGTATGTAGTTAGAAGCGTCCATTTCTTTTCACCTTGGGGAAAGTCGTCTCCTATCCCATAGCCGTATGAACCCGATATTGAAAGAGAACCCGGAGAGACTATTCCCGAACTTCCCAAAGGGGCAAGTTCGCAAACTTGCGGGACGTCGAGATTGACTCTTGCCTGTCCTGTATCAGCCAAGTCGGAAAGGTTTTCAGCCTTTTTTAGGTCGAGCTCGTGCTTTGAATCGACTTCAGATTTTGAATACACGCTAAGATTGCTTCTTGCGGTCTCTTTATTAGCAAGGTCCGAAAGATTTGACGCTTTTTTTAACGCCAATGCGTCATTAGCATCGGTTTCGGACTTTGAATATACGCTGAGGTTTGTGCGCGAAGCCGCCTTGTCTGCCAAGTCTGAAAGGTTTGCGGACTTCTTTGAAAACACCTCGTCAACATAAGCCTTGTCGTAAAACTGCTCTTGGAGTTCAACTGTCGGAGCATTGTCGATTAGGTCATTTTTTACTCTGCAAGTAGTCTGTAATACGGTGATAACCTTGCCTTCGGTATTGGAATATTCCACCTCCAAAAAGGCGGAAATATATTCCTGTTCTTGGAGGGCTATTTCAATATCCTTTGTGTTCAAAGGCAACAAGACTTCCGCCCCGCCATTAGGATTGAGCGTATAGCCGCTTGTATAGGTCAAAGATTTTGGATAGCCCTTAAATCTTGCAATGGCCACCCGCAAGAAGTCGTTTTCGACAGTCAAGGCCTTTGGGCTAAATATTGTGTCCTCGCCTTTTTCCAATAAGAAGATTTCCAGTGGTTCGTTGTCTCCCTGCATAAAGACAGGAGTAGAAACCGAACGGTCTGAGGTAATACTTTGGACAAGCTTCTTATTCTCTATGTCAATGTATAGCGTCATACAAGAAATGAGGCATGTCAAAAAAGCGGAAAATCACATTAGTCTAATTGCTCTCCAAACACGCCTGTAGAAGCGCATAAATGCCTCTAAAAAGCCTTGAAATAAAAAACTTGACTTCGGGGGGGGGGGGGGGGTAAATTACGCTTTTTTAAATAAAAACACCGAAAAATAGGTTTTCTTATGAATAAATTCCTTTACATTTCCATCTTGTAGCTCGCCGCCTCTCTGTCTCTCGCGAACTATTCTTTTGCTGAAATATTTCAGACTATAGAAGGATCCGGAACATATAATTTGCCTTCCGGAACTTACGACGGCGCCTCAAGTTCTTGGGGAGTAGCTCTTGTCGACTCCTATAATAGCAGCTCTATCGAAGTCAATGTGGACGGAGGGAGCGGGACAACCATTATCAACACTCAGCCCCCAGTTGCATGGTTGTTGGATGTATATGGAAATTATAATTCAACAACTGGAGGAGGCCATGTAGTTTGGAATGGAAATATTTCCGCGAATATGAAGGCTGCTTACTATGATTTTAAGGCGGTTCTTACAAATGACGGCAATGCCTCTTTATTATTAAACGGAGACTTGAATTTAAGTGTTACAAACTCCGGAAGCCATGATTTCTTTAACACTTTCCTTGTCGCAAGCGAACGCAATTCAAGCTCTACCTTCAACGGCAGCTTAAATTTGACGGGAAAAACCGAAAATCTTTCGGGTGGCTCGATAAGCGCGGGAGTTTGGGTTAACAGGGGGGAAAATGTAAGCATGTCGCTGGGCAATGATTTATCCGACACAATGCATATTCACGACATGCAGACAAACGCAGAAAAGGACGCTGAAAGCTACGGAATATACGGATATAATTACGAAGGGATGCGGCTCGACTATGTTGTAAATGTCGCCGCTTCGACGGTCATTGAAAATATAACCGCATCGAGCAATTCCGGCTATTCTTACGCAGCGGGCGCGGAGGCGCACGGCGGAACTATAAACTTTGCAAACAATTTGACCGTAAGAAATATAAATGCGGAAGAATCGTACGCTTTGGCCGCCTATAACGGAGGGTCGATAAACGTCAATCAAGACGGGGCTCACACGGTAAAGATAGACGGAGATATAGACGCCGCAATGGAAAATTCCGTAATAAATCTGAATCTTACCAACGGCGAATCCTATATTAGAGGCGCGGTGAGGGAAAATTCCGGCGGAGCGGTAAATATGTCCCTGAAAAACGGCGCGACGTGGCATATAGAGGGGAATTCCGGCATAACAAAACTGTCGCTTGACGGCGGCAATATAGAAGTCGGGGCTAATGGGCGTCTCGAATACAACTCAAATTTAACCTTGGGCGGAGCTTCCGCCATGGTGTTTCATTCGGGAAACCTGTCAAACACTGGCGTTGTGATATTGGGCGAATCGGCCACGGTTGAAGCTTCCGAAACCGCTTTTGTAAAAGTTGTCCTTGGGGAATTTTATAAGGCTATCGACGAGGAATGCTCGTTGCTCTTAATTGATACGGCAAGCATAGTCGGGGCTGCCGTTTTAGACTTGGAGAATTTACCAGGGGTTTTCGTGTGGGAAGACTCCGGGGAAGAGGCTCAAGGCTGGGCTTTAAATTATATAGAAGGCGAAGGCCTTTTTGCAAACTTTACGCCGGTGCCCGAACCTGCCACCTATGCGGCAATATTCGGCGCTTTGGCGCTTGCTTTCGCGGCGTATCGCAGAAGAAAATAGCTAATAGTTGTTGCAAATAATTTCTTAGGGCTTCTCAATTAGGGAAGCTCTTTTTTTTACCACTTCCCTACTGGGCACTTTTCAGTATCGAATTTAAGCTTTAAAGACGTACAACCGCACTTTAGGCATTTCCCCATTCCAAGGCGTGCGGAAGCCTTCCAATATTGGCATGTATCGCAAATTGCTTGGCGTTTTGCCAAGGTTTCATCGTCTGCTATCTTAAAGCCTGCACTTGCCCAGCGAAAAGTGGCATTTGTAAAATTCTGGAGCATTTTAAGTATGCTCGGCGAATTTGCCTCCTGCGAATTCCCGACAATATCGTCGTATGAAAGTTCACTTATTCGCAGGTTTTGTGCCATTACAATGTGCCTATCTTCAAAGCCTCCGTTCCCGCGCTTTGCATAATAACATTTGCCGTTAAATAGAGCCGCCTTATACGCGACATCTCCATTGTCGGACAAATCATATAGGTATTTTTTTGAAGGATTAAAAATCCAAGAGAAAATGTAGCCGCCTTTCTTCTGCCCAGATATAAGAAGCTCGTGAGGATTGTCTGGATTGTAAGATACCCTGTAAAGCCATTCTACATCATTAAAATGAAAATTCTTTGTGCCTTGTATGCCGCTTATGCTTAGTTCTCCGCCTCGAGTGGCGTAAACGATTTGATTTTTCCAGATGAAGCCGACATCTGCAAGGCACACTTTTTCAGCTATTGGATTGTCCAAATCATCAATTCGATAAAGATAATACCTTCTATCGTCTCCAAATCCGCCCGCGATAAATGATAAACGCCATTTATCGCCTCTCCATTCGGCAGTGGGGGAACACTCTGTGGCGTCGTCTGGCAATCCTGTATTTACCCGTTCCCACTTGCCATTGTAAAAGTGATGGAGCTTCCATTTGCCATTTAACATCAAACAGCAAAATGCCTTTGGCTCAAAATCGGGAGCTTCCCCATAAGCTATAAACGGCATGTGGGAGCGTATTTCTTCTTTAAAATCGAACATTGTATATTCTCCTATGGCCACGATACATCGTCTTCACAACCAACACTTGGCGTACAGCAAGGATTTGAACAACCTTGTTGGAGTTCCATAAATCCCTCGTATATATAAGTTGACCTAAATTCGTTTGGAAGCCCTACAAGAGTTCCGCTTTCATCTATCCTTCCCCTATTGTATTCCAGAAGATAATCTCTCTCAACAAGCCTCCAATATGTATTGGGCATTCCTATTCCCGCGCCTTGGTACGGCGTTAAATCCCAAACTGGATTATCACGGCTTGTTGTGTACTTGGCTATAATTCGCGTCTGACAATCGCAATTATCGTCGCATTTTGCTTTTATTCTTACCATAATCAATTCCCCTCAGGGCCACTACCTACGCCGGGCGTAAGAAAATACTTAAGTATGGTTGAACCGCCCTCGCATACTTCACAAGGTTCCGACTGGAATACCGTTCCGAGAGCCTGCAAGGTAGAACTATCTGCCAGTATCGTAATACTTGCGCTTTCGCCATTCGGAAGAACGAACTGAATTTCGGTAGGCTTCCAACCCGTCACGACTGCGTTTGAGGCATTTGAAAATACTTTGGTAGCTGTCATCATATTGCTCACGGGGTCAAAGTAGTATATTTCCGTCTTAAGGTCATTGCCTTGCGCGTGTTGCAATACTTTGACATTGGCGACGTTCCCATTGGCATCTACAAGCGCAACATTCACGGCTGAATCTATTGTCCGCTTAACGTAGTCAATATCTTGCCGCATATTCAAAATTGCAGTTTCATTTGCGGAAATTCTACCCTCGGCATTTGCCATTCTACTTTCAAGAGAAGCAAGCGATGCACTTATTGCCGAAACATCTCCTGCATCTCCTTTATCACCTTTCGGGCCTTGGATTCCTTGGGGACCTTGCGGACCAGTGTCACCTTTTATTCCCTGAGGACCCTGCGGTCCCATTGGACCTTGTGCGCCAGTGTCTCCTTTGTCACCTTTATCTCCCTTTGGTCCTTGCGGACCCATAGGGCCTTGTTCTCCGCCACTTCCGCCTGCGGGTCCTTGAGGTCCCATTGGCCCAGTATCCCCCTTGTCGCCTTTGTCACCCTTTGGTCCTTGAATACCTTGAGGCCCCTGCGGGCCAACCTCTCCTTGGTCTCCCTTTTCGCCTTTGGGAATATTCCGAATTGCGTTCCAAAGATTGGAAATTTCCGCCCATATACGTTGGTCTTCTCCCGCAAGTTCACTTAAACGAGTTTTTATATTCTGGATTTCGATTTCAATAGCACGAAGTTCGCCTTCCGTGCCAGTTCGCCAGATTTTTAAGCCGTCAATTTCTTGGATATTGTTATTGATAATCTCGGTCTGTTTATCCAATAAGTCCGAAAGTTGCTTAACGAGGTTGCGCAATTCGGTGTCGTCATAGGCTCCACTATCGACAACTCTTTCTATTATTTGGTCTCCTGTATCGCCTTTATCACCTTTATCCCCCTTGTCGCCTTTTTCTCCCTTTTCCCCATCTTGGCCATCTTTACCGTCCTCTCCTTTAGGACCTTGCGGCCCCATAGGACCGGGAATCGGCTCTGGTATATCGTCCCAAAGTGCCTTTAAGGCGGCGGCAGTGGCATTTAGATAGGCGGAAACATTGCCCTCCGTAAGATTTCCTACAACATCGCCTATGGTTTTCCCCACAAATCCAGTGAGAGTCTCTAAAAATTTTTCCGGGTTTTCAACTGGTCCAAGATATAAGGCAAAATAGCGGACATCGGAGACTGTAAACAATATCGAGTAAAGTCCATTTTCCTCTGGGAAAGAAGTATCATCGCTATTTTTGACCTCCTTAAAAATGGCATAGCAAAGACCGTATCTTGCATTCCATATCATATCTCCCGAGTGTGGACTTTGGTCGTGTGAACTGAAATAGCTTTGAATATTGCTTCGCACCACAAATGCGGGGTCGATAGATTCAAGATATTCCCGTATGGCGTCTTCTATCTGTTCCTTGTAAGGTTCAAATAGTTCTTTTATTCTCTCGGAAAGGCCGTCGGCTGTTCCAGCTTTACCAGATTTGTGGGTGCCGATGACTTGATTTAAATAAGCTTGAATGTTGCTCTGATATTCCTCCGTGTCGGGCAATATATCGGCTACTATATCTTCCAAATGTTCAAGAACATCTGCGGAAATTTCCAAGGCGGAAAGTGATATGTTGTCATCAAAGTTTATATTCCAAAGTTTCACCTTTGAAGCTGACGCCATATCCAATATGGTAAGCGTCGTTCCGCCGATAGAACGGTTCATTGTGTAGCCTACGCCATTTTGCAAACGGCACGCCTCTATCATAGAGCAAATATCGTTCATTCGCTCTGCAGTGACCTGTTCCAACAAAGGTGCGCCCGCCTTAAATCGCGGGAGTTTCTGATTTCCTAAATCCTTAAGCATTTTTTATTATTCCTAAAGAGGCGGGATTTGCTATCGCAAATATCCCTTCAGTTTTAGATTAAAGTCAGCTGTATATATATCTGTTCCACCCTTTTGGACCGCTTAAAAGGTAAGTTTCCGAAACCTTGTAATTGCCGTCCGACATACTCTGGTAGGAAATTCCTGTGCACATCCATTGGTACATTCCGCCAACAGACGGCAATCCTCCTCCACCGCCTATTCTTCCTATGCCGCCGAGACTCGGCATCCCCTTTGAAATGTAGCTCACAGTTCCCGAATATGAGGGGACAAGGTAGCTCTTTACCCCCGCCATAATCTTGCCGCCTTCTGTCTTGGAATTCCACCCTGTGAACTTCCCGTCCTCGTCGAATATTCCGCAATTAGGTTTTTGAGGCGTCCCAGCCCAATTTTCAAAATTCGGGTGGCTTTCAATAGGTTCCTCGCGCATTGTGCAGGAAACTTCAACCGTGTTTTCATGCTGGTCGCTTGTTGAACTCCATGACTCGGCACCTTCGTATTGCGCAGTTATTAAAGCCCCATCGCCGTACTTTTTTATGGAAACCGATTTGCAATACAAACCGTTCCATATCGGGTGAACGGACTTGTTTATTATAGGCGAATTTGCGCTTGCCGCCGAATATGGATAACAAAACCAAGTAGCAGAACACGTCGCAACAGAATCTTCCGATACAACTCTCTCTCCAGAATCCCTAAGAAAACAAAGTTCTCCGTTTTGTAAGCGTACTTTCATTACTAAAGGGAAATTTGTCAAAAAAAGACTTACTAAGTGCAGAGAGTCTTATCTAAATGTCTTGATATTTATCCCTCTACAAATATCGCTTTTATCCCTTTATTTTCTTTACATTTATCCCTCTGCATGCTTCACTATTTGCCATGAAATACTACAAGAGATTTGCCGATAAGGAACTTGCACGAAGGTTAAATAATGCAGGAGCCGTACTTATATATGGTCCAAAGGCATGCGGAAAAACGGAGACAGCTTCTCAAACGGCAAATAGTATGGTTCATATAGATACGGATGCGCAGGTCAGACTTGCAATGCAAGTAGATCCAGAAAAAGTTTTAAATGGAGAATATCCCCGTTTGCTTGACGAATGGCAAGAATTCCCGGAATTATGGAATCTTATACGCCATAAAGTAGATGAGGAAAAGAAGTCGGGAATGTTCATTTTAGCAGGTTCTGCAAATCCGGATGAAAAAACAAGAAGACATTCGGGAGCAGGTCGTTTTTCTGTAATGAGGATGAGGACTATGTCGCTTTTTGAGTCCGGTTGGTCATCTGGAGAGGTTTCGTTGAACGAATTATTTAAAAAAAATAAAATATCATCTGAATCGGTAACAACTTCATTAGATGATATTGCCGAAAAGATTCTTATAGGAGGATGGCCCGGACTTATAGGAAAATCTCTTTCGCAATCCTTGGATTTTTCAAGAGATTATGCTTCCTTGACGGCGGAAGTAGATATAAGCAGGGTCTCTGATAAACGTCGAGACCCGGATAAGGTTTTCAGACTTATGCAAAGTATAGCCCGCAATATATCTACTGAAGCTCCTGTATCAACTCTTACGAGAGATGTGCGTGGAAGTGCCGGCGCATTTAAAGAAGAAACCGCTTCCGACTATATAGATGCCTTGGAAAGATTGATGTTTATCGAAAAATTACCGGCGTGGAATACGCATATACGTTCAACCGCAACATTGCGTCAGGCGTCAAAATGGCATTTTACCGATCCTTCTTTGGTATGTGGTATACTCAAATTGGACAGAGAAAAATTACTAAAAGATTTAAATTATTTCGGTTTTATATTCGAATCTCTGGTCATTCGAGACTTGCGTATATATTCGCAAACATTTGGCGGCAGGGTAATGCATTATAGAGACTCATCAAACCTTGAAGTTGATGCAATCATAGAGAATGAAAGTGGAGACTATATAGCGCTTGAAGTAAAAATGGGACTTTCAATGGTAGAGGAAGCGGCTAAAAATTTAAAAAAATTCGCAGATAAGATAGATACAACTAAAGTCGCTAAACCAACGGCACTCGCCGTTATTACCCTTAATGGATTTGCCCATCAAAGACCCGATGGAGTATATGTTATCCCTATATCTACTCTAACAGCCTAAGATATTTAGGCTTTCAAAAGTAAACGAGAAATGTAAAATTTACTTCATCAAAAGTTCGCTCTTAGAAGCTTGTTTTTCTGTATTTTCCGCGATTTTCGTTAAGAGCTTCGACTGCTTTTTCGATTCATTGAGCTGCTTTTCTGCTACATCGTATCTGGTTGCCGTAAGACCTCCGCCCCCGATTTTAGCAAGAGAACTATCGTTATACTGGGATTTAGATTTTGACTTCGAGCCTTTCTCTGCGTCCTTTATTTCAGGTGTGGCATCAGCGGCGGCGTATTTTGCCTTGCGGGCATTTTCCGCCTCTATGTGGGCTTGCTTTTCAATATCGCGCAGTCTTTCGGCTTCGGCTATTTGCGTCTTGTACCAATCTACACTGCCAGAGGTCCATAAATCCGAACGCTTGCGATTATCATTCTGAAGTTTGGCAGTAGCCATCTCCTCGGTAAATATTTCTGAAAAGCTCTTTCCCTTATCTTTCTGGGCGACTTTATTGGATTCCTCCCTCAACTTGTCCAAAGCGTTAACAGCCTTGTTTATGGCTCGCTCCCAATCTGAGTCAAAATATCCGACAATCTTTGCAAGCGCATTGCCGAGATAGCTTATAAAGTCGGTGATTGCGTTCCTAATAGGAGTAATAAAATTGCCGAATTGACCGTTTATGTACCGTCCTACGGTGTTAAATGTGCCTAAAATATAGTTGGATATGTCCCGAAACGCCGTCTCTATAAATTCTCCCATTTTGGCAAGCTTCTGTCCGATAATTAAGCCCCACTTTTGCCTTCCAATAGCACTTCCCATATCCGCCAAAAATCCGCCAAAGGCTACAGTTATGCGATTTTGCCACTTATCTATTTCATCTCCAGCCCTCGCAAGGGCGGCAAGAGTTTCCTCGTCCATAACGTGCCCGGCTTCTATTGAAACTTGGGTAAGCTTTCCCATTCCCTCAGTGGACACTTTATCGAGTACTTCGAGCATTTGCGCTCCAGTCTTTTGACCCAATATTGTCGAAATATCATTTAATGCCGTAAGACTTTCTCCCGACTTTTTGTAAGCGTTCCCTAATGCTTCAATCTTTTTATCAGGGGAAAGCGTTGCAAATTCTTGTAGTGATATTCCAAGACGCTTAAAAGACTCCTGATAACTTTTATTGCCGTCGCAAGCTTCAATCGTCCGCAAGTTCAGGTTGTTTATCGTCATTACGAGGCGGCTTTCTTCCATGCCTGCAAGTTTGGCGGCGTAAGCAAGCGTCTGAAATTCGCTTTTACCCATGCGCAAATTTCTCGCCATATCCTCAACGTGCCCGCCAAGGTCTATTGTCTGTTTAGCCAACGCGCCTAAGCCCGCTATTCCAGCCGACACCCCAAGCATTCCAAGCACTTGACCGCCCAAGTTCTTGAACATTCCCCCAATCGAACTTTTGAAGGAGTTAGCCGCAAGTTTGCATTGCGCAAGCCCTGTTTTAAATCCCGCAGAATTTAAGCCGATTTTGGCTAATATTTCACTTGAGGCCATTCTTTACCCTCTCCGCTTCAAGTATCATTTTCTTTTCTTCGTCAGACTGTATTTGTCCAAGTCCCTCTTGTTCCGCGAAACTTGCACAGTACCATAAAAGCTCGCCAAGCGGCATATCCCAAATCTCCCCAAGCGTTAGATTTGTCTTAGAAAGTAGTAGCGTAGCCCTTGAGAGTATCCAAGGCGCGTTAATGGCTCTTTCTCCCTCAGAACTATCCCACATATCTGGAAGCGATAGAAAGTCCGTCAGATACCCCAAAAACGCCGTTAAACCGCGATTAAATCTATGGAATCTCAAGCCGAAGTTCGGACGTTTCATTGCCGCTATTATATCTCTGTCGGCAGAGCAAATAATTACGGCAAGTTCCAAGTCTTTTCTTGATATTGCTACTTCTTCACCATTCACAATGCGCATTATGGGAGAGCCTATCGCTTCAAGATAAAGGCAATGGCGCAAACAAAAAGGCTTTAGTCTCCTGCCTAAAACCTTGTGTTCGCAATTTATAAACGCCTCGTAGAAGGATTCCATTAGCTAATCGGTTCCATCGGAACCTCTGGATAGTAAGTTCCAGACAAATCCCACTTTTCTACGTCTTTTCTTGCTCGAGATTTCTTAACACTTTTTACGATGAACTCAAACTTCTCGCCAATTTTGAAAGAATCTCCCGGACTCGGTGCGCTTGCGTCTGACAAAGGAATGACGCTTGCTGTCCTATTATATTTTATCCCAAAACCTGAAAAGTGGGCGACAACATTGCCGTCCTCGTTTTCCACCTCAAGCTCCTGTCCCTCTACGGTGTCTTCCGTAGCGTCAACTATGTAGCCCTCGAGCTTTTCAACCCCAAAGGCTATCGGTTGCTTTGTCCCTCTCAATTTGTATGCTTCGTTTGCCATACAAAATATAGGCGTGTCAAATTCATAAGGCAATATGAACTTGAAACAAAAGTTTTTTTCATTACTCTACCTTTATGAATTTATCCGATATTTCAAAAAAGATTCCCGTATTACAAAAGGGATTGAGTTGGAAGTATTGTTTAGTTTTTTGGATTCCGCTACTACTTTTGGCAAGCCCATTGTTTTATACAGTATATTCGCCAAAATGGATTGTATATTGGTTCACTGATTTTAATTGGGTTTTACCTTATGGCGGGGGATTCGGAAGCACTAGAGATGTAATTGTAAGTAATATAATAAGAGCTACAATAATGTTTGTGCCTGCTTATTTTTGTTTAATAGTAATGCACGCTATTTCAAAGAAAAATAGTATTATAGAAAAATTAGTTTATTATTTACCTACAATAACATTAACATTGGCCTTCATTATGCTCTATTTTCCAAATAGAGTGATCTCATTTATAAATAGCATGGGAAATACTTTTAGAAGAGACCTTGCGTTGATTTGGACTACTTCTATTTGGGTTTTGGTAATAATTATTTCTTTGTTATTATTGCTGCCAAGAACTAGTCAGAAAAAGCTTTGGAGTATTTATGGACTTATTATATTGAATGTAATTGTGGGTTGCAGTGCCAGTTAAAATAATAATACATTTAAATACGGCTAAAGTCGTCTATTAATAGACGGATAGTAAAGAGTCAAATATCCTGCTTATATATGGAACTTAATTCATAAGGTTTGAAACACGAGCTTATACGTTAAGACTATACCCAAATTATTATCGTCTCTGGCGTCGTTCTCCGCCTCAAACCACAATCCTTCGCAACGATACTTCTCGTTATCCAATGTAAAATTCCAAAGAATACTGCACACCTGCGCTATTCGTTCAAATTGTGTATTGTAGTTTATATCGTGGGCAGAATCTGCAGTTGCCACATTTACTTCCGACTCAAATATTCCGTCGGATTCCAACATATATGAAAACGGCTTTACATCTCCAACATCGAGTGAAATGTACGGTATGTGCCTGTCTTCCGTGCTGTGCCCCTATACAAGCATCGGTTTCATTGCTTCCGGCAATGCGCTTAGCAGGTATTTAAATAGTATATCCTCAATTTCTTTTCTCATGCTAGAAGATTCTTCCTCTCTTACTTAATATCCGCTTAACATTGTTTTCCATTGCCTTTGCTTGTACCATAAAGGCCCGCTTAAAAATTCTCATGGGTGTTCCTCCTTGCGGGAATGTCGTCACCCGATTTATGAGAGTAAAGAATGGATTATCTCCTCTATTTCCATCTACGAATCCGCCATACTTAGTGCCGTGGCGAGTCACGAAGCTCTGAGCCTTTCCTCCCAACTTTGTAAGAGCCGCAAGCCAGCCAGATTTTGCAACTCCCACCTGAAGTTGTACCTTTCTCGTGTACTTTTTAAGCTCTCCTTTTCCCGCAACAGCATATTGAGTAGTCCAATTCTTTGGAACTCTCCCGCTCTTATTTATTGCTGCTTTATGGATGTTTCTTACGGGAGATTTAAATATTCGCTTGTACTTAAATATGGGCATTTCGGATTTGTTCGGGTGGCTTTCAAGTGCTTTTTTTACTCCCTCAAAATTGCCCGCTCTCCACATTTTATTGAGTGATTTATCTTCCCAAGTTGTGCCGCTTAAATCCGCAAATACTTTGCCTATGTCTCGGGCCACATTTCGCTTGCCGATTGAAGCTGTCTTTGGCGGCGTAAATTTTATTAGCTTTTCTCCAACAATGCGAGATTGCTGCTTTACGACAAATTGCCAATCCTTCTGGCAAGCTACTTTGTATCGTACAAGTGCGTCCTCGAAATTCTTGGTAATGACTTCAAACTTTACACTCACTTGTCAATACTCCTTACCCATACTTCTATTTGTCCACGTTTAGAGCGTGTACTTATCCAATGTATGCGAAAAGTACGTCCTGAATATTGGAGTAATTCTCCTATGGCAGGATATGCCTCATCTTCTAAATCCGCTTCTTTGAACTTTACGGTAAAAGTTTCGTTAGGCACAAACCCGCCCGATTCGAGTTCCACTTCCTGCTGACCATTCTCGCCAATTATGCACTTGTATTTCTTGCCTCTAAATTGAACGTCCTGCGAAAATTCGGCAAAGATTTCATTTAATGCGCTTCTGATTTCACTAAAAAAGCCCATATCACTATGGGCTGTGTCAAAAGTCTATCTTTGTTTTCTATACTATCGCCATTTGTCGTTTTTCAAAGGGAATAATGCTTTTCTTTATATCAGAACCTTTTTTAAGTATTATTTCATACAAGTCATAGTGGTTTTGACAGTTTGCCCAAAATTCCGCCCCATTACCAAAATACAATCCCAATCGAACGGCAATTTCCGCCGTTATTCGAGATTCGTTTTTCATAATACGGGTAATTGTTGCGTGCGGGATTTTTGTTTCCTTTGCAAGCCTATATTGTGTAATGCCGTATTCCCCTAAGAAATCTTCAAGTATTTCACTCGGAGGAATTGCTCTGTGTGGTTTTCCTGCCGGTATGCTCATTCTTGCCTCCTTCATTGATAATGTTTGCTTATTTCAACATCGTATGCGTTACCAGAATCAAATTTAAAAATAATTCTGTATTTTCTGTCTATTCTTATACTCCAAAAATCTTTTAAATTTCCCTGTAGTTTTTCGAGATGATTTGACGGAGGGAAGCATAAAACTTCTACATCAGAAGCAAGATTTATGTAATAAAGCTTTTTGTATGCTTTCTTTACAAAATCCGCAGAGAATCCCTTGATCGGTGACTCATCATCCCAAATCTTTTTCGTCAGTTTATCTCCAAAACTTACTATCATTATCTCGGAATGTTTCAGAAAATATTTAGCAAGTCAACAAATATTTATCATCTTATCAAATAAAAAAGAGAGCTTCCAGTCTCCCGAAAGCTCCCAGTGAACACGAAACAACCCAATCCTAAGTCGAACCCTTTATCAGTCCTTTTTCTACGAGGGCTTCTCTAAGCTCGTTGACAAGCACAATCACTTGCGCAAGTTGCGCCGAGTCTTCAAGCTTAGCCTGATTTGCATTTGCCCGCTGTACAGTGGGCGCAACTCCGAAGAAGCCGAGCTTTTGTATGGTTCCGTCGGAGCCGTCGTCGCAAATCTGCAAACCGCCCCCGTGCGTATGTTCAGGTCTGATACGGTAAATGTCGTTTTCTCCCATTTCTTACTCCTTTGATTCTTTTGAAGTTTTTGAAACTTTGGCAACTTTTGAAGTTTTGACTTTGCGCTGTTTGATTTTACCCATAGCGCGAGACCAAACTTCGACATCTGTATAGTCTCCCGTTAGGGTTTTAAACAGTTGCCTATGTTTGGCGTAAGGCTCGTCGGGACTCAAAAGAATCTCCGACTTGCCGTTTTTCTTGTACCCTATCGTAATAAATGCGTTCATCTTATTCAGATACGATACGTTTGAGTGCCGCCTTTTCACCAACGCCGAACCCATAGTTGCACTCGATAATCTCCTTTGAAGCGTCGGTGTCTGCGTCGCCCCAAGCTCGATATTCAAAAGTGAGCCCAGTCTGCGGGTCAGTGTAGGTCGTATAGGTTGACAGTTGCTTCATCACATTTGCCGTCGGCGCAATAGGTGCGAGTGCTACCATAATTGCGGACGGATAGACTATAAAGCCTTGCAACTTTTCGCCATTGTCGGGCAAGCGGTTAAACTTGGAGAACGAAAAGCCCATAAGATTGGGAAGTTCTCCCAAAGGCGAGAATCCAAATGTCGAAAGCCCTCCTGAAGTCTTTATGTCCTTCTTAACATTCGCCATATAGGACGATTTCAAAAGCATTCCTCGGGGACTGTCTGGCCATTCGAGTTCGTCAATCTTCGTCTCAAGGTCTATTATGTCGTCTGTGTCGAAATCGGCGGCGTTTCGTGTAAGAATTGCGTCTCCGAAATTCTCCTTAGTGATGACACTTAAAATGTCCAAGAGAACGTCCTCGGCAAGCTTGGCTCCCTTTAGTCTCCCCAAAGTAATCGGGTCGAAATAGGGCTACCTTGCCTTTTCCTCGGAAGTGTAGGTCAATGACTGGTACTTGCGTCTATTAACCGTGATTTTGCGGGACTCCATATCTCCCTTGTCGAACTTATAAGTGCCGTCAAAGTCCTTTGAAGCACTCGTCGCAAGCGGAATATACGGAATGTCTATTTCGTTGTTTCCTTCAAGCGGCACATTGCGCAACACAGTTGAGAATAAACCCAACGAAATAAGCTTATGTTTGAACGCCTCCATTGCGGACTTGAGGATTAGCGAACGCCTTAATGCTGATGGTATAGTGTTCACTTAGTAAACTCCTTTCAACGCCGACATTATGCGGTCGTAGTTAGATTCAATGAGCTTTGCTTTTTCTACGCCTTGCGCCTCGTCAATGCGTTTTGCGAGTTCTTCAAGGCTTTCCTCCTCGCCGCCGTTTGCATCTGCTTCAATGGGAGAAACTCCGCTTTGAGCCGCAATCTCGGCAACTTTTAAAGAGACTTCTTTGTCGATGTCTCGGTGTTTTGCTTCAAGAGCCGCCAAACTTTCCTTCGTGGAAGCGTGGGCGGTCTTTTCGGCGGAAAGCTCGTCGTCGAGTTCGGCTATCTTGGAATTTGCGGTAGCCAAATCCGCTTCGAGCGATTCATTCTTCGCCTGAAGCGTCTCGATTTTGGCGATGGCATCGGCGAGAGTATTTTCTTTATTGTCGTCCATACAGTTTGTTATTTTGTCAAATTGACGAGTCTGTTGTAGGCAGATTTCCCGTCGCAAATTTCGTCAACAAGCCCTTTCTTTAAGGCGCTTTTGCCAACAAATGCTTGTCCGCGCATATCGTCATTTGAGAGCTTTCGGTGTTTTAAAACGTGGGATTTAAATATATCGAAATACTCCTGTGTTTCAGCCTGCAAAGACGCCCGTTCCTCATCAGATTGGCTTGGCGGATACCCTGCCGCTTTTAAAGTTCCCTCAGTGTTTGTTATGTAATCTGGCTTTATTCCCATTGCCTGCCACAGCCCAGAGATGTCCATAAGCGGCAAAATAGTTCCTATGCTCCCGACTGTGGCGTCTGCGGAAGCGCAGATATACGACGCTCCGCTTGCTATCGCGTACGCCGCCGAGTAGCACATACCGTCGGTGTAGGCGAACACAGGCTTGGGGCATTGCGATATTGCTTTTGCCACCTTGTCATTCCCGCAAGCGTGCCCGCCGCCAGAATCAACCGTTAGGAATATCCCTTTGGCTTCCTTTGATGCCACCGCTATGTCTTGCAGGACTTCCGCATAATCAGTGCCGCCGTAGCCCGCCACAAAATAAGGGGCTTCCTTGTTGAAAAGCGTTCCGTGAATGGAGATATGGGCAATTCCGTTCGGGTCTATTGCCATACTCTGTCTTTGCGGCACGAACTGCGAAAACTTCTCACGCCACCCAGAAAGCGAGTCCGCGCCTTTTGCGTCAGCCAACACCCTCAGCGACAACGCAAGAAATGTCCCTGCGTGTATATTCCAAGGTCTGCAAATTCCGTTTAAAAAAATGTTATTCGTCATCATTACCTTTTTCTCCTATTTTCCTATTTTCGATAACCTGAGTTCCGTTAACCTTGTAGAGCATATAAAGCGGTATTGGCTCACTGTCGGGAATTCCCGCCAAGCGCATAATGAACCTTGCGTTGTCGGCTCTTGTGCGCATTTCGTCCTCGAAGTCCAAGCCGCATTCGGAATAGCTTTCTTCGAGCGTTTTTAAGCCCATTTCAACGTTCGCTCGGTTTTGCTGTTCCTCGCGCCCCGCGTCAACGGTGAGCTTGCGCGGGTGTGTCCAAGCGCAATACCACCACCAATTTTCTGCCGGCAAAAGCCCGCTGTCTATCGCCCAACCAATTACGAAGAACCAAATGGCGTCGTTAAAGCGTTCGTCTATTGTTTGCGTTATATCGTCGATATATCTTTGTGTTTTTGAAGCTACAAGCCTCACGGAAGCTCCGCCTATTTTCGACGGGTCAACAACAAATTCATAAGGAAGCACGCCAAGGCTTCCAGAGCGGTCGAGTTCCGTAAGAAATCCCGCAAATGTAGGTGAAGGCACATTGCTTTGGTGAACATCTATGCTCTCATCGGGGTCTATGCGGATATTCTTTCCCCCCAAAATCCTATTCATCGTTTCCGTGCTTGTACCTTCCGAACGGTTGCCTACGTCAACCTTGTAGTCTCCGTCGAGCATACCTTGTCCGCCCTTTAAAATATGCACTATGTCGGAGATTGACTTAACCTTCTTCTTTTCGAGAGCGAGAATCTCCTTCCTGTCTATAACATCATTTATCGAGTGTTGAATTTGCGGATATGCTCTCGATTGCGATATGCGTTCGGCGTCAAATATATGAAGCACTGCGCTTGCGGGAACTTTTGTGGTATTACTATGTTCTCCGATCAAGAAGTAGTAGTTCTTCGCTCTGCCATAGCGGTCAAATTCAATTCCGTCTATAATGCGCTCAGTAGTTGCGGTACTTGGCGACATCAGGCGGTGGCTTTCGATTATTTGTATTTTGGGTACCCCAAAACTATTGAAGGTTTTTATAACAAAAACCTCTCCGTCAACAACAAGGCTTCTTAGTATCATCGCTTGGCACTCGCGCCAAGAATAGCGGTTTGTGATGTCGCAATGCCTTGCCCAACGGAAAAAGAAGTTTTCGGCCTCTTTATTCCATTCGTGGTTATCTGACTTCGCGCTTGGATAAATTCCTTTCCCTATGCCGTAAACCTTTAAATCTTTCAATATTCCTCTGATGTGTCCGCTATTCTTTTCAAGGTAGCGGGCCTTGCGAACAAGCTCGGTTCGGGTATAAGCGGGAAGTTCTATCTTTGCGTCGGAGGGATTTATCGTGTTTGGATTTCCCCGAGAGGGTGAAACTATTGCTGACTCAAAAGCTCCTCCTATGCCGTAAAAGAAGTTGGCAATCTTTTTTCGGAAGTTCGTCATTGTATTACTCCTCCCAGAACTCCGTTATAGGATACGCGCCTTTGGGGGGCATACTTTTCGGGCGCAAGCGCCTCCAATGCGTCCATTATGCCGTTAAATTTCTTTTCGATTTCAGCAGCTGCTATGCGGGAATAGGAACTTCCGCTGTCGGAAGCCGACTGAAGATACTTTTCGCGCTCGGTTTTAACCTGTACAAGCAGGGCTTCAAGCTCCGCTACGGTATATCCTCGTGTGTAATTGTAATTCGCCATAAAAAACACGGCGAATGTCAAATCATTCAGTTCCTTTTGCGTCGTTGCCGATAATCTTTAACATAAGCGCACCCGCACAATTCATAGCTTCACAGTCAAGGTAGTGATTGGGGCGGTTGCCGATTTGTTCCCATATCCACGAATTTCCTTTCTTAATTCGGTGTTCGGATTCCATCTGTTTTAGGTAATCCTCGGAAATATCCGTCGGCACTTCCCAAGTCGCGCCGTCTTCAGGGTTTTGATTGCGCCTAATCATCGCCAAAGTGTCCTTAACATTGAGATTGCTCCAAAAGTGCATACGGCACTTAACTTCTCGAGATATAAAGATATTTTTGACTGGAGAATAAAACCTAAAGACGCTTTTACCTTGCGGTAGCCTATGAACAAAATTAGCCCTATTGTCTCCCATTAGGGCTATCCAACGGTGCTTGCCGCATTGCTTATAAACTTCGTAGGAATTATATCCTGCGTCGATAAAAACGAGATTTGGCAGTATTGAAAATCTCTTTTGAATATCCTCTATGTCTTCCCACGTTAAAACCTTTTCATGCCACAATAATCTACTCGAACCCTGCGGACTCCAAGAGCGCACAACCAAGTAGAAATGGTCCATCTGGACGTCAACCGTCATAATCCTAAGCGGCGCGATACATTCTCCCTCTGCAAATGGCTGTGATATGATTTCGCCTTTCTTGTTGAAACCGCCTTCCTCGCTCCAAAATTCCCCTTGATTGTATCCAGATGACGCAATCTCCAGTCGATAGTCTTCGGCAAATTCTTTCCAAGGCAAGGCAAGGCGTTTCTGGTAAAACTGTTGAAGCAGGGAACTGTCGCCCTTGCGGGCGGCAATCTTTGCCCGCAAATATAGTTCCGCGAGCTTGCCCCAAGACATACTCGCCAAGGCGTTCCAGTGAAAACCTACATTCTCTTTAGCGGCATTGGGATTGAGCGGAATGAATTTGCCGTCCTTATTGAGAAGCCTTCTCATTCGGTCGCTATCCTCGAAATATTCGCCGCATTCGGGGCATTTTAACGCCGTTGAATGGTTGATTTTTGCAAAGTCATATTCTCCATTTTCGTCTTTGCAATCGTCGTCCCACTCGACGTGTTCCCATTTGTAGGGAATGTATTTTTGGCACTTTGGGCATTTATAGTGCCATTCGCGCATATCGGTTGTTTCAAACTTGCGATGGGTATCGTCGTTTTCCTCTCCACCCTGAGACATAAAAACGCATTTGCCGAGCCACCCGAAAGCCGTAGTTCGCGCCTCCGCTTCCGCCATATGACCGACGGGCCAACGCCAAGTTTCATCGCCAAAAAGCCAACGAATTGAACGCCTTTGCAGGTTGGTCTTATTATATGCGCCAAGTAGCCATAGCGTCATGCCATTTGAAAAGTGAATAGTGCAGTTTCTTTTCTTATTCTTGTTCTTCGGGAAAAGCTTTTTTACGGGTTCGCACGATTCAAAAAGCTTTTGCAAACGGCTTTCGCTTTCGTCTTTGGCGTCCTCGTCCGTTTGGTCGAGCCACAAGCATGGGCCGGGAAGATTGGCTATTATGTAGCAAAGTGTGAGTTCTGGACTTGTAGTCTTGGAGCTTTGAACTGCGGCTATAATGGATACAAGGCGGATTTTGGGATCAACGATAGCTTCCATAACTTCCCTAATCCACGGCGAATTTTCGCTCCTGAATGGTCCAGGAAGCGGTGAATACGGAATGCTTCTTATGTGGTCTTCGCACCAACGCCAAGGCTCGCGACGGTCGGCGGGTGTCCAAGCGTCTTTGAGGATTTCTCCGAGAAGCTTCATAGAGACTTTGTGAGAAGCCAACCGCAGAATTGCGATTCTTTGAAAACGATTTCAAAATTAAAGCCCAAAGCGGTAAATTCGGCCTCATTGTCGGAGATAGTTTTTGGATACATACAACCGCGCAATGCTTTTGCTTTATTTATGATTTGCTCGGAACTAAAGCCGTTTTTAGCTTTCATTTCCCAATAAAGCTGTTGAAGAATATCCTGCATTTGGGCGGTAGAGCCGAGTACTTTCTCGACTACGAACATTCCACCGCAGTTTTCCAAGCAGTGGTATATACGCTTCAATAGGGCATTACGAGCGTATGGACGCAGGAATTGCAAAGTATAGAGCGAAACTGCGTAGGAAAAATCGGGCAGGACAAACGGCTTTTCGAGGTCTGCAAAAGTGATGTCTACGCCTTTTGTTTTCGCCTGATTTATCATCGCCTGCGAATTGTCGTAGCCGATGAGATTTAACGCCTTTGAATGGCGGCGTTTTATTCGGCGCAGAGTCTCTCCTGTGGACGCTCCAAAGTCTATAACCGTGGAATTGGGATATGTAAACCAGTCTGAAAACGTTTCAGCCAGTTCCTGAACGTGTACATAATTAGGAACGCTCTTTCTGACGTGTTTGTCGAATTCGGGCGCGACGTGTTCGTCGAACACCCAGTTGCTCTGTCTTGAAATAATTTTGTCGTCCGTATGAAGCTTCATACAAGACGGCAAAGTGTCAAAAAACAATAATTATTGAATTGAGTTTTTAAATGCTTCCGCGCTTAAAGACTTTATAGCATAACAAGCGTACATATCCCTTGTCTTGGGATTGCTTTCTATTCCGAAGAAATCATCGCCATTTCTGCCGTGTTTCGGGAAAATGTAATTTAAAAGCAGATGTTCCTTGATTTCTGGCGGCGGTGCGGAAATTTCAGCGAAATAAGCTTCCTGCGGTTGCCAACCCGTCAGAAGCTTTATGCGTTCCAATGTAGCCTCACGATACTTTTGGTGGCGAGCCGTTATCAGAATTGCGTACTTATCTCTCAAAAAATCCACAAGCCACTGGCGATATGTCTCCTGTTCGATCTGGCGTATGAATGGATAAATTTTCGGTGCGCCCCATTTGGGCGAATTTTCCACAAGCGTATAATTCAAATCAACCAAAGCGATAGTATCGCTTCCATAGAAGGGGCTTTGCCCCTTACGCAAATTCGCTCCGCTCATACTGCTATCCCCTCATAGCGGCGTTTAAATGCATTTACTGCGTCATCAACCAATTCCATGCGAGAACCGTCGGGATATGGCAAGTTAAACTCAAATTGTAATGCTTCCACAAGCCGTTCCCACGGAATGCGCCTAACGTTTTCGCACTTTGCGCAGACATTGCCGCTCATCTCCGATATTTTTACATTCCTAAAAAACCGATAAAACAGGTCGTAAAATTCCTTTTTTCGTATGGTACTTTTGGACCTTTGGCTTGTCTTGAAAGTCTCCAATACGAATGCCTGACTCATATTCTAAGCGAAAGGCTATATTTCCCGCATTGCTTTCATTGTAGAAGGCTTTGCCATTTACTTGCCTATATCCAGTTTCCGATGTGCTTGAGGCGCAAGCGTAGAGCTTTGTAAATGGCCTACACAAGGCAGCGCAAATACAAACGATATGCTCTCTATCCTTCGCAAAAGGCACGGAATTAAGCACGCTCGAAATAAATACGCTCGTAAACTCCTTACCGCTTGCCACAACCTCTAAAAACTTCTTTGAGATTCCCAAAGACTTACCTTTGTCTATCTCCGAAACTCCGATATGATAGGGTTCAAAAGGGGTACAATCAAATCCTGCGGCATTTAATATATTCGTCTCCGTAAGGTGTCCTGCGCCGAAATCAAGAATTGTATTTCCGTGCTCTTTTCTCCATTTAGCCTGCTGAGAGGGGTTAAATATATCAAAGGTGTGGCAAGGATTCTTTCCGTGAACGGCGAATACAAATCCATGTCCCAATTCCTCGCGGACTCTGCGGGCTCGTCGAAACGAGTTATACCTTAGCAAGTCTTCATATCTTTCGTGGATATTAAAATCCATTGTCAGCAGATTCATCATAGCGTCTGCAAACTTTGCTTCATCTTCCGATATATAAACTACTTCGCACGTATCGGCTTTTAATTCCGCGAGCATTTCAAGTCTGCCTATGCCATTTATAACCTTTCCGTCGGGTGTGCAAACGATAGGCATGATAATTCCAGCCTTGCGCAGAGTTCTTGCAATGCTCTTTGCATATTGAATCCACCTCCCGGAATTTATTTTGCAAAGTTTAGCTACAGACACCTTGCAAGGGTAAGCGCAACGGAAGAACTCTTTGCTTTCCAACTCCTTATCTGGAATACTATTGGCGAGTTCCGAAAGATTTAGAGTTTCCAGTATGCGCTTAGCCTTTAAAGGTGTTTGGCAAATATCTCCGTCATTTGTAGCCCGATTAAATACGATGTTCAAAGCTTTGCGCTTTTGTAATTCCATTGCGGGAATTCTAAAGACGGGCACATTCTTTAATCCCATTCGAGTTGCTACAAAATGCCTCTGGTGCCCTGAGAGAATTTCTCCGTTTGCGTCGGCGTAGATAGGTGCTATAAATCCCAGCTTCCTAAGTGAAAGTTCTATTAAATCGAGACGCTTTGGATCCGCCGTTCTCGGATTGTAGGTTGACGGATTTACCGCCGAAAGTGGCTCAATTTTTATCATATCGCAAGTCTCCTACGGATTTCAGCGATTACCGCTTCCTTGTCGAAGCCTACTTCCTGCTTGAGCTTGTCTATCCAAATGCCGAAGTCTTCCTGCGACATTCTGAAGCGGTAGTTTCCCGCCTGAATCGTTACTTCCGACTGCGACAGCTCCTTTTCCTTTTCGTCCCCAAAATCGGGCTTTTGTTCGCCCAAAAGGGCGTCAAGGTCTGTCGGCTCAAAGCCCGCAAGAATTGTGTCGAAATCGCTTGCCTTAAAGCCGTCAATAATGTCCTGCAATCCGTTTAAATCGAGCGATGAAAGCTCCGCCAATCGGTTGTCTCCCACGAGAACGGCAAGCTCGTTGTCCTCGGAAGCGAAATTCTGGTATTCCACGGGAACGATTGAAACGCCAAGCTCTTTGGCGGCTTCAAGGCGTCCATGCCCCGCCACAATATAACCGCTTAGCTTTGAAACTACAATCGGGTGCCGCCAACCGTGATAACGTATGTTCTGCGCAAGGATTTTAATCTGATTCTGCGGGTGCGTATTCGGATTTTTCGGGTGCGGGATAAGTTCTTCAACTTTTACGAGCTTATCGTATGCGCACCATACTTCAATTCCGTCCGCTAAAATTCGTGCCTTATTTTCGTCTGCCATATAGACAGACTATTTTGTCAAAATCCTATATTGAAATTCTGTTGCCGAAATCGTCTATCGCGGGAGCCGATTTTATCCCATACTTGGCGTACATAGCTCTGGTTTGGGGATTGCTTTCTATTGCGAAAAATTGTTCGGGATTATTTCCGTGTTTTGGAAATATTCGCCATTTCAGTATCCACTCCTTTTTTATGTGAGGCAAATGCCTAAAGATAGAAAAAAAGCTCTCATTGGGCAGCCAATTCGTCTTAGTGTATATTCGATTTAGGGTAAATATCTCGTATTTTTGCATTCGTGCCGTAGTGAGAATCACATATTTACCTTTTAACATATCAATCAGCCATTGGCGGTAGGTCTCAAGCTCTATTTGAAGTTCCATAGGACGAATTCTTGGTGCGTCCTTTTCCTTGTCCACGAGCGTATAATTTAGGTCAAGCAGGTATATCATTAGAAATCTCCCAGTCTGCGTTTTACTCCGTTTACTCCTTGGGGCTTATTTGGATTATGCTTATAGGAGTTTATCTTTGCATATGTAGGGCTTATAGTCGGCGTCTCCTTATGGGAGCATATATCGCCTTCGGTTATCGGTTTCTTGTTTATTAGGGCATCAACTATCTCCCTTAAAACCTCTATCGGGATTTCCGTCACTGTGTAAATTAAGCCATAGAGGTTCTGGCGGCCTACCTTCTCCCTTAGAAGTTTCATTGCCGCCGAACGCGAAACGCATTGAAACCTACCTTCGTAAATTACCTTGTCTCTGCTTGTACAGAGTATGTGGTAGAATTTATTAGTAGGCATATTCACCCCTCCTTATGCGCTTATTCCATACTCTCATAGCCGAACTTATCGAGCTATAAGCTTTTCCGCCTTGGCGTTCTGGATTTGTATCCTCAAGAACCTTCTTCACAAATTCCGAATCTCCCATTTTCTCAAGCAATCCTGCGGTAAACGGTTCCGTCTTCATTTGCTCCACAAGTTGCGCTATCCACCTCGATTTTCGGGTGCCTATGGCCATTTCTTCATCCCCCATTGCAACATTGCTCTCGGTCGGCTTATCGACTTTAGGCTCGTTATCAATATGTTTAGTCTCAGCTATTACAACAGTATCTCCGTTTTCAGTCTTTCCTGTTATTGCCTTTGTATCCGAAGCGGAGAGCTTGTTTAAAACTTCCGAGTCTATTTTGATTTTATTATTAGGTCTATCACTCCCCAAAGTCCCGTCCTTTTTTAAACGGTGTAGGAGACTGTATCCATCGCCTTTTTCAACGATTGACCAATCGCCCACAGCTTTGGCGGGTAATTTGTATTGTTTAACCTGTTCTTCTGTTATTGTTATAGTTTTCATTTTTTCTTTTATTTTTGGTTTTCCTATGTTGTTTATATTACCATAGTTCAATAAAATCTGCAACATTTTATTAGGTTTTTTTTCGTTTTTATTATTCAAAAATATTACGATTTTTCTTGCATTTTTTTGTACCGACACCTCGCAAAAAATAGCCCAATGCGGCTTCTTGCAATAGTTTGGAAATGTCAGTTCTCGGAGGCGTTTTGCGGATAAAATTCAAGATTATTTTTTATCTTTTTTTCATGAAAAACCGAATAAAAACATTGCAAATATTATACAAGTATGTTAATATCAATGATATAGAAGGACGAGAAAGACGATGACAAAAAAAGAAGCAAAGAAACTAACTGATACGAAAACCAAATGTGATTTCATCAGAGGCGTAAATGACGCTCTCGAAGGAATCTATGATAAGTTCTACCGCTACAACCGTTCTGATGAGGGACGCGAATATGACCACGGAATAAGGTGGGCGATAGATAATATTTCGGACGTCGAAATAAATACTTTTATCGAAAATAAGTAATAACCAATAAGATGAACACTGAAAAATCAATCCTAAAGCGAATACAAAAGCTTCTAACTCTCTCCAAGGATAAGGGAGCAAGTAAGGCGGAAGCCGAAAGAGCAATGGAAATGGCTCAACGGCTTATGACAAAATACAATATCACTATGGCGAATATCGAAAACGATACTCCCGCATCAAAGATAAAACACGAATACTTCTTCTCAAGGGCGGTTCTCAATCCTGCCGACACGGAAATAACCGCAATACTTTGCAGGTTTTACAAGGTGAAAATCTTATATAACGGAAATTCTGGAATGGTGGTTATTGGGACTTCCGAAAATATTGAAATCGCAAAATACGTCCACGGCTATCTAAGAAACGTATTCTTCAAATGTTGGAATGAATTCAAACGAAGTGCGAATGAGATTTCGGCGCAAGCCGAAAGACCCGAAGGGCGAGACGGTGCGAAGCACGCGAGTCAATTCAAAAATACCTGCTTTAGGCCAAACAAGGCGGATTACTACTTCGGGCTTAGGTGCGGAATATACGAGCGAATGGAGCAAGCCGAAAAAGATACGCTTTCTGGAGAGGGGGAAGAATCCCGCCAAAACTATGAACTGGCCTTATCAAACAATGAACATGAGCTGGAGGTTTATATCAAAAACACTTTCAGAGTGATAGGAGAATCACGGAGAAGGCAGAGTACGAGAATGGACGCAACATCTTACCGTGCGGGGAGAGAGAAAGGAGCAACACTTCAAATTAACCAAGCAATAAAGGCATAGTATGGAAACAATAATAGAAAGCAAATTCGACTTCGGGCGGGTAGTTGCAACCACGACGCTTGCGAACTATTGCGAAAAGAAGGGATTTTCAATGCTTCCTTATCTTATCCGCCACGCAAATGGAGATTGGGGTGACGTATGCAAGGAAGACTGGAAGAGCAATGACGAGCCTCTCAAAAACGGCTTAAGGTTGCTCTCCGAATACAAACTCCCAGATGATAGGAGAATTTGGATAATAACCGAGTGGGACAGAAGCGCAACCACTTTGCTTTTTCCAGAGGACTACTAATAGTCTTGAAAATAATCACCATACTCTTACTATAAGACATCATTAAATTAAAATGAGCAAGATTGATGACATAAGCTTGGTAAAAGCACATAACTTGTTTGAGTCTGGGGACATTGCCAAATGCGAAATTGGCACATTAAAGGGCTTGCAACAAATCCATAAATACATTTTCGACGGGCTTTACGATTTCGCGGGAGAGATTCGCACAAAGAATATATCAAAAGGGAACTTCCGATTTGCAAATTTCATATATCTACCTGAAGCACTCGCTAAAATCGAAAAAATGCCAGAATCTACATACGAAGAAATCATTGCAAAGTATGTAGAAATGAACGTTGCGCACCCTTTTATGGAAGGCAATGGACGTTCCACCAGAATTTGGTTAGACATGATTCTCAAAAAGAATTTAGGTAAGGTCGTAAATTGGCAAAATGTAGATAAAGATCTATATTTGCAGGCAATGGAACGTAGCCCTGTAAACGACTTGGAACTAAGATTTTTGCTAAAGGAAAACTTGACGAGCGATGTCGATAACATAGAAGTAATTTTTAAGGGTATTGAACAATCCTACTATTACGAAGGATACGAAAAGAAATAGTTTAATCTTCAATATCCACAGGCTCCTTTATCGAGTCTGCGGCGATAGAGATTGCCTTGTAAGTCTCGTCGAGTACCTCCTGCAATTTCTCCCGAATTTGTATGGCATCGAGGGTTGTAAGAATTGGCGGAAGCTCGTTTAAAAATCTGCTTTCCAAGATTTGCCGTACTTGTCCTATATGGGCAGTCCATACTTCGCGAACCTTCTCAATGGCAACATACGTTCCTTCCATTACCTTGAGTTTAATTTCCGCTTGCTTTACCTCCGCCAATAGCTTGCGGGTTTTTAACTCCTCATCTTCGGGAGAGTCTGGCTCTTTTAAGTCGTGCTTCCTTACAAAATCCCGCCACTTTGCCACATTGTGCTTGCCGTTAGAACAGGGTTTGGGAGAGCCTTTTAACTTTCGCATGCGCACTATTGTTTTGCGGCTAACGCCTAAAATCTCCGAAAGCTCTACGATAGTTTTTGCGAATTTAACGTCTCCACTTGTGCCATAGGCTTTCTCAACCAAGCTTCTCTCCGCACTTGTGAGAGTTTTGCCAGCAGCCACTTTTTTTACTATGTTTTCAAGGTCTTTGCTTAATATTTTCTGTCCTATGTTTTCGTTCACAAAAAAAGGGACATCTGTCAAATGTCCCAATAATGTCGCACTTCGTTTTCTGCCTGTAAATCCCGATAACTTAAGCGGATTCAAGGCGATAGGCTAAAGTAAAATGGGACATTTCAAAAAATCCATTTGCAAGAAGAAACGGGTCTGCCGAACGTCCCTGCTGTATATCAGCGTTTAATAGATTCCTTAAAATTAATTTTTTTTAGACCTGTAGTGCTGTCATAACACAATCTACTTTCTTCTCTAATGTTCTTAACATCAGAAGCTATGTAATATCCAATTGAAGTTTTATTTTCAACATAATCATATTCATACAATGGAATTATATTCCTTCCACTTGCTGTTTGATATGGTGTTATAACCACCTTATCTTCCGATAAAAATATTGTTTGTGTAGGATAATTCTTAAGCAAGAAGATTTTCAAAGTTCCTTTTTTTTGGCTTTTTTCATATGTAGATATTAAAAGGTTTATAGATGATATAATTTTGTCTTTTATTACTTCATATTCGGAATTAACTTTTTGGGATAAAATACGACAAAAATCACTATTGGGATTTACAAGAAAAAATTCTGTTTCGCTATTTCTATTAAATCTTAATTCCAATTCTTTTGAATTATTCCCTATCCAACGAAGTCCATCATTCATTACTACGGAAAAAGAATCAGACTTCTCTATCATGTTTGTATAGTTATAATTCTTTGAATCGGTAATAATTTCATTTAAACCAGAATCATGTACAGAATAAGATAATCTAAAAAGTTTTATCAGATTACGTTCTTCGTCTGATTTTAAAAATAAATTATAGATTATGGTGATAGTTGCAGTAACAATCAAAGTGTTGGCTATATTTCCACATGCAAAATACCAAAAACTGTTTGTATCTTCAATTTTCGTCTGACAAAGCAAAAGGAACAGTCCCAACGTAACTGCCAGTATAAAATATATCGTTTGACCTTTTTTCATTCCCCAATTCACTCATAAAAAGTTTAGATATTCAACTTTTTTTTGCGAGTAGGGGGCGGAATCGAACCGCCAATCTCAAGGTTATGAATTCAAGCAAAGCGCGAATGAGATTTTGCCAAAGGCAAAAGACCCGAAGGGCGAGACGCTTTGCGTATGCAAAGGCGAGTCAACCTTGTGTCTTACCGTTAGACCACCCTGCAAAAGCATCAGTTCTCGCCGAACTTATCCCTCTTGAGTTGCGAAAGCTCTTGGTAGATTCTGACTATTGCAGATAAGTCCAAGAGCAGTATATCGACAGTAGTTGCACTCATATCTTCAAGCGGGAACTTTTCCTTAAAACCCTAATACCATTTCACGAAACCGTCTATGTACTTGACGTGTTCTATGGTGTAGCTTTCAGGTACTTTCTCCTCCTTGAGTTCAGGTTCTTTGCGAGGAGGAAGAATGCCAGTTGCGATATAGGCGTCCTTGAGAGTCTTTGCAGGGAGTTTTTCAATAAAGTTATCTGCGTCATTTTTAGACGGTTCTTCATTTGAAGAACTTGAATCTTCGTTTCCCGACGTCTCGAAATTTGCCACTGGTGGCAAATTTGAGTCTTGGGTTGAAAGTTTTGCAACAGACTCAAAAAGCTTTATGTAACGATAAGAGGTTCTCTGTGAAAAATCGCAATTATTCTCTACCCACGGAAGCCAGTCTCCGTGATTCATTTTTGATTTCTGTTCCACCAAAAGCCTGCCACACTCAATGGCAACCTTGATTGCTTCCTGCGCCTTATCTTTGGCAAGCTTCGAGAGTGCTTCGGCCTTCTCGTGGAGTGCGTTAATTCTCGAAGCTATGTCGAGTTCAGTTGAAGATGTTTCGGTAGCGGAGATTGTGTTTTCGTTTTCCATACCAATCACCCGCTTGTCAAATTGCGCAATCTCGACTTTCGGTATGATTGGCATGCCGACGGTGACTTCATCGTTGATGTTGTGCGTAGCCCAAGAAATTTCTGCCAAGACTTAACGCGAGCCGATATAGCCGCCCTTGTTACGCCATACTTCTTGGCAAGTTCTGTCTGGCTCTTTACGCCGAGCATTTGCTCCATGCCAAGCGTCATCATCAAGGTGTCTATCTCAAGGCGACGTATTCCCTCGTTTTTTGCCCCTTGTAGGCGTTCAAACACCCAACGCAACATCTGAACCCATAAGCGATTTCAACGCCTTCTAAGGTCTCTGAGGGCTTTTCTTGACTATCGAGAAAATCGTAGTTAAAGTCGTATGAAGCCTTGTCGAAAGCCACGCTTGGGTCTGTCTTGAAAACTCTGTGGTCGTCTGCGAGAGGTTTGTCGATACCCTTAGCCGCCAGTTTAGCCCTCTGCTTAGGTGGCAGACTCTCCACCCATTTGCGGTACTCGTCCTCATAGCGGCTCATAGGACACCTCCTCGCGCGTGCGTGCGCATGGGGAAAGGTTCGCACGAAAATCTGTACCGTCTCAATGGGGGATTCAGGTATATCCCTCCTCCTACTTTTAGTAGGAGGGGATACCTAATCCCCATTGGGGACAGAAGAAGAAAAATCCCCCAATCCCTAATCCCCAAGGGATACCCAAGGGGATTGCAAAAGTCCGTTTCCCCTATCCCCTGAGGGATATTTTTTATCCCTACGGAATTTCTCAACATTACTAAGGTATCCCTATTAGTCATTGTCGGCCCCTTTCTCCTCCGACAAGTCCACCTCGGGTATATAAAGCCTACCGTGCCAATATGGTTTGCGAAAGACTATAAGAGGGTTATTCTTGCGTACTGCTTCGTACACCTTTACTGCACTTTCTGTATCGGCAGGGTCGCCAAATTTAGCAAGTTGACCTTGTATATAGGCTATAACTTCGCTCTTGTTTGGGTCTTTATCGTGTTTCTTTGGCGGCATTGTCTCCAGTTCAAGATATGTGTACTTGGAACGGGAAACTTTTTCGGATTTTACCTTTTTTAGAGGTTTCTCGCAAAGTTCCCATAAAACGGCGGTCTCCGAGTGCTTCATATAGGTAAAGGCACCTGTTCCCGATAGACTCGCGCGTTTAGCATGGATAAACTCAAATACATTGGGGTCTTCCGCATTTTCTCTAATTACCGAGACTGCACGTGCCCAGTTGGTTAATTCGGAAGAACCTATACCGAGATAGGATAAGGCGTGGTTTACATCTTTTGATTCCTTGGACGGTTTACCTGTATGGTGGATAAAAATAAGCCCGATATTATGCTTTGTGATGATCGGATTAAGAGTGTTCCGCAGAAATGTCGCGCACATATCCTGTCTGCTAATATCGCAACCTATGTATGATAACAACGGGTCAACAATAACTAAGTCGGGCTTGTATTCTTCACACAGTTCGTCGAGAAGCTCCACAAACACCGTCCCCGTAGCGCTCTGCTCGTCCAATTCGATAAAATAATAATCGATTCTCTCATTCTCCTCATGGGTAAAATTCTCACTTCTTATGACAGAGTGGAATGGCCTTGCTATATCTATGGCGTTATTCTCAGCTTGAATAAATAACACTTTCATTTTCTTACTCGGCCTTAATCTCAGCGTACTTCTTCCCACGCAAAAATTGAGGGCAAGCTGCATAGCCAATACTGACTTGCCTATTCCAGATTGGGCAACGATAAGCCAAGAACCGTTCATCGTCAGAAAGCGATCGCCTACTAAATTGTCGCTCTTATCGTCTGGGTCGGTCGCGCGAATTTCCTTGCCCAATTTTACATTATATTTCCGCTTGCCGGCATTCTTTGCCCACTCCTCATAAGATTTTCCGCCAATATTTACGGCAATTAGCCTTTGCCGCTTTCCATCTCTGGTGACGGCGGCAATTCGCGATAGGCGGCTTGCATTCTTGCAGGCCTTATCTACGGAAAAGCCGTTTTTTGCAAGAAACTCGTGAAGTTTGGACACCCGTTCCCGATAGAGCTTTTCGTCTTTTCCCGCGTCGATTTTTACTATGGCATGAATCGACTTTCCTCCAGAATCGACAAGGGCAGAACACGGCAGATTTAATTCGCGTATCTTTCTTAATTGTTCCTCCTTGGGGAGTGAATCGGATTCGATTAAACAATGCCTGAACTCCTCTACATCGGAATTCTTGCAACCTTCTCCCGACATTGGGTTAATCCTTGCCCAAGCTCCCGCCTTGGGATTCCAATCGCCAAGAATGTAGCCTATGTCCTCGTAAGTGTCGCAGGCTTTGATAAGTTCTTCAAAAGACTTATTGACGCCTTTACCGCTTGGCAGGAATTTTCCGTCCTTTTCAAACGAGCTTACTACAAAATTTACCGTATCACCCGGCCTGAATAAAGCCCTCAGATATTCCTTTAGCTCCAAATTTGGGGCTTTATTGGCGTTTTCACACCCGTTTGAACGTCCGATAGGGTCGTTCCAAGAAAAGCCGTCAGAGGGCTTGTAGCCGTTGTCTTTTGCCATTTGTACGATTGAACCTATCCCGACGTTTGTTCCCGAATAGTTTCCGAATGTCTTCCAGTGCCGCTCGCAAGCTCCGTCTTGGTATTTGGGAGAGCGTTTGCTCCATTCGTCCCATACCGAGCAGGATTGCCCATCGGCGTGCAAGGCCATTCCGACTCTCAGCCAAGTATCATAGTCGTCAACTTGTGATTGTGTAAGGAATGATAAAATTTCGCTTATATTTCTTTCCATTGCTTCCTCCTCCAGCCGTTATTTGCAAGGGCTGTTATTAGTTTTGTTGCGAAATCGAATCCGTATTCGGCAGCGTTTTTGTAGCCGAAGCAGTTTAGAATTTTTATTTGTTTTGGTGTTGCCAGATTGCGCGATCTGCGGCTTATGGCGTTTCCTAAAAGCAGGGACGCAAATCCCTTGCTGTGTATCGCGGACGTGTTGAACTGCATACGCTGAAGCGTATCCAACTGTTTTTGAGTCGGTGCTTCACGCTCCCACTTGAAGGCGGGAGAATAGCTTTGAAGAGCGTCGTCGTGGGTAAAAAGCGCGAATTCCATAGGGTCTATGAGTTTGCTTTTCTTTTGGGAATTTGCCCTTATAGCGTCGGCTAAGGATTTCTCGCGCTCTTGGCGGGCAGTGCATTCTGCTTCCTGCTCAAGCTCGCCTAAATCGAACAACTTACCGCCTTCGGCTATTTTGGTCATCTGCTCGGCAACATCTGGTTTATTGGCAATGAGGTTAGCAGGGTGGCAAAGATTGTGTTGCTCTGATTGCCATAGAAAATCCAAGACAAGAAGATTATCTTTGCCTTCGCAGGTTCGAGTTCCGCGCCCTATAATTTGGGCGTATAGCGAGCGGATTTTAGTTGGTCTTAAACATACGACACAATCGACGCTTGCCTCGTCATAGCCTTCGGTAAGAAGCATTGAATTACATAGCACTGTACATTCGCCACTGTGGAAGCGTTCGAGAATTTTCTTTCTCTCGCCCGATTCTCCCGAAATATGCTCCGCCTTGTACCCAAGCGATTTTAGGATTTGCGCCATTCGTTGAGATGTGGCAATTAGCGGAAGAAAGATTAGCGTCTTTCGCTCTCTTGGAATGTGTTTTGCGATTTCCTCAAGATATGGGTCTATCGCGGACCCCAAGTCATCGGCAGAATAGTCTCCCGCCGTTGTCTTTACGCCTTTTAATGATATTTTAAGCGGGATTGTCTGTACGAGTATCTTCGACAGATACCCCTCTTTTATGGCGTCCCGAATTGAGTATTCATAGGCGATGTCCTCAAAATACTTCCCAAGATTTTGCTTGTCTCCTCGATCTGGCGTTGCCGTCACGCCCAACACCTTTGCCGACGAGAAATACCTTAAAATATTTTGATATGAATCGCTCAATGCGTGGTGGGCTTCGTCAACAATGATAGTTCCGTAATGGTCTGGAGAGAACCTCCTAAGCCTGCTTTCGCGCATTAGCGTCTGAACAGAAGCGCAAGTAATGGGATAAAGACTGTCTATAGCCGATTCTCCCGCCTTTTCAAATGCGCAAGAAAGCCCTGTCACAGCGGCTATTTTGTCTCTGGCTTGTGTCAGGAGTTCCTCACGGTGGGCGAGGACGAGGGCTTTACCCCCGTCCTTTAACGCACGCTCCGCAACCTTTGCGAAACACACGGTTTTTCCGCACCCTGTGGGAAGCACAAGCAATGTTTTATCGAACTCACCCCAAGACTTAAAGATAGAATCCACCGCCTTTTGCTGATACGGTCTAAGCTCCATTGGAAACCCTCCTTCCGTATTCGGCAATAAGGATTGCGTCGGCTATTTTTAAGGTCGGCTTTAAGAACGCATACAGCTTGTATGCGTGTTCCCGAAGGCGGCGTTTTCGCTCGTTATATTCCAATCCTTTCACTTCGGGCAAAATTTCTCCTTGCCACTTTTGGGGAGTCACCGTCTTAAAGGGAATCTCCAAAGCGATAAGAATACCGATTACTTCTCCGTAAGACTTGCCGAGGACAAAGGAGCGGCTTGCGGGTTGGGCGTGTTTGCAACTTATATAGCCGCTTACTTGCTCAACATAAGCCTCCAAAGGAATATTGCACTTTTGGGAATATTCCTTCAATTTGCGCATTGCCTCAGCGAAGAACTGTATATCGTTCAGTGCGTCCGCTACATTCGCGCAGAGAGGGTGCGGGTGGAGGATTGCATATCCTCCGTTTACACCCGCGTCTATTCCGATTATGATTTTACCATTCATCGGAATCCTCCTCCCGTACAACACCCATAGCTTCGCCTATGCGCCGAATAGACAATACGTCGGATTTTAGCTTCTCGATGGCGCGACTTGGGCTTATCTGCCACATTGCGTTGAAGTTTATTTCTTCGTCTTTGCGCTTTATCCCAAAGAATCGCGCTATATTGTCAAGAGATGCCTTCTCGAATGTCCCACACCCCCAGACTTGCAACAAATCTATGAAGTTGCCGTTAAGGTAGCGCCCATTGAGAATCTTCGGCACTATAACTCGGTTTGCCCATGAACGCCTTACTAAGAATGGAATGGCCCAAGCGTAGATATTAAACCCAACAAACTTGCAATCCGCATTTGAACGGTAGTAATTCCAAAATTGCCTTAAAATATCGGCTTCATTCTCGCCTATTAGATATCTTTTAGGCTTGAGCAATAATCGCAAATACGTTCGCATAAACGCTCTGCCATGCGTGTAAACGCCTTCAACACGATTGCGTGATAATTCACGGGATATGGTAGATTGCGATACTCCTATCGCATTTGCTATCTCCGATTGCGTTTTTTAGCTTTACACATGTTCTCTATTACTCCTCTATCGTCGTATGCTAGACGGCGGTATTTCGGTTTTGTCATAGTGCTTTTCTTGGTCGAAAAACATCTACTCTACATTCCTTAAACCGCTTGTCTAACTCCTTTAGCTTTTATGCGCTGGAGTATTTAATTCGCGATTAAATTTGGAAATCATATAAAATATAATTATTGACTATCCGCTAAAATTTCATAAAACATTTTACATGAAAAAGTATTCCATATGCCTATTAATTTTCTGCTATTTCGCAGCGTTTAAAATATCATTTTCCGCGGCTGATGTGGATTGTTCGGACGGTTCATGCACTATACCCGAGGAAATGTTTAATTTGATTAAAAATAAAAACACCCAATTAAGCAAACTAGACCACGCAAAGGCAATGTACGATACATTCGGTTATGTATCAGAGATCGTAGAGCTTGCCAAAAGCGATTCCGAGGCTGCCAAAGTCTTGGATTCTATAAAAAACGAGTTAAAAACCCAAGCAGACTCAGGTAAGGCGTTCGAAAAAATGCAGCTCGGGCAGATCTATTATCTGGAAGGCGATATGGACAATTTTAGGCGATATGCCAATCCACAGCATATTAAGAGTATAAAAATGCTTTCACAGGCATTTGGCATGGCGTTTGAAGATGATTCATTGATATCAAAAATCTCGGACGACCAGAACAACTATAATAATATTTCAAATTTAATTTTCAATTCGTACATGAATATCGGAAATATGGAGTTAGCCAAAAAGATGTTTGAGTCCGACCCCAGATTTGCGGACAACTGCAATTATGGGCAGGTTATAAATATGTATGCAAATATGTATCGGCTTAGAAACAAAGAAGACATAAAAGATAATTTTGTAAGATATCTTGATTCTCTTGATGAAAATCAAAGAAATTCGGATTATGTCGATGGATTGCTATTTATATTAACCGATAATGACGCAAAATATGAAAACATCGCCCAGAAAGTACGCGAAAAAATAAATGCTTATTCTCCGCAGCGCAGATGTAGGATCTTATTGGATGCGGCAAATAATTTAGGGGCCAATGAGATTTCAGACAAATATCTTGAAGAAGGCTGGAAATATAAAATATTAAATGACTGGGAAATTTTAAACTATGCCAATAAAATTGTATACGGCTCGTCCAGATATTCGTACAACCATGAGTTCCTAACCAAAGAAGTTCTCAAAAATCCCAAGATAGATACCGCCATTGAGATTTTAGAAGATAAATATCTCGATGATATTAATTGCGTTAATACTCTATTATGTATATATAAATTAAAAGGGGATAAGGATTCATATTTCAAGGTCATAGACAATATTATCCCACGCCTCACACGCCCCTATGAGTTGAAATTAATTGCGCAAACTCTGTTATTGCCACATACATGCTATTACCAAGATCCGCAAAGAGCTGAGAAAATCTTAGAAACGCTGAATAAATATGAACGCGGTGAAATAATGTACAAAATCGCGTTGAGTATTTTAAATGCCGACGATAGAGTTTGCGAATATTCGCCATCAAAAGCCTTAGACTATCTTTATAAGGCGCTAGACTACGGATATGTCGATGCCTTTAAAATGATAGACCGTTATATTGACTACGACTCTGCGATCGCCTTGTTTGATAAGTATCCCGATAATAAACTAATAGTTTTCATGAAAGCCATGTATTTGGCGGAAAACCAAAAATGGGAAGAGGCGATAAAGGAATTTGTACGCGCCAGAGAAATGGGGTGCAACAGGGCAACTGGCATTTTGTTTGGTATGAAATTGAATGGATTATATAAGGGAGACGATAAAACCGACGCAAATGCAATGCTTTCAGAATTTTTGTCAAAGCTTGGGGATCCATGCTCGCAAACAAAACTAAACAATTACGGCGCAAAAAATAATTTTAAGAAAATTTTTGGTTCAAGATCGAAAGTAATGCTCGAATTTTACAAGGAAGCGGCTAAAACGAAGAAATATTCCGACTGGGCGAATAATGAGATAACATTATACAACCTCGATATGCCGATTTTAAGCGATGAAAAGGAAGCCCTTATTAAAAAACGCATAAAAGAGTTGGAGGATGAAAATAACCGGAATTTATATCCCTTAATTTCATTATATTCCGACGTATTTAAAAACACTCCCAAAGCATTGGCTCTTTATAAAAAATTGGCAGATATAAATTTTTATGATAAAATTACCTATGCATTTAAATTGTTCAAACATGCCTATTCAGACGAGGATTTGAAACAAGCTTTTGATGTATTAAATAGGTCAAATACGGATTCCGAAATTCAAAAAGTCATGGTTGCAATGTGTTATGAAAATGGCCTAGGTATAGAAAAAGACCCCAAAAAAGCGCAGGAGATACGTTCAAAAATAATACCTGATAGAATAGTTTATTATTATTCTAGTTTCCCATTTGGAACGCCAAAACAAGTCGCGAAGGAGAAGGAATTTTATATACAAAAGATGTTGAAACAGGTGCCTGAACAATCTCCGGCAAATCTTAAGAAACTTTATAAGGCTGTGGGGCAGTTTTATGAAAAGTCGCCTGCGCCATATAAAAATCCGGAAAAAGCGCTTGAATATTATATGAAGGCAAGCGAAATAAATCCATTGTATTTTGACAATGTGGTAAGGCTGTACAACTCAAACCCGTCTTTAAAAGACGACAAAAAATATTTTGACTCTTTGTTAAAATACAAAGAAACAGTTTGGAATGGATTAAGTAATGGTTCCCGCGCAAAACTTATATACGATATCGCATTTTGCCATTTAAACGGGCGGGGGACAGGGAAATCACCTGAAACAGCATATGCTCTTTTTAAGGAAATTCAAAAAATGCCCGCCAACAATTTTACGTTTAATGCCATGGAGGCCGAGGCATACTGCCTACAGCATGGATTGGGCGTGAAAGCCGATCCTCAGCAAGCCGAGGCGATTCGTAAGCGCATAAAAGAAATTGCATTAAGCAATGCCAGCCCATTGACTTTATATAGAGCCGTGCGCATAGCTTATATGTACAACTCGCAAAATCTGCTTGGGAAAGATACCGATATGTACGAATATTGGGCGAATTTTGCCGTAAATGAAAATCCCGACAAAAATATCATAAACGGCCTATATATGCTATTCACAGATTATCCCAAAAACCGCGATATGAAAAAGGCGCAAAAATACGCCGATTTGTATGCAAAATATTGGGGATATGAGCCAAAATCATTGCACAGAATAGGTCTATTTGAGCTTTTTGGCATAAACCGCGCCCAGAATGCGCAAGCCGGATTGGAATTGTTAAAAAAGGCAGTATCCTACGAGAATGCTGCGGCAACGGAAACTCTCGCCTACGCCTACGAAAAGGGGATAGGGGTAGAAAAGGACGAAACTCGGGCTAAGGAATATTTGGACGCTCTAAGACGGTTGAAGCCTAATTACGTAAGTTTGGCTGACAGTTATATACGTGGACGCTATGGTATTGAAGATATCGATAGGGCTAAATTTATTCTTAAATTGGGCGCCGATGAGGGTTCAGAAGATGCCGCTAATAATCTCAAAGAATTTGACAGTTTCTTGGAAAAAGTGCGCGGAAACGGTTAAATATGGAATTTCCCGCCAGTGTTATTGGGTATAGATATAAAAATACTCTATAACACGCGGCGGATTTTATCATCTTTAATTTGTCCATCCTATGCGTTTGCCGTAAAGCCTACGGTGGAACTTTTCAAAAATGCCATTCGTAAGAAGAAACGGGTCTGCCGAACGTCCCAGCTGTATTGGGCAAGTTAATAGATTCCTTATAGCCCCTCGGTTGCCTTTTAGCAACGGAGTTGAGGCGGTTTTAAGATAGGAGAAAAACTAAAAATCCTTAAGAGGCTTTCCGATAGTAAAAGTTTAATATGCCTCCGAACCGCCCCGTTTTTACGAGCAGACTCCCGCCGTTCTCCCATTTATAGGGGACTTTACCCTTATTTTGCTCTCTCGTCAAACGCAATTCTTCGTAGTGCTCATTCTCCTTAGGAGATATAAGCTCATTATCCAAGTTCTGATGAGGTCTTTCGGTGTTATAGTATATTTCATACTCCGAAACCGCCTTGCGGAGCATTCCTTCCGATAAAAACACAAAATTCCTCAGACATTCGTCCTTTATGCTCTTTACAAACCTTTCAGCATAGGGATTGCATACGGGCGACGGAACTTGTTGCACTTTTATACAGCTATTTTCCAAGATTCTCTTAAACTTTTGCGTATATAACGGATCCTTATCGCAGAAGAAAAACCTCTTGCCCTTTAAAAGACCGTCAAAATAATCCGTCATTTGGATTGCAAGCCTCTCCATAACCTCGCCGCAAAAACCGTTGCTTATATGCACTATCTTCACTTTCCTTGTGGCACAATCTACTACAAAAAAAGACCATATACCTAACCAATCCATGCAAAGTTAAAACTTCTGCCGTAAAGAAATCGGCGCTACACATTAGATGAAAGTGGCTCTTTACAAAGGCAGTCCAGCTCTTATTGACCTTGTGTTGCCCTCCGTTTGGCAAAGGATCAAAGCCGTTATCTCTCATTATTCTCCAAACAGTGGCTTTGCTTCTACGAATACCTATATGCTTTAAAGCTCCTGCGATTCTGCCGGCTCCCCAATTTATATTTGATGAAGCCATCTCGCATACAATTTTGCGCACATATTCTTTTGTCTGTTTTGCCAAGCTTGGATTTGGATTATTTGCGGTATATTTCTTCGCAATTAGCCTATTGTACCAGCGAAGGATAGTTTCCGGCGTTAAAAACTCGCACTTTTTAAGAAGGCTCCAAGACAACTTTCTTCCTTTCTTTGCCAATATCGCACGCTCGGAATCGGAATACTTTATGCGCCTGCCGTCGGATTCTAACTTTGATTTTAAAATTCGATTGGCTACCAGCAAATACTCAATCATATGCGACTTTTCCTTTGATATCCAATTGGCAAGCGTCGTCAAAAATAGTATCTTAAGCTGAGTGGGAATATCCATAAGTCTATAAAATCAAGCCCAATACTATATCAAAACCATCTTGATGGCAACTACTCAGTTACTTATTCATTTTGAGAGGCTTTTGAGGATAAATATTGAAATACCTATCAGCATCTTCTTTAGTCGCTACT
Source organism: Puniceicoccaceae bacterium Marseille-Q1082 (assembly GCA_904424815.1). Classification (GTDB taxonomy): domain Bacteria; phylum Verrucomicrobiota; class Verrucomicrobiia; order Opitutales; family Intestinicryptomonadaceae; genus Merdousia. The sequence continues at coordinate 1,525,515 of CAJGBI010000001.1, forward strand.
CCTCGGTAGTGTTTAAAGAGTATATCTGTACCTTTATGTGACATTATCAAAGCCGTATCTTGGAAGTCTCTTTTCCATGCGACGTGGTAGCTTGCGAAACTGTGCCTGAAAGCATTGTGGGGCGGTATCTTCTTTTGTGGGAATTTGCCATTCTCGTCTGGAGTCTTTATTTGTTTACCATTTACAAGCAATCCCGCTCTGCGCAGGGCACTCTCTCGGCGCTTCTTCCACTTGCGTTCACACCACCCAAAGGCAGACTTTGGTGTCCGTTCCAACCAAGCCCAGAGATTGTCTGGGAGGTTTTCTATGTAGTTTCTGCGGTTTTTCTTGGTCTTTTCAGCGGGCGTTAAAATCCCTTGCCGCATTGTGATTTCTTCGTACTCAACCCGCGGAATTGCGGAAGTTCTCATTCCAGCAAATAGCCCCAGTGCCATTAAGCCGCAGACTTCTGGATCTATCTTTTCGTTTGCTCGGAATAATCTTTCAGTTTCCTCCACAGTTAGTATTCCAATCTCGCCCATTTCAATTTTTGGCAATTCAAGTCCCTTGGCTATGTTCTTTTCAATTAGTTCGTTTTTCTCAAACCAGTTCCAAGCGGCAGTTATATTGGACCTCCAATTCTTTACCGTGACTGGAGCAAATTTTAGAGATTTTAGCCAATTTTCCAACTCCTTGCGGCTTATATCTTGCAGGAGCCTATCGCCAAATGATTCAACAAGAACTTCCAAGACTCGTCGGACGTGCCTTATATGCTCGGGCTTGGCTTTTTCAGTCTTGCGCATATCACGCAGATATTCGTCGCAAGCGTCCCAAAGAGTTAATACACGCCTTGATTTGTGGTTCTTTGCCCAAAATTCCCACATATCGCGGAAACTTACGTTCCCCCTTATAGACTCGATGTAGGAGATGTCCGAAATGGTATTTTCGTCAATTCCCAAAAGTGCCTCAAAAGAGCGCTTATCCAAGTGCCCATTAAGCCTTAAAAAATCGTCCCTTGCTTCCTCCGTTTCAAAGAACCTTGAATGCCTTACGCCACCCTCAATCCAGAACAGTTGATAGGGTGATTTTCTACCTTCACAATATCTCTTAGTAATCTTCGCCATAGTGGCGTAATTATAATAAAAAATATTGATAAATGTCAAGATTATTCTTTCTGTTCGTGAGTAGGGTTTACGATTATCAAAAGAAAACGAGCGATTTTATTAGGCAGAATTCGATTGTTCAAAATTTCACAAAAAATAGCTGGTGTATATTGAACCCGATCGAACAATCCATTAAGGATAAAATTGAAAAAATTGGAGTTCCTTTAAAGGATTGGGACATTAAAATTTATAGAGGTATTTTGACTGGTTGTAACGAAGCATTTATCATAGACGGAGCTACCAAAGATGCGCTTATTGCCCAAGACCCAAAATCTGCCGAAATTATACGACCGATTTTGCGCGGCAGAGACATTAAACGCTATTCCTACGAATTCGCAGATAAATGGCTGATCTATGTACCTTGGCATTTCCCATTACACAAGGATACAAGCATAACAGGTGCGTCAAAAGAGGCAGAACATGAATTTGAAAAGCAATACCCTGCAATATATAATAGACTTTTGTCTTATAAGCCCATTTTAGAAAAACGCAATAAAGCTGAAACTGGAATTAGATATGAATGGTATGCCCTACAAAGATGTGCGGCAACTTATATGGACCTATTACCTATACCATTGATGTTATTCTAACGTCAATGCAAATCTAAAATAGGGAAAGGATAAGAAAATATGGTATACTGTTACATAAGGGTAAGTACAGATAAACAAACCACAGAAAATCAACGCCTTGAGATAGAGAATTTTTGTGTACAGAAAGAATACATAGTAAATTCTTGGATAGAAGAAACAATTAGCGGAACAAAGCGAATTGAAGATCGGAAATTAGGAAGATTACTAAAAAGAATGTCCAAAAACGATATTCTGGTTGTAACAGAGCTTTCAAGGTTAGGAAGAAATCTAATGCAAATAATGAGTATATTGCACTTTTGTATGGAGAAAAATATTATGGTTATAACAACAAAAGAGCATTACGAATTGGGCAACAATATAAACTCTCAAGTCTTGGCTTTTGCATTTGGATTATCCGCCCAAATTGAAAGGAATCTTATTTCCGCAAGAACAAAAGAAGCTCTTGCCCGAAAAAAAGCGGAAGGCGTTGTTTTAGGGCGTCCCAAGGGGCGTAAATCTACAAATGTAAAATTGTCTGGGAAGGAAAATGTAATTCAGGCTATGTTGGATAAAAACTTCTCAAAATCTAAAATAGCAAGAAAACTAAAAGTTCATAGAGCCACCCTCACAAAATTCATTTGTGAAAGGCTTACTCCTATATCGCAAGTTGAGAATGATTCCTCTAATTTGTTATCGGCTTGAAAGAATATGTATAACCTAAGCTGATTAGTTACCCTCTCACAATATCGTCGCCAAGTTGTGGTGCCAAGTGGCGGTTGCAGTTTAATTGCACATTTGGTGTGCTCGGGCTTTTGTTGAACCCTAATAATCAAGTAGTTGCAAACGGGGGGTGTTGTCTCATAAATAAGCCCAGATTCAGAACTTACTGAAAATGGGCTTGTTGCGCGAAATTTTAAACGGAGAGAGAGGGAAAAAATTTGACGATTTTCTTAAGTCCACAATTACCAATATAACCATTTTAATAGCATTGCTTGGTTTCTGTTTAGTTGCAGATTTTTGGCATATATTTTTCAAAATCTCTTCAATTCAGGAGATGTCCGAAATTGCATTTTCGCCAATTCCCGCAAAAACCTCAAAAAATATTTATCTGAATGTCTACGCCAAGCCTCTGGAGGCTGTCCGAAGTAACTTCCCTTTCAATAAGCGGGAAGCCTGCCGCTCAGTTTCCGGCGCGGAACAGTTGACGGGACGGCTTTGCACCCCAGAGCAATACCCATTTGCAATCTTTGCTGCAGGGGCGATATTCTGCCATCTCAAGGCAACGCCTATTTGCCGGGGCTTTCCCTCAATAGATGTTGCAAGCGGCTGCTATGCATAATCAAGCAAAGTTTATCTGCTATTACGCGGAGAGGAAGATAAACTTACACGAACGCATAAAATTTATTGACATTTATTTTACGTGTGTATTAAAACATCTTCGTAAAATGAACAAAGAAGTCTATTTTGAATAATAGAAACCCAGAACGAAGGCGGCGTATCATGAACAAGAAAACATATTTTGCGGCATTGGCTTTGGCTGCGGGGCTTGGCTCATTGCTCCGTGCAGACAACGAGAATTTCACCTACGGCGAGCTTAGCGGGCGCGACTTCTCCAACCAGTCGCTTAAAAACAGCACATGGACCCACGCCGACCTTTCAAACGTGTCTTTTGCGGGGGCGAATCTCGACGGGGCGAATTTTGAAGACGCAAGTCTAAACGGCACCGACTTTACAGACGCCATTATCACAAACATGTATTGGGGAGCCAGCTTCACCAGGAATCAGCTATACTCCACCGCAAGCTATAAAAATAAGGATTTAAGCGGGCTTAAGCTGGAGTATTACAAGTTTAACAACAATCTCGATCTTTCCGGACAAAACCTAAACGGGGCGAGTTTCAGAAACTGCACTCTCGGAATGGTCGATTTTACGGACGCGTGGATAAACAATGTGAACTTCTACTCTGCAAAGAGCTTTTCGGCCGAGCAGCTGTACTCCACCGCAAGCTATAAAAATAAGGATCTAAGCGGAATAAATTTTCGCTTCGTCGACGTGAAGAACTGGAATTTTTCGGGTCAAAATTTAAGCGGGGTAGACTTTTTCAGAAAGGATTTTACCGGCGTAGATTTTACGGATTCAATAATAACAAACACCGATTTAAGCGGCAGCAATCTCACCTTCGACCAGCTAAAATCCACGGCGAGCTACAAGAACAAGGATTTGAGCGGCGCAAGCTTTTCGTCGGTGGACTTGGCGGGTTTCGACTTTTCGGACCAGATAATAAAAAACGTGTCTTTTGGCAATGCAAAGAATCTCACAGCAAGCCAGATTGCAAGCACGGCAAGCTACAAAAATAAGGATTTAAGCGGCGTAGATTTTGAGGGCTTGGATTTGACGGGGCTCGACTTTAGCGGCCAGATTATCAAAAACGCCTCCTTTTGTAATTCCAATTATTCCTCGGGAGTCGCCGCGGTCATCACCGAGGAGCAGCTGTATTCGACAAAAAGCTATGCGGTGGACAAAGATTTAAGCGGCGTAGATTTTACAAGGAGCACTGTGAGCGGATGGAGCTTTGCCGGGCAAAATTTGGAAGGCGCAAATTTCTACTACGGCGATGTCGCCGAGGCGGACTTTACGGGAGCGACGATTAAAAACGTCAGTTTTGAGAGTGTCAAAAACTTTACCAAAGAGCAGCTGTATTCAACCAAAAGCTATGCGGTGGACAAGGATTTAAGCGGCATAAATTTCACCTACTTTAACGTTATTGGGTGGGATTTTACCGGCCAGAGTTTGGACGGAGTGGACTTCTACTACTCGGATGTCAAGGGGGCGAACTTTGAGGACGCCGTCATTACAAACGCCATCATGACTGATGCAAAAAACTTTACCGCCGAGCAGCTGAAAAGCACGGCAAGCTACAAGAACAAGGATTTGCACGGGGTAAGGCTCAGCACGAATATTGAAAACTTGGATTTTTCGGATGCGAATCTTAGAGGCTCATATTTGAAATTAGACGGCGAAAACTTAAATTTCAAAGGGGCGGATTTGACGGACAGCACCTTGGTGGACGGAGGCCGCGTTGACAATGCGGACTTTAGCGGCGCGACATTAAAGAACGTCCTAATAAACGGTGTCACGCTTAGAAATGCAAAGGTCGAGGGGGCTGATTTTACCGAAGCGAGATTTCTTTCGGGTTCGTTTAGCTTTATCGGGTTCACCGAGGATCAGTTTCGCTCGACAATGACCTATAGAATGCGCTTCATTCGCGGGTCGAGATTTTCCAGCATGGATATGTCGGGGTGGGATTTCTCAAACTTTACCTTTATGGACGACTTGACTAATGATCCGGAATTTTCGAGCGTGAATTTGTCGGGCGCCAATTTCAGCGGCTCCAACATGCTAAATCTCGGATTCTATTATTCAGACCTGACAAATGCGGATTTTTCAAACACAACGGCCACCGAAACCGTCCAGTTCTACTATTCGGATTTGACGGGCGCAAATTTTACCGACGCCGTATTGGACTACGTCAATTTTTACGGTCTCCAAAGCATTTCCGCCGAGCAGTTTTACTCCACGGCAACCTATAAAAACAAGACAAAGGCCAATATCAATTTCACGGATATGGACATGAGCGGGTGGGATTTGTCGGGTTTGAGCTTTGGGAAAGGCAACTTCGAGAACACCAATTTGAAAGGGGCGAATTTCATGAACACAAAAATCGATGAATATTCGTCTTCGTTCAGCGGCAACAACGACTTTACCGCGGCGGATTTCCGCGGCAGCAACATGACTTTGGATAGGTTTAAAAGCACCGATACGCTCAAAAACACGATAATGACCGACGGCACGATACAAAACTTTTCCATGGCATCCGCCGAAGACAGCTTCTCGATACGCGAGTATGTCCTGCTGGAGGGCGGAGAAGTTATTTCTGCAAAGATAGCCCAAAGCGCCTCTATCTCCGGCGGAGCCGATTTGACGCTTGAAACGGGCGCCTACCTTGAGGTAGTTGACGGCGCAGTACTCACAGTGGAAGACGGTTCCGCGATAACAATAAACACCGACGGTTCCACAATTTTTGAAGTCGGCGAAAACTCCGGACTTGTGTTTGCAGACGGCTCTGTTTTGAAAGTAAACTTAGAGGGAGTTTTCACGGAGCCCGAGGAATATTCCTTCGCATTCATAAACGCGAATGACAGCTCCACCATAAGCGGGCTTGATGAGCTTATGGGAGGAGAGAATTTCCTTCTCTCGCTAAACGGCGAGCTGTTCGACGGAGAATGGGACTATTATATGGAAGGCAATAGCTTTGGGATACGCATGCAGGTTCCAGAACCTGCCACTTATGCGGCGATTTTCGGGGCTTTGGCGCTTGCATTTGCTGTATGCCGCAGAAGAAAGTAGAGCGCAAGGTTGCAGGCAATTTTCTTGGAGCTTTCCGAATCGGGAAGCTCTTTTTTTTGCCGTTTATTTAGTTAAACGGGCGCATGGCAAAATTTCCCGCAGCTATTGTGCGGTATAGGGCAGGAATTCGGATTTTGCCAAGGTGCGGATTTTTCTATGCAGTTGCAAAATGAATCGCTATTGCGGACTGTTGTTTTGTGGGGAGAGATAATTGGCTTTTTTTACGTCAAAAGGCTTTGGAGGTTAAAGATGTTTGCAGCTTTTATTGCAATGCGGCAAGGCGTTGCGCCCGTTTGTTATGGATGTCCGGACAAACTTTAGCCGCCAGGCCGCGGAAATCAAAACAAAATCATACTAGCGTAAAAAAACATCTTGACATTATTATACAACCGTAATAAAAGGTCCTCATAAAACATGCAGAAAGTTTTTTTGAAAGTGTAAACAACCGGAGAAAGGCGGCATGCCATGAACAAAACCAGTACACGCGCTATGAACAAGTTTATTAAATTATCGTTTCTCGCCTCTAATGCTCTTATTTTAAGCCTTCCGCTGCTCGCAGCTGAAAATTCTTACGACAGACAGAACGTAAGCGATAGGGATTTTAGCGGAACCCCGCACGCCAACTCCAGCTGGATAGGCTGCACTGCAATAAATACGGTATTTTCAAGCTCCAGAAACCCCACGGACTACACAAATTCAAATTTCGCCTCGGCAAATCTGACCAATGCTTCTTTCATCGACGCCACGCTTTCGGGCGCCAATTTCACAAACGCCAACCTCAACTACGTCTCTTTCGTCGACGCCTTGCTCGATGGTGCCAATTTCACAAACAGCATAATTACAAACACCAATATGGGAAAGGTCGTAGTGCGCGGCTTTACGAAAGAGCAGCTCTACAGCACTGCAAGCTACAAAAATAGGGATTTAACGGGAATATGGCTGGCCAATAACAATCTGAAGGATTGGAATTTTTCGGGGCAAAACCTCACCAACGCCTACTTCCACCTTGCCGACCTTATGGGCGTCGATTTTACGAACAGCATCATAACAGGCGCCTACATTGGACATAGCGATAACTTCACGAAGGAGCAGCTCTACAGCACGGCAAGCTACAAAAACAAGGATTTGACGGGAGTTCAATTTGACGATCTCAAGATGAACGGCTGGAATTTCGCGGGGCAAAATCTTACCAACGTTTCGTTCAGCGGCACGTCATTGTCGAATGCCGATTTTACGGACAGCATCATTACCGGTGCCTCGCTATACTTCGCAACGGACAGAGGCTTCAAGAAAGAGCAGTTCTACAGCACGTTAAGCTACAAAAATAAGGATCTGACGGGTGTGGACCTGGGCGACAACGATCTGGCAGGTTGGAATTTCGCGGGGCAAAATCTCACAAATGTTTCTTTTTACGCATCGGATCTCACGGATACCAACCTTACGGACAGCATCATAACAGGCGCCTCCTTCTGGAGGGCCTCCGCCACCTTGACCGAGCATCAGTTCTACAGCACGCTAAGCTACAAGAATAAAAGCTTGGTGGGGTTAAACATGAAAAACAATACTTTGGACGGCTGGGATTTTTCGGGGCAAAATCTCGCAAGTACCACCTTTGAAAGGGCAAATTTAGTCACAGCTAATTTTTCGGGCGCAAATCTCACCAACGTCAATTTCGCCTACGCCGATCTTAGCGGCGCCAATTTTGCGGGTGCGATATTTAACAATACCACGCTCACGGGCGTCGATATTACGAATACGGACTTCCGCGGCGCAAACATAGAATCAATCGTCGGAACACCCACGTACAAAAATACGATATGGTCCGACGGCACAATACAAAACTTTACAATGAAATCCTCCAGCGACAGCTTTTCAATTAGCAAGTATGTTCCGCTTTCGGGCGGGGAGTCTATTTCCGCAAAGATTACCCAAGACGCATCCATATCAAGCAGAGCCCAGCTTACTCTTGAAACCGGAGCGGAATTGGAGGTAACTAACAATGCAACGCTTACAGTTTCAAACGGCTCTTCAATTATAATAAACATGGATCCCGAAGGTTCGACAAGTTTTGCCGTAGCATCTGGTTCGGGTTTAACATTTGAAAAAGGCGCAATCCTGAAAGTAAATATTGAGAAGGCTTTTAGGTCTTCAGATTTGCAAATATTTACAATTATGAGCTGGAATGAAAATTCCCTCATAAGCGGCCTTAACGATTTTATAATAGACGAAACTTTATTCCTTTCTGTAAACGGCGAAGTATACGAAGGAGATTGGAATTATTTCATAGAAAATAACAATTTTATAATAAGCATGCAGGTTCCCGAGCCCGCCGTCTGTGCCGCAATATTGGGAGCATTGGCTATCGCCTTCGCGGCGCTACGCAGAAGAAAATAGCGCATTGGCATAGGCAGTTTCTCGGGGCTTTCCGAATCAGTTTTAACTTCGTCCGCGAAAACTTTTATATTGATGCAGGCAGTTGCTTGGAGAGCTTCCCGAATCGGGAAGCTCATTTTCTTTGCCAGTTCATTCGGTTGCCTTGACGCGCGGCAAAAATTTCCCGCCCGATTCCCGCGGCAGCGGAAATGCAATTACACGTGCGTATAAAAATTTGTTGACATTTATTATACAAACGTAATAAAAGATTGGCGGAAAAATGAGGAAAATCTTTTTAAATGTAAGGCGACATACCATGAATAGAAAGACATATTTTGCGATATTAACTATTGCGGCTGGGCTAAGTCAGCTGCTCTATGCGGACAACGATGTTTACGATAACACAACGGTGACGGAGAATTTCATAAACGCGTCCCTTGTCGATTCGTCGTGGTACAAAACCATTGCTTCGGGAGTGCAGTTTACGGGATCAAATCTCACCAACGCAAACTTCAACTCCGCAACGCTTAACGATACCGATTTTACCGATACAAATCTGACAAACGCCAATTTCAGAGGGGCGACGCTCACCGGCGCCGACCTTAGCGGCGCGGAAATTCGCGGGGCAAAGTTTATCTATGCCACGGGGTTCACCTCGGAAATGCTGTGTTCGACGGCAAGCTATGCGAACAAGGACTTGTCGGGCGTGCGTATGAGCTATGTGACAATTGACGGCTTAGATTTTGACGGCGTAAATCTGAACGGCGCGTCTTTTTATTATTGCACAATATCGAATGTAGATTTTACAAAAACGGCAACTCCGGATTTTAACCTGAGCTTGGAAGGTTCCACTTTGTCGAACGTAAACTTCACGGGATTAAATTTGGAAAAAGTCCAATTATCCGGGGTTACCTACGGCGAGGGCGTGAATTATACCGACGTAATTCTTCCCTCCGGCAGTGCACATTTGGGAGAAATTCCTACGGAGGTGCTGATACAGACTTGGAATTACAAATCCCGCACCTTGAATTTGGCTTTATTCAACAATAATCGCCTCAACGGGCTGGATCTTGAAGGTTTCAGGGTCAGTTCCAACTTTTCCCGCTCCAGCCTACAAAACGCCAATTTTAAAGACGCCGATTTAACGGGTTCGAATTTTGGTCACGCAGACCTTAGCGGAGCCGACTTTACAGACGCCACAATAAACAATGTATACCTGGACCGCTCCAACATCACAAGCCAGCAGCTTGAGTCCACAAAAAGTTATAAGCAGAAAGACCTGTCGGGCGTGGACATGACCCGCCTCAACATTTCTTTTGAAGGCAAGGATTTATCCGGCTTTGATTTAAGCAATACAAACCTTGAACGCATAAATTTAAAAAACGCAATATTTGAAGACGCGATAATAAATGATGCGCGTTTTTACGGAAGCAGTATAGAGCAAGAAATCACGCTTGCGCAAATCATGCAAACCAAGAGCTATAAAGACAAAGATTTAAGCGGAGCATCTTTCCATTATACGATCTTTGAGAATGCCGATTTTTCGGGATTCAATCTGCAGGAAACAAGTTTTGGTTCATCTTCTTCCAAACTTTTTAAGAACGTAAACTTTACAAATGCCGACCTTAGAGGCGCAGGCGGAACCGAGCGGGGAGGATGGGATACCGCAATATTTAAAAATACCATATTGAAAGACGGCTCAATAACGGCCTTGGAGATGGATTCACCCGACGATTATATTCTTGTGAGGGAATACAAATATACGGACTCTTACGGGACTATTTACGTAAAATTTGCCGAAGACGCCTCCATTTCCGGGGGAGCAAACCTCATTCTTGACAAAAAAGCGCGCCTTATGGTTAATAGCGCCGTCACAGTCAATGTAGAAGACGGGGGCATTGTCAGCTATGATATGGACCTCTCAAATGGCGAGGATGAAAGCTATATATATGTTTTAAACGGCGGCGATCTCAATTTTGCGGAAGGCTCGAAGTTGAATATAAATGTGGACGGAGATTTGGAGGCCTATACGGAATATTACAAATACATTCTGTATGCCGACGACACATCTACTCTCAATGATATATATAACGATATTTTGGGGCTCTATGAAAATGGAGATGTTTATTTTTCAAACAACGGCGAGGAACTCAACGGCGATTGGTATTTCTTTGAGAAGGGAAAATGGCTCGTAGTATCTTACACCGCGGTTCCAGAGCCCGCCGCCTACGCGGCAATATTTGGAGCGTTGGCGCTTGCTTTCGCGGCGTATCGCAGAAGAAAATAGCTGATAGTTGTTGCAAATAATTTCTTAGGGCTTCCCCATTACGGAAGCTCTTTTCCCATTCGTCCATTCCGCCAATTTGACGCATGCGGATTTTAAGCTCCGCATTCTTTGCCTGAGAGATTCAATTATTCCTTTATAGACCACGGGTCCGGACGGTCGGGGACGGGAAGTCCGAGTGTAACACAACATACATACGCCACCTTGAAAGCCAAAGAATCCAAGAAATCCGCCGAATAATTCTTTTCTCCGCTTTCGGAAAGCAATAGAAGCTCTCCGTACATCGGATAAAAGATTAGCGCCCAAAACATGTGGCTCCACCAATATATGTCGGTGCGAGTCAGGCGCGGATTTGCCTCGCACAAAATCCGGTACACGTCCGCCATAGTGTCGTCTCCCAGAAGCTGAACCATTTTGTTAGCCTCTTTGCCCCCGTCTTTTAATAGAGTCATCATCAACCCGTTTATTTGCTTTATCCTAACTTTCGGCTTATGGCAGATGTAAACAATATTTTTTATGCTCTCATACATGGCAGCGGAAATGCTTTCCGGAGAAGCAGCGTCGGCTTTTTCAAATGGAGCGAACAAGGTTTCGAGCTTGGCGTTATTTAATATAAAATGCTCTATTGTCTGTTTAAAGAGATTTTTCTTTGTCTTGAAATGAAATGTAATTAAGGCAAACGGAACTCCGGCGGCATCTGCAATATCTCTTACAGAGGCAGCTTCGTATCCTTTTTGCGCAAATACACTTCCAGCCGCGTTTAGAAGGCGTGAACGGGTTTTCCTTCCATTTTTATTCTCTTTCTGTTTTTTCTTCAATGTTGACATACCTATGCTTCAGATACTAATAGTCGATAAACAAGTTAAAAGACAACAAAAGATGAATGTAAAATGAAAAATCGTAACATAAGAATATGTGCTCAAAGGCGTCTTTTTTATTGCAAAAAAAAATTAATATCGTCGCAACAAGTTTTGTTCGCTCTACGTCAAAGATTGTGGAATGGTGGAAAAAAAAGAGGGCAAAGAGAATAAAAAATGTTCTACAATGCCCAATGTGTTAATCAAGGGTTACAAGATACTCAGGACAGTAAGAGTTGGTCAAGACTTTTCGCTTGCGGAAGTTGAGCATAAGCAGTCGGGTATACCCGACTGCTTATGCGGGTCGCATCGTTTGATACATTACGATTCCTACCGGCGTTATATTAAGCACGTCTCTGAAAACGGAGCTATTTATCATCTCAAGGTAAAATGCAAGCGTTACAAGTGTCTCGATTGCGGAAGGGTCTTTCGCGAAAGGCTTGAGGGAGTAAGGCCTTACGCTCGTCACTCGGAGAGGTTCAAAAACAGGCTCGTAAGTGAATACGCTCGGAACGTTTGCAATAAGGCTATTGCCCGGATTTACCGCATATCTGCAAGCACGGTTGAGCGGGCAATCCACAGTAGGTACGAGCAAAAGCTCAAAGAGCAAATCAACTATCCTTGTCCTGAAATTATAGGAATAGACGAGCACACAATCCACAAGGGTTACAAGTTTGCGACTACGATAGCCGACTTATCGCACCACAGGGTATACGATGTTATTAAAGGGAAGAGACATATCGATATAGCAGGCGCGCTAATGTCGTACAAAGGCAGGGAAAATGTGAAGGTAGTGTGCATGGATTTATCGAGCGGATATCGAAGTATCGTAAGGAGATGTTTTCCGAGGGCGAAGATAGTAGCGGATAGGTTTCATGTGATACGATTAGTGCTCCACCACTTTATGGAATTTTGCAAGAGTGCGCAGGAAGAAGTAAAGTGGAAGAGAAAGATTACTTATCCTTTGCGGAAAAGGAGAGAGAGGCTAAAAGCGCAAGAGATGGAGCGGCTTAAAAGCTTTTTTAGGGGAAATCCGGCAATAGAGCTTGCGTACGAATTTAAGGAGCGATTATGCGGGCTATTGAATAAAAAGAGTCAGACGGCAAAGCAATGCAAGAATAACATAAGGAAGTTAAAGGGAATGATGAAAGTGATGAGATACGAAGCGCCGACAGAGTTTGGGAAACTTGCGGAAACGATAAGCGAATGGTTTGCGCCAATAATCAGAATGTGGAGATTTACGAAGAATAACGGAATTACAGAAGGCTTCCACCGCAAGATGAAGCTAATCCAAAGACGAGCCTACGGATACAGAAACTTTAAAAATTACCGCTTGAGAGTACTTGTAGAATGCGGGGTGAAACTATGAAAGACAAATCTAAAAAATCAACCTATTCCACAACCTTTGGTGTTGACCCGAAAATTACAGACTGAGAGTCCTCGTGGAATGCGGGGTGAATCTATGAAAGGCAAATCTAAAAAATCAACCTATTCCACAACCTTTGGTGTTGACCCATTTTTAGCGCATTGCAGCTTTCTGACTAAAACTGTCTAACACCCTTGCAGTGTGAAAGTTATAAACGCGGAGAGAGAGGGATTTGAACCCCCGGTACGGTTGCCCGCACACCTGATTTCGAGTCAGGCACAATCGGCCACTCTGTCATCTCTCCTTTTTAAAGCTTTGTAATATACTATATGGCGCCGTCGCGGGTCAACATATATTTCTGAATTTTTTGCGGGCGCCTCTGGGAATCCGAGGTTTTGCGCCTGTGCGGTTTTTTGTTTTGCGGGAAATGTCGAACGTTTAAAGGGAAAATATCCGTGCAAGACTTTGATTGAGATTTTGGCGGAATGTTTTTTTGGGAAAGAGGATGAGGGAGAAGCAATATTTGGCGGAAAAAATCGCTGATTTTGATTTTTTTGAGGGATGATGTAGGCGCGCTTCAAATGGGTTCCGTTCAAAAATCACGGTGGGGCCGAATGTGCGCCATTTTTCCAATATGAATGTTGCAATTGCCGCATGACGACGGAATGCGGCGAAAGTTGCATGGCGATTCAACGTAAGCGGCGGATTCATTGGAAATATGCGACGAAAGGCATACAATAAAAAGCATGCGGCAGAAACGCGCGGTAAAAGGCGTGTGGGCTGAGTCGTAGGCTGAGGCGGCGAAGACGCGCCGGCACGCCTGCGCCAACGGAGCGTTCAGTTATAGGAGAAAAAAAAGCTGCGGATAACTTGCGGCATACGGGACAGACCGGAGGAAATGAAACCGCCGCGAGGCTTTTGTTTGACAAGCGCGCGCTTCCGCGGTTTGATTGGGGATTATGAACAGCCGCCTGCTTAAAACCGCCATAGCAATAATTTCCGCCTCATGCATTCCGCTTTTCGCGGAGTGGAAAATCGACTTCGACGAACAGTCTTCCTCCCTGCGAGCCTCGGACGGCGCGGCGAAAATCGAGGGCGCGCTGAGTTTCTCGTCAGGCGGAAAAAATTGGAAGGTCGCGGCCTCGCGCGACGGGGTTAAAGACCGCCTCGCGATAGTAGACCACAAAGGCGACGTCCAAGGCTACATCGTCTTCCCCGAAAAATCAGGGCGCCTCGAAATATTTTTCTACCACCGCACGGCGCAAGCCTACAAAGGAAGGCTGGCGTTCGACGGCAGGATAGCTTTCGAGCCCGACGCCTTCGCCTGCCGCACCGATGCGCAAAAGGGCGAAAGGGTGTTGCAGCTGGGCGCAAATTCTCCGGATTCCGAACTCAATGACTCCGTCTTTTCGCCCAAAACGGACTCCGCGCTCAAGCTGCGCGCCGCGGATCTCAAAATAAAATCGCTCGGAGGCGGAAAATTCGAGTTCGCAATGTCGGGCGAGATTTCGGAAGCCGCCGAAGCCGCGTTTTCCTTCGACCTCCAAAAGGATTATTTAAAAAACAGATATGTGCCCTATTACAGGCCGCTCGACAGAAAGCGCTGCCCCAAGACCCCCACCGGCTGGATGTCTTGGAACACGTATTTCGACAAGGCGACCGCCGAGGACAATCTCGCCGAAGCGCGGGTCGGGCAAAAATACCTGCAACCGTTCGGCTGCGAAATATGGTCGATAGAGTCCTGGCAGGGAAATTCCGACCAGCTCCCCGTCTCCAAATTTTACAACATGAATTTGGAGGTGAACGAAAGGCAATTTCCCAAAGGCATGAAAAAGCTCGCCGAGGACATACGCGCGCTCGGCTTCCGCCCCGGGATATGGATGGCGCCGTTCGGCACGGGCAACGAGGAGTTTTACCGCGGGCATAAAGACTGGTTTTTGCACGGCGCGGACGGAGCCCCCCTGCGCTGCTGGAACGGCAAATACACCCTCGACCCCACCGTGCCCGAAGCGCGCGAGCACCTGAAAAAAATCTTCAAAACCGCGCGCGAAGACTGGGGCTACGAATTTTTCAAAATCGACGGAATGTCCGGCAGAAGCTCGGGGTATTGCGCGCATATGTACGAGCGCCCCGAGGTGCGCGCGCGCTTCAAAGACCCCTCCTGCCCCAACCCTTTCGAGCTATGCGTCAAGGCGTTCAGGGAGGGGATCGGCGACGACGCCATATTTCTCGCCTGCCAGGGGCACACCTCGGGGCCGGAAGCGGCATATGCGGAAATGTCGCGCACCGGCGCGGACGTAGTGCACCCCAACCAGCCGGTAAAATGGGCGAACGTGCTCAACCAGGCGCGATGCACCGTCAACCAGATTTTCACGCACAACATTTCAATGATAGCCGACCCCGACACGGTTCTCGTAAAAGACCTCCCGCTCGAGACGGCGCGCGCGGAGGCGACGATAGTAGCGCTGCCCGGACAGCTGACGTTCTTCGGCGACAGGCTCGCGGAGCTCGACGACCAAAAGATGAAAATCCTGCAACAGACCCTGCCCGTCGCCGATGTGCGGCCCGCCGCTATTTACCCGCACTTTTCGATGCTGCCGGTCTGGAATCTCGCCGTCAGAAGTCCGGTTTTCGGGCAGTACAACGCCGTCGCGCTCTTCAACTGGGGCGACGAAGACGCCGACATTTCCGCTTCCGCCAAGGAGCTCGGGCTGCCCGAGGGCGCGGAGTTTGACGCCTACGAATTTTGGACGAAAAAGCCGATGGGCAAAATCCGGCTTCCGCTATCCGTGCGCGTTCCGGCGCGCGGCGTCAGGGTGGTGGTTCTCCGCCCCGCCTCGGCGAATCCCCAGATCCTCGGAACGGACAGGCATGTCGCCCAGACCGGATTTGAATTCAAGTCCGCAAAGTGGAATCCGGCGGAAAACTCCCTCGACGGAGAAATATCCCTCGTGCGCGGCTTCCCGATCGAAGTCGCCGTATCGCTCCCCGACGGGTATGAATTTGTGGGGGCGGAAGCCGAGGGCGCGGAGTGCTCCGCAAAAGCCTCGGAAGGTTGCGCCGCCGTGACTTTCAAGGGCAAGGATCCATCTAAAAACTCCGACTGCAAATTCAGGATATTCTTTAAAAAACGGCGGTAGCGGCGCGGAATCCCGCGCCAGAATCCGCCGCGCTGCCCGCCGAAAAAATTGCAGAAGGCAATACGTATCGAGCAGCGTGGACTTCATTCCGCCCAAAAGGTCAGCGACAATTCCAAGCGGGGTATGCCGGGCGCGCCCCCTCCGCCGGAGAAAAACAATCTTCGGCCGAAAAAAAGTAATTGCTTGACAATCCTCCGAAGAGGGAAAAATTCGGTTGTTTATTTGAAAGCGTTAATGACAGTCTTATTGTTCGCCGTGTCGCTCGCGTCGTCTCTTGCGGGGCAGCCGGCCGACTGCCGAACCGACGAATTTCCGTGCGGCTCGGGGACGTTTATTGACGCGCAGAGCGACACTTCAAAAGTTTACGGGCTTCCGCAGTCGGTGTCGCCGGCTTCGTTGGACAAACACCGCGACAGGCGCGCAAAACAGCGCGAAAGGCTCGACTGCTTTGATTCCGCGTGTTCCCCTGAATGCGCGGCGGTTCAATACTGCGATTTGTTTTGTTTCCGCAATGCGGCGGCGCCCCATTGCGAAAGCGGTTGCGGAATTCCGATGGCGGACTCCCGCAACACCGGCGCCGGCGCGCCTGTAAAAATCCGCAACCTTCTGCTTTGAGGCTTTCGCGCGCCGAGCCCCGCCGAGGACGGGGCGCAGGCGATGCCGGCCGTGTCTTTAAACCGCGCACAATTTTTTGCGCACGACGGGATTTTTGCGTTCTCTTTCTCGTCACCCCTTCAAAACAATAGCAGAAATTATGGAATACATACACGATTTTGCCCAATCCCACGCTGTGGCACTCTCGGCGGGAATTCTGATAATTGCCTACATATTCATAGCCGCCGAAAAGATAAGCAAGGTAACGGTGGCCCTGATAGGCGCGTGCGCCGCGATTTTCCTCGGGCTGGTCAGCGAGGACAAGCTCTTGGAAAACGGGGCGGCGAACCTCGCGTACTACGTGAACTACATCGACTTCAACGTCATATTCCTGCTGATTTCGATGATGATAATCGTCTCCATCGCGGCGGGAAGCGGCATATTCAACTACGCCGCGGCAAAGATGCTCGCCCTAACGCGCGGAAGGCCCGTTCTGATCCTTCCGGCGCTCGCGTTCTTCACGGCTTTCGTGAGCGCGTTTCTCGACAACGTGACGACCGTCATCCTCGTAATGCCCATGACATTTGCGATAGCCGAAAAGCTTGAAATCAACCCCGTCCCGTTCTTAATAACCGAAGTGTTCGCCTCCAATATCGGCGGAACCGCAACCCTCATCGGCGACCCGCCGAACATCATAATAGGAAGCGCTGCGGGGCTTTCATTCATGGATTTCGTGCGGGAGCTCACTCCGATAGTCGCGCTCATAATGGTGGCGGTATGCGCGTTTCTGCTCTTTGCGTTCCGCAAAAGCCTCAAAGCCCCAAAGGAAAAAATGGACGAACTCATGCGCTCCGAAGGCGGGGTGGGGGCAATCACCGACCGCGCTTGCGCGATAAGGTCGATAATCGTGTTGTCGCTCGTCATCCTCGGGTTCATGTTGCACGACGCGATAGGGTTCCAGACCTCCACGATAGCCCTCGCTGGCGCCGCCGTGCTCCTGATTTTCGAAAAGCCCGAAAAGATTTTCAGGGATCTGGAATGGAACACTATATTCTTTTTCATAGGGCTATTCATAATAGTCGGCGCGCTCGAGGCGTCCGGCGGAATCAAGATGATGGCCGACGCAATCTTAAAGGCCACCCACGGCTCCCAGGCGGCGACTTCCATGATAATCCTCTGGGGCTCCGGTTTCATATCCGGAATAATAGACAATATCCCCTACACTGCGACTATGACGCCCATGATTCTCGAAATCGAAAAGGCAATGGGCGCCGAATACGCCTATCCGCTCTGGTGGAGCCTATCGCTCGGGGCGTGCCTTGGCGGCAACATGACGATAATAGGGGCGGCCGCCAACGTCATAGTGTCCGAAAACTCCGCAAAGCACGGGCATAAAATAACCTTCATGCAGTTTTTCAAATACGGGTTTATCGTCATGCTCATATCGCTCGCAATCAGCGCGGCATGCCTGTGGCTCAAATTCTTCATCTAAAAAAAGGAGACAATATGATTATAGCCGAAATGCTAATACCAATGCACCCGAACCTCATGCAGATGGCCGGGTTTTGCGCGGCGGGTTTTTTGCTCGTGATGTTCGTGCTCGCGTTCCAGTCGGTGCTGACGTCGCTGATAGGCAAAATATTCACGTCCATTGAAAATCAGAAAAAATAACTTCAACCTCCGTAAATTATGCTGCAAAGTCTGATCGATCTGGCCTGCGACACAGGTTTTCTGTACGTCGACTGGCGAATGATAGTAATGTGGGGCGTCGTCGCGGTGCTGATGTATCTGGCGGTGTTCAAGGAATTCGAGCCGCTGCTGCTCGTGCCGATAGCGTTCGGCGCTCTGTTGGCGAACCTTCCGACCGAAGGCGTGCTCAACAAGCCCGCCGGAGCTCTGATCGCGCCCGCCGAGGGCACGGCGACAACCGTATTCGTCTCCGAAGGCGACAAGGTGTTCGTTCCGCGCGTGGTAAAGCACCTGCCAAAGTCCGTCTCGGAAATGATAAGAAACGCCGACGCCACCCAAGCCGAAGCGCAAAAGGACGTCGAAGGATACTTCAAGTTCCTTGAAGACGTCACCAGCTCCGCGAGCCGCGAAGACACCCTTAAAAAGGCAAAGGGCATTCCGGATCTCGTGGCGATAGTCCGCCCGGACACCGCCCAGTCCGATACCGACAAGGAAGCGGCGGAAGCTTCCATGGCGTTTAAAGTCGCCTTTAAAGGAAAACAGGTAGACCTGCGGGGCTCCGACCTTCTCGTGTTCGCGCAGGCCTCCGGAGACGTCACCGACGTAATGGTAAAGGCGGGCGAGCGCGTCGCCAACGGGCAGAAGCTCGTAGACGTGTACAGCGCGCGCACGGGCGGCCTTTATTACTATCTGCAAATGGGCGTACTGCTCGAAATCTTCCCGCCGCTCATCTTCCTCGGCGTCGGGGCCCTCACCGACTTCGGCCCGCTCATCGCCCGCCCGAAAACCCTCCTTCTGGGCGGCGCGGCGCAGTTCGGCGTGTTCGCGACCTTCATCGGAGCCGTTTGGCTCGGCTTCACCTCGCAGGAGGCCGCCTCAATCGGCATCATCGGCGGCGCGGACGGCCCGACCTCCATATTCATCACCAACAAGCTCGCGCCCCATCTGCTCGCGCCGATTGCGGTTGCGGCGTACAGCTACATGGCGCTCGTGCCGATAATCCAGCCGCCCATCATGCGCGCGCTAACGACGGAAGCCGAGCGCAAAATCCGCATGAAGAGCCTCCGCAAGGTTTCGCGCCTCGAAAAGCTGATATTTGCGCTAATCGTCACGATATTCTGCATACTGCTCGTCCCGGACGTATCGGCGCTCGTTGCGATGCTCATGCTCGGCAACTTCCTGCGCGAATGCGGCGTCTGCGAGCGCCTCAGCAAGGCGGCGCAGAACGAGCTCATCAACGTTGTGACAATCTTCCTCGGAACTTCGGTGGGCATAACGATGACTGGCGACAGGTTCCTGCGCGTGGACACGCTCTCCATTCTCTCGCTCGGGGTGGTCGCATTCGGATTCTCGACCGCGGCGGGCGTTGTGATGGCGAAAATCATGAACCTATTCGGCGGCGACAAGGTGAACCCGCTCATAGGATCTGCGGGCGTCTCGGCCGTCCCGATGGCCGCGCGCGTATCGCAGGTGGAAGGGCAAAAGGCCGATCCCACGAACTATCTGCTCATGCACGCAATGGGCCCGAACGTCGCCGGCGTTATAGGCACGGCGCTCGTTGCCGGATACTTTATCGCAACTATAGGAAACTAATAGTTCAAAAGGCAATAGCGAGGGCGCACCCTGGCGGGTGCGCCCTTTTCTTTTGCAGGCCGCGGGCGCGGAAAACGAAAAAAGCGCAAAAACGCACTGTCCGCGCGGCGGGCGGGCAAAAAATGCCGGCGGCGAAATCAATTCGGGCTTGCCCCATTTGCCGCGCCGAAATTTCCGACAACCGGCCAGGCAAAAACGGCGAAAATAAAACTAAGACACGCCGGCGATAAATATCTTAATTGTCTTTATATAATCTTTCATAAATTGAAGGTTAAATATGCAAGATTTTCTCTCGGGTTTAAATCCAGCCCCCCCCCCCAATCCAAACCGTTAAAAATTGCGCTTGCCTGAAAAATCCCGCGCGTTTTGATATCGTTTAATGAAAAAACTTCCGCGGGTTGAAATCTTTATGGCGTGCGACGCCAATTACGCGCCGCACCTGTGCGCGGCGATGGCGTCTGTTATGGACAACACCCGGCGGGACCTGCGCTTCAACATACTAAGCAACGCTCTGCCGGAGGAAATTCGCGCAAAAATCGCCGAATGCGCCGGAACATGCGCGGAAGTCGAATTTCTCGAAATTGACAAATCGCTGTTCGCGGGTTTCGACGTAAAGCTGAAACACCTCTCGATAGAGGCGTGCTACCGCTACTGCGCGGCGAAAATCCGCCCCGAACTCGCCAAGGCGGTCTATCTGGATTGCGACACGGTAGTCCTCGGGGACATAGGCGAACTTTTCGACTTCGACATCTCGGGCGTCTGCGCGGGGGTTGTGGACGACGTCATAAAAGAATCCTACGTGAAATCGCTCGGGCTCGGCAGGTATTTCAATTCGGGCGTAATGCTGCTAAACCTTGCAAAAATGCGCGAAACCCGCGCGGACGAAAGGCTGTTTAAAAAAACCGCCGAACTCTCCGGCAAAAGCAGATACCTCGACCAGGACGCCCTGAATATCGTCTTTGCGGGCGACGAGATTTTCCTGCCGCAAAAATGGAACGCCGTCGCCCCGCTTTTCAGAAGGATTCCGAAATCGAAATTCGCGCCGCCCCGCGAGCTTGCCGAAGCGGCGGAAAACCCCGCAATTGCGCATTTCACGGGCCCCGACAAGCCGTGGAAAATCCCGCGTTCAATGCTCGCGCACCCGTTCGCGCCCGCCTATTTTTATTACCTCTCAAAAACTCCGTTCGCCGCCGAAGCCCAAAAGTTCCGCGCCGCATTCCGCCCGCTCCCCGCCCTCGCGAACTATTTCAAACGCCACCTGTTCTTCTTTTTGCGCCCGCAATTTTGGAAGATGCGCCGCCTGCGCGCGCGCAACCTCGAACGCTTCCGCACCTGACCCCGCCGCGCGAAGTCGGGAGTTGACACGCGCGCCGTTTTGCGGGTATAACTTTTGGCTTATTTATCAAATCCATCTTTTCGACGGCGGCATATGTACACGGTTGTTTGCATGAAATGGGGCGACAAATACGGCCCCGAATACGTCAACAGGCTATTCAATATGGTCGCGCGCAATACGACGCTGCCGTTCAAATTCGTCTGCTTTACCGACGACTCAAAAGGGTTGCTTCCGGAAATCGACGCCCGCCCCCTCCCGCAAATGGATCTGCCTCCCGACAAGGAGCGCGGCTGGCGCAAGCTCTCCCTTTTCAGAAAGGATGTCGGGCTCGAAGGCCGCGTGCTCTTCCTCGACCTCGACACCGTGATAGTCGGCAACATCGACGGCTACTTCACGATGGACGGGAAATTCATCTTCATCAAGCACTGGAAACCCTCCGAAAAACACGGAATCGGCGAAACGGGCGTCTACCGCTTTGAGGCGGGCGAGCTGCAATTCCTCTACGACGACTTCATGGCGAACATGGAAAAGATAAAGGCCTCCTACCGCCATGAACAGGCGTACGTCGGCGACGTCCTCTCAAAGAGGGGGCTTGCCGCTTTCTGGCCGCAGGAGTGGATGCCGAGCTTCAAATACACCTGCATGAGGCCGTTTCCGCTGAACTTTTTCCTCGAACCCGTCCTGCCGAAAGGCGCGAAGATGGTGATATTCCACGGCAATCCCACGCCCGACCAGGCGCTCTCCGGCAAAGTCAAGGGCATAAAAAAATTTGTGAGATTCGTCAAAACCCCTGAATGGCTCAAACGCAACTGGCGCTAAAATGAAAAAAACCGTACTCGTACTCGCCCCGCACAATGACGACGAAACCCTCGGCTGCGGCGCGACCATCGCAAAGCACGCCGACATGGGCGACGACGTATACGTCGCGACCCTCACCTCGATAGAGGACGGGCACCCCGTGATGAAGCCCAACAAAGACGTCATACGCGCCGAGACCATAGAGGCCATGCGGATTTTGGGGGTTCCGCGCCAAAACATAATTTTCAGGGATCTGCCCAACGTGCTGCTCAACGATATTCCGATGCACGAAGTCAACAAAGTTGTGCACGACGTAATCGAACAGGTCTCGCCCGACGTGCTGTACGTGCCGTTCATGTACGACCTGCACAAGGACCACCGCGAAATCCTCTACGCGGCGCAGGTTGCGGCGCGCACCTGCACGCCGACCGGAAGGAAAATCAAGGAAATTTACATGTACGAAACGCTCTCGGAAACCCACTGGAACATAGACCACACCGAGGGCGGATTCCTCCCCAATGTTTTCAACAACATAGAGGAGTACATCGACAAAAAAGTCGAGGCGGTAAAAGCCTACAAGAGCCAGTTGAAAACCTATCCCGACGTTCGCTGCGTAGAGGCGATAAAGGCGCTCGCCCTCTTCCGCGGATCCGTAATGGGAATGGAGCACGCCGAAGCCTTCGTCCTGGTCCGCAAACTGATGTAAAGCCGCCGCAATGCCGGCTTTCATTGAAGCCCCTTTTCAATTCACCGTTTCCATAAAAAGGGCTCCATTACGGGCGCAAGAGGCGCTTTCCATTTAATGCAAGCCCACTGTTGCGATTGCTTCGCAATTCTTCTATCCACATGCTTCCGGAGTTCGCCCCAAAAACCGCTTTTCCGATTTTGCGCAATGAAAACGAATTTTTGTTTAATCCGAAGCGCAACGAAGCTATAAAATAAAGTTTTCGGGAAGGATAAAACGCGTCGGCATTTTATTCGGATATATACAAAACTCCATATGCGGAAACTTCGGGGGCAGGCGCATTGGCTTTGTCAATCGCCAGGGGGCTTGCCCCCCTCTGCGGCAGGCGCGCCCGCGCCCGCCGCAGC
This sequence comes from Puniceicoccaceae bacterium Marseille-Q1082, assembly GCA_904424815.1. Lineage (GTDB taxonomy): Bacteria > Verrucomicrobiota > Verrucomicrobiia > Opitutales > Intestinicryptomonadaceae > Merdousia. Next base: position 1,548,755 of record CAJGBI010000001.1, read on the forward strand.
GCAACCAAGCCAGCGAATCCATTTTGGATGAAGAGCGAGGGCGGGCGGCGGTGCCGCTTCCGTTGAAGAGGCTGACGCCCCTTACGGGCGCAAGGTGCGCCAGCCATTGAAGGGCTGCGTCCTTACGAAGATTGGCTTCGCCAATGCTTCTATCCCCTCCCCGTTCCTCACAAAAAAACGAACCTCCCATGGGAGGTTCGTTAATACTTCCGGAGTTCGTTCTGAAAACCAAAGGTTCCCGATTTGGCGCAATGAAAACGAAAGCTTATTTTATCCGAAGCGCAGCGAGGCTATAAAATAAGGCTTTCGGGAAGGATAAAATGCGTTGGCATTTTATTCGGATATATACAAAACTCCATATGCGGAAACTTCGGGGGCAGGCGCATTGGCTTTGCCAATCGCCAGGGGGCTTGCCCCCTCTGCGGCAGGCGCGCCCCGCGCCCGCCCAGCGCAACCAAGCGAGCGAATCCATTTTGAATGAAGAGCGAGGGCGGGCGGCAGTGCCGCTTCCATAGAAGGGGCTGGCGCCCCTTACGGGCGCAAGGTGCGCCAGCCATTGAAGGGCTGCGCCCTTACGAAGATTGGCTTCGCCAATGCTTCTATCCCCTCCCCATTCCCCTCAAAAAAACGAACCTCCCATGAGAGGTTCGTTAATACTTCCGGAGTTCGTTCTGAAAACCAAAGGTTTCCGATTTGGCGCAATGATTTTGGATGCGGGGCGAGTATAAGAAAGCCTTTAAGGGCGCGTGGCGTATTAAACATACGCGAGCGTAAAGGTTTTCTTAACGGAACCCCGCGCAAAAGCATTCGTCAAACCATGGGAGTCCAAGCCGCGGAGTTTTTATTGCTCTCGAGGCAAGCGTCGATGAACACGAGGCCCATGCGTCCGTCGAGAACCGTGGCGTAGCGCGTATGGTCGTAGGAGAACGGCTTGCCTTCCTTCCACGCGCGTATGTCCTTTTCAAACTCGCGGTGCAGGCGCGCGTAGGCGTCGTGGAAGCCTTCGGCGTGGCCGGCGGGAATTTTGGGCTCTTTGAGAAGCTCCTCGGGGATATCTTTGAAGAAGCCGTCGTTGGGCATGACATTGCCGCGCCAGTAGACTCTGTCGGGCTGTCCTGGAAGCATGATTTTCACCTTTTCGGACTCTTCCTGACGCCATACGAGCGTGCCTTCGGAGCCGACAACTTCGAGCGCGAGGTCGTTTCTGTGTCCAATGCTGATTTGAGAAGCTCTTACCATCGCCTTGGCGCCGTTGGAAAGTTCGCAGTAGACGGTAGAATGGTCGTCGAGGTTGTTTACAACGGACTCCATGTGAGCCGAAACTTTCACGACATCGAGGCCTGTGACAAAGCGCAGCTGCATGAGCGCGTGGGTGCCGATGTCGCCGAGGCAGAGGGAACCGCCGGAGAATTTCGGGTCGGTGCGCCAATTCGCGCTCTTTTCACTCTTTTTGGCGAGCCATCCCTGGATGTAGGAGGCGTCCGCCCAGCGGATTTCGCCGAGAAGGCCGCTGGTGACTATAAAGCGAGAAAGCCAGGAAGTCCAGTGACCGAGGTATGTGTGGGCGACGGCGAAAGGCAGGCCGCGCTTCACGGCTTCGTCGGCGAGGATGTCTGCCTGCTCGCGGTTCACGGTGAGCGGCTTTTCGCACATGACGGGAATTCCGGCCTCTATTGCCTTGATGGCCGGGTCGAAGTGGACGAAATTGGGGGTGACGATAAGGATATAGTCGAGCTTCTGGTCGTCGGGCAGATTTTTCTGGTCGTTGATCATGTCGACGTAAGAGGGGTATCCCTTGATGGGATAGGGCCATTTTGCCGCCTCGTCCATGGCGATCTTCGGGTCGGGGTGGAGGGCCGCCGCCGTCACGCGGCGCGTGCCGTCCGAAAAAATCGCCTTCTGATGGGGCTGGGCGATAAACGCCCCGCAGCCGCCGCCTACGAGTCCTACATTTAGAGGTCTGGGTGATGCCATTTTTATATCCTTTTTTTGCGTTAAAAAAATCTTCGGCGGGCTTCCTTCTGAAGCCGCGCGGGAGCTTAGAACCCCCGCGCCCATAACGCCGCCGCATTGGAGACAACGCTAACGAAACGCCGCCGCGTTTCAACAATTTTTTTGAGAAACGTTTTTGAGCGCCCCAAAGGCGGGCTGATTTTCAGGTTTATTGTAAAAAATCCAACTATGCCGCGGGCGAAAACCAGATTAACCTCCCCAATAGCGGAGATTCAGCCCCCGCGACTTTTGCCCAACATCCGAAAAAGCGGCGATTTCCTGCGGGCGCAATATCCGAAACCCCAAGACCTCAAGGGCGGCTCTTCCCGAGCAATCGGGCAACCGGCGCCTCTGCCGCGCCCGCGCTATTTGCGCGCGGCTTTCAAAAAAAATCCGGCAAAAAAAAAGCGCAAAATCAGCCGCGCTTCCAATATCCGAAATTTATTCTCGATTTTTGACCGCCGCATGAAATATTAAGCGGATATGTATTGTGCATTCGTATCTTTCCTCGGATCCCCCGTGTTGGCGTCGTCGCTAACAGACTACTTTTTCCAATCGAACTTCGCGGGACAGGTCATAGTCGTCATATTGCTCGGATTCAGCCTTCTGGCGTGGGGAGCGATGTTCTGCAAAAAAGCGGATCTTTCGGAAATGAAAAAGCAAAACGCCGCGGCCGCCCGCGCCCTCGCGCGCTCCGATTCGGTCGCCGAAGCCGCCGCCGCCAGGGGATTGGCCGGCCCGTACGCGGCCATTATCCGCGACGCAGCGGCAGCCCTCGAACAGTCCGGAGCGAAAAACGCAGCGTCAAGCGACGACAAAAACTCCGCCATGACTTTTGTCGACAACGCGCTCCAACGCTCGCTGTCCCGCCAGCTGATGAAATACGAATCGAACATGATTCTGCTTGGAACCGTGATCAGCGGCGCGCCGTTTCTCGGGCTTCTCGGGACTGCGTGGGGCGTTATGGACTGTTTCGGCTCTATGAGCGCGCAGGCGTCGGTGACGCTGCAACAGCTCGCCCCGGGCGTTGCGGGCGCGCTGCTGACGACGGTCGCGGGGCTGTTCGTCGCAATCCCCGCGGTATTCGGCTACAACTATTTGACAAGCAAATCGCGCGAGCTCATTACGGAAACCGAAAACTTCGCGAGCCTGGTTTCGGACATAATCGAAATGCAGATGCGCACGTCCGCAGCATACGCGGGGGCGGCATACGCGCCCGCCGCGCAGCGGCCTTCGGAGCCGGAGCGCCGGCAATTCGCGCCGCCGCCCGAACCCGCGCGCCGCGCGCCGGCTTTCCAGAATCAAGCGGAAAGCGCGGAGCGCGCGGAGACGATAGACTTTTCGCTCGACGACGACCCTGACTCCCCCACCCCACCCCGCGACTTCGACGATTAGGGAAGCCATGAAAATCAGACGCCATATACCGCCGCCAGCCGCAATGACGGAGCTCAACGTCACGCCCCTGATGGACTTGGCGTTTTCGCTTCTCATAATATTTATGATAAGCACCCCGCTATTGGAGCAGACCATACCGGTCAACCTTCCCCGGCAGGACTCCAACAGCGCGAGCGCGCGCCCCGACATCGACTTCCAGCTCATAACGATAAAGGAGGACGGCAGCGTCTACTGGGGCAGGCAGCGCGTGGACTTTCCGGAGCTCAACTCGCTGTTGGGTTCGCTATCGAAAATGCCCGAGCCGCCCGCTATCAGCCTGAGGGCGGACAGAAACCTGCGCTACCAGCAGGTGGTGGACGTCATAGACGCCATAAAGCGCAACAACCTCACCAAGCTGCACCTCGACACCGAAGTCAAATAAATGGAAGAGAAAAGCCATACGAAACTCGGGGCGTACTGCTCGATTGCGCTGCACGCGACTGTCGCGCTCGCCGCGGTCGTATCGGTGTTCGCAAAGGCGGTATTCAAATCCGACGAGCCCCCTCCGCCGCCCGTGGTGTTCGAAATGGTAGAGCCCCTCCCTGAACCCGCGCCCGCCGCGCCCGCGCCTGCGGCGACCGAAATAGAGCTGCCGAAAATAGAAAATATAGAAAAGCCGAAACTTCCGGAGCCGGAACCTGAACCCGAGCCGGAGCCTGAACCCGAGCCGGAGCCTGAACCCGAGCCGACGCCTGAACCCGAGCCGACGCCCGCGCCCGCACCGAAACCGAAACCCGCGCCGAAGCCGAAGCCAAAGCCGCAAAAAAAAGTCTCATACGAAGAATTTTTGAGAAGAAACCCCGGCAAGCGAAACGCCAAGCCCTCCAAGCCGCGCCCGACAACGCGCAAAATCACAGTGGGAAAAGTCTACGCGAATTCTTCCAACCTCGACAGCCTTGTGAAGATATCGGCGTCCGCAACCACTGGAGCCGCGATGAAAAATGAGCTCGCCGCCTACACGCAATACATAAATCTGACGGCAAAGCGCAACTGGGTCTCCCCGCAGGATATCTACGACCCCCTTGAAGCGGAGATTTCGTTTAAAATTTCAAAACACGGCGCGATATCCGACGTTCGGATTTTGAAGAGCAGCGGCAACGCCGCGTTTGACAATTCCGTAGTTGCGACGTTCAAGACTATATCGCTAATGCCGCCGCCCGACAAACAGCCCCACACGGTGACGCTAACCTTCCGGGCCGATTAGCGCGCAACCGCAATTCTCCCGCCTTAATCGGCACAACAAGGGAAAAAACGCTGCATAAAAGAAAAGCCGCTTTACGCCCCCATATCGCAAAAAACCCCCCGCCCCAAAGGCCATTTAATCCGCGCTCCGCAGACTTTGGGGCCTATGAACCCCAACCCAACGCGGCTGCGCCGTTGCGGAAGAGAAAGCCGTTTGTTTGATTTTATGCCGCGCGCAAATAAATAAACGGCAAATGAAACTCGGGCTTCGGTTTTTACCCAATATCCAGCCAATCCCCGTCAAACACGCTTTTCTTTGCCAAACCTTCCGGCAACCTCAATGGGGACAGGCGCATTGCAAATTCAATCGCCGCGAGGGGCACGCTTTCAACGGCGGGAGCGCCGCGGTGCTATTTGCCGAATTGCGGAAGGAAAGGTTTCAGTATCTGCACCTGGGAGGACAGCGGCAGGCCGGAATTTGCCACATTCCATGCCAATATAACGGCGTCCGCTCCGAGGCCCGCTGCGATTTCAAAACCCTTTTTGGCGGCTTGCGGATTCGACTTTGCCACCTCCGCGGAAAGCGCGCAAAGCCTGTCGTGCGGGAAACTCGCGGCGCGGTAAATGTTCTCAGCAACGAAGTCTATCGCCGCCGCCGCATTGCCCGCCTTGGCGAAATTGCGCGCAATCGCTATCGCCACGGGGGAAATCTCCTTGGCGCCTTTGAGCTCGGCGATTGCGGCGCCGTTTATCTTTTCGCACAGCGCCTTGTCGGCGGAGGCGGCGATATACGCGAAATCCGCGAGGGCCGCGGCGCGGTATAGTTCGGGGTTTTTAGCGCGTTGGCAACTTGTCTTCGCAAGGCGCGAGCATGTCGGCGAAATTTTCTCGAGAACCTCCGGATAGGCGAGCGAAACTTTCGACGCCGCCCGCGCGAGAGCCTTGGTATTTTTTCCGAAAGCCGCGGCGGCGATCCTCGCGTGGGAATAGTCGCGCGACGCCGGGTCTTTTATGGTTTCGGCGATGGAAAATGCGGCCTCGAAATACCCGCGCCGCGCGACGCCGGCTACTAGGTCGGAAAGGAAGTCGTTTTTCTGGCGGCCGTCCGGCATTCTGGAGGCGAGCGCAATTGCGTCCATGTAGTTTTCGGAATTGCCGGCGGTGCTTGCAATTTTCGCGAACGTGCCCTCAAAGAGCCTGGCTTCGGCGACTTTCCTCGCGACTTCTATGGCCTTGTTTTCCATTCCGACATCGGCGAACAGCACGGACATGTCCGCGTAGGCTTTGTCGCGTATCTGCGGGGCGTTTATTTTAGAAATGTTTTCGAGCGCGCCTTCGAGAATTTTCACGAACTCCGCAAAAAGTTCGGGCGAGTCCGCCCTGGCGGAAAGCGCCTTTGCGCGCAGCGCCGGAACGGCGCTTATGTCGTAGGCGACCATCGCCGCCTGCGTCCTTGCCTCGGAGATGAAGAGCTTTTTGTCGGCGATTTTCTTGGCGCGCGGCGCGGGCTTCGGCCTGGAGGGGGATAAAACCTTCGCTATGTCGGCGGCAGCGTCCGACTGCGAGCCGAGCCGCGAGGCGAAGTCGGAGAAATCCCCGCGCTCTATCCTGCTTTTGTCAAACACGTCCGAAACGGATTTCGCGAGCTCGGCCGAAATCCGCTTTTGGGCCTCTTCGGAAATTTTCCCGTCGGCGGCCGCCGCCTGCACGAGAGCCGCGAGAACGCAAACGTCCCCTCCGCTGAGCCCTTCGTTTACGACTACCGGCCACGCGATGCCAACTTCCGCGAGGTTCGGGTTGTAAAGCAGAGCAAGCTTGGGAATAATTTTAGAGACGAGCTCGGAATACGCGACGGGGCCGATACGGGTGGCGGAATCTGTCATGACTTTGAGCGCTATCGTCGATTCCGGATATCTTTCGACGATTTTCCTGACGGACGCAACCGCGTCGTCGCAAAGATTTTTTGCCGTCTTGTAGTCGGCCTCTCCAAACGCCTTTGCGGCGCGCTCGACGTTTGCGGACGCCCCGACATACTCCCGGTTTGCGTCCTTTTCGGAGGACGCCGAACACGCCGAAACGAACGCGGCGCTCACCGCTACAATCGCTGTAAAAATTTTCTGCATACGCGCTAAATTAACACCGCTTTCGCCGTTGTAAAGCCTATCTTTAACGACGCCGAACCGCGGCGGAAAGCAGGGGAAGGCTCGAAAAAAAACGCGGCGGGCGCAAGGCGCCGAGCCGCGGTTCGCAATCAGAAAGGAACGAAAATATCAGTCGAACCTCGCCTTGCGCATGTCCTTTTCGCGCAGGAAAGCCTCATGGAGCGCGTAGGCCTTCGAGAGCGTGAGCGGCGTGTGGCCGCACGGCACCGCTTTGAGAAAGTCGCGCAGAATCGGCTTATAGTCCTCGTGGGCGCAGTTTTCGATGATGATGTGCGCGCGCTCCAGCGGGGTTTTCCCGCGCAGATCCGCAACGCCGTTTTCCGTGGCGATGACGTTTACGCTGTGCTCGGTGTGGTCGCAGTGCGAGACGTTGGGGACTATCGCGCTTATCAATCCGCCCTTGGCGACGGACGGGCAGGTGTATATGGAAAGATACGCCGCCCTCGTGAAGTCGCCGCTGCCGCCAATGCCGTTCATTATGTTTTTGCCCATAATGTGCGAGCTGTTGACGTTGCCGGAGAGATCAACCTCGATGGCGGTGTTCATCGAAATCACGCCTATCCTGCGCGCGACCTCCGGACTGTTGGAAATCTCCTGCGGGCGGAGAACGAGCTTGTCCTTAAAGAATTTGATGTTTTGGTACACTTCGTCGATTTTTCCGGCCGTGCACGTCAGCGACGTTGCGGAAGCGCACTTGATGTGGCCGTGCTCGATGAGGTCGATGACGGAGTCCTGCAAAACCTCGGAGTACATGGAGAACTGCGGAATGTCGGGGTTGTCGCCGAGAGCCCCGAGAACCGCGTTTGCTATGTTGCCGACGCCGCTTTGTATCGGCAAAAACTGCGGGGGTATTCTGCCCGCCTTCATTTCGGCGGCGAGGAAGTCGGCGACATTGTGGCCTATTTTCTGCGTGACGGGGTCGCCTGGCTTGAACGGAGCCACCTGGTCGGGCATATCGGTGTTGACGATGCCGACGATTTTCCCGGGGTCAACCTTTACGACGGGGCTGCCTATGCGGTCGCCCGCGGAGTAAATGGGAATCTCGCGGCGGAACGGGGGATTGGCGGTCTCGTAGATGTCGTGGATGCCGTAGAGCTCCCTGGACTGGTGCGCGTTGAGCTCTATCAGGATTTTGTCGGCGAGCTTCAGCCCCGTGGGCGATATGCCGACGGAAGTGGTGAGGAGAATCTCGCCGCTGTCGCTGACGTCGGCGGCCTCGACTATCGCCCAGTCAAACTTGCCCATGAAGCCGTAGTTCATGTACTGGGGCGTCATCGAGAGGTGGAGGTCGGTGTAGCGTATCTCGCCCGAATTCGCGCCGGCGCGGATGTCGGCGTTGGTCTGGTACGGCGCGCGGTAGCTTATCGCCTTGGCGCGCGCTAGAACACCTTCGCACAGGTCGCCGGAAGAGGCGCCCGTGATGACGGCGACTTTGAATTCCCTGCCTTCGGCGTGCTCCTTTTCGGCCTTGGCCGCTATGGCCGAAGGAATCGCCTTTGTCGCGCCCGCGGGGGTAAATCCGCTGAACGCGATCTGTTGACCGTTTTGAATGAGGCTCGCGGCCTCTTCGGGTGTGAGATGTTGGTAGCTCATTTTTCGATTGCGTAATTAGTTGAAATAACTGCACAAAAAAGGACGGCGCGCGGGGCTCCATCCGATTTTGCGGCAAGCCCCGCTAATGGCTTGCGAGAGTCGCTATGAAAAATCCCGCGACCATCGCCGTGCCTATGACGCCCGCGACGTTCGGCCCCATCGCGTGCATCAGCAGGAAGTTTGCGGGATCGGCCTTCGCGCCCTCGACCTGCGATACGCGCGCGGCCATCGGAACGGCCGAGACGCCCGCAGACCCTATGAGCGGGTTGATTTTTTCCCTCAGAAACAGGTTCATGCCCTTTGCCATCAAAACGCCCGCCGCAGTCGAGAATCCGAATGCGACCACCCCGAGCGCGAGGATGGAAAGCGTGTCCACGCGGATAAACCTGTCGCCCGTCATCGTTATGCCCACCGAAGTTCCGAGGAATACGGTGACGATGTTTATGGTCTCGTTCTGGGCCGCCTTGCTGAGGCGCTCGCAGACGCCGCACTCGCGTATGAAATTGCCGAGCATGAGCATTCCGATGAGCGCCGAGACGTCCGGGACGAGCAGTATGCAGAATATCGTGACGACCAGTGCGAAAATAAGCTTTTCGAGGCGCGAAACCTTGCGGAGGCTTTTCATGCGGATTTTGCGCTCGGCTTCCGTCGTTAGCGCGCGCATGATGGGCGGCTGGATTATCGGCACGAGCGCCATGTAGCTGTACGCCGCAACCGCAATCGGCGCGAGAATATGGGGCGCAAGCTTGTTTGAAATGAATATGGAAGTCGGGCCGTCCGCGCCGCCGATGATGCCGATTGAGGCGGCCTCCTGAGAGGTGAAGCCGAGCCATATTGCGCCTATGAAAGTCGCGAACACTCCGAACTGCGCCGCTCCTCCCAGAAGGAGCATTTTGGGGTTGGCGATGAGCGGGCCGAAGTCTGTGAGAGCCCCGACGCCGAGGAAGATGAGCGGCGGGAAGATTTCGAGCAGTACGCCCATCTGTATGTAATAATACAGCCCGCCCGTGCGCGCGCTGTACACGTCCACGAGCTTCTGGCCGTTGGCGACGGCATCTCCGGGCCTGGCGAGCACGGCGTCAACATCGCCGGTTGCGGAAGCCCAGACGAGCCTGTCCTCGCCTTTGAGGGAAAGCTCCCTGCCCTTGTAGCGCACGTTGAATACAACGCCGGCTTCGGCGGCTTCGAGCTCCGTCTGCGGATTGCCCTCCGCGGGGCGGACGACGCAGACCAAATCCGGAATGCCCTTCGACTTTTTAAACGTGTCCTTACGCGCTTCCGCCGATGTGACGTCCTCGAGCATGGCGAAATACTCCGCCACGTCCGACTGCGCGGTTTCCTTTGAAAGCGCTATGTCCGAAACTTTCGCGGGAACCTGGCGGACGACGCGCGGGGCGAAAACTTTCCCGCCCTTCTCGGCGAACACCGAAACAACCGCGCCCTTTGCGGGCGAAACCAAATAGGAGGCCGGCTTGTTTACAACCCCCTCCGTGGGAAGGTTTGCGAGCAGCGCGCCGAAAGCTATGGGAACGAGCAAAAGGGGCTCGAACTGCTTGAAAACCGCCAGATACAGGAGAACGCACACGACCGCCCACATGACTATCATGCGCCAGTCGACGTAAAAGAATCCCGTATCGAGAACCAAGTCGATTAAACTTTGCAACATAGGAAAGAAATTTGGCAATAAAAGTTATGAAACGGACATTGGCGGGACGAAAAGCCGCCCGCCAATGCCACGAAATTTGCGAATTCTTAGCTGAGGCTCAGAAGGACTTCGCCCTCGTTCACGCTCTGGCCCGCGCTCACGCAAATCTTTGCCACAGTGCCGTCGGCGGGGGAGTTGACGGGGGTGTTCATCTTCATGGCCTCGAGCGTGACGAGCAAATCGCCCGCCTTGACCTGCTGGCCTTCCTTGACGTTTACAGCCACCACGACCGCCGCGAGGGGGCAGGCGACGTCGTTGGCGCCGGCCGGCGCGGGAGCCGCCTTCTTGGGGGCGGGAGCCGCGGGAGCGGCAGCGGGCGCCGAAACCACGGGAGCGGCAGCCGCGGGAGCGGGGGCAGCCGCGGGAGCGGGGGCCGCCGCGGGAGCGACGGACGCGATTCTCGAGCCGAGAATTTCAACTTCGACTTCGTACGTTTTGCCTTCTACTGTTATGCGCAACTTTTTCATAAAAACGGTTCCTTTTAATTGAATTTAACGGGTGTGTAATTTTTTGACGCAAAAATCTGCATTCTGCCCTGGCGCGCGAAAGACATGTCAGGTGCGGCGAGCTTCACGGATACGACCCTGCACTCCTCCTCGATAGCGACTGCCGCCGCCGCGGAAAGAACCGCGATCAGCTCGGCCCGCTCGTCGCGGAGCTCGGGGAGCACGGAGGCGACTGCCGCGGAAATAGCGAACGCGTGGCCTTCAGGAATCTCGTGCTTGGAAGCTGCCGCGGGTTTCGCTGCGGCGGGCTTGGAAGCCCCCCCCTGAGCGAGGGAGAAAAACTTTCCGATGAACGACGTCATTAGCGACAGGAACATCAGAACAAAAAGCACTACCAGAAATCCGACAGCGGAAAACATTACCATCTGCTCGAAGTTCGGGTGCGCCGGAATCAATGTGGCGATTGTCTGCATAAGCTTTCCTTATTTTGCCCTCCCGCAACTCCACCCGCTGCCGCCGGCGCCCGTGCGGCGCGGCCGGCGGATGCGGCGGCGGATTCGGGGGCGGGCGGTCTTACATGGGAATGTTGCCGTGCTTTTTGGGCATGCGGGTTTGGCGCTTTCCTATCGTGGCCCTGAGCGCGTGCGCGATGACGCCGCGCGTTTCGGCGGGCTCTATGACGTCGGTTATCATTCCCTTTTCCGCGGCCTGGTAGGGGCTTTCAAACTTCTCGCTGTACTCGGCGCGCAATTTGGCGGCGAGCTCCTGCGGGTTTTCGGCGGTTTTGAGCTCCTTGCCGTAGAGCACGTTCACGGCGCCCTTTGCGCCCATGACGGCGATTTCGGCGGTCGGCCATGCGAACACCATGTCGGCGCCCATGTCGACGCAGCACATAGCAAGATACGCGCCGCCGTAGGCCTTGCGCATGATGAGGGTAATCTTGGGAACCGTCGCCGAGGCGTAGGCAAACAGCATCTTGGCGCCGTGGCGGATAATGCCGCCCCTCTCCTGCGCGAGCCCCGGCATGAACCCGGGAACGTCCACGAGGTTGACGATCGGCACGTTGAAGGCGTTGCAGGTGCGGATGAAGCGCGAAGCCTTGTCGGAGGCGTCGATGTCGAGGCACCCCGCCTTGTATGCGGGCTGGTTGGCGATAATGCCGGCGACTATCCCCTGGAAGCGCGCAAACCCCACAACTATGTTGCGGGCAAAAGAGCCCTGTATCTCGAAAAATTCGCCGTTGTCCACAATTCTGTTGATTACCTTGTAGACGTCGAGAGCCTCTTTGGAAGTCTCGGGGACGATTTCGTTGAGCTCGGGGTCGTAGGTCTTTTCGAGCGGCACGGAGAAGTCGTGCGGGGGCTCCTGCATATTGTTGGACGGCAGGTAAGACAGCAGCTTGGCGGCGAGCTCGAGCGCGTGGCGGTCGTCGTTGGCAACCAAATGTATGTTGCCGGAAACCGTCGCGTGGGCGTCGGCGGTGGCGAACATTTCAAGGGCCGCCTCCTCGCCCGTGGCGGCCTTGATGACCTGCGGGCCGCAGATGAAGAGGTTGGAGTTCTTCTTCGTCATTATGATGAAGTCCATCAGCGCGGGGCTGTACGCCGCTCCGCCCGCGCAGGGGCCGGCGATAATCGAAACCTGCGGCACGACGCCCGAAAGGTTGACGTTCTGCCAGAAGATTTTTCCGTAGCCGGAGAGGGATTCAACGCCCTCCTGAATGCGCGCGCCGCCCGAGTCGTTGACGCCGATTACGGGCATTCCGTTTTCGCCGGCAAACTTCATGAGGTCGCAGATTTTCTTGGCGTGGTTGGAGCCGAGCGACCCGCCGGCGACCGTGAAGTCCTGGCTGAACGCCGCGACCTGCCTGCCGTTGACGGTTCCGATGCCGCACACTATGCCGTCGGTGGGGAGGACTTTCTTCTCCATGCCAAAGTTGTGGCAGTTGTGCTGGACGTGCATTCCGAACTCCATGAAAGAGCCCGCGTCGAACAGGGCTTCAATCCTGTCGCGGGCCGTCATGAGGCCCTTCTGGCGGCGGGCTTCAAGTTTAGCCTTTCCGCCCGCATTGTACGCCTCTTCGCGGCGCCTTGCGAGCTCTTCCATCAATTTTTTTGCTATGGCCATTTTAAATTAAGGTTTCGATGAGTGTTGTTTAAAAAATCCCGGGGTTTGCCGCGCGGCAAACCCGCGCTTCCCGCAAAAACGGGGCTATTTGCAACCGCAGTCGCCGTCCTGGCAGAATTCGGTGAGAACCCCCTTGGTGAACTTGGGGTGCAGGAACGCTATTTTCTTGGCGTGGGCGCCGATTTTGGGCTCCTCGTTTATGAGGCCGACCCCCTGGGCCTTGGCGTGGGCGAGGTCGGAGACGATATCGTCGGTGTTGAAAGCGACGTGGTGAACTCCGCCGTGGGGGTTCTTTTCCAGAAACTTGGCTATTGGGCTGTCGGGCGAAGTGGGCTCGAGCAGCTCGATGTGAACCCCGCCGATGGAGAAGAAAGCCGTCTTGACTTTCTGGTCGGCGACTTCCTCGACGCCCTCGCACTTGAGTCCGAGAACGTTTTCGTAATAGGGAACCGCATCGTCAATCGATTTAACGGCGATGCCGAGATGGTCAATTTTCTTCAGCATAATAATAACCTTTTTTTTAAAAAATTGCGCCGATTACCTCACTTGCGGCAAATTTTGTCAACACTTTTATGACGCGCCGCGCATGCGGGCGGGAAACGGATCGGCGGGAATTTTCGCTCGCGCTTGCAACGGGCGCCCGCGCCTCGCCTTTCCACTCCGAAACGAAAAAAATCCGGAGCGGAGGCGTGCGCTCCGCTCCGGAAAAGGCGCCGCGCCCGAAAGCTTTCGGGCGCGCGGGGGAAAAGCCGGAAAAAACCGCCCGTCAGGAGAGCAAAATTCCTCTGAATCCCGCGCCTCCCCCGCAATCCGAAGCCCGCCGGCCGCGGCCGGCGGGCTCGAGGGACGAGTCGAACTCGTAAAGAATCGGGACGCCCGTCGGTATTTCAAATCCGGCGATTTCGTCGTCGCCCATGCCGTCGAGAAATTTGACGAGCCCCCTAAGGCTGTTGCCGTGGGCTGACACTATGGCGTCCGCGCCTCCGGCTAGCGCCGGCGCTATGCGGTCGAACCAAAACGGCAGAACGCGCGCGACGGCGTCTTGCAGGGACTCGCCTAACGGCAACGCCCTGCAATCAATGCCTGCGTACTTTTCCTCAAAGCGGGGGTTTCGCGGGTCGTCGCTCCGCAGGAGGGGCGGCCTTGCTGCGTAGCTCCTGCGCCATATCCTGACCTGCTCCTCGCCGTGCTTCGCAACGGTTTCCGCCTTGTCGAGACCCTGCAAGGCCCCGTAATGGCGCTCGTTGAGCCTCCAGCTCTTCTCGAGCGGAACCCACATCCTGCCCGAAACGCGCGAGACTATGTTCCAAGTCTCGACGGCGCGCCTTAAAACCGACGTGAACGCGACCGCGGGGCGCAAGCCCTCGCGGCTCAAAATTCTGCCGGCGTTTTCGGCCTCAGCCATTCCCGCGTCGGACAAGCCGACGTCGGTCCAGCCGGTAAACCGGTTTTCCAGATTCCACTCGCTCTGGCCGTGCCTCAAAAGTATAAGTTTGGACATGCGGCTTTCGACAGCGTAAAAAACGTTTTGTTCGGAACTCAAACGCCGGCCGCAAGCGCGGCGAGCGAAAACAGGGCCGCGGCAATCAGCGCATTGCGCCCAAAATGCGGGTATTCCTCGCGCACCGACCTGCGGAGAATCCCGAAAAACTCCGCGCGGGAAAGCTCGTCGCGCCACAGCCCCTCCCCCTTCGGGGGATTGTCCGAAAACGAACGCACCGCGAGCGTCCAGAAGAGAAAAAACAGCGCCGCGTTTATAGCCGCCGCCCCCAATCCGTACGGTGAAAACCCGCCTGAAAAAACCTTAACCGCAAATTGGAAAATCGGGAGAAGAAAGGCGGCCGCCACCGCAATCTTCCAGACCGCGCAATACTGCGGGGCGCCCATGGGGGCGTTGCGCACCGCGCGCGCGAAAATATATATTAAGAGCCACTCGGCGGCAAACGCCGCGCACGAGAGCGCTGCGGAATTGAAGGCGAAAACGAACGCCCCCGCGACGCTCCGCAGGGCGTGGGACGCCGCCGCCGCCCGCGATTCAAAAACAAATCCCGAACCGTTCAAAAAGGTTTCCGCCGCTGCGCAGGCCAACCTCCACGCCCCGAACGCGAACCCAGAAAATGCGCCCGCTAGCAACCCCAAAAAGAGCGTCCGCCCAACGAGCGATTTCGGCAGGGCGCATATTCGGGGCAATCCTTTTGGATTCGCATTTTCCACGCATCAAATATCGCTCCCTTACCCTCAAAAGGCAAGCGTATTTTGAAGCTTAATGTCAAAATATTCCAAATAAAAACTACTTGCGTGCATTGCAATTTTGGAATACTTCCTCTAACATATAAAGCGATTCAACGCATATCGCACAAAAGGAATACATATGACAAGAAACGACTTTATAAAAACGGCGGCCCTCGCGGGGGCGGCGGGGCTTGCCATGCCGAAATTCTCGTTCGGCGCGGCAAAGGGTTCGGACAGGATAAAAATAGCAATCGTCGGCTGCGGCGGGCGCGGAACGGACGCGCTCAGAAACATGATCTCCGCCGACAAGAACATCGAGATCGTCGCCGCGGCAGACCTCTATTCGGAAAGGATCGCCGCGTGCGCCGAAAGCGTCAAAAAATTCGCCAAAGGCGCTGGGCTCAATCCGGACGAAATCTGGAAAGTATCGCCCGACACCTCCTTTACCGGCCTCGACGCGATAGACAAGGCATTGCAGACCGACGCCGACGTCGTCGCCCTCGTCACCCCTCCGGTATTCCGCACTTCTCACATAGAAAAGGCGCTCAACGCCAACAAGCACGTGTTCGCCGAAAAGCCGATATGCATCGACTGCGTGCAGCTCAGAAAAATCTACGACGAGCTTATTCCGCTCGCCGACAAGAAGGGCCTGAATGTGCTCTGCGGAACACAAATGCGCTACCAGACCGCCATCAGGGAGGCCGTTGACCGCGTCCGCGACGGGCAGATAGGCGACATCACCTCCGTCGTCTGCCTGCGCTACGAACCCACCTACCTCACGGGCTGGTACGAAGTCCCCGACAGCCTCGAGCCCGAAGACGTGCGATACCAGCTGCTAAGGTGGCTCGCGTTTACGTGGACTTCCGGAGACCAGTTTGTGGAGCAGTACATCCACAACCTCGACCTCGCCCTGTGGGCGATCGGCAAGCTCCCCGTCGAAGTGGTGGGCAGCGGCGGCAGGCAGACGGACATACCCTACCCGAAATTCGGCGACAGGCAGTCAAACACGCACGCGCACTTCGAGTTCGACGGCGGAATTTCCCTCACGGCGGCTTGCCGCCAGGAAAACGGAACCTCGCCCTTCAGCCCTCTAAAAGTGTACGGCACGAAGGGTGTTTTGGACATGACTTTCGGAAGGCAGACCATCACGGGCGAAAAGCCGTGGAAATCCGAAATGCCCAAAAAGCAGGCGCTCGTCTGCGAGCACGAAGCGCTCTTCGGCGCGCTCAGAAGCGGCGGGCATCTCAACACGATGAAGCAGTGCGCGGATTCGTGCTTTGTCGCAATAGCGGGGCGCGAAGCCTCCTATGCGGGCAAGAGGGTGAAAACCGCGTGGTTTAGGGAAAAATCCCGCCTGAGCCTGCTGCCCGAAAACCTTTCCCTCGACGCGAAAAAGCCTGTCGCGCCGATACCGAACCCGACAAACTACAAGCTCGTATAAGCCTATGCCGGGCTTGACCGAAAACGCCGCAACTCCAAAGGAACGGCGTTTTTTTTCAGCGCGAGACGGGAAGATCCGCCCCGGCCGCCGCGAACCCAAGCATGCGGAAAATCTCCGGCCGCCTCCCCGCGCGCCGGTCTCGCGCGGCGCGGCAAACGGAGCGGGCGCGGCGCGCGGAATGCGGCGGCCACAATAGTGTTGAAAACGGGAAAAAATTCCTGCAATCTCGTCTCATTATGACATTAAATGTACTGATAGATATCTTGGTATTCGCCGCGTTCGTCGTGGCGGTCGTGGCTCTCGGCCTCTACAAGAGCCGCGGCGAAAACGGCAGCGAAGGATACTTCCTCGCAGGCCGCGGCCTCACGTGGTGGCTGATAGGCATATCGCTCATAGCGGCCAACATTTCCACAGAACAGTTCGTGGGAATGAGCGGCAGCGCGTCGGGGCTCTCGGGGCTGGCGATAGCAAGCTACGAATGGATGGCGGCTATCACGCTCGTGTTCGTCGCGTTCCTATTCCTGCCGAAATTCCTCAAAAGCGGCATGTACACGGTTCCGCAGTTTCTGGAATACCGCTTCGACGCGCTTTCGCGCTCCGTCATGTCCTTCATGATGGTGGTTGTGCTGGTGCTCGTGAACATCACGGCCGTCATATACTCCGGCGCGACCGTCGCCGACACGGTGTTCGGCCACAGCGCGGATTTGCCGATCGACCTCGACGTCGCCACGTGCTGCTGGGCGATAGGCCTGATCGCCGCAGTCTACGTCTGCGCGGGCGGCCTCAAAGCCTGCGCATGGGCGGACCTTCTGCAGGGCACGGCTCTCATAGCGGGCGGCGCGCTGATTGCGTACTTTGCGTTCGACGCTTTTGCGGCGCGGCCCGTGGCGGAAATCGCGACGACCGCCGCGGTCTCCCCCGAAACGCTCTCCTCGCTCTCCGACGCGGGCGTCTTTGAAAAGTTCTTCAAGCTCAATACCGACAAGCTCACGATGTTCCTGCCCGCCGACCATCCGGAAGTCCCGTGGACGGCGCTTATCATAGGGCTCTGGATTCCCAATTTCTACTACTGGGGCTTCAACCAGTACATAATCCAGAGAACGCTCGGCGCATCGAGCCTCGCGGAGGGGCAGAAGGGCGTCATATTCGCCGCGAGCCTCAAGCTCATAATCCCGTTCATCATCGTAATCCCCGGAATCATCGCTTTCAACCTCTTCGCAGCAGACCAGGCGAAATCCGCGATGAACGACCAGAAAATTCTCGCGACAAATGCGGGAAGCTATTCCATAGTTTACTTCGACATGATGGAGGCGATGAAAAAGCCCGTGACCGCCAAGGACACCGTCGCCCGCTTCACCTACACCATACAGAAGTCGGAAGCCCCGTCAAAAGTTGCCGTAATCAGCGAGGCGGAAGCCGGCGCGCTCTACGACTCCTACAAGGCGGCAAAAGCCGACGGGTCGCTCGCCAAAGTGCGCTTCGAATACGACGACGGATGGGCTAAAACCCACGGCGGCGAAAACGGCCCCAAGGTTCTCGTTGACCGCTGGAACCAAAAGCACGCCGCCACAAACGGAGGCGGCGACGCCGTTGTCAAAAAGCTCTACGGCTATAAGTACGACTCCGCATTCGGGCTTCTCATCAGCAAGGTTCTCCCCGAGGGATTCGGGATGAGGGGCTTCATATTTGCCGCCCTCCTCGGCGCGGTGGTGAGCTCTCTGGCCGCCATGCTCAACGCCGCGAGCACGATATTTACGATAGACATATACAAGAAGTTCATCGTCCCGAGCGCGGGCGACAAGCACCAGGTGCTCGTCGGCAGAATCGCCGTGATAGTGTTCGCAATCATAGGCTGCATCGTGGCCCCGATGCTCGCCAATCCGAAACTCGGCGGCGTGTTCACCTTCATACAGGAATTCCAGGGGTACCTCTCGCCGGGCATTCTGGCGGTGTTCATCTTCGGGATGTTCTCCAAGAGGGCGCCGCGCTTCTCGGGCGCAATCGGCATATTGACGAGCCCCATAGTATACGGCTTCCTGCAATGGCAGTTCGGCGACATCGCCTTCCTGAACAGAATGGCAATCACCTTCGCGTGCTCGCTCGGCATAATGGCGGCGCTCACGCTGGCAAAGCCGCTCAAACAGGACATCGAAATGCCCGTAAACACCTCGATGGACCTATCCTCCTCAACGGGGGCGAAAATCGGCGGAGCCGCGGTGCTCGCGATAAGCGCGCTGCTTTACTTCATATTCTCCGGCCTCTGGTTCTAATAGCGAAAACGGAGGCAAACAAAAGGGCGCGGACGTTGTCCGCGCTTTTTTTTTGCAAACCGGACATTCGTTTTTTTTTAAAACGCGGGCGCAGAAAGCCGCCTTTGTGCGGGTATTGCGGCCCGTCTTGGAGTGACGCCGCGCTGCGCGCCGACCGCGCGCGGAGAAAAGCCTCCGCGCATCGAAAAAACGGCGCGCATCTGGCGGAAACATTTTATTTTAAGCGCGCGCGGAATGAAATCCGGAAAAATTTCGGGCGGTAAAATCCGCCCGAAAAACAATCTCAAAATGTCCGAAATCCCCCGCGGGACTGCCGTGATTCCGCCGCGGACATTCGGAAAATTTCGCGCGCGCGGAAAAATTTTCGCAACCGCCGCAGACCATTTTAAAAGAGGCGCGCCGCTATTTTCCACGGCCGCCGCGAGAAAAAAAACGCTCCCGCGCGGATTGCCGCTAGCGAGCGTAATACAAAAACCCGCGCTCCGGCAAACGCGAAAGCCCCCGTCAGGCTCTGCGCGATTTGGCGAAATATGCGCGCGCGGCGGCGCGGTCTTCGGCGATTTGCGCTTTCAGCGCGCCCAGGCTTTCAAACTTTTTTTCGGGCCTCAAAAACTTTAGAAATTCCGCGCGGATTTTCGCGCCCGTCCCGAAATCGGGAGTCTCGAAGAGGTTTGCCTCGACGACGGGCCGCGCTAGCTCGCCCGCCGACGGAGCCACTCCGTAGTTTGCGACCCCCTCAAAGGCGCGCCCCCCTTCCAGAACGCGCGCGGCGTAGACGCCGTAGGGCGGACGGCACTCCGGCTCCCACGGCAAATTCAGCGTCGGGAATCCGATTTCCCTGCCGAGCCGCTTTCCGCCCTCTACCGCGCCCTCCGCGGCGTAGCTTCCTCCGGCGAGCCGCGCGTATTCGGGCATATCGCCCTCCGAGAGGCAGCGGCGCAGCCGCGTGGAGCTCACGCGCTCGCCGTCGCGGAAGAGCCCCCCGACGGCCCTGTATTTCCAGCCGCTTTCGCGGCATATCCTGCGCAGCAGGGCGGAATCGCCCACAGCTCCCCTTCCGAAAAGAAAGTTTTCGCCGGTGACGATTCCGCGCAGATTCGGAAATTTCTCCCCCAGAAAACCCGCGAATCCCTCCGGCGGCAAATCCGCAAAATCGCGGTCGAAGCGCTTGAAGAAAACCGCGCCGAGCCCCGCTTCCAGAAAATGTCCGGCGCGCTGTTCGGGCGGGAATATCATGTCCACGGGCGGGCGGCCTGTCGAAATCACCCGCGAAGGGTGGGGGTCGAAAGTCAGCGCGCCCGCGAGCGCGCCCGCCGCGCGCGCCGTCTTTTTCGCGCACTCCAAAACCTTGCGGTGGCCGAGGTGCAGCCCGTCGAATATTCCGACCGCCAGAACGCACGGCTCCGCAAAGCCGGCCATTTCGTCGATCCGCCAAACGCCGCGCATGGGACGCTAAAACGCAAAGCTCGGAACCGCCGAGCGCACGGGTATTAAAATTTTCTTTACGGCGCTCGGATTCATCCGGGCGAGCTCGTCTAACGTGACGGCGTCGGCGACGTCGAACTTGTCGCTCGAAACCCTGCGGAGGGCGGTCATGCGCGCCCCGCAGCCTATGCGCCTGCCGAGGTCGTGGCAGAGCGTGCGCACGTACGTGCCCTTGCTGCACGAGAGAACAAACCTCCCCTTCGGCCTGTTCCACGACAGAAGCTCGAAGCGCGAAACCCTGATGAAGCGCGGCTCGCGCGCGACCTCCTGCCCCTGGCGCGCGAGCTTGTATAGGGGGATTCCGCCGATTTTTTTGGCGGAAAACATCGGGGGCGTCTGGTATTGGTCGCCGATAAAGCGCGCCATGTGTTCCCGGAGGGAATCCTCCGTCAGCCCTTCGGGGACGGGGGATTCGGCGACGACCTCGCCGTCGGAGTCGTGCGAGTCGGTCTCCACGCCGAGCTCGAACTCGCCCTCGTAGGTCTTGTCGAGGCTCATGAGGTACTGCGACGCCTTTGTCGCCTTTCCGACGAGCAGCACGAGCAGCCCCGTCGCGTTTGGGTCGAGCGTGCCCGCGTGGCCTATCGAGCGCATTTTCAGTATGCGGCGCGCCCTGTCCACCACGTCGTGCGACGTGCAACCCGCCTCCTTGTCTATCAGCAGAATGCCCTCGAAGTCTGAAAGCTGTTGTTTTTGCATCTTTTATTTCTTTCGTGAATCGTATTCGCGCAGATGTTCGCCAACAATCCGGACGATTTTCTCCCTGAACGTTTCGAGCCTCTCGCCCTCGGCGGTAAAGCCCGCCGCCGCGAGGTGCCCGCCGCCGCCGAAGCGCGCGGCGATTTCGTTGACGCGCATCTCGGGGGTCTTGGCGCGCAGGCTGCCCTTGACCCCGTCCGGCATCTGTTCGAGAAGCAGGGCGATTTCCACGCCGTCTATCGAGCGCGCGTAGTCCACGAGCCCGTCGCTGTCGGCCTTTTCGGAGCCGGTTTCCGCAAATATTCCCGCCTTCAAAACGCCCATGCACGCGCGGGAGTTTTCAAAGAGCTCGAGCGTCTCCAAAAACCTGCCGAGCAATTTCAGCTTGCCCATCGTCTCGCGCTGGTAGAGCTCCACAGCCACACCAGCGGCTTCCGCGCCGCATTCAAGCAGGCGGGCGGCGATTTCAAAAGTTGTCGGGCGCGTAGACGGGGTCGTGAATTGCCGCGTGTCGGTGGCTATCCCCATGTAGAGGCGGCCGGCGTTTTCGGGGGAAATTTCAAGGCCGGCGTCGAACGCCATTCCGGCGATGAGCTCCGCAGTCGCGCTCGCCGAGGGGTCTATTGCGTTTATGCGCGCGGACGAATGGTTTGAAAAGTGGTGGTCTATGCATCCGAGCGGCGACGGAAACCTTTCGCAAAGGCGCAGGTTTGTGCGCGCGTAGTCGGCGCAATCGACCGTCACGACCTCGAACGACCGGTCGTCAAACGCCCCGGCGTCGAGAAATTCGCGGCCGCGCGCGAAGTTTTCGTAGAGGCGCGGAAGAGGGTTTTGGTTGACGCATACAACCTCGGCCGCGCCCGCGCCGGACAGTATGTCCGCGAGCGCAAACTGAGAGGCCGCGCAGTCTCCGTCGGGGCGCATGTGGCCCGCCACCGCGATTTTTTTGCCGCGGCAGGCTGCGAGAAGTTCGGAAAATGCCCCTTCGAGTTCCGGAAAAAATTTCTTCATTTGCGCCATCTGTTTTTTGTGCAAATCCGCGCGGCAAAACCGCGAAGGCTAACCCCGCCCGCCGCCCTCCCGATGCCCTTCGGCGTCGAGCCCGTCGATTACGGAAAGGATTTTCATGCCGCGCTCTATGGACGGGTCGTAGGCGAATTCGAGCTCCGGAGTGTACTTCAGCACCACGTTTTTGCCGAGCATTTTCCGCAGCTCGCCGCGCTTTGACATCAGGAATTTCGCGGCCTTCGCCGCCTCATCGCGCCCGCCGAGGACGGAATAATATATGCGCGCCCTCTTCAAGTCGGGCGACACGTCGGCCTCGGTGAGCGTGATGCGCACCGCCTCCGAGCGCCACCTGCCGTGTATTATCCCGCTGAGCTCCCTCTTGACGAGCTCGCCGACCCTTATCTTGCGTTCGCCCATTTTTTCAATTCCGTAAAGCCGAATTCGCGCCGTATGCGACGATACCGCGTCAGAGCTCCGGCCTGATCTCGAGTATCTCGAAGCATTCTATCACGTCTCCGGGCTCGAAATCCGAGAAGTTGTTGAGCGTTATGCCGCACTCGTAGCCGGCGCGAACCTCCGAGACGTCGTCCTTGAACCTCTTGATTTCGGCGACCCTGCCCTTGGAAATCTCCCTGCCCTTGCGGAACACGCGCGCAAACTTGCCGTTCTTGACGATTCCCTCGGTGACCATGCAGCCGGCGACCTTTCCGCCCTTGGAGATGTTGAAGAGCTGCCTGACCTCCGCCGCGCCGAGCTTGTTTTCGCGCAGTTCGGGGTCGAGAAGGTTTTTCATGGCGTCCTTGACTGTGTTTATGAGCTCGTAAATTATGTTGTGGGAGACGATTTCCACTCCCTTGTGCTTGGCCAGCCCCGCCACGCCGTTTTCCTGCTTGACGTTGAACGCCACTATCGACGCCCCCGCCGTCGCCGCCAAATCGACGTCGTTCTTGGTTATCTGGCCGACCGAATCCGCGATGACCTCGAGGCCCACCTTGTCGCTCTTGATGTCTTTGAGGCAGGCGACGAGCGCCTCGACCGTTCCGGAAACGTCGCTTTTTACGACGCATTTGTATACTTTGTGGTCTTTATTCTCAATGGCCGCCATGAGCTCCTCGATGCTCGCGGGCGGCGCTTCGACCTCGGCGGACTCGCGCAGCTTGCGCTGGCGCAAGGCCTCTTCGGTTATGCGCTTCGCCTCCCTGTCGTTCTCGGCGCGCTCGAACGCGTCCCCCGCTTCGGGGGCGCCCGTCCAGCCCATGACGAGCGCGGGGGTGGACGGGGAAGCTTCTTTCATGCGCCCGCCCCTGTCGTCCATCAGCGCGCGCACCTTGCACCAGTTTTCGCCGCAGACTATGACGTCGCCCGTCTTGAGCGTGCCCTGCCTTACTATGACGGTGGAAGTCGCGCCCCTGCCCTGCTCGAGCTGGCTTTCTATGATGACGCCCTCCACGGAGGCCTTCGGATTGGCTTTAAGCTCCATTATTTCCGCCTGCAACAGGACGAGCTCCAAAAGCTTGTCGATATTTTCGCCTTTTAGGGCGGAAATCGGCGTGCACAAAACTTCGCCGCCCCAGTCCTCGGATGTTATGCCGCGCTTCTGCATCTGCTGCTTCACGCGGTCTACATTCGCGCCCTTGGCGTCCATTTTGTTTATCGCCACAACTATCGGCACGCCCGCCTTCTGCGCGAAGCTCAGGGCCTCGTCGGTCTGCGGCATGAAGCCGTCGTCCGCCGCCACCACGAGAATCGCGATGTCGGTGACGTTGGCGCCCCTCTCGCGCATCTTGGAGAACGCCGCGTGCCCGGGCGTGTCGAGAAAAGTGATTTTTTTGCCGTTGCAGGACACCTGGTACGCCGCCGTGTGCTGCGTGATTCCGCCGGCCTCGCCCGCCACGACGTTAGTGTTGCGGATGGTGTCGAGCAAAGTGGTCTTGCCGTGGTCTACGTGGCCGAGTATGCAGACGATGGGCGGGCGCTGGACGTAGTTTTTAATGTCGTCCTCGGGCTTTTTGGCGGCCTCCTTTTTCTTGGGCTGCTGCTGTTCGCCCCTGTGCCTGATGTCGAGGTCAAAGCCGTGCTTCCTGGCGATTACTATCGCCGTGGCGTCCTCGAGCGACTGGTTCATGGAGGCGAATATGCCCATGTCCATGAGCTCGGAAATGAGCCTGAACGGCTTCAAGTCCATCGCCTTTGCAAACTCGCGCACTATGATGGGAGCCTTGAGCTGGATTGTTTTAAATTCCTTCTTTTCCGCATGCTGCTGCCGCGCGTCGGCGGGCTGCGGCGGGACGAGGGGGGCGGGAGACCTGCCCGGCATCGGCGGGACGAGCGGCGCCGCCTTGGAGACCGACGGAGGAACGAGCGGCGCGGGCGCCCTGCCTCCCGGAACGGGGGGCGTCGAAGGCGCGGGCTTTCGCGGAGCCTCCTTCTGCGCATCGGACTTCTGGCCGAACTTTATCACGACTTCCGGCTGGACTTCCCGCTTGGGCGGCTGGGGCGGCCTGACCTCCGGCATCGCGATTTTCGGGCGCGAAACGGGAGGCGGCGTGACGGCGGGAGCAGCTTTGGAAAGCGGGGGAGGAACGAGCGGCGCGGGCGCCCTGCCCGCGGGCGGAGGAACCGCCGGAGCTTTTCCAACGGTGGGCGGGACGAGCGGCGCGGGCCTCTTGGCAAAAGGCGGCGGCGCGAGCGGCTCCGGCTTCTTTTCAGACTTGGCGGGCGCGGGCTTGGACCCCTGTGCGGGCTTTTCCGCGGGCTGGGCGGGTTTTTCAACCGGCTTTTCGGCCGGCTGGGCGGGCTTGGACTCCTGCGCGCTGGCTGCGGATTCCGCCTTTTCCGGAGCAGCCGCCTCCGGAGATCCCGAAGCGTCCTGAGCCTCTTTCGCGCCCGCCGCGTGCGCGGCGAAATCCTTGCCAATCGCCTCGGCCGTGAACGGGTCGATTGCGTTGGAGGGAGTTTTTATTTCCAGATGGTATATGTCCTGGCGCTTATTGATGAAATCAATCAGCTCCTTGCTCTGGACGTTGAGCTCTTTTGCCAATGCGTGAATTCTAATGCTCATGAAAACGCGGTTGCTTGTTGTGAAAACTTGTCGCGCCGCCGCTGCGCGGGGAGCCTACTGCCTGTACTCGCCGATCTGCGCGAGTATAGACGCGGCCTCGTCCTCGGAAAATCCCATGCCGACGAGGTCGGAGAGCTCGACGCCCTCGAAGGCGTCGGAACTGTTGATGCCGTTGTTCGCCAAAATCGCGGCCTGCTGTTCGGTGAGGTTGGGGAGAATCTGCCCGAGGCTTCCGGCGGCTTGCGCGACCTTTTCGCGCAGTCCAACCTCGCCGGATTCCTCCTTGGCGATTTCGAGCTTCCAGCCCAAAAGGCGGGAGGTGAGCTTGGCGTTGGAGCCGCGCTTGCCTATGACGATTGAGAGGTCGGCTTCGGAGACCTCGAAAGAAATTTTCCTCTCGCGGGCGTCCACTTTGACGTTTTTGGCGACGGCGGGCTTTATGCACTCTTCGAGGAGCGACTGCGGATCGGGCGAGAATTTTATCACGTCGATTTTCTCGCCGCCGAGCTCGCGCACTATGCTCTTGACGCGCGAGCCGCCCGCGCCCACGCACGCGCCCACGGGGTCGATGCGCGGGTCGGAGCTGGAAACCGCGATCTTCGTGCGGTACCCGGGCTCGCGCGCCATGGCCTCGATCTTCACCGAGCCCTCGGCGATTTCAGACACCTCGAGCTCAAAAAGCTTTTTGACGAACTTGTAGCTGGCGCGGCTGAGTATGATTTCCGGGCCGCGCGGCGTGGTCTCGATTTCAAGCAGCAGGCAGCGTATGCGCTCGCCCTGGGCGTAATCCTCGCCCGGGACGGACTCGCGGCGCGGCAGGAGGGCTTCCGCCTTGCCGAGATCGACTATGGTTGTCCCCTTTTCGCGGCGGCGGACCACGCCGGTGACGATGTTGCCGACATCCCCCTTGTACTCGTCGAAAATCCTGTCCTTCTCAAACTGGCGGACTTTCTGGATTATGCTCTGGTAGACGTTTTTTGCGGCGATTCGACCGAGGTTGGAGAGGTCGATTTCGCGCTCGACGACATCGCCGACATGCGGGTTGTCGAGATAGAGCCTTGCCTTGTCGAGGTGGATTTCGGTGGCGGGGTCGGCGACGCTGTCGGTGACCGTCAGCAGCGCCCACGACTTCAAAGCCCCCGTCTTGGGGTTTATGTCTATCTTCAGATTGTAGCCCGCCTGCGCGCCCTTGGAGGCCGCGTTGCGAATCGCCGAAGCGATGGATTCTATCATGTCGGCGCGGCTTATCTGCTTCTCTTTTTCCATGTATTCGAGAATCGCCAATATTTCGCTGCTGTTGCTCATAATTTTTTCCTTTAAATAGATGGTGCGGGCGTGCTCCGCGCTCCTTTGCGCACTGACAAAAAAAGCGGGCAAAAGCCCACCGACACGGAGAGTCCCATTTTTCTTATTCTTAATATTGTGCGGAGGATGGATTCTGTCAACCCCTTTTTCGCCGCCAAAAACCGCGCGCACGCCCGGGGAAATTCAGGGGAAAACCCGCGCGGCGAATATTGTTGAGCGGCGCGGAAAAATTTCCGACAATACGGAGCATGAAAAGAATATTGTCTTGCGCAATCGCAGCCTTCGCCCTCATGCCCGCCGCCCGCGCGGGCGGGGAAGCCGCGAATCCGCCGCCCGCCGAACTGCGCCTCGACGCCTCCGACGCAAAAAAGATGCAGGACAGCTTCATGAAAATGCTGTCGTCGCTCGACGGGGCAACGCAGCAGAAATTCGCGGCGGCCATGGCAACCATCGGCGTATACTACATGCAGAACGCCGGCAGGGGCGGAAACGCGGAAATGGGAAAGGCCATAGACGGAAAGACTGCCGACGAAATAATAGCCCTGTCGCGCAGGCTTTTTCCTGGAATCAAACAGAACACTAAAATCATAGACGGCTCTAGCCGCGATTCGTTCGGCAGGAGCATCGCGGAAATACTCGTGTCGCTGCCCCCCGAAAAGCAGACGGCCTTTTCGGAGGCCGTCGCAAAGGTGATGTACGACAACCAGAAGGCGGAAAAAAAAGAGGAGGAAACGATGAAGCGCCTCGACGGAAAGACAGCCGATGAGGTCATAGAGCTCGCCACCGGAATTTCCACGCCCTTCGACAACCCGTCGATATCCACCCCCAAAAACTATACCCTGCGCGAAATGACGAAAGAGGAAATCGGCAGGCTGAAGCGGCCCGACGCCGGCAAAACCCTCCCGGACTACGAATCGAACCTCTCGCCGTCGTCCATAATAAAAAAATAGGCGGGCGCAAAAACCGCGCCGCCCGACCCAAAAAA
This sequence comes from Puniceicoccaceae bacterium Marseille-Q1082, assembly GCA_904424815.1. Classification (GTDB taxonomy): domain Bacteria; phylum Verrucomicrobiota; class Verrucomicrobiia; order Opitutales; family Intestinicryptomonadaceae; genus Merdousia. Next base: position 1,575,882 of record CAJGBI010000001.1, read on the forward strand.
CCAACGGGCGGAAAAGCTTATTTCATGCAAATAAGGGCCTCGCGCCCCGACATTCCAACGCGGACGCCGAGAGCCGCCGCCGCGGAGCTCGCCGCCGCGACAGGCTTTTCGAGCATCTGTTCAAAATCGCCCACGCCGGTCACTATCGCGAGGGCGTCGCCGAGCTTTTCAGCCGTCTCGATTTTCAGATACCCGCACGCGAGCATTCCCGAACCCGCGCGAATGGCGAGAAGCGAGGCGTTGGGAGTCGGTATTTCATAGGCGTCGCAGGCCATCGCGTCCACAAAAATTTTTTTCATATACGGTTTTCTCCATTATTGCCGATTAAAAAGAAGTTTGAACATTATGCTGAAAATATCGTTCTAAAAAAAGAAATTTATGAAAATATTAAATTGCGCAATATTTATAGCGGCCATCGCGTGCGCGGGCTGCACGAGCTGTGAAACCGGCACTCAATCCGCCCAATGCGCCGCCGCGCCCGCACGGGCCTCCGCCGCCGACGCCGCAACCGGTTTGGATAAGCGGCTCGAAGGCACATTTTGGACGCCGACTTTCCTAAAAGACCAGGGCAACGCGAAATGCCCCGCCGCCTCCGACGACGGATGGGGACCGGTATTCATCGCCTTCGGGGCCGACGGCAAGGTAAACGGCATGTCGGGCGTAAACTTCTTCGGGGGCTCATGTAAAATAAGCGGCGACGGGGCGGCGAAATTCTCTCAGATGATCTCGACGCGCCGCATGGGGCCTTTCATTGACTACGAAGGCAAATTCCTCTCCGCCCTCTCCCAGACCGACAGGATGTCCCTGTCCGGCGGCGAGCTCGTGTTTTTCAAGGGAACGGACGCTATTGTAAAATTCAGGCAAATAGAAAATCCGAAGAAGAAATGACGACCGCAAAACCCGTAATAGTGCACGCTGGCCTGCGCGTCAAAGACGGAACGGCCGACGAATTCATAAAGCTGGCCTCTTCCGTAGTGGAGGAGACGAGAAAGGAGCCCGGTTGCGTCAGGTACCAACTTCTCCAAGACGTTTTCGACAGGCAGACATTTTACTTTTTTGAAGAATACGCCGACGAAAACGCCTACCAGGAGCACCGGACAAAGCCTTACATGACCGCTTTCCGCCCCGAAAGGGAAAGGCTTTTGGACAAATATCTCGGCGTGAGAATAATGTCCGAGAGATTCATTTCATAGAGCAAAATGTGCGCCGGCGAATGGCGCGCTTCCATTGAAACGTGCGGCGGTATCGTTTCCATTGAAGGAGACGGCAATGCCGCTTCCATTGAAGGAGACGACAGCGCCACTTCCATTGAAGGAGACGGCAATACCGCCGCCATTGAAGGAGACGGCAGTGCCGCTTCCATTGAAGGGGCTGCAGTGCCGCTTCCATTGAAGGGGGCGGCAGGGCCGCTTCCATTGAAGGGGCTGACGCCCCTTACGAAGATTGGCTTCGCCAATGCTTCTATCCCCTCCCCGTTCCCCACAAAAAAACGAACCTCCCATGAGAGGTTCGTTAACACTTCCGAAGTTCGTTCCGAAAACCAAGGGTATCCGATTTGGCGCAATGATTTTGGAGCTAAAAACGGGGCGCAAGCGAAACAAAGGGTTGAAGCGTATTAAACATACGCGAAACTCAACAGTTATACGTTCCCAACAAAAAACGAACCTCCCATGAGAGGTTCGTTAACACTTCCGAAGTTCGTTCTCCCCAAACCTAAGGTTCCAGATTTGGCGCAATGATTTTGGAGATAAAAACGGGGTGCAAGCGAAACAAAGGGTCGAAGCGTATTGGCATACGCGGAACTCAACAGTTATCCGTTCCCCACAAAAAAACGAACCTCCCATGAGAGGTTCGTTAACACTTCCGAAGTTCGTTCTCCCCAAACCTAAGCTTCACAGATTTGGCGCAATGATTTTGGAACTAAAACGGGGCGCAAGCGAAACAAAGGGGCGAAGCGTATTAAACATACGCGAAAGTCGCCGTTATCCGTTCCCCACAAAAAAACGAACCTCCCATGAGAGGTTCGTTAATACTTTCGGAGTTCGTTCCGAAAACCAAGGGTTCCAGATTTGGCGCAATGATTTTGGAGATAAAAACGGGGCGCAAGCGAAACAAAGGGTCGAAGCGTATTGAACATACGCGAGAGTCTTTGTTATCGCGCAGCAACTCGTTTTTAGCCCAAAAGCATTCGCCAAATTAGCGGAGGAAACCAATCTTGAACTTGGCGCCAATTATGTCGCCGTGCTTCTTGTCCAAGCGGGTGCCGGAATCGTCACCCATTTTCCAACCGAAATCGTGGGTCCAGAATACGGAGACGCAGAACTGGTCGGAAACCCAGTAAGAAGCTTCAATGCCTGCTTCGTGGTAGCAGGGCATATTGTCCTGCGCGTTGGCATTCCACTTCCAGTAGGGAGTGATGGAAATTTCGTCGAGGAGCACAATTTCCACGCCGGCGCCTACGCCGTAGATGAAATAGTTGTCGCTGCCGCTTCCGCTGACGTCGTCATCATAATCCATCCACTCATATCCGGCATAGCCGAAACCGAAGGGCTTAACGGCTTTGAGGAAAGGAAGGCCCGTTTCAAAATTCAGATAGGGGGTGAGCTGCGCGCCGATGTTGTAGTTGGAGAAATTTCCGGAGGCGGCGTCAAAATTGATATCGCCGGAATAGGTGTAATTGAAGAAAATGCTGCCGTCGAGACCCGCCCACTTGATATCGCGGAAAGCGTTGATCCCCGGCTTGAGTATGGGGGCGTTTATCACGGCCGAGCCTTGCGCGCCCGTGGGGCTGTCGGTTTCGCCCGTACCCTGGGCGCCGGCAATCTTGTACTTGGAGACATTTACGCCTCCGGAAATACTTATGTAGGTGCGGCCGAGGTTTCCGAGATTTTCGCTCTTCTTGCTCCACGCAAATGCGGATGCGCCTGCAAGGAGAATGGACAGGGTGATTATTGTAGTTTTCTTCATATTCATAATGGGATAATTTGAATGAAAGCTTAACAGTACTTTTGCGAATGTAAAGCCTTATTTTCCGGCGCGGCGAAAAATCGGACACCCGCGCGCGGGGAAACGCCGTATTGACACGGACAAATACTTTGTTTCAAATGGTGATATGGAAAACTTCATATTTCAAAACCCCGTAAAAATCCTCTTTGGGAAGGGCATGGCCGCGAAGGCGGCCGCGCTCATTCCCGCAAAGGCGAAAATCCTGCTGGTTTACGGCGGGGGGTCGGTGAAGAAAAACGGCTCCTACGACCAGACCGTCGCCGCCATCGGCAAGCGCAAATTCGTGGAATTCGGCGGAATAGAGCCGAACCCCGAGTACGCGACCTGCATGAAGGCGGTAAAGCTCGCGCGCGACAAAAAGCTCGATTTCATTATCGCGCTCGGCGGGGGGTCTGTAATAGACGCCTGCAAATTCATTGCGGCTGCCGCGGTGTACAAGGGCAAGGATCCGTGGGACATACTCGAAAAGGGGCTGCCCGTAAAGGACGCCCTGCCCTTCGGAACGGTTCTCACACTGCCTGCCACGGGCTCCGAGATGAACATGAATTCGGTCGTCAGCCGCAGGGAGATCGGCAAAAAGCTCGCGTTCGCCTCCGAAAAGGTATACCCGCAGTTCTCGGTGCTCGACCCGACTTTCACCTACACGCTGCCCAGGCGCCAGACCCGCAACGGGGTAATCGACGCTTTCGTCCACGTGATGGAGCAGTACCTTACGCGCCCCGCGAACGCCGAAATACAGGACAGGTTTGCGGAATCCATAGCGCAGACCCTCGTTAAAGAGGGGCCGGTTGCCCTGAAAAAACCGGAAGACTACGACTGCCGCGCCAACATAATGCTCGCGGCGACGATGGCGCTAAACCACCTCATCGCGGTAGGCGTTCCGCAGGACTGGTCGTCGCACCTGATCGGCCACGAGCTCACCGCCCTCTACGGGCTCGACCACGCGGAGACGCTCGCCATCGCCCTTCCGAAGGTTATGGAATACAAGAAGGCACAGAAACTCGACAAGATAGTGCAGCTGGGCAGGCGCGTTTTCGGAATCGAGGAAAAAGGCAAAATCAAGGCTGCGAACGCTACCATCGAGGCGGTGAAAAAATTCTTCGTGAAGATGGGCGCGGGCGTCGAGCTAAAGTCCTACAAGCTTCCGGCGGACGCCCCCGAAGCGGTCGGCAAAAACATCGCGCGAACCTACAAGGCAATCGGAGAAAACGGCGACATCACCCCCGCGGACGTAGTGAAAATCCTGAAAATCTGACGGGCGGAAAACTCCGGAAAGAAAAGGGCGGAAGAGAAAACTCTTCCGCCCTGTTACTACTACTATGAAAAAAATATATATCTTAAGCTTTGGGGTAATTGGAAAATTTCCGAAAAATATCGGTTTTTCCGTTTTTCACTTTCGTAAAAATTCCAAAATTCCACAAGAAAAATAAAAAATATTTTATTTAACAGTTAAATTGCGCCAAACAGGGGGAAGGCAGGCATTCAAACTCCGCCGCGGCGGAGCAGGAAAGACCCCGAGCCGCCGCAAAAAATACTTCCGCAGCGCGGCAAAGGCGGCGGGCAAAAGAGCGGCGGACGGGTTCCGGCCCCGAAGAAATGCGGGGGAAATCCGATAGGGGGAAATCCGAAAATTTTTGCGATTCGGCAATGCCGTTTTTTATTTGCGGAAAAATCCCGCCCACTCCGCCCGCAAAAATCCGCCCGCGGCAGCGTTTATTTTAATCCCGCGCGAAAATTTGCGCGCGGGCAAACTTCGCCCCGCCGCCCCGTCCGGCGCGGAGGGAAACGGCGCGCGGCAGCACCCCAAACTTTCGCCAAAAAACTGCGGGCGCAGTTTGCGACGGCGGAAAATTTTCCGCCGATTTTCCAAACGCTTTCCGCTTTCGGAGCGAAAAATTTTACATAAGAAACCGCATTCCAAAGTTTCCGCAACAAACGCGGGCAAAATCAAAACGCTTGCGAACAACCGGAGCCCGCTCACTTCCAGAGATCGGGACGGAACCCCGCGCTTTGCGGCCTCCTCAGGCGCAGCGGCGCATGCGCAAACAGCGGGCGGCGTCAGCCCCGTAGCGCGCCAAACATCGAAGCCAGCCGCGGGCCGATTTTGTCCGCTCCGAGGATCTCCGCCGCCGCGCCCGTTTCGGCGGCGAGTTTCGGCATTCCGTAAACCGCGCTCGTAGCCTCGTCCTGGGCGATAGTCCGCCATCCCGCCCCGCGCAGCGCGAGCATCCCCGCCGCCCCGTCGCCCCCCATTCCCGTGAGCAAGACGGCGCATCCAGGGCGGCCGTAACCCGCCAGGCTTTTGAAAAAAAAGTCTATCGACGGACAGAACGGATCCCCGCCGGAGTCGCGATACCCGAAAGCTCCGGACGGCGACATAAACAAATCGGCGTCGGCCCTCGAAACATACGCCCTGCCCGCTTTCGGTACGTCGGAATCCGCCGCCATTTCGACCGGAATCGCCGAACGCTTTGCAAGCCAATCCGCGAGGCTTTCGGAAAATTCGGAATCCATGTGCTGCACTATCGCGCACGCGCCCGCGAAATCGGAGGGAAGCGACGACAGTATTTCCGCGAGAACCCCGGGTCCGCCGGTGGAAGCGCCGATTGCGGCTATCGGAACCGCGCCGGAAATTTTGCGCTCTCCAAAACCGGAAAATGCCGAGCGCGCGTCGGCCGCGAGGGAAAGCTTCCACGCGAGCTCGTCAAAGCCGCCGTCGCCGAACGGGTCTATTTCCGCCGCCCCGAAAGCTCCGGCGCGCACGCCCTCGTACACCGCCGCCGAATTCGGGGCGCCCCTGGACGCCGCTATTACTGCGGGAAGCGGGCATGTGGCGACGGCGGCGGCTACATGTTCGCCCTCCGGCCCGTCCGGCAGAAAAAACACCGCAGCCTCCGCGCCAAGGCAATCCGGAAGCTTCGGGAATTCGCGCGCCGCCCCGACGGAAAAAACAGTTTCAAAACCCCTTTTGCCGAGCGCCTCCGAAATGCGCGCGGCCATTTCCCCGCCGGCGGCTATGCCGATTTTCCTCATCCCGATATAAGGTTGCGGACGGTCTCGATAAAAGTGTCGTCCTGAAAGCTGCTCTTGGTGAGATAGGCGTCTGCGCCCGCCTCAAGGCCCTTTGCCCTGTCCTCCTGCCTGTCTTTGTACGAAACTATTATTATCGGCGTGGACTTCGCGGACTCCTTGGACCTCACCCTTTCGATAAACTCAAACCCGTTGAGGCGCGGCATGTCGATGTCGGAGACGATGAGGTCGTACTTGTTCAGGCGCACGCTGTTCCAGCCGTCCATTCCGTCCACAGCCGTATCTACGCGGTAGCCCGCGCCCTCGAGAATCTGCCGCTGGGTCTCGCGGACGGTTATGGAATCGTCGACCACAAGTATCCTGCCGAGCTCCCTCGTCTCAGCCTCCGCCGGCCGGCGCATGAGCATGTCGCCGCTGGAAAGAAATTTGTCGATGGAGCTTACGAGGTCGTCGACGTCGAGAATGAGAATCGGAAGCCCGTCCTCCGAGAGCGATGCGGAGGACACGCACGGGATTTTCCCGAGGCGCTCGTGCAGGGGCCTTACCACGAGCTCCGACTCCGCCGGCAGGGAGTCTATCTCTATTCCGTAGAGGTTGCCCCTGTCCGCAACGACAACCGCGTAAACCGAGTTCGACAGATTCCGCGGCTCTTCAAACCCGAGAGCGCGCGCACCGCTCACGAGCCCCACGGACTTGCCGTCGAGATCAAAATACTGCCTTCCCTCCACCGAGCGTATCTGCGACGCGTCGAGCTTTACCGTGCGGTACACGCGCGCCAGCGCGAACGCGTAAGGCTGCCCCGCTATCCCAACTACGAGCGATTTGAGAACCGAGCGCGTAATCGGCAGCTTTAGCTCGAACGCAGAGCCCGCCCCCGCGCGCGAGCTTATGGAAATAGTCCCGCCGACTTCGTGGAGCATCGTCTGAACCACGTCGAGCCCCACGCCCCTGCCGCTGATTTCGCTAATGTCCGGCTTTGTAGTAAAACCCGGCAGCAGGAGAAACGAATAGAGCTCGTCCTCGGATATGTTTTCGAGCATCTCGGGGGCCGCAAGCCGCTTCTCGAGGATTTTCTCCCTGACGGCGGCCTCGGAAATCCCGCGCCCGTCGTCGGAGACCGATATTTTAAGAAATCCCGCCGAGTGCCACGCGCGCATGGTTATTTTTCCGCACGGAGGCTTCCCTGCCGCCTCGCGCTCTTCGGGGGTTTCTATGCCGTGGTCGCACGCGTTGCGCACGATGTGCATCAGAGCGGACTCGAGCTTTTCGAGCACGTCCCTGTCAACGGGCGTCTTGGCGCCCTCGATTTCAAAATCTATCTTTTTCCCGAAAGACTTCGCTATGTCGCGAACCATTCTCGGCAGCGACGCAACCCCGTCGGAAAACGGCCTCATGCGGCTGGAAAGCACTTCCGAATACAGCCGGCCCGCGATGAGAACGTTCCTGCGGGAGTACTCCCCGAACGACTCTATCTGGGCCCGCACGTCGGCAATAGCCTTGTGCATTGCCCTGCGCGCGAGCTCAAGGTGCGCCTGCGCCGCCTCCGCGCCGGGCGAGCCTTCGAGCGCATATATCGCGTTTTCGAGGTGGCGCGCGATCTGCTCCTGCTCGTTCTTGACGGCAATCATCGCCTCGCGGTAGGGTTCTATGCGCCCGTTTTCGACAAGGCTTTCGGCGGCGAGCTCCATCAGGTTGCTCAGGCTCTTTGCGGAAACTTTTACGGACGAGCCGGAAGCCCTGGGCGCGGGCTCCGAGCGCGCCGAAAGCGCCCCGCGCTGCGGGGCCGGCCTGTACGAGCCCGAAAGCAGCGCCGAAATGTCCGAGGCAAGGCTGCCGGCGGCGGACTCGTCCGCGCCCTCGAAGCGCGCGGCCACGGCGGAGGCGATAAAGTCGGCGCAGTCGAAAAGCAGGTCGAAAAACGCGGAATCCGCCTTTACCCTGCCCTCGCGCGCGGCGGAAAAGCAGTCCTCCATCTTGTGCGCCAGGTTTACGAGCCACTCGAGCCCGACTACGCGCGCGGCTCCTTTCAGGCTGTGGCTTGCGCGCATCAGCGAATCCGCGGCCGGCATGTCGCCCGGGGAGCGCTCGAGACGCAAAAGCCCCTCGCTGAGCGCCGCCGACTGCGTCTGCGCGTCCTCGAGAAACACCCCGAACATCTCGGAGTCGCGCGGGCCGGATTTTGCGCGCGGAGCGGAGACTGCTGGCGGAATCGCCGGCGCGGGCGCGGCCTTCCGCAAGGGAAATCCGGCTTCGAGCGCGGCGGAAATTTCCGGCTCCTTTTCCGAAACGGCGCCAGGAATGCGCTCCGGCGGAACCTCGGCGCATTCCGAAAGGATTCCGACCGCCTTTGCCACATCGGGATTGGAGGACGCCGCGGCCACGTCCTCCAAAAACGCGGCTTCAAGCTTTGCCGCAAGGGCGGCGTATTTGTCGAAGCCGAGCATCCTGGCGGCGGATCGCAGCGACTTGGCAGCCGAAGCCGCCCGCGCGCCGTCGAGCGACGGGAGCGCCGCGCGGATTTTCGCGACCGCCCCGCGGGCTTCTCCGGCAAAGAGCGAAAGCATGGACGGATCCGCGCTCATAGGTGGTTCCTTATTATCGCGTGGACGAACAGCCCGAAGTCTATCACTCCGTATCTGGCGCCACCGAGGTCGAAAATTTTGTCAACAAAACCGCCGAGCGATTTTTCAAGAGTCACGGGAACGTCGCGCAGAGAGGACGGCTCGACGAGCGCCATTCCGGATATTTTCTCGACGCGGAAAGCGAACCTGTCGCCGCCGTTCGAGCACACCACCATTCTCACGGAATCCCCCGAAGCTGCGCGCGCGGGAATCCCGAGAAGCCGCGCCACGTCCACGGCTATTACGAGCTCGCCGTTCACGTTCGCAAGTCCCGATATGACGCCCTCGCCCCTGTGGGGGATTTTATGGATAAACCTGTCCCTGCCTACCTCCGAGACCGCGCCCATTTCGAGGGCGAGGTTTTCCCCGCCGCATTTAAAGAGAAAGTACGGGATTTTCTCGCGTCCGGAATCCGAGCGCGCCTCGGATATTTCGTCCGACCACTCGTCCACGTATTCGACGGGCGCGCGCCTGTCGAAGAGCCTTTTGCCGGCCTCCGAATACGCCGGGCAATTGTAGCAATGGATTCTCTCGGCGAGTTCCGGGCACGACGAGTCGCCCCAAAGCCCCTCCTTCGTCCAGCAGTGGCGCGCTATTTTGTCTTCAAAATCCATCTGGCAACATATTGCACGCTCCGCCGCCGGCATTCAAGCCAATTAAGCTTCCCGCGCAAGCCTCCTTCTGACGAGTTTCAGCCCGAGGGAGGCGTCGGCGTTTCCCGGGTCGAGATAGAGGGCGCGCCTGAAATATTTTTCGGCGTTTTCCAAATCGGCGGAAGCCGAGAATATCTGGGCGGCGAGCAGGTTAAGGCCGGGCGAATCGGGATGGGAACATAGGAGCGCCGAGCACTTCTCGCGCGCAGCGCCGATGAGCCCCCTGTCCGCCAGCGCGCGCAGCGAGCGGATGTCGGAATCAAAATTTTCCGCCGCGGCCCCCGTGCAACCGCCCGCCGCGGAAATTTCCGCAAGACCACGGGGCTTTGCGGCAGTTTCGCGATTCGGGATTTTCCGCAGCTTGCGCGCATCCCCCGCGCGAGCCGCGCGGACGGCGAAAGCCCTCGCGGGCCCCGCCCTCTCGAAACGCGGGTCGGAGTCGGCAAAGCCGTCGGCGTGGCCGCAAAATATGACCGCCCCGTCGGCGGCGAGCGAGAGCAGCCTGTCGAAAAGCCGCCTCTTTGCGCGGGCGGAGAGGTATATAGCGAGATTGCGGCAGAATATGACGTCGTATTTTCCCTCCGCGGAGCCGTCGCTGAGAATGTCGGCGGCACGGAATCTTATCCGCTTAGAGAGCGATTCCGGCATTTTCGCGCGCCCGCCGCCCCCCGCAAAATACCCGAAGTCCGCCGCGCGCTTAGAGCGGAAGCAGCCCTTGCCGAACTCTCCCGACCTGGCGGCCTCGATGAATTTCTCCGAGAAGTCCACGGCGTCAATTTCAAAATCCACACCAGCGCGCTCGAGAACGGCGGCTATCGAATACGCTTCGCAGCCGACAGAGCACGGCGCGCACAGCACCCGCATGAACCCGCCGCAACCGGCTGCGAGCTCCGCGAGCATGTCGAAGCTCTCCGGCTGCCTAAAAAACCATGTCTCGGGAACGCAGAGGCTCTCGCAAAATGCGCGCAACTCCTCCGGATTGCCGAGAAGCGCGCGGGCGAGGCCGCCCACGCTCCCGACCCCGAGCCTCGCCATCGCCTCCCGCGCGGCGGCCTCCACGCCCGCCGCCCCAAACGCGTCCGCGCGCGCCCCGCACCCGAGCTCTATCGCGTCCGCCAAGTCCGGGGGAATCTCCGTCACGGATAGAAAAGCCCCAATATTTCGGCCGCAGCCCCCGAGCGCGCGAGCCTGTCGATTTCCACAATCTGCGCGATTCTCCCGCCGGCGGAAAACACCCCGCCCGCAAACGAATTTCCGGAAGACGGGCCTATCTCGGCGTCGTCGATTTCCGCGACGCCCGTCACGCGCTCCGCGATGAGCGCAACCAGCCCCTCGCGCCCTCCCGCCGACATTTTAACGAGCATGTAGCGGGTGCTGAAAATGCGCTCGGACGGCCGCGAGCACACTATGGTTGAAAGGTCTGCCGCCGGAACGGCCATCCCCATGTAATTAAAGGCGCCCGCGACCCATTCCGGCGCCCCCTGCACGGGGCGGAGCCTCACCGCGGGGATGACGGTCTCTATCAGGCGCGCGTCCGCGCCCCAAAGCCGCCCGTCCATCTCAAAGAGAACCGCGAGCATCAGCGGCGCTCCCCGAGCTTAAATTTGGATATTTCCGCCTCGAGGGAGGCCATTGCCTCGCGCATCTGCGAGCGGCTGTCCGAAACCTGTCTGAGCAGCGCGCCCGCCTGCCGCACCCCGTCGTTGAGCGAGCTCATCGCCTCGCTTATCTGCGACACCCCCGCCGTCTGGGAGTTCATGCCCTCTGTGAGGCTTTCGAGCTGCGGGGCTATGGACTGCATTTTGGTGATGATTGTGTCCATGCCGCCGATAATCCGCTCGACGTCGGACACGCCCATGCGCACGTCCTCTGCGAACTTGTCCATTTCAGACACGCCCGCGGCCACCGCGTTCTGCATGTCCCTGACGATTGTCTCGATGTCGCTCGTTGCGAGGGCGGTCTGGTCGGCGAGCCTGCCTATTTCGCGCGCAACCACCGAGAATCCGAGCCCGTAGGCGCCCGCCTTTTCCGCCTCTATGGAGGCGTTGAGCGACAGCATGTTTGTCTCGTCCGCGACTTTTGAAATTGCCACGACCACCGCATTTATATTGTTGGCCCTCTCGTTTATTATCGCGAGCCTCTTTGCTATCGACGACGTGCTCGCCGAAAGCGTCTGCATCGTCTTTTCGACAGCGGAGAGCTGCGCCCTGCCGTCCTCGGCGGTCTCCGAGCTCTTGGAAGCCCCGTCGTACAGCGTTTCCACGGTTTTGGCGAGCTCCGCGCTCGTGGAGGTTATCTGCTTCACGGCGGCGGAAATCTCGCCCGTGGAGGAGCAGAAATTCTGTATGCTCTCCTCGTACTCGGCGGAAGCCTTGTCCACGCTCGACGAATACGCCGAAAGCCTGCGCGCCGAATGCGAGACCCCCGAGACGAGCGATCTCAGGTTTGAGACCATGTGCGACATGGACGTCATGAGCCTGCGCGTCTCGTCGGAAGAGTTTTCGGACGATGGAATTTCGAGGTCGAGCCTTCCGGCGGCGATTTCCTCGGCGACTTCGCCGGCTTTTGTCACCCTCGAAAGCGTCCTTCCGGAGAGCGCGAGGGCGGCTATCATCGCGAGCGTAAAAACCCCGAGCCCCGCCATTTCGCCCGCTATCGCCGAATACGCCGGAGCCATCAGCTCGGAGCGCGGCGCAATCTGGACCATCACCCAGTTGCCCGGGCGTATCACGGCGTGGGCGACGCAATAGACCTTTCCGCTCTGCGGGTCGGTAAAATACGCCGCCTGCCGGCCCCCGCCCGCCTCCATCGAGCTCTTGGACATCTCAACCGCCGACCTCAACAGGTCGCGGTATACCGTGCCGTATTTGGAGAGGTCGCCCCTTGCGGCGCCCGACGGGTCGCGCGCAAACTGCCCGTCCCTCGAGCGCAAAAGCCCCATGACGAACGCGCCGTTTTCGTCGGTGTAGAGGTCGTCTATGTGGGCGGTGCGCAGGGCGCTGTTTTTCGTCGCGGCGATTATCCGCGACTGAGAGCTTATCAGAAAAATCTCGCTTCCCGGAAACGTTTTGAGCGACGACACCAAATCCGAAATCCTGGCGAGGTCGCGGTCGAACGCCATCTGGCCGGAAAAATTGCCCTCGAACATTATCGGGGCGGAGTATTCCACCATCAGCGTCCTGTTGTTGTAAAGATACGGCTCGGTGATGACGTAGCCCTCCTTGTCGCCCGACTCTATCTTCTTTTTCAGGCCGGCGTAGTACATGGAAGTTTCCATGTCGCGCAGCGGCTCTATTGAAAGATCCGACGCCTCTGACCTGTTCCAGTAGGCGAGAAACCTTCCGCCCTCCGTCCTGCCGAGCCACTCGTCCACCGTGACCTTTGTCGGGTTTACCCTGAGCCCGTACGCGTCTATGCCGCCGCCCTCGGAAATTTCCGCGGCGTCACGCATGTTTTTAAGCCCCCTCTCGGTTTTGGCGTCGTTGAAATCCGCGTTGGGCTCGTACCCGACGCTCGCGCCGGCAAAAGACGGAAAAATTTCGAGGAGATCGCGGATGTACGAGACGTTTTCGGAGCGGCTTCCGAACCAAACCTCGCCCGCGGCGGCCGCCGCCCGCGCTATCGAAACCCCCTGGACGTTTTCTTTCGAGACCTGCTCTGCCGCAAGCCTCGTGTCCGCGATAAACTTCGCCTCCGACAGCGACTTGAACGCCGAATAGTTGTCGATGCAGTTGAACGCCGTCATCGCCAGATCCGCGAGGAAAATCGGCAGAACCACAAAAACCAGTATTTTCGTCCTTATCTTCATATTCGCCATGCGCGGGAGGAAACTGCCGGCGGAATCCCCCGCGCGCGCCGCCTCCGTTTATTTCGCGCTTAAATCTAATTCCGAGCCCGCGCCTTGCAAGATTTTTCGCAGGCGGGGAAAGCCGCCAAAAGCGCGTTCAGCGCCGCCAGCCGGCGGCGGCTTTTTTCCAGTCCGAAAAGTACCCCTCGTAGTCCGGGCGCCTGGGCTTTTTGATTTTTGCCGCGATTTCGTCGAGCGACGGGCACTTTGCGTCGAATCCCCCCTCCGGTATGTCGATTTTCGCGAGCCACGCGACGGCGTTGAGGACGAGCTTCCGGAAGTCGGGGTGGGCGAGGGTCCAAACCGCGTGCCCGCCCGTGCAGCCGAAGCCGCGCGTGGAATTCGGGTTTTCGCAGAGCCAGAAAATCGCCTCCTCCCTGCCGAGGTTTTTGCGCACGAACTCGTTGCCGGAATTCGGCCCGAACCTGCGCTTGCGCACCTTGTCGGGCGGAACGACGACCGCGAGGTTCGTTATCTTCTGCCCGGGGTTTTCGGAAAACTTCATGTTGAAATGCCATTCGTCGTAAATCTCGAACGGGCGGACGCCGCGCGCTGCGTCGCAGTCGGCGAACTTTTCAAACTTGGCGTCGTAGTACGGGTTTACCGACCAGTGCGTCTGGTAGTGGCCGCCTATGAGAGAGTCGAGGATCGCGGCGTTTTGCGCGCCGCCCTCGCCGTCGCCGAACATCAGCGCGTAGTGGAACACCCCGAAGGACGCGCCCTCGTCGTTCAGGCTTTTAAGGTACTCCATTTTGCCCTTCAGGGGGTGTGACGCCTCGCCCTCCCCGAACACGACGACGGCGTCGCTGCCGGCAGCCTCCTCTATTTTTCCGCCGGCCGCGAGGTTTACGAACTTCACGTCCGCCTTTCCCGCAAGCGCCTCGCGGAGCATTCCGGAGACGAGCTCTCCCATTATTTCGTTTTCGTGGTCCCCCCAATAATGGACGGAACCGCCGGAAACCACGGATATTTTTTTCTTCGGCGCCGGCGCGCACGCGCACAGCGCGGCGCAGGCCAGAAGACAGGCGGCGAACTTTGCAAAAAATTTCATAGGAATGTTTTGAATTTTCCCGAACCGGCGCGCGTTTGCGAGAAAATTTCTCGAAAAAAACGCGCCCGCGGCTGCTGGAAGAAAACCGAAATTTCGTTGCCATTTGCGGGCGGCGCGCTCTATTATGGGCGCGCTTATGAAAATCATAGTAGCAGGCGCCGGCGACGTCGGGCATTACCTATGCCAGGTTTTGAGCGAGGACGGGCACGCCGTCACGCTGATAGAGTCGGAGGACTCGACCGCCGACGAAGTAGAGGAGCGCCTCGACGTGCGCGTGGTGCGCGGCAACGGGGCGTCCGCCCTGTGCCTCTCAAAGGCGGGGGTTGAGTCGTGCGACTTCTTCATGGCGATGACCGCCCACGACCAGCTCAACATCGTCGCGTGCTCGCTTGCCGCAAGCCTCGGCGCAAAGACCACAATCGCGAGGGTGCACGACCAGGTGTACGCCGACGCGTCGGTTGTAAACTACCAAAAGCACTTCAACATAGGCGTTCTCATAAATCCGGAGGCGCTGACGGCGGTCGAGCTCGCAAAGCATGTGCGCAATCCGGAGAGAATGGCGTTCGAGGACTTCGCGAGGGGAGAGATAGAGCTTCAGGAAATGGAGATTTCGCCCGACGCGAAGGCGGCGGGCGTCGCCCTGAAAGACCTGTCGCTCGACGCGGGGATAAGGATAGGGTATGTCGAGCGCGCGGGCGAGCTCATAGTGCCGCGCGCCGACACCGTATTGCGCGCCGGAGACAAGGCCACGGTGATAGGCACCCCCGAGACGCTCCTGAAATGCCGCAGGATATTTTCGAGCATTTCCCCGAGCTCGCGCAGGATAGTCCTGTACGGCGCGACTGAAACCGCGGTCTCCGTGATAAGGCGCCTGAGCGACCGCCGCTTCAAAATCCGCGTGATAGAGCCAGACATCGAAAAGTGCAAGGACATCGCCGAGGCGTTCCCGAGCGTGACCGTTATAAACGGCAGCGCGACGAGCCTGCGCCTGCTCGAGGAGGAGCAGATAGGCGACGCCGACTATTTCATGGCGTGCACAAAGGACGACGAGGAAAACGTCATGACGTGCCTGCAAGCCAAAAAGCTCGGGGTCGCGCACGTGGAGCTCGTAATAAACAAGCCGGACTACGAGCAGGTTTTGCAGAACATAAGCGGCTTTCTGAACTTCGAGTCGATAGTCTCCCCCAGGAGGGTGACGGTTTCGGAAATAAAAAAGCTCGTCACCGACAAAAACTATTCCGTCATAGGTTCGCTGCGCGGGGGATCGATAGAGTTTGTGGAGCTGAAAGTCGGCGCGGGCTCCCCCGCCGTGGGGCGCCCATTGCGCGACCTCCGGCTGCCGCCCGCGTGCATCGTTGCCGCAATAGTGAACGGCTCCGGCGCGAAAGTCCCGGGGGCGGCGGACTCCGTGTCCGCCGACGACAGGCTCGTCGTAATTCTCGAAAAGCAGATGGCTCCAGAAGTCGTCAAAATGTTCGTGAAATAGCCGAATGAATTACCCCGTCATACTGAAAATCCTTTCGATGCTCTTCGCGATAATGGCGCTGGCGTTTTCGCTGTGCGCGGGGGTGTCGGTTTTCTACTATTCCGAATCCCCCCTCGAGGGAGAAGCTCTTCCTGCGTGGATTTCCATAGTCGCCCTTTCGATATTGCTTGCCTTCGCTTTCTTCCTTCCGAGCCGCACTGCCTCCGGAAAACTCTTCAAAAAAGAAGCCATGTGCATAGTGGGCACGGGATGGGTCCTCGCCTCCCTCCTGGGAACCGTCCCGTATGTAATGATTTTGGACGTTTCGTTCGCCGACGCCTTCTTCGAATCGTCGAGCGGCCTCACGACGACCGGCGCGTCCGTATTTGGAGATTTTTCAGACTTTCCGCGCAGCCTGATGTTTTGGAGGTGCCTATCCCACTGGATCGGCGGGCTGGGAGTGGTAATGTTTTTCGTGGCGATATTGTCATTTTTGGGCTCGGACGGCAGAATACTCTATTCGCGCGAAACAAGCGCGGATTCGGGGGGAGGGGTTGAAACCGAAAGAATACAATCGATAGCGCTAAAAATAATAGGGCTTTATCTGTCGATTTCCGCGATATGCGCGATAAGTTTTAAGCTGTGCTCCATGACATGGTACGACGCCATATGCCATATGTTCTCCACCGTCTCTACCGGCGGATTCAGCGTCTACGAAAACAGCATTTCCCACTACGACAACCTGGCGGTTTATTGGGTCGTCGCCTTGTTTATGTTTATAGGCGGCGTGGGATTTTCCACAATAATATTTCTGGCTTCCGGAAAATTCCATCGGGCGATGCAAAATACGGAATTAAAAGTCTATGTAGGAATCCTTCTGCTATCTGGATTCTCCATGGCGATTTTCGTATACGCCGATCCCGACAATTCAAAAACCCTCTGGGAAACGATTACGCACAGCATATTCAATTCGGTCTCCGTAATGACTACCACGGGTTTCATGTCGGAAGACTACCAGAAATGGCCGCCGATAACGCATTCGGTTTTTCTCGCGCTTATGATAATTGGAGGATGTTCCGGCTCAACCTCGGGAGGCATAAAAGTCTCGCGCCTTATACTCGCGTACGCGCTTTGCAAAAATCATCTCGAGAAATCTTTCAGGCCCAGAGTGGTAAGGCCCGTCAAAATAAACGGCAAAATCGTCGGAGAAAAAGAGGCTGCCGACGCGCTTTCATACATAGTTATGTACTCGCTAATAGCTCTCGCGTCCATACAGATTTTATCGTTTTTGGAGCCCAATCTGAAATTGTCGGAATCAATAAGCGCGACTCTTACGCTCATAGGAAACGCCGGCCCGGGGTTCGACAGGGTCGGCCCCGCCGAAAACTACGGCTTTATGAACGGGGCGTCGAAAATATTTTTGGGGGTCCTGATGATAATGGGGCGTCTGGAATTCTACGCGATACTCGCGCTGTTTATGCCGTCCCTCTGGAAAAAATTTCAATGACCGCAAACATGACGAAACTCGGCGTGAACATAGACCACTCCGCGACGCTAAGGCAGGCCCGCTACCGCGGGACGCCCGCGGATTCGAAAATAATAGTGGAACCCGACCCTGCGGAAATCGCGCTCGCCGCGGAACGCGCCGGCGCGGACTCGATAACCGCCCACCTGCGCGAAGACAGGCGCCACATCCGCGACGCCGACATGTTCGCCCTGCGCGAAAGGATACGCACAAAGCTCAACATGGAAATGGCGTGTTCCGAAGGCGTGATTTCGGTCGCTTTGAAAGTCCGCCCCGACTACGTGTGCCTCGTGCCTGAAAACAGGGAAGAGGTGACGACCGAAGGTGGGCTCGACGTGGCGGGCGAAACCGAAAAGGTCGCCTCCGCGATAGCAAGGCTGTCGGCGGCGGGCGCGGTGTGCTCCGCTTTCATAGACCCCGACGAACGCCAGGTCGAAGCCGCGAAAGCCGCCGGAGCCTCCGTCGTGGAGCTCCACACGGGCGCATACGCAAACGCATGGGGAGACGCCGCCGAGACGCGCAGGCAGCTCGAAAGGCTCGCGCGGGCGGCGGAGCTCGCAAAATCCCTGGGGCTTACGGTAAACTCGGGGCACGGGATAAACTACTCGAACATAGCCGCGCTGCTCCAAACCGCCGGCTTCAACGAGCTCAACATAGGCCACAGCATAATCTGCCGCGCGCTGCTCGTCGGGATAGAACGCGCGGTGGAAGAGATGAAGGGGCTTATCGCGAAATATGGGAAGTGAGCCGCAGTTTTCGGGGGAAGTCGTCGGGGTGGGAATAGACCTCGCGGACGTGGCGCGCATACGCGGGCTGCTCGAAAAGTACGGAAAATCGTTTTTAAGCAAAACCTTTGCGGACGCGGAGGCATCCCATTGCATGGCGCGCGCCAACCCCGCCGAGGCGCTAGCCGCGAGGTTTGCTGCAAAAGAGGCGGTTGCGAAGGCTCTCGGCACGGGGTTCTCCGCCGGCGTCTCCCCCAAGGGGATAGCGATAGAAAACGCGCCGTCGGGCGCGCCGCTTGCGAGGCTCGACGAAGCCGCGCAGGCGGCGATGGAAAAGATCGGCGGCAAAAGGGTTTTGGTGAGCCTCACGCACCTCAAAGACTACGCGCAGGCGGTTGCGGTCATAACGAAATAAAATGGAATGCCGCGCCCCCATAATGTCCTGCGCAGAGGCCGCCGAATTTGAAAGGCGGTTTTTCGCCCGCGGCGGATTTGGCGAGCGCGAGGCAATCCGGCGCGTCGGCCGCGGGATCGCCGAAGAGTTTTTAAGGGAGTTCGACATCGGCAATTCACCCCGCATAATCGCGATCGCCGGCGGCGGGCACAACGGCGCGGACGCAATCGCCGCCGCGTCTAAAATATGCCGGAAAATCCCGGGCGCCTCCCTCTGCGTCGCGGCCGCCCCGCGCGAAAAGCAAAGGCCCGACACATCGCTCGAGCTCGACGCCCTGCTCGCAGGCGGCGCGAAAATCGAAAAAATATTTCCGCTCTCCGAGCTTCCGAACGTCCGCGGCAAATTCGATTTGGCGATAGAGGGGCTAGTCGGTATGACTTTCCGACCGCCCGCGCGGGCGGAGCTTGGCGCGGCGATAGAGGCGGCAAACGCGCTGGACGCGCGGATAAAAATCAGCGCGGACATTCCCGCGGGGATCTCCGCCGACGCGCCGCAAGCCCCCGCCTTCCGCGCCGACGCCACATACGCCGCCGGAATCGCAAAGGACGCAATTTTCATGCCCTTCAACAGGCCGTTTGCCGGCAGAATCCGCTTTGTGGACATAGGGTTCTTCGAGGCCGGCGTTCCCGACTCCGCAAGGGCAGTCGTCCTCCCGTCGATTTCCGAACCGCTGAAAGCCCTGCGCCCCGCGCTCTCTGACAAGAGGTCCTACGGGCACGCGTTTGTCCTCGCCGGGTCGCGGCGCTACCCGGGGGCGGCGCTCATGAACGTAAAAGCCGCGCTGCGCGGGGGCGCGGGGCTTGTGACCGCCTTCGTGCCGGAAACTTTCGCGGCGCAATTCGCCGCCGCCGAGCCCTCCGCGATCTGGGTCGGATGCCCCGAAGACGAAAACGGGGCGATAGCGCTCGAATCCTACGGGCTGATGCGCCCGCTGCTGCCGCGCGCTTCGGCGTTTCTGGCCGGAAGCGGCATGACGGGCTCCGCGGAGGCGGCGGCGCTCGTCGCCCAGATTCTGAAAGATTTTCCAAGCCTCCCCGCCGTCCTCGACGCCGACGCGATTTCCGAATCCTCCGCCTCCCTGCTGCGTTCCCGCCCTTCCCCGTCGCTCTTGACGCCCCACGAAGGCGAATTTCTGAGGATCGCCCCCGACGCCTCGGACGAATCCCTGATTGAGGCGTCCGAAAAATTCGGGTGCGCGATCCTCCTGAAATCCTCCGCGACGCGCGCGTGCGAGCGCGGGCGGATAACCTATTCCGTCCGCGGCGGCCCCGCCCTGTCGCGCGCGGGCAGCGGGGACCTGCTCGCGGGGCTGTGCTGCTCGCTCGCGGCGTCAAAAAAATTTGAAAGCGTTTCCCTCGCCGCCCTCTGCGCCTCCGACTGGCTCGGGCGCGCCTCGGAGCTCGCCGCGAGGGACCTCACCGAGACCGCGATGGCAACCTCCGACATAGCCGCGTACCTGCCGAAAGCTCTTTCCCGACATTAATTGGCTTGATAATCGCGCAGGCGCGGTAGAATCGTATGGAGAATAACGATTTTGCCCGCCGTTGCGGGCGGTTTTTTTTTGGAGAAATGGAAACGGGATTCAATCCGTCATTAGCCTTAGCGGTACTTCCCATATATGTTGTCGTGTCAGTCGGGTGGCTCGCGCGAAAACTGGGATGGCTCGCCCCTGAAAGCGACAAGTCTCTAATGAGGCTTGCCATAGACATATCGCTGCCATGTTTCATATTTTACAACATGATAGGCAACGAGAAGCTCGCAAGCGTAAGCTACGCCGCGTGCACCATATCCCTGGGAGTATTCGGGATATGCGCGTGCCTTGCCGTCGCGTGGATTGCGGCAAAAATTATGGGGCTCAAAACCGGAGAGGGGGCGCGGACATTCACAGTCACTACGGGAGTGCACAATTACGGATTTTTCATAATAGCGCTTGTGGCGATAATCTATCCGGACGACAAAGACTTCATGGGGCTCGTCCTCACACACAATGTCGGATGCGATCTGGTGTTCTGGTCGTTGGGGCTGGCAATGCTCTCATCCGCAAAAAAATTCGGCCTTTCAATATTTTTAAAAGGCCCGGTGTTATCCGTATTCGTCGCCCTGTTTTTCATATGGACGGGAATAGCGGATAAAATTCCCGAATTTGCGCTCTCGTCGCTGAAGCTCATCGGAGGGGCGTCTATTCCGATAAACCTATTGATGTTCGGCACGCTCATATACGACTTATACTCCCGCGAAACCTTCGACGCGAAAACGGTCGGAATTGCGGTTTTCCTGAGAATGGGCGTAATGCCCTGCATATTTATAGGGGCCGCCGCAACGCTGCCAATCGACGCCTCGCTCAAAAAGCTGCTGGTGTTCCAGGCGCTGTCCCCCTGCGGGATTACCGCCGCGGTGCTCGCCAAGCACTTCGGCGGCCGCCCGCAGATGGCGGTGCAGATAACCGTAGCGACACTCCTCGCGGCCCTCCCCGCCGTTCCCTTCTGGATGTGGGCGGGAATGTCGCTCATCGGGGCGTAAAAATTCGGTCGGACGGAAAAAAAGGCTTGCGTTTGGAAAAATAATAGTATTGTAGTACTATAATTCTATTAAAAGAAACCCGCGTGCCCTCAAAAGTCCTCAACATATCGGAATGCTCGTCGCTCGCCCTCCACGCCGCGAGGGCGGTCGCCCGCGCCGGCTCTCCGATGACTGCCGAGCGCATCGCCGGCGCCGCTGGCGTCTCCAGGCACCATCTTTCGAAGGCGCTGCGCAAGATGGTCGAGGCGGGGATAATATCCTCGTCGCGCGGCCCGAACGGGGGGTTCTTCTTTACCGAGGAGCAAAAGAGGCTGCCGCTTATGCGCATAATGGACGCCACAGGCTCCGGCGAGGCGAAATGCCCGTGCATGTTCGACACCCCGCGCTGCGGCGGAAACGACTGCCTGTTCGGAACCCTGCTCAAAGACGCAAACAGGCTTTACAACAGCTATTTTTCAAAAACCAGAATTTCGGATCTGGCAAGAAAACAAAAACAGACTAAACAAAGGAAAACATCATGGCAAAGAAAGTGATATGCTCGGTATGCGGCTATGTCTTTGAAGACGCCGACAACCTCCCCGACGTCTGCCCCCAGTGCAAGGCGCCCAAGTCCAAGTTCGTCGTCAAGGACGACGCCCCTACGGCCTCGTGGGCCGACGAACACAAAATAGGCGTCGCCGCCGGCCTCGACAAGGAAGTCGTCGAAGGGCTGCGCGCGAACTTCACGGGCGAGTGCACGGAAGTCGGAATGTATCTGGCGATGAGCAGGCAGGCGGACAGGGAGGGATACCCGGAAGTCGCGGAAGCGTACAAGAGAATCGCGTTTGAAGAGGCCGAACACGCGGCGAAGTTCGCCGAACTCCTCGGCGAATGCGTCTGCGCGGACACGAAAAAGAACCTCGAACTTCGCGTTGAAGCCGAACGCGGGGCGACGGAAGGGAAGCTGATGCTCGCAAAGAGGGCGAAAGAGCTCGGGTACGACGCCGTCCACGACACTGTGCACGAAATGTGCAAAGACGAGGCCCGCCACGGCTCCGCTTTTCAGGGGCTTCTCTCCCGCTACTTCTGATTTGGCGGACGCTTTCGGCGCGGGGCGCGCCAAACTGCCGTTCAGATAAGCATTAAAAAGAGCCTGGCGGCGGAAGCGCGCCGCGCATGCTGCCGGCGACGGGTTCTTTAAAACGGATCATCAATGGCAGTTTCACGCGCCCCTAAACAAAAAAACGCCGCTTTAAAAAGTCGCAACCCCGCGCCCAAAGCGCATTTAGGCCGCGACTTTTTTCATTTTTTTGCCCCGCATTCAAAGTCATTGCGCCCAATAGGGGAAGTGGGATTTTCAGAACAAAATCTGCAAGCAAAAACGAACTTCTTACCGGAAGTTCGTTTTGCCGGAAATTGCGGAGGGATAGAAACATTGGCAAAGCCAATCGCAGCAAGTGGGCTTTGCCCTTTCAATAGAAGCGGCACCGCCTCCTTGCGAGAGTGTATGAGGAGGGGGGCGCATAGCCCTCCCCCTCTTATCCAATCTACCCCCTCCTCCGCTTCCACGCGGCAACGCCGAGGGCGAACGCTCCGATGAGGGCGGCGACAGCCGCTGGTTCGGGCACCTGCGAGAAGGTTACGGTGAGGGTGTTGCCGACCCACGCGAAGTCCGCTATCGCGTTCAGCAGGTTCTTGGCTTCAAAGTCGTCGTTCGCGTCGGACGAAAACGAGCCTTCCAGGGCGTTGGCGGTTATCAGGTCGAACACGTTGTTGCCTTCGTCTATCAGCACGGCGGCGTCGAGCCCCGAAAAGTCCACGCCTATTTTCCCCTCGGCGGACTTTGTGAAAGTCCCATCAATGGTAATCTTGTCGGCGAGCCCCCCGAAGAAAGTTTCGGTGTTGTGGAAAACTATGTCCCCGCCAAACCATTCGGCTCCGGAGACGGTCACGCCGCCCTCGATGCCGCCGAAGCCGCCGCCGGTCATTGTGAGCTTTCCGAGTGCCGTCGTGCTGTGGATTATGAGGGTGCCGCTCTCGACTTCGACGGTACCGGTGAAGGCGGAATCCGCGCGGATTATTTGCCTCTTTCCGTTTTCGCCCGCCATTTTTACGCTCATTACGGTCTTTATGGAGTCGGAGCGGTTTTCTGTGAAAGTGCCGGAGAAATCGCAGTCCTCCTTGTTGGTGAAGATGAGCTTTACGGTGCTCGCGTCCAATGTCCGCGAGTTGTTCGACAGATTTCCCCTGCCGTCGAGCCCGCCTACCTTTATAAAGGTGTCGGTGGCGCCCGGGGCTGCCTTATATTCGTTCCAACTTATTGTTGCAACCCTGTGGAGAAGATTGAGGGTCGGGAGTTTTCCGTCGGAAGACGGCGTCATTCTGACGACACCTTGGACGAGTATGTCCGGCATATTTTCGGAATGGACGGCGGAAGCGTCCTCGTTCCAGACATTCATTTGAACAATGGAATTCCCGTATATGTTGAAATCTCCCGTGACGGTTAGATACTTCATGCATCCTGAATCCGACATGACAATATCCTGCCCCGCCTTGTCGCCGACAGTGCCTTTGCAAAGCGCGGACGCCGTCCCCCCGAATCTCACGTCGGCGCGCGCGCCCTCGCTGCCAATATTGACGGTTCCGAATGTCACCTCGGGCTGCGTGCCGTTTGAATAAGACGCGCCGAATACAAACTCCCAATTCGAGCTTCCTCCCTCAAACGTGAATTCGCCTATGTTCCAGAACGCTCCGGAAACGTTTGCTATGAAATTGTTTTTCATAGAACCGCCCGAAGTCACGCTTCCGTTTTTTATGAAGTCAATCGAGTCGTAATTATAATTTACGACAGTCAGGGAAGCCAAATTCAGGAACGCCTGGTTTATATTGTAGTAAATTCCCTCGCTCCTCGACGCCAAAGGCAGATGGGCGTCGTAGTCGAACACCCAGTTGGCGTCGGGGGAATTTACGTTTGCGTCCTCGGGAATGGCGACATATTCGGAGCTCGACGAGCTCCATGCGGAGGCGTCGAATACCGGCATGTTTCCGTTGGTAACGTCGCCCCAATAGTAATATGTCTCCGCCGCGGCGGAAAAGGCTGCGCAAAATGCGAGAGGAAGAAGAATATATGAATTCGTTTTCATATAAACTTTTCTAACGCAAGGTTTAAAAATGTCAAAACTTTTTTTGAGAAAAAAATTCTATCCCCCCACACACTATGCCCGCAAAATAAAAAATATTTCCCAAACCCCGCTTCGACCCGCCGCCGTCCTTCCCGCCGCGCGCCGTCAGCCATACCCCCGCGCGCATATCCGCTCTATTAAAGCCCCCCCCCTTATCGCGCGCGGAATGGAATCCGTTTGGAAAATTTTACAATCCGCTTTCTATTTCCATCTGCGCCTCTCCCGCGCCAAGTTTCAACAAGAAGAAAAAAATGTCCGCACTGCGCGCCGCTGCCGCGCGCCTTTGCCGCGCTGCAATTTTGACCAGGAAAACAATACGCACGCGCGCCTCCCCGCTTTGCTAGCGCGCGAAAACCCGCCGCCGCCGCCAGCGGGAACTCGGCAATTTTTCGCGGCAAAACTTCAACCACCCGCCGCAAAATTTGCTCTGCCAATTCACCCCGCAATTCCCGAAAATTTCCGCATTCCGAGCAAAACCTACCTCCTGCGCCGCGACAATACGGCGCGCCGCGGAATTAAAGAGGCGCAAAGATTCCGGCGAAAATTTCTCCCGTCCCGACTCAGAGGGCGCGTATGCTTTCAGTTATCGCCTCCGCCGCGCGCGCAAGGTCGCCGTCGGTGTGCGCCGCGCTCATAAAGCAGATTTCGTACGCGCTCGGCGCAAAGTAAACGCCGCGGTCGAGGCACCCCCAGAAGAATTTTTTGTAGAGCTCCGCGGAGGACGCCATCGCGTCGGCGCAATTCTTCACGCGGTTTTCGCTGAAAAAAAACGAGAAGAGCGACGCCACTTTCGGCGTTTGCAGCGCGATTCCCTTTTCCTTCGCCGCCGCCTGCGCCGCGTTCACTATGAATTCCGACTTCCTTTCGAGCATTTCGTAGGGGGGATTTTCGCGGATCATTTTCAGCGCGGCGATTCCTGCGGACATCGCGAGCGGATTTCCGCTGAGCGTTCCCGCCTGATAGACGGGGCCGAGCGGCGCGAGGAGTTCCATTATCTCGCGCCTCCCGCAAAACGCGCCGACCGGAAGGCCGCCGCCTATTATTTTGCCGAGCGCGCACAGGTCGGGCATAATCCCCTCGCGCGCCTGCGCCCCGCCGGCAGCCGCGCGGAAGCCGGTTATTACCTCGTCGAAAATGAGCAGGCTGCCGCTCTTTGTGCAGGCGCCGCGCAGCAGCCGCAAAAACCCGGGCTCGGGCTCTATGAGACCTACGTTCGCGGGATACGGCTCGAGAATCGCGCACGCGATTTTTTCGCCAAGCTTTTCAAAGCACTCCTCGACCGCCGCCGCGTCGTTGAAGGGAAGCACTATCGTAAGCTTTGCCAAATCCGCCGGAATGCCGGCGGAGTCGGGGTTGCCGAAAGTCAGCGCGCCGCTGCCCGCCTTGACGAGCAGGCTGTCCGCGTGCCCGTGGTAGCAGCCCGCGAACTTTACTATCAAATCCCTGCCGGTGTACCCGCGCGCCAGGCGGATTGCCGACATGGTCGCCTCCGTGCCGGAATTTGTCATGCGCACCATCTCGGCGCACGGAATCATGCCGCAGATCATGCGCGCCATTTCGAGCTCAGCCTCGCACGGCATTCCGAAAGACGTTCCGCCTGCGAGCGCGGATTCTATCGCCGCGCGGATCGTCGGATGGTTGTGCCCGAAGAGCGCGGGCCCCCAAGAGCACACGAAGTCCACGAGCTCGCGGCCGTCGCAGGTCTCCACCCGCGCCCCCCGCGCCGAGCGCGCGAAAAACGGCTCTCCGCCCACCCCGCGAAAAGCGCGCACCGGAGAGTTAACCCCCCCGGGTATGAGTTTTTTTGATTCCGAAAAAAGCTCTTTGGAAGTCATTGAAGCCCCCTCTTTATTGATACCGGTATTTTTCTGTCCGTCGAAAACGCGACCGCCGAAAGCTTCGGGCCTATCGGATACTGCGAACGCTTGTATTCGGCGCGCGCCACCTTGCCCAAAACGTCCTCAACCGCCGCCCTGTCGAAGCCCGCCGCTACTATCTCGGAGGCGGACTTGAACCCCTCTATGTGCAGGCGCAAAATCGCGTCGAGAACGTCGTAGGGCGGCAGGGAATCCTCGTCTTTCTGTCCGGGGCGCAATTCGGCGGACGGCGGCTTGTCTATGGTGTTCTGCGGAATTATCTCCCTGCCCGCCTCGCGGTTTACGAGGTTTGAAAGGCGGTATACCTCCGTCTTGTAGAGGTCGCAGATAGGGGCGAACCCGCCGTTGGTGTCGCCGTAGAGCGTGCAGTAGCCCACGGCGCATTCGCTCTTGTTGCCGGTGGCGAGCACCAGGTGCCCGAGCTTGTTTGAAATCGCCATGAGCGTCAGCCCCCGCGCGCGCGACTGTATGTTCTCCTCCGCCACTCCGCGCGGCAAGCCGGCAAACAGCCCCGCGAGCGCGCCCTCGACCGCCTCGACGGGCTTCTCTATCGAAACCGTGTGAAATTCTATGCCCAAATTTTCCGCGAGCGCGGCGGCGTCCGTCCTGCTGTGGGAACTCGAAAACTTGGAGGGCATCGACACCCCGACCACATTTTCCCGCCCGAGAGCCTCGACGGCGAGCGCCGCCACGAGCGCGGAGTCTATGCCGCCGCTGAGCCCCACGACGACGCTCCTTATTCCGCACTTGCCGACGAAATCGCGCAGTGACATCACTATCGCGCGCTTCAGGTCGGAGTCGCCCTGAAAGTCGAAGGCGTCCCCGTCGTAGCCGTCCAGCGAATCCAGGTCAATTGCCAGCGCGTCCTCCTCGAATTTTTTAAGGCACTTTGACGCGGGCTCCGCGCGCGAGGCGTCGAAAACCCCGCTTCCGCCCGCAAATACCACGGCGTCGTTGCCCCCGACGAGGTTGCACCAGACGAGCGGAACTCCTGCCGTCCGCGAGACCTCGAACAGCAGGCCGCCACTGCGCCGCACGGTGTCGTTTGCGGTCGAAAAGACGCTCGCCGAAATGTTCACGAGCAGATCGAGCCGCCCGCCGCCGCGCTTCAAATCCGAAAAATATTCGAGCGGCCGCGGGGAATTTTCATAGCGAGGCGCGGTGGGCAGCGACGGGAGCGTCCAGATGTCCTCGCAAACCGTCACCCCGACCGACTTCCCGCAGATTTCCGCGACCCCGAAATCGCGCCCGGGATCGAAGTTGCGCGAGTCGTTTAATGCGCCGTAATTGGGCAGCAGCATTTTGTCGCAAATCCTGGAGACTTTCCCGCCGTCCAGAAGATACGCCGAATTGCGCGCGCCCGCCGGCCCGCCGTCCAAGCGCGGGCAGCCGACTATCGCCGGAATCGGCAGGGTTCCTGCAAGCGCGGAGAGAGCGGCCTGCGCGGCCTCCACAAACCTGCCGTACCCGACCAAATCGCCGAGCGGATAGCCCGACACCGCGCATTCGGGAAACACCGCAAAGTCCGCGCCGCCGCGGGCGAGCCGCGCGCAGGCGTCCGATATTTTGGCGGCGTTTGCGGAAAAGTCGCCCACGCGCGCGTTTATCTGTCCGATTCCGACTTTCATCTAAGGCGGAATATTTTTTTATTCCGCCGCGCTTTTGCAAGCGTAATCGGGGCGCGGCGCGCGGCTATTCGCGGGAGGAGTTGGCGCGCGCGAGCATGTACAGCAGCCAGCCGAGCGACGACACGAAAGCCGCCACATACGTGAGGGCCGCGGCGTCCAGAACGCTCTCGACGCCCTCGGACTCCCCGCCCGCTCCGACTATGCCGAGCTCCCGCAGGCTCTCCTTCGCCCGCGCGGAGGCGTTGAACTCCACGGGGAGCGTGACGAGCTGGAATACCGTAAGCACCAAGTATATCGCAACCCCGACATAGAGGGTCGCGACGCTGTGGAAGAGGAAGAAGCCGCCTATCATGACGATCGGCAGGAGCTGGCATGCGAAATTCGTCACCGGCACGAGCGCCATGCGCAGGTTGAGCGGGGCGTAGCCGACTTTGTGCTGGATTGCATGTCCCGCCTCGTGCGCGGCGACCCCGAGGGCGGCGATGCTCGTGCCGTAAAAGTTGTCGCGGCTGAGGGCGAGAACTTTTCTCGACGGGTCGTAGTGGTCGGTGAGGGTGCCGTCTATCGGAACTATGTCGACGTCGGAAATCCCCGCCGAGCGCATTACCGCCGCGGCAGCGTCGCGCCCCGTAATCCCCGATGCGGAGCGTATTTGGGAATAGCGCGAATACGCCCCCGAAACGCGGGCCTGCGCCCACAAGCCGACTATTATCGGCACCACTATCAAAATAAGAAATTCCATCTGCATTATGCCAGTTTGAATTGTTCGCAAAAATCCCGTCCTCCCCGAAGAAAGGGGAATTTTATTTCCTCACATATCTTATAACGTCAAAAAATTCGTTTTCTAAAACGGTTTCCCTTTCTTCAAACAGACCGGAAAAGTCAGGGAAAAACACGTCGCCGTCGGGCGAGAGCTTCACGCGGCTCAAAACGAGCTCCGAGCACAGCGGCAGGGCGGCGCGGTAGAGGGCGGCGCCCCCGCAAATCCACACCGTGCGCGGGTCGCCGTCGTAGGCGGCGGCGGCCTCTTCGAGCGAGGCGAACGCGCGCGCCCCCGAAACCTCCCCGGGCCGCGAGGTTATGACCGCGTTTTCGCGCCCCGGCAGCGGGCGCGAACCGAGGCTCTCCCAAGTCCTGCGCCCCATGAGAAGCACCCCGCCGAGAGTCGTCCGCTTGAAGTGCCTGAAATCCTCGGAGATCCTCCACGGTATTTCAAGCCCCCTGCCTATCACGCCGTTCTCGGCCACAGCCGCTATCGCCTTGAAGTTAGTCATACGGCAATCGGAGCCTTTATGGCGGGATGCGGGTCGTAGCCCTCGAACGAGAAATCCTCAAATGTAAAGTCGCCGATATTTTTGCGCGCCGGATTCAGGCGGAGGGTCGGCAGCGGCCTGGGGTCGCGGGAGAGCTGCGTCTTGACCTGCTCTATGTGGTTTTTGTATATGTGCAAGTCTCCGAATGTGTGAATGAACTCCCTCGGCTTGTAGCCGCATACCTGGGCTACCATCATCGTGAGCATAGCGTACGAGGCGATGTTGAACGGCACACCGAGGAATAGATCCGCGCTGCGCTGGTAGAGCTGGCATCTCAGTTCGCCCGAGCCGTTGACGTGGAACTGGAACAGCGCGTGGCACGGCGGGAGCGCCATCTTGTCGAGCTCGCCGGGATTCCACGCGCTCACGATGTGCCTGCGCCCGAAAGGGTCCTTTTTCAGGCCCTCTATGAGCCTGTCTATCTGGTTGACGCTGCGGCCGTCGGGCGCCCTCCAATCAGTCCACTGCGCCCCGTATATGCGCCCGAGATTGCCGTCTTTGTCTGCCCACTCGTCCCAAATGGTCACGCGGTTGTCGTTCAGGTATTTTATGTTGGTGTCGCCCTTCAAGAACCACAACAGCTCGTAAATTATCGAGCGCGTGTGGAGTTTTTTTGTGGTAAGCAGCGGGAAGGAGCCGCGCAGATCGAAGCGCGCCTGCGCCCCGAATACGCCGATTGTGCCGACGCCCGTGCGGTCGGAGCGCTCCTCGCCGTTTTCGAGTACGAATTTGAGCAAATCGAGATATTGTTTCATAATTGGCGTGCCGAAAAATTAAATTGAAGGAAACATATACCTAATCGCGCAGGCTATGCAACCACAAACCGGATCCGGAGCGCGGCCGGTACGCAAAGGCGGCGGCAAAAACGCGGTGCGGGCTCCGGCGAAGGGGAACGCCCCGCCGCGGAGAATTGCGGCTTTGCGGGCGGATTTCAAAAGCTTCATACGCCCCGCTCCTCTTTGCAAATGTCTTCCCCGCGATCCCGAAAAAATATTCATTTTTTTCTTGCATAGAAGGGGCAAAAGAGTACTTTACGCGAATTGTTATTTATTGCCTGACTAGCTCAATCGGTAGAGCAGTTGACTCTTAATCAATTGGTTCAGGGTTCGAGTCCCTGGTCAGGTACTTCATTAAAAAAAAGCCCGCCATCCGTATAAACAAAGGATTTGCGGGCTTTATCGTTTTTGCCGCCCTTTACTGCGATTGGCGCAAAACGCACCGAAAAACGGGGGTCAACACCAAAGGTTGTGGAATAGGTTGATTTTTTAGATTTGCCTTTCATAGATTCACCCCGCATTCCACGAGGACTCTCAGTCTGTAATTTTCAAAGTTTCTGTATCCATAGGCTCTGCGTTGTATCAACTTCATCTTGCGGTGGAAGCCCTCCGTTATTCCGTTATTTTTTGTAAATCTCCACATTCTTATTATCGGCGCAAACCATTCGCTTATCGTTTCCGCAAGCTTCCCAAACTCTGTCGGCGCTTCGTATTTCATTATCTTCATCATTTCCTTTAACTTTCTTATGTTATCCCTGCATTGCTTTGCCGTCTGACTCTTTTTATTCAATAGTCCGCATAATCGCTCCTTAAATTCGTACGCAAGCTCTATTGCCGGATTTCCCCTAAAAAAGCTTTTAAGCCGCTCCATCTCTTGCGCTTTTAGCCTCTCTCTCCTTTTCCGCAAAGGATAAGTAATCGATCTCTTCCACTTTACTTCTTCCTGCGCACTCTTGCAAAATTCCATAAAGTGGTTGAGCACTAATCGTATCACATGAAACCTATCCGCTACTATCTTCGCCCTCGGAAAACATCTCCTTACGATACTTCGATATCCGCTCGATAAATCCATGCACACTACCTTCACATTTTCCCTGCCTTTGTACGACATTAGCGTGGCTTCTATATCGCTATGTCTCTTCCCTTTAATAACATCGTATACCCTGTGGTGCGATAAGTCGGCTATCGTAGTCGCAAACTTGTAACCCTTGTGGATTGTGTGCTCGTCTATTCCTATAATTTCAGGACAAGGATAGTTGATTTGCTCTTTGAGCTTTTGCTCGTACCTACTGTGGATTGCCCGCTCAACCGTGCTTGCAGATATGCGGTAAATCCGGGCAATAGCCTTATTGCAAACGTTCCGAGCGTATTCACTTACGAGCCTGTTTTTGAACCTCTCCGAGTGACGAGCGTAAGGCCTTACTCCCTCAAGCCTTTCGCGAAAGACCCTTCCGCAATCGAGACACTTGTAACGCTTGCATTTTACCTTGAGATGATAAATAGCTCCGTTTTCAGAGACGTGCTTAATATAACGCCGGTAGGAATCGTAATGAATCAAACGATGCGACCCACATAAGCAGTCGGGTATACCCGACTGCTTATGCTCAACTTCCGCAAGCGAAAAGTCTTGACTAACTCTTACCGTCCTGAGTATCTTATAACCCTTGATTAACACATTGGGCATTGTAGAACATTTTTTATTCTCTTTGCCCTCTTTTTTTTCTCCCATTCCACAATCTTTGACGTAGAGCGAAAAACGGTAATTTTTCTTGAAAAATTACCCACCAAATTGCGGGCTTTTCGCGTTAAAATGCAACTTTTGCAACCTTAGCGAACTTTGCGGATATTCGAGGATGCGCGGGCTGGAATTTCCGCAAACTTTGCCGAATGTTTCAGGCGCGTTCCAAGAGGTTGAACGCGCAAATCTTGTTTTATTTTTTGGGTTGATTTTTGACTATTCTTGGGCTTTTTTGCAAATATCAGGCAAATACATTCGACCCATGAAATGCAAGTATCTGAAATCCGCTCTCGCCGCCCTCATTG
Source organism: Puniceicoccaceae bacterium Marseille-Q1082 (assembly GCA_904424815.1). Classification (GTDB taxonomy): domain Bacteria; phylum Verrucomicrobiota; class Verrucomicrobiia; order Opitutales; family Intestinicryptomonadaceae; genus Merdousia. The sequence goes on from CAJGBI010000001.1 coordinate 1,607,577, forward strand.
CCGCATCCGCCCCTGCATGCGCGGAGGCATCCGGAAATTCTGAAGAGCCCGCGCCCGCCAAGCGCGCAACGATAGGCGCATACTACTTCGACGGATGGTCTGGCAAAAACCGGTATGACGCGGATCCCTCCCAGCCGTGGGCAAAGGGCGCGCCCACGCATTTGACCAAAAAACTCGCCGAAGATTTCGGATTCCGCGAGCCCGTCTGGGGTTGGAGAAACGATTCCCAGGAAATAATGGACCGCCAGATAAGGCTCGCAGCGGAAAACGGCGTGGATTTCTTCCTGTTCTGCTGGTACTGGAAAGACAACAAAGGCCCCATAAACGAAGCCGCGATAGAATCGCAGCCGACGCACGCGAGCCTCAACCTGTATCTGAAATCCAAAGAAAAGGACAAACTCAAATACTGCCTGTTAGTCGCCAACCACGGGGGATCCGAAATAATCGGCGACAAGAACTGGGAGGACGCTGTAAAATACTGGACAAGATATTTCTCCGACCCGCAATACATGCGCGTGGGGGGAAAGCCGCTTGTGGTAATCTTCGGAAGCGGCGCAAATTCCATAACCGACGCCCAGATAAAAATAATGCGCGAAACCGCAAAAAAGCTCGGCTTCAAAGACGGGATCGCCATAGCGTGCTGCCGGGGCAAACGCCCGTCTTTCGACATCGCGACGCGCTACAACGTAAACACCTCGTACAAGGGCGAAAGCAGGGAACTTCCCTACTCCGACATCGCGAGCGCGACAAAATCCACATGGAACGGCAGCCCCGAGCAGCCTTTCATTCCAACCATAACGTGCGGCTGGGACAAGCGGCCGTGGGAGGGCAAGGGGCCGGAAGGGCTCGGCAACACGCCCGTGGGCGGCTATTATACCGGAGACACTCCGGAAGCTTTCGGCAAGCTGCTGTCGGAAGCGATAAAGTGGATGGACGAAAATCCCGAAAAAACCCTCAAGGAGCGCATTGCCCTGATATACGCATGGAACGAGCTCGGCGAGGGAGGATACCTCGTCCCGACAAAGGGGGATCCGGAGGCGAAAAAACTGAAAACCATCGGCAAAATCGTCGGCAAATGAGCCCCCCACTCCGCGCGGGGAACTGCCGGAGGGCGCATAAACCGGCGCGCCGCCCGCGAGGGAAACAGCCGGCTGCAAAGGCGCCGCGTTGAAATCCGATGCGGCGCTTTTTGCGCAGTCTCCGAAAGCCGCGCGGACTGCCCGCGCCCGGGCGCAAAAAAAACGGCCTCCCGCGAGGGAAACCGTAAGAAATGGTGGCCAGACCAGGAATCGAACCAGGGACACAAGGATTTTCAGTCCTCCGCTCTACCAACTGAGCTATCTGGCCAAAAGTTAAGCTTTCACTCCATTTTAAACGCGCCGGCATGTCAATATATTTTTTAAAATATTTCCGCCGCGCGCCGGCGAAAACCGCCATATGCCGCAAAGCGCGACGCGGCTCCGGATTGCTTGACTAAACGGAGTTTTATGTTTTAAACTAAAAAAAATACATCAAACATGAAATTTTTTGAAAAATCCGGATTCCGCGCGGCAATCGCCGCAGCGGCAATCGCCTCCGCCCCCTTCCAAACCGCGCTCGCGGGAGCGCCTAATCCCGAAGCCGTCCGCCCGCTCGCCGAGTTTTCCGAAAGGCTCGGAATGCCTAATCTGGCAAAAAAGCTGGAAGAAGGGAAAAACGTTAAAATCGCGTATCTCGGCGGGAGCATTACGGAGCAGAACGGCTGGCGCGTCCACTCCCGAAAATATCTGGCGCGCAAGTATCCGAAAGCGCGCGTCGGGGAAATCAACGCCGCCATCGGGGGAACCGGCTCCGACCTCGGGTGCCTGCGGGTCGGCGCGGACGTAATCTCAAAAAATCCCGACGCCGTATTTGTGGAGTTCGCCGTAAACGACGCTTGGCGGAACCCGCGCGACATATTCAGGGACATGGAGGGCATAGTCCGGCAGATTTGGGCGAAATCCAAAGAAACGGACATATGCTTCGTCTACACTGTGACGGAAAGGGACGCCGCCGCCCTCGAAAACGGCGAAATGTCGCGCGCGGCGAGCGCGATGGAGGCGCTGGCGGACTATTACGGAATTCCGTCTATCCACTTCGGGAAGGAGATAGCCGGCAACCTTGCCTCCGGAAAGCTGATTATGAAAACCGGCGCCGACGTCAAATACGTGGACGGCGAGGCGCTCGACGAAAGCGCGGCAATCGCGCGGACGCCCGACGGCAAAATTCCTTTCTCGAAAGACGGCGTCCACCCGTACCCGAATACGGGGCACCTGCTCTACCAAAAGGCGTTCGCGCGCTCTTTCGACGCGCTGGCAAAATCCGGCAAAAAAGCCGGCGGCGCGGCCCGAGCGAGGTCTCTGCCGGCGGCGGACCCAATGTCGCCCGTTTCGGTGAAAACCCTTCCGCTCGACGCCGCAAAGCTGTTCGGCAAAACGGGCGACGTCCCGTGGGACTCGCCCGCAATGTCGGGAAAATTTAAAGAGCGCGCGCCGTTTGGCTTCAAAAAATTTGAAACCGGCTCGGGCTTTGAAATCGAATTTTCCGGAAGGAGGCTCGTCATGTACGCGCTCTTCGGGCCGTCGTGCGGCGAAGCGGACGTGCGCGCAGATTCGGAAAAGGCGCGGAAGGCGAAATTCTTCGACGGGTACTCGTCATATTACAGAATGATGCCCGTAAAGCTGTTCGACGGCGGGCGCGGGAAACACCGCGCGAGGTTGGAAATGTCGGCGGAAAAAATGGACAAGCGCGCAATTCTGCTGCCGGAACACGCAAAGCGTTTTGACGAAAATCCCGCCGCATTCGCCCCGCAAAACGGCTACGCCTGCTGCCTGTACATCGTGGAATAGCCGCCCGCGGGCGGCGGAGCACCGCGGCGCAAAATACGCCCGCGGCGCGCGAGCTGCAAATCCGCGCAAGAAAATTCGCGGGCCGGAATTCTCCATGCCCGCGAAAGGAGCGGCAAAAGCTCAGAAAAACTTTTTGTAAAACGGCTGCGACTGCGACCCCTTGTTGTCGGCGTCCCCGCACAGAACCGCAAACTCCTCGAGCTTCTTGCGCTGCGCGTCGGTGAGCTTGGAGGGGACTTCGACGTTCACGCGGACGTACAAATCTCCCGCGCCGCCCCCGCGCAGGCTCGGCATTCCCTGCCCTTTGAGGCGCATCAGCGTGCCGGGCTGCGTGCCAGGGGCGATTTTCAAAACCGCCTTCTTCCCGGTGAGAGTTTCGACCTCTATCTGCCCCCCGAGCGCCGCGAGGGTGAACTTTGCCATTATGTCCGTGTAAAGATCGTTGCCGTCGCGCTCAAACCTGTCGTTCGGGGCCACGACAATCACGACGTACAGGTCTCCGCTCGGGCCGCCGTTGTAGCCCGCGTTGCCCGCGCCGGATTTTCTCAGGCGAGAGCCCGTGTAGACGCCGGCGGGTATGTCGAGCTTCACCTCGTTGCGCTCGCGGATTCTGCCCCCGCCCCCGCACCTCGGGCACGGGTTTTCTATTATAGTTCCGGAACCGCGGCAAGTCGGGCAGGGCTGGCTGAAACGTATGGGGCCTTTTGCCATGTTGACACGGCCCGTGCCGCCGCACTTCGGGCAGGCCTTGCGGCCGCCGGCGTCCTTAGAGCCCGTACCGCGGCAGTCGGGACACTCGACAAGGCGGTTGTAGCGTATCGTGCGCGAAACCCCCGCCGCCGCCTCCTCGAGCGAAATTTCCATCTCGACGCTGATGTCCGAGCCGCGCTCGGGCGCATTGGCGTCCTCCTCGCGCATGTCGCCCATGCCGCCGAAAAAGTCGTAAAACGCCCCGCCGCCGCCTCCGCCGAACACCTGGCGGAATATGTCGTAGGGATCCTGGAATCCCCCGTATCCGGCGGCTCCGCCGCCCATGCCGCCCTGCTGGAACGCGGCGTGCCCGAACTGGTCGTACTTGGCGCGCTTTTCCTCGTCGGAAAGGACTTCGTAAGCCTCGGAAACCTGCTTGAATTTCTCCTCCGCCGCCTTGTCTCCGGGATTGTGGTCGGGGTGGTATTTGAGCGCGAGCTTCCGGTACGCCTTTTTTATCTCTTGCGCGGACGCCGTCTTTTCGACGCCCAGAACTTTGTAAAAATCCTCGGCCATAAACCTACTTCTCGGCCTTTCCGCTCGATACCACAACACTCGCCGGGCGGACGAGCCTTCCGTGGATCTTATAGCCCGAGCGCATCACCTTTATGACCTTGTTTTCGGGGACGGTGTCGCTCGGGTCGTGGGCGACGCACTCCTGGAAATTCGGGTCGAAATCCCCGCCCTCGCCCGCGATTTCCTCGACGCCGAAATTCGCAAGAACCCGCTTTATCTGCGAGCACACCATTTCAACGCCTTTCAGAAGGTTTTTGGCGTCGTCCGATTCCCTCGCGGCGGCGATCGCCATCTCGAGGTGGTCCACCGACGGTATGAGCTCCTCGACGAGCGGCTGCACGGCGAATTTGGCGAGCTCCTGTTTTTCGCGCTGGACTTTGCGGCGGTATGTGTCGAGATCCGCAAGGGTGCGCATGTAAAGATCCTTGTTTTTTTCGGCCTGCGCGACCGCCTCGTCGAGGCGGCGCATGAGGTCTGTGGAATTCATCGCCTGCTCCTCGGCGCACATGTCGTCAGCGGCGCGCTCGGCGTCAACCGGCGTAGCCTCTCGCCCGGGAATGGGTTCGAGCTCCGGAGCGCGCGCCGGTTCAAGGGGCTTTAAATTGTCGCTTTCCCCGCCGGCGGCTCCGCGTTTGGAGCCATGGGTGTTCTCGTGTCTGTTCTTCATAGTTTCGGGAAATTCTATATATCGTAAAATATGACAATGCGGTTAGGGCAAAAGTCGCACATTTCGGCGGAATTTTCAAGCGCCATGTTCCCGAAGAAAGCCCCCGAGCCATTCGGCGGCGCCGGCTTCGTCCGAAAATTCCCCGTCGAGCTGCGCCTCGTAGGCGGCGGAGAGAATCGCCTTGAATTTCTCCGACGGCCTCATTCCGCGCGAGACGAGGTGCCTGCCCATTAGGATCGGCTTCGGCGCGGAGTCGCGCACGCTGAGCTCCCGCGCGCGCTCGGAAATCCAGACTCCCTGCGGGGAATCCCCGGGCTCGAGCGGCGGGCGGCCGTTTCTGTCGGCGTCGTCCACCCGCACGAGCCTGTCTATGCGCCCCACCTTGCGCGCGAGCCTGCGTATGGCGGAATCCCCCGCCCCGCTCCGCCAGAGGTCGAGAACCGCCATGTGGCGCTCGACGAGCACTACGACCTCCTCTATAAGCGACTTTTCGCGCGTCATGCGCCCGAGAAATTCGCGCGCCGGCCTTGCTCCGAGAACGTCGTGGCCGTAGGAATGTATTTTGCCGTCCTCCCCGAAAGCCGTGCACAGCGGCTTGCCGAAATCGTGGCATAGCACTGCAAGCCCCACGACGAGATCCTCCCTGTCGTCCCCCGTCCTGTGCGCGGCGAAGTGGTCGAGGCAAAACCCCGTGTGGACGAACACGTCGCCCTCGGGGTGCCATTCGGGATCCTGCGGGCAGCCGGAGCACGCGGCGAGCTCGGGGAAATGCCTTATCCAGCCGCAGTCGCGCAGAAAGTTTAAGCCGCCGGAAATTTTGGAGCCCTTTAAGAGCAGCTTTTTCCACTCCTCGAAAACTCGCTCCGGCGCGAGGTTTTCGAACGGGATCTTCGAGCACAGCTCGACGGTCTCCTGCGCGGGAGAAAAGCCGAATCGCGCTATGAACTGCATCGCCCTCAAAACGCGCAGGGGGTCTTCCGAAAACTTGTCCGAAGTGTGGCGCAATATCCCCCTTTCGAGATCTTTCCTCCCGCCGTAGGGGTCCACGATTTCGCCCGTGAGGCAGTCGCATAGCATGGAGTTTACGGTGAAGTCGCGGCGCGCGCACGCCGCCTCTACGGGCAGAAACGGGTCGCATTCCACGTCGAAGGCGCGGTGCCCCTCGCCCGTTTTGCGCTCGGTGCGCGGGACGCTCACGTCTATGCAAAACCCCTTGAGAATCCAGACGCCGAAGCTCTTGCCGACCATTTCGAAGCGGAAGCGGCGCGAGAGCGTTTTTTCGACCATCGCGGGGGTAAGGCCGTAAATTTCGATGTCTATGTCTTTGGGGGTCTTCCCCAAAAGGGAGTCGCGCACGCATCCGCCCACGAGGTACGCCCTGCCGCCCGCCTCTTTCGCGGCGGCGCTTATCCACCGGCATGCGGCGGCGTCGGATTTCGATAGTTTAAGCATTATAGTGTCGGGCGCGCGGGAATCCCGCGGCAAACCGGCGGCGCGGGCGAATCGGCGGGGCGCAGTTCCGCCCGCAAACTATATCCGCCCGCAAAAAAATACCGCCTACTTTACGTCGTAAACCAAAAGTTTCCCGCCCGCGGGCTTGAGGTAGTTTTCGACAAAATTCACGTGCACCGGATGCGAGGCGTAGCGCGCAAGCCCCTCCTCGTCGTTCTCGAACGCCACGACGAGCGCCACGTCGAAAAAGTCGTCAACCACCGGCCTCTGGCTTGGCACGGGCGCGCCGCAATGGAAAAATTTCACTCCGTCTATGGCGCGCAGAGTTTCGACGCCCTCGCGGAGCAGCCCGACCTTGTCGGCGTTTCTCGTCCTGAAAATAACTATGTGGGTAAGCATGTCTTTTACTGAAAAAATGCGGATGGCGTTCCGAGGGGAATCCCGAAACAAATCCGAGGCCGCGGGCTAATCCCTCGCCGAAACCGAAAATTCGCAAATGCCGCTCGGCTGAATCCCCGTTCCGCGCGAGAGGTCGATCTTCTTTCCGTTGCGGTACACCTCAATGTTCTGGGCGTCGGTCGTCATGATTTTTAGGGGCGTTTTGTACTTAAATTCCTTTTTGTCGCCCGCGGCAATGGAACCCGTATAAAGGGGGTTGCTTTTATCCTGGGGGTAGTATACGTTTATATAGGTGTCGCGCAGGGCGGATATGCCGAGCAGATACTCCTTGGCGGGCTGCGCGGCGGGCGACGCCTGCTGCCGCGGGGCGGGCGATGCCGGTGCGGACGAGGTCATGTTGATGTCGGGATTTTCCTCGGGGGCGTTCGGGCGAACGAGAGACGACACCCCGAAAATTATCAGCGCGACCGCCAGCAAAACCCCGACAAATACCGCCCCGAGCTTGATGTAATTCATCTGGTCTTCGGAGATGTCGCCGCCGGACTCGTCTTCCGAAGATTCGTAGCGGCCGTCAACGGACTGCGGAGGCTCCACGTCCTTGGGGGAGGCGGGCGCTATCCTTTCAAGGATATGCTTGGCCTTGCGCGCATCCCCCCTGCGCGAAGCCTGCAAAGCCGCGTACTCCGCCATTATTTCGTCCACATTGAGCTTCAAAAAGGCAGCGTAAATCCTCAAAAACCCCCTCTTGTAAATTTCGGGAAGCTTGAAGTTGAATTCGCCCGACTCCATATTGGATATTATGTCGGTGCGCAGGCGCGTCTGGTCGGCCGCGTCCCTCAGAGTAAAGCCCATGGCGTTTCTTGCCGCCGCCAATTTTTCACCCAAGTTTTTCATCACAGCCAAGTCAATTTCGCAAACTCGCTTTTTGCAACATCAAAAAGCGCGCAAGCCGCGATTTTTTGAAGCTCCCGACGGAGCGGACAACAGGCGCGCGCATTCGCGCTTCAATCCGAGCCACCTGTCCCAGTCGAGATCCGGAGCCGCCGAGACGCGGCGCATCAGGCTCTCCCACTCGAGGCGCGCCCTCTCGATGTCGCCCCGTCCGAGGGAGGGGGTTTCGAGCGACTGCGCCGAAACGCCCGCGCGGAGCTCGCGCATTATTTCCGACGCCCCCGCGCCGAACTCCGGCGGAACCCCCGCGCGCAGATATCCCGGGACCGTCGCGCCGAGGCACGCAATCCTGCACGCGTCCGCCATGCGCGACGACGCCCCAGATTTAATCTCCGACATCGAAAACCTGCGCCCCGCCCGCAAGTTCGCCAAATCGAACGCTATGTCGGCGACATCGTAGGAGGAATCCTCCAATGCCGCGGCGACCGCGAGCCCCTCGCCCTTTGAAAAGAACGAAAAGATTTTTCCCCTGCGGGTGACGGCAAGCCGCCCGTCTATCAGCCCGAGCCTGCGCCACACCGCCGCCGGAAGCGCGCGGGAAGCGGAGCCGCCCTCAAAGCCCGCGAGCCTCTTGAAATCCCATTCGCCGGAGACGTCCGCGCTGCGCGAGGGCGGATTGAAGAGCCCGCGCCCGAAGGAGTCCGGAAACGCGCCGACCATCGCGCCCGAGATGTCGAGGCGCGCGCGGACGCGGCTTTCGTCAGAGGAGACTTCCAGGCACACTGCGCCCGGGAGGGAGATTTTGGCGTACTTCGGGAAATTGCGCCGAATATTTTTAAGCGTCAAAAGTTTCCGCGAGAGCGGATTACCCGGCACTTCCGCGCCCGCCGCGCGGACGATTTTTGAGAGAGCGCGCGTGGGCGCCCAACCCCCGCGCGCGGCTTTTGCGAGCTCGATTGCGACGCCGTACCTGCCGCCCGCGAGAGCGCACGCCGCCCCCCTTTTCAAAGCCTTTACCGCCTCCGCGCACATGTCGAACCTCACCCACCGCCCGCCCGAGCGGAAGAGGGTTTCGGAAACGCGAAAGGCGCGTTGCGGCTTGCGGCGCTCCCAGAGACCGCGGGAGTTGAGAATTTCCACCCTTCCCCCGCGCATTGCGCCGGACGAAACGCCGCCGGAATCGCGCAAGTCCGCGACAGCCTCGAAACCGAGGTTCGGGGGCGTCTTTGAAAACAGCCTCCTGCAAAAAGCGGCGGCGGCGGCCGCGCGCTCGCGGGGCGAGTCTCCCGCGGAATCCATTATCCTCAGAATCGCGGGCCAATCCTCAAAGGCGGGGCGCTCGAGAAAAATCGGGCGCGCCTGCGAGAGCGACGGCTTGCCCGGCAGGGAAATCGCGTATCCGACGGCGTCCTTGCCCCTGCGCCCCGCGCGCCCGTACATTTGCAGAAGCTCGTCGGGGCGCAAAAGCTTCGGGCCGTCGGGCGTCTCGTACTCCCTGTCGGCGATTATGACGCTGCGCATCGAAAAATTCACGCCGGCGCCGAGGCCGGTAGTCGCCACGACCGCCTTCAACGCGCCCTCCCGCGCGTATTTTTCGACGATTCCCGCGCGGCGGAACGCCGTCAATCCGCTGTGGTGGAAGGCTATCTTGCGCCTGAGCAGCCGCGCGAGCGCGCCCCCCGCCGCGGATTCGATTTCCCTCGGGAGTTTGAGGAAGTCGCGGCACGGGAGCTCGGAGGCGAGGGAATGGGCTATCGCCTCGGCGTCGCGCCGCTTTGGGGCGAATATTAACAGCGGGCACATGTCCGCCTCGACAGCGCGCTGGACTATCGCCGGCCAGAAGCCGCGCACGCCGCGCGCGGAAATCTCGGGGAGGGCGGCCGCGCACACCTCGTCTATCGGAACCGCCCTTTCGAGGCAGCATACGAGGCGCGCGTCTCGGCCTATGCGGCGCAGCCATTCGGCGACCTCCGAAGAGTTCTCGACGCTCCCGCTCATCATCAGCAACCGGCAGTCCGCCGGAAGCGCGGCAATGGCGGTCTCGTAGGCCGCCCCGCGCGAGAAATCGCCCAACAGCTGGTACTCGTCTATTACGAAAAGCCCGCGGGCGGCTCCGGAAAGTATGCGCTCGCGCTGCGTTTCGAGGGTGGCGACCAGCAGCGGGGCGTCAGGATTCTCGAGCCTGTCGCCCGTGGAAATCCCTACCCGCCAGCCCTCCGAAAGCCACTGCGCGTACTTGTCGTTGGCGAGCGCGCGGGTCGGAACGGTGTAGGTCGCAAGCCCCCCGCATTGCGAAAAAAAGAGCTCGAAGACAAAGGTCTTTCCCGTGCCCGTCGGGGCGTGCAGCACGACGTCGCGGCCCGCTTTCAGGTGGGCGACGGCCTCCGCCTGCCAGGAATCGGGCACCCGGAAAGTCTGTCCGAACTCCTCCATTGCCCCCTCGCGCGCCCCGAAAGGCTACTTTGCGGCGAGCGCCCTCTCGACGACGCCGACGTACATCTTGTGGAAATCCGAGGCGGCGTACCACTTTTCGACGAGCGTCTTGTCGGCGAAGGAACCCGCCTCCATCATCTGCGAATACGCCTTGCGGCACTCAAAAACAAGCCGCGCCTCCGCGAAATAGACGCCATTTTCCGTAAACTCGGGGGTCAGCCCCGCGGCGGCGGCCTTGTCGCAATCCCTGCCCGACCTGCTCCCGCAAATATTGAGGGCGTCCCTGCGCGATTCCGGCAGAATGTTTACCGTGAAAAAATCGCGGCTTTCCATAAACTCGTAGGTATATCGCGACGGCCTGACGAAAACGAAGAATGCCGGCATGTTCCACATGAACCCGAAAGCCCCCCAGCTTGCGGTCATCATGTTGAACCCGCCGCGGTCTCCCGCGCAGACGAGCATCCAGTCGCTTCCTATGAGCTTTGCGGAATTTTCGGCGACGGACTTGGGGTCGATTTTCTCGAATTTCATGCGGAAAATTTTCAACCCCCCAAATGCGTTGTCAACGAAAAGCGCGCGGCGCGAAAGCCGGAAACCCGCCGCGGGCAAAAAAAACCCCGCCGCCCGAAGGCCGCGGAGCCGTTGAAATCCGAACTATGCGGACTCCGAACCCCTAATTGGCGTTCGCCCTAAGCACATTCTTGCGGACGGACGACATGAGGTAGTTCAGATAGCGCAGAGGAACGTACGCCTTGTTGCCGTCCACGAGCGACCCCTTGGTGTCGACGACGAGGGTGTCGCCCTTAACTTTTATGGATATGCGCGCCTCCTGCCTGAGTTCGGAGAGGCGGGCCTTTATCGGGTCTTTGGTGTCGGTGACAATCCACCCGCGCTCGGCGAGCGCAAGCAAAGTGGCGTTGCGCAATGCGGACTCGGAACACCCGAAACCCGAATACGTCTGGACGGTCTCGCCGCGGGTTGCCATGGCGTAGCTTTCGTCGCTGATTATGGTGGAGCATGCGGCGGCGAACAGCGCGAACGCCGCAATCAATATGGCTGATAGCTTTTTCATAAGACCTTTCTTTTGCCTAATTCCGCCCGCCGCATTCGGAATGCCGAAAACCGCGCGCCGGAATTAAATTGTTATCGGAAAAAACTTCCCATTATTTGACCTCTATTTCCGTCGCGGGCGAGACTTTTTTGAGGGTCGCGATAAAGCCCTGCCCCACGACCGACGTGTTCTTCGGCGAGACAAACCCGTCTTTCACGAGGAAAAACTGCCGGTGCATGGACGGCTTGAAAGAGTTCATTTCGTTGTTGGTAAACTCTTTGAACAACCCGTCGGTAAAGTATATCGCGCTTATGTCGTACCCCGCGGGGATCGGAACCTTAGCCTTGTCGGAATTGAACACGAAAAAGAATTTTTCCGTCTGCGGCTGGAGCGCGCCGAGCCCGTTTTTGTCGATGAACGCCGTGGGCGAGGAATATGTCTTGCCGTCCCACTTGCGCTGCGAAAGCGGAGTGTTGTTGATGTTCTCCCAAACGGGAATCGCCTTGACGAGCTTCAGGCGCGGGGGAACGTCGCGGATAGTCTTGTAGTCAGGCATGTTGCCCGTCGCCCCCGGGCGGCCGTACCAGTGCGTCCACGCTCCGTTGACGGCGGCGACGGCGGCGATTTTGCGCGAGTTGAGCTCGTCGTAGACGTTGGGAGTGGAAGAAGAAACCTGATTCTTCTTATACAGGCCGCTCTCATAATTGCGCGGATCCTCCACGAAATCCGTACCGCCGCCCTCCGAGCACACCAAGTCGGGAAGGTATTTTTTCGTCTCTTCAAGGCCCTTTGTTTTGAGGATGTCGTTTTCAATGTCCGCTATCCAGCCCTTGTAGACGCTGTAAGGCTCAACGATGAATTTGGAGTCGGGATTTTTCTCCTTGCGGCAGCGCTCGAAGAGCCTGCGGTAAAATTCGTAGTGGCCGAGCTTGTGGGTCGGGTAGTCGTGCACGACGTCGGGATGCTTCGACGCCGAGTCGCTGCCCGTCCAATATTTGATTGTCACCTGCCTGCCGTTGTTCATCGGCGCCCCCTCGCGCTCGCTCCAGAAGTCGCCCTCCGCCTGCGGCACATCCCACGCGATTCCCGCGAACTTGAACCCCGGCGCCCTTTGCGCCATGGAGTCTATGCGCTCCATAATCCTGTCTATGGTGCGGTCGATTATGCGCTTCTGCTGGAAGTCGAGAATGCCCGAAAGGCGGTAGGGAGGGCCGAACCAGCCGGTCGCGATATTCTGCGGAAACGGCTTTGAGGCGTCCTTGAGCGCAAGCGACGTTTCAAACTCGCGGATTTCTTCCGGAGAGTATTTTTCGCGGATGTCAACCGTCCTTTTCGCAGTGCCGGATTCGGGGGTTTCAAGATAATATTTCAGCCCGTCGATATTCTTGCAGTTTTCCATGCCCCACTGGTATACGACGTGCGTATACCCCATTTGGCGGGCGTAGTCTATGTTGTCCTGCGGAGAGCCGCGCCAACATATCCCGTAAAAGTTGCGGTAGTCGTCGGGAGTGTAGGAGAGCTTCTCTTCGGCCTCTCCGCCGGCGCCGAACGCCGCGGCGAACGGAGCGGCTGCGATAAAAATCACGGCGAATTTTTTTGCGTCAATCATCATTTTTCGGAATCGGTTTTGTCTTTTGAGGGAACCAGGTCGGCGATGAACCCGAGCCCAGATATGGTTCTGTCTTTCGGAGAGAGCTCCGAATTTTCATATTTTATGAAAGAGTCGAGCATGGGGCTTTTGATCGGATAGTTCGCGCTGCCTTTGAATTCGCGGAACAGCCCGTCGGTAAAGTATATCCTCGCAACGCGATAGCCCTGCGGAACCCTGACTATGCCGTCGGGGGTGTTGAACACAAAGAACAGCTTTTGCGTGCCGGGCTGGACGGCGTACACCGCATCCTCCGACATTCCCGCCGTCGGAGACGCATAGACCTGCCCGTCCCACTTGCGCTCCGAAAGCGGCGTGTTGTTGATGTTCTCCCAAACGGGGAGCGCCTTTGCGAGCTTTATTCGCGCGGGGACGTCGCGAATCGTCTTGTAGTCCGGCATATTGCCCGTCGCTCCCGGGCGCCCGAACCAGTGCGTCCACGCGCCGTTTGCCGCGGCGACTCCGGATATTTTGCGCACGGACGCCTCGTCGAAAAAGTTGGGGGTGCTCGACGAGACCTGGTCCTTTTTGTAGAGGCCGCTCTTGAAATTGCGCTCGTCCTCCACGAACTGGGTGGAAGATCCCTCTTCGCATACGAAGTCCGCCATGTACTTTTTTGCCTCCTCGGGGCCCTTCTCGGCGGCGAGCTTTTCGATGTCCTTCACCCATCCGTCGTAGACCCTGTACGGCTCGACGATAAACTTGGAATCCGGATTGATTTCGGCGCGGCACCTCTCAAAAAGCTTCCGGTAGAACTCGTAGTGGCCGAGCTCGTGCGTAGGGTAGTCGTGCGTGACATCAGGGTGCTTGGACGCCGAGCCGCTGCCCGTCCAGTGCGAAATCGAAACCTGCCTGCCGTTGCTCATGGGATTGCCCTTCTTGCCGGTCCAGAAGTCGCCCTCGGCCTGCGGCACGTCCCACGCCGCCCCCGCGAACTTGAACCCCGGGCGCGCCTTCTCGATTTTGCGGATGCGCTCTATGATTTTGTCAACGGTGCGGTCTATGACTTTTTTCTGCTGGAAATCCGGAATTATCGTTATGCCGTTCGGCGGCATGAACCAGCCGGTTGCGAGGTTTTCGGGGAACGGCTTGGAGGCGTCTTTGAGCGCGGCGAACGTCTCAAATTTCCTGATTTCTTCGGGGGAATATTTTTTTGAAACGTCGACGGCGCGCGTGTAGGTGGCGTACTCGGGCGATTCAAGGTAGAATTTCATGCCCGCGGCATTCTTGCACTTCTCCATTCCGTTTATATAGAATACGCTCGTATACCCCATCTGGCGGGCGTAGTCTATATTGTCCTGCGGCGAGCCGCGCCAGCATATGCCGAAAAAGTTGCGGTAGTCGTCCCTGTCGTATTTCGGCGAGTCCGCGGACGCCCACGGCGCGCAAAACGCGGCGAACGCGAAAACCGCCCCGCAATTGCAAAACCTCATAATTTCATCCTTCCGTCTTTTTAAATTTCACGACATACGGCTGGTTTATAACCCCGGGATCGTCGGGAATTATTTTGCCGTTTTCAATTTTAACCAGCGGCGGCCGCGTGCTGCCCCACTTCGGGACTTCGTTCGGGGGCATGCCGTCGATTTTGTTGAAAACGCCGTCGAGGGCGGAAATTTCTTCGACCTCATACCCCTTCGGAACCGGCACGGAGCCGCCGAGCTTCACAAACGAAAAATAAACCTCGCCGCTCTCGGGGTGCGTGGCCCATATCGCGGAATCCGTCATGCCGGCAGAAGGCGAGGAATAAACGGAGCCGTCCCACTTGCGCTCCGAAAGCGGCGTGCCTATGAGATTTTCCCATACGGGCAGGAGCTTTGCGATTTTAAGGCGCGCGGGAACGTCGCGGATATAATGGTATCTCGGGCAGTTGCCCGTGCCCCCTATGCGGCCGAACCATGTGCTCCACGAGCCGTTGACGGCCGCCGCCGCCGCGATTTTGCGAGCCTGCGGCTCGTCCCAAACGTTGGGCGTGGAAGTGCCGGTGCGCGACTTGTCCAGCAGGCCGCTTTTAAACGCGCGCTCGTCGTCCACAAAACCCGTCGTGCCGTTTTCCTCGAGGACGAAATCGGGCATGTACTTTTTGGCGTCCGCGCCCTTAGACTTCATAAAGTCCGAATCCATGTGGCGCATCCAGTCGTTGTAGACGTTGTAGGGCTCCACTATGAACTTCACGTCGGGGTTGAGTTCTTTTGCGGCGCGCTCGCGCAAAAGGCGCAGGAACTCGAAATAGCCCTCGGAATACGTCGCGTAATCGTGCACGACGTCGGGGTGCTTGGACCCCGAATCCTTGCCCGTCCAGTGCGCGAGGGTTATCTGCCTGCCCTTTTGCGTGGCCTGTTCGGCGTCCCAAAAATCCCCGAAGGGCTGCGGGACATCCCAGCTGAAACCCGCAAACTTGAATTTCGGGTTTATCTTTTGGAGCTTTTTGACGTTTTCGATGATTTTGTCTATCGTGCGGTCTATCACCTTCCGCTGCTGGAAGTCGAGCTGCACGCTGAATACGGTCGGCGTGGAGAACCATCCGGTCGCGAGATTTTCGGGGAACGGCTTGGAGGCGTCTTTGAGCGCGCATGTGGTCTCCCACTCCCTTATCTGCTCGGGAGAATACTTTTTGGAGGGATCTACATAGCGGCGGTACGTGCCGTACTCCGGAGTTTCGATATAGAAAAACATGCCGTCGGCGTCGGGGGTTCTCGCCATGGCGGGCCCCATCGACATGACGTGCGAAAACCCCATGCGCTTCGCAAAGGATATGACTTCTTTCGCGTCAGCCTGCCAGCCCGCGCCGAAGTAGTTGCGGTAGTCGTCCTTCGGATACTTCGACGGCGAAGCAGGCGCCGCCTCCGCGCCTCCGGAAGCTCCGGCGGATGCGGAATCCTGGGCGCGGGAAATCGGGGTGAAAGACGCGGCAATCGCCGCTACGCATGCTATTTTAAATATTTTCATAATCGCAATGTTCGATTTTTCGGCGCGCATGGCGGCCGCTATTTGTCTTTGTTCAGCGCCCCGCCCTTTTTGGCGAGCTGCGCGATAAATCCGGCGTTGACGACATACGGGCTGCGGGGGACGATTTTGCCCTTCTTAACCGAAACTATGCTCTTTTTGGCGGGAAAAGTTTTGATCTCCTGCCAGAGCCCGTCAGCGTGGTATATTTCCTTGACTTTGTACCCGTCGGGAATCTTGACCTCGCCCTTGTCGGATAGGAACACGAAAAACAGCTTTTTCGTCTCCGGCTGGATTGCCCATATCACGTCCGGCGTCATTTCAGCGGTCGGGCTGGAATAGTTCACGCCGTCCCATTTGCGCTGCGACAGAGGCGTGCCGTTGAGGTTCTCCCACACCGCGACCGCGCGGTTGAGCTTGACGCGCGCGGGGATGTCGCGGATCGAGCGGTATCCCGGGTTGTTGCCCGTCCCTCCGGGGCGGCCGAACCAGCCCGTCCAGGCGCCCTTCGAGGCGGCGGCTCCGGCTATCTTGCGAAGAGTCTCGTCGTCGAATACGTTGGGGGTCGTGGAGGCTACCCTCGTCCTGTCGATCAGCCCGCTCTCGAAATTCTTGGGGTTGTCTACAAATTCGGTTCCATTGCCCTCCGAGCACACCAGATCGGGCATATATTCACTGCGCTTGTCTCCCTTGGCCTTCATGAAATCCCAATCCATGTAGCGCATCCAGTCGTTGTACACGCTGTACGGCTCCACTATCCACTTGGCTTCGGGATTTATCTGGCTGCGGGCCTTCTGGAAAAGCCTGCGGTAAAATTCAAAATGCCCCTCGGAATATGTGGCATACTCATGCGTGACGTCGGGGTGCTTGACGCTCGCGTCCTTGCCGGTCCAGTGGGCGAGGGTGACCTGCCTGCCGTTGTGCATCTTCTTGGTCGTGTGCTCGCTCCAAAAGTCGCCGAAAGGCTGCGGGACGTCCCACGCAAATCCCGAAAACTTAAATTCGGGATTCGCCATCTGGATTTTTTTTACCTTGTCGATTATCTTGTTCGTGATGTCCTCTATGACCTTTTCCTGTTGGAGGTCGAGCGTGGCGGTGAAATGGTGCGGGGGCACGAACCAGCCGGTGGCCATATTCTGCGGGAACGGCTTATCGAGCGATATGAGCGAACATGTTGTCTCCCACTCGCGTATCACTTCCGGCGGATATTTTTTTGAGATGTCTATCACCCTTCTGTAAACAGAGTACTCGGGGGACTCCATCACGAAATACATTCCCTTTGAAAGCGGGTGTTTTTCCATGCCGCCCTGATAGTAGACGTGCTTGTAGCCCATCTGGCGGGCGTAGCGCAGAATCTCGTCCGGATTGCTTATCCAGCAGAGGCCGAAAAAGTTGCGGTAGTCGTCCGCGGAGTAGTTCGGAATGTCCGGAGCCGCGCCCTTTTCCGAAGCGGCCTCCGGCGCCCGAGCCGCCGAGTTTTCGGCGTCCGGAAGGGACGTCGGCGCGGCTTCCTGCGCCGCGGCTTGAACCGCGGAAAGGGCCGACGCGCATATCGCGCACAATATGGATTTGCCTATATTCATAAACTTGTGTGGTGTGTCGGTCGGATTCGCTCCGGAAAGGCGGGGTTGTCCGCCCTTCAAAAGCGCGTTTGGTATTTGAAATATTTTTGCGCATACCGCGCGATTGTCAAGCCAAGTATCGCCCATTTTGCGCTTGCGGCGCGGAAGGCGCGCCCTTATGGTAAAGCCGTGAAAATTCTTTGTCTTGCCTGTTGCGCCGCCGCCGCGTTTTCCATATGCGCGCGCGGCGCCGAAACCGATAACTCCCCGAAAAAATCCGAAGGGCAAAATTCCCCAGCCTCCCCCGCAGCGTTTTTTTCGGACGTAAACCCCGACTGGCCGAACTGGCAAAAACGCTCGTACAGTTACGGCATGGACAAGTCGAAAGTTCCGGTCCCGATATTCTTCGATTCCCCAATTTCGACAAATTCCACAATAATGGTGCGCGGGGGCGACAACTACAAGAAGAGGTGGGGGCTGCACGTTTTCGAGGCGTACGCCGCCGACGACACGTCGAGAATCACGATGATACTCAACAAGCATTTCGAGGAGGGCCTGCCCGTCGCCGAACTCTACTATTACGCCTCCGCCTACGGTCAGGGTCTGAACGCCTACAACTGGTTCAGGATAGGCTCCGACGTGCCGTACCACTCGTTCATGTTCTCGCGCGACAGGGCGATTTTCTACGGGCAAACGGAGTTCCGCAACCTGATACGCCTCGACAACATCGGCGCTGAGGACTTGTCCGAGGAAAATACGGACTGGAAGAAGTCGAACGAGGAAGCGAAGAAAACCGTGAAGCGCGAGGACTACCCGACCGAGGGGACGTACCGCCACGCGATAACCGCCGAGGGCTACAAAAAAGAGGCAAAATACCTGAAAGCGCAGGCGTTGAAAAACGCGGGCGACGGGACGATGTTTTACGACAGGGACTACAATATAATAGTGGCAAAAGTCGGCGGCAAATGGAAGAAAGTCCCCGTAGAAGAGCTCCCCGAGGGCCATCCTCTGCGCGATCCGGACGGCGGCCACTCCCGCCTTCCGGAGCGGTAAAGGCTGCCTTTTCCGGCGAATCCCCACGAGGCCGGCGCGGGAATTATCGCCGCCGGAGGGCGGCGGCGTTTCGGGAATTGCAAACGCGCCATTTAGCCCATGCCTGCGGCCTTCCATGAGCGGCATCTCCGCCCGGCGCAAGGCGGAGTTTCGGCGGCAGCTCCCCAGCCCTACCAGCCGGCGAGGGGAATTTTTCGCGACGGGGCGGGAAACGCCGCGTCAATGTCGCGCAAATCCTCCTCTGTCAGCTCCACATTAAGGCTGCGGAAATTTTCCTCCACATGCTCCGCTCCCCCCGCTTTCGGAATCGCGATTACGTCGCCGCGGATTGTCCATGCCAACATGATTTGCGCGGGGGTGGCGCAACGCCGGCGGGCTATTTCCGCCAGCGCCCCGCCGCGCATCCAACGCCTCTCTTATAAGAGTTCTTACAGCCTGCGATTGGTTGTAGCTCACGGCTCTTATTTCCGGCATCCATGATACCGGAACGTTCGATATGTTCAAATATGTCGTTAACTCATCCATTAGCATAAGGTTTAATAAACCATTGGGTCTTTTTATTTATATTTCAAATTGTGATTCTATTTCCTGTGTGCGCCAATAGGTTTATTAAACCCTTTGACGAATTTCTCCAGCCCTTCTTTCACCAGATCATCGAGAGAACGATTTTCCTTTTTAATAATCCCAAAAAGAGAGTTAAACGTCTTCGAGGAGATTTCAAATTCTATCCTCACAAGGTTTATTAAACCTCTTTTTTGAGAGTTATTCTTTCTTGTGCGTTTTTTTGTTTTCATATTCAGCTACGAGTTTTTCCATGGCCAATCGAAGGGCTTCTGTAAAAGACATACCTTGTTCATTTGCGATTGCTTTGACGCGACGCACAAGTTTCTTTTCTTGTGAGGAAGAAATACGTTGCTTGGTATCTGACAATTTATTCGGCATATCTCCATATTGTGAAGATAGACCAAAAAGGTTTAATAAACCAAGTCAATAAAAATTTTTTATTTTTTTATTTTTTTCTTGCTCGATGTCTCATTAATTATAAACAATAATTAGCATCGTGAAATCTAATGATTACAATATTTTAATTATAATTCCCATCCAAATAATATCCATAATTATTTATATATTCCCACCTGTTCCTACGGGGATTGAATATTCTGATGTTTTATTGTTCATTAAAGTGTTTTGTATAGTATCTTTTTCTATAACCGGAATATTTATTATTTTATATTGCATCAATTCCCGAGGTAGAATTATAGCGAACTCGCGTAATTTATTTATGAAAATACACAATATTCGCAATCAAAATAAGCGTAAACTATTTATATGCGTTACGGTATTTATGGCAATAGCCACACTTTTATACATATTCCGTTGGGAATATTCATATGTAACCACAAATAGGGCTATTGTACAATTCCGCAGAAATATATATACCGGGGCAACTCAATATAGATCATCATATACTGATGGAATTTGGCGTACATGGGGCGATGAAACATCAAGTAAGAAATAAGATACATATTCAATCCATGTGAAACCTTGCTCTTTTCTATTGCTTCTCTATTGAGCCTTGAACCAATCATTGGGATGCAAGGTTGCAATTGCAATATGGGGCATAATCAGTTTGTCGATGTTTACAGGTGGCAATAACATAAACATTTATATGTCATGAGACACAAATTTCTTTTTGGATTTATTGTTGTTTTCGTTCTCATCGCAGTGTTTCTTTACAGAAACCGCTGGGAATATTCATATGAACGTATAGGGTTTAACAATGAGATAACAATAATATTTCGTGAGAATATATATACCGGAACAATCTATCCATACAGAACTTCTGTTTCATATAACAATGAGGACATAGAATATATCAAATTATACGTTCCTTCGCATTGCATAGATACCAGACAATATAAATTTTATTTGCGCGATATTCTCGCGAGAGAGCTCCGTTTTCGGGGATATAAGATAAAATTGGCAATAGAAATTCTCTATGATAATGATTATTCATGTGATCTTATTGCAAATAAGTCGTTCATTGCAATAGAGCAAGCCTCAAATTGGCCCGATGCACATGCACGTTCTGCTATTGGTTCTAGCATATATGATGGATATAAACAATGCATAGCGCTTTTTGACTTTCATAAACTCTCATCCTTAGAAAAAGATACTCTAAGAAAGATATGCTCCGGATTTGGGACAAAAATCATAATTATTCATACAGTTCCCGTTTGGGATTATACATTTCCCGTAAGTCCTGTATGAAACATTCCTTCCTCTTTTTCTTAGCTGCGCTGTTTATTTCACTTGTCTCGTGCAGTAACGACGACACCGAATACATAGAAATTCATCACCTTCCGCATAAATCCGAAAATCTCGCCACGAATGAATCACATTACCGCGACGCGCTTCTGCGGGAACTTCAACTTCGCGGATATTCTGTGAGAAAAGAAGTAAAATGCCGCGGCGGGCGTTGCGATATTTTAACGGACAAATATGCTATTGAAGTTGACCGCGCCTCAAAACGGCACGAGGCAATCGGGCAGGCAGTACACTATTCCATTACGTTAAAGCGCAAGCCGTGCATTGCGTTATTTGACTTCCACAAACTCTCGACTGAAAAACGTGAAGCCCTAAAATCCGTATGCGCCAAACTCGGAATAAAAATCATGTTTATCTACTCGGCACCAATTAAGACGGCGCAATTTTAAGAAATTGCGGGATCAACGACGTTCTGTGCAAATTTTTTCTTGCGAGAGGGAAAAGTGCAACTATATTTAGTTGCATAAAATGAAAAAGGATAAACTTCTGCAGAAGCTTTTGAGCGAGCCGAAAGACTACCGTTGGGAAGAATTAACGGTTCTCCTGGCGAGTTTGGGATATTCCGAAGCGTCAACAGGCAAAACAGGCGGTTCAAGAAGAAGATTTATCTCCGATAAAAACAGGGCGTTAACATTTCACAAGCCGCATCCGAAGGGAATCTTGAAAAGATACCAAATAAAAAGTGTGATAGAAACATTAAAGGCGGAAGGGTTGATATGACGAACACGATAAAATATAAGGGGTATACGGGAAGCGTTGAAATATCGGAAGAGGACAACTGCCTTTTCGGCAAGGTGCTTTTTATTCGTTCGCTGCTATCCTACGAAGGGCGGACGCTCGAAGAAATAAAAAAAGACTTCAAGGACGCAGTAGACGATTACTTGCAACTTTGTGAAGAAAATGGAGTCGAGCCCGAAAAGCCGTTTAAAGGGTCGTTCAATGTGCGCGTGCGGCCGGAGGTTCATCGCGGGCTTGCAATAGCGGCGGCAAAGCGCGGCGAGAGCCTGAATAAATACGTTTCCGAAATACTTAACAGCGCGATTTAATGCGAGTTAAGCTTTTGGAAATTCATGCCTTGCGCCGTTTAACTTCCGCAAGTTTTCGACAAAAAAACGGAAGACCCCGAAATACTCCGAAATCTTCCGCCGACCGAGTTAAGCGGAATTTTTTTTCAAAAAATCAAGCCTATTGAGGCGCAATCTCAAAATACTTTTGAGCTACGCTCTTTTCAACAAGAGAGCCAAAATACCTGTTCACCAGTATTTGCGGGGAATTTCTTGTGATTCTCGCGGTTCGCGCAGGGTCGTAGTAAAGACTCAAATGGTAGGTTGAAAACGACCGGCGCGCAAAGTTGTACGGCAGGCGGACGACGTTTTTTGAGAGCATAGCCCGTTCGTCGCCGGAGGGGCGGATTATTTTTGCATTTTTATATTTTTCGAGCCATTCCCAGAGATTCTCCGGCAAATTTTCGAGCGTCCATGCCTTTTTCACTTTGCCTATTTGCGCCGGAAAAGTAATTTTCCTGTCTTCGTAGCGGAAGTACTCGTCCCGCAGTCGGGGGATTTCCGCCACTCTTATGCCGGCGAAAAGCCCCAGCGCATAGAAACGCGCATAGATGGGGCGCTCTTTTTCGATAAATTCCATGAATGTCCGCGCGTCCCCGACACTCAAAAATTCGATTTTGCGCTCAATATTCGCCTGTTCGCCGCCTATCGGCGCGTATTCGTCGGGGTGGATTTTGTCCATCGGATTGGCCGAGAACGCCCCGCGCATTATGCAATACTTGTAAAATTCTCCGATTGTCCCGCGCCAATGGGAAATTGTTTTTGGCATTCCCTTGCCCCTGATCCATTCAAGAAGCTTTCTCGGGGCGGCGTCGGCAAAGGTGGGGAAGGTTTTTTTGAAATTTCTGATGCGCCCGCAAACTTCGAGGAACTCCACGCGGCAGAGATTGCCGGCTTCGTGTTTAGCTTTTTTCATCGCAATGAAGTCGTCGGCGAGCGTTTCGACCGACATCGCGCTTTCGTATGGCCAGGCGGTTTTTACGGATTCCACAAGGGTTTTTCCTGGCGGCAAAAGGCTTAAAGCTTCCCGCATATCCTCCAAAACCGCGGCTGGGTATTGGGCGAAGTCGGAAATTTCAAATTTGCGGGAATCGAGAATGTTTTTCCGATAGAACAGCGCATCCGATTTCAGCCTGAAAAACCTCCTTGAAACCTTTTTCGTCTTTGGATCCCTAAACCCGACACACCAGTATTCGATGCCGTTTTTCTTGACCCTGTAAAGATTTTTTATTTTCTGGCTTGGCGTACCGGAAATAGCTTCCGAATTGTCTGCTCCCACAGACGCGGCATTGCAATTATCTGCGGACGAGGGGGGGAGTTTTATTTTTTTCATGGGGTAAATGGTACATATTTGGTGCGTAAAAATCAATACAATAGTGTACATAGAGTGTACATTACCTGTATCATAAGAATAACATCAAATCAACATTAACACCATAATTTACAACAACTTCTATTTTGCAACTGCCACATCTTCAATCCTTAACCCCAACAATTCAATAGGGGTATACGCCATTATCGGAATGCCGCGCCTCGCGCACCACGGAATAAGGTCGTACTCCGCGCCGCGGCTCTCCATGTTGTACAGCACCTAGTCGGCGGCGCAGTCGCCTCCGTCCGGAAGCGAAAGGACTCCCCGCATGTCGCCCACGTCAAGATTGCTCATGCCCCATTGGAGAATTTTTCCCTCCCGCTTCAATTCGGCCATGGCGCGCACCGTCTCGGAAATCGGAAAGCTTCCCTTCCAGTGCAGCAGATAGAGGTCTATGTAGTCCGTGCCGAGCCTGCGCAAGCTGCCCTCGCACGCGCGCTTTGTGCCCGCATAGTCCGCGTTTTCAGGCAGAACCTTGCTCACCAAAAACGCCTTTTCGCGGCAGCCTCGGACGGCCTCGCCGACCAGATCCTCCGTGCCGTACATTTCAGCGGTGTCTATGACCTCCATTCCGAGTTCGACGCCGCGGCGCAGGGCGCGCACCTCTTCTGAGCGCCGCCGCCCCATGAGATAAGTTCCCTGCCCTATCGGGCAGACCCGCCTGCCGTTTTTAAACAAAACCGCGCGCATCTCCATATCAAGCCGCCCTCCCAACAATATTTTGCCGCATGGGGTTTCGCTCCGCAAAAACGCTCATTTCGGAACATCTATCTCGATGTCCCCGCGCGGATTTCCGCCGTCGGGCGACACGAAAGATATTCTGATTTTTTCCGGAGAGGCTGAAACCGCCATCAAGTCCGTATTGGAATTGTCAAGCCGCCCTCCCAACAATATTTTGCCGCATGGGGTTTCGCTCCGCAAAAACGCTCATTTCGGAACATCTATCTCGATGTCCCCGCGCGGATTTCCGCCGTCGGGCGACACGAAAGATATTCTGATTTTTTCCGGAGAGGCTGAAACCGCCATCAAGTCCGTATTGGAATTGACCACGTTCGGGACGTTTATGCCGTCCTTGTCGGCGGGATAGAGCGGAAGCATGTTTTTTGCGGGGTCGAAGGAATGGAGGTGGCCGCTTAGAATCGCCGCGGCGCCGGACTCGTTTATGAGGGGCATGAAAAGTTTTCTGAAATGCATGGAGCCGTGCCACTCGCCCCACGACGGCGGGACGTGGACGACTATAATCTTCACGGGCGAATTTTTAAAATCGTCGGAGCGGATAAGGTTTTTGAACCATTCCGCCTGCTCCGCGCGGTATGCGTCGAAGTCGGACATTCCGTAATACTCGATGTCGCCGTCGGGCTTGTCCTCACCCGCGTCGAGAAACGCGAACGCGGCGGGCCCCCATTTGAACGAGTAATAAGGCTTGCCCGTCGGGGTCGGGAAATACTTCAGAAATTCCTCGGAGAACTCCCCGCGAGCCTCGTGGTTGCCGCGCGCAAAAAACACCGGCATTTCGCCTTTGGTATGCTTTACGACCTCGTTCATGAAGCCGCTGAAAATCTGCCGCTCGGAGTCCATGCGGCTGAGCATGTCGCCGTTTAGCACGAGAAATTCCGCGCCTTTCGGGGCGCGCGCAAGCAGGGAAGCAAGCCGCGCGGAATCCGCGTGGATGTCGTTTACGACTATGAATTTTACGGCGCCGCCGCCCTTCGGTGCGGGCCTTAGCAGAAAGGGGTCGCGCCTGTATACGTCACTGCCCGCGTACGCGCCGTAATCAACGCGCTCGCCGCTGCGCGAGGCCACTTCGGCAGACACGACCCTGTACCTCGTCGGCTCCGAAATATTTTTGAGGCTCACGCGGTGGACGGTTCCGACGAGTTTCTTTCCCATCGGGGCGTTGAAAAATTTGGGGCGCGCCTGCGCGTAAAAATGCGTCCCGTCGTCGGGCGCGGTCTCAACCCAGGAAACCGCGGGCCGGTTGGTCGTCCAGACGATTTCGGCCCTTCCCCCGTCGAAAGTATGCACGTACGGCCCTCCGGTTATCGCGAATTTTTCGCCTTTTGCCGCCGAAAAGGCGCACCCCGCCGCAAAAAGCGCGGCGGCAACCCCCAATATTCTACGCTTCATACGGATACCATAGCTCCGAACGCATCTGGCGCAAGAAAAAAGATTCAGCGGTTGCGCGCCGAGCCTTTTTTGAAAGAACCGCCCCCTTTTTTTAAAAGGTCATTTGCGGCGGCGGGAAAAAGAGAGAATAAGCGCCAAAGCCGCGGATAGGATTGCCGCCGTAGCCGGTTCGGGAACCACCGCAAGCTGCAAAAGGGTTCCGTCGGAGCTTATGGAGAGGTCGAATTTTTCGGGGTCGAGGCCGATTATGCCGAAATCCATCGAAAGGTCGTCCGAAGACCCGTTGAGGGAAAATCCGCCGTCCGCGCTTATGAGGTCGTAGACGCCCTCGGAGAGGTTAAAGTCGGTGAAGTCAAAGTTTATCATGCCGCCCTGCGTAGAACAGATGCCCGTGGCGGTAATCAGCGCGGAACCGCCGGCAATTTCCGCCACGCGGAAATTCAGGAGCCCTTTAACGGTTATATTTTTCTCCGAAGTTCCGGTATTTGCCTCGATTTTCTTGACATACGAGTTTAAAACGGCTCCTCCCGAAACGATTATATCGGAAGTTTTCATGAGATCGAGCGCGCCGGTTTCGAACGTTCCGAAATTTGCCGTGCCGCCGACAATCGTCACAGGATTGTCCGCGTTGAATGTAAAAGTTTTCTGCGCTGCGTCCGCAGCGCGCACGACGCTCACGCTCGAATCGGCGTTTTCGAGGCAGACTTTAAAGGCGGCCGTATAATAGGTGACGCCGGAATCGGCCGAATCTTTCGAGCCGAGCGAAATTGTCAGATTCCTGCCCCCGCCGAAAGAAAAAACCGTCTGCATCCGCTGCCCCGAATACCACCCGCCCATGTCCTTGTTGTTCGTGGACGGCAATGAGATTTCAAGCGGCGACATTCCGTTTTCCGCGCCGGAATATTCGCCTATGCCCATCCACGGATATGTATAGTCGAATCCGGGCAATTCGGTAGCCTGCGCAAAGGCGCTGTCGGAGTAAAAAGCGGTGTGTCCGTCGTGCGAATAGCCGCTTATGTTTATCATATTTGTCGGGTATTTGTAATAATTGCTATAATCCAAAAAGCCGAGCTCGGAATCGCCGACATATATCCATTGGGCGGTTGCGAGAGAAGCGGTCGCCATGAATGCGGCGAACGGGAGAATGAACTTTTTCATTTTCATAGACAAAACGGATTTAATTTTTGTCGTTTTACACAATTAATGATTTTCTGTCAATAAACTATTTGTATGTAATATCCGCTTTAATTGTCCGCCATCCGCCCCGCCGCTTTCACTTTCGCCGCGCTTCCGCGCTCAGCCGAAATGAATCGAGAACATGGGCAAATGCGCGTTTATTTGAAAAACCGAAGATTGCGGAAAACATGCAATAATTTCCATAAAACACAATAAAAATAGAAGCCGCCCGCGCCGCAATCTTCCGCAAAGCTCGCGCATAACTCACTGTCGCACAAAAAACTTGAATCTTCAAATCCCCCGAGACGGGCGCCAATCTCCGAACCGCGCCATTGCCCCCCAGACACAGGAAATCTGTAAATCCAAACCCTCCTACCCCGCGCAACGTTAAAGCCTAATATGCAAAAAACGCTTCGAGAGAAAATCCCTCCGAAGCGTTTTTGATAAAATCCGCGCTCCTATTTTACATTGTACCTATACGCGAATTTCCTGCGCGCGCTGATGCGCGGCTATTTTCTGCGCCTTACAGCAATAAAGAGCGCAAGCATACCCAATGCCGCCGCATACGCCGCCGGCTCCGGAACCGTAAATATCAGGCTGCCGGACTCTCCCATTCCGCCAGTGAGCGAAAATTCGCCCCCGATCTCGTTGCCGTTCTCGTCGTAGGCGGTAAAGACTTCGTTGGGGTCGAAATCGTTGGAAAGGTAGTCGAATTCCACCACGACTATCTCGTGCGCCGCCAGGTCTGCCGCAGTGAAAATTATATCTGCCGAAACGGCGCCGACAGTGAAATCTCCGGCCGTTATTTTCCCGCCGAACGCGAGCGCTCCGGCGTCGATCACAAATTCCCCGACCTTTTGCGCGGACGTGAATTTGAGCAGCGCGTTGTCGCCCGCAAGCGACACTTTGTCTATCGCAAGCTCCGAATTAAATTCGAGATTTCCGGAGCGCACCTCAACGGTAAAGCTCTCTATGTCGGTTTCGGAAGTAGAATCTCCGAAGAAAGTCTTTGCCGACTGGAGGTTTACGGTCTGCTTTACGCTCCTGTTTCCGCTGTCCATAACGAACGCCACGGACGCGGTTGAGCCTATGGAGTTTTGATAGACTTCCCTCTGCCATTGCTCGGAGGAATCGGGCGAATAGTCCTCCGTGCTCGAGCGCGTAAACGCGCCCGTCCAGACTCCGCCCTGAAAAACCCCTTCGGAGTTGGAGACAAAGTTAATATCGACTGTCGTGGAAAGCCATTTTGTGGCGCTGAAAACTCCCCTGCCCGAGAGCCCGCCGATATTTCCGACCACATGCGGGTTGAATTTGGAGTAGCCGGTTCCGCTCGGCCAAAGGTCGCCGCCGCTGGCTTCACTCAGGGTAAAGCGTATGAAACCGCTGTCTCCCGAATGGTTGAATTGCATTTGCCCCCCGACGTTAAAATAATAGTCGCCCACCGACGACGACGCGCCGGTATCCATGTTGTAGTCGCTATGGCACTGCATGACAACATTCATGTAATTTGAGGAATTGAAAACGAGGTTCCCGCCGATTGGCGAAATTCGATTTTGCGCAATACCCTCTTTAATTTAAACGACCGTTTTTTATTATAACGGTGATAGCGACTTGTCAATATGAAATTATAACATATTATCGGCTATTCCGAAAAGCCGAACCGCTTGAAACCCCCCGTTTATTCCGGAGAGGAAGCCCTTTCCCCGCCGCCGAGAAAGCGCGACCACAACGCCGCCATGAACGCCGTCAGGGGAATTGCAAGTATCATTCCCAAAATGCCGTCGAGCGCAATGCCCCAGAAGAACACCGAAAATATGATGACGGTGGGGTGCAGGCCCGTCTTGCCGCCCATAATTTTAGGCGTGAGAAAATAGCCTTCGAGCATCTGCACCGCAACGAACACGCACAGCGCGAGCGCCGCCGTCAGCAGCCCGCCGCCCGGCTGGAAAAACGCCGTCGGCAGGATTGTCCCGAGCCCCACTATCGTTCCGAAATACGGGATTATGTTCAGCATTCCCGCCGCAAATCCGAGCAGGAAGCCGAATTTCACCCCGACGAACGTCAGGCCGAGGCCTATGAGAATGCCCATGATAAAGGCTATCGTCATCTGCCCCCTGAAAAACGCCGACATTATAGACGCGAACCTGCGGGCGAAAAACATAGCGTCCTCCTTCATCTTCGGGCCCATAAAGCCTATGTTGTTCTCCAAAAAAGCGAAGAAGTCGAACCGCGAGGTCAGCATGTAGTAAAGATAAATGGGCGCAACAGCAAACGCCGCGGCGAACGACGCGAACGCCACCACCCCGCCCGTCGCGCTCGCGGCGGTCTTGAAGAAATTGCCCACGTATCCGAGCGCGACCGAAACCGAAAGGTTTTTCAAAGCCCCTTCCTTTAACGTCGCGGACTTTTCGGCGATTATATCTTTCAGCTGCGGGAAATGCTCGGAAAGCCACGCGGATACGCGCGCCACAAAGTCCGGAAGAGAGGCGCAAAGCGCGTAGATTTCCGACACGAGCGCCGGCAGGACGGCGACGAGGCAGCCCGCTGCTGCGAGCGCGAGGACGGCGAGCATAATCCAGCACGCGGCGGTTCTGCCGACTTTCAGCCTCACCGCCATGAAATCCACCGCAGGCTTCAAGATGAAAGACAGTATCACCGCGAGCGCCAGGGGCCAGACGACCGCCCCGAACTTGTCGAGGAACGCCCCCGCTATTTTGAGCGCCGCGATCGCGAATCCGCCTATGGCGCAAACCGACACGCATAGAACCGCCGCGCCCGCCACTTTTTGCTGGAAACCGTTTAACATTTGAAAAATATATAACGCCCAAAAAAGCGACAATGCAAACAAATTCATCAGCCTCCGGCTCCGGCGCGGCGCGGAAGAGGACGGCTTCAAAGAAGCGCGCGGCAAAGCCCGCGGACGCGGGATTCATAGAGGTAAGGGGAGCCTGCGAGCACAACCTCAAAAACGTGGACGTGGACATTCCGCGCGGGAAGCTCGTGGCGTTCACGGGGCGCAGCGGCTCGGGCAAGACGACGCTGGCTTTCGACACCATTTACGCCGAGGGATACCGCAAGTATATGGAGAGCCTTTCCGCCGACGCTCGGCGCGCCCTCAGCCAGATCGACAGGCCGGCGGTGGGCTCCATATCGGGGCTCTCGCCGGTGATAGCCATAGAGCAGATGAAGTCGCTCGGCTCCAACCCGCGTAGCACGCTCGCGACCCTCACGGAAATAGCCGACTACTCCCGCCTGGTTTGGAGCGTGGCGGGAGAGCAGCGGTGCCCGCGCGACGGCGGCAGGATATCGCGCCGCAGCCTTGACGAATGCGTCGACGCCGTCCTCGCCCTGCCGCCCGACGCGCGCGCTTACGTCCTCGCCCCGCGGATTTCGGGCAAACCCTCCGCGCTGAAAGAGGAGCTTAAATCCCTGCGCCAGCAGGCGTGGCAGCGCGCAAGGGTCGCGGGGGAAATTCTCGAACTCGACGACCCCGCCGCCGAAAAGCGGATTTTCTCGTCCCTGCCGGCGTCAAAAACCCATTCCCTCGAGCTCGTGGTGGACAGATTCACATCGGCGTCGGCCTCGCGCGACAGGGTGGCGGACTCGCTGGAACTGGCGTTCAGGGAGGGCGCCGACTCGGCGACGGTGCTTTACTCGTCGCAGTCGCAGACCGCGGGCGAATGGAAACCGCTGCGGCTGAGCTGCGCGCTCGCCTGCGAAATTTGCGGCGAAACTTTCAAAGACCTCACGGTGCGCAGTTTTTCCTTCAACCACCCCGACGGCGCGTGCCGCCATTGCGGGGGAATCGGGAGGGTGATGCGCGCCTCCGCCGAGCTCGCCGTTCCGGACGACTCCAAGAGCGTGCGCGCGGGCGCCGTCAAGGCGTGGAGATACGGGGCAAAAAGCATGATAATAAAGCGCAAGTCCATACTCCGCCAGCTCTCCGAACAGATCCCCTTCGACATAAGCGCCCCGTGGCGCGACCTCCCCAAAAAAGTCCGCGACACAATCCTGTTCGGCGACCCGTCGCACACGTTCATGCTGAGGCTGCGGCGCGGGAACTCGCGCCCCGAGCCGGTCGCGTTCGGAGGGGTGCTCGCGGACGTGGACAGAATCTGCAAGACAACCCCGAGCGACGCCCTGCGCGCGCGCCTGAGCGTATTCCAAACCTCCGCCCCCTGCCCCGAATGCGGCGGGGCGCGGCTCTCCGAGAGGTCGAGGAACGTGTTCGTCGGCGGGGTTTCGTACGACAGGTTTTTTGCGATGAGCGTCGACGAGGCGCGCGCTTTCGTCGGCGGGCTGCTCAAAGACCCCGTGTACGCGGCGGTCTCGGAGGCTCTCGAGGGATTGTCGGCGCGCCTGGAATTTCTCGACAGGGTCGGGCTCTCGTACCTCACGCTCGACCGCGAGGCCTCCACCCTATCGGGCGGCGAGGCCCAGCGCGCGCGGCTCGCCACGCAGCTCGGGATGAACCTCACGGGCGTCACCTATGTGCTCGACGAGCCCACGATAGGGCTGCACCCCGCCGACGACGACATGCTCATCGGCGCCCTGCGCAGCCTGCGCGACGGCGGCAACACCGTGCTGCTCGTAGAGCACGACGAGGCCGCCCTCAAAGCCGCCGACTGGATAGTGGAGCTCGGGCCCGAGGCCGGCGAAAACGGCGGCAGGCTGGTTTTCAACGGCACGGCGGAAGAGTGCGCCAAATCCCAAACATCGCGCACGGGCATGTACCTATCGGGCCGCGCGAAAGTCGGGAGGCCGTCGCCGAGGCTCTCCCCCGACGGGCGGTGGCTGGAAGTCAAAAAGGCGCGCGAAAACAACCTCAAAAGCGTGGACGCCAAATTTCCCGTGGGGCTGTTCACGGTGGTCTGCGGCGTGTCGGGCTCGGGCAAGAGCACGCTCGTGAACGACATACTCGCCAAGGCCGCAGCCTTTAAACTCAACGGCGCCAAGGAGGTCTGCGGCGCGCACGGCGGAATATCGGGGCTCGAAAACTTCACTACATGCGTGAGGGTCGACCAGTCGCCGATCGGCAAGAGCCCGCGCTCAAACCCCGCGACCTACACAAAGCTCTTCGACCTCCTGCGGGAGTTGTATTCCCAGTGCCCCGCTGCGAAAGTGCGCGGCTACGGCCCGGGAAGGTTCAGCTTCAACCTGAAAGGCGGCAGGTGCGAAAACTGCTGCGGCGACGGCTCGATACGGCTGGACATGCAGTTCTTGGGCGACG
The DNA here is from genome assembly GCA_904424815.1 of Puniceicoccaceae bacterium Marseille-Q1082. GTDB lineage: Bacteria > Verrucomicrobiota > Verrucomicrobiia > Opitutales > Intestinicryptomonadaceae > Merdousia. The sequence goes on from CAJGBI010000001.1 coordinate 1,639,106, forward strand.
TGTACGTCGCCTGCCCGAGCTGCGGCGGAAAGCGGTACAACCGCGAGACGCTCGAGGTGCGCTACAAGGGGCTGAACATCGCGGACGCCCTGAACCTCACCGTCGAGGAGGCGGCGGAGGTCTTTTCCGCCCACCCGCGCATAATGGCAAAGCTCGACACCCTGCGCGACGTGGGGCTCGGCTACATCAGGCTCGGGCAGGCGGCGAACACGCTTTCGGGCGGCGAGGCCCAGCGCATAAAGCTCTCGCTCGAACTCTCGCGGCGCACGCGCGGGCACGCGCTCTACATTCTCGACGAGCCCACGACCGGCCTGCACTGGGACGACGTCGACAGGCTCGTCAAGCTGCTCTTTGGATTGAGAGACGCCGGAAACACGGTAGTAGTCATAGAGCACCACCCGGACTTCGTGCGGCTCGCCGACTGGCTCGTGGAGCTCGGCCCCGAGGGCGGCGAAGGAGGAGGCAGGATAATTTTCGAGGGGACGCCGGACGATCTCGCAAAGGCGGATACGCCAACCGCTAAATTCTCCCTGAACAACCGCCGATAAATATTGTCAAACAGGCGCGGGCGCGCCGCGGGAAAAAACCGCGCGCCGCGCCGCGGAACCAATAAAAAAGGATTTATGAACCTGGTCGAATCCGACATCGACACAAAACGGTTGAGAGACATAAAACTCGCGGACAAGCCGAAAATCGACTTTCTGCTTTCGCTCGCCCCGAACCCCGGGTGCGAAAACTGCTTCGCAAACCTCTTCATGTGGGGAGAAGTCTACGGGCTGGAAATTTTGGAAATCGGGGAGCGGCGCGCCGTCGTCTACAACGGCCGCGACAAATACCTGTACTTCCCGCTGGGCGGCCTGCCGCAGCCGGCGGAGCTCGCGGAAATATGCGCCGCATTCGCGCGGGCGGGGCTCGTCGCGCCGCGCTCGCGGATCTACAACGTCCCGCCCGACTACCCGCAAATCTTCCCCTCCGCCCGCGAGCTCTTCGACTTCGACGAAAATCCCGACGAGGCCGACTACCTCTACAACGTCGAAAGGCAGATCGCCCTCTCTGGCCCGAAGCTGCGCAAAAAGCGCAACCACATAAAGCACTTTCTCTCCCAAAACCCGCAGATGCGCGTGGAGCCGCTCTGCGAGGGAAATTTCGCGCGGGCAATGCGCTTCATGGACGCCGAGGACGAAAAGAAATGCCTGTTCGCCGAGGAGGTCGCCATCGGCAGCGCGTTCGCAAATTTCCGCGGGCTCGGGCTGTACGGCTGCGTGCTGTACTCCGCTCCGGACAAAATAGCCGCCGCCGCGGTGATGGGGGAAATTTCCGGGGGCGCGCACTCGGTGCACTTCGAGAAATCCGACAAGCTGTCGGACGGCGCGAGCCAGATGATAGTCAGGTGCGAGGCCGAGGCGATACGCGGACGCGGCGGCAAATTCATGAACCGCGAGCAGGATCTCGGCGACCCGAACCTGCGCCGCGCAAAGGAATCGCTCGACCCCGACATTATGTACCGCAGGCTCGGGGCGAGGCCAAAAAACGCCTGATGCCATGATAAGGATTTCGCAGATTCCCGCCGGCGCCGCAAAAACCTGCGCCCCGCAAGTCCAAAGGCTCTACGAGCTCGCGGGCTGGTCGGAGCCGGGCGCCGGCGCCGAAAGCGTCGAGAGGGCCCTTAAAAATTCCCATTGCGCGTTCGGCGCATTCGACGGGCGCAAAATGGTGGGATTTTTCCGCGCGCTCTCCGACGGGGTGTCCGACGCCTACCTGCTCGACCTCTTCGTGGATCCCGAATACCGCGGCAGGGGAATCGCGAGCGAGCTCGCCGCGCGGATAGTCGCCAAGCTGAAATCGGACGGCATAGAGTGGATAACCGCCATATCCACTCCCGAGGCGAAAAACATGTATTTGCGAATCGGAAAGCGAATGAGGTCCCACACGCCGATAAGGTTTTTATAGCGCATAGGCGGCGCAAAAGGCGGGAAACCTTGCGCGTTTTTGTCCGGAGCGCGAGCAAACCGCGCAAACCGGCGCGGGAAACAACGCCGATGCGCTTTCCGCCGCGCGGAATTTATCCTGCGGCGCGCGCCGTTTCAAGGCGTTTTCACCGTTCCGTTCCGCGGCGGTGCGGCCAAAAACTTATTTGACAAATTAGCCCGCGCTAATTTGATTTGGAACGCTTTATTCTTATGCCCGAAAACCCGCCAAAACTCTCCGAAAACCTCGAGGACTACCTCGAGACCATATCTTCGCTGTCGGCGGACACGGGCGCGGCGCGCCCCTCGGACATAGCCGCGGCGATGAACGTCAAGAGGCCGTCGGTCACCGCCGCACTGAACTCGCTGCGCGAAAAGGGGCTTGTGGAGTACGAAAAATACCGCCCCGTGACCCTCACGCAGGACGGTGAGGCGGTCGCAAAAAACGTTAGGCGCAAGCACGAGCTTTTGAGCGACTTCTTCACGAACGTGCTGGGCGTGAACGCGAGCGAGGCCGACCTCGCCGCCTGCCGCATGGAGCACGCCCTCGAAGACTCCATAATGAAGAAGCTCGTGAAATTTTTGAAGGGCCGCGGGGCTGGAATGTGCTCCGGCTGCCCCAACCGCTCGCCGGGCTGCGAGTCGTCGTGCCCGCACGCGGTGGCGCTCAGCGACCTCTCGAAGGGCGAGAGGGCCGTTGTGCTCTCCATCGACAGGAAGCTCGGCAACCTCGGCACTTACGCGGGGATGGGGCTCGCGATAGGCTCGACGGTCTCGGTGCTGCGCGTGGCTCCCCTCGGGGATCCCGTGATAATCAGCGTGCACGGCTCGGAGATTTCCATGAGAAAATCGCAGCTCAAAAACATCATGGTAAAGCGCATTTGAATTTTTTTTGCGAACCGAGTTAGAGAAAGCTAACAGATGAGAGACGGACATTTCAGGATTTTGCTCGCGGGCAACCCCAATTCGGGAAAGACGACCATATTCAACGAGCTTTCCGGCATGAGGGCAAAAGTCGGCAACTACGCGGGGGTGACGGTGGAGCGCAAAACCGGCGGCTTCTCCGCCGGCGGGTGCGAAATCGAGGTCGAAGACCTCCCGGGAGTATACACCCTCTCCGCCTCGTCCGCGGAGGAAAAAATCGCCGCCGACGCCATATCCGCAGGCGACTTCGACCTGATAGTGAATGTGGTGGACTCCTCGAATTTCGAGAGAAACCTGTTCCTTACGATGCAGCTTGCGGAAATGAAAATGCCGATGATAGTCGCCCTCAACATGAGCGACGAGCTCGAAAAGGAGGGGAAATTCGTGGACGCCCCCGCCCTCTCCGCCGCGCTCGGGGTTCCCGTAATCAAGACGACGGGCTTCGACAAACGCTCGATAGCCGAGCTCAAAAATTTCATCGCCAAAAACGCGCGCGCCTGCACGCTCGCGCACTTTCCGTGGAAGTCGGCGGGCGACAACATTCTGACGCGGAAAATCGCGGAAATTTCTCGCGTGCTCTCCGACGCGCTTCCCCCGCCGTTCAAGTCGTACTCCGACTGGATGGCTGTAAGGTTCCTCGAAAAGGACCCGTCCGTCACGGCCTCCGTGCGCGAGAGGGCCCCGCACATATACGAGGCCGCAAGGGAGCGCGCAGCCGCGCTTGAGGCGCAGACCGACGAAACTTCCGAATCGCTCGTAGCCGCCGCCAGATACAGGATTATCGACAGCATCTGCATGCCGTGCCTCAAAACGCGCGCCCACGCGCGCACGAATTTCACCAAAATGCTCGACGCGGTGTTCCTTAACAGGTTCGTTGGGATACCGATTTTCTTCGCGCTGATGTACGGGGTGTTCGAATTCGTGTTCGCGCTCGGCGAGCCGCTGATGGGGCTATTGGAGTCGCTTTTCGCGTACGCCGCGGACTCCATTTCGGCGTCGTGGCCCGAAGGCTCCTTCCCGCTCGCGAAAAAGCTGCTCGTGGAGGGCGTAATAGGCGGCGTAGGCGGGGTGTTCGTGTTTCTGCCGAACGTGGCGCTGCTGTTTCTGGCGCTCTCGATTCTCGAGGACAGCGGGTATATGGCGCGCGCGGCATTCCTCTGCGACAGGGCGATGCGCCGCTTCGGGCTGAGCGGCTCGAGCGTGATTCCGATGCTGCTGGGCTTCGGGTGCTCGGTGCCGGCGATAATGGCGACGCGCTCGCTGAAATCGCGCTTCGAGAGAATCGCCACCATAATGGTGATTCCGCTTTTCAGCTGCGGGGCGAGGTTCCCCGTGTACATGCTCCTGATCCCCGCGTTCTTCGCGCAAAAATACTGCGGGCCGGTTATGTTCGCAATCTACATAATAGGGATAGCCGCCGCCATGCTGCTTGCAAAAGCGCTGCGGGAAACCGTCGTAAAGGGCGAAGACTCGTCGTTTCTCATAGAGCTTCCGCCGTACAGGCTGCCGCGCGCCAAGACGGTCTCTCTCGAAGTCTGGGGCAGGACGTCCGGCTTTATAAAGAAGGCGGGAACCGTGATTCTGGCGATGTCGATAATACTCTGGCTGCTGTCCACCTTCCCGGAAAAGGAAAGCTTCTCGCGCGACTACGCCGCAGAAATCGCGAAAGTCGAGTCAAACCCCGAGCTCGGCGCGGGCGCCAAAGCGGAAAAAGTTTCGGAACTCGAAAACGCGAAGCTTTCCGAGGCGTTCGACCACACCGCCATGGGCAGGATCGGCAGCGCGCTCGAGCCGGTTTTCAGGCCGCTCGGGTACGACAATAAGATAGTCAGCGCCCTGCTCGGATCCCTCGCGGCGAAGGAGGTTTTCATATCGCAGCTCGGCATAATCTACGGTTCGGGGTCGGGCACGAGCGGCTCCGACACGACCCTGCGCGAGAAAATCGCCGCTGACTACGACACCGCGCAGGGGATAAGCATTTTGATATTCATACTGCTCACGGCGCCGTGTGTAGCGACAATCGCCACGACCTACACGGAGACGAAGTCGCTTAAAGTCGCGTGCGCGCAATTTTTCGGGCTCGCGCTCATAGCCTACTGCGCGGCGTTTGTATTTTACCGCATCGCGCTGCTCGCCTGATTTGCCGCCAGGGGCCGCTTTCGCGCCAGCTTCACTCCCGCCGGAGCCGCCGCAGACCTTCTCGGGAGCTAAATGGCGCCTGCAAATTTTCGACATTGCAACCGGCAAGACAGCCGATCCCCGCGCCACTTCCGCCGAATCCGTCCGCCGCAGGGCGGGCGGATATTTTTGCGCCCCAAAACCGCAAGGATCGCAAGTGCAAAATATAATTGAGTGTTTTATATAACAAAAAAACTATTGACTTTGTTATACCTCAAACGTTATACTGAATTACATGAATACCTCTTCTATACCCTTAATATCCCTCGCGCTTTCGGCAATGGCAGCCTCCCTCGCGGGAGCCGCCGACAACACATATTACATATGGGCCGGAGCCACCAAAGCAAACGAAGAAGTCGATCTTCTCAAGTCCGCGAATTGGAGCACATCCGACACCGGATACGTCGCGCCCGCAGAAGGTACGGAGATGAACTCCCCGCAGGCGAACTGGGTTTTCGACTACGGCGCATACCTGCCGATATCCGGAAGGACGGACAACATATTTCACAGAATAAAAGCGCCCGTCCTGGACATAGCCTCCATCTCCATAATAAACCACGACGCCACGGATACGGGCTACTGGGCGAGCGACGGCTTTCATGAAACGGGCGCGTCCAGCGGCATCAAATTTGTGGCGGGGACAAGCAATTCATCTTGGAATATAGGGACTTTCACTTATACCGGCGCGACCGGCTCATACGACAGGGGCGTAATTCTGGGCGCGGGACAAGTGACTTCGTTTCAGCCCGACATCACAATCGGAACGATGAACATCGGACAGGGCGAAAATACCACGACGTTAAGAATAGGAGACTACGCGTGCGGCGTCGCCTACGCGACGCTGGAAGACGGCGATATAAAAGTCGGCGACCCCGTTGACATAGCCGACACTACCGGCGCAAAGTCGCTCACAGTCACGGGCGACATCAACATGCACGGCAACGTCCTGTTCAACACGAACGTCTGGAACGAGGACGCATTGGCGTCGCATTCCGAATATTCGCCGGACATACTCGTCCAAGGCGTCGTCAGAATGACGCAGAGCGACGGCGGAAAAACTCCGACCTGGAACGTGCTTCACAGAACCAACCTCATCTCATGGAAAAACTCCAAGCCCTCCGTTCCGGCGATAAACACTTTTATAAAAATCGGCGGGCTCGACGGCAGCGGCACGATATCCAACGACTCCAAGACCGTGGATCCATGCACGGTAAAAATCATATTCACGAACAAGACCGACTGCGATTTCACCGGCGTATTCACGGAAAACCGCTCCGATACGATAAAAACCGTCATGAGCGTGAAGATGGCGGGCGAAAACGGAAAGAGGCAAATAATCCGCGCGGATTCCGCCTTCACCGGCACCGTCGAAGTCGAGAGCGGCACCCTCATAATGCACAGCACGGCGGCCCTCGGAAAGCTCACCATGACGGGCGGCGGATTCGGAGGCATAGACGGCGGCGTGAAAGTCTCCGAAGCCGAATGGCTCGGCGGAGACATAGTTTTCCACAACGCGGAAGCGTTTATGGGCGGCTCTCCCGACAAAATAACGGTTGACGGGACGTTCGCCAAAACCGGCGAAGGCAAAATCGGAGTGGATTTTTCGGGGCTCGACGCCTCGATATTCTTGGAGGACGGAAACCTCGTATTCGACCTGATAACGGCAAACGCACTCAAAGGCTTTTCCGCCGACGCCAACGACGACTTCGCCGCAAAAAATCTGCTGGGCGCGGTTGCCGACTTCGCGTGGGCCGGCAAAACGCTCACCGTGTCCTTCTCGCAAGTTCCGGAACCCGCCGCCGTCGCCGCTATATTCGGCGCGCTCGCACTCGGGCTTGCCGCATGGCGCAGGAGAAAATAACCGGAAAAATTCATCTTCTAAGGGGCTCCCAAAGAGCCCTTTTTTTAATTTTTTTGCGGAGCGCGGGTACGGAATCGGCTGCGTTTGATATAAAAAACTCCAATTCGGATACAAAAGATTGACAGATTTTTCCGGCCCATTTTTATATAAACAAACAGCGCGCGGCGCGCGCTAGAAACGCCGCAATCCGCGCCTTTACCGCAAACGGGAGGAAAGAAAAAACCATGAGGGAAATACTGCTCGGCGCCGGCATCGCCGAACTCCACATGCCGATAGTTTTCGGATCTCGCGAAAGCGCAGAAACGCAATTCGCGCGCGCCGCAAAAACGCTCGAAGAACTCGGGGCGCAAGCCGTGTGCGCGGAAATTTTCGGCCCCGCGTGGGCCGGAGAGGCTGCAAAACCGCTGTTTTCCGGAATCCCCGTTAACCACATTCTCCCCCTCGACGAATCCGCAACCCCGACGCTCGCGGGCGCGCATATAACCGCACTGCGCGGGGCGCGCGCGGAATTCTGCGACTGCGGGGGCTTCACAGCCGCCGTGTACGAAGCCGGAGGGGTCCGCTATTTCAGGGCGTTTGGCATAACCCCCGGGAGCGCCGAAGGCGACGGATACGCCGAAACGATCGGCAACCTCTCTGCGATGAAATCAGCCCTCGAAAAGTGCGGGTACAAATTCACCGACATAGCGCGCACGTGGTTCTACAATTTCAGGCTGCTCGACTGGTACGCCGACTTCAACCGCGCGCGGACGGAATTCTTCCGAAATGAAAAAATATTCGACTCCCTGCTGCCCGCAAGCACCGGAATCGGCGCGCCCAACCCCGCGGGGGCGAAAATCGAAAGCGGCATATTCGCGCTCAAAAGCTCCGGAAAAAGCGGTGGGAAGTGGGACGCGAGGGAAGTGGAATCTCCCCTGCAATGCGGCGCGCCGCGCTACGGAAGCTCGTTTTCGAGGGCGGTGGAAATAGATACGGAATTTTCGAGGCGCGTGATAATTTCCGGCACGGCGAGCATAGAGCCCGGAGGGGCGACCGCCCGCGCGGGCGACATAGGCGGGCAGGTGGAGCTCACAATGCGCGTCATCGGGGAAATCCTGAAATCGCGCGGAATGGGCTTTTCAGACACTGTGCGGGCGATTGTCTACTGCCAGAGGCCCGAATTCTACGAAGAGTTCAAGAAATGGCGCGCCCAATCCGGCGCGGAAATTCCGCACTGCCCCTCTTTCAGCACCGTCTGCCGAAGCGACCTTCTCTTTGAAGTGGAGCTCGACGCCGCCCAGAACGCCCGCTGAGCCGCCCCTCAAAAGTTTCCAAAACTCTTCCCCAATCAAAGCGTGCCAAAGTAAATTTGCGCGCCGGCGCGTTATGGGATATACGTAGCCCACCATGGCTACGTCACCTACCATAACCAACAGAATACTGATCCGCGCCGACGCGCTTAATTCGGACTCCCCCAAAAACGCCCTGACATCGCGGGAGATTTCCGTAAAGCAGCGCGACGACGTGGATTTCGCAATCGCCCTGTCAAACGCGGGGCAGAAAATTCCGGCGTCAGAAATAGCGCGGATATGCGTCGAGATTTTCGACATCGGCGCGAGAAACTCCCCCGCCCCGCGCGCGGTAAAGCTGCTGTTTTCTAAGAGCTCCGAAGACATATCGGACATCTCGGAAAGCTGCGACTGCAACGCCACAATTCCGCTGGCGGCGGAAGAAAACGCCTTTGAGGCGGGCCCAAAATGGATGCGCGTGTGCGCGTTCTCGCCCGAGGGAAGGAGGACGACCTTCGCCCAGGGCTGGATATCTTCGGAGGAGTCCTTCGGCGACGCCCCCGCCATAGGGGAGGAAATCCCGCAGTCGTTTTTGAAAACCGAGGACGCCAAGGGCCTCTTCCTGCAAAAGCAAAACGACCTGTCCGACCTAATAGACAAGAAATCCGCGCGCGAAAACCTCGGGACGCTATCCGAAAGCGAAATCGCCTCGGCGATAGGCTCCGCATGCGCTTTGAAAGCCGACGCATCGCACTCGCATTCTGAATACCTCGAAAAGACCGAGGCGGCAACGCTCTACGCGCCTGCGGAGGCGACCGAAGGCGAAATTGAAAATCTCGCTGCGGAACTGTCGAGCCTGCGGCTGGGCGGGGCGCGCGCGGGGCGCCTGCACTTCGACGGAGGTAAGCTGAGCGCGGCAAACTGGACGTCGGTCGTCATTCCGCTGCCGTTTTCGCTCGCGATCGAATACGAGGTCGAAAGCTGGGACGGAATAAGCTACGAATACGACAACGAATTTTCATTTTTCAACTGCACGAACGCCGACTGGAACGTTTCGGGATACCCGATATACGGATTCAGGCTAACCAAAAATGGGGAATCGACCTTGGGATTCACGCTCGGCGGATGCGGCGGCGAGGGAATGGGAGCGTCGAGGGGATGGAGCGGAAACATAACGCTGCCGACGGGCAGGCACACTCTCGCAGTCGCCGTTCCCGCTCCGGACGCGAGCGGCAACAGCCCTGCGTCCATACCGATATACATAGACGGCGAAAACGCGGGCAGCCTCTTCGCGACGGTCGGCAAGCACAATGCGTCGGTTTCATTCCAAAAGCCGCTTGTGATAAACGAGCGCGGAGTGTATGCCGGCGGCGCAACCTTCAACGAATTTGAAATCGCGCTTTCGAGAATCTCGATTTTCAACTTCGACATCTCCGCGGAATCCGCGCCGTACACCGTCGCCGACTACGCGGGCGGCAAACCCATTCCGCCAAAGCTCCTGGATCCGTCAGCCCAAAAGCGCGCCGTGCTCGCGCTCGAAGACTCGCTCAACGGCGCGCAGGTCCGCGACAAATCCGGAGGCGCAAACCACGCCGCCGCGATAGGGGATGTTGCCGCCGACTTCCGCGCAAATCCCGCTACATGCAGCTTCCGCATAGGCTGGACTTCCGGGCAGTCCAACGGCGTCTATTGCGGAGGGTCGGACTCCGCGCAGGTTCTGCCGGCAAACTCGCTATGCAAAATACTCGCCAAATCCGACGCGCAAATCCCGAGCCTGAAAGTCGGCAGCGCGTCTTCGGCGGCGCAGTTTTCGGAAAGCTTTTCGGTATCACAGACCGGATGGTCGGAGCTCGACATAACGACCGGAAACTCCGCCTCCGCGCTTTTTATAACACCCTCCGCGGCAGTCGCGGCGGGCGCAAACCTAAACGTAATTCTCGAAATAAGGAGCATAAACTGACATGTCCAACGCAGAAACCCAAACGCCGATAGAGGCGGACATCACAAACGGCCAGAAAATGCGCGTTTCAAACGTGCGCATCAATGGCGACATAATAGGAGCCGACGGGAAAACCGCAACGGTGGGCGCGGGGCTTGAACTCGGCGCGGAAGAGCTGGCCTCGCTCGGAAGCGCGGCGGTTCAGGCGCTCGCCGACGCATGGGCCGGCGTGAGGGAGGGGGAAGAATAATGGAGGGAATGGAAATTCTCGGCGCCACCGGCGCGGGGGCGGCAGTCGGGGGCGCGCTCACGTGGATTTCGTCAATGCGCAAAGAGTCCCACGAGAGACAGATGGCGATTATAGACAAAATGCGCGAAACCGCCAAAGACGCCGACGAGAGCGCCGACAAAGCCGCCGCGCGCGACCGGTCGCAGGTCGGCCAGCGCGTGAGGCAGCTCATAATAATGGCGCTTATTTTCAGCTTCGTCGTGGCGCCGTTCATATTCGCGTGGACGTCGATTCCCGTGGCGGTTGAACGCACGGAAAGCTGCGGCGGATTCCTCTGGGGACTCGTTCCCGAATACACGCGGCAGGCGATCGAATACGCGAGGGGCTTCTACATCCCGTCCGAATTCAAAGTCGCGTTCATGTCGATAGTCGGATTCTACTTCGGCAGGAGCGCGGCAAGGTAAATACAAAAAAGCGCGCGCCGGAAGGGAAAACTTCCGGAGCGCTTTCCCGTCTACGCGCGGGAGGCGGAAGGCTCGAATATCTCCGGACGGCAGCTTGCCAGCACCACCTCCCTGCCCTCGCGCGCCGACGATATGTCGCCCGAGGCCTTCATCTGCATTATCGCGTTGCCGAACGCCGTCGACTCCGTAGGGCCCGCGGAAATTTCGCAGCCCGTGGCGTCGGCGGCGAACTGGTTGAGCATCGCGTCCTTCGACCCACCGCCCATTATGCAGATCCTGCCGAAATCCAGTCCGGAAATTTTCCTCATTCCGCCGAACACGCCGGCGTATTTCGCGGCGATGCTCTCCTGGATCGCGCGGAACATCTCCCCGCGCGTGCGCGGAACCGCTATCGAGCGCTCGCGGCAGTGGGAAATTATCGCGGAGGGCATGTCGTCGGGCATGGAAAATTCGGGGGAATCCACGTCGAAGACGGTGCGCCCGGGCTCGGCGAGGGCCGCCTCGCGCTCGAGCTCCCGAAAGTCAGCGTCGCATCCGGCGCGCTTCCACGACTCCCTGCACTTCTGCACGAGCCACATTCCGGTTATGTTTTTGAGAAACCTCACCGTATTTTCCGCGCCGATTTCGTTTGTGAAATTTTCCGAAAGCGATTCGGCATTGGCTATTGGGGAGTCGAGCTCGAGGCCCGCCAGCGACCATGTGCCGCTGTTAACATACGCGGGGTTGCGCTCAACCGACGGGGTGGCGACGACGGCGGAAGCGGTGTCGTGGGTGGCGACGCACGCCACTTTTATGTCGCCAAATTCCGCGCGCAGATCGGGGCGCAGTAGCCCGAGGCATGTTCCGCACTCGGCGAACCCGCTCTTGAAGAGGCGTTCGGGCGCGCCGATTTTTTCGAGTATGCCCCAATCCCAATCGCGCTTAAAGGGATTGTAGCACTGCGTCGTGGAGGCGTTGGTGCGCTCGTTGGCCTTTACCCCGCAAAGCATGAACGCTATGAGGTCCGGCATCATCAAAAAAGTCTCCGCCCGCTCGAAAACGCCCGCGCGCGCGTCGGCGGCGAGCTGGAATATCGTGTTGAAAAACATGAACTGTATTCCGGTGCGGGCGTATATTTCACCCCTGGGAATTTTGGCGAACACCACCTCTTCCATTCCCTCCGTCCGCGAATCGCGGTAGATATAGGGCATTGAAACGAGCCTGTCGGAAGCGTCGAGAAGCCCGTAGTCGACGCCCCATGTGTCGATACCGAGAGAGACTATAGAATTTCCGTACTTTGCCTTTGCCGCGCGCAGGCCGCCCAATATCGAGGAAAATATTGCGTCCACGTCCCAATGGAAAGAGCCGCCGATTTTCACCGGCCGGCTCTCCCAGCGCGAAACTTCTTCGAGTGAAAGTTTTTTGCCGTCGAAAGCGGCGGCAATCACGCGCCCGCTTCCGGCGCCGAGATCTATTGCGAGATATGTTTTGCCCATTTTTTTGACTCAGAGCAGATATTGTTTTTGTTGGCGATTATCGCGTTTATTTTGAAATATGTCAATAGGCAATGCCAACGCCCAACTTCCAAAAAAATGGGAAAACGCCGATAAAACGTCTTGACATGCGGGGCGGCGAAAGTAAATTTACGCGAATACAAATTGGGAAATCCAAGGGAACTGGGGGCATAGCTCAGTGGATAGAGCAGCGGTTTTCTAAACCGTTGGTCGAGGGTTCGAGTCCCCCTGCCCCTGGCCTTTCCGAATCGGGGCCGTAGCTCAGTTGGAAGAGCGCTAGAATCGCACTCTAGAGGTCGTGAGTTCGAACCTCATCGGCTCCACATTTCAGAAAAAAACGGGTCAATACCAAAGGTTGTGGAATAGGTTGATTTTTGGGTCAACACCAAAGGTTGTGGAATAGGTTGATTTTTTAGATTTGCCTTTCATAGATTCACCCCGCATTCCACGAGGACTCTCAGTCTGTAATTTTCAAAGTTTCTGTATCCATAGGCTCTGCGTTGTATCAACTTCATCTTGCGGTGGAAGCCTTCCGTTATTCCGTTATTTTTTGTAAATCTCCACATTCTTATTATCGGCGCAAACCATTCGCTTATCGTTTCCGCAAGCTTCCCAAACTCTGTCGGCGCTTCGTATTTCATTATCTTCATCATTTCCTTTAACTTTCTTATGTTATCCCTGCATTGCTTTGCCGTCTGACTCTTTTTATTCAATAGTCCGCATAATCGCTCCTTAAATTCGTACGCAAGCTCTATTGCCGGATTTCCCCTAAAAAAGCTTTTAAGCCGCTCCATCTCTTGCGCTTTTAGCCTCTCTCTCCTTTTCCGCAATGGATAAGTAAGCGATCTCTTCCACTTCACTTCTTCCTGCGCACTCTTGCAAAATTCCATAAAGTGATAAAGCACTAATCGTATCACATGAAACCTATCCGCTACTATCTTCGCCCTCGGAAAACATCTCCTTACGATACTTCGATATCCGCTCGATAAATCCATGCACACTACCTTCACATTTTCCCTGCCTTTGTACGACATTAGCGCGCCTGCTATATCGATATGTCTCTTCCCTTTAATAACATCGTATACCCTGTGGTGCGATAAGTCGGCTATCGTAGTCGCAAACTTGTAACCCTTGTGGATTGTGTGCTCGTCTATTCCTATAATTTCAGGACAAGGATAGTTGATTTGCTCTTTGAGCTTTTGCTCGTACCTACTGTGGATTGCCCGCTCAACCGTGCTTGCAGATATGCGGTAAATCCGAGCAATAGCCTTATTGCAAACGTTCCGAGCGTATTCACTTACGAGCCTGTTTTTGAACCTCTCCGAGTGACGAGCGTAAGGCCTTACTCCCTCAAGCCTTTCGCGAAAGACCCTTCCGCAATCGAGACACTTGTAACGCTTGCATTTTACATTGAGATGATAAATAGCTCCGTTTTCAGAGACGTGCTTAATATAACGCCGGTAGGAATCGTAATGAATCAAACGATGCGACCCGCATAAGCAGTCGGGTATACCCGACTGCTTATGCTCAACTTCCGCAAGCGAAAAGTCTTGACCAACTCTTACTGTCCTGAGTATCTTGTAACCCTTGATTAACACATTGGGCATTGTAGAACATTTTTTATTCTCTTTGCCCTCTTTTTTTTCCACCATTCCACAATCTTTGACGTAGAGCGAGCTTTTGCGAAGCAAAAGACCCCGAGCGCAGCGAGCGGGTGAGACGAGCACTTCTGTGCGAGCGAATTCAATTCGAACCTCATCGGCTCCGCATTTCAGAAAAAAAAACGCAATCCGCAGGGTTGCGTTTTTTTTGCATATTCCGATGGGGTTCGAACGAACGAAGTGAACACAAAAGTCCACATCGTGGAACTTTTGGGGGAAGCTTTTGCGAAGCAAAAGACCCCGAGCGCAGCGAGCGGGTGAGACGAGCACTTCTGTGCGAGCGAATTCAATTCGAACCTCATCGGCTCCACATTTCAGAAAAAACGCAATCCGCAGGGTTGCGTTTTTTTTTGCATATTCCGATGGGCGGCAACGCAAAGATCGGGCGAAAAAACCAGCTCGGGATTGCCGCAGCCGCCGCTAAAACAAAAACGCCTCAAAGCAAATCTTCTTCAAAACCCACCATAGCGCGGGAGAAAATTTTCTTCCGCCGCGCCGGCGGAACGGGGCGGTTAGTTTCGGCTGCGGCGCGCGGAAATGCAGAGCGCGAGCGCGCCGAGAAGCGCGGCCGCCGCCGCGGGTTCCGGAACGCCGACGAGAATCCCGACGCCTGAATCCGAGATTTGCAGATCCCATGCGCCGCCGAAAATGCTGCCGTCGCTGTTCAATAGCGAAACGTCGTCCCTCGATAGTTCGCCCGCCACAATTCCCGCGCCTCCCGTAGCCTCTATTAGCGAAAGAAATATTTCCGAAGATCCCTCGAAATCCTCGGCCAAGTACACTTTTAGCTTGGCGCCGCCGATATCGAACGAGACGTTTTCGCCGGAAACGCGCACGAGCGCGTTGTCGGAAGACGAATGTTTGCCGACGAACGAAAGCTCCGCCCCTCCGGAAACGCTTCCGGAGGCCGTCATATTCACCGCCGACGATGCGGACGTGCGTATTATGAGGGAATTGGACGAACCGCTCAGGCTTATGGCGCCGCCGTACACGCTGCCGTCGGCAAGTATCGTATTGGAAGTCACCGACGCGTTCCACGACGCTCCGGTGGATCCCCTGAAATCGGCGCCGCTCAAATCGGAGGCGTCGAATATTGCGCTCGTCAAATTTGCGTTGCGGAAATCCGCGTTTTTCACGGACGAAGTCGACAGGTTTGCGCGCGTCATATCCTGTCCGGAAAAATTCCATCCGCCCATGTCGTTAAATTCCAAGTTCACATATTGGAGATTCCCGCTTTTGTACGAGGCCGTAGAATAGAGCTGCTCCGCAGTAAACCCGAACTGGACGGTATTGGTAAACGAGGCGTCGTATATCGTGGCGCCCGAAAAGTCCACGCCGGCAAGGTGCGCCGAAATGAAGTATGCCCCGTTCAGATTTGACGATGAAAAATTCGATCCCGTAAGGTCGCTGTAGCTGAATAGAGAATCCTTCAAATTAGAACCTTTGAAGTTCGAACCCGAAAAATTGCGCACGGTCCTCGACGAAGAGAAAGTCGTTCCGACCGCCGTCACGCCGGAAAAGTCGGAATTGGAAAAGCTCTCGGCGTCGTATTCCGAATCCGTGAAATTAAGCCCGCTTATCGTCTGCCCGTGGTAGTCCACCGACGCGCGCGCGCTCGCCGCCGCAATTGCGAAAGCCGCGGTTGATATAAAAACACTCGATAATCCAATTTTCATAAAACTGCCTTTTTTTTAATTCGACAAGATTTTCGCCTATCGGTTCTGAGGATTTTCCATTTTCATAGCGTTTTGCATGGCGCCTATAAACGCGGATCCGGCTATTGCCGCGGACAGGGCTGCCATCGCTATTTCCACATGGCTTAGTCCGAAAATCCTGCCGGAAGAAAAGCCGCCGCCGATATTTTCAAAGCCCCCGGAGTTGAACGACCGCTCTAAAAAATATATAAAAGTCGCAAAAAAACAGACGATGGGCGGGAAGGCCGCGCGCGCCGCGGCGCCCTCTCCCTTTGCGCCCCCGAAAACCTCTCCGGTGAGCCTGAGCGGAGACAAATACCGTACCGGCTTGAACACGATGAAAATGTGCGGGAAAATTACGGCGCGCGATGTTTCCGAAAGCGCGCAGCCGAGCCTCGCCCTCCAAGCTGGCGCGCCGGGGCGCGCGGCAGGTATTCGGCAAAAAATATGGCGGGCGCGGCGGGTTCCTCAAAGGTCGGTTCAGTCCGCAAAATCCGGATATTTTTCAAGGCGCCGCAGGCGATCCCGCGGGCGGAAAGCCCCACCGGAAAGCTCTGCCGGGCGCGAAAGCCGCGGCGCGTTCCCCATCTTTCCCGAAGCGGGAAAACTGCGCCCAAAGCCCGCAAAAATCCGACGGACAAATTTCAAAAACCCCGCAAATAGAAGGCCGGTAGCGTACCCCACGCTACCGGCCAGTTTATTTTCTACTTTATTTATTTACCCCATCTCCCGTAGGAGAAATTGATTTTATTGTGCCATTACTTTGACTAATTTTTCTTGAACGTCAAGAATTTTTTTAAAAAAAATTACTTTTTTTCGTGGCAAAAAATCCGCATGGGGAACGCGTCAGTTATTTTTGAGGAATTCCACGTCTTTTTTGACGTTCAAAAGCGGATCAGACGCCGAGCCGTCCTCTATAATAAAGTACCCGTCGTATCCCTGCCTGTCGAGCTCCGCGAGCATCTCTTTCAGCGGCAGAACGCCCTCGCCGTACGCCACAGTCGGGCTGTCCAATTTGCCGAATTCCTTTAAATCCTTGAAGTGGATTTCAACAAGCTTGTCCTCCACGTCTTTGAACCCCTGCACATTGTCTATGCCCGAGCATCCCCACGCGCCGTTGTCGGCGCAGACGCCCACGTTTTTCGCATCCTTGATGAGCTCCATCACGACTTTCGGATTGTAATAGTCGTTGCCGCTGCCCTTTTGGTGGCAGTGGATCACCATCCTGATTCCGTATTCGCCGCATATTTTGTCCCATAGAGGAAGCAGGCTCTTGGGAGATTCCGTCGCGATTGCGGGGATAGAAAATTCCCTCGCAAATTCGCATATAGCGCGTATGCCCTTTTCGTCGTTCGCGCCCACCACGCCGTAGCCTATGATCTTAAAGCCGTTGGAGGACATGAGCCCCTTCACGTACGCCTTTTGCTCGGGCGTCATCCAATGGCCGAACGCGGCGTCCTTGCCGAACTTGCCGCCGAGCTTCTGCCCCGGGTAGCATTGCAGAGCGCGCACGGGCGTCTGTTTGAGCATATTCACCGTGTCGGTGAGCGTGTGGTTGTGGAAAGTCCAAGTCTGGACGGCCACTTTTCTGGGAGCTTTCCGCTCCGAATTGGAACCCGCGCAGCCGCAAACGACGGCGGAAAGCGCGGCCAGTAATACCATAAACCTTTTCATGCCGCAAAAGGTAGAATCCGGCCCGAAAGCGTTCAAGCAATTTGATTTCCAAAATCGCGCGAAAACCATTTTAATGCAAAAATTTTCGCGCCGAATCAAAACCGCCGTACCGCAAATGCAAAAAATCCCCGCTTAGCGGCGGGGATTCGGAAGCAAAGAGACGGCGGCTTGCGGCGCCCAATCAGTGCGTTTTAAGATACTCCGCGCACTTGACCACCTCCGGCAGGTTTTTGCCGTAATTGGCCTCGTGCTCTATGAGGAAATATCCGTCAAACCCCTGCCTGTCGAGCTCTGCGAGCAGCCCCTTCATGTCGAGCTCGCCCGTGCCGAACACTACCGGCTGGTTCTTTATGTTGCCGAATTCCTTTTGGTCTTTGAAGTGCACTATCGCGATTTTCCCTTCGAGAATTTTGTATCCCTCTACACCGTCTATGCCGGAGCGCGACCAGTGCCCGTTGTCGGGGCAGGCGTAAATGTTTTTGTACTTTTTTACGAGGTCGCGCACGACTTTCGGGTCGTAGTAGTTGTTGGCCTTGTTGTCGGAGGCGTGGTTGTGCAGCGCCATTTTGACGCCGTACTTTTCGCAGCATTTCTCCCACTCGTCGAGCATATTGGCGGGGGCTTCGGTGAGAATGATCGGAACGCCTATATCCTTCGCAAACCTGCACGCCTTGGAAATGTCCGACTTCTTCGACGTATAGTACACCCCGAAGCTGACCGGAACGCAGCCGTTGTCGGCGAGAATTTTTTTGAGGTAGTCGCGCTCCTGCCTGTTCATCTCAGGGCCGATGCGCTTGACGTTCGGATATTTCTTGCTGAGCGCCTGGCCCGCCGTAAGGCCTACGCCCTTTATCCCCGCGTTTTTGAGCAGCGGGAGGGACTCTTCCAGGGTCATTTTGTGGAAAGTGTACATTTGAACCCCGACCTTGCGCGGCTTGGAGGGCCCGGCGAAAGCGGAATCCGGATAATGCGCGCAGCAGCAGAACGCCGCGGCGCAAACTGAAATCATGCGCAAAAACTTTTTCATAATACTGTGTCCAATTAAAAGGCGGGCGGTTCGCCCGCAATACTCAAACGTTTGAGCCTTCGCCGGAATTTGGCAAGCAAAAATTTCCTATGCGTGCGCGGTAAGATATAGAAAACGCATCGGGAATTACGCCCTCCCCCGCCGCATTCCAAACGGAAATTTCGCGGCGCGCGCCAAGCGCGGGCGCAAAAAAACAATTATGACCGCGGCGGCGCGACCGCGAAAATCCGGCGCGCAATTGCAAAGGATATTTCGGATTCTCCGCAAAAAAATACAGCGCCCTTTTGAAGCAGGCGTAAGGCGGATTTGCCTCGAAACGCTCCCGCTTCGGCTCTTAGCGCCGAGCGACGGGAATTTTTCATGCGCGCGCATTTGGATTTTCATCAGCGCGTTATACGGGCGCATTTTTGAGCAACTGCTCATTTTTTTTCAAAACCGGCCATTTTTTGGTTGACCCGCCCGATTTGTTTGAAAAACATTAGGAAAATATTTTTTGTTATGCCAAAGGAAAAAACAGAAACGCAGACGATTTTTGAAACCGCGAAGGGCTCCATGCGCGGCGCCATAAAAAAGGCGATTGACTGGCTCAAAGTCCGCCAGGCCCCCGACGGCATGTGGAACGCCCCGCTCGAAACAAACTGCTGCATGGAGGCGCAGTGGATTTTGGCAATGCATTTCATAGATTTCGACGACCCCAAAAAGCCCAAGGTATTGCAGTACATTCTCGACAGGCAGCGCGAAGACGGCGCGTGGGACGTTTATTACGGCTCTGAGCACGGAGATATAAACACCACTCTCGAATGCTACTTCGCGCTGCGCATCAGCGGGTTTGACCCCGACGACGCGGTGCTCGCCAAGGCGCGCAAATGGCTAATCGAAAATAAATGGACTGAGCGCATCCGCGTGTTCACAAAATATTGGCTCGCGCTCTTCGGCCAGTGGCCGTGGGCGCACACTCCGGTGCTCCCTCCGGAAATAGTATTTCTGCCGAGCTGGTGCCCGTTCAACATATACGACTTCGCGGCGTGGGCGCGCTCTACGATGATGCCAATTGCGATTCTCACGGCGCGCAGGCCCGTCAAGGAGCTGCCGGAGGAATTGCAGCTTGACGAGCTCTTCCCCGAAGGGCGCGACAAGGTTGACTACCGCCTGCCCCGCAAAAATGAAAATTTCCTGAGCTGGGAAAACTTCTTCATGAAGCTCGACCACGCCCTGCACGCCTACAACCGCTCTCCCGTAAAGCCGTTCAGGGAAAGCGCGATAAAGCTCGTGCTCCAATGGCTGCTCGAGCACCAGGACGAAGACGGCGCGTGGGGCGGAATCCAGCCGCCGTGGATTTACGCGATTCTCGTGATGCACATAGAGGGGTTCGCAAAAGACCAGGTGAACATGTCGCGCGCGATAGACGCCTTCAACCTGCACTGGCAGGTTCCGCGCGGCGAAGGCATAATGCTCCAAGCAAGCGAAAGCCCCGTGTGGGACACCTTTTTGACGATGATCGCGCTTATGGACGCGGGCGAAACGCCCGGGACGAGCCCCGAGCTCGTCAAGGCGCTCGACTATGTCCTCGCCAAGGAAAACCACCACTACGGCGACTGGTCGGTGAAAGTCGGCAAGCACATAGAGCCGAGCGGATGGGCGTTCCAGCGCGCCAACAACTATTATCCGGACATCGACGACGCGGCTATCGCCATTTGCGCGCTCAAGCGCATCCAGAGGCTGCTGCCGCGCGAAAGCCTCCGGAGCCGCAGAATCGACGCGGCTGTGCGCAGGGCGGTAAACTGGATTTTGGAAATGCAGAGCTCCAACGGCGGCTGGGCGGCTTTCGACAAGGACAACAACCGCGAGCTCGTGACGAAAATCCCGTTCTGCGACTTCGGCGAAGTCCTCGACCCGCCGAGCTCGGACGTTACCGCCCACGTCATAGAGGCGCTCGCGATGTGCGGATTTTCGCGCAACCACCCCGCGATCGCCAAGGCGGTGAAATTCATATACGACGAGCAGGAGGACGACGGAAGCTGGTTCGGCAGGTGGGGCGTCAACTACGTCTACGGATGCGGCGCGGTGATACCGGCGCTCGTGGCGGTGGGCGACACAAAGGAAACGCCGCGCATAAGAAAGGCTCTCGACTGGCTCGCCTCAAAGCAGAATCCCGACGGCGGCTGGGGAGAGACGATAGCCTCTTACATGGAGCCCAAATACGCCGGAACCGGCATTCCCTCCACGGCTTCCCAAACGGCGTGGGCGCTCGGCGCGTACCTTGCGGTGGGCGACAAGAACTACGACAAAATAATCAGGAAGGCGTGCGAATTTCTCGTTTCCTCGCAGAAGGAGGACGGCACGTGGGACGAGCCCTACTACACCGGAACGGGCTTCCCCGGGTACGGGCTCGGGGCGAAAATCGACCTGCGCAACGGCGCGCCGCTCCCGCAGGGCAAGGAGCTCGCGCGCGGCTTCATGCTGAACTACAACTGGTACAGGCACTACTTCCCGCTTACCTCCCTCGGCAGGGCGGAAAAATACTTTGAAAACCAAAAGTAAAACAGACAAGGCCGCCGAGCGCGGCCTTTATTTTTAAAAGGACGGATATGAAATTTTCCATATATTTGGCTGCGGCCTCCATTGCGCTATGCGGCTGTGCGGGAAGCGACGGCACAAGAGAAGCCGCTTTTGCCTCCGGAGAGCCGTGGGCGGAAATCGAATGCCGTGCCTCCGAAACTTTTATCGCAATCCTTCCCTCAAATCCTGCAACCGGATACGGATGGACGGCGCTTTGCCCCGACGAAGTAAAACTTCTTGGCAAAAAATACCTCCCCGACGGCGGCGGGGAAAAATTGTGCGGCGCCGGAGGCTCGGAACGCTTTGAATTCGCCGCCCTCTCAAA
This sequence comes from Puniceicoccaceae bacterium Marseille-Q1082, assembly GCA_904424815.1. Classification (GTDB taxonomy): domain Bacteria; phylum Verrucomicrobiota; class Verrucomicrobiia; order Opitutales; family Intestinicryptomonadaceae; genus Merdousia. Next base: position 1,660,369 of record CAJGBI010000001.1, read on the forward strand.
AGGCGACTGCGAAATAAAATTTGAATACCTTCGCCCCTGGGAAAAGAACGCCTCGCCAGCCGATACAAAAATCCTAAAAGTAAAAATCAATTAGAAGGCGCGCGCAAAGCCGCCATTCGAAGAGCGCGCCGGTTATGGGAAGGAAGCGGAAGCGCCGTTTGGGGCTTGCGCGCCGCGCCCGTTCCGATTTGCCTGCAATACCGTTTCCGCAGGCAAAACAGCCAATTCCATACGCCCCGCCAGTCGGTTTGGATTGCGCCATGGCCGGAATGCAAAAATCCGCACAGGGGAAGTTTTGCGGAGACAAACTGCGGCGGGCGCGCAAGAACGGCGATATCGCCATTGGGCAAAAAACTCCCCGAGAGCGGCGGCAAAAAAAATGCGTCAATGCCGCCGAAATGCGAGTTGCCGACTTTACCGCTCCGGCGGGTTCAAACTTCGCCTGCCGCCGGAAACGCGACGATGCACGGGACAGTCAGGCGGCTTATTTGGACATCAAAAGCAGTCACGCGCGCTTGGCAAAAGTGTCCACCCGCGCGGGGGGAATATTCAACGCCACGAAAGAGACGCCCAAGTGCGCCATTTTTTTGAAGCCGAGCGATTCCGGAGAGCGCGCGAGGTTGTAGGTGAACTGTATGAACCTCGCGCCCGCGGGAAGGACGGATTCCGAGGCGTCCAAAATTGCGGCGACAAGCGGCTTTGGAAGGCTGACCAGCGGGAGGCACGAGACTATCGCGCGAACCCTCCCGAAATTTTCCTCTCCGAGGATTTTCCCGATATTTTCCGCGCTGTCGTTGGCGACTATGGCGTCGGGAAAGCGGCCGGTTAGTATTTTGGCGAGCGACGGCTCGAACTCAACGCAATAAAGCTTCGCCCCGCGCGCTGCGGCGAGCGGATAGAGCTCGGAAGTCACGGCTCCCGTACCCGCGCCGAGCTCCGCGATTATGTCGCCCTCTTTGAGGTCGCCGACAGCCTCCGCCATTCTGCGCGCGAGGAACCGCGAGCTCGGGCAAACCGCGCCTATCCGCATGGGGTGCGCGGCGTATTTGCCCAAAAATTTCAGCGCGTGGGGAATGTTCATATCACTGGGCCTGGTAGATGTCGTGCAGCCTTACGAGGCCGCGGAAAATTCCGTCCGCCGAGACGACCGGCAGCACCGAAAGCTTTGACTTGCGCGCCTCCATCAGCTTTACAGCCTGCCCGAGCGACGCGTCTTCGGAGGCGCACACGGGGGATTTCGTCATGATGTCCGCGCACTTCATGGAATCCAAATCGAAAGTCTTTTGGAGCATTCTGCGCACGTCGCCGTCGGTGACGAGCCCCGCGAGCCTTCCGTCGGGCGAGACCGCGCACGCGGCGCCGAGGGGCTTGCGGGTCATTTCTATTACGACTTTGCGGACGCTGTCGCCCTCCGAGACCGTAGCGCAATCCTGCGCCGGCGTCATTACGTCGGAGACGTCCAAAAGCAGGTTGCGCCCTAGCTGGCCCGCGGGATGGAACTTGGCAAAGTCCTCCCTGGAAAACTTGCGCGCCTTCATGAGCGCGCAGGCGAGCGCGTCGCCGATTGCCATGGCGAGCGTCGTGGAGTTCGTCGGGACTATTCCGAGCGGGTCGGCCTCGCCGTGCGAGGATGCGTCCAAAACGATGTCGCTCGAACGCCCCATGGGAGAGTCCGTATTGCCTATTAGCGCGATGATTGTGGATTTGAATTTTTTGAGAATCGGAATCAGCCTGACGCACTCGACGGTCGCGCCGCTGTTGGAAATCAGAATCGTGGGATCCCCGGGCTCGTATACGCCGAGGTCGCCGTGCACGGCGTCGCAGGCGTGGAGGAACACTGCCGGGGTTCCGGTGCTCGATAGCGTCGCCGCTATTTTCTGGGCGACGAGCCCCGATTTGCCCACGCCGCAGACGAGCAGCTTGCCCTTGTGCGACAGAATTTCGCCCACGGCGCGCGCGAAATTTGCGTCGAGCCTGCCGACCGCGGCAAGTATTGAATTTGCCTCGCATTTGAGGACTTCGCGCGCGGCGGAAATGAGGTCGGAGTCGTTCATGAGTTCAGCCCCTTCAAAAATTCCTCGGCAGCCTCGAGATCCGCGGGGGTGTCTATGCCCACGGAGCGGTACTGCGTCTCAACGATGTCAAACTTCCAGCCCGCCGCAACAAACCTGAGCTGCTCGAGCATCTCGCACTCCTCGAGCTTTGAGGGCGGAAGGGCGGCGTAGCGCGCAAGCGACTTTTCCGAATACCCGTAGATTCCGATGTGCCGCCAATAGTCGCATTTGGAAATCCACTTTGAAAGATCGCCCTCCCCCCTGTTGTACGGCAGCGGGGAACGGCTGAAATAAATCGCCCTTCCGTCGCCGCCGCGCAGCACTTTTACGACATTGGGATTGGCGAGCTCCGCCGCGTCCGAAATTTTCGAAGCCGCCGTCACCAAATCCGCCCCGTCGCTCTCGTGCGCCTCTATTATTGAGTCTATGAGCCCGGGCGAAATGAAAGGTTCGTCGCCCTGCACGTTGACGACAAAATCGGCGTCGATTTTCGCGAACGCCTCGATTATGCGCTCCGTGCCCGAGCGGCACTTTTCGGAAGTCATTATCGCGGGCGCCCCGATTTTGTCGGCAAACTCCAGAATCTCTATGCTGTCGGTGAGAATCGCGACCTTCTCTGCGCGCGAGCTCTTTTTGCAATTCTCGTAGACGCGCTCCAAAACCGCCTTGCCGCCGAGAAGCGCGAGCGGCTTGCCCGGAAAGCGCGTGGAGCCCATGCGCGCCGGAATCGCGACCGCCGCCCCCAACAGCATCGCCCCCTGAATCGGGGCGGACTGGCTCTTTTTCACGTCCTCCCAAAACCTGCGGGCGTCCTCCATCTCGTCGTCCGGTTCGGCAATGTAGTTTTTATAGACAGCAAAGCACGCAAGCGCCACGCAGAAAAGCCCCACCGATCTGTAAAAGATTTTGTAGGCGGAAAGCGACATTCCCATGCCCTTGAATTTGGAGGACGAATACTTGTCGGCGTATGTCTCGGAAGAGCGCAAAAGGAAAATCGCGGCCACAAAGAGCGGCAGGACGACGTACGCGACTTCCAGTATCGTGTATAAAACGTTCAGCATGGCGGTTTATGTCGGTTCCGTTCTGGATAAAAGCAAAACAAATTTTTAAAATTCAAACGCCTCACCCGCGCGCCGTCAAATATTTTTAAGCCCGCGAAAACCCCGCATGCAAAGCGCGGATTCTCGCGCGAAAAGGCGCGCGCGGCGGAATCGGGAATCAGCGCGCGGATTCAGCGACGGCGCCGGCAATGCGCTCGAGCTGCCCCTTCTCGAGCTCCGGATAGATCGGAAGGGCTATCGTGTGCTTTGCGGCGTATTCGCTGTTCGGGAAATCCCCCTCCGCGTATCCGAGCGGCTTGAAGCACTCCTGAATGTGCAGCGGCAGCGGATAGTAGATTTCGCAGCCGATTTCCATATCGCGCAAATGCGCCAAAACTTCGTCGCGGTTGCCGACGGAAATCACGTACTGGTTGTAAATCGAGCGGTTGCGGGGGTCTATGCGCGGCGTCCTGACCTGCGGGCAGCCGGCGAACGCGGAGTCGTAGAACGCGGCGTTGGCGCGGCGCATTTCCCCCCACGCGTCGAGGTGCGGAAGCTTGGCGAGCAAACCCGCAGCCTGGATTGCGTCGAGCCTGAAATTTCCGCCCACGCGCCTGTGGTAGTACTTCGGCTCCATTCCGTGGTTGCGGAGCTCGCGGACGCTTTTTGCCAAACTTTCGTCGTTGGTCAGAACCATTCCGCCGTCGCCGAGCCCGCCGAGATTCTTGGACGGGAAGAAACTCAGGCACGCGCAATCGCCGAAGTTGCCGACCTTCACGCCGTCGCGCGAGGCGCCTATCGCCTGCGCGCCGTCCTCTATAACGGCTATCGAGCGGGCGGAGGCGATTTCGCGGATTCTCTCCATCTCGGCGCACTGGCCGTAGAGGTGGACGGGGATTATCGCGCGGGTGCGGGGGGTTATTTTTGAAAGTACGGAATCGGGGTCGATATTGTAGGTGTCGGGATTGATGTCGGCGAATACGGGGCGCGCGCCCGCGCGCCATACGGAGCCGGCCGTCGCAAAAAACGTGTATGCCGGAACGATTACCTCGTCTGCCGGGCCCTCGTCGAGAGGCGAACGGCATATCCCCAGCGCCATGAGCGAGACAAGCAGCGCGTCAGTGCCGCTCGACACCCCCACCGCGCACCTCACGCCAGAGTATCCGGCGACCGCCTCTTCAAAGTCCGCCACATACTTTCCGCCGATAAAGAGCTGGCTTTCGAGCACGTCGCGAATCGACTTTTCGGTTTCGGCGCGCACGAGCGCGTATTGTTTTTTGAGGTCTAAGAGGGGAATTTTCATAAGTCCGGAATTTAAAATATACAATGCGGGAAATGGCAACCCATTATTTGAGGGTAAAATCTCGCGCTCCCAATGAAAAAAACCTTGATAAAAAAATTTTTAAGCCAAAAATAAAAACAGTTAGCAGTTTGCGCATGCGCGATTAAACATTTTATAAATCAAAAAATTATGGCAAAGACAAACGCAAAAAAACCGGCCCCGAAGAAAGCTCCGGCGGCCAAATCCGCAAAGCCGGCGGCCAAAAAGGCGCCTCCGAAAGCCGCCCCTAAAAAAGCTCCGGCAAAACCCGCCGCAAAAAAAGCGGCCGCAAAAGCTCCGGCAAAAAAGGCCGCCCCCGCGAAAAAAGCGTGCGCGTGCGCCAAGGGCGACCCGAAGAAAAAGTGCGGATGCGCCGACGGAAACTGCTTTGAAAACTTAATCGCGGAAATCTTCGGCAAGCTCGCCGACGACGCCAACGTCGAAAACCTCCTCAAAGATTTCTTCTATACGGAACTGCTGAACAAGGGCCTCGACGAAGCCGCCGCCTCCGACATGGCAAACCGCGTGGAAATAGAAATCAAGGCGTTTGAGGCCAATATCGAAATAGCGGAATAGCCCACAGGGGGGACTGCTTTCCGCAGCTTCCCGCAAAAATTAAGAAAACGCGCTCTCCTCTTAACTCGGCAAAAAACCGATGAACAGGGGGCGCGTTTTTTGCGGGCGCCCAACGCGCTTTTTAACGCGCGGGCAAAGCGCAATCCGCCGGAATGCGGCGGATTTTTTGAATCCGCACGGCTGAAATTTCCGCCGCCAAAGCGCGGAGACTCCTGAAAATCAATTCCGGCAAATCCATCATATAATACGCTCCCCGCCGAGCGGCAGTTCGATTGCCCCGCCCGATAGCCGCAGGGAAATCCGGTTGTCCAGACGGTCAAAACGGCCTCCGATCTTTTAAAGCGCAAAAACTTTCCCGCCCTCCAAATATCTAAAACCGGCCACACGGCAATTTCAATATAGGCGCAATATACGCCATAGTATGAACAAAGACATTCCCATAAAATAGAATGCGTGGCGCAACCGCCATTAAAGCGGCAAGAACTTTACAACTATTGCTACGCAATGCGCTAATCCCCCCTGCAATTGCAACAGAAAAATGAATTTCCAACAAGGGATTCGGGCAACACGCTCAGGTGCGGGATACGCCTTCATTAAAGGGGCAAATCCCTTACGGAGATTGCTTCGCAATTCGCCTATCCCCATGATTCCGGATTCATTCTGAAAACCGCGTCCCGATTTGGCGCAATGACTTTGGAGATAAAAACGGGGCGCAAGCGAAACAAAGGGTCGAAGCGTATTGAACATACGCGAAACTCAACAGTTATCCGTCACCCACAAAAAAAACGAACCTCCCATGAGAGGTTCGTTAATACTTTCGGAGTTCGTTCTGAAAACCAAGGGTTCCAGATTTGGCGCAATGATTTTGGAGCTAAAAACGGGGCGCAAGCGAAACAAAGGGTCGAAGCGTATTGAACATACGCGAAACTCAACTGTCATCCGTCACCCACAAAAAAACGAACCTCCCATGAGAGGTTCGTCAGCACTTTCGGAGTTCATTCCGAAAACCAAAGGTTCCCGATTTGGCGCAATGATTTTGGAGCTAAAAACGGGGCGCAAGCGAAACAAAGGGTCGAAGCGTATTGAACATACGCGAGAGTCGCCGTCATCCGTCACCCACAAAAAAACGAACCTCCCATGAGAGGTTCGTTAACACTTCCGGAGTTCGTTCTCCCAAACCTAAGCTTCCCCGATTTGGCGCAATGATTTTGGAGCTAAAAACGGGGCGCAAGCGAAACAAAGGGTCGAAACGTATTGAACATACGCGAGAGTCGCCGTCATCCGTCACCCACAAAAAAACGAACCTCCCATGAGAGGTTCGTCAGCACTTTCGGAGTTCATTCCGAAAACCAAGGGTTCCAGATTTGGCGCAATGATTTTGGAGCTAAAAACGGGGCGCAAGCGAAACGGCGGGTTGAAGCGTATTAAACATACGCGAAAGTCGCCGTTATCGCGCAGCAACTCGTTTTTAGCCCAAAAGCATTCGCCAAATCAGCGGCCGTAGACTTCCACTTCGATATAGTGGTTCATGTCGTTCGTAGTATTCCCGTTCGAGAATAGGCGGATATAGCGCGCCTTGACGGGGGGATTTACGACGACGAGCTTGCCGATATTGGTTTCGATGTAGGCCTTGTCCTTGCCGGCGCCCTTTTTGGCGGAATTGTCGTGGTCGTTGTTATAGATGGTGGTGACGCCTTTGAGGAATTCGGGGTCGTCGGAGATTTGGATTACGACGTCCTTGTAGGCGCGCTCCTGGCTATGGTAGTGCCACATGGCGACCGCGAAAATCTCGGTCTGCTTTTCGAGGTCAATCTGAACCCATTGGAGGCCGTTCATGAGCTCTACATAGCAGCCTTCGGCGGCTTCCTTGTCGCCGTCGGTTATGAGCTCGAGTTCTCCGATGAGCGGGAAGTCGTCGGAGCTGGTGACCTTTTTGCCCTTGGCGACATTCTTTACGTCTTCGGGAACGTCGGGTTCGGGATTGGGAGTCTTGGGCTCGAGGTTGGGGAGCTTGACCGGAACGGGGGTTCCGGTGAGCTGTGCCCTAGGGACTACGAGTTTAAGCGGTTTTGCGCTGAGTGCAAAGGCGAAAGCCAATGCGGAAACGGCGATGAGAATTTTTTTCATTTTCGATTGGTATTGGTTAAGGGTTAAAAAAATCAGCTCTCGACGACAAAGTCGGACTCGCTGAATTCGAGGGGGCCTTCCTTGATGGCGTCGCGCGCTTTGAATACGGCGGCTTCCGCGGCGTAGGCGTGTTCGGCGTCGCAATTGAGCTTGGCCTTGCCCATGACCGCATTGAAGAAGTTTTCGATATGGTACATGTGGATTGGCTTTTTAGCGACGTCGGGTTCGTAGCCGGCTATTTTTTCAGGGAAAGAGTAGCCGACGAGCGCCTTGCTCTCGCGGGCGTCCGCCACGGCGGTGGACGCGGCTGCCGCGTCTCCGGAGCCTATGACGCCCTGCTTCACGAGGTCGTCCCAATCCGGAGCGTTGTTTTCGCGGAAGAGCTTGGTGAGGGCGGGATTTTCCGACATTTTCAGGGTGCCCTGGTCGCCCATGAAAGATTCGAAATAGCCGCCGCCGGAGGAAGTCGTCGTCAGAACCTGATAGAATGCCTGCGCCTTCTTGCCCTGGAAGGTTTTGTCGAACTCAAAAATGCACATTACGTTGTCGTCCCAGTCGTGCGCGGGCGAGCCGTCGGGCTTTTTATAATAGTCGCGGTTGCCGGAGGCCATCACGCGCGTGGGATGCGAGCCGAGCATCCAGCCGAATATGTCGATCTGGTGGGCGCCCAAGTCGGATATGGCGCCTCCGCCGAGCCCCTTGTGCCAACGCCAGTTTCTGAACTGGTTCATATCCTTATAGCCGTACTCCTTGAGCTTTTCCACCGGGATTTCGGCCTTGGCGGGCCAAGTGAGATCCTGGGAAACGGCTCTGTTCCACTGCCCATTGCAGGCCATTATGTTGCCGCAGATGTTGTGCTTGCGCAGCAGGACGTCGCGGGCGTAGATGTAGCGGGGGTTGGAAGTCCTCTGGTGGCCGATTTGGAGAAGCTTTCCGCTCTTGCGGGCGGCTTTCACCATGCTCCTGGCGCCTTCGAGAGTGTCGGACATCATCTTTTCGCAATAGACGTTGACGCCGGCGTTGAGGAAGTCGACAGTCATGGGCGCGTGCCAGAAGTCGGGAGTTGCGATGACGACGGCATCGAGCTCCTTGGCGTGGTTTTTGATGAGATCCTTGTAGTTTTCACCCTTGACTTCGCCTATTCTGCCTTTCTTGACGAGGGGCGCATAGGGGTCTTTCCCGCCGAGGTTTATGGTGTACCTGGCGGGTTTCTGTTTGAGCTGCCTCATTATGGTGGCCGCGGCGTAGTTGCACCTGGGCTGCCAGATGTCGCAAATTGCGACAAAGTTGATGTAGGGCAGCTTGAGAAGGCTGTTCATGAGGACTTCGCCTTCCGCCCCGTATCCTACGACGGCGACGTTCACCTTGTCGCCGCCCTTGCGCTGGGCGGAAAGCATGCCCGGGGAGAGCACGAGCCCGCCGGCGGCGGTTCCCGCCAATTTGAGGAAATCTCTGCGGTTGAAATTATTCATAATTTTATATCGTATTTATTGTAAAAAGTTAAGAACTACTCTTTGTCACAGCACTTGCAAAATCCGAACTTTTTGCAGGGCAGAAGCTCGAACTTGTTGTAGTCCGCAAGGAACAGGGCGGCGACGATTAGGATCATATGCACGCCGAGATACGCTATGCCCGCGGCGGCGCTCGGACCCATGTTAGGCTCGAGGATTATGAAGCCCCACGTCAGGGAGATGTACAGCAGCCCCATCAGGAAGAGGGAAACGCGCGTGCATATCCCGAGCAAAACCGTGAGCCCGAGAGCGATGAGCGCGTATCCGAGAACCGCCGCATACGGGCCTACCATAAACGAGGGCATGAGGGGGCTAGCGCTAAACGTTTCGATGGTCATCGGGCCCTTTTCTGGCAGGCCGTGGTAGGTGGATATGCTGATGACGTCTATCGTTCCGCTGATTTTTTCGGGAATGTCGGTGACGAGTTCGGCGGCTTCGCTGCGCGACAATCCGTCCGCCATGGCCTCCTTTATCTTAGCCTCGTATTCGGGGTTGGGAATTTCCCCGTTTACCTTGCCGATAAATTTAGTCAGCCCCGTGCCGATTGCCCTTGCCGCAAGCCAAAAGCGGAGCAGCCAAAAGGCCATTGTATAAGTGATATTTGAGAATTTCATTATATTTATTTTCTATTTTAGATTGGAAAAGGAATAAGCCCTTTCGAAAAAACCTATACCCCGCGCGCGCATTTTGTAAAGAAAAAACACAATACGCGGAGCGCAAAAAATCGGCAAACGAAAGGCTGCGGAAAGCCGACGCGGCCTCCCGCAGCCGAGGGGCCGAAAGACTACTGGTTAGAGGTGTCGAAAGCGGAGTCGAACGCGATTTCCGAGCGGGGGAAATCGAAGGAGCGCACGCGGGCGGCGGACTCCGTCGCGCCGTGGATCCTGTCCATGCGCCCGTCCTCCCACTCGACCGAGAGCGGGCCGTTGTAGCCTATGTCGTTGAGGGCGACGATTATCTCCTCAAAATTGATGTCGCCGTGGCCGATGGAGCGGAAGTCCCAGTACCTGCGGGGGTCGCAGAACTCCGTGTGCCCGCCGAATACGCCGGCTTCGCCATTGCCGTGCCCCCACCAGACGTCCTTCATGTGGGCGTGGAAAATCCTGTCGGAGAACTTGCGGATAAATTTGACGTAGTCCACGCCCTGATAGCCGAAGTGCGAGGGGTCGTAATTGAAACCGAAGCGCTTGTGGCAATTCACGGCTTTGAGCGCCCTTTCGGCGGAGGCGATGTCGAAGGCGATTTCCGTCGGATGGACTTCGAGCGCAAAGTTTACGCCCTGCGCGTCGAAAGCGTCGAGAATGGGCGTCCAGCGCTTTGCGAAATCGGCGTATCCGGCCTCTATCATCTCCTTGGACGCCGGCGGGAAAGAGTAGAGATACTGCCAGATGGAAGAGCCCGTAAAGCCCGTGACCGTCGGGGCGATGGGGGAGGCCGCGAGGGAATCGGGGCGCATTTCCATGAAAGTTTTGCACACTGAGGCGGTTTTTACCATCTCTTCCGCCGCGCGCCGGCGCACGCCCTCGGGGTCGCCGTCGCCCCAGATATAGTCCTGCATCATAGCCCTGTGGCGCGAATCGATGTTGTCGCACACGCACTGGCCGACGAGGTGGTTGGAGAGCGCAAAGCAGTTGAGCCCGTTGGAGGCGAGAATGTCCCAGCGGCTTTTGAGGTAGTCCTTGTCTCCGGCCTTCGTCATGTCGAAATGGTTTGCCGTAAGCGCGATTTCAAGGCCCTCGTAGCCCATTTTTTTCGCGAGGGGCGCGAGGTCTTCGAGTTTCATGTCGGCCCATTGGCCGGTAAACAGAGTCAGAGGTCTTGCCATAGTAGATTTCCTTTGTTTGTTACAATGCGTTAGTGGAAATAAAATAATACCCGCTCCGCCCGCTCTTCAAGCATTTTTCTGCGGGCGCAAATTTTTTTGCCCCGCGCGCGCCGCGCACGCTCTAATATATATGCGATTGCGACGCTATTTTGCGCGGCGGGCGCAAAAGTTTAATTTTCTTGATTTTTTTCGGAAGCCTGCGCAAAATTGGCGCAAATTTTTTATAAACCCCGACAGCCCAATATGGAAATCACAGAAGAAAAAAGCAACGACGTGTCGATTATAGCCCTCAACGGGAGGCTCAACGTTACGACAACCGCCGACCTCGAAAAAGCCTTCAACAAGCTCTTTGACGAAAACTGCACAAAGATCCTCGTGGACTGCCGCGACCTCGAATACATCAGCAGCGCGGGGTTGCGCGTGCTGCTCGCCGCCGCCAAACAGTTCAAAAAGATCTCCGGCGAAATCGCCCTCTCGGGGCTCAGCCAAAACGTCAAGCAGGTGTTCGAGATCTCCGGATTCACCACGATATTCCCGATCTACACCACCCGCGACGAAGCCATAAAAAGCTTCTGAGGGATCCGGCGACCGGCGCGGACACTCCCGCCGCAATTCCGCCCGCATTTTTGGGCGGATTTTTTTGCGCCCGAATTTCCGCGGAACAAACGCGCGCTTTGCGGCGCCGAAAAATGGCGCGAAAAAAAACGCGGTCGCATTCGCGCGTATCATTAACCGCGAGCTTCATAAAGAAAAACTCATAGCGCCCTGCGACTCGTGCGCCTCCGCATTCGCGGCGCAAACCGATTGAGCGGGCGCCGCCCTGCCCTGCGGGAACCTCTGCCCCGCCGCGCCGCCGCGCATATCGAGAGCGCAAATTCAAGCCCCGAATGCTCGGCGGGCGCAAGATTTTTCTTCGACTGCCGCGCGGTTCTGGCCGGCAACACCTAAGGCGGCGCCGGAAAGGGCGCGAACTACACCGGGGAATGATATTCGCCCTCGGCATCGGCGGCCGGCTGATCGCGCCGTTTCGGGCGCGCTACCTGCCCGCCGCGGAAAACTCTATTGTTACGACGCACTTGACGTCCTTTTCAAAGCTTGAAGTGTCGTACATTCCCCAGTCGCTCGTATCGTTGGACAGCGGGCGCGTAATCTGGAATATCCCCTGCGACGCCGACACGACGGGCCCGAGCTTGGAGCCGCTGCCGCTCACGAGCTTTTCCGCCCTTTCGCGCGCGTTTTGGGCGGCGGCCTCGAGCAGCCGCATTTTGAGCGATTCCAATCCGGTATAATAATACCGCGCCTCCCCGGGGAAAATCGGGACGCCGCTTTTGAGGAGCTCGGAACACGCGGCTTCAACATTGACGATTTCTTCGCGCGAGTTTGCGGAGACGGAAATCGAAAGCGCCGCCGCATACGCTTCCACTACATTTGTAGTTGCCCCCTTTTCGACCTTGTAGACGGGGCTTGCGGATACGGCGGAAAATTCCGCGCGCCGGACGGAACGCTTTTCAAACTCCGCCTTCGCGAGCGCCGCGAATTTCTCCGCTTCCGCCGCCGCCGCGCGCAGGGACGGGGCGCGCACGTAAATCTTGGCGCCCCATTCGGCGGCGTCGCTTTGGACGCGCTCTACGGCGGTTCCCTTGACTTTTATCCCCCCTGCGTTGCGGAACACAACCGACGGGTTGACGAGTATCGCGGCGCACGCAACAAGCGCGCACGCCAGAATTGCCGAGCAAAATATAACGGTTTTTTTCATTGCAAAAGCTTTGAGAAAAAACGGGGCCGCCGCGTTCAAATTCGACGGCGAAAATCGAAAAATATTTTGGGCGCGGAGAATTTCCCGCAAACCTTCCGCAAAAAATAATCCCAAAAAAACGTTTGACATTTCCGCACGGCGTCAATTTTCATTGCGGGCAGTTCATTTTCATGCGGATTTTTTTTTAATCCGACAGCCGGCAATGAAGCAAGCCGGCGGCGACATTTTCAGGCAAACGGAAGTCCGTGAGAATCGGACGCGGTCGCGCCTCTGTAATCGTCCTCAAAATCCGGGCACAAAGCCACTGCGCAAAGCGCGGGAAGGCGCACGGAAGGCGGGCGGGAATTTTCCTCCCCCCGCCGGGACGCAAGCCAGAAGACGTGCCTGGAAATTTCCCTTTGATTCCCGCGCAAGGAAGACAGAGGGCTTGGTTGCGATTCGGCACGGCGCCCGTTTTTCCGTCAAATCCCGCGCGCCATGCGCCTTTTTTCGCCCGCAAGCCTCCCCCGTTTTCCGGAGAGGGAGGCAAAATTCCAAAACGAAAAAAGGCAAACTATGAAATTGAAAAAAATATCGGCGCTGGGCGCGGGCCTGGCAATGGCGGCGGCGGCAAACGCGGCCGCAATATCGTTTGACGACGTTCCGATCCGCGGAAACTGGGAATTCTCATACACGGACTACTCCGTCTACGGAGGCGAAGACGTATACGAATGGTCGCCGTCGCCCTCCGGTTCGGTGGAGTCGTGGCAGGCCATGCCGGCAAATGTCGGCAGGTTTGAGTGGAATTCTGCGGTGGACGGCATTTCGGGCGGATTGCAGTTCAAGACTACCTCATACAATTACGAATATTACAACGGCGGCGGATTTCTGCTCTCAAATTCCTCCGACACATCAAACATATCGTATTCAAACGACCTCTGCTCCGTCACCGGAACCGGCGCGGGGGGCTCGCAACAATACGCGGTATTTTACGGCAACGTCTCCGATTCAAACGGGGTTGCGAGCAAAACCGCGTACAAGGGGACCGAATATTTTTCTACGGTGCCCGAAACCTACCAGCTGGTTTTTGACGACATCGTTTCGGTGAGCTCGGTAGACATAGCCAACACGCTCGTCGGCGCAAAAATACTCGGCAATCCCGACAGTTCGATGAATATGGGCTACACCGAAAGCGAAGGCGGGCTCATCGTATACGACAGCGTTTACAACACCGACGACGCGTTTTTCGCCGTCCTAATCCGCGGGATATACGCGGACGGAACTCTGACTGAAACCGACGAGGCGGTATGCTATGTGCTCGCCTCCCACGGATTCCTCAGCGAAGAATGGAACACTGTCGACCTGTCCTCGCTTTCCGCCGACGGGCTGATAGGGCTGGACTTCCAAATCCTCTCGTCCTTCGGCAACGCATGGGGCATGACGTCTCCCGCGTATTTCGCGCTCGACAACATCGTATACGGAGCGGTTCCGGAACCCGCAGCCGTCTCCGCATTATTCGGAATGCTCGCGCTCTCAACGGCGCTGCGCAACAGAAAGATTTCTTCACGCAAATAACCAACGGCGCGGGGCGCGCGGCTTTTCGTTTTTCGCGCGCGCCCCGCGTTTTTCATTTTGCGGCAACGCGCTCCCGCCGCCGGCGGGAGCGCGTTGCCCCACGGAAGCCCAAAAGTGAACTTCAGAATTTTAAATGCAATCATGATCGCGCTTCCCGCAGTTGCGGCGTCCGCGGAAAATCCGGACGGAGGCGAAAAGCGCGGCGAACGCGCGCCGGAGCTCGCGCCCGTGGAGGCGACGGCGTACAGGTTCGCCTCCGCCGCGCTCGACCAGCCCGTAAACTCGACCGTAATAGGCTCGGACGAAATAGAAAAGAGCGGCGCGTCCACCGTTCCCGAGATGCTGCAGCGCACCGGCAGCGTGCGCTTTATGAGCTATACCGGCGACTCTTCGAACGGCAATATCGCCATGCGCGGATTCGGGGAAAATTCCCAGCTGAGGGTTCTCGTCCTCGTAGACGGGCAGCGGTACAACCGCGCGGACATGTCGGAGACAAACTGGCTGCAAATCCCCCTTTCAAACGTCGAGAGCATAGAGGTGCTCAGGGGCGCCCAAAGCGCGATGTACGGCAACAACGCGGTCGCGGGGGTCGTAAAAATCTCGACAAAAAAGGACGCCGAAGAAAACGCGATAGAGCTGAACGGCATGATGGGCTCGTACGGGCTGTATTCGGCGGACGCGTCGTTTCGCGGGTCCGCCGGCGGATTCGGATACGGAATCGACGCCAACAGGTACAACAACGACGGGTACCGCGAAAATTCGAGGGCTTGGGCCGACACGGTAAACGCCTCCGCAAGCTGCAAAATATCCGATTCCGCGAAAATCGAGCTGGCCGGAAACTTTTCGCTGGCGGAAACCGAATACGCCACGGGCACGGACTGGAACGGCTTCCAGAACAACCCCCGCGACGCCGACTTGCGGATGCTCTACAAATACAAGGGAGGGGTCTATTCGGCAACGCTCAAAAACGAGTCCGCCCTCGGGCGCGGAGAAATACAGTTCGGCGCGAATTTCAGAAACAGAATAGTCGAGGAAAGCAACGCACTCGCCCCGTCGCAAAACCGCAACGACCAGCTCACTTTCACGCTGTCGCCCAGATGCGAAATAGACAGGTTCGAAGACTGGACGCTTTACGCGGGCGCCGACGCGGACTTCACCTCCATTGACTTCGACTCTTACAGATTCTTCGCCAGCGGCGCGCAAAATCCCGACAGGGCGAAAGTCGAACGCGGAAACATGGGCGGATACGCGGGCGCGGAATACAGGGCGGCGGACAATCTGATATTCTCCGCTTCCGCGCGCGCGGAGGGCTCCTACACGAGCGCCGACAGCAGGAGGTTCATATACATGGGCAACCGTCCCCCGAGGCCGGACCCCCAAAACACCTATGACAAAAGCCAGTGGCAGGGGGGATTCGCAGGGTCGTTCGGGGCCACATACAAGCTCGACGGCGAAAATTCCGTGTACGCGCGCTTCGACCAGATATACAGGTACCCCTCCACCGACGAAATCGCCTTTTACCAGGGGTACTACCAGGCCTCGGCGTTTCCATTCAACAAAGACTTGAAGCCGGAAACCGGACAAAACTACGAGATTGGATACACGCGCATCTCCGGCGGATGGCGCGTAAACCTGAGCTTCTACGCAACGTATCTGGACAACGAAATAATGTACGACTACGCCAGCGGGCTCAACGAAAACTTTTCGTCCACGCTCAGGCTCGGCGCGGATTTTTCCGTCAGGTACGACTCCGAATACTTCGGCGTTTTCGCGGGCGCGGGAGCCGTTGACGCGCGCTTCGCAAGCGGAAGGCACGGCGGAAACAAAATTCCGCTCGTGCCGCCGTTTTCCGGAACGGCGGGGATAACGCTCAAACCCGTGGAAGGTTTGGAGCTTACCGCGCGCGGCAACTGGTCTATGCCGCAGACAATGGGCAACGATTTCGCAAACTCCATGCGCCGCATACCCGGGTTCGCCACGTTCGACCTGCTCGCGAGCTACCGCATATGCAAATACGCCGCCGTATTCGGCGCAATAGAAAACGTCTTTAACGAAAACTACGCCGTGTTCGCGTACAACGGCTCATACTATCCGTGCGCGGGCAGGGTGTTCAAAATGGGAATATCGCTGAAATATTAGACATGAAAGCAAAACTGACTTCCATAACGGCGGCAATCGCCGCGCTGTCGG
Source organism: Puniceicoccaceae bacterium Marseille-Q1082 (assembly GCA_904424815.1). Lineage (GTDB taxonomy): Bacteria > Verrucomicrobiota > Verrucomicrobiia > Opitutales > Intestinicryptomonadaceae > Merdousia. The sequence continues at coordinate 1,676,323 of CAJGBI010000001.1, forward strand.
CATACGCCGGCGAATACTACATACCCCAAAACGGGGAGAGCTACACCGTGGACGAGTACGGGATACTGTACTGCGGGCAGGCGGGAGTCGACCCCTCGAAAACCTCGGAGGTGTATTACAGAAACTCCGCCATAAAAGGCTGGGCGACGGGATACGAAAACGTGTCGTACGGCTCCAATGTAATAGACAGGTGGCGGACGCCCGAAAAGGCCCTCGGCTCCGCCGGACTCGCCGACTACGGCGACACCGACCCTTCGTCCCCGAATTACGACCCTGACGCCTCGTCGGTCTACCATGTCGTATCCCTCGGCGACGGAGGCTCCATAACGCTAACTTTCGGCGGGCCGATCGCCGACGGGGAAGGCCTCGATTTCGCCGTATTTGAAAACGCCGTAAACGCCGGCTTCCTGGAGCTCGCGTACGTATCCGTATCGACCGACGGCGTGAATTTCATAACCTTTCCGAACTTCTATGTCGGCGCGAATCCGATAGGCCCGTACACGAACGACAACTATCCGGAATACATATACAACCTCGGCTCGAAATACATGTGCAACTGGGGCCACGGCTACGACCTCGGCGAGCTGCAATACGCCTACGACTACGCCGTCGCCCACTACGACGCCGCGTCGGACTCCACAACCGGAAACAGCGCGTTTTCGCTCGAATACACGAAGCACATAATAGAAATGTTCTCGCTCGTCGATCTCGGCGACATAAATTACGTGCGCATAGACGACATCACCGGCGACGGATCTTGCGTCGACAGCGCGGGCAACCCAATCTACGACCCCTACCCTTCGAGCGAGAGCGGGGGATTCGACCTCAACGCGGTAGGCGTAATAAATTACGCTCCGGCGGTTCCCGAGCCCGAAACGTTTGCGGCGGCCCTCGGGCTGTTTGCGGCGGCGGCCGCCGCGGGAAAGAGGCGCAAATGGCGGAAAAGAAAAAAAGGCTGCGAGATTTCGCAGCCTTTTTTTGCCCATGAAATCCGGAAACTCCCTATCGCCCCCTGCGGTCGAAACCCATTAATCCGAAAATGCCCCTCAACTTGGAGAGCTTGGGCGCGGAGAAATCCGTCCCCCGACACCCTGCATTGGGAATGCGAAAGCGTAAAAAACGAATCCGGGCATCGCGTCCGGATTTCCGCGCGATTGGAAAAGAATCGCCCAATAAAATCTCCGCGCAAGCTTTATCCGCCAAAACAGCGAAGTATTTTCGCCTCCGAAAAAAAATCCGCGTCTTGGTTCCGTCGCCTTAGCGCGCAAAAAACAAAAAGCAGAGCGTTTTTTTGTGGACGCGCGCTTCACGCGCGTTTGAAATGGGCCGAGTGAAATTCGACCCGCAAAAAATCCACCCCCTGCCGAATTTCGCGCTCTCGGCGCGGGATTTCACGCCCTCCCCGCGCCCCCCGCGCAAAGATTGGGAATTTTTCGCGTCGGGGCGGGAGGCGTTTTTCAGGATATTCGCGCGCATGAAAAAATCGGGCTTTGCGGGGAGGATTTTCCTGCCGCGCTACTTTTGCCCGGAAGCGGCGCGGGCGGCAGGCGAAATTTGCGAAACGGAATTTTTTGAAGACCTGCCGTCGGAAAAGTCGCCGCGCTTTGAAACCCTGCGCGCCCGCGCGGGGGACGCGGTAATGGCGGTAAACTTTTTCGGCCTGCGCGACATGGGGATATGGAGCGGATGGAAACTCCGCAACCCCGGGGCGATACTCGTCCAAAACTCCTCCCACGCGCCGTTTTCGCCGCGCGCGCAGGGGGCCGACTTCGCGTTCGGGTCGCTGCGCAAATGGCTGCCGCTGCCGGACGGAGGATTCGCCGAGGCGGAAAACCCGTCCGAAATTTTCGCGCGCCCCGCGTCCTCAATGCCAGACTTTTCCGCGGATTTCCTCGCGGCCTCCGCCGCGCGGTCGCGCGGGAGCGGGTGGGAGGAATTTGCTGAAAAGCTCTTCTACGCGGCGGAAGCGAAAATTTCCGCGCGCAAAAAGCCCGGCAGAATGGGCGCGTACTCTTTCGAAACCCTCGCGCGCCTCGACATCGAAAAGCTCGCCCAAAGGAGGTTCGCCGCCATAAGGGCGTTTTCAGACGCCGCGCGCGGCAACGGATTTTTCGAAGAGCTCACTTTTGCGGGCGGACGCGCGCCCGACATTTTCTCCGCCTGCTGCCCCGTCCTGAAATTCCGGAATCCCCGCGTCCGCGACGCCGTATACGCAAAACTCCGCGAAAAAAAGATGTTCGCGCCCATATACTGGGGAGGGTTCGGAGAGGCGGGCAGCCCCGCGGCGCGCGCAGAGTCCGCGACGCTCATGTGCGTCCCGCCGCACTTTGCGGATTCCGAAAGCGAGGCGGAAGGGTTTTGCGAATTTATCCTCGGCCTGTGCGCCGGCGCATGAGCCACTTCGACCCGCCTCCCTTGCGCATGGAGGTCTTTGAAAGTTTTTTTCCGTCGTCGCCGAGCAGGAGGGGGCAATGGCGGAATTTCGGAATTTCGAGCCCGAGCGCGCGCCAAACCAGAATCTGGCGCGCCGTCGAAAGCAGCAGATCCTCGCCGCGCACGATTTCCGTTATCCGCATTTGCGCGTCGTCTACCGCCGAGGCGAGCTCGTAGGACGGGGCGCCGCACTTGCGCCAGACGAGAAAATCCCCGAAATCCTCCCCGCATACGAACGACATTTCCCCCGCGAGCGAGTCGCTGAAGCGCACGCTTTCCCCGTCGGGAACCCGAAACCGCCAGTTTGCGCGCGCGAAGTCTCCGGAAAATTCAAAGCGCGCTCCGGCGGGCGGGCGGAGCTCGGGCGGGAAAACCGGCTCGGCGTCGCAAAAGCCGAACCCGCGCGCGCGGCCGCGGGCGAGCTTTTTTATTTCGCCCCTCGAATGGGGCGACGGATAGGCGAATCCGCGCGCGGCGAGCTCCCTCATGGCGGCCTCGTAGGAGGGAATTCTCTCGCTCTGCCTGTACGGGCCGAACGCCCCGCCGACGTCGGGCCCCTCGTCCCAAAATATGCCCGCGCCCTTCATGTCGGCGACGGCGGCGTCCTCGTACTCTTTCGAGCACCGCTCAAAGTCGATGTCGTCTATGCGCAGGACCACCTTCCCGCCGGCTTCGCGCGCCCTCGCGCACGCCGCCAGAAAAGTCCGCGCGTGGCCGACGTGCAGCAGCCCCGAGACCGTCGGCGCGATGCGCGTCCTGTACCCGCCCTCACCCATCGCCGCGGAGCGGAAAGTTGGCGTCGAGAAATTCGCGCAGGGCGGCGGCGGTCTCAAACCCTATGCCGTCCACCTCCCTGAGCTGCGCGGCGGTCGCAGCCTTGACTTTGGCTATCGAGCCGAAGTGTTCGAGCAGCGCCTTCTTGCGCTTTTCGCCGAGCCCCGGGAAGTCGTCGAGTATGCTCTCGCGGATTTTGCGGCTGCGCAGGGACTCGCTGAAAGCGTTCGCGAACCTGTGAGCCTCGTCGCGCACGCGCTGCAAAAGCCTTAGCCCCTCGTGCCGGCGCGGCAGGAGCTTTTCCTCGAAGCTGTCGGTGACTATCGTCTCCTCGCGCTTGGCGAGCCCCACGATTTTCGGCGGCTTTATGTTTAGCTCGTCAAAGGCCTTCATCGCGGCGAACACCTGCCCCTTGCCGCCGTCTATCAAAACGAGGTCCGGCAGCGGAACGCCCTCCCTGTGCAGCCGCCCGTACCGCCTGCCGACGGCCTCCCGCATGGCGCGGAAGTCGTCGTTGCCGACAAACGACTTTATCTTGAACCTCCTGTACTTTTGCTTGGCGGGCTCCCCGAACTCGAACCTCACCATCGACGCCACGCAAAAACTGCCGGATATGTGGGATATGTCGAAGCATTCTATCGACTGCGGGTCCTTCGGCATTCCGAGCGCCTTGCGCAGCGAATCCATAGCCGCTATTGCGACCGGCGCGGAAGAGGCGGATATGTCGGCCTCCACGCCAGCGCGGGCGTTCGCGACCCGCGTCTCCTCTATCGCCGCAATCAGGTCGCGCCACTTTGCGGCGCGCTCGAAATCGAGCGCGTCGGAGGCCTCGCGCATTTTTATCTGCGCCTCGTCCACCGCGCCCGCGTCGCGCCCGCGCAGGTATTCGAGCGCCGCCTTCACCCTTTCGGCGTACTCGGCCTCCCCCACTATGTTTTCAAAGCTCGTTATCTGGCTGCGGGCGTCGTCGTAGAGCATCCACCTGCCGTCGCCGAGCCGCTTCGGATGCGCGTCGGAAAGGAGTATGCCGAACCTCTTTTTCAGCTCCGAAAGCGCGCTCCTTATCGCGGAGACGCCGAGATACGGGCCGAAGTAGAGCGCGCCGTCGTCCTTTCTGTGGCGCGCGAACGCGAACCTCGGCAGCGGCGCGAACGTCTCGACGCGCAGAAGGAGAAAGTTTTTGTTGTCCTTTTCGAGCGTGTTGTAGCGGGGCTTCCAGCGCTTGATGAGCTTGCTCTCGAGAATCACCGCCTCGGCGTCGCCGCGCGTGTTGAAGAACTCGAAATCGGCGATGCAGTCCACGAGCGAGGCTATCTTGGGGCTCGCCGCGCGCGCCTTGTAAGAGTTCATGAAATACTGCCCCACCCTGCGCCTGAGGTTGACGGCCTTCCCGATGTATATGACGTTGCCGAGGGCGTCCTTCATGACGTACACGCCGCTCGTCTTGGGCAGCCTGCGGACTTTTTCCTTTAACGACGGAATGTTCTGCATGGCGCTTTTGCGGAAAAGTTCAGAACAGCGAAAGCTGCGCGAAATTGCTCTCCCCCGAGCCTCCCCGCTTCCGCCCCGCCGCGGCCGCCTTCGGCTTGGGCGACTCGCCGAGATTGCCGAGCATATCCTCGCCCTCGGACTCGAGCTCCGCCAAAATGACCTTCGCGCGGTCGATTACCTTCTTCGGCAGCCCCGCAAGCCGCGCGACCTGTATGCCGTACGACCTGTCAGCAGCCCCCTTTTCTATTGTGCGGGTGAAGATTATTTCGTCGTTCCACTCCCTGACGCTCACGCGCAGGTTGACGAGCCTCGGCAGGGTCTGCTCGAGCTTCGTGATTTCGTGGTAGTGGGTGGCGAACAGCGTGCGCGGCCCGCGCTCGCCCTCGCCGTGTATGAACTCTGCGACGGCCCACGCGATGCTCAGCCCGTCGTAGGTGCTCGTCCCGCGCCCGATTTCGTCGAGGATTATCAGCGACCTGTCGGTCGAGTTGTTCAAAATGTTTGCGGTCTCGTTCATCTCGACCATGAAAGTCGAGTTGCCGCGCGCGAGCTCGTCGCTGGCGCCGACCCTGCTGAAAATCCTGTCGACCAGCCCTATCCTGCACTCGCGCGCCGGCACGAAAGAGCCCGTCTGCGCCATCAGCGCGATGAGGGCTATCTGGCGTATGTAGGTGGATTTCCCCGCCATGTTGGGGCCCGTAATGAGCGCGATCTGCTCTCCCGAAGACGAAAGATGCGCGTCGTTTGGGACGAAAGACTCCGTCCGCGCCAACCCTATCCTGTCGCGGCGCAGCATCTGCTCTACGACGGGGTGGCGGCCCTCCGAAATTTCGATGGCGTCGGAGTCGTCCACAACGGGGCGGCAATAGTCCCACTCGCGCGCGATTTCCGCCCAGCCCCTGAAAACGTCGAGGCGCGCCAAAATGTCCGCCGCCGCCGCAAGGGCGGGCGCGAAGGAAAGCGCGCGCGCCACTATCCGTGAAAAGAGCTCCTGCTCCCGAGCGAGCGCGTACTCCTGCGAGTGGAGGATTTCGCGCTCCCTTTCGCGCAATTCCTGCGTAGTGAACCTGTCGCAGTTCACCATGGTCTGGCGGCGTATGTATTCGGGCGGGACGCTGCCGAGGTTAGCCTTGGTCACCTCTATGAAATACCCGAACGCCCCGTTGTACTTTATGCGAAGGTTGCGTATGCCCGTGCGTTTCTGCTCCGCCTGCTCGAGCTCCGCGAGCCACGCCATGTTGTCGCGCGAAAGCGACCTTAGCCTGTCGAGCTCGGCGTCAAAGCCCCCGCGTATGACGCCTCCGTCCTGGACTTTGGCGGGCATGTCGTCGGCGAGCGCCGAGGCGAGAAAAGTTTCGAGCTCCGAAAAATCGGGCAGCGATTCGGCGATTTCCGCGCACCTGCCGCCGCCCGCTTCAAGCAGCGCCGCGCGGATGGCGGGAATCTGGCGCACGGTCTCGAGAATGGCGCGGAGCTCGCGCGGGTTGCGGATCCGGTTTTGCAGCCTGCCGAGTATGCGCGGAATGTCCCTTATCCGCGAGAGCGAATCGGCGAGGCGGCCGGCCTCCTCGGGGGAGGAATAGAGCTCCCACACGGCGTCCTGCCGCGCCCTTATCTCGTCCAAATCGAGGGTCGGGGAGGCGAGAAACGTCTCGAGCAGGCGGGCGCCCGCGGCGGTCTTGGTCCTGTCCATTACCGATATGAGGCTGCCCTCCCGCGAGTGGGAAGTGGAGCGGAATATCTCGAGGTTGCGCTGCGTCGCGGGATCCACGAGCACGCACTTTTTGCCGGAAAACCTGCGCAGCGCGCGCAAGTTGCCCGGGCGGGCGCGCAGGTTTTCAGTCACGTAGAAGACTATCGCGCCCGCGGGCCCCGCCAGCCGCGAGCCGCGCTCTATGCCGAAACCGTCGAGGCTCGCCACCGACAACGCGTCCTGAACCTGCGCCGCGCCCCACCCGGGCTCGAAGCGGAAGTCGTGCAGAAGGGTGACCGTGCGCGTGTCGAGCACGCTCCTGAAAATCGCGTGCCACGGCGCGAGCTCCGGATCCGCCACCCATTCGCGCGAGGCGTCCTCGGGCAGCAAAACCTCCTTGGCGTCGAACGCCGAAAGCACCGGCAGGAAATCCTGGGGGGTGTCGAACTCCGCGCAATAGAATTCGCCGGCGCTCATCTCCATCCATGCGGCGTACAGCCTGCGGGAACGGTCTATGTCGACTGCGAAAATATAGTTACCGCTGCGGCTGTCGAGCTGGGCGTCCTCCATCACCGTCCCGGGCGTGATTATCCGCGTGACCGACCTTTTTACGAGCTTTCCCGAAACGGGGGGCTCGTTCTGGTCGCAAATTGCAACCTTTTTGTTGCACGCCAAAATCTTCGGGAGATACTGGTCTATCACGTGGTACGGTATGCCCGCCATTGGGTAGTTCTGCCGCTTGGTGAGCGTAATCCCGAGCAGGCGCGAGCCCTCTACGGCGTCGTCGTAAAACATTTCGTAAAAATCCCCGAGCCTGAAAAGCAAGAGGGTGTCTTTCGGCAGCGAATTTTTCATGCTCCAATACTGCTCGAGCATGGGCGTGGTCTTTTCAGATTTTTTTTCCGATTTCGCCATTGAAAATTACATTTCCCGATTTCTTGCCAGTATGCCGATAAGATAAAAAAAGAATCGCCAAACATTCAACATTTTAATCTTATTGCCGACAGATATGCCCATATACGAATACAAATGCCAAAAGTGCTCGGCCGTGTTCGAGGCGCTTGTGCGCGGCCGCGAAAAGCCCGCCTGCCCCGAGTGCGGCTCGGGGAGGCTGAAAAAACTCGTGTCTTCCTTCGGCGTGGGCCGCGCCGCGAAAAATTCCCGCCCGCCGTGCGGAGGGGAGCGGCGAGGGAACTCGTGCTGCGGGGGATGCTCCTGCGGTCACTGCGGCGGATAAGATGGCGAATGTCCGGCAGGCGGCTTTTCGGGCGGCTCTGGCCGCCCTCGCGCTCTCGGGGTGCGCGGGAGGGGATCCTCCCGCCCCTCCGCAGGCGGCAGCGCGCGCCCAAACGGGTGCGAAAACCTACACGCTCGCGCAAAAAAGGCTTCTGGAAATCGCCGCCGCCCAAAACGGGCTGCTCGACAAAATGAGGCGCGCCGAAAGGCTCTCAACCCTCTCCGCCTCCGACCTCATATCCGAAAAAAAGCGCGTGGACTCCCTATGGAACGAATACTTCGCGGGAGAGAGCCGCGACGCCGAAAGCTACGCGATATACGGCAAATATCTGCGCGCTACCTCAAACCCCGCCGCCGCCTACGCCGCTTTTTTAAAGGCGGACTCGCTCGACCCGTCGATGGCGTCCGTCAAGCACCAGCTCGCGGTGTACGAGGGCGAAAACGGCCAGTTCGCAAAGGCGTACGGGCACTTTTTGGAGGCTCTGGAACTGGAGCCGGACAACGCCGTTTACCTGTCGCAGACTGCGAAATTCCTGATGATAGCGCGCGCCGAGCTCGCCGTATCGGAGGGCTTCGACCCCGCTTCGCTCGACGCAAAAATGCTCGGCTGCTACCGAAAGTGGGCGGACGCCTCCGCGCCGAACTCCCGCGCGAGATGGGAGTGCGCAAAAGCCTTCTACCAAGTGTCGTCTCCGGACTGGGAGGAGGCCCTCGCGCGCTGGGAGGACATACTTGAAAACGCCACGATAGGGCTCGAGCGGCAGACCGCGCTCGCCAACAAGGCGCGCGTTCTGATAGAGCTGCGCCGCGATGCCGAGGCGCGCGAAATTCTGGAAAAAGTAGACAACCCGCATCTCGCCGGAGACAGGGAGGCGCTCCTCGGCATCATTGGCGAGGCGCCCACCGCGAAAGGCAAAACAACCGAAGGCAAAAGCAAATGAATCCGGATCTCTTAACGCAGATTAGGGAGGGCGGCATACTGTACGTCCTGCTTCTGATAGCCGTCACCATGCACGAATTCGGGCACGCGTTCTTCGCCGACAAGCTCGGAGACCCGCTGCCGAGGCTGCAAGACCGCGTCACCGTAAACCCGCTCGCGCACATGGACGCCATGGGAACCGTCGTCCTGCCGATAATAACCATAGCCCTTTCCATCGGGACGGGATTCCCCATGGTGTTCGGCTGGGGCAAACCCGTTGAAATCTCCCTCTCAAACCCCAAGACGCGAAAGCGGGTGGACATAATATCCACGGCGGGCGGGGTATCGATGAACCTCGCTGTCGCCCTCGCCTCGGCGGCGGCGCTTGCCGTATTCTTTGCGCTCGGCTGGGACGATTTGCGGGAAGTCGCGCTGCAATCCATATATATAAACTGCGTCCTGTTCGTCATCAACATGATCCCCATACCGCCGCTCGACGGAAGCAGGTTTTTGAAATACGCCGTCGATATGAGCGAGCAAACCTACGCCGCGATTTCGAGATACGGAATACTTATTCTTCTGCTGATCGTAAACATTCCGTTTACGGCGTCGATATTCATGTTCATAACAAGGGCGATAGCTGCGGTTTTCATATATATCGCCGCCGCCATAGCCCAAATCATAACCTGACAATGCCGATTTACAAATATATCACTATCGAGCCCGACGGCTCCGAGGGGGACGTGTTCGAAGTCGAACAGCCCGCCGGCTCCGACCCCATAAAAAAACACCCCGAAAACGGAAAGCCCGTCAAGAGGGTATTCGAGGCTCCGAACATAAATATAGAATACACGCCCGGCAAGGAGAAATCCCTGAGCGACGTGGCGCGCATAAAAAAGGCCGGCTTTAAGATCCTGCAAAAGGACAAGCTTACGGGCAACTACCACGCGCTGTGACTTTCGGCCGGGGAAGCCCCCCGATTTGCGCCGCGCAATCCAAAAGCGCGAAAGCGTTTTTAAGAATGCCGCCGGAGAACCCCCCGATTTGCGCCGCGCAATCCGGCACGGAGGCATTCCGCTCCGCCGCGCTACGGCGCGCGCCAACGCCGAATGCGTCAGCCCGCCCGCGCGCTGCGGCGGCTTTCGATTATCGACGAAACGAGGGAGGCGAGGATAAAGGCCATTCCGATGCTCCCCGTGACGATTTCTGGAATTTCAAGGAAAGTCGCAAGCAGCATAATCGACGCGAGCGAGCCTATCGCCCAGTACGCCCCGTGGGTGAGGTATACGAGCTTTTCGAGCGTCTTCTTTTCCACGAGCATTATCGTGAGCGACCTCACGAAAAACGCGCCCACCGCAAGCCCAATCGTTATCACCACAACGTCCTTCGTCAGCGCGAACGCCCCCAAAACCCCGTCGAGCGAAAACGAGGCGTCGATAAGCTCCAAATATATGAAAGCCGCCAGCCCCGCGTGTTTCAGGGCAAAGGCGTTCTCCTGCTTGGCGAGCGACTCGAGCTTTGCGCTCGCCCCGTGGATTGCCAGATGGGTAACCACGCCGATTGCGCCCGCAACTATCGAGACAAAGTGCTGCCCGCCCTCCAACATCGGCTGTATCGCGCATAGGGCCGCGAGCGTAAACGCCGTCGGGGCGGCTTTGCTCCTTCCGACTTTAAGCAGGAATTTTTCGAGCGGAGAAAGCCAATGCAGGGTCTTTTCGCGGTCGAACATGAACTCGAAAAACAGCATCATCAAAAACGCCCCGCCAAAGGACGATATGCCGACGTGGGACTCGTGCAAAAGCTTGGCGTAGTCGTCGGGCTTTTCGAGCGTGAGCCGCAGAACCTCCATGCACGATATGTTAGAGAACGCCGCGACGATTACTATCGGGAACACGAACCTCATTCCGAAAACCGCTATCGCAATGCCCCACGTCAGGAAGCGCGCCCTCCACTTGCGCGACATCTTTTCGAGCTTCGTGGCGTTGATTACGGCGTTGTCAAACGACAGGCTGACTTCGAGCGCGGTGATCACGAGAGCAGTGAACACAAAGCCCCACCCGAGCCCCGCGCCGACGCACTCGCCCCGGTAAAAAGCGAGGCCGAGCCCCACTATCATTATGCCTATGGACCATTCAAAATATTTGAGCATAGAAAAACCTTTAAAGTTTGCAAAATTTCGCGTTTAGCCCGCCGCGCCCCCTACTTGCGCTTTTCGGTAATCGGGAGCATCTGCCCCCGCCTGAAAAGCGTTATCTGCCCCGTGCTCGACGACACCACTATGGATATGCAGTCGGCCATGAGGGAAATTGAATACGCCGCCGCGTGGCGCGCGCCCAACCCGCCGGGCAGCTGGAGTTTGAAGTCTGGCGTGTGTATCAGCGCCCCAGCCGCCTCGAGCACGCCGGAGCCGTCAATGACGAACGCCCCGTCGATGAGCGAGTACTCTTTGACGGTCTCGTCCATGAACGGGTTCAGGACATTCCTGTCCTCGGGCTTGTAGCCGTAAAACGGGTTTAGTATCAGCTGCTTCAAGTGCGGCTTAAGCTCCTCGGAAGAGCCTATCACGAATATGCAGCCGACGGGCTTGCCCTCTCGCCCCTCGACGGAGAGCTCGGTGGCGATGTCGAGAACGCGCTCCAAAACCTCCGGCGTCACGCCTTCGGGAAGCATGTTTTTCTGCCCGATGAAAATGTTGGAAAACCCCTTTTCGATGTCGAGGATTACGATAGTGTCAATCTGGTTGCTCTCCCGCACGCCGCCGAGGCAGCAGATTTTCTCCTTCGCCGTGAACGTCCCGCGCGTGAGCCCTATCATCACCGCGCTGCGCAGCTGCGAAAACCTCATGTCCGAAAACGACCTCACGCCTATGAACTCCCATTTGGGGGGCAGCGCGACCGGCGGCTTTTCGCCCACAAGCACCACTTTTGCGTCGCCGAAAGTGGCGGACAGATCGGGCATTTTCAAAAATGAGTCGCCAAACAGGATTATGGCGGAGCATTTGGCCACTTTGAAAATTTTGAGAGCCGAGCGCATGACGATCTCGTTTATGCGCTCCTCCTTTCTGCGCGGCGCGTACGGCTCCGCAACCCCCTTTGAAACGGACTTGCCGGAGCCCCCGTTAAAGGCGCCCATCACGGCTTCGCGGAAAACGGCTATGTCGGGCGAGGACTTTATGCGCCCGCACACGTCGTCAGACGAAAATATTTTGGCGAGATTCGAGAGGACGCTGAGATAATTGTCCACCTTCTCGTCGGAGAGCATCAGAAACAATATGCGCGTCTGGCGGTAGTCCTCGAGACCCTCGAAGTTTATCCCCGCCTCCGAGCACCTGCCGACGGCGAACACATACTTCTGCTTCAGCCCCACAACGCGCGTGTGCGGCATGCAAATACCGTCGCCGAGATACGTGGATATCGACTTTTCGCGCTCTATAAGGTTGGCGAGCACGTCCGCGCGGTCGGCTCCGCCGAGTATGGAATCGGGAATGCAAGCGAGCAACTGCCCCACAGCCTCGGAGAAATCCGCGGCGGAAACGTCGACTATTCTCGATTTGGTGAGGTATCTCTTGAGATTCACGCTAATTGCTCTTCGGGATATTCCAATTTAGGACGTCTTTTTTGACTTCGTAAAGCACCCCTGTTGCAAGGACGGCTATGAAGAAAAGGGACGGCATAAGTATCGGGAAATTGCGCGACACAAAATCTCCGTACGCGACGGCGAGGGGAATCAGAAACACAACCTCTATGTCGAATATCACAAAAAGCATCGCGACGACGTAAAACCTCGCGCCAAAACGCGGGTGCGGGACGCCCTCCGGAACGACGCCGCATTCGTAGGCGGAATTTCCGGGTTTGTTGCGCTTTGCCCTCTGCCCGAAAATGTGGCTTGCCGCCACAATAGCGGCTCCCATTCCGAGCGCCGTCAAAATCTGCACTAAAACCGGCATGTACGATGACAATTCCATGGTTTTGAAAATTTCTCACATTGAACTTTTCAATGCAACTTTTTTTTCTCCGTTCTCCGGAAACGCCGCGGCGGGCATTGCCAGCGCAACAAAAATTGCGCGCCCGAAGAAACTGGTATGGTTATTATTATTTTTATCCGATAAAAAAACGCTTGACTTTGATTTTATGCGCAATTTAAACGTCCGTTTTTTAGTTGCACTTTTATCTGTTTTCCTTTGTTTGTCATATTTTAAATCCTTTTATATTTGAATTTACTACTCTTGCGCCTCCTCCGCGTGTCCAATTTTCCGCAAAAAAATTGCTCAATTTTTAGGGACGTTTTCTCGGAGCATTAAGATGCGCGTCAGCCATAGGCGCCCTGCTCTTCTGCGCCTCATGCGCGGAGCTTTCGCAATTCGACGAACCCGCCCGCGAAAAGGACGCCCTCCGGGTTTGCTCGCAGTGAGCAGGTTTGACGAAGAATTATTCCGTTTAATCGCCGAAGCACAACACAGGGGCGACCCGCTCTCGCGCGAGGATTTCAGGCCTATATTAAACGCGGCGGCAATACTGGCAAAAACAAACACTTCGTACGCTTTCATGTCGCCCCTCGGGGCGGGAACACGCTCGGAGCTCGGCGCGCGCATTTTGCCCAACGGCCATTTCAGGCTGAAACTTACAATCGGGCGCGACTCTTTTGTTATCTCCGGAAAGTGCGACTAATAATTTACGGACAATTTATAACCGAGCGCGGGCGCTGGAATCTTGGAATGCCAACCTTAGCAATATGGATTTGACGGGATGGAGATTGCCGGCACCCGATTCAGCATCGAGGGCAACTCATCTGAAAAAGCCACGCTCGCATTCATGTACGACGCCGCCGAATACAAGGAATTCGCGCAGCAGGAAATCAATGTCGGCACCGGATTGGACAGCAGCTCGAGATTAACTTTCCTCTCCGATTACGAAATAGTCGTAAAGCTCACGGGCGCGGTCGAAGTTGGAGACAATTTCATGCTAATCGACGGCGAAACGGCTGGCGCAATAGCCGTCGCGCTATCTTTGGCGGCATTCATCGCCGCAATACTGTCCGCAATGTACTTTTAGCGGCGGGGCCGCCATAAAAGTGCGCAAGAAAACGGATACTCACTTTTGGACGGCAGGGCCGCCAGCCATTGAAGGGGGCGGCGGTGCCGCTTCCATAGAAGGGGCTGACGCCCCTTACGGGCGCAAGGTGCGCCAGCCATTGAAGGGCTGCGCCCTTACGAAGATTGGCTTCGCCAATGCTTCTATCCCCTCCACGTTCCCCGCAAAAAAACGAACCTCTCATAAGAGGTTCGCTAATACTTCCGAAGTTCGTTCCACAAAACCCAGCTTCCCCGATTTGGCGCAATGATTTTGGATGAAGAGCGAGTATTCGGGGAAAGCCGCCGGTGGGAGCGTACTTTTAGTACGTGACCAGTGGCGGCTTTCCCCGAAACGCAGCTATTCGCCAAAAGCATTCGCCAAATCAAGGGCGAAATATGTCAGGATTATATCCGCGCCAGCCCTTTTTATGGAGAGCACGGACTCTTCGCGAGCGCGGTCGAGGTCTATCCAGCCCTTTTGCGCGGCTGCCTGAATCATGGAGTATTCGCCCGAAACCTGGTAGGCGGCGACGGGGAGGTTTGTGCGCGCCTTGATTTTCGCCACGATGTCGAGGTATGAACCAGCGGGCTTCACCATTATCACGTCGGCGCCCTCCTCCTCGTCGAGCGCGGCTTCGCGCAAGGCCTCGGAGGAGTTGGCGGGGTTGAGCTGGTAGCCCCGCTTGTCCAAATATTTTTTCTTGGCGCCGGCCGCGGATTTGGGGGCGGAGCCTATGGCGTCGCGGAACGGGCCGTAATAGGCGGAGGCGTATTTTGCGCTGTAAGCCATTATTGCGGTTTCGGAAAAATCGCATTCGTCGAGGGTTGCGCGGATTGCGCCGATTCTCCCGTCCATCATGTCGGAAGGGGCTACGAAATCGGCGCCCGCCTGCGCCGCGAGCGCGGACATTCCCGCGAGGATTTCGACGGTTTCATCGTTTAAAATCCACGAGCCGGATGAGTCGAGAATCCCGTCGTGGCCGTGCGACGTGTAGGGGTCGAGGGCGATGTCGGCGACGACGAGCATTTCAGGAAAGCGCTTTTTGACTGCGGCTATTGCGCGGTTTGCGAGCGACTTGGGATTGACCGCCTCGTCCGCGCGCGGCGACTTGCGCGATGCCTCCACGAGCGGGAACGGGGCTATCGCCCGCACGCCGCATTTGAGGGACTTTTCGCAGAGTTTCAAAAGGGAGTCCACCGTGTGGCGGAAGACGCCGGGCATCGACGGGATTTTAACGGAGCCGCTCTTGCCCTCCATTATAAACACGGGCAGTATCATGTCGGCGGGGGCGAGCCTGTTTTCGGAGCACAGGGAAAGCATTGACGCGCCCTTGCGAAGCCTTCTGGGGCGCTTGGCCATATCGAGCTTGAATTTTTCTTCCATTGTGGTTTGATATTGCGCCAGTCGTAAAAAAATCTCAATAAAAATGAAGCCGAGCATTCACAACACGCTGTCGAGAAGAAAAGAGGAGCTTGCTCCGTCCGGAGAATTTTTCGGAATGTACTGCTGCGGCCCAACCGTATACGGACCCGCGCACATCGGAAATTTCAGGACATTCCTCGCCCAAGACGTGCTGCGCCGCGTGCTTGAATGTTCCGGAATTAAGGTAAAACACGTCCGAAACATCACCGACGTGGACGACAAAACGATACGCGAAAGCCGCAAGCTCGGCGTCAGCCTTTCAGAGTTCACGAAGAAGTGGACGGAGAAATTCCATGCCGACTGCGAAAAGCTCAATATGCTCCCGCCGTCCGTGGAGCCGCGCGCTACGGAGCACATCGCGGAGCAACTGGAAATGGTCTCGAAGCTCGTGGAAAACGGCCACGCCTATGCAGCGGGCGACGGAAGCGTGTATTTCAAAATATCCTCCGACCCCGATTACGGCAAGCTATCGGGGCTCGACCGCCGCAGCCTCGCAACCCAGAGCGTGAACTCCGCGGGGGAGGCGAACCTCGCAGACGAATACGAGAGGGAGAGCGTCTCCGACTTCGCGCTCTGGAAGGGCCGCAAAAGCGAGGACGGCGACAATTTCTGGAAATCCCCGTGGGGAGAGGGCCGCCCGGGATGGCACATAGAGTGCTCGGCGATGTCCACCAAATATCTGGGCCCCACTTTCGACCTGCACGGCGGCGGCGTGGACCTGTGTTTTCCGCACCACGAAAACGAAATCGCCCAGAGCGAATGCTCGACGGGCCTCAAACCGTACGTCAAATACTGGTTCCACAGCGCGCACCTGATGGTCGAGGGGGCGAAGATGTCGAAAAGCCTCGGCAATCTCTATACCCTGGACGACCTCATTTCAAAAGGGTATTCGGCGCAGCAGATACGGTACGCGCTGATTGCAGGGCACTACCGCCAGCAGCTCAATTTCACTTTCAAAGGGCTCGACGACGCAAAGAGCGCGCTTTCCAAGCTCTCAAAAGCATTGGCTTCCGCGCTAGAAAAAGCGGGTATGACCGAAGTCGGCTTCAAAAAACTCATTATGCCCGGGGCAAAACTCGAAGGAACTATTTTCGAAGGCGCGTGGGGCGCCCTATGCGACGACGTCAACGTTCCGAAAGCGCTCGGCGAAATATTTGCGGCTCTCCCAAAACTCGGGGATTCCGGAGAAAATCTGGCGGCGTTCGGGGCGATTCTCTACGCGCTGGGATTAGACCCGCTCGCATGCGGCGCGGCGGAAGCGGAAGAGGCTCCGGAGGAAATCGCGGAACTCGCGCGTCAAAGATGGGAGGCGAAAAAGGCCAAGAATTTTGCGCTCGCCGACGAGCTGCGCGGAAAAATCTCGGCGCTGGGCTGGACGGTGCTCGACGCAAAAGACGGATTTTCCCTCAAAAAGGCGTGACGCCGGAAAACCGGTTAATCAATCTGCAACATCGACATCCGCAAGGCTTCATCCGATTCGGCACAAGCCGATTCGGATTTTTTACATACGGGGGAAATCCGATACCGGCAGCGCATGCGCCATCTCCCGCAAAAGGCGGCGACGGCGCATATTCGCATTCCGGAAGCAAATAGAAACGCGCCCGCGCGCTCTAACCGCCTGTCCCAACACAAAAATCCGCCCGCATTCGGCGGGCTTTCCGCCAACGCGCCGAAAGGGAAAAACATCTCAAAATCCGAAGAACTATGGGGTTCGCCGAAATTTGGCGAACCCCGTCTGTCAGGCAAAATAAAACGAAAAGTTTTTTACGGAAAGCGGCAACCCATAAAAGCGCCGCCCTTTCAAGGGCGGACAACTCCGCCAAATTCGCCGCGGGCGAAAGAAGCGCATCTTCCCGACATGATGAGGAAAGCGCGCACCCCGCCGCGCCGCCGGATTAATCGTACTCCGTGACGGGCTTCAAGCCCCTCAATACCCGGCTTCTGCCGCCGTTGTTTGAGGAGGTAAACTGCTTTATGACCCTGTTTTCCGCAGGCGTGAGATTTTCATTTTTGCCGCGGAAAACTATCATATTGAGCGTCGGGGGCTTCATCTGCTTGTCACGGTAAACCTCCTTAAAGAGCTTGTCATAGTATTTCAGTATACCGGATCTGCCGTAAGACTCAAATTTCACTTCCGGAGCCTTGACGCCAATCGACGGCGGCACTTCTTTCGGGCGGACGTAGAATTTGTTGTCGTACATCGCCTTGTAGACATTGCCGGTATAGAGCGGCTGACCCTTTTTGGCGCGGCGGTCGTTTTCCGCTTTGATCCATTCGCGGGCCTTTTTAATCCCGTCGCGGCGCGCGATCATGTCTTCGCGCTCATACTCTATCTGTTTCTGGTCATTCCAGCCCGCCTGCCGGCGCTGGCGCTCGACATTTTCGGAGTACCTCGCCATATCCCTGATGTAGCGCTGGGTCTGGGCGTTGTTCCACGGCTTCTTTATGCGTTCGGGGTCTGTCCACGAAGTCGTGAGAATATATATTGTGTCCGCGCCCTGTTCGAGAGCAGCCTGGTATATGCGGTATATATTGGAGGCGTACTGCGAATAATGGTTTGAATCCGGAGGCTGCGGAAGGAAGGGATATTTGAGTTTATAGTTGTTGCCGCCGGGGCCGAGGCGGCTGAGGCTGGCGTTGAGCGGCTCGACAAAATCGCATGCCATCCTCTTGTTCGCAGAGGTCGCAGCCACAAGGGACGGCTGGAACATGTTTATGGACGTTCCGTATTCGGTGGAATACGCCATAAGGTTGAAGAGCACCGTCGGGGGCAGATTGTTTATGAGCTTTTTGATATCCTCGCGAATGGCCTTGTAGGTGTCGAGACCGCCGCGCTCGTCGGTCATGAGATACTTGCCCGTGTCGATGCAGATCAAAACCTTTTCCGTCTTGGACTTGATGCCGCCTATGTCCACAGTGGTGGTCACGATGTTGAATTTGGAGGTCATGTCGATGTTGGAAATGGCGCTTATGCCGGCGCCCATGGACATCGTAGGCGGCAGGGTGATGTTGACCTGCGGAAGGTTGGTGTTCTGGGGATTGGTGATGCTGATGCGCCGCGTGAGCTTCTGGGTCTTCTTCTGCTGCTGCTGGACTCGCACGCGCGTCTCCTTCCTGGCCTGGTCGACTTTTTCAATGGTGGGAGGGGCGTCAAACTTCTTTTCTTCGGTAATTATGGACTGCGTTACGATCACGCTGCCCATTGTGATAAGCAGAACCACCTGTATGATGGCAACGATGATAAATACCTGGTACAGGAGTCCGCGCTTTTCCTTTTTAGGCCTGAAATGATGGAGTTTCATAAAGCTTTGCTGTGTAAAATGTGCGTGGGAATATTCGAATGCGGACGGCTATTATTCGCCGTCCTCTTCCTCGCCGCCGGAGGTTTCGGAATCTTTCTTTTTGATCACGACAACCTCCTTTTTGCCGAGAGCCGTAAAGGGATTGTCGGGGTAGAGTGTCTCGAGCTGGGCGAAAATTTCGTTGGATGCGACAAAGTTCTTTATCTTCTTGTACGCCATTGCGGTTTTATAGAGGAGCTCCGGCATCCACGGGTCGGTCAGCGAGCCGAATACCACGCCTTCTGAATAGAGTTCAAGCGCGCCCTTGATATCGGGTTTCTTGCCTTTTTCCTTCAACATTCCGTTCACCATTTGCAGGAGGGAGAACTCGGGCACAGATCTGTCCATCTCGATATTCGCGAGAGTGCCGCGCGCGGAGAGCTCGTTGCCCATGGCCATGTCGCAAAACACCCCCCAAAGCGCCGCCTGGTTTTTGGCGGGATTGTCTTTGAGCGCGGAAAGCTTGGAATAGAACAGGACGCAGCGCTTGTAGTCGCCGGCACTCCTCATCTGGTCGAGAACTTCCATTATCTGCGACAGCGTCTCGGCAGAGGCGGAATTGAGCCTGATGCGCTCGACTATCTTCTCGGCCTCGTCGGTTTGGCGCTGGGCCGCCAGCGACCTCGCGATTCCCAAAGCCGCCCCGCGAATGGAGTCGGAAGCGTTCTGAATCGGCAGAAGTGCCACGTAAGCGGCGGCCTCTTTCAGCCTTCCCGCGTTGGCGAGGGAAGTCAGAAAAAATTCTATCATCGCATTGCCGTCCGGGAAAACCTCGTCGGACAATACGGCGAGCGGGGCGAGCGGGTATACAACAGGGCGCATATAGTCGACCGCTGCGTCCCAGTCGGACTCATTGGCGGCCTCGCGCGCGGCGTTGAGCAGCTTATTGTCGGCCTTTACGCGAAACCTGTACGCCTTCGTGTTCTTGGCGACGGAAAGCTCGCCGCCGGTGGCGTCGGAGAACACGAATTCCTTGCCCTCGGCGCTCTTGAGCGTCACGGGGTTTTCGCTGTTGTTTGTCTTGTCGACGAGCGAAAGGGTTGCCTTTTGCCCCGCATAATCCGCCGAATAGGAGCGGTCCGGTTTGTCTTTTGGAAGAACCGGAGCCGGAGCCGCCGCGGGAGCCGGAGCCGCCGCGGGAGCCGGAGCCGCCTGCTGCGCCGCGGCAATCGACGCCGCAAACGCGGCCGATACGACAATTGCGCTGATTTTCAAATGTTTCATGTCAATCCTTGAGGGAGATGGGTTATATGGTGAGCTCGAGCTGTTTTACTTCCTCGTAGTCCGGAGACTTTTTATTGCCTTCGTTGTCCGCAAACTCTTTGCAAATCGCCCTGCCCTCGTCGCGCTTGCCGGAGGCCGCGAGCACCTTCGCCGCCTGTATGACGGCCTTGCCCGTCCAGTTCAGGCAATTGGCGTAGCCGAGGAAACAGCGCTCGTAATACATTATCGCCTTGTTTGCATCGTTGGCGTCGCGGGCGATATTGCCCAGCTTGAAAAGCGCCTCCGCGTAGGAATCGCCCCTCCAGCTCGGGGACTTGAGGATTTCCTCGTACTTTGCCTCGGCCTCCTTGCGCTTGCCGAGCGCCATGAAAGTGTCCGCCTTTTTGAGGGCAGCCTCCGCCGCGCGCGGATCCGACGGGAAGTCCGTCTCAATCTGCTCGTAGAGCGCAAGCACCTTGTCCCAGTTAGTCTGGCGGGTTTCGAGGGCGGCGGACGCGAAGAGCACGTCGATGAGGTACTCGTACTCGTCGCGCGCTACGGCCTCCGCAAAGGCCTTGCGAGCCTGGTCGGGACCGAACTTTTCGTTCTCCTTCCCTATCCACGCGAGCGTCCTTACGGAGGAATTTTTGATGTCGTCCTCGTCGAACATCTTCGCTATCTGGACGGGCTTGCCGACAAAATCGAGCCCCATCATAAGCCTGTTTGCGAGCGTCCGCCTCTTTCCGGCCTCGGCCTTTTTCAGCAGGTCGGAGAAAAATTCGTCGGCCTTTTGCGGATACTTCGCCAGCTGCCCCTTGTACCTTTCGAGCAGCGCCTTTATGTTGGACTTGTCGTTGTAGAGATTCGGGCCGAAGGAGGTGTCGCGCTTGAATTTCTCGTATATGCGCTTGTCGATTTTGGGGTTTGCCACAAAATATCTGTACCTCTCGGCGGGAACTTCGACCATATTATATAAGAGCTCCCTGTCGCTCATGAGCTTTTCTATGAACGCGACGGTGGCGTTGAGCATGTCGAAATTTTCCCTGTGCAGGCGGTCGTAGTCGAGAATCATCTTGTCCACGCCGTCGTCGCGGGGGTTGTCGCCGTATTTGTCTATGGCGGCGCGGTAGATCTCGAGAGCGTCCGCGGGCAGGCCGAGCTTTTCGAGCGCGAGAGCCTTCTGCGAATTTATCGTCGAGGGAATGCCGTTTTTGCTAAATTCGGAAAGGTATTTGTCCATAAGCTTCACGACCTCCTCGTACTGCGAGTCCGCCATCAGTAGCTTGGCGGCCTGCGTGTAGGCGTTGTCGATAATGCCCTGGTTTTTGGTAAACTTTTCCACGTTCATATAGTGCCCGATGGCCTCCTTCACCGCCATCGAATTTGCGTATATGTCGCCGAGGAAGAATTCGACCTCGCCGCGCAGGGAACTGTCGGGATAGGACTTAATAAAGCCTTCGAGAGCGTCGCGGGCTTTTGGGAATTCGCCTATGCCGAAGAGAGCCACGCCCTGCCTGTATCCGGCGTCCTCGGCATAGGGGCTGACGGGATAATTTTCGGTAATCTGGCCGAAAGTCTTGCCGGCGTTCTGGAAGTCGCCGTCCGCCATGTAGCCCATGCCGAGCCAGTAGAGGAGGCCGTCGGATATGCTGGAATCCTCAAAGTCCTCGACATATTTGGAATAGGTCTTGATAAGCTCCTTGTAGTTCTCGGTTTCGAGCCACGTGCGGCCCATCAGGAAAACGAGGTCGTTGGAATAGGGGGATTCATCCGGATATTCCTCGACAAATTTCTGGGCCACGGAGAAGAATTCGGGATAATTTTTCTTGCCGAGCCAATACTGGGCGATGCGCAGCTGGGCGTCGTTGTAGTACTGGCCGTCGGGGAAATCTTTGAGGTACTCCTGGCAAAGCTTGTACATCTCCTCGTTCTTGCCGATCTTGTACGCGCCGATTATGGCGGCGTAGAAAAAGTCCTCGCGCGCGGGGTGGTCTTTGAATTTGGGGTCGAGCAGCTGCATGTACGACCAGAAGCTCTCGTAGTCGCGGTTGGTGAGCATGTAGTTGCGGGAGGCGCGGAGCATGAGGTCGGCGGTGTAGTCGTTTACATCGTCGTTTATCTTTCCTATGGCGAACTCTATCGACTTCAGCTTGTTGTCGAGCTCGGCTATCTGCGGGTTGGTGGGGTTGATGCGCTTCAAAAGCTCGACGCGCTTCTTCGTCTTGTCCACATAGGACGTGAGATTTTTGAGGATTTTGTCGCGGCCGAACACCATGGAGTAGAGCGCCGAAGCCTCGCTGTACCGCTTCTGCTCCACGAGCTTGTCGCCCGCCTGCAAGAGCGCCATGTTGAGCCCCAAGTCGCTGCGGGAAACCGTGTCTATCGACATGTATTTTAGATACTGCTTGAGGTCGTCGAACTTTTTGAGGTTGGTGGCCGCCTGTATGAGCGCCGAGGCGGCGGAAACCTTGTCCTCGGGGTCTTTCGCGCCTTCAAGCTTTAGCTTAAACCACTTTTCGCCCTCTTTCCACTTGCTCGCTGAAAAGAGCGTATCGGCTATCTTCTTGACAATCTCATACCGCTTGGCGTTGCTGAGGCCGTTGGAATACGGGGGCTTCAAAAGGCGCTCGCGGCAGGTCGCCGCCTTTACGAGATCGCCGAGTGCGATATAGCAGTTGGCCTCAACGTCTATGGCGGTATTTGCCATCTTCCCGCCAGGGAACTCCTTTATCACCCGATCGAAATACTCCAGCGCCTTTTTAAGCAGCTTGTTGTCCTTCGTGGCGTCGTACTCCTGGACATAGCTGTACGCCATAAAGAAGTAAAGGTCTTCGAGCTGCTTTTTCAGGTTGGCGTCGTCGGAGTCGGAAATGCGGGTAATGAGCTCGGTCATATACGGGCGCGCCTCGAGATACCGCTTGTCGTTGACGAGCGCCATGGCCTGATCTTTCAGTTCGGTCGTGCCGAGCTGCTTCACCTCGGCGTCCTGCGCAGAGGCGGAAGCCGCGAATATCGATGCCGCGCAGAGCGCCAACGCCGTTTTTATAAGTCGGGTTTTAAACGTCATCTTATGAAAATAAGGGGATTGCAAAACTCTCCCGAAAAGCGGAGCTTTCGGAACGTTTTGATTGGGATATTCTTCTTGTTGATGTGCAAATCAAATAAAAAACCCGCCGCATTTTCCAGCTTTTTTTTAAGTTTTTCAAAAAATCGGGGCAAAAAATGGTTGAAGAAAGAGGCGGCAAGTATAAAGTGCCGTAGTTTTAATGGGGGCTATTGCCCGCGCCGCGGGAGGCCCCAGCGATAAAAACAAACTTAATCCATATATGAAAATAAAGACAAAGACGCAGAAAAAAACCGTTCAACCCGCCTGTATGAAGGGCGCGGACGTCGTCGTCCGGTGCCTCGAAAACGAGGGGGTTGACACCGTCTTTGCCTATCCCGGCGGCTCGTCCATAGATCTGCACAACGCCTTCACCCGCTCAAAAAAAATCCGCGTGATTCTCCCCAGGCACGAACAGGGCGGCGGCTTCATGGCGCACGGGTACGCCCGTTCGACAGGCAAAGTCGGCGTCTGCATGGTCACCAGCGGCCCGGGAGCGATGAACCTGCTTACCACAATTTCCGACGCCTTCATGGACAGCGTCCCGATGGTGGCGATAACCGGCCAGGTATTCCAGTCGCTCATCGGCAAGAGCGCCTTTCAGGAGACCGACGTATTCGGCATGACCCTGCCGATAGTCAAGCACAGCTATTTAGTCCTCAACGCCGAAGACCTGCCCAGAATAATAAAGGAAGCCTTTATAATAGCCAAGGGCGGCAGGCCGGGACCCGTTGTGATAGACATCCCCAAGGATGTCCAGCAAAAGGTGTTCTCTCCCGATTTTGAAGCCGAGCCCGACCTCCCCGGAATCCGCCCGCCCGCCCAAGCCTCCGACGCCGACATCGCAAAAATAATGTCGATGATAAGGGCGGCCAAGAGGCCTGTAATATACGCCGGCGGCGGGATAATATCCTCCGGCGCTTCCAAAAAGCTCGACGAATTTTCAAAAATCCTCAACATACCCGTGGCGACAACCCTCATGGGCCTCGGCTGCGTAGATCCGATGGAGCCCAAAAACCTCTACTGGTTCGGAATGCACGGCACGTACGCGGGCAACATGGCGGTGTTTGAATCGGATTTGCTCATAGCCCTCGGCACGCGCTTTGACGACAGAATCACGGGGGCTGTGTCGAAATTCGCGCCCGAGGCGAAAATCATACACCTGGACATCGACCTCTCCGAGCACAACAAAAACGTCAAGGTGGATTTCAGCGTGTGCGCCGAAGTCGGAGGAGCGCTTTCAAAGCTGCTCGCCGCCGCCAAAAGCGAGGCAAAAAAGCCCGACTTCTCCAAGTGGATCGCCCGCATAGGGGAGCTGAAAAAGCTCCATCCTTACCCGTTTGCGCGAAGGGAGCGCAAAAACATCACCGCCCAGGACGCAATCGCCGAGCTCTACAAAATTTCCAGGGGCGAAATTCTCGTGACCACCGGAGTCGGCCAGCACCAGATGTGGACGCCGCAAAACTTCATATTCTCCAAGCCGCGCCAGTTCATAAGCTCTCTCGGCGCGGGGACTATGGGCTTCGGGCTGCCCGCGGCAATCGGCGTGAAAGTCGCAAACCCGAAAGCGAGCGTCGTGAACATCGAGGGCGACGGCTCATTCCAGATGAACATTCAGGAGATGGCGACCGCCGTCGCCGAAAAAGTCCCCGTAAAGACCATGCTGCTCAACAACCAGTTCCTCGGCATGGTCATGCAGTGGGAAGACATGCTCTACGGCGGCACGCGCGGAAACACGGTTTTGTCGCTCGACCCCGAAAACATGGGCGGGCCCGAAAACCTCGACGCCATATATCCCGACTACTGCAAAATAGCAGACGGGTACTCGTGGGAGAGCGCGAGGGTATGGAAAAAGTCCGACCTTCCCGCGGCAATAGAAAAAATGCTGAAATCCGAAAAGCCCTATCTGCTGGAAGTCGTCGTTGAGCACGACGAACACGTGCTGCCTTTCATTCCGCCGGGCAAGTCCACCGAGGAAATCATCGTCGAGTGCTCGAACTGCCCAAATGTTCCAACCTGCGAAATAGCAAAAAAACAAATATGCCCGAAACAAAAGAAACGGTAATCCTGCACACAAACCGCGGGGACATCAAAATAAGGCTCTTCCCGAAAATAGCTCCCAAAGCCTGCGAGAACTTTGTGAAGCTCGCAGAAAAGGGGTATTATGACGGCGTGACATTCCACCGCGTGATAAAGGGTTTCATGATACAGGGCGGCGACCCGACGGGCACCGGCTGCGGCGGGCAATCCGCATGGGGACGGCCCTTTGAGGACGAATGCGACCCGAACGTCGCATTCGACCGCCCCGGGATCCTCGCAATGGCAAACGCCGGCCCCGGAACCAACGGCAGCCAGTTCTTCATAACGACTGTTCCGACCCCGTGGCTGCACATGCACCACACGATTTTCGGAGAAGTCGCAGAGGGCATGAACGCCGTTGAAAAAATCGAAAATTCCCCCACGGGGCGCATGGACAAGCCCGTGGAAGACCAGAAGATAAATTCGGTCACGGTCGAATAGCCGGCATAGGCGCCCGGGAGCAAGCGTTCGGGCCGTTTCGCGCGGAGGGGCGATTTTGCCCCAAAAATTTGTTGCACAGCCCCGCCGCGCAAAATTATATTCGATGGAGATGACGGACAATTTGCAGGCATCGGAATACTCGTCGGCCCGCGGTGCGAAAGTGCGCGCGCTGCTCGTCGACGACCAGAAAATCATCGCCGAAGCGGTCAAGCGGATGTTCGCCGGCCAGCCCGACATATCGCTGTTTTACTGCCCTGACCCCGCCGGCGCCATAGACGCCGCAAAAAAATGCCGCCCAACCGTCATACTCCAGGACCTCGTAATGCCCGAGGTCGACGGGCTGACCCTCGTAAAATTTTTCCGCGCCTGCCCCGAAACGCGCGATATTCCCCTCGTAGTCCTGTCCTCCAAAGAAGAGCCCGACGTAAAATACCGCGCATTCGAAAACGGTGCGAACGACTATATGGTGAAATTCCCCGACAAGCTCGAGGTTCTCGCGCGCGTGCGCTACCATTCGAGGGCGTACACGACGCTCCGCGAGCTCAACGACGCCATGGCGCGCCTCCAACAGAGCCAAAACGCCCTCAAAAAGGAGCTCGACGAGGCGGAAAACTACGTCACGAGCCTCCTGCCGGAAAAAATCGACGATCCCGCCCTGTCGTCGGACTGGGTTTTCAAGAGCTCTACGGAGCTGGGCGGAGACTGTTTCGGGTACGGGTGGCTCGACGAAAACCGCTTTGCCGTCTATCTGCTCGACGTGTGCGGGCACGGCGTGGGCGCCGCCCTGCTCTCGGTGTCGGCAATGAACGCGCTGAGATCCCGGACTCTGTCGGGGGTCGATTTCGGCGAGCCCGACCGGGTGCTGTGCGCGCTCAACAGCGCATTCGACATGGACTCGCAAAACGGAATGTTCTTCACCCTATGGTACGGCGTCTACGACAAATCTTCGCGCGAGCTCTCCTACGCCTCCGGCGGGCACCCGCCCGCGATTCTCGTGTCCGCCGACGGAACCTCCCGGCGCCTCACCACAAACGGCTTTATAATAGGGGGCATGAGCCCGATGTCCTTCAAGAAGGCGTCCGTGCAAATCGCGCCGGGCTCAAAGCTCTACGTTTTCAGCGACGGCGTGTACGAAGTCGAAAAGCCCGACGGCCATACGATGTCGCTCGACGAGTTCGCCGCCGAGCTGCCCGCGCCGCCGCTGCCGGGGCTCTCAAAAGTGGAGAGCATGATGCGCTTCTCCAAAGACGCCCAGGGGCGGGAATCTTTTGAGGACGACTTCTCGCTCTGCGAAATAATTTTCAAGTGACATGCGCAAAGCCTATCCCGCAACGCTCGAATCCCTCGAACAAATCGCGCTCGACGCCGACGCCTTCTGCGCGGAGTCCGGCGCGGATTCGGCCGCCGCGTTCGCGCTTAACCTGTGCCTGGAGGAAGTGTTCGCCAACTGCGCGTCCTACGGATGCGGGCTCGACCCGAAACAGAAAATCGAAATATCCCTCTCGGCGCGCGGGGGCGAAATTTTCGCCGAAGTCTCGGACTCGGCCCGCGCGTTCGACCCGCTCACGCAGGCGCCTTCGCCCGACCTCTCCGCCGACGCCGATTCGCGCTCCGTGGGAGGATTGGGGGTTTTCCTCGTAAAAAAATACATGGACGAAGTTTCGTACAGGCGCGAGGGCGGCAAAAACGTGCTTTCCATGCGCCGCAAACTCGCGGGGGGCGGAGGGGAGAAATGAGCCTGCTCGAAGTCGAAAACCTGAAAATCCGCTTCGACTCCCGGCGCGGGCGCACCGAGGCCGTAAAGGGGATAAGCTTTGAAATCCGCGAGGGCGAGAGCGTGGCGATAGTCGGCGAGAGCGGCTCCGGCAAGAGCGTGACCGCCATGAGCCTCATGCGCCTCCTGCCCCCTCCCCCGCTGTGCTCGGTCTCCGGCTCAATAAAATGCTCCGGCCTCGACGTGGCGGCAATGGACGAAAAAACCCTGCGGAAATTCCGCGGGGGGGAAATCGCGTACATCTTCCAAGAGCCATCAACATCCTTCAATCCCCTATTTACCGTGGGCTCGCAGATCGCGGAGGCGGTGAAGCTCCACTCGCCGCGCGGAACGGACGCCGAAAAGGCGGTTGCGGACTCCCTCGCGGAAGTCGGGATACGCGACGCCGCGCTGCGCGCGCGCTCATACCCCTACGAGATGTCCGGCGGAATGCTCCAACGCGCGATGATAGCCATGGCGCTCGCCTGCCGCCCGAAGCTGCTCGTCGCGGACGAGCCCACCACCGCCCTCGACGTGACGATACAAAAACAGGTGATAGACCTGCTCGCGCGCGTGCGCAAAAGGCGCAATATGGCGCTGCTGCTCATCACGCACAATTTCGGGATAATATCGGAGCTCTGCGAGCGCGTGATAGTGATGTTCAGGGGCGAAATCGTCGAGACGGGCGAATCCGCGCGGGTGCTGCGCGACCCGAAGCACCCCTACACAAGGGCCCTTATCAACTGCATTCCGCGGATAGGGCGCAAAGGAGAGAGAAAGCTCATGCCGATAGACTATGAAAAACTCGGATAAAACCCCGCTTTTGAAGGCGTCCGGACTGCGCGTGTCCTACGGGATAGGCGGGGGGATTTTCTCGCGCGCGAAAAAGACTTTTAACGCCGTGGACGGCGTGAGCTTTGAGATAAACAGGGGGGAAATCGTCGGGCTCGTCGGAGAGAGCGGCTCCGGCAAGACGACAACGGGGCGCGCTATAATAAGGCTCGCCCCCCTCTCGGAGGGCGAAATATTCTACGGGGGCGAAAAAATATCCGGACTTTCCGACGCGGACTTCATGCCCTACCGCAAGAAGATCCAGATGATTTTCCAAGACCCGTTCAATTCGCTAAACCCCCGCATGAGCGTTTTGCAGATAATCTCGGAGCCGCTCGGAATACACTTTAAAAAAATGGGGCGCGCGGAGAGGAGGGAGCGCGTCGCGCAGCTCCTCGAAACGGTCGGGCTGCCGCCCGACTGCATGGCCAGATACCCCCACGAATTTTCGGGCGGGCAGCGGCAGAGGATAGGGATAGCGCGGGCGCTTGCCGTCGAGCCCGAATTCGTAATATGCGACGAGCCCGTCAGCGCCCTCGACGTCTCGGTGCAGGCGCAGATAGTCAACCTGCTCGAAGGCCTGCGCGAAAAGCTCGGCATCGCAATGCTCTTCATC
Organism: Puniceicoccaceae bacterium Marseille-Q1082; assembly: GCA_904424815.1. GTDB lineage: Bacteria > Verrucomicrobiota > Verrucomicrobiia > Opitutales > Intestinicryptomonadaceae > Merdousia. The sequence continues at coordinate 1,704,730 of CAJGBI010000001.1, forward strand.
GCCCACGACATCGCCGTGGTCGAATACCTGTGCGACAGAATCATGGTGATGACGCGCGGCAAAATAGTCGAGACGGGGGACGCCGAGGACGTGTGCCTGCGACCCAGGCACCCGTACACGAAAGAGCTGATAGCCTCCGTCCCCAAATTCTGAAATGCCCCCGCGCCCGAGACATATTTTTTGCGCGGGGCGCATTTGCGCGGCGGCCGCCGCGGCCATCGCGCTCTGCGCGTGCGGGCCGTCGAGAACGCCCGCCGACATCGCCGCCGAAAAAGGCATACTGCTGATAGGCAACGCCGCCGACCCCGCGACGCTCGACCCCGCGCTCGCAACGGGCTTCGGGGAATTTAAAATACTATCGGGGCTCTTCGAGGGGCTCGTGGGCGCGAACCCCGAGACGCTCGAGCCCGAGCCCGCCGCGGCAAAGTCGTGGGAAATCCTCGACGGCGGAAAAAAATACGTGTTCCATATGGACGAAAGGGCGAAGTGGTCGGACGGTTCCCGCGTGGAGGCGGGCGACTTCGTCTTCGCGTGGAGGCGCGCGCTGCTCCCGCAAATCGGCTGCGAATACGCCTCGCTATTCGCCCCGATAAAAAACGCCGAAAAAATACGCTCCGGCGAAGAAAAGGACGTTTCAAAGCTCGGAGCGCGCGCGGAGGGCGCCGGCACGCTCGTCGTGGAGCTCGAAAGGCCGGCGCCGCACTTCCTGTCCATGCTCTGCCACAGCGCGTTTTTCCCCCTCCACCGAAAATCGCTCGAGAAGTTCGGGGCGCAGAGCGCGCGCAAATCCGAGTGGACGCGCCCGGGCAACATGGTCTCCAACGGCCCGTTCAAGCTCGCCGCGTGGAGCATAAACGACAGGGTCAGCCTGCGGCGCAACCCGCACTACCGCGCCCCCGAAAGGCTCTTTCTCAACGGCGCGGACTTCTTCCCCATATCGAACATCAACACGGAAGACCGCGCGTTCCGCACGGGAAGGCTGCACATCACCGAGTCCGTCTCGCCAGCGCGTATAGGGTACACGCGGAAGAATTTCCCCCAGTGCCTGCGCTCCCACCCGTGGCTCGGCGTTTACTACTACCTCGCCAACTCCGCGCGCCCGCCGCTCGACAACCCGCTCGTTAGAAAGGCGCTCGCAATGGCGATAGACCGCCGCGCGATAATAGACGGGATACTCAAAGGCGGCCAGGCGCCCGCCCTGTCCTTCGTCCCGCCCGGGTGCGGCGGGTACTCGCTGCCGGAAAAGTCGAAAATGCGCGAGGACATCGCCCTGGCGCGCAGGCTGCTCGCCGAGGCGGGATACCCGGGCGGCAAAGGGCTGGGGAAAATCCCGATAACCTACAACACCTCCGAACAGCACAAGCCCATCGCCGAAGCCGTCGCCAACATGTGGCGCGAAAACCTCGGCGTCGACGCCGAGCTCTACAACCTGTCATGGCCGGCGTATCTGGCGGCCCGCAGGAGCGGCGACTTCGCCGTCGCGCGCTCGAGCTGGGTTGCCGACTTCGCAGCCCCCGAGAGCTTCCTCGGCGTTTTCGCGTCGTCGAGCGGCCTCAACCACGGCAAATTCTCCGACCCCGAATACGACAAACTCCTCGAAGAGGCGGCCGAAACGCCCGACAAAAGCGCGCGCAACGCCAAGCTCGCCGAGGCGGAAGCGCGCCTGCTCGGCGAAGCCGCGATGATACCGATATATTTCTATTCGCGCGTCTACCTGATTTCCCCCCGCGTGCTCGGCTGGGAGGCGAACGCCCTCGACTTCCACAACTTTCTCGGCGTAAAATTCGCCCCTCCGGAAAAATGACGAGATACGTTTTAAAGAGGCTCTGCGAGGCGGTCCCCGTGTTTTTTGCGATAGTCACGGCGGTGTTTTTCATGGTGCGCTTCGTCCCGGGGGGGCCGTTCGACCGCGAGCGCCCCGTGTCGCAGGAGACGATAGAGGCGCTCAACGCATACTACGGGCTCGACGAGCCCCTCGCCGCGCAGTACTTCAAATTTCTCGGAAACCTCGCGCGCGGGGAGCTCGGGCCGAGCTACAAATACGAAGGCTGGAAAGTCTCGGAAATCCTGCGCGAAAAGGCTGCGGTGTCACTGGAGCTCGGCTCGTACGCGCTGGCGCTGGCAATCGCCGCCGGAATAGCCCTCGGGCTCGCGGCGGCAGCGCGCGGGAAAATAGCCGCGTTCGCCTCGGGCGCGGGGCTGTTGGGGATATGCCTGCCCGCGTTCGTGCTTGGGCCGCTGCTCATACTCGCGTTCTCCACGAAGCTGGGCGCGTTCAACTCCATGGGCTGGGACTCCCCCTCCGACGCCGTCCTGCCGTCGGCGACCCTCGCGCTGTTTTACGCGGCGTGGATTGCGCGGCTAACGGGCAATTCCGTCCGCGCGCAAATGAAGATGCCCTATGTGCGCGCCGCGCGAGCCAAGGGGGCGGGAGAGGCGCGCATACTCTTCGGGCACGTCCTGCGCAACGCCGTCTCCCCCGCGATAGCGTATCTCGGCCCCGCCGCCGCCGGACTGATGACCGGCTCTTTCGTGGTGGAAACGATTTTCCAGATCCCGGGCCTCGGGCGGTTTTTCATATCCAGCGCCCTCGACAACGACTACACCATGATAATGGGCTGCGTAATGCTGTACGCGGCGTTCATAATAATCTTCAACCTCATCTCGGATATTGCGCTCGCCGTCGTCAACCCGAGAATAGCGCGGGAGTTCGGCAAATGACGGCCCCCGAAGGAAAAAATATCCGCGCAATCCCCCCCGCCCCGCCCCGCGCGCGCCCCGCCCTGCGCGCGCTCGCCCCGCTGCTCGACGACAGGCTCGCCCTCGCGTGCGCGGCGTTCGCGGTTTTCGCAGCCCTCGCGTGCGCGTTCGCCCCGCTGCTCGCGCCGTTCGGATACGACGCGCAAAACCTCTCCCTCGGCGCGTCGGCGCCGTCCGCCGAACACCCGTTCGGAACCGACATGCTCGGGCGCGACATACTCTCGAGAATCCTGTACGGCGGGAGGGGGTCGTTTGCGGTGGGAATGCTCGCGACATTTGTCGCCGCGGCAATCGGGGTGGCTTACGGCACGGTGTCGGCGATGTGCGGCGGGCGGATAGACGCCTTCATGATGAGGGTTGTGGACATCGCGTATTCGCTGCCGTTCACGATTTTCGTCATACTGCTTACAGTGGCTTTCGGAAGGTCGGTATGGCTGATTTTCGCGGCGATAGGGGCTGTGGAGTGGCTCACGATGGCGCGCATAGTCCGCGCCTGCGCGCTCGACATAAAAAACCGCGCCTATGTAGAGGCCGCGTTCGCCCTCGGGGAGGGCAAGGCGGGCGTCGTCCTGCGCCACATACTGCCAAACGCCGCCCCAGCGATCCTCGTATGCGCCGCGCTCACCGTGCCGAGCGTAATGCTGCTCGAATCGTTCCTGAGCTTTCTGGGGCTCGGAGTGCAGGCGCCTCTGCCGTCGTGGGGGTCGCTGATAAAGGACGGGGCGGAGTACATGGAGGACGCCCCATGGATGCTCGCCTTCCCCGCCCTGTTTTTCAGCCTGACTCTATTTTCCCTGAACAGAATCGGCGAGGCTCTCTCGAGAGGGGGCGGAGAGTGAAAAGCCTCGCGATAATCGGCGCGGGAGCGGCGGGAATGTTTTGCGCAGCCGCCCTGCGGGGGGCGAAAAACCTGCGGATTTCGATTTTGGAGGCGTCCGGCGCCCCGCTAAAAAAAGTGCTGTTATCGGGCGGCGGCAGGTGCAATTTCACGAACGCCGCAATCGACGGCGGAGATCCGAAAGACTTCTATCCGCGCGGGGCAAGGCATATGCGCAAACCGCTGCGCGCGTTCGGCTGCGGGGCGGCGCGCGAATTCTTCCGCTCAATAGGGGCGGAGTCCAAAATCGAGGCGGACGGGCGGGTTTTCCCCGTGTCGGACGACTCGCGGACGGTGGCCGCCGCGCTCGAAAAGTCCGCCGCAAAATGCGAAATGCGCTTCGGATTCCGCGCGGATTCCCTGCGCCCCGCCGGAGACTGCTGGGAAATATGCGGCCAAAGAAACGGAAGGCGCGAAACGCTGCGCGCGGATTTCGCATTGGTCGCGACTGGCGGGCGGTGGCAAAGGGGGCTCGAAAAATCTGTCGAGGCCCTCGGCGGAAAATTTTCCGACCCCGTGCCAACGCTGTTTCCGTTCGACCTCGACCGCGCGAAAGACGGCGAATGGGAAAATCTTTCCGGCGTCTCCGTCGCCGACGCGCGGGCGGACGCCTATGCAAACGGTCGGGAATTTTCCGCGCGTGGGGCGCTGCTCGTAACGCGCTCGGGCATAGGGGGGCCGGCTGCGCTGAAGCTATCGGCGTTCGGCGCGCGCGACTTCGCGGAGTGCGGATACTCCTTCGGGATGCGCGTAAACTGGATCCCCCGCGCCTCCGACGAAGATTTCAAAAGGGAAATCCTCTCGGCGCGCCGCTCATTCCCCAAGAGGTCCCTGCGCAACTCTCCGCTCTTCGGGCTGCCGCGCTCGCTGTGGGAATATCTTTGCCGGAGCGCGGGCGTTTCCGAAAGGCTCTGGGCCGGCTTCTCAAAAGCGGACGGGGCAGCCCTAAAAGCCGCCCTCTCCGCCGACGAAATGCGCGCCGTCGGGAAATCGGCGCACAAGGGTGAGTTTGCGACCTGCGGGGGCTTGGAATGCGGCTGTGTGGACTTCAAAACCTGCTCGCTGAAAGGGCGGCCGAGGCTATTTTTCGCCGGAGAATGCCTCGACATCGACGGCATAACGGGAGGATTCAACTTGCACGCGGCGTGGGCGACGGCAAAAATTTGCGCCGATTCGATAAAAAATTTTGCAGAAAACGAAGGGTAATTTTCACAACAAACTGATAACCAATGTAAAAAAATCAAAAAAAATTCTTGCAATCCTCCGAAGAATATACGACTATACCACCATAAAAATTTCCTCCCCCATCATATGTATAATATGCACCGCCTTGTGGGTAATCCCACAAGGCGGTGTCCTTTTCTGAAAAGCGAAAGGCTAAATTTCGGCGCAATGCCGGAGAAAGCAAAGCGCGGCAGGCGGGCGCGATGTACTTCCACAGGCGCCATGCGCGCCCACAAAATGCGCCGGCTGCGGCGGAGCGAAACAGGCGCAAATCGGCCTCCGCCCCTTGGAAACAAAAAAACATTCAGCGCAGGCGTCCCCCGCGCCCGCCATTGCGGCGCGAATGATTAGAAGCGGACCAGTGTCGCGCCCCACGTAAGCCCAGCGCCGAAAGCGACGAGCAACACGAGGTCGCCCTTCCTGACTTTGCCGCCCCTCACAACTTCGTCGAGGGCGATCGGTATGGACGCCGACGACGTGTTGCCGTAGTTTTCTATGTTGACGTAAACTTTTTCGGAGGGAATTTTGAGGCGCTTGGCAACCGTCTCTATTATGCGGGTATTCGCCTGGTGGGGAATCAGGAGCGCGACATCCTCTGCGCTCACGCCGCACAGGTCGAGAACTTCGAGCGCCTTCTCCTGCATTATGCGCACGGCGTGCTTGAACACTTCCCTGCCGTCCATTTTCAGATAGTGGAGGCCTTCCCTGACGGTGCGCTCGCTCGGAGGCATGGCGGAACCGCCCGCGGGCATGCAGAGCATCGCGGTGTCGGAGCCGTCCGCGCCGAGCACGTTGCCGAGAATGCCGGCATTTTCTTCGCCGCTTGCGGCGAGCACCACGGCCCCCGAGCCGTCCCCGAAGAGCACGCAGGTGGAACGGTCTTTCCAGTCGAGCATTGAACTCATTTTTTCAGAGCTGACGACTAGCGCGTTTTTGTAGCGGCCGGAAGCCATCATGCTGGTAGCCACCTCCATGCCGTAGACAAATCCGGAGCATGCGGCTTCGAGGTCGAAACACGGGATGTTGTTGCGGATTCCGAGCTTGGCCTGCAAAATGCAGGCTGTGGAGGGAAATAGCATGTCGGGATTGACGGTCGTCACGATGACGAGGTCTATGTCGTGCGGCGTGAGCCCCGCGCTTTCGATCGCGGCCTTCGAGGCTTTCAGAGCCATATCGGAAGTAGTCTCGCCGTCGGCGGCTATGCGGCGGCGCTTTATGCCCGACCTTCCGAAAATCCATTCGTCGCTCGTGTCCACGATTTTCGAGAGGTCGTCGTTGGTGACGATTCTTTCCGGCACGTACTTGCCGGTGCCCTTTATTATTATGGAGTTTGGCCTTTTGCTGTTCATGTTCTGCGCGTTAAAGCATTGTTGCAGATTTGCCGGCCGCTAAAAAGTTTCGGCGCGCCGGAAAGATTTCGACCAAAAGTGGAGGTCGATGAAATTTTATTTTCCGCCGGAGAGGTTAGACTCCGCGCGCTCGGCGGCAATCTTATTTTGCTCCCTGGCGGAGGCGAGATTCGCCACGTCTTCGGCGATGCGGTCGTTCATTTTCTTCCGCAGGCAGCGGAGGGTAATTTCTATCGCGCCGGCGATCTGCCTGCGGTTGCTCGAACCGTGCGCCTTGACGACGAGCCCGTTGAGCCCCAGCAAAGGCGCGCCGGAAAATTTGTCCACGGGCAGGCGCTTTTTCATCCGCCTGAACGCCCCCATAGCCAGAAACATTCCGGCCTTGGAAAGCCACGACTTGCAAACCTCCTCCTTAATGATCTCCTTGAACATTCTCACGGAGCTCTCGAGGGATTTAAGGACGACATTGCCGGTGAAGCCGTCGCACACGACGACGTCGAAATGCCCGTCGAAAAGGTTGAAGCCCTCCAATAGCCCGCCGTAGTTTATGACGCCCTCCTGCGCCTTGAAGAGCCTGTGGGCGGTCTGGACGAGCATGTTGCCCTTGCCGTCCTCGGTGCCGTTGCTCAAAAGCCCCACGCGGGGATTCTTCACGCCGAGGGCGATTCTTGCGTAGTTCGCGCCCAAAATCGCGTTGTCAACGAGGCTTTCCGGCTTGGGGTCGGGGGAGGCTCCGACGTCTATAAATATGAAATTCTTTGTCTTGCCGGGGATAACCGTCCCGAGCGCAGGCCGCTCAATCCCGCGCATGGTGCGCAGCTTTATCGTCCCGCCCGCCATGAGCGCGCCCGTATTGCCGCAGCTCAAAACCGCGTCGGCGGTGCCGAGCTTCACGATTTCTATCGCGCGCATCATGGAGGAATCCTTTTTGGTCTTGATTGCCTGAATGGGCTTCTCGTCCATGCCGATGACTTCGGAGGCGTTGTAGACCCTCACGCGCGGCTCCCTTATAAGGTTGTGCCTCAAAAGCATGGGGGTTATGGTCTCCTCCCCGCCGACGACGATTATCCCGAAATCCGACTTGTCTTCGGAGAGGGCCTTTTTTATGCCGATTATGATTTCCTCGGGGCCCAAGTCCGAGCCCATGACGTCTACGGCAATAGTTGGAGTTTCGGGTTTCATGGAGCTGTGGGAATGCAAGCCGCAAAGAGCGGCGCCGCATCTGCGCGCAAAATCCGGATTCCGTGCGGAATTTTGCCGGCGGAAAGCGCGCGGCGCAAAAGAAAAACGCGGGAATTATTTTGAAAATAAACCCGCATTACAATAAAAAAAAGACTTCCAAGCCGCGCGGCTTATACCTTGACGCTTATGACTTGGCGTCCGCGGTACATCCCGTTGGAAGGGTTGACCCTGTGGAGCATGAAGAAAGAGCCGTCAGTCTGGTCTTTTGCGACCTGCGGAAGTTTGTATTTGTTGGCCGCGCGGCGGAGGCGCGTGCGCTGCTTAGACTGTTTGCGTTTAGGTTGACCCATTGTTTTGCCTTTTGAAATTTAATGAAAAGATAAATACGTTAGGTTCGCGGCCTGCGTTGTCAACATAATTATTTTGGCGCAAGGGCGCGGCTAAAACGGAAGAATTTTTCCGGCGAGCTCGTCGAAAATCTTTCGTGACTGCTCCGACACCGAAGCGGTGTGCAGCGATTTGTCTATCGGAATGCGCGCGATAACCTCCACTCCGAGCTTCTCCGCCGCGCCGTCGGCAAAGCCCTCCCCGAAAATGTACTCCTTCGAGCCGTCGGGCATTGGCATATACGCCATGTTTTCCACCACCCCGAGAATCTTTACGCCGCTCTTCTCGAACGCCGCCGCGCCCCTCGCGGCGGTTATGGCGGCGAGCTCGTTCGGGGTCGTGACTATCGCGACTCCGGAAATCGGGACAGTCTGCACCGCGCTCAAAACGGCGTCTCCGGTGCCCGGGGGCAGGTCGAGAACCATCGCGTCGAGCCCGCCCCACTCGACCTCGCCCGCAAACTGCTTTATGGCGCCGGTCACCATCGGGCCGCGCCAGAGCAGCGGCTGGGAGTCGTCCACGAGCATTCCCATGGAAATCGCCTTTATGCCGTCCGTCTCGGGCGGCACAATCTTCTGATTCCCGTTTACCGTCGGGAAAACCTTTTTGCCGAGCAGAACCGTCGCGCTGGGCCCGTGGATGTCGCAGTCCATAAGCCCGACCCTCGCCGCCCCGCCCGCCGAAAACCTGCGGGCGAAAGCGCGCGCGAGGTTTACCGCCACGGTGCTCTTGCCGACCCCCCCTTTTCCGGAGGCTACAGCCACCGTAAACTTCACGCCCGCGAGCCCCTCCGGAACGCTTTCGGCGCGGACGGAAACTTTTTTCGACGGATCTTCCGAAAGCAGCTTCACGTCGAATTCCGCACCTGGAAATTTTTCGGAGAGCATCCGCGAAGCGTCTTCGAGAACCTTTTTCGCCGAGTCCTCCGCCCCGCCCGTAAAGATTCTGACCTCCGCGCGGCCGTCGCCGGCCTTGACGTATTTTACCATTCCAAAGGACACTATGTCCCGGGAATACGGCGGATATTTCACGCCCCGCAGGGCGTCCAAGATGTCTTCCTTAGTCATTTCGATGATAGTGAAAGCCTGATCAGCTCTTCGGCGTTCGCGTCGGCGCCGAGCTTTGAGACGGCGGCCCGCACCGCCTTGTCGGCGTCGGCGGGCTTCACCCCGAGCGCAACGAGGGCCGCGAGGGCGTCGGAAACGTTTGCGGGGTTGGACGCGCCCTGCGGAAGCGCGGAAGCCCCTCCGGACGCCGGCGCGCCGAACGCGCCGCGCAGCTCGAGCACGAGCCTCTCCGCCGTCTTGCGACCGATTCCCGGGCACTTGGATAGCAGCGACACGTCGCCCGCCATAATCGCGCTTTTAAGGGAGTCTGCCGACATGCGGCTGAGCATGTTCAGGGCGATTTTCGGGCCTATTCCGGAAACTTTCTCGACGAGCGCGGCAAAGAAGTCCCTGTCGCCCTCTGTCGCGAAACCGTAGAGGGTATGGGAGTCTTCGCGGTATACGGCGAGCGTGTGCAGGAAGACTTCCGCCCCGATTTTCGGGAGGCGTTCCGCCGTAGTGAGCGGTATGCTCACCCCGTAGAACACGCCGTTTACGTCCACAACGGCGCCGAGCGGAGAGCTTTTGGCGAGTTTTCCTCTTAGGGCTACGATCATGGTTCAAAAATTTGTCCGAACATATAATCGCGAAACCGGATTTTTGACAAGATATTAAAAGCAAAAAAAGCGCGGGGGTAAACCCCCGCGCGCTTTCATTTTTTGCGCAGGCTTTCATTCGCCCCGAGGGAAATTAGCTTGATTATGGCGGAAGCCCGGCCCATGCTGTATCCGCAAAATGGAATTACGCGCGCGGATGCGGATTTTCGGACGCGCGCGGCAACACGGACGCAACAAAAATGAAATCAACCCTCGCTTCCTACTTTGAAAAAACGTACGGCCGCCCGGCCGAGGCGTTCGCCCAGGCCCCGGGCAGAATCGAATTCATCGGCAACCACACCGACTACAACGGCGGGTTGACGATGGGGGTCGCCATCGACAAAATCGTCATGGCCGCCCTCGCCAGGCGCGACGACAAAAAACTCTGCTTTGCGAGCATCAAGACCGGCGAAAAAGTGCTCGTTGACATGGACGACCTGCAAAAGCGCGACAGGGAGCACAACTGGGTCAACTATCCGCTCGGGGTCTTCAAATACCTTCTGGAAGCCGGAATGACCGCCGACTGCGGATTCGACATGCTCGACATGAGCAGCGTGCCTCCGGGCGCGGGGCTGAGCTCGTCCGCGGCGATAGAGCTTTCGAGCGGGTACGCGATGGCCTCCCTCTACGGCTTCGACATCGACAGAAAATCCCTCGTGCGCATAGGCCGCCAGAGCGAAAACCTCTTTGTGGGAATGCCCTGCGGCATTCTCGACCAGGGCGTGTCGGGCTACGGCAAGGCTGATTCGCTCGTGTACATAGATTGCCTCACGGAAGACTTCTCCAACTTCCCCCTGCCGCACAAATGCCGCTTCTGGCTCTTCAATTCCACCAAAAAGCACGCGCTCGTCGACGGCCTTTACGCCGAGAGGCACGCCGAGTGCATGGAGGCCGCGCGCGTGCTCTCGGAGGGCGGAAAGATGCGCCTGCTCCGCCACTTTACAATGTCCGACCTCGACGCCGCAAAAGAAAAGCTTTCGCAAAAGGTCTACAACCGCGCCCGCCACGTCATCGAGGAAAACGCGCGCGTTTTGAAGGCCAAAGAGCTGCTCGAACGCGGCGACATCGCGGGCGTCGGCAGGCTGTTGAACGCCTCGCACGAGAGCTCCAAGACGCTCTTTGAAAATTCGTGCGAAGAGCTCGACTACCTCGTGGACACGGTCTCGGGCGTCGAGGGCGTCTACGGGGCGCGCCTTACGGGCGGCGGGTTCGGCGGCGCTGTAATGGCGTTTACCGACGACACTTTCAGCCAGACGCAGGCGAACGAGGTAGCCCAAATATACGAAAAGAAATTCGGGAAGAAGCCGATGATTTTCGCGTGCGCGTCGGGCGACGGCGCCAAGACCGTATAGTATAGAAATTTTCAACCGGAAAAAATTATGAACGTACTCGTCATAGGAGGCGCGGGCTACATAGGCAGCCACTGCGTAAGACAGCTAATCGAAGCCGGCCACAGGCCGGTTGTGCTCGACAATCTCGTGTACGGCCACAGGGCCGCGCTCGGGGAGGGCGTAAAATTCTACAAGGGCAACCTTGAAGACAAGGAGACGGTCGGAAAAATTCTCGACGCCGAGAAGATCGACATCGTAATGCACTTTGCGGCCTTCATCAACGTCGGGGAATCGGTGCAAAACCCCATAAAGTACTACCGCAACAACCTCTCGGGGGTCGTGAACCTCATCGAGACTATGATCGAGCGCGGCGTCAAGAAGTTCGTGTTCTCGTCGACCTGCGCCACCTACGGCGTGCCGAAAAAGCTGCCCCTGACGGAAGACCACCCGCAGCTGCCGATAAACCCCTACGGGCAGACGAAGCTCGACGTCGAAAACTTTTTGAAAGCGTGCGCGCGCGCATACGGGCTGAGCTTCGTGGCGCTCAGGTATTTCAACGCCTCCGGAGCCGCCGAGGACGGAACCATAGGCGAAGACCACACCCCCGAAACTCACCTCATACCGCTTACGATATTCGCCGCGATGGGCAAGAGGCCCTCGATAAACGTGTTCGGGCAGGACTACAACACGCCCGACGGCACCTGCCTGCGCGACTATATCCACGTCGACGACCTCTGCCGCGCGCACATCGCCGCCTTTAAAAACCTCGAAATCCCCTCAACGGGCTCTTTCTACAACCTCGGAACGGGAACTCCCAACTCCGTCAACGAAATCATCAGGGGCGTCGAGGAGGTGACCGGCCTGAAAGTTCCGGTCGTCTACGGCCCGCGCCGCGAGGGGGATCCCGACGCGCTCTACGCAAACTCGGAAAAGGCGAAGACCGAGCTCGCCTGGAAAATCAAGTTCACCGACGTGCGCGAAATAATCGAGACGGCGTGGAGATGGCACAAGAACAACCCGAACGGCTTCCCCAAGGAATAACTTTATGACAATTCGGGAAAAATTCGAAGCCGCCGGACAGGGCGGCGTGTTCAGGTTTTTCGACTCGCTCGACGACGGCGCCAAAAACGCGCTGCTCGGGCAGCTCGAACAGGTCGACCTCGACGAACTCGGCTCGCTTTTGAAGGAGCTCGTGTTCAAGACGGCTCCGGCGGAGGCGGGAATCGACTTTTCCAAGCTCTCGCCCGCGCCGTTCAAGCCGCTGCCGGCTGACAAGGCCTCCGACCCCGAGTGGGCGGAAGCCAAAAAAATCGGCGAGGACGCCATACGCTCGGGCAGGCTCGCGGCGTTCGTAGTCGCGGGCGGACAGGGCACGAGGCTCGGATTCAACGCGCCCAAGGGCCTCTACAAAGTCTCTCCCGTAAAGCAAAAGAGCCTCTTTCAAATCTTCGCAGAAAAAATCCTCTCGGCGCAGCGCAAATACGGGGTGTCCATCCCGTGGCTCGTGATGACAAGCCATATAAACGACGCCGCAACCCGCGCGTTCTTCGAGGAAAACGCCTTCTTCGGGCTCGGCAAAAACGACGTTATCTTCTTCAAGCAGGGGCTCATGCCCGCCGTTGACGCCAACGGCAAAATAATCCTCGAGCAAAAGGGCAAAATCGCCATGACCCCCGACGGGCACGGCGGATGCCTGCGCGGAATGTGCCGAAGCGGGGCGGCGGAAGAGCTCAAAAAGCGCGGAATCGACTGCATCAGCTACTTCCAGGTCGACAACCCGCTCGTCAACATCATCGACCCGTACTTCCTCGGATTCCACATAAAAAGCGGCTCGGAAATGTCGTCCAAGATGATTCCCAAAGCCTACGCGCTCGAAAAGGTCGGGCACTTCTGCGAGCTCGGCGGCAAAATGCGCGTCGTGGAATATTCCGACCTGCCGAAGGAGTACCAGGAGCGGCTCGACAAAAACGGGCAGCTCGAATTCCGCGCCGGAAGCGTTGCCATACATATCCTCGACCGCGCCTTCGTCGAAAGGCTCGGCGGTTCGGGAGACGGCGCAAAGCTGCCCTTCCACCGCGCGGACAAGAAAATCCCCTGCGTCGACGCAGACGGCAACCAGACAAAGCCCGAAAAGCCGAACGGGATAAAATTTGAGATGTTCGTGTTCGACGCCCTGCCGATGGCGAAAAACCCCGTGATAATCGAGGGCGCGCGCGGCGACGAATTTTCGCCCGTCAAAAACGCCGAAGGCGTGGACTCTCCGCTGACCTGCAAAAACGACCAGAAAAAACAGGCGGCGCGCTGGCTGAAAGCAGCCGGCGAGAACGTCCCGACCTCCCCCGACGGCGCGCCCGAAATCGACTTGGAAATATCGCCGCTCTTCGCCTCAAACGAAGAGGATTTCGTCGCCAAGTGGAGGGCGCTTGAAAATAAGCCCGAGATAAAAAACGGGCTCTATCTGGAATAGCGTTTTGAAAACCCGGGCGGAGGGCGGAACCCGACCGCCGCCCGAAGCCGGAGCGCGCGCCGCCGCGTTTTGCAGGACAAAATAGGCGGCGCGCCGGAATACGACGTGAAAATAGACCACATAGCGATTTGGGCGGATGATTTGGAACTCCTGCGCGAATTTTACGAAAAATATTTCGGATTCGCAAGCGGGGGCAAATACGAAAATCCAAAGAAGAATTTTTCCTCCTATTTTCTCTCGCTCGGAGACGGCGCGCGCATTGAACTTATGGCCGGCGGCCCCGCAAAATCCGCCGGAGGCGAAAGCGCGGCGGGGCTCGCGCACTTCGCAATATCCGCAGGCGGGAAGGAAAACGTGGACGCTCTCACAGAAAGGCTCAGGAGGGACGGATACCGCATACTGGGCGAACCTCGCACGACCGGCGACGGATATTACGAGAGCGCCGTTTCCGACCCGGAGGGAAACCGCGTGGAAATCACTGCGTAGCGGGGCAAAATCCGCGCCGCTAAAACAAAAGGAGGCTGCCGGACGGCAGCCTCCTTTTTATTTCGCGCACCGCGGGGCGGGATTCAGCCGGCGCCCCTTTGCGCCGCCTGCGGCCATGCCGCGGACTGCCGCGCCCGGGCTATTTTTCGGCTTCCGCTTTCGGCGCGTCCTCGAGGTGAAGCACGAGCCCCTCGTTTATGAGGTCGTTGGAGAGCAGGCGTATCTTGTCGTCGAGAACCCTCACGCGCGGCTTTATTTTTGCGGCCCTGTCGCGCTCGCGCAAATCCATTAGCTCGCGGAAGAGCCCGTCGGTCGCGTACACAGCCTTGACTCTCTTTCCCTTCGGAAGGCGCGCCTCGGCCTTCGGGGAGAGGAAAACCAAAAACATTTTGTCGTCGCGCGGGTGCTTGCCCCAGACGCAGTCCTCGCCCATGTGGGCGGTCGGGCTGTCGTACGATTTTTTCTCGGCGTCCCACTTGCGCTCCGAAACGGGGGTGTTGTTGAGGTTTTCCCATGTGGGAACCGCCTTGAACAGTTTCAGGCGCGCGGGGATTTCGCGCATATGTCTGTAATTGGGAGAATTTACCGTTCCCCCCGCCCTGCCGTACCACGCCGTCCACGATCCGTTTGTAGCCGCCGCGACGGATTCGGCGAGCATTCTGCCGGTGTCGGAAATGTTGGGGGTTGAGGAGCCCACATGCGCGCGGTCGTATCCGCCCTCCAAAATTCGCTTGTCGGCAACGAAGGCGTCCCCGTCGCCCTCCTGCCAGAGGAAATCGAACCTGTATCCCTCCATTCCGCGGGACTTCATCTTTTCGGCGAGCTCCGGAGTTATGCGCCTTATCCAGCCCTCGTACAATTTATAGGGCTCCGACATCATCTTGACGTCCGGGTTTATCTTCGCGCCCTCGCGCCTTAGCTTGTCGTAAAAGGCGAGCTTTCCCTCCGAATACGTCTCGTATTCGTGCGTGCGGCCCTTGAAGGGAATGCTGCTGTCCTTGCCCGTCCAGTGCGCGAGCGTCACCTCCCTGCCCTGCGCCTTGTGGATGTCTTTGACATGCGGCTTGGGCGGCAGGCGGAAATTGCCGCTCGGGTGCGGGACGTCCCATGTAAACCCCGCGAATTTAAAGTCCGGATTCTTCTTCTCGATGCCCTTTATGCGCTTTACGAGCCTGCCGACGACGTCGTCTATGACCGCCTGCTGCTGGAAGTCGAGAGTAAGCGAGCGCGTGTTCGGCGGAACGAACCACGAGGACGCCATGTTGTGCGGGAACTCCTTGTCGTGGTATATCACGACATAGTGCGACTGTATGTCGTCTATCTCCGACTGCGAATATTTTTTGCCGTAGTCGAGCATCCTGCGGCGCGCGCCGAACTCGGGATCCTCTATGAAGAACTTCATGCCCTTTGCCTGCGGCAGGTTTTCCATGCCCTTGCGGTATACGACGTGAGTATGCCCCATCTGCCGCGCGTAGTCGAGCAAGTCCGCGTTGGAATCCGCCGACCAGCACATGCCGAAAAAGTTGCGGTAGTCGGACAATGCGTACTTGGGGGATTCGGCCGGCGCCGCGGCCTCCTTTTGCGGAACGGGCTTTTCGGGCGCCCCCTCCCCGCCGGCAAAGGCGCAGCCCGCGGCGGAAATGCAGGCCGCTGCGGAAATTCCCGTTAAAACGCTATAATTAAAACTTATCATGGCACGCGATTTTAAAGCCCCCGCGAGGACTTTCAACAAAAATGCGGCGGCGAAAAGTTTGACAGTTAAAATCCCCGAGCCCGCCCTCCTCAAAAACTTCAAAAATTTTCGGCGAATCCAAAACTCCCAAAGTAAATTTGCGCGGAACCCCAAAATGCGATATTGTGCGCCTATGAACGCACAACCCATATCGGCAAACTCATACCTCCGCGCGGAGGGACGGCGGACGAGCCCCGTCAGAAACCTGCGCCCCGAAACCCTGTCGAGGGCGCTCGAAGCATTCGAAAACGGGCGACTCGGCTCCGCCGCCAGAATATTCGAGGCGATCCTCTCGCGGGACGACGCCATCTGCGGGCTGAACCTCAAACGCAAAAAGTCGGTGTCGCGCCTCGACTTTGAAATAGTCCCCCTCGAGGACTCCCCGAAAGCGCGCGAACACATGCGCACGCTGCGCGACTTTTACTCCACCCTGCGCGCAAAATCCTTCCGCGACGAAAACGAATCCGGCGGGCTGCGCCTGCTCGTAAGCCAGATGATGGACTGCGTGGCGATGAAGTACAGCGTCCACAAAATCGAATTTCAGAACGACAACGGAAGGGTCAGGGGCGTATTCACCCAATATCCTCTGTGGCTCTTCGAAAACACGCAAAAACGCCTGCGGATTCTCGAGAGGGAGGGGCAGCTCTCCGACGGCGCGGAGCTCGACCCCGACGAATGGCTTGTCACCTGCGGCGACGGGCTGATGTTCGCCTCGTCCATAGCGTACCTGTTCAAACAGCTTCCGCTGCGAGACTGGCTCATATACTGCGAGCGCAACGGAATGCCCGGGATAAAGGCGAAAACCGACGCCTTTCCCGGGACGCCCCAGTGGGAGAGCGTCTGCGACGCCGTGCGGGAATTCGGCGCGGAGTTCCACGCAGTGTTCTCCGAGGGCACGGAAATGGACGCCATCGACGTGTCGACGCGCGGAGAGCTTCCCTACCCCGCCCTCGTCGAGCGCGTGGACAGAATGATGGGCTCTCTCTGGCGCGGCGGCGACCTCTCCACTTTCAGCGCGCCAGACAGCGTGGGAGCGAACATGCAGTGGTACGAGGAATCCCTCATCGAGGAGGACGACGCCGCCAACGTCGCCGAGACGCTCAACCGCAAAATCGACGCTGCCGTGGTAAGGCTCGCGCACGGGGATCCGGTTGCGCTGGCTAAGTTCAGGCTGAAGCTCCCCGACTACGAAGAGCGCAAACACGAGCTCGAAATAATCGAAAGGCTCTGCGCCATCGGCTTGAAGCCCGACCCGACGGAACTTGCGCGCCACTTCGCCTTCCCGCTGGAAGGCGCCGGAAAATCCGCGAAAAAAACCGGAACGAAAGACGCAGATGAAGGCGAAATTTGACAAACCCCTAGTCCAGGTTCTCAGCCCCTACGGGGAATGGCCGCACAGGCTCGGGATGCAGCTCGTGGACGAAAAGTCGCTCGAGAGCATGAAGAGCGCCGCCAGATTCTCCGCGCTCGTCGGCTGCGGGATTCCCGTATACGTCGGGCACCCAGACGAGTCCCCGCGCTCCAAGGCGCGCCCCGTGGGGAAAATATCGCGCATATTCTCGCTCGGCGACGGCATCGGCGTGGAGGCGAAATATACGGAGGAGGCCTTCCGGAAAATCTCGTCGGGCAAGCTGAAATCCATGTCGCCGCGCTGGAGGATGCAAAAGCTTCCGGACGGGCGGTTCCGGCCAATAAAGCTCATATCGGCGGGGCTTACGAACAACCCCAACATTCCGGAGAGCGGGCGCGTGGTGGGCGCGCTCCCCGCCGGCCTAAGCTCCGCAAGGGCTCGGGCTGAAAAAGCGGAGGAAATATCGCGCCGCGCAAAATCCGCCGCGGAGCGCGCGCAAAAATGCTCCGAGTCCGCGCGCAGGCTCGGCGAGCTGTCGCGCGCGGCGACGGTGGAAGCCCGCATGAGGCTCGCAAAACCCCCCGCAAAAACCGGCGGCGGCGAAAGCCTCAACCCCGCTCCGAAAAAAATCTCCCCGAGGGAGATGGCCGACCTCGCCGCACGCCGCTCGGAAGAGCTCGGCGAACCCTACTCAAAGAGCTTTGCCGCCATACGAAGGCAGTTCGCATTTCACAACCCCCAAACAAAAGGAATAAAATGAAGCAAACCAAAAACATTGCCGCTGCGGCCCTCCGCGCAATCGCCGGAGCCCGACGCGGCGGCCCCGCCTTCTGCAACATCGCCGAAGGCACCCACGCGGGTTCCGTGACCATGAGGGCAGCGGAAGCCGTGGACTCTCAAAACCTGCTCGTGGCGGCCGGCGAAAACGACGGAGAGTTCGTCGTCGCCTCCGCCTCCAAAAAGCCGATAGGCGTGTGCCTCGACGAGGGCGCCAAGGGAGACTCCGTAAGCGTCGCCCTCCCGGGGTGCGCTGAGAGCACCTTCGTGTGCCGAACCTCCGCCAACGTCTCTGCGGGAGACTCGCTCTACGCCTCGGCGGGCGGCAAGGTCAGCCCCGTCGCCGGCGACGGAGCCTACAAGGTCGGCGTCGCCCTCTGCTCGGCGGCGGCCGGATGCCCCGTAGAAATCGACCCGCAAGGCTTCGGCGAGCGCGCCTGGCAGGTGCACTCATGCGGGCTGTACGTCTGGACGGGCGCAACCTCGTCCGAAACACTCGCCTCGGGAGAGCTCGGCGAGGGCGACATAGCGTTCGCCTCCATCGCGGCTGCCGGAGGCTCGGAAAAGTCGGTGTCCGCCATCGTGTCGGACGGCGGGATAACGTTCTCGCTCGACGCCGCGGGGACGGCTTCGTCCACTAAAATCGCGTGGATGGTTCTGCGCAAAAACTAAAAGGAAAACTCAATGCCCGAAATAACGACAGCAAACGAAAACAGGTTTTCGGCCGGCAACTATTCCGAGGCGCTCACCGCCTTCACGGTCGGCTGGGCCGATCCCGAAAACACCTCCAAACTCCTCGACTTCATCGCCCCTCCCATAGCGGTCGGCAGAAGGTTCGAGTTTAAAAAGAGCGACAACGCCCAGGCGTTCTACTCCGAAAGCGACGACGTGCGCGCGGTGGGCGCGGAATTCAAGCGCGTCAGCTACTCCGGCGAGTCGGTTAACGAAAAAACCATCAACAAGGGCCTCACCATACGCGTCGACCACGACGAAGTGGCGGGCGACGACTGGCAGGAGAGGTACGTGCAGATGCTCCTGCAAAGGCTTCTGCGCAACGAGCTCCGCAGGGCGGTTGCCGCCATCGACGCCATTGCCGCCGCGGACGAGTCCCCCAAGGCGTGGGACGCCGACTCCAACCCAGACGCCGACATCCGCGAAATGCTGATGCTCGCAGCCGACGAGAGCGGCGTGCGCCCCAACCGCCTGCTCTTCGGCGAGAGCGCGTGGGACCTGCGCATGACGGCGCTCGAATCCCAGAACAGCGCGGTCGCCTTCAAGGGAGCGGCCATGGCGAAGGACGAGCTCGCCGGCAAGTTCATGCTCGACGCATGCGAAGTGCTGTCGTCGCGCTACCAGTCGGCGCCCGACGCGAAGAGCAAAATCCTCGGTGACTGCGTATTCGCCTTCTACGCGCAGAATTCGCTCTCAAAGGACGAGCCCTCGAACCTCAAACGGTTCTACACGCCGACGGAGGAGGGCGGAGCGTTCAGGGTGTACTGCGACGAGCGCGCCAAGTACACCGACATCACCGTCGAACACTATTCGAGCATCGTGGCAACGAGCTCGCTCGGCGTTCGCAAACTCTCGGTCAAGAAAGGAGCGTAACAAAAACGCGGGGGGCGGTTCCGCCGTCCCCCGCCCCGATTTCCCGAAATGGACTGGATAAACCTTAAAACATCCGACCTCGAATGCGCGCTTAACAAGCCGCAGCTCGAGATACTCAAAGCGCAGTCGCTGAAATCCCCCGGGAGGGAGCCCGCCGCCGAAATTCTCGACTCCGTAGTCGTGCGCATCCGCGCGGAGGTTGCGGCGTCGGGGCTGAACGCCATCGACCCCGACCACTCGCGGATTCCGCCGGAACTGAAAGAATGCGCCCTGCGGCTGGCGGCGGAGGCGCTGCAAACGCGGCTTCCGCAGATGGAGCTGACCGACAGGCAGTGCAGGCTCGCTGACGAGGCGAGGGAAACGCTCGCGCGGGTGGCGCGGGGAGAGCTGCCGGTGAGTTCTCCGCTCTTCGGGGTGCGCACGGGCCTGCCCAGGAAGGGCGCGAACTTCGGGGCCGCGCGGCGCGTGGCGACGAGAAAATCCACACGGGGGCTCTGACATGGGAACGCTCGAACGCCTGCAAAGGGCCGTGTGCGAAATGCTGAGGTCGCTGAACGACCTGAAATTCGCGTATATCCGCGCCGACGGCGACCTGTCCGAAACCGAAAGCGGATCGCCCGAAGGGATAGAAATAAGGGTGATGAAGCCAATGCCGACTTCCGCGTCAAAATACGCCGCGGGGCCGACGTTCTCAAACGTAGAGCTAAGGGTCGAAGCCGAGCGCGCGAAATTCGCCGCCCCGAACGCGCCCTCGCTGCTGACCGCGTGCGAGATAGTCTCTCGCGCGCTGCACGGGGCGAACGCGCCCGTCGAGTGCGGATACGGAAGGATATCCCTCGCCGAAAACTCTCCGTGGAGCGAGTCAAAATGCGGCTCGCAGTCCGAAAAGATAACAATGCGCTTCTGCGCCCAGTCCGTCCTCCAATGAAAATAAGCATATCGCAGACGCAGCTCAACGCGAACGGCGAGGAGCCCAAAAACCTGCTCGTGCGCACGAAGCGCTCGACAAAAACGGAGGCGGCGATAAACTCCGCGAACGCGCTCGTGTTCGACCGCGGCAACTCGTCGGTGACGGCGACGTTCGAAATCGAGAGGGCGCATCCCACGCCCGGGGACGCCGAGGTCTTCGCGCTCTCGCACGCGGCGCAAATAGAGGCCCTGCTGCCGGCGGACCTCGAATTTTGCGCGCCCGAAACCGGAAAGGCGGTTTCATTGTCAGACTGCGCGCTCTCCGAAATCCGCGTGTCGGCAAACGGCGCGATAACGAACTCCAAATACGAATTCAAGGCAAGAAAGGCGTCGCATGAATAGCGAGGAAATTGAAAGGATAGTGGACTCCGCGCTCGACGAAATCCGCAGGCAGCTCGACGCGCTCGAAAAAAGCGTCGCCGACGCGGAGGCGGCAATCGCGGAAATATCTTCGCAGCTCGAAACCCTCAAATCGGGAATGTAAAAATGAAATACTTCATACGCCGCGGCGGAACAGACGCGCCGTTTTCGGAGCTGACGCTCTCGGGCGCAAAAATAACGCGCAAAAAGTCGGCGGCAGACGAATTCCGCGCAGTCTTCGCCGACCCCTCGAAAGCCGCCGGATTTTCCACCGGAGAAACTATCGAAGTGTACGCGGGCCAAAAGCGCAAGTTCAGGGGCAGAATCGCACGGCTGGACGCAAAGCTCGGCGGCGCGGACGACTCCGTGGAAATCGTCGCCAAGGGGCCGTGGTTCGACCTCGAAAGCATCGTCTACCAGCAGACATGGAAGGCCGCGCGAATCAGCGAATCCGGAGCGGCCGTGCTGGAGGACTGCCAAAGGAGCAAAGTAGTGCTCGGGCAAAACTCGCAGTCGCAGAAAGTCGGCGTCGCCGGCCAGCTCGCGGACATTTTCGGATACGCGGTTTCAAAGGGCGCGGAATTTTCCGTAGGCGAGATAGTCGCCGACGCCGAAATGCCCCTCGACGAGGCAAAAGACCTAACATGCGCGGAAGCCGCGGCGCGCGTTCTCAAATGGCTGCCCGACACGGGCGCGCACTTCGACTACTCGTCGGGCGCGCTGCCGGAGCTCTCGGTCCTTCCGCGCTCCGAACTCCCCTCCAAGACGATAGACCTGTCCTCGGGGCTCGTTAAGAGCGTCAAAGTGGGCTCTCGCCCCGACCTCGCGGTATCGGCGGTTTCGATAAAATACGAGAGCGAACACTCCGACGGCGCAAATTCGTGGCTCACCGTAGAAGAGGACAACTACCCGCCAGACGCCGCATACGGCGGCAGAAACGCCGTCGTCATGAGCGTCGAGCTCGCGGGAATGAAGGGCTCCTGCCAGATATACGAGATCGAATGCCGCAGCATACAGCCAAACAGCGCGCAGTGGTGGCGCGACAGAATACCCGCGCTCTCCGACGCCGAAGACCTCGAAGTGCTCTCTTCAAAAAGGCAGGACGACTCCGAGGACCTTCCGCGCTTTCTCGTCTCCGGCACAATACACCCGTCGATGAATTTTCTCGCCTCCCGCGAGCGCGTGGACGCCGTCGTGCAGTACACGGACAAAAGCGGCTCCGTCGTGAAAAGGGAAATCGGCGTGCGGTTTGTCACCACCAACGCCGTCACCGGCACCTACGCGGTGCGCTCCACGTCGCAGTACGCCGAACCCGTGCCGTCGGGCCTCGCCAAAGCCGTGTACGACGCCGCAAGCGCAATGCAGTACGAGGGCTCCGCCGAAATTTTCGGGGCTGACGCCGACGATTTCGCCGCCGCAAAAATCCGCATATCGGGCGGGCGGAGCGAATGGGAAACGATGGATTCGCCCGTGTGCTCAACGGTCGAGGATCTCGAAAGCGGCACGCTCACGGTAAAGTTCGGCCCGCCGACACACCTGTATCCGGACAGGATTTCGGAGATGTTCAGAATCGGCAGGCCGCGCGTCGTGCCGTACTCAAACAACTCCAAGAGCGGGGGCATATCCGCGGCAAACAGGGTGTATTTCTCCGGAATGGACTCCGAAAGCGACGGCGGGCAGGGAGACGCGGAATACTCCAAGCTCGTCGTGAAATCGGCGGAAGAGGAGGAAACCCCGGGGTCGATAGAGCTCGACGCCCAGTCGCTCGACGGAAAGGGCGCGGCGAAAATGCGCGAAATATACGTCGTCAAAAACGCGAAGCTCGCCAAGGCGGACGCCCTAATGACCGAGCCTGTGGAGGTGGAATAGCGTGAAGAGGTTCGTATTTCCGTCGCCCTTCCCGACCCCGCCGAAAGAAGAGGCCGTCGCCGAGGGCGAAACGGCGCTCGGGCCGTTCACGCTCGCGGAAGCCGTGCGCGTGTTCTGGTCGCTCAAAAGCCTCGACCTCGATATGTCGATTTCGGTTAAATATTCCGCGGGCGACACCGTTTACGCCGACGTCGACGAGCGCTACGACGACCTCCGCCCCTCCGCGAATTGCACGGCGAGCCTCGAGCCGTATAAAAGGTGCGCGGCAAACGGCGTGTCGCTGCTTGCGATGGAGAGGGAAAAATACACGCCGCACTACGGGTTCACGGTGTACTATCCCATAATGCTTCCGGAGGAAAACCCTCCGGAGGACTACGCCGAAAGAATGTTCGCCTTTCCGCTCAACATATATTTCGGCGAAGATCTGATGCTGCTTTCAAGCTCCGCTCTATACGGGCCCGAACACCTGCTCGACCTTTATTCAAAAGTGCCCATAACGATTTTCGGCAAGACTACTGAAATCTTCCTGCTCGCCAGCAAATCGCTCACCGAGGCGCCGTCGGAAGTGTCGGTGTCCTATTCCGCGACGGCCTCCATAACGCCGGTGTTCGACGAATCCGAACCGGAGCCCGAAAACGGGGAAGATGGGGAAAGCGCCGGCTGATCTTTCCGAAAAATGCCGAAAAGCGGGGTTCCCCCAAAAAAAGCGCGGAGGATTCAATCCCCCGCGCAAATCCTATCCGATATTCCACCGAACCCCCAAAACGAGGGCGCGGAAAAATTTTCGGGCGCCCTATCTGAAACTGCGCCTCCCCCTGCGGCGCGCGGCAAACAGAAGCGCGAGCAGCCCGAGCATTGCGGCGAACGCGGCGGGCTCGGGAACGTTGGTAAATTCAACATACAAAGCGTTGTCCCTTATGAAAAGGTTCGCGAATATGCCGCCGCCCAAATCGCCCAGGACAAAGTCGCCCTCGGATATGCTTCCGGAACCGAAGCTTATCAACTCGTACTCTATCGAATCACTCCCGCTCGCCAATATCCATTCGTTGACGTCGTAAGGGTCGGCGTCGAACTCCACGCCTATCTTCCCGTTCCCGAATTTCGCAAGATCGCCCGTTATTTCTATTTTGTCCGCGCCGGTTTCCTCTATCGTAAAGACTATCGTCCCCGCCTCAAACGTCGCGTTCTCAAACGCCAGCGTGCCCGTTCCGCTGTCGGTATAGCCCGACGATATTTCAAGCCTGCCGTCCGCGCCGCCAAGATACAGGTCGCCGTTAACGAGCCCGTTGTACGCCCCCAAATTGAGCGTGCCGTTCAATACCGTCACGGAATCGAGCCTCGACGGGTTCAACGCGGCGTCGCCCTCGACCGCTCCCCCCTCTTTTATTATGAGCGTCTGCCTGCCGTTTTGCGCGTCGGCGGCGTTCATCGTTACGTTCAATTTATTGGCGGACTCAACGCGGGAAGCCAATGTGCCAGAATACGAATGCGCGGAAGAATTGGCGAACGCAAGGTTCACGGTCGCGCTGTGCGCGCTGCTTATTTGAAGCGCGCCGCTCCCTTCCAGCCCGCCTATCGTTATGTCGGAAAAATATCCGTCGTTCGCGGTTTTACACAGATCCCAAGCAAACGTTCCCGCGCGGGGCTCCGTCATGTCCACATATCCCCCGACTTTAAAAGAAGTCAGCCCCATTGCGAATAAAATATGATCGCTCGAATAAGAATACGTATCTTCGCTTTTAAATGTCACGTTTCCTTTAACTTCAAAAACCGAAGGCATGGCGTTTTCGGAAGATATAGTGAATTTGACTCCGTTCTGCCCGACATTTCCCTCGTCAACTTCCGCTTTTGTGGTGGAATTTGCGACATTCAGATTTCCGTCAACGGTTATGGAAACGTTTTCGTCAAGAGCTATGCGATTTTCCGGCATCCACCAGCCGGCCAAACTCTTCAGCGTTATATCGAAATCTCCGCTTATTTGAAGTTTTTGGTTCGGAACCAAGTGCAATATCCTATAATTTGCGCCGCTGTCCAAATCTATGACAATATCGTGGACATTCCAATTATTGGAGTCGTAGCCAAACAGCACGGATTGATCGGAAGTCAAAGGATCCTGCGAAACCAAATACAGATTGTTGGAGGCGGAATTTACCTCCCCGTCAAACGCCTGCCCGTCGGGAGATCCGACATTCCACGCCGCCGGATTTTGCATATAGCGGTCGGCGGACCATCCGGTCTCGTTCAGATTCCGGTTATAATAGAGGTCGGTGTACTGCCCCTCTTGCGCAAAAGCCGCGCACGAAAGCGCGCCCGCGCATAAGGCGCCGAAATAAAATCTGGATATTGCTCTCATAATATTCCATGCGAATATAAGAATTGTTAAAAATGTCAATAAATGTTTTAGATTTTCATGCAATTCTTCCTCATCCTCCAACCGCATAAAAAACGGCGCGGGAACCGCCTCTCCCGCGCCGTCTGAAAATTTTTCGGCAAGACGATTATTTTTTAGCCTAAAATTGTTTCATTCTTCTCTGCGCGGCCAATATAAGCGCGAACGCCCCCAACGCCGCGGCTATCGCCGCCGGCTCCGGAATTACCGTAAGCGTCAGGGTTTGCCCGTCCCACGCAAAACTGTACTCCAGCCCGTAGGCGTCGAATATGTCCGCGCGCAAGTCGAAGTCCGAAAGCCCGCTGTCCGCAAAGCCCTCGGACCACTCGTCAACATACACTATCTTGTACTCGCCGGCGGCGATATTTTCGGGGTTCACCATCCCGAAATCCACAGTTATCGCGTCGCCAGCGTTTTTGCGCGCCGTCCCCAGCGAATATATCGCCGTCTCGAGCGGGTCGAGCTTCCCGACGTTCAAAACCAGAGCCGTTTTTCCGCCCTCCTTGGTATTCGTTATCCGCGTGCTCGCAAAATCCGTCTTGTACGCGTATATGTTAACGGTCAGATCGAGAACGTCTTCGCGCATATTGAAAGCGTCCGCCGACACGCTGTCTATAAAGCCGTCGTAGGAACCCACGTCAAGATTGCATGCCTGCGCCCCGGGGCAGGTGAGCGTAAAATTTCCGGAGACGTTTATGTTCACTCTGCCCGCGGTCGTCTTCGCAAAATATACATGGGCTATCTGCGACAGCGTAAGCGAAGCAAGATTGAGGTTTATCTCTTCGGCGTCCGCGAAATTGACGTTCACGCGGTCGTTTATTCTAACGCTCATATTGTGCGCCGTAAAACTGTCGGTGAAAACCAAAGTTTTGGGTTCGATTGTAGAGCCGCCGAACGCCACAGAGCCGTCGGATTGCACCTCTCCGATCTTGTACCTGTTTATGATGACGTCGGAATCCGCCGTTATGCCCTGCGACTGGTCGGCGTCTATCGCTCCCGCCGCATGGTTTCCCTTGTCCAGAGTTATCCTGTCGTCGGTACCTTCGGGAAAGACGTAAAACTCCCAGTTGTCGCCGGAGCCGTTGTAAGTCGAAAACCGTTTCCAGAGGCTCATGTCGTTTACGTTTTGCTCTCCGGACGGAGCCATAAAGAAAAACGTGTCGGCGGAGGCGAAAACCGCCGAAAAATGCAACAACGCCAGAGAAAGGGAAAGCGCGAATTTTGTTCTCATAACAATATCCGAATATAAAATACCTTTAATAATGTCAAGCAATTATTTTTAACGGTTGCCCCTCCCTTATTATTTCTTTTCCGGAAATGAAAAATTTTCGGTTTCTCCTCCCCGCAAAACCTGTCCGCATTCGCACACTGGAAATTCCGGCGCCGTTCGCGGTCGGCTTTTACGCGCGGCGCACAACGAGCCGTCCCGCGGCAAGCCGGGTTTTGGGAAAAAAATTTCAAAGCATTCCGCACGCGCCGCAGCCCGTCCCTCCGCGCCCGCGGCGACCGCGCGCAAACAGCCCCCATAAACAAGCGGCGGCTCTCCTCCCCTCGCGAATCCGCCGCGCAAAACAAAAAACGCTACCGCCCTTTCGCGAGCTCCGAGAGCTTTTTCAGGTCGAGCTTCCCGCTTGGAAGCAGCGGTATCGCGTCCGCCCGCACGAGATGTTTCGGCATCCAAAGGTTGCTGATTCCCGCCTTGCGCAGGGCGTCTTTGGCGTCCGCAAGCGATATGTCAGCCGCCGCGACCAGCACGAGCGCCTCCCCTTTTCCCTCGTCGAGCCGCGAGGAAATCGCGAGCTCCGGAACGTCCGAACCCGAATAGCCGAGCGCCGAGTTCAACGCGGCCTCCACCGTGGCGTGCGGAACCATCTCCCCGCCGATTTTCGAGAAGCGCGAAAGCCTGCCGTCTATGTACAAAAATCCGTCGCCGTCGAGCCTCGACAAATCGCCCGTCACGAGCCACCCGCCTTTCAGCGCGGCGGACGTCGCCTCCGGATTGTCGAGATACCCCGCAAATACGTTTGCGCCGCTCAGCGCGAGCAGCCCGCGCTCCCCGAACGGCAGCGGCTCGAGCGTCGATGGGTCGAGAATTTTTGCGCGCATTCCGGGAAACAGCTTGCCTATCGAGCCCTTGCGCGAGCCCGTCGAATACCATCCGAAATCGCGCTCGGGCAGGTTGACCCCCACGACGGGGGTCGCCTCGGTGAGCCCGTAGCCCTCGCGGTATGTGTCTCCGAACTTTCCGTTCCAGAGCTCGTGGAAGCCCGCGGGAGTCTTTTCCGCCCCCGCGACCGCCTTGCGTATGGACGCCATGTCCGACGGGTCGGCGTGCTTTATGTAGGCGCGGAAAAACGTCGGGCTGCCGATGATGGCCGTCGCCCGCGTCTCGCGAACTGCGCGGATATTGCTCTTTATGTCGAGGGGGCTTGCGAGCGACACCGTGGGCTGGCCGGCTATCGCCATGTACCACACCTCGAACAGAAGCCCGAAGCTGTGGAATATCGGAAGGTTTGCCAGCAATACGTCGCCGTCCTCAAAGAGCCCGCAGAGCTTTGTTTGCAGGCAGTTGGCGATTATGTTGCGCTCAGTGAGAACCGCCGCCTTCGGCGCGCCCTCGCTGCCGCTCGTAAAGACGAGAGTCCCCTCTTTGGCGGGATCGCCGGAAAGCTCTTTCAGCCCAAACGCCGAGAGAATTTCCGCCGGGCCGCGCGCCGCCTTTTCGCGCCAAAAGTCGAGGCGCGCGCGCGGGACGGATGCGAGAATTTCCGCGGCGTCGAGAACGCTGTCAGTCCACGGAAACGACGGGTTTGCCTTCGAGATTTTCTCCCTGTACGGAGACGCCGACACCATGCGGGAGATTCCGGCGGTCTCCACGCAGCTCTTTGCCGCCACCGGCCCCAGCGTGAAATTGAGGTTCACGGGAACAACTCCCGCGAGCAGGCAGGCGTAGTTGGCCGCGCACGCGACGAACGACGGCGGTATGGCGAGCCCCATCCTGCCCGCGGCTCCCGATTCGAGGAATTTTTCCGCCAAAGCAGCGGACGCTGCTATCAGGTCGGCGCCGTCGAAATTTTTCGCGCCCGCGGAAAAGTCGCACAAAATCCGCCTGCCGGCGTTTGCGCAGAGGCCCTCGAACACAGCGCAAACCAGGGTCTTTTTCAGCTCCCCGCGGCGCTCAAAAACTTCAAATCCCATATCGACGATACCGGCTCTCATATCCGTCTACCAATTAAGGCGCGCGCGGAGGATGTCAACATTTACCCGACGGCGCCTCCCCGCGCCGCGGCGCGGGCGCAAAAAAAAGTTCGCCGCACCGAACATTTGCGCTAAGGGCGTGTCATAATTGTGCATCATGACAAGCATAGAAAAAATACACGCGCGCGAAATAATCGATTCGCGCGGAAATCCCACGGTGGAAACGCGCGTCGAGCTCTCGTGCGGCGCGGCAGGCGTCGCATCCGTGCCGTCGGGGGCGTCCACCGGCGAATTCGAGGCCGTCGAACTGCGCGACGGCTCCGCCAAGGGCGCCGGAAAAGGCGCCCGCGCGCGCTTCGGCGGAATGGGCGTCACGAGGGCGGTGTCAAACGTCAACGGCAGGATATTCGACTCCCTGCGCGGGGCGGACGCGCTCGACCAGATCGGGATAGACAAAACCATGCGCGAGCTCGACGGGACGCCCAACAAGGGCAAGCTTGGCGCGAACGCGATTCTGTCGGTCTCAATGGCGGTAGCAAAAGCCGCCGCCGACGCGCTCGAAATTCCGCTGTTCAGGTATCTGGGCGGATTCTACGCGCGCACCCTCCCTCTGCCTATGATGAACATCATAAACGGCGGCGCGCACTCCGACGCGCCCATAGACATACAGGAGTTCATGATTGTCCCCAAGGGCGCGCGCAATATGCGCGAGGCCGTCCGCATGGGGGCCGAAATTTTCCACTCCCTCAAAAACGTCCTGAAAGCCAACGGCCTGTCGACTGCGGTGGGCGACGAGGGCGGATTCGCCCCTAATTTCAAGAGCGCGGACGAGGCGATCGAGGCTATCGCAAAAGCCTCCAAAGGGGCCGGCTACAAGTTCGGCAAAGACGTCGTCATGGCGCTCGACATAGCGTCCAGCGAATTTTACGACCCCAAGACCGGCAAATATACGTTCAAAAAATCGGACGGCTCCGAGCGCGACGCCGACGGAATGGTAGACTACATCTCGCAGCTGAAAGCCAAATACCCGATCTGGTCGGTCGAGGACGGCTGCGCGGAATCCGACTGGGCGGGCTGGAAGAAGCTCACCGCGGCGCTCGGCGGCACGACGCAGCTCGTGGGCGACGACCTGTTCGTCACAAATCCGGAATTCCTCAAAAAGGGCATAAAGCTTGGGGTCGCCAACGCGATTCTGGTGAAAGTCAACCAAATCGGGACGCTCACCGAGACGTTTGAGGCGGTGGAAACCGCCAAGCGCGCGGGCTATGCGACGATAATATCGCACCGCTCGGGCGAGACGGAAGACACGACGATTGCCGACATCGCCGTTGCCGCAAACGCAGGGCAGATCAAGACGGGCTCCATGAGCCGCTCGGACCGCACGGCCAAATACAACCGCCTGACGCTCATAGAGGAAATGCTCGGCGGCGACGCCCTGTTCGGCGTTTGACCTCTCGGGCGCATGCGCCGGAATTTAAAACAGACTGCGGGCGCCTTATCGGGGGCCCGCTTTTTTTATCCCGCGCGCGGTAGGATTCCCGCGCCGCATGGGGCGCCAAAAAAAGAAATTTCAAATCCGGTGTTGACCGCCGCGCAATTCAAAAAGTACAGTCGCGCCTCAAAAACATTTATGAAATTTGCGGATCCCATCTTCAATATAACCCGCCGCGCGGCGGCGATTGCGGCGGCATGCCTGCTTTCGGGGCGGCTCTTCGCCGCCGTGTGCGAAATGCCCGATTCTTCGCTTCTGAATTTGGCGGAATTCACCGGAGCGGACGCCTTCTACCGGATCGGAATCTACGGGCAGGGGGCAAACGTCGCCAATTTGGAATACTACTCGGTTTCCGAGGAGGAAGCGCCCGAGTATTCCGTTTTTCTGAAAGGCTCAAACTACTCGACTTACATGCCGGAGGGAACGTCGGGGCGGTACGGGTCGGTTCATCCGTACGAAACCCTCTCTGTCATGGCGGGATACAACGAATCCTACGAAAACCAGGAAGTATCGACGGGAATCGCGTGGCGGGCGAACTATACCGCGGGGCAAGTCGCCGAGGACGGGCTCTTCACCTCCGACAGGCTCACCCTCCAAACCTACGAAAAATTCTTTTCAAACGGCGCGGACGTGATTTCGTCGTCTTTCAAAAACTCGGGGGAAAGCGCATTCATGGCGGGGGCGGTCTTGGACTCTTACGCCGCAAAAAATACGCGGACGGTTTTTGTCGGGGCGGCGTCGAACAACGGCGACGAGGGTCCGGGAAACGTCGCTTCGCCGTACAGGAACGTGAACGTCATAAAAGTCGGAGCCCTCGACATCTCCACGGGCTTCAAAACCGCGGCGGCCTTCAGCTCCTACGGCCCCAACGACTTTTACAACCCCATAACGGGCGAAACCGTAAAGGGCGCCGTGAGCGCCGTTGACATATCGGCGCCCGGCACCGTGTACACAGTAAAACAGGACGGAAGCCTCGGCAACGTCTCGGGGACGAGCTTCGCCGCCCCGATAGTATCATCTGCGGTCGCGCTGATGGTCTCGTATTCCAAGGAGGCTTCAATGCCGGACGACAGCAGGGACGCGAGGCTGATAAAAGCCGTGCTATTGAACTCGGCGTCTAAAACGGACGGCTGGGACAACGGCAGCCGTTTGGAATCCGCGACGGTAAACGGCAAAACATACGGGGGAGTTCTCTCGACGAGCCAGGCTCTCGACTACCATTCGGGCGCGGGCGCGCTGAACGCGGAAGAAGCCCTTGCGCAATACGGCAGCTTCGGAGAGACTTCGTTTCTCGAGAGCGCCGGCAAAGGGGAGTCGGTTTTCTACGATTTCAGCGCGGCGGCCAATCTGGAATTTGCCGCCACACTGTGCTGGAATGTGGGCGCGGAAATAGACGGCGTAACGTACGACGGCAGCGGCAACGTGTCGGCGATAAGCGCGGAAAACTCGCATTTTTCCAACCTCGACCTGCGCCTCTGGTATCTGGGCGGCGGCGGGGAAATTCTCGTGGCGCAATCGGTTTCGGAATACAACAATGTGGAACACCTGTTCCTGGAACTCGAACGGGAGGGGGAATACAGGCTTGAAGTGGCGTTCAAAGACCTGGTTTACGGAGACGCCGAAAGCGAAACTTTCGCGGTAGCGTGGAATGTCTCCCAAATACCGGAACCGTCGGTCTGCGCGGCGCTTCTGGGGGCGGCCTCACTCGCCTTCGCCGCCCGCATGAAAGCGAAATTTTCAAGCGGCTCAAACGTCCGCCGCCGCTAAATGCCGGCGCCCAAATTTACGCAAACCTAACTCCAATACCGCACGGATTCCGGGCAATCTCCGCGCACCTCCGCGCCCTTCCGATTAAACAATCCATATCATCCAAGCTTTCCCCGCCTATAAAGCGCCCCGCAAATCCCTCGCAGGAAAACTGCCAGAAAATTCTTTAACGCCCAATTGAAAAAGAATATTTACGGGATATCACACCTCTCCGGCTTCCGTTTCTTTCCTCTTATCCAAGCCACTCCCTTTAAAAACCATACTGCCAAATTTTAGCTCCCCCATCGGGCGCCAAATGAAAACGGGCGAGCATACGCGGCTTTCTATGCGACCATTGCTATCGTGCCCGCTATTGTGGAAATAACTATGAGCGCGCGGAAAAATTTTTCCGGCACGCGGTTTACCAGCAACACTCCCAAAAACGCTCCGGCGAATATGAAGGGTATGCCGCATGCGCCCGCCTTGAGCGCGGAGGCTCCGATATTCTCCCACGCAATGACCTGAAATGGAATTTTCATGTAGTTTACTAGAAGAAAAAACCACGCGGAAGTCCCCACGAACGAGCGCTTGGGGAGGTTCGCCGAAAGCAGGTAGACCGACATCACGGGGCCCGCAGCGTTGCCTATCATGGTTGTGAACCCGCCGAGAACCCCGAATGCGGAGGCGCACGCGCCGGAGCGCGCTATTCTGCCAGCACGCTCCCCGCGCGCGAAAAACATCACCGCAAGGCCCGCAAAAATGCAAAGCGCCATGAGCGCCCCGAAACTTTCGCGCGGAATTGCCGCATCGACCGCCAGAGCCGCAAAAAATCCGGCAACCGCGCTCGGCAGCAGCCTTGCCACAATCCGCCAGTCGGCGTCGCGCCTGTAATGCAAAACGGCGATCAGATCCGCGAAACATAGCATCGGAAGGATAACCCCCGTCGATTCCCGCGCGCCGAACGCCATCGCCATCATGGGAATAGAAACGACGACCGCCCCCTGGACGCCCGTCTTTGAAAATCCGATGAGCAACGCGCAAAACGCGAGCGCCGCAAACTGCCACCCCGACGAAAAAATTCCGTTAATAAAATCCATTTTTGCCGATTTTTTAAATTGGACGGATTCCGGCGCCTTTTGCAACCGATTTAAATTTCCGCCGTTATATTTGGCTTGTAGGGGCGCGAAATTCCGGCAATAATCCGGCGCATGAAAAGAAGAGAATTTATTGTCAAGACGGCCCTTGGATCGGCGGCGGCCGCGCTGCCGTTCTCGGGGGAACTTTTCGCCCAAGCCAAGCAGGCGTCAGGAAAGCCGCTCGACATAGTGGCGCTCTACGGCGCGACGGCCTCCGAAATGTTCGAGCGCGGAATAGCCGAAATGGGCGGCATGGGCAGGTTCGTCAAAAAGGGCGACTCCGTCGTCGTGAAGCCCAACATCGGCTGGGACCAGCCTCCGGAAGTCGGCGCGAACACCGATCCCGACCTCGTAGGGCTCGTCGTCAAAAAATGCTTTGAGGCGGGCGCGAAGGAAGTGCTTTGTTTCGACCACACCTGCGGCAACGACTGGCAGAACCGCTACAAAATGAGCGGAATCGCCGAAAAGGTCGAGGCGAACGGCGGCAAAATGGTGGCCGGCAACGACGAATACATGTTCGTAGAGCGCGACATTCCTCGCGGGAAGTCGCTCAAGAGGGCGCAGGTCCACAAGCTTACGGTGGATCCGGACGTGTTCATAAACATTCCCGTTCTGAAACACCACGGCGGCGCGAAGATCACCTGCGCGCTCAAAAACTACATGGGGTGCATTTACGACAGGCAGTGGTGGCACCGCAACGACATGCCCCAGTGCATCGCCGACTACGCGACATACCAAAAGACGACCCTCACGATCGTAGACGCCTACCGCATAATGCTCCAGCACGGCCCGCGCGGCAGCTCCCCGAAATTCGCGCCCGTGTCGAAGTACCAGATAATTTCGACCGACATCGTGGCTGCGGACGCCGCGGCCGTCCAGATTTTCGCGGCGGTGGCGAGGCAGAACGGCATGGGCAAGCCGTACTCTCTCGACGAAATCAAATATATCGCGCTCGCCGAAAAGAACGGCGTGGGCACGGCGGATCTCTCAAAGCTCAACATGAAGAGAATTTCGTTGGCGTAACCCCCGCCGGAACCCGCGCCGGCGCGCGGGCTTTCGGGGGAAATTTCGCCGGATTCCCGTCCGGAGGCTCCGCGCTATCCCCCGCCGAGCGCGCCGGCGGACGCTGCGACAGACCTATGAAAATTTTCAAGACACTCAGGGCGTTGCGGGTAGCCGTGGCGCTCGCCGTATTCTGCCTGATAAGCGCGCAGTTCGCCGACGTTTACCATTCGCTCGGAAGCGCGTACTACTCGGCGAATCCGACGTCGCTGATGTACGCGCCGGCTCTGCTGAAAATCCTCGCGGGCTGCGGGCTCGCGGCGGGTTGGGCGTTTGTAGCGTTCACGCTCGCGGCGTTCGCGTTCGGGCGCGCGTACTGCTCGTTCGCATGCCCGTTCGGGATATTGATGGACATTTTGAGGAGGATATCCATCTTGCCCGCAAAGTCGCGCTTCCTGAAAAACACGGCGGCGGGAAAATTCTGCAAAAAAAGCTTCTCGGTTCTCAAATATTCGCCCGCCATTCCGTTTGCGCGGTGGGCATTCCTCGCGCTCTCCGCGGCGGCGATCGCGTTCGGATACGGCGCGCTCTTCGGGTTCGTCGAGCCCTATTCGCTCTACGGGAAAATCATGGGCTCCATAGCGCACCCCGCGGCGAGCCTCGCCGTGGACGAGGCGGGCAGAATGCTGTCGAGCCGCGGGGTCTACTCTGTTCCGCCCGTCGGCGGGGACCCGTCGGTTCCGCTCGCGTCGTTCGCGATAGGCGCGGCGATTCTCTTTGCGATATGGGCCGCGAGCGCCTTGCGCGGGAGAATTTATTGCAACTCAATATGCCCCGTGGGCGCGCTGCTCGGACTCTTCTCCAAGATGTCGCTGTTCAGGCTCGAGGTGGACAAGTCCTCGTGCGTGTCCTGCGGGCTGTGCGAAAGAAACTGCAAGGCCCAGTGCATAGACGCCAAGGGCAAGTCGCTCGACTTCTCGCGATGCGTGCTATGCTTCGACTGCGCCGCGAACTGCCCAAAAAAATCCATATCCTTCAAATTTTCACCCGCCGCGAAATCCGAAAAATCCGGACGAAATCCGGCGCCGAAAAACTCGGACGAAAATCCCCGCGCGCGCCTGTCGGGCGGCGAAGGGCCTCCCGCGGGAATGCCGAGGCGCTCTTTCGGAGCCGCTCTGCTCTCGCTGGGCGCTATAGCGTGCTCCGCCGCAAAAAGCGACGCGCGCGCGGGCGCAGACTCCGCAAAGGACGGAGCCTCGCCATACTCCCTCGACCCCGCCGACCCGCGCAGCAGAATGCCGTCGCCGCCGGGCTCAAAAAGCGTCGAAAACTTCCTTGAAAAATGCACCGGCTGCCAGATATGCACGGCGGCGTGCAAGGCGCATATATTAAAACCCTCCCTCGGGCAATGGGGGCTTTCGGGGCTGATGCGCCCGTACATGGACTATTCCGCCGGATTCTGCCTGCACGCCTGCCAAAACTGTTCAAACGCATGCCCCACGGGCGCAATACAGTTCATCTCGGAGGACGACAAGAGATACGAAAAAATCGGCACCGCGATTTTCGACCAAAACCTGTGCGTCGTAAAAACCGACGGCACGGACTGCGCGGCCTGCGCCGAACACTGCCCCGTGCAGGCGATCGAAATGATACCTTTCGGCGACCCGAAGAACAGCCTCTACATTCCGCACGTCCACGAAGACGTCTGCATAGGCTGCGGGGCGTGCGAGTACATCTGCCCCGTCATGCCCCGCAAGGCGATAGTCGTAAAGGGGCTGGCCGTACACCGCCGCGCGGCGAAGTTCGACGAGTCCATGCGCATATACAAGCCCGAAGTAAAAGCGCCGAAGCCGTCCGCCGAAAAACCCGCCGGCGCCAATCCCTTCCCGTTCTGAGGCGCAAAATCCGGCTCAGGCCCGCCGCCGGCGTAAAAAAAACGAAAAATTTTCTTCCGGATATAAAACGGCGCGGAAATAAAAACTCCGCCTAATCGGAGTCGGTTGCGGAATTGATTCGCGCAAAAAAATCTGCGGCGCGCTCTTGGCGCATTCCCGAAAGCGAAATTCCGAGCCCAAAAAGCGTCCTCAAAATCAGAAAAACAGCAATACCGCGCACGCGAGCACCACTCCGCCGGATAATGCGCGGCCCCATTTTTGGAAAAACTCCCCGCCGCCCTTTACGAATCCGAGCCCGAACATCACGGCGGCGGTCATGGCGAGCATAGTCGCGACTGTCGAGACAGAAAAAGCGGCGGCCACCGAGGCGACCCCCGCCCAGTCGCCTTCGGACGCGGGAACCATGACGAGCGGCGCGAGTATTTCGCACGGGCCGAGGGTGAAAATCAAAAACAGCGTCCAAAAATTCGCCCTGTCGGAAAATCCGGCAGGAGCGCCCTCCGCCCCCTTATTTTCCGCCCGCCCCGCCGCTCCGCGGCAGCACAGGCAGATCCTCCCCGCAAACGACGCGCGCACCTCCGCCGCGAAATACGCGAGCGCAAACGCCAAAAAGAGCCACCTCATCGCGCTTTCGCGGATTTCCTCCGCCGCCTCGACGGAGCCTATCCCCGCGCCGAGCGCGACTCCTATTCCGCCGACAAGCGCGGACGACAGCACATGCCCCGCCCCGCACACCGCCGCCAGCGCGAGGGCCCGCCCGACGCCCCATCCGCGCGATTTCGCGATCGCCGCAAACGGCAGGTAGTGCGCGGGGTTAGCCGCGGTGTGCCCCGCGCCGAACGCGGCCGCCGTCGCGGCCAGAGCCAATATTTCTCCGCCGGGGCCCACCGATCAAATCCTGTTGGCAAGGTGCGCGCAATAGCCCGCCCCGAAGCCGTTGTCTATGTTAACGACGCTCACGCCGTTTGCGCACGAATTTATCATAGAAAGCAGCGCGGAAATCCCCCCGAAGCTCGCGCCGTACCCCACGCCCGTTGGAACGGCTATCACGGGTACCGACACGAGCCCCGCGAGGACGCTCGCAAGCGCGCCCTCCATGCCCGCCACCGCAACGACCGCGGAGTGCGCGCGTATCTCTCCGATTTTGTCGGCCAGCCTGTGTATGCCCGCCACTCCGCAGTCGTAAAACGCGTCGGCGGGGCTGCCGAGAAATTCCGCCGTCACCCGCGCCTCCTCCGCCACCGGCATGTCGCTCGTGCCCGCGCTGACTATCGCCACCCTGCCGCGGACTTTCGGGCGCGGAGTTTTCGGGGGAATCCACGCCGCGCGCGCGATTTCGCAACATTCCGCCTCCTGAAACGCCGAGAGAAACGCCGACATTCCGTCGGGCGGCAGGCGCGTTGCGAGAACCCCCGAGCCGCGCGCGGCCAAAACGGAGGCTATCTCGACTATCTGCGCGGGCGTCTTGCCCGCCCCGTATATCACCTCCCCCGCGCCGCACCTGCGCTCCCGCGCGGCGTCCACGGAAGCGTGCGAAAGGCGTATTATGGACATCGAGTCGATGAGCCTCTCGGCCTCGCCCTCGCCTATTTCCCCGTTTTTAAAGGATCGGAGCACTGAGCGGATTTCGTCTTTCATCTGTTCATATTCCCCATTGAATAGCCGTTCAAATCCACGGAAACGGACTCGAAGCCGAGCGATTTTAGCCTCTCCGAGACGGCGGGCGCGAGCTCCCCCGCGCGCGCGAAAAATCTTCCGAGCTCCTCCGCGCCGAGCTCCACGCGCGCCCGCTTTCCGTGGACGCGGACCCTCACGCGGGAAAACCCGAGCGAGCGCACGAACTCCTCGGCGGCGTCCACCGCGCGCAGCGCGCTTTCAGAGACGCGCGCGCCGCTCTCAAAGCGCGTCATGAGGCACGCGTTCGACGGGGACGGCGCGAACCGCGGCATGTTTTCGCGCGCGTATTCGAGTATGTCGGCCTTCCCCCATCCGGCTTCGAGCAGCGGGCTGCGGACGCCGAGCTCCCTCAGCGCCCTCATTCCCGGGCGGAAGTCGGAGAGGTCGTCGGCGTTCGTGCCGTCGCAGAGCGTCCCGAGGGACTCTTCGCGGCATATGCGCGCAAATTCCGAAAATATCCCGCGCTTGCACAGATAGCAGCGGTCTGGCGGATTTTCCCTTATCGCTTCCGGAATTTCGGCGGACTTGACCGCGCGCCGCGCAACCCCCGCGGCGGCGCACAATCTTTCGGAGTCCCCCATTTCCGCGCGCGGCATCTGGGGCGTGTCGGCGGTAAGGGCGGCGCAGTTTTCGGCGCCGAGCGCGGAGGCCGCGAAATGCAGCAGCGCGCCGCTGTCGAGCCCTCCCGAGAGGGCGACCGCGACCTTGCCGAACCCCCGCAGAATTTCAGTCAGAGTTTTTTCTTTCAAATTCATCGAGTATTTTCCGCGAAACCGCCTCGAACGGGATTGCGAATTTCTTCGAGATTTTCGCAACATCGTCCGCCTCGGGCTTCGACTTTTTGGCGCAGCCGCACCGCGCGGTCTTGACGCGGACGGGCCCGAAAGAGGATTCAAACGCCGTCTCAAACCTCGGGAGAAAGTCGCGCAACACGCGGGTTTTCCGGACGCCGAGCGTGGACGAGCGGCCGAAGAAAACCCGCTCCACATCCGCCGCGCCCGCGGGGTCGCACAGGGCGCAGACCTTCGCGCCGAGCCTGCCCTTTTTCATGAAAACCGGCTCCTGCCAGGCGTCGCGCGCGCCCGCCGACATCAGCGACGCCGTAAAATCCGCGAGCGCCTCGGCGGACATGTCGTCGATGTTCGCGCACAGCAAAAACATCTCCTCGGAGCCGCACCCGGAACTTCCGCCGGACTCGTAGAGCATGACGCGCAGCGCGTTCGCGATTTCCGGAACGTCGCGCCCGCCGATTCCGATTCCGGAGGCGACGGCGGTTCCGGAGATTTTGGGATTGAATTCGGAGCACATCGCGGCGAGTATCGCCGCGCCCGTAGGGGTGGTCGCCTCGTGCGGGGCGCCGCCTATGCGCGACGGAAACCGTTTGGCGAGCTCCGCCGTCGCGGGTGCCGGCACCGGCATGAGTCCGTGCGCGCACCTGACGGTTCCCGAGCCGAGCTCAACCGCCGATGAAACTATTCTGTCAGCGCCGAGCAGCTCGAAGCACACCGCCGCTCCCGCTATGTCTATTATTGAGTCCACCGCCCCCACCTCGTGAAAGCAGACGTCGCCGATTTCGCGCCCGTGGATTTTTGCCTCGGCCTCCGCAAGGACGGTAAAGATTTTCAGGGAATCGGCCTTTGCCCTGTCCGACAGCCCCGAATTTTCAATCAGCTTTTTTATTTCCGAAAACGGCCTGTGCGCGTGCGAATGTGAATGCCCGCCTGAATGCGAATGTTCCCCGCCGCCGGAATGCCCGTCGGCGCGGGAATGGCAGTGCCCATGTTCCCCTCCTTCAAGGCGCGCTTCGCCGCCCCCTTCCGAATCCAAGACCACGCGCGCGCGGGTTCCGGATATGCCGAGCCTGCTCTCCCGCGAAAATTCGAGCCTCCACCCCCCGATTCCGATGGTTCTAAGCCGCCTTTCGAGCTCGGCGGGATCCGCCCCCGCGTCCACGAGCGCCCCGAGATTCATGTCGCCGCTTATGCCCGCGAAACAGTCGTAATAAAGAGTCTTCATAAATCTGCGCGCAATGTTAGATGCGGCCATTCGGCGCGTCAAGACGTTTGCGCGCCGCGAATGGCGGAACCCCCCGGGCTCGAATTTAACTGTCAAAAAATCTTCCCCCAAAACTCCCTTGCCGTCCGCCGCCGCCTTTTGCTAAGCTTATTACATGGCCAGTAAATTATTATGCATATCGGGGTTTTTGTTTTTAACCCTCGCGGCGCGCGCGGCAACGGTCGTTTCGGAAGACGCAAAAGTTCCGAAGCACTATGTGCAGCCCGTCATCGGCAACGGCTCAATCTGCACGAGCGTCGACTTTGAGGGCGAACAGGTCCAGAAAAAATACCGCAGCTATTATCCGGAGGTCGTGTGGGCCGGAAGAAGGTACGCGCGCACCGACAACAATTCGGCGCTCATCACGATGGGCCACTACAAGACGGACATAACCGTAAACGGAAAGCCGCTGGGCAAACTGCTGTCGTGGACCCAAAGGCTCGACCGCGAAAACGCGCTGATAGAGTGCCTGGCAAAATACGAGCGCGCAACTGTCCGCACGCAGGCTTTCGCGCCGATGGGCCTCGACATGCTCGCCGTTAAGAAAACCGTCGAGCCCAGCGGCGGGCCCGCGCAGGTCAAAATCAAATTCACCTATTTCCTGACCGACGCCGACTCCGTAAAAAACCCGCCGCGGATGATTGTTGAAAAACCCGAGGGCTCGCCCGAGGGCGCGTCTATAAAATATGTAGCATACGGGTTGAAAGTATACCGCGGCGAGATAGCGGTCTTTCCGTCGGCGGCGTCAAAATTCGAGGCCGGCAAAAACTCCGCGGCTTTTGAAACTTCCTTCGCCGAGGGAAAGCCCGCGGAAGCCTCATACCTCGTCGCCTACGCCGACAACTACAACACGGACATCGCGGGCGACATCGAGCGGCTCGCCGACAAAATCGCAAAGGGCGGCAAGAAAGTGCCGTACTCCGACATAGTAAAACTCTCCGGAATCGCCCGCCAGGACGAATTCCCCGAATCCGTGCGCGACGAGCGCGCCGCCGAGCTCCGCAAAACCGCAAAAAAAGGCTACGATAAAATACTCGAAGAGCACAAAAAGCTCTGGGCCGACTATTACGCGCAGGGCTCTGCAATCTCAATTCCCGACGCGGAGATTTCCGACGCCTATCTCACGGCGCTATACCACATGAAGAGCGTCGCCACGCGCTGGTCTTTCCCCGTCACCCTATTCGGGCACGGAGCGGGCTGGTCGGGCAGGTTCTTCGGCTGGGACGAATACTACACGGCGGTCGGCGCGATGTCGGCGGGCAAATTCGACCTCTCCGAGCGCCCGTGCGTATTCCGCCGCAAGCTGCTCGCCCCCGCCGTGATGAGGGTTTCCTACTACCGCGCGCCGACCTTCGGGAAAGCGGGCGCCAGATACGTCTGGGAAACGAACGAGGACGGCTCCGAAGGCACGACCGACGGACTGTGGCTCGACCACGTATTCCACATGTCCACGATCTCCGCGACGGGCTGGAGGCAATACCTCTATACGGGCGACAAAAAATTTCTCGAAAAAACCGCCTATCCCGTGATGAAAGAGTGCGCGCTCTTCTTCCTATCCCACATGGTCTGCAAGAACGGCGACAAAATCACGATAGGCAAGTGCACCGACATCGAGCGCCTCGGCCCCGCCGTGGAAAACGCGTTTCTCACCTCGTGCGGGGCGATCTACTCCTTCGAGACCGCCGCGAAAGCCGCCGACATACTGGGCGTTGATTCCGAAACCGCAAAAATTTTCAGGGAAACAGCCGCGGGCCTGCGCAAGTCGCTTCCGCAAAACGACAAAATGTACATCCCCTTTGAGGGCTGCGAAGAAAAGAGCATAGTCGCAATCGGCGGATATTTTCCCTTTCCCGTCCTGAAATCCGACGATCCAAAGGGGGTCGCCGCCGTGCGCGACTTCCGCGAAAACATCTATTCGGCGGGCAACATGGTGCCCGTCGGGAAATCCGTGTGCTCGTGGTACGCGAGCTGGCTGAGCTCAGCATTGGCGCTAATCGGCGACGCAAAAGGGGCCTTCGACATGGCAAAGCTCTCCATGAACGGGCTGGGGCTCTTCAAGGAGCCGTGGGAAATCCTCGAAACCGGCAACAACCCGTGGTTCGTCTCGGCGGCGGGCAACTTCGTGTACGCCTTCAACAACCTGCTCCTGCACCAGAACGAGGAGGGCCAGATAAGGGTGGCGTGGGCGGTTCCGGAGAACTGGAAAGACTTTTCGTTTTCGCTGCCCGCATACGGCGGGGGAAAACTCGAAGCCGAAGTAAAAAACGGGAAATTCGCAAAGCTCAAATACGACGGCAAGGACAAGGCTAAAAGAACCCTTCTGCTGCCGAAAAGGCTCGTGCCGGAAGGGAAAGTAAACAAGTCGTGGAAAGATTGCGGGGACTTTTATGCGGTTGACGCCCCACTGATTTGGTGAACGTTTTGCGCGCCGGGCTCGCATGTGCCGCCGGCGCTCCGTTTTGAAGAAGTCCGCCGCTGGTCGCGTCCGCCGGCGGACTCTTTTTTATGCCGAACCAGCTCGCGCGCGGCGGCATTCCGCGCCGCTTCCCCGCGCCGGCTTGCGCCGCGGCGCAAAATATTGTTGAAGGTTTGTACACGGCGGGGTATTGGTAGGGCGATTTTAATATGTTTTACCATGCCGAGTACCGATAACGACGCATTTGCAAAGACCCTCGGATTCGAGGCGCTCGAAAGCCGCTTCGGCTACGCCCGCGCCCGCGCCGTAGCGCGCCCCGAATTTCTCAACGGGCTGGGCATCGCCCACGGGGGATTTCTGTTTTCGCTCGCCGACTTCGCCCTTGCGCTCGCCGCCAACACCGACGAGCGCTCCGCCGTCAGCGCGAGCTCGTCCATAAACTACATCGCCCCGTGCCCCGCGGGGCGCGCAGTGACAGCCGAAGCGCGCGCCGTGTTCGCCGACCAGAAGACCGCCCTCTTCGACGTCCGCATTTTCGGGGAATCCCCCGACGCGCCGTACGCGGTGTTTCAGGCGCGCGCCGTGTTCAAGCGCCCCCGCTGACTTTGGCGCGGGCGAAAAAATGTTGACTTGCCGCCCGAAACGGTCGATATTTGCATTGTTCTTGCGGGAGCGGGACGCTTTCCCGTTTGGTGGGGGATTTCAGCCTCTTGCGCCGCGGAATGGCAACAATTAAACAATTACACTCTCTACTATATATGGACAGAAGAAGTTTTGTTAAAAACGGCGCCGTCCTCGGCGCGGCCGCGGCGGCTTTGCCGCGTTTTGGATTCGCCCAGGTAAAGGGCAGCGACAGGATAAAAGTGGCGCTCATCGGCTGCGGCGGGCGCGGCACGGGTGCGGCTTGCAACATGATAGCCGCCGACCCCAACATAAAAATCGTGGCTTTGGGCGACCTCTTCCCCGAAAAGCTCGACAAGGCCGCAAATAAAATCCACGACTTCGCCAAAAAGTCCGTAGGCGAATCCAAGGCTTCCGAAATTATCGATCCTTCGAAAGTCAAGAAGTTCTCCGGATGGGACAATGCAGACCAGGTTCTCGCCGAAGACATAGACGTCGTGATAGAGGCAACCCCTCCGGTCTTCCGCACTCCCCACTATGAAAAGATTGTGGCGGCGGGCAAGCACGCGTTCCTCGAAAAGCCCGGCGCGGTCGACGTAATCCAGGGCCGCAAGATGTACAAGCTCGCCGAGGAAGCTTCCAAGAAGGGCCTTTGCGTGGTCTGCGGCAACCAGCGCCGCTACGACAACCGCTATCAGGATCTCGTAAAGCGCATGCAGGACGGCGAAATCGGCGAACTGCTCGCCGGCCAGTGCTACTGGAACAACGGCGGCTACATCGGCGCCTGGGCCAACGGCAAGGAGGGCACGGAAGACACCCTCGAATACCAGATCCGCAACTGGTGGTGCTTCATCTGGGCTTCGGGCGACAACATCGTCGAGCAGCACGTCCACAACATCGACGTGCTCATGTGGGCTTTCGGCAGCGACCGCATGCCCGTTGAAGTGACGACGGGCCTTGGCGGCAGGAGCACCGACCTCCCGTGCCCGCGCTACGGCGACAGGTTCTCGCACTTCGCCATCGACTACGACATGGGCAACGGGTTGCGCATGGCGAGCTACTGCCATCAGGATCCGAACACCACCCCCAATGTCAGCGAGAGAATCGTCGGCACCAAGGGCATATTCCAGGGACTGCGCCTCACCGACCACAAGGGCAAGACCATTTACGCTCCCGGCAAGCTCGAACTCGACCCGTACATCGCCGAGCACAAATACCTGCTCTCGGCAATTCGCAGCGGCAGGAGGGTAAACGAGCTCAGGCATCTCATAAACTCCAATATGGTCGCCATCGCAGGCAGAATGAGCGCGTTCTCCGGCAAGAGGTTCAAATACGAATGGATGGTCAAA
This sequence comes from Puniceicoccaceae bacterium Marseille-Q1082, assembly GCA_904424815.1. Classification (GTDB taxonomy): domain Bacteria; phylum Verrucomicrobiota; class Verrucomicrobiia; order Opitutales; family Intestinicryptomonadaceae; genus Merdousia. The sequence goes on from CAJGBI010000001.1 coordinate 1,748,134, forward strand.
AAGTCCGAGGAAAACATCGTTCCCCAGAACGTAGACCTCATGGGCAAGACGCAGGATTTGAGCCTCAAAAATCCCGTATCGGTTCCCGTGCCGGGCAAATACAAGCTCGTGTAAGCGGGAGCGAAAGAGAATTTCGACGGGCTGCCGGAAAACGGCGGCTCGTTTTTTTTATGCGACCCCCTATTTGTTTCGCCAATTTTGCGGGCTGCCGCCGCAGGCGCAAAGCGGAATGGCCCGCCTTTGCCGAATGCCGGCGCGCCCGCTATTCGGCCGGTTTGGGAGAGCGGCGTTTTTTCCGGGTTTTCCCGCCTCGCGCGGAGTATTGCGGAGGAAAACAGCCGCGCATATCCGCCCCGCCCACTGCCGCGCATCGTTTAAACGGAAAAAAGATCAGCCGCCCGTTTAAGCCGAACGGGGCATTCCGGCGCGATGCGCCGAACCGCGCCCGAGTCCGGCCAGCATTTTCCGGTTTTCAATCCTGGCGGACAGGGTGTCGATAAAAACGGAAGCCGCCGCGCCTATCACTATCGCGAGCATTATGGCCGTAGACGTTATTGCGTTGAAGAAAAATTCGGAAAGGCATTTGCCGGACAATTCGGAGCCCGGGGATTCCGACAGAAATTTTATCGCCGCCAGCACCGCCTTGTAGGCGTAAAGGCCGGGAATCATCGGCAGAAGGGCGGGAAAAGTGAAAATTTCCGACGGGCAGCCGGAAATCCTGCCGGCCAAAAACCCGAGAATGCCTATTGCGAACGCGCCGATGAGCGTCGCGGGGCATATGTTCATTCCGCACCCGAGCATAAGCCACAGCCTCAGAGAGTGGCCTACGGCGGCGAATAGCCCCGCCAGCAGAAGTTTCCCCTTCGGCGGGTTGAAGGCGATTCCGAATCCGATTCCGGCGGCGGCCGCAAATGCGGCGTCCGATAGCAAAACCGCAATCACAGCGCATTCCCTCCGAGAATCGCGAGCGATGCGAGAAGCCCGAGCGCCATTGCCAGTATTATTGAGGAGGCGTCCGCAAGCCGCGAAAATCCCGCGAGGACGTTCCCGTCGAATATGTCTATTACGGAGTTCAGCAGCGGGACCCCCGGGACGAGGTACAGGACGCTCGTGGAAATCGCGATGGATGTCTTGAAGTCAAAGAGCAAAGCTCCCGTTCCCGCCATCAGCGACGATATGAACGCCGCGGCAAAAGTGCGCGGGAGCGCCCCCACCCCGAGCTTCTCGAGCCCGCTTCTTGCCGCAAACCCCGCGAGCGTGCAGAAAAAGACGAGCGGAATGGAGTAGAAGCCTCCGAACAGCCGGCAAAACGCCGCGTTGCCGAACGCCACCACCACCGCTACAACCCGCTTGTCCGCCTTTTTTATCTTCCCGATTTCCGCGAATCTGCGCTCGCACTGCCGGAGGCTCCATCCGTTTCTATACGCCTCCCAAGATAGTATTCTCAATTCGGATAGCGCGGAAAAGTCGGGGCGCGGAGGAGAGATTTTTTTCACGCGGGTGAGCGATTTGCCCTCCGCCGAGAGCGTCATGACTATGGTTTTTGGCAAAGTTATTATTTCGGCGCGGTATCCGAAATTTCCAGCGAGCCTCTCGACATTGCGCGCCACGCGCGAAGTCTGGGTGCCCGCGACCATCAGAGCGTCCGCGAATCCGAGCAGGAAGTCCGCCGCCGCGCCGCTCGGCGGGCGTTCGGGATATGTCGGCGTTTCAGTTTCCATATTTGCAGGCGAAAGCCGCCGGTTCCCCATTTTGGCGGAGGCGCGGGGCATCCGCCCGCGCGCCGGCTTTCGATTTTCGGGAAAATGAAATTCGGTTTGCAGGGCGAATCAAGCAATTTTGCGCCTGCCGCGCTTTCCCGAGCGAAATTTTCCGGCGCGAAAACAAAAAAGCGCGGAGGAAAATTCTCTCCGCGCTGGCGGCCCCGCCTTGCGGCGGCGCAAAAAGTCAGGAGAGTTTTGACGGCTTGCAGGTTTTCCACCCGCCGCCCGTAAAGTCCGGAAAATCGGCGGGCCCGGAGCGGTTCGCCGCGCTCCACACGCTCAGCGGGGTGACTGCCGACCACGCCGCGGCGTCGTACACGTCCATGTCGAGCGGAAGCCCGTTGCGCAGGCAGTGTATCAGCCTGTATATCATTATGGTGTCCATTCCACCGTGCCCGCCGACTTTTCTGGCAAATTCGCCGATTTTTGCGATGGTTTCAGGCGTATATTTTTTAAGCAATTTTGCGGCCTCCTCCTTTGGGAGCTTTTTGCCGCCGATAAAAACCGTCTCGTCGGGATATTTTTGGACAAACCCTTGCGTCCCGCTCAAAATGTGCCTTCTGTCGTATGGCCGCGGGCTCGACACGTCGTGCTGCAAGACTATTGTTTTGCCGTTTTTGGTGCGGATCAGCGACGAGTTTATATTCCCGCGGTACTTGTCGAAAAGCGGTATTGACGGGACTTCCCTCCTGGCCCGTTCGGCGTTTTTGTGCCATGTGAAATCCGCGCTCGACATGGAAGTCATGTAGTCAAAGGCGTCCCCGCGCGTTATGGACATCGCAAGCGACACCGGACCGAGCCCGTGGGTCGGGTACAGGTTTCCGTCGCGGCAATTTTCCTCCCACCGCCAGGTCTCCTTTTTCGGCAGAGCCTGCACGATGCGGTGTATGTACGCGCCCTCGGCGTGAATAATCTCCCCGAGCGCGCCGTCGAGCGCCATGTTTATTGTCGCGGCCTCAAAAAAGTCGTAGACGCAGTTTTCGAGCATGAAGCAGTGTTTTTGGAACCGCTCGCTCGCCTCCACAAGCCGCCACGCCTCCCCGAGCGTGCGCGCGGCGGGAACTTCGAGCGCGACGTGCTTGCCGGAGGCCATCGCGTATTCGGCCATCGGAACGTGCCACTTCCACGGGGTGGCTATGTAAACAAGGTCTATGTCTCCGCGGTCGCAGAGCTTTTTGTACTCTTCGTCGCCCCCGCAATACGCCGCGGCGTCGGGAAGATTTTTTTCTTTGAGGTATTTTTTGACGCGCTCGACCTTTTCGGGGACTATGTCGCAAAACGCGGCGGTTCTCGCCCCGTCGAAGAGATGGAAGCGCGAAATGCCGGCCCACCCGCGCGTGCCGCACCCTACCACCCCGATTCTCAAGTCTCCGATTTTCGGGGCGGCAAAGCCGCGCATGTTGAATTTGGCGGCGCCGCCTTTCGACTTCCGCGCGGATTCGGCGATGTCGTCGGCGAGAACCCCGCGCTGGGCGAAGGCGCACGCCCCCAAAAGCGCCGCCTTGAAAAAGTCGCGTCTGTTCTGCATAAATATCCCTCCTGCAAGAGGCATTATTTTTTCGGGATCGGCGCGCGGCAAGAATTATTTTGGAGGGGATTTCTAAACAGTTAATATCCTCCATCTGGCGGCGGAGAAAAGGCTCCGCCGCATGCGGGGCTAACTTTCTTGGAGAGGCGCGCCGCCGATGTCGCTTTCCGCCTGGAACACCCTCAGCCCGAACTGCGGGGCGGAGGCTATGACGAAGTCGAAAGTGTCGGACTGGACTTTTTCGTACTCTATCCACTCGGTCGTAGTGAAGAAGTAGAGTTCGAGCGGCAGGCCGTTCTCGGTCGGCTGGAGCTGCCTGACGAAGTGCGTCATCGACTTTATCGTGCGGGGATTGTTTTCGATGTACCATTCGAGGTACTTTCTGAAAAGCCCCGCGTTCGTCAGGAGCGAATACGGCTCTCCGCCGCCGTCGCCCCTTGCGAGGCTTTCGCAAATATAGTCTTTCAGGGCGGGCATTTTTGAAAATTTTTCGAGCTCGCCGCCGTCGCAAAACCTTATGCTGTGGACGTCGAGCAGTATGTGGCGCATCACGCGCCTTCCGCCGCTTTCGTACATTCCGCGCCAGTTGATGTAAGAGTCGCTCACGAGCGCGTAGGTCGGGAGGTTGGCTATGGTGTTGTCCCAGTTTTTTACCTTCACGACCGTCAGCCCTATTTCGGTGACGACGCCGTCCGCGCCGTACTTGGGCATGGATATCCAGTCTCCGCATTGGAGCATGTCGTTGGCGGACAGCTGGACGGAGGCTACGAATCCGAGTATGGCGTCCTTGAACACGAGCATCATGACGGCGGCGGAGGCACCGAGTCCGGCGAGTATCCTGAACGGCGACTTGTCGATGAAAGTCGACACCGCCATTATCACCACCACCATAGCGACTGTCAGCTTCATCATCTGCACGAATCCGCGCATGTACTTGTGGCTTCTGGCGGATATGAGGTCGTTGAATGTGTCGACGGCGCCCGACAAAAATATCCAGAGGACTATGTAGAAATACAGGAAGAGGATTTTTTCAACCGCCACAAACAGCGCGTCGCCGATGTCCTCGCGCGGAAAGAGCATCGGTATGAGAATCAGAAAGACGACCGGCGGAATGAGGTCGGCGAGCTTTTTGAACATTCTGTGCTTGGAAAGTATCTGGGCTTCGCGCTCGAACTTCTGGATTTTGAGGTTTGCGGAAAATCTCCGCATGAGAGCTCCGACGGCGTATGTTATGGCGTATGTGGCGATTACGACGGCGCATATAAGTATCGCCGAGGCCGCGGAATTGTTCTCTATCCCCAAGACGCCCTCCTGGGGGATCAGTTTGGCAATAATCTTCTGCATGGCTTTATGTTTTGACAGCGCGCCCGGGGATAAGTTCGCCGCAATACGGCTGCGCGCATTGCGGCGCGGAGGGGCGCGCAACATGCGCAAGCGGATGAGAACGGCGGCGTTTGTCCGGCGCCCGCCCGCTTTTTGCCGGCTCCGCGCCCCCCGAAATTGGCGGAAAAGCTTTGAAAATTATAGAGTATAGGGTGTTGCAGCCTGCGGCTGCCGCTCGCTATCTTTCGAGTTGCCGTTGGCGCAAAAAAACCGGCTGTTCAAAAGCCGGTCGGTTAAAGTGGAGCGGGCTATGAGGTTCGAACTCACAACCTCGACCTTGGCAAGGTCGCGCTCTGCCAATTGAGCTAAGCCCGCGTAATTTTTAATGCGGTCAATCGTGCCGCGTCATTTGAGAATGTCAAGTTCGAAAATGGATTTTTTTCTGGAATTTTTGGGCGCGCTGAGGAAATTGTCGGCGTCGATGACGGCGGCTATCTCGTCGCTCAGCAGCGTTTTCAGCAGGGGTTTGAGCCTGGCGGCGGCGCTCTTTTCCACCGCTATGTAGAAAGGCAGGCTGAGCGGATAGTCGCCGTTGAAAATGTTGTCGCGGTCGGGTCTGAAAGCGTATTTGCTCGCCCCACCGTCGGAGTCTGAGGATATGGCGAGTATCTTTATCATGCTCGTGTCCTCGATCTTCCCAACCACCGCTATCGCGGAATTGTTTGCGCGCAGCATGGAAAGCGCCTCAGCGGGCGACTTCGCCACATTCACCCACTGCCCGAACCCCGTGGATTTCAGCGCGCCGTATTTGAAGAGCTCGACGACAAGGGAATCTGAAAAGCTCGTTGTTATCGGCATGATGTTTTTGAGCGACGCGTTGCCGACTTCAAGGGACTGCCAGGCGTCCACGCGGGGCGAGGCGGACTTGGAGTAAATTTTGTAGAGCTGCGAGGTGCTTATTTCCTCTATGGGGTTTGCTATGTTTACGGCGACCGACGCTATGTGGTACGCGAACGGAAAGAGGATAAGCCCCTCGGGATTTTTCTCGCCGCGCGGAATCGCTATTATTGCGACGTCTGCCTTGGCGTTTTTGAGCGCGTCCGCCGCCGTAAACGAGCCCTTCATTTCGATGTTGGCCGATATGCCCTGTTTTTTGAGCGCCGCGGAAAGCGGGGCTTTTATCTTGTCGCCCAGTATGTCGGAGCCGGCTATCGTGACGGTTTCGGCGGCTTGCGCCGCGGATGCGAGCAAGGCGGCGAAAGCGGCGATTGACGCGAGTTTTATCATGGCGGTTCGGTGTGTTAAAGTTTTTGTTTCGGAGGATTGTAAAGGCGCTCCGCGCTATGCCAAGCCCAAAATCATGCGGGCTTCCTCGCTCATCATGTCCTGGTGCCACGGGGGATCCCACACTATTTCGACTTTCGCCGACTCCACCCCCGCGAGGGATTCGAGCCTCATGCGAAGGTCGTCGGCAATCGCCGGCCCCATCGCGCACCCCGGGGCGGTGAGAGTTATGTCGGCCTCGACGCGCTTTCTTCCGCCTTCCCCTTCGAACATCTCCATGCGGTAGACGAGCCCGAGATCCACTATGTTCACGGGGATTTCGGGGTCGAACACCGTGCGCGCGGCCTCCCACAAATCCTTTTCGGAAGCCGTTTCGGAGGGCTTGCCGGCGGAGGGAGTCTGGGGGAGCGCCGCGGCGGTTTCGCAGGTTCCGGCCGCGGGGGGGAGGCCGAGGGCGTCGGCGTCCCTGCCGTCGATTCTCGCCATGCCGAATAGCCCCGCCACGGTGAAGTTTCCGCCGAGCCTGTGGGTTATCTCGACCTCGTTGCCGGCGGCGAGTATCACGCCAAGCCCCGAGGGTATCATCATTGCGCGGCAGTCGCGCGAAAGCTTTATCTTGTCGTCGGGCATTTTTCGTTGCGTCAGACCACGGCGAGATTGTCGCGGTGCACTACGACGTCCTTGTGGCCGCATTTTTTCCGCGCGGCCGAAAGCGATTTTTTTATGTCTTCGGAATTTTCCTCGGCGAGCCCGCGCGCCACTATGTCGCCGCCGTCGGCTTCGAGGATTTCGACGAGGGAACCCTTCGAGAATTTTCCGGAAACTCCGCGGACGCCCGCAGGCAGCAGCGAGCTGCCCTTGTTGCGTATGGCGTCGGCGGCGCCGGCGTCCACGAAAATTTTGCCTATCGTCCTGCCGAAATGCGCCAGCCATCTCTTTTTCGAGTTGGCGCCGGAGCCTGACGCCGCAAAGCGCGTGCCGGGATTTTTGCCGGCGAGTATGTCGGCGATGACCCCGTCGCGCGCGCCGCTTGCGATGAACACCTCGCAGCCGGAGCTCGCCGCGATTTCCGCCGCCTTGATCTTGGTCGCCATTCCGCCGACCGCCGTCGCGCTCGATGTTCCGCCCGCTTTGGCGCGTATGCCGGCGTCTATTTTGGATACTTCCGGAATAACTTCCCCGGTGCCGCCTATGTCCACGAGCCCCGGGGCTGTGGATAGAATCAGGAGCTTGGAAGATTTGGAGAGCGTCGCCACGAGAGAGCTCAAAACGTCGTTGTCGCCGAACTTTATGTTGAGCTCCGCCGCGCTTATGCAGTCGTTTTCGTTGATTATCGGGACGATTCCCGCGCCGAGGAGCTCATCGAGCAAATCGCGCATCGCCCTGTGGCGCGCGCGCACGTCGAGGTCGTCGCGCGTAAGCAGTATCTGGGCGACGCACACCCCGAAGGGCGCGAATAGCTCGCCCCAGGTCTGTATCAAAATGCCCTGCCCGACGGCGGCGCACATCTGCACGGAACTCGTCTTTTTGGGGCGCGACTTCAGCCCGAGCCTCCCCATGCCGAGCCCGACCGCGCCCGAGCTCACGAGTATCGGCTTCCAGCCGCCTTTGAGCGCGTCCGCCACCTGGGCGCATATCGCGCCCATGCGCGCGGTGTCGAGCTCTCCGATTCCGCGCGTAAGAACGCCCGTTCCGAGCTTTATGACGATTCTCCTGTCGCGAGTTCCAGCCATTTCGGGCCCTCCGCGGGGCGCCCCGCGCCCCTTGCGCGGCGTCAGATTTTCTTGAGGTCCTCCTCCTTGCGCGCGAGCTGCGAGTTTATCTCCGCAATGCTCTTGTCGGTCAGGTTTTGGACTTCCTTCTCAAATTTTTTAACGTCGTCCTCCGTCGCGCCGCCGGATTTCTGGAGCTTTTTGAATGCGTCGATGGATTCCCTGCGGACATTGCGCACGCGCACGCGCCCCTGCTCGGCCATTTCGTGGCAGATTTTGGCGAGCTCCGCGCGGCGCTCGCCGGATAGCGCGGGGATCGGGCACCTGACCGCGTCGCCCATTACGGCGGGCGTGAAGCCTATGTTTGCCGCCAGAATCGCCTTTTCGACGTCTTTCAATATGTTTTTGTCCCACGGCTGGACGCGGATGGTGGAGGAATCCGGCGTCGTTATGGCCGCGATGTCTTTCAGGCGCGAAGTCGTTCCGTAGGCTTCGACCATGACGTTTTCGACCATGGAGGGCGACGCCTTGCCGGTGTGCACCGTCTCGAATTCGTGCGAGACGTAGGCGGCCGCCTTGTCCATCGCGTCTTTCGTTGCCTTCAAAGCTTGTGAGAGGTCCATTTTGTTTCCTTTGCGTTTTGTTGTTTTTTGAAAATTCGGGCTATTTTACGACGGTTCCAATCTTCTGCCCCTCGACCACGAGCCTTATGTTGCCGGGCTTGTTCATGTTGAACACTATTATCGGAATGCGGTTGTCCATGCACAGCGAGAACGCGGTGGAGTCCATCACCGCCAAGCGCCTTTCGAGCGCGTCGAGGTAGGAGATCCGGTCGAATTTCACGGCGTCTGGGAATTTCGCGGGGTCTTTGTCGTAGATGCCGTCCACTTTCGTGGCCTTCAGAATCGCGTCGGCGCCGAGTTCGCTCGCGCGGAGGGCGGCGGTGGTGTCCGTCGAAAAATACGGGTTGCCCGTGCCCGCCACGAGAATCACTACCCTTCCCTTTTCAAGGTGGCGGACGGCGCGGCGCAGTATGAACGGCTCGGCGATTTTTTCCATGGGAATCGCCGTCTGAACCCTTACGGCGACGCCCTCCTTTTCGAGGGCGTTCATCAGCGCGAGCCCGTTGATGACGGTCGCGAGCATCCCCATGTAGTCGCCGGTCGTCCTGTCGACTCCGCCCTGCGAGCCGCTCAGCCCGCGGAAAATGTTGCCTCCGCCCACGACAAGGCATATCTGCACGCCCAGCGAGCGTATTTCCTTAATGGAAAGCGCGAGATTTTTGAGTATCGCGGAGTCGAGGGGCTCGCCGGTTGCGGCGTTTTTCAGGGCCTCCCCGCTGAGCTTTAATACGATGCGTTTGTATTTCGGGTTCATTGTGCTGCGGGGCAGGCTCTCAAATTCGCCCGCCTTTTTCAACACTATTTATTGCCGCCTGCGCGGGAAATCGGAGTCTGCAAAAAACGGCGGCGGCCGGAAGTCGGGGCGCGCCGCCGCGGAGAGCCGGCGCGCTACTCGGCCTTGGCGTTCGGCATTATCGCTATGCCGTAGGGCTTTTTGCCGAAAATTTCGCGCGCGGCCTCGCGCACGTCTTCAAGCGAGACTTCCGCGTAGCCGCTTTTGACGGTCTTCGCCATTTCGATGTTGAGCGGCTTTGCCTGGCAGAGGTTTAACACCGCATCGAGCCAGTAGGAGTTCTTTCTCATGTTGGCCTCGACTTCTTTCAAAATCGGGGTTTTCGCGCGCTCGAATTCGTCCTCGGTTATGGATTTTGCGGTCTTTTGCGCGCATTTTTCGATGAGCCCGAGTATCTCCGCGTTGTACTCGGGCGCCACAAACGTTGCGCCTATGAGCAGCCCGTAGCCCTTTATCCAGGTGCTGGGGCTGTTGTAGGCGAACGGGCTGTATACCTTTCCCTCCGCCTCGCGCACGTCTTTGCGCAGCACGTCGTCGAATACGCCAGACAGCACGTTTGCCGCGCGCATTTTGCGCATGTCCTGCCTTCCGCCCGAAACCCAGAGCTTGGCGGCGACGGAGCGCGGCTCGTCCTTTGTCAGGTATTCGAGGGACACGGACTCTCCCTCCGGAACGCGCGCGATTTCGGCGAACGGGTTTTTCTTCGACCTCTCGCGCGGCGGCAAAGCCCCGAAAGTTTTCGCGACCGCCGCGACAGCGTCGCCCTCCGAAATGTCGCCCACTATGGAGATTTCCATGTACGCATCCTTCAATATCGGGGAAAGCCACGCGGCGATTTCCGGCATTTTTATCTTTTTGAAGTTTTCGTGCGAGCCCGGGATTTTCGAGGCGGGCGACTTCAAAAAGCGCAGCGCGCCGAACGTCATTTTTGCGGACGGGTTTGCCGCGTAGTCGCGGTAGAACGCCTCGCCGAACTTTTGGAGGGAATCCTCCCCGTCCGCCCTGAACCCCGGGTCGCAGACCATTGTCGCCGCGAGCGAAAGCGCGTCGGCAAAGCTTTTGCGGTCGCTCGCGGCGGAGATCTCGAAGCTGTTGCCCTGGATTGCGGCCGCCACGGACATCTTCATGGCGTACTGGGCGGCGGCGATTTCCGCCGCGCTCTGGAATTTTGTGCCGCCGGCCGTGAGCGCGTAGAGGGCCGCAAAGTATTCGGGCTTGCCATCGGGAATGTCGAGAAGCCCGTTGCCGAAGGAAATCTTCACGCGGATTTCGTCCTTGCGGAAATCGGTGCGCTTCACGTTGAGCCGCACGCCGTTTTCAAACTCTATCATTTTTATGCCGAGCTCCGCAACGCCGGAGGATTTCGCGATTTTCCCGGGATCTGCGAACTTTGAAAATTCGAGCTTTGAGGGCGCGAATTTCGCGGGGTCGTGCAGGCTGCCCTTCGCCTCCGCGAACGCCGCGGCTACCTCCTTTTCGAGCTCCGCCTGCGGGATTTCGCGCGCGGAGTCGGAGAGGAACACTTTTATTTTTGCGCCGGAAAATTCGCGCTTCAAAAGCTCCACGGCGTCATTGGCCGAGAATCCGTCGAGGGCGGCCTTTGCGATTTCGAGGTCGTCCTCCGGCGACGTGAAGACTACGCCGTCCGAAAACGCTGAGACGATTTCGTTCGCCAGGTCGCGGTTGTTGCGCGTCGTCTTGGCGCTTATCGCGCTCTCGAGCTGGCGGAAGAGTTTTTTCTTGGCGGCGTCAAGCTCCGCGCCGGAGATGCTGGGGACGCCGAGCAGCTGCCTGAAATTTTCGGCGAGCGCCCGCGAGCGCTCCGTGACGGGAGACTCCGCGCTGAATATCAGGGTGCGGCAAAACCGCGAGAAGTCGAACGAGCCCGCCGAGCCGTTCGTCACGCCCGAACCCGGGGTGTCGGCAACCCTGAGGTATCTGGCGTTGACGGCGTAGAGGGCGGTCTGCAAGCGGGCGTCCTCTATGCGCCGCTCGAGCGAATCGGGGCCCGAAAGCGGCTTTGAGACCGACACCGATGCGTAGGATTTGGACGAGTTTTCTATCGGGTCGTACACGCTGTCGGCGTCGAGCTCCGCTCCGTCGATGAGCGATTTTGCATCCTCCGAGACTTCGAGCTTCCCGAAACTGTCGGCGCGGTTGGGAGAGTTTTTGTCGCCCTCGAACGACGCGAAAGCCTTTTCCGCGAGCGCGAAAATTTCTGCGGGATCCACGTCTCCCACCACGACGAGAACCGCGTTTTCAGGCCGGTAAGACGCCCTGTAAAAGCCCTCGAAGTCCTCCCTTTTCGCGTTTTTCACGACGCTTTCCAATCCTATCGGCATTCTGTCGCCGAATACCGAGCCCTTGAAGTAGTGGCGGATTTCCTTTACCGCCCTGCGGTATTCGTTCGTATCGCGCGACTTCATTTCGGCGACGATAACCCCGCGCTCCTTGTCGATTGCCCCGGGCTCGAGCAGCATTCCGTCGCAATAGTCGCGCAACAGCGCCATGCCGTCGCGCAGCAGCTTGTCCGACACCTCCGGCATGTCGAGCTTGTAGACTGTCTCGGAGAAGCTCGTGTGCGCGTTGGTGTCCGCTCCGAACGCCATTCCGAGCCTCTGGAAATATTCCACCATGTCCCCCGCTGGAAAGCTCTTTGTGCCGTTAAACGCCATGTGTTCGAGAAAGTGCGCAAGCCCCCTTTCGGATTCCGTCTCGTGCGCGGAACCCCTCCTTATCAGAAGCCTCATAGAAACCCTGTTCGGCGGCTCGGAATTTTTCATCACCGCGATTTTCATCGAGTTTGGGAGCGTTTTTACTTCTAAGGCGGGGTCCGCGGCAAATCGCGGGGCGCCGAATACGTTTGCGGAAGCCAATGCCATTATCAATATGCCTAATTTTTTCATTTTTTGGTAAATTCGGGTTTGCGGGCGCACCAGAAAACGCAGTCGTCGGAAAACTCCTCGACGGCGGGGGGCTCGGGGGAAATCTCGCTCCTGTTTTTGGACAGAAGGATTTCAAACCCCGCTTCGGCAAGGGCGCGCTCGACCTCGCCCCTCGACGGCGAATGTATGTAGATTCCCCCGTGGTCGCCCTCGTAGAATATGTCTCCGAACTCGTCGAGAACCGGCTGCTGCGAGCCCGTTTCCCACTGTTTTTTTTCGGAGAGCCAATACGCCGCGTTGCGCTTCGCCCCGCGGTCGTGGGTGGTGAACACGAACACCCCTCCGGGCTTTAAAATCCCGAAAATAGCGCGGATAGCGCGCCGCCTGCGCTCGGATTTCGGTATCTGCATCAGCCCGTTGAATCCGAATACCGCCGCGCCGAAGGATTCCTCCGGAAGATTTGGGTCGGAGGCGTCGAGCGCGAACGCCCGGATTTTCGCCCCGCGGCGGGCGAATATTTTTTTCGCCGCCTCCGCCATGTTCGGCGCGAAATCCGTCGCCGCTATGTCGCGGTAGCCGAGCTCCCATAGGCCGAGGGCGATCCTGCCCGCGCCGCAGCCGAACTCTATTATCCTTGCTCCGCGCGGAATGAACTCTTCAAAGACTTTTCTTTCGGAATTCCAGAGCCCGACGCCCTCGGCGGCCGCGGCATAGTCGGCGACCACGCGCGGGTTGTCGAAATAGTTTCTGACGGTTTCGGGGTTCATTCGTATTTTATTTTGCCGAATACCATCTTATCGGCCCCGAGCCCGAAAACTTGCGGATCTTCAAAGCTGAAAGGCCTTGGGCCGTCCCAGGCGGGGAGGGCGGAAGGGCCGAGAACAAGCGACGGGTTTTCGTATTCAAACGCAAATTCCGCGGCTTTCGCCGCCGCGCAGGAGCGCAGGGCCAGGGCGCCGCCCTCCAAATACAGCGAGCAAACGCGCTCCTCCCAGAGGGTCTTTTTCAACAGGTCCCAAAATTCGGGCGAGCGCGAGTCGGCGGGAATGCGCATAACGCGCGCGCCGCGCTCCGCCAGAAGCCTTTCCCTGCCGGCGTCGGATTCGAGCGCGCAGACGATTCTCGTGCGGTCGGCGAATTTGTCCGAAAACACGGCGTATTTCGAGAGATCCGGAATTTGAGCGAGGTTCAGCTTCGCGTCGAATATCAGGCGGATTCCGCAGGTTTCCGCTTTGCCCTCGATTCTCGACGTGAGGCGCGGGTTGTCGGACGCGAGCGTGCCGAGCCCCACGCCTATCGACTGGAAGAGCGCGCGCCATTTCATAACGTCCGCAGCGGCCTCCGCGCCCGTGATGCGCGTTCTCTCCCCGCGCTTTGAGGCGATTTTCCCGTCCGCGGACGCGGCGTATTTGAGCGCGACGACCGCGCGGCGCGAGACTATCGACTCGTTGAATATGAAGTTGAGCCTGCGGCACTCGCGCTCGAGAATCCCAAAGCGGCACCCGATCCCGCGCGACTCCAAAACCTCCTTTGCGCGCCCCGCATGGGCGGGGTTCGGGTCGGCGGAGCCGACGAAAACGCGCGCGATTTTGGCGGCGGCTATGGCGTCGCAGCAGGCGCCCGTCCTGCCAGCCGTGCTGCACGGCTCGAGCGTGACGTACAAATCCGCGCCCTCCGGAGGCTCCGACGCGCTTTTCAGGCATTCGATTTCCGCGTGCGGCCCTCCGTCGCGCGCGTGCCAGCCCTCGCCTATAATGCGGCCGTCCCTGACGAGAACCGCCCCCACCATAGGGTTGGGGGAAGTCGAGCCCCACCCGCGCGCGGCGAGCTCGAGCGCGCGGCGCATGAACGTTTCGGGCCCAGGCATCGGCTCAGGCTCTCACAAACGGGTTTGCTGCCTTTTCCGCGCCGACGGAAGTCGGCGCGCCGTGCCCGGGGTATATCGCAGCCGAGTCGGGCAGCCTGTATATTTTTTTGACGGACTTTTCGAGCGTCGCGAAATCCCCGCCCCAGAGGTCGGTTCTGCCGACGCTGCCCTCGAAAATCAAATCCCCGACGAAAACGCACGTCTTTCCGCCATCTTCAAACACGAATGCGAGGCTGCCTGGACAGTGCCCCGGAACGTCGACGCACTTTATTTTAAAGCCCGCATATTCGAGAACGTCGCCGTCTTTCGCCTCAACGCCTATCGACATTTTGTCGAGCGGCGCGCCCGCAAACAGGCGGCTCTGCTGGAAGTCAGGGTCCTCTATCAGCGGGCGGCCGTCCGCGCCGGCAACTATCGGGACTTCAAACTCGCGCGAGATTCTGCCCGCGTCCCCTATGTGGTCCCAGTGCCCGTGGGTGAGCAGAACAGCGTCAAGCCTGAGGCTCTCCTCTTTGAGGCGCGCGGAGATTTCGCCGAAAGCGCCCGACGGCGCGTCTATGAGCACAGCCTCGCGCAATTTTTCGCAGGAGACCAGATATGCGTTGGTGTCGAGCGGCCCCGACGGAAATATTTCGATTTTCATTTTGCCGTTTTGTTTGGATAATTGTAGGCTTCAAGCCACGTTTCGAGCAGGTTTTTCCACTCGTCAACCGGCTTGTCGAGCTTGCGCAGGGCGTATCCGTGCCCGCCGCTCTGGAATATGTGGACACTCGCGGGCACTTTTAGTTCCTTCAATGCAAGGAAGTAGGATATCGCCGAATTGACGAGGCCGTCGTCGAGCGTCTGCACTATGAACGCGGGCGGAGTGTCCTTCGTAACGGGCAGCTCCTGGGCGAGCTCGTACATGCCGTTGTAGTCGTGCCTCTGCCGCGCCGATTTCTTCCAGCGCTTTTCGTTGCCCGCTTCGTCGCAGTAGGCGGGGTAGACGAGTATGGTTCCGTCGGGACGGGCGGAGAGCAGATCCGCGGCGTCAACGGGCTCGTAGAGCTTTTCCCCGTAGCGCGTGGAGGCGCGCGCCGAAAGGCTCGCGCCCGCGGAAAATCCCATTATCGCGATTTTTTCGGGGTCTATATTCCACTCTTTCGCCTTGGCGCGGGCGGTTCTTATCGCGCGCTGGGCGTCCATAAGCGCGCCGTTCGGATTGTTGGGCACGCGGTATTTCAGCACGAGCGCGGATACGCCCCTGGAGTTCAGCCACTCCGCGATTTCCGTACCCTCGTGGCCGTATGCGAGCACGCCGTATCCGCCGCCCGGGCAGACCACGACAAGCCCCGTCGGCTTGTCGGACCCAACCCTGAATAGCTCTATCGACGGCTTTGAGACGTTTCTTATTATCAAAACCTTGTCCTTTTTCCCTATCCAGGTATCCTCAACTTTGGCGACTTCCGGCTCTTCCGCCGCCCTGCCGGGCATTTTGCCCTCCGGCCAGAGGTCGAACTTTTCGGAAGCCGCCGCGGAAGCCGCAAATGCGGCGACGGCCGCGATTGCCAAGAGCCTCATTTCTTTTCCCCGTCGAAATTGTGGTGTTTGAGCCAGTCCTCAAAGAGGTCTTTCCACTCGGACACGAGGTCTGTCTTATTCCTAAGCCCGTATCCGTGGCCGCCCTTGTCGAACATGTGGAGGTTCGCGGGCACCTTGCTGCCCTTGAGCGCGAGGTAGTAGGCTATCGCGGCGTTTGCGTAAAAGTCGTCCTGCGTCTGCACTATGAAAGTCGGGGGAGTGTCCTTCGAAACATTGAGATTTTCGGCGAGAGCGTAGAGCTTGTCGTAGCCGTCCGCTCCGAGCGGGGAGCCCGACCAGCGGTGGTCGTTTCCAGGCTTGTCGCAGTAGGCGGGGTATACCAGCCCCGCGAAGTCCGGGCGCGAGGAAAGCGAGTCCGCGGCGTCAATCGGCGCGTAGGCCTCTTTGCCGAACTGCGTGGAAGCCCTCGCGCAGAGGTTCGCGCCCGCCGAGAAGCCCATTATCCCTATTCGCGAGGGATCGACGTTCCATTTTTGCGCGTTGGCGCGCACGAGGCGTATGGCGCGCTGGATGTCCATAAGGGCCGCCTGCGGCTTGTCGGGCACGCGGTAGAAAAGGATTGCGCACGGGATTCCCTCGCCGGACAGCCAGTCGGCTATCTGCACGCCCTCGTGGTCGCTCGCCAGCCCCTTGTACCCGCCGCCCGGGCAGATTATCATAAAGCCCGTTTTCCTTTCCGTCCGAGGGAGGTATACCGAAAGGCTCGGAGCCGCCTTTATCTCCGGAATTTTGCCGTCCTTTCCGGCTATTTTGTCGGCGTCTGCGCCGGGCATTTTGCCTTCCGGCCAGACCGGCATGTCGGCCCTTTCAACTTTGAAGCCGTCCGCGCGCGCGCACGCAAGAGCGGCGGCGGCAAAAGCGGCGAGGAGAATTTTTTTGAATATTCTTTTCATAATGTTGCGTCTTTTGCGTCGATAAAACGGAAATTCCGCGGACTAATCAAGGAAACATTTTTCACCCTGCGCCGATCGCGGTTCCTCCAATGAATGGGGAGTGCAGAAATTTCCATCGGAGGGCGCAGAAAAAATGGCGGATAAAACATGGCGAACGCGCATTAAATTTTTAGGGCGCGCTTATGGGACAAAAAAAGCCTCCGAACATCGTCCGGAGGCCCGCAAAATAACGAAGCCGTTTAGCGGTTTTCGTAGCGCTGGCGGAGCATGTTGTTGAACGCAGCCACCTTGTTCTTGCGGCGCTTGATTTCGCTGGGCTTCTCAAAATATCTCTTCTGGCGGATGTCGCGGATTACGCCTTCCCTGTCGAGCTTCTTCTTGAGCCTGCGCAGGGCCTTTTCCATCGCTTCCCCCTTGCGGAGTTTGACTTCTACTGACATCTTTAATTCACCTCCTTCTCTCTCTTTCAATAAAGAGAATAAAAGTCTATATTTTGAAATTTCCCAAATTCCAGTCAAGATAAAAGTTCAAATACCCGAACCATATGCGGGCGGCAGTACCGCTCCCATTGAAAGGGGACGGCGGTACCGCTTCCATTGAAGGGGCTGGCGCCCCTTACGGGCGCAAGGTGCGCCAGCCATTGAAGGGCTGCGCCCTTACGAAGATTGGCTTCGCCAATGCTTCTATCCCCTCCCCTTTCCCCACACAAAACGAACCTCCCATGGGAGGTTCGTCAGCTCTTTCGGAGTTCGTTCCGAAAAACCAAAGGTTCCCGATTTGGCGCAATGAAAACGAAAGCTTATTTTATCCGAAGCGCAGCGAGGCTATAAAATAAGGCTTTCAGGAAGGATAAAATGCGTTGGCATTTTATTCGGATATATACAAAACTCCATATGCGGAAACTTCGGGGGCAGGCGCATTGGCTTTGCCAATCGCCAGGGGGCTTGCCCCCTCTGCGGCAGGCGCGCCCCGCGCCCGCCCAGCGCAACCAAGCCAGCGAATCCATTTTGGATGCGTGGCGAGGGCGGCACGGGCCGCCAGCCATTGAAGGGGGCGGCAGTGCCGCCAGCCATTGAAGGGGCTGGCGCCCCTTACGCCCATTGCTTCGCAATAGGGCTATCCCCACTATTTCGGAGTTCGTTTTAAAAAACCAAAGGTTCCCGATTTGGCGCAATGAAAACGAAAGCTTATTTTATCCGAAGCGCAGCGAGGCTATAAAATAAGGCTTTCGGGAAGGATAAAATGCGATAGCATTTTACCCCGCAGGGGTGAGAACAGCGCGGATTGCGCGCAGCGCAACCAAGCGAGCGAATCCATTTTGGATGAAGAGCGAGTATTCGGGGAAAGCCGCCGGTGGGAGCGTACATTAGTACGTGACCAGTGGCGGCTTTCCCCGAAACGGAGCTATTCGCCAAAAGCATTCGCCAAATCAGAAGTTGTCGGCAAGAACCTCAAAGAACGCCTGAGGATGCGCGCACGCGGGACACTTTTGAGGGGCTTCCGCTCCGGTGAAAACAAACCCGCAATTGCGGCATTTCCATGCTATGGACGCGCCTTTTTTGAATACCTGCCCGTCGGCGATGTTTTGGGCGAGCTTCAAATAACGCTCTTCGTGGTGTTTTTCCACCGCGGCTATGTTTTTAAAGACTGCGGCGATTTCGGCAAATCCCTCTTCTTCGGCGTCCTTCGCGCCTTTGGCGTAAATTTCCGACCATTCCTCGTGCTCTCCTGCGGCCGCCATTTTCAGGCATGCGGCGGTGTCGCCGAGGCCGCTCGAATAGGTCGATTCCACCTGGACTTCCGCGTCGCCAAGGAATTTGTAGAAGCGTTTTGCGTGCTCTTTTTCGTTGTCGGCGGTCTCCTGGAATATAGCGGATATCTGCTCGTATCCCTCCTTCTTTGCGACGCTAGCGAAGAAAGTATACTTGTTGCGCGCGACGGATTCTCCGACGAATGCCGCCATCAGGTTTTTTTCGGTTTTTGTTCCCTTTAACGATTTCATAGTCTGTTCTCCTTGGTGTTTGGTTGAAGTTTTTTTGAGCATTTTGGGCAATAGCCCGAAAACAGGACGCTCGCCGAATCCGCGGAAAAGCCGCCCCTGAGGGACGAAAGCAGCCCGCGACGGGCGGAGGGGCAAATGCGGACGTCGAATATCGCGCCGCATTTTTTGCAGGCGAAGTGCGAATGCTCCGAAGTGTCGCAGTCGAAACGCGAGAGGTCGCCGAGGTCGAGGCGCGAGATTTCCCCGTCCGAGGCGAGCGAGCCGAGATTGCGGTAGACCGTCCCGAGGCTGATGTTGGGCATTTTGCCCCTTACAGCGTCGTAAACTTCCGCGGCCGTGGGATGGCCGAGAGCTCCCGACCTCACCGTATCGAGAATCAGCCTGCGCTGCCTGGAGCCGCGCTTGCAGTTTTTTGGCGCCGCATGGTTTTTCATAGCCCGTACCCAGCGGCATTCCGGAATAAGAAAAGCCGCAAATAATAATCATTATTGTTATTGTTTATATCCTTGACCCGCCGCGTCAAGAAATTTTATAAAGAAAATAAAAATGAACGACGGCGCACTGATTCCATTTCTGCTGACGCTTATCGCCGGAGGGGCGACGGCGATAGGCGCGGGACTTACATTCGCCATACGCAAAAACGACTTCCGCGTTCTCGCGCTCGGCATGAGCTTTTCCGCGGGGGTGATGGTATACGTCTCGTTTATGGACATCATGCCGATGGCGCTCGAATTCATGGGCGGCGGGGAGAGCCCGATGGCGGGAAAACTCGGCAGGGCAGCGGCATACGCGATGTTTTTTGCCGGCGCCGCCGCGGCCGCCGTAATAGACTATCTGGTGCCCGAACACGTGGAGTCCGACAAAATCGGCGGCTGCCCGCACTGCGAAACAAAATCCAAAACGAAACACGCCGCGCTGCTCACCGCCATCGCCATAAGCGTCCACAACTTTCCGGAGGGGCTATCGGTGTTTGTGACGAGCCTTGAAGACGTAAAGATGGGCATAGCCATCGCCTTCGCCATAACCCTGCACAACATACCGGAAGGCATATCCGTGGCGCTTCCGATTTACAACGCAACGGGCGACAAAAAGCGCGCGTTCTGGACGGCGGCGCTCTCGGGCCTCGCCGAACCTGCGGGGGCGGTAGCCGCCTATCTGGTTTTCGCGCCGATATTGACGCCTGCGGTAGTGGGCGGGGCGCTCGCGCTCACAGCGGGCATAATGGTCTACATATCGCTCGACGAGCTCCTGCCGATGGCGAAGGAATACGGGCAGGAGCACTACGGGATATTCGGGGTTTTCGCGGGAATGGCGTTTATAGCGATAGGCTCGCTCGCATTCTGAGGCGGCGCATGGGGCGGGAAAAATAAAAAATATTGCGCCGAAAAAATCCGCGCTTAGTTTCCGGTAAAAATATGTGGCAAACCTACGCTCTGCTCTCCGCATTCTTCGCCGCGCTCACCGCGATATTCGCAAAAATCGGCGTAAGCGACATAAATTCAAACCTCGCCACGGCGATAAGAACCGCGGTAATACTCGCTATCGCATGGGCGGCGGCGTTCGCGACATGCGATGTCTCGCAGATGCGACGCATTTCGGGACACGCTTTTTTGTTCCTGATTTTAAGCGGCTGCGCCACGGGGTTGTCGTGGCTGTTTTACTTCAAGGCGCTGAAGCTTGCGGACGCCTCGAAAGTGGCGCCGGTGGACAAGCTGAGCGTTGTGTTTACAATGGTTCTCGCCTTCCTGATACTCGGCGAGCAGCCGTCGCTTAAAGTTGTCGCCGGATGCGCGCTTATATTCGCCGGAGCGCTCGCAATAATAATTTAACCGGACCGATTCTTACTTGGGAAACCGCCGCTTTTATTTTTCCCTTGGGAACAAGCTTTTCCCATACCGCCCCCATAACACATTGCGGAATATCTTAATCTATTCAGCTTTAACCCCCTCTCCGCCAACCCCGCAACGGCGGAGCTCTTGCGGAAGAGATAAGCCGTTTATTTGATTTTGCGCCGCGCGCAAACAGATAAACGGCTCATGAAACTCGGGATTCGGTTTTTGACCGATATCCACAATCTCCGGTTAAACATAATTCGCTTCTCCTCCGCAATCGCAAGGGGGGATGGGAGGATAGGCGCGTTGCAAAGCAATCGCGGCAAAGCGGCTTTGCCCCAATTCAATGGCTGGCGCGCCTCGCGCCTGAGGGGGCCGCGCAGACCCCCTCATTATCCGAACTTACCTCCTACGGCGCCTCAGTGCGGCAAAGCCGAGAGCAAGCATACCGAAGAGGGCGGCGACTGCGGCGGGCTCGGGAACCTGCGCAAACCCAACTTGGAGGGAATAGCCGTTGTCGAGGGATTCCACCCAGCGGAATATGGCAACTCCGTTTTCGACGCCTATGGCGTAAAAGTCGCCGTTTGCGTCGTAGACGTTTTCGCCGAGTTTCGATTCGAGATCGAAGCCGGACAAGTCGCCCGCGGTGATAATTTCTATCCAGTTTTCTATCGACTCGGCGTCTTCCGCTATAACATAGTCGTAATTGGCAAGATCCAGGGCGGCGCCGTCTTTGCTCGTGAAGTTTATGCCGATTTTGCCGGAGTCCGCGGACTTTGCGAGGGTTTCCGAAAACACGATTTTGTCGGTCATGAGAAGCTCGAGCGCGTTGTGGCTTTCAAAATTTTCGAAAGCAAATCCTCCGCCCCTGATTTCGCCGCTTTTGAAATAGGCGGTTCCGATGCTGGTTGAGTTGTAATGCGCCGCTCCAAATTCTCCGCCCTCCATCACGAGAGCCGCAAGCCTGTGGGTGGAGGCGATTCGCGAATTGTCCATAAAGAGGCGGCCGCGTTTGACGGTGTACGTCCCGAGCTGGCTTCCCTTGATTTCCATGTTGTCTTTGAGGGACGAGTAGAGGCGCTGGGTGCCGTCGCCGTCCATCGTGATGTTTACAACGCCCCTGACGTCCTCAAGATTCCTGTTGTTGCCGTCGTCGGCAATCACGCCGATATACTGGCAGTCGGTTCCGGCGGCGTTTTTAAATACTATCGAAGAATTGTAGGCCTTGCCGGCGCCGTTGGCTATCGTGACGTCCTTGTTATCGACCAGAGAACTCAGGCCGCCGACCTCGAGAACGCACTCTTTGTCAAATGACACAAAGGTGTAGCCCGAGCCGTTTGAAGCCATATGCATGACGCCCGCGACGTTCACGTTGTCGAGGCCGAGCGAAAGGATCGCGGCGGCATTGATTCCGTCGACGTTAACGCCGCCGACTTTCACGTCTCCGCTCACATTGAGGGTGGCGTTTGTGACTTGCTCGCTCTGGAATTTAAAGGCGAGGGAGGCGGGGACATAGCTGCTGAACGTCCTGTTGTCGTAGACCTCGCAGCCGACTTCAAGGCTGCCGGCGTTTATTTCGACTGCCGCCGTGCCTTCGTAATCTCCGAAGGATTCGCCGAATACCATATCGCCCCTCTGGTCGGTGATTTGCGCCTTGATTGCGCCGTTTACCGTAAAATTGGCGGGAACGCTTTGGTTCAGAACCTGGTTGCCGAAAGAGAGGTTCGCGCCCTTGGTGAGTATGAGATTGCCGACATAAGTATCGATATTCGTTATCCACGATACCCCTCCGACATTGTAAAAGACGGCTGTGTCTTCATAAGTGGGAACTGTTCCGTTCTGAGTTTTGGATTCGTCCAAAGCCCAGGAAGTGTCCTCGGAAAAACGGCCCTGATTTTTGAAATACATGTTGCCGGAATAGGCGGAAAACGCCGAAAAAGCGAAAGCCGCCGCGAGAGAATATGGTATAATTTTTTTCATAATAGCGAATGATTTGGAAGTTGATTTTTGAAATTTTTACCGATACCGCATTCCATAACAATGTCAACAACAAAAGAAACCCCCTCCCCCTCCATATCTCTCTTGTCAATAATCACATAAGCACGCCCCACTCCGCCTCCCGTAAAAAATTTCAATCGATTGAGAGTATTTTCAGCACACAAACCCCAAACTCAATTCAATCGATTGAGCGAAATCTTCCTCTCCCCCTCCCTCTCCCCCTCTCCCTCTCCCCCCCTCCCTCCCCTCCCTCCGTCGTGGGCGGGGGCAGATGTGAAAAGGAGACGGGTAGCGGGTTGCCGTGTATAAGAGACGGGCGCAGCCTATGTGAAAAAACGGGGGGTTGCCAAAAATTTCGTGCTTTCCCGCAACCGCCTCTTCAAGCAGCTTTACGGCCCTCGGATTGCTCATGCACCACGACCACCCGTGGGGTTCCAGCAATTCCGCCATTTTAGGGTTGCGAGTGAGTATCGCGTGCTTGCCGCCCTCGTT
>CAJGBI010000002.1 GCA_904424815.1 Puniceicoccaceae bacterium Marseille-Q1082
GTGCGCCAGCCATTGAAGGGCTGCCCCCTTACGAAGATTGGCTTCGCCAATGCTTCTATCCCCTCCCCGTTCCCCACAAAAAACGAACCTCCCATAAGAGGTTCGTCAGCACTTCCGGAGTTCGTTCTGAAAACCAAAGGTTCCCGATTTGGCGCAATGCTTTTGGATGAAGAGCGAGTATTCGGGGAAAGCCGCCGGTGGGAGCGTACATTAGTACGTGACCAGTGGCGGCTTTCCCCGAAACGGAGCTATTCGCCAAAAGCATTCGCCAAATCACGGGCGGGGAGACCCGCGGCTTTCATCGCGTTCTTCGCCTGCTGTATGCTGTACGTCCCGAAATGGAAAATCGACGCCGCCAAAACCGCGCTCGCCCCGCCGAGCTTCACGGCGTCCACGAGGTGCTGCAAATTGCCAGCCCCTCCCGAGGCGATTACGGGAATGGTCACGGCGTCGCTGACAGCCCTCGTAAGGGCGATGTCGTAGCCGTCTTTTGTGCCGTCGCAGTCCATTGAGGTCAGGAGGATTTCTCCCGCGCCGCGCCGCTGCATTTCCCGCGCCCATTCAACGGCGTCGAGCGGAGTTTTGTTGCGGCCGCCGTGCGTGTAGACTTTCCAGCCGCCGCCGTCGCGCTTCGCGTCGATGGCCACGACTATGCACTGGTTGCCGAACTTGGCGGAGGCGGCGGACACGAGTTCGGGGTCAGACACGGCGGAGGTGTTGAGGGAAACTTTGTCCGCGCCCGCGCCGAGCATCAGCCTGATGTCTTCGAGCGTGCGGAGTCCGCCGCCGACGGTGAGCGGCATAAAGCACTCGCTAGCGGTGCGCTCCACCACGTCGCGCATTATGGCGCGGTTGTCGCTGGAAGCGGTGATGTCGAGGAACACGAGCTCGTCCGCGCCCTGGCGCTCGTAGGCTTTCGCCTGCTCCACGGGGTCGCCGGCGTCGACGAGGTTTACGAAGTTCACGCCTTTGACAACGCGCCCGCCGCATACGTCGAGGCACGGAATTATTCTTACGCTCAGCATTTTTCAGAGTGGGAAGCTAAGGTTGAGTTCGAGCCTTTCCGACGGGCGCAGCACAAATGTCTCTCCGCCGTCGCTCGGGATTTCGTCGTTTTTGAGGACGGAAAATTCTATCGGGGCGTCGGCGTCGGCAAACACATGGCGCCATTTGCCTATCTCGACATACTCCATGGCGATCCCCCTGTCGGGCGAAAGCCCGCCACCGGAACCGCGCAGATACGGCTTGTTGCCGATTCCTATGAGCGCGTTTACCGTCACGGAAGCATCGCCCTTTGCGGGTTTTTGGGCCCTCGCGGGAGACTCGGGAAGCTCGAAGAGCGTCGGCGGTTCCGGCTCCGCGCCGCAAGATTCGCCCCGGGCCGAAGGCGAATCCGAAAATTCAAAAAAACCGGCGTCCCCCTCCGGCTTTTGGGCGGGCGGCTCCGCCGCGGGAGTATCGCCGCCCGATGGAGCTTCGGAAGTTTCGGAAACCGGCGCGGAAGTTTCGGGAATGTCCGGCGCGGGCGGAACTTCGCCAGCCTCGAAAGCTATGCCGTCGGCGATTTTTTCGAACTCGCGCTTCACGGACTCGACCGTCGCGGGTTCAGGCGCAACCGCGGGCGCATTCCCTTCGGAAGGCGGGGATTCAGTCTTGGATATTGAGATAAATTTTTCGACGGAGCCCTTTGAATTTTCGGAGGCGGCGAGCGCGCGGGAGAGCATTCCGTCGGCGCGCGGAGCAACGGAGGGCTCGAACGGCGTTTCGCCGAAAATTTCGTCGTCTTCGCCGTCCGCGGGCTCCTCGCGCGGGTCGGGATTTTCGGCGAAAGCGGCCGCCGCGCTCTCGACGGCTTCGAGGCGCGATTTCAGCGAAAAAATTTCGTCGGCGAGCGAATCGGAAGACTCCGGAAGCAAATCCTTCAATATCGCGACGTCCGAGCAGAGCTCGGCGACTATTTTGTCTGAATCTTTCTGCGAACTCCGGCAGGCTTCGATTTCCGCCGCGGCGGAATCGAGGGACTCGCCGAGCCGCGACAGCTTTTCCTTCACGGCGGCGCGCACGTCGGAGGCGAGCTTTGCGAGCTCGTCGCGCGAGGCGAGGTACGGGATTTTTTCCGCAGCCTCCGCCGCCGCCCGCAAACGCTCCGGAAGCGGCTCCATGCGCTCCTCGATGTCCGCAATCATCATGCGCAGGGCGGCGAGCTCGTCGAAAATTATCCGCAGATCGTCCTGGACTTTCGCGTCGGCGGCGGCCTTTTCCTCGCGCGCGGCGTCTTTGAGCGACATGTAGTACGGCGCGAGGCACAGCAAGAGCCCGCCGAGCACCATCAGCGCGCACCAGAATACGGAGGGCGCCGAGAGCGGCTCTCCGGTATAGAGATTGGGAAGCGCCACGGCAAACACCGCGGCAAACATCAGCGCGTCGGCGGCGTAAACCGGCCACGCGGGAATTTTCGGCGAACTTTTCATAAGAACTTTGTCATTTGCGCAAATCGAGATAGCCGACTTTTCTGCGGACTTTCGACATCGTGCGGTTGACGCGCCTCTGGGCCCTCTCGGTGCCCGCGCGCAGGGCGTCCTCGACGGCGGACTTGTCGGCGCATATCTCGGCGTAGCGGCTGCGGACGGGTTCAAGGGCGGCTATCACGACATCCGCTACGGCCTTTTTGAAATCCCCGTATCCCCTGCCCTCGAATTCGGCCTCTATGGACTCCATGGAGCGCCCCGACAGCGAGCCCATAATCTGCATGAGGTTCGAGACGCCCGGCTTGTCCTTGGAACAGCGCACGCCGCCCTCGGAATCCGTCACCGCCGACATTATCTTTTTGCGCAGAACGTCGGGGGAATCCGTTATGTAAAGAGTGCCGTTCTGGTTGGGGTCGGACTTCGACATCTTGGAGTCGGGCGACTGCAATGACATCACGCGCGCCCCCGCCACGGGTATGAACGGCTCGGGCATTGTGAAAGTCGGCGAAAAGGCGTTGTTGAACTTTTGGGCGAGGTCGCGGGTGAGCTCGATATGCTGCTTCTGGTCCTCGCCGACGGGAACGAGGTCGGCGTTGTATATCAAAATGTCGCTCGCCATCAAAACGGGATAGTAGAGCAGCCCCGAATTCAGCGCGTCGCTGTGCTTGCGCGCTTTGTCCTTGTACTGCGTCATGCGCTCGAGCGCCCCGAGCGGGCACAGGCACCCGAGTATCCACGCCAGATCCGCGTGCCCATACACGCCGCTCTGGACGAATAGGCTGCACTTTTGCGGGTCGAGCCCGCACGCCATGTACTGGGCGGCGCAGTCGTACACGTTTTTGCGGAGCTCCGCGGGAACATAGGGAATGGTCATGGCGTGCATGTCCGCTATGCCGAAATAGCATTCGTAGTCTTGGGACATTTCCACCCAGTTCTTTACCGCGCCGAGATAGTTGCCGAGATGCAGCCTGCCCGTCGGCTGCGCGGCGGTGAGCACCACTTTTTTATTTTGCGATTCTTCGTTCATTTACGGGACGCTATTTTTGCGCCGGCAGGGCTTGCGGGCAACACAAAAAACCGCGCGGCGCGCAAAAAAACGCGGGGGTTCTTCAGCCCCCGCGCCGGATTTAAAGAGAATCGCCCCGACCGCCCCGCGCCGCGCGAAAGGTTTGGTCAGCGCCCTGCCCTTCCCCGAAGCGCGAAAGCGAGCGCAAACGCCCCGAGAGCGGCGGCGAACGCGGCGGGTTCGGGGACGGTCAAAACCAGCTCGTTGAGGTTGAGCTGCGCGTTCCACTCAAACGACCATTCGCCCGACAGAAGCCCGCCTTCGCCGTCATAGGCGGTAAGGGTCACATAAGTGTCCGCCGCCGGAATGTACAGGCGGTTGTCCTCAATCCAATAGTCGGAATTGCCTATAAAAAACGAGCCGTTAGAATAGTCGTAAAATACGGCTTCCACATTTTCGGCCTGCCATACGTTGTTGTTATCTTTTGTTGAAAAATTGTTTATTATCAGCCGCGAGCCGTTGGATATTGAAAACTCCATTACACTGTTGGCGTTAAATTCCAGATTTTGTATTATATTGTCCGCAAAAACGTTCATTTTTACAGTGGTGCCGGTATTTGAATCTATCGAAACGACGCGCAAATTTTCCAACAGATTTTCCCCGCGGAGATTCACAGTCATTTCCCCAGACGCGACCCTCAATTTCGGCGCGGAAATCCCGCCGCCGTAAATATCCCAAACGCCGTTTTGCGCGGAAAGGTGCATTGCGCCGCTGTCAAACGAGCCGTTTTCGTGAACCGTCAAATTGTCCACCCTGAAATAGGAATCGACGCCCGCCGAAGGAATCACGGACACCGACCCCGCGAGATCCATATTGCCAATATGCACCGAAACCCCCCAATACGACGGGATATATCCCGTAAAAGTCAAAGATCCCATTTCGCCGATATTCACGGTTCCGGATCCGCCAACAACCGCCGCCCACCCGGAGGTAAAGGAATTCGGAGAGTCGACAATAAGCGTTCCGGCGGAATCTTTTGAGCCTATGTTTATGACGCCGTTATTCGTCAAGGTGCCCCATTCGTTTTGCCCGTATGTGACGGTCAATATACCCCCTCCGGAAATGTTCAGCACCCCGCTTTCGCCTATCTGGTAGGTGCCGCCCCATGTATTGCCGACGCTCTCGGAGCCGGTCAGGTCGTATTCCCCGCTCAGCGGCGAATCCGGAAGGGCAAGGGAGAATTTCGGCGAAACAAAAACCGCCGCCGCAAAAGACGCCAAACGAAAGAAAAAACAAATATCAGCTTTCATAATAATTTAACATAAACGCGGGAGTGTTAAAAAATGTCAAGCTTTTGAGCAATTTTTCAATAAAATTCCTCCAAACGCCCCGCCCGCCGGATTTTCCAACCCCCTTCGCGCATTTTTCCACCCCGTTTTAACAGCAAACCCGCGTTTTCGCCGCCGAAAATAGCAGCCCGCGCGCCCGTTTTCCGGCAGACGATAAAAATTCCGAACAAAATACCCGCCCGCCGCCGCTTGCCGCCGCCCCGCCCCTCAACGCAACGCAGGGGATTTTCCGGCCCGCCATTGCCCCAAAAAACGCTCCGGCGCAAACCGGAGCGCTTTCAGGAAAAGCCAATTTTAAAAACGGGCAGATATTAGTCTCTTCGCCGCCGCGCGGCAAATGCAAGCGCGGACGCTCCCAATATCGCCGCAACTGCCGCGGGCTCCGGAACGGCGTTTAAAACGAGCCTGCCGCTCTCGCCGTTCCAATCATAAAACCATTCCCCCTGCAAAAGGTTGCCCCCGCCGTCGTAGGCTGTCAACGTCACATAGGTGTCGACCGAAGGAATATAAAGCCTGTTGCCCTCCACCCAGAGTTCGGAATCGCCCAAAATGAACGCGTCCGCGCGATAGTCGTAAAACACGATTTCCGCGCCGGCAACCCCCGAAACCATATTCTTTGTCGTGAGGTCTCCGACCGTCAGAACCGCGCCGTCCGCTATTGAAAGTTCAAGGACGGAATTGGCGTTAAATTCCAAAACCCTAAAAGAATTTTCGGCATATGCGTTTATCCTGAAATTGCTTCCGGTATCCGTGTCAAATGAAATGAGAGGCATGGCGCCCAGCGCATTTTCCGCGCGCAGATTTAACGTGAAACTCCCGCCGGTCACGCGCAGCCGGCCGGTGGACATCCCGCCGGAATAAAGGTCGTAAACGCCGCCGTCCGAAGTCTGCACGTCAAGGGCGCTTTCAAACGCCCCGCCATCGTAAAGGGAAAGGTTTTTCACGCAGAAATATGAACTGTTTGAATCCGGCGACATTACGGATACCGTCCCTCTTATATTGAGCGTTCCGATGGTAAAAATGCCTCCCCAGTGCGAGGGATAGTCCCCCGATATTGAAAGGTCTCCCCTCGCGCCGACGTTTACGGTTCCTCCGAAATTCACGATGTTCACCCATCCGTCGTTCGCGACAGGCTCGGCACTTGTCACGACCATTCTTCCGGCCTCGGCGTCGGAGCCTATGTTTATCGTTCCGTCGCCCGAAAGTGTTGAATAGTAGTTCTGGTTGTAGCTGACGATAAATGTCGCGCCGTCCCCCAAAACATTCAAGACGCCCCCGGGCACGATTTCATACGCCGCTCCCCACTCGCCGTGCACGGTCTCGCTTCCCGAAATAGTATACGCCTCGCCGAGGGGAGAAGACGGAAGCTCCGCATTTGCCGCCGGAATTGCGGCTATGACAAAAAACGCGGCGGCTGCCGAACGGAAACGCGGAAATAAAACGGAATATGTTTTCATAGTAATTCGCGAGATAGCGGGAATGGTTAAAAATGTCAAGATATTAACAGCAACCGCTCCATAATTTTTTCCCCAATATGCCCTCCCTCCTATTTGCTTATTTTAAAATTTCTCTTACGGTTACACTGCATCGCAAAAAATTTTTCCACTCAAACCTCCGCGTTCGCCTGCGGATTTTTGCTTTCCACAAAACACGGGCTCTGCGCTTCCCGCGCCCGACGGCGCGCCGCGAAAGCGGCAAAACCTTCGCAAGCCGCTCCCGCACCGCGGATTCAAAACTTCCGACCGCCGCGCGCGCAGCACCTCCAACAGCCCGCGTCCGGCGGGCCGCGCCAATAAAAAATTTGAAATCGCGGCAAAACCTGCGATTATATTTTGAATGGAAAAAATAATCGGAGCGCTTTTTGATTGGGACGGCGTCGTCGCGGATTCGGGAGCCGCCCACGAGGCGAGCTGGAAGGAGCTCGCCAAGCTCAACGGCCTGCCCCTGCCCGAAGGTTTTTTCAAATCGACTTTCGGCAAGCGCAATCTCGAAATCATAATGTACATTCTGCGCTGGACGCCCGACCCCTCCGAGGCGCAGAGGCTCTCCGACCAAAAGGAGGAAATCTACCGCGCGGGAATCGCAAAAAACGGGCTTCCGACAATCCGCGGGGCGGTCGCATTCGTCCGCGCGCTGAAATCCGCCGGCATACCGCGCGCAGTGGGTTCGTCCACCCCGCGCGAAAACCTCGAACAGGCGCTCAAAGCCCTCGGGATGGAGGGCGACTTCGACGCGCTCGTCACCTCCGAGGACGTGGAGCGCGGCAAACCCGCGCCGGACGTGTACATAAAGGCCGCCTGCCGCCTCGGGCTCGACCCGCGCGAATGCGCCGTATTCGAGGACTCCCTCGCGGGGGTAGTCGCGGCGGCGCGCGCGGGGGCGAAAAAAATCGCCCTGTCAACCACCAACCCGAAAGGCTTCTGGGAGGCGCGCGAAAACCCCGAGGAGAAACCGGACCTCGCAATCCCGGACTTCTCCGACTTTTCTCCGGAAAACCTGCGCAAAATATTCGCCGCCTGACGCCGCCAGATGGAGGAAAAACTCTTCAAGCTCGCGAGCAAATACGCCCCCTCCGGAGACCAGCCGCAGGCGATAGACAAGCTGTGCGCGTCGATAGGCGCGGGGGCGAAATACACGACGCTCGTCGGCGTGACGGGCTCCGGCAAGACGTTTACGATGGCGAACGTCGTCGCGCGCATGAACCGGCCGGCGCTCGTTATATCGCACAACAAGACGCTCGCCGCCCAGCTCTACGCCGAATTCAAAGAGTTCTTTCCCGAAAACGCGGTGGAGTATTTCGTAAGCTATTACGACTATTACCAGCCGGAGGCATACATCCCGCAGACCGACACTTACATTGAAAAAGACTCCTCCGTAAACGACGAGATCGAAAAGCTGCGCATATCGGCGGCGGGTTCGCTCGTCTCGCGCCGCGACGTGATAGTGATAGCGACCGTCTCATGCATATACGGGCTGGGCTCGCCGGACGACTTCCGAAAGATGATGGTGCCGCTGCGCCCGGGGCTTGCGATGAAGCGCGGCGAGCTCGTCGAGAGAATGGCCGACATCCACTATTCCCGCAACGACACGGCCTTCGAGCGCGGGCACTTCCGAGTCAGGGGCGACGTGGTGGACGTGTTCCCCGCGTACCTCGACACCGCGCTGAGGATAGAGTTCTTCGGCGACGAAATCGACGCACTTAAAAAGATCGACCCCGTAACGGGGACGCCCCAAGGCAGACTCGACAGGTTTGACCTCTACCCCGCCTCGGGATTCGTCACGCCCAAAGAGAGCATAGCCGCGGCGATCCCCAACATACGCGCGGAGCTCGAGGAGCGCGTTGCGGAATTCGAGCGGCAAAACAAGCTCATAGAGGCGCAGCGCATAAGAATGCGCACCGAGCAGGACATCGACATGCTCGCCGAGACGGGTTTTTGCACCGGCATTGAAAACTATTCGCGCCATCTGGCGGGGCGCCCCGCGGGCTCGCGCCCGTGGTGCCTGCTCGACTTCTTTCCCGAAGACGCGATCCTATTCATCGACGAAAGCCATGTCACCTACCCGCAAATCCGCGGCATGTACAACGGCGACAGGGCGCGCAAAGAGCGGCTTATCGAATACGGGTTCAGGCTGCCGAGCGCGCTCGACAACAGGCCGCTGCGCCCTAACGAATTCGACTCCCTCACGGGGCAGACGGTATTCGTATCCGCTACACCTTCCCCCTTCGAGCTCTCCGTGAGCGACGCCGTCGCCGAGCAGATAATCCGCCCAACCGGCCTGCTCGACCCCGAAATGATAGTCCGTCCGATCGCAGGGCAGGTGGAGGACTGCGCCGCGGAAATCAAGGCCGCCGCCGAAAGGGGCGAAAGGGTGTTCGTCACCACCCTTACAAAGCGCATGAGCGAGGAAATTTCCGACTTCCTGCGCGAGAGCGGCGTGCGCATAGAATACCTGCACTCCGACATCGACGCGATAGAGCGCGTGGAAATCCTGCGGCGGCTTCGCTCGGGCGACTTCGACGCCCTCGTCGGCGTCAACCTCCTGCGCGAGGGGCTCGACATTCCGGAAGTCTCGCTCGTCTGCATACTCGACGCCGACAAGGAGGGCTTCCTGCGCTCCGCCACAAGCCTGATCCAGACGGCGGGGCGCGCCGCGCGCCACGAGAGCGGGCGCGTGATACTCTATGCCGACAACATGACGGGCTCGCTCAAAGCCGCGCTGGAAACGTGCGGGCGGCGCAGGCAAATCCAGAGGGAGTTCAACGAGCTCCACAAAATAACGCCGCACAGCGTGACAAAGCCGATACAGCCGTCGCTGGCAAAACGTTCCGAGGCGAAAATCGACGTCTCAAAAAAATCGAAAGGCGAGCTCGAAAAAATCATCGCGGAACTCAGCGACGAAATGCTGGAAGCCGCCGACAGGCTCGAGTTCGAGCGCGCCGCCCTCCTGAGGGACCAGATAAAATTCCTGCGCTCAAAGCGGGTTCATTAGATTTTCGGGCGATTTTTCATCCCCTTAAAAAACCAGCCCCGCGCGCCGCAGCCGGCGGAGGGCGCGTTTTACGCTTGCAATAGCCCGCGCCTTTGAAAAAATTGCATGAATATGAAGAGGCTTTTTATAATACTGGCCGCGTTTGCCGCAGCCGCGCTGTCGGCGGCCGAAAAATTCGACCTGCAAAAGAAAACCGAGGCCGCCCAAAAGGGGGACGCCGAGGCGCAGAATGAAATAGGCGAATACTACGCCGACGGCGGCGGCGGGGACTTCGCCCCGAACTACGAACTCGCCGTGATGTGGTGGGAAACCGCCGCAAAAAACGGCAGCACCAAGGCGCTCACAAACCTCGGGGCGGCGCTCTTCGGCGGCAACGGGGTGCTCACCGACGTGCCGAAGGCCGTGAAAATCTGGAACGAGGCCGCCAAGCGCGGCGACCCCGACGCCCAATTCTTCCTCGGGGCGGCGTACTGCAACGGCAAGGGAGTGCTGCGCGACGTGCAGACGGCCGTATTCTGGTGGGAGCGTTCCGCCAAACAGGGCAACCACCGCGCGCAAAACAACCTCGCGTTCGCCTACGCGCGCGGCGAGGGTGTCCCCCGCGACCTCAAAAGGGCGTTCGAGCTTTGGAAGGCCGCCGCCGAAAAGGGGAACCTCGTTGCGCAAACCTACCTCGGGCTCTGCTACTTCACAGGAGACGGAACCGAGGTCGACCAGAAAAAGGCAGTGGCGATATGGACGAGCGCCGCGGAACACGGAAGCGTGGAGTCGATGCGGTATCTTGGAATAGCCTATGCGTCCGGCAGAGGAATAAGGCAGGATAAAAACGCCGCCCTGCAATGCTTCATCCGCGCGGCGCAGCTCGGCGACGAGGAATCTCGCAAGGCCGCCGACAAGCTGCGGCTGGACTTGTCGATGGAAAAGGCGGAAAAAAATTCCGGCTCCAAATAGACAAGCCGCCGCGCGACGGAATCGTTTCTCGGCGGTTTTCCGCGCCGCGCAAATGGAATTTATTTTTCAACGCAAAATAGGAAACGCATATGATTGGGAAAATTGCTATACTCGCACTGGCGGCGTGCGCGCTCTCGCTGGGCGCGGCGGAAACTGAAAACTGGAACTTCGGCTGGAAGTTTTATTACGGGAAAAATCCGGACGCTTTCAAGAGGGACTTCGACGACTCCTCATGGAGAAAGCTCGACCTGCCGCACGACTACCAGATAGAACAGCCCTGGGCGGTCCCGTCCGAAGAGGAAATCAAAAAGAACGGCGGAGAGCTCAAAAACAGGGGGTTCAAACCCTATGGGGAAGGATGGTACCGCAAGGAATTCCGCGCGGATCCCGAATGGAGGGGGAAGCGGGTGATACTCGACTTTGAAGGCGTCATGACGGTCTCCGACGTCTACGTAAACGGGCAAAAGGCGGCCTCCAACGAATACGGATACTCCGGATACGAGGCGGACATATCGAAATTTCTCGACTACGGCGGCCAAAATGTCGTGGCGGTATACTCCCGCGTTATGGGAGCGTCGAGATGGTACACCGGCGGCGGAATTTTCAGGGACGTGAAGCTCTCGATAAAAAATCCGGTGGCGGTAGCCCGCCACGGGCTATATATAACGACTCCGAAAGTCGGCGAAAAATCCGCGGCAGCCCGCGTCTTGGCGGAAGTCGAAAACGCCCTCGGTTCTCCGCGCAAAGTTTCGGTGAGGGCGGCGGTATTCGGGCCTGACGGCTCGGAAATCGCATCGGCGGAAAGGGAAATCGGTATTCCGGCAAACTCCGCCTCGACCGCCGAGTTTGAATTTGAAATAAAAAACCCGTCGCTGTGGTCGCCGGAAAATCCCGCGCTCTACTCGGCGGCCGCCGAAGTGAAAAGCGGCGGGAAGCTCCTCGACGCCCAAAGGGAAAATTTCGGCATAAGGAAAATAGAATTCACGCCGGAACGGGGCTTTCTGCTGAACGGCAAAAAAACCTTATTGAAAGGCGTCAACCTGCACCACGACCTCGGCGCGCTCGGGGCCGCCGCCTACGCCGCCGAATTGGAGCGCCGCATAAAGTTTTTGAAGTCCATAGGCGTAAACCACATCAGAACCGCCCACAATCCGTTTTCGAAGTCGTTTCTCGACCTCGCCGACAAATACGGCATACTGGTGGTCGACGAACTCTTCGACAAATGGGACGACTGGTTCGTGGGAATGCGCAAGAAGTTTGACGAGGTCTGGCCGAATGCCGCCCGCGAGTTCATACGCCGCGACAGAAACCACCCGAGCGTCGTCATTTGGAGCCTCGGCAACGAGCTCAACAGGCAGACGCGGAATGACGAATACGGCGACTACGGGGTAACGATGTACAAAAAAATGCGCGACTTTTGCAAAAAATTCGACGCCACCCGCCCCTACACCGTCGCGCAGTTCCCCGCGCGCGAGGGCGGCATAAAAGACAGGGATGCCGGCTGGGAAACCTCCAAACCCGCGGAGCTCGCCTTCGCCACCGACATATCGGCGCAAAACTACACGTGGGGTTTTTTTGAAAAAGACGCGAAAAAATATCCCGAAATGATTTTCTACCAGAGCGAAGCGGGAACCTGGGCGTTGGGAGGAAATTATTTCGGAATGAACCTCGACAGGGTAGTCGGATTGGCATACTGGGGGGCGATAGGGTATCTCGGAGAATCGTTCGGCTGGCCGTCAAAGGGCTGGGGCGACAAGGCCTTCATCGACACCGCACTCAACCCGATGCCGCAGTGCTGGTGGGTAAAGGCGAATTTTTCGGAGGGCGAACCGGTCGTGCACATAGGGGTTTTGGAGGAGAAAAACGCCAGAGACAGGTTCGTATTTCACAACGGCGTGAATGTCGGCCTGATGCCCGAAACGGAAAATTGGAACAGGCCGGAGGGCTCGAAAGTTTCGGTTGCGGTCTACACGAACGCGGACGAGGCGGAACTCTTCCTCAACGGAAAGTCGCTCGGGACAAAAAAGAACACGCGCGGCAATCCGTTCAACAGGAACAAGATAATCTGGGAAAATATAGACTATGAAGCGGGCAAACTCAAAGCCGTCGCGCGGACCGGCGGCAAAACTGTCGGGGAATACAAAATAGAAACCGCCGGCGAGCCGTGCAAAATAGTGGCGACCGCCGAAAATCCCGACTGGAAGGCAGACGGCATGGATCTCCAACACATCGCGATAAAGGCGGTAGATAAAAGGAGAAAAATCCATCCGCTCGCCTCGAACAAACTGAAATTCAAGGTTGAGGGCCCCGCTTCCCTCATAGGCGTCGACAACGGGGACATCAACAGCAATGAAATGCACACGGGCTGCGAACGCTCGCTCTACTGCGGCAGGGCGTTGGCAATTTTGCGCGCGGGCCTCTCCGCGGGAAAAGTAAAGCTCGTTATCGAGGGAGAGAACCTCCCGAAGAAAACCGTAATTTTAAGGCTAAACCCCGCAAAATAGAAAAGGGCGCATTCGGAAGGGGCGGGAAAACGGAAGGCGGCGGAGAAACTTCACCCCTTCCGCCTCCGGCGTTCCTGCAAATTTTTCAAACCGGACGGGCGGAATTGAAAAACGAAAGGCATATGCCGGCGCTTCGCGCAAAATACCGCTCCGGCGCGCCCGCCCTCCGGAGGCAAAAGAGGGAGGGCGCTTTATTATTCTTGCGTTTTTCGGGCGGCGGAACTTTATTTGCCGAATGAACTTCAATCTCCCCAAAGAACCCCTAATGACCGTCGAAGGGCTTCCCTTCAAAAGAGTCTCCAAGGGAAAAGTGCGCGAAAACTTCGACTTGGGCGACGAGCTCCTTATAGTCGCGACCGACCGCATATCCGCGTTCGACGTAATAATGCCCAACGGCGTGCCCGGCAAGGGCGTCCTGCTCACCATGATAAGCCTGTGGTGGTTTGAGCAGGCGGCGAAAATCATGCCCACGCACCTCGTCGAAAACCACGGCGAGCGCGTGCGCGGGCTGCTCAAAGACTTCCCGCAGCTGGTAGGGCGCTCGATGATAGTAAAAAAGCTCAACCCGATGCCGATAGAGGCCATCGTACGCGGGTACCTTGCCGGCAGCGGCTGGAAAGAGTACAAACAGACGGGAAAGCTCTTTGAGTTCGAGCTCCCCGCGGGAATGAAGGAGAGCCAGAAACTCCCCGAACCGCTTTTCACGCCGACTACGAAAGCCGCCGAGGGGCACGACATGCCGATTACCAACGCGGAATGCGAAAAGCTCCTGGGGAGCGACATCTTCGGGCGCATAAGGGACGCGAGCCTCGCGCTCTATGGGATGGGCGCGGAAAAGGCGCAGAGCTGCGGGATAATCCTCGCCGACACGAAATTTGAGTTCGGAACCGACTCCGACGGCAAAGTCTATTTGATAGACGAAGTTCTGACGCCCGACTCCTCGCGCTACTGGCCCGCCGACAAGTACGAAGTCGGCCGCTCCCAGCCCTCCTACGACAAGCAGTATGTGCGCGACTGGCTCGAAACGCTCGACTGGAACAAGCAGGCTCCGGGCCCCGTTCTCCCGCCCGAAGTCGTGCAAAACACGGTAAAGTGCTATTCCGAGGCCCTCTCCAAGCTCATGGGGCAATAGGAAGGCGTTTTTCCAAAACGGGAAACCTCCCGTCCTCGGGGGCGCGCAATCCCCGCGCCCCGAGGGGGTTATGGCTGAGAAACCTCCTGCCCGCGGCGGGCCGCTCCATTTTTTTTTTGCAAACTCCGCAAAAAGCCCCCGCCTTCGTAAAAAACCGTTCCGCAGCAAACCGCGCCTGCGCCAGAAGGCAAGGCGCGCGGCAAATTTGAAATTCGCGGGGACCCGCCATCGGGCAAATGCGGATTCCGCGCGGCCGCCCGCAAGGGGCAAAACTTTGCGCGATCTAAAATTCGCAGCAAACCGCGCCTGCGCCGGGATGAAAGCCGGCAAAAGCGGGCTCATTTTCGCGCCCCGCAACAAACTCCCGAAAAAAACAAAAATGTAAGAAGGGAGCGGGAGAGAGAAAGTTGGGCTGTAAGCCGGATTCTGTAGTCCCCGAAGGAACCGGCATTCATTTATCTGCCCCCTTGGAAAGGGGCCCCCGCGAGGGGTGCGACATACCCAATGCGTTTGAACGAGCAGTTCCGCATCCTATGTTGTCTTGCACCGGATTGGGTTTTCAATGCCCGCGAAGATTGCTCCCGCGGCGGTGGGCTCTTACCCCGCCTTTTCACCCTTGCCGCTCGCGCGGCGGTTTGTTTTCTGCTGCACTGTCCGTACGCGCGCCTTGCGGCGCGCGCCCCGCCCTTTCGGACGGAATCCCGCTCTGTGGTGTCCGGACTTTCCTCCCGCGGACGAGCCGCGGGCGAATGCCCGCCCAAAATTCTCAAAGAACCCCCGTTTTCTGTATCGGCGGATTCGGAATTTCCGAAAGCCCCGCCCGATTTTCGCCGAAATTAAAGGGTTGCTGATTCGGATTGCAAGCGCAATCGCGCGCGCGGCGAAAATTTCGTCCGGACTGTAAAATCGGGATTTTCCGGCCTAGGGCGAACAGCCCCGCGCTTTTCGCGCAGCTCCGCCCAAATCAGCCGCCGCCTCAAAACCGAAAAAACCGGACGGCGCAGCCGTCCGGAAAAGAAAATTCGCGCGCGATTGCGGAATGCGACAGGAAAGCCGGCTAAGCCGCGCCAGCCCGACGCCCCCCAGAGTTTCGCCCGTTGCCGGCGCCGCGGGAGAAAAAAAAGCGGTTTTTCTCCCCCCTCTATGCGCCCTGAAAATTCCGCACTCCTCTGGTCAGGCGGAAGCAAGCTATGGGATCAAAACCCCTCCCCGCCACACTTTCGGAATCGGCATCCGCCGCGCGCTACTCTCCGATTCTCGGAAATAGAATTTCGGGGGCGGCAACCCGCGCGTTTTCAAGGCGCGCAGACCACTCGATATTGCCCTCGTACCTGTCTGCCCCGGGTTGTCCGAGAAGCGACAAGATTTTTTCGGACACCGAAGGCATGACCGGCGCGAGCAAAACCGCCGAAATGCGCAACGCCTCCGCCATGTTGGCGAGGGAGGTTTCGAGCCTGGCCCTGTCGGCGGGATCCACGCTCTTGGCGAGCTTCCACGGGGCGCGCTGCTCGGCGTACCTGTTTATCGCGCGGACAAAGGAAAAAATCTTTTCGAGGGCGATATGGAACTGCATTCCGTCGTTGAGTTCCAGAACCTCGGGAGCGGTCTCGGCGGCGAGGGCTTTGAGCGATTTCTCAAAATCCTCCTCGACGGACGCGGGCGCGACAACCCCGCCGCAGTAGCGTTTCAGCATGTTGAGCAGGCGGCTTACGAGATTGCCGAGGTCGTTGCCCAAATCGGAGGTGTAGCGGGTGGCGAACAAATCCATCGAGAAGTCGGAATCCTGCCCAACGTTCATCTCGCGCATCAGGAAGTAGCGGAACGGGTCGGCGCCGAACTTCTCCGCCAGGTCGAGCGGGTTTACGATGTTGCCGAGGCTCTTCGACATCTTTTCGCCCGACGACATCCACCACCCGTGGACGAGCAGCGACTTCGGCAGCTCCGCCCCTATGGCTTTCAGCATAATCGGCCAGTAGACGGAGTGCGGCGGCACGAGAATGTCCTTGCCGATGACGTGGAAGTCGGCGGGCCAGAATTTGGCAAATTCCTCCGTGCCGTAGCCGACGGCGGAAATGTAGTTTACGAGCGCGTCAAACCACACATAGGTGACGTAGTTTGAATCGAACGGCAGCTCTATGCCCCATTCGAGCCTCTCCTTCGGGCGCGAAATGCAGAGGTCGTTGAGCGGCTCTTTGAGGAACTCCATAACCTGCTTGGCGCGGAAGCGCGGGTAGATGAAAGTCTCGTGGGTTTTGAGATATTCCACGAGCCACGGCTGGTAGGCGCCGAGCTTGAAAAAGTAGTTGCTCTCCGTAATCTCCACGACTTCGCCGAAAATCTCCGGCCACTTGCCGTCGACCTTGTCCTTCTCCTGCAAAAACTGCTCCTGGCGGGCGGAATAAAACCCCCTGTACTCGGCCTTGTAGATTTCCCCGCGGTCGTAGAGGTCTTGGAGGATTTTTTGGACGACCGCCTTGTGCCGAGGCTGGGAAGTGCGGATGTAGTCGTCGTTGGAGACGTTGAGGATTTTACAGAGGTTCTGGAACTTTTCAGCCTGCCTGTCGCAGAGAACAGACGGCTCGACGCCCTCGCGCCGCGCGCTCTGCTGCACCTTCTGCCCGTGCTCGTCGAGCCCCGTAAGGAAGTAGGTAGGTATCCCGCACATGCGCTTGTGGCGGACGACGACGTCGCTCAAAATCTTCTCGTAGGCGTGCCCGAGATGCGGGGAGCCGTTGGCATAGTCGATTGCGGTGGTGAGGTAGAAATTTTTGTCCATAAAAAAACCGATGCGCCAAGACTACCGCAGACTCGCGCTTTGAAAAGCTTTTTTTCGGAACGGAC
This sequence comes from Puniceicoccaceae bacterium Marseille-Q1082, assembly GCA_904424815.1. GTDB lineage: Bacteria > Verrucomicrobiota > Verrucomicrobiia > Opitutales > Intestinicryptomonadaceae > Merdousia. The sequence continues at coordinate 16,743 of CAJGBI010000002.1, forward strand.
AAAAATAAAACTTGATTGCCGTTTAAACGGTTAAGTATCATAACAAAAATACCATGAAAAAAATAATAATCAAAATGTTTTTGGCCGCGGCCGCGGCGGTTTTGTTCGGATGCGCCTCGGCGGAAAAGGCGCCCACCCCCTTTACGGCGGCGACTTTCAACATAAAAAATTCGCCGGAACCGGAGGTCAACGCATGGGATTTGCGGCGCGACTCCGTGGCAAAGTTAATCAAAAAGCACGGATTCGACATATTCGGCACGCAGGAAGGCCACTTTCACCAGCTCGACGACATAAGCGCGCGCACGGGCTTCAAATATGTCGGCAAAGGGCGCGAAGACGGGGCGAAAGGCGGGGAGACTTCCGCCGTATTCTACAATCCCGCGCGCTTCGAGCTGCTCGACTCGGGCGACTTCTGGTTTGCGCCGACGCCCGACAAGCCCGTCAAAGGCTGGGACGCCGCGTGCAGGCGCATATGCTCGTGGGGGAAGTTCCGCGACCTCAAAACGGGCAAAAAATTCGCCTTTTTCAGCCTGCATTTCGACCACGTAGGAAAGAAAGCGCGCGCGGAGTCCGCAAGGCTGTTAGTCAAAAAAGTATCGGAAATTTCGGGGAACCTGCCGTTTCTTTGCGTCGGGGACTTTAACGCGACGCCTGATTCAGAGCCGATGAAAATCATATTCGCCGAAAAGTCGTTCAAAGACTCGCTTTCCGTTTTGCGCGGAGCGCCCAAATCCGCCGGCGGAACTTTCCACAATTTCACAGGCAAGCCGAAACCCGACAGGATAGACTACATATTTGTATCCGACGGAGTCGACGTCATGGACTACGCCGTGATAAGGGATTCCGTCGCCGATCTCGGACTGCCCGCCACCCCTAAGGCCGCCTACCCGTCCGACCACTTCCCCGTGGCGGTCGACGCCGTTTTAAAATAGGGCTTGTACCCCGACCCCAGGGCGCGCCACCGGAAATGAGGGGCGCGCCCTGAAAATTTTTGTGGAAATCGCGCGGGAAAAGTGTTTTATTCCACCAATTATTTTTATAGGGGCGGACTGTCCGCCCGAATTTAAACGCTACATATTTTATTTATGGCAACACTCAAATTTGCAGTTCTGCCCGGCGACGGAATCGGGCCCGAAGTTATGGAAGCCGCCCTCGGCGTGCTCAAAGCCGCGTGCGCAAAGGACGGCGACACGCTCTCCTACAAAGTCTGCGACGTGGGAGGGGCGGCCATAGACAGCTGCGGCAAGGCGCTTCCGGAATCCACCGTTGAGGAATGCCGCAATTCCGACGCAATTCTCTTCGGCTCGGTCGGCGGCCCCAAGTGGGAAAAGCTCCCGCCCAACGAGCAGCCCGAGCGCGCCGCCCTCCTGCCGCTCCGCAAAATCTTCAAGCTGTTCGCCAACATACGCCCGGGGCTCCTCTATCCGCAGCTGGCGGACGCCTCGCCGCTCAAAACCGAGCGCATACCCGACGGAATCGACATCGTGTGCATACGCGAGCTCACCGGCGGCATATACTTCGGCGAAAAAAAGACTTTTGAAATCGACGGCGAACCCGCCGCGCGCGACGTGATGAGCTACCGCAAAAGCGAAATCGAGCGGATTGCGGACGTCGCGGGGAAAGCCGCAATGTCGAGGGGCAGGAAAGTCTGCTCCATAGACAAGGCAAACGTCCTCGAAACTTCGGTGCTCTGGCGCAAGACCGTGTCGGAATTTTTCGCCAAAAACTACCCCGAAGTCGCCCTGTCGCACATGTATGTTGACAACGCCGCCATGCAGCTGGCGCGCGACCCCAACCAGTTCGACGTGTTCTTCACAGAAAACATGTTCGGAGACATCCTCTCCGACGAAATGGCTGTGATCTGCGGGTCGCTCGGAATGCTGTGCAGCGCGTCGCTGGGGGTTGCGAAAAATTCGGCGGGCGAGAAATTCGGCCTGTACGAGCCCGCCGGCGGCACCGCGCCCGACATCGCCGGCAAAAAAATCGCCAACCCCTGCGCGCAGATACTTTCCGCCGCCCTCATGCTCCGCTACTCCTTCGGGAGGGCGGCGACCGCCGAAAGGATAGAAAAGGCGGTAAGGGACGCCGTATGCTCGGGCGTCCGCACGGGCGACATCGCCTTCGGCAAAAACGCCGTCTCGACGGACGAAATGGCAGCCGCTGTGGCGGAAAGGCTCTGACCCGCCCGCGGCGCCGCGGGGATTCGCCCCGCCGCCCGCCCCCAAAAACGCCCCGCGCGCCCGCGCCGAAAATTTTTGCGAAATGACCTCCTCCGAAATAAGAAAAAGCTTTCTCGACTTCTTCAACTCGAAGGGGCACACGATAGTGCCCTCGGCCTCAATCATGCCGTCCTCGCCGAACCTGCTGTTCACGAACGCCGGAATGAACCAGTTCGTGCCGTATTTCCTCGGCGAGGAAAAGGCGCCCTTCCGCAGGGCGGCAGACACCCAGAAGTGCATACGCGCCGGAGGCAAGCACAACGACCTTGAAGACGTCGGGTTCGACACCTACCACCACACCTTCTTCGAGATGCTCGGCAACTGGTCGTTCGGCGACTACTTCAAAAAGGAGGCGATTGAATGGGCGTGGGAGTTGCTCACCCGCGTTTGGGGCTTCCCCAAGGAAAGGCTGTACGCGACCGTCTACGAGCCCGCCGACGGCGAGCCCGCCGAATTCGACGCCGAGGCGCACTCTATCTGGGAAAAGATTTTCAGGGACGAGGGAATGCCGCCGGAAGTCCACATCAAAAAGTGCGGCAAAAAGGACAATTTTTGGATGATGGGCGAGACCGGCCCCTGCGGACCGTGCTCCGAAATCCACATGGACCTCACGGAAAAGGGAGACACGGGCGGCTCGCTCGTCAACGCGGGCTCGCCATACTGCATTGAAATCTGGAATCTGGTATTCATGCAGTTCAACGCCGAGACCGACGGCACGTTCCGCCCGTTGAAGAGCAAGAATATCGACACCGGCATGGGCTTCGAGCGCGTGGCGGGCATTATCGCCACCACAAAGAACTTCACGGACTTTTCGCAGCTCGCCTCCAACTACAACAGCGACCTCTTCACCGACATTTTCACGCACATATCGCACATGTCGGGCAAGACCTACAAGGGGACTCTCCCCAGAGACCCGCGCGACATGTCCTCGCAGGAGCTCACCGACTGCGTGTTCAGGGTGCTCGCCGACCACATACGCACCATCACATTCTCCATAGCCGACGGCATCATTCCGGGCAACGAGGGCCGCAACTACGTCCTGCGGCGCATACTGCGCAGGGCGGTGATGTACGGCAAGCGGCTCGGGCTGGAATACGGGTTTTTCGCAAAGCTCGCCGAGCCCGTCATACAGAAGATGTCGCCCGTATTCCCCGAGCTCAAAGAGCAGAGGAAAGTCATACTTAAAGTCATTGAAAACGAGGAAAAGAGCTTCGCCCGCACCCTCGACAGGGGCTTGCAGCTGCTCGACCAAATCACGGTGACCGAGGGCAGCATCTCTGGCGACCAGGCTTTCATTCTCTACGACACCTACGGATTCCCGCTCGACCTCACGCAGCTCATCGCGCGCGAGCGCAACATGCCCGTGGACGAAAAGGGCTTCGAGGCCGAGATGAACAAGCAGCGCGAGAGGGCGCGCAACGCCCAGACGAGGGAAGTCATCAGCGTCTCCGACGCGGCGGAGGTCGAGCACGCCACGCAGTTCGCCGGCTACGACCACGCGAACCTCTCCGACTTCGCCACCTCCATAAGCGCGATAGTCGAGGGCCCCGATGCGGACTTCGTGATAATGCCGCAAACGCCGTTTTACGCCGAAAAGGGCGGGCAGGTCGGCGACACGGGCTTCATCGAGATAAACGGAACCGCGCGCGAGGTGTTCGACACCAAAATGGACAACGCCGGCCACGTGCTCCACAAAGTCCGCAAAGGGGTGTTTAAAAAGGACGCCATAGGCGCCGAAATTTCCGCCACGGTGGACATTGTGCGCCGCCGCGCGATCGAGCGGCACCACTCCGCGACCCACATACTCCACTGGGCGATGCGCCAGGTGCTCGGAACGCACGTTAGGCAGGCGGGCTCCTACGTGGATCCCGAAAGGCTGCGCTTCGACTTCACGCACTACGAGGCCCCGACTCCCGACCAGCTCCGCGAGATTGAAAACCTCGCAAACAAAAAGATTCTCGAAAACGCCCCCGTAAGGTGGCGCGAAATGCCCTTCCGCGAAATCCCCAAAAACGCCCTCGCGTTCTTCGGGGAAAAATACGGCGCCGTCGTGCGGCTCGTCGAAATGGGCGACTTCTCCAAAGAGCTCTGCGGCGGCGCGCATGTCTCGTCCACGGGCGAGATAGGCGTCATAAAGATAATTTCCGAATCGGCGATTTCCTCCGGCACGCGCAGAATAGAGGCCGTCGCCGGAACCGCCGCCCTGCAAAAAATCGACGCCATGCAGGACGCCCTCGAGCGCGCGGCGCGCGCGCTTTCCTGCAAGCGCGAGGAAATCGGCGAGCGCCTCGAAAAGCTCATCGCCTCGCGCGAGGACGCCGAAAAACGGCTGCGCGCGCTCATGAAAAAGGGCGCGGACTCCCTCGCAAAAGAGCTCGCCGCCAAAAAGGTCGAAACCAAATTCGGCGCGCCGCTCGTCGCGGCCGTTGCGGAAATCGAAAGCCAGCAGATGATGCGGGACCTCGCCGTGAAGGTTTCGGCGGAAATCGGAGGGGGCGCGGTAGTTCTCGGAGCGAAATTCGGCGAAAAGGCGGCGATAGTCGCCCTGTGCGGGAAGGACGCCGTGGGCGCCGGAATGAAAGCCGGCGACATCGTGCGCCAAATCGCCGCGCAAATCGGCGGAAAGGGCGGCGGTAAGCCCGATTTCGCGCAGGGCGGAGGCTCGCCCGAAAACCTCGAAAAGGCGCTGGCGGACTTCGCCGCGTCCGCCGCAAAATAGACCGCGGGCGCAAGCCCCGCAACCCAAATCCAGATGTATTTAAAACAGGTCAAGATAAACGGCTTCAAAAGCTTCGCCGACGAGACGACTATATCGCTCACCGACGGCATCACCTGCATAGTCGGGCCCAACGGCTGCGGCAAGAGCAACATAGTCGATTCCATACGCTGGGTTCTGGGCGAGCAGAGCGCGAAAGCCCTGCGCGGCGGCAAAATGCAGGACGTGATATTCCAGGGCACGGAGTCGCGCAAGCCCCTGCAATTCTGCGAAGTCTCCCTGCTCTTCTCCGACTGCGAAAAGCAGCTCGGCACAAATTTCAACGAGGTCGAAATCACCCGCAGGGTCTCGCGCGACGGCGGCAGCGGCTACTTCATCAACGGCAAGGCCGGAAGGCTGAAAGACATTCAAAACCTCTTCATGGACACGGGCATCGGGCGCGTTTCGTACTCGTTCATGGTCCAGGGGCAGATCGACCAGATTCTATCCTCCAACCCCGGGGAGAGGCGCGCGATTTTCGAAGAGGCGGCGGGAATAACCAAGTACAAGACCCAGCGGCGGGAGGCTCTGAACAAGCTCGCGCTAGTAGACCAGAACCTCGCGCGCGCAACCGACCGCATTGAGGAGATTTCGCGGCAGATAGGCACGCTCAAGCGGCAGGCGTCGAAGGCCCTGCGCTACAAGCGGCTCAGCCACCGCCTGCGCCACCTCGACCTCGCCCTGAACGCGAAAAACTACGCCGACCGAAGCGCGGAGCTCGCGCGCGACGCCGAGAATCTCAGGGAGATTTCCGCGAAGATATTTTCATTGTCGCAGAGGCTCGCCGAGGGCGAGGAAACCGCGGCGCGCATGCGCAGCGCGAGGGCTTCCGCCCTGTCCGAGCTCGAGGCCATGCGCCAGAGCGCCGCCGAAATCCGCTCCGAAAAAGAGCAGGCCGAGCGCAGTTCCGAATTTGCCGACGTCCGCAAGAAAGATTTGCGCGAGCGCCTCGGGCAGATAAAGTCGGAGCTCGAATCGCTCGCCGGCCAGCTCGCCGCGCTCGAAGGCAAGGCTGAGGGCGACGCGAAGGTCAAGCAGATGCAGCTCGAGCTCGTCATGGCAGACGACGAAATTTTCAAGCGCCAAAGCTCGGAGCTCGCGCAAATAGAAGACTCCATACGCGAGGCTGAAAACGCCCTTTCGCGCGCGCGGCAGGACGCGCTGATAAGCGAGGGCGCCATCGCGCGCCTGCGCTCCAACTGCACGTCGCTCGAGCTCGACCTGAAATCCTACCAGGTGCGCCACGCCGCGCTGTCGGACTCCATTTTCCAGATAGGCGAGGAAACCGCCGCCCTCGAGCGGCGCGCGGCGGAGCTCGAATCCGCCCTCGAAGGAGCGAACGAAAGGCTCGGCGAAGCCGACGCCGACATAGCGGAGGCCCAGGCGAAAATCGACGAACTGCGCGGCCTCTACCGGAGCAGACAGGCGGAAATCCAGCAGGCCGACAGGCAGCTGGCGAGCAAGACGGCGCGCCTCGGCCTCCTCAACGACTTCCAGTCGCGCATGGAGGGGTTCTCCGAGGGAGTGAAATCCATAATGAAGGGCGCGCTCGGCGGCTGCCTGCCCGCGGACTCCGCAAAAATCGTAAGCCAGCACATCGAAGTCGAGGACGGCTGGACGTCCGCCTTTGAAACCCTCATGGGCCCCGCCCTCGACGCCGTAGCCCTGCCCGACTCTTCAAAGCTCCCGCAAATACTCTCGCAGTTGCGCGAACGCAATCTCGGGAAAGCGTGCTTCCAGCTGCCGGAAGCGGCGTTTGAAGCCCCCGAATCCCCCGTCCCGCCAAACGCCAAAAGGGCGGCGGACGCGGTGAGGAGCCAGTCGGAGGAAATCGCCGCCTACGCGCGCAACGCCGTGGCGGGCTGCTATTTCTGCGAGGACATTTCCGAATTTGCGAAATTCGCCGCCGAAAACGCAGATTTCAAATTCTTCTGCGCCGTATCGCGCGACGGCTCGATGCTCGACGCGCGCGGCGTCGTCTACGCCTCCACGGGCGAAAAGCGCGACACAGAAAGCAGCTTCATACTGCGCGCGCGGGAAATCAAAAGGCTCAAAGGCGAAATCGAGGGCGACAACGCCGCCCTCACTGACCTCAACGAGTCCGCGATGGCGATCCAGAGCGAAATGGACGCGGCGGAGGCGGAAATCGAAAACCGCAAAAACGCCGCAGCCGAAATAAGGCGTGAAATCGCCGCAATCAACGCCCAGACCGCCTCGGCGAACGCCCAGAAAGCGGAAAAGGAAAAGGATTTGCGGGCGAAGAACTCCGCCATGGCGGAGATGGAAAATTCGCGATTCGAAGCGCAGGACAGGCTGGAATCCGCCCAAAAGGCGCTCGCGGAAGCCGAAGCGGCGGAGGAGGCCGCAAAGCGCGCCGCCGCAGAGAGGGAAACCGAGCTCGCCGAGCTGCGCGAATCCAAAGACGCCCGCTATTCCGCGCTCTCGGAAACGCGGCTGGAGCTCGCCGCAAAAAAGTCGCGCCTCGAAAACCTCGAGCGCGGGCTCGGCGCGATAAGGGAACAGCAGGAGGAGGCGCGGACGGCGATAGAGCGCCGCACCATGGAGGCGGAATCCGTCGCGCGCCAAATAGAAAATTTCGACCGCGAAAACGCCGAGGAAAAAGCCCGCGCCGAATCGCTCGCCCAAAGGCTGGAAGAGTCTCTGGCGCAGATCGGGGAATTCCGCGCCAGGGCGGAGGAAACCGAAAGGGAGCTCTCCGAATGCGAATCCTCCATAGCCGCCCTGCGCGAGGAGCACATGCGCGCCTCGGCGGCAAAAAATGAAATCGACGTGCGTTCCGCGGGCCTGAAATCCAAGCTCGACTACATTTCCGAGAGAATCCTCAACGACTACGAAACCGCCATATCCGCCGCCGACTGGAAGCGCGAGCTCTGGAAGGCCGACGAGGAGTTCGAGACCAAGATAAAGCTCGACGAGCTCGAGGACGGCGAAGTCCCCGCCAAGCCGAAAGCCAGGCGCGGAGAGCCCGGCGAAGAGGATCTGGCGGCGATGGATTCGACCGACTTCTCCGCCGTCGAAAGCGAAGTCCGCGAACTGCGCGAGCGCATAGGCGCCATGGGCGCGGTCAACCTCGTGGCGATAGAGGAATACGCCGAGCTCAAAGAGCGGTACGACTTCCTCAAATCCCAGACGGACGACCTCTGGACTTCCAAAAACGCCCTCATTGCCGACATCGACGAAATCAACGCGACTTCGCAAAAGCTCTTTTCCGAAACTTTCGAGCAGATAAGAAAAAATTTCGCCTTCACCTTCGACAAAATTTTCGGCGGCGGCGCGGCGGACCTCAACCTCGTCGAGAGCGAAGACGTGCTCGACAGCGGCATAGAGATAGTCGCCCGCCCGCCGGGAACCGTGCTGAAAAGCCTGTCGCTGCTATCCGGCGGCCAGCGCACGATGACGGCGGTGTCGCTGCTGTTCGCAATCTACATGGTAAAGCCCAGCCCGTTCTGCGTGCTCGACGAGCTTGACGCGCCGCTCGACGACGCGAACATAGGCCGGTACACCGACATGCTCAAAGAGTTCACGCGCTACTCGCAGTTCCTCGTGATTTCGCACAACAAGCGCACGATGTCCGCCGCCGGGACGATATACGGGGTCACGATGCAGGAGCGCGGCGTCACGCGGCTGATTTCCATGCGCTTCAACCGCGAAAGCGGCGACGCGGAAGCCGCCGGCAATCCCCCGCAGCGGTAGCCGCCCCGCAGCGCGCATTCCAATTCGGCAAAGAAGCGCGGGGTTTCGGGATTTGCAATTCCCCTGCCCCGCTCCGCGGAACCCCGCGGGCTTTCGGCGTTTTCCCGTCAATGCGGGCGCGCCGGCATTGCGCCCGCCGCGGAAAATCCGCGCCGCCCGAAACCCGATTGATAAAAACGTGCAATAAATTGAGAATGGCGCGCATTTACCGCGCGGCGCGTTCATGGTAGAATCCGGAGCGCAAAACAAACGCGAAAGGATTGCGCAATGGAAGACATGAAAGGCAAAGTAGCCCTCGTCACGGGGGCGGCGCAGGGGATTGGGCTCGCGTGCGCCGAAGCGTTCGCCCGCGCCGGAGCGGTAGCGGTGCTCGCCGACATAAACAGGCCCGAAGAACAGGCGCGGAAACTCGCCGAATCGGGGCTGAAAGCGGAGGCCTTCGCCTGCGACGTATCGGACGCGGGGGAAGTGGAAAAAATGGTCGAATGGATAGCCGGAAAGTTCGGGCGCCTCGACGCGGCGCTCAACAACGCCGGAATACAAACCCCGCAGAAGCCGATGGCCGAAGAAATCATGCGCCGAAACCCCTCCGCGAGGGAGGAATTTGTGCGCGACATTCCGATGGGGAGGCTCGGCCGCCCCGGGGAAATCGCCGAAGCCGTGCTGTGGCTCTGCGGCCCGGGCGCGAGTTTCGTGTCGGGGCATGCGCTGGTGGTCGACGGGGGCTTTACAATCCATTAGAAAAGGGAAAATTTATGGAAAACGATACGGGCAAATTCGGGGCTCCGCGCCCCTGCGCAATGAATAGGCGCGGATTTTTCAAGTCGGCGGCAGCGGCGGCGGCCGTCGCCGCCGCCGGAACTCTCGGGGCGGCCCCCGCAGATTCAAAGCGCCGGAACGCGCCCGCCGCCTCCATTTCAAAGCGGCGCACGCTCGGCTCGGCGGGGGCGGCGATGGAAGTCTCCGCGCTCGGCTTCGGCTGCATGGGCATGACGTACAACAGGAGCGCCCACCCCGCCAAAAGGGAGTGCATCGCGCTGATTCGCAACGCCGCGGAACGCGGCGTCACGCTATTTGACACCGCCATAATTTACGGCCCCCTGAACAACGAGGAATTGGCGGGGGAAGCGCTCGAACCTTTCAAGGGGAAGGTCGCGCTCACAACGAAATTCGGGCACGAAGTCGTCGACGGCAAGGGCACGGGAAGGCAGGACAGCCGCCCCGAAACGATAAAGCGATATTGCGAAGAGTCCCTGAAACGCCTTAGGCTCGACTGCATAGAGCTGTTTTACCAGCACCGCTTCGACCCGAAAGTTCCCGTTGAGGACGTCGCGGGCGCGGTGGGGGATCTGATAAGGGCGGGCAAGATAAAGCGCTGGGGGATTTGCGAGGTCGGCGCGGACACCATACGCAGGGCTCACGCCGTCCAGCCGCTCACCGCCGTCCAGAGCGAATACCATCTCATGTGGCGCGAGGTCGAAAAAAACGGGGTGCTCCGCGCGTGCGAAGAGCTCGGCATAGGGGTCGTGCCGTACAGCCCTATCAACCGCGGCTTCCTCGGAGGGTGCATAAACGAATACACGAGGTTTGACCCCAAAAACGACAACCGCCCCTCGCTGCCCAGATTTTCGCCGGAGGCAATACGCGCCAACATGCGCATTGTAGAAGAGCTCAACGCTTTCGGCAGGACGCGCGGGGCGACCTCCGCGCAGATCGCGCTGGCGTGGCTCCTGTCGCGCTCGCCGTCGATAGTCCCGATTCCAGGGACGACAAAGCTATCGCACCTGGAGGAAAACCTGCGGGCGGCAGATTTTTCAATCGCGCCCGACGAATGGGAAGAGCTCGAAGGCAAAATCGCCGCGATTCCGGTCGTCGGGAACCGCTACAACGCGGAGCAGCAAAAGCAGATAGGGCGTTGACCCCCGCCCCGAAGCCGCCGCCCGAAATTTCCGCTCGGCGGCTTTTTTATCCGCTCCGCGCAAGCCGCAATCCGCCGCCGGCAAACGCAAATCCGAAGCGCGGCCCACCCGCGGCGATTTCCGCCCCCGCAATAATGCGACGCTCTGCGCCCTTAAAAATTCCAACATGAGTTTTCGGGAAAATCCGCCGCGCCTACGCCCCCTTCCCGCGGAGCCGCGCGCGGAATTGCCGGCGGGCTTATAAAATTTGCAAAATTCTCAAATTATTGCCCAAAACGCCCCAAAAAACCTTTTGCTCTTGCGCGCGGCGCGCGCGGATTTAACATTCGCAAAAAAACTCCAACCCCCAATGGACGTCGCCGAACTGAACAGGATTTTAAAGGGAAAACTGCTCCGCAGAATGCCGAAAACCGGAGACTGCCCGCTCGGCTTCGGCGGGGCGGGAGTTTACAGGCGCGACGAGTCCGACGTCGCGGAAAACTGCTTTTACCGGCCGCTCGTGACAGTCACCGTGCAGGGGGCTAAATGGTCCACCGTCGGCGGGGAAAAATTCCGCCTGCGCGAAAACGAGTTTCTCGCCGCCGCGGTCGACATGCCCGCCCAGAACTATGTCGTCGGGGCGTCGAGAGAAAAGCCATTTCTCTCGATTTCGCTCGACTTGGACAGAAACGTAATTTCGGGGCTGCTCTCCGAATATCCGGAACTCGCGCCCAGCGGCGGCGAATGCAAGGGCGCGGAAACCGCAAAAATAGACGGCGGGCTTCTCGGCGCGTTTTTAAGGCTCTATGAACTCTCCGAAAACCCGCGCGAGGCAAAATTCATGGCGCCGATTCTAATCAGGGAAATCCACCTGCGCCTGCTCATGGGGCCGCTCGGCGGGCAAATCCGCGCAATCAACACGCCCGACACGTCGGGGCACAGAATTTCAAAGGCGATATCGTGGCTTAGGGCCAACTACAAGGAGCCGATCGAAATAGGCGGGCTTTCAAAATTGGCGGGAATGTCGCCCGCGTCTTTCCACCGGCACTTTAAAAAGGTCACCGAAATGAGCCCCCTGCAATACCGCAAGCGCCTGCGGCTGTACGAAGCGCGGCGCCTGATGCTCGCCGAAAACGAGACCGCCGCCGGCGCCGCCTACGCCGTCGGCTACGAGAGCCCCGCGCAGTTCAGCCGCGATTACAGAAGCGTCTTCGGCAATCCCCCAAAGCGCAGCCTCCGCCCCTGAATTTCCGCGCGCCCCGAATCTGGGGCGGCGGAGCTTCCGTCCCCCCTCCGCGCATCCGTCCCCCGCGCGTTGCCGGACTAAAAAAGGCAAAAACGACGCCCTTTCAGGGAAATATCCTGTCGATTATCCCGCCGAGTACCGCCCGGACTTTGCCCGCCTCCCTCTCGCGGAACGCCTTCCAGCCCATCGCCCTAACGAGCGTCCTCTTGGAAATCTCAAACCTCATAGTCTGGCCCGTTATTATCATGGCGGCGATTTTAGCGTCGCCGCCGCGCATTTTTCCGCCGGAGGCCATTTCGACGAGGCCCGCCACGAATTTGTCGTTCGGCTCCACAAGATTTTTATATATTTTGTCGAGCGTTTTGCCCCCGTAAAATTCCTCCCTCATCATTATGGACTCCACGTGCTTGAAGATTTCGTCCTTCTGGCTTTCGGCGCCCGCGCGCCAAAACATGTAGTCTTTGAGGAGGTTCTTAGCGCCCTCCTTCGAGGGATCTTTTTTCAAGGCGGCCATGCGCCGCTTGAAATCCGCCTCGGCGTCCCTTATAAATTCGATTATCTGGCTGATGAGGGTATCGTAAAGGCCGGACTTGCCGCCAAAGTAATAGCTTATGGCGGAAATGTTGATTTTGGCGCGCCGCGCGATTTCCCTCGTGCCCACCGAATTTGGGGAGTCCTTGCCGAATTCGACGAGGGCGGCGAGCAAAATCCGCGTCGGGGCGTCGAATTCCCCTCCGCCGCCGTAATACTGTTTTAAGGCGTTTTTATGCATGTCCGCAAACAGGGTCAATACTTGGATTATCGGCGGGCGGGCTGGGGCGGTCAATTACATTCTGCCGGCGCATTCCGCCCCGCCGGACTGCGCCCCTCCCCCGCGCGCAAGGGGGAAAACTGCGGCTAAAAACGTCCCGCCCCTACATGGCCGGCAGCAAATCTTTGAAATCGCGTTGGCATCGTACATGTTCTTCGCCCTTTCGAGGTTGTTCCGCGCGAGCGCAAGGCGCGCCTCTATCTCCTCGACGCCCGCCCTCGCCGCGGCGGCCTTCGCCAGGTACGGGCGGCGGTCTATCACAAACAGCAGGTCGCCCTCCTCAACGAGCTGGCCCTCGGAAAAGTTCACCTTTTCCAGGTATCCGTCAACCCGCGCCCTGACTTCCACGGACTTCACGGCCTCGATGCGAGCCGTAAAGTCGTCCCATATCTCGACGGGCCTCGATATGGGCGCGGCGACGTAAACTTCGTCGGGTTCGGAGACGGCTGCCGCGCGCCGGCCGTCGCCGCATCCGCCCAAAACCGCCGCGGCGGCGAGGGCCAACACAGCCTTTCTGCACTCTATTGCCATAGCTTCTTCCTCTTAAACTCAAATGCGCCGCGGCGTGCGGCGCGCTTTTCAATCAAATGATTGATTGATTCAAATGATTGATTTGTTTTTTGGGTCAAGCGTTTTTTTTGCGTTTTTTTCGCGAAAACGCGGAAACCCCTCCCCGCGGGCAAGTCGCGGCCATCGCGGGGAAAGCGCGCGCAAAAAAAACGCGGCGGGGCTCCCCCCAGCCGCGCGCCGCCTGCGGAACGCGCCGCTGAAAGCCTCACCTGCCCCGCCTGCCCCCGCCCTCCAGCACGAGGCGCGCGAAATCCTCAAATCCGTCGCCCGCCCTCGAGCCGGAGCCCTCCACGGGGTTGAAGAAGCAGTTCGGGATTTCCCCAAGCCTCAAATTCTTCGCTATGCACGGGGTGCATCCCGCCCCGCGCCTGCTCGGGTGGAGCGGACACGAGAGATTTTCGCACGTGCAAAATCCGGACGGGGCTTTTCCTCCGCCCCCGTTGCTATCCGCGCCCATTTGCGATTTTGTTGAAAACCTCAACCACGCGCTCGCCGATTTCCCTGTCCTGCGCCTCGTTGCCGCCGCCGACCCCGATGCCGCCGACAACCTTGCCGCCTGCCGAAAGCGGGAACCCGCCCGCCACGAAAACTATGCGCGGGTCGGCGGAATTTATGCCGAAAAGCGGGCCGCCCTCCGCCGCGCACTTTGCGAGCTCTCCGGTGGAAAGCCGCGCCACCGCCGCCGTGTGCGCCTTTGCCGGAACGAGCGTGGCGCTCAGGACGAGCGCGTCCCCGAACCTCCTGAACATTCTCGGGAGCCCGTCCGCGTTGGCCACGGCAAAGCTTATGTCAATCCCGAGCTCCAGGCTCTTTTCCCGCGCCGCCCGGCAGAGGGCGTCGCACGTTTCGTCCGCAATGGAACCGTTTTCAATCGCATTCATATCTGTGTGTATCCCTTCCGTTCCGGCCGTTTTGAACTCGACCGGCGGAGGCATTTTAACATACTTTCCGCACCGTGCAATATGGCGGCAAAAACAGGACGCTCGACGTACGAACGCAAAATAGATAGACACCGACTGCGGCGTGACCGTCTTTCAGGCGGTTGTCGGCGCGAAGTGGAAACCCTATCTCATCAGCTGCCTGACGAGGGGCATACGCCGCCCTTCGGAATTCCGGAAAGCCATCGCCGGCGCGGACAGGCGGGTGCTCGCAAAGCAGTTGAGGGAGCTCGAACAGACGGGTATAATACGCAAAAAAGTCTATCCGGTAATCCCGCAGAAAACGGAATGTTTCCTGACCGACTTAGGCGAATCAGTCGTGCCCGTCATAAGGGCGATGGACGACTGGGGAAACGCCCATAGGAGCGTCGTGGAATAAAGCCATAAAAAAGCCCGCAATGCCTTGTTCAGGCGGGGCTTGCGGGTTAAGTGCTCAAGGAGGGACTCGAACCCTCATGCCGTGAAGCACACGAACCTGAATCGTGCGTGTCTACCAATTTCACCACTTGAGCTTTTAAAGTCTGATAAAATGCTTTTCCGAGGCCGTTTTGTCAAGCGTCTTATTTTGCGCCGCCATCTTTTCGGCTTGCGTATGGTTTAAAACTTTTTTACATTTGCAACATGGTTTCAAAAAGCTTCGCCATCTTTTTCGCCTTTGCGGCGCCGATTTTCTTGGCCTCGGCGCAGGTTGTCGAGACCGTCCCCAAGCTTGCGGGAAAGTCGGTAGTGTGCGTCGTCCGCAACCAGTATCCGGTGGACCACCACAACACCGCCAACATTTTTCAAAAGGGAGAAATCAACCAGAGTTCGTGGAGAAAGGTTGCGGACGGAGGCTCGTCGCTAATAAAAATAGACTTCGACAGCTCGGGAAAGCCCAAGATCGAAACCCTGCTCTCCCTTCCCGAGGGAATCGTGCGCGATCCCGAAGTCTCGCCAGACGCCGCGCGCATCCTCTTTTCTATGCGCGAAAACTTCGACGATTCCTACGGTATATGCGAGCTCGACCTGCGCTCGCGCAAAATCAGGAGGCTCACGCGGCTCGCGGAAGTTTCGGACATCGACCCCGTGTACCTTCCGGACGGGGAGATCGCGTTCGCCTCCACGAGGGCGGCGAAATACTGCGGCTGCAACCGGCACATAATGTGCAACCTCTACAAGATGTCGCCGGACGGCTCAAACATCACGCAAATCGGCAATTCCATAGAGTTTGAAAGCACCCCCTCCGTGATGCGCGACGGCCGCATACTCTACACGAGGTGGGAGTATGTCGACCGCAATTTTTCCGGCGCGCAGGGGCTTTGGACGTGCAATCCCGACGGGACGCGCCACGCCCTCTACTGGGGGCAGGAGACAAAAAACCCCGCGCTGAACGGAGTCCAAATGCCGAATTCCTCGAAAGTGGCGGCAATCCTTTCGTCGTGCCACGACGTCGCTTGGGGGGCGCTCGCCGTGATAGACAGAAACGTCGGAATCGAGGGAGAAAAATCGGTGGTAAAAATTTTCCCCGCCTCTGCGAGAAAGCTCATAGACAAGCCCGGCGACAAATTTGCGGACTCGATGAAGGCCGTAAAGCTGAAATACGAAGACCCCGAGCCCGTTTCCGAAAGCCTCCTGCTGGCTTCGCGCCAAAATTCGGAAAAATCCCCCGCAATGGGCCTGTATCTTGTCGACATTGAAAGCGGCGAGGAAATCCCCGTCGCAAAGGCGCCGGGAGAGAGGGGGATATTCGACGCCAAGCTCGTCGCCCCGAAGCCCGAGCCGCCGGCGGTCGCGCCGCAGCGCTCTTACGGCTCCGAACGCGCGCTAATGTACGTCTCCAACGTCTATGAGGGAACGCATATGAAGGGCGTCAAGAAGGGGGGCATAAAATCGCTGCGCGTAATCTACAATCCCCCGAAGCTCTATTGGAGCTCGGGATACTGGGAAAACGAGGGCTCGCAGGCTCCGGCGATGAATTATGACGACTACGACGACAAGGTCATTCTCGGGACGGTGCCCGTCGAAAGCGACGGTTCCGCCTACTTCGAGGTTCCCTCCGAAAAATTCCTATACCTCCAGGCTCTCGACGAAAACGGCGACATGGTTCAGACAATGCGCAGCGGGGTCTCGGTTCTCCCGGGCGAAATATCGTCGTGCTCCGGCTGCCACGAATCCCGCAATTCGCCCCCTCCGCCGAGCTTGCAGCCGTCTATTGCGCTGAAGAGAAAGCCGAGCAAAATCCTTCCCGAGCCGCGCGGCGTCGCGGGCGCGGAACTCTCCTACATGAAGAACATCCAGCCTATTTTCGACAGGCACTGCGTGAAATGCCATGACTTCGGCGGCAGGGGCGCGGGAAAGATAATCCTCTGCGGCGACAGGGGGCTGGTGTTCAACCAGTCCTATTTGCAGCTGCATTCGAAGAAGGCTATATCCGCGATAGGCGCGGGCCCCGACGCCGTGCAGGAGGCAAACTCGTGGGGCGCGAAACAAAGCCGAATAGTGAAGATGATCCGCGCGGGGCACAACGGCGTGAAGCTCGATAAAGGGGAATTTGCGGATTTGCGCGCGTGGATAGACGCCAACGCCCCATATTACCCGACGGAAGACTGCGCCTATCCGCAAAACCCGTCGGGGCGCTCGCCGCTGACTTTCGGGGAAATCCAGAGGCTCTTCGAGCTCGCCGAAAGCGGCGCGGAAAAATTCGGATATTCCAAAGAGGAAATCTCCGGACACGGCGCGCCGTTCGGAATATGGAAAGGCAATGTGATAAAAAACAGGATCGCGGCGCGCCTTTACCGCTACGAAGCCGTGTCGTTCGACCGTCCGGAGCTCTCGCCGATTTTAAAGGCAATCGAAGCCGGTTCTCCCGCGCGCGAAGAGGCGCTCGGGATAATACGCCGCGGCGCGGAGCGCCTCGCAAAAAAGCCGCGCGCCGACATGGACGGCTACGAATTTTCAGCCGACGCGAAATCAAAAAACAGGCGCTGGGAGGCGCTGCAAAGGCTCGAAAGCCTCGCGAGAAAGGCGATTGAAAACGGGGAGAGCTTCCGCGACCCCGAGGCGCTCGAAGACTGCGCCGCCAAATAAAAAAGCCGCGCGCCGACGAAACCGCAAATGCGATTTTATAAAAAACGCCGCGGCGGGCGGCGGGGGAATCGAAAGACATTCAGGGCGATTGCTGGACGGCAGATGAGACATTCCCAAACCTCCGCCCCTGCGCCCGTCCCCAAAAAAAACGCGGTCCGAAATCTCCGGGCCGCGTTTTTGCCGCATTCCCTAACGCGCAAAGCGCGCGGAAATCTGCGGGCTACCCTTCCTCGCCGAGCGGCTTGGGCTTTTCCTTCGAGAGTTCGTACGGGTCGAGCAGGTCCGGGCGCAAAGCCTTTTCCTGGGCTTCGGGATCCGCGGACCAGCCGCCGCCGAGCGCCGATATGAGGTTGACGTACGCCTTGAACCTGTCGCCGCGCAGCGAAATTTGCGCGCGCTCGTTCGAAAGCGCAAGCCTCTGGGCATCGCTGACCGAGAAATAGTCTATGTACCCTAGATCATACTGCTTCTGAGTCAAGTCCTGGACTTTCAGCGAGGCGTTCACAACATCCGTGCGCTTGTCGTATTCGCGTTTGAGGTAGTTTATCTGCGCGAGCGCGTTTTCGACCTCGCCAATGGCGTTGAGAACGGTATTCTTGTAGTTTTCAAGCGTCTCCTTGTGGGCGGCGAGGGCCACCTGCTTCTGCGCATAGATTCTGCCCGCCTGGAAAATCGGTATGTAAATCTGCGGGCTTATGCCCCACGCGAAGCTCGACGAGTTTATGAGCTTGTCGATCTTCTCCGCGGAGAGGCTCGTGTCGGCTGAGAACGAAACCGTCGGGAAATACGCCGCGTGCGCAGCGCCTATGCGCGCGTTTGCCGCGTACACCCTGCGCTCGGCCTGCGCGATGTCGGGCCTGCGCTCGAGCAGCTCCGAGGGAATTGCGGCGGGCAGGCGGGGCATCGCCTCCGGAAGCGGCGAGATTTTGAAGTCGAGCTTAGACGGAACAGTGCCCACGAGAATCGCGATGTCGTTCCTTGCGAGCGCCATCTGGCGCTCCACTGACGCGAGCTGCGCGGAGGCGTCGTACTCCTCCTGAAACGCGCGCTGCATGTCCAGATCGCTTGCCTCGCCGTATTTCAGGCGGCGGGCGACGTACTGGGTCTGGTCCTTGCGCACTTTCACCGTGCGCTCCAACAGCTCTATTTCGGAGGAATACTGGCGTATCGAGAAATACAGGGTCGCCACCTGCGCCTGCATGAGCAGCATCAGGTTTTCGTACTCGTCCAGCGACGCCTGCGCGTCGGCGACGTCGGCGTCTATTATGCTGCGTATGCGCCCGAACAGGTCGAGGTCCCACGTCACGCCAAAGCCCGTCGCCCAGTTGTCGTAGGTGCCCGCGTAGGCGCCGCGCGTGTTCTTGGACGAACCGGTGCGCGAATACGACGCATTGCCGTTCAGCTGCGGGTACAGGTCGCTCTGGTCCATGAGGGCGGTCTCGCGCGCCTGCTCTACGCGCCAGAACGCGGCCTTGAGGCTCGGGCTGTTTTCGCGGCACATTTTCAGGAGGGCGTCGAGCTGCGGGTCGTTAAAGACCTTCCACCAGTCGCCCTTTGGCAGCGAATCCGCGGGCAGCGCGCTCTTCCAGAGATCCTCGTCGCGCGAGAAGTGCTCCTTCATAAGCTCCTCCTCCGCGATCTTGAAGCTCGGCTCCACGTAGTCCGGCCCGACCATGCAGCCCGCGAGCGCCAGCGCGGACGCCGCGAACGATGCGTTTAAGATTTTTCCTTGTTTCATATGTATGTATTACTGCGCTTTGTAGTTTTTCCGGATGAGATAGAAGAACACCGGCGTGAATATGAGCCCCATGAACGTGACGCCTATCATTCCGTAGAACACCGAAGTCCCAAGCGCCTGGCGCAGCTCGGAGGCCGAACCGGTCGCGTAGGCGAGCGGCATGACACCGAGAATGAACGCGAACGACGTCATGAGAATCGGGCGCAGGCGGTTTTTGGACGCGTTGCTCACGCTCGAGACGATCTCTTCTCCCTTTTCCTGTCTTTGTTTTGCGAATTCGACTATAAGTATGGCGTTTTTACACGCAAGCCCAATCAGCACGACGAACCCGATTTGCGTCATGATGTTGTTGTCCATGCCGCGCATCAAAACGCCGCAAAGGGCGAACAGAAGCACGAGCGGCACCACGAGAATGACGGAAAGCGGCAGCCTCCAGCTCTCGTAGAGCGCGGCGAGCACGAGGTACACGAAGAGCACGCACATTGCGAAAATCACGACTGCCGTGTTGCCCACGCGCTTTTCCTGGAACGCCAAATCCGTCCACTCTATGCCCATGCCCGACGGCAGTGTCTCGGCGGCGATTTTTTCTATCGCGGCCATAGCCTGCCCCGTGCTGTACCCGGGAGTCAGGTTGCCCATGACCTCCGCGGCGGGATAGAGGTTGTAGCGCGTCACGCGCTCCGGGCCTATCGTGCGCCTGATGTTCGCGACGGAGCCGAGCGGCACGTTTACCCCGTGGACGTTGGGAACCTTGAGGTTGTATATGTCGGAGACGTCCGAGCGCTGGGAATCCTCCGCCTGCGCCATCACGCGGTAGACGCGGTTGAGGATGTTGAAGTCGTTGACGTAAACCGATCCGAGATTGTACTGCATGGTTTCAAATATCGAGCTGATCGGGACGCTCAGCTTCTGCGCCCTCTCGCGGTCGATATCCACATAGAGCTGCGGGGAGGATATTCGGTAGGTCGTAAAGGCGAGCGAGCTTTCCGGCGACTGCATCGCCTTTTCCGCTATGAGTTTTGTGTACTTTTCGACCGCCTCGATGCCGTGGGAAGTCCTGTCCTGCACCATGAGCTTGTAGTCTCCGCCCGCGCCTATGCCGTTTACGGCGGGCGGGGTGAGGACGAAGCACGACGCCTCGGGAACCTCCTTTTGCAGCACTCCGTAGAGCTGCGATATTATGCTGTCGAGGGAAATCCCCTTCTTTTCGCGCTCCGTCTTGGGCTCCAGTTTCAGGAAGGTGGCGCCCGCGTTGGAGGACTTGCCGTGGGTGGCGCCGTTTAGCCCGACGACAGACATGACGTCCTTTATCCCCTCCACTTTTTTTACGAGATCCTGGATCTTCCGCTGGACGGCGTCGGTGTGGGCGAACGTCAGCCCGTCGGGAAGCTGGGTGGTTATGAAGACATAGCCGGTGTCCTGCTTGGGGATAAAGCCCTTCGGGGTCGTCCTGAAGAGGTGCACCGTAAGCCCGAGCAGCGCGACATAAAGGATCATCACTATCGCGGAGAATCTCACCAGCCCTTTGACAAACGAGCCGTATTTCTCGGACACCCATGAAAACGAAGCGTTGAATCCCTTAAAGAACCATCCCAAAAAGAAATTCGAGATTCTCGTGAAGAGGTCGGGGTTTTCGTGGTGGCGGAGCATAATGGCGCATAGCGCGGGCGAGAGCGTCAGCGAAACTATGCCGGAAAGGATGGTGGAAACGGCGATAGTGAGGGCGAACTGGCGGTAAAACTGCCCCGATATTCCCTCTATGAACGCCGTGGGGACGAATACGCTCGAGAGCACGAAGACAATGGCGATGAGCGCCCCCTGCACCTGCGTCATCGCCCTCTTGGTCGCCTCCTTTGCGTCGAGCCCGTCGCGCATGTTTCGCTCAACGTTCTCGACGACGACGATCGCGTCGTCGACGACTATGCCGATGGCGAGCACCAGCCCGAACAGCGAAAGGTTGTTGAGCGAGAACCCGAACACGTCCATAAGCGCGAACGTGCCCACCAGAGAAACCGGTATTGCGAACAGCGGAATTATTGCCGCCCTCCAGTTTTGAAGGAAGACCATGACAACCACGACAACCAGAATTATTGCCTCGAATATCGTGTGGTATACGGCGTTGACGGAATCCTCTATGTAGGTGGTGTTGTCGAGGGCGACGTAGTAGTCGACTCCCGGGGGAAACTCCTTGCGCATTTCCTGCAGAGTGGCGTGCACGCGCTTTGCGGTGTCGAGCGCGTTGGAGCCCGGCAGCTGGTACACTGCCAACGCCATTGACGGCATTCCGTTGAGGTAAGAGTCGTCGGCGTATGTGTACGCGCCTATCTCGACGCGCGCGACATCCTTCAACTGGACGATCTTTCCGTCGTCGGTGTATTTTATGATGATGTTTTCAAACTCCTCGGGGCTTTGGAGGCGCCCCTGGGTGTTTATCATCAGCTCGTACGCGGCGTCCGGATTGGTAAATGGAGGCTGGTTGAGCTTTCCCGCTGCGACCTGCTTGTTCTGCTCGCGCAAGGCGGCGACGACCTGGGAAGCCGTCATATTGAAGTGCGAAAGCCTGTCCGGATTGAGCCATACGCGCATGCTGTATTCGCGCGCGCCGAAAATCTGTATGTCGCTGACGCCGTACACGCGCGCGAGCCTGTCCTTCATCTGCGTTATGGCGTAGTTTGTGAGGTACAGTTTGTCGCGGCTGCCGTCGGGCGAATAGAGGTTGGCGGCGACAAGCATGTCGGGCGAGCGCTTTCTGACGGTCACGCCTATGCTGCGCACTTCCTCTGGAAGCCGCGGCTCCGCCACGGCGATTCGGTTCTGGACGAGAACCTGCGCTGTGTCGATATTTGTTCCGACCTCGAAAGTCACTGTGATGGTTGCGGAGCCGTCGGCGTTGCACTGGCTCTGCATGTACATCATGTTTTCTACGCCGTTGATTTCCTGTTCGAGGGGGGCGATGGCGGTGTTCATGAGGATTTCCGGAGACGCCCCCGGGTAGTTCACCGTCACGGTGATCGACGGCGGAACGATGTCGGGATACTGCGATACCGGCAAACGCACATACCCGACTATGCCCACGAGGGTGATCACTATGGAGATCACCGCCGCGAAAATGGGCCTGTCTATGAAAAAGTGCGAAAATTTCATGTTCGTTGCGGTTTTTGCGTTATTCGGCCTTGGCGGGCTTGGCGGAAACCTTCACCCCGGGAACCGCCCTCTGGAGCCCGACGAAAATCACGTCGTCGTTCTCGGTGACGCCCTCGAGTATCTCGCGGTATTTGCCGAAGAGCCTGCCTATTTTGACGGGGCGGTATTCGACAACCCCGTCCTTGTTGACGACGAGCACATAGCGGTTTATGAGGTCGGTGCCGATGATCTCCTCGGGCAGCACGAGGAACTCCTGCGCCTTTCCGCCGCGGATCTTTATCTTGCCGAACATGCCGGCGGCGAGGAAATGGTTGGGATTGGGAATGTCGGCGCGCATGGTGAGGCTCGAAGTCTGAGTTCCTATGCGGTTGTCGAAATAGGTGAGCTGGCCCTTGAACGGCTTGTCCTCCTCGCCCCAGAGTGTCATCTCGACGGGCGGGCCCTTGCGGTTTACGACGTCTATTTCGTCGAACAGCCCGCTCTTCCGGTAGCGCAGCATGTCGCGCTCGCTC
Organism: Puniceicoccaceae bacterium Marseille-Q1082; assembly: GCA_904424815.1. Taxonomy (GTDB): domain Bacteria; phylum Verrucomicrobiota; class Verrucomicrobiia; order Opitutales; family Intestinicryptomonadaceae; genus Merdousia. The sequence goes on from CAJGBI010000002.1 coordinate 39,354, forward strand.
GCCTCAAAATAGGCCTGAACGACGCCGCTATTGACTATCGTGGTGAGCAGCGTGGAGTCTGCGGTAATGAGGTTGCCGGGGTCGACCATGCGCTGCGAGACCTTTCCGGCTATGGGCGCGCGTATGTGCGTGTACTCGAGGTTCAGCTCGGCCTCGGTAAGGCGCGCCTGCGCGTTCAAGAGGTTGGCTTCGGCGCTCAAAACCTCCGCGTGGCGGGTGTCGTAAATTTCCTTGGAAATGGCGTTGGAAGCAAGCAGCCCCTTCGCGCGCTCGAGGTTTGTCTTGGCGAGCAGCAGGCGCGCCTCGACCTCCTTGACGGAAGCCTTGGCCGCCGCGAGAGCCGCCTCGTAGGGGCGCGGGTCTATTATAAAGAGCAGGTCGCCCTCCTTGACTATCTGGCCTTCCTTGAATAGAATCTTTTCGAGATAGCCGCTGACGCGCGAGCGGAGCTCAACAAACTGCAAAGGCTCGATTCTCGCGGTGTACTCGTCCCAAATTTCAAAGGTCTTCTTGGACGGCTTAGCCACCTGAACCTCGGGAGCGGGGCGCGCTACCTCCTGTCCGCCCTTGCCGCATCCCGAAAATGAGGCTGACACGGCGGCCGCGAGGGCAAGAGCCGAGAATTTTGCCAAGACGTTTCTGGTTTTTGTTTTATTCATATGCATGTCACTGATAAATTTAGATTTCAATTTGTGAATTTGTCGAAAAATTCGCCTATTATCTCCAAGACTTCGCCCGCCCTGTCGGAACCGACGTGCTCCCAGCCGGCGACTTTCTGGAAACCGACGCGGGACGAGTTGAAAATGTGAACCTGCCCCGCCATCATGTGGGCGGCAATCCTCGCCCTGTCGCCTGTCAGCGCCCCGCGGGAAGCTATGGATATGAGGTGGGCGAGCATTTCGAGTTCCGCGCGGAAGACGTCCACAAATGTTTCGAAAATCTGGGTCTGGTATAGCTCTTCGCGGGTGATTATCAGAATTATCGAGCGCAAAATGTGCTTTGGAATGCGGTCGGAGTAAAGCTTTGTGGCGAGAAAATCGAGTATGAGCTTTCGGGCCTCGCGGGGATCCCCGCTCTCCAAAACTTTCGCGAACCTGTCAAAATAAGGGCTGTTAAAAACTTTTATGAAATCGCGTATCTGGCGGGCGAGCTCCATGTAAAGCTCGTTTTTTCCGCCGAAATAGTAGCTTATTGCCGCATGGTTGAGATTGGCCTTTGCGGCGATCTCGCGCGTGCGCGCTCCCGCGAAAGACCTCATTCCGAATTCCTCGAGGGCGGCTTTGAATATGCGCGCCTTCGGGTCATCGCAACGCCCCTCGACAAGCTCGATTATGTAATTCTTTTCAGCCATTGAAAAAATTAACTTCCAACCAAATGGTTTAATCGTTTGGTTTGTCAAGCGTTTTCAAGAATTTTTCGGAAAAAAACACCGATTAAATCCGCCAATCGGCGCATTAACGCGCGCCGCCGCGCGGCGAAAACCGCCCTTCGTCCCGCGGGCGGAGCCAACGGGCGATATGGCAAAATCCTGATTTTACGCAAAACCGCCGGAAATTAAAAAAAAACATCTCCACACCAAAACGCCGCCCGGGCAGCCTGAGGGTATCCAGACTATAAACGCGCGAAATAAAAAACGAATGCGCCCACGACATTGCCTTTCCAAAACGCAAATTAAAACTTAGTACATTGATAATTTTACATAATTTTTACGACAGAAAAAAACGCGCTCTTCAATTGCATACAAAAAAAAAGCCCCCGCTTTGCGGAGGCAAATATTGCAGCAAGCCCTGCGGAACCTCGCATTCGCCCAAAATCCGGAGAACGGGAAGCCCGCGGATTTAGGGGAAAGCGAGAGATTTTCGGAACCCCGCCCCGTTCCGCGCGGCGGCGCGGCGGGTGCGGGAAATTTCCGAAAGTCGGCCTTGTGCGCGGAATTACATCATTCCGCCCATGCCGCCCATCGACGGGTCGCCCATGGGGGCGGCCGGCTTTTCTTCGGGCTTGTCGGCGATCATGCACTCGGTGGTGAGCAACAAGCTCGCGACGCTCGCTGCGTTCTGGAGGGCGGAGCGCGTCACCTTGGTCGGGTCTACGACTCCGGCCTTGAAGAGGTCCTCAAACTTTCCGGTGGCGACATTGTAGCCCATGTTGCCCTTGCTCTTGAGGACTTCCTTGACGACGAGCGCGCCTTCCTCGCCCGCATTTGCGCAGAGCTGGCGGAGGGGGGACTCTATCGCGCGGCGGACTATCTGAGCGCCGATTTCCTCGTCGCCTTCAAGCTCGAGCTTGTCGATGGCGGAAGCCGTGCGCAGGAGGGCGACGCCGCCGCCCGCGCTGATGCCTTCTTCTACGGCCGCGCGGGTCGCGTGGAGGGCGTCGTCTACGCGCGCCTTCTTTTCCTTCATCTCGGGCTCGGTGGCAGCGCCGATGTTGATGACGGCAACGCCGCCCGCGAGCTTCGCGAGGCGCTCCTGGAGCTTTTCGCGGTCGTAGTCGGAAGTGGTTTCCTCAATTGCCTTGCGCAGCTGCTTTACGCGCGCCTGAATGTCGGCGGACTTGCCGGCGCCCTCGACGATCGTCGTGTTTTCCTTGCCGACGGTGATGCGCTTCGCCTTTCCGAGGTCGGCAAGCTGGATGTTTTCAAGCTTGATGCCGAGGTCTTCGGTTATGCAGCGGCCGTTGGTGAGAATGGCGATGTCTTCGAGCATTGCCTTGCGCCTGTCGCCGAATCCCGGGGCTTTCACCGCGCAAACGTTGAGCATGCCGCGCAGCTTGTTGACGACCAGCGCCGCGAGGGCTTCGCCTTCGACGTCCTCGGCGATGACCATGAGCGGCTTGCCGGTCTTGGCGACCGCCTGGAGGATCGGGAGGAGTTCGTTGAGGTTGGAAATCTTCTTCTCGTGGATGAGAATGTAGGCGTCTTCAAGGACGCATTCCATGTTGTCGGTATTGGTGACGAAGTAGGGCGAGAGATATCCCTTGTCGAACTGCATGCCTTCAACCACGTCGAGGGAGGTTTCGATAGTCTTCGCCTCTTCGACGGTGATGGTGCCGTCCTTGCCGACCTTGTTCATCGCCTCGGCGATGATGTCGCCGATCTCCCTGTCCCAGTTGGCGGAGACCGTCGCGACCTGGCGGATTTCCTCGCTGTCCTTGACGGGCTTGGAGTTCTTGGCGAGCTCCTTGACGGCGGCTTCGACCGCCTTGTCTATGCCGCGCTTTACGAAGATCGGGTTCGAGCCCGCCGCAACGTTGCGCAGGCCTTCGCGGTAGATCGCCTCCGCGAGAACCGTGGCGGTCGTGGTGCCGTCGCCGGCGTTGTCGGAAGTCTTGTTGGCGACTTCCTTGACCATCTGGGCGCCCATGTTTTCAAAGGCGTCCTCAAGCTCGATTTCCTTGGCGACGCTCACGCCGTCCTTGGTGATGAGGGGCGCGCCGTATTTCTTGTCGATTACGACGTTGCGGCCTTTGGGGCCGAGGGTCGCCTTGACCGCCTTTGCGAGGATCGTTACGCCCGAGAGAATCTTCTTGCGGGCCGTTTCGTCGAAAATAATTTGCTTAGCCATATCTTTCTTTCAGTTTTAAAGTTATTTAAGGATGGCGACGATGTCGTCTTCGCGCAGGAGCATATACTTGTCGCCGTTGAGCGTCACTTCGGTGCCGCCGTACTTGGAGATGAGCACCCTGTCGCCGACTTTTACGTCGAAAGAGGAGCGCTTTCCGTCGTCGAGCGTGCGGCCGAGGCCGACGGCGACAACCGTGGCTTCCTGCGATTTTTCCTTGGCGGAATCGGGGATTATGATGCCGCCCTTCACTTGTTCTTTTTCTTCGATTTGCTTGACGAGCACTCTGTCGCCAAGGGGTTGGATGTTTACTTTTGCCATAGTTTTTTGTGTTATTGTTTTTTCAATGGAAATTCAAACGTTCGGCCATACTCTCATATTTCCGGCCGCCTGCAAAGACAAAAGCTCCCCCTCCGGCGCTTTCCGCCGGAAGCGGGGCGGCCCCCGTCAGGAGGGCTTTTTGGAATTGTCGTCGTCAACGACCTCGAAGTCGGCGTCTACCGCGTCGTTCTTGGGGGTTTCGGCGGCCTGGCCCGCGCCTTGCGTCTGGGACTGCTGGGCGCCCGCCGATTGCGAGGCCTGCGCCGCCTCCTGGAAGAACTTCGCGGCCTGTTCGAGGAGCTTCGTAAGCTTTTCGCTCTCGGCTTTCAAGGCCTCCTTCGTGGCGTTGTTGTCCTTCAAAAGCTCCTGCGCCTTCTTGACGCCCTCTTCGAGTTCGCCCTTTATCTGCGCGGGGAGCTTTCCGCCGTTTTCCTTAATCTGCTTTTCGAGGCCGTAGGCCATGTTGTCGAGCTCGTTTCGGGCTTCGGCGGTCTCCTTGATTTTCGCGTCCTCGGCGGCGTGGAGTTCGGCCTCCTTGCGGAGCCTTTCGACCTCCTCCTTGCTGAGGCCGCTGGAATTTGTGATGGTGATTTTCTGCTCCTTGCCCGTGGACTTGTCCTTTGCGCTGACGTTGAGAATGCCGTTTGCGTCGATGTCGAAAGTGACCTCGATCTGCGGCAGGCCGCGCGGGGCGGGGGCGATGCCGTCGAGCCTGAAATTGCCGATGAGCTTGTTGTCCTTCGCCATCGGGCGCTCGCCCTGCAATACGCGGATGTCAACCGCCGTCTGGTTGTCGGCGTAGGTGGAGAAGAGCTGCGAGGCCTTCTTGGGAATGGTGGTGTTGCGCTCTATCATCGGGGTCGCCACTCCGCCGGCAGTCTCTATGGAGAGCGTCAGGGGAGTGACGTCGAGCAGCAGCACGTCGCGGACGTCGCCGAGCAGCACGCCGCCCTGAATGGCCGCGCCCCTGGCGACAACCTCGTCCGGATTGACGCCCTTGTGCGCCTCCTTGCCCGCGAGCTTGTCCGCGGTCTCGACGACCTTGGGCATGCGGGTCATGCCGCCAACGAGAACGAGCTCGTCGATGTCGGACTTGGAAAGGCCGGCGTCTTTGAGGCACGCCTCAAAGGGCTTTATGGTCTTTTCGACAAGCGGGTCGGTAAGCTGTTCGAGCTTCGAGCGCGTGAGCCTTACGTTCAAGTGCTTGGGGCCCGTGGCGTCGGCGGTGATGAACGGAAGGTTTATGTCGGTCTCCTGCGCGGAGGAAAGGGCAATCTTCGCCTTTTCGGACTCCTCTTTCAAACGCTGGAGCGCCATCGGGTCGTTGCGCAGGTCTATGCCGTTTTCCTTTTTGAAGTTGTCGATGAGCCAGTCCATTATGGCCGCGTCGAAATTGTCGCCGCCGAGCTCCGTGTCGCCGTTGGTCGCCTTGACTTCAAACACGCCGTCACCGATTTCGAGAATCGAAATATCGTATGTGCCGCCGCCAAGGTCGTAGACCGCGATGGTTTCGTCGTTCTTCTTGTCGAGCCCGTAGGCCAGCGACGCCGCGGTGGGCTCGTTTATGATTCTGCGCACGTTCAGACCCGCGATGGTGCCGGCATCCTTGGTCGCCTGCCTCTGCGCGTCGTTAAAGTATGCGGGAACCGTTATGACGGCCTCCGTGATGGGCTCGCCCAAATACGCCTCGGCGTCGGCCTTCAAATGCTGGAGAACCATCGCCGAAATCTGTTCAGGCGAAAAACGCTCCGTCTTGTCGCCTACCTGGCACTCTATCATGGCGGCGCCGTTGGGGCCCTCCACGACTTTGTACGGAAGCTGCTTTGCGAGATTTTCAACCTCGGAGAATTTGCGGCCTATAAGCCTCTTGGCCGAGAAAATGGTGTTGCCCGGATTCGTGATGGCCTGGCGCTTGGCCGCCTGCCCCACGAGCCTCTCGCCGGACTTGGTGAAAGCCACGACAGACGGGGTTGTCCTTCCGCCTTCCCTGTTCGGGATAACGGTGCTCTCTCCGCCTTCCATGACCGCCATGCAAGAGTTCGTAGTTCCTAAATCTATTCCTAATATTTTACTCATATGCCATAAAGTGAAGCATTCGCCGTGCCAAAATTCGGAGAAATGCGGCAAATTGCAGCATTAGCATATTATTCAAACAGTTAATAAAAGACAAAAATTTCCGCGCGAATTTTCTCCCCCGCGCGCCGCAGCCCCGATGTCACACAATGTGCGACATTATGGCACATGCGGGCGCACACCGCCCGCGCAGGCGCAAAAAACCGCGGAAATCAGGCCGGCGAATCTCGCCGGAATTTATCCGGCTGAGCCCGGCATTTGCTCGCGCTATATTATATAGAGCCGCGCCGCAAAAAACTCCTTCCTACATTCCGGCGTTGCCGCGCGACTTAAAAAGGCAAATTTTCCGCAAGCTTGGCAGCTTCCTTTCCTCCGCGTCCACGCTGCGATTCTCATTGCCGCTTGCAGCATATCGGCGTTCCCTTCGACGCTCCTCCCCATATATCTTGACAAAATCCGGCCGAGCCGAAAATATCGGCGGTCTAAAACGATATACGATGCAAGCGATAGTTTTCCCGCCACTTGACAAATGCCCCGCGCCGGAGCTGACCGGCGTCCAAAAGCGGATTCTCGAAATGAAAGAACGGCGCGGCGCCGTGATACTCGCGCACAACTATGTATGCCGCGAGATTCAGGAAGTCGCGGACTATGTGGGAGACTCTCTCGGGCTGTCGAGAGAGGCCAGGAAAACCGGCGCGAAAGTCATCGCGTTCGCAGGCGTGGACTTCATGGCGGAAACCGCCAAAATCCTCAACCCCGAAAAGACGGTGGTGCTGCCCGACCGCGCGGCGGGCTGCACGCTCGAAGAGCTTTGCGAGCCACTGGAGCTTGCCGCATTCAAGAAAAAGCACCCGCAAGCGATAGTGATTTCGTACATAAATTGCAGCGCGGGCGTAAAGGAGATCAGCGACATAATCTGCACGAGCGGCAACGCCCTCGAAATCGTAAGGCAGATTCCGCCGGAACAGGAGATAATATTCTGCCCCGACAGGCACCTGGGCTCCTGGATAATGGAGCAGACGGGGCGCAAAATGATTCTCTGGGACGGCTACTGTTGGGCGCACACGCAATACAAGGCAAGGGAGCTCGCCGACATAAAAAGGGCTTTCGACGGCGCGCCGCTCGTCTGCCACCCCGAATGCCCAAAGGAGGTGCGCGATGTCGCCGACTGCGTTTGCAGCACGGAAAAGATGATAAAATTCTGCCGCGAAAATCCGTCGGACAAATTTATAATCGCAACCGTGGTGGAAATGGCGCACAGGCTGCGCCGCGAAATTCCGGACAAAACTTTCATAGCGGCGACCTCCTCCGGCAAGCCCGCCCAGCACTGCAAAAACATGCTGATGAACACGCCCGAAAAGCTCCTCAAATGCCTCGAAGACCTCGAGCCGAGAATCGAGCTGCCCAAAGACGTGATGGATCGCGCCCGCAAACCCATAGAGCGGATGCTTGAAATGTCCGAATCCGTCGGCCGCGCAGGTTCAGATTCCGCAAAAGGGCGTAGCCCCCGCCGGACGGAAACCGCGCCGGCAGCGCGCCCATTCAAAACCGCCGCTCCCCATCCGAAACCCGCGGCTCTGGCGGAGAACTTCAAAAAGCCAAGCCGATTCGGCGGCAATCCGGCCGCGCAGACAACGGGCGCGCCGCCTTAATGCAACGGAATCGGCGCGGCAATTCTCATTTTGCGCCCAGGGCGAACTTTGGGCACTTGCCGGGCTTGAATTTGTATTTTTCGTCCGAAGAGTCGTGGCACTTCGCGCACGAATTCGCGGCGGAATTTGAGTGCGGGTCGTGGCAGACGACACAGCTCATGCCCTCGTGGGCGCCCACGGGAGTGCGGTCGTCGGAGGTGCCGGCTTCGCGCGTCCAGTTAGGCGAATGGCAGTTATAGCAAAGCTTTGCGTTCGGATCCTGCGACACGCCGACTTCCCTCCCCTCCAGATATCGCTTCACCGACATGAGGCGGTCTGTCCTGAAATGCGCCCCGTCGGCGCGGGAATAGAACGACGTCCTGGGAACGGCGCACGCCGGAATCCTCGACTTTTCCCCGTTTTCAAAATTTGGGATTTTCGGCTTTTCGGAGTGGATTTGGTGGCACGCCATGCAGGGAATGGCTGGAAGCCCCCTCTGCTTTTCGTCCCTGATTTTCCAGCTTTCGCACTCCCCGTCGAGCGACATCAGGGAATGTATGTTGCCGTCGTAAAACATGCCGTGGCAGCGGAGGCAGTCCCGGTACGGCTTTTCCTGCGAATTGTGGGCTTTGTCCTCAAATATGTTAGCGTAGGTTGTAGAGTGCGCCCCTTTCCGCCATTTTGCAAATTCGTCCTCATGGCATGCCGCGCAGCGCTCCATTATGTCGAGGCGCTGGCGCTCCGTCAGCTTTATGTCGGAATGCGACACGTCTTTCGAGAAATGCGAGAAAACCATTCCCGCCTTTTCCTTCAAGCTGTGCAGGCCGTTGGAAACCGCCGTCCCGTGGCACTCCGCGCAAGAGACTCCGGCGTGCGCCGAATTCTTCCACTTTTCGTGCGACGGCTTGATTTCATGGCACTGGACGCACGTGTATTCGGGATCGGCATAGTTCCATGCCGAGTACCCGCCGAACGCGAGCGCGCAGACCGCGGCGGCCGCCGCCAGATATGCCAAAGCCATTTTCCCGTTCATGCCGGAACCCTCCCGAAAGCCCTGGCGACTTTTTCGCCCGTGCGGAATGCGAGCGCCATTACGGTCAGGACGGGGTTAAACCCGCCGTTGTTGACGTGCACGGCGGCGTCGCCTATGAACACGTTTTCCGTCCCCCAAATCTTGCAGTTGGGATCTACGACGGAATATTTCGGGTTGTCCCCCATTCTGCACGAGCCCGCCTGGTGCTGCCCTCCGGCGTTGCAGTACGACAGGTTCGGCTTGTCGCCGACCTTCCACACGGTTTTGGCGCCCGCCTCCCGCAGCACCGACTCCGCGGCGTCGGTCATTATTTTCGCCTGGACGGCGGTGAGCGGATGCTTGCCGCCCTGCGAGGATAGCATGGGAATTCCGAAAGCGTCCCTGCGCGTCTTGTGCAGCACTATGCGCGCCTCGTACATCGGAATTTCCTGGACGGGGCCGTGCAGTTGGAGCATCCGCCTGTAATTTTCCCTCTGGTACCTCTTGTGCTCGGCGCCCCATCTCGGGGAATTTGGCGGCCTTATCCTCGACCTCGCCCACGGCAGGGTGTAAAATTCGGAGCACAGCACCCCCGCGAAAATCTTGCGGTCGGGGAGGTGGTTGAAATCCGAAAACGCCACCGTAGCCCCGGGGCCCATTTCGGAGGACACGTCGCGGTCGAACAGCCCGAACGCCCCGCAGTAATGGTGGGAGTTCGCGCACCGGCCGACCATGTCGGAATTGTTGCCGAGCCCCTCCTTGAACATGTCGGACTTGGACATCAGAAGAAGCTTTGCGGTGCCGGACGAACCCGCCGCCGAAACGACGGCGTCGGCGGGCTGGAAATGGGAATTCCGGTCGAGATCGAAATACCTGACGCCGACCGCCCTGCGGCCTTCCATAACGATTTCGTACGCTATCGAGCCGGTGCGGACTTCGCAGTTGCCTGTCCGCATGGCGACGGGGATCACCGTGTTCTGCGTGCCGTTTTTCGCGTCGCACGGGCAGATGTAGCCGCAGCATGTGTGGTTGCGCAGGCACGCCGCCCTGCCGTTGTACCGCACGGAATTGCGCAGCATGGGTATCGGATACGGGTGGAAGCCGAGGCGCTTCATCGCCGGTATGAGAATCTCCCTGTCCTCCCTGTTGTGCTCGAATGCCGGCATGGGGAAGTCCCTTTTGCGCGGCGGGGCGAACGGATTGTCGCGCTGGTCGCCCGACACGCCGACCTCGTACTCCGCCTGTTCGTAATAGGGCTCGAGCTCGTCGTAGGTTATGGGCCAGTCGGCGAGGGCGGAATCCTTTATATTCGGATAGAGAGTGCACAGCTTGAAATCCTGCGGCATGAACCTCCACGCCATCGCGCCGTATGTCACCGTTCCGGAGCCCACGCACGCGGCGTTGAGAAAATGGTCGTGCAGCCACGGCTTTTCGGCGTTTGAAAACTTGCGCCTGTCGAGGGTGTGAAGGGGCCTGATTGCGTGCGTGCGCTGGTTTATGAGCTCGTCGTTGGGAGAGTCGTCGTAGTCGGGCCACTGGCCGCGCTCGAGGATTACGCATTTTAACCCCGCGGAGGCGAGCTGCTTGGCGACTATTCCGCCGCCCGCGCCCGCGCCGACCACCACGGCGTCGACTTTTTCGTGCCTGGTCTCCATATTCTAACGGGCTTCGTACCTGTTTTGCCCCAGAACATGCGGCATGTCCAGCCCGCACATTCTGTACGACATATAGTCCTTGTTTCCGCCGTGGCGCGGCGGGCCGTAGAAACCCTGCATGGAGCGCGTCAGCAGCTCCCCGAAGAATCCGCGCTGGTCGGAGCCCTCCCAGTCCTCGTGCGCGAGCTTGCCCGCCTCCATCTTTTTCAGGAAACCGGTCTGGACGTCAAACTCGAGGTTTTGGAAATCTTTTGAGTAGAGGCGGCGGGAAGCCTTCTGAATGGCCGCAATACCCTTTTTGTAGGTCGGCAGCATTTCCGGATAATATTTTCCCGCCCAATTTTCAATATAGTTGACGACGCCCGCGTCCGTCGCCCCGCCCCACTGGTCGTCGGCGGGGATAATCTGCTCCGCGACGGCGACGAGGCACTCGCGCTCGGAGTCGGTGAAAATTTTTCCCTTTCCGGATGCCGAACACCCGCATATCGCGATGCCCGCGCCCGCCGCGGCGGACACTTTTAAAAACTCTCTTCTCGTTGCCATTTTCGCTGTAATATATTGCTTAGTTGAAAACAAATATAAGCTTTTCGCGGAGCCTGCGCAAGCAATAAATCGATTGAGAAAGCAAAATCGCCACGATTCCCCGCTCTACGTCAAAGATTGTGGAATGGGAGAAAAAAAAGAGGGCAAAGAGAATAAAAAATGTTCTACAATGCCCAATGTGTTAATCAAGGGTTATAAGATACTCAGGACGGTAAGAGTTAGTCAAGACTTTTCGCTTGCGGAAGTTGAGCATAAGCAGTCGGGTATACCCGACTGCTTATGTGGGTCGCATCGTTTGATTCATTACGATTCCTACTGGCGTTATATTAAGCACGTCTCTGAAAACGGAGCTATTTATCATCTCAAGGTAAAATGCAAGCGTTACAAGTGTCTCGATTGCGGAAGGGTCTTTCGCGAAAGGCTTGAGGGAGTAAGGCCTTACGCTCGTCACTCGGAGAGGTTCAAAAACAGGCTCGTAAGTGAATACGCTCGGAACGTTTGCAATAAGGCTATTGCTCGGATTTACCGCATATCTGCAAGCACGGTTGAGCGGGCAATCCACAGTAGGTACGAGCAAAAGCTCAAAGAGCAAATCAACTATCCTTGTCCTGAAATTATAGGAATAGACGAGCACACAATCCACAAGGGTTACAAGTTTGCGACTACGATAGCCGACTTATCGCACCACAGGGTATACGATGTTATTAAAGGGAAGAGACATAGCGATATAGAAGCCACGCTAATGTCGTACAAAGGCAGGGAAAATGTGAAGGTAGTGTGCATGGATTTATCGAGCGGATATCGAAGTATCGTAAGGAGATGTTTTCCGAGGGCGAAGATAGTAGCGGATAGGTTTCATGTGATACGATTAGTGCTCAACCACTTTATGGAATTTTGCAAGAGTGCGCAGGAAGAAGTAAAGTGGAAGAGATCGATTACTTATCCTTTGCGGAAAAGGAGAGAGAGGCTAAAAGCGCAAGAGATGGAGCGGCTTAAAAGCTTTTTTAGGGGAAATCCGGCAATAGAGCTTGCGTACGAATTTAAGGAGCGATTATGCGGACTATTGAATAAAAAGAGTCAGACGGCAAAGCAATGCAGGGATAACATAAGAAAGTTAAAGGAAATGATGAAGATAATGAAATACGAAGCGCCGACAGAGTTTGGGAAGCTTGCGGAAACGATAAGCGAATGGTTTGCGCCGATAATAAGAATGTGGAGATTTACAAAAAATAACGGAATAACGGAGGGCTTCCACCGCAAGATGAAGTTGATACAACGCAGAGCCTATGGATACAGAAACTTTGAAAATTACAGACTGAGAGTCCTCGTGGAATGCGGGGTGAATCTATGAAAGGCAAATCTAAAAAATCAACCTATTCCACAACCTTTGGTGTTGACCCCGATTCCCGCCTTTGGCGGAAACAAAACGCCCGAGTGAACAAAAAATAAAAAATCCGCAAGAACGCGAGTTTTTGCGGATAAAAATGGTCGGGCCGCCGAGGATCGAACTCGGGACCTCTTGCACCCCATGCAAGCGCGCTCCCAGACTGCGCTACGGCCCGAAAATTAAGTAATTGACGCTACCCGTTCCCCGCCGTTTGGCAAGCTTTTTTTTGCGCTTTCCGCGATTTGCCCCCAAACACCCCTACAATTTCGACTTTTCCATCAGCCTGCGCGCCTCTTCGAGCTGGCGGCGCGCCGTGGCTTTCAGCGGCGAGTCTTCGGGAATTTCCGGATACATGCGCTCCATCGCCTTCACCGCCTCGGCGAATTTGCCGTTGCGCATCAGCAGCGCGGCGTACCGGCGCAAAATGTACACGGGGGCGTCCTTTTTAGCCGCCATTTTTGCATAGCACTCCTCCGCCGTCGCGTAGTCGTCGAGGTTAGCCATTGCTATCGACGCCTTTTGGATAAGCAGGCTTTCGTCGTCGGGGAAAATTTTTAGCCCGCGGTCGGCGAACTTTATCCCGTCGCGGCCGTAGCGGGCTTTCAACAGCCGCAGAGCCTCGGAAAGCTCTCCGCCATTTCCGCCGCCCGCCAGCTTCCAGTGGGGGTAGTCGAAGGCGACGATGGCCGCGGCGTCACGCCAGAACTGCTTCATGTGCGGGTCGAGGGCGACGGCGAGCTCCATGGAGGCCGTGCACGCCGGAATGTCTTTCCGCGTCCAGTCCACATAGCTCTTTATCCAAGCGAAGTCCGCCGCGAGCGACGCATACCCGCCGAGCACCTCGAACACCGCCCCCGCGCCCACAGCCGCCCTCACGGTTTCCGGAGATTCCGAAACCGGCATGGGGCGTCCCGCAAGTCTTTCGAGCGGGCCGAGGCAAAGCCCCGCAACCGCGAATGCGGCCGCGAAAACCGCCCAGAGCCGCGCAGTGTCCAGAAGCCCCATAGCTAAAATTCCCTCTTTGTAAACGCCCACGCCGAAAGGGCGAGACATACCGCCGAATAGGCCGCCGCATACGCGAACGCCGCGAGCGACGCCCCTGTGTCGACCGCGCCGAACGCAAAGGCTTCGGATGCGTTGAAAACTTTCAAATTGGGGAAAATCACCGCGGAGAGATCCCCCATAAAGGTTTTCGGCGCCCCGAGCGCGTCGCTTATCCCGCCCATCGAGCATATCGCCACAATCCCGAGAGACACGGCGACAGAAAAGAGCAGCGAGGTCGAGACCGAGCACACCAGGGCGGACACGGAAGCTATCGCGCAGAGCTTGGCCCATTGTATCGCGGCAAAGACGGCTATGCCCGCGTAGTTCGGCGAGATCCCCCCCGCGGCGGCGGGCGCGGAGCCCGAAGCCAGCGCTATCATCGCGCACCCGCAGGCGGACACCACCGCGCAGAACAGCGCGAGGGCCGCGAACGCCCCGCCAGCCTTGCCGCACGCGAAGCCGAGCCTCCCGACGGGCTTGGAGAGCAGCGTTATCGCGGTGCGGTTTTCAAATTCCGAATGGAAGAGCTGGCATGTCGCCACGATCGCTATTATTGAGCCGAAAAATCCGAGCGCGCCCGAGGTGAAGTCGAACACGAATTTCAGCCGCTCGTGCCCGAGGTCGAGCTTCAAAAAATAGTTTGACGACGCCACCAGCCCCAGAGCGACGAGCGCGAGCAGCAAAATCAGCTTTTGCCGCAGAGCCTCCCGAAAAGTGTTTGCGGATATTATGTATGCGCGCCTCATTTCCTTGCGATGCTCCTGAAAAATTCGTCAAGCTTGATTTTTGCGGGCGAGAGCTTGGCGCCCTTCGCGCCCGCGGACTCGGCCGCTTCGAGAACGCGCCCGGGGGATTCAGACGAAAACGAGAGCTCGTACCCTCCCTTTATTTCCAGCAGCTCCGACGTCCTGCCCGCCGCCGCCACGCTTCCGCGCGACATTATGGCTATCCTGTCGCAGAGTTTTTCTATCTCCCCCATTATGTGCGACGAAAGCAGTATGGTTTTGCCCTCGCCTTTCAGCCGCAGGATTATATTGCACAAATCGTCGGCGCCGACCGGGTCGAGGCCGGAAGCGGGCTCGTCGAGCACGAGAAGCCTGGGGTTGTGGACTATCGCCTGCGCGAGCCCCGCGCGCTGTGTCATTCCCTTGGAATATAGCGCGAGCCTCCTGTCCGCGGCGTCGTCGAGCCCCACCGTGTTAAGCGCCCTCATCGCCGCGGCTTTCGCCTCGGCGGTCTTCATTCCGCAGAGCTTGGCGTAAAATACCGTGAGCTCGAATCCCGTCAGAAACCTGTAAAAATAGGGCGACTCCGGAAGATACCCCATTTGCGCCCGCGCCGCCCTCGAGAGCTTCTGCCCGAAGACAAGGCATTCGCCCGAGCTCTGCCTTATGAGCCCCGTTATTATTTTGATCGCGGTGCTCTTGCCCGCGCCGTTTGCGCCGAGCAGCCCGAATATCTCGCCGGATTCGACGGAGAACGTCGCGCCGTCAAGGGCGGCTATCGCCCGCGAGCGGATTCCGCTGCCGTAATATTTTTTCAGGTTTTTTACTGTGATGGCTTCGGACATTTTTTATTGCGAAAACGGGGAAACTGGCGCGCGGCGTCAGGCTCTTATTGTGAATCCGGAAAATTTCGAGTCGCAGAAATCCTCGCGCTCTTCCGACGAGCGGATGAAGTCCGCCATCGACTCCGCGAGCCTGTCGGCGAACGCGCGCACCTCCTCCTTTTCGCCCTTGGCGCAGAGCCGAACCCTGCCGTCGTCGAGGTTTTCGACGTATCCGCACACGTCGTACCCCTTGGCGATCTCCGCGGCCTTCCAGCGAAATCCCACGCCCTGGACGCGGCCGGAGTACCAGACCTGCAATCGGTAATTTTGAGAATTCATACGCGCCTTTTATATTGCGGAATGTCGCGCGGGCAACAAATAAGTTAAATTTTCGGGGCAAATCCGCCGATACATACTGCGGCGCCGCCGGCGGCAAAAAGTTCCGCGGCGGCGAGCTTTTAAATTGAAATTCTGGAACCGATATGATTTTCTGTCGGCCAACCCATTTAAAAGGAAATTTCAACACATTCTGACAAAAATATGAAAACCAAAAAGACAATAACCGCAATATGCGCGGGCCTTATGGCGCTCGCGTCCGCCTCCACATCCATGGCCGAAACCAAAGAAGACTATATAAAGACTTTTGGAATGATCATGTTTGAACGCAACGGACTGCTCGAACTCGAATTTACCCCTGAGGAATTCGACGCGTTCGTCGCCGGCATGAAGGCGGTAAACGAATCCAAAAAGCTGCCCGACGACATCCAGGCTACGGGCGCGAAAGCTTTTGAATTCCTCCGCGCGCGCGCCGAGGCCAATGCCGCGAAGGCCGCCGAAAAGGCGACCGCCCAGGCCGCGGAATTCTGGAAAGAACTCGAAAAGAAGGAGGGCATTGAAAAGTCGCCCACGGGGCTTGCCATCGAAATCATCCAGAAGGGCGACGCCAAGCTCCCCTCCGAAAACTCGAACGTCGTTGTGAAGTACACAGGCAAACTCGTGGACGGGACGGTCTTCGACAGCACCGACAAGCACGGCGGGAAGCCCGCGGAGTTCAACCTCGCGCGCGTAATCGCCGGATTCAGGGAAGGCCTGCAAAAGATCGGCAAGGGCGGCAAGGCGCGCCTCTACATTCCCGCCAAGCTCGGCTACGGCAACCAGGCGCTCCCGGGCATTCCCCCGAATTCGACGCTTATATTCGACGTCGAGATGGTGGATGTTGATCCCGCCGCTCCCGCACCCGCAACGCCCGAAGCGGCTCCCGCTCCCTCGGCTCCCGCAGCAAAATAGCGCCGGAAATTTCCTCAAAATCCCGAACCGCGCGGTTCGGGATTTTTTTGCGCCCCAAATTTCCGAGCCCAAAACGGCTATTTTTCCCTGCTTTCGAGAAAACGCGGGGATGCGAATGGCGGGCGGAGCCCGCCCGAAAGCAAAATGCGGCAACTAACAAGACTCTCCTTGCGCCCCGCATTTTCAAATGAGTAATTGACAATCCGCGCCCAATCGGCTGAAATGTCCTGAAAATCGAGCGGTAGCGCAGCCTGGCTAGCGCATCTGGTTTGGGACCAGAGGGTCGCGGGTTCGAATCCCGCCCGCTCGACGGCATTTGCGCGTCCCGCCGGCAATTTCTCCATTCGGCGGCGCGCGTTGATTGCAGCCGAATTGCCAAACGCGTCTCCGGGCTGTCGTTGCCCGCCAATCCAAATTGCGCCGTTTTAATTTGCGGCGGTATCGAAACGCGGCGGAAAAATCTTTTGGCGCCCCTATTCCCGCACAGTCCAGACGGCAGTAGTCACCGAGCGCGGCGCGAGCTCCACGCAGCCGGATTCGGGGGAGAATTTCACGAGGGCGAGGTCGCTTCTATCGTCAGTCTTGTACACTCCGGAAAGCTTTGCTCCGGAAGATTTGAGGCTGACTTTTGCGGCGACTTCCCCGTGCTTGAAATTGACGAACACCGCTACGATTTTCCCGCCGTCGGGCGACGCGTAGGCGCTCGCTATGACGCCGTCCAGGTCTTCCGCGCCTTCAAGCGACACCCTTTCGTACCCGGGCCTTATGAAGAAAGAATAATTGCCGAGCGCCCACAACAGCTTGTTCGGGCGCATCTCGCGGCCCTTTTTGGCGTCCTCCACAAACCCCTCGGCGTCGATGAGCGCGCATATGCCGTCGCGCAGCTCCGTCGCAACCCAATAACTCCAACTGCGCGCCCCGCCGAATACGAGGTCGGCGTATATGATTTTCGCCATGTGCAGGGCGGTCTGCATGTCGGCGTAGTTTTTGGTCTTCCAGTCCGCGGTGAATCCGTCGAGCTTTTTCGGGTCGGCGTAGAA
Source organism: Puniceicoccaceae bacterium Marseille-Q1082 (assembly GCA_904424815.1). Classification (GTDB taxonomy): domain Bacteria; phylum Verrucomicrobiota; class Verrucomicrobiia; order Opitutales; family Intestinicryptomonadaceae; genus Merdousia. Next base: position 56,459 of record CAJGBI010000002.1, read on the forward strand.
GCCGAGAAAACACCACTCTGTCTGGTGGAATTCCACTCCGTATTTTTGCGCCTCCTTGGCAGCCCTTTCGCGCACTTCCCGCAGCTGCCCGTTCTTCAAATGCGTGTGGTAGCTGTGCGCGCCGATCTGCCGCGCGAGGGTTTTCAGGTCGCCGATATAGTCTTTGCTCGCGGGGTCGAAAAACGCGTAGAGCTGGTTGAAGGCGGCGTCCTCTTTGGAATTCGGATTGTCCTTTTGAAACCTCTCGCTGCCATAGATGTTTTGAATGGAATCGGCTTCGGGGAGAAATATTTTCGTTTCCAACCCGCGCTTTTGAATCGACTTGTCGAGCTCGACGGCAAGCCGCTTTATCTCGGGATTCAGCCACGGGGTGCCCTCCTGTATGTCAGTCGTCCACTTCCATGACGGCTCGTTTACGGGGCTTATGTATTTTATATTGTACCCGCTGTCGGAGAGGCGTTTTGCAACCTCGGCGAGGTATTCGGCAAAGTCGTCGTAGCAATCTTCTTTGAGGTTTGATCGGAAGTCCGGTTCGGTTTTATGGTAGCTCGAATTTTTCGTCATGCCGATGGGCGGCGTATTTGAAAAGAGGAGGAAATTTTCGCATCCATGCTCCTTCGCCTTTTCCATAAAGTACCGCAGCCCCGGGCAGCGGGCCATGTCGATTTTGCCGCTTTCGGGGTCGATGAAGCTCCGCGCCCCCCTCCACGGAAATTTTATCGGCGACTCGTCTCCCTCGAGCGATCCCCCGCCGAGATTCACGCGCCAAAGCGACAGCCCTATGCCTTCCGGATTTCCCGCCCCGTCGAATTTCTGCGAAAACAGCAGGCGCGCCGCCTTCTCCTTCAAAAGATCCTCCCAATAGTCTCCGACATACTGGGTGCTCCATGCGTCGCTCGCGCCGAAGTATTCGATTTTTTGAAATTTTTTACCAGGGTCTATTTCCACCCCGATGGAGTCCCCTCCTCCGGCTGACAAGAGCATGGCAGGCATGCACGCGGCCGCCGCGAACGGCAGAATTTTACCCCAACTTCCCAATTTGGCATTCATAAGCATAATGCGGCTACCATAAACAATCTCTCCGCCGCGCGCAAGAAATTATCCCGCCTGCCCCGGCGGCGCGCAAAATCCGCAAGCCCGACTTGTCGGCGCGCAAAAACTGCGGCGTTTTTTTTGGAAAAATTCCTTCAAAGCCGTCGGATTTTCCAGGCGCGCAAAAAAAGCTCCCGCAATGCGGGAGCTTTCTTTGCGTTAGCGTCCGGCGCGCCATGCGCGCGCGGTGTTCCGGCTATTCGGCGCGCTTGCCGGCCCAGCTGTCTACGCCCATGACGAGTTTTTTGTCGTCGCCGGCGAATTCAAGGGCGCGGACGAATTGGAAAGTGTTGTTTTCCTCCTCGACCTGCTCTTTGAGGAACCACGCGAGGAAATCGCAGGTCACCCTGTCCTTGTCCTCCTCGGCGGCGTCGCAGATTTTTTCAATCTGGGCGGTCACTTTCAGCTCGTGCTCGTAGGCGGCTTTGAAGCCGTCGAGCGGCGAGGCGAAAACGTCGGTTTCGGGCTTCCGGATATCCGAAGCCTTGAACTGCACCCCCCTTTCTACGAGATATTCGTAGATCTTGTCCGCGTGCTCCATTTCCTCTTTGGCCTGCATGCGCATCCATTTTGCGACGCCCTGGTACGGCGTAAGCCTCATGCTCGCGCTTATGGCGAAGTATATGTGGGCGGCGTACAGTTCGTTGTAAAACTGCTCGTTTAGCAGATCCGACACTCTCTTGGTTATTTTCATGATTATTCCTTTTTTTGCGTAAAATTATACGGATTATAGTTGTATATTAATGATTGAAGGCGGCGGCGAAAGTCAAGAAAAGATTGAGAAATCCGGAAAGCCTTGGAAGCGCTACAAGGGCTTTTCCGGAGCGGCGCTCCTGTCCAAAAATATCGAGAGCGTCCTGCTGCACACATTGAGCCTGCGGGAGATTTCCGACTTGCTCAGGCCCGCGCGGATATAGCTTTCTATCAGTTCTTCTTTGCCGGAGAGCTTCAGCCTCTTGGCGCTGCTTCCCTTCGGCCTGCCGAGCGGCAGCCCGTCGGCCCTGCGGCGGGCGAGCGCCTCCTTGGTGCGCTGGGATATCAAGTTGCGCTCGATCTCCGCCGACAGGCCGAACGCAAACGCCAGAACCTTGGAATTTATGTTGTCGCCAAGCTCGTAGTTTTCCTTGATGGCTATTATCTTTACGAGGCGCTCCATGCAAAAGTTCAAAATCCCCATAATCTGCATGAGGTTGCGCCCGAGCCTCGAGATTTCCGACACAACCACGGTGTCGCCCCGCCCGAGCTTTTCCAGGAGTTCGCCGAGCTTGCGGTCGCCGAGCGCCTTGCGAGAGCTCACCGTCTCGTCAACCCACTTGTCGATTTTCATTCCCCTGTTCTCCGCGTAGGAAGAGATTTCAAAATACTGGTTTTTAGTGGTCTGTCTGTCGCTGCTGACGCGTATGTAGGCGTAAATCATGTGTAAAATGTCCGTTCAAATATGCGTTGCATCCCCGGGAAGGCTTGGCGGGCGGGCGCAATCCCGCGATTATTGCACAACGCTTAAATGTTAAGCCGCATTTCGGCAATTTTTTATGCCCGGGCGCGCGGGCGAAAAAAACGCGGGCAGGAATAGGCAATTTTTTGAAAGTAATATGTATTTACCGCGCGCGGGCAAAGGGATAAAATCAAACCGCAAAAAAAAGAAAGGATCGCTTATGAACAGAAAGGAATTCATCAAGGGAACTCTAATGGCGGCAGTCGCCGCGGCCGCCCCCGCAAGGGGATTTTCGGAGGCGATTTCAAAAGTCGGGGCAAACAGGCCCAAGGTCTATTTTACGAAAGACATATCTCCCCGCGGACTGCTTGCGGCATACAAGGCGCTCGGCTTCGACGCGCGCGGAAAGGTGGCGGTGAAATTCCACTCGGGCGAACCCGGGGGGCATAATTTTCTGACGCCCGACTTCATAAAGCCCGTAGTAGACTGCGTCCGCGGGACGCTCGTGGAATGCAACACCGCATATCCGGGCAGGCGGAATACGACCGAAAAACACGCCAAGGCGATAGAGGAGCACGGCTTCCCGAAAATCGCGCCAGTTGACATAATGGACGCCGACGCAGACATGGAGCTTCCGGTGCCAAACGGCTTGCAGATAAAAAAGAATTTCGTGGGAAAGCACTTTGCGGGCTACGACTCCGTGGTGGTGCTCTCGCACTTCAAAGGCCACCAGATGGGAGGTTTCGGAGGCGCGCTAAAAAACATTTCCATAGGGATCGCCTCGTCGCACGGCAAGGCCTACATCCACGGGGCCGGCGACCCGAACCATATGTGGGACTGCGAGCAGAACAAGTTTCTCGAATCCATGGCGGACGCGTGCAAGTCGGTTGTGGATTTCAAGAAGGGCGCGCTGGCGTACGTGAGCGCAATGAAAAACCTTTCGATAGACTGCGACTGCAACAACCACCCCGCCGCCCCCGAAATGGCCGACATCGGCATTCTCGCCTCGCTCGACCCCGTCGCCCTCGACCAGGCCTGCGTGGATTTGGTCTACGCCTCAAAAGACCCGGGCAAAGCCTCTCTCATAAGGCGGATGGAGTCCAAGAACGCCGTCCACATTCTCGAAGCCGCCGAAAGGCTCGGGATAGGCTCGCGCAAATATTCGCTCGTCGGGCTCGACGGATCGGAACTCAACGCGGGGGACGTAGCGTGAACAGGTCGGATTTTTTGAAGGCGATTCTGCCGATTGCCGCTGTCTCGGCGTTTGCGGAAACTGCTCCCGCGCGCAAAACCGCCGTCGTGTTTTACTCGTGGAGCGGAAACACGCGCGAGTTCGCGCGCGCCATAGGAGAGGCGACCGGCGCTGACGTGTTCGAGCTCGAGCCCAAGACAAAGTACTCCGACAGCTACAGCGTCGTCGTCAAACAGGCCAAGCGCGAGCTCGAAGAACAGTACAAACCGCCGCTTAACTCCATTCCCGACGTGTCCAAATACGCTGCCGTGTTTTTGGGTACTCCGAACTGGTGGGGCACCATGTCGTCGCCCGTGAGGACTTTTGTAGCGTCCGGCGCGCTCGACGGAAAGCGGATTATCCCGTTTATCACCCACAGGGGCAGCCGCTGGGGAAATTTTCCGGCGGACCTTAAAAAGGCGTGCCCGAAATCCGAAATCGCGGATGGCATGGTACTCTGGGGCGATTCCGTAAAAAAAACCTCCGCGCGGCGCGACATTGCCGCATGGGCGAAAAAAATCCGCCGTATAATTTTTTTTAAATACAGACTATGAAATCCAAAAAAATTCTGGTAATTTCCTCGAGCCCGAGGCGCAAAGGAAACTCCGACGCCATGTGCGACGAATTCGTAAGGGGCGCGCTCGACGCCGGACATTCCGCCGAAAAAATCTTTTTGGGAGACCTGAAAATCGGCTATTGTAGGGGATGCGAAACGTGCAGCCACCTGCGCAAGCCGTGCCCGCAAAAGGACGACGCGGCGAAAGTGATAAGCGCAATGATCTCTTCCGACGCCATAGTTCTCGCCACCCCCGCCTATTTCTATACGATGAGCGCACAGCTCAAAACCCTGATAGACAGGTGCTGCGGAGACTACGAAAAAATGTCCGGAAAGGAGTTTTATTTCATAATAACCGCGGCGGATTCCGAGCGCGAAAATATGGAGAGGGTGGTGTCGTCGCTGAACGGATTTCTCGACTGCCTCGACAACCCGAGCCTCAAAGGCGTTATAATGGGCCTTGGGGTATGGCACGCGGGCGAAATCAAAGGCTCTCCGGCGCTGAAAGAAGCATACGACGCCGGATTCAAAGCATAATGATTTGGCGAATGCTTTTGGGCTAAAAACGAGTTGCTGCGCGATAACGGCGACTTTCGCGTATGTTTAATACGCTTCAACCCGCCGTTTCGCTTGCGCCCCGTTTTTAGCTCCAAAATCATTGCGCCAAATCGGATACCCTTGGTTTTCGGAACGAACTCCGGAAGTGTTAACGAACCTCTCATGGGAGGTTCGTTTTTTTGTGGGTGACGGATAACTGTTGACTCTCGCGTATGCCAATACGCTTCAACCCGCCGTTTCGCTTGCGCCCCGTTTTTAGCTCCAAAATCATTGCGCCAAATCGGGAACCTGCTGTTTTCGGAACGAACTCCGGAAGTGCTGACGAACTTCTCATGGGAGGTTCGTTTTTTTTGTGGGGAACGAATAACGGCGACTTTCGCGTATGTTTAATACGCTTCAACCCGCCGTTTCGCTTGCGCCCCGTTTTTAGCTCCAAAATCATTGCGCCAAATCGGGGAAGCTTGGTTTTTCGGAACGAACTCCGGAAGTGCTAACGAATCTCTCATGGGAGGTTCGTTTTTTTGTTGGATAACGGATAACGGCGACTTTCGCGTATGTTTAATACGCTTCAACCCTTTGTTTCGCTTGCGCCCCGTTTTTAGCTCCAAAATCATTGCGCCAAATCGGGGAAGCTTGGTTTTTCGGAACGAACTCCGGAAGTGCTAACGAATCTCTCATGGGAGGTTCGTTTTTTTGTTGGATAACGGATAACGGCGACTTTCGCGTATGTTTAATACGCTTCAACCCTTTGTTCGCTTGCGCCCCGTTTTTAGCTCCAAAATCATTGCGCCAAATCGGGGAAGCTTAGGTTTGGGGAGAACGAACTCCGGAAGTGTTGACGAACCTCTCATGGGAGGTTTTTTGTGGGAATTGAAAATGGGATAGAAGCATTGGTGGAGCCAATCTTCACAAGAGAGCGCCTTAAATGGAAATGCGCCCGAGCGCGGCAAATTCCTTTTCTTTATGTATATTATTGAAACATTCGTTTTTTTTGTATTATCCTCTCGATTATGAAAAAATTTGATGTTTTTTACCGCGGCAGTTTCGCCGGAATTGGAATTTTGGCGGCCGCCATTTTTACGGGGGCTTGCGCTTCGGATTCCGGAAGCGGGGATATTTCCTCGCCTTCTCAAAACAGGAAAAGCTCCGTTTCTCCGAAAGTGGCGGGCGCCGTTTCAGACGCGATGCATTTCCCCTGTGAAGACGGTTCGGTAAAATTTTCGGGCGTCCTCGGCGGCGAGCTTGACGCCTCAATGAAGGGCGACATGCTTTCGTGGGATGTGGACGACCTCGTCCGCCCGTTCAAGACGCGCCCCGAGAACAAACTGTGGCAGATTGAATTCTGGGGCAAATGGTTTACCTCCGCCGCGCTCGCATATTCCTACGAGCCTTCCGGGCAACTCGACAAAATCCTAAAATACGCCGCTTCCGAACTCCTGAAAACCCAGGCCGCGGACGGCTCCATCACCACCTACAAGAAGGGCGCGGAATTTTCCGGCTGGGATATTTGGGGGCGCAAGTACGTACTGTTAGGATTGCTCGCCGAATACGCCAGAACGGGCGATGCCGGCGTCCTCGACGCCGCAAAAAAACACGCCGACAACATAATGGCATCCGTCGGCGAAGGCAAAAAAATCGGCAATATTTGCGAAATCGGGATGTGGCAGGGAATGGCGTCGTCGAGCCTCTTAGAACCCATGGTTCTGCTATACAAATATACCGGCGACAAAAAATACCTCGACTATTCCGAATGGATAGTCTCCTGCTGGGCAAAGGACAACCCCAAGCCGGATCTCGTCTCAAAAGCCCTCGCCGGAACTTATGTCGTTGACATGTTCGCCAAGCCCAAAAAGGGAGCGAAGGAATATATGGACGGCGGGCTGTCGAAATCGTATGAAATGATGTCGTGCTACGAGGGACTGCTCGAGCTATACAGAATCACCGGCAATGAAAAGTACAAGCGGGCGGCCGTCAACGCCGCCAAGGCGATCGCCGAACGCGAAATCACCGTACTCGGCTCCGGCTCCATCTGGGAGCGGTGGACGGACGGCAAATTTTGCCAGCAGGAGGATTCCGAACATTGGATGGAAACCTGCGTGAGCGCCACGTGGATAAAGTTCTGCGCGCAGCTGCTGCGCCTCACGGGAGACCCGTCCTACGCCGACGGCATAGAGCTCGCCGCCTACAACGCCCTCGCCGCCGCCCAGCGCGCCGACGGAAAATGGTGGGCGCATTACAGCCGCATGAAGGGCGTCAGAACTCCCGCGCCCGAACAATCGGGAATGCACATGAATTGCTGCGTTGCCAGCGGCCCGCGCGCCCTGTTTCTGCTCCCGAAAATCGCCTATATGTCCGGAAGGGGAAATTCGGTCTACGTAAACCTCTACGAAAACGGATTCGGGAAAGTCGGCGTTCCGTCCGTCGACGGGAAAGTGACGCTGAAAGTATCGGGAGTGGATTTCGGCGCGGAAAAGCTGCGCGCAAAAATCTTGCTCGAAATGCCCGGGGGGCTGCATACATTCAGCGTCTGCCTGAGAATCCCGTCGTGGAGCAAAAAGACGGAAATTTCAGTGAACGGGCAAAAGGCGGCCTCCCCCGACGCGGGAATATACGCGGTTTTGAAACGCGACTGGAAGAGCGGCGACGAAATAGAAATAGAGTTCGATTCCCGCGCGTTTGTCGAGAGGGATCCGTCGAATCCGTCGCTCGTTGCCGTCCGCCGCGGCCCCTACGTCTACGCTCTCGACAGGCGCTACGACCCGTCTTTTGACAAGCCCTTCAAGCCGGCTCTCGACGGCAACGACTTCCTGAAAAGCGCGGTTCCCGTAAAAGTTGACGGGGCGGCCTCCGCATTGAAAGTCGGAGGCATTGACGGGAAATCAAGGATATTCGTAGACTATCCATCCGCAGGGTCCACCTGGGGGAAAGATTCCGAATTCAGAGTCTGGCAATAAGCGAGGCGCGCAGCGCAACCAAGCATAGCGAAGCTATAAAATAAGGCTTTCGGAAGGATAAAATGCGTTGGCATTTTATTCGGATATATACAAAACTCCATATGCGGAAACTTCGGGGGCAGGCGCATTGGCTTTGCCAATCGCCAGGGGGCTTGCCCCCTCTGCGGCAGGCGCGCCCCGCGCCCGCCCAGCGCAACCAAGCGAATCCATTTTGTAGCGTGCAATACGCAAAAAAGCCGCGGCCGAAGCGTACTTGGTGCGGCAAAAGCGCGGCTTACTCCAAAACATTTTTACTTTTGGGCGAAACTGCCGCTCAGTAGAGCGTTAAAAAGAGTCTGCCGGCGGGAGCGCACTGGCGCGCGCGACCCAAAGCAGACTCTTTTCAAACGGGGTGTCAGCGAAAATTTCGCGCAGCCCCGCGCCAAAGCGTTCGCCAAATCTTACTTGCGTTTGGACTCGTAGTAATCGTTGATTTTCTTTGAGACGTCCTTGTAGGAAATATCGGCGGAATAGATTTCCTTGAACTCGTTGAACGCCTTTTCGGCTTCGCCCATTTTTTCGTAGGCGGTGGCGAGCTCGTAGATTATTTCCTTTTTGGCGTCGTTCATTATCTTCGACTCCTTCTTGGCGATCTCGAGCTGGTCGACGGCGAGGTCGTACTTGGCGCCGAGAATGAACGCCCTGCCGAGGCCGAGGAGCGACTGGAGGCGAACCTTCGGGTTGCGCTGTGAAAGCTGGAACTGCATGATGGCGTCGTCGAGCTTGCCGTCCTCAAAAAGCAGCTGTCCGTATATGTAGCGGTAGTTGAAGTCGTTGGGATAGCGCTCGACCATCAGGCGCGCGTTTTCGAGCTTGTAGTCGTGCTCCTTCTTCGAAAGCTCTTCGAGTTCCGCCTTCGTCGCGGCGTCGTCGGGATTTTCCTCGAGCTTGGCTTTGAGCGTCTCGATTTTGTTCTCCATGTCGGCGACGATAAAGTCGTGCTCCCACTTTTCGAGGGTGGTGTCGCCCTTGCCGAGAGGCTGCTGGCGCGCCTGCCGCACATATTCGAGCGCTTCCGAGTAGCGGCGTAGCGTGCGGAGATTGGCGCAGATTTCGCGGTAGAGATTGACGTTTTCGGGGTCGGTTTTGATTTGCTCCCTGAGCCTGTCGACCATGCGGCCGAGGGTTTCCTCGTCGCTGACGAGGCTCGCCGCCTTTTCGAGGTCGGAGGTTTCGTCGGCACTCTTGAGCTTGTCGCGGAAGTCGCCGCCCTCCTTTTCCCAGTTGCCCTTGTTCATCGTCTTTATGACGGACGCGCTGCGCGCGAGGGCCTGGGCGTCGCCGTTTGTGGGGTTGCGGCGCAAAATCTGCTCGCACACCTGGGCCGCCTCGTCGGGCTGCTTGTTTTTGACGTAGGCGTTGGCGAGAGCCAGAAGGTTCTTTTCGTTCTTGGGCTGGAACTGGGCTATGGCCATGTACGCGGACGCCGCAGTCCCCCAATATGAGAGCGATTCCGCCGCCGACGCAAGCGCCTTGAGCGCCGAGGCATTCTGCGGGCACTGGGAAAGGAGATGTTCGGCCTGCGCCATGACTTCGAGCGCCTGCCCCTTCTTAATCATCGACGGGGCTTTCATCGAAAGAACCATGCCCTGTACGTCGCCGGAGAGCTTGGCGACCGGATTGCCCTTCCCGTACTTTTTGAACTGCGCCTGGCGCATTATTTTGCGCACGTCCACACAGGACGGATACTTCGCCAGAATCGTCGCGCAAATGTCTATGGTATATCCGGGATTTTTGTCGATCGACCTCTCGGCGGATTCAAGCTGTTTTACAAAGCGGGGATCCAAATCCTTGATTTGGGTTTCCACTATTTCTTCCGTGGGTTCTGTGGGTTCGGTTTCTGCCATAAATAAAGCCTGTTCTTCGTTAAAGCCCGAACGTTAAAAAAAACCGGCGGTTATTTCAAGTCTATTTCTGTAGCGCCGAGCAAAAAAGACATGCATTTTTGCGCCTTTTCGGGGTCGGGAGACTCCGCGAGAAGGCGGATTTTTTTCTCGGTGCCGGAGTATCTGACGAGTATGCGGCCCCTGCCGCCGAGCAAATCTTCGCACCTTTTCATGGCGGCCGAGAGGTTCGGGGCATCCTCGAACGGTATTTTCCGAGCTACGGCAACCGCCTGCGAAACGCACGGATACATGGATATCCCGCCCCTGAGCTCCGAAAGCTTTTTGCCGCTGCGCGCCATCACGGATAGCACCGCGAGCGCTGCGGCGAGCCCGTCGCCGCACGGGGATATGTCGGAAAATATGAAGTGGCCGGAATTTTCCCCGCCGACGTTGCAGCCGCGCGCGAGCATTTCCCCCATAACGAGCCTGTCGCCGATTCCGCACCTGTAAACCTTTATGCCGTCCGCCGCGAGGGATTCGTCGAGGCCGGTGTTGCTCTGAACGGTGGTGACTATCGCGTTTGAGGAGAGCGCCCCGCGCGCCATGCGCTCCCGCGCAATTAGGCCCAAAACCTCCTCGCCCTCAAGAATCGAAAACTTGTCGTCGCAGACCACCACCCTGTCGCCGTCTCCGTCGTGCGCGAAGCCAACATCCGCGCCGCAGGAGCGGCAGAGCGCCGCGAGGTTTTCGGGGTGCTGGCTGCCCACGCCGCCGTTTATGTTGAAGCCGTCCGGCGAGCTCGCCGCCCCGACAACTTTTGCGCCGTACGCCTCAAAGACCTTTGAGGACACTCCGGAAGTGGCTCCGTTTGCCATGTCCACGGCGACGGTAAGCCCGCCGAGAAATCCGGGCTCAAAGAGCGAGCACATTTTTGCGGCGTACTCCCCGAGCGCGAATTTGCCGGCGGAAATTTCGCGCGGGGCGAAAGACTTTTTGGAATACGCGCCGAAATCGCAGGCCGTCGCGTCGGCGCGCCGCTCGATGTCGAGCTGGAAGTCGTCGCAGGCTTTTCTGGCGCGGGAGTCGAAAAACTTTATGCCGTTGTCCGAATACGGGTTGTGGGAGGCGGTAATCATCGCGCCGAGGGCTGCCTTGCGCTCCAACACCGCGTAGGCGAGCGCCGGAGTCGGCAGCACCCCCATGTCCTCTACCCTTCCACCGCGCGACGCGAAGCCCTCGCAGAACGCCGCTTTGAGGGAATCCGAAGACGCGCGGGTGTCGCAGCCGGCCACGGCAAAGCCGCCGCCGCTGTCCGCGAGCGCGTCGGCGCACGCGGCGCCGAGGTTTCTGTAAAAGGGCTCGCTGACTTCAAAGTCCCCGTACGAGCCGCGGATTCCGTCGGTTCCGAAATATTTCATTGCCGCCTCCCGCCAGGCATGTTTTTTCTCAAAATATCCGAGAGCTCGGCGGGGGAGGTCTCTTCAAGCTCCTTTCCCCTGCGCTTCAAATCCTCGAAAGTCTTTATGACGGTCTCCGTCATGAGCTCGTGGGTTTCCTCGGTTCCGCCTATGAGCGAAAATTTTTCGGCCTGCGTGACGCGCTTGTGCCCGTCGCCGTCAAGCCCTATACCGAAAAGATGCGCCGATTTTTTCCCCGCCATTTTCAATCCTCCCCTGATTCCGCGCCGCCGGCCTCGCCCGACGGGGCGCCGCCGATGCGCTCGCAGTAAATTTCGCCAAAACTCTCGTCCTGCGACACGGAGAGCTTTCCGAGGCGCGAGAGCTCAAGCATGGCGATGAATGTCGCCATTATAGCGACAATGCCCGCCTTCCCGCCCTCAAAGAGCGACGAAAACGAAAACTTGTTTTCGGGGACGGACAGCAAAAACTCCATGCGGTCGGCGACTGTCACGTTTTCCTCGCGGATTTCGCCCTGCACGAGCTTTTCGGCGAGCCTCCTCAGCGCGATGTTGAAGGCGCCCCATATCTCCATTTTGTCGGAGCGTTTCAGCGGCCTCTCCGCGGCCTCGCCGCCGGCGGAAATAGCGCGCTCGCCGTAGTTGAGGCGGGCGTCTATGAGGTCTTCCAAGCCGTCCGCGGCGAGCTTCACCTTCTTGTACTCGAGAAGCTGCTCCACAAGCTGCCAGCGCGGGTCGACCTCCGAATCGGGCTCATCCTCCGACTGGACCGCGCGCTCGTCCGTGGGCAGCAGCATCCTGCTTTTTATGTACATCAGCGTAGCCGCCATCACGAAGAACTCGCCCGCCACGTCGAGCGACAGGCTCTTCATCGAGCGCAAAACGCCCATGTACTGCCGCGTCACCTCCGCTATCGGAATGTCGTAAATGTCGATTTCGTTTTTGCGAATGAGGAACAGCAGAAGGTCGAGAGGCCCCTCGAACACGTTGAGCCTGACGGACATTTCGAGTCCGCCCGCGAGCGCGTCTTCCGAAATTGGCAGGTCGTCGGGCATGAAATCAGAAAATCGCCATGGAAATGCGGGCGCCGAAAGAAAAATTGTTCTGGCGCGAAGAGCCCGAGCGGTAGGAGATCTGGTACTCGACCACCCACGAGTTGCCCAGGCGCGTCCAAAGCGTATAAGTCTGGTCGGTGAGCATGCTCAGGCGGTGGTCGTAGGCCCATCTGGCGAGGATCCTGTACCTCTCGCTTATGCGGTACTCCGCGAGCGCGGAATACTGGGTTATTGCGCCGTCAAGATAGCTCGAAATCAAGTAGAGCGAAAACTTGTCGGAATCGAAAAGCCCGATATAGGCGTTGGTTTCCGGGACGTTGAGGTTTTCGATGTTGAAGCGGTTGTAGCAGCCGACGGTCAGCCAGCGCGCGGGAGAGATCGAAACGTTCGTATAGAGATCCGAAAACGACGACTCTTTGAAGTCGTTCTGCGCCAGTACGCGCTTGTCGAAATTAAAGTCCTGAAATATGTCGAACCGCGCGAGCTCTCTCGAGCCGTAGGTTTCGTCGCGCGTTTCGAGGGTGTTTTTGAGGCCGATGCGCAGGGTGTTTGTCTTGAACAGGCGGTCGGTGTTGCGCATGTCGCCGAGGTCGAGAATCGGGGGATAGGTGAAATCCTCTATGCTGATTTCGTCGATCCCGGGGATAGCGCCCGACCCCTGCGCGGCGTTGGGAATGTAGCGGTAGCTTATGACGGGAGTCATGTGGTGGCGCAAGCCGTCGATTCCCATTGTCCGGCTCTTGTACTCCCAAGTGCCCCACACGTCCATCTGCGCGTCGAAGCCTATCTGCCCGAGCAGGCGCGTATAACTTGAATTGCCGTTCTTGGGGTTGCCGTAATACGTCAGCCTGCCGCCTATCACGGGCGTTATGGTGCTCCACGAATTGAGGCGTATGGGGCGCATCAAACCGTAATAGGCGTCAACGCGCGCGGTCTCGAAAGTCTCCGAAAGCAGCTGCTCCGGGCCGCTGTTGCGCAAGTATCCGGCGGAGGCGTACATCGTCTGGTAGACGCCCGTGTTGAAGATCTCGCCGGGCTGGAGGTCAAAGCGCGCCTCGGGCAAACGCTGCTGGACGATCTCCCAGTTGTTGGGCGCAAAGCGCGAAAACAGCGAAACCGTGTACGACGGGCCGTAATAGTCGACCTCCGCGAAGTTGTCGGGGATCTGGTCGCCGTAAAAGAACTCGGGGCGGAAGTCGCGCGTGACGAATTCGTCGCTCCACCACGCGAGAGAGCCTATCACCGCTATGTTGTCGGAAACCATCTGCGCGTGGCGCATCTGGGCGAAGAATCTGTCGTGGCCTATGCGCCTGCCGAGCGAGTCCACGCCGAGAATGTCCGCGCTTCCGTGGTCGTTTATGTAGGCGCCCTGGACAAATCCGCGCAGCCACGTCTCGACGCCTTTGTAGTCGTAATTGAGCGCGGGGCCGAAGAGAACGGAGCGCTCGGTGTAATAGTCGAGCAAAAATCCCGGGTCGAAATTCCCTAGGCCGTTATATATTACCGTGTTTGCCAAAAACGCCCCGTAGTCGGAATTGTAGCCGACTTTTGTCTGGATGTCGAACGGGGGCTTTTCAAGGCCGTACTGTGAATAGTAGGGGGCGTAAAAAACGGGCACGGGGCCGATAGACACGATGGTGTCGTCAAATTCGAGAAGCTCCGACTGCGTGTCGTACCTTATCTGCGAAGCGGAAGCCGTCATTGAGTACGGGGAAGGCTCGCCAATATAAACAATGGGGTTGTCGAAAGAAACTTTGTTTTTGGCGGAATTTATCTCGTCGGCCTCAACGAAAATCGGAGATGAGCCGAAGCGCGCGTGGGGGGTGGAAAGCTCTTCTTTGGAAGGGTTTAAGCGGAACGTTTCGGCGGCGACCCTCGCCTGGGCGAGCGACGCCTTTACCGAACCCGACGCCTCCGCCGCGCCCGTGTTTTGCGAGTACTTTATTTTATCCGCGCGCAGCTCGAACTTTTCGTCGTCTATTTTTGCGTTGCCGGTAGCCACGAGGTCTCCGTCTCCGCCCTGCAAATAGTCGAACTTGTCGGCGGAAATCTCCGGAGCAGAAACCATGCGCGATAGCGGCGACTTTCCGTCCGATTTCTTCACGACGGGAACCTTTTCCCCTTCGTCCGCGGCGGCGGGCTTTGATTCGAGGCTCCTCTGGTGCGACAGCGACACCCACGGGACGTCCGCGCGCCTGCGCGGTTTGGAATTTGCGTCCGCAGCGACCGCAGCCGACGCTCCGCAAAATCCGGCAAGCCACGCGAAGGCGAATAAAGTCCTTGATAATTTCACGCCGAACATTTCTACATATAGCCCGCACCATAACAAGCTTTTTATAAAAAAATCCCGCCCGCAAGCAGATGCAGAGCCGACGCCAGATGCGGCGCAGTTTCCGCGAAATGGCGCGCCCCTTACGGGCGCGAAACACGCCCGCCATTAAAACCCCATTGCAAAGATAGCCTTTGCCAATACTTTTTTCTCTCCCGCAATCCCCCAAAAAAAACAAACCTACCATAAGAGGTTCGTTAATCTTTCACTTTTTGTTTAAGAGAAAAGCAAGCTTCCCGATTTGGCGCAATGAAAACGAAAGCTTATTTTATCCGAAGCGCAGCGAGGCTATAAAATAAGGCTTTCGGGAAGGATAAAATGCATTGGCATTTTATTCGGATATATACAAAACTCCATATGCGGAAACTTCGGGGGGTAGGCGCATTGGCTTTGCCAATCGCCGCAGGGGGCTTGCCCCCTCCGCGGCAGGCGCGCCCCGCGCCCGCCCAGCGCAACCAAGCCAGCGAATCCATTTTGGATAAAGAGCGAGGGCGGGCGGCAGTGCCGCTTCCATAGAAGGAGACGGCAATACCGCTTCCATTGAAGGGGGCGGCAGTGCCGCTTCCATTGAAGGGGCTGACGCCCCTTACGAAGATTGGCTTCGCCAATGCTTCTATCCCCTCCCCGTTCCCCACAAAAAACGAACCTCCCATGAGAGGTTCGTTAATACTTCCGGAGTTCGTTCTCCCCAAACCTAAGGTTCCAGATTTGGCGCAATGATTTTGGAGATAAAAACGGGGCGCAAGCGAAACAAAGGGTCGAAGCGTATTGAACATACGCGAGAGTCGCCGTCATCCGTCCCCCACACAAAAAAACGAACCTCCCATGAGAGGTTCGTTAACACTTCCGGAGTTCGTTCCGAAAGCCAAGGGTATCCGATTTGGCGCAATGATTTTGGAACTAAAAACGGGGCGCAAGCGAAACAAAGGGTTGAAGCGTATTGGCATACGCGGAACTCAACAGTTATCCGTTCCCAACAAAAAACGAACCTCCCATGAGAGGTTCGTTAGCACTTCCGAAGTTCGTTCCGAAAACCAAGGGTATCCGATTTGGCGCAATGATTTTGGAGCTAAAAACGGGGCGCAAGCGAAACAAAGGGTCGAAGCGTATTAAACATACGCGAAAGTCGCCGTTATCCGTTCCCCACAAAAAAACGAACCTCCCATGAGAGATTCGTTAACACTTCCGGAGTTCGTTCTGAAAACCAAGGGTTCCAGATTTGGCGCAATGATTTTGGAGCTAAAAACGGGGCGCAAGCGAAACAAAGGGTCGAAGCGTATTGAACATACGCGAGAGTCTTTGTTATCGCGCAGCAACTCGTTTTTAGCCCAAAAGCATTCGCCAAATCAGATGCGTTTTTCTTTCACTTTGGATGCTTCGCGCCCGACGCGGTCGCGCAGGTAGTAGAGGCGCGCGCGCATCGGGACGGATTCGCGTTCGACCTCGATTTTCTCGACGTTGGGCGAGTTGACGGGGAAGACGCGCTCGACGCCCTCGCCGTAGGAAATGCGGCGGACGGTGAAGGTTTCGTGGATTCCGCTGCCCTTTCTGGCAATGACGATGCCCGCAAAAATCTGTATGCGCTCCTTGTCGCCTTCGCGAACTTTGGTGTGCACGCGGACTCCGTCGCCGATCTTGAAGTTGGCCTTGTCGGCTTTAATCTGGTCTTTCGTGATTTCTTTCAACAATTCCTGGTTCATTGCTTTGTTTCCTTTGCTTTAAATATGTCCTGTCTGCGCTCCTTTGTCTTTTCCACCTGCCGTTCTACGCGCCAGCGCTCTATCGCCGCGTGGTTGCCCGACATTAGAACGTCGGGAACTTTCATTCCCCGAAATTCCGCCGGCCTCGTATATTGTGGAAAAGCGAGAAGATTGCCGTTAAAAGAGTCGTACGTCAAGGAATTTTCTTCGCCCAAAACGCCTTTTACATATCTGGCGGCCGCGTCGGCCAGAACTGCGGCGGGGAGGGTTCCGTTGGTCAGCACGTAATCGCCTATCGAAATTTCTCTGTCTATTACGGCGTCGCGGATCCGCTGGTCGATGCCTTCGTAGTGGCCACTGAGGATTATCAGGTGGCCCGCGCGGGAGAGTTCGGAAGCGATTTTCGGGGATAGTTTTTCGCCGTCCGGGCACATATAGACGCGGGTGCAGCCGGGGGTTTGCAATGCCTCGATTGCGGCAAACACGGGCTCGGGCTTCATGACCATTCCGGGGCCGCCGCCGAACGGCCTGTCGTCGGTGACTTTGTGTGCGCCCTCCGCCCAGTCGCGAATGTTGTGGACTTTGAGGTCGAGAATCCCCGCCGCCTGCGCGCGCGCCAGCATGCTCTCGTTCAGAAAGCCGGAGAGCATGTTGGGGAAGAGCGTCAGAAAATCTATTTTGAGGCTTGCCGGCATTGGGGCGACGGGCGCGGTATGAACGCAAAGACCCGCCGCGCATGCGGCGGGTCGGAGGTGGATTTAAGCGGCTCTATGCGTTGGCGGCTTCCGCCTTAGCCTTCTTGATGAGAGCTTTGACGGTGTCGGTGGGCTTGGCGCCCACGCCGAGCCAGTAGTCCGCGCGCTCGAGATTGATTTTCGACAGGACATCCTTGCCGCGGGGGCTGGGATTGTACATGCCGAGAGTTTCGACAAACTTGCCGTCGCGACGCGACGCGCTTTCGGCCACGACTATGCGGTAAATGGGTTTGTGCGCAGCGCCGTTCCTTTGTAGTCTGATTTTAAGTGCCATATTGTTTTGTTTTTATTATTTATTAAGCCTTTTAAACACGCGCAAAACCCGAATTTATTAAAGCCGCTTTTTCCGCCGAGAGAACTTGACGGGAACCAAGGATAACCACCTATATCTGAATCTTCCCCGTTTTAGGCGAAAAGAAAATTCGACGCTTGCTCCATGTTTATCTTGGTAATGCAACTCTCTTTTGAGTGTTTTTGCAAGAAAATTTTTCAGGCTCCCAAGCCGCATTTTCCTACGGGCATGGCCGCCCCTTCCGAAGCGGAATTGTCCGGCGCCGGCGGCGGGTTTTTTGCCGCTACCGTCCGGCGCGCCCGGCGTTTGCCGCCTGCGAGAAAAATTTTGAGAAGAATAGCACCTGGTAGTCTATGGCGTTGTTCCAGTAGTTTGCGTCGTGCGCGCCGGGGCGCGTGATGTAGTCGTGCGGAATATTGTTGTAGAGCAGCTTTTCGTGGAGCTTTTCGTTCACGCGGTAGAAGAAATCGGAGGTTCCGCAGTCTATTATTATTTGCAGGGGGCGGGCCTTTATCTTATGAACTATGTTCATAACCGTGTGGGAATCCCATATGTCTTCGTTGTCGGCGTATTCGCCGAGGCTGTGGGCCATGTGCCAGTTGTGCGGAAACGGGCGTATATCCACGCCGCCGCTTATCGAGCCGCATGCGCCGAATACGTCGGAGCGGTTTATCCCGAGCCACAATCCCCCGTGGCCGCCCATGCTAAGCCCCGTGATTGCGCGCCCCCCGCGCGAGGGAATCGTGCGGTATTTCGAGTCTATGAGTTTGACCAGCTCCTCCGAGACGTAGGTCTGGTATTTGAGGTTCGGATTTTTGGGGCTGTCCCAGTACCAGGCGGTGGCGCCGTCGGGGCAGACGATTATCATGTTGTAAAGGCTCGCAAGCTTTTGGAGGTCGGGCTTGATTTGCAGCCACGACGAGCAGTTGCCGCCGAATCCGTGCAGCAGGTACAACACCGGAAAGCGCGCGTCTTTGGAGCTTTCGTATGCGTCGGGCAGCACGACAAACGCGGGTATGCTCTTGTTCATCGCGGCGCTCGGGGCGTCGATTTTTTCCACTTTCGCGGCGCACGCGAAAGCCGCGAAAGCGCAGATTGCACACGCCGCGGAGAGGATTTTTGCCATAAGTTTAAAATTTCCCATAAAATTTGTGTACATTCCGTTTTTTTGAATTAGAGTCTTTGGCAAAGAATTTTTTATTCAAGACTTTTTGTCGCGGAAACAGCCGTTTTTTAGCGCAATGGAACTCACGACGGAAAATATTTTGATGATAGGGTCCGCTATGCTGATTTTCAGCATAATGATCGTCAAGGCGGGCTTCCGCTTCGGGATTCCCTCGCTGCTCGTGTTTCTGGCCGCCGGCATGTTCATGGGGGTGGACGGGCTTGGAATATCTTTCAGCAACTATTCGACGGCGCAGTTCATCGGCATAATGTCGCTTTCGATTATCCTGTTTTCGGGCGGCGTGGACACGAGCTTTTCCGACATAAAGCCCGTCCTCCTGCCCGGGGTGGTGCTCGCAACGTTCGGGGTTATGCTTACGGCGGCCTTCACGGGCGTGTTCATATGGATTGTGGCGTCGTGGTTCGGGCTGAGCTTCACGCTCCCGCAATCCCTGCTGCTCGCCTCGGTGATGTCCTCAACCGATTCCGCGTCGGTATTTGCCCTCCTGCGCTCAAAAGGGCTCGCGCTCAAGGAGAATCTCCGCCCGCTGCTCGAGCTCGAGAGCGGAAGCAACGATCCCATGGCGTTCCTGCTCGCAATGGCGACCATCGCCTACATCAATGTCGGGGAGCTCTCCTACGAGGGAATCGCCAACTTCGGCATACAGATAGCGGTCGGCGTGCTGGTGGGCGTTGTGGCGGCAAAAATCATAGTGTGGGTCGTCAACCACATAAACCTTTCAAACCAGTCGCTGTATTCGGTGTTCATTTTCGCGTGCGTGCTGTTTGTCTATTCGGTCACCGACGCGCTCAGGGGCAACGGGTATCTGGCGGTATACCTGGCGGGGCTTGTTGTTGGCAACAGCCGAATGATCCACAAGCGCAACATCACGCGCTTCTTCGAGGACTTCACATGGCTGTGGCAGATAGTGATGTTTCTCACGCTCGGGCTGCTCGTCAACCCCAAGGAGCTCCTGCCCGTGGCGGGAATGGGGCTTGCGGTAGGGGCGTTTATGATAATCTTCGGCAGGCCGCTTAGCGTTATACTCTGCCTTGCGCCGTTCCGCAAATTTTCCAGAAACGCGGTCAACTACGTCTCGTGGGTGGGGCTGCGCGGGGCGGTGCCGATAGTGTTTGCAACATACCTTTTGACTTACGAGGTGGAGCAGGCGCAGACGATGTTCAACATAGTGTTTTTCATAACGATTCTCTCGCTCGTCGTCCAGGGAATGACGGTGCCGGCCATGGCGCGCATTTTGGGCGTGGACGACAAGACGCCTCCCGACGCCACCGCTTTCGGGGTGGAACTGCCGGAAGAGATAAAGTCAGCCATGGCGGAAATCGAGGTGACGCCCGAAATCCTCGCGGCGGGAGACACTCTATCAAGCTTCAAACTGCCGGAGCACACGCTCGTAATGATGGTGCGGCGCGGCACGTCGTTCTTTATTCCCAAAGGCGGGACAAAGCTCGCGGCGGGCGACAAGCTGCTTGTCATAAGCGACAAAGACGAAGACTTGAAGTCGGCGTTCGAAAAAATGGGCGTCACCCAGTACATGTGGGACAGGCGCGCGTAGCGGAAATTCCGGCGCGCAGGCGGCGCGGGATTGCCGTCGGCGCTTGCTGCCGCGCCGTTTAACTATTTTGACCGATATTTGAATTGCAATGAATTATTCCCCAGATTTTGGGGAGGCACCGGCAAAATGGATTGAATCATTTTGCCGTTTTCGCAAAAATCTCCGCCGAAATGAAAAACTACGGCGAATACGTAAAAAGGCTCGGCAGGCTTTTCAGGGAAGCCGCGCGGATTCCCTTCGGCGCGCAGGCAACCTCCGGCGCGGCTTTCGGCGGCTCGTTCGCTCCGGACACCGAAACATTTTGCAAAACGTGCGACCCGAGGTTTTGGAAAATGCGCAAAAAGGCCCTTATTTTCGCCCCGCACCCCGACGACGAGGCAATGTCCGGAGGGCTCGCGCTGCGGCTAATGCGCGAATGCGGCTTTGAAGTGAAGGATGTCGCCGTGACCCTGGGCTCCAACAAGGCGCGCAGGCCCGGAAGGCGCGCCGAGCTCAGGGAATGCTGCAAACGCCTGTCGTGGGAGCTCGAAATCTGCGGCGGCGGCGAAGGATTCGACAGAATAGTGCCCTCCTCGCGCGGCTCCCGCGAGTGGAAATCCGCCGCGAAAGAAATCGCCGGAATAATCTCGCGCGAAAATCCCGCGGCCATTTTCGCCCCGCACAAAAACGACTGGAACAAGACCCATTGCGGGGTATCGCTGCTCGTGGCGGACGCGCTTGAAATTCTCGGAGCCTCCTATCGCGGAATGCTGTTTGAAACCGAGTATTGGGGCGCGATGAAATCCCCCAACCTCATGGTGGAAATTCCGTCCGACATACTCGCCGCGCAGGTGGAAGCGACCTCGTGCCACACAAAGGAGGTGGAGCGCAACCCCTACCATATCAGGATTCCGTCGTGGATGTCCGACAATGTCCGCAGGGGCGGAGAGCTCGTCGGGGGCCAGGGAGTGGCCGTTCCGGACTTCGACTTCGCCGTGCTTTTCAGGGCGAAAATCCGCTCTGCGCGCGGGTGGAAAAGCGCCTTTAAAAGCCGCTTTCTGCCCGCGTCGGAAAACGCCGCAACCCTATTTGCAAAACAGCCATGGAAATAATAATATCTGAAAATCCCGCCGAGGCCTCCGCAAAAGCCGCGGAAGCCGTAAAGATGCAGATTCTCGCCAAGCGCTCGAGCGTGCTTGGGCTCGCGACGGGCGGAACGGTGATAGGGCTCTACGGCAAGCTTGCGGAAATGTGCGGCAGGGGGGAGGTGTCGTTCAAAAAAGTTTCGACGTTCAACCTCGACGAATATGTGGGAATGCCCGCCTCCGACCCGAATTCCTACCGCTCGTTCATGGAAAAACATCTATTTTCAAAAATAGACGTCGACCGCTCGAATACACATATTCCCGACGGCTGCGCCGAAAATATCCGCGCCTACTGCGTCCAGTACGAAAACAAAATAAGGCTTTGCGGGGGAATAGATTTGCAGGTGTTGGGAATAGGCTCCGACGGGCACATCGGCTTCAACGAGCCGTCGTCGTCGCTGGGCTCGCGCACGCGCGTGAAAACCCTGACCGAAAAAACCCGCGCCGACAACTCCAGGTTTTTCGGCGGCGACATCTCGAAAGTTCCCATGCACGCCGTGACAATGGGAATCGGCACGATACTCGACTCCCGCGAGATCCTGCTGCTGGCGTTCGGCGAAGGCAAAGCTGAAGCCGTCGCACGAATGGCGGAGGGGCCGGTCACGGCAACTGTCCCCGCGAGCGCCCTGCAACTCCACCCGAACGTCAAAGTTTTTCTCGACGAACCGGCGGCCTCCAAGCTGGCAAATAAAGCTTACTATAAATACGTATACGCCAACAAACCATAACACAGGACATCAAGACGCAAATAGGCGCAAGGCGCGCCAAGCGGCAGTGCCGATTCCATTGAGAGGGCGGCAGCGCCACTTCCATAGAAGGGGCTGACGCCCCTTACGAAGATTGGCTTCGCCAATGCTTCTATCCCCTCCCGTCCCCCACAAAAAACGAACCTCCCATGAGAGGTTCGTCAACACTTCCGGAGTTCGTTCTCCCCAAACCTAAGCTTCACAGATTTGGCGCAATGATTTTGGAGATAAAAACGGGGCGCAAGCGAAACAAAGGGTTGATGCGTATTAAACATACGCGAAAGTCGCCGTTATCCGTTATCCAACAAAAAAACGAACCTCCCATGAGAGGTTCGCTAACACTTCCGGAGTTCGTTCCGAAAAACCAAGGATATCCGATTTGGCGCAATGATTTTGGAGCTAAAAACGGGGCGCAAGCGAAACAAAGGGTTGAAACGTATTGAACATACGCGAGAGTCGCCGTCATCCGTCCCCCACAAAAAACGAACCTCCCATGAGAGGTTCGCTAACACTTCAGGAGTTCGTTCCGAAAACCGCAGGTTCCCGATTTGGCGCAATGATTTTGGAGCTAAAAACGGGGCGCAAGCGAAACAAAGGGTCGAAGCGTATTGAACATACGCGAGAGTCTTTGTTATCGCGCAGCAACTCGTTTTTAGCCCAAAAGCATTCGCCAAATCAGAAGCCTTGGGCTATCATGGCGGCAGCTACTTTTTTGAAGCCCGCGATGTTGGCGCCGTTCATATAGTTTCCGGGAGTTCCGTATTCGGCGGCGGCCTCGAGGGCGTTCTTATGGATGTTGCGCATGATGTTGTGGAGTTTTTCGTCGACTTCTTCGCGAGTCCAGCTCAGACGGATGGCGTTCTGTGACATTTCAAGCCCGCTCGTGGCGACGCCGCCGGCGTTGGAAGCCTTGCCGGGGGCGTAGAGGATGCCGGCTTTCATGTAGACTTCGATGGCCTCGGGAGTGGAGGGCATATTCGCGCCTTCGGAGACGCATATGCAGCCGTTTTCGACGAGGGCTTTGGCGTTTTCGCCGTCGATTTCGTTCTGGGTCGCAGAAGGGAGGGCGATTTCGGCCTTGACGAGCCCCCACGGACGCTTGCCTTCGTAGTATTTGGCGGTCGGGAACTTTTTGACGTATTCGCTCATGCGGCCCCGCTTGACGTTTTTGAGCTCCATAACATAGGCGAGCTTTTCGGCGTCGAATCCGTCGGGGTCGATTACCGTGCCGTTGGAGTCGGACATCGAAAGGGGCTTGGCGCCGAGCTGCACGAGCTTTTCAACGGTGTACTGGGCGACGTTGCCTGAACCGGAGACGAGAACATTTTTACCCTCGAGGGTGTCGCCCTTAGTTGCGAGCATTTCCTGAGCGAAATAGACGTTGCCGTAGCCCGTGGCTTCGGGGCGGATGAGGCTGCCGCCCCATTCGAGACCCTTGCCGGTCAGGACGCTGTCGTAGGAATTTTTGCAACGCTTGTACTGGCCGAAGAGATAGCCGATTTCGCGGCCGCCCACGCCGATGTCGCCTGCGGGAACGTCGGTATTGGGGCCGATGTGGCGGTAGAGTTCGCGCATGAAAGAATTGCAGAAATTGCGGACTTCGTTGTCGCTCTTGCCCTTGGGGTCGAAGTCGGAGCCGCCCTTGCCGCCGCCCATGGGGAGGGTCGTGAGGGAGTTCTTAAAGACCTGCTCAAAGCCGAGGAATTTGAGGATGCCGAGATTGACGGACGGGTGGAAGCGCAAGCCGCCCTTGTAGGGGCCGATGGCGCTATTGAACTGGACGCGGTAGCCCTGGTTGACATGTATTTCGCCCTTGTCGTCGGCCCACGGAACCTGGAAGAGAATGACCCTTTCAGGGACGACCATTCTTTCAAGAATCTTTTCCTTTTCGTATACGGGGTTGGAGTCGAGAACCGTCGTCAGCGACGAGAGAACCTCTTCGGCTGCCTGGAGAAATTCCTTTTCCCAGGGTTGTTTGGCTTTGAGGTCTTCGAGGACTTTCTGCACATATTTGCTCATTTGAATATTCCTTTTGATTGGTTGATTAAAAAATAAACAATGGCGCGAAAGTGGCGCAAATCCCGCCAGCCGTCAACACAGATTCCCGAAAAACGCGCATTTATTACATTTTTGTACATATTTTTGGGCTTATAAAAAGTTTTTTAGAGACAAAAATCCGCCAAAAAGCGATAAACATACATTTTTGTCCATTTATTC
The DNA here is from genome assembly GCA_904424815.1 of Puniceicoccaceae bacterium Marseille-Q1082. Taxonomy (GTDB): domain Bacteria; phylum Verrucomicrobiota; class Verrucomicrobiia; order Opitutales; family Intestinicryptomonadaceae; genus Merdousia. Next base: position 80,523 of record CAJGBI010000002.1, read on the forward strand.
AAAAGAGGAAATAAAGCGGCGGCGGTTAAAATTCTTAAATTGCCAAACGGCGCAAAAACTCCCGCGCCTCGTTTTGAATTGCCGATATTTTGCCATATCGTTTTGAGCGCGCGGATGATAATTCTCTTGACGCCAATTATTCGGAATTGACAATAAATATATTATGTTAGCCCGCCAAAGACAACGACTGATTCTCAACATGCTCGAGAATTCCCCGAGCCTAAGGACAATCGAACTCGCGAAGTATTTTGAAGTGACGGACGAAACCATACGCCGCGACCTCGAAACCCTCGACGCCGAAAACAAGCTCATCCGCACGCACGGCGGGGCGCTCAGAATCGAAAAGCGCTCGTCGGAGCTTCCGCTCCAAAAGCGGCTCAGCGAAAACCGCGCCGCCAAGCAGGAAATCGCAAAAAAGGCGGTTTCGCTCGTAGGGGAGTCCGACACGATATTTCTCGACGCAAGCTCCACGGTGCTGACATTCGCGGAGTCGCTGCCGGACATCGGAATCACGGTGATTACGAACGCGCACGACTGCGTTGTTCCGCTCATGGCAAAAGACAATGTGGACGTCATAACGACGGGCGGCAAACTCGACAGGGTAAGCCACAGCTACTGCGGAATATCCGCACTGTCGCTCATGAAGAGATTTTCGATAGACAAGGCGTTTTTCTCGTGCAACGGGCTAGACCTCGAGCGCGGCGCGAGCGAAGTCGCCGAAATCCACGCCGAGTTCAAAGAAAATTCCCTATCCGTGTGCCGCGAGAAAATCCTGCTCTGCGACTCCTCAAAACTCGGAGTGCGCAGTTTGAGGTTCTTCTGCGACCTCAATTCTATAGACACTGTGATTACAGATTCCTCCGCCGACCCCGAATTTCTCGAAAAGCTCCGAGGGGCGGGCGTCAACGTGCTCTGACAATCAAGCGGGCGCAAAAAAGCGGCGGGGATTCCCGCCGCTGTCGGTTCCGGAAAATTCAAAACACGCAAAACGCGCAAAAGGCGGCGTACGCCGCGGCGACTGCCGTGAGCGACGATATTATAAGCGCGTTCCCGAACAGGCGGCGCATGCGCGCGAGCCTTCTGAATTCCGCCTCGCCAAGCTTGCCCGCTCCGGTTGCCGTAAATTTGCGCATGTCGTCGGAGCGGTAGTTCAGAACGTAAAAGCGGCGCATTAGAAACGCCGCGGACAAAACCAGAATCAGGGGAAGCGCAATCCCGGGAGAAAACAAAATCCGCAGGAAATCGAAATCTTCAAAAATATTTTCGGACACCGCTCGCCCCGTTTCGAGAGAAAGGGCGGCGGGAGTTGCGCCCGCCGCCCCGGGCTGTCATCTATGAAAATTTCCGCGCCTGCGCGCAGCCGCGAAAGCGAGCGAAAGGGCCCCGAGAACAGCCGCGTAGACGGAGGGTTCGGGAATCTGCCCGCCGATGCTGACGAGGCTCGCCGCGTCGTCGTACGCGGCAAGCCACTCGCGCCCTGCCTCGTCGAACACCGTAAATAGCGCCCCGTCTTCGAGCGCGCTGACCACCACGGACTCGTCGGTGAAGATATCGGACATGTCGAACTCGAAACTGTCGCCCTGAGAGAATGTTTCGTTGCCGAAAGCTATGGAAAGTTCCCCGAAAACCGTGCCGTCCACGAGGTACACGGTCGAAGACGAATCCACCGAGAGCGTTTCGACATCGAAAGAGTTGGCGAAGAACACGGAGCTGCCGCCGGAAATCTCCACCGCGTCCGCGCCGGAGATGCTGCCCATGAACACCCCGCTGTACGCCGCGCCGTCCGCGCCGAACGCCACCCTGCTCTGCCCGTCGACGGACGCGCCGCCCGCGCCGCCGCCGTACACCGTGCCCGCAAAGCTCGATGAGCCCGAGAACACAACTTCCGCGTCGCCGCCGACCACGGAGCCCGCCCCGTAGCCGCCCGCATAAATGTCGCCGGATATGCTGCCTCCGGAAACCGACAATCTTACATTGCCCACGGTTCCCGAAGCTCCGTCTTCGGCGTATATGCCGCCGTAGACGTCGCCCGCAACTTCGGCGTTTGAGAGCGTCACCGACACGTCCGAAACTTTGGAGTCCGCGGAAAATCCCACGGAGGAGTCCGCGTAGGCGTAGCCGCCCGCGTATATCGAGCCCGTAGAGCTTCCGGTGACGGAGATTTTTATCGAATTGCCTGCGGCCGAAACGCTGGCGCCCTGCTTGTACGCCTCGCCGTTGTAGAGGTATGCGCCGTAAATGTCGCCGACCGACGAGTTCTCAACTAAAACCGTAGCGTTGCCGTACGAGATGCCCGACGCCCCGCCGGAGTTGCCCTGCACTCCGCCCGCAGCCACGATGGAAGTTGCGGAGGAGCCGCGCACGACGGTGTTGATGTCGCCGTTGACGCGCGCGTTGCCGTAATTGTATCCGCCGGCGTATATCGCCTTTACGGAGGCGCCGTTTTCCACGGTCACGTTGATGTCTCCGTTCACGACGGCCTCGCCGCCCGTCGAAAATATGGTGGTTATTTTATTTTCGACGGACGCATTGGCGCCCGAAACATTGAGATTGATACCGCCCGTTTCCACTCTCGCCGAATCCGCAACGTCCACGACGTGCACGGCCTCGGAATAGGGCTCGAGAGTATCGGGAACCTGCGCCGTAATTTTGGAGGATATGCCGACGTCGACGCTGCCGATTTTAAGCGAGCTCCCCTCTCCGGAGGCGGAGGCTATGCGGAGCCGGTCGCGGGCGGAGGATATGTCGACGTCGAGCGCGTCTATCGAGAGCGACGCCCCGTTTTCGACCGAGACCCTCTCGGAGCCGAGCGTGTTGTTGACGGACATTGAGCCGCCGGTTACGGAGAGCGACCCCCTGTAATCCGCCATCGAAGAATTGACTACAAGCCCGCCGGCGCCGTTTTTGACTATGCGCTGCTTTTCGTCGAAGCTCGCGATGGAGTCGAGCGACTTGTCGGATTTGTCCATGCCGGCGTCGCCTATCGTCACCGTCGCGCCGTCGTTTGCGGTAAACGTCACCGACGACGGATTGGAGGCGGAGCCGATATACATAAAACCTCCGGACGCCGCCGTGTTGCCTGAGTGCAAAACGTCTTTGTTGGCGACTATTTCGAGGGAGGCGTTGTCCCTTATGTAGACCGCGCCGCCCTGATTTGCCGCGCTGTTGCCGGAAAATTCGACGTCCGCCATAACCGCCGAGGACTCGAGGGAATTGTCGTCCTTCGAGTGGTGGTATATCGCTACCGCCCCGCCGGAATCCGCAGAGTTGCCCTTGAATTTCGAGTCTTTCACCGAGAGGGTTGAACCCGTCTTGACGTTGCGGGTCACGGCTATCGCCCCGCCCTTGCCCTTGACGACGGAATTTCCCTCGAACGCGGCGCCGTCGATGTCAACTTCCGAATCCGCCACGAGCATCACGCCGCCCTCTACTTCGGAATTGGGAGACTGATCGCCCGTCTTGAAATAATTGCCCGATGCGGAGAAATTCTTGAAAGACGCGGAAGACTCGTAGACCTTCACCGCCCCGCCCTGCATTGTGCCGCTGTCGATGACAACCTTGTTGTCCGATACGTCGAGGTTTTCAAAAACCCTCTCGGCGTCCCTTCCCTGGGCGAGGAAGAGAAGCCCGCCCTGTATGTATCCGCCCTGCGCGACGGAGTTGCCGGAAATTTCCCCGCTTTTTACATGCAGATTCGAGTTGCCGATTTGGAAGAAGCGCGCTGAAGAATTGTTGCCGACGACATTGAAGCTGTCTATTGCGACGCTTCCGGTTCCGCCCCACGCGACGCCGGACGCCCTCTCCTGTCCCTCCCAGCGGAATTCGCCTATGTTTATCGAGGACGACCCGTTGGCGTTCACGGTTTCGCCGACAAACTTATCGACGTTGACAACCGCCGAATTGCTCGCGGAAAGCGATTTTGAGCCGAGCGTATTGTTTATGTTCAGCGTCCCGCCCGATGCGGAAACCGCCGAACCCGCCATATATTCCATCGAGGAATTTACGGTTAGGACGCCGTCGCCGGACTTGGAGAAGGAGCCGTTTCCGCCGCTTGCGATAGAGTCGCTTCCGGCGGTTCCGTCGCCGATTGTGACGGCGGCGCCGCCTTTGACATTGACGGACACGCCGCCCTTGTCGCCGATGTAGGCAAAGCCTCCGCCCGCGTCGGACGCCTCCGATCCTACCAGAACCCGGTTGCCGGACATAACCGCGTCTTTATTGTAAGTAAGGCTCACGGATTTGCCCTCCGCGTAAATCGCGCCGCCCTTGCCGTCTTCCGAGGCGACAACCCTGTTGCCGGTGAAAACCGCGTCCACAAACTGCATGGAGGCGTTTTCGGAGTAGACCGCACCTCCCTTGCCGACCGCGGCCGTCACGGAATTGCCCGAGAACACCGCTGAAGTCGAGCCGGAGCCGTCCTTGTTGATTACGGTCTCGCCCCCGTTGTCGTTTCTAACGGAGAGCGCGCCGCCCCTGCCTTCGCCCGAGGCGGCTACACTGTTGTTTTCAAATGACGTATCGCCCCTGAACCACATGTGGCCGCTGTTGTTTATATATGCGGCGCCTCCCTCGGCGGACGCGCCCTCCGCCGAATTGCCCCTGAAAGTCTGGGCGTTTATGTTCGTTGAATAGGCGTTGTCGGCGTACATCGCGCCGCCTTGCGCGCTTCCTTCGGAGGATACGGCTCTGTTGCCCTCAAAGAGCGAAGTCCCGTTGGCGCCGTAATTGGAGCCGACCAGATAGAGCGCGCCTCCGCGGGCGTATTCGCTCCCGACCGCCGAATTGTCCGTGAAAGTCACGTTTTTGAGCGAAAGGCTGTTGGCGTTGCGCGCGATTCCCGCGCCTTCGTCAATCACGCCCACGAATGCGACGCCCCCGCCGAACGCTCCGGATCCTTCTGCCGAATTGCCCGAAAAAGCGGAATCGCTCACGGAAAGTTTCGCGGCGGCTTTGTCGGCCGCCCACTTTTCGCCAGAAGCGTAGATCGCGCCGCCGCCGGAGCTTGACTCGTTTTTGCTGACCGCCCTGTTGCCCTCAAATGAGGAGCCGGAAATAACATTCTGCGTCGAAGTCGCGCCGTTGAAGAGCACGACCGCTCCGCCCTGGGCGCCGTTGCCCTCGGCGACATTGCCGGAAAATTCGGAGCTTGAAACCGAGAGCTTCTGCCCCGCGCCGGCGGAGTATATCGCGCCGCCCTGCGAGTTTGCCCCCTTGCCGCTGTCGGTAGCCTCCCCGACAGTTTCCGCCCTGTTTCCGGAAAACGTCGAATCCGCAACCGTCAGCTCGGAGTTTCTGGCAGTCACGGCGGCGCCGGCGGCACCCGTTCCGGACGCGGGCGCGTTCGTTCCGGACGACGTGTTGGATTCAAACGCGGTTCCGCTCACTGCCAGCTTGGAGCCTCCCTCCGCGTAGAGGACGCCGCCGGGCCCCCATTCTCCGACGGTGGAATTGCCTTTGAAATTGCTGTCGGCAACCGCCAAGTCCGCGCCCGAAGCCGAAACCAAACCGCCTTGCACGCTCGCATACGGGCGTTCGAGGGCGTTTTCCTGAAATTTGCCGTTTGTTATGCCTACCTTGCCGTTGGAGGTTCCCGCGGAATTCGTCACTTCGAACTGCGCGCGGGGCGTAAAAAAGGCTAACTGCCTGGAAAATAAACAAATAATACAACTATCTTGCAAACAGACAAAAACCGCAAAAAATAGAAAACAATATAAAAAATAAACGGACGTTTAAATGTACAATGCAAATAAATTTGTCAAGTACTTTTAATGGTTTTCTTTGTATTTTTGATTGACTATTGATTTAAGGCTCCTACAAAATAATATCGGAATTTACCGCAATGCTCCCCCGGACACGCGCAAGACCAAATTCAGGCGTTTCAAAACTTCTCCAATCGGCTGCCCGTAAAAATCGCCATTTTTTCCGCCGGCCGCATGACGCAAAATTCCAACTCCCGCGGCAAAAACCCGTTTTCACCCCAAAATCTGCGTACGCCCGCGCCGCGCCGAACGCTTCTCAGTAAAGCGTCACACCGCAAGCGACGCCCGCCGTTAACGCCTCGCAGTCCGGCGGGACGGCTGCGGATTCCGCCGCCGATTTTTACGGCAGGCGGGGGGAAAGAAAAAACGCTCAATCGCAAGAGCCTGCGGGCTTTTTGGGCTTCGGCGCGCGCGGCGCAACCATAGCCGGGCTTGAACCGCCGCTACCAGAAGCGCAGGCTTTCGAGGAGGGATTTTTCGGGAATCTTGCAAATCCTCCTTATGTCCGCCTCCGAACCTTTGAAATGCTCGGAAATTATCCTGTCGCGCAGGGAGAAGTCTCCCCTATCCGCTATGAAAATTTTGTCCGTATCGTTGCCGAGAAACGCGCGCATTTTTTCCACGGCGTTTTCGGAATCCGCGAATATCGCCGCCTCCGGCTTGTTGCGGTTGAAGACCAAATACTGGTCTCTGAATACGTAAAACGTATTGGACTCCATTTTCGCCGTGTGCGTCTGGTTGCTGTACACGCTCGAGCCCCAGAAGAAATTGTCCTTTATCAGAAGCCCAGACACCGGCTTCCCCTCGTAGGAGAGAAGCGCCGCGTCCCTGGCTTCGGGCGTGGAAAATTCGTTTTCGCCCGCCTCAAAGCTCCTGTTTGAGGAAAATTCGCAGTCCGAATACCTGGCGGTTCCCTTGCGGGAGCGCACAAAGTGCTCGAAAGCCTGGCGGCACCTGATGAAGGTATTGCCGACAAACTTCACGTTTTCTATCAGCATGTCGCCATTGCCTATGCCCTGTATGGTCGCCCCGCAATCGTACGTGCGCGAAACCGTGCAGCCCTCGACAAGGTTGTTTGAGCACGGCCTCTTGTCCGAAACCCAGAACTCGAAGCCGTTTCCGAGCCTCACCCAGTGCGGATAGCCGAGCTGCACCGAACCTCCAATGAGGTCCACGTCCATGTTCCTGAACTTGCAGCCCCACGCGCGGGCGACGCCGTGGATGCCGAAGCCCTTTACGGCGACGGAGTCGACCTCGCAGTTTTCGAGGTTTGAGATCCCCACGCCGCTCGTCGAAAACGCAATCTTCGCGCCGCCGGACGACGGATTTTCCTTGGAGCGGAAATAGAGGTAGCGGAAGTTTTCCGATTTTTCCTGGACATTAACCCTGTTAACTTCGCCCGACACCCAGAAGTCGCCGTAGGCGTTGAGCGCGTTGTATCTCCTCACGAGGTGCCCGTAAACCTTGTCTTTCGCCATGTCGTAGACCGCGCCGATATTGTTGCGCTTGCCCTCTGCGAAATACCCCTCGAAATTTTCGGGCTTTGTGAGGTCTATGCGCCAAACGTCGTTTGCGAGCCTCTCCCACGCCGCGGGATTTTTTACGATTTTAAGACCGCTTATGACGGGCTTTGCGCCCTCGCCGTAGGCTCCGATTTTGCAGTTTTTGAATCCGGAAATCGCTCCGTAAAACACGTCGCCGCGCTTCAAAAAAATCTCGGCGTTTTCCGACGGGGCGGCGGCTATCGTCTTAAACGGCGCGGCCTCCGAGCCGTCGTTGGAATCGCTTCCCCCCGAAGACGACACATAGTACGGTTTTCCGAAAGCGCACGCGCACGCGGCGAGCGCAATAATATGCAGTAGCGCAAATTTCATAAAATTTCCTCCTGGATTTTCTCGGGGCGCGCCCGAATTGTCCGGAAGATAATAGCAAAACCGCGCCGCCGCGCAAAGGATAAAAATCGGAAATATTAAAAAACATTCGCACGCTGCGCCGCGCAGCACACCACGCGGCGCCGAAACCGCAGATTTGCGACTTTGTTTTCCCCGCTTCGCGCCGATGCGCGAAAACAGCCCCCCCTACTCCCCGAACGCGCCGCGAAAACCCGCGTTAAAAAAACAGCTTCCCGCGCAGCGCGGCAAAAATTTCAGCGCGAATTGCGTTCACTCCCAAAGCGCAGGCAAAACGGCGCCGGACTTTCCCCGCCCTCTTCGGGGAAAACAAGCTTTCGCGCGCGCCGGCCCTAACTTTCCACGATGGCGGAAATCCGCGGCGGCAATATCGAATTCCGCAATTTTTTTAATAAAAAATGTTGACTGGCGACAAGTTAGTGCGTTAACTGTTTAAACCATTTTACAACCCGCGTATTTTAAAATTATGAAAAGAATAATCCTTACGATATGCGCGTTCGCCCTGTGCGGCTGGGCGTTCGCCGCCCCGCAAAATTCGGTCGAAAGGCGCAAGCCGCTCACCGCGAAAGTCGGCATCGTCGGCGTGGGCCTCGACACCTACTGGAAACAGTTCGACGGCCTGCGCGACGTCATGCTCAAAAAGCTCGATACGTTCGAGGCGAAAGTCAAGGCAAACGGAGTTGAAACCGTCTCGTTCGGGCTGGTGGACAACGCCGAAAGCGCGCGCAAGGCGCTCGACGAAATGAAGCGCGCAAACCTCGACCTGCTCTTTGTCGACATGGTGACCTACGCCACTTCCGCGACTTTTGCGGCAGTCGCGCGCGAAATGAGCGTGCCGATAGTGCTCGTCGCCCTCCAGCCGGAGAGCGCGATGCCATACGAAAGAGCGACGACTTTCATACAGCTCTGCAACGACGACCTCTGCGCGGTTCCGGAATTTGCGGACGTGGCGATCCGCATGGGCAACCCAGTGGACGACATTATAATCGGAATGCGGCAGGGCGACAAGCTCGCGGACGCGGAAATCGCCAAATGGTGCTCCGTCGCAAAAGTCCTGCACGACCTGCGCAACGCGCGGATAGGGCTGATGGGGCATGTGCTGGAGGCGATGTACGACATGCACACCGACCCAACCGCCGTCGCCGCCGCTTTCGGCTGCCACGTCGCCCTCTGCGAGCCCGACGAAATTCTCAAACACTATCTGGAAGACGACAAGGAGGCGGTTGAAGCAATGAAGAAGCGGATTCTCTCATTCTTCGACACGCCCGATCCGGTTTCGGATCCGGTAACACAAAAGCTCACCGACAGGGATCTCGACGTGGCGGCGAGGGCGGCGGTTGCGCTCGAAAAATTCGCAGCCGAACGCAAGCTCGACGGGCTGGCGTACTACTACGAAGCCCTGCCAAACTCCAAAATGCGCGAGCTCGTCACAAACCTCATAGTCGGCAATTCCCTGCTGACGGCCGCCGGCTTCCCCATGTGCGGCGAATTCGACATCAAAAACTGCATAGCAATGATGATAATGGACAGGCTCGAAATAGGCGGCAGCTTCGCGGAATTCCACCCGATAGACTTCAACGCCGACACGGTGCTCGTTGGGCACGACGGCCCGCACCACCTCAACATCGCCGACGGCAAGCCCGTTTTGAGGTCGCTGAAAAAATACCACGGCAAGCCGGGCGCCGGCGCGGGGGTGGAATTCAAGATAAAAGAGGGGCCGATTACGATTCTTTCGATAGGCGTAAAGGCCGACGGCAAGTTCAAGTTTGTAGTCGCGGAAGGGGAATCCGTGGCGGGCGCCATTCCGCCTACCGGAAACACGAACACCCACGCGAAATTCAAGCCCGACGTGCGCACCTTCCTCCGCAGCTGGTGCCTTGAAGGACCGACACATCACTTCGCGCTCGGAGTCGGCCACCATGCGGACGAAATCCAGAAGATCGCCAAAGTTCTCGGCATAGAGTGCGTGAACGTCACGGCGGGCAAGTAAACAAACCGCCATGGCAAAAGCGGGAGCATGCGCAATGCGGCTCCCGTTTTTTTTGCGCCGCCTGCCGGACAATTTCGCAAAAAGGCGTTGCAATCGCCGAATCCGAAAGGGTATCGTTTTACCCTATGCGAAACGCGGCGGCTGTCCGCGCGCCGGTTTTTGCGTCTGCAAACTTCGAAATATATGGACGAATATTTCAAATACGGGGCGGCGGAGATCGCGCACCTGAAAAACGCCGACCCCAGAATGGCGGAAGCCGTGGAAAAAATCGGGCGGGTTAAGAGGCGCGTCATTCCCGACCTATTCGAGGCGTTGGCAAACTGCATCGTAGGGCAGCAAATATCGACAAAGGCGCACGAAACGATATGGCTTAAAATGCGCGGGGCCGTCGGCAGAATAACTCCGGAAATTATCGCCGCCATGCCGCCGGAAGAAATAAAGAAATTCGGAATATCGTTCAGAAAAGTCTCGTACATGAAATCCGCCGCGCAAAAAATTCTGGACGGGCGGTTTGATATTGAGGCCCTAAACGGAATGGACGACGGCGAAGTGCGCGCCAAACTTTGCGAGCTTGACGGGGTCGGGGCGTGGACCGCGGAGATGCTGATGATATTTTCCATGCGCCGGCCGGACGTGCTCAGCTACGGCGACTACGCCATCCTGCGCGGGCTGCGGATGCTCTACTGCCACAGGGAAATCGGCAAAAAACTGTTCGAAAAATACCGCAGGCGCTTTTCCCCCTATTGCAGCGTGGCAAGCCTATATTTGTGGGAGATCGCGGGAGGGGCAATCGCGGGGCTCAAAGACCGCGCCCCTTGCAAAAAGGCGTAGCTTGCAATGCAAAGCATTGCCGCGGCGAGAAATTTCCGGCGGCTTTTCCGCAAACCGCAAATTTCTCCCGACGCTAAAAAAGTTCCGCAAATATGCCCCGCGCGGCGGCGAAACTGCAAAGGCACACCGCGCGGAAAGAAAAAATTTATACCATGGCGCAAAATGCCCGATATGCGCCGTCCCGCCGGAAAATTTCCGGACCCTTCATTGTTTCCGGAAAAACGCGCAAGCAGTCTGCAATACGCCAAACAACGCCAAATGGGACGCACCCTCCTGAAACGTTTTCCGAAGAAAGGCAATTTTTTAAGTCCTCCGCATATTGATCCTTAGAGGCGGAGCGATTCATTAGTGATTTTACTTACATCGCAATATCAAAACCGCCGCACATGGGGCGTGGAAACAATGCCGCGAAAAAAAATGGCAAGGCGCGCGCCGATTTTACATTCAAACACAATAAAATCCGGACAATAAAAGCGCTTTTGGGCAATACGCGCATCTGAACGCCTAAAAACTCCGCTTCTGCCGCAAAAAAACGCCCGCGTTTAAGCGGGCGTTTCTCTTCAAGTTATTCAAACCGATATTAGCGGGTCGAACCGGCTTCGGCTTCGTCCTCGAGGATGCGGTGAACCGCGCCGCCGGGGGATACGATAACCGGATTCTGGTAGACGCTGCCGGGACGCATATCCTGGAACTGTTCGCGGCCGACGCTGCCTCCGGGGGAAATCCTGTTGGCGGTGACGAATATGAGCAGATTCCTCTTCTGGCGGGATTCGCCCTTCGAACGGAAGAGCCTGCCAATCCACGGAATGTCGGAGAGAACCGGAACGCTGTCGTTGACAGTGCGGACTTCTTCGCGGGTCAAGCCGCCCATGACAACCGTCGCGCCGTCGAACACCGTAACGGTGGTCTTGACTTCCCTGATGGAGAACACGGGCTGGATGAAGCCGGAGGGAACAGTGACCGTCGTGCCGGAGGAGATAGCGACCGCGACGCCGCCGTACTCCATGAAGCCTTCAAATTCGGTCACATTCGGGTTGAGGACGAGGTTGATGCTGTCGTCTTCTTCGACGTTCGGGGTGACTTCCATGGTGACACCGACGTCAACCGAGGTGAAGTCCTGAGGAGTACCGGGGGTGATGGTAACACCCGCCGAGGAGGAGGTCGTGCCGGCGACAGTCGTCGAGGACGAACCTACGTTTGACTGGACGTCGCCCCAAGATTCGGGGTATCTCATGCGCTGCGAAACGGTGATGGAAGCCGTGCTGCCGGAAATGACCGTCACCTTCGGGGCGCAGAGCAGGTCGGAACCCTGGCGCTGTTCGAGGGCGTCGACGATAAGGCTCACGTCGTAGCCGTTGATGACGCCGAGAACCGTGTTGGCCGCTTGAGCCGCGCCGGAAGCCATATTTATAGTCGAGGGGAGAACCGGAACGACGGGGTCTACCGTATAAGGATTGGGAACATCCGCGGTGACTTCGTTCGCAGGTTTGAGAATGGTGATGGGAGTCGAACCGGCGCTCTGGCTCGTTATGGTGCTGGCGAGCGTGCGGTTATTATAGGTGGAGATCATGCCAGTCGTGTTTCTGCCGGCAGTCGAGAAAAGCGTGCTGTAAGAACCGTCGGCATTTTTCTTCGAGACATTCCAGTTGAAGCCGAGTTCCTTCAAGACGCCCTGGTTGACTTCCATGAATTTGGCTTCGATTTCAACCTGCTTGGTTTCGCTGTATCTCAGGAGGATGTTGCGAACTTTGTCGAGGTTGCGGCGGGTGTTGGTCACCCAGAGTTTCGAACCGTCGAACGCGAGGGTCGCGCCGGGGCCGAATTCAACGCCGGCCTTGATGAGGAAGTTCTTAATGGCGTCTTCCTTGCCGTCGCCGCCCGCGGACGCCGCGCTCGAACCGCCGCCGCCGAAGGGATTGCCGGAATCGCCGGAATCGCCGACCGCAGCCTTAAAGCCGATCATGCGCATAACGGTGGAAGTCGGGAGCGGGAAGTCGAGCGTGTCCATAGACGCCACGCTGTTGTCCATGGCCTTGCGGACGACGATGGTGTCCTTTTCAATGTCGTACTGGAAGCCCGCCTGCTGCGTGACCCAGTCGAGTATCTGGCCGAGGGAGAGATCGCGGAGAGTGAGGACTACCGGCTTTGCTTCGGCGGCGTTGTCGCCAAAGAGAACGATGTTCACGCCCTTCTTCGCGTCGTTGGACTTGTCGTATTCTACAGAGAGAATGGAGAGGGTGTTGATCGCCTGGGCGAGCGTCACGCCGGGAGCGGGGAAGCTCACGTTGGGGATTATGATGTCGGAGAGTTTCCTGTCTATGACCGAATCCGCCCTTGCGCCGCCCCTGTCAACCGTGGTGCCGGTGTAGACCTGCGGACGCTGCCAAGACTTGCTGACTTCGTCCATCATGGACTCGCGGGTGGCCAGGTAGGTCATGCGGCCGCGGTCGGCGAGTTTTTCGGAGATGAGGCGCTGGTAGGCCTTTGCCTGAATATTGTCCGCGTCGAGTGTTTCAATCTGGCGGAAAGTGGCGCGCGCGCCCTGATAGTCGCCATACAGATACTGCCTGCGGCCCTTTTCGAGAAGGTTTTCAATCTTCTTCTGGCGCGTGGCGTAGTCGGGGCTGATGTCGGCGATAGTGTTGTTATAGGGGTTCTTGGTGAACTCGTCAACCTCTTCGACAAAAGCGGCTCCGGCGGACTTGCTTTCCTCGGCGGCGGCGTATTCCGCGGCAAAAGACTTGGCGGCCGCGGTGTCCTTTTCAGACATGGCGATCTTCGCGCGGGACTTCGCCATCACAGCCTTGGCCCTGTTGAGCTCTGCGCGGACTTCGTCGGATATCGGCGAATACGCGTCTTCGGGAAGTTTTTCACCAGCGAAAGCGAGCTTGCGGGAAGCCTCTTCCCAGTTGCCTTCGTCCATGAGGTCGTAGGCTTCGTCAATCAAATCGTATGCGGCGATGACCTGGAGCTGCTGCTTGCGGACGGCTTCCGACATGGCGGCGTCCACGGGTTCGACCTTGGCCTGCGCCTCGCCAGCCTCGGCGGCTGCGGGGGCTTCCGCGGCTTCGGCTTCTTCCGCCGCGCCGGCTTCCTGTGCCTTATTGACGACTTTCGCGCCGCCCGCGAGAACGGGGGCTTCGCCCTTGGCCTGGCGTTCAATGTCCTTGTTTACATCGGCGAGCATGCGCTGTACGCCCGCGTCGTTCGGGGCGATCTTCAGAAGCTCTTCAAGCGACTGCTTGGAAGCTTTCAGGTCGCCCGAATCGCGAGCCTGTACGGCCGCGACCATAAGACGGATTTTCTCTTGGGTCTGATCCGGCTTGGCATAGCCGAGGCTTGCCGCCGCGGCGGAAGCTAATATCGCCGCGGCAAATGCCGCTTTTCGTTGGATTCTGTTTATTTTCATATTCGCTGTATTTATAATTTGTTAAATTGACGTTAACAACTTTGCGGGGTTTTTAAAGAATATTTTTCAATTATTTGACGGGAGAGACTCCCGCCGCCGACAGATTCATGATTTGGGGCTCGATATCGGCGTTGTCCGGAACCATTTCAATCACGGCGTTGCCTTTATCGAAGTCGATCGACTTTACATTGTAAGTCGCCGTCCCTATTTTGCGGCTCTCTCCGGGCGCCTTTACGTGCCACACGGAACCGTCGGGAGCGGAAAATGAAATGCGGCGGCGGTCGTCTATGACTGTCTCCTTGTTGGAATATATTGTCACATCCTTGCCGAGAGCCTTGTCGAAGAGAACGACGGTCACAATGTCCGATATGGTGTTGTTCTTGTCGTTCTTGACGCGCTTTATCTCAAACTTTTTCGGGGTTAGGCCCAGCTTTATCTTCTTGCCGGTGGAAGGAGCGTCCGCGATGATCTCCTCGTTGAGTTTTCCGATAAACGAGAGGTTTTTCACGGTGTCGACGAACTGTATCACCGGCTCCTTTTTCGTGCCGAAGTAGCCGAGGTATTTTATCGGATAGGGCTCGTTGGAAACCCCGACGTATTTCAGGGCGAAAGACTGGCGCGCCACCTCTTTGTAATACGGCGACTCCGTCATGAAATTGCCCTTTTTGTCGACCCATATCTGGGGGGGCGTGAAAACCTGGAAGAACCATTTGCCCTCCTCGTCCTGCGCGCGGACTTCGGGCCACTCTATGGAAGTGACTTGCAGGGCGGGAACGACTATGTTTTTCCACGCTATGCCGGAGGGCTGCTTTTGCTCGAGGCTTTCGACGCGCCCGCGGAGCAGTTCGCCCTTTGGCGCGTTCATGAAGTAGAAAGCGCACGACGCGCCTGCGGCTATTACGGCTATTGCAAAAAATATCTTATCGTAGTGTTTCATCTCAGTGCCGTGCCTTTATTGTTTCTTGGAATTTGCGGAATCCGCCTTGCCCTCGGGGCCGGCCTTTTTGTCGGCGCCTTTCTTGGGGGCGTCCTTGACGACTTCCACGTATTCTATCACTACCGTAAATTCGGAAATGTTGTCCGTTACGACGGGAACTTTGTTCTCGTCTATGACGGGGGCGGCGGGAGCGTTTTCGTCGCCCTCTTCGGAATCGGTCGAAGCGAAGGCGTCCGCGGCGTCGGAAATTTCCTCTTCAAGAGCCTCCTCGGAATTGGGGGGCGCTATCAGCGAGAGATCCGCGGGCTTCACGTCAATGCTGCGGACGACGAGCATCGCATCGAAATCCTTGAGCTGGTTGAGGAACCTGCGCAATACGTCGGTGTGGCCGGCGAACACGAAGCGGTAGGCGAGCGTATTGAGGCTGCCGGGCTTGCGCGCGGTGATGTTTTCGTCTATCTTAAAGTTGTCTCCGCGGATCGCGCCCGAACTGTTGCGCGAATTCGCCCTTACGCGGCGCGTGTTGCGGGGATTTTCCTTTATGCCCTCCTCGGGGAGAATCTCCCTCTGGACGTTGATGATGGACATGGGCGATTCCTGCGATTTGCAGTTGAAGAGCTTCTGGTTTATGTAGTCGAGCACGCAAACCTGCTTCCAGATCACCGGCAAAGCGGCGTCCTTCGGGGAATCGGCGTTGGGGGCCACATACTTTTTGTAGCCGAAATCCATGTCGTCGGGCACGTATATGTCGCGCTTTTTTGCCTCTGCGCGCCATGTGTTTACCATGCCGCGCAAAACTTCGCGCAACTGGAAGCCTTCCTCCGCGGTGAGCGGCTTGAAGATGTGCTCGCTTTCGCGGGTAAGATCCTTTTCGAGATCGAGAAGGTGCTTTTCGAGCTCCTTGATGTTCTTCTGCGAGGCGTCGATGGAAGGCTGCGTCGGGTCGGTGGCGAGGGTTTCGTCGTACTGGCGCATTGTACGGTTAAGCTTGGCGAGCGCGTCCTTGTCTTTCTTAAAAAGAACGACGTCGTACGCGACGCCCGCCGCGAACAGCGCGAGCAGCGCGAACATCGCGACGAAAAATATAGGGTATTTTTTAAAGTATTTCATTTGCCAAAAAGTTTGACAGTTATATGGGCTTGTCGGGATTCACCACGAGAGTGAAGTCGAACTTCAAAATGCGCGGGTTCGACGGGTCGGTGCGCACGTTTTCAAACGACTTCAAAAATTCGGAGCTCACAAAGGAGTTGAGGAGCTTCGTGATTCTGTCGATGGCTTTCTTTGTGTCGTACTCCTGGGGATTTTCGGGGTTGAAATCCCTTATGAGAAGCCTGCCGGTCAGCTCAAGCTTGTATTCCTGAACGCCGTTCTTGGATGTGCGGTGGACTCTCATGTTGTCGAGCCACACGTCCTTCTGCTCCATCAGGCGCTTTTCTATGTCGATAAAGAGGTTTATCCAGTTGGACTTCGATTTCGCGAGCCCTTCAAGGCCGTTGATCTTGGTTTCGAGGGAGCTCGCTGTTTCGCCGTTCTTTTTAAATTCCGCGGCGCGCTCTTCTATCGGAAGCATCATCGACTGGAATTTTTTGGCGGCTTCCTCCTCCTGCGCGACCGACTTCGAGAACAGGAACATCGGAGGCAGGGTGGCAGCGAACAGAACCGCCGCGCCGATTATCATGAGCGGGCGGGTTTTCGCGAAAGCGGTCTCCTCGACAATGTGCTTCGGCAGGAGGTTGACGCTCATCAGGCCCGGCATGACCATGCGGGCGGCCTCGCCGATAATCTCGCTGACCTGCGGGGCGCAGTCGGAGAGCAATTGCTGGTTCACGCGGGGGCTTACGGAGACGTTCGAGAGCGCGTCGAAATACTCGACGCTCATCTTTTGGTCTTCGGCGAGAAATTCAGCAAATCCCGGAATGAGGGAGCCGCGGCCGCAAAGGTAGATTTTTGAGGGCGCCGCAACGCGGGAGGTGCGCCTGTAATTTACGATGGAGCGCTTTATTTCCACTCCTATCCTGCGCATCACGGAGTTCGCGCCGTTTGTAAAGTGTTCCGCGCCCGCGCTCGACGACAGGGCGGCGTTGGCAAAGAATCCGCGCTTGAGCTCCTCGGCGGTGGAAAAATCCCTGCCGAGCGAGTCGGCCACCGCCTGGGTGAGCGAATTTCCGCCGACCGGAATGCTGCGCACAAACACGCCGTCCTCGCGGGCGATCATCAAGTTCGTGAAGCGCGAGCCGACGTTCATTATTATGACGTCGTTTTCAAGGCCGCAATATTTCCAGGCGTTGTAGTCGAGAATTGAGGAGGCCTCTATGGATTCCGGAATTATTCCCGCCCGCGAGAGCGCGGCGCAAAATTCGTCCGCCGCGGAAGACTTCATCGACGTGAGGAAGATTTCGGTCTCCACTCCGTCGTCGGAAATCACCTCGTAATCCCAGGAGACTTCGCCTATCGGATAGGGTATGTTTTTCTCCGCCTCGAATTCGATGACCTCGGCGCGGCGCGCCTCTTCGACATGGGGTATTTTGATCGTCTTTGTCAAAAGGAGCATCGAGGGGGCGATTACTGTCGCCTTGCCCGAAACTCTCATCATTTTCAGCGTCGCCGCCAGTTCCGCGAGCCATTCGTCCTGGTTTGAATAGTCGTACTTCAGTTCCTGCACCTGAAAACTTTCCAAAACAAGGCGGCCGGCGGAAACTCCGAACTCCGACGCGCTGACGTGGGTGGCTCCGCAGTTTATTATAAGCTTGCTTTTAGAACTCATCTTAATGAATGGGGTAAGATAAATCGGGAATAAAAATAAATCTAATACGCTTTGCGCCCCTTAGTAAAGCATTTTTTAAATCGGCGGCGCAAAAAGTGGCAAGGGGCGCGCAAGGCGCTATTTTGCACGCCCTTGCGCGCCCGAAAAAAAACGGCTATTTCAGGGGCAGATAGTTCGGCACTATCGGAGACTTCGAATACTCGTACATCTGCACGTTAAACGGGCATTCGGGAAGCGTCATCAACACGCCCTGGTTCACCTTCGAGGACTTCTCGACGAGCTTCATGAACGACTCGTAAACAGTTTTGGGATCGTCATTCTTGTAAATGTTTCTGGAGAGCATCGTTTTCATGTTCTGCTTCGAGAGCTCTATCGGCGTGCCGTTGATGGAAATTTCTATCTTCCATGCGAAGGGCTCGGCGGACAGCCTGTAAATGTCGTACGCCTCGGAGGGAATGTAGAAAACCACGGGGATTTTCTTGTTGACCTCTATCGCGAAAAGCTTCGCCTTCGCGCGCAAAACGATCAAGCTGTCGAGCGAGCGTTTGTCGGTTGCCATTTGGTCCTTGTAAACGAGCGTCAAGTCTACGTCGACATTGCGGATCCATTTCTGGTTATTGGCCTTGTTGTCGGGATTTTCCTTGGCGAACAGCGGAATCTCTATGCGCGTCCACTGGCCGGTCGAATTGGCGATGGCGTTAGGCTGCAGGCGCTTGGCGTCGAGCTTCGTGTGCTGGATTATGATGGGGTCGTCCTTGGGAGCGGCAAAAGCGACGGCGGCTGCCGTCGCGGCCACAAAAGCGATAAAAGTGCGTTTAATGGGATTCATGCAAATGATTGAAACTTAAAACCTGAAAACTTCAAGCTTTTTTTAGAAGCGCGCCGGCCGGCCGCCGGCAAGCCTATCCTCGCGCGCCGGAAGGGCTCTCCGCCAGTCCGGCGGCAAGCTTTCTAACCTCCGAAAGCCTCTCATCCAATCCGGAATTTTCCGGAAATTCCACCTTTCTAAATCCGCATTCCTCGTGGAATATCCTGAAAACGCTCCCGTCGAAATTCGCAGCGTACGCGCTCTGGCATCCTCCGCCGAGCGACGACAAAAACTCCCTCTCAAGCGCGAAAGCCTCCCCTGTTTGCGCGTGCGCGAGCGGGCGGAGCTCCGGCGCGTCCGCCGACCTGCACTGGAGCGCTATTATCCCCTGCCCCACGGCGGGAACGCACAAGTCGAGCTTCAAAACGCGGAATTCCACGCCCTCGAAAGACTCTATCCCCAGCCTCGAAAGCCCCGCCTGCGAAAGCACCGAAGCGTCCGCGGCGCCCCCCGCGAGCTTTTTGAGGCGCGTGTGAACATTGCCCCTGAACTCCGTCCAAACGGACTGCGGGAATATCCTTTTGAGCTGCGCCCTCCTACGCGGGCTGCCCGACGCTATGAGCGCCGGAACCTGCACTCCGGAGCGGATTACCAGCGTGTCGGCGCATTCGTCGCGCGGAAGGCAGCCGGCGATCTCGAGGCCCTCAGGGCATTCGGTCGGCAAATCCTTCGCGCTGTGGACCGCAATGTCAGCCTCGCCCGCCAGAAGCGCGTCCTCTATCTCCTTTGTAAAAAGCCCCTTTCCGCCGAACTTTTCGAGCGACCAATCCTGCCGCCTGTCGCCGGATGTCTTTATTTCAACAATTTCAAACTCCGCTCCGGAAATGCGCGCTCCGAGATATTCGGCGGCCATTCGCGCCTGCACGAGCGCCAAAGGGCTGGAACGGGTTGCGAGTCTTATCTTTTTCATGCAAAAAACGCGGCGGAAGACGGAAAAATCCGCCCTTCAAAAGGCTCCGCGCCGCCGCAGGCGCGGAACTTCAAAAACTAAAAAAAAGACCCGGCCGACGATTCGGCCGAGTCCGCTTTTCAAAATGAATTCTTATTTCTTGCCCTTCTTGGCGGGAGCCTTCGCCGCCTTGGCCTTGGGAGCCTCGACGACCGCGGAATAGGACGCCTGCGCGCCCTTAATGTTCTGCTTGGCAGCCCACGGCATGAGCGAACGGAGGCGCTGGCCAACCTTTTCGATCGGGTGCTTTTCGCCGTCCGCAAGAAGCTTGTTGTACTTCTTGAGACCGCCCTTGTACTCGGCGACCCATTCTTTGACAAACTTGCCCGACTGGATCTCCTTGAGAATCTTTTCCATCTCCTTCTTGGTCTTGTCGGTGATGACGCGCGGGCCGCGGGTGACGTCGCCGTACTTGGCGGTCTCCGAAATGGAGAACCTCATGCCGGAAATGCCGCTCTGGTTGATGAGGTCGACGATAAGCTTGAGCTCATGGCAGCATTCGAAATACGCCATCTCGGGCTTGTAGCCGGCCTTCACGAGGGTCTCAAAACCCGCCTGAATGAGCGCGCTTACTCCGCCGCAGAGAACGGCCTGCTCGCCGAAGAGGTCGGTTTCCATCTCTTCCTTGAAAGTCGTCTCTATGACGCCCGCGCGGGTCGCACCGATTCCGTCCGCCCATGCGAGAGCAATCGCCTTGGCGTCCTTGCCGCCCTGCGCCACCGCGATGAGCGCCGGAACGCCCTTGTTTTCGAGATACTGCGAGCGCACCGTGTGCCCGGGCCCCTTGGGAGCCACCATTATGACATTCACGCCCGCCGGAACCTTGATGAGGCCGGAGTGTATCGAAAGCCCGTGGAGGAATACGAGCGTCTTGCCCTTCGCAAGATTCGGAGCGATGTCCTTTTCATATATGTCCGCCTGGCGCATGTCCGGAACGGCAACCATAATGACGTCCGCCGCCTTCACCGCATCGGCGGTGGGGAGAACCTTGAAGCCCTGCTTCTTGGCGACCTCAATCGACTTGCTCTTGGGATAAAGGCCGACCACCACATTGTAGCCGCTGTCCTTGAGGTTCAGCGCGTGAGCATGGCCCTGCGAGCCGTAGCCGATCACCGCGAGCGTTTTATTTTTCAGGACGTTTTTATTCGCGTCCTTCTCCTTGTATACCTTAGCTGGTGCCATATTTTTTCCCTGTTAAAAAAATTTTAATTAACGAACTATGAACACCCCCCAAAAAATTGCAACTATTTTATTGAAGGGGGGCATAGCCCCCCTTACGGAGATTGCCTCCGGCAATTCCCCTATCCCCCGCAACGGTAGACCGCCTGGCATCATATTCATAAAAACGCTTCCGGCAACATCTCATTCCAGAGAGAATAAACGCCGTTTTAATTTCGCCGCAAAAATCCAACCGCCGCGCAACGCCGCTTTAATCCATACCCCGCCAATCTCGAAACCCGGCATACTTAAACCGTTGCGGAATAGAAAAGCCGTTTATCTGCTTTTGCGCCGCGCGCAAACAAATAAACGGCTAATGAAACTTGGGTTTCGGGGTTTACTTTGGTATATAGCCAATCTATTTCTTTTTAACCGCTATTATCCGTAGCCACAGAGGGGATAGGCGTATTGCAAGACAATCGCCGCAAGGGGGTTCCGCCCCTATGGCCGGCACGCCCCGTGCCCGTCATTTTAACGGGATTATTTCGTAGAAATGCGTTTTGGTTTCTGCGGCGGCGTAGGCGTCGTTTTGAAGGGCGAAGACTTCCTCGAGCATTTGTTTTTCTCGGGGTTTATTTTTCAGGTAAAATTCGAGGGCGAATTTTCCGTAGCCGTAAGCTTTGCCGCTTTCGAGGATTTCGCGCGCGGCGGCGGCGCACTTTTGGACGTCGGAGAAGTCGGATATTTTGCCTTTGAGGAGAAAGTGTTCTACGAAGTAGAGGTTGCGCTGGGCGGCGTATTTGCCGCGGATTTCGGAGCATATTTTTGCGACTTTTTCCGCCTGGGCGTACTGGGGGGTTTTATCGTTGCCGGAGAGGTTTACGCCCGCGCCGAGTTCGGAGGCTGAATAGGTTCCGACGCAGGCGCCGTCTATGCGGACTTCGTAGGAGCCCTTGGCGAGCCCTTTGACTTTGAGGATTTCGCGGTTGAAGTTTTCCTGAAAATCCGTGCGCGCCTCGGCCGGGTCGGCGTTTTTCGAGAGTACGACGGGGAGGGAAAATTCCAGCAGCTTGAATGACACGCCGCCGTCGCGCGATTTGAGCTCCGAGATGTCGCAGTTTTCGAGAAGGGCCGCCTGCGGATTTTCGCCAGCGATTACGGAGACTTTGGAGACAACGGGGCTTTCGCGGGCGTCGGAAAGGTATTTTTGCGCCATCGCGAATCCGCCCGCGGAAGAGGGGTGAACCCTGTCGGAGCCGATTATGGTGGCGGAGGGGTCGGACTTTTGGAGCGCCTCGTTGATGTCTTGCAGGGCGGACCAAATGTCGGCCACAATGACATTTTTGCGGGAGGCCGCGATTTTTGCGCCAATCTCGCCGTACCGTTTCAGGGCGCCGTTTACGCCGACGTTTGCGGGCGCCTTTATTTTTGCGGTCTGGTCGTAAATCGACGGGGTAAACAATACTAAGGTGCGGGAATTTTTGGAGAGCGCGTCGACGACTTTTTCAAGATTTTCGGCATACCTTTTGTCCGTTTCCGCAATCCGCTTTTCCCTATCGGCGGAAGAGAGTTTGGAGTCGGCGGCATAGAGGTTGCGGTTGCAGTCGTTCATGCCGATCATCAGAAACGAAACGCTCGGGCGGGATTTCAGGATTTCGGAATCCATGCGGCGCAGCAGGCCGCCCGCCGAATCACCGCCTATGCCGAGGTTCAGAAACTTTGCGCGCATGTCTGGATATCGGGTAATATAATAGAGCATTATGTGCTCAACAGCGTGCCCGCCGTGGGTGATGCTGTCGCCTACAAAAGCGACGGTGTCGCCCGATTTCAAAACGGGCGAAGAAATTTTGCCGGTGGCGAAAGCCGACGCGGAGAGCGCCGACAGAACGAACGCAAAAATAAATCTTTTCATGAGCTAAAATCTTAAACGGAAGCGAATGCAGGTCAAGTATCAAACTTCGTTTTATTTTTCAAACAATCTCATGCAAAAACCAACAATTCCTATAATATTCAAAATATATTGACACACCCGCGCGCAAAATTTAGTTTTGTCAAACATAATACTTTTACGGAGGAAACGATATGATACGGGAAAAATTCGGGAAGCTGGCGGCTTTTGCCGCATTCGCTTCGGTTCAACTACCCGCGCTCGCGGGAAGCATGGAGGGCGACTTCAAAAACCCGCCGCCCGACGCGCGCGCCGAAACGTGGTGGCACTTCACCACAAACCATATAACAAAGGAGGGCATCACGCGCGACCTCGAGGCTATGAAGGACATCGGCTATTCGGCGGCGCACATCTTCATGGCAAACTGCTACGGTAAAATTCCCGACGTCCCCGACGCGCAGATAATGACCCCTCTATGGCGCGGGCTCATGCAACACGCGGGCTCGGAAGCCAAGAGGCTGGGGCTGTCGCTCGGCGTCCACAACTGCCCGGGGTGGTCGAGCTCCGGCGGCCCGTGGATAAAGCCGGAGGATTCGATGAAATGCCTCGTCCACACCCAAAAACGGGTAAGGGCGGGCGAAACCGCGCCGATAGTCCTGCCGAAGCCGCCGGATTACAAAGGGTTTTACCGCGACATCGCAGTCCTCGCGCTGCCGGCGCAAGAGACGCTGCCGGAGCCGAAAATTTCGTCGTCGCCCGAGCTCGCGGGCTGCGAAAAACTCTCCGGAGGCTCCGACAATCCCCCGTGCCTGCTGCCGATAGAAAAGGAGGGCGGGAAAGTTTCTATTTTCCTCGAATATCCGGAAACTGTGGAGGCGCGGACGGCGGAATTTGCGTTTGAGGGCGACAGAATCCACTTCACGGCGGAGATATTTTCCTCCGAAGACGGCAAAAATTTCAGCAAAGCCGGCGCGATAAGCTACAAGAGCCCGCAGGACAAGGGCACGCCGAAATTCGCCCCCCTCGGAGGGGAAAAACCCGCGAGGGGAAAATTTTTCAGGGTAGATTTTTCGCACAACAAGACGTTCTCGTGGGAAACCTCGCAAGGCCCGATGCGGCTGAAAACCCTGCGGCTTTCGGGCGAAGTTTCCGTCGACAACGCAGCCGCCGCAAATTCGTCGCAGAACTCGTTCGCCTACGCGCCGCCGCGGAGCGGCGCGCAGGCGAAGGCTCCGGCTCTCTCCGAGATAATCGACCTGACCGGCAAGATGTCGCCCGACGGCAGGCTCGGCTGGAAGCCCGAAGGCGGCGACTGGATAATCCTGCGCATAGGCTACACGTCCACGGGCAGAATGAACGCCCCGACGACATACAAGGGTTTGGAATGCGACAAGCTCTCAAAGCGCGGGCTCGACGCGCACTGGCCGAACTACATGGCGATAATGGAGGCCGACCTCGGAAAGGGGACGCTCAAATACGCCACCATAGACTCCTTCGAGGTGGGCGGGCAAAACTGGACGGAGGACTTCGCCGCCGAGTTCAAAAAGCGGCGCGGATACGATGCGGTAAAGTGGCTGCCGGCGGCTCTCGGGTACGCGGTAGAAAGCCCCGCAAAATCCGCGCGCTTCCTCTACGACTTCCAGTGCACGGTCTCCGACCTCTTCGCCGAAAACTATTTCGACTACTTCACCGAGCTCTGCCACAAAAACGGAATGCTCTCGATTCTCGAGGCGTACGGCGGGCCGTTCGACAATCTGAGGTGCACGCGCTCGGCGGACATTCCCGCGAGCGAATTCTGGCTTAGCGGAGGCACTACCGGCAGGCACGCGGCGTCGGCCGCCAACTTCCACGGCAGGCGCGCGGCGGGCGCGGAATCGTTCACAACCGGCTGGGGCTCCGACGGCTACTGGCGGCAGTATCCGCGGATGCTGAAAACCTCCGGCGACGCGATGTGGGCCGAGGGCACGAACGCCCTGATAATCCACAGCTACGTCCACCAGCCGTTTGTCAACGCGCGCCCCGGGCTCGCGCTGGGGCCGCACGGCTCGCACATAAACGCAAACACGACGTGGTGGAACGACGGCAAAGCGTGGGTCGGCTACATAAACCGCGCGCAAACGCTCTTGCAGCGCGGGCGCACGCCTTCCGACGCGCTGATTCTCGCGGGGGAATCGCGCCCCAATGTCCGCACCGGAAACCAAAATTACGACAAGCCGCTGCTCGAAGCCGGCTACTTCTTCGACTTCTGCTCCTCCGACGACCTCGCGGACTCCATACGCCTGGAGAACGGGAAAATCGTCGCCCCGTCCGGCGTGAAGTATTCAGTGTTTTCGCTCGGCGGCGAGAGAAACCCTACCCTGCGGACGCTCAAAGCCGTCAAAAAAATGCTCGACGCGGGGGTTTGCGTATGCGGCGAACGCCCGCTCGGCAGCCCGTCGCTCTCCGACGACGACGCCGAATACGCAAAACTCGTCGGGGAAATCTGGGGCGCCGACGCGGGCTCGAAATCCCCGCGCAAAGTAGGGAACGGAACGCTCTATCCCGAAAATTCCGCCGCGCGCGCCCTCGCCGATTTGAAAATCGTCCCCGCGCTGAAAACGCCGGACGGCTTCCGCTCAACCGCGCGCTCCGGCGGAGGCGCCGACATATTTTTTATCTCCAACCGCTTAAAGTCGCAAAATTCCGGAGTCTTCCGCCTCCGCTCGGACGGCGAAAAATCTCCCGAAATATGGGACGCCGCCACCGGCGAAATATCCCCCGCCCCGCAGTGGGAATACTCCGGCGGCTCGGTGAACGTAGCCCTAAACTTCGCTCCGGAAGAGTCTAAATTCGTGGTGTTGCGCAAGGGCGGAAAAACCGCGCATTTCCGCGAATTTTCGCCGAAGCTCTCCACCTCCGCATCGGAACAATCCCCTATCGAAATCATAGAGGCCGAATACAGGCTTATGGACTCAAACGGCGGCGGCAAGGACGTGAAGGAGATTTTGCAAAAGGCGGCGGGCGCCCCGTTCAAAGTCTCCAACAAACTGCTCGGCGACCCATTCCCGAACAAGTATAAGGAGCTTCATTTCAAATACAGAACCGGCGGGCGCGAATTTGAGGAAACCCTCCGCGAGGGCGTGGAATACTACTGGAAGGGAATGGAGTGGAAGACGCCGCCCGCCATATCCCCCGCGATTGTCGGAGGCGAGCCGGCGGTCGCATTCGGCGCGGACGGCTCGGCGGAGGGGACGCTCTCGGACGGTTCGAAATTCTCCGTCAAAGCCGAAAATCTTCCGAAGCCGATAGACCTGTCCTCCGGCTGGACGGTCGAATTCGCAAAAGACCTCGGCGCGCCCGAGGGTAAAGTGCGCTTCGACAGGCTCGAATCGTGGACGGAAAGGCCGGAGCCCGGAATAAAGTATTTTTCGGGAACCGCCAAATACGAAAAGTCTTTCGGCGTGCCGCCGGAATTTTTCGCGAAAAACCGCAGGATAATACTCTCGCTCGGCGAAGTGCGCGAAACCGCGAGGGTCTCGGTGAACGGAAAGGACGCGGGCGTCCTCTGGAAAATTCCCTACGAGGCGGACATAACGGAACTCCTGAAAGAGGGGGAAAACACCGTGGAGGTGTCCGCGACAAACCTCTGGTACAACAGGCTGGTCGGCGACGACATAAAATCTCCGAGAAAGCCCCTGACGACGCCCCAATGGATTCTCGACGGCAAATCCCGCCCAGACGACGGCTCGCGCCACACTTTCACGCTGAGCAAAGGCTGGGATGAAAATTCAAAGCTCGAGCCGTCCGGCCTCATCGGCCCCGTACGGCTGCGCTCCGTCGAAATCTCAAAAGCCGAATAGCGCGGCCGGAAATTTCAATAGCCTTTCAATTCCAAGCCCCGCGGATTTTCCCCGCGGGGCTTTTCCGCGCCCGTAAAAAATACGGACGGAAAAACCGCGCGAAAAAATTTCGGGAATTGCAATCGGAAAAGGTTTTCGCGAAAATCCCTGCATGTTAAAAATAAAACGCCTTTCGGCATTCTGCGCGCTCGCTGCGGCCGGCGCGGTTTCGTGCTTCGGTGGAAGCTCTGCGGAGGAGGCAATGTGGAACTCCGCGTGGACGCGCTTTTTCAGCCCCAAAACGGAGGTGTTCTACGACCTCATCACCTCCTACGACCCGCAAAAATCCCTCGAATTTGTCCCGACCGCCGGAGAGATAGAAAGGCTTTCCAAAGTCAACCCCAACGGCTATTCAACGGGAATGGAGGACGGCATGATTCTCGGCGGAATAATGATGTGCGCGGTTCTCGACAAATACGAGACGACGAAAGACCCGTCGCTCAAAAAATTCGCCGACGCTATCGCGCGCGGAATGGCAAGGTGCGCCCTCTCGCCCAAGGCGCGCGGGTTCGTCGCCAGGGCCGTGAGCGTCTCCGACGGGCGGTCTTTCTTCCCGTCCACTTCGCGCGACCAGTACACGCACTGCGTCCACGGGCTGTACAAGTACTTCAAAAGCCCGCTCGCGACCGCCGAAGGCAAAAAGCTCGCCGCCGAAATATGCGCCGCCATAGCCGACAGAATGCTCGAAAACGTCAGGCCCGGGACGAATTACGACGCCCTCAACGCGGACGGCTCGCCGTCGACCCGCGGGCTTTCGAGAATGTGGAATGTCGCCCCCCACGAGGCCGCCCGCCTGCCGATGATATACGCGGTCGCCAACTTTATGACGGGCGACGAAAAGTACGAAAGGGAATGCAAAAAATACGCGGCGGAGGCTGTCGCCCAATCGAAAAAATTTTCGCGCAATATGGCGCCGTGGGCGCAGCTGCAAATGCAGGCCTCCCTCGAAGTACTGCGGGACTTCGCGGAGACGGACGCGCAGCGGGAGGAAATCGTCGGTATTATGCGCGAAGTCTCCAAGCTCGCCGCCGAAAGGCTGCGCGGGGCGGTTTCGGGACTCCTCGACCCAAAGCTCGACCTCTACCGCCTGCCGCCGAACCCGCAAAAAATGCCGCTCTCGCCCGAGGGCAAACCCGATATCGGGGAATTTTTTGAAGGGCCGCACCGCAAGGCGAGATATTTCGGGGAAATGGCGCTGACAATGCTCGCGCTCGGCGGCGGCGGACTCGACAAGAGCTCTGCAAAACTTCTCGCCGAGCCGTTCGGGAAAATCGACTACGGCAGAATGACGAGCTGCGCCGTGCTCTTCCACCTCGCGACATACTGGAGCGCTAAAAAGGCGGGCGCGCTGGAATAGCGGAAAAGAACCCCCCTCACCGCCGCACGGAAGCGCCGGAATCTTTCGCGCCGGCGGCCCGCAGTACGTTGCCGGCCGCGACGACATCCTCAGCCTTCGCGGACGCCAAAACCCCGCACTCGGCGGGGAAGCGAGCGGTTACGGTATTGTTTACGATACGCGCGCCCTTCACGTCGCCCACAAACACGCAAGCCGCATAGCTTTCGGCAGAGTCGGATGAAATCTCGATTTCGTTGTCCCTGAACACGAGATTCTCCCCTACGTTCGCGAGCCACGCGAGCCCGCGCAGATTCTTAAAGCGGTTTTTCTCCACCAGAATGTCGCCCGACGCGCACCTCGCGGGCGCCTTGAAGCCGCTCTCGGGATCCACCGTCGCTCCGGAAAATATTTCGGCTACCCACCCGAGAGTTTTGTCCGATTTCCCGTTGCAGTTTTCAAAAACGCACCCGCGAACCACGGCGTTGGAGCACCCGCCGCCCTCCGCCCATTTGTCGACGGTGTACGCCAGCTGGAATTTCAGCGGTATGGACGGGCCGTTTGCAAAGCGGCAGTTTTCCACGGTGACGTTCTTGCCCTGAAAAATGGCGCGCCCGTAGAAATTTTCAAACGCGCAGCCCCTCACGAGAATATTGCCGGTGGCCGCCGAACTCTTGGAGACCCAAAATCCCGCGCCCTTTTGCTCCGGCAGGGGGGAGTCGAGCTCCAAAATCTCCCCCCTTACCTCCGATACGCGCGCGGAATACCCCGCGGGAGAGCAGTCGCCGTAAAAGAGCTCCAAAACGTCGCCAGCCTCGGCTCCGAAGTAGCGGTTGCCCCTCTTGTTCGATATCCTCAAAACCCTGTCGGAAACTTTCTCGGCAAAAGTCATGCGGTCGTGCAGGTTTATTATGTCGTCCTGATTCATCGAAAACGCGCAATTTATTATTTTGCAATACCCGAGGGAATCCGCCGAGTGTATGACGTCCGCAGTGGAAGTGCACGGCCGCCTGGCGCCGCCCTTGGGCGGGACGACGTTGAAATTCTCAAGCTTCCAATACTTTTGCGAGCCGGCTATGTGCACGGCCATTCCGCGGCAGGAATACACGTCTATGTCTTCAAGGCTCAGGTGGGCGTTGGAATCGAGGTTGAAGGCGTTTTTGCCGTAATAGTAGTGCATGAGCCTGTACATTCCGCCGACTTTCGCCGCCCTGTGGTTGTATGCGCCGGCCCTTTCGGTGAATTTGCCGTCATAGGCGTCCGAGACGGGGACGCCCTCCGCCTTCGTCGAATGGTATATGCGCGCCCTGTTCGGAGAGAGCCATTCGCTCTTGGCGCCGAAATGCCCCTCCGACGGCCCGAACCAGAAAGCCGCGCCCTCGCAGAATCCGTCGAGGGTGTCGGACACGGGCATCATCACCTGCACGGGCATCGGCCTGCCGTAAAGCGGATACTTTTCATAGCCGAGGAACTCGACGTCGAAATACGGGGGCTTTCCGCCCTCGGCGGGCTTTTTGTCAGTTATTCTCACAAACGCGCCGAGCGGGTCGGTTTCCCAGTCCCAGTCGATTTTCAGGCCGGATATGCGGACGCGCAGACAGTTTTTCACCATAAAATTCGCGGCGTCCTCCACGACCGCATGCTGCGGGAGCAGCGAAAGATCGCTCGGCCTGCGGAACACGAGCGTCGCCCCGCGCCCGTCGATTTCAAAGTCTTCAAAACCGTCCACCTCAATGCCCCTGCTCCCGAAACACCTGTACGTCCCCGGAGCGAGCGCGAGCTTCGACGCCCCCGTTTTCCTGCAATGGGCCAGCGCCCTGTTTAT
Organism: Puniceicoccaceae bacterium Marseille-Q1082; assembly: GCA_904424815.1. Taxonomy (GTDB): domain Bacteria; phylum Verrucomicrobiota; class Verrucomicrobiia; order Opitutales; family Intestinicryptomonadaceae; genus Merdousia. The sequence continues at coordinate 110,022 of CAJGBI010000002.1, forward strand.
CGCCGCCGCGCAGTCGTCGTTTGCCTCGTCAAACCCGAAATCCGCCGCGAAAACCGTCGCCGGATTTTTCGGCCTCGGCGGTTCAACCTCGAAATCGGGCGCGCCCGACGGCAGATTCGGGAATCCGCCGCCATACCGCGCGCAATCCGCCCCGTACGGGAAATACGTCAACCCTCCGGATTCCGCGGCGCCCCTCGGCGCGTCGGCGAGTACGGACTCCGGCGCGCTCTCCGAAGCGGGCCCGGGCTGCGGAAAATCCGCGCACCCGCACAAAAATGGCAGCGCGGCGGCGGAAGCGAATATGGCGTTTTTAATGGCGGCCGTTATTTTCATGGCAACCGTTATAATATGCGCGCCGCGGCGGGCAATATTTTTCGGACATGCGCAAATCCGCGCTTGCCGCGCAAGCCGACACCCGCAAATTTTCCAGCCCAAAAAAGCCCCCCCTCTCCCGCGCAAACTTTCGCCCATAGCGTCTTCCGCAAATCCGCTTTTGGAGCGGCAGGCAGGCTTGCGCATCTTATCCTTGATTTTAAATTTTGCCGCGGCAATATGTCCGGATTTATCAAACCTGTCGGAGGTAAATCCGCAACCTTAGAACCCGGACTTCGGGCGAAGGGTTAAATATGAACAACGCTCAAAAATGGAAACTGAATAAAAGAGAAATAACGATAATCGCGGTTCTGACCGTTTTGACGGCCCTGGAACCGCTCAGCATAGACGCGTACCTGTCGTCGTTTATAGACATATCCGAGACGCTGAACGCGCCCGTCTATAAAGTCCAGGCCTCCCTTTCGGTATTTTTGGGAGGGTTCGCGGTCGGGCAGCTCTTCTGGGGGCCGCTGTCAGACAGGATAGGGAGGAGGCTCCCCATACTGGCGTCGCTCGCGCTGTTTTCGGCGGTTTCGTTTGCCTGCGCGGCGGCGGGCGACATCGAAACGTTCTGGATTGCGAGATTTTTCCAGGCGTTTTTCGGCTGCGCGCCCGTCGTGATTTCGCGCGCGGTAATCACCGACGCTTTCCCGTCGGGCAAAATACTGCTCGCCTTTGCCATACTGTCGATGGCGCAGAGCGTGGCGCCGATCGCCGGCCCCGCCGCCGGAAACATGATAAGGGAGCTTCTTTCGTGGAGGCACATATTCTGCGCCACGGGAATCGCGGGAATCCTGTCGGCGATCTGCACATTCCTGTTTTTAAAGGAGACGCGTTCCGGCAGCGCCGAAAGGGGCGGATTTTTCGCCGGCTGCGCCGAGGCGCTGCGGAATCGGGCTTTCGTTTCGGGGAGCGTCGCCGGAAGCGCGGTATACGTCGCGCTGATGGCGTACATATCCAATTCGTCGGTGATATTCATGCGCGAGTTCGGCGTGGGCGGAAGCGCGTTTTCGGCGATATTCATGGCCAATTCCGCGGCGATAATCGGGGGCTCCTTCTTCATTTCGGGAAAGAGCGGCCAAAACAGGTCCGAAGCCTATTTGAAAATTTCGTTTGCGGGCATGGCGGCACTCTCCGCCGCGCTCGTCGGCGTTTCGCTGTTCGCGAAAAACCCGTGGGCGGCGGCCGCGATACTCTTTTGCGAGATGTTCGCGCTGGGCGCGCTATTTCCGATTACGACAAACCTCGCCCTTAAACCCTTTTCGGGGTCGGATAAAAGCGGCACGGCGTCGTCGCTGTTCGGATTTTTCCAGCTGGCCTCCGCGTTTCTGTTTACGGCGGCGGCCAACCGGCTCTTCGACGCCCCCCTCGCGCTGGTGTCGGCGTCGCTGCTTGCGTGTTCCGTCGTTGGAATAGCTCCCTACGCGATGCGGCGCAAAGGCGTGCAGAGCCGCCCCTGAAATTCCCCGCGCGCAGAATGGCGGAAGGGGCAAACAGCCCGTTCGCTCGCCGACGCCGCGCGCCGCGCGGGAAACATCCCGACGAAAGCGGAAAGCGCGCCGGATTCCTCAGATTCCGTCGGAGCGCAGAAAATCCGCCCCCAGCTGCTCGGGGTCCTTCCCCGCGCGCCGCGCGGCTTCGGCGAGTTCCGCGTAGTTTTCGAATTCCAGAACCGACACAGTCGCGCGCGAAAACGGCTTGGGCAGAATAAACTTGTCCCACGTCGCCCCGATCGTCCAGTACGACGACGGGGTTATGCGCAGAAAAAGTATCCGCGCCCCGCTAGCCTTTGCCACGGGAAGAAATCCCGGCTTGCATTGGTAGCGCGGCCCCCTCGGGCCGTCGGGAGTTATGAAAATGTCGGAAGTCCCGCGCAAGGTTTCGACCATCGAAATTATGGCGTGCGCCCCGCGCCTCTTGCTCGAGCCCCGCACCGTCCCTATGCCCAAAAACCTGAAAAACGCGCAGAGCCACGCGCCGTCGCGGCTGGCGCTGACGAGCCCTGACATCGGCAGCCGCGGGCGGAAAATATATTTGCACATAGGCAGAAAGAAAATCCTGTTGTGCCATGCCAGCCCTATGAGCCTGCGCGGATCTTTAAGCCTTGCGAGCGCCGCCGCGTCCTCGGCTTCGAGGCGCACGGTGGCCTGCCACAGGCGCACCGCGAGATAAACCGGAAAGAGCAAGACGTAGTGCCTCCATGTTGGCTGCGATATGTCCGTATGCGGTTCCATGAAAGAGACGTTTTATGTTTTTTGCCGCGCGGAAGTCGAATATAAAATGCCGGCGCCCCGCGGAAAGCGCGGCGGAACCGCGCCGAAACGGGCAACGCAAAAATAAAAAATTTCAAAAAACGAATTGACAGCAACCCCGCAATATGCCTGAATAACATTTCAAAACTCGAGGGGTGGTAGTTCAGTTGGTTAGAACGCCTGCCTGTCACGCAGGAGGTCGCGAGTTCGAGTCTCGTCCATCCCGCCACTTGAAAAAAACGCAATCCGAAAGGGTTGCGTTTTTTTTGGGTCAACACCAAAGGTTGTGGAATAGGTTGATTTTTTAGATTTGCCTTTCATAGATTCACCCCGCATTCCACGAGGACTCTCAGTCTGTAATTTTCAAAGTTTCTGTATCCATAGGCTCTGCGTTGTATCAACTTCATCTTGCGGTGGAAGCCCTCCGTTATTCCGTTATTTTTTGTAAATCTCCACATTCTTATTATCGGCGCAAACCATTCGCTTATCGTTTCCGCAAGCTTCCCAAACTCTGTCGGCGCTTCGTATTTCATTATCTTCATCATTTCCTTTAACTTTCGGGTCAATACCAAAGGTTGTGGAATAGGTTGATTTTTTAGATTTGCCTTTCATAGATTCACCCCGCATTCCACGAGGACTCTCAGTCTGTAATTTTCAAAGTTTCTGTATCCATAGGCTCTGCGTTGTATCAACTTCATCTTGCGGTGGAAGCCTTCCGTAATTCCGTTATTTTTTGTAAATCTCCACATTCTTATTATCGGCGCAAACCATTCGCTTATCGTTTCCGCAAGCTTCCCAAACTCTGTCGGCGCTTCGTATTTCATTATCTTCATCATTTCCTTTAACTTTCTTATGTTATCCCTGCATTGCTTTGCCGTCTGACTCTTTTTATTCAATAGTCCGCATAATCGCTCCTTAAATTCGTACGCAAGCTCTATTGCCGGATTTCCCCTAAAAAAGCTTTTAAGCCGCTCCATCTCTTGCGCTTTTAGCCTCTCTCTCCTTTTCCGCAAAGGATAAGTAATCTTTCTCTTCCACTTTACTTCTTCCTGCGCACTCTTGCAAAATTCCATAAAGTGGTTGAGCACTAATCGTATCACATGAAACCTATCCGCTACTATCTTCGCCCTCGGAAAACATCTCCTTACGATACTTCGATATCCGCTCGATAAATCCATGCACACTACCTTCACATTTTCCCTGCCTTTGTATGACATTAGCGCGCCTGCTATATCGCTATGTCTCTTCCCTTTAATAACATCGTATACCCTGTGGTGCGATAAGTCGGCTATTGTCGTCGCAAACTTGTAACCCTTGTGGATTGTGTGTTCGTCTATCCCTATAATTTCAGGACAAGGATAGTTGATTTGCTCTTTGAGCTTTTGCTCGTACCTACTGTGGATTGCCCGCTCAACCGTGCTTGCAGATATGCGGTAAATCCGAGCAATAGCCTTATTGCAAACGTTCCGAGCGTATTCACTTACGAGCCTGTTTTTGAACCTCTCCGAGTGACGAGCGTAAGGCCTTACTCCCTCAAGCCTTTCGCGAAAGACCCTTCCGCAATCGAGACACTTGTAACGCTTGCATTTTACCTTGAGATGATAAATAGCTCCGTTTTCAGAGACGTGCTTAATATAACGCCAGTAGGAATCGTAATGAATCAAACGATGCGACCCACATAAGCAGTCGGGTATACCCGACTGCTTATGCTCAACTTCCGCAAGCGAAAAGTCTTGACTAACTCTTACCGTCCTGAGTATCTTATAACCCTTGATTAACACATTGGGCATTGTAGAACATTTTTTATTCTCTTTGCCCTCTTTTTTTTCTCTCATTCCACAATCTTTGACGTAGAGCGTAACTTTCTTATGTTATCCCTGCATTGCTTTGCCGTCTGACTCTTTTTATTCAATAGTCCGCATAATCGCTCCTTAAATTCGTACGCAAGCTCTATTGCCGGATTTCCCCTAAAAAAGCTTTTAAGCCGCTCCATCTCTTGCGCTTTTAGCCTCTCTCTCCTTTTCCGCAATGGATAAGTAAGCGATCTCTTCCACTTCACTTCTTCCTGCGCACTCTTGCAAAATTCCATAAAGTGATAAAGCACTAATCGTATCACATGAAACCTATCCGCTACTATCTTCGCCCTCGGAAAACATCTCCTTACGATACTTCGATATCCGCTCGATAAATCCATGCACACTACCTTCACATTTTCCCTGCCTTTGTACGACATTAGCGCGCCTGCTATATCGATATGTCTCTTCCCTTTAATAACATCGTATACCCTGTGGTGCGATAAGTCGGCTATCGTAGTCGCAAACTTGTAACCCTTGTGGATTGTGTGCTCGTCTATTCCTATAATTTCAGGACAAGGATAGTTGATTTGCTCTTTGAGCTTTTGCTCGTACCTACTGTGGATTGCCCGCTCAACCGTGCTTGCAGATATGCGGTAAATCCGGACAATAGCCTTATTGCAAACGTTCCGAGCGTATTCACTTACGAGCCTGTTTTTGAACCTCTCCGAGTGACGAGCGTAAGGCCTTACTCCCTCAAGCCTTTCGCGAAAGACCCTTCCGCAATCGAGACACTTGTAACGCTTGCATTTTACATTGAGATGATAAATAGCTCCGTTTTCAGAGACGTGCTTAATATAACGCCGGTAGGAATCGTAATGTATCAAACGATGCGACCCGCATAAGCAGTCGGGTATACCCGACTGCTTATGCTCAACTTCCGCAAGCGAAAAGTCTTGACCAACTCTTACCGTCCTGAGTATCTTGTAACCCTTGATTAACACATTGGGCATTGTAGAACATTTTTTATTCTCTTTGCCCTCTTTTTTTTCTCCCATTCCACAATCTTTGACGTAGAGCGATTTTAATGAAAGACGCCGCATAGAACCAAGACCCTCAATCTGTAATTTTCGGGTCAACACCAAAGAGAGTGGATTTTAATGAAAGACGCCGCATAGAACCAAGACCCTCAATCTGTAATTTTCGAAGTTTCGATAACCGTAAGCCATTCGTTGTATCAGTTTCATTTTCCTGTGGAAGCCCTCGGTTATTCCGTTATTTTTCGTAAATCTCCACATTCGGATTATCGGCGTAAACCAGTCGCTTATCGTCTCTGCTAGCCGCTCAAACTCTTGCGTCGCTTCGTATTTCATCTGTTTCATCATTGTTTTCAGTTCCTTTATATTCCTCATACATTCCTGTGCCGTTTGATGTTTTCTGTTCAGCAACTCGCATAACCTTTCCTTAAACTCGTAAGCCAGCTTTATCGCGGGATTGTTCTCAAAAAACTTTTCCAATCGCTCAACCTCTTCGGTGTTCAATCTATCTCCACGTTTTCGCAATGGGTATGTCAACTTTCTATTCCATTTTACTTCTTCTTGGGCTTGTTTGCAAAATTCCATAAAGTGATACAACACCAATCTTATAACGTGGAACCTGTCCGCCACTATTTTTGCTTTCGGGAAACACCGCCTTACTATGCTTCGGTAGCTGCTGCTTAAATCCATACACACAACTTTTACTCTATCTCTCCCCTTGTAGCTCATCAACTTGCTTTCCACTAAGTTGCGCGATTTGCCTTCTATCACATCGTATACCCTGTGATGCGTTAAATCCGCTATCGTTGTTGCAAACTTATATCCCTTGTGTATCGTGTGTTCATCTATTCCGATGATTGATGGACATTCATAGCTTACTTGCTCCTTGACCTTTATTTCAAACCGTTCGTGGATTACCCGCTCCACTGTGCTTTACGATATCCCCAATCTTTTCGATATCTTCTTGTTCGTCGCCCCGTCAAGGTATTTGTCGATGATTTCATCCTTGGCGTTCTCAGATATTCGCTTGTTGCTTTTCAACCCACGTATCGGCTCTCGATAAATACTCCCGCATTTCGGACACCGGTATCGACGCGCCTTTATGATTACATCGTATATCCGCCCGTCTATCGACGCTACCTTCGCCTTCCTGTAATAGTGGTCGTAAAACACAACCCCGCTGTGCCCGCAACCGCGACAAAACGGTATACCGTCTTGTTTGTATTCCAACCTCGCAAAAAAGTCTCGACCTTTTCGCCAACTTCGTATTACTCTATAAAAACTAAACAACATCAGAGGCATTGTAGGACTTTCGTCCTCTTTGCCTCCCTTTTTTTCTTCTTCTACCCTCATCCCACTATCTTTGACGATGAGCGTAAATGGGTAAAAATCACAAGGGTGCGATACTGACGCTGGTAGAGCGGCGAAGCAAATATCTATGTGCAACTTACTTATCGGGGAAGGATGCGAAAGCTACGAAAAATGGCGTAATAAAGTTATTGCGCGGAATGAATGTGAAAACGATAACCTTTGATAACGGCAAGGAGTTTGCTTATCACGAAGATATAAGTAAAAAATTAAGGAGTGAAATATACTTTGCACACCCATACACTTCTTACGAAAGAGCTCTCAATGAATACACAAATAGATTGTTGAGACAGTACTTTCCAAAGGGAATGGATTTGAGAAAAGCTACGGAAAGGGAACTAAAGGAACTAAAATTTGCATTGAATGAGATCAACTCTCGACCGCGAAAGAGTTTAAATTGGAAGAGTCCAAGCGATTATCTTCACGAACTAAAGTGCGCCGCCCCTAGGGGGCAATTAGTAAATGAATCAATAACTTTAATCTTTACAAACAATCAACAATATCTAAAAACATCTATTGCCAGTTATGCACTGGCGTTTTGAAAATAAATAGTATTGCCTTGTGATACTGTAGTATTTTTAATTGATATTAAAGTTAATCCTTTGTGCATATGAGAATTTTGTCTATAGTAGTAATCCTATCCTGTTCACTAACTCTACAAGCGAATTATTATGTTTCAATTGGGGACAACTCAGATGTAAATAATTCAATCGTTTCTACGGGAGGAGGAAATAATTATTATAATAAATCCTTAAATGAAGTTATATCTGATACAAGCTATTCCACGGATCCGCTTTTAAAGGGATTTGTGTATATGTTAAAAAAATATCAACAAAACCAATTAACGGGACAGGGGCATGTGGACGCTTTTAGACAGATAAAAGCAAATACACCCTATGCAAATATAAGCTTAAAGGTATCTATTTTTGACGGAACTAATGGTATTATATTTTTGGATGTGATATCAGAAACTAAGCGCTTTCAAACATTTACACCCATGTCCATTCAAAATGGAGAGTGGACAATAAATGGCAATTTATTAAAGAATAGCAACATTATAGGAATATTTACTACACTTTTAAATTATGGTAGACAAATTACCCCTACCGAATTTGAAGAATATAAAAATTTTCTTAAAACGTTACCTCCAGACATATCATATCCTGTATTTACAAAGATTACGCATGATACTGCAAAAATTCCAGCTTTTGTAATAACTTATTATACACATAAAGGAGAAACTGTAAGAAAAGTCTCTGAGTACTTTAAAAGTTTCATTGCTGCTTATAAGAGCAAAGATTCAAGTTTTTATTCTTATTGGGATAAAAAAGAAAGAGAGACTTTGGAAAAAATAAATAAGGCGAAGAATAGAATGCTTACATTGGAAAGCCCTATATTATCACAATTAGAAAAATGTAATAAAAATGGGTATAATATCTTAGGAATTTCAGAAATTGGAACAATAATTATATTATATACGGCAACTGATAATGGAGACTTCTTCCCATTTTTCTTGCGTAAGTATTCTTCAGGTGAGCTTAAATTCGTAGCTTCATCGTCCTATGGGGGATGTTCCATATATATGATTTCCTTTTTTACTTCCCCGGGGTTTAAAGATAGCTTTCAATTAAGTCCTTCAATATTTTCAATCACTAAAGATAAAGCAAATGCAATAAATTCATTTTTAAAACAAAATTGAATTGTGTTTATTCTGTAAAAAAGAGGACTTGATGGTTGAGTGAAGTTTGTTCATGCAGTTGCGGAGGGGATCTCTATTTTCGGGCTGTTAGGGGTTAGTCATTTCTATGAATAACCTTTCAAACTGAAGTGGGCTTTGGGACTTAAAGCCGTTTGCAAGTTTTATTACAACGTATCCCGTCGGGGACTCCTCCACATCAAGCGGTACTCTTTCCTGACCGTTTGGAAAGAAACCAACACCGCTGCCGTTGAGCCTATAAAAATCGTGTGCTTGCAAAGCACATCTTCGGAGATCTCCACAACTCCACTCTTAAAGCCAATTCTTGCGAGTATATCGCCTTTCATGAAAAGATATTTCAAGCGCTCAAAATTTTCCCTAATTTTTGCTTTATAGATGGACTATTTTATTCAAGCGCTCTTTTAGCATATTCAACTGTAATCGGTAGGGAGTGTTTGCCGCATTTTCAGGGGATCTAAAGTTAAATTTCTGTATGTCCTCCGCGTATCTTAGCCGCTTTAAAAAATTTGTAGCTTCAAGTGACAGCCCTTCCAATAGGCGCTTTTCGCGCCACAGCATACTGTGCTTTATGTCCAAGTTCTTCGCCATTTTTCTAAGCGATAAATTATTTTCGCATTTAGTCCAAGCGCGATATCGCGCCATCTATAAAATGCCTTCCCTTGAGAGGGGGGCCTTCTTCTCATTGGCTTTTATACAATCGGAACATATAAGTTTAAAGGGCGGGGTTATTCCCCAAAGTTTTTGCATGGAATTCTAGGTTTTTCGAGTTATGCTCCATCGTGTAAAATACCGAATCGAATGCTTAGCCAGAAAGCTAGAAGCAACGATTAGGATTTACTCGGAGAAGTTTTGAAAATCCCTTCAAGCCAATGTTACCGTGCCGAATATCCGATAAATACTATATATATCTTGACTAGTCGAAATAATATTGTAAAATTTAATGGTAAGGATATGAAAAAATCTCTTGTTTCACTTTGTTGGTGGTATGCATTACCTGTTTCTCGCAACCAAATGGAAATATTGATGAACTCATGCATACTTACACCGAGATTCGTTTGAAAGATTCATATCCTCCGGAAATGCGTGGGATAGGGAAGATATCAAATATTCAAACCGCTCTGACATCGAATTTCACATCAAGCAAACTTGTCGATTTTGTAAAATCGGACAGGTCATGCTTGGGTTATTTTGGATATGCTGGAGCGCCAGGACAGCCGAAATATGTATCAGTATGCCGAAACAAAGCAGATTTTTATGAGATAAAGTTTATAAGATACAACTTTAAATATGATAAATTGGAGGTTGCGAAAGCATCGGAAATTTCGGAAGATACCGCGGAAGTTTTGCTTTCTATTTTGAAGGAGCAAATCGCAAAGAGGCAGGACTATGTACAGGGCATATTTGATGGGGCTCCTTACGAATTTGGAATAAGAAAGGCAGGCCACTTCGATTGCGCGGGCGTTAATCCGTCAGATGCAGTTTCAATTATACGTGTGATGTGCAACATTGTAAAAACCGAAAGTGTGAAAGATATAGAAGAGTTGCTGAAAAAATGGGAATCTGAATTTGTGGAATGCGTTAACGATAAATTTGTATCGCTAAATCTCTCTAAAGAGACCGCCGTAAAACTTGCCGAAACCACTCTGGTCAGTATTTACGGCGCGGATGTGCTTAGACAAAAACCGTGGATAGTGGAGGAAAATGCCAGAAGCTTCAAAATAATGGGGTGGCCGACCGACCGGATGCTCGGGGGCGTTGCAGAGATTGAAATAAGGCGTTCGGATGGGAAAGTGATGCGCTGTGAGTATGGAAAATAAAATTTAAAGTGTTTGCTTGAAACATTTGAAAACATTTTGCGACAAAGAAATTCCGCTTATTCTCTTATCTGTATTTTGCATGTTTCCGTGGAAAGTATCGGGGAAGCCAGTATAAGCAACCAGTCTTATAATATTTTGAATGATTCTATGTAACTGGATCCGAATGGGGAGTGTCTTAAAGGCGTTTTTATTCTTTAACAGCGTTTGGGCCTAAAAGCTATCAATCATCAACCCACTCTTCTTCAAAAAATCATTGTAGCGTAGTTTCTCCAATTTCGTATTGTTCTCAAAAAGCACCTGAAGCGCAAAAGAAATCATGCTCGAAACACCACCGGAATAAAACCTTAACATATTTAAGAATTCGGATTCTCCATAATCATTGCAATTTTGATTTAACACATTGAAAAGTCCGAGTTCGTCCTGGAAAGCCGATTGGAGGATTTTCTATCCGCTAAATTCCAACTTACACTCACACACTCAAATTCTTTTCCGCCTTTTATTACCTAGCAGGAATACCCTGGGGGCACTCTTTAGCAAAATGCGGAAAATCGCCTTCGCTTTTTCACTTACTGCGGCTTTGTTCATAAATTGAATTGAACGGAACTGTGCGCTTTGTAATAATTTTGGAAGATTTGTATTATATAAAAATGGATTTGAACTCAAAAATTACGAACAAGGCCGCGCTCATATGGGCAATAGCCGATAAGATTACCGGCGTATATAAGCCCCACGAGTACGGTAAGGTTATTTTGCCGCTTACAGTCATAAAGCGCTTTGATTCCATATTGGAGGAAACAAAATCCGATGTTTTGGCAGCCTTTGAAAAATGCCGCGACATGGATAACGATATAATGCGAAACGAAATTTTAACAAAAGCTTCCGGACATCCTTTTTATAATACGAGCAAATACACCCTGCGCACGCTTCTTGACGACCCCGACCATATAGACGACAACTTTGCCTCCTACATTAACGCCTTTTCACCAAACGTATGCGAAATCATTGAAAAATTTGAGTTTGCAAAAGACGAGCTGCCTAAAATGCGCGAATACGGACTCTTATTTACCGTATTGCAGGAATTTGGCACCGAAAAAGCCGACATGCACCCTTCGCGGGTGAGCGACATAGAAATGGGCTACATTTTTGAGGAATTAATCCGCAAATTTTCCGAAAGCTACAATGAGGAGGCTGGGCAGCACTATACTCCGCGCGAGGTTATAGAGCTCATGGTACACATACTGTTAAATTTTGACAACGCCATGCTTTCCAGTAAGGAAGCCCGCACAATCTACGACCCCGCCTGCGGAACGGGCGGCGCGCAGGTGCTTATGAGCGTCAACGCAATCAACGGCATAAAGGGGGGGCTCGGGGCTTCCTACGCGAACGGCATCATAGCGGAATTTTCGGCAGAAGTCTCCGCGGATTCCGCCCCGCGCCCGAACCCGCAAAAAATCGAAATCCTTTCCGACTTCAAATTCAACCCGTATCTGAGCTCAAAGGCGTTTATGGTTCCGGCGATTCTCGTATTTCTGATCTCGCTGATAGGCGGAATCCTTGCGGCGCTAAACATTGTGAGCGAAAAGGAACTCGGCACGATGGAGCAGATGAATGTGGCTCCCGTGTCGAAGACGATGTTCATAGCATCAAAGCTCTTTCCCGTATGGATTATCGGAATGGCGATCCTGTCGGCAGGGATTATTCTTGCCTACGCCGTTTACGGGCTGCTTCCGAAGGGGAGCTTTCTTCTGATCTACCTGTTTGCCGCAATCTACCTGACGGCTTTCACGGCGTTTGGGCTGGTAGTTTCCAATATTTCTTCAAGCGCGCAGCAGGCCATTCTGGTGTTCATATTTTTCATAATGATTTTCCTCCTGATGAGCGGCATTTTCACGCCGCTAAGCAGCATGCCCGCCTGGGCGCAAAACATGACGCTGCTGAACCCGATGCGGTATATTGTGGAGGCAATCCGCGCAATTTACCTGAAAGGCGCGACGTTCTCCGACCTGCTTCCGCAATTTCTCGCGATATGCGCGTTTTCGATAGCTCTGAACATATACGCCGTCGCGTCTTTCAAAAGGAGTTCCAACTGACTTTCCGGGCTCCGCCGCCGCAACCCGCCCCCGCCGATTTCGGCGCGGAAAGCTCCGCCGGCAGGAGCGCGAATTTCAAAATAAGCGCGCCGCAAGCCGGCACGCCCAGCCGCATTGCCTGAAATTCCTTGACTCGGCATGGCCTATGCCCCATTGTAAATGCGGGTTTCGGTTCTCGCGGACGGCGTTTTAATCTTTCGCGCCCCAAAAAAAATGCACTGGATACCGCTCTCGTTTTTTCTGCTCATCGGGATTTCCCTGTCGGCAAGGCTCCTCCGTTCCGACGGGTTCATAGCGTTTTCGCTCCGGACCGTTCCAGCGATTTGCGCATTTATGGGCGCAATCTTTACGCTCTGGCTCGCGGTTCTCCCGTACGTTTCAAAGTTTGTAGCATCGCCGCTTTTGATTTTGGTTCCGCCGCCCGCAATACTTGCCGCGGGATTCGCATTCCACGTATCGCGCTCCCTCAAAAGGGGAATTTCCGCGATGCGCGCAACGCTCTCGTTCGCCGCCGGATTCGCGCTTTCCCTCGCCGTCACCGCCGCCGCAATCGCGGCAAACCTTGCGGTGTATTTCAACACATGGCAGAGCTTGGAAATCCCGTCGTCGCCAAAATGCTTTCTGGAAATGCGCGCGCGGGTCGCGCTCTGTCCGGAATTCGACAGGCGCATAGCCTTTGAAAGCGGAAAGCGCGTCGGGATATGGATTGACACGTGCGGGCTGGACAAATTCGGCGTCTACAAACTGGCAAACGGCGCAATATACCTCGAAAGCGAAATCGGCTTCGGAAACTCGTACATAATAGACTCAAAAAACGAAAAAGTTTACGAGGCGCTGGGGGGCTCCGCAATAGAATTGAAAGGCGGCATGTTATGCGGAAGGGACGGCGGCGGCGGCGAGAGCGAAGTTTCCTATGAAACATACGGCGGGGAAAACGGAAATTTTAAATCGCCATCAATTCCCGCCGCAAAATTTCTGGACGGCAAAAAATTTATCGGAAGGCTGTCGCGGCGCGCCTTCCGCCCATGCGCGGAACCGGAACGCCAGCCACCCGCGCCGCAGCAAACACAGTAGCCGGTTAAAATTCTCCCCGCCCCAAAATCCGCCGGATATTTCTCTTGCGCCGAACAATCCAGAAAAGCGCGGCAGAGCGCCGGCCATTGGAATTTGATATTCGCCCAAACCGCGATGGGCGAACCGCAAAACTCCGCCCAGCCATTGCCAAAAAAACGGCTCCGGAAAAAAATGCTTGCCTGCCTTCCCCTCATCTACATTATTTATCGGCAATTTTCAGGGCGATTAGCTCAGTTGGTTAGAGCGTCTGTTTTACACACAGGATGTCACAGGTTCGAGTCCTGTATCGCCCATTGGCGCCGAATCCGAACGCGCCTTCCGCGCCGGCGGCGTTTTTCATTTTTTCGGTTTTCGCAGGAGGCGCTGGCTACTTTTGGCGGAAAGCGCGCGGCCGGCTTACAGAGTGCCGCGCTCGTGGATTTTCAGGACTTTCATGGACGACGCGCGCGCTGCGGAGGATTTTCCGCTCCCTCCGGAAGTCATAGAGCCCGACGACCCTCCGGAATTTCCGCCCGAAGATGAAGTCCCCGCCGTTCCGGACGAGGACGAATTAGTGCGCGAGCCGTCCGAGCCTCCGGAACTCCCCGACGAAGTTTCGGTTCCGTAAAACGCCACTATCTTGTATTCCGCGATTCCCCGCCGCGCCGTCACCTCTATTTTAAGCAGGCTGGCCGACGCCGCAGCCATGGCGCGCGGGACAAACCTCGCGCCCCTGTTCTCGATGTCCGAAAGGCTTTCGACCCAATACTTGCCGTCGTCCACGGTTCCGATTTCCCCGCGTATGGCGCGGTAAAGATCGGGGTCGTAGTCCTCGGATTCGAGCTCGCACAATATGGCGAGCGTTTCCTCAGACGCGGAATTGAGATTGACTTTGGAAAAGTTTTCGAGGGAAAAGTTCTCGGAAAGAATCCTGTAAAAATCCGTCGGACTTCCGTCGGCGTCGAAAAATATCTCGTTAGCGTTTTTAACGAAGGCGAGCTCCGAAAACGACTTGAACGCCCTGTTGGGCGGGCGCGCCGCGCCCCTGTCGTAGTCGTCGTACTCCGCCCCGAACACGCCGCGCGCGTCGTCGGAATCGCACCAATCGACTATGCAGTCGGCCGCCTGCTGCGCGGACGCCGACGACATCCCCCATTCTTCAAATATCTTTACGAACTTCTCGGCGTCCATTGAGGAAATCGGTATTTTGCCGCTCTCGTCGGAGATTTTCACGTCCGCCTCGCAGCCGTCGAATTCGACGCGCCCGTCTGCGAGGGGTTTTCCCCAGCCCTGGCTCTCGGCGTAGAGCCCCCCGTCGATTTCTGCGTACTCGCGCAGGACGGCGACGGCGGCGTTCAGCGCGCTCTCCGCGTCGAGCTTCAATTCGGCCTCGAGCGCGGCGGACGCGCGCGGCTTCAGCCTCAGGGCGGCGAACTCCACAATCCCGGCGGCCACCGCCGAGGTTATTGCAATCAGCCCTAGCGTGAAAATCAGCGCCGCCGCCCCGCGAAATCTGCCGAACGTCATTTTATCCCCCCGTCGGTAAAATTGTTCAGGCGCACTATGCGCTCCACGGTCTCGCCGCCGTCCTTGAAAATTATTTTCAGGTATTCGGGCATTGTGGAGCCGGTGGAAGTTTCGCGCAGGGCTGGTTCCGCCTTCCAGCCGCCGACGTCGTCGTAATAAAGATACTCGAGCCCCGCGACACGGCGCGAGACCTCGCTCCTGTACAGCGCGCAATCCTGCCCGTACTCCTCGGCGTTCACGAACTTCCAGACTATGTAAAGCGCTCCGTCGGAGTGCTCGAGCCAGCAGAGCTTTTCGGGAGAAAAACCCGTGGGGGAGACGTAAAACGGGTGGTCGTGCGCGCACCCGAAGGCGAGCAGCCAGTCGCCCGCGCCCATGCTCTCGGGCTTTTTGGCGACAAACACGGTCTTGTCGGAGTTCGACGCGAATGTCTCGCCAAGCTTAGAGCTGTCGGAAATCGCCGACGACGAAAACGACGAGCGCAGAAAACTCTCCACCCCGTCTGCGTGGGATTTCAATCCCCCTCCCCTCTCGAGGCTCTCGGACAGGCGCGACATGTCGAAGAGCAGCGCGGCCCCGCCGAACATCAACAGCGCGGATATGGAAATCGCGAGCACGCACTCGACAAGCGTAAAGGCGGGTCTCGGGCGGGCGGGCGTCATCTCGCAGCCTCCATGCGCAGATCCTCGAGATAATCGGTTCTGTCGGTTATTATGTCGTCCCTCTCGGTCGAGATTTCGTACCAGCCCGGGCGCACGACAAACACCGTCCTCTTGCGCTCGAACGACCTCCCGCGCACGGTTATGTCGAGCCTGAAAAGGTCGGCGATTTCCGTCGGCTCCGCCTCGCCGCTGGCCTTCAAAATTTCGCCGTCAAACCCGTCGACGTCTATTTCGTCGGAGAGCGAGTCGTAGTCGTCCACTCCCAAAACGGCCTCCACCCCCCTGCGGAAGTCGGCCTCCCTCGCGGGGTCGGAATCCGCCATCGAGAGCGGATAGACGCAGTTGTAGCAAATCTGCGACACCGCAAACGCCGACGCCGCAAAAAGCGCGAGCGCAAGCACCGCCTCGGCGAGAGAAAATCCCCCGCGGCGCCGAAAAGAAACGGGATTCCCGCGGAGCGCAAAACCCCGCCGCGCCGCGCCGCCGCTTTCTCCGCCTCCCGTTATCATTCTCCGTCCCCCTTCGCCAAAGAATCGTCCTCGTCGCCGGAGAACGGGTCAAAAAACACGGTGCGCGCGAAGTCGGAAAACGACAGCACCGCGTAAAACGGCGTCATCGCTGAATCGGGCGAAAAGCGCACCTCGCGGATTTCTCCGTCCGGAAACTCCACCCCCGGGTTTTCCACGATCTCGGGGTCGCGCGCAAAAAACGATATTTTCACGAAGCTTTCGCGGGGCTCGCCGCCGCTCTCCGCGCTTTCTTCGGATCCGCTCTCCGCGGCTTTGGCGGCGCGCTCGTCGGCCTTGCGCAGGTACAGGCGCGCGATTTCCCGCCGCGTCTTGAAGTCGGAAATCAAAAAGAATCCGCGGGGGTCAAAGTGCAGCACGGTCTGCTCGCCGAGGCGCGCGGACTCCGCGCGGGCCCGGATCACCGCGGTCTTCAAAACGGACTCCGGCGGCCTGTCCCCGACCGCCGCCGCATCGGGCAGCCACATGGACGCCGTCAGGGCGGAAACCGCCGCAACAATGGCTATTGCAAGGATTATCTCCGCGAGCGTAAACGCGCGCGAAACTCCCCGAATCGCCGAATGGCAGCCGGCCGAAAGCATGGCCTACCAGTTGCCTATGTCGTCCTCGGTGCCGTTCTTGCCGTCGGGGCCCATAGACCACACGTCGTAGCCGTCCTTGCTCTTCGCCGCGGGCTGGCGGTACTGGTAGGCGTTGCCCCACGGGTCGAGCGGAATGTTGCGCACATACGGCCCCTTCCACCTGTCGGACACGGCTTCGGGAGCCTCCAAGAGCGCCTTCAAGCCCTCCTCGGTCGTGGGGTACCTCCCCACGGCGAGCTTGAAAGTCATAAGCGGCGTCTGGAGCGAGCCGTTTACGAAAGACTCCGTAATCTTCGTCTGGCTCTCGGACATCGTCTTGTCGAGGTTAACCACCACGATAAACGCGAGCATCGAAATCATCGCTATCGCAAGCAGCACTTCCATCAGCGTGAACGCAGCCCGCCCAAACCGGCGCGCGGGCGCCCCCTTTCCGTTTCTTAAAATTTTCATAAACGTCCTGTCTTTATAATTGCAACGCCAAAAAACGCCGTTTGTTTCACAATGCGGGCGGAGCGCGCAAGCGCAAACGCGGCGGATTTTCTAAAAAAATATCCTAATATCCGGCTTTGCAAACTGTCAACAAATAAGGGCGCGTTCCCACCCGAAAACCGGCGAGTCCGGCGCGCGGCAAAAAAATCGCCCGCGGCGTAAAAATGGTTGCCAATTTTTCAAACGCCCTTTTTGATTTTTTCTTAAAGAAGTTTTCAAAAGGGGGCTTTTTCCCGCAAAACCCCAAATAAAGCGGGGGGCCGCGCCGATATAATTTTTACCGCACAATGAAAGTCATCAGAGCAAAGAGCGCCGGATTTTGCTTCGGAGTGGAGCGCGCCATAGGCATAGCCATAGGCTGCACCGACGGCGGCAGGTGCAAGGTGTACACCGACGGCCCCCTCATCCACAACAGGCAGATGATGGAGCGGTTGCAAAACGACGGAATCCTCGAAATAGGCGACTACAAGAGCGAAAAGCCCATAGAGGGCGAAATAAACGGCTCCGACAAAAACAGCATACTCGTATTCCGCGCCCACGGGGTGTCGCCCGAGCGCAGGGAATACCTGAAATCCCTCGGAATGCCATGCAAGGACGCCACCTGCCCCGACGTTGGTAAGATAGCAGGCATCATAAAAATGCACTCCAACAAGGGATATACGATAGTCATAGTCGGCGACCCCAACCACCCCGAAGTCATAGGCCTGCTGGGGTACGCCGGAGGCCGCGGGGTTGTGGTGAAATCGCGCGAGGACATAGACGGGCTCGACGGCATAGACGGCGAAATATGCATGGTCTCGCAGTCAACAATGTTCACCGACGACTACCGCGAACTCTCCGAATATTTCAAGGCGCGCTTCCCGAACACCAAGGTTATAGACACCATCTGCGGGGCCACAAAAGAGCGCCAGAAGGACGTCCGCCTGCTCGCGCAGGAGGGGGCGGAGGCGATAATAGTAATCGGCGGCAAGCACTCGGCCAACACCGTAAAGCTCGCGATAATGGCGCGGAGGACGGGGCTGCCCTGCTACCACATCGAAACGCTGAGGGAGCTCGACCTCGACGCCGTAAAAAAGTATTCCGCCATAGGCGTCACCGCCGGAGCCTCTACCCCTGACTTCCTGATAGACGAAGTCTGCAAAAAGCTCGAAAGCCTTTGATTTTTTTACCAACCCCATATTCCCATATCCCAGGAAACCAATATGCAAATTCTCAGAATTTTAAAAATATCCATGTTGATAGCCGCGGCGCTCTCCATAACCGCATGCGGCAAGAAGCAGGAGCCCAGGCAGCCCCGCGAACAGCCGACGGTTCAAAAAACGAAGGCAAAGAAAAAGAAGAAGGCAAAGCCCGCGAAAAAGGCGGAAGCAAAGCCCGCCGAGGAAAACCGCGACCCCAACCGCGACGAGCGCTTCATATCCTTCGACATAGACGCCGAAAACGCCCACTCCGGCGGGGCGTTCGCCGGCAGCATCGACATAAAAGCCCCCTTCAAAAATCCCTTCGACACTTCGGACATCGCCGTCGAGCTGTCCCTTAACGGAGTGTCGAACGGCGTGTCGGTGAACGTGCCAATGCACTACGAGCGCGGGAACTCCGACAAGTCCACATGGTCGTTTTCGACGATAATCCCCAAATCCGGCGAATACCGCTACTCGATTTCCGTCAGGGCCTCCGGCCAGAACTTTTTCTCGCCCGAATTTCCGCTGAAAGCCGTCAAAGGCTCGGGGCTTGGGATATACAGGCTATCCAAAAAGGAGCCCTCGCACTTTTATTTGAAAGGTTCCGAAAACATCCGCGGCATAGGCGTCAACTTCCCCGCACTGCTCTCGGGAGAGGCGAGGGAAAAGGCGCTCGACGCCCTCGCCGAAGCGGGGGCGAACATGCTGCGCGTAAACCTCTGCGCGCCGACGTCGCTGATAGTTCCGTCCGGCCCGCACGCCGGCAAATACAACCAGCCGATGCTCAAAAATTTCGGCGACCTGCTCGCCTCCGCCCAAAAGCGCGGCATGGGCGTCATCGTCACCTTCGCCGACGCCTCCGACTTCGGGACGCCCTACGCGAACTCGTACTTCGCCAGGAGCGGGCTCGCCAAGACGCCCGACGAATTCTTCTCGTCCCAGGACGCCGCGCGCGTGTACAACGACCTCGTAAAATACGTCGTCAACAGGTTCGGCTCCAACAAGGCGATCGTGATGTGGGAGCCTTTCTCCGGAATCGACGCTTTCGACCCTGCCAAGCTCGACGAGCGCGCCGCGTGGCTTAACGCCGCCACCTCCGCCGCGCGCGACGCCGACGCCACGGCAAGGCGCCCGATAATGCTGACCGCCGCCACCTCGGGAGAGCTCGAATACTTGTGGGGCGGCGACGCGTGCGCGTTCCTCGGCTTCGGGCTCAATGGATTAAAAGACTTTTCGCAGGGCGCGTGGGAGCACTCCGAATTCTTTTCCAAACGCTACAAAAAGCCCGCCGGCGCGATCTCCGCAAATCCGGAAGTCGGCGCGCCCTCCGACCCGTCGTTCTCGCACATCAGAAACTCGATGTGGGCGGGGCTGATGACGGATTCCCCCGTGGTGCCGATGGCCGACTACGGCAAAGTCGCCGCGCGCGCCGCGGCAAACGAAGCCGTCGCCGAAATATCCGCCTTCGAAAAGCATTTCAAGACTGCCGAAGCCGACCTTGAGACCCTGCGACTGCCTGAAAAAATCGTGCAGACCTCCCCGTCCGCCGAGGAAAATACGACTATCGCATATCCGGCGTTTGCGGAAACTTTCCCCGAAAGGGAGTCCTCCAACGACATCGCGAAGCTGGACATAGACCTCTCGACGGGCGCGATTTCCGCGAACACGCTTCCGAGCGTATGGAAGTCGGAAGCCATGATAGCGGTAAACGCCGAAAACGTCCCGACCGACAAAAATTCGCTCGACATAGAGATAGAGAGCGTGCCGGCAGAAGCGGCTTTCGACCTCGTATGCCTATCCAACGACGCCGAGGTTTTCAGGGCGAAAATCTCTCCCGAGGGCGCCAAGAGCGTGCGCGAGCGCAACGGAAAGAAATTTGCCGAAATAAACCGCAAAGTCTCCGTCCCGCTCGCCAAAGGCGACAACGCGCTGGCCTTCAAGCTCGAGGGCGCCAACGCCTCCATGCGCGTCGGCAGGCTCGAATTCCCCAAGACCGGCTCCATGCGCGGCGTGTCTTCCGTAAAGCCCTTCGCCGCCAAGGACAAAAAAACGGGAACCGTCTACATGTGGATCCGCAGGGCCGGAGCGGAATCGTCGACGATCGCCAAATACAAGCTCTACGCGCGCGGGATTCCGGAAATCAGGCCGTTTGAGTATTCCCTCAAAATGGAAGACGCTCCCTCCGCGCGCTTCAAGGTGACGTGGTGGGACACCCGCGGCAAAAAGCCGATAGCTTCCGGCGTCCTCAAAACCGACGCGGAATCGGTGCTGAAACTGCGAACCCCGCCTTTCAAGAGCGACGTCGCCTGCGTCATAGAGCGCGAATCCCAATAGAAGCCCCGCGCAAGGCAAAACCGCGCAAAAGCAAAACGTGCGCCCCGACCCGGGCGCACGTTTTTTTTATTTTGCATTGTTCCTCCCGCCCCTTCCCCCAAATATGCCCCTATCCTCGCGCGCGGATTCGCCGAGGTTCAACAAAGAAAAAACCCGCAATGTTTTCTTTCTTTAAAATAGGAACTTTGGAACCGAATTGAAATCCAACAGCCGCGCAAATCCCAGGAAATTTTCAATAATTTCCGCATTTCAAGAAAGATTTGGCGAAACAAAGCGAAATAATAATTAAGCAAAATAAAACAAAGCGAAAGGGAAAATGAAAAATCTAACAGCGCTCATAATTCTCGCGATATGCCCGGCAATGTTTGCGGCAAACGCTTCTCCGGAACAGAATTACAAACAAGCTGAAAAATTTCAGAAAAGCGAAAAAAATGAAGAGGCATTCGAATATTTTTTAAAAGCCGCCAAGCAGGGAGATGCAGAAGCCCAATATAACCTTGGGGTTTGCTATCGCAAAGGCTATGGAGTAGAAAAAAATCTCACAGAAGCCGTTAAATGGTTGCGCAAAGCTGCCGATCAGGGATTCCCAATGGCGCAATATATCCTTGGGAAGTGCTATGGTGATGGCATCGACGTAAAAAAAGATCTCTCGGAAGCTGTTAAATGGTATCTCAAAGCCGCTGTTCAGGGACTTGCAGAGGCTCAATTTGACCTTGGAAATTGTTATCTCGCCGGCTATGGCGTAAAAAAAGATCTCTCGGAAGCCGTTAAATGGTACCGTAAAGCCGCCGATCAGGGATTCCCAATGGCGCAATATGCACTTGGGAGTTGTTATGCCAACGGTGAGGGAGTAGAAAAAGATCTCACAGAAGCCGTTATATGGTACCGTAAAGCTGCCGATCAGGGACTTGCGGAGGCGCAATTTAACCTTGGGGTTTGTTATTACAACGGTTATGGTGTAGAAAAAAATCCAGCAGAAGCCGTTAAATGGTATCGCAAAGCTGTCGATCAGGGATTTGCACAGGCACAATGCAACCTTGGAATTTGCTACTTCAACGGCGATAGCGTAGAAAAAGATTACAAACAAGCCGTTATATGGTTCCGTAAAGCTGCCCATCAGGGAGATGCACAGGCGCAATGTATGCTTGGGTTTTGCTATGAAAATGGCTATGGCATAGAAAAAGACTATAAACAAGCTACTATATACTATCATAAAGCTGCCAATCAAGGACTTGTGGAAGCTCAATTTAACCTTGGGATTTGTTATTACAACGGCTATGGTGTAGAAAAAAATCCAGCAGAAGCCGTTAAATGGTTTCGTAAAGCCGCCAATCAGGGAGATGCGCAGGCACAAGCCATACTTGAAGATTTGTCAAAATAAGCAAGCGGACAACGACTTTACGCAGAAAAACCTTATTAAAAAAATCTTTACCTCGCGACTACATAAACAAAACACAAGTATACCAATTCCATGCAAATAAATTTTTACTCCACCTATGCAAACGCAAATTACTTTTCTGAAAAATCAGCAAAAGCACGACGCCGTTAAAGACTTCAACACAATCAACAACCTAATTAAAGTTGAGCAAAAATGAATAATATAAGAAATACATTAACAACAATAACAGTTGCGATATGTATTGCTCTATTTGCGGCAGGTTGTTCTCCGGAATACTATTATGAAAAGGGAAAAGAACTTTCAAAAAACGGAGAATACGATAAGGCTTTTGAGTATTACCAGAAAGCTGCTGAAAAGGGATATGCGCAGGCGCAATTTGCACTTGGGATTTTCTATTACAGCGGCAACGGTGTAAATAAAGATTACAAACAAGCCGTTATATGGTTGCACAAAGCTGCTGAACAGGAACTTGCAGAAGCTCAATATATCCTTGGGGGTTGTTATTACACTGGGAAAGGCGTGGTAAAAGATTATGAACAAGCTGTTAAATGGAATCAAAAAGCCGCTGAACAAGGACATGCGCAGGCTCAATTTGCACTTGGGTGTTGTTATTTCGCCGGTAATGGCGTAGAAAAAGATTTCGCAGAAGCTGTCAAATGGTACCGCAAAGCTGCTGATCAAGGAGATGCGCAGGCTCAATTTAACCTTGGTTTTTACTATTATAACGGCTATGGTGTAGAAAAAGATCTTACAGAAGCCGTCAAATGGTACCGCAAAGCTGCCGATCAAGGACTTGCGTGGGCGCAACTCAGCCTTGCGGGTTGCTATGACATGGGCGATGGCGTAGAAAAAGACCTATCAAAAGCCATCAAATGGTTACGCAAAGCTGCTGAACAAGGATATGATCAAGCGCAATTTACACTTGGGCTTTTCTATGCCGGAGGCTATGGTGTAGAAAAAGATCTTGCAGAAGCCGTCAAATGGTACCGCAAAGCTGCCGATCAGGGATTTGCGGAGGCGCAATATAACCTTGCGCTTTGTTATCACAACGGCGATGGTGTAGAAAAAGATCTTGCAGAAGCCGTTATATGGTTGCGTAAAGCTGCTGATCAGGGAAATGCACAGGCGCAAAATGCGCTTAGAAAATTGCCCAGATAAAATTATGTAGGGATATCTTATTTTAAAAATTTCTATTCTTTCAAACTGCAAAACTTATCGCGCGGGCGGGTTTACCGCCCGCGCTTCATTTGGGGAGAGCAAATTTTTCCGCCATTTGTTTTGGCGCGCCAAATGCGCGGAATTTCAGGCGGAGAAGTTTTCACGCCTTTGCGCTTGCCCGCAAATTCAGCTTTGCGAAAGCGGTTTATGGAAACGCAAACCTCGCCGCTTCATTTCAAGGCGCCGCAAGTTTAAATCGCGGGAATCGGGGCTGCGGCAATAAACTTGCCGATTCATTTAAAAAGTCCGCAACTTTAATTTGCGAAGAAAGCCTGCAAAAGGCGCGAAGCTCCCCCGCGCATATTCCGCGGCACGGCAAATGCGGCGTCCCGAACGCGGATTGAGCCCGCAAAAAAGCCGCGGCGCACCTGCCGGCGACGCGCGGCTTCAAATTTGTCCGGCGGGCGTCGGGCTATTTTACGACCGAGTGCAAAATCAGCGGCATTCCACCGTATATGCCCGCCGGTATCGGCCCTTGCGTCCACGTTCCCTTTTGCCCGCTTCCGGCTTCGGGATAGTGGAACCACATGGCGTTGCCCCACGTTATGCGCTTTTCCGGCGGAAGGGTTGCGTCGTAGAGGCACCGATTCGCCCAGACGTTGCCGACCTCCGCCTCGATTTTATTCCTGCCGGGCTTTAAGAGCTTCGTGATCTCGAGCCTGTACGGGCTCTTCCACACGCTTCCGGCGAGCTTTCCGTTCACCCACACGCGCGCGACGTCGCCGACTTTCGCAAAGTCTATGTACGCCTTCTTGTCGGCGCCGAGCTTCCCGGGCGCGACGTCCGCGAACATCGAGTATTTCGCGACTCCCGAATAGTGCTTTATGCGCGGGTCGGAACTTTCCGTCCAAGACTCCGCCGCATTGAACTTCGCGCGCTCGGGCCCGCCGAGCTTTTCGTCGAACTCGACTTCATAGGGCGGCCTTATCTCCGTGGGCTCCGGCACGTCGCCGGCGGAAATTTCAAGCTTCGACCCGTCCGCGAGCTCGGCGTCGATCTTTCCGTTCCTGAAAAATTCAGCGCGTATCCTGCCGTCCTCCGAGACGAACGGCACGGGTTCGATGTCGGAGATTTCCCTCTTCCCGACCGAGGCGCCGGCGGCGTCGGAAGCGGCCTCGGCGTCGCCGAACGGCTTGTCCGAGACAAAAACCGAATCGACGTATCCCGAAAATCCGCGCCCCGCCTCCCGCGACGGATGCGGTATGCGCGGCGACTTCAACCCCGATTTGGCGAATTTGCCGTTCAGGTAGAGGTTCGGCACGCCGTCGCGGTAGACGACCGCAACGCGCGTGTTGTCGGCGATAGGCGCATTGTGCACCAAAACCGCGTTCCTGTAATTCGCCCCGTGCTCGATTACCGCAACGCCGTTTTTGCCGGCGAGCGCGCCCACGCCCGTGTGCCCGTCGCCGAGCGAGAGGTGCATTCCCTGCGCGGGAATGGCGTCGACGTCCCATCCGGGGCTTATGATGCCGCCGTTTTGCTCTTTGAGCTCCGGCAGATCCGCCTTCGGCGATACGGTGAACGCCAGCGAAAAATTGTCAGCCGCCGCATCGCCCGAAGCGTCGGAAACCTCCGGGAAGCGCTGCGCGCCGCTTATCGAATAGCTCTTTATGCGCGGATTCTTTTTGGAGTTTTCAAAAACCACAAAGGCGTTGGAATGCGCCGGAAGCGTCAGCGGAACGGAAGTGTACCCGCCGGCTTCGGAAACCGCCGCGGGGACGTACCTCTCTCCGGTCTCGGGATTCCATACGCTCGCGTCCATGCCCGCAACGTCGAACGACGCGACTATCCTGCGGGTCCGGGGCGTCGCGTTCAGCACCCAGTACCACACGGTTCCGTCCCTGTGCAGCCGCTTTGCCCAAAGTATCTGAGAGCCCCACGCCTTCGCCGAGCTCTCTATCTTCCCGCCGGAATCGCGGCAGATGAAAGAGGGCTTGATACCCATCGCCTCCGCCGCCTCCCTTGTGGAATAGTTGGCGTAAACCGTCCCCTTGCCGATTTTGCGGACGGACTTTTCGGGGCCGCCAAACAGCTCTTTGTTGAGCGCCTTCCATTCGCGCTCCGCCTTCTTGCCGCCGACGAGCGTATCGTATCTGCCGCCGTAGAAATACCCCGCTATCGACGCTCCTGCCTCGACGTACTCCTTCAACTTTTTCAGGGTGTCGAGGCGCAGGAACCTGTCCTTGTTTATGGACATAAAGTCGTACTCCATGCGGCCGGGGCTGACGAATTTGCCGTTCTCCACGCGCAGATAATTGCGAACGCCGTCGCCGTTTACCATGTCGATTTCCACGTTTTCTGGGGCGTCTATCGCTCCGTTTTCGACCGGAACCCTGTCGGACACGAAATTGAGTATGCGCGAGCCCGCCTTGCCCTTTTGCGTCATGTACTGTATGCGCGCCAGATAGTCGAAGAACGGTCTGGAAAGCTTAAACCACGGCATCTTGCGGTTGATGACCGACCCCCACGGCTCCATCTGCCAGCCCGGGACGCGCTCGTCGGGCTGGTGGGTGTAAGAGTGGAACACCATCACGTTGTACCCCGAGAGCACTATGGTGTCGGAAGTTCCTTTGAGGGACGCCGGACAGTCCGTCCAGTTTCCGTCGCTCTGCGAAAGCGACTCGCACGTCGTAAGCTCCTTGCCGTAGAAGTGCGCCGCGCTCGGGACGTTGCACCACCTGCCGGGCCCCTCCGTCGCGAAGCGCGCGCCGTCTACGCCGTTTATGCGCCTCGAATTCTGCCATATCTCGTGCTGCGGAATGTCGGAGACTTTGAAGCCGTACATCGGGTCGTTCATAAACGCCTCCGCCGCGGGCTCGCTCTCGTACAGCAGCCCCGCGCCCCTTATGCGCTCGCCGAGCCTGCCGTAAAAGTTTTCCATCACAAGCTTTGAAGTCAGCGCGCGCAGGTCGGAGCCGAACGCCTCCGTCTGCTCCTTGCCGTCCACGCAGTCGCCGACAAAAGTCGGGGCGAATTTTAGCATGTCGTAGCCGTTTTCCTTTTTGAAGAGCTTGTCGAGCCCCTCCGTCCAGCTCTGGTTGCCGCATTCCCACGAGTCCGTCTCGACGTACTTGAACACTTTGCCCGCGCCGTCTCCGGCGGCGTCTATCATCTTTTTTATGTAAGAGTCGAAATGCGCGTCCACGGCTTTTGAGCTCATCTTGTCGATTTCGAGCCCCGCGCCCCCCTTGGTTGCGGGGTGTACGCGCCTGCCGTTCGTGGTGTATCCGAGGCGCATTACATTCCAGCGGCCCGCGGGAAAATTCCACTTGAAACTTCCGTCCGCCCCGAGGGCGTTTTTGAATACGCGGACGTCCTTGCGGTCTATCACCGCCTTTTCGGGAACCTCCAAATCGTCGTATGGCAGCGGCATTGAGGTCGAGGAGCGGTGGGGGATTATGTTGACTTTTGCCAGCTGCGCCTGAACGAGCGGCATTTTGGAGGGAACCCCGCCCTCCGGAACGAGCTCGAGCGCGCGTATCCCGATGGTGTCGGCGTTGTTCTCCCAATCGCGCGTGTTATCAGTCCGCACGAGCCTCCAATATTTCGCCTTCGCCGCGGGAAACTTGACGAGCGCCTCGGCTGTCTTGAATTTGACGTCGGCAATCTTCCTGAAATTTTTGCCGTCGTCGGAGACTTCAAGAACCAGAGGCTTTGGCAAGCTCCAGTGCCTTTTGACTTCAAGCGCAAGCATTCCCGCCTCAAACGGCTCTCCAAATTCCATCAGGAAGCCGAAAGACTTGAAATTCTTTTTGTCGGCCCTGACTTCAAACGCCCTGCCGTCCCAGCCTTTTATCGGCTCAAAGGCGGCCGTCTCGGGAGTGGCGGGGCGGATGCTTTCGAGGGCGGAGAGCATGGGCGCGGCGTCGGGGCGCACGTTCGGCCACGCGACAACCGCGATGTCGTTGTAAAAGCCCATGTTAGCGTGCGGTTTCGGAAGCTTCAATTCGCGCGCGCCGCCGCCGTCAACCTTCAAGACCGTCCACGAGAGCGTCTTCATCGAGTTTTCCGGCGTTATCCACGGCCCGCCCGCCTCCGACCATCCGTCGCAGTTGTGTATGCCTATGTCCACCCCGTATTCCGAACCCTTTTGGACGGCGTATTTGAAAGTCTCAAACCACTCGGGAGAATTGAAAACGAGAGGCCCGGGGGCGGTCTTGCTGCGCATCCGGTTGCTGCAATTCGCGCCGATGTTGAATATTATGGCGGCTCCGTACCCGTTTTCAGACATGGCCTTCAAGTCGGCGTCTATGCCCTCCTTGGAGACATTGCCCTCTATCCAGTGCCACCACGTCTGCGGGCGCGACTTTCCGGAGGGGTTCAGAAAGTCTTCATATTTCGGCGCGCTCGACGGCGCGTCTGGATTGTAGTTGGTATACTTGTAGAACTCGGCGTCGGAAACGCCGGCGAATGCCGACAAAACACCCGATGCGGCGAAGAATGCGGATACAAATAATCTTTTGGCCATATACGATATTCCTTTTATATAAATGAATTTCCTCCGTTTCGCTCCCGTGGAGCGCAAAATGTTTTTCTGACAAACCCTTAACGCGCTTAAAAAACGATTGCAAGAACTTTCTAACAAATACAAATAAAATCCCAAATTTCTAAAAAATACCGGCTCAAAAGTCTTGACTGCCAATTCAGAATTCTAAAATAAAAATAAAAGGCCCGAGTGTCAAAGGGCTGATTTTGAGCCGAAATTCGCAAAATCCCCGCCGCAAGTCGGGGGATTTTGGCGTTGCCCTCAAAATGCGCGAAGAAACAATGCCGGGCGCCCGCGCGGGCCGACATTTTAACACATAAAACAACGAGCAATGAAAAACGAAGAAAATCTGTTCGCAGAATTCAAACCGTCTACTTACGAAGAGTGGAAAGAGGAGTCGGTAAAGCTCCTCAAAGGAGCGCCCTTCGACAAGAAGATGTACTCGAAAACTCCGGAGGGGATAGTCCTCAAACCCATATACAATAAGGAGGACGTAAATTTTGAGGTCTCCCTGCCCGGCTACGACGACTATGTAAGGGGCGTGTCTGCGGAAGGCAACAAGGGCTCCCCGTGGAAAATCGACCAGCAGATTTACGCCTCCACTCCGAGAGAGTTCAACAAACTGGCGCTCGACGCCCTCAACAAGGGGCAGACGGCCCTCGAAATACGCCTCGACTGCCCGAGCTCCCGCGGCGTCGACGCCGACGAATCCGAAGCCGGAAGGGTCGGCAAATGCGGCCTTTCGGTATCCGTCAAAAAGGATTTTGACGAAGCCTTGAAGGGCATTGAAACCGACTGCGTGGAAATCAACATCTCCACCGCATCGCGCGCGGCGGGCGTTGCGGCGATCCTCTACGCCTCCCAAAAGGGCAAGAAGCTCTCCGGCGGGATAAGGTTCGACCCGATAGGAATCCTCGCCGAGCGCGGAAAGCTCGACCGCAAGCTCGAATGCGCGTTCGACGAAATGTTCGCTTTGGCCTCCTACAACGCAAAGAACATGCCGTCTTTCGGGGCGATAGGCGTGGACGCCATGCCCTACTCCTCCGCGGGCGCGAGCGCCGTCGAAGAGCTTGGGGCCGCGATGGCGACCGCCGCCGCCTACCTGCGCGAAATGCTCGCGCGCGGCATGTCCATAGACGAAACCGCCCCCCTCGTGAGGTTCAGGCTCAGCCTCGACTCCAACTTCTTCATGACGGTCGCAAAGCTCAGGGCCGCGCGCGTGCTGTGGGCGAAGATCGTCGAGGCCTTCGGGGGTTCGGAAGAGTCCCGCAAAATCCGCGTCAACGCCAAGACTTCCGTCTACAACAAGACTGTCTACGACCCGTACGTCAACATGCTGCGCACGGCGACCGAGGCGTTCTCGGGCGTAATCGGCGGCTGCGACTCCATGACGGTGTCGCCGTTTGACGAAATCATGCGCAAGCCCGACGAATTCTCGACGAGAATCGCGCGCAACCAGCAGATAATTTTGCAGGAAGAGTGCAACCTCGCCGACGTCATCGACCCCGCGGGCGGTTCGTACTTCGTCGAAACGCTCACAAAGGAGCTCGCCGGCAAGGCGTGGGAATTCTTCGTAAAAATCGAGGCCGCCGGCGGAATCGTAAAGGCGCTCGAATCTGGAATGGTCCAGGACGCCGTCGCCGCGACGGCCGCGGGCAAAAAGAAGCTCATCGACACGCGCAGAAGCTCGGTGGTTGGCACCAACAACTACGCCAACCTCGGAGAAAAGCTCCTCGAAAAGCCCGCATGCGAATGCGAAAAAATCTTCAAGGAACGCGCGGCGGAAGTGTCCGCCGCCAAGTCCGGCGCGAAAGTCGACCTCGGTTCCGCAAAGGGCGCCGGGGCGATTGAAAAGCTCGTCGAGGCCGCGTGCGAGGGCGCGGGCATTTCCGCCCTCTCCAAGGCCCTCTGCCATTGCGGAAGCGCGGAAACTTCCGTAAAGCCCCTCGAAATCCGCAGGGCGGTCGAGCACTTCGAAGCCCTGCGCAAGGCGAGCGCCGACTTCAAGGAAAAGACGGGCTCCGGCCCCAAGATCTTCCTTGCGACCATGGGGCCGCTCGTCCAGCACAAGATAAGGGCGGACTTCATTCGCGGCTTCTTCCAGGTCGGAGGCTTCGACGTGATCTATCCCAACGGATTCCAGACCCCCGAGGACGCCGCAAAGGCGTTCGCCGAAAGCGGCGCGAAATACGCCGTCATCTGCTCCACCGACGACACTTATCCGGAGCTCGTCCCGCCCGTGGCCAAGGCTATAAAGGCGGCGAAGGCCGGCTCGGTCGTGCTGCTTGCGGGCATACCCAATCCCGACTTCGAGCAGTCCTACAAAGACGCCGGACTCGACGGCAGCATAAGCATAAAGAGCAACAACTACGAGACGCTCAAATCGATGCTCGAAACCCTCGGCGTACTCAAATAAAGGGAAGAGAAAGGAATTCTTAAAATGGCAAATCCCGATTTCACAAAAATGGCGCTCGAGGCGCCGAAACCCAAACAGACCCTCGAACAGTGGAAGGCCGACGTCGAAAAAAAGACGGGGCGCAAGTTCGACGAGCTGATCTCCGACACGATGGAGCAGATTCCCGTAAAGCCGCTCTACACTGCGGCGGACTACGAGGGAATGCAGCACCTCGGGTTCACCGCGGGCATCGCGCCGTACCTGCGCGGGCCGTACGCGACGATGTATGTCGTGCGCCCGTGGACGGTGCGCCAGTACGCCGGCTTCTCGACGGCGGAGGAATCCAACGCCTTCTACCGCCGCAACCTCGCGGCGGGCCAGAAGGGGCTTTCGATAGCCTTCGACCTCGCCACCCACAGGGGCTACGACTCCGACCACCCGCGCGTCGTCGGCGACGTCGGCAAGGCGGGCGTGGCGGTCGACTCCATAATGGACATGGAGGTGCTCTTCGACAAAATCCCGCTCTCGCAGGTGTCGGTCTCGATGACCATGAACGGCGCGGTTCTGCCGATTCTGGCGTTCTACATTGTCGCCGGCCTCGAGCAGGGCGCAAAGCTCGAACAGCTCACGGGCACCATACAGAACGACATTCTCAAAGAGTTCATGGTGCGCAACACCTACATCTAT
Source organism: Puniceicoccaceae bacterium Marseille-Q1082 (assembly GCA_904424815.1). Lineage (GTDB taxonomy): Bacteria > Verrucomicrobiota > Verrucomicrobiia > Opitutales > Intestinicryptomonadaceae > Merdousia. Next base: position 141,007 of record CAJGBI010000002.1, read on the forward strand.
CCGCCGGAGCCGTCCATGCGCATAATCGGCGACATCTTCGCGTACACCTCGAAGAACATGCCGAAGTTCAACAGCATTTCGATTTCCGGCTACCACATGCAGGAAGCGGGGGCTACCGCCGACCTCGAAATGGCGTACACGCTCGCCGACGGGCTTGAATACCTGAGGTGCGGCGAAAAGGCGGGGCTTAAAGTCGACCAGTTCGCGCCGAGGCTCAGCTTCTTCTGGGCGATCGGCAAAAACTACTTCATGGAAGTCGCCAAAATGCGCGCCGCCAGAATGCTTTGGGCGAAGATCGTCAAGGGCTTCAACCCCGAAAACCCCAAGAGCATGGCGCTGCGCACGCACTCGCAGACGAGCGGCTGGTCGCTCACCGAACAGGACCCGTTCAACAACGTCACCCGCACGGTGATCGAGGCGATGGGCGCCGCCCTCGGCCACACCCAGAGCCTGCACACGAACGCGCTCGACGAGGCAATCGCCCTTCCGACCGACTTCTCCGCGAGAATCGCGCGCAACACGCAGCTCTATTTGCAGGACGAAACCGGCATCTGCCGCGTGATCGACCCGTGGGCGGGCTCGTATTACGTCGAGAGCCTGACCGACGCGCTCGTGAAGCGCGCTTGGGGGCACATACAGGAGGTCGAGTCGCACGGCGGCATGACCAAGGCAATCGAGGCGGGGCTGCCCAAGCTGCGCATTGAGGAAGCTTCCGCCAGAAGGCAGGCGCGCATCGACGGCGGGCGCGAAACCATCGTCGGGCTCACCAAGTACAGGCTCGAAAAGGAGGCTCCGCTCGACATTCTCGACATCGACAACACCGCCGTGCGCGAAGCCCAGATCAAGAAGCTCGAAACGCTCCGCAAGAACAGGGACAACGGCGAAGTCCGCCGCATACTCGAATCCATAACCGAGTGCGCCGCAAGCGGCAAGGGCAACCTGCTCGAGCTCAGCGTCGCCGCGGCAAAGGCCCGCGCGAGCCTCGGGGAAATCTCCGACGCGTGCGAAAAGGTGTTCGGCAGGTACAAGGCCGTAATCCGCTCCATAAGCGGCGTCTACGAAAAGGAACTTATGAAGGACAAAAAGAACGCCGACATAGTTTCGGAAATATCCAAGCTGATAAAGACGTTCGAGGAAAAGGAGGGCCGCAAGCCCCGCATACTCATCGCCAAGATGGGGCAGGACGGGCACGACCGCGGCGCGAAAGTCGTCGCGACCGCCTACGCCGACCTCGGATTCGACGTCGACATGGGCCCGCTCTTCCAGACCCCCGAGGAAACCGCCAAAATGGCGGTCGAAAACGACGTGCACGTCGTGGCGATGAGCTCTCTGGCCGCCGGCCACAAGACGCTGCTTCCCGCGCTCGTCGCGGAGCTCAAAAAGCTCGGCAGAGAGGACATCATGGTCACCGTCGGCGGCGTCATTCCCGCGCAGGACTACAAATTCCTGCTCGACCACGGCGCGAGCGCCATCTTCGGCCCCGGCACGGTCATTCCCGAATCGGCTAAGAAGGTTCTCGAACTGCTGCTGGCGTAAGCGCGGCGCGCCCGCTGCGGCGTGCGGTTCCGCGACAATCCCCGCGGACGCGCCGTATCGCGGGGCAAAAAATTTCGGCGGACGGGGAAATCCCCGCCCGCCTTTTTTTGCGTAAAATTTCCGGCGCAAAACGCGGCGCGCCGATTTTCGGCTTGTGTTGCGCGGCGATTTTTAAAGCATTGTTTCGCATGGAAGACAAACCTCTTGTGAGCATAGTATTGGGAAGCGCCAGCGACTGGGACACGATGCGCCACTGCGCCGCGACCCTCGAAAAGTTCGGCGTCCCCTACGAGCGCAACATCGCAAGCGCGCACAGGACGCCCGCAAAAGCCGTCGAAATCGCCTCCACCGCGCGCGCGCGCGGGGTCAAAGCGGTAATCGCCGCGGCGGGCGGCGCCGCGCACCTGGCGGGAGTCCTGGCGGCGCACACGCAGCTGCCCGTAATAGGAGTTCCGATGAAGGGCTGGGCGACGGACGGAATGGACTCGCTGCTCTCCACCGTGCAGATGCCGCGCGGAATACCGGTTCTGACGGTCGCGATAGGCAAGGCGGGCGCGGTAAACGCGGCTATCGCCGCCGTCCAGATGCTCGCGCTGTCCGACGAATCCTTTGCCCAAAAGCTATCCGATTTCCGCAAGGCGCAGACCGAGGAGGTTCTGTCGGCGCAATTCCCCGACTAAAAAATTTCCCCCGCCGGACGACTCCGCCGCGATTTCCGAAGCTCCGGCGGCGGATTTGCCCGCGCCGGATTGGCGCTTAGATCCGAAAAAGCAAAATGCAAGAAGAAAACGCTTCCCCAGCCGACGCGGGTTCGGAAAAACTCCCCGAAAAAATCGGCTTTCCGCCGGGCACGCTCTTTGGGCGCCCCGCAAGGCTCGACGTCCTCGCCGCAAAAAAGGGGGTTTTCGCCGCTTTGAACAAGCCCGCCGACACATTGTTCGAGCCCTACGCGGGCTCTCCGCAAATACCCTCAAAAGGCAAATCAAACTGCAATCCCGAACAGCTTTCGAGCGTAATTGCCGCCATGAGGAAGCAGGCGGGAAAACCCGAGCTCGAACGGCTTGGAATGAGGTCGCCATTCTGCGCCCTCCAATGCGACTTCGAGACCTCTGGCGCGTGCGTCGCCGCATGCGACAAGCCCGCGGCGACCGCCCTGCGCAACGCCGCAGGGTCGGGATATGTTTTGTTCGAATTCATATTCCTCGCGCGGCGCGCGCCCGACCTCCCCGAAAAGTTTGAGGCCGACCTGCCGATGGTGAAAAACGAAAACCGGCCCGTATGGGCGGTCTCGCACAGATACGGCAGAAAGAGCAAAACCGTTTTCGAGCTCGTCGAAAACCTGCGCGACTTCCAGCTATGGAAGGCCTGCGCCGCAGCCCCTCGCCCGCACCAGATACGGCTGCACGCCGCGGAAAAGGGGCTGAAAATAATCGGGGAGAGCGTGTACTCGCGCGGGGGGCAGATTTTCATCTCGCAGTTCAAGGGCGACTACAAACTGAAGCGCGGCGAGGAATTTGAACGCCCCATTTACCCCCATCTGTTTTTGCACCTCCAAAAAATCTCATTTGACGGTTCGGCATTCGGAATCCCCGAATTAGGCCGCACCGAAATCTTCGCGCCGCTTCCCAAAAATTTTGCGCTCGCGCTGCGCAAATGCGGCGGCTCTATTGCGCTCTGAAATTCACCGGCGACCGCGCCGCTTTTAGAGCAAAGGCAAACCGTCCCGCCCGCAAACGCGCCGCCTCCGGAAAAATCCAAATTCCGCAATCCGTTTTCCGCCTCCGCAAAAGCGCCCAACATATTGCCGTTCAAGTGTTTTATATGCCAAAAATACTTGACATATTTTGCATTCTAAAAATATTTGGCGTTTATGAAACGCATTTGCCTCACTTTATTTATACAATCTCTCGCATTCTCGGCAATCGCCCAGGAAACCGGATATGTCGATTTGAACTGCACAAAGGATTTCGCCACGCAAGGGGTATGGGCCAACAAACCGTACTTTAATTCCGACGCAATATGGCAGACGTCCGACGGAACGCTGCAAGTGCCCGACGCAAACAGCAACCTTAATGTGGATATAAATACAAACATCGAAACGGGCCTCATTTCCGGATATTCAAACACGCCGATAGTAATCCACGACCTCAACTACAATCTGGAGGTCACCACGCGAATCACGTACGACGAGGACAACAATCCGATATACAACACGCCCCAGATTACTCTGATAGGCGCCGCAAATACCGACTTGGACATAACCGGCGACCTGAACATAAATCTCAACAAATCCGACACCTATTGGGCCCCCTCCACTTTCAATATAACCGTCGGAGGCGACCTCGTCGGGGGAGGCGGCGCAAACAACGAAAAGGGCAACACCTACCATGTATACGGCGACATGAACGTCGCAAACAATGCTTCCGGCACCGACATGCATCCTCAGGGTCTCGTCCTGCAAATCCGCAGCGGCTTTACCTCGCAGAACGAATCCCCGTGGAATACCCTTGCAATTCAGAGAAACTGCACTTTCCAGATAGACGGCAACCTCACGTTCTCGCAAACCCCCGGATACACCTCCCAGGACGACCTGAACGCGCAGCTCATATCATTCAAAACCGGCATCGAAAATTTCACAGTGGGAGGCGTCGTTGACATGACTTCCCACTATTCCAGCAGCGGCAACCACGAATACCTCGCCGAGTGGAATCTGCGCACAAAGCTCGGCACGAAACACTCGACTTTCGACGGCTCCACGATGTTCGACTCGAACATAACGATAGGCGGGCTGAAGGGCACCGCGCTGTTGAGCGCGACGGAAGACTACGACGCCGCGAACCATAAAATCAACATGACATTCACCAACAAGGTTGACGCCGCCTGGCAGGGGACATTCAAGAACGACGGCGGAACGCAGTTCCACTTGAAGATGGATTCCTCCGCCACCAACACCCAGACGATGATATTCTCCGACAAGTCCGCCACAAATTCCGCCACGGGGCTGCTGGTGGACACCGTGAGCGTCTCGGGCGGAACGCTTCTCTTCCAAAACCAGTCGACTTTCGGAAACGGGGAACTTGTGTTAGACGGGGGCAAATTCGGCGCGCTCGGCGACGGGGTTTCCTTCGCTTCCGCCGTGTTTAAAAGCGGCGGCCTGCTGATAGGCAACAAAGACTCTTTATCCGCTGGCATATACGCCCTTAATCTCGGGGCGCTCTCAAAAGAGGGAACCGAAAAAATCGACATAGATTTCGACGGTTTCGACGCGTCGCTGCTGATAGGCAAGCCTGCATACACGCTGATATTCTGCGAATCGCTCTCCGGATTTTCCGACGACGCCAACGCCGACTTCATAGCGCAAAACCTGCTCGGGGCAATGGCCAGCTTCGCCTGGGACGGCAATATGCTGACCGTAAGCTTTTCGCAAGTTCCCGAACCCGCGGCAATGGCGGCTATCATCGGCGCGCTCGCGCTTTTCGTCGCCGCGCAACGCCGGAGGAAATGATTTTATATGAAGGGGGCGGCAGGGCCGCTCCCATTGAAGGGGGCGGCGGGGCCGCCTGCCGTTGAAGGGGCTGGCGCCCCTTACGGGCGCAAGGTGCGCCAGCCATTGAAGGGCTGCGCCCTTACGAAGATTGGCTTCGCCAATGCTTCTATCCCCTCCACGTTCCCCGCAAAAAAACGAACCTCTCATAAGAGGTTCGTTAATACTTCCGGAGTTCGTTCCACAAAACCCCAGCTTCCCCGATTTGGCGCAATGAAAACGAAAGCTTATTTTATCCGAAGCGCAGCGAGGCTATAAAATAAGGCTTTCGGGAAGGATAAAATGCGTTGGCATTTTATTCGGATATATACAAAACTCCATATGCGGAAACTTCGGGGGCAGGCGCATTGGCTTTGCCAATCGCCGCAGGGGGCTTGCCCCCTCTGCGGCAGGCGCGCCCCGCGCCCGCCCAGCGCAATCCCGCTCGGAATCATATTCCGCGCTACTGAATTGCCGGCGCGCCCGAAAACCGCAAAATTATTTTGCGGAAACATTGCAGCCGGCAGCAATTCAGCTATCCATATCGCCGAAAAAAACGCGCCGAAAGGGCTATTCTTCAGAATCGTTTGACAAAACTATTGTCGAGAGCGGCGGAAGCACGAGGTCGCAGCCGTAGGGGCGAAAGTTCGCGGCCTTCCGCTTTTGCGCAAAAACCCTGCCCATATTTCCCCTGCCGCCTCCCCCGTAGCAGGCGGCGTCGGTGTTCAAAACCTCTTTCCACTCTCCGCCGCGCGGAAGGCCGAGCCGGTAGGAGCGCAATTCCACGGGCGTAAAATTGCTTGCCACGGCGTAGCACTTTTTGCCGTCGCTGCCAAAGCGCAAAAAAGAAAAAACGCTGTTGTCGCCGTCGTCGGCGTTTATCCACTCGAATCCTATCGGATTGAAATCGTTTTCGGCGAGCTTCGGGTCTTCGAGATACAGTTTTGCCGCGTCCGATACGACCCTGCGCACGCCCTCGTGCTGAATGTATTTCAGCAGCGACCATTCGAGAGACTCGTCATACCGCCATTCGTGCCCCTGCGCGATCTCGTCGCCCATGAAAAGGGTTTTCTTTCCGGGCCACATCCACATGTAGGCGTAGAGGGCGCGGAGGGTCGCTATTTTGTCGTCCCAGTAGCCAGAGCCCATCTTGCCGACCATCGGGCTCTTGCCGTGCACCACTTCGTCGTGGGAATAGACGAGCATAAACTTTTCCGTGAATTGGAACATCGACGGGAAAGTCATCTTGTTGTGGTGGTACTTCCGGTTTATCGGATCCTCTTTAAGATAGTCGAGCGTGTCGTGCATCCAGCCGAGATTCCACTTGAAGTCGAACCCGAGCCCGCCCTCGGCTACCGGCTTCGTGACGCCCGCAAAAGTCGTGCTCTCCTCGGCGACGGTAATCGCGCCGGCGTGCTCCGAGTGGACGATTTTGTTGACGCGCTTCAGAAATTCTATCGCCTCTATGTTTTCGCTCCCGCCGTATTTGTTGGGAATCCAGCTCTCGCGCGAGAAGTTCAGATACAGCATCGAGGCCACGGCGTCGAAGCGCAGCCCGTCTATGTGGAAGCGGTCGAGCCACGCGAGCGCGCTGCCCAACAGGAAGTTTGCGACTTCGCTGCGCCCGTAGTTGAAGCAGAGCGTCCCCCAGTCGGGATTCGCCCCGAGCCGCGGGTCTTCGTGCTCGTAGAGGCACGATCCGTCAAATCCCGCGAGCGCGAACGCGTCGCGCGGGAAGTGCGCGGGCACCCAGTCCATTATCACGCCGATTCCGTTCCGGTGGAGAATGTCCACCATACGCATAAATTCGCGCGGCGTGCCGTACCTGTGGGTGGGCGCGTAAAAGCCCGTCACTTGGTATCCCCAAGACCCCTCGAACGGGTATTCGGAAAGCGGCATAAACTCCACGTGTGTGAAGTGCATTTCGCGGCAGTACTCCGCGAGCTGTTCGCCGATTTCGACGTACGTGAGAGGGCGGAAGCCGTCCTCGGGCACGCGCTTCCACGAGCCCAAGTGAACCTCGTAGACGGAGACCGGGCGCTTTGACCAGTCGGTTTCTGCGCGGCGGCGCATCCATTCGCCGTCCCCCCATTCGTAGCCGGAGAGGTCGCATACCACCGAGGCGTTGTTCGGAGGCGGCTCGAAGCGCGCGGCGTAGGGGTCGGATTTCAGAAAGGGCGCGCCGCCTTTTGCGGCGAGGATTTCGTACTTATACTTCGCGCCGTCGCCGAGCCCGGGAATGAATATCTCCCAGACGCCCGACGAGCCGAGCGGCCGCATCTGAAAGTATCTGCCGTCCCATTCGCAGAAGTCGCCTACTACGCTCACGCGGCGCGCGGTTGGCGCCCATACCGCAAACGCCGCGCCGCGCACTCCGCCGATTTCGACAATGCGGGAGCCGAGGTGCTCGTAAACCTTTCTGTCGTCGCCCTTGCCGAAAAGGTAGAGCTCGTCTTCGGACAGGGTCGGAGGAAACGAATAGGGATCGGCGAACTCGTCTATCCTTCCGTCGTACCGCTCGACTCTGAACCGGTACGGGAACGGCTTGCGCGCGCCCTTTATGAAGAGCTCGAAAAATCCCGACGGGTCGAGCTTTTCCATTTCCGCCGGCGCGGCGGAAGGCTTGCGCAAATCGACGAGCTTGCAGCTTCTGGCGTTTACTACGTAGGCGCGGACGACGATTCCGCCCCTGCACTTGTGCATTCCGAGCAGGTCGTGCGGCAGGCCGCAGCGCGCGGAGGTTATGAGTTTGAGTTCTCCCTTTGATATCACCATGCCGACAGCCTTTCGTCCCGCGGCCTCAGCGCGAGAGGTTTTGAGATTATTTCGGAGAGAACGAACGCTTTGCGCAGGTCTTCGCCGCCTTCGAGCCGCACGCCGAACGCGGCGCGGGCTCCGGAATCGTCCCGCCCGAAATCTCCGCCAACTTCAAAGGATTCCTCTCCGCCGAAATCCCGCCTCGGCTCCGCAAAATGCGCCGGAACTTTCATCTTGTAGGCGTCGGACTCCTCTACTTCCCTAAGCCTTTCGCGGTAGTCCGCATAGGGCGCGGAATCGGCGCCGCCGAAACCGCCGGAAGATTCGGAGGGAACCGCGGCATGCGCGCGCGCGGATTCCGCGGGCTCGCCAAATTCCTCCTCAAAAATTTCGGCTTCCTCCCCGTCGGGGCTTTCGTCGGGCTCGAAAACGAGCGACCCGCCGCCGCCCCGCGCGCGCCTTTTGAGCTCTTCAACCATCCGGCGCGCTACGTCGAAATCCTCGTCCTCATTTCCGGAACCCGCGCGCCCGAAATCGCGCGGGTTCGGAGCGGCGTCGTCCTGTTTGGAAGAGCGCACGAAATTGACCACCGCTAACAGCAGGAACAGCAGAACCGGCAGGAGCTCGAAAAGCGTGTCCATCGGCGGCTACTTCCTGGGCTTGTCGGAGGATATGTTTTCGCGCATGGCGGTGTCGGCCTGAATGTTTTTCATCTTGTAGTAGTCCATGAAGCCCATGTTGCCGCTGCGCAGCGATTCTGCGAGCGCCAGCGGAACCTGAGCTTCCGCCTCCACGACTTTTGCCCTCATGTCCACGACCTTCGCGCGCATCTCCTGCTCGGCGGCGACCGCCGCCGCCCTGCGGATTTCCGCCTGCGCCTGCGCCATGTTCTTGTTGGCGATTGCCTGCGCCTCCTGCAACTTGGCGCCGATGTTCTCGCCCACGTCGACGTCGGCGATGTCTATCGAGAGGATTTCGTACGCGGTGCCGGAGTCCAAGCCGCGCTCGAGGACTACCTTTGAAATTCTGTCGGGATGTTCGAGGACGAACTTGTAGGTGTCCGCCGACCCGATGGTCGTGACTATGCCCTCGCCGACACGCGCGATGATGGTTTCCTCCTGCGCGCCGCCCACGAACCTTTCGAGGTTTGTGCGCACCGTCACGCGCGCGCGAACCTTGACCTGTATGCCGTCCTTTGCGACGCCGTCTATGGACTTGCGCCCCGAATTGGGGTTGGGGCAGTCGATGACTTTCGGGTTGATGGAGGTTCTCACCGCCTCCACCACCGTCTTGCCCGTCCCTTTTGTCGCGAGGTCTATGGCGCACGCCTGCTTCCAGGTCAAGTCCATGCCCGCCTTTTCGGCGGCGATGAGCGCCTGTATTGTCGGTATCAGGGAACCCTCCGCAAGGTAATGCTCTTCGAGCTGGTTTATCGTGAGATCCAGCCCCGCCTTCACCGCCATTATGCGCGAATCCACTATCATTCCGTAGGGGACACCCCGAAGCCGCATTGCGATGAGCGTCAGCATGCTCACGGGCGCCCCCGCAAGCAGGGCTTTAAGCCATGTGTTAATAAACGACAACACCACGAAAAACGCGATTATCGCCGCGATTATCACAACTATCATTATTATGGTCATTATGGACATATTCATAAATCTTTTCGGATTTTTCTGACTTTGAGGCCGAACGGCGAGGAAGACGCCACGCAAACTTTTTCGCCAACCTCGCAATGCCCGTCTTCGCACGAGGCGTCGAACAGCCCGCCGCCCACTTCGACGACCCCCGACGGACAGAGGGGGGTTTTAGCCAATCCCTCGCGCCCGACGAGCCCCGCGGTGTCGCGCGCGGGAGACTTGCCGCTCTCGGAGGATTTCAAATAGATTTCGCGCGAAAAGCACGTCTTTGGGATTATCTTTGACCAAAATACCAACGCGAGCGCGCACGACAACAGAAACGCGGCGCCACCGCCCGCCGAAGCCCACGCGCCGAATTCGAAAACCGCCACGGCCGCAGCCCCCGCAAACGCGAGCGCGCCCGCCGCGAAGAACGCCCCGCACATCGCCAGGGTCTCGGCGAAAATCAGGAGTACGCCCGCGATTGTCAAAATGGCAATGGCCGTCATTTGGTTCCAGAATATTTTTTCACCGTTAAATTGAAATCTTTTTTTGATACTATTTCGACTTTCACGCCGCGGGCGATCGAGCCGAAATCCGCGCGCACGTCGGCTATAGTCCCGCCGAAGTCCGCCCTGCCCGACGGGGAGAGGTCGGTGAGACACACCCCGACGTCGCCGACTTGCAGGGCGCGCATTCCGGAGCGCGCGGAGCCCGCCGCCCCGCGCGAATCGGCGTTGCCGTCGGCGCACGGTTTCAGCACGAGCCTCCCGAAGAGCGGAGCCCTTTCAAAATACCTGCCCAATGCCGCGGCGCACAGAGCCGCCACGCACACGCTTATCCCGAGCCGCGTTATCCCCGCGAAAATGCCCGCGGCGGCGGCCTCCTTCCACTTTTCCCAGCCGACTTCCCCCGAGGGGATTTCCCCGAACATCCAGACGGCGGCGGCCAGAATCGCCGCGGCCCCCAAAACGGAAGGAATCAAAGCCCCGGGAAAAAACGCGGCTTCGAGCGCGATCAGCGCAGCGCCCGCCGCGAAAATCAAAATGCCCTCGTATCCCGCAAGCCCCGACATATTCATTCCCAGAAACGCGCAGACCGCTATGCCGAATCCGACCGCCGCCAAAACGCCGATTCCCCCTCCCTTCAAATCCATTACGACGAGAAAAATCGCTATCCCGAAGAGCAGCGGCGCAATCGACGACACGAATATCGCGGAGGAATCCGCCCACGTCCTTTCAATTATTTCCATTTCAAACGGCGCGCCGCCGGAAATTTTTTTCGCCACGGCTTCGAGGGAAGCCTCCGTTCCGTCGGAAAGCAACGGCGCGCCGCCTATTTCCTCCGCCGCCTCCGAAGCCGTCAGGGTCAGCAGCTCGCCCTTCTTTTTTATAATCCGCCCGCCGATTTCGAGCTCGAAATCGGGGTCGTTCATAGCGCGCTGCACGGCCGCGCGGCGCGGATTTCCGGACGGCTCTACGGCGCGCACCTTCGCGCCTATGAAAGACGTCACCTTGCGCTTCATAGACTCCTGGATGTCGCCGCCGCCAGCCCCGACCGCCTCGGCTGCGCCCATTACGCCCTTGGGGGAAAAGAAAATTTTGTCGCACGCTATGGCGATGAACGAACCCGCGCTTATGGCGTCGGGGTTGACGTAGCAGACGGTCAGCCCGCCGAACCCCGAGAGGGTCTCCATGATTTCGAGGGTAGAGCCCAGGTCTCCGCCAGGGGTGTTCATATCCACTATCAGCGCGTCGGCCCCCTTTGCGGAGGCTGCGGCAGCCGCCCGCGCGACAAACCCCGCCTGCGGCTTCGACACCGCGCCCTCCAATTTGAACGCGCACACCAGATACGCTTTCCCCGCCGGCTCTCTCCCGCCGCGCTGCCAGCGCGAACCCTTTGAGTCCGGAGGCGCGGAAAAGAATCCGCCCGACTTCGCGCCGCCGGACTTTTCCGCAGCCGCGCCGTTTCCGCCGCCCGCCTGCCAACGCGACCCTCCGGATTTCGGGGCGGCGGTTTTCGGATTTCGGCGGGCTTCTTCCGCGCCGCCCGCGGCGCCCTGCGGGGAATTTACCGAATCCGCCCTCTGCCAACGCGAGCCCTCCGAGCCCCGCGGGGCCTCGAACGCCGAAGAAAACGCGCCGCCGGACGCCGCCAGCGCCGCCGACGCGGCAAAAAACGCCAAAGCTCCCCAAAAATTTCTCATGCCGAAATTATACCGACACGCCTACCGAATAAAAGTTTTTTCGGGCGGCGAAAAACGGGCGGTCGCCTAAGCGAACAGCCTTCCGAGCCACTTTTCAACGAGTTCCATGTCTGAAATCCTTTCAAAGCTCGTCTCCGCAAAGCCGCGCACAATGAGCGACTCCGCGTCGCCGAGCCCGAGCCCGCGCTGCATCATGTAAAACATCTGCTCGTCCGAAGGCTTCGACACCGTGCAGCCGTGCGAGCACGCGACGTCGTTGCACGATATTTCGAGTATCGGGGAAGCCTGCGACTTCGCCGTGTCCGAGAGCATCAGCGACCTGCATGACTGGTACGAGCGCGTCTTGACCGCCCTCTCCCCCACCCTTATCAGCCCCGTGAACGCGAGCCCCGCCAGCCCTCCGAGGGCGGCGCGCACTTCGACATTGCTCTGCGCGCCGCCCTCGGCGTGGATTTGCGACGTGCGGATGTCGCGGACGGCGTCCGATTCGGCGAGCGCGAATATGCGAGAATCAGCCCGGGCGTTTTGGGCGAGGGCAAAATTGCGCTCCTGGCGCGAGTGCCCCTCCGCCGCGAGCGCGACGGCGTCCGCAACATCTGCGCCCGCGCCCAAATCGAAATCCTCCCTCTCGTAGCAGAGCGCGTATTTGCTCGAATATTTGAGCGAGGCGAGTTCGAGCTTCGAGCCCTCCGCGAGAAAATAGCCGCATTTGAGAGCCGAAAAGCTCCCGCCGAACGCGAGGTTCGTCTTGCGCAGCGCGAGCCGCGAGCCCCTGCCGAGCAGAACGCAGACGCCCGCTATCGAAACCGGCAGCTTGGAAATTATTTTGAGGTTCAGCTCCGCCGACTCCCCGTCGCCCACGCGGATCAAAATGCCCGCGTCGGGGCGCGTGGAATTGAGCGCGTCGAACTTCCCGCCGCGCATCGAGTGGAACTTTTCGACGGCCTCCGGAAATTTCTCCGCCGCCGCCCCCGCCGAATAAATTTCCGCGCCGCGCGGAACGTCGGCGTCCACAAGCTGCCCGTCGAAAAGCGTCGCGAATCCGCCGCCGCCCCCCTCGTCAAACTCAAGATCCTCGAACGCCCCGTTGCAGCCCTCCTCGGTAGGCCTGCCCGCAAAATACGGCAGCAGGGAATCTACCGACCACGCCTCGAGGTCGGCAAACCGCCAATATTCGTCCTTGCGCGACGGAAAGGGAATGTCCTGAAACTTCGCCTTTGCCGCGTCGGAAATTCTTTTCAAAAGCCCTTCGCTCATCCCACCGAGCCCTCCATTTCAAGTTCGATGAGCCGCCTGAGCTCCACGGAGTACTCGAGCGGGAACTCCTTTACGAGGTCGTTGACAAACCCGTTGACCGACAGGCTGACGGCCTCGGCCTCTCCCAGGCCGCGCTGGCGCATGTAGAAAATCTGCTCCTCGTCGAGCTTTGAGACGCTCGCCTCGTGCTGGACGCTGTTGGTCGAGCCGGAGCACACTATCGCCGGATACGTGTCTGTGCGCGAGTTTGAATTTATCAGGAGCGCGTCGCACTCCGTCTTGTTGCGGCAGTTCTTCGCCGAGCCCGACATGTGCACCAGCCCCCTGTACGACGCCCTGCCGTCGGAGACGCTAACAGACTTCGAGAGAATGTTTGAGGTCGTGCCGTCGGCCAGATGTATCATTTTGGCGCCCGTGTCCTGGTGCTGCCCCGAATTGGCGAGGGCGATGGAAATGACCTCGCCCCTCGCGCGCTCGCCGCGCAGAACCACCGCGGGGTACTTCATGGTGATTCCGCTTCCGATATTGCAGTCGACCCACCTTATCTGCGCGTCCTCCTCCGCCATTCCGCGCTTGGTGACGAGGTTGAAAACGTTGTCCGACCAGTTCTGAACCGTCACATACTGTATCTTCGCGCCCCTGAGCGCAACGAGCTCCACTACCGCCGAATGTAGCGTGCCGGTCTCGAAGCGCGGGGCGGTGCAGCCTTCCATATACATGAGCTCCGCGCCCTCGTCGGCTATTATCAGGGTGCGCTCGAACTGCCCGAAACTCTCGGCGTTGATTCTGAAATACGCCTGCAACGGCTGTTTGACCTTGACGCCCTTCGGGACGTAGATGAAGCTCCCGCCCGAAAACACCGCGGAGTTGAGCGCGCTGTACTTGTTGTCGGTAATCGGGATTATCTTTCCGAAATACTTTCTGAAAATCTCGGGGTATTTCTTCAGCCCCTCGGTGGAGTCGACAAAAATCACGCCGTCCTTTTCGAGGTGCGCCTTCATGTTGGAATACGCCGACTCCGAATCAAACTGCGCCTCCACCCCCGCCAGAAACGCCCTCTCCTGTTCCGGCACTCCGAGCCGCTCGAAAGTCATCTTGACGTCCTCGGGGACTTCGTCCCACGACTTGCGCCGCTTTTCGCCCTTGGCGAGGTAGTACCTGATTTTTGAAAAGTCGAGCTCGTCGAGCTTCTTCGACGCCCAGTGCGTCGGATTTTTCATCTTTTCAAACTGTTCGAGGGCTTTCAGGCGAAATTCGAGAAGCCACGGCTCCTCGCCCTTGACTTTCGAAATGTAGCGCACCACGTCGGCGTTCAGGCCCACGCCCGCGTCGTACGCGTAGTCCTCGGCGTAATGGAAGTCTCCGGAAGACCTGTCTAGGTTCAGGTCCCCGCGGTTTGCCGCGCCACCGCTCATCGCCCGAGCCCCTTGATCCAGTCGTACCCTTTTTGCTCGAGCTCCACGGCGAGCTCCGGCCCGCCGCTGCGCACTATCTTCCCGCCGCTCATGACGTGCACGGCGTCGGGCTTTATGTATTCGAGCAACCGGTGGTAGTGGGTGATAAGCAGCATTCCGCGCTCCGGCGAGCGCGCGGAATTAACGCCTTCGGAGACTATTTTCAGCGCGTCGATGTCGAGCCCGCTGTCGGTTTCGTCGAGTATGGCAAACTTGGGCTCGAGCATCAGCATCTGGAGGATGTCGCACCTCTTTTTCTCGCCGCCGCTGAATCCGTCGTTGACGCTGCGCGTCGTAAATCCCCTGTCCATTTTGAGCTCGTCCATCTTGGCGTGCAGCCGCTTGTAGTACTCGACCGGATTGAGGGTCTCGCCCTCGGGCAGGCGCGCCGAAAGGCAGGCGCGGATGAAGTTCGCTATGCTGACCCCGGGGATTTCCACGGGGTATTGGAAGCCCAGAAAAAAGCCCTTGCGGGCGATTTCGTCGGGCGGAAGCCCGACGATGTTTTCGCCGTCGAGCAAAACCTCCCCCTCCGTTATCCTGTATTCGGGATGGCCGGCGACCGCCTTGGAAAGGCTGCTCTTGCCCGTCCCGTTGGGGCCCATTATCGCGTGGACTTCGCCGGAAGGCACCGACAGGCTCATGCCGTCCACAACCCTCTTTCCGGCGACTTCTACCGTGAGATTTTTTATTTCCAATCCGCGCATGTCAAATTTTCCTTTTTTGCGGCAAAAACGGCGCCGCGAAAGCCTCTTTGAAATCGTACCCGTCGGCGAAATCCTCGAGCCTGTCTTCATCCGTCTTGGTGAGCGCCCGCGCGTCAACGAGATTGAATACTATCTGCCCGAAGTCGAGGCACGAGCGCACCCCCCACTCCTCGAAGAGCGGCAGCGCCATCGGCCCGAACGTCTCGAGCGCGAACAGCCTTATGCCCTCCAAAAGCTCCTTTGAGGACACGTGCCTTTCCTTGCGCGACGGGTTCATCGAGCACAGCCGCTTTACGGTGAAGTCGAGCGCCATGCGGACAAACACGTAGGCGCCCGCGGCGTACCGCGAATCGTCCCTCAAAATCGATTCGAGAGTCTTCTGAAATTTTCTCGCATTCATTCCGTTAACTTATCGGCGCGGCGGCGGCTCCCGTAAGGGGGCGCGGCAAAATCCGCGCTAAATGTCCCCGAGCGCGGCGCGCTTTTTGCGCATTATCTCGCCGTACTCCTGCAAGCTCTTGACGTTCAGTGGCTGCCCTTTGAGCGCCTTTATTCCCTGTATGGCCGCGTACGCGCCCATGATGGTGGTTATCATGCAGACGCGCCCGAGCAGCGCCTCTTCGCGGATTCTGTTTTCGTCGAGGCGCGGATTCATTCCGGAGGGGGTGTTGACTATTATCTGCATCTGCCCGTTCTTTATCATGTCCACGACGTTCGGGCGCGCGCCCTCGCTCAGCTTGAAGGTCTTGGTGACGGGAATGCCCTTCGAGGCGAGGAACGCCGCGGTTCCGGCGGTGGAGAAAATCTTGAAGCCGAGCTCGTGGAAAGATTTTGCGACGGACGCGCCCGCCTCCTTGTCGTGGTCTTTGACGGAGATGAAGACGTTGCCGGAAGTCGGCAGGCCCGGCTGCGCCGCCATCTGGCTCTTGGCGAACGCCATGCCAAGCGACGTGTCGAGCCCCATGACCTCGCCCGTGGAGCGCATTTCGGGGGTGAGCATTATCTGCGAGCCCAGAAAGCGCACGAACGGGAATACGCTCTCCTTCACCGCGATGTAATCGGGCACGACTTCTTTGGTGAACCCCAAATCCTTCAGCTTCTCGCCCGCCATGACGCGCGCGGCGAGCTTCGCGAGCGGCACGCCTATTACCTTTGATATGAATGGAATCGTGCGCGACGCCCTCGGGTTGACCTCTATGAGGTAGAGCTCGCCGCCCTTTATGGCGTACTGGACGTTCATCAGCCCTACGACTTTCAGCTCCTTCGCGAGCGCGTACGTCGCGCTTCTCACCTCTTCGAGAATGTTCTTTTGGAGAGTGTGCGGCGGAATCACCATAGCCGCGTCGCCGGAGTGGACGCCCGCGTATTCGATGTGCTCCAACATTCCGCCGATTACGGTGGTCTCGCCGTCGCTTATGGCGTCCACGTCGAGCTCTATGGCGTCTTCGAGGAACTTGTCGAGCAGCACTGGCTTGCCCGGGGCGGCGTCGAACGCCTCGCGTATGACGCGCTTCATCTCCTCCATCTCGTAGACGATGAACATTCCCCTGCCGCCGAGCACGAAGCTCGGGCGCAAAAGTATCGGGAAGCCGATCTGCCCCGCGAGCTCGTACGCCTCCTCGGGGGTGGTGGCGGTGGCGTTGACGGGCTGCTTCAATCCGAGCTTTTCGAGAATCCTTTTGAAAATCTGACGGTCTTCCGCGGCGTCTATGGACTCAGGGGAAGTTCCGATTATGTTCACGCCGTTGGCTTTGAGCTCCGACGCGAGGTTGAGCGGCGTCTGCCCGCCGAACTGCACTATCGCCCCCCAGCACTTCTCCTGGTTGTAGACCTCCAAAACGTCCTCGAGCGTGAGCGGCTCGAAGTACAGCCTGTCGGAGGTGTCGTAGTCGGTGGAGACGGTCTCGGGGTTGGAATTTATCATGAGCGTCTCGTAGCCGGCTTCGCGCAGGGCGAAAGCCGCGTGCACGCAGCAGTAGTCGAACTCTATCCCCTGCCCAATCCTGTTGGGGCCGCCGCCGATTATCATAACCTTCTTCTTGTCCGAGGGCATTATTTCGCCCTCGACCCCGTAGGTCGAATAGTAGTAGGGGGTGATCGCCTTGAACTCCGCGGCGCAGGTGTCCACGAGCCGGTAGACCGTGTTTATGCCGAACTCCTTGCGAAGCTGCTTTATGTTGCGGATTTTCGTGCCGCAGATTTCCGAAATCTGGAGGTCGGTGAAGCCGGCCTCCTTCGCGCGGCGCAAAAGGTCCTCGTCGAGGTTAAGAAGCCCCTTCTTTGAAAGCTCCTTTTCTATTTCAACAATCCCTCTCAGCTGGCGCAGGAACCAGATGTCTATGCACGTGTACTCGCGGATTTCCTCGTCCGTCATGCCGGAAAGCATCGCGTAGCGTATGTAGAACACGCGCTCGGCAGTCGGGCGGACGAGCCCCTTGCGGATTTTATCTACGCCCGGGCACTGGCTTCCGCCAAACTTCCCGCCGCCGCCGAAGCCGCGGCAGCCGATTTCAAGCGACCTCAGCGCCTTCTGGAAAGACTCCTTGAAAGTCCTGCCGATTGCCATTGCCTCGCCGACGCTCTTCATGGAGGACGTCAGGGTGTTGTCGCTGCCGGCGAATTTCTCAAAGGTAAAGCGCGGGACTTTTGTGACGATGTAGTCGATGGTGGGCTCGAAGCTCGCGGGGGTCTCGCGGGTGATGTCGTTGCGCAGTTCGTCGAGCGAATAGCCCACTGCGAGCTTCGCCGCGATTTTCGCAATCGGAAAGCCCGTCGCCTTCGACGCAAGCGCGGAGCTGCGCGAAACGCGCGGGTTCATCTCGATGACTATCATGCGCCCCGTCTTGGGATCCACCGCAAACTGTATGTTGGAGCCCCCGGTCTCCACCCCGATTTCCCTGATGACCGCAAAGCTCGCGTCGCGCATAAGCTGGTATTCGCGGTCTGTGAGCGTCAGGGCGGGCGCTATCGTTATGGAGTCGCCCGTGTGGACGCCCATCGGGTCGAAATTTTCTATGGAGCAGATCACCACGCACTGGTCTTTGCGGTCGCGCATGACCTCCATCTCAAATTCCTTCCAGCCGAGCAGGCACTCCTCGACGAGCACCTCCGTTGCGGGGGACGCGCTCAGCCCGAAAGACACCATGTTTTCGTATTCCTCGCGGTTGTAGGCAATTCCCCCGCCCGTTCCCCCGAGAGTGTAGCTCGGGCGGATGATGACCGGAAATTTGCCCCACTTCTCTATCCAGTCCGTAGCCTCCTTTATGTCGTGGACCACTATGCTCTGCGGAATGTCGAGCCCTATTTTGAGCATCGCCTTTCTGAATTTTTCGCGGTCCTCGCCCTTCTCTATGGCCTCCTCCTTGGCGCCTATGAGCTCCACGCCGTACTTTTTGAGAATCCCGAGCTTTGAAAGCCTGAGCGAAAGGTTCAGCCCCGTCTGCCCCCCGAGCGTCGGCAAAAGGGCGTCGGGGCGCTCCTTGGCGATGATTTTTTCGAGAACCTCGGGCGTCAGGGGCTCGATATAGGTGACGTCCGCCGACTCGGGGTCAGTCATAATCGTCGCGGGATTGGAATTCACCAGCACCACCCTGTACCCCTCCTCTTTGAGGGCCTTGCACGCCTGCGTTCCGGAGTAGTCGAACTCGCAAGCCTGCCCGATTACAATCGGGCCCGAACCGATAATCAATATCGTTTTTAAATCTGTGCGTTTTGGCATGGTATGCGGAATAGATTTAGCGGCGTCGCCCGCCGACGGCTATATTTATATAAAAATCCCGAAGACAATAGAAACTTCTCCACCCGACCGCAACTTTTTTCTTACGGGGCGGGGATTTTTCGCCTGCGCGAGGCGGGCGCGGAACGCACCGGACGCGAAAGGGCTGGCACCGCCGCTTCCGTAGAAAAGCCAAACCCCTTGCCGGCGCAAAACGCGCCGGCAAGGGGCGGGCGCCCATTGAGAATATATTGGCTTTTCCGATACTTCCCTCCCTTCGCTATCCAACAAAAAATAAATCTCCCGCTAAAAGCTTGCCGCAACACACGCTAACTTTCGGCGGCGGGGCAACGCCATTGGAATATCCGCAACGGCTTAAAAGACGCGCAAGGCGACGGCTGCGGCAGAATGCCGTCGCCCACGCGCATCGGTTTATCCGGAACGCGGAAATTTCCCCCTTGCGGCGATTGTCCGCGGGAATTTCCGCATTCCGGAGAAATCGCCGCCCCGCCGACGCGCCGACAAAAAAACGAACCCCGCAAGAGGTTCGTTTTCGGCAGGCGAAGGCGTGTATTGCCAATATCCGCAAGAAAGCCTTGCCGACCCGATGGAAGCGGATCTGCCGCCACTTAAACCAGGCGGTACTCGCCGGGGAGCGGAATCGGGTCTATGGGCTTCTTGCCGAATTTCCATTCCCGCGGGGCCCACGACTGCTTCGAACGGCTGACTATCCACTCGTACTTGAAGTTGCGGCCCGCGTAGGCGCTCTCCCTGCCCGCGATTGCCAGCCTCGTGGACTTCACCATTTCGCGCAGCAGATTTTGCGGCTTGTTGTTGAGCACGCAGTCTATCAAAACCCTGTGCTCTTCCACCATCGCCTGCGGGTAGTCGCCATCCGCCTTCCACGGCTTCTGGCCGAGTATGCGCATGCGGTTGCCGTCGAGATTGGTTTCGAGAACGCCCTTTGTGCCTATGAAGCGCTCGCACACTATGTCGGAAGACTTGTTTTCGCGGCGGCTGTAGCTCGCGCAGTGCAGGCCTTCGCCGAAGTCGAAATCAACCCCGAAGTGGCTGAAACGGTCGCCGTACTTGGGGAATTCGATATCCCACCTTCTGCCGCCTATGCCGCAGACTTCCTTCGGGTCTTTGCCGAGCCCCCAGAGGATGACGTCGAGGTTGTGGACGTGCTGCTCCACGTAGCAGTCGCCCGAAGTCCATCTGAAAATGAACCAGTTGCGGATCTGGTATTCCATTTCCTCCGGATCGGGATTCTGGAGGCGGAGCACTCCGTTATCCTGAATGAAGAAGCGCGAGTTGAGCCAGTACGCCTGGGCGCCGAGTATTTCGCCGATCTGCCCGTCCTGCATGCGCTTGATGGCCTCCTGGTAGCCGGGGTGGAAGCGGCGCTGTATGCCCGGGATTATCGTCAGGTTCTTCTTGTCCGCCAGATCCGCGATTTCGAGCATCTCGCGGCACTGCACTGGGTCGACGCACGCGGGCTTTTCGACAAACAGGTGCTTGCCGGCGTTGACAAATTCCCTGATGTGCAGGGGCCTGAACACGGGGGGAGTGGCGTGTATTATTATGTCTATGTCCTCGCCGAGAATCTGCTTGTAGGCGTCCCAACCCGCGAATCGGCGGCTTTCGGGCACGTCTATGGCGTCCTTGCCGAACTTCTTGGCGTATCTTTCAAAAGCCTTTATCGCAAGGTCGTTTCTGTCGGCGAACAAATCGGCTATTGCGACGATTTTCACCGCCCCTTTCGCCGCCGTCAGCATGTCCGAAACGGCCCCTATGCCGCGGCCGCTGCATCCGACCAACCCGACTTTGAGCTGGCTTTTCTTACCCACCTCCGCCGCCGAGAATTTCGGCAGCGCTGCGGCTGCCGAGGCAACCGCGATGGACTTCATTGCGTCTCTTCTATCCATAATGTTTCCCCTTGTATGCGTTAAACTTGCGCGTCGAACGCGCGGTATGTTTTAAGAATTTCGGCGTCCTTTTCGGGCGTCTTGACGGTCTGCCCGTGCTCGAGCCCTATGAAGCCGCGGTATCCCTTATCCCAAATTTTCTTGAATACGCCCGCGTAGTCGATTTCGCCGGAGCCGGGCTCGTTTCTGCCGGGGGCGTCGGCGACGTGGAAGGACACTATCGACTTCCAGACGTTCGGGTCGTCGAGCGACGACAGATTGCCCGCCTGCATGTATTCGTGGTAAATGTCGTAGAGTATGCCGCACGCGGGGCTGTCCACGTCGCGCGCGATCCTCGCGGCGAGCGTGTTGTTGACGCAAAACACCCCGGGGTGGTCCTTGACGGTGTTGAGCGCCTCGATTTCCATCACAAACCCGCGCTTTTTGCAGATGCCGGCGCAAAACGACATGTTTTCTATCACGTTGTCGTACTGTTTGCGCCAGTCGAGCTTGCGGTCGAGCGCCCCGGGGCCGATGATCAGAATTTTGGAACCCACGCGCTCGAGAACCCCGAAAGTGGTTTCGAGCTGCCCTTCGAGCATCGCGCGCAGGGCGGGCTTGTCCTCGACTATGGAGCCGTCCGCGCGCCTGACTTTGTTTGCGGTCATGGTGGGCACGTCCTTCTCGTTCATCGACGAAAGCGAACCCACTTCAAGCCCGAGCTCGCGCGCCTTTTCGCCGATCTGGATTTGCTTTTCGATTTCCGCGGGCGAAAATTTCTTGGAATGGTTTATCGGGCAGACGCCCTCGACCGCAAGCAGGCCGCAACCCTTGAAATACTCCATCAATTTTATCGGGTCCCTGCCGGCAGTGGGGACTCCGAAGGAAAATCCGAGCCTCGGGGAGAATTTCATTTTAAATTTTTTCGCATCCGCTCCGAATGAGGGCGCGGCGAAAAAGCCGGCGCACGCGGCGGCGGAAAGGGCCTTTATGAAGTCGCGTCTATGCATGTCGGTTTTAAATTTGAAAAAAAGGAGGGCGAAACGCGCCGTCTCAAACGTTTGACTTGAATTTGAATGACAAATTCGGGCGTGTCAAACACAAATTCGCAAAAAAGCTTCTGCGCTGGCGTTGCGTTTTGTGATACCGCCGGAATTTGCCGGAGCGTTCAAACTCCGCCGCAAATATTTTCGGCGCGCCAAATTGCGCGGGCGGCGGGCGCGGCGCGGGCAGGGAAAGTTTCGCGCGGAAACGGGGGAAGCCGCCTCCGGAAAAATCGCTTGCGAAACTTCCGGCGGCCGGTAGCGTTTAACTCCGCAATGAAGACCGCCATTTCTGCAATACTTGCTTTGTCCGCCGCCGCGCTGCTGTGCTCGTGCGAGAGCATGGGGTTCAGCTGCGGCGCCGTAGGCCCCGCCCTCACCCCCGACGTCGACGCGACTACAACCGAGAGGACGTGGGAAAAGGCTCCGGACTCCAACCGCGAAATTCCCTCGGAAAGGGAAGCCGAAAACCCTCCCGCGTACAGATAACCGGAGGAAAATTCCGCGCTACCCGCTTTGGCGCCGCCTTTTAAGAGGAGGCGAGGCGGGAAAATGCGCCCCGCACGTCCGCGCTTGCAACTGGCGGCGAAAAAAAGGCGTTTTGGGGCGCGCCAATGTAAGTTTCTCCCAAAAAAGGCGGGATTGGGCAGATTTTTGAAAGCAATGCATATTTACGCGCCGCCGGATTTGCCGTAAAATCGCCTTCGCAAAACCGATTAAAACAAAGGGAAATATGAAGACGAGAAAATTGCGCGACATTGAAGTTTCCGCCATAGGAATGGGCTGCATGGGCTTTACCCACGGCTACGGGGCGGCTCCGTCCGAGGGAGAATCCATAAGGCTGATGCGAAAGGCGTTCGATTTGGGGTGCACGCTCTACGACACCGCCGAAGTCTATTCCTCCTACGCCAACGAGGAGCTCGTGGGCAAGGCTCTCAAACCGATAAGGGACAAGGTTGCGCTTTCGAGCAAAGTCCACCCCGCATTTCTGCCCGGGCAGGAAATTCCCGAGGGCAAATTGAGCCGGAGGGGGATACGGGCGGCGTTGGAAGGCTCGCTGCGCCGCCTGCAAACCGATCGGCTCGACCTGTACTACGTGCACCGCATTCCAGCTGGAACCGACATGGAGGCTCTTGCTGAAATCTTCGCGGAGCTCGCAAAAGAGGGGAAAATCCTCGCTTGGGGGCTTTCGGAGGCGACGGCGGAGCAGATACGCAAAGCCCACGCGGCCTTCCCGCTCTCGGCGGTCCAAAGCGAATATTCGATGATGGAGCGCAAGTGGGAGAGGGAGGTCATACCCCTCTGCGGCGAGCTGCGCATAGGGTTTGTGGCGTATTCGCCCGTTGCGGGCGGATTTTTGAGCGGAAAGTACGGCAGCGACGCCGTGTACGAGGGCGATGACGTGCGCAGGGTGATTTCCCGCTACGCAAAAGAGAACGTAGAGGCCAACGCGCCGCTGCTCGGCCTCCTGAAAAAGTACGCCGGCGAAAAGAACGCAACCCCCGCGCAAATCGCCCTCGCGTGGATATTGCGCAAGGGCGGCTTCATAGTCCCCATTCCCGGGATGAGGTCCGACGGGCGCATAGCCGAAAACCTCGGCGCGGCCGGAGTTGAGCTTGGCGATGAAGAGTTCGCCGCCCTCGAATCGGAGCTCGGCAAGATAAAAATCCACGGGGACCGCAGGGACGAAGACATCGCAAAATTGGGAACGATAGGCGGCAATGCGGGCGGCAAGTAGCCCATGCTCCGAAGCGCGGACGCCCGAATGCGCGGGCGGCGCGCGCGGGCTGGAATCAAGCTCCTGCCGCCCCGCGCGCCCGCGGCGGATTTTTGCGAAAGCGCCCGCGGGCGCGGTTTCGCGAAAGCGCCCGCTACCGCGCCAAACCCCAATCTGCCGTACAAATTTCCCGCCCAAAATTGCGGAAAAAAAGTTTGCGCGCCCTCCGAATCTTTGGGAATATCGCCCCGAAATGGACTGCTTTTTGATAGACGGCTTCAACCTCGGGTTCCGCTGCTTTTACGCGATGCCCGACCTCTCCCGCTCGGACGGCTTCCCGACGGGCGCGCTGCACGCGTTTTTCCAGAGCCTACTGAGGCTTTCCGCTATGGACGCCCCGCACGCGGGCGCGGTTTTCTTCGACAAGGGGGGGTCTGCAAGGCACCGCGAGATATTTCCCGAATACAAGGCAAACCGCGAGGAAACTCCGGAGAGCTTCAAGCGGCAGCTGCCCGCCATACGCGACCTGTGCGGGCTGTTCGGGTACGAAACCGTATCGCAGGAGGGCGTCGAGGCCGACGACCTGCTCGCCAGCACCGTCGAGAAGCTCAAGCCGCTCGGCGGAACAATAACCGTCGTGAGCGCCGACAAGGATTTCGCGCAGCTCGTCTGCCCGCGCGTGAGGCAGCTGTTGCCGCCCAATTCGCGCGACAAAAACTGGACACCCCTCGACCCGATAGGGGTGAAGTCGAAATTCGGCGTCCCGCCCGCGCAGATCCCCGCGTTTTTGGCGATTGTAGGGGACTCGGCGGACAATATCCCGGGAATCCCCGGGGCTGGGCCCAAGACCGCCGCCAAATGGCTTAAAGACTACGGGGACATCGACGCCATAATCCGCAGGCACGACTGGCTAAAACCCGAAAAATTCAGGGCAGTAATCAGGGAGAGCGAGGCGCTTCTGCGCAGGAATCTCGAGCTCGTGACGCTGAAAACGGACTTCGAGGTCGAACTGCCCTCGCAGAAGACTCCGGACTTCCCCGAGCTCGTAAAATTTCTCGAGGAAATGGAGATGAAGAAGTCGCTCGTCAACCTCCGCAAATTCGCAAAAGATTTTTACAAAATCGACCTCTGACGGCGCGCCGCGCGCATTTCCGGCGTTCAAGCTAAATTGCGGCGGGCTTTGAAAAACGCCGCTTGAAAAAATGCGAAACTCCCGCCGCCGCCGGCGGGAGCGAGCGCAAACCGGATCGCCTTCCATTGCGGATTCCGCGCCCCGCGCCCGCTATTTATTGCGCGTTTTCGGAGGCGTTCCCGCGATTTCCAAAAGTTCCGCGACCGCCGATTTTGCGCCGCGCGGCTTTTCATTTTATGGAGAACCTCCAAATTGCCGAAACATTCCGGCCGGCAAATTCAACAAAACGGCGCGGCTCCGCGCGCCGGCGGAACTTTTTGCGGAAGTTTTAAAGCCGTCGCATTGCCGCAAGGCCACATTCCGCCGGAGCTCCGGCAAAAAATTTTCGGGATTTTCCGGTTACGAGTCGAGGCCTATGTCTATCCACTTGCTCGAATGCACGGGGGCCGCCGTCGAGACGAAATCCGCGCCGAGCTTCCCGAGCTCCCCGACGCTCTCGAGCGTCACGCCTCCGGAAATCTCCGTCCACGCCCCGCCGCCGACGAGCCTTACGCCCTCGGCGATGTCGGCGTTTGAAAAGTTGTCGAACATTATGACGTCGGCACCCGCCTCGAGCACGGGCGGAATCTGGTCGAGCGCGTCTACTTCCACCTCTATCGCAAACCCCGCGTTCTTTTCCCGCGCGATTCTCACGGCGCCGGCGAGTGCGTCGCCCTTCGAGGCGCCCGCCGCCGCGAGGTGGTTGTCTTTGAGCATCACGCGGTCGAACAGCCCTATCCTGTGGTTGTATCCGCCGCCGCACGCGAAGGCGTATTTTTCGAGAACGCGCAGCCCTGGCGTCGTCTTGCGCGTGTCGAGAAGCTTTGTGGGCGAGTCCCCGAGGGCGGCAACATACTTCGCCGTTTCCGTGGCCACCCCCGAGAGCCTCTGGAGAAAGTTGAGCATCACGCGCTCGGCCTGCAATATCACGCGCGCCGGGCCCTCTATCGTCCCGAGCGTCCCGCCCGCGGGAACCCTGTCGCCGTCCTTGGCCAGCGCCGTAAGCCTGCACCCGAAGTCGCCGGAGGCTTCCCCGTAGACTTTGAGCGCGATTCTCGCAAGCTCCATTCCGCAGACTGTCATGTCGCGGCGGGCGCGCAGGCTCGCCTTCGTCCTAATCGACGGGGTGAGCGAGCGCGTCGTGATGTCGGCGGCGATTTTCGGGAGAACGGCGAGCCCCGCCCCCTCGATGTCCTCGGCGCGCGCCGCCTTTACGAGCCCCTCGACGTATTTTTCGTCGAGGTCTTCCCATTTGAGCCTGCGGACGAGATGGGATTCGTACTGCGGATTCTTCATGGCCTACTCCGTGAAAAACTCCCTGCCCGCGGCCGCCTGTATCGAGACGCACAGCGGCTTGCCCTCAATTCCCAGAAACTCCAGCTCGCACTCGCCGCCGGCGGACTCCATCAAAGAAAGCCCCGCCGCGACGTCCCACAGGTAGAGGCGGCTCTCCTTGTAGGCGTCCGCCCTGCCGGAGGCGACCCACGCCATCGCGAGAGCCGCGCTGCCGCACATGCGCACCTTTTTGAATTTTTGGAGCGACATTATGAAATGTCTGAGGTTTTTTTCGGAATAGTCCGTCGCGCTCGGGAAACCCGTCATGAGAACCGCTTGCGAGATTTCCCGCGCCCACGCCGGCCTTATCTCCGAGCCGTTGAGCGAAAGCGGAAGCCCCGCGCCGCCCGCGTAGAGTTCGCCGCGGGTGAAGTCGTTTATGGCGCCGACTATCGGCTTGCGCCCCTTCATCAGGGCTACGCTCACGCACACGCCCGGGATTCCGCGCAGATAGTTGTACGTGCCGTCGATGGGGTCCACTATCCAGTAGTAGGAGTCCGAAAACGCGAGCGAGGCGTCGCCGCCGTTTTCCTCGCCTATCACCGGAATGCCGGTGGGCTCGAGCTTCTCGCGTATGAACATTTCGCTCTCGACGTCCTCCTGCAATTTGACGTCGTTGCCCGCGTCGGAGTTGACGCGGCGCTCGCGTATTGCCGAGAGCCTGTCGCCTGCGGCCTTCGCCACGGAGGAGGCTATTTTTAAAAATGCGGGTTTTTCCGACGCTTCCATATCGTTTCCTTTCGGCTTGAAAAAATGGGCGGCGCGCAATCCGGCGCGCCTAAACGGAGGATTCCTCCGCGGCGCAGAGTTTCCTGATTTTTCCGAGGTCGAGCTTTCCGGAGCTCAACAGCGGTATCGAGTCGATTCTCACGAGGTACTTGGGGATCCAGAGGTTCGGGAGCCCCGCCTCGGTAAGCAGCCGCCTGAGCTTGGACATCTCGACGTCGAAAGTGGAGAGAAGCACGAGCGCCTCCCCTTTAGCCGCGTCGAGGCGTGAACCCACGGCTATAAGCGGAACTTCGGAATCCTGTATGCCGAGCGCCTTGACTATCGACTCTTCGACGCTCATGTGCGGCACCATCTCGCCGCCGATTTTCGAGAAGCGCGAAATCCTGCCCTTTATGAATATGAAGCCGTCGTCGTCGAGCATGGCCAAATCCCCCGTGTTCAGCCAGCCGTCGCGCAGCTTTTTCCTGTTTTCGTCGGGCTGGTTGAGGTATCCGCCGAATATGCTCGCTCCTTTGAGGCACAGCAGGCCCGTCGACCCTATGGGAAGAAATTCGCCCGTCTCGGGGTCGGCGACGGCCGCCATCATTCCAGGGAAGAGCTCGCCCACGGATTCCGGCTTCGTCCGGCTCGGCTGGGGGCAAAGGCCGCCGCGTTTGAGGTTCGGCGGCAGGTTCACCGCCACCACCGGAGACGCCTCCGTGAGCCCGTAGCCCTCCCAGTAATAGACGTCCGGAAATTTCCGCCGCCACATTTCAATGAAGCCCTCCGGAGTCTTTTCCGCGCCGCCTATCACGCCGTGCATTTTCGGGAAATCCTCCGGCTTGCCCTTTTTGTAGTAAGAGCGCAGGAATGTCGGCGTGCTTATCATTATGGTCGAGCCCCCCTTGCGCGACGCGTCGAGGTTGGCCTGGACTTCAAGCGGGCTCTGCACCGCCACCGACTGCATTCCGTATACGGAAGTCATCCACACCTGTATCGTCTGTCCGAAGCTGTGGAAAAGCGGCAGATTCGCGTGCAGGCGCGTGTCGGCGTTTATTATGCCGATGTTCCACATCTGCGTGCAGTTTGCCATTATGTTGCGGTGCGTCAAAACCGCCGCCTTGGGCATTCCCTCGGAGCCGCTCGTAAATATTATGGAGGCCTCGCGGTCGCCCCCATCGCGCGGAATTTTGTACATGCGCGACAATATCCAAAACGGCAGCAGCCGCACCGCCAGTAGCTTCATAGCGATGCGCCTCTTCCCGATTTCCTTCAAAATTTTTCCGATGTCGTAAAAATTGTCCGTCCACGGATAGTCGGGCGAGTGCGAGTCCACCTTTTCGCGGACTTTGTCGGAGCCTATCACCATGCGGACGTCCGCGCGCTCGAGGCACGCCTTTTCCGCCTCCGCGCCCATGGTGAAATTCAGGTTTACGCTGACTTTGCCCGCCATCTGGACCGCGAGGTTTACGGCGATTCCGGGCAGGCACGACGGCAGGGCGATTCCGATCCTGTCGTACTGCGCGAAGTTTTTTTGTATGTACTCTTTGAGGGCGAGCGCCATTGCGAGCATAGTCCCCCTGTCGACCCTCCTGCCGAGCGAATAGTCGTAGACGCATTCGCGGCGCGTGCGGGAGCTGAGCGTGCGCATCGCGGCGTATCCGAGATTGAGCTTCAATATGCCGAGCCCGTTAAAATTTTCAAAGCCGCTGTCGACAATCCTGGAATCTATAATCTTCATCTTCCCGTGGTGGTAAAAATCGCGCCGGTTGTGCGAAACAAACGCGCGCTTAACATGTTTAAAAATTCTCCGCGCGCGTCAAGAAGCGATTTGCCGTTTTTGCGCCACGCGGGAGGCGTTCGGCGCAAAAAATGCTTGTGCGGCGCGCAAGTTTGGCAAAATATACGCAAATGCGCGCCAATGCGCGAAGCAAAATTTTAACAGACTAACACGACCATGGCAGTTCCCCCATTCAAATACCAAAAGATGTTTCCGCTCGGCAAGGACGACACCCAGTACCGCCTGCTGACCAAAGACTACGTTTCGACCTCCGAATTTGAGGGCCGCAAGATTCTCAAAATCGACCCCGAGGGCCTCGCGGTTCTCGCCAGAAACGCCATGCGCGACGTTTCCTTCATGCTGAGGCCCGCGCACCTGAAAATGGTCGCCGCCATTCTCGAAGACCCGCAGGCGTCCGACAACGACAAGAGCGTGGCGCTGACAATGCTGCGCAACGCCGAAGTCGCCGCAAAGGGGAAGCTGCCGTTCTGCCAGGACACCGGAACGGCAACCATAATCGGCAAAAAGGGCCAGTCGGTCTGGACGAACGCCTGCGACGAGGAATACCTCTCCAAGGGCGTCTACGACTGCTACACACAGGAGAACCTCCGCTACTCGCAAAACGCGCCGCTCAACATGTGGGACGAGGTCAACACGGGCTGCAACCTCCCCGCGCAGATAGACCTCTACGCCACCGATTCCGACAAGTACGAATTTCTCTTCGTCGCCAAGGGCGGAGGCTCGGCAAACAAAACCTACCTCTATCAGGAGACGAAAGCCATCATCACCCCCGAAAAGCTGATTCCCTTCATGGTCGAAAAGATGAAGGGCCTGGGGACCGCGGCGTGCCCGCCCTACCACATCGCGTGGGTCGTCGGCGGAACGAGCGCGGAAGCCTGCCTGAAAACCGTGAAGCTCGCGTCCGTAAAATATCTCGACGCCCTCCCGACAGAGGGCAACAAGCTCGGCCACGCCTTCCGCGACGTAGAGCTCGAAAAGCGACTCTTGGAGGAAACCCGCAAGCTCGGGATCGGCGCGCAGTTCGGCGGGGCGAACTTCGCCCTCGACGTGCGCGTGATCCGCATGCCGCGCCACGGCGCGAGCTGCCCGATAGGCCTCGGCGTATCGTGCTCCGCCGACAGAAACATGAAGGCGAAAATCGACGAGAACGGCATTTGGCTCGAACAGCTCGAACCCGACCCGGGCAGGTTCATTCCCGAAAAGTACCGCTCGGTCGACACCGGCGACGGGGCGGTGGACATCGACCTCAACCGCCCGATGCCCGAGATCCTCGCGGAGCTCTCAAAATATCCCGTCAAGACGCGCCTGAAACTGCGCGGCACAATCATAGTCGCGCGCGACATCGCCCACGCGAAGCTCGCCGCGCGCCTGAAATCGGGCGAGCCGCTGCCGCAGTATTTCAAGGACCACCCCGTCTACTACGCCGGCCCCGCCAAGACGCCCGCCGGAATGCCCTCCGGCTCCTTCGGTCCCACGACCGCCGGCCGCATGGATCCCTATGTCGACCTCTTCCAGTCGCACGGCGGCAGCATGGTGATGATCGCCAAGGGCAACCGCTCGCAGGCGGTCACCGACTCCTGCAAGAAGCACGGCGGCTTCTATCTCGGCTCCATAGGCGGCCCCGCCGCGATTCTCGCGCAGGACAACATCAAGAAAGTCGAGCTCGTCGAATATCCCGAACTCGGAATGGAGGCCGTCTGGAAAATAGAAGTGGTAAACTTCCCCGCCTTCATCCTCGTGGACGACAAGGGCAACGACTTCTTCAAACAGCTCTGACGGGCGCGCGGCGATACGCGCCGCAACCCATCTGAGACAATCGGGAAGGCAATCCGCCCGCCCCGACAAAAAACGAACCCCCTTTTGGGTGTTCGTTTTTTTTGCTGGGAATGTAGGGACAGGCGCATTGCGAAACGGCCTCCGCAAAAAGGCGCCCTTCAACGGCCTTGCCCAATGCCTTTTCCGCGCCCCGCTTGGCGAACGGGACCGCCGCTTTGTTCCGCGCGCTGCCGCCAGGCACGCCCGTCGGCAGGATGAAAAAGCCGCAATCCGTCGGGATTGCGGCTTTTATCCAGGCGTGGGTCGGAATCGAACCGACGGTCAAGCTTTTGCAGAGCCATGCCTTACCACTTGGCTACCACGCCGTAAATAAAGTTTTATTAAGCGGAAAAATTTTTGCCATTGCAAGCTTTTTTATTCCGCTTCCGGCAAACTGCTGAAACCGCGGCAGCCGGCGCGGAAATATTCGCGACATACCGCCGCCGCGGGCCGGCGAAAATCGGCGGGATTTGAAAAGGGCAGGCTACTTTGCGCTTTTCGCAAACACCGCAAAGCGCGCGCGCCGCGAGGCGTCCCGAAAAACTTCCGCGTCCGCGAATCCGGCGTCCGCGCGCATTTCGGCGAGCTTTTCGGCGTGGCCGAGCCCGCATTCGAGCGCGAGAATCCCGCCTGGCTTCAGCCGGTCCGCCGCGCCGAACAGGATTTTCTTCAAGTCCGCCATTCCGCCGTCGGGCGAAACGAGCGCGCATATTGGGTCGTGCGCGCGCACTTCGGGCTCCGCCGCGGCGACCTCCTCCTCCGTGAGGTACGGCGGGTTGGAAACTACCAGGTCGTAGCCCTCCCCCGCCCTTTCAAACCAGTCGGACTCCGCAAACTCGACGCGCGCGCCGTTCAAAGCCGCGTTTTCGCGTGCGAGGGCGAGGGCGTCCGCGCTCTTGTCCACAGCCTCCACGCGGGCGTTCGGGTAGCGCAGCGCAAGGGAGACGGCTATCGCGCCGCCGCCCGTCCCGAGGTCGAGAATTTCGAGCGGCGCGGCGCCGTCCGGAAAAAATTTTTCCGATATTATTTCGCAAAGCTCCTCGGTTTCGGGGCGCGGAATCAGCGCGCGCGAGTCGCACTTTATCGAGGCTCCGAAAAACTCCTGCGTGCCCAGTATGTGCTGCAAGGGTTCGCGCCTGCCCCTCCTGCGCACGAGTTCGCGGACTTTCGCCAGCCTATCTTCCGAGAGCGGCTCGTCGAAGCGCAAAAAGAGCTCGAGCCTCTTGCATTCGAGCGCGTGCGCGAGCAGCAGCTGCGCGTCGGTCTTTGGCGACGGCACGCCCTTTTGGGCGAAAAACGCCTCCGTTTTTGAGAGTATTTCAAGTACTGTCTGCACTTACTTTCCGTCGCCCTCGACAAGCTCGCGAATGCGCTGGGAGTAGTCTGCGTCCTCAAGGGCGCGCACCATCTCCTCGATTTCCCCGTCCATGAACTGCGGGAGGGAATGGACGGTAAGCCCTATGCGGTGGTCGGTGATTCTGCTCTGCGGATAGTTGTAGGTGCGTATGCGCTCGGAGCGGTCGCCCGAGCCTATCTGCTGGCGGCGGCTCTGCGCGTACTTTTCGTGCTCCTCCTTCTGCTTGAGCTCGAGCAGGCGGGAGCGCAGCACTTTCAGCGCCTTCGTCTTGTTTTTGAGCTGCGAGCGCTCGTCGGCGCATTTGACTATCATGCCGGTTGGCTTGTGGAGAATCTGGACGGCGGAATCGGTGGTGTTGACCCCCTGCCCGCCCGGGCCGCTCGCGCGGGCGATAGAAATCTCTATGTCCTGCGGAGGGATTTGGATGTCGACTTCCTCGGCCTCGGGGAGGACGGCGACGGTCGCCGCGGACGTGTGGATTCTGCCGCTCGCCTCGGTGACGGGCACGCGCTGCACGCGGTGCGTGCCGCTCTCGTATTTCATCGACCGGTAGACGTCCTCGCCGGAGAGAAGAAAGCATATTTCCTTGAAGCCGCCCGCGGGGGACTCGCTTGAACTCAAATTTTCGACCTTCCAGCCCTTCGAGTCGGCGTACCTGCAATACATTCTGTACAGGTCTGCGGCAAACAAAGATGCCTCGTCGCCGCCCGTGCCCGCGCGGATCTCAACCACCGTGTTGCGCGAATCCGTCGGATTCGGCGGAATCATCATCCGCAGGATTTCGTTTTTCAGCGGCTCCACGGACGCCGAGAGCGACTCCATGTCCTCGCGCGCCATTTCGGCGAGCTCGGGGTCGGAATTGTCCTCGACGATTTTGCGGTTTTCCGCTATTTGGGAAAAAACGTTTTCGAGTTTTTTGTAGGCGTCGCGGAGCTTGGACAGGTGCTGGTGCTCGCGCGACACGGCGCTCGCGGCGCGCTGGTCGCTGTAAAAATCCGGCTCCCCCATCTTTTTCGTGAGGGTGTCGAGGCGGATCAAAAAGGGTTCTATCGGCGGAATACCTTCCATTCGGACAATGATTGGAATAATCCGCTCGTATGCAATTTAAAATTTGCCGCGCCGCCGACAATTTTCCAGGCGGCGCGCACGCTACATCGGGAAAAACAGCCCCCTGTTTACGGACGCGAAGGACACGTCGAGCTCGGCGATTTTCCTGCCGCCCAAAAACACCTCCCGCGTCATCGGGAACTTGTACACGCCGTCCGCGTCGCCGTAGTCGGAAAAGGCGACCCGCATCTCCGATCCGTTCGCGGGAAAGGAGATTCCCGATAGCAGGCCCGATTCCGCGTCGAAAAAGAAAGTAGTCCTGTCGCCGCCCTCGAAAACCGCCTCCGCAGCCTCGGCCTTTTTGCCTAAAAATTCTCGGCCGCCGAGAAACTTGAACTCCGGCTTTCCCCTCCCCTCCGAAATGTCGGAGGCAAACGCGGACGGGAAGATTGCCTCGTCCCATTCGGTCAGGGCGCGCAAAAGGGCGGCCTTTTCGGAATCGACGGCGGTTTTCCGCCCGCCGGTTCTGCCCTCTTCAAGCAGGAACGCCCCGCCGCCCGCGGGCAGCAGATAGGTATTTTCTTCGTCTCCGGATCCTATTTTAAGGAATGCTCCGGAATCGTACCTCTTTATGCAGTAGAAATTTTTCGGCTGGCCGCCGGGCATGGTTATCGAGCCCGTTATGATTATGTCGCGCAAATTTTCCAGCGTGAGCGGGTTCGACAATTTGGAATAAAACTTTTTCGCCGCCTCCGTCATTTCGTCGGAGGAAAAGCGCAAAATCATTTCCGCCGATTCGCTCGGGCGGCCGGCGGCGCCCTCGCGGGAGAAAATCGACACAGCGTAGGGATTGCTCTTGAAGGCGTAGAAAATCCCCACGCACAGCCCCGCAAACACTGCGGCGGCAAGCGCAAACCGAACGTACTTCGGCGCGTCCGCGCCGCCGGAACGCCTGTCCGCGGCAGGGATTTTCGCCTGAGCCGCGCGCTTGAAGCCCGCGGCTTTTGTGAAAGGCTTCGGCCTGGGCGGCTTCGCCGCGGGGCGGATTTCCGCGCGCATAGGCGGCGAAGCGGGAACTTCCGATTCGGCTTCGGAGCCGGATTGCCCCGAGCCCGCGGGATCCTCCTCGACTTCCTCTATGATTTCCTCCTCTATTACAAACCCCGGAGGCGGAGGCGCGAAACGCCCGAACGGCGGCCTTGGCGCGCCGCTCGGCGGAAACGGCGGACGGACGATTTCCTCGTACACGATTTCCTCGTCTTGCCCGCCGCCGGATTTGCCGGACTGCGGAGAATCTTTCATATGCGGTCGAGATATTCTTTCGACGCCCAAAGAGATGTCAATATATTCCGCAATGCTTTATCGGCGCAAATAAAAATGCATAAATACTAAAAATTTCAACCGGCAAAGGCGCGAAACTCCGCCGCCGCGAAGCCGGTTCGCAAAGCCGCGCCCTTTCGGGGCGCGGGAGGGAATGGGCCGCCCGTCCGGAGCGGATTGCGTTAAAAAAATTCCGCGCCGGCGCAAAGGCAAAATCCCCGCAAAAAAAACGAACCCGCCGCGCGGGTCCGCCTTTGTCCGCGCCGGCGGCGCTTTTTACGGCCGGCGCGCCTCGCGCGCACCGCCCGGGGTCAATGCGTTCGGAGATAGTCCACGCACGCTTTTATCGTGGGCAGCGGGTCGGAGGGGATATTTTCGTTCTCGAGCGTGAGAAAGCCGTCGAACCCCTGCCTGTCCAACTCCGCGAGGATGCCCTTCATGTCGAAAGCCCCCGTGCCGAGGACTACGCACTGGTTTTTGGGAACTCCGAATTCCTTCTGGTCCTTGAAGTGCAGCGACGCGAATTTGCCCTCGAGCTTTTTCAGCGCCCCGATTGGCTCTATGGCGCATAGCGACCAGTGTCCGATGTCGGGGTTGGCGCTGACGTTTTCATATCCTGCCGAATATTTCGCGAGGGTGTCGGGATCCCAGTACTGGTTGCGGCTCGTCATCGAATGGTGGTGCACGCACATCTTAATGCCGCGCTTTTTCCCGACCCTGTCCCATATCGGGAAGCGCGCGACGGGATTTTCCGTTAGCACCCTCTCGGCGCCCATCTCTTTGGCGAATTCGCAGACCGCCTCTATGTCCTTTTCGGTCTTGGTGGAGTCGTTGCCGACGACTCCGAAGGCGACCATTTTCAGACCCGAGTCCGCGAAGAGCTTTTTCATATACTCGCGCGCCTCCTTTGGCATTCCGGGGCCCACCTTTACGTTCGGGAACTTGTCGCTGAGCGTCTGCCCGGGATAGCACTCCACACCGTCTATGGGAAGCGTTTTGAGCATGTCGAGGGTCTTCTCGAGCGTGAAATTGCGGAACGTGTAGGTCTGCACCGCTATTTTGCGGTGTTTTTGCGCCGCCGGCGCGGCGAGCGGCATGGCGAGCGCAGCCGCTAACGAAAGCAATATGGCAAGTTTTTTCATGTCTTTAAAAAGGTTGTATGTTGAAGCCCATCAGTGCGATCGCAGGTATTCGACGCACTTTTTTATTTGCGGGAGATTGTTGTCCCAGTCGGCCTCGTACTCTATCACGAGGAAGCCGCCGTAACCCTGCCTGTCGAGCTCCGCAAGCATCCTGCCGACCCCGAGTTTCCCATCGCCGAGCGGCACGCACTGGTTGCGCGGGTTGCCGAACTCCTTCTGGTCTTTGAAGTGGATGGAGCCTATTTCGCCCTCGAGGATTTTCAGATTCCCGACGGGGTCGATTCCGCAGCGGCTCAAATGCCCGACGTCCGGATTCGCCTTAACGTTGTCGTAGCGCGAGGCGTACCTCTTAACGAGGTCGGCGTCGTAGTACTGGTTCGCGCTGTCTTTGGCGTGGTGGTGGACGCACATCGTCACCCCGTACTTTTTGCCGACCCTGTCCCATATCTCCCACGAGGCGACCGGATCTTCGGTGAGCACGCGGGTTATGCCCAACTCTTTGGCAAATTTGCAGACGGCCTCTATGTTCTTTTCGCTCCCCCCGCCGGTGACGCCAAAGCTCACGGGCTTTATCCCCGCGTCTTTGAGGATTTGTTTGAGGTACGCCATCTGTTCGGCGTTCAGCGACGGGCCGACCTTGGCGTCCGGATACTTGCCGCCAAGCTTTTGCCCTGGAAACAGCTCTATGCCGTCGATGCCCGCGCCCTTGAGCTTTTCGAGCGTCTGGACGAGCGTAATCTTGTGCATCGAATACGCCTGAACCGCCACGTTGCGGTGTTTGGGGCGCGCGCCGTCGCCGCCCTCCGAAAGCGCGCACCCGCCGAGGGCGAGCGCCGCGAAAACCGATAAAATTATACGCTTCATAAAAGACATATATCCGCCGATTCCGCCCCTATGCAAGCAAATTCGCGGGCATTCCCGCCGTCGCCGCCGCCGAAAATCCGCGCGCCGCGTCAAAAAAAAATTGCATTGCGGGGCAAAATGGGAGATACTCGGATTTTAAACAACCAATCCAAACGCAATTATACATATTATGAACAGAAGAGATTTCACCAAGACCGCTTTCGCCGCCGTCTGCGGAGCGGCCGCAGCCCCCGCCGCAACCTTCGCCCAATCGGGAGGAAAGGATCCCGCGTTCAAGTGCAAATTCGCCCCGAACCTCGGGCAAATGCGCGAAACTTGCAAGGGTATGTCGCCCGAAGACAAAATCCGCTATTTCTACGACAGGGGCTTCAGGGCGCTCGAAGACAACGGAATGCCCGGCCGCCCGCGGGAAGTCCAGGACGCCATCGCCAAGACAATGGAGAAGCTCGGCATGGAGATGGGGGTGTTCGTCGCCCACGCCGAATGGGGCAACGCCTCAATGACAGGCAACCGCATCGACATGAAAAAGCGCCAGCGCGACCCCCAGGCCTGCCGCGAATACTGGGCCGACAAAATGAAAAACGTCTGCGAGCTCGCAAAGAGGGTCAACGCAAAGTGGTGCACGGTGGTTCCCGGGCTCGAAGACCCGAGCCTCGAATACGAATACCAGTTCGCCAATGTCGCCGACCACTTGAAGCGCATCTGCGAAGTTCTCGAAAAGAACAACGGGCCGACGATAGTCCTCGAACCCCTTAACATAAAGAACCACCCGAGCCTCTGGCTGAAACGCATTCCGCAGGCGTACGCGCTGTGCAAGGCGGTCGGCAGCAAACACTGCAAAATTCTCGACGACCTCTACCACCAGCAGATCACCGAAGGGTGCCTGATTCCCAACATAGACGAGGCGTGGGATGAAATAGCGTACTTCCAGGTCGGCGACGTGCCCGGGCGCAACGAGCCCACTACAGGCGAAATCAACTACAAAAACGTATTTAAACACATTTGGGACAAGGGATACCGCGGAATAATAGGCATGGAACACGGGCAGAGCGACTGGTCGAAAGCCGGCGACGAAAAGCTCGTGGCCGCCTACCGCTCCGTAGACCTCTGATTTTGCATGGGCGCGCGGAACTGCCGCCGATGTCCCGTTTAAAAAAGAAGAGTCCGCCGCCGCTCCCGCGGGCGGACTCTTTTTAATTCCCGCCCGGGCGGCTAGCCCGCACCGATTCGGTGAACAGTTGTGTTAAGAAATGCCCGCGCGCGCCAACGCGACGCGCGGGGAGTTGCGTCTCTATGGGATAGCTGGGATAGGCGAATTGCAAGGCAACCGCCGCAGGGAACTTAGCCCGTTCATCGGAAGGCGCGCCGCCAGCCTGCGCGCGGCAGATTATGCGAACTCCACTGAGACGTCTTTTTCCACGCCGTCTATGGTGATGCGCAGCTTCTCGGGGGCTTTCGAAGCGGACGCCTTTTGGATTTTTTCCTCGGGCTTTTTAAGCTCGAAAGCCGAACGGGGCTTCTTGTAGAGATCTTCGAGCTGCTGGGGGAACATGGCGTAGATTACGCAGTGCTCGTCGTCGTCCTTTATGCCCTTTTCGCGCAGAGCCTTGCGCAGATCCTCCATGCCGGGCTTTTTGAGGTCTGCGGGGCGGCAGTCGATCGGGTCTTTCTTGGCCTTTTCCTGCGCGAGCTTGCGGACTTCCGGGTCGACGGGGGCGGGCGTGCGCCCGTAGTAGCCGAGGGCGATGTCCATCGCTTGCGGCGTGAACATCTTCCAGCGCCCGAATTTGACGTTCATCATCGCCTGGGTGCCGACGATCTGGGAAGTCGGCGTGACGAGCGGAATCCAGCCGAGCTTTTCGCGCACGTAGGGGACTTCCGCAAACACTTCGTCGAACTTGTCCTCCATGTTCTGCTCTTTGAGCTGCACGCGGAAGTTGGAAAGCATTCCGCCGGGCACCTGGTAGACTAGCGCGTCGGTGTCGATTACCTCGTTTTTGAGCGCGGTGTAGAAGCCGAGCTTGTCGTAGACCCCCTGAAAATACTTGCGCAGTTCGGCGAGCTTTTCGAGGTCGTAGTCGGGGCGGCGCGGGTTGTTTTCGAGCATCGCCATCATGCGGGCGGTGTCCGGCTGGCCGGTTCCGTTGGCGAACGGGGAAATTGAGGTGTCCACGCAATCTACGCCGGCGTCGATTGCCATGCAATAGGTGGGCGCGCCCATTCCGGCGGTTTCGTGCGTGTGCAGAATCACGGGAACTTTTATGTTGGACTTCAGCCCCCTGACGATTTCCGCCGCGATATACGGGGGAATGAGCCCCGCCATATCCTTGATTACGACTGCGGAGCAGCCCATTTCTTCGAGTTCGCAGCCCATGCGGACAAAGCTCTCGACAGTGTGCACGGGGCTGCGGGTGTAGCAGATTGTCCCGTGCGCCTCCTTGCCGGCGCTCTTGGCCGCGTTGATGGAGCATTCCATGTTGCGGGTGTCGTTGAGCGCGTCGAAGATTCTAAAAATGTCCATTCCGTGCTTGGCGGAGGCGCGGACGAACGCCTCCACAACGTCGTCCGGAAAGTGCGAGTACGCCACTATGTTCTGCCCCCTGAACAGCATCATGTGCTTGGTTTTGGGGCACGCCTTTTTGAGGGCGTCGAGCCTGTCGAAGGGAAATTCTCCGAGGAAGCGCAGCCCCGCGTCGATGGAAGCCCCTCCCCAGGTCTCGAGTGCGTTGAAGCCCATGCCGTCGAGAATGGGACAGGCGGGGAGCATCATGGAAGTCGGCATGCGGGTCGCCGCGAGCGACTGGTGGCCGTCGCGCAGGACGGTGTTATTGAAGACTACGGGTTTGTTTGTTGCCATATTTCAGTATTCCTTCTTTTGATCCGACCGCAATTCCGGCGTTCCGAAATAATTTTTTAAAATTCTGCGCGGCTTCGACAAAGCTTGCAAAAGTTTAAAAAACTACCATCGGTTGTATCGGATTAAATTTGCAAGTTGTAAAATAGGTGTAAAATCGCCCGCGATTTCAAGAAAAAACTGCCGATGAAAGTCTACCTGCGCACATACGGATGCCAAATGAACGAGCGCGATTCGGAGCACATCGCGGCGGATTTCGCCGGCCGCGGATGGGAAATCGCCGACTCTCCCGACGATGCCGACGCGATAATCGTAAACGCATGTTCCGTGCGCGAACAGGCGGAGCTGAAAGTAGTCGGGCTTTTGGGCAGGCTGGTTTCGGCGCGGCTGGCGCGGCCGCGCGGGGGATTGCCCGCAATAGGCCTCATAGGGTGCATGGCGCAGAATGTCGGCGCGAAAATCGTGTCCAAATTCCCCGAGATAGACTTTGTGGCGGGCTCCCGCAAAACGGCCGCAGTTGCCGGCATCGCCGAAGAAATCGTCCGCAGGAGGCTCGCCGGAAGGGGGCACCCGCCTTTGCCCGAGGGAATGGGCAGGCGCACGGCGAAGTTTTCCGACGCCTTTGTGGACGTCTCCGACGACCCCTCCGATTTTCTGAAAATCGACAAGCACCTCTCGGCTCCGCCGAGCGCGCTGGTATCGGTAATGCAGGGCTGCCAGATGAACTGCTCGTACTGCATAGTCCCGAAAGTGCGCGGCGCGCAGCGCTCGCGGCCGATGGCGGACATACTGCGGGAGATCGAGCGCCTCGCGGAGCGCGGCACGCGGGAGGTCACCCTTCTGGGGCAGGTCGTCAACGCCTACGGGCGGGAATTTCCGCGGGAGGGCGGCATATCCAACTTTGTGAGGCTCCTGCGCGCGGTAAACGAAATCGGTGGAATAGAGCGCATAAGGTTCACTTCGCCGCACCCGTCGTATTTTTCCGACGAGCTGATAGACTCCTACGGATCTCTCGAAAAGCTTTGCGAATACGTTCACCTGCCTTTGCAATGGGGCAGCGACGCAATCCTAAAAAAAATGAACCGCCCCTACCGCGCCGGCAGGTTTCTGGACATAGTTTCGCGCCTTAGGAAGCGCGTCCCGAACATATCCGTGTCAACCGACATAATCGTGGGGTTCCCGGGCGAGACGGAAGAGGATTTCGAGCTCACGCGCTCGGCGTTCCGCGAGGCGGGCTTCGACATGGCTTTCATTTTCAGGTACAGCCCGCGCGCGGGCACGCCGAGCGCCGAAATGCCCGACGACGTTCCGGAGGAGGAAAAGCGGCGGCGCAACGCAGAGCTGTTGGGCGAGCTCGAAAAGACTTCGCGCGCATACAACGGCTCCCTCGTCGGAAGCGTGCAGGAAGTGCTCGTCGAGGGCCCCGCGCGGCGGGGAGAGGGCGTCATGATGGGCAGGACGCGCACGCACAGGAAGGCTCTGTTCAAGGCGCCCGAAAGCCTTGCGGGAAGCCTCGCGCGCGTAAGGGTTTTATCGGCAACCACAACCGCGCTGGAAGCGGAGTTGGCCTGAGAACCCCCGATTCCTTGCCGGTTTCGGCAGGCTCGGGAAATTTGCGTGTTGAATATTTCCGAAAATCCCCTAAACTTTTAAATGTTGCACCAAAAAATCTTACTGAAACGGAGGGGTAAAATGAAATCTGTTTTGAAGGCCGTTTGCGCGCTAGCTTCGCTCGCCGCCGCGCTGAATGCGGGGGAGCCCGAAATAAAGCCCGACGATTTCCGAAACGTCTATGGGATAGCGTGGCGCGGGACTGCCGACGAAAACCTCGACTTCGCCCGCCAAATGGGCTACACCCACGTATTTTACCAGTGGGGCATGGAGCGCAACCCAAAAGCCAAAGGATTCAAGTTTTTTATAGAGTCGCCCGAATACGCGGTATATCCGCGAGTAATCGACACGACGAAAAAATATTCTCCGGAGCAAATCAAATGGTGGGAAACCAACTGTTCCCTCCTGAGCCTCGACAAGCCGTTCCCGTGGAATATCGCCCCCGGGTGGAGAAGCGGCAAGGGGTTCACCGCCACGCTCGACCTCCAGCAGAAGAGGGTCATCAGGGAGATAACGGACAAGATAATAGAGCGGGTGAAGAAAATCGAGGAGCAAACCCCCGGATTTAAGTTCGCGGGGTTCGCGTGGGACGTCCCCCAGCCCGCCGGCGACTTCTGGGACGGAACGAAAGACGACTGGTTTGCGAACGGCCGCCAGGTGACGCTCGCGCACTGGACGGGGAAAGATTCGGGCATAAGGCACCCCGACACCGTCCACGACTACCCGACATATTCGCAAGGGCACATGGAATTTTACAGGCATCTCTTCGAGCGCGCGCGGGCGGAGCTCAACAAAGACGCAAAATTCATAGTCGAACCCGGCGGCCCCTACGAACAGTGGGTGAAATTTTTCGAATCCCCGCCGTACAGTGAAATGAAGCCCGAAGAGCGTAAAAAATATGAGGCCGACCTCGTGGCGGTTGAAGCCGCCACCACGGATTTCGTGACGGACAAGCGGCTGTTCGCCAAGGGCACGGTAAAGCCGTCGCAGATGTGCTCGACGACGCCCAACGCTTTTGAGGAGCCCGTCTCGCGCGAGATTGCGGGGCTTGCGGCGGCCAACGGCGCGTGGACGGCGTTTTTCGGAATGCCCGAGGGCAACGGGCACACGCCCGGGTTCAGGAGCATTTCGCAGATGCCCGCGCGCCTGAAACTCGTAAAGGCCATACCCGTATGGGAAAACATTCTCAACGTGCCGCTCGAAAAGCGCAAATGGGACGGAAAAACTTACGAGAGCCCGACGGCGCGGATTTCCTCCGGAGCCTACTCGGGACTCCAGCCCGAGACGGACAAGCTGTTTTTCGTGTTCCTTTCGGCGGACGGAAAGGCGAAAATTCCGGAGGGGTACGAGGCGGGCCCGATATATCTCGCCGACGGCCTGTTCAGGGAGATACGCCCGCTCTTCGACAACCCAAAGAGCTCGTACCAGCGCACTCTCCAGGACGGGCGGACGATGAAAATCGAGAACTCCGAAATAATGCCGACAGCCTCATACATAATAAACAACGGCTATATAATGCACCTGAGAAAGAAGGCGAAATAGGCTGCCGTTGAAAAACGGCGCAGCGAAAGACAAAAGCGGAGAACTCCGCCGCATTTTGGAATTGAAGCCTGCTGGGCGACGCATAGCCGCAGGGGGAGGCGCGCAAATTCGGGCGTATTTCGCCTGTATAACGCATTCAAAAGATGCGGCTGCTATCGGGCGGCGGATTTTCTGTTCGCGCTTCCCCAGTCGCACATCGCGTCCAGCACGGGAATCAGCGACTCGCCTTTTCTTGTGAGCGAATACTCGACTTTCGGCGGTATCTGCGCGTAGGCTTTGCGTTCTACAATGCCGTCCGCCTCCAGTTCCCTCAGCGACGCCGCAAGCGTTTTGAAGGAAATCGTGCCGATTTTCCTCTTCAGCTCGTTGAACCTCAATACAGGGCCGGTTTCGGCAATCCAGAACAGGATTATCATTTTGTATTTTCCGCCTATCGCAGAGAGCGTGTATCCGAAGCCCGTATCCTCCAGCCTGACGCCAGTTTTGCTGCACAGTTTGCCGGCTTTTCTCATGCTCTACTTTTGGTTAGTATATAACATATTTGTGCGTACTTTACAAAAAGTAAAAAATCCCGTATGATAAAATCAATGAAATTTTCAATTCACAGGCGGCAAAACGCCGGAGGCTAGCCGAAAATCCGAAATTCCGCGGCAGCTCCGCGCGGCGGCGGAGGCAATCCGAACGCCCAACGCCATTTACGGCAACTGCAACGAAAGGAAATATCATGAAAATATTGGCAATCACCGGAAGCCCGCGCAGGCGTGGCAATTCGTCGAGGTTAGCGGACGAGTTTATCGCCGGCGCCGAGGAATCGGGCTGCGAAGTAATCCGCTTCGACGCGGCTTTCAAAAAAATCCACCCATGCGTAGCATGCGAAAAATGCCATAGCGGCGACGGCGGATGCGCGTTCAAGGACGACATGCAAGAGCTCAACCCGCATCTCTTGGAGGCGGACGGAGTGGTATTCGCCTCCCCAATATACTACTACGGAATGAACTCCCAGATAAGGAGCGTAATAGACAGGTTTTACGCCAACGACGCCGCGCTGCATGTCCCGAAAAAGACGGCGCTTCTGCTGTCTTTTGCGGACGACACTTTGGAATCAGCGGAGGGCGCAATCGCTTCATACAGGGGCATGGCGAATTTTCTCGGCTGGAAAGACGCGGGGGTTGTCGCCGCAAAAGGCTGCCACGCCGCAGGCGACGTCGATAACACAGAATACCTGAAAGAAGCGCGCCGCCTTGGAAGAAACTTCGCCAAATAAAGGCGCAAAGCGCGCCTTCCAATGAAGGGGCTAAGTCCCTGCGGCGGTTGCCTTGCAATTCGCCTATCCCAGCTATCCCATAGAAACGCAACTCCCCGCGCGTCGCGTTGGCGCGCGCGGGCATTTCTTAACACAACTGTTCACCGAATCGGTGCGGGCTAGCCGCCCGGGCGGGAATTAAAAAGAGTCCGCCCGCGGGAGCGGCGGCGGACTCTTCTTTTTTAAACGGGACATCGGCGGCAGTTCCGCGCGCCCATGCAAAATCAGAGGTGGACGCCGATTTTCGGCGCTACTTCATTAAAAGCTTCGATTAGGCGCTTTGTGATTTCGCCGGGTTTGCCGTCGCCGATTACGCGCTTGTCGAGCTCGACGAGGGGAATGAGCTTGGCGGCGGTGCCGGTCAGGAAACATTCGTCCGCCGTCCAGATGTCAAAGCGCGTAATGGGGGTTTCGAGAAGCTCTATTCCGAGCTTCTTGGCAAGCTCTATTACGGTGCCGCGGGTCATGCCGCCGAGCGAGCCGCAGCTGATGGGAGGGGTAATCAGCTTGCCGTCGAAAACGATGAACACGTTGTCCCCGCTGCATTCGGCGACATACCCCTCGTTGTTGAGAAGGAGGCATTCCTCGTAGCCCGAATTGTGCGCCTCGATTTTCGCGAGAATGTTGTTGAGATAGTTGAGGCTCTTGACCATCGGCGGGAGAGCCGCCTGGGAATTGCGGCGCGTGGGGACGGTGAGGGCTTTGAGCCCGCATTCGTAGAGCTCTTTGGGGTAGAGCTGGATTTCGTCGGCTATTATGACGAGCTGCGGATCCTCGCAGGAGAACGGCGAGAGCCCGAGCTTGCCCCTGCCGCGCGAGACCACGAGGCGGATATAGCCGTCCTGGAGGCCGTTGGTACGGCAGGCGTCGCACACGGCGTCGATTATCTGCTGTTTCGACCATGGCATGTCGAGCATTATGGCCTTTGCGGAGCGGAATAGGCGGTCTATGTGCTTGTCGAGCTTGAATACGTTGCCGCTGTAAAGGCGGATTCCCTCAAAGATTCCGTCGCCGTAAAGAAAACCGTGGTCGAAGACC
Organism: Puniceicoccaceae bacterium Marseille-Q1082; assembly: GCA_904424815.1. GTDB lineage: Bacteria > Verrucomicrobiota > Verrucomicrobiia > Opitutales > Intestinicryptomonadaceae > Merdousia. The sequence goes on from CAJGBI010000002.1 coordinate 185,353, forward strand.
GACACCTTTGCGTCGTCCTTGTCGTAATACTTTCCGTTGATGTAGACTTTCATATTTTTCCCATGCATTAAAAATTTCCGCGCGGCGGAAAAATCCGGCTCCGCGGCATCTTATATGCGCAATCTTTTACCCGCCCCGCCGAATCGTCAAACGAATTATTCGCCGGAGATAAAGAATTTGCCGCCTTTGAGGGCGAAATCCCGAATCGTCAGGGTTTCGTTTTTTGAGTTGGGAGCGTGGTAGGAGATTTTCAGCTTGCCGCCGAAAGTTTTAAAAACCATGGCGTGCCCGCCGTCGTCGGAGTTGAGGCATTCCGGATCGTGGATCCATTCGCCGTCGATTCTGCCGGACGGCGAGCGCGCGACGCCTATGCGGTACTTGCCGCCGGAGAAAGACGACCACGTCATGTAGAGCGAGCCGTCCGGCAGGCGGTTGACGACGGGCGCGTCGGTGACATGCGTTCCGGATTTCTCCTTAACCCACGGAGCGGAGGATGCTGAAAACAGCGCTTTCGGCTCGCCTAAGGTTTTTTTGAGATCGCGGGAAATCCTTTGGGCGATTATCTGACCGTCGCCCACTTGCAGCCACTCGCGGCAGTACACGAGCCACATCGAGCCGTCGGAATCCTCGAAGAGCGCGCCGTCGAGCGCCATCCAGCCCACGGGCGTTATCGGGGCGTTGGCGAGCGGCTTGAAGCCGCCGTCTGGCCTGTCGGAGACTAAAACCGAACAGCCGCGCATGGGCTCGAGCCTTCCGCGAACGGTTTTTACCGAAGGCTCACGGGCGCTGAATGTGGCGATAATGTAATATTTGCCGTCCACGAGAAACATGTCGGGCGCCCAGAAGTCGGACTTTCCCCAAAAATCCGCGGGCGGAACGAACGAAGGGCCGACGAGCCGCCAGTTTTTCAAATCTTTGCTCTCGTAGGCGTACAGGGCGTTCCTCCCCGCGCCGAAGCGCGCGAGCTGCCCGGGGGAAAGCTTCCCGCCGTTGGCGTGCATGTAGTATTTGCCGCTCTTTTTGTCGGCGAACACGAACGGGTCGCGGATTTTAAGCTCGGAGGCGGGAATGTCGCAGGAGGCCTCCGCCGCATCGGGCGACGCAAAACCGCAGAGCCGCGCGCAAAACGCGAACGCGAAGAGCGCGGGCAGGCGCGGCAAAAACCTACTTGCCATAGGAATCTTTGAGCGCGACAGTGCGGTTGAAGACGGGCGAACCGGGGGCGGAGAGTTTAGAGTCGGGCGTGAAATACGCGTTGCGCTCAAATTGTATATGGTCTCCCGCCTTTGCCTCCGCGAGGGCGGGCTCTATGAGGATGTCCCTCTCTTCCAGCGAGCGCGGGTTGAGAAAATCCTCGAAATCCGCGCCCTCGGGAAGGTCGGACATGTCCGCGCGCGTGAACAGGTTTTCAAAGAGGCGCGCCTTCGCCTTTTTCGCTCCTGCGGCGTCAACCCAGTGTATGGTGGCCTTGACCCTGCGGCCGTCGGGCGAATTTCCGCCTCGGGAGGCGCGGTCCACGGAACATATCAGGCGGACGACGTTTCCGGAGGCGTCTTTCACGACTTCGTCGCACCTCATGAAATAGGCGTAGCGCAGGCGCACTTCGGAGCCGGGCGAAAGCCTGAAAAACTTTTTCGGGGGATTTTCCATGAAATCGCCCCTCTCTATGTAAATGCGCTTGGAAAACGGTATTTTTCGGGAGCCGGCGGACTCATCCTCGGGGTTGTTAACGGCGTCGAGCCAGTCGGTTTCCCCCTCGTTCCAGTTGGATATCTCCACTTCGAGCGGGTCGAAAACCGCCATTCTGCGCAGCGAGATTTTGTTCAGATCCTGCCGCACGCAGTGCTCGAGCAATGCGAGATCGGTCAGGCTGTTGAACTTCGTAACCCCTATCTTTTCGCAAAACTCGCGTATGGCTGCGGGAGTGTACCCCCTGCGGCGCATTCCGGAAAGCGTAGGCATCCGCGGGTCGTCCCAGCCCTCGACGATTTTCTCGGCCACAAGCTGCTGGAGCTTGCGCTTGCTCATCATCGTGTAGGAGAGGTTGAGGCGCGCGAACTCGTACTGGCGCGGGCGGATTTTTAGGGTCTTGGAAATGCTCGTATTTTCTATGAACCAGTCGTAGAGCGGGCGGTGAACCTCGAATTCGAGCGTGCAGAGGGAGTGGGTTATGCCCTCTATGGCGTCGCTGAGGCAGTGGGCGAAATCGTACATCGGATATATGCACCACTTCGAGCCCGTGCGGTGGTGGGACTCCTTTTTAATCCTGTATATGGCGGGGTCGCGCATGTGCAGGTTGGGGGAGGACATGTCGATTTTCGCGCGGAGGACATACCGCCCCTCCTCAAATTCTCCCGCGCGCATCCGGCGGAAGAGATCGAGGCTCTCGGCGGGCGGCCTGTCGCGGTGCGGGCTCGGCTTGCCAGGCTGCCCTGGAACCCCTCGGTACTCCTTGAACTCCTCGGGAGAGAGCGTGCAGACGTACGCCTTGCCGTTTTGTATGAGCTCTTCGGCGAACCCGTACAGCCTTTCAAAATAGTCCGAGGCGTAAAACTCGCGGTCTCCCCAGTCGAAGCCCATCCAGCGGACGTCCTCGCGTATGGAGTCCACAAAACGGGTGTCCTCCTTGTCGGGGTTGGTGTCGTCAAACCGCAGGTTGCAGAGCCCGCCGTTTTCGATCGCCATTCCGAAATCGAGGCAAAACGCCTTGGCGTGGCCGATGTGCAGACAACCGTTGGGCTCGGGCGGAAAGCGCGTGCGTACGGCGGCGGGCGGCAGGCCGTTCTTGACGTCTTCGGCGATGATCTGCCTGATGAAATGCATTTGTCTGTTTTCTGCTTCTTCCGTCATGGGATTTTCGTATTGTCGGAAAACTAACCGGACGCGGGCGCGCGTCAATTTTTTTATCTCCCAAGAAAACGCTTTTCGCGCGTTAGGGCGCGCCGCAGCCCTTCCCCGAGCCCGAAAACACAAGGCAGCCGACAGCCGCCGTGAAGGGTGCGACCAGCACGAGCCCGAAACTGCCCACAAGAGTTTTCACGGCCTCGGCGCACACGTGCGGATTGTTTATAAAGTCTCCGGCGCCGACGCCGTTTGCGGCGAACGCCATCATCATCGTAAGATACCCTCCCGAGTACGCCAGAAGCAAGGTGGTAGTCATCGTTCCCACAACGCTCCTGCCGATCGAAAGCCCCGCCGCCAGAAGGCGCGCGCGCCCGATTTGCGGATTTGCCTCGCGAACTTCCGCCATGCCCGCCGACACGTCCATGCTCAAATCCATCACCGCCCCCGACGAGGAAAGAAAGAGCGCGCCAATAAAGAGCTCCGAGAGATCCAGAAACTCGTACCCTGAATAGAGGAGAGCCTGGGAATAGGGCATTACCGCGCCGTTGACTTTGAATTCCCCCGAAAAATACCACGCCATCGCGCAGCTGGCCAGAACCCCGAGGACTGTTCCGGCGAACGCAACAAAGCCCTTTTTGGTAAACCCCGCCACCAGAAAAATTATGGCGGCGGAAAGCGCGCACACCGCGGCGAGGCACACCGCTATCGCGTCCGCGCCCGCAAGGCACGCCGGAACAACTATCTTCCAGACGACGAGGCATGCGAATGCGAAAGACAGCAGCGCCTTGAACCCTACAAACCCTCCGAACGCGACGAGCAGCGCGGCAAAGAGCGCGAAGAGAGCCGCCGTTTTGTCTATGCGGTAGAAGTCCTGCGCGTTTACGGTGTCGACGCCTGGGCGCGCGCCGTGCGGAACCGACACCCACGCGGTGTCGCCGGCTTCAAAAATCTTGTCCAAATCCATCTGCGCGCGCAGGAGGTTCACGGCGTCGAACCGCTCCCCCTTGCGCGAACCCGACGAGATTTCCACTTTCAGCCGCTGCTCGCCGCGCAGGACGAGGCCGACGTCTGACACCGCCGAATTGTCCGCCGCGACGACCTTAGCCGCGAACTTTTCGCCCTGCGCGTCGGACTGCGACGGATAAAAGTCGAACATCCAGACCGCCGCGCACGCGACGGCGAAAACCGCGGACATCAGCCAGTCTGCCGTCCTTTTGGAAGCCATTTCAACCTTTTTTGCAGAGCCCGCGCAAAGCGCGCGCCTACCTCACAAGCTCCTTCAATATTTTTGCGATGTCCGTATTGTCGATGGTTCCCGAGAAAACCTCCGCGCCTGCGCCCTGCGCTGACGTCTCTACCGGAAGCGCCGTGTGCGCGTCGCTCGTCCAGGCGAGCCCCGCCTTGTTGTTGAGAATCTTTGCCGCGGCGAGCGAAAGCGCGCCCTTTGAAACGTCCTTCTTCCACCGCCCGAAAGCCTTTTCAAGCTCTCCGCGCTCCGCCTCGGAAAGCGCGAGCGGCGATTCGGAATCTTCGTCGAACACAAACCCGAAAGACTCCGAAAGAAGCGGAATTACGTCCTCAAATTCGATGTCTTTTCCCCCGCCAGCAAGTTTTTTTGAGGCCGAGTTGAACGCCTCGCGCGAGCGCTTCTGCGCGTTGAGGCGGTCTATGTACGAATTGTACGCCGTGCCCGCAAAGCCCATTGTGAGACCTCCCGTCTCGTGGTCTCCGGTGACGACGACGAGCGTGTCGCGCGGATTTTTGCGGGCGAATTCGAGCGCGACTTTCACGGCGTTGTCGAAGTCCGCGACCTCCGCCATGACGGTGGCGGCGTCGTTTGCATGGCACATCCAGTCTATTTTGCCGCCCTCCACCATTATGAAAAAACCCCTTTCGTTGTCCAGAAGCTCGATGGCCTTTTTGGTGAAATCCGCAATCCTCGGGGAATCCGGAGCGTCCAAATTATACATCAGAGCTCCGTCCGCGCCGGTCGCGATAACCTTTCCGCAACCCGGCTTCAGGGCGGCGAGGGCCTTCATGTCTTTGCGGACGACCGTGTATCCCCTGCCCTCGGCGATTTCGTAGATGTCGCCCTTGTAGGACTTGGCCTTTTTGTTGTCGCACTCGGCTATTCCGCCGCCGCCGAAGAAGTCGAAGCCGGACTCCACAAGGTCGAGGCCCAGGTCGTAATAGTTGCCGCGGCTGCGGTTGTGCCCGTAGAACGCCGCGGGAGTTGCGTGGTTGAGGGTGACGCTCGTGAGAATCCCGACTTTCCTTCCGGAATCGCGCGCGACCTCCGCCACGGACTTCAGCCTCCCACCCTTCGGATCCATGCCTATCATGCCGTTGTTCGTCTTGGAGCCGCACGCAATGGCGGTTCCGCTCGCCGCGGAATCCGTGATGAAGGAGTTGGCGGACCTCGTTGTCGTCAGAGCCTGGTGGGGCATCGAGTTTATCGCGAGCCCCTTGCCGGTGTTTATGCGCGCGAGCTCCTCGGCAGTCATGCGCTGGGGAATCGACATGCCGTCCCCGATGAAGAGGAAGACGTATTTTACGGGCTTCGCCGCCTGCGCCGCAAGAGCTGCGGCGGAAACCGCGAATGCGGCAATCGAGAGAATTATTTTCGGAATCGCCATTGCAATACAAGATTTCCGAAAATTAAAAATGAGCAAAAAACGCGCGTCAAGCGTTTCGCTTCCAAAATTTTGCCCATGCGCCTTACGCAAGCGCGCGAGGGTGTGGCTCCCTCCCCCGCTACGCCGCGTCTATGGCGCGGACGCTGTCCAAAAAGAACTTGTCGCCCGCGGCGGAAGCGTCTGACTGGACGAGCTCGAGCCCGATTATCCCGCGGTAGCCCTTTCCGGCAATGTGCCCCATTACTTTGGCGTAGTTTATTTCGCCCGTCCCTGGCTCGTTGCGGCCCGGATTGTCGGCAATCTGGAAATAGGCGATTTCGTCCCACGCGGCGTCGATGTTGGGAATGAGGTTTCCCTCCGTCACCTGCTGGTGGTAGAGGTCGTTTAAAATTTTGCACTTCGGGCTGCTGACCGCCTTGCACACGGCGTACGCCTGCGGAATGCGCTTGAGCCAAAGCCCGGGGTGGTTTTTAATGTTGAGCGATTCCAAAACCATCGCCGGCCCGCCGTTCTTCTCGAGAAATTCCGCCGCCCATTTCAGGTGCTCCACGACGTTGGCGAACTGGTATTCGTACTCGAGGCTCGGGTCCTCCGCGCCGATTACGACGGTAAACCACTCCGCCCCCGAACGGCGCGCGGCGGCGAGCGCCTTCTCCATGACCGAGCGCACCATGCGCCTTACGCCCTCCTTGTCGCGCGAGCGCGATTTTGGGTCGAGAATATTGCCCGTAAGGTTCGGGACTTCCCAGCTTCCGACGCGCGGGGCGAACACCCCCATGCTCATCCCGAGCTTGCGCATTCTGGCGGCGATCGCCTCCTGCGTTTCGACGGGGAGGTCCGCGTATTCGTTGTACTCCATCGCCCGAAAGCCGCGGTCGTAAAAGTATTCGACTTTGTCGGCGTCGGAAAGCTTGGAGCAGCCTCCGGCGAGGTGCCGGCACCAGCCGCTCGGATTCGGCGCAAAGAGAAGTTTGAAGGGTTTTTCAGAAGCCTTATTTTCCATGTGCGATTGTCGGGATTTTCCGCACTCTAACAAAATTTCGGAAAGCTTTTGAAGCAAAAAAAGCCGGTGAATCCGAAAGCCCCGGCCGCCTACGCGCCAAAAACGCCTTGATTTGCGGCGGATTTTTTGAATACTCGCATTTTAAAAATCCGCTTGTCCGGAAGGCGGGCGGCGCGCCATAAAACAGGCAATTTGGCTCGGGTGGCGGAATGGTAGACGCAGCGGACTTAAAATCCGCTGGCCTTTGGCCGTACGGGTTCGAGTCCCGTCCCGAGTAAATGGCGCCGCGCGCGAATTGATTTATGCGGAGGGCCGCCATGTAGCAAAAAAGCGGCATGAGGTCAGGAATGCGCAAACTGCCGGCAATATTCCCTCTCCGCCGCGTTTTGCCCGTTCGCTACGCGCGTTTTGGGGCAAAAATCCCGCCGGCTTTCCGAGCATGGGCGCGGAAACGCCCGATTCCGCCAGAATCCGGCGCTCCATAGCCGCCCCCGCGCGCCGCGCGCTCCCAATCCCGCAGGGGATTTCTTTCCCGACAGGCGCCAAAATCCTCGACGGCGCGGAGCGCGACCTCCGCAAACCCTCCGATTTCAATGCGGCCGCGCCCATGGACTGCATTCCCGCCTTTAACGGGGCGGATACATTCGACGCAAAATCGAAATTTTCCATACAGACAAACCGCAACATGTTCATAAGGGGCGGGAATTTCCCGCGTCCCCAAAATCCCGCGCCCGCCATGGCCGCGTGAAAGACATCGCCGCCCCTCCGTCGCAATCCCGCGCGGATTCCCGGCTTAGGCGGCGCATTGCGGGGCTGTTGGAATCTCAAACGCTTCCGGACGGCCGAAAGATATTTTCCCCCCTCCCTACCGCCAAACCGAAAAAGTATTCGTGAACCGCTTTGCGCTTCAACGGGCCGATTATCCCGCCAAGCCCGCTTTCGACTGCCGCCGCATTCCCGCCGCTGCGGCGGTTTATCCGCGGATTAGGGCGTTGCGTTTAGCGGGGGCAAAGCCGATTTATGGCAAACTGCGAAACGCTTTCTCCGTCCCGGCAAAGCTTCTTTATTTTCCCGAGAACTCGGCGGAAATTTTTTATCGCGCAAGCGCCCCGCTTTTTTCGCCGTGCGCACTTTCCAATAACGCGCATTTGCCGCCGGCAACGGTCAGGATTGAAAATTATCCGTCCCCCCTGCGGCGCCGACCAAGCGCGAGCTCCATCTGAATGTCCACGCGCTCGTACTCCGGATTTTCCACAGGAATTTCCCTGAACCCCAGGCTTCTGTAAAGCCTGATGGCGGGCTTTAAAACGGTGTTGCTTTCAAGAAAAACGCGCGATCCCCCGAGCTTTTTGGCCTCAGCAATCGCCGCGCGGCACAGAGCGCGCCCTATCCCGAGCCCGCGCGACTCCGGAACGACGGCAAGCTTGGAAAGCTCGTACGAATTTGCCGAATCCCCGAGCTTTTGCAGCGCGCACACACCGGCGGGCTTCCCTTTGAAAAGGGCGACGAAAATTCTGCCCCCTCGGTTCAAAATATATTTCTTCGGGTCGGACAAAACCCTGAGGTCGGCGGGCTCGGGCTTCCAGTGTTCGGAAATCCATCGAATGCTCGTATCGACGAAAAACTTCCGGTATTTCTTAGAGTATGAAACTATTTCAACAAGGCGCCCGACCCTCGCCGCCCTCTCGGCCTTCACCCTTTCATAAAGGGACTTTTCGGACAGCAGGCGCTCCCATTCCCCGAGCGCGCCCCAGAGGTCGCATTTCGACTCCCTCCCGATTTTTCTAACGGCCCTGTCGACGTCGCCGCACAGTTCCCCAAACGCGCCCGTCATCGCCCTCCCCTTTTTGGAAAGCTTCAAAACGTTTTTTCGCGCGTCCGGCTTCCCCCGCTATTCGGAGACGATTCCGGCGGCGGACATCTCGCGCGCGATTTTGCAGACGGACGGGTGCGTGTGCCCTATTTCCGCAGCGATGTCGGTGACCGTCCTTCCCCCGCCGCTCGAGAGCGCGAAAAAGACGGGAAGCCACTTCGGTTTCAGCGCCACGCCGCCCAGCGCGCATATGCGAACCGCCTCTTTTGAGATGGCGCCGGAGAGCATTCTAAGCCTGATGCCGACAGCCATAGGGCCCGTTTTGTCGAAAAAGTCCATAACGACGCCTTTCACAAACAAATAACGTAATTAATTACATAAATTGCAAACAAATTCCCCGCATTTCCCCCGCGTAAAATCGGCGTCGCGGAAAGGGCGGCGGCTTAAAAAAACAAAGCCGCGCCGCCGCGAAGGGAGCCCGCCGGACGCCCTTCGGAGCCGCATTAAAACACGTCTGGGTTGGATGCCAAAACGCCGCATTTCCCCCGCGCAGCCAAAGCGCGCCACGCCGCGGGGAGGATCCGCGCGCGCAATTTCAGCCGCAAAAGCCGCTAATTGCAAACTCGCCCGCGCAAAAATAAGCGCGGAGTCGCCCCCGCGCTTAGAATTACAATATACTACAACGATATGCTTTTTTAGAAATTTACCTCCACGCGCGCGCCCACGACGTACGCCGCGCCAGTGTCCCCGTTGTTGGGATTCATGAAAATCTGCATGTCGGGCTGTATGGCGATGGCGGGCGTGAGCTGGCACCTGTACGTCACTTCGAGTGCGCTTTCGTAGTGGGCGTAGTCGGCGCGGGCGGCGCGCTCGTTCTCAATGATGGAAAACGCCACTGCAAACACGTCGTCGTCGCGGCCCGGAATCGGCGCAAACCAGTTTACGCCGAAGTCGGTGTAGAAGTTCTGGTCGGACGACTTGCTGTCGGGGGCGATGCCGAAGCGCGCGAACGCGCCGAACATCGCGTTGCCTTCGGAATCGTTCACCAGAGCCTGCTGCACGCCGACAAAGAAAGAATAGAAGCTTCCCGCGTCTATCTGGTCAAAGTTTACTTTCGACGGGTCGCTGTGGTAGTTTCCGCCGAACACAACGCGCCCCGCGAGGCCGCCAAGCTCGTAATTGTACCCGAGCTGATACCAGAATGCTATCGTCTCAAAGGTGTTGGAGTAGTCGAAGCCGTTGTTGGAGGATATGTCCGCGCCGACGTTGCCGTTGTAAACGCCGAGGGTCAGGTCGAAATTCTCGTAGGAGTAGTAGACGACAAGCCCGAGCGTCGCCACATTGTACTGCGAGAACATCTGCGCTGGCGCTACGTTGGGAATCGCCCCGAGCGACGAGTTGAGAAATACGTCGGAGTAGTCCATGCCCATGAAGTCCTCGTCGGCGGCGAGCTGGCCAATCCTGAAACCTATGTCGCCAAACTTTGTCTCAAAGTCGTTTGCGTAGTAGATTTCAAAGACTCTCGCCATTTCGCCCGCAACGATGTTGGAAAAGCTCCCCTGCGATGAATCCAGCCCCCCGAGGCTGCCGTCGTTCGACTGGGTGTAATAGAAGGCGCTGACCCCTATCCTGCCCCAGCCCTCGGAACCCCCGATAGCGGACAAATCCTGCTCGAAGCCTATTGTGAATAGGGAGTCGAAAAGGCTGTGCACGTTCGAGCCGCGCGACACGTCCGCCCACGCCTCGCCCGTCCACGTCACAAACGGCGAAAAGCCGCTGTCGGGGGCGTATTTTTCCACGGCTCCCTGGATAAAGAGGCTTTCGCGCTCATTCCACGCGGGGCATTTTTCGGAGGAAGCCGCGGCGGCGGGCTTTGGGCACTGCGCGTTTTCCGTCGGCGCGGACTCGGCGGCAAACGCCGACCCCGCGATTGAGAGAGCGGCAAAGGCCGCAATCGGGCATTTTGATATGATTTCGGATCTGTTCATTTTCGTTTTATTGTTTGCAAGAAATCCGGCGCGGAGAAAATCCGCAGAAAATTAGCTTAAACTAATTTTCTTCCCAAAAAATTTTTCCCTCCCGCGTTCCGCGCCGGAGCTCCATCCCGGGCGCGGGCAAAACGGTTTGGGGAGAAATTTTTAAGGGAATAAAAGTTAGACTAAGCTAACTTGTCAAGTAAATTTGTTAGTTTAATCTAATTTTTCGCCACGCGCACATTTCCGCTTGGATCCCAAAAACAATCCGGCGCAAATTTAACTTCATTTTTTTCAAAATCAAAATTCAGGGTACGGCGCCCGCGCCCACCGGAAAATTCTTCCGCGCGGGACTCCGGACAAATTCCGCCAAAAACCGCCGGACTCCGGCGGCCGCGGAAGGGCGCCGCATTTTTCCCTCCACTTCGCGGCGTATTCGCTTGCAACGCCGCCTTAAAAATAAAAAATGGCGGGACTTTTTGATTAAACGCGCCGCAAAAAATGGCAAAATCGTCGCGACAGCTTTGGACAGCCCAGATATTGGAGGGCGGCGCGGGCAAACCCCCCGCCCGCGCAAGGGGCGCGTGGACTTCCGAAAGCCTCGACGCCGCCGCCGCGAGAAGCTCCGCGTACATGCGCCGGAAAATCGACGACGCCGCGCGCGCAATCGGCGGAGAGCAGATCAAGGGCGTCGTGCTGGGCATAGACCCGAGCCTTCGCGGAACGGGGCTCGCGACGATAGAGGCGCTCGGCGGCGGCAAAATGCGCTATGTCGATTCCGAAACCGTGCGCAACCACCCGTCGCTCTCCATGGCGGAATGCATCGCGCGGATATTCGAGAGAACCCTGCGCATGATAGACGAATACTCCCCCGACTGGGTATCGATAGAGCAGAGCGTGTATGTGCAAAATTTCAAGACAGCGATGATTCTCGGGTCGGCGAGAGGGGCCGCGATAGCCGCCGCCGCCCACAGGCGTCGGGAAGTCTACGAGTACCCCCCGCTTAGAATCAAGCAGGCGGTCATCGGCTACGGCAGGGCGAGCAAAGAGCAGGTCGGAAGATCCGTTATGGCGCTTCTGCAAATGGGGGAAATCCTCCCGCCCGACGAGTCCGACGCGGGCGCCGCCGCGATAACCCACATATTTACCCACAAGATACGGATATGAAGAAATCTCTCATAGCGATGGCGGCAGGAATGGGAAGCCGCTTCGGAGGCCTGAAGCAGGCCGCAAAATTCGGAAAGTCGCAAAAGACGATGCTCGACTTCGCCCTCGAAGACGCGCTGGAAGCCGGATTTGGGGAATTCGTTTTCGTGATACGCCGCGATATAGAGAAAATTTTCCGCGAAAGCGTCTCCGGCAAATACGAAAACCTGGCGGACGTGCGGTATGTGTTTCAGGACGAGTCCGGACAGCCGCTGCCCGCCGGACGCTCGAAGCCGTGGGGAACTGGGCACGCGGTGCTCGCGTGCGCGGACGAAATTTCGGGGCCGTTTTTGGCGGTAAACGCCGACGACTACTACGGGAAGAGCGTCTACGCGCCCGCCGCGAATTTCCTGGACTCTCCCGACCCGCGCCGGTACGCGCTTGCGGGATACCGCCTCAAAAACACTCTGTCCAAGAACGGCGGCGTCTCGAGGGGAATATGCGAAACCGACGAAAATCTGCGCTTAGCGTCGATACGCGAATGCGCGGGTCTCCGCGAAAGGACGGCCGCCGACGGGACGAAATTTGTGGAAGCCGAAGACGGCGAAAAATTCAGCGGCGACGAATTTGCCTCCCTCAATTTCTGGGCTTTCCCGAAGGAATTCATGGAAAGGCTCGGAACGGACTTTGAAAAATTCCTGTCGGTTAACTCTAAGAGCGAAAAGGCCGAATTCTACCTGCCGAAAGCCGTGGACGGCGCCGTTGCCGAAAAGTTCGCCGAAGCGGTAGTGATGCCCACCGATGAGCGCTGGCAAGGGGTCACGTACAGGGCCGACGCCGAAGAGGTCGAAAAATTTCTCGAATCCGAAGGAAGAATCTGAACCGCGCGCCGGCGCGCAAGCGAAAATTATGAAGACATACCTCATCGCAACGCTCGCGATGGCGGCCTCCGCCGTCGCCCAGCCGCAAAAGGCGGAAACGCCTTCCCCCGAACCCTCCAGGCCCCAAATGCGGGCGGAGCAGCCCGCCGCGCCCAAACCCTCGCGGGGGGCGTTCGACGCCATGCTCTACGTCAGCGTCCAAGACCCGTCGATGGAATGGTGGTTCAACGTGCCAGAAGGCTTCGCCCCGCACATATCGGAGCTCAAAAAGATTTTCCACAACCAGGAGTTCTCCCTCTTCCCGTTCGCGGACAACGCGAAAGTCAAAGAGGGGAAATTCTCAATTTCTTACTCGATAAGCATGAAGTCCCCCGACGGCTCGCTCACGGAACTCGTGCGCGGCGCGAAGTATGAGGGGACGAAAGTCGCCGACGACATAATGGTCGCCTGCCCCGACGTGATAGACTTCAAGCTCGACAGGCGCTTCCCCGAGGGCCTCTACAAATTCTCCATTTCCGCCAAGGACGGGATTTCCGGCGAAATTTCCGAATACGAAAACCACATTCGGCTTGCGGAGTGGTCGGCTCCCGTTCCATTCACGGGCAAGAAGCTCGTCTCCGACTACGTGCGCGCGTTCTCCCTGCAACCCTCGCCCGAGGCGCTCTATTCGATAGTGTTTTCGGACGACTTCGACCTCGAGCAAAAAGGCGCGCCGAACTCGCTAAACTACACATATCTGGGGTTCATGAAGGCGGCGTTCAAAAAGAACATGTTTCTGATAAGCCACATCCGCGACTCCTTCAAGTCCCTCTCAGACCTCAACCGCGCAAAATTCATACTGATTCTGGCGATTCTCGGCGAGAAGGGAATAGACGCCTCCGCGCTTTCTGAGCCCGAAAAGCGGTACCAGGAGCAAATACGCGCGTTCAAGCTTCCCGACCCATACGGCAAGTGGGATCCGTTCCTGGGCGCGGCGCAGATAGACATGCTTTGGGGCGAATTTTTTGCCGACGGAACGTACAGGCCCGTGCGCAGGATACTTAACATACTGTCGCACGCGAAAGAAGCCGCTTTCGCCGACGAGCTCGCCGAAAAGTCCCGCGCGCCCAAGACGCAGGCGGAATGGGACAGGTACATGCTCGGCCGGCTCTACAAGGCCGCCCTGAAAACCGTCGCGATAAACGCCAGAAAATATCCGCTCGTGGAGCAATACTGCGCCTGGGCGCTACTGCACGGCGACATTCCGGAAGTCTCCTACGAAGTTCTCAGCCCGATGCTCGAGCACATAAGGGAAATGAAGAGCCCCTCCGGCGGAGAAAGCGGCGAAAACCCGAAAGTCAGAATGCCGCGCATAGACGTGGAAAGCCTCTGACGGGGCGCGCCGCGTTTGAATTTGACTTTTGCGCGCGACGCGCCGACAATTAAAGGATAAGGAGAATACCATGAAACTCATAAAAGCGATTATCAAACCGTTCAAACTCGACGAGGTAAAGGAGGCGCTCGCCGACATAGGCGTGGAGGGCATGACGGTCACCGAAGTCAAGGGATTCGGCCGCCAGAAGGGACACTCCGAAATATACAGGGGCAGCGAGTACACCGCCGAACTCCTGCCGAAAGTCGTACTCGACATCTGCGTGCCCTCGGACATGGCGGACAAAGTGGTCGAAACAATAATGAAGTCCGCGCACACCGGCAAAATCGGCGACGGCAAAATTTTCGTAATGCCCGTTGAGCAGGCGTACCGCATAAGGACGGGCGAAAAGGGAATGATCGCCCTCTGATTCCCTTCCCCATGAAAGGCTGAAAATGACGATAGAAGAAAGACTCGAAAAGCACCTCGGCAAAGACCCGCAAATAGATCCCACCGCATACGTAAGCAGGCGCGCCACCCTCGTGGGCGACGTGAAAATCGGCAAAAACGCGAGCGTATGGCCGGGCTGCGTGCTGAGGGCAGACATCAATTCGATAGAGCTCGGAGAGAACTCCAACATACAAGACGGCACAATGGTGCACCTCGCCGACGACGCCGGCGTGAAAATCGGCAGGAACACTACGATAGGCCACGGCGCGGTAATCCACGCCTGCGCCATCGGCGACGGCTGCCTGATAGGAATGGGCTCCATAATCCTCGACAAGGCGGTCATCGGCGACCACTCCATCGTCGGCGCGGGCGCGCTCGTCACCAAGAACACGGTCGTGCCAGCGGGCTCGCTCGTGCTCGGTTCGCCGGCAAAAGTCGTTAAAACCCTCGACGCCGAGACGCAAAAGGGCCTCGAATACTGGGCCCAAAAGTACACCAAGCTCGCCGCCGCAAACAAGGCCAAAGAGGAGAAGGAAGCGTAGTTCCATGAGCCTGCAAGAGGCGCTCGAAAGGCGCGCCGGCCGCGTCGCCGCGCTGAGAGAGGCGTGCGCGCCGATCTTCGGCCGCTCAAAATCCGTCACCCTCGAAATCGGCTGCGGAAAGGGGCACTATTTGAGCTCCTACGCGGCGCGCTTTCCGGAAGAGACATGCGTGGGAATCGACCTGATAAGCAAGAGGGTCGAGGACGGGAGGCGGCGCGCAAAAAACCGCAACGCGGGCAACGCGTTTTTCGTCAAGGCTGAGGCGATGGAATTTTTGGAGGCCATGCCCGCCGGCGCGCGGCTGGAAAAAATCTTCATATTCTTTCCCGACCCGTGGCCGAAAGAAAAACACCACAAAAGGCGGCTGATAAGAGGGGAATTTCTCGACTACATAAGGCAATTCTGCTCCGTGGGGTGCAAAATGTATTTCAGAACCGACCACGCTGAATACTTTGAATGGGCGAAGGCGGAAATCGCCAAAAACTCGTCGTGGGAACTCTCCGAAGAAACGGAGCTTCCGCACGAGGAAGTCTCGCAGTTCCAGAGGATACTGCCGGTGTTCTCGACGCTGGTAGCGGTTGCGTCGTAGCGGGGAACCGGCGGCAGCCCAGCCTTGCGCGCCGTTTGTACGAATGAGAATTAAAAAAGTAAGCAATCCGCCCGCAGCGGCAAACGGCTCCGACCGTCCGGAATGCTCCAAAATGCGCGCAGGTTCAGCATAGAGCTTCCGAAAGAAGCCTACATTCCTAAGCGTCGCGCGCTGCGGAAATCCACGGCGCGCGCCGCTTAGCATTAAAAGATTTTATCATACGGCAGGCCGTTTTATTTGAAACGCCTGCGCCTCGCGGCAAATGCAATCGACGCCGCGCCGAGAACCGCGGCGGCAACAGACGGCTCCGGCACCTGAGTCATTCCGACTTGCAGGGAATATCCGGCGGAATCTTTAACCCACCTGAAAACGGCGACGGCGTTTTCAAGGCCGGCGCCATAGAAATCAGCGGAGGCGTCGTAGACGTTTTCCGAAACTTCCGCGCCGAGGTCAAAGCCGCTCAAATCCGCTGCTGTGAGTATCTCCGTCCAATTGCCTATATCGGAGTAGTCCGCACCGTACTGCGCAAGTTCTATTCCGTAGTCCGCGGGATTCAAATTGCCGTAAGCTCCCGAAAAATCTACGGCTATTTTCGCCGCTCCGTCCTTTGAAAGCGTTTCGGAAATCGCGATCAGCCCGGGAATCCCCGCGGCGTACAACACCGGAGTGTCTATTGCGATTCCGCCGCTCCTAAAAACCGCCTCTTTGAAATATGCAAATCCCTGTTCAGTTCCGGAATTGTACGCGCCGAAAATCCCCCCGTCCAAAACGAGCGCCGGATTGCGGTATTCCTCCCTTATCTGCTCGTTGCCCATAAAAAACCTTCCGCTATTTATCGTAAAAGTTCCGCTCTGCGACGTATACGCCATATCGTCGGCCCTGTAAATATGAATGCGCTGGGTTCCCCCGCCGTTCATCACGACATCCAGCTTCTGTTCGGCGCCAACATGCGGGGTCGCGTGATAGCCGAAGTCGGAAACGTTCCCTTTGAATCTGTAATCCGTCCCCGCGGCGTTCGTAAATACGAGCGTCGAGGAAACTCCGGCATTGGGGGAATTGTATATGCCGCAATCTATATGCGCATCGTCGGTGAGCTGCAGGCCGCCGATTTCAAAAACCATTCCGTTTTGCGCATTTTTTATGTTTGTCCATCCGCTGCCGTCGCTCTGCATGTTGACGACCCCGGAAACCGACGCGCGATCCGCGTTCAGCACAAGCGACGTCTCGCTCGCGCCGGAATAGCCGTAGCCGCCCAGCTTCATGTCGCCGTCGACGATAAATTCGCCCCGTTCTATGGGACTGTTCGCCTTGAAATCGACGGTAAATACGTTGCGAAGTATCTCCGTGCCCGAATACCCTCCGCCGTAACCCTCCGCGCCGAGTTCAAAACCCTTCGACCTCACGACTACATTCGCCTTCTGCCCCGTCGTCGTCCAAAAGCTTCCGCCAAAGGCGAAATAGTTTTGGGAAGTCGGGCCGACGAGGGATTTTATGGAGCCGCCAATTTCAAACACCGCCGTATTGTCCAGCGCGGCGTTGCCGAAAACTATCATCGCGGCGTTTAGGGCGTTGCCGGCGACGACGAGCTCCCCCACATAGGCGTCCACAGTGTCGAGCTCCAGAGAAACCTTGTCGCCGGCCTTATTTAAAATATATGCGGTATCCGTGCTCAGCGGCGCGGAAGAGGCGCGTTCGGCGCCGGCGGCATCATAAGTCCACGCGCTTCCGGAAAAGAATTTTGTCTGTCCGGCAGATTCGGGATTGAAATAATATACCGTCTGTGAAAACGCGGCAAGGGGGGAGAGCGCAAAAACCGCGGAGAAAATCGAAAAATTTATTTTAACGTTTTTCATAATATTTTTTTGAGTACACGAGAATGCGATATATGTCAAATTATTAAAAATTCAGAATCAATTTTTCCGTTTAAAACCAAATTCCACACCCGTGTCCCCGCAAATCCGCGCAACAGCGGCGGCCTTCCAAAACGCGCTCAAAGCGGCGGAAATCCCTTACCGAAACGCGCGCCGTCTCCGCAAAACGCCGTTCCGCCGCAAAAAAATTCGCGGCCGGAACGGATTCCTTTTCCCCAATCGAAGCCAACCCGCTTTTTGACGTTCCGCAAAACCGGCGCAAAAAAAGCGCGCGACACACACGCCGCGCGCAGGCAAAATAAAACCGCACAACACCCTACTTGGAGTTTTCGGAATTTTCCGGATCTTCGGATTCTCCGCCCTCCTGCGCCTCTTCGCCTTCGGAATCTTCTTCCTCGACGTCGGGCATCGTATAGTAGTTCTGGTAGGATTTGTCGTAGTAGTTGAGGCTGTATCCAGCGGCGGACCCCTGGCTGACCATGTTCATTATGGCGCCGACTACCGGAACGTTCGAAACCATCAAGCGGCGGACGTTCTTTTGAATCGCCTTGCGGGAAACCGAATTGAACTTCACGATGTAAATCACTCCGTCCACATAGGGCAGAAGGGCGATAGCGTCGCTGACGGCGCCAACCGGCGGGGAGTCGATAAAGACCTTGTCGTACTGTTCGCGGAATTTGGCTATCATCGAGATGAACTCCTCGCTGCTGAGAGCCTGCGTGGGATTCTGCGAGCGCTTTTCGCAGGGGAGGACGTCGAGATTCGGATAATAGTCTTTTATGACGCAGTCTTCGAGCGGCCTGCCGTCCTCTACATATCCGACTATGCCGTCGCGCGACTCTATTCCGAGCACTTTTGCCATCGCGGGAAGGCGGAGGTCGGCGTCGATTATGATGGTCTTTTCGCCGTGCATTGCGCACATCAGGGCAAGGTTGGTCACGACGAAAGACTTGCCCTCGGACGGTGTCGTGGACGTAAAGAGAAGAACTTTGGAGTCTTTGGCGATGTTGTTTACTTTCAGCATCGAGTGCACGGAGCGGAACGCCTCGGTCGTCGCCCTGTCGGCATTCGACACCGCCACCTGCGCCTTCTGCGAGGAATTGAGCCTCCTGATTCTGGGAATGACGCCCAGCAGCGGAAGCCCGACGACGGATTCGATGTCGTAGGCGCTCTTGGCCCTGTCGTCCATAAACGCAACTATGAAAGCCACCATGACGCCGCCGGCAAGCGCGCCCAATATGCCGAGGGTGATGTTCATCGGAATATTCGGGCGGACGGGGCGGATGCCGGGGGACGCCTTGTCGATTATGTTGGCGCCCTCGTTGATGAGGTTTACCTGCGCGAGGCGGACGTTCATCGAGGCGATAAACGCCGCGTGCATGCCCTCGGCAACCTGTTTTTCGCGCTCTATCGACTTGTAGACGATTGCCTTGCGGCCCAAATCGAGAATCTGCTCCTTCTTTTCAAGCAGCCTCTTTTGCGACTGCTCGTAATTTTGGCGCGCCGCCTCGTACGCCGCCTGAACCTTCTGCTCGGCGGACTCTATCGCCGAAGCGAGCTCTTTGTTTATCTGGTCGAGCGCCTTGCGCGCCTCTATCATGCGCGGGTGCTTTTCCTTGTATCGCTTTTCGGCGGAGGCTACGAAAACCTGCTGGCTCGACTTGTCCGTAAGAAGTTTGCTTATCTGGGGGAGCTCCGCTATAAACGGAAGGTCGGCGAGATCCTTGCCGTCGCGCTTGAACTCCTGCACGAGGTTCCACTGTGTGGAGGCCGCGTCGTACGCGCGCTTGTCGGAAGTCAAAATAGTGTTGATGTCGCGCAGCTCGTTTCTGTCCACGTCGTCGAGGTTTTCGAGCGAAATGGCTTTGTACTGCTCTCGGTATTCGACGAGCCTCTTGTCGAGCTCCTTGACCTTCGCCTCCTGCTGGGAGACCTTTATGCGCAGCTCGTCTATGCTGTCGAGAATCTTCTGGACGCGCGTGTGGTGCGTGTAGTTGAGATACTCCTGCGCGAAGAGATTGGCGATGGTCGCCGCCATGTCGGGGTCTGGGTGCTCAAAGGCGATCCGGATTATCAGCGACATTCTCTCGGGGGCTATGGTGCGGTTTTCGGCGAGCAGCTCCTCTTCCGTCTTGCGCGGCCCGAGGGTGAACATGTCGTTGAACGGCGCCATGAAGCGGACGATCTCGTCCTCCTTCATTCGCGACTTAACCGCCTTTATTATTTCGTTGCTCTCGAGAATTTTGACCTGCGTGTTGAAGTCCTCGATGGTCAAAACCGTGTTGTTGCGGCTCCTGTCGGTCGAGCCGGGGCCCTCGATGGCGACGTCGGAGTCGCGCAAAATTTGCACGCGGGAAACCGACATGTAGATGGGGGTGACGCGCAAAGTGTAGAGTATGACGCCCGCGAGAATTATGAGGGCCGTGATGAGAATGTACGCCCACCTCTCGCGAAGAATCATCATGTAGTCGCGGAAAGTGCGGTTGGGCCTTTCGGGGGATCCCCCCTCGCCCTGTCCTCCGCCGTAGCCGTAGCCATAGCCGTAGCCTCCGCCTCCGTAGCCGCCGCCGTAGCCGCCTCCGTAGCCGTATCCTCCGTAGCCGCCCCCGTATCCAGGGCCATAGCCGTACGCGCCGTACGCGCCCGCGGCGTCGGATATTATCCTCTTTTTGATGACCCTCTTTACGGTCTTTTGTCCCGAATTGTCTTTGGGCTCGGTGTTTTCCATAATCGAAAATTTTATGTATGTGGGTTGGTGTGTGCGGCGCGGGCGCGGCGGGGGCACCGAGCCGCCGCCCCTCCGCGGGGGACGTTAGAACATCGCCTCGGAAACCTCTATCGTATCGCCGTCGTAGACTTGGAAATCCTTGGCGTTTTTGTCGGACAGAATCGCCTTCAAGTCCACATCAAAAACCTTGATTCCGCCGTCGGGCATTTTGCGCTTTATGTTGATTGACCTCTGGTTGGCTATGCGCGTGGTGCCCATTGCGCCGGCTATGGCGCGGGAGAGCGTCATCTGCTCTTCCGGCGGGAAAATGACCTCCCCGGGCTTGTTTACCTGACCTATGACGTACACGCGCTGCGGGGCGTACTCCCTTATAAATAGGCTGACATTGGCGCTCACGAGATAATCCTTTTCGTAGAGCTCCTTGATTTTCGCCTGGGCGTCCTGGAGAGAAAGGCCGGCCACCTTCACTTTGTTTATGAGCGGAAGAATTATTTCGCCGTTGGCGCTTATCCTGCACAAAGTGTCCATGTCCTCTTCCTGGAACACGCGCATTTCAAGAACATCCAGCGGCCTTAGCTTGTAGGATATCTCCTTTTGCGCAAAGGTCGCCGCCGGCAGCACGCACGCAAGCGCAAGCACGATTTTTCCCAAAATATTAATCATATAAGATGCGATTATTTTAAATCCTCCGACAATTTCAACAGTTTTTTAAGTTTATTTGGAACCGGAGCGGACCCCGCCGGCAACGCGCGGAGGGCGGCGCGGGCGCCCAAGATTCGGCGCGGCGCGGGAAAAAAACGTTGAAAATTCTCCGCGGAGGCCTACCCTGTTTAAGGAAAAATCAGATATGGAAAGAGACTCTATCCTGCAACAAGCCGCAAACGAGGCGAGGGGGTTGGCTATCGACGCGATAGCCGCCCGCGCGTCCGGACACCTCGGGCTGCCGCTGGGCTGCGCCGAAATAGGGGCGGTGCTCTTCGGAGAAATCCTGAAATGCGACCCCGCCCGCCCCCAATGGCCCGACCGCGACAGGTTCATACTCAGCGCCGGGCACGGCAGCATGTTTCTCTATTCCTGGCTGCACATCTCAGGCTACGGGATTTCCGCAGAAGACCTCGCTGATTTCAGAAAGAAAGGCTCCAAGACCCCGGGCCACCCCGAATACGGCGAGACCGAGGGCGTGGAAACGACGACCGGCCCGCTCGGCCAGGGCATAGGCAACGCCGTCGGCATGGCGATTTCCGAAAAGATGGCAGAGGCGCGCTTCAACGCGCCCTCCCAAAAGATATTTTCGCACAAAATCTGGTGCCTTGCGGGCGACGGCTGCTTGCAGGAGGGCATATCCGCCGAGGCCGCAGCGATCGCGGGCGTGATGAAGCTCGGCAACCTCGTGCTGATGTACGACTCCAACGGCGTCACCCTCGACGCCGACGCTTCCAGGACGATGTCCGAAGACACTGCGATGCGGTTCGAATCCTACGGTTGGGAAGTCTCGAAGTGCGACGGGCACGACATTCCCGCGGTGCGCAAAACGCTGCTTGCCGCCAGGGACTCGACGTCCGACAAGCCCAAGCTCGTGATTTTCAATACGGTGATAGCAAAGGGCATACCGGAAGTGGAAAACTCGGCGAAAGGCCACGGCGAGGGCGGCGCCAAATTCGCGGACGAGGCCAAGAAAAACCTCGGGCTGCCGGCGGAAAAATTCCGCGTGTCGGAACAAACCCGCGAGTTCTTTGACGGCGTAAAAGCCGAACGCGCCAAGATTTCCGCCGAATGGGACGAACTTTTCGCAAAGTGGAAGGCCGACAATCCCGAAAGGGCCGCCGAACTTCAGGCGTGCATAACGAAAAAGGGTTCGGAATCGGCCGAAAAGCTCCTCGGGCTCGTCCCCGAATTTCCCGCCGGCGGCAAGAGCGCGACCCGCGCCTCGGGAGGCGCCGTGATGAACGCGCTTGCCCAAAAGCTGCCGTATATGGTGACCGGCGCCGCCGACCTCTTCGGCTCTACGAAAAACTACCTCAAAGGCATGGGCGACTTCTCGCCGGAAAACCGCGGCGGGCGCAACATTTGGTACGGAATCCGCGAGCACGCCATGGGCGCGATAACCAACGGAATCGCCTACTACGGCCTATTCGAGCCCTCCTGCGCGACATTCCTGACATTCGCGGGCTATATGATGGGCTCCGTCCGCGTGGCCGCGCTCTCGCGCCTGCGCCTGCAATACGTATTTACGCACGACTCCGTCGGAGTCGGCTACGACGGCCCAACCCACCAGCCCGTCGAGCTCGTCTCGATGCTGCGCTGCATTCCGCGCCTCGACGTGATGAGGCCCGCGGACGCCGAGGAGTGCGCCGCCGCATGGGCGCACGCGCTCGCCCGAAAGGACGGGCCGACGGCGCTCGCGCTCTCGCGCCAAAACCTTCCGATATTGGACGAAATTCCCGTCGAAACCCGCAGGCTCGGCACCCTGCGCGGAGCGTACATTGCAAAGCGCGAGGCGGGCGACCTCAAAAAGATAATCATAGCGACCGGCTCCGAGCTCCAATGCGCGCTTGAAGCCGGGAAAATCGAGCCGCACACCCGCGTAGTGTCGATGCCCTGCATGGAGCTCTTCGAGCGCCAGGACGCCGAATACAAAGACGAGGTTCTGCCGCCGGACTGCCAAAACAGAATCGCTATAGAGGCCGGGGTGACGGGGCTGTGGCACAAATACGCAAAAAAAGCCGTCGGCACCGACGACTTCGGATTTTCCGCCGACGGCCCCGAGCTCTTCGAATCCTTCGGAATCAACGCGCAATCCCTGCTTGGTTGACGGGTTGCGCGGAAGGGCGGTTTTTGCCTCCGGCTAAGAGGCGGTTTTCCGGAGGCTTAGCAAACCGGAAAAATTTCCGCGCCGCGCATTTCTCCCTCCCAGGCGCCCGACTGGGCCGGAGATTCCGGATAGTCCCGCAAAGCGGAGAGTTTGCCGAAAAAATTGCCCGCCGAAAAAATGTTTTGACACTTAGGCCGCCGCGCATTTTGCGCACGCAGGCCGCGTTGAAGCCGGTTGCGCGCGGAGCGCCCCAAAGCTTCCCCCTAACGTCCCGCCGGCAAAGCCAAGCCGGACATTCCCGCCGCCCTACCAGTTGCGGTCGTCGTCAGCGTCGCGCGAGCCCTCGCCCTCCGAGTTCAGGCGCATCGCGTACATGTTTTCGGAAATCTTGCGGAAAGTCTCCACCAGCGGATAGTGGGGCGTGTCCGCTATGTCGAGAAACCCCACGCCGGAATCCGCCTTGTCAAACCGTCCGGTCGTGGCTATGTCAACCCACTCGAACCAGTCCGCGCCTATTATGTTCGGATTTTCGAGGGCGGACTTCAAGAACGCCCCCGCCAGCTCGCACTGCCCCGCGCGCGTGCGCGACGGTATCATCGTGACGCCGAAAGTCCCCTCGTCCTGCGGCGCGAAATGCCATTCGCCTATCAAAATTGGCCTGTCGCGCGAGCCCTCCGGAAGCGCGAACCCCGCAACCCCGTACCTGTAAGTGTTGCACGATATCACGTCGCAATACTCCGAGGAAATCCTGCACGCCTTCTCCCACTCCCTGCCGCTCATGCTGAAAGAGCACCCGAGGTACAGAAGCTTGGGGTCGATCTCCTTGACGAGCCTGCGGCAGACCTCGAAATATCTGCGAATATAGGCGTCCTCAAAAGCGAGCGCGTCGGCTTCAGCGGCCTCCGTCTTCGGAACCAGCTTTACGTCGCGCATGAAGCCGTCCCACGAAGAATAATCCGCGCCCCACGCGGCGTTGAAATCCTCAACCGACGGATATTTTTTCCGCAACATTTCGCTCAGGGCGATTTTTGCCGGCTGGTCGGGCTTGCAGGACAAAACCCCTTTGGTCAGCTCGCAAGGCTTTGATATCCACGGCAGCTCGCCGTCGATAAACACCCCCATGCAATAGGGCGACTGCGTATAGCGGGAGATTTTTTTTAGCTTCCCCCGCAGCGACGGCTCGAACTCCGGATTAAACCAGTCCGGCGGCGTCTGCCACCAGCCTTGCAGCTTGTGCTCTCCGCTTATCGGGAGGTTCGGGCCGTTGTAAACCGTCACGGTGAACGGGATTTTAGCCGCCATGAGCGAGGCGGGGTCGCAGAGGTGCCCGCCGAGATTTATCCCGAACCTGTCCGCCCGCCCTTTGAGCAGAGATATTTTGCCGGGCGCGCCCCGCCCGTATTTGAGCTCCAGATTCCGCCCGTAGAAATCGAACCCTTTTGCGGGCTTCATTCCGTGGTAGGCGCGCTTGAAGCCTCCGGAATTCGCGGTGTGGCGCGGGTCGGACACGTCGTCGTAAAACCTCTCCCTGCCCTCGAACGGCGTGAGCCTCGCCTTCCCGATGGATTCCGAAGGCTCGTCGGACGGATTCGCGAACCTCCTGTCGTAGCCTAGCCCGCACATGCCGAGAGCCCAAAACAGATTTCCCTCCGGCGTGACAAAAAACCACTTTCCGCCGACTTTGCGCACATAAAACCTGCCCGTCGCCTCGAATTTGAGCGCGGGGTCTATCAGCCCGTAATATTTGTCGCGGGAAGCGATCGGCGGGTTGCCGTCAAACCATTTTTTCTCCTCGGCGGCGCGCTCCTTAAAATCGGCGTCGGAGCGGATCTTCCCGGGCCACCTGCGGTATTTGAACTGCCCGTATTTGTCTATGAACGGGAAAAACTCGTCTTCGGACATCGAAAGATAGCGGTCGTTCAGCTTCAAATAGTGCGGGCTGAACGGGTTGTACCTGCACGTCTCGAAAACCTCCCCGTGCGAAGCCGACCAGTCTGCGCGCGCGGGAACCGAAACGCCCCTCGCCCTCAAATTGTCGAACGCCATCTTGACGCCCTCGGGAACGTTCACCCTGACCCTCGCAGGCCTCCCGAATTCTCCGTGAAAGACGTTTTTTGAGCGCTCCGCGCCGCCCCTGCCGCGCACAAACCTGTAATCGGTGCCCAACACGGATTTTTCCTCTCCGCCTTTGGATTTGTATATAAACTGCACATACGGAGCGGAGCGCGGGCTGCCGGAGAGGATTTTGTAATCGAACGACACCTCGACGGCGTTAAATTCCCCCGTATCGAACTCGAACGCCGGCCCCCAGTTCGACGCGTCGCGCACGAGCGACGCCTTTCCGGATATAACCTCTCCGGCATTCTCCGAAATCCGCGATTTGAATACGCGGAGGGTTTCGGGCATTTTACCCTCGAAATTCTCCCCCAAAAACGTCTCAGTTTTCCCGTGCGCACACGCGAGAAATGCGAGCGCAATTAAAACCGGCAGACTCTTCCCCATAATTCCATTCGGTTCTTAGATTAAAAAATCTGCGCCGCCCCGCGCTTGCCGGCGGCGCGTAATAAAGGCTATCGCCGCCCGCCGCGGCGGAGGGCGAACATCAGCGCGGCAGCCCCGATGAACGCCGCAACCGCCGCGGGTTCGGGCACCACGTACACAAGGCTTCCGGAGCCGCCCATCTCCCCTGTCAGCTCAAACCTCCCCCCGAGCTCCTGGCCGAACTCGTTGTACGCGGAAAACACGCTGTTGGCGTCAAAATCGTCTGTCAAATAGTCGAACTCAAACACAGTTATCTCGTGCGCGGCCAAGTCATCCGCAGAAAAAACAATGTCCGCCGAATTCGCCGCCACAGTCAAATCCCCGACATTTATTGTCCCGCCGAACAGGAGCGTCCCGCCGTCTATCGTCATGTCCCCGACTTTTTCGGCTGAGGAAAATTTAAGCTTCCCGCCGGAGAGATACAAGTTCTCGACCGCGACTTCCGTATTCATTACAAATTCGCCGTTGTTTACCGTGAGATTGCCTATCGACATGTCCGCCTTGCCGTCCAGGTCATTCTCAAAGCCGTGGAGCGAGCCGTTGGAAGCCTTGTAGATGGTCATCTCCTGCCTGCCGCTGCCGTTCATCGTTATGTTGAGCTGCGAATTCACTCCGCTATCCGCCGCAAACACCCCCTCGAACGAGCCGCCCGCAAACGAACCGGATGAATTGTCGTTGAAGTTGAAATGCGCGACGGCGGAAGTTGCGGAAGTCATCCATACCGCCCTGCCGCTCGATTTAAGCCCGCCGAGGTCAAATAACATGGCGTTCCCGCCAGCCGACCCCGACTGGGAATCGCGCATGTCAAACACGTGGTACCCTTTGTCCGCCAGAGTACCGGCAAATCCGGTAAAATTGAACGCGAGCGCGCCGCCCACGTTGAGCGACACGCCGCCCGACGCCGCCACGGAACTCCTGCCGTTTGACATGCGGGTCGTAAAATATCCGTAGGTGTTTAAGACCATGTCGCCGCCTACGGAAATTCCCTCGCCCACATTAGTCACGGCAAACCGCAGCTGCCTTATCCCGGAAGTTTCGGAAGAATACTTTTTGTCCGAAGAGACTGTCTGCACCCAGTTCCCCTCGACGGACAGGTTGCGGCGGATCCAAAATTCCGAGGAAACTTCCGCTTCCACGCCCCCCACCGTAAGGGCGGTTCCCGACGGCATATTGATGCGGCACACCTGTTCGCCTCCGTAGATGTAGCCGTTCGAGTCGTAAAAGTGAAGGATGTCGCCCGCCCCGGGCGCGGAATCGGGGGTGACCGTCTCCACGGGACTGAGGCTCCACGCCTCGACGCTTCCCATCGTCACGGTTCTCTGAACGTCGTCAAATGTTGCGACGTAATAATAATCCTCCGCATATACGGCGGATAATGCGAATATCGGCGACAACGCCGCAAAAATCATCTTTTTCATAATGTGCCTTTCCGGTTGATAATGCCCGAAATCTAACCGCGTAAGCAAATGCCGACAAGAAAAAACAGCCCGAATCTTAACGGTTTAGAAAAAAAACCGCAGGCTCGGGAATTCCCGAAAGCGTGAAAAGCGCGCCCCTAATTTTTCTCTTTGATAATATAGGGCGGGCGGCGCTTGGATTCCAGGTAAAGCTTCGACATGTAGTGCCCGATAACCCCCAGGCAAAAGAGCTGCATTCCGCTAAGGAAGAATATCACGCATATCATGGACGTCCACCCGTAGGCGGAGTTGTGGTATATGAGCTGGCGTATCGAAAGCAGGACGATTGCGACGCTCGATAACAGGCAGAAGAATATGCCTATGGCAGCCGCCACGACGAGCGGAATTGTCGAGAAGGAAGTCAGCGCGTCGAGCGAATACATCGCAAGCCCCGCAAAAGACCACTTGGTTTTGCCCGCGCACCGCTCCACATTGTCAAACTCAATCCATTTGGTCTTGAAGCCGACCCATTCGTACATGCCCTTTATGAAGCGGTTGTACTCCGGCATTTCGAGAACGGCGTCTATCACCCTGCGGTTTATGAGGCGGAAGTCGCGCGCGCCCTCGACGAATTTCAGGCTGGAAAGCGAATTGAGAACCCTGTAAAACGCACGCGCGCAGAACGAGCGCGCGGGGGATTCGCCCCTGCGCGTCCTGCGGCGGGTCGCGACGCTGTCGTATCCGCCCTCGCGCATTTCGCGGAACATCTGCGGAAGCAGGGAGGGGGGATCCTGCAAGTCGGCGTCCATTATCGCGGCAATGTCCCCGCGCGCGGCGCGCAGCCCCGCGTACATGGCGGCCTCCTTGCCGAAATTGCGCGAAAGCGAAATGTACTTCACGCGGGAATCCTTTGCGGCGAGTTCGCGCAGGTATTCGAGCGTTCCGTCCTTCGAGCCGTCCTCGACGAAGACTATCTCGAAATTCTCCGCGCCGGCGGACTCCATGGCGCGCAGAAACTCAGCGTAGAAAATCGGCAGAGCCTCGCGCTCGTCGCGGCACGGGACTATCGCGCTGAACATTCCCCCGTAGGGGGGCACGCGCGGGGAATCTGACGCTGCATCTGACATTGCCGTGTTCATTTGCGGAATATTATTCCATATTGCGGGCGAATATCAAACCTATTTTTGCGGCGGCTTCCGACGCGGCGCCTAAAAAATGCGGAGCGCGGCGCGCCCTTTAACGCCCCCTTCCCTCGCAATGCGGCGCGCCTTCCGCGGGCTTTCCGCGCAAAAAAATCCGCAAATAAAAAATCCCGCGGCAAACCCCGCGGGATTTTAATATCATCCGCCAATCCGCCGGAGCGCAAACTCCGGAGATTACAGCGCGGAAATCTTTTCGTCGATTCTCGCGGCGAAGTCGTCGAGCGCGCGAAAAGTTTCCCCAACCGGCCTGCCCTTAACCTCCACGCCGGGAATTTTTTCGGGCCTGGCCAGCTTGAAGCACGCCTCTATCGGCGCCGACAGGCTGCCTCCCCACCCGTAGGAGCCGATCACGCCGAAATATTTCAGCTTAGGGCGCAATATGTTTATCAGGTACGCCGCGTAGACGCTCTTTGGGTGCGGCCCCGTCAGAACCATGGACGTCCCGAATACGACGCACGGGGCGTCGATGAGCTGCATTGCAATCTCCCCCTCGTCTGCGCCGATGAGCTCCGCCCTTACGACCGTTATGCCGCGCGACCGGAGGGCGTTTTCGAGATAGTCCACCATTATGCGGGTGTTGTCGTACATTGATACGTAAGGCATCACGACTTTCCGCGCAAACTTGTCGGAGACCCACTCGGCGTAAAGATTCATGATGAACTCCGGCCTGTCGTAGACGGGCCCGTGGCTGGGCAGAATCATCTTGGGGTTCATCGCCCTGGCGAGTCCGAGGTACTTTGCGCAAAAGCCCCTGAACGGCATCATTATTTCGGAATAATACCGCTTTGCGGCCTCCGCGAGATTTTCGGAGCAGTCGGCAAAGAGCTCGTTGTCTGTGTAGTGCGCGCCGAAATAGTCGCAGGAGAACAAAAAATTGTCCTCCACCAAATGAGTGAACATCGTGTCGGGCCAGTGGACCCACGGAGCCATTATAAATTTGAGCGTCCTGCCCCCGAGGGAAACCTCCTCGCCGTCCGCAACCGCCCTTATGCGCGACGGATCTACCCCGAGCATGTTTACGAGGTTTTCCGCGCACTTCGGCGAGCACAGGACGACCGCCTCCGGATAGGTTTTCAGGAGGGTCGGTATCGCCCCGCTGTGGTCGGGCTCGGCGTGGTTTGAGACGATGTAGTCTATCTTGGCGCCGCGCGCGGCGATCATGTCGCAATACGGCCCGAGCAGCTTTTCGTACATCGTGTCTATG
Organism: Puniceicoccaceae bacterium Marseille-Q1082; assembly: GCA_904424815.1. Lineage (GTDB taxonomy): Bacteria > Verrucomicrobiota > Verrucomicrobiia > Opitutales > Intestinicryptomonadaceae > Merdousia. Next base: position 214,336 of record CAJGBI010000002.1, read on the forward strand.
AGAGCGCGCTTCTCCGCCCCCTCGACGAGGTAAGAGTTGTAGGTCGTCCCCTGGGGAAGCGGGACGAGCTGGTCGAAGAGCTTGCGGTTCCTGTCGTGCAGGCCGCAATAGAATACCCCCGGGGCTATCTCTTTCATAGGCCCGCTATTCGTCGGTTTCGACAAACTGGTCCTTGCCCACTCCGCAGAGGGGGCAGACCCAGTCATCGGGGATGTCCGCAAAAGCCGTTCCGGGCTGGACTCCGTTGTCGGGATCCCCCGCGGCGGGGTCGTAGATATAGCCGCAAACCTCGCATTTATACTTTTTCATTGCGATATGCCTTTCTGTTTAAGCGTTGCACTTCCAAATTTTGACAGGCGGTTTTCCGAAAAGTTTTCAATCCGCCTATTCCCCGCCGACTTTTTTGACGGTTATTATTATGCGCGCGGTTCTGGCGAGCCCCGTCGGAAACTGCTTGCGTATTTCGGCGTAGGAGCCTTCCGCGTCGTACTTTGACGGAGCCGCTCCGCCGTCCGGCGCCTCCGCCGCCCCGCCGCGCGAAACTCCGGACTTTGAAAACAAAGCCGTCTGTTCCATGGCGTCCGAAAGAGTCTTGCCGCTGTTGATTTTCGGCCTTTCAAACTGTATGCAGTATGGCCTGTTCACGTCGAGGACGAGATCGCGCATCTTGCGCTCGAAACGCTCGAACTGCCGCTGCTTCATGATGGTGTTGCCGTTGCTGTTTCCGTCGGCGTAGAAATAGGAGACGGGGTTGGAATAGATGTAGTCCATGTTTACCATCACTTTTTTGCCGTTGGCTTTCAGCAACTTCACCGCGCAAAACGACCCCAAATCGAACTCCTCGACGTCGCCCCTGTGCTTCGGCCTGTTCCTTATCATCGCCTCGATTTTTTTGTCTTTTTCAATCTGGGCGGCGTCGGGCTCGTACTTGTCGAGATAGCTCTTGTACTCGCCCGCAAAGAGCGACGGGGTTTTCTCGCCCTTTTCAATCGCGCTTTCGAGAGCGTCCGCCTGCTCGGTAAGCTTGCCTATGCGCCCCTGCGCTCCGGCGAGCGAATTTTCGAGGCGCAAAATTTCGTTTTTAAGGCCGAGCAGTTTGCCGCGCGCCTCGTCAATGGGCGAAATTTTCCCAACCTTCGCCGCCGCGGGTTTCTCATTTTCGGAAACTTCGTCGGCATACTCGTCCATATTCACCGAGGGCGCGGGATAGCCTTTGGCCATATACCTCTTGGCGAGCACCTTTCCGTCAAAGCCCTTGTGCTGAGACTCCCCCTCTGCGAGCACAAACGTAAACTTGTCATCCGGCTTTCCGGCGATGTGGGTTTCCACGGTGACGGAATACTTCTGGGCGGACAGAACGCCCGCGCACAGCAACGCCGCCGCAAAGGTCGCGAATTTCATCGTAATCATAAGTAAAAATTTAATGGATAAATCGGGGGGGCGTGTCAATTAGTTTTCAAGCCTTGATATCTCGAAAACCACCGAGGTTTCCCCGCCCTGCGCGAGCGTTCCGCCCTCCGCCACTTTCGCCGACTCCGGAAGGGAAAATCCGAACCTGTACAAAACCGTCCTCTTTCCGCCGCGGATTTCGACGACGGAACACACATACGCAACGCAATCCTCATGCGCCTGCGGCTGCGGAGCGCGCGCGGATTCGCCGTCCGCCTCTCTGCCCGCGCCCTCGGACGGTGCTTTCGGCTTCGCCTCCGCTTCCGACCGCGGCGCGGAATGCCACGACGACGGATGCGGAAGCCCGTATTTGCCGGAGCGCGCAGGCCTGCGCCTGGGCGCCTCGGAAACGGCTCCCTCGGGAAGCCTTATGAGGTTTCCGCCGGAGTCCTCCAAATAGTACTTGCCGTCAATCTTGACGGCTTCGGCCGAAAACAGCGCGGGCGCAAACGCGAGAGCCGCCGCGAAAATCGCAAAGAATTTCATTTTGGAAGAGTCGCGGAGGGGCGAAAAATTTTCAAGCAAAAACCCTCCGGCGAAACGGGCGTCAAAAACTGAGTATTTCGTTCATCCGCTCTTTGGATATCACCGTCTTCGGCTTGTAAGAATCGCCGTCGAGCCTCTCATTCAAATCGACGTGCAGAAATCCGCCCGCGTCGGAATTTGCGCGGCTCAATCCGGAGAGGTACGCCGAAACGCTTTTGAATATTTCCGACTGCGCGGAAAGCGGAGCCGCGTACCTGTAATAGGGGTTCTTGGGCGTATTCTTGGCGATTCTGTCCGCCTCGAGCGACATGTCTGAGAGCACTTCCCTGATATAGTCGGAATACTTGCGGAAAAACAGCGACTTGTGCAGGCGCGGCCCTTCGAGAAAGTCGTACTTGTACTTTCCGGCCGCCCGACCGGCGCGGGCCGAGCCCAGAGCGTCGACAAAAGTGTTCGTGCGGACGAACCGCACGGCCCAATAGTTCAGGGCGCAAAGATCGGCGAGGATTTTCCCCTCCGACGCGTATTCTTCCGCGTCAAATTTCCGCCAGGACTTGAAGCTTTCGGGGTCTATCGGAACCAGCCGCGCCCTGCCGGACAAATCCTGACGGACGGCGCTTTCCAAATTTTTTATTAGAGGCTCGCATCCGGGCATCTGGGAGGGCGACGTGGAAACGTATGTGGCGTCGAACCCGCCGAAGAATTCTATGCCGTTTGACGGGGAAAGCTCTATCAGCCCGAGAAGCTTCCGCGAATCCGCGTCCACGACCATCGCGCCCCCCGCCCCGAGGTTTGCGACTTTCGAGTAGTCGGCGACGCCGAGCGCAAACGCTCCCTTTTTCATCACGGGGTATATCGAGCGGCGGGCGCCGTCCCCGTTGGCGCCGATAATCGCTATGCGCTTTCCTTCAAATGACTCGGGAATATCGGACGGAGGGCAAAATTCGACGGGGGAGGCGGGCACGTCTCCCGAGACAGCGGCGCACGCGAACATCGAATCCGGAGAGACGTATATGTCGGAACTTTTAAATACCACGTCGCCGTAGTCGAATTTAAGCTCCCCGCCCACATGCTCGAGCATCTCCGCCGGAAACAGGAACGCCTTCTTTCCCGCGACCTCCACGAAGTAGCAGCAAAACGACATTCCGCCCGCCTGCTTTATGAACACGTTTTTGTAAAAGAAATCCTCCGTCTGTTTTTTGCCGCCGTCGTAGGCCTCGGCGGGCTTGCCTTTCAGGAAAGCGGCGTCAAGGCGCGAGTCCAGCTCCGCAAGCTGCGCGCAAAAATCCGACGGGAACATCTCCTGTATGCCCTCGCGCAAATTTCCGAACTCGGGCGGAAACTTTTTCATCAAAAAGTTGTGGCGGGCAAGAAACTGCCTGTCGAAATACCGCACCGCCGCGTCGGGATCCTCCTTCATCTTTTCGAGGGTGTTTTTGAGAATCAGGCTGTAATCGCTCTTGGGAACGTCCTTCCACTTTTCCTTCACCGCCGAGAGCGCGTCGCCGAGCCTCATGACCGACGACGCCTGCGCCGTGTAGTCGCCCGCATATATTCTGGCAACCGCCTCTATTACGGCGGAGGACTCCTCGCGCGAAAGACCGAAAGAGTTCACCGCGTCCTTTATCGCAAGAGCCGCGGTCTCCTGAGCCATAACGAAAGAGTGCTGCCTGTCGTAGTCGCCTGGGAATTTTTTTTCCGCCAAAGCCCTTATCTCGTCGCCCATAGAGGCGGGCACGCCCCTGCGCCGCTGCGAGATCTTCGCCATCGCCGACTTCTGGTCGGCTATCCACCTCTCCCGCTGCTTCTCCTTCGTGGGGAATAGCTCCATTCCCCTCTTTTCTATCGCCTCAACGCGGGGGTCGGCGGGGGGTTCGGCATTGAATTTCCCCTCAAAAATATCTCCGCCGTATTTGTCGTAGCAATACCATCCGCCGAGAAGCGCGAAAGCGACAGCCAAAAGAATCAGTTTCATCGGAAACGTTTTTAATGCAAAAGCGCGCGCGGTGTCAAAACAATTGCGCAAAAACACCAAAACCGCCCGCCTCGAAGAGGCGAAACAAGATTCCGGACATGCGAAATTCTTTTTTAAAAAAATAACCCGCGCCGAGCGGCAAAAAATACCCTCCGGCTTTCCGCGCGGAGGGCAAAAAAATCCGCGCCGCATTTCCGCAACGCGGCGGGTTCGCCGGCGCGCGCGGGCGGAGCCAAAACTCGCCGGCGCCTCCACGCGCTGCGAAAGCCCGCTACAGATTGGCGACCGCCTCTTCGGCGTTCTTGCGGATCTGAACCCAGTCGCGCGCCTCGATGAGCGCCGCGGGCGCTATCCATGAGCCGCCTATCGCCGTCACGAGCGGGGAATCCGTATATGGCTTCATATTCGAGAGCTTCAACCCGCCGAGCGGGATAAAGCTTATGCCCAGATGCTTGTACGGCGCGGAAATGTTTTGCAGATGCTTCATGCCTCCGGAGCTTTCCGCGGGGAAGAACTTCATCAGCCTGCACCCGTGTTCGAGCGCCTGCTCGATGTCGCTTGGCGTCATGATTCCGGGGGCGAACGGCAGCCCCGCCTCAGCCGCCGCGTCTATAACGCGGACGTTGCAGCCCGGGCTGACGCCGAAATCCGCGCCGCGGCTCTTGGCCTCGCGAGCCTGGTCGGGCGTGAGAATCGTTCCTATTCCGAGGGTGAGCGGCAGCCCCGCCGAGGCTATGGCGGACGCGCACTCGAAGGCGCGCGGCGTGCGCAGCGTCATTTCTATGGCGGTCACGCCGCCGTCGCAGAGCGCCTTGGCAAGATCCGCCGAATCCGCGGGTTCGTTCACGGCGAGCACCGCCACGATGCGCGCCTTTTTCAGTTTTTGTGCGAGATTTTCCATTGGGATATTTCTGAATGTTGCGTTAAAGCGTTTCCGGATCCCCGCCGAGCCTGGGAAGCTTGAACTGCGAGACTTTCGCGCGCAGCTCCTCGGCGGTCTTTTCGAGCGAATCCGTGGCGGACTTGAACGCGCCGATTTTGTCGCGGGTCTGGGCGGCGGATTCGCTTAAAGCGTGCATTGTGCGGCTTATCCTCGCCGCCCTGTCGGCCTGGGTCCCGACCCCTCCTGCGAGCTCCTCGAACTTTGGGCCGAGGGCGGCGACCTGCTCGGAAACCGCCCTCATGTTGTCCGACACCCTGTCTATCACGCGCAGCGAGCGGCGCATGAGTATCACGAAAGAGCGCATTTCAACCACCCCCGACTCCACGGAGTCGCGCATGTCGGAGACCATTTTGGAGATGTTCATTGCCGAAACCGCCGTCATGTCGGCGAGCTTTCCGATTTCCGCGGAAACTATCGCGAACCCACCCCCGAATTCCCCCGCCTTTTCCGCCTCTATGGCGGCGTTGAGCGAAAGCAAGTTGGTGCGCTGGCTGACGGTGTTGACGGTCGTCACCGCGGCGGAGACCCCCTCGGCCTTTTCCTGTATTATCGCGAGCCTCGACGCAACAGACTCCGTGGCGGACAGCAGGCCGGAGGCATTCTCCGTCAAGCGCGACAGGTATTCGCCGCCCTCGCGCATTCCCTCGACGCTCGCGCCGATGTCCGCGGCGGCTCTTCCCGCCTTGGATTTCAGAAGCTCCACCGAAGACGATATCGACTCCGTCGCCTTTGAAACCTCCCTGAGCGCGCCCGCTTTCTCTACCGCTATGGACTCTATTTCGGCGGCTCCCCCCGAGATCTTCACGGCGCCCGCCGCCAAGCTCACGCCCCCGCTCTGAACCCTCCACACGAGCTTCGAGAGGTAGCCCGTCATCTTCTCGAGGGCGACGCACAGGGCGAAAATTTCGCTGTTGCTGAGCCTGTCGGGATTCGTGAGCTCGGAAAGGGTCTCGCGCGCGCCGCGCAGGTTGCCGTCGCGCATCATGTTCGAGGCGTCCACGAGCCCGCCCGTCATCTCCGCGCCCCTGGCGGCGGCCATGCGCGCCGCGAACGCCGCGAACCCCAGCATCAGCGCGCCGAGCGGCAAAAGGAAAAATATGAACCTCTCGCCCGAGCGTGAAATGCGCGACATTGCCTCGAACGAGTCCGCGCTGTACGAGTTCACGCCGACGACCATGTTCCACGGCCTGAAATACCCGTAGACGGAAGTCACCTCCCCCTCCCTTCCGGATTCGGATATGCGGAACCGCCTGACGCCTATCTTTCCGTCGCCGAGCCGCGCGGCGTCGGCGATAATCTCGAGCATGGCCGCGCGCCTGCCCTCCGCCCCGTCGGCCTCCACGGGCATTCCGTCGAGCTTGCCGTCCTTTGACGCGCGCCACACCGCGCTCCCCCCTTCGGAAAGCTCCGCCGCCCACGCAAAGCCGCTGGCGCCGAACCTTATGTCCTCAAAATATTTCAGAATATAGCCGTAGGAGTTTTGCAGCGACCCGCAGCACACCGCGCCAATCACGTTTCCGTTGAGGCCTACCAGGGGCTCGTAATTGGCGATGAAATCCATGTTTCCGGAATGGGACACCCCCGAATACGCGCGCTTGGAAAGCAGCGCCCTTACTATCTGCGAGCCCTCCGCGCCCGCCGCCGGAATGTAGGTGCCCACATGCCTTCCCCCATCGGGCCCCTCCACCGTGGAGGCTACGCGCAGCATGTCGCCGGCGTCGTTTACGCGCAGGAGAATCGCGAACTCAAGGCCCGTGTCGGATTTCAGGGAGTCGAGCATCTTAGCTACCTTTCCGGAGGCGCCGACAATGCGCTTTTGGCCGTCGAGAACGAGCAGGAGCTTTTCGTCGCCAAACGCGAGCTCCGGAATCTTGGCCGCGCGGCTTTCGCCGGCGGAGCCCTCCGCGGAAATCTCCGCCTCCGCGGAAGTGTCCAGCAGCCGCGCGTGGCCGAGCCGCGCAAGCTCCGAAAGAAGAATCCTGCGCGCGTTTTCGGCGGCGGAATCGCGCGCGCCCTGGATTATCGCGCACATCTCGAGCGTGTCGGCGGCGAGCCTGCGCGCGTTGCGCTCGTCCATCCTGTCGAATTCCGCCTCCGCTATGGCGCGAATGTCGGAGTTCATCATCAGTATGAGGACGGCCATCGCCATTACCGGAAGCGCCGATATCCCGACCAGAAAGAGCGTCAAAAGCCTCGAAAGGGAAATTTTCCCTCCGCGCCCCCCCCCCCGTCTATCTTAAACCCCGCAACCGCCTCGAGCACCGAGACCGAAACCGCGTCGAGCGACTTCACCGCCGCGCGGAATTCGGAAATCCTGTCGCGCGCGCGCACGGAAGAGTCGCTCAGCTCGAGCATGGTGGCGCTTATCCTGCGCGCGTTTTCGGAGAGCTCCCCTATGCCGGAGGCGATTCCCTCGAACTGCGGGCCGATTGCCTCTATGTCCGACACCGTCCGCGCGAGCATGTCGGCGGTCTCCATTATGATTTTTGAGCTCTGGCGCATCTTCGCCCCGAACCTGTCCATCTCCATGACGCCGGAATTTACCGAGCTCTGCATCTGGCGGACGATGTTTTCTATGTTGGCGGACGCCACGGAAGTCTTGTCGGCGAGCCTGCGTATCTGGCGCGCGACGACCGCGAACCCGAGCCCGAACTCTCCCGCCTTTTCCGCCTCTATGGAGGCGTTTAGCGAAAGCAGGTTCGTCTGCCTGCTGACCTCGTTTATCGTCGTGACAATTCCGGTGATTTTTTCCACGTTGCCGTTGATGACCGCAAGCTTTCCCGCCACGTTCTCCGACGCCGCCGTGAGGGCGTCGTAATTGTTTTTCAGCAGCCTCAGCGACTCCCCGGACTCGCGGGCGATGTCGAGCGTCCGCGATACCTCGAACGCCGAGCCGCGAGCGTTCTTGTTGAGCGCCTCCGACGCCCCGAGGATTTTCGAGCCCGTCGAGGCGGCGTTCTTCGTCGACGCCGCCTCCTCGGACGCTATCACGTCGAGGGTGTCGGATGTTTCGGATATGCGGCCCGCGCGCTCCGCGACGTCCTCGCCCCTGAGCTTCAGCGCGCTTATGAGCCTCGTGAGGCTGCGGGCCATCAGCAGAACCGCCTTGAAGAGCTCGTCGAATTCGGCGACCACGCTGCTCTTCCCCGAGAGTATCTTTTCCGCCGCGGCGATGTCGCCGCGCGACTGGTAGTTCGCCACCCTCGCGAGCGCCCGTATGGTGCGCGACATTCTGGACGCCATTATCCACGCAATCCCGATTGCCGTCGCCGCGAAAATCGCGCCCGCCAAAACTATCTTGCGAGTCAGCGTGTCGGTCTGCTCCGCAAGATCTGCGCGGCCCGCCTGGAATTCGCGCTCGTCCGTCATGGTGCCCACAAGCCAGTTCCACGGCTTGTAATAGGCGTAGGTCACCAGCCTCGCCGCCTCGCCCGCCTGGCCCATAGGCAGGGAGAGAGAGTCCACCGCGACCTCCGAGCCCCTCAGCGTCTTTGCCTTCGCGAGGGCTTTCAAAAAGAAATCCGCGCGCGCGCGGATGTTGTCGTCGGCAACGGGGACGCCCACGGCGGAGGAGTCCCCCGAAATCCGTATGACGGGGTTGCGCCCGTCGGAGTCGTCGACGACCCACACTATGCCCGTTCCCCCTATTTTCAGCGCTTTGAAATAGTCCTCGAGCTCCGCGGCCGACGTGCGGCGCAACCCGAAATATATCCCGCCGATTATCTCGCCGTCCGGCGAGGCGAGCGGAATGTAGTTTGCGTCCATAGAGCGCGACGCGTCCGCGCCCGACCTGAAAATCGACACGCGCGCGGGGGAGTCGTCCGAGGCCGGAATGACCGCGCCCGCCGCCCTCTTTCCGTCCGACGCCGGCCCCGTTCCGGCGAGCGCCACAAGGCCGTCGTCCGTCTTGACGTAAACGGCCATTTCGCAGCGCAGCCTGTCTTTCAGGCGGTTAACCGCGCGGGCGACGGCGTTCTGCGGGTCGTCGTCGGGCATGTTGGGGTCGGCGGTAAATTTGCCGAATTTCAAAAGCCTTATGCGCTTTATGGACTCCGAATCCGGATTGCCCGGAACGCGCGTCGGAATGTCGGAGGCCGCCTTCGAAAGCGAGGGTTCCCCAAGCTCGGCAAAAGCCGCGAGAATCGCGGCTCTCGCGGCGTCGGAGGCGTTCGTCTCTCCGGTTCTTACAATTTCGCACATGCGGCGCATGTCAAGCGTCGCGCGCTTGGCGTTTTCCACAGACGCCCCCCTGAACTCGGAAGTCGCCGCCCGCACGACGTCGGCCCCCATGAGCTTTATGAACGCGAACATCACCGCGACCGGAATGACCGTCACGGCGAGCCCGAGCCCCAGAAGGGTCGTTTTCATGGAAGCCTTCATTTGAGCCGCCATTACAACCGAATGCGCCGGCCGCTTCAAGACTATTTTCCGAAGCGAAAATAGGGTTGCCCGCCTGCCGAAATCCTTTCACAATGCCCCTTAAAATAAATTTACTCCGCAAATGAAGATTTACCCGCTTATAACCGTTCTCCTGCCGCTGTGCGCGGCGGCAATGGAAATAGAATCGGTCAAATTCGACTCCGAAGGAGACCTCAACGGCTGGGCCGTCTCGCCCTCCAACGCCGCGATAATTTCAGGCGGCGCGCTCAAAGTCGCCAATCCCGTGCGCTCCGAAGAATCCCGCGCGGAAATAGTCAAAAACCTGCCGCTCGAGAAAGTCGCGGGCAGAAGGGTTTGGGCGTCCGCAGAGTTCTCGCAGGACCTCACCCCGTCCGTCTCCAAGTGGGGCGGGAAAATTTTTCTCCTCGAAGGCGGAATGAAGGGCCACTACGTCTACGCCGGCAAATACGTCGCCCCGGGGAAATCCGGATGGGAAAAAGTTTCGTTTTTCGCCGACGTTCCGCTGGAGTCCGACTCTCTCAGAATACATCTCGGGGCGGAGTCGTCCTCCGGAAACGCGATGTTCAGGAACCTGAAAATCGAGTCCTCCGACATATTCGCGGAATTCGCCAAAATCGCCAACGCCGGATACGCCGAAAAGGACTTTGAATTGAAGGCGTTCGGGGCGTTTTCGCCGGCGGGCGTGGGCTACGGGGCGTCGGAATTCGACGCCGGCAAAACCGAATACGCGAAAGTCCCGTTCAGCATGCGCGGATTCCACCGCAACGGCAAAAAATTCGCCGTCGCCATGAAATCCAAAAACTTCCCCTCGGGGCTCGAAAGGGCCGAGGCCGAATTCCCGAACATTTCCGCGGAGGGAAAATTCCTGTACGTTCTCCACTTCGTCTCGGGCTCGGCGGACGGGGAGAAAATCGGAACCGTCGAAATACTCGGCGAAAACGGAAAAAAGGCGGAATTTGCGATAGAAACAGGCAAAAACGTCTTCGACTATTCCAGACCGTCGGCAAACGCCGGATGCGTGTCCGTCTCACCGTGGCAAAAGCGCGGCTCAATCTACGCCGCGTGCGTATCAAAATTTCCGATACCGGAAAATTTCGGGCGCATAGCAAAGATGGCATTCGCCCCCGACGGCGCCGCGGCGGGGACATGGATAGTGCTCGCGGCCAACATCTCGGAGCGCGACGTCGCCTTCCCGAAGGAGTGGAACTACACCGCGCGCGCCGGCGGCGCGTGGAAGCCCCTGCCGGAAAAGTATGCGCCGCCCGCGGCCGCCGGAAGCGTGCTCGACCTGTCCTCCCTCAACCCGAAAGAGACCGCCGGAGACAGGGGGCGGGTGATAATCAACAAAAACGGCAGGCTCGCATTTGAGAAAACCCCCGATATCCCCGCGAAATTCCTGATACACATAGGCGGGGATTTCAGGGAGATGTCCAACCCGCAGGAGGCCGCCGCATACGCCGCCAAACTGCGCCAAAACGGGTACAACATGGTGCGCCTTTCGCCCGACCGCGACCTCATGAGCGGCGCGCCCGCAGACGGCGAATTCAACAGGGAGAGGCTCGACCTGCTCTTCCGCTACATCGCAGAGCTCAAAAAGAACGGCATATACATAGAGTTCGACGCCATGGCAAGCGGCATCGGATACAGCGTTGGGGACTCGTGGGACCCGCGCGAGAAGCGCAACTTCAAATACTCGATATACTGGGACGAAAACGTCAAAAAGAACTGGCTGCTCGGGACGCGCAAGATTCTCGCCGAAACTAACCCGTACACCGGAACCAAGCTCGCCGAAGACCCGCAGCTGGCGCTCGTAATCGGCTACAACGAGCTCGAATTCGGCCTCACCCACAACTCCGGATACGGCGAACTTCGAAACCAGTGGATAAAATTTTTGAAGCGCAAATACCGCAACCGGTTTGAAAAGCTCGCCGAGGGGTGGGGAAAGGAAGCCGTGGGCGGGGCGAAAGACTTCGGCGACCTGCCCGCGTTCACGCACGCCGACGCCTACGGCAGGCTCGACCAGCGCGCGCGCGACGCCAACGAATTCTGCATGAAGCTCGAGCGCGACATCCTCAAATGGTTCAGGCGGCAGTTCCGCGCCATGGGCTTTGAGGGCCCCGTGACGAACTTCAACATGGGCAAATCCCTGCGTAGCGCGCTCTCGCGCAAAAACGCCGACTATGTGGCGATGAACAACTACCACGCCCACCCGTCGAATTTCATAACGCTGGGCTCGCGCATATCGCAGGAGAGCTCGGTCGGTGAGGCGATAAACATTTCCCGCGCGTTCTCCGCCGCAAAAATGCGCGGCAAGCCGTACGTCATAACGGAGCACGGGCACGTATTCTGGAACAAGTACAGGTATGAGCAGGGCTTCGCCACGGGCGCGCACTCCGCCCTCCAGGGCTTCGACGGAATCACGTGCTTTGCAAACCCAGTCACGATGAAGGACACTCCCCCCGCCGTCTACCCCTTCAACAACGCACCCGACGCGACGATAAGGTCGCAGGAATTTCTCACCGCCCTGATGTACCTGCGCGGCGACGTGGCTGAATCGAAATCCGAGGCGGTCGTGCGCGTAAACGAAAAGGACGTGTACAAAACCTATTCGTACAACTACGGGCTCGACGCGCGGCAGTCGCGCCTGTGCCTGCTGACGAAAATGTCCATCGCCCTCTCGAAATTCGAGCCCGCCGAAAACGAAATCGCCTTCGACAGGCTCGGCGGCTCGTCGCTGATACTGCACACCGCGTACGGCAACATCGCCGACACCCAGCACTCGGACTTCGACCTGAAATCCGCCGTCGCCCAAATGCGCGAGCGCGGAATGCTATCGAAATCCAACCGCACGGACGTCGACAGGGGAATCTTTGAAAGCTCTACGGACGAAATATACATGGACACCGGCCGCAAGCTGATGACGGTCGACACCCCGCGCCTGCAAGGGTCGAGCGCGCCCGCGGGCGTAGGGGCGAAGCTCTCGGACTTCGAGATAATCTCCGCGCAGCGCAACGCCAACATCACCGTCGCCGCGGCAGACGGGCTGAAGCCCATAAGGGAGGCGCGCAGGCTCGCGCTCGTAATCTCGACGAATTCCCTGAACTCCGAAATGATTTTCGACGACGCCGAAATGACGAGCCTCATAGACATAGGCAAGCCTCCGCTTCTGGTCGAGACCGGAAAGTTCAAGGTCGCCCTCTCAACCCCCTACTGGAAGGCGATGCGCCTCTGGGCGCTCAACATGGACGGCACGCGGCTGAAAGAAATCCCCCTGAAAAAATCAGAGGGCAAAATCGAGGCGGAAATCGACACTTCGTCACTGCCGATACCGAGCGTATTTTTCGAGCTCTCCGCCATAAACTAACCCCCCGCCCAAAAGCCGCGGCAAGGTTCGGGCGCGGGGCGCTCCGCCAAGCGGCGACGCCCCGCAGGAAACAATCCGCAAAGGCAGTTTCAATTTAAGAGCGCACGATGCCGCCGCTTTTGGCTTTACAGGGCGGCGCGACGGTGCGATTATCTCGCGACGATGGGCGCCAAAGCCGTTTACAGACTCATAATACTAATGCTTGCAGCCCTGCTCGCGTTTGCGGCGGCGGCTTCCTATATCGGCTGGCGGAATATGCGGGAGGAAAACACCGAACTCGAGCTCGGCAGGCTTAGGCTCGAAGAGCAAAAGGCGGCGCTCGAGGCCGAAAAGGCATACAAGCAGGAGTATTTCAGCCGCCTCATATACGACGAGGAATTCGCCGCGCGCGTCATACGCGAAAAGCTCGGGTTCGCCGAGCCCGACGAGATAATCTTCCGTTTTGAAGACTCCTCGCCCACTGCCTCCGAGAGGCTTGGTGACCCCGCGCCGAAAGCCGCAACCGCGCCCGAAAGCCAGACTCCCGCCGAGAGGGCGGCGCGCGACGGCGCCCCATACCTGCGCGCGACTATTTTGGACAGAATTTTCTCTTCCGCCCCCGCAGGCGCGGGCGGGGACGGCTTTGAAACGGAGGGTGAGAGCGCAGACGCGGCGCCCGCCGAAACTCCCGCGCCGGAAGCCGGAGTTGCCGCCCCCTCCGCGAACTCCCCCGCCGCGGAAACGGAACGCGGATACGGCGGCGAAATAAAGGCGCCCTCGGGGCCGAACCCGATAATTTTCAGAAATATTTAAGTTATGTCTATGGTCAGGGCATGGTGGCGAAAAGCCGACGAGATAATCCTCGCATTTCCGCGGGACCTCCCGCGCGCGCTGCCCGACATCGCGGTTGACGGCGCGCGCGGCGCGGAATTTGAAATCCTCCGCCCGTGCCCCTGCGAGTTCGCAAAATACACGTCCTACTACATCGAAAACGGGGAAATCTGCTTCGAGCTCGACCCGCTCGCCTTCGATGCCGGCGTTCTCTCTGACCTGGACTACTATGTGTGCGGCTCCTTCAACGGCTGGGGAGACGCCATAAAAAACTCCGAATGGAAGATGAAATCCCGCTCCGGCGGATTCGGCCGCGAGCTGAAAGTCCAGATAGAATCGCTCGGATTGCCGCACAGATACGGTTTTTTTAAATTCGCCTCGGGCGCGGGCAAGTGGCTCGAGCCCAATCCGGACGCCCCGAACGCTGAGTTTGACCGGAACGGCAACAGAAACCTGCGGTTCAGCCTGGATAGAAGCGGGCGCAATGTTTTGGTTTTAAAATTCGCCCGCCCGTGCGATCCGAGGGGCGAAATAAGGGTGAAAATCCCCCAAATGAAAATCGACATGCGCGTAGAGGCGGCGGAGCTTCTGCGCTCCGCCTGTTCGGACAAGCCGCTCGGAGCGCGGCGGGAGGGAGGCTGCACAGAGTTTTCGATATTCGCGCCGCGCGCGCGCGCCGCGTACGTCAGGCATTGGCGGGCGGGAGAGGACGACAGCCTGCTCCTGGAGGCTTCGACTTCCGACGGGGCGGTCTGGACGGCGCGCGCGCCGGAAGACCTCGAGGGGCGCAGATACGTCTGGCATATCGACGGCGACAACGCCCTGCCGCGCGCAGCCTTCAACGTCCGCTCTCCGGTAGTTGACCCATACGCAAACGCCTTTGAAAAGCCCTCGGGCCCCGGGATAGTCAAGTATTACGATTCCATACCGCGCGCGCGCGGCGGGTTCGAGCCGCCCTGTTGGCACGACCTGTCGATTCTCGAAATACATGTGCGCGACGTCCTCGCGCGGGCAAAGGCGGATATTTCCCCCGACGAAAGGCTGACGTTTTCGGGGCTTGCAAAATGGCTGAAATCGCCGGACTGTTATCTGCGCAAGCTCGGCGTAAACTGCGTCGAGCTCCAGCCCGTGCAGGAGTTCACCGCCGAAAACCGCCAGGACTACGAATGGGGCTACATGCCCGTTGGCTGGTTCGCGCCCGCAAGCTCCTACGCCTCCGACCCGTCGGAAGCGACGCAAAACTCGGAGCTCGCGGAACTGGTCGACGCCTTCCACCGCGCCGGAATCGCCGTGATCTTTGACGTCGTATACAACCACTACGGCGTTCCGAACTACCTTTCACTCATAGACGAGGGCTATTATTTTGAAACCTCCTCCGACGGAGGGCTCATGAATTTCAGCGGCTGCGGCAACGACTTCCGCGCAAAGTCGCCGATGGCTCTGCGCCTGATAAAGGACAGTCTCCGCGCGATGGTAGAAAAATACGGCGCGGACGGGTTCAGATTCGACCTCGCCGAACTCCTCGGCTTCGGCGCGCTGCGCGAAATCGAGTCTTTCGTAAAAAAGATAAAACCCTCCGCGATTTTGATAGCCGAACCCTGGAGCTTCCGCGGGCACATCGGGGAGCCGCTGCGCTCGACGGGCTACGCCTCCTGGAACGACGGGTTCAGGGAGTTCATGCTCTCGTACGCGCTCGGGCGCGGGAATTTCGAAGGATTCAAGTATTTTATTTCCGGCTCGCGCGGAGGATACGCAAGCTTCCCCGCCCAGACCGTCAACTACCTTGAAAGCCACGACGACAAATGCCTGCTCGACAGGATTTCCCCCTCCCCCGAAACCCCTTCGGAAGAGGACCTGCGCCGCTACAAACTCGCATACGCACTCGTGTTTCTCTCGATAGGCATTCCGATGGCAGCCGAGGGCTTCGACCTCGCGCGCACAAAAGGGGGGCTAAACAACACCTATAAAAACGGGGCGGCCAACGCTCTGGACTATTCCCGCGCGCTGCGCTATCCAGGCGAATGCCGCTGGCTGCGGGCGCTGGCAAAGTTCAGGCTGTCGGACTGCGCGCGCGCGCTGAGGCTCTCGGACACCCCCTCCGGCGGATTTTTCCAATTCTTTTCCGGCGACAATTCGGCGGCGGGAGTTTTGTTCAACGCCGACGGCAGCCTTTGCGCCCCAAAAATTTTTGCGGCTTTCAACCCGTCTTCCGAAAACGCGGAAATTCCCGTCCCCGACCGCCTCCGCGAATTCAGGCAAATCGCAGACATAGACGATTTCTCGGCCAAATCCCTCGACGGTTTGCAAATCCTTCCGGAAGGCGACGCAATAACCCTCTCTCCCGTCTCCCTCGGCGTTTGGATAGGCGATTGACGCTCCTTGAATTGAATACGCGCGAAGCGCGCCGGCCGCGAATAAGGCCTACCGGCCATTGAAGGGGGCGGCAGGACCATCCATTGAAGGGGTGTAAACCCCTTACGCCCATTGCTTCGCAATAGGGCTATCCCCACTATTTCGGAGTTCGTTTTAAAAAACCAAAGGTTCCCGATTTGGCGCAATGAAAACGAAAGCTTATTTTATCCGAAGCGCAGCGAGGCTATAAAATAAGGCTTTCGGGAAGGATAAAATGCGATAGCATTTTACCCCGCAGGGGTGAGAACAGCGCGGATTGCGCCCAGCGCAACCAAGCGAGCGAATCCATTTTGGATGAAGAGCGAGGGCGGCACGGGCCGCCAGCCATTGAAGGGGGCGGCAGTGCCGCTTCCATTGAAGGGGCTAACGCCCCTTACGCCCATTGCTTCGCAATAGGGCTATCCCCACTTTTTCCAAATTGGTTCTGAAAACCAAAGGTACCCGATTTGGCGCAATGCTTTTGGATGAAGAGCGAGTATAGGGAAGCCGCCAAGGGCGCGTGGCGTATTCGACATACGCGAGCGGTCTTGGCGGCTTCCCTAACGCAGCTATTCGCCAAAAGCATTCGCCAAATCAGAGGTGGGAGATTCTTTGAAGGGCTTTTTGGGCTTCTTCGTTGCCGGCCTTTGCCGCCTTGCGGATGAGCGATACGCCTTTTTCCGTATTTCTCTCTACGCCGAAGCCGTTGAAGTAGCAGGCACCTAGATTGCCGAGCGCCTGCGCATCGCCCGCATCTGCCGCCTTTTCGAGCCACTTGACTCCCTCGGGATAATTTACGGCCACACCCACTCCGTTGACATAGCATGTTCCAAGGTTGCTCTGCGCGGAAACGTCGCCCGCATCTGCCGCCTTTTCGAGCCACTTGATGGCGTCGGACGCGCTCTTGCCGGTGCCGATTCCGTTGAGATAGCAGTAACCGAGGTTGCTCTGCGCGGAGACATTGCCCTGGAATGCGGCGCGCCTGTACCACTTGACGGCCTCCGCCTGGTTTTTCGGAACGCCGTAGCCGTTGAAATAGCAGTCCGCGAGGTTGTTCTGGGCGTCCGGATAGCCGGCGGAAGCGGCGCGTTTGTACCAGTCCAGCGCCATGGAATAGTTCTGCGAAACCCCTATGCCGTTGAAGTAGCAGGCCGCGAGATTGTTTTGCGCCTCGGGATTTCCGGACTTCGCGGCCATTTCCATAAACCTGAAACCCTCGCGCGCGTCGCGGGCGACGCCTATGCCCTGCAAGAGCGAGAGAGCGTAGGCGATTTGCGACGGCGGATAGCCGCGCTGCGCGCTCTCCCTGAAAAGCGAAATTGCGCGGATTTCGTCGGGGTTGGAATCCAGGCCTTTGGCGAGCAGAAGCGCGAGGTTGTTCTGGGCTACCGCGTTGCCGGACTTTACGCCGAGCTCCCAGTACTCGCGCGCGCGGGCGGGATTTTTTTCCATTCCCGCGCCCTCCAACGCCGCCCTGCCGAGCGACACGTATGCGCGCGCGACTCCGGCATTTGCCGCCTTTTTGAAGAGCCCGACCGCTTTTTCGGGGTCTTTGCGGACGCCGTAGCCTTTGTAATAGCAGACGCCGAGGGCGTTTTCGGCGCGCGCGCACCCCGCGGCGGCGGCCTTTTCAAAATATTTGAACGCTGACTTCGGGGACTCCGGCATTCCCTCGGAATCGCGCATGCAGACTGCGAACCCGAAGAGGCCGAGGGGATATTTTGAGAAAGCCGACATGGAAAAATACTCAGCTGCCAGACGGGGGTCTTTTTCACGCCCCGCGCCGACGAGGTTTGCCGCCCCGACGACAAACTGCGCGGCGGCGGCGCCGGCGTCCGCCGCCTTTTTGGCGGCGTCGTAGTCGGCGGCTGAGATTTCGGCGGTGGCGTCCCAGTCCATCGCCGCCGCGAGATTTTCGGCCGATTGCGAGAAATCCGCGCCGGACGCCGAATGCGCAAGGCAAAGCGCGAGCGCCGCGGCCGCAAACGCGGGAACTGCGGAGCAAAATCCGGAAAACACGCCTAATATGCGCCCTGCCATCAACCTGGGATAAACGAGTTTTTGCCGCGGCTCGCGAGCGCGCGCCTAAACCCGCCCCTCGCCGCCGCGTTTTGAAATGAAGCTACCGCCGGAGCGCGCGGAATACAAGAAAAAAACCGCCCCGCGCGCAATGCTGCGGGGCGAAAGAAAAAAAGGGGTATCAACCTTCGCAAACCGGCAAGCCGGAGAGCGCCATTGCGATTTCCTCCTCGGGATAGTCGTAATTTTTGAGCTTGCCCGCAAGATAATCGGTGTAGGCGGACATGTCGAGATGCCCGTGCCCCGAGAGGTTGAAGAGAATCGTCCTGGCCTCCCCCGTCTCCCTGCACGCGCGCGCCTCGTCCATGGCGGCGGTGATCGCGTGGGAGGATTCGGGCGCGGGGATTATGCCCTCGGCGCGGGCGAACGCGATGGCGTCGCGGAAAACGTCCAGCTGCTGGACGGTGCGCGCGCGCATCAGCCCGTGGGAAGCGACATTGCTTATCTGCGGAGCCATGCCGTGGTAGCGCAGGCCGCCCGCGTGCACCGCCGGAGGAATAAACGAACTGCCGAGCGTGTACATTTTAATGAGGGGCGTCTGCTTGGCGACGTCGCCGTAGTCGTAGGCGTACCTGCCCTTCGTGAGGCTCGGGCACGCCGCGGGCTCGACGCCGAGAATGTCGACTTTCTTTCCGCCGCGCAGAAATTCTCCTATGAACGGGAACGCCATGCCCGCGAAGTTGGAGCCCCCGCCGCAAGCGCCTATCACGATATCGGGGTAGTCGCCCGCCATTTCCATCTGCTTCATCGCCTCCAAGCCTATGACGGTCTGGTGCAGAAGGACGTGGTTGAGAACGGAGCCGAGGCAGTACTTTGTGTCGGCGTTTTTGAGCGCCTCTTCGACGGCTTCTGAAATCGCTATCCCGAGGGAGCCGCGGCAGTCGGGCTCCTTCGCGAGAACCGCCCTGCCCGCCTCGGTGAAAGGGCTCGGAGAGGGAATGGTGCGCCCGCCGAATACCTCCATCATCGCCTTGCGGTACGGCTTCTGCTCAAAAGAGCACCTCACCATGAACACGGTACATTCGAGTCCGAAAATGTTGCACGCCTGCGAGAGCGCCGACCCCCACTGGCCCGCCCCCGTCTCGGTCGTCACTTTTTTGGTTCCGCACCTTTTGTTCTCGAACGCCTGCGCCATAGCGCTGTTGGTCTTGTGCGATCCCGAAGGGCTGACGCCCTCGTATTTGAAATAGATTTTCGCGGGGGTGCCGAGCGCCTTTTCGAGCCTGCGGGCGCGGTGGAGCGGCGACGGCCTCCACTGGCGCATGATTTCGCGGACGGGCTCGGGGATTTCGATGTAGCGTTCGCGCGACATCTCCTGCTCGATTAGGGTCTTTGCGAAGATCGCCTCGAGCTTCGCGGGCTCGAAAGGCTTGCCCGTAGATGGGTCGAGCGGCGGGGGCGTCGGGGTTTTAAGGTCGGCCTCAATGTTGTACCAATGGGTCGGGATTGACTCTTCGTCCAATATGTATTTTATCTGGGATGACATTTCGGTAAAGCTGCGAAAAATTTTTCAGTCCCCGAACGACACGCCGCCGCCCTGCGCGGGGCTTTTGGTCATGTCGAAAATTATCTTCTCGGGAACGCGGCTCTTTTCGGGGTCGGAGATTCTGAAAGCCGGAAATGTGACGACCTGCGTGTGGAGGGATTCGTCCTGCGGAATGGCGGTGATGACCGTCTTGCGGGCGAAACACCCGTCCTCCGTGGTCTCTACGCCGACGCTCAGGGGCGCTTTGCCCATTTTGAGGCCGTCAACCACTATCGGCGCGCCGGAAGGCACGCTGCGGATTTCGATCTGGCGGCTGAACGCCTCCCTGTCTTTGGTTTCGCAGCCGCAAAGAAGCATTAACGCCGCCGCAGCCGCTATTGGCGCAAAAAATTTCATAGGATACCAGTTTCCGGCAAACGCGGCGTTTGGCAACAATTTTCGGGGTTAAACCTTGAAAAAGAAGAACACGCCGAACACGAGCGTCGCCGCCGAAAGGGCGATCATGGTTGGCAACATGGCGGCGGAGTCCCTCAGCCTGCGCTCGTCGCCCGCGCCTACGTCGATGCTCGCGCGCATCCACGAGAAGTAGTAGAAAATCGAAACTGCGGATCCAGCGATCATGACGCCCATCAGGACGTACAACTGCGCGTACCACGCGAGTATCAAAATCAGAAGCTTTCCGAAAAATCCGGCGGTAGGCGGAATCCCGGCCAGCGACGCGAGCGATATTATGAGGGTCGAGTCCGCCACGGGATTTTTGCGGATAAGCCCGCGGAAGTCGGAAAATTCGAGCGGGCTGTCGTCCTCTCCTTCAAACTGGTTTATGACAAAGAATATGCCGTAGTTGGCGAACATGTAAGCCGCGAGGTAGAAGTACAGGGAGATTTCAAAGAGCTCCGCGGACTTCGGGTATTTTATGAGGGAAGCGAGCAGAACGAGCAGATACCCCGCGTTCGCGATTCCGGAAAAGCCCATGAGCCTCTTGGCGTTCGTCTGGGTGATTGCCCCGAGATTGCCGACGGCGATGGTGAGCGCCGCTATCGCCGAAACCGCGAACGCCGCGCGGGAGGCTGCCGCCGGAACAGCGGAGAAGTCCACCGCAAGGCATATCTGCGCCAGAAACACTATCCCCGCCGCCTTGGAGCCAACCGCGAAAAACGCCGAAACGGGCGTCGGCGAACCCTGGTACACGTCGGGCGACCAGAACTGGAACGGGAACGCCGCGAGCTTAAACAGAGCCGCGCACGCCACAAGCAGCATTCCAATGGCGAACTTTACGCTGCAAAAGCCGAGGGTGAAGTTTTCAAAATTCAAAAAGTCAACGCCGGACTCGAGCCCCGCGCCGTAGACGAAGGCGATTCCGAGCAGGAAGAGGCCGCCGCTGACGCCGCTTATCACGAGGTACTTTGCGGCCCCTTCGAGGCTCGAGGCCCTCGACCTGCCCCACGCCGCCATTACGTACAGGCAGACCGTGGCGCATTCGAGGGCGACAAAGGAGAGCATCAGGTTGCGGGAGCGCGCGAAAATCGAGAGCGCCGCCGCGCAAATCATCAGAACCGCCAGAAACTCGCACCTGCGCGCCCCGCCCTTGGCGAAGTACCCGAAGCCCAGCAGAGCAGAAAGCAGCGCGCACGCCGTTATGAAAACCCCGAATCCGCCGCGGCCCCCGAGCGTTCCGCCGAACGACAGCTCCGGAACGGGCGCGAGCAGGTCAAGCGCTATGGCGGCTATCATCGCGGCGACCGCAAACGCGCATACCGCCGACCCCCTCTTCGGGAAAAGCGCCTCGAAGAGCACGGCGAGAACCGCCCCGCAAAAGAGCGCGGCTTCAGCCGAAACAGCCGACCATTCGAAAGATGTGATGTTTTCCATAAAATTCTACTTTGTTTGGGCGTAAGCCGCCACATTCGAGAGGCACGAATCCAACCCCGTCGTCACGGTCTTCGGGAAGAACCCCACGGCGAGCAAAGCTGCCACGAGTATCGCCGCGGGAATCTTTTCCCGCAGAGTCATGTCCGCTATGGAGCCGAACCTTCCGGCGATCTCCGCGGAGGGCTCGCCCATGAACACGTTTGCCACCGCCCTTAGCGCGTACACGGCGGAAATTATTATGCCGGTGGCCGCCGCCGCGCATACGGCGGGCGAAAAATTCCAGAGGCTCGTCAGCACGCAGAGCTCTCCCCAGAAGTTCGCAAACCCGGGCAGGCCGACGCTCGCGAAAGACCCCGCGACGAAAAACGCCCCCAACACCGGCGCGCGGCGGTAAAGCCCGCCCATCTTCGACATCTCCCATTCGCCGGTGCGGTTTACTATAATGGTAGAGAGCATCAGCATGAGCGCCACGCTCGCGCCGTGCCCGAACATCATCAGAACCGTTCCGCCCGCGCCGAGCACGCTCATCGACGCCAGCCCGAGAAAGCATATCCCCATGTGCGCCACGCTCGAGTACGCAACCATCATTTTGAGGTCGCGCTGCGCCATCGTGACGAAGCCGATGAAGACAACGTTGAAGAGCGCGAGAACCGCTATCGCCCACGCCCATTCCCGCGCGCCTGCGGCGAGCAGCGGATATGCCGCCTGTATCAGCACGTAGAGGCCGAACTTTTTAAGCACCCCCGCATGGAGCATCGCAAACGCGGTCGGCGCCGAGGCGTACGCGCGCGGCGCCCAGGAATACAGGGGGAACAGGGAGACGAGCGTCCCAAGCCCGAAGAGCAGCATGGACAATACCGCCGACTGCCATCCGGCCGAGAGGGGGTTTGCCGCCGCCGCGAGCGCGATGTCCTGCAAGCCGAAGCCGCCGGCGTTGCTCTGCGCGTATAGCGCGATTATGCCCGCAAGCGAAACGAGCGCGCCGAGCGTGAGATAGACCGCCATCTGCATTGCGGCCATTCTGCGCCCCGCCCCGCCCCAGATGTTCATCGCAATAAAAGTCGGCACGAGCGCGAATTCGTGAAAAGCGTACATCCACAGCAGGTTGACGCTCGCGAACGCTCCGGCGAGCCCGCCGAGCATTACGGAAAGCAGCATGAAATAGAGCTTGGCGTTGCGTATTTCGGAGCACGCCGCCTGCCAGACCGCCGCAAAGCCCACTATGCCCGCGAGCGCGAAAATCGGCGCGGACACCCCGTTGAGGGCGAACTGCGGGAGGGCGACGCCCGCGAGCGTCAAATCGGACGAAAACGCGAACGAGCCGTCGGCGGGCATCGCGCACCACAGGGCGATTCCGGCCGCCGCCAAAACTGCGGACGCGGCGAGCGAAAGCGCCTTTGCAGCGCGCGCCGACACAAACGGCCAGAGGCACGCGATCGCAAGCGCGCACCCCAGCGGGGCGTAGACGCCCAAATTCAGAACGGTTTTGTAAAAGTCTTCCATTGAAACAGCCTCCTATGACGCAAAGACGAGGGCGAACAGAAGTATCGCCCCGAAAACGAGCCACTTCACCTGCGAATTGCAGGAGCACGCGTGGAGCTTTTTGACGCCGTGCCCGACGACCGCGCACACGACGCCCGAGCCCCTCACGCAAAGCATTTCGATAAAGAGCAGATCGGCGAAAGTGGCCAAAAACACCGCAACCCTCTGCTGGACTTTCGCGACATACCAGCCGTAAACGCAGTCGAACCAGCCGTGCTTTTCGAGAATGCCGTAAACGAGCGGCAGGCGTTTCCGCACGGGGTCGTAGCCGCGGTTGCGGCCGTAGAGAACGTACGCTATTCCGACGCCCGCGAAGGTGCACACGAGCGCCGCGCCCGCCACGAAGCGGGCGGCCTCCGCGGAATCGGGGGACGGCGAATGGAGTTTGAGCAGGCCGCCTACAAATTTCGTGGCGGCGGCGGGCATGAGGAAGTCCCACTTTCCGCCGAGCCATTCCAAATCGTAGGCGTAGCTCCACGCCCCGACCGCGGAGTACGCGGCGAGAACCGCGAGCGGCAGCGTCATCCACAGGGAGCTCTCGCGGGCTTTCTCCGCGCTCTCAGAACGGGGAGTTCCGCAAAAGACGTTGAAGAAAAGCCTGAACATGTATATGGGCGTGAGAGCCGCCGCCGCGAACACAAGCCAGAATGAAACCTTGTCGAGGAGCGCGCCGCTCGCCGAGCGCGCATAGGACGCCAGCACTATGGCCTCCTTGCTGTAATACCCCGAAAAATAGGGAACCGCGATAATCGAGAATGCCGCGACCAGCGCGGCGACGGAGGTCGCCGGCATGCGCCTGAAAAGCCCGCCCATCTTGTATATGTCCTGCTCGTGCGCGCAGGCGTGGATTATAGAGCCCGCGGCCAGGAAGAGGGTAGCCTTGAAGAACGCGTGCGTGGTGAGGTGGTACATCGCCAGGTCATAGCCGAGCGCGACCCCCGCCCCCATCAGCCCGAGGTGCGCGAGGGTCGAATACGCCAGAATCTTTTTGATGTCCGTCTGACCCAAGGCCCAAAGCCCCGCGCAGAACGCCATCAGCGAACAGAGAATCAGAACCGCGTCCAGAACGGCCGGCGTCAGGAAACCGAAAGAGCAGAGGCGCACCATCATGAACACGCCGGCGGCAACCATTGTCGCCGCGTGTATGAGCGCGGAAACGGGCGTGGGGCCCGCCATCGCGTCGGGAAGCCAGACCTGGAGGGGGAACTGCGCGCTCTTTCCGAGGAACCCGCAAAGCAGCAGCATTCCCATGCCGGTGGAGGCCTTCGCGGGGTCGGCCTCCACGATTTTTGCGAGCTCCGAAAAATCCGTCGTGCCGAACGCGCTCCAACAGAAAATTATGCCGAGCAAAAAGCCAAAGTCGCCGACGCGGTTTACTATGAACGCCTTTTTGGACGCCGCCTTAGCCGCCTCCGTCGAGGAATACTGCGCTATCAGCGCGTAGGACGAAAACCCGACGAGCTCCCAGAACGCAAACATCATGAACAGGTTTGAAGAGAGCACGAGCCCCGTCATCGAGAACATGAAAAAGCTCATTCCCGCAAAAAACCTGCCGCGCGACTCCTCCCCGTCCGTGTACCCCACGCTGAAAACGTGTATCAAGAACCCGACAAAGCATACTACAAACAGCATGTTCGCCGCCGCCGCGTCGAAGAGCAGCCCCGTGTTGAAGGAAAATCCGTCGAGCTTGAAAAGCTCGAAAGACGATTTGTAAAGGCCGGCGCCGGAGACCATCGCCGAGACCGCCGCCGCGAGGCAAAGCCCCGCGCTCGCCACGGATATGAACGCCGGAAGCCTCCTGCCGGAACGGAAAAACAAAACTATTGCCGCCGCCGAGAAGAGGGGCGCCAAGAGCAGAAACGTAAGTTTGGCCTCCATGTCGTCAGTCTCCCAGCGCGTTGAGGTTTTTGGTCGAGACGGTGTTTGCAACCCTGAAGAGCTGCGTTATTATCGCCAGCCCAACCGCGACTTCCGCCGCTCCTATCGTCATCGCGAAGAACGCGAACGCCGCCCCCGAAACGTCGCCGTAGGCGGCCGCAAAAGCCACCAGCGCGAGGGTCGCGCCGCAGAGCATAATCTCGACGCACATGAAAATCGTAACGAGATTTCTTTTGAACATCGCGCCCAGAAGCCCCGTTGCGAACAGCATCAGGGCGGGCGGCAGGAATTGGTTCAGAATGTCCATATCTCTAAATTTTTTCGGATTGGCCCCCGCCGCCGCGCGGGGGCTTGGCGACGGCGATTACGCCGAGCATCGCCGCCAGCAGCAGCGCGCCGCAGATTTGGAAGGGAAGCATGTATTCGGAAAACAGCGCGAGCCCGTAATTCTTGGCGGAAGCAAGAACG
The DNA here is from genome assembly GCA_904424815.1 of Puniceicoccaceae bacterium Marseille-Q1082. Lineage (GTDB taxonomy): Bacteria > Verrucomicrobiota > Verrucomicrobiia > Opitutales > Intestinicryptomonadaceae > Merdousia. The sequence continues at coordinate 239,480 of CAJGBI010000002.1, forward strand.
GAAGAGGCCTCCGCCGGAGCCTCCGCGCGCAGGGCGGCGTCGCCGAGAAACTCTGGAGACGCCCAGCCTATGAACGCCCCGAGCAGCGCCCAGAGCCCCACGAGCGCGAGCTTCTTGCCGAGCCCCGCGCCGTCCTTTTCCTCCCCCATGAGCATCACGACGAACACGAATAGCACAAGAACAGCCCCAGCGTACACGCTAACCATTATAAACGCCACGAAATACGCCCCCATCATGACCATCATTCCGGCCGCCCCGAGCATCGAAAGCAGCATCGACATCGCCGCGTTTACATATCCTCGCGCGAGAATCACCCCGAGCGCCCCTCCGAGCGTCATGGCGCACAAAACGTAGTATATTGCGGTTTCCATCAGCGGCCCCCCTCGAGTTCGGCGGTGTCCCTCACCTTTTTCCACTTCATTATCTTGTCCGGCAGCACGCCGCCGAGGGCGTAGAGCTCCTCCTTGTGGCGCACGAATTTTGCGCGGGAATCGGCGTTTATCGAAAATTCCTTTTGGAGGACAATCGCCTTTTCGGGGCAGGCGTCCTCGCACAGGCCGCAGTAAATGCAGCGCAGCATGTCGATTTCAAAGTCGCGCGGGGCTTTTTCTATGAAGGCGTATTCGCCCGACGGGTCGATCTCCCCCGGGGTGACTTTTATCGCCTTCGACGGGCAGACGAACTCGCATAGCTGGCACGAAACGCACTTCTCGCGCCCGAAGGAGTCCTTGACGAGCGTCGGGGCCCCTCGGTATCCGTCGGGCAGAACGGGGCGCTGGTCGGGGTATTGCAGGGTGACCTTCGGCTTGAAAAAGTTTTTTAGCGTTATCCACAGCCCGGACGCTATCTGCGGCAGATACGTGCGCTCGAGAAGTGATAGTGATTTTCTTTCGACTACGATTGCCATGGAAATATCCGTTAAATTGAGGCCAGACACATGTAAAACACGGCGTTTGCGAGGGCCAGCGGCAGGGTCGCCTTCCAGCCTATGCGCATCACCTGGTCGTACCGGAAGCGCGGCAGCGACCAGCGCACCCATATCATGAAGAAGAGCATCGCCGCGATTTTCACAATGAAAGTCGCTACCGACAGCAGCGAGGAAACCCACCCCCAGGCCGCCGGCCACTCGCAGCCCGGCAGGGGGTTCCACCCGCCGAGGAAGAGGACGACAAACAGAGCGGAGCCCGCCGCCATATGCCCGTACTCGCCCACGAAGAACAGGCCGAACTTGAATGAGCCGTACTCCGTGTGGTAGCCGCTTACGAGATCCGTTTCGCTCTCTGCCATGTCGAACGGCAGGCGGTTGGTCTCGGCGAACAGGCATATCAGAAATATCATCGCGCCCACAGGCTGCGTGAGGCAAAACCACCAGCCGCCCGACTGGTACATGCCTATTTCAAACAGGCTCAGGGGATTTTGGACGGAGCCCGAAATCCAGAGTACGACCGGCAGGACAGAGAGCCCCATGCAGAGCTCAAAGCTTATCACCTGCGCGGAGGCGCGCATCGCGCCCAAATACGGGAACTTGCTGTTTGACGACCACCCCGCCATGCACGAGGCGAACACCCCGAGCGAGCTGACGGCGAGCGCGGCGAGAAGGCTCAAATCTATGTCGCAGGCGGCGACCGGAGCCGCCCCGTCCGCGCCCCACCACACTCCGAAAGGCACCAGCCCCGCGACCACGAGAACCGGCGCGAGCGCCATGACGGGAGCCGCGACATACCACAGCCTGCGCACGTGCGCGGGTATCGGATCCTCCTTGAAGAGAAATTTGAGCCCGTCGGCGGCGAGCTGCATCAGGCCGTTCTTTTTCAGGAAATTGCCTACAAGCGGTATCGCCGCCACGAGCGGTATCGCCGTCCTGTTGGGCCCGTACCTGCCCTGCATGTACGCGCAGACCTTTCTCTCGGCGACGACGCTGAGGCCCGCGAAGGTCATTATCAGAATTATCGCAAGAAGCGCGAAGAGTATTTGCAGCAGAACCCCGCACGCCGAAACTCCGGCGGACGCGAAAACCGCTTCAAAAGTCGGGAAATTTTGTATGTTCATTGCGGCTCCTTGCTATTTTGAAGGCTCGAAATGCAGGGCGGCTTCCTCGGGGAATTTTACGCCCGCGAACTCGGAAGAGTCTATGAGGACGCCGGAATCCCCGACGTCGGCGCAGTCTTTCAGAACGGCTATTCGGGAGGCCATGAGCTCACGGACCTCGCGCACCGTCGGGGTTTTGAAAGACTCGTTTGCGATTTTGCGCATCAGCGCCGAAAGCAGCTCTATTTCGTCCACGCTGTCGGCGGGCGGGTTTACCGCGCGCTCGAATTTCTGCACCCTGAACTGGCGGTTTATCCACAGCCCGTCCTTTTCGAACTCGCTGCGCAGCGGAATGCAGATTTTTGCGGATTCGCTCGTGCGGTTTTCGAGCGCGCCGCAGTAGATGACGTTGGCGGACTTGAAATCCTTGGAGTCGAGCCCGAGGGCTTTGAGGTCTTCGCGGAAACAGAGAACCGTCTTGACCCCGCCGGCGCGGATTTCGCGCGCAAGGGCGTCGAGCGCGGGCTCGGGATACTCGGATATCAGCCCGGTGACGAATGCGCCGCGCATGTTGGGGGTGCGGTCGGCGGAGACGAGCTTGCCGTCGTCCTCGGCGACGTGGCTTGCCATGTGCACTTTCGCGGAGCACTCGCGCGCGAGGGCGGCTATCATGAACTGCTCCTCGAGCGTCTGCCAGCCGTTTGCGACTATCGCGAGCCCCCCCAGCTTGGAAATTTCAACCGCCCTGTCCACCGCGTAGGAAAGGTCGCACGGCGACGAGTCTATGCGCGGGATTTTCAGCCTGTTTTCGGGGCGGAAACGCTCGTGCATATATCTGCCGCTGTCGCTCATGAACACGTCGTTGACGGCGTCGTTGCGGCGCGGGGTGATGCGGTAAATCCTGTCGCCGCGCGACCACACGCGGGTGTTGACGCCCGCGCTGCTCTCGGCGCAAATGCTCTTTGCGGTTTTGAGGAACCACGTCCTCATCTTGAAGCGGAACGCCTTTTCGGTGAGCGCGCCGACGGGGCAGCCGTCCACGACGTTGAGCAGATAGTTGGAGTCGTTGTCGTCGCCGTAGACCGCGATTTCCGTCTTGGAGCCGCGCTTTGTGAACCCGAAGACGCTCTTGCCGATGAACTCGTTGCAGAAGCGTATGCAGCGCGAGCACTCTATGCACCTTTCGCTGTCCAGAATTATCTTGCCGGCAACCTCGACCTTCTTGGGCTTTACGTTTTTGCTCTCTATGTAGCGCGACTCGCCCGCCCCGTACCTGTTTGCGTATTCCTGGAGCTTGCACTCGCCCGCCTTGTCGCATATCGGGCAGTCGAGGGGGTGGTTGAGGAGCAGAAATTCGAGGACGCTCTCGCGGCAGCTCTTAACGGCGTCGCTGTCGGTGATTATGTGCATGTTTTCGGCGACATTCGTGCCGCAGGCTATGGCGGGCTTGGGCATAAACGCTATCTCCGGCGAGCCGTCCGACTTTTTGAGCATCTCTCCGGTGGCCCTGTCGCGCGCCGGAAGCCCTATCGTCACGAGGCACATTCTGCACGAGCCCGCCACTTTCAGGTTGGGATGGTAGCAGAAGAACGGAATTTCAACGCCAACCGAGCGGCACGCCTCCAAGACGCTCTGCCCCGCCTTGACGAGGTAGTCCGCGCCGTTGACGTTAATTTTTACCTGTTGCGTTTCCATGCTAAATGAGTCTGTATGCGTTGTTGTCGAGCCTCGCCTGGCCGCCCACGGCCTGCTGGCGGCGGATTTTCTCGCAGTATTCGTCGCGGAACTTCGAGACGTTGCTCTGCGCTGGCCACGCCGCGCCCTCGCCGAGCGCGCAAATGGTACGCCCGCATATGTTGTCGGCGACGCTTTTGAGAAGGTCGATGTCCTCCATTCTGCCCCAGCCCTCGCATATCCGCCGCGTTATGCGCGACATCCACAGCGTGCCCTCGCGGCACGGGGTGCACTGGCCGCAGCTCTCGTGGGCGTAAAACTGGTTGAGGTTCGCGAGCGCCTCCACCATGTCGATGGTGTTGTCCATTGCTATCACCCCGCACGAGCCTATCGCGGTTCCGCACTGCATGAACGACGCCGAATCGAGCGGAATGTCCTCCACCCTGCGCTCAAAGACCGTCCCGTCGGGGTTTTTTATCTGGAATTTTTCGTCCCACCGCAGGATCTTCATCGAAGAGCCTCCCGGGATGACCGCCTTGAACCTCCTGCCGGGCAGCGGCCCGCCGCAGAGGTCGTAAAGCAGTTCCCCGAGAGTGCACGCGCCCGTTTCGATTTCGTATCTGCCGGGCTTTTGGACGAGGCCGCTGACGCCCCACACGTGCGTGCCGGGGTCGGACGGGCAGCCGATTTTGGAGACCGCCTCGCCGCCGCGCCTGAAAATTTCGGGAATCCAGCAGAGGGTTTCCACATTGTTGACCGCCGTCGGGCAATCGTAGAGGCCCATGACGGCGGGAAAGTACGGCGGCTTGATCCTCGGATAAGCCCTTCCCCCCGCGAGCGAGGAAATCAGCCCCGTTTCCTCTCCGCAGACGTAGCAGCCGGCGCCCCTCGATACGGCGATGTCGCACGAATACCCCGAACCGCAAATGTTTTCGCCCACAAATCCGCGCGCGCGCGCCTCGGCTATCGCTTTTTGAAGTATGCGGTAGCCGTTGGCGTATTCGCCCCTTATATAGATGAACGCCTGCGCCGCGTTTATGGCGTAGCACGCGCACATTATGCCCTCTATGAGCTTGTGGGGATCCTGGTATATTATGAGCCTGTCCTTGCAGGTGCCGGGCTCGGACTCGTCGGCGTTGCAGACGAGGTAAATGGGCTTGCCGCTCTTGCGGTCGAGAAATTTCCACTTCATGCCCGTCGGGAATCCGGCCCCGCCCCTGCCCTTGAGCTTCGACTTCTCGACCTCGGCGCAGAGCTCTTCGCGGGGACGCTTCACGGACTGCGAAAGCGTCTCGTACCCGCCGTCCGACACGTACTTTTCAATGGAGGCGTTCCAGCCTTCAACATCTATGTGGCTGTAAATTATTCTGTTTTCGACTGCCGGCATAGCGCTACCCCTTGTATGCGGGCGACTCGAAATCGCCCTCCGCGTTGGGCTCCGCGTCAAACGGCGCGGGAGCGAGAGACCCGTCCGCGTCCATCGCGGAAATTTTTTCGATAAACTTGTCGGCCTCCTCGGGGGCGACATTCTCAAAGAGCTTGTCGTTGACCTGCACGTTCGGCGCCTTGACGCAGTTGCCGAGGCATTCGACGAATTCGAGCGTGTATATCCCGCGCGTCTCCCCTATGGGGCAGTTCACGAGCTTGGAAATTTCGTGCCCGAGCTTCACCGAGCCCGCCATCGCGCACGAGAGCGTGCGGCAGACTTTTATGTGGATTCTGCCGCGCGGTGCCGTGGTGAACATCGGGTAGAACGATATCATTCCGTAGACCTCGATGGGGCGCACGCCGAGCTTGCCGGCGGCGAATTTTATCGCGTCGTCGTCAAAATACCCGAGCTTTTCCTGAATAAGGTGCAAAATGAGCATCGCCGCGGACTTCTTCCGCGGGTATTGGGCGATGAGCTCGTCGCATTTCTTGTCGATTTCGGGTGGGATTTCCATTGTCAAAGCCTATCTGTCGCACTCGCCGAGAACGAAGTCCATTGAGCCTAAAATTATCGGCACGTCGCTTATGTGGTGGCCGGGAATGAGCTCCTGCATCGCGCACAGGCTCACGAACGACGGCGCGCGGATTTTCACGCGGTACGGGACGCCGCCGCCGTTGGATATTATGAAAAACCCGAGCGCACCCTTGGGGTTTTCGGCCTCGAAATAGGCTTCGCCCGCCGGAATGTCGGGGCCCTCGGTCACTAGTATAAAATTGTTGATCAGGTTCTCCATATTTTTGAGAACCTTCGTCTTTTCGGGGGGCGCAATGCGCGGATTCCCCACGTCTATCGGCCCGTCTGGCATTTTTTCTATCGCCTGGCGGACTATGCGCACGCTCTGGCGCATCTCCTCTATGCGCACGAGCCACCTGTCGTAGCAGTCGCCGTGGACGCCTATTGCGACGTCGAAATCGTAGTCCTCGTACCCGAGGTACGGCACGTCCTTGCGCAGGTCGCTCGAAACCCCGCTGGCGCGCAGGTTGGCGCCCGTCAGCCCCCACTGCATGGCGGTTTCGGGGCTTATGACGCCGATCCCCACGGTTCTGTCCATGAAAATCTTGTTGCGGGTAATCAGCGCGTCGATCTCGTCGAGAGCCGGAAGGAACTGGTTGCAAAATGCGTTGACGTTGCCGAACCAGCCCTCGGGAATGTCGCGGCGCATTCCGCCGACCCGCGCGAACGACGTCGTAAGCCTCGCGCCCGTCAGCTGCTCAAAGAGCGTGTAGAGCTTTTCGCGCTGCGTGTAGCAGTACATGAACACCGTCCACGAACCCGCGTCCATGCCGTAGGCGGCGATGCCTATCAGGTGGCTGGCTATGCGGGAGAGCTCGCAGCATATCACGCGCAGGGCCTTGCAGCGCGGAGTTGCGTCTATGCCCGCGAGCTTTTCGGCGCAGAGGCAATAGGCGATATTGTTGCAGAGGGGGGCGAGATAGTCGAGCCTGTCGGTGAACGGAATGAACTGGTTGTAAGTCATGTTCTCCGCGAGCTTCTCCTGCCCGCGGTGGAGATAGCCGACCATCGGGTCGCAGCGCGTGACGAGATCCCCGTCGAGCTCGAGCTTCAAACGTAGAACGCCGTGGGTAGCTGGATGGTTCGGCCCGAGGTTTACGACCATCTTTTCGCCGATTCTGTCCGCGCCGAGATTGGCGGGTTCGGGATATGTGAATTCCTTGTCCATTTGCGGGAAATTAGGGGTTTTCCGGAGCGGATGCGGCGGTGTCCGCGCTGCGGGGCTCGCGCTGCGACGCGAAAATCGTGGCTGTCGACGGGGAGTGGAAGGGGCCGCCCTCCTCGGGGGCGGGGACGACTTTCGTAGCGTTCTCGTTGTCCGCAAAAGTGTCGGGGAGCGGGGCGTCGCGGCCCGAGAGCGGGAAATCCTTGCGCAGGGGATGCCACGGGTAGGACTCCCACATCATTATGCGCCTGAGCGACGGATGGCCCTCGAAAGTTATGCCCATGAGGTCGTAGGCCTCGCGCTCGTTCCAGTCGGCTCCCTTGAAAACGCCGCACAGCGACGGCAGCGCGGGGCGGGCGGAATCGGCGCACATGCAGACCAGGCGCACATACTTCTTTTTGGAATGGGAATAAAAATGGTAGACCGCGCCGAAGCGGGGGGAGGAATCCGGCCCCATGTCGATCGCCGCGATGTCCTGGAGCGAGCGGCAGTCGTGGGAGTCTCGCAGGGTTTTGGCGGCCTTGACGAGGTGCTCGGGAGGGCAGTCGAAGGCGAGCGCGGAATCGGCGGATTTTCGGGGCTTCAAAAAGCCGAGTTCGGAAATGATTTTGGAGCTGTCCATATCGGATTACCTTGCCGAAAACAGATTTCTGGCGGATTTTTCTTCGCGGATTTTGCCCTGGAGGGAAATCATGGCGTCGAGCAGGGCCTCGGGGCGCGGCGGACAGCCGCTGATGTATATGTCAACCGGAATTATCCTGTCCACTCCCTGAAGGGTGGAATAGCTTCTGAACATTCCGCCCGACGAGGCGCAAGCGCCCATGGCAATCACCCATTTCGGAGCCGTCATCTGGTCGTAAATCCTCTTGACCGCGCCAGCCATCTTGTAAGTGACGGTTCCGGCGACGATCATGCAGTCGGCTTGGCGGGGAGAAAAGCGCATGACCTCCATCCCGAACCTTCCGATGTCGAAGCGGGACCCGCCGACTGCCATGAGCTCAATAGCGCAACAGGCTAGCCCCATGGGCTGCGGCCATACCGAATTGGCTCTGACCCAGTTTATCGCGGCGTCCAGCTTGGTATATATGAAACCCTGCTCCGACTTTGGATCAAAACCATTGAGTGTACTATTATCCATAATGAAATTTCACCCGCAAAAATACCCCCCGAAAATGAAAATACAACAGAAAAATTTCCACCGCGGCAGCGCGCCGCCCTCTAATATAAAAGAGCGCGAAACATTTCGCTCTGTATTAAGAAACAGCAGGAGCAGCCGCAAAATTGCCGCGAGACGCGCCGGCCGTGAATAAGGCCTACCGGCCGTTGAAGGGGGCGGGCGGGCGGCAGGGCCGCTCCCATTGAAGGAGGCGGCAGGACCGCTTCCATAGAAGGGGGCGGCAGGACCGCCGGCCATTGAAGGGGGCGGCGCCCCTTACGAAGATTGGCTTCGCCAATGCTTCTATCCCCTCCCCGTTCCCCGCAAAAAAACGAACCTCCCATGGAAGGTTCGTCAGCGCTTCCGGAGTTCGTTCCACAAAACCCCAGCTTCCACGATTTGGCGCAATGAAAACGAAAGCTTATTTTATCCGAAGCGCGGCGAGGCTATAAAATAAGGCTTTCGGGAAGGATAAAATGCGATAGCATTTTATTCGGATATATACAAAACTCCATATGCGGAAACTTCGGGGGCAGGCGCATTGGCTTTGCCAATCGCCAGGGGGCTTGCCCCCTCTGCGGCAGGCGCGCACCGCGCCCGCCCAGCGCAACCAAGCCAGCGAATCCATTTTGGATGAAGAGCGAGGGCGGGCGGCGGTGCCGCTTCCATTGAAGGGGTTGACGCCCCTTGCGAAGATTGGCTTCGCCAATGCTTCTATCCCCTCCCCGTTCCTCACAAAAAACGAACCTCCCATAAGAGTTCGTCAGCACTTCCGTAGTTCGTTCCGAAAAACCAAAGGCTCCCGATTTGGCGCAATGAAAACGAAAGCTTATTTTATCCGAAGCGCAGCGAGGCTATAAAATAAGGCTTTCGGGAAGGATAAAATGCGCTAGCATTTTACCCCGCAGGGGTGAGAACAGCGCGGATTGCGCGCAGCGCAACCAAGCGAGCGAATCCATTTTGGATGAAGAGCGAGTATAGGGAAGCCGCCAAGGGCGCGTGGCGTATTCGACATACGCGAGCGGTCTTGGCGGCTTCCCTAACGGAGCTATTCGCCAAAATCATTCGCCAAATCTTATTCGGCAAATTTCAGTTCGTGAATTGACCACCATTTTTGAGAGTCGGCCTCGGAAACGATCTTGAAGGCCCGCGCGGAAACGGGGGCGTCTAACGCCACTTCGAGGACGCTTCCGTTTCTCGACGACTTGAAGGCCACGGGGGCCGCCGCTTTCATCGAGGCGCCCGCCATGACTTTGAAAGATGTCGGGAAGTCGTTCTGCGACGAGCCGAGGTCGAAGAATATTTTCGAGATTTTGCGCGGCTTGCGAAAGTCTATCCCAAACCACATGCCTTTGCGTATGAAGCTCTTGTTCGTCCAGCGCGTGCCGGAGTCGCCGTCGAGCGCGGAGTTGAAGTCTATGGATGCTCCGTTATATATGTAGTCGGGGTCTCCCGAGGTATCGGGTGCGGCATACTTGTCCTTGAATTCAAGTTCGTGGATGGACCACCAGTTTGAAGACTTGTCTTCGGTCGCGACGATTTTCACCACCTGGGCGGAAATCGGCTTCTCGAATCCTATTTTGAGTATGCCCCCCCTCTTGGAAACCGCGCAATCGACAGTTCTAACCGTGGAGAGCGACGGGCCGGCCATGACTTTAAAGCTGTCCGGAAAGTCGTTCTGCGACGAGCCGAGGTTGAAGTCTATTTCGCCGATCTTTTTGGGATACCCGAAGTCAAAGGCTATCCAATGCCCCTTGCGGATGTGGGTGTTGTTCGACCAGCGCGTCTTTACGTCCTTGTCGAGGGCGCCGCGGAAGTTGCCTTCGCCCTCTGAGCTGAGGTAGGCCGTCTTGATTTTGGAAAGGGCTTTTTGCGCTTTGTCGGCGTCCGCCGCGCGGTCGATTTCCCTGAGCAGCTCAACGCCGCGCGGGGTGGGCTTGCGCACCATTATGTCGGCGGCCCTGTCCCTGTCCTCATTGCGGACGGCGTTGCGGATTATGTATTCGGCGGTCGGGTCGTCGAAGCCGCAGCGGTCGGCGACGTCGAGAATAGCTATTTGCGCTATCGTCTTTTCGCGCTCGTCGGAAGACGCCTTTGCAATCTGGACGAGCGGCTCGAACGCCAGCGCGCTTTCAAACTCGCCGAGGGCTTTCACCGCCTCGGTTTTGAGTCCGCCGAGATACGCCTTGCGGCAGAGCTCGACCGCCCTGTCGTCGGAGGCGAAGCGCACGAGACGCAGCAACATTTTCTTCGTCGCGGCGTCGGCTTTGGCGAAGGCGGATTCCACATGGGCGAACATTTCGAGCTCAAAGGACGACTGCGCCGCCCTCATGAGAGCCTTCAACGCCTCCGCCTTTGTCTTTTTGTCGTTCTCGGAAGCGATGATTTTCGCGACCGTTGAGAACACCTCGGCGTTGGCGATGCTCGCCGCCGTCTTCATGGTCGAAGCCCTGAGCTCGGGAGACTTGCTCTCGTAGCCTTCAAACAGCTCCCTGACCATGGAATCGAGGTTCATCTTTGCAAGGCATGCGGATATGAGCGCGGTCTGCGCGGCGTCGGCCTTGGATATCTCTTCGAGAAGCACTTTGGCGACGTCCGGAGACTTTATCGAAACTATGTAGGAAGCCGCGTTGTTGATGTTGCCGCCTTTGAGATACTTTGCGCCCTTCAATATGTTGGGAATGTTCTTGGAGGAACCCGCCTTTGCAGCGGCGAAAGCGGAGGCGACCGCCATTTCCGCGGAAGCGGGCTCGATTTCAAGCGCCTGGGACAAATCCCCGCCGCGTTGGGCTATGGTGTAGACGAGGCGGGCCTTGCCGGCGTCGCCGAGCGCGTCGAAAGTCAGGTAGCCGGGTATCGGAACCGACGGGTTGTCGGCGAGGTACTTCATTAGCCTGCACTGCTCCCTGAAGCCCTGCGCGAGCTCTTCGGGAACTTTGAATTTGCGCTCGCGGGCATAGGGAACTTCGCGCTTCTTGAAGTGGTCTACGGCGTTTGAGAGCCTGCCGCGTATGCCCTCGCTGTCGGCGGATTTCATCAGGCGCTCGAACTTGTTGCAACTTGCCCTGTTCGATATGCCCGAAGCCCAGAGAAGCTCGGCGAGCATCGAGCGGTAGAACTCGGTGCCGCTTTTCTTCGAGAGCTGGTCGTAGATAAACTTCTCGACTTGGGCGCAATACTTTTTGTCGAAATTGTTGGAATACACTCCGAAGATGACTTCGTTTATCTCTTTGTCGCCCTGCCCGTAGTCGAGGGCCGAAAGCGCGCCGATTTGCTCGAGCGTCGGGGCCTCGCATATCGCGCCGACGGCGCTCTTTTTGTTTTGCGGAATGGAAGAAGTGTCGGCTTCGAGGTCGCCGCACGCGAACTGTACGAGGCGCATGAGCATCTCTTGAAAGCGAGGGTCGGGATAATTGTTCCAGTCGTGGCCGAGCGCGCTGTATGCCACTCTTCCGCCGCCCTCTTTTTTGATCCAGACTATGCCGATATCCTTGTCGTCTCGAATCTTCGGCGGGTTGAGGCGCTGGCGCTCGAGCAGGAAGTAGCTCTGGTCAACGTCGAGGCTGACGAGGACGCGGCACTTGGAGCGGTCGAAAGACTTGCCCATCATGTAGACTTCGTCCTTCATCATGAAGCCGTTGGACGGCCAGATGCCTTTTGTTATCGGGGAGTTTTCATCGTCTATGCGGAACATGTACTTCGGGCACTCCACGCCAGTCCAACCACCGTAATTCCACGGATGCCCGACGAAATCGCCGCCGAGCATGTCGGTGTATTCCCAGCAGCGGATATTGTCGTAGTTGTAGCTGTCGGGAGCCGAGTGCAGTCCCAGCACGCCGCCGCCGTTTTTGACGTATTCGACGAGGTTTTTGCAGTACTGCTTGGACTTCTCAATGGCGGCCTTGGCCTCCTCCTTCGGCATTTTGTCGATTTCCACGTTGGAGGGGCCGAAGCACGCCGCGGTGGGGTTGTTTAGAATCACCGCGTCGTACTTTTTGAGGTTTTCGGGCGTGAACTCGTTTATGTCGTCGCTTACCACGGTCTCCCAGCCGCCGAGCTTTTCGCCCATGTGCTTAAAGACCTCCTTGGCGGCGACTATGCCGCCGTAGTGCCTGAATCCCGACGTGCGCGAAAATATCAGAATTTTGCGCGGCTTCTTGGGAGCCGCCGCGAGCTTTGAGGGCGCGCCGTTGTGGAGGGCTGAAATCCTGTTTTGATCGAACACCGGATCGGGAGAGTATTTCATCTTTACCTGCGCGTCCGCGGAAAGAGATGCCAAAGCGGCGGCCGCCGCCGCAAAAGATAGAGTCAAAAACTTTTTCATATGAAAAATCCTCCGGAATGCGTTAGAATACCTTGGACCATTCGCCGCGGTTTTCGCGCCACATCAGGGCGACGGCCTCCGGGTCGTTTACGAAAGTCGACTTTTTCCAGTCCCATTCGAGCGTGCGCCCGAGCCTGTGGGCGATTGTCCCCATTATGCACATGTTCGACGACGAAACGCCGGTCTCCACGGGGCAGAGCGTCGGCCTGCCGGTGAGAATGCCCTCTATGAAATTGCGCTGGTGGCCGCCGAAGCCGTTGGTGTACGCGGCCTCCGCCCCCGCGGGCAGCTTGACGTTCATCAGCGACGGCGAGCTCGCCCAGAAGAACCCGCCGCGGCTCGCGCAGGCGGTGCCCTCGCTGCCGATGAAAGTCACCATCGGGCTCAAATTGGACGCCCCGAGCTTTTTCAGGTGCTCGGACGGCGAGCCGTAGAACACGCGGATTCCGTTTTCGTACTCGTAGAAGAGGCTGCGCTTGTCGTGCACGTTGCTGGGGTTTTGGGCGGTGTACGGGCGGATGTATTTCGGGCCCTTGCCGTCCATATTCAGCCCCCATTGGGCTATGTCGAAATGGTGGGCGCCCCAGTCGCCCTGCATTCCGTTGCCGTAGTCGTAGTGCCATCTCCACTCGCCCCAAGCGTAGCCGAATATGCCGCCTTTCGCATTGGGCGCCAGAAGGGGATGGAGGAGGTGCCTTGTGTACGGGCGCATGGGCGCGGGGCCGACCCACATCTCCCAGTCCATCGTGGACGGAAGCTCTTCGGCGGGCCAGTTGTAGAACACGGGGAACCTCCACGGAACGTCGCAGAACACCGCCTTTATGTCGCCGAGCATTCCCGTGCGCGCGAGCTGCACGGCGTTTCTGAAAGAAGTCTCGCTGCGCTGCTGCGAGCCCGTCTGGAACACGACGCCCGCCGCCTTTACCGCCTTGACGATCTGCTCGCCTTCCTGAATCGTGAAAGTGAGGGGCTTTTCGCAGTACACATGCTTGCCCGCGCGCGCGGCGAGAATCGACATTATGGCGTGCCAGTGGTCGGGGGTCACGATGGAGACCGCGTCAACCGAGGGGTCGGCGAGCATCTGGCGGAAGTCGCGGAAAGCCTTGACCTCCACGGAATGCCCCCTGTTTTTGTAGTCGCTTTCTATCCTCTGCTTCGCGTAGTCGGTGCGGGCGGTGTCAACGTCGCAGACGGCGGTTATGCGGCATTCGTCTATGCCGAGATAGCTGCCGATGTGACCCCCCACCTGCTTTCCTATGCCGATTATGCCCACGTTCACCTTTTCGTTGGGCGAGCCGTTGGCGAAGAGGTCTTTTGCGACGAAAAACGGCGCGGCGGCCGCCGCCGCAAAAGTCGTCCTCTTTATAAAGCTTCTCCTGTCCATTTTCGAGTCTTTCATAAGCGCTATATTAAAAATTACCCTCCGCCGCAAAACGCGGCAACCCAATCCCCGCGCCGCAAACGCGGGGCTTTCAAATGAAAATTTCTCAAAATTCCGCCGATAGTCAAGCAATTTTAAGGATATAGGCGACGCGCGGTTGCGCAAAAAAAACGCGCCCATCGGCGCGTTTGGAATCCTCTGAAAAAGGCGCGAAATCTCCGCGCTGGCCTGATGGGGACAATCCCGCCGAAATCGCGCGCTATCTCCGCCGCCCGCCCTTGCGCGGGCGCTTTCCGGAGGGTTTTCCGCCGCGCCCCGATTTTCCGCGCGCCGCTTTCGGCTCTCCGGAGCGGGAAACTCTCCCAATCTTAAAGCCGGACGCCGGCGGTTCGCCCCTGGCTGGCTCGGGCTGGGCGCAGTCGGCCATGTGGAAGTCTATCTGCCTCTTGAACCTGTCCACGCTCTCCACGTCCACGAAAACCCTGTCGCCCGCGCGGAAAGTCGAACCCGTGCGGCGGCCCCGCAGCTCCGTCCCGTCGTCGGACAGGCGGTATATGTCGTCGCGGAAAGTGCGCAGGTGGACAAACCCGTATGCCTGCGACTGCGTGAGCTCCACGAAAAACCCGTGGTTGGAGAGCGAAGTCACGATCGCCTCGAACGCGTTGCCCTTGCCTATCCTGCGCTCGAAGAACTCCATGAGCTTTATCTTGCGCGACTCCCTTTCCGCCTCCGCGCTCGCCGCCTCCGAGCGGGTGATGTTTTCGGCGACGATTTCGAGTTCGGCTTTCGAGCGCGCGGGCGGCGCGTATCTGGGCGCGGTCGGCAGGTTTTTCTCCCTGAGCATGCGGTCGAAACACCTGTGGACGGTGAGGTCGGCATAGCGGCGTATGGGGGATGTAAAGTGCGCGTAAAAGCGCATGAAAAGGCCGTAGTGCCCGTCGGGGCTTGCGCGGTACTCGGCGCGCTTGAGGCTGCGCAGGAACATCGTCTTTAAAATGTACGACTGCGGATGGGCGGCGATTTGCGCCAGCAGCTTCACGACCTCCCTGCGGCTCGTCAAATCTCCGCATGATATGCCGAATGGCTCCAGCTCTTCGCGCAACTCGGAGAGCTTGTCGGGGTCGGGCTCGTCGTGCACGCGCGAAATGTGCGGAATCTTTGCCTCAAACAGCGCCTTCGAGACCTCCTGGTTTGCTGCGAGCATGAACTCCTCTATAAGCTGGTGGCTCTCGTTGTACTCTATTTTTTCGATTCTGTCGGCGTATCCGTCCCTGTCGCAGAAGATCTTGAACTCGGGCATTTCGAGGTCGAGGCTGCCCGCCTTCATGCGCCGCTTTCGCATTTGCGAGGCTATTTTCCACAGCCCGCGAACCGTGTCGCGCAATTCGGCAAGCTCCGCGCGGGAAAGCTCCGAGAGCGCCTTGCCCGAAAACGCGGTCTCGTAGTTTTCGGGCGGCTTGACGGAGGCGATTTCGCCGAGGTCATCTATGGTTATCAGCGCGTGGGCCTGCTCGTACGAAAGCCGCTTGGAGCTGCGTATGACGGAATTTGCGAAGCGCGTCGAAACTATGTTCGCCGACGAATCGAAGGAAAGGTAAACGCTCTTGACGAGCCTGTCCTCGTCCTCAACAAGGCTGCATATGCCGTTTGAGAGCCTGAACGGCAGCATGGGCAGGACGGTGCCGACAAGATACGTCGAGTTTCCCCTGCGCGCGGCCTCGCGGTCGAGCGCGCTCCCGGGCCTAACGTACCTCGACACGTCGGCGATGTGGACGCCGACCTCCGTGAGGCCGCCGGGCAGGGCGCGCACGGAAATCGCGTCGTCGAAATCCTTGGCGTCCTCGGGGTCTATGGTTATCGTCATTATGCCGCGCGCGTCGAACCTCCCCGAAATGTCGCGCGCTCCGACGGACCCGGGGACGCCCTCCGCCTCGCGCTCGACCGCCTCGGGGAAAGTTTCGGAGAGGTTGTATTTTGCGAGTATCGCGCGGTATTCCGCCATCGGGGTGTGGCTTTCGCCGAGGTTTTCGACTATTTCGCCCGTTGGGTTCATGTGCTTCTGCGCCCACTCGTTGAGCTTGGCGACAACCTTGTCGTTCTCTTTCGGCACGGGCGTGACGGCGGATTTTGAGGGGTCGGCGACTATCACGTCGTAGAAGAACCTGGGGTCGTCGGGCACGACGTGCCAGAAGCCGTAGGAGCGGCGCAGGGTGCCGACAACCTTGTCGTTTGCGCGCTCGAGAATCCGTATGACTTTCGCGCGGCGGCGGCCTGAGCGCGGAGAATCCCAATCCCTGCGCCCTCCCTTGCCCCTGCGCGGCTTGAAGGAATCCGGCAGCATCCGCGCAAGCACCTTGTCGCCGTTGAGCGCCACCCCCGTGTCCTCGGGGCGGATTTCTATGGAGCCTTCGGAACCTGGGACGTCGAGAAACGCTCCCCCGCCCTGCCTGAACGCCACGACGCCCGCAACCAGATTGAGGTCGTCCGGAACCCCGTAGCGGTCGCCCTTAACCTTTGCCGCGCGCCCGTCGGCGAGCAGCGAATCCATCGCCTTGCGCAGCTTCGGCGCGGACTTGCGCGGAAGCCCGAGCGCCGCCGCGATCTGCGGAAGGGTTAACGGAGTGTAGCTCGGGGCGCGCATGAGCCCCAGCAGGTCTTTTTGTATGTCGCTTTTCATCTGGATAAATTGAATATTTCGACGGGGGCGATGACGGCCAGCGCCAAGAGCCCGAGGGCGACCTCGAGCCGCGCGAGCCTCGCCCCCCTCGCCCGCCCGAGCGCGCACATCGCAAACAGCGCGCACTGGGCGCAGAAGAGAACCGCCGCCGCCCCGAACTTCACGTGCGCGGCAAGGCTCGAAGCCGTTTCGGGCGGAATGACAGAGGCCGCGTAAAAGCCGAGGCCGCCGGAAATCAGCATAGCGAAAACCGATCCGCCCACGCACATCGCCCCGAGCCGTTCGAGCGTCTCGAGCGGAAGGCAAAGGCGCGCGAAAAGCCCTCCGGATTTTTCCCGCAAACGCCGCCTCTGGAAAATGTAGAGCAGCCCGAAACACGCGGAAGCCGCCACAAACGCGTAGGAGGCGAGCGCGAGCATGGCGTGCAACCCCGCCACCGACGCCGACGCCGGAACGCCCGCGCCTCCGGGAGATCTCAAAAACGCGGGGCATCCGAGCGGCAGGAGCGTCAGCAAGCACGCCGGAAGCATTGAAAACACGCCCGTAAAGCGCAGTTTGAACGCCGCCGCAACCCCCGCTTGAATCAGCGCGAAAAACCACACCGCAACTTCAAGCAGCTCATAGGGGGTTCCAGTTGGGAACCTCCCGTAGCGCGCGCCGAGCCACGCCAGCGCCGCCGCCTGCACCAAAAGGCCGGCGGCCGCCGCCCCGAGGGATTTTCCGCCCCCGGACTTTCCCGCGCCGAAAAATGCGGAAAGCCCGTAGAGCGCGCCCGAAACGAATATCAACGCCGCAAAAATCATTTCATCCTTTCGAAAATTCCGGCCAGCGCGGCCGCGTGCTCCGGAGAGTCGTTGAGACACGGAACGTAATTGAAAACCCTGCCCCCGCGCGAGAGAAATTCGCCCTTCAAGCCTTCCGCGATTTCAACGAGGGTCTCGGTGCAGTCGCATGCGAAGCCCGGGCAGACGACGTTCACGCCGTCAACGCCCGAGGCGGAAAGCCTGCCAATCTCGGCGGACGCCGACGGCCCGAGCCATTTCAAAGGCCCGCCCATTTGCGACTGCCACACTACGGAGACGTCGGCCAGCCCCGCGGCGGACGCGAGCAGCCCGGCGGTCTTCCGGCACTGCGCGGAGTAGCCCGTCTTGCCGTCCTGCGAAACGGGCACGGAGTGGAACGACGCGAGCGTCGGAAGCGAGCGGTCGCCGAACCTTCCAAACAGCGCGGCAAGGGCCGATATGTACGCGCCGTCGTCGAAATAATTTTCGTGGAACCTGAAAACCTCGCCCTCCCTCCTGTGGGCGAAAACCTCCCTCTTCACGCTGAAAGTCGTGGAGGACGCCGACTGCGGGAACATCGGCAGAAAGCGGAAATCGCGCGCGCCCGAATCCCTCGCGGCGCGTATCGCCTCCGCTACCGGAAACGCCCCGTACCGGTGGGCCGCAAAAGTCTCCGTCCCCGTCATCGCGGCGATTTTCCGCGCGAGGCCCGCGCAGGCCTCGACGAGCCTCGGGACTCCGCCGCGCGAAATTTTTTTCAGATTGGCGAGGTACGCCTCCGCCCTTTTGGAGGCTATGACCCGCGCGAGCGGATAGCGGACGAAGAACGGCGCCGGAACGACGTCTGGATCCGACAGGAATTCGCGCAGAAAAGTTTTGCAAGCCGCGGCGGAAAGCTCCGCGGGCGATCCGGTATTTACGAGTATGAACGCCTTTTTCACCTGTTCTTTGCGGCGAGCGCGTCCGCCGCCCTGAGCGCGTTTTCCACGCAAGAGCCAACCCCCACCCCGCCGCGGTAGGAGCCAATGAGCGCGAGCGAGCTGAACGCCGCCTCCGCCGCGTCCGCGGCCTCCATTATCCCGCCGTAGCCGAGATTGTACTGCGGAATGGCGTGCTTCCAGAAAAACATCTTTTCAAAAACGGGCTCTCCCGAGACGCCCAGAAGCCTCTTCAAGTCTCCGAGCACTATCTTGCGCATTTCGTCCTGCGGCAGCGGCGCGAGCTCCGGACGGCGCATTCCGCCCACATAATTCGTGAGCGTCGCAAACCCCTCCGGCGCGCGGCCCTCAAATATGCTCGAAACGAACAGCGAGCCGAGTATCGAAAAATCCTCGCGCGCGGGGACGAGCGCGCCGAAACCGTCGAGCCTGTGGGCGATGTCCGCGCGCCTGAAGCCCATTGAATAGGTTGCCACGGGCGCGTACTCGATTTTCGAGAGCGGCGCGAGCGCCGCGGAGAGCGCCCCTCCGAGCGGCAGCGACGCAATGTCGGGCGCGGGGACCGCGATTGCGAGGGCGTCGTAGGCGTCGCAGCAGTCCTCGCCGTCGGTGCCCCACGAAACTTCCCAGCGCCCGTCGGCGGTGGAGTCCACCGATATGACGCGCGCGGAGGTTTTGAGCCCGTCGCCCAAATCGCCGGCGAGCTTCTTTATGAGCGTCCCCATGCCGCCCTTGAAGGAAACCATAACCGGCCTGAATACGTCGCCCGAGGCCTTCTTTTCCTTCATCGACTTTATCGCCCCCAAAATTATCGAGCCGTACTTTTGCTCCAAATTCCAGAACGGGGCGAAGGCGTACTTTATCGAAAGCCTCTTGGGATCCCCGCCGTAGACGCCCGCCATGAACGGGTTTATCGCGTAGTCGGAAACGTCCTTCCCGAGCCTGCGCTCGGCGAACTCCTCCACGCTCGGCTCCGATTCCGGATCTGAACGCCCCACAAACGGCTCCATTAGCAGCCTTAGCTTGCCGAAAAGGGAAAACAGGCGCGTGAACAGCAATGAAAACGGCCCGCTCGGGACGGGGCGCGGCTTGCCGCCGCGGACGAAAAACCTCTTCTTTGCGGCGGGCTTGGAGCGTTCCACCTCCGCGCCGAGCCCTATTTCCTCAAAAAATTCCAAAAGCCTCGGGCTGGTGACCATTACGGAGTTCGTTCCGCTCTCCGCGCGGAACCCGCCGGATTCAAACGTGCGGATGACGCCGCCCGGGGCGTCGCGCCTTTCGAGAACGGTGACTTCAAAACCTTTTTTTTTAAGCTCCCATGCGGCGGAAAGGCCGCTCACGCCCGCGCCTATTACAATCGCCTTTTTATTTTCCATCCGCGCCATCAAATCCGAACCGGCCCGATTTTGCAAGCCTCTAATTCATGACGCCGCCGGAGCCTGCGAAGGCGGCGCGCGCCGCGACGGAATCCGCAAAACGGTTGTCGAAACTGCCGGCTAAACGGAACGAGAAAAGCGGCGCGCCGCAAAAACAAAAAAATCTTCCGGCGGACGAGCTCCAGTAAAAATATTTATTTTATGATAATTTAATTTGACATTTGCAAAATTCTTTCTAAATATAGCCAACATTATGGGAAGGGGACATAAAATTTCATTAATAATCATATCATGCGTTGCATTCGCGTGCGCCTTGTTCGGCGGGGGAATAAATTTTATGGAGGAGAAAAATTCCTTCGGCAAGGCGTCGCTCACATCGGACGCTTATTAGGCAAGTTTTGTGATAGGAACTGCAAATTTTTCACCGGAATTGCGGCTGCCGGTTCAGATATTCTACGATTCTTCCGTGAAAGAAGATGGCCTTGCGGGGCTGGGTTGGAAAATTCCCCAGCTGGAAAGTTCCGCGATTCCGGAAAAGGGCGGCGCCATTTGGACTGCTCCGTGGGGAGAGAAAATATTTTTCTATTCGCGCAAAAATACTTCGCGAGATATACTAAATCTCTTTAATGAGAAAGAGCGCGAAAACGCCTACTTTTCGCCATATGCCGATTGGACTGCAAACGGGCGCGCTGACAGCGGCTCATGGACAATCTATGGGCGCAAGGATATGCGCGGGTGGAAATTCGTCTATGTCGACGCGAAACTGCGCAAAATAGAAGCTCCTTCAGGGCAATATATAGATTTTACATACGCAAACGGCAAGTTGGCTTCCGTCGGGCAGCGCGGCAGGGCAAAATACACGGATTTTTCAGGTAAAGAAACAACAACGTATTATTTCATGCGCTACGATGTTGCCTATAACGGCAAAGTGCGCCAAATAGTAGACGGGCGCAAGCGGGTGCTTGCGAGCTACCGTTACGACAAGGATACCGGAAAAATTACAAGGTACCGCGACAAGGCCAAAAACGACATAAATTTTAAATACGACAGCCGCGGCAACCTCGTGTTAATTAGCAAGCGCGGCACCGATGATGGCAACGCCCTGCCTGTGCGCAGTTTCTCGTACAACAAGGGCAATCTAAAGCCGGTAAAGGTTAACGAACTGGACGAAACAGGTGAAGTCGTAAGAACAACTTCAATACAGTACGACAGCGAATTCCGTCCCGTATACATAGACGACGGAAGAAATACCCTGAAAATATCATACAACTTTTATGGTTATCCCTCAAAGACAGTAGATACTTTTGGAACCGAAACAATTTATACATACGACGTATATAACCGTCAAATTTCAAGGGAGCGCAACGGAATTGTTGCTTATGCCGAATACGACAAACTCGGGTTCCCGCATAAAAGCTATTCTAAATTTGAGGGAGAAACGCTCTCTTCTATTGACGTATCCTACGACAAAAACGGATCTATTGTATCCTATATAGATCAAGACGGTCTTGAGAAAAGGTATGAGCGCGATGAGTTTGGGCGGATCGCAAAGGAAATATTCCCGGATTCAACAGAAGTTGGATACGAATACGATGTAGTCGGAAAGCTTAGCAAGGTTATAGATCAGAATGGCCATGAAATAAAGTTTGTTTGGAACAAATACGGTTTGGATTATAGAAGAACCGCGGTAGGTCAAATAACACAAAATGTTTACGACCAATACGGCAGGCTAAGCCAAGTCGATTCCAAGTTTGAGAATGGCTCCGTAGACCGTTCCTTCTGCTACCGATATGACGATATGGACAGGCTCTCCTCAATATCTTACGGAGCTTCCGAAAATGAAAAGCTCAAGTACGACACATGGGGCAGGCTCATAGAAAGATCAAAGAACGGGATTGTCTCCAAGTTTAAATACGACCATTTTGGAAGGCTGGCGGAAAAACTCGAAGGCGAAACGCTCACAAGATACACCTACGACAATTTCGGCAAGCGCCTAAGCCGCATAACAACTAAGGGCGGCGAGATTCTCGACGAATACAACACCTACGACAAGTTCGGCAGGCTGGTGAAAACCCAGTCCAACGGAAAAATCGTAGAATATATATACAACAAGAAAAACCAACTGTCCAAACAGATTATAGACGGGAATAAAGTCGTCTTTGAATACACAAAGCTCGGACAACTTTCCGGCAAAACTCTTCTTGATAAGGACGGGAAAACTCTTTCCGAACTGAAATACTTTTACTCCCCAAGCGGCAAAATAATCTCCCGCCTTGCCAACGGCAAATTGCAGGAATATAAATACGACGCCAGAAGCCAGCTTATAGCAGTGATAGATGCCGAAAGCCGCCTGCCCGTCGAAAGCTACGCCTACGACCCGAGCGGCAACATTCTCCAAAAGACAGTAAGGGGCGAGACTACCACCTACGCATACGACGACGCCAACCAGCTTTTAAGCAGCACAAATCCGGAAGGCGACATTACAAGCTATGCATATGACGCCGCCGGCCGGCTTGTAAAAGAAGGAGAAAAAACCTACGAATACGGCTGGTTGGACAAGATAATGCGAGTTGCCGAAAACGGCAAAGAGCTTGCGCGCTTTGAATACCACAATAATAACCAGCTTGCAAGAGCCATACGCGAAAACAGCGTGGAAACCTTCGAATGGGACGGCTTGGCGCTCATTGAAAGAAACGGCACAAAATACATTAACGAACCCCACGCAGGTGGTGGAAACCCCGTATTGGCGATAGGCGGCAAGGATACCGGAGCGACAGAAACTATTTTTACCGACATGCTTGGGACAAGCTTAGGTAAGATAGAAGAGAATAGATATTCCGCCATTGCCAAAACGAGCTTCGGGGCCGATACTTCCGATAAGTCTTCGTTCTTCACAGGCAAGCCCTATGTTGACGGACTAGGTTATGCGTTCCTTTTGCGCAACTACCGCCCCGACATGGGCAAATGGCAAATCAGCGACATAATCGGCTACCCCGACGGCTGGAATAATTTTGCCTATTGTGGAAATAATATTATTCATTTCTTAGATTATATAGGTACTGTTGTATTGGACTTGCGTAGTTATGGTTATCCAGTCATAGATAAACCCGGTTCTTTTGTGCTCGTTGCACACGGAAGTGAGAATATTGGTTATCCCATAGACCAACGAAATCCTATTAATCCCAAGGTATTATCTCCGCAAGAAACTTACGATATTATAAAACACAATGGATATAAGGATGGTATGGATATTTACTTGTTTGTTTGTGAGGCTGGCAAAGAAGATTTTGCAGACGAACTTGCAAAACTGACCAAAAGCAAAGTACATGCTTCGAAAAAGGATGTAATTATCCGTGATGGGAAATGGGATACAAAAGAAAATAAATTTGAAGTCCATGAATAAGATACTAATATATTTTATGTTTACCATGCTGCAATTTGGAGTTATAATTTCTTATGCAAATGAAAATTATGATTATTTTTATATTCCTAACTCTAGATTATACTCTCTGAAAGAATTAGCAATAAATGGAGATAAAAATGCCGCCTATAAACTTGCGAGACATTATGATTTTCATCCCATAAATACCGATAGCGCATATAAAGCGTCATTATGGTATTATATCGCTGGGCTTCTCGGGCAAAAAAATGGTTATTGGAAGGCATTAGAAAGTTTGAATACAGTTTCTCCGATACAAAATAAGGAACTTGTAAATTTTTCAGATTTTCTCAAAGTTTACCCAAAGGAAAAATTTAATTTGGAAAGCGACTGCCCTAAGTTGCTTAATCTTCTAATGTTTTTATATTATAGTAAATACTCCGAAGAAGACAAAAACTATGAGACTTCAAAGAAATATTTATTAGATAATGGAGTAAATATTAATTTATTTTTAGAGAAAAATTTTGAAAGATACCTACATGATGATTTTTACCTCCCTCCAGAGGAAATTAGCGCGATGGAAAATCTCGCATTGAGAGGTAATTTGCGTGCAGCTCTTGAATTATTTAACTTCTCAAATTCATATCCTACCTCTTATGTTAAATATAGATTTCTCTGGGATTATGTATACAATGTAATTCGCAATGGAGAAATAAAAAACATAAATAGTTTATTCCCTCAGGAGATAAGAAGAAAATACGGTATTAATAAGATAGACGATATATTCTTGCTATTATTCTGCGATACGACAGCAAAATCAAATAAGAGCATGCTTTCAATCTATATATTATATAAGTACTATGATATTATTGGAAATAGCATACTGATGGAAAAATATAAAGAAATTCTAAAATCGGATGGAATTGACAATAGATTACTATTGCGTTATGAATATAAAAAATAATTTGTAAATGGCAATTAAGGTACAGGAAGGCGGGGAAAAGTACGAATACGGCTGGCTTGACAAGGCAATAAGGGTGACCGAAAACGGCAGGGAGCTTGCCAAGTTTGAATACCGCAACAACGGGCAGCTCGCAAGAGCCATGCGCGGAAACGATATAGAAACTTTCGAATGGGACGGCTTGGCGCTTACTGAAAGAAACGGCACAAAATACATTAACGAACCCCACGCCGGCGGCGGCAACCCCATTCTGGCGACAACTCCCGCGTCGAATGCGAACTCCCTAACTTCGCCATCCCAATCCCAAACAATCTTTACCGATATGCTCGGTACAAGTTTGGGAACTGTGAAAAATAATGCCTATTCGGAAATTGAAAAAACCGCATTCGGAAATTTATTTTCGGAATCCGCCCAACCAGCGAAATCCCTTTCAAGCGCCAATACTTTCTTTACAGGCAAGCCCTACATCCAAGAATTGGGCTATGCTTTCCTTTTCCGCAACTACCGCCCTGACATGGGCAAATGGCAAATACAAGATCCCATAAATATCATATATAAAAGACATGAAATAACTTTAAACCATCTGGACGAACATATAGCAACTATTGGCTACCCTAATGGGTGGAATAATCTATCTTACTGTAATAATTATGTAACTGTAGAATTTGATATATATGGGCTTATATGCCCTATATGCGGTTCAAATACTCCAACTCTATTCAATGAAGATTCATTTTATGCTTTTGGGAGAGAAGGAACAATTGTTTCTCCAACAAATCCGATAGTTCAATATATAGAAGATAATCTTCCTTATGCACACTATTTTGCAGTTGTCCACGATTCATGGGTCGGTACTCTTACAAATATGGGAATTAATGATTGGATTGTAAATATACCTACGATGCCAATAGCAGCAATATATGCAGTAAATAAGGTGAATTACAATATGTATTTAAATACAATTGCAATAATCACAAAAAAGCTGGAATCTCCCAATCCGTTACCCTGTTGCATAAAGGAATAAAAAAATGAAAATACTAAACATTATATTGATTATCGGATTAATTATTCCTTTTGTATCTTGCTCGGACAATACATTATCGCTTATAGATAAAGATTTTAAACTTAAAAGATATAAAGTTGCAAATGACAGAATTATTAAATACATAGGTTCAAACGAATTTAAGGATAATGAAATAAAATCCGAATGGTATTTTCTATACGGATTATCTGAATTTTTTTTAAAGAATTACTCAAAGTCTGCGGAATTATTTAAAACAAGCGGGAACTATAAAGCTCTATTTTTCTTAGGCGTAGTAAATGTTAAAGACGACAGATACAAAGAAGCATACAGAGCATTTACAGAATCATACAATCTACTGAAAAATAGAGGCGAAGAATATAATATATATTACGAATATCTCGATGATATACTATTATACAATAGACTATTGTCATCGTTTTCAATTAAAAATTCAATAAATACAAATCGAATTATAGAAATTATATTAAAGAAGTCTGACAATATGAATCTCATATGTTGGGCTAAGCTTATAGACTCTATAATAAATAATCGATCTATGCCAATTCAGAATGCGGGAAATTTCTTAAATTACAAAAAGAAATATAAAATCGCTATATTCAGAAAAGATTGCATTCCATTTTGTTTTGAGATACCGTCATATAAAGATCTTATAAAAGTCAATAATTCCCCATCTTATGAATTGATTATAAATTTCTGGAAGCAAGAATTGTTTACAAGGCTGGGAACATGGAAAAAATAAAGCATTGCCCATATAATTTCAAATTCCTGTTGTTCTGAAAACTATATGCGAAAATGGTATGTAATTTTCGAGAGGAATGGGACGGTTTGGCGCTTATTGAAAGAAACGGCACAAAATATATAAACGAACCCCACGCCGGCGGCGGAAACCCCGTATTGGCAATAGGAGACAAGGATACCCAAGCGACAGAAACTATTTTTACCGACATGCTTGGGACAAGCTTAGGTAAGATAGAAGAGAATAGATATTCCGCCATTGCCAAGACTAGCTTTGGAGCCGATACTTCCGATAAGTCGTCGTTCTTTACAGGCAAGCCCTATGTTGACGGACTAGGTTATGCGTTCCTTTTGCGCAACTACCGCGCAGACATGGGTAAATGGCAAATCAGCGACATAATCGGCTACCCCGACGGATGGAATAATTTCGCCTATTGCAATAATATTGCAAACATGGCCATAGATTATCTGGGTACAGTATTAAGTTATCCACCCAGCATGCAAGGAACAATAGATATTCTATATAGTACTTCATCAGGACAAGCCATTATAAACCAACTTAGAAACTCTTCCAATATTCATACTATTACGGAATCGGCATCAGGGAGGGGAAGTACTACTTCTGCGACAAACGATGCAAATGCTATGAACGGAAAAGGAAGCGGATCAACCATAAGTATGGATAATTTTAATTCAACTAATTCAAGTCCCGACGGTTCCGGATGGAATAGACCGTATGAATTAGGAGTAATGCATGAATTAAAACATGCCGCAGATATGGATAGAGGAAATTTCGATAAAACAAAATCTAATGGTATTGAGAAGTCGGAAATTGACGCCTGTCGGGAAACAAATAAAGTATTAAAAGAACTCAAAGAAAAAAAATCCTGGGATATACGATACATACGAACCCAGAAAAACTTATGGCGGGCAAAAACTGCCAGATTCGGCAATTAATCCAGAATAATATATTTATTATGAAGCTTCTTTATATTCTCATAATATATTTTTCACCATATATATTGATTGCATCTCAAAGTATGGTATCGCTGTTAGAAGAATCATTTTATAATGAAACGAAGAGGTATGTCTCAAAGGAGAACGTTCGTGAGCGCATTGAACATCTACGAAAAACAGGCGTATTGGAACGATTCTCAAATATATATGCCACTCAAAAGAGCAAAGCTACTCCTTTATTAGTTATTACGAAAATTGGAACTATTGAAAACCCAAATATATCCAAATATATTGTCAACGAAGAAGAAATTATTGGAATTAGAGTTTTTTATAATTACAAGTCGGACGCAATTGATTATAAGATTACAATATACTCTATTTCAAAATCAGAAGCGGAAGAAATTCTAAGTAAAATTTCTAAATTGAAGCATATTTTTGTCAATACCCCAAAAGATAAATATACCATTAATAACAATGACTCTATAATGATATTTAGATTTAAGGGAGATGAAAAATCGGTAGTCTTTATTCCCCAAGCAATTTTTCTTAATAATACTTCTGGCGATAGCTTAATGTCACTGCGTAAATTTGTATTATCTTTAGTGGGATTGGACGAAGTGGAGGCTGATTTATCTAATATAACTGAAAGATCCTTGATGGAGAATTTAAGAAGAAAATCTGTTATACATTATAATATAAATGATTCATTATTTTATTTTTTAGAAAACAAGAAAATTTATAGGTTGCCTCAATCAGTATGGCAGTATTTTGCTTCTTCCGATTCGCTTGTTGATAAGTATATTGCTATATGGATATTTTATATAGAAATGAAATTCCGTTTAGGTTCAGAGCTTCCTGTGGAATGTTTATTTAAACAAGAATATATCCCTTTTTTGCAACAATTAGATCCTAATGAAAATATTTTGTATGCATTTATACATTATAAATACTATGTTTTCAAGAATGACAACAGGTTAGCCGAAATGTATTTAAAGAAATTAGAAAAATCAGGCATAGACAAAAAATTATTGCAAAACTAAGTTTTGAACAAATGTTTCCAATTCTCATCATTGTTATTCTGAAAGAGAACTTATATTTTTCTGGATGGAACAATTTCTAATATTGCAAAGATAATATTTTACAGTTTATACGAGAAATTCAAAAGGTGAAAAAGGTTGATTATAAATTGTTGCGATGTTATAAGTATGAAAAGTCGCTTTGCAATAAATATGCTTTCATTAAGAAAACCTGTTATATTTCTCGGGATTCCCCTTTGCTTGCATGTGGAAATATTAAGATTATACGTTACCGCTCCAAATAACGGATTAGTATCGTTAGAATTACCAGAGGAATCCTCATTAAAAGTCGCTGAAATTTATTTGGTAAATATGTATGGAGAAAAGGTCTAATACAAAAACATTGGATTCTCGAATATAAATATGATAACTATATTGCAAAAATATGCGGGAAGGCGTTGCGAAAATAGGAATAAGCATTTCGGACGGCAGAGCGGTAAAATATATACGCCAGATACTCGTAATATAAGAATAATTTGAAATGAAAACCGCCAGAATAATTCTCGCCATGCTTTTTGCCATGGGGGTTGTCGCTACGCTATTTTCAAAGATTGAAAATAGCGGCAAGTTTGCGCCTGCGAAAATTCCCGACAAAATTTATTTTGAAGAGCACGACGGCGGAATTTTGATAATATACGTAAAGGACGGCGGCAAAACTTATAGAATAGACACGCGCTCATCTGTGTATAGCAAATACAAAATCCGGCAGGTGTCAAAGGACTTTCTGTTCCTCGATTCATCGGACATCGGCAAATATATGATAACGGACGCCGTGTCAAAAAACTGGGATATCTTCCACGCGAGGGACGGAAAAATAGGCGGCATAAACGCATATGTCATATATGCGGAAAAATCCGCAAAGGATCCCTCGGAACGAAAGCCCAACACCGTATTCATACTCTTTGAAAGCGGCGGCGCCGTAAAAAAATACGAGGCGAAAGGATATTTTCACCCCCATGAGCCGTGCTGCGAAATCGACGGGAAGATCCTCACCGTGCGCACGGGCATGGGCGACATCGCATTCGATTTGGGGAACGGCTTTGAAAGCATAACCAAAACCGCCAAGCCGAAATGACGCGCGGAGGAAAGCGAAATGTTCATCTTGTCCATAATAAACGCGGCAATAATATTGTTGGTCAATTCGCTTAGGATTGAAGACGCCATAGCCGCCTTCCATTCATCCGACTTTGAAGCCGTCTTCTGGATATCAGTTTTTCTGGCGGCCGTCGACGCCCTCGCGATTCTGATCATACTGGACAGGCCGTATTCAAAATATTTGTACCCGATAGAACTGCTTCTCTATTTTTCATATCTGCATTTTTCGGGAATCCAATTTCAAAGGTACGACGCGCATTTTAACGAATGGTTTGAAGCGGCAAAATCCGATGCCGCTCCCGTCGCCCTTCCCTCCTCGGGAGAAAACCAAATAATCGGGCCGGTAAAACGGTATGCCGAGTTTAAAATCCCCGGGCAGAATCTCATAATGAGGGCGGAAATCTCGGCTTATTTCAAAGGGGGCTTCGACAACCCGCGGCTCGCGGAGATAAGGGCTTCGGCAATAGGGCCGCGAAAGTTTGAAATATCGTTTCCGTTCGCATTCTTTTGCGGTTGGGGATTGGCGAATCGGGCGGGAATCGAATACGCAGACATGACGGCGCGGGCGGAGAACGTCTCGGTTTCGGAAATCGGGGACGAAAAGGAAATGAAGGTCAAATGCGTTTTGGATTATTCTTATGCGGCGTTTGCAAGCCGCTTGGGAGGCGGGACGGAAACCGCGGCAGCGCGGGAATCGGAAAGCGCGGAAATTTCCTACAAGCTCATAAGGGAGGGCGGAAAATGAAGGTTTTGGCGGTTTTAAACATATTGTTCGCATTGTCGGCCGGCTGCGCGGGAATGGCAAAAATGCAAGAGATGCGAAATTGCGGCATGTTCGATATGGAAAATTTCTGCGCGCCCGCGTTCACGGCGGCCGCGGCCGCCTTCGCGCTATGCGCGTTGGCGATACTGGCGTTTGAGAAGCCGTTTGTCAAATACCTGTACGCTCTCGAAATATTGCTATATTTTGCCATGTGCTCGATAATGGCGGCTCCCTTGGCGGCCGCGCTGGAAAACCTCCCATGACGGGCGGCGCCGCCGAAAAATCCTGACACCCCCCTCCGCCGGACGCGGAGCTCGGGGGAAAATGATGCTTGCCTATTGGCGGCAATCATATAATCGTCTTTCCCGATTATGGAAGAGATTGTTATAATAGGAAGCGGCTGCGCGGGAATGGGAGCGGCCATTTACGCGGCGCGGGCCGGAATGTCGCCGCTCGTCATAGAGGGGGCGCAGCCGGGAGGGCTGCTCACCACGACCAGCGACGTCGAAAACTTCCCGGGGTTCCCCGAGGGGGTCAACGGCTTCGACCTTCTCTGGAAGATGCGCGAACAGGCGCAAAAATTCGGCGCGCGCATAGAAAACGCCGTAGTCGAAAAAGTCGACTTTTCCGGGGAAACGAAAAAAGTTTTCTGCTCCGGCGAAAAAGTTTTTGAGGCGAAAAAAATCGTGGTCGCCACGGGTTCGTCGCCCAGAATGACGGGAGCCAAGGGCGAGGCCGAAATGTACGGCGGCAAGGGCGTATCCGCCTGCGCCACGTGCGACGGCGCATTCTACCGCGGCAAGGACGTGGCGGTCGTCGGCGGCGGAGACTCCGCATGCGAAGAGGCCGTGTTCCTCACCCGCTTCTGCTCGTCGGTAAAAATAATCCACAGGCGCGGAGAGTTCCGCGCGTCAAAAATCATGGCCGACCGCGCGCTCTCCAACCCCAAAATCGAGCCCGTGTGGGACAGCGTAGTCGACGAGATCCTACCCGACGAAAACGGCCTGTGCCGCGGGGTAGCCGTCCGCAACGCAAAGACGGGGGAGAAATCGGAAATCGCGTGCAAGGCGGTGTTCGTGGCTATCGGGCACAAGCCCAACACCGACATTTTCAAAGGAATCCTCGAAATGGACGACGAGGGCTACATAGTTCCGCTATCAGGCACGCAGGTCAAGACGAACGTCGAAAACGTGTTTGTCGCCGGTGACTGCGCCGACAAGACCTTCCGCCAGGCGATCACGGCGTCGGCGATGGGCTGCATGGCGGCGATACTCGCGAGCTCCTAACCCCGCGCCGCCGATGATAAAAATTTCGACAGAAATAAGGGATGCCCTCTCCGACCCGCTCGAAGACCATTTTTGCGAATTTGTGCGCTCGAACTGGGGCATAGAGAAAATCGACGACAAATCCCCGACGACGCTATTCGGCTACTTCGACTCTCCCGAGGACGCCGCCGCCGAATACGCCGAGCTGCGGAAAGCCTTTCCCGCGCTGCCCGAGAAATACGGCGTCGAGGGAGTAAACGACGCCGACTGGCAAAACGAATACAAAAAGTATTTGAAGCCGTGGAGCTGCGGGCCTCTCCACTGGGTTCCCGTGTGGATGAGGGGCGAATACGCCGTCCCCGCGGGGGCGAAAGCCCTCTATTTCGACGCCGGAATGGCCTTCGGAACGGGCGACCACCCGACCACCCGCCTGTGCGCGATGGAGCTGATAGACGCCCTCGCGGAAAATCCCGCAAAAAAGTCGGTTATCGACGCTGGCTGCGGCTCGGGGATTCTGGCCATCAGCGCGCGCATGCTCGGGGCGGGAAAAGTATTCGGATTCGACCGCGACCCCGAGGCGGTGCGCGTGAGCCTTGAAAACGCCGAGTTCAATTCCATACCGAAGGGCGAAATCGAATTCGCCCACTCGGGAATCGAAGGCGCGCTCGCGGGAAGAAAGGCGGACATAGTGCTCGCAAACATAATTTCCGACGTGCTCTGCATCTACGCCGACAACCTCGCGGCGGCGGTCAAAACCGGCGGGAAGCTCGTGCTGAGCGGCATACTCGCCGCCGAAAACGGGGAGGTCAAAGAGTGCTTCCTCGAGCGGTGCCCGCGCGCGAAATCGGCGAGGGCCGCCGTCATGGGCGACTGGTCAAGCCTCGTCATCGAAATGGGGGAATGAAGTGAGGTTAAAGCTTTCGGAAGTAAAAAATTTCAGGGAGCAGGACGGCAAGCGCGCGTTCGAGGCTGTCGCGCTGCTGCGCTCGCGCTCCGTCAAGACGGCGAAAAACAGCGCGGAATTTCTGGCGCTCGAATTCGGGGACAACTCGGCGGCTATCCCCGCGATGTGCTTCGAGGGCGCCCCGTCGTTCGCCATCCTGAAAGACGCGCCCGTGGGAACGGCGTTTGAAATCGCCGCGACCGCCGACTTCTTCAACGGCAGGCTCAGCCCGAAAATAGACTCCGCCAGAATCCTTTCGGAGGCCGAGTCGCGCGAGGCTCTGCCGTCGCTCGTGCCGGTCTCAAAGCTCGACCCCGCGGCGATGAAGGCGGAGCTCGAGGGGTTTGTCGAAAAGATTTCAGACGCCGCCCTGCGCGCCACGGTTCTCTACGCGCTCGGCGAGCGCGGAGACTTCTTCACGTCGGTCGCCGCCGTCAAAATGCACCACGCGCACATGTACGGGCTGTTGGAGCACTCCCTGAAAATGGCGCGCATGGCCTCCGCGCTGCTGCCGCTCTACCCGTTCGTGGACGCCGACCTCGCCCTGGCGGGCTGCATACTCCACGACATCGGCAAGACCGTGGAATACTCGCAGGGGCTCGTCGCCGACCGCACGAGAATCGGAATGTTGCAGGGGCATGTCGTGCTCGGATACCGGATAGTGCGCCGCGCGGGGCTCAAAAACTCCCTCGCCCCCGACATCCTCGCGAGGCTCGAGCACATAATACTCAGCCACCAGGGGGAACCCGAATGGGGAGCAGCGGTGCGCGCCGCCACCCCCGAAGCCGTGTTCGTGTCAACAATCGACAATTTCGACGCGAAAATGGGCGCCCTTGAAGCCGCTCTCGACTCCGCCGAAGGCTCGGAATTCGTGGAAGTCCCCGCGCTCAAAGTCAAAATGCTCGCGGACGCCCCCGACTACGGGAGGGGCGAAGGCGGCGGCGATTCGGGCGGCGCCTCCGCCGGCGCGCAGCCGCGCGAAGCGGGAAAGGCGGGCGAATGAGGATAAGAATCTGCCTGGCAAGCTCAAACGCCCACAAGATAGAGGAGTTCCGCGACATGGCGCGCGACGCCGGCCTCGACTGCGAAATTTTCGGCGCAGGCGGCCTCCCGGGATTCGAGCCTCCGGAGGAGGACGGGGCTACTTTCGCCGAAAACGCCATGATAAAGGCGCGCGCCGCGCGCGCAATCGCCCCGAGAGACTGCCATATTATGGCCGACGACAGCGGGCTCTGCGTGGACGCGCTCGGCGGGGCGCCCGGGATAATGTCGGCAAGGTACGCGGGCGAAAAAGGCGCCGGAGCGGACGAGGCAAACAACCGCAAGCTCCTCAAAGAGCTCGAAAACGTGCCCGACGCCGCGCGCTCGGCGCGCTTCGTCTGCTCCATAGCCCTGATATGCCCCGACGGGCGCGAGGAAATCTTCGGCGGCGAAATAGAAGGGGTCATCAACAGGGGCGCGCGCGGGAAACGCGGCTTCGGGTACGACCCGCTGTTCTTTCTGCCCGAGCGCGGAATGACAACCGCCGAGCTCGCGCCCGCCGAAAAAAACTCGATAAGCCACCGAGGAAAAGCGTTTTCCAAAGCGGCAGAATTTATAAAATCGCAACAATGAAAAAGACAATCCACATCATATTGGCATGCGCCGCGCTCGCCGCAACCGGCCTCGCGCAGAGCGTAAACGAGTCAGACTGGGGCAAAACCAAAGACGGAACGCCGGTAAAGCTCTTCACGCTCAAAAACGACAAGGGCATGGCTGTCGAGATAACCAATTACGGCGGCAGAATCGTAAAAATCGTCGTCCCCGACCGCGACGGCAAACCCGGCGACGTGGTTCTGGGCTTCGACTCGCTCGCCGGCTACGAGGGTCCGGACCATTCGTATTTCGGCGCGATAATCGGCAGATACGGCAACCGAATCGCAGACGGGGAATTTTCGATAGACGGCAAAACCTACAACCTGCCGAAAAACGACGGCGGCGTAAACCACATCCACGGCGGGCCGTCGGGATTCGACGGCAGAGTCTGGGACGCAGAAGCCTCCGCAAGCCCGAAGGGGGCGGTGTTGAAGCTTAACCTCGTCTCTCCCGACGGCGACCAGGGATACCCTGGAACGCTCAAAGTTGCGGTCACCTACACGCTCGACAATTCCAACACCCTTACCGTAAACTATAAGGCGACCGCCGACAAGCCGACGGTTTGCAACCTCACCAACCACTCCTACTTCAACCTCGCGGGCGAGGGCCGCGGGAGCGTCGCCAACCACGAGGTGACAATCAACGCGGACAAATTTACGCCCGTATCGAAAAAATATCTCATACCCACGGGCGGGCTGAAAGACGTGGAGGGCACGCCCTTCGATTTCCGCAAACCCCGCCAGGTGGGCTCGCGCATAGAGGCGGACGACGCGCAGCTGCAAGGGGCGAGGGGATACGACCACAACTGGGCGCTCAACAAAGACCCAAAAAACCCGAAGGCGATGACCTTTGCAGCCCGCGTTTACGAGCCCGTCTCGGGGCGCGAAATGACGGTCTATACTACGGAGCCCGGGGTTCAATTCTACGCCGGAAATTTTCTCAAAGGCGTCAAGGGCAAGGGCGGCAAGCAATATTTCTTCCGCTACGGAATGTGCTTTGAAACCCAGCACTATCCTGATTCCCCCAACAACGAGGATTTCCCCTCCACAATCCTGCGCCCCGGCGAAACCTACGACACGACGACGGCGTTCCGATTCGGCGCATACTGACGCGCACCCGAAAAGAAAATCCCGAAGCCGCGCGGTTTCGGGATTTTTTTGCGCGTCAGGCCGCCGGCAAATCCCAAGCGGAGCGCGCGGCAAAATTCCGACCGAACGCGCGCAATATCCCGCCGAAAAATCCGCGCCGGAGAAAACCATTGCGAACGGGCGGAAAAAATGCTTAATTTTACCCGTGAAAAATCTCCTTTGCATATTCGCCGCGTGCGCCGCGGCATGCCGCATGTTCGCCGGAGGCGCGGAATCCGCCGCCGAAACCGCGCACCGCCTGCTCTGGGAAAAGTACATGAGCCCCGGCGGCCTGATACTCGACTACTCCGGAGAAATACCGACTCCGGAAGACATCGAGAACGGCGTGCCAAACTACCTTTCGTGGTGGTCGCCAATAGAGAACGGCGCAAAATTCACGGGGCTATACATCGCGGCGGCATGCCGCCGCGCCGAAGAGACGGGAAACGAATCCGACATTGCAAAGGCAAGGAAACTCGCAAAGGGCCTGATGCTGTGCGCGTCGGTTTCAGACACAAAGGGATTCGTAGCGCGCGGCGTGGGAACCGACGGGAAATCGCACTACCCGCTCGGATCGGAAGACCAGACGGTTCCGTGGCTCTACGGAATGTACTCGTACTATAAAAGCCCCGTGCCGTCCGAAGCCGAACGCGCCGAAATACGGGAAAAATTCGCCGAGATATGCGAAGCTCTCGACGCCAACTCCTGGAACTGCCCGTGCGACGGAAAGTTCGCGGGCGACTCCCGCGGAAACATATCGGGCTTCAGATTCTTCCAAACCCCGTGCTACCTGTTCTGCCTGCGCGCGGCATACCTCGTGACCGGAGATGAAAAGTGGGAGAAAAAATACCGAGCCGCGCTCCGGCAGAGAAATCCCCGCGCCGCGCCGGACGCTCCTACGCGGCTTGAAATCTGCGCGCGCGGATACCGGCAGGACGAGGGCTGGCTGAAAAACATAGACTCCGTATTCCTCTGGATATACGTTAAAAATTACGCCGCGCTCCGAGCGCTGTTCGACGCCGAAACAGACCCCGAAGCCAAAAAACTCTTCCGCGAGGGGCTCGAAAGGGGCGCGGCTGACGCCTCCCAAACGGCAGCCGAATACGAAAAATTCGACAATTCCAAAAGCGCGGAATTCAAACTGGCGGATTGGAGAAGAAATTTCGGCAGACAGCCCCAAAATACCCAAAAAGAAGCCGAAAAGGTCGCGCTCGGGCAGCTGAAAATTCCGGAAATATGGGAAAGGCGCAACTACGAGAGGAGGTTCATGACCATTCCGCTCTCCGCCGCCGCGATATGCGCGTTTTCCGGCAACCCGAAATACTCTGGACTGGTGGAAAAGGCGGTCGCGCACTACGACTATTCAAAAACCAACATCGGCGAAATATTTCTTGCGGAAGTCGCGCTGTACGCTTCGCGCGCATGCGCAGTTAAGGCGCCGGAATAAAAAATCCCGCGCGCGCAGAACTTTGCAAAAGAAAAAATGTCGAAATCAATATGAGCGTAAAAGATTTTCTCGCAATGACTGCCGTGCGGCGGACAAATTACAAACTCGGCGGAACCTCCCCGATTCCCGCCGAGGAAATCACGGCAATAGTCCGCGAAATCGTAAGGCAGTCGCCGTCGGCTTTCAACTCTCAAAGCCCGCGCGTGGCGATACTCTACGCCGACAGCTCGAAAAAATTCTGGGAAATCGCATATGGGGCGGTCAAGGCAAAAGCCGCTCCGGAAAAGGCCGGCGCGCTGAAAGAAAAAATGGACGCCTTCGCCGCAGGATTCGGAACAATCCTATATTTCGACGATGAAAAAGTCACAAAGGCCGCGGCCGAACAGTTTCCGGCATACGCCGAAAATTTTTCCGCGTGGGCGCAGCAGGCGAACGCAATGATACAATTTTCCGTGTGGACGGCGCTGTCCGTCGCAGGGCTCGGCGCGAGCCTCCAGCACTACAATCCGGTGGTGGACATACCGGTGCGCGAGGAATTCGGCTTTCCCGTCCGCTGGAAGCTTATCGCCCAAATGCCTTTCGGAGCCCCGCTCGAACCCCCGCCCCCCAAACCTCCGTCCGACATAGGCAGCCGCGTAATAGTGTTATAAGGCGCAAAACGGACTGGGACAAGACACGCCGCCAAACACAGAACGCGCCAGTCCATATAATAAGCTTCTTACGCGAGGCGCGCCGGCCGTTTAAGGAGCGCGCCAGCCACAGAAAGAATAAATTCCCTGCTAAAATTGACTCCGCAAA
The DNA here is from genome assembly GCA_904424815.1 of Puniceicoccaceae bacterium Marseille-Q1082. Taxonomy (GTDB): domain Bacteria; phylum Verrucomicrobiota; class Verrucomicrobiia; order Opitutales; family Intestinicryptomonadaceae; genus Merdousia. The sequence continues at coordinate 276,209 of CAJGBI010000002.1, forward strand.
TATTTTTATCTCCTCCACCATTCTCAACAAAAAACCAACCTTCCGTAAAACAGGTTTGAATACACCTACGGCGGGGCAAGGGCGGGCGGCAGGGCCGCTTCCATAGAAGGGGCTGGCGCCCCTTACGAAGATTGGCTTCGCCAATGCTTCTATCCCCTCCACGTTCCCCGCAAAAAAACGAACCTCTCATAAGAGGTTCGTCAGTACTTCCGGAGTTCGTTTAAAAAAACCAAAGGTTCCCGATTTGGCGTAATGAAAACGAAAGCTTATTTTATCCGAAGCGCAGCGAGGCTATAAAATAAGGCTTTCGGGAAGGATAAAATGCGATAGCATTTTATTCGGATATATACAAAACTCCATATGCGGAAACTTCGGGGGCAGGCGCATTGGCTTTGCCAATCGCCAGGGGGCTTGCCCCCTCTGCGGCAGGCGCGCCCCGCGCCCGCCCAGCGCAACCAAGCGAGCGAATCCATTTTGGATAAAGAGCGAGGGCGGGCGGCGGTACCGCTTCCATTGAAGTGGCTGACACCCCTTGCGAAGATTGGCTTCGCCAATGCTTCTATCCCCTCCACGTTCCCCGCAAAAAAACGAACCTCTCATAAGAGGTTCGTTAATACTTCCGGAGTTCGTTCCGAAAACCCCAGCTTCCACGATTTGGCGCAATGATTTTGGATGCGGGGCAAGGCGCGAGGAAAAGCCGCGGCCGAAGCGTACTTTCAGTACGTGAGGGTGCGGCTTATTCCGAAGCAACGCAGCCCCGCGCCAAAAGCATTCGCCAAATCAGGCGCGGGCGGACGCATTTTCAGATGCCCCGCCCCCGAAGGATTTGTGTTCGTCGGATTCGTAGTCGGATGATATTTCGCCGTCGCGGTAGCGCATTTTTATGTACTCGCGGGGCGCCGGACCCGTGTAGACCTGGCGGGGCCTGATTATTTTGCCCTTGGGATTGGAGGCGACTTCTCGCCAGTGGGCGATCCAGCCTGGCATTCTGCCTATTGCGAACATCACGGTGAACATGTCAAGCGGCATTCCGATGGCCTTCAGGATAATTCCGCTGTAAAAGTCCACGTTGGGATAGAGATTGCGCTCAATAAAGTAGCTGTCGCTGCGCGCTTTTTCTTCGAGCCGCTGGGCGATATCGAGCAGGGGGTCTTTAAGCTTAACTATTTTCAGGACGCGCTCGGCGGCTTCGCGCAGGATTATTGCGCGTGGGTCGTAGGTTTTGTAGAGGCGGTGTCCGAAGCCCATGAGTTTTGTTTCGCCTTTTTTGGCGCGCTCGATAAATTTGGAGCCGTCGTCGCCGGACTTGTGGATTTCCTCCATCATTTGTATGACGCGCATGTTAGCGCCTCCGTGGAGGGGGCCCCATAGGGCGCATACGCCGGCCGATACCGAGGCGAACAGGTTAGCCCCGGAGCTCGCGACCATGCGCACGGTCGAGGTTGAGCAGTTTTGCTCGTGGTCGGCGTGCAGGAGGAGGATGAGGTCGAGCGCTTTCGTGATGTCGTCGTGCGGGTAGTACTCGTGGTACGGCTCGGTAAACATCATGTGCAGGAAGTTCTGGCTGTATCCGAGGTCGCGCTTGGGATAGATGAGCGGCAGTCCGTTTTTCATCCTGTACGCCATTGCGGCGATAGTGCGGACTTTGCTGAGCAGGAGGGCGGCGGCGTCGTCAAAATGCTCCAAATCCTGTTCGCGCTGGTTTGTGACCATGTGCGGATAGTAGCAGCCGACGGAGTTCAAAAGGGAAGAGAGAATCGCCATCGGGTGCGCGGTAAAGGGGAATCCGCCGTCGAAAAAGTGCATCATGCCCTCATGGAGGCTCGCGTTGCGCAGGACTTTCTGAGAGAAATTGCTCATCTCCTTGCGCGTGGGAAGGTCGCCGTAGATTATGAGGTATGCGGTCTCGATAAACGTGGAGTTCGCCGCAATGACTTCAATCGGGATTCCGCGGTAGCTGAGCTTGCCCTTTTCGCCGTCGATGTATGTGATGCTGCTCTTGCACGAGCCCGTGTTGGCGAGGCCCTCGTCGAGCGTGATATACCCCGTCCTCGAGCGCAGCGTCGATATGTCAACGGCCTTGTTGCCTTCGGTTCCGCTGACCACGGGGAAGTCGAAGCTCTTTCCATTGAGGGTTATTACCGCTTTTTCCGATTCGCTCATAAGAATGCCTTTTCAAAAATTCCAAAGTTTAATAATTCATTTGGCGGGCGGGCGCGCAACAAAAAAAACGGCGGGCGCGCCGCCCGCGGCGGCTCCCGCCCCCGCGCGGCTATATGTTTTTGCTGGCCTCGTAGGCCGCGCCGATTATGCCCGCGCGGTTTTCGAGCCTGGCGACGGCGATGTCGCAGTCCGCCTTGATGTATTTCAGGAACTTGTCGCTCTTTGACGCCACGCCGCCTCCGATGACTATCAGATCCGGCCAGCACAGCGAGTGCACGTATTGGAGGTACTTGTTGAAGCGCCCCGCCCACTGCTGCCACGAGAGATCATGCGACTTTCTCGCGGCGTCGGAGCAGATTTTCTCGGCGGCAATGTATTTTTTCAGCGCCTTGTCGCGCATGCGCAGGTGCCCGAGCTCGAGGTTCGGGACGAGCGTGCGGTTGGAAAACATGCTGACGCCTATGCCGGTGCCGACGGTGAGCATCATAAGAACGCCGTCGCGGCGGCCGCGCCCCACGCCGAAATTTATTTCAGCGCTGCCGGCGGCGTCGGCGTCGTTTATTATCCACGCCTCGCAACCGCAGGCGCGGCCGATTTCCTCGGCCAAGTTTACGCCTATAAAATTCTTTCCGCCGAGATTTGCGGCGGTCTCTATTATCTGCGACCTTATGACTCCGGGAAAGCCGCATCCTATCGGCCCCTTCCATTTGAATCCGGCGACGATCTCGGATATCGCCGAAACGATATTGGAGGGAGTGTGCGGTGTCGGGGTGGGGATCCTTATGCGATCGCCTACAAATTCGCCCTTCGCTACGTCGACGACCGCGCCCTTTACGCCTGAACCGCCGATGTCGAGTCCTAAAACAAGGTTTTTTCGCATTGAAAAGAAATAAATTGCTTTTTTTGCCGCATAACAAGCAAAATTTCGGCCGGCCGCGGCGGTTTTGAAAAAAATAGCTTGCCAAGGGGCGCGCCAAATGCGAAACTGTCGGCTTTAAATTCGGTCCTGTAGCTCAGTGGTTAGAGCAGGCGACTCATAATCGCTTGGTCAACGGTTCAAATCCGTTCAGGACCATTTTTTGTGCAAACAGCCGGCGGCTTGCGCGCCGCGCGAAATATCCGGGCGCCCCGCCGCGCGGGCGCTGGTTGGGTTCTGCGGCCGCGGCAATTGCAGGCATTTCGCGATTGCGCGGCGCGCCGTAAAATCACTTCCTCGAGCGGGGCAGCATTTTTACGGTCGGGCGCGGGGGTCGGTTTCGGGCGGGAGAGAGAGTTTCGTCGTCCTCAAAGTCCGGAATGAACGAGCGCGGCGCGGATTGCGCGGCGGGGGCGGACTGCGGGTTTTCCGCCTCGACGGTCATCGAGCGCCTGCCGCGGTTGTATACCATTCTCGGGCCGGAAACACGGGTATTGTCCTCCCTGTCGATTACGACCGGATCCTCGGAGAGCACCACCATTTCGTCCTCCGGAAACACTTCCGCCCTGCCGCAGGTCGCGCTTTTGAGGCCGCTTGAAAGGTTCACGCTTTCCAGAAGATAGATTTTAGATATGGAATGCCCGCCGTTCTTCAGCTTGCGCATTTCGACTTCCGCCTTTTCGCACGACACGTCCATGTCGGTGCCCGCCGCCTTTACGTCGCCCTCGAAGAAATAGCGGTCGGAATCCGTTCCGCCCACAAGCCACTGCCTGTCGCTGGTGATAACGGTCGGCTTTTCCTCGAGCTTTTTGTCGGCGCGCACCTCTTCAAGGCCTATCGCCTTGGTTGCGGGTAGGCGGATCGTCGGCCTTTTGCCGGGATTTGCGGGGGAGATAAGCAGCTCCACATACCTGTGGGGGGCGGATTTGCCGCCGTCGCCGCCCTTGAGCTTCGGGTAGATCACCGCGGTTTCCGCCTCCGCCGAATAGCCCTTTTGGGAAATTTTGACCGAATCGGTCGCGGTAATCTTGCGGACTGAGTCTCCGCCCTTTCCGTCGCGAATGGCAAGCACCTGCATTTTTTCGCAAGACGCCCTTATGTCGTCGGAGGTTATGCGGACGTCTCGGTCGAAGTCGAAGCGCATGTTTTTCTCGTTTTTGACGAATTTCAGCCGCTTTGATTTCACGACGGTCTCGGCGCCCTTCTTCGGCTTTTCCCCTGCGGATATGCCCTCGCGGATATTCAGGACCACATCGGAATTTTCCGCTTTGGGGTCCGCAAACGCAAGCCCCGTGCTCTTTTCCTTCAAAAACACTATCACGTCGGCAAACAGCTTCATTCCGCGCTCGGGGTCGGCGAGCGACGCGTTGTCGGACAGCACGACCTCGCCCCTGCCGGGCAGGATTTCCATGCGGTCCGCGGCGGCGTTGCCGTTTTCGTTGGAAAGCCGCACATTGCCGCCGCCCTCTATGCGCGAAACTTCCGGCTTTCCGCCCTCTTTGGAAGCCGACTGCGCCGAGAGCGAATCGCACGACGCCCTGAAAGAGTCGGCGTCAACCTTAACGTTTCCGGAAAAGTCGAAAAAATTTTTTTCGCCCTCCGTCCTCATTTTTATGGAGTCCGCGGATATGGCAATCCTCTCCTCTTTGCCATCGGAATCGGTGTTGAAAATCACGGCGCGCGCGCGGCCGGATTTGCCTGACTTTGCGGCGAGAGACTTTTTGCCCCTGTCGATTTCAATTGTGTCTCCGGATATTTCGGCTCGGCTGGGAATGTCCTTTATATGGGGGCTGCCGGAGAGGAGCGCCGTGGACTCTGACGGCAGGATTTTGGCGCCGCCCGCGCGGATGTCCTTGTTTTCGTAAAGCATTTTTATGTTTCCCTCGGCGTCGATTTCGCTCACTCCTGAGCCTTCCCGCCGCTCTTTGGGGGCGACTGCGCGCAGGGCGTCGCACTCGAGCTTCATCTGGGAGTTCTCGAGCTTTACGTTTTTGCGGACGTCGAACACGTTGCTGTCGCCCTCCCCGAGCATAGAGCCGTACCTGCCGGTTATGCGCGTGTCGGGCGCGCCTTTTTTTTCGCCGCCGGCGGGGAATATGTCCACGGTTATGCCGTCGAATACCTCGACGAATTTTTTCGCGGAATCCCACGTCCACTTCTTCCCGTCTATTTTAAACTCCGGCGCGCGGACAAATATGTCGGAATCCCCCGACACGAACTTTTTTACCGGATCCACCCTCGCCGACGGGCTCGTTATGGTGGCTTTCAGCGCGCCGTTTGCGCCGTCTTCAAAGAGCAGAAGCCTGAAGCTCTCAACGTCTATGCGGGTGTCGCTCTTGTATGCCGCCTTTTCGCCGAACAGCTCCCACTCCTTGTCGCCGGTGTTTTCGTTGAAATTGGGCAGTTCAAAATTTTTGACGGTGCCGGGGAGCATCGTCGTCATGCGCTGGGCGCAGATCGGCGCCGCGAGCGCGAGCGCGAGCGCCACGGCTGCGGGCTTCGCCCATGTCCTTGAAAGCGGCATCTTCAAAGGGTTTCGAACATTCTCGAAATCATCGCCGACACGCCCTTTTCGACCTCGGCGGCGTCTTCGGCGAGCATGTAGGCGGGCGTCGAGTACACGTTTTTGGATTCGTCCTCTACGAACGACGACGCTGGGCACTCGACGTGCTTCGCGCCGGCGGCCTCTATCGCCGCGGCGGTCTTGGGGTCGGAACCTATCGTGAGCTTCACGCCGCCGCCTATCGACTTAGCCGCGATGACGGGCGATATGCACAAAAACGCTATTTTCCTTCCGAGCGAGCGCATTCCGGAAATCGCCCTTTCGACAGACGGCTCCACCGAGCACCCCGCCCCGTCGTAGGCGAAAGTCGAAAGGTTTTTGGCCGCCCCGAAGCCCCCCGGGAACACGAGCATGTCGAAATGTTCGGGATTGAAGCGCGACAGGGGCTCGATTTTCCCGCGCGCGATTCTCGCCGACTCCGCGAGCACCGAGCGCGGCGCGCCGGAATCGCTGCCGTCGAGGTGGTTCACGCAGTCGCTCTGCCGCACGTCGGGCGCGAAGAACGAAACCTCCGCCCCTCCCCTCAACAGGCACAGCAGGGCTATCACAGCCTCGTGGATTTCAGTGCCGTCGTACACTCCGCAGCCGGAGAGAACCATCGCCGCCCTCGGTTTTTTTGCGCTGTCAGTCTTCATAGCCAATAGCCGTTGTTTTGTTTTGAGATTTTGAAGTTCAGGCCTCGACAGTCAAGCCGTCGTAGGCTATATGACAATTTTCCGGCAGCGTGCGTTCGATTTTGCCGAAATCTATGTGGGATGTCGTGTGGGTGAGAAATGCCCGCTTCGGAGCCAGCCTCCCCACGGCTTCGAGCGCCTCCGAAAGCGTCATGTGCGACGGGTGGGGCTTTAACCTAAGGCAGTCTATCGCGAGCACGTCGGCGCCCGCGGCGAGCTCCTCTGCGCGCGGCGGCAGGGACTTGCAGTCGGTGTAGTACGCAACCCTCTTTCCGCCGCATTCAAAGACCAGCCCGAGCGTCTCGACCGGCCCGTGCGGGAGCGAAACCGAACGGATTTTCAGCCCGCCGCCCATGTCCAGCTCTTCGGGCATGGGTTTGAGGCGGAAACACGGGTAGCCGCGCTCCGCCGGCCTCTCTCCGAGCGCGTACGGGAACATCGCGCGTATGCGCTCAAGCCCGTATTCGTTGGAATAGACGTCTATGGCATTGCCCTCGGCGCCGTCGCAAAACCTGCGCAGGTCGTCCATGCCCGCTATATGGTCGGCGTGCCCGTGCGTGAGTATAAAGGCGTCGGCGCGCGAAACCGAATTTTTGAGGCATTGCAGCCTGAACTCCGGCCCCGCGTCGATCTGGATTTCCCTGCCGCCCGCATACAGGTGCGCGCACGAGCGCGTGCGCCAATTCTTGGGGTTTGAGAGGTCTATGCCGCTCGAATCGTAGCCTATGACGGGGACGCCCTGGGAGGTTCCCGTTCCCATGAATACGAGTTTCATCGCGAATAAAACTCCCTTCCCGAAGGCCTAAAATTTGACGGTTGCCGACTTTATCGCCTTGTCGCCTTTGCCTCCGGAAGCCGCCGTAACCGACCCGCGCGCGTCGCCGTCCGCTTCGAGAACCGCGAGCAGCTTTCCGGAAAACGCCCTCATGTAGTTGGAGCCAAAAGGCGTCAAATCTGTCGGGTCGCCGTTGCAGAGAGCGCGCAGCTTCACGTTGCCGCCGGTCGAAAAGTATATTATATTGTCCGCGCGCGGGCAGAGATTGCCGTCCTTGTCAACGACGCTCACTTCGACAAAGCACAATTCCTCCCCGCCAAACTTCTTTTTGTCCGCCTTGATTTCGAGGCGCGCGGGTTCCCCCGCGGTCTTGACCGTCTTCTCCGCGGCCTTTTTCCCGTCCGCGGAATACGCCACGACTTTTATCTCGCCGGGCTCGTAAACCGCGTCCTCCCAAATCAGGCGCGACTTCCCGAATTTGCCGGAACCTCCCTTTTCGCGCACCCCCATGCTCTTGCCGTTTATGAAGAGTTCCGCCTTCGGGTAGTTGGTGTAGCAGTAGACGGGCGTCTTCTGCCCAACCCTGTCCGGCCATGTCCAATGCGGAAGGACGTGCAGGGTTTCGACTTCCGGCCTCCAGCGCGCGCGGTAGAGGTAGAACCTGTCCTTGGGGAATCCGCACAAGTCGACCGCCCCGAAGTACGAACTCTTGGCGATGTAGCCGCCGCCGTCGTAGGGGAAGGGCTCGCCGAGATAGTCGAACCCCGTCCACACGAATTCCCCGAGAACGAACGGGTTTTCATCCTGCCCTTTCCACTCGTCCTCCGGAACCTGCGACCACGGAGCGCAGGAGAGGTCGTAAGATGTGACTTGGTAGTCGTGCGACCACGGATTTTTGCTCTCCTTAGTCGGGAAGTGGTAGACGCCGCGGCTGCTGACGGTGGAGGCCGTCTCGCTGCCGTAGATTATGGCGCGAGGTTTTTTGTCGTAGCATTCTTTATAATAAAAAGGCTTGTAGTTGAAACCCACCAAGTCGAGCTCGTCCACGAACCCGTGTTCGACCGCATGTTTGTTGCGGTCGCAGCCGGCCGTCACCGGTCGCGTGGAATCCTCCGCGCGCACAATGTCCGCGAGGAACTTCGCCGTCTTGCGGCCCTCCGGAACAGTCTGCTCGGGAACCTCGTTGCCGATGCTCCACATCACGACGCACGGATGGTTGCGGTCGCGGCGTATCATCGCCTCCAAATCCTTTTTCGCCCACTTGTCGAAGAGCTTGTTGTAGCCGTTTTCGCACTTGACCATCTTCCACTCGTCAAACGCCTCAACCTGCACGAGAATCCCCATTTCGTCGCAGAGGTCGAGCAGCGCGGGGGCCGGCGGGTTATGCGAAGTTCGTATGGCATTGACGCCCATATCCTTCAAAATTTCCAACTGCCTGCGCGCCGCCGAGACATTGAACGCCGCCCCTATCGGGCCGAGGTCGTGGTGCATGCATACGCCCTTGAACTGCACGCGCTTTCCGTTGAGCTTAAACCCGCCGTCGCGGTCGTAGGAAATCGAGCGCACGCCGAACTTGGTAAAATATTCGTCGACGGGTTCGCCGCCCGAGAGCACCTCCGTCCTGGCAGTATAGAGCGCGGGCGACTCGAGCGTCCAGAGCTCCGGCGACTTTATCTCGAACTCCTGAACGGCCTTTCCGCGCCCGCCCGAAATCTCCGCGCCGGAAGTCTTCTGCGCGACGGTCTTTCCGCTCGGGGAAATAATGGAAGTCCTAACCGAAACCTTTTTGCCGGAATCCGAAAAGTCCGCCACCGACGTCTCTATGCGGCAGGTCGCGGATTTTTCCGAAATTTTCGGCGTTGTGACGTACGTCCCCCAGTTTTCGACGTGCGTCTGCGGCTTTGCGACAAGCCTCACGTCGCGGAAAATCCCCGCCCCCGAATACCACCTCGACGCCGACGGCGGATTTTCGAGCCGCACCGCAAGCTTGTTTGGCTGCCCGAATTTGAAATGCTTGGTGAGGTCCAGCTCAAACGAAGCGTACCCGTAGGGCCATTCGCCGACGTATTCGCCGTTGAGCCACACTTTCGCGCGGCTCATCGCCCCGTCGAACTGCACGTAAACCCTCTTGCCCGCCTCCGATTCGGGCAGCTCGAGCGTCTTTCTGTACCAGCCAACCCCGACCGTGGGCAGCGCCCCCGTGCGCCCGGTGCGCTCTCGGGCTTTTTTTTCGCCGTCCTGGACGACCTGCACATACTGCTTGTCGTAATTCATGTCGAACGCCTGCCCTATCGCCCAGTCGTGCGGGACCTTGACGCGCTCCCAGCCGGAGGTGTCGGCGGAAACGGCCTCGCCGCCCGCGACTTCACCCCTGTGGAAGAGCCATTCTCCGCCGAGCGAAACATCAGTCGGCCTGTGCGCAAACGCCGCGGGCATCGCCGCCGCAAAAAAAAGCATGCAAAACGTCTTTTTCATCATATGCAATTCCGAATTTAACAGATCCTTTTTCATTACATTCAAGCGCGCCCCGCATTACAAGCATTTTCGTGAAGGGCGGAAAGCCCGCTCCGCAAAAACCGCCCGCGCAAAGCCCCTCTTTCATAAAAGCAGCCGCGGGGCGCATCATGCGCGGGCCGGCGGCGCTTCCGCAAAAAGCGCAAAACACCCCTGCGGCGGATGCCCTGGCAATTCGCCCGTCCCGAAAGAAGCGCGCGCGGAAAAGCGGCAATGTCCCGCCGCGCGCGGGCAATGAAGGCGCGCCCGCAAAGGGGGCTTCGCGCCGGAATTATTGCGCCATTGCAAACCAGCCCTTGCTGATTTCAACGCCGCTTTCGTTTGTGGTGGAGCAGCCGCCGAGCAACAGCGCAACCGCCGCGATTGTGACAATAACGGTCAATTTTTTCATATGCGCCAAATATTGGAGGATTGCCCCCAAAAAGGCAACTCAATAAAAAGTTGCAAACCGCCCCGTCTTCTGTTTGATTTTTGCGCCATGAAAAAATTTGCCTCGACAATAGCAATGCTGGTTGCGCTGTCCGCTTTGGGTTCCGGCGCGTTCGCCGCGGAGGGCGCGGAATCCGCGGCGGCCCTCAAAGAGCGCGTTAAGGCTCTCGAAGAACAGGTCGCCCGGCTAAAAGCCAAAATTTCGGAGCAGGCGAAGTTCGACGCCGAGATAATCTCCAAAATACGCGCGGAAAACCGCGCCCTGAAAAAACGCCTGCGCTCCGCAAAGCTCGCCGCGGCGTCCGCCGAAATCGAGGTTCCGGAGGCGAGGGATTCCAAGGAGAGGGCGGCGGAAGTCGAGCGCAAGACGGAAGAGCGCATCTCCGAAAAGGAATCCGAGGACGGCGGCTTCCACATGTTCCCGTTCTGACCGCAACCCAACGCCCTTTAACGGCGCCGCGCTGCGCGCGGCGCGCAAATCACACACACTGAAAAATGCCGGAAGCAGACTTCAAGAGTTCCCTAAACCTTCCCAACACAAAATTCCCCATGCGCGGCGACCTCGTGAGGCGCGAGCCCGCGCGCATAGAGCACTGGAAGAAAACCGGACTGTACAAAAAAATTCAAAAGGCGCGCGCGGGCGCCCCGAAATTCGTCCTGCACGACGGCCCGCCCTTCACCAACGGCGACGTGCACATCGGAACGGCGCTCAACAAGATTCTGAAAGACGCCATACTGCGCTACAAGACGATGAGGGGCTTCGCGACCCCCTATGTCCCGGGCTGGGACTGCCACGGGCTGCCGATAGAGCACAAGGTCGTCAAGCAGCTGCGCAAAGACAAGAGGGAGCTCGACATACCCCAGCTGCGCGGGGAGTGCGCGAATTTTTCGGAGTCTTTCATAGAGAGGCAGCGCGCGCAGTTCGAGCGCCTCGGCGTGCTCGCCGACTGGGAAAACGAATACAAGACCAAAAAGCCCGCGTACGAAGCCGACATTCTGCGGACGTTTGCGGCGTTCGTCGAAAGGGGGCTCGTCTACCGAAGCAAGAAGCCCGTCTACTGGTCGATCCCCTGCGCGACGGCGCTGGCGGAGGCGGAAATCGAATATGCCGAGCACGTCAGCACCTCGATATGGGTGGCTTTCAAGCTCGACGAAGAATCAAACAGGCGCCTCGGGCTTTCGGGCGCGGAAATCGTCATCTGGACGACGACCCCGTGGACTCTGCCCTCCAACCTCGCGATGGCGGTAAACCCCGACGTTGACTACTGCGCGGTTTCGGCGGGCGGCAGAACATTCATAGTAGCCCTGCCGCTCGCGGACTCTTTTATAAAAGACTGCGATCTCGGGGGCGCGAAAGTTTCGCCGCTCGGCAAGGGCTCCGACATCGAGGGGATCGCCGCCTACCACCCCTTCATAAGCCGCAAGAGCAAAGTGTTCTGCGCGCGCTATGTGACGACCGACTCCGGCACGGGCGTCGTGCACATCGCGCCCGGGCACGGGCTCGAGGACTACCAGGTCGGGCTCGACAACGGCCTCGAAATCTATTCCCCCATCGGCGACGACGGCAAATACGCCGACGACGGGCGGGTGCCCGCCGAACTCGTAGGGCTGAGCGTCCTTGAAAACTCCTCCGGCAAGAGCCAAGCAAACGAAAAGGTTCTCGAGATAATATCCTCCAACGGCTCGTTGCTCAAATCGGCGGAGATCGTCCACCAGTACCCGCACTGCTGGCGCTCCAAAACGCCCGTGATATTCAGGGCTATGGACCAGTGGTTCGTGTCGCTCGACAAGGACGGCCTGCGCAAAGAGGCTCTGGACGCCATCTCGAAAGTCGAATGGCTGCCCGCGCGCGGAGAGAACCGGATCAGGGGCGCCGTGGAGTCGCGCCCCGACTGGTGCATTTCAAGGCAGCGCTCATGGGGCGTGCCCATTCCCGCCTTCTACGGAGAGGACGGCACGGCCTACCTCGACGCCGGAGTTGTCAAATTCGTCGCAGGCAAAGTGGAGACGCTCGGAACCAACATGTGGTACAGCCTCTCAGCCTCCGAAATTCTCGACGGCGCGCCCCTGCCCCCGAACTGGCCGTCGCCCGACAAGCTCCGCAAGAGCTCCGACACCCTCGACGTCTGGATAGACTCCGGCACGAGCCACATCGCGACCCTCATGCGCAACCCCGACCTCAGCTGGCCCGCCGACCTCTATCTGGAAGGCTCCGACCAGCACAGGGGCTGGTTCCAGAGCTCCCTCTGGACGGCGGTTGCCACGCGCGGAGAGGCCCCCTACAAAAAAGTGATAACGCACGGGTTTGTCGTGGGGCAGGACCGCAAGAAGATTTCAAAGTCCAGCGACGGCAAGCCGCAAACGTCCGACATGTACGTCGGCAAATGGGGCGCGGACATCGTGCGCCTCTGGATAAGCTCGGTGGACTACCAGAACGACATTCCGATTTCCGAAGACATACTCTCGCACATAGCCAACGCATACCGCGGCGTGCGCAACACCATAATGTACCAGCTCGGGAATCTCTACGACTTCGACCGCGCCAGGGACGCCGTCCCGCCCGAAAAGCTCGACGCGCTCGACAAATGGGCGATATTCAAGGCTGCCCAATTCGTTGAAGAGGCGGAAAAGGCCTACGACGCCTACGAATTCCACAAAGTCTACAAGCTGCTGGACAACTTCTGCGGCGTGACTCTGTCGCGCGTGTACCACGACATTCTGAAAGACAGGCTCTACACCTACGCCGCAAACTCCCCCGAGCGCCGCTCGTCGCAGACCGCCATCGACATCATAAGCGACGCCCTCATAAAAGTGGCGGCCCCGATTCTCACCTTCACTGCGGACGAGGCGTTCTCGTTTAAAAACGGCGCGGAATTTTCCGAAAATTCCGTGCACCTGCAGGACTGGCCGAAAATCGGAGAAGAATACCTGGACGCCGAAGCCTGCGCCGGCGTGGAAAAAATCCTCGCCCTGCGCGAAAAGGCCAACGAGGAGCTCGAAAAGCTGCGCCAGGGCAAGGAAATAGGCAAGAGCCTCGAGGCCGAAATAGAAATCGAAGCCGGCGCGGGCACGCCCGAGGCGAAAGCCCTGCGGGAATTTTCCGCCAATCTGCCGGAGATATTCATAGTCTCCTCCGTGAAAGTTTCGGAGGGCGACTTTGAGACCCCGAGGATCCGCGCCGCAAAAGCCGAGGGGCGCAGATGCTCCAGATGCTGGAGGGTTCTGCCGGACCTCCCCGAGGACGGAATCTGCCCGCGGTGCAAAAAAGCAATGTCGCAAAGCATATGACGAAAAAACAAGCCGCAAAAAAGACGAACAAAAAGTCCGCCCCCAAGCCCGCCGCAAAATCTGCGGGCGCCGCGAAAAAACCGGCGGCAAAAAAGCCCGCAGCGTCCGGGCAAAAGGCCTCCGCGAAAAAGAAGCCCGCAGCAAAACCCGCGTCCGGCGCAAAGCAGGCGGTTTTCAAGGCGTCGCTGAAATCCGCCCCCGCGAAAAAACCGGCGGGTTCCGCGGCGAAGAAGCCCTCACCCCAAACCCCGCTCAAATCCGCGCCCAAAACGAAACCCGCGAAGGCGGCAAATGGCGCGAAAAAGGGCGGCAAAATTTCCATAAAAATATCGCCCAGACCCGCAGGGCGCGCGGCGAAAACCCCCGAAGACCAGGAAGTTTCAAAACCTCAAAAAAAGACCCGCGCCCGCGCGTCCGACTCCATCGTTTTCACCCTCGAAGACCTCGACGCGTACCTCGAAATGCGCGCTTCGGGCTCGGGGCAGCAGCAGGCGAAGGCCGTCTCAAAAAGCGCCGTCGGGAAGGCCGCGCCTGCGAAAGGGCCCGCCGCCCCCGCGCCGTTCAAGGCTACGTCGTCGCCGAAAAATCCCGTCGCCGCCGCGAGCATATTCGACATTCTCGGCTTCAACCCCGTCGAAACCCCGTCGCTCGAAAAGCACAGGGAAAAGGAAATCCCGCGCAAGTGGAAAAAGTATTACAATATGCTCGTAGAGCTGCGCAAGCGCCATTCGCGCGGCGCGGAGAGCATATCGGAGGAAGTCCTCAAACGCTCCGCCAAAGAGGATTCCGGCGACCTGTCCTCTTACGGACAGCACCTCGCCGACGCCGGCAGCGAGAGCTTCGAACGCGACATGGCATACAATTTGCTCTCCAACGAAAAGGAGATGATAGCCGAAATCGACGCGGCGATAGAGCGCATAAGAAACGGCACCTACGGCGTATGCGAGGTGACCGGCGAGCCCATCCCCGAATCGAGGCTTGAAGCCATACCGTTCACGAGGTGCACCAAGCGCGGCCAGGAGATAAAGGAGGCCGAAAACAAAAAAATAAAGTCGGTGCAGCGCTCCATATACGACATCGACGCTTCGGGCTCTCCCGAAGACGAAGACATGCCCTCCTGATTTCAAACCGCATTGGAACAAACCGGCACAAAAAAGGCGTCTCCCGCCGCGTTCTTCGCCGCGGCGTTCGGCGTATTCGCGCTCGACCAGCTAACAAAGCTCGCCGTAGTCGCGAACATTCCGTGGGAGCGCGGCAACCCCACCTACCACTTCGGTTCCGGAAGTTCGCCGATCCCCGTTATAGACGATTTCCTCTACATCGTCCACATTACAAACGAGGGCGCTGCGTGGGGGATTCTCTCGGGGCAGACCTACCTGCTGTCTTCAATAGCCCTGCTCGCGCTCGCCGCCGTCTGGATTTTCAGAAACCAGCTCGGCTTCGACACCAGATGCGGGCAATTCGCCCTCGGGATATTCGCGGGAGGGGTCGTCGGCAACCTATTCGACAGAATCTGCTACGGGCATGTTATAGACTTCATAGACGTCCACCTGCCGATTATCGAATACAGGTGGCCCGCATTCAACGTCGCCGACTGCGGCATCACCGTAGGGGTGGCGGTCTACATAATTTCCGTGATAATCGACGAGCGCGAAAAAAATCGCGCAAAAGCCGGCGTCGGGAAGGATCCGCATGAAAAATAAAATCGCCTCGTTCGGGGAAATCGTCTGGGACCGCTTCGGAAACTCAAAAACCCTCGGAGGGGCGCCGCTTAACTTCGCGTATTTCTGCGCCAAATTCGGATGCGATTGCGCGATAATTAGCGCGGTCGGCGGCGACGAGCTCGGCAGGGCCGCGCTTGCGAAGATCGCCGAAATCCGCCTGGACGCCCGCGCCGTCGCCGTCCTTCCGGATCTGCCCACCGGAGTTGTGGACGTCTCCAAAGGCTCCGACGGCCTGCCCGCCTACGACATACGCCGCCCTGCCGCATGGGACGAAATCGGGCTTTCCGAGGCCGCCGCGGAAATCGCGGCCGGCTGCGGAGCCTTTTGCTTCGGCACGCTCGCCCAGCGCTCGGAGGCTTCGAGAACAACCCTTTTCGCTCTTCTGAAAACCCTCAGCCCCTCCTGCCTGAAAGTCTTCGACGCCAATCTGCGCCAGAATTACTTCGACGCAAAAATCCTCGCCGAATCTCTCGAATGCGCGGATATGCTCAAGCTCAACGACTCGGAACTCCCTATCGTCCATGGGCTTCTCTTCCCCCGCAAACGCGCGGAGCTCCGGGATATGGCGGAGGAAATCGCCGAAAAATTTTCTCTGAAATTCCTCGCGTGCACGCTCGGCGCGGAAGGGCACATCGTGTTCTCGCGCGGGGAGGAGCCCGCAATGGGGCTGCCGGAGCCGGTAGAAGTCGTAGACACCGTCGGCGCGGGCGACGCATTTACAGCAGGATTCGTCTCGGCGATTCTCGACGGCGAAAATGCGGAGGGCGCGGCGCGGCGCGCGGCAAAATCCGCAGCATACGCCTGTTCACGCCGCGGAGCAATCGGATAGGCGATGGGGCGGCAGGCCGCGCGGGTTTCGCAAACCGGATAGGCTGCATATTCATATAACCCCGGGTTTCGCCGCGCGCAAAAAGTTTGAATTTGCCGCCGCGCCACTTTGGAGAGGCAATGAAACGCGCTTTCTCCGCAGCGTCCAAGGAAACGCCCGCATATCCCCCTGCAATGCCAGCGCAAAAACGCGCCCGCAATGCGGCAAAACCCTCTGGAAAAATCCGCGTTGCAACCCCGCTGGAATGGCGGCGCGCAATCTTTTCCGTCCGTTTATCCGCCCAGGCCGCGCGCGCGAAACGCATTTTATCGAGGCGGCCATGAGGGCAAAAACGCGCCAATCCGCGACGCAAGATGCGCATACGCAAAACCTTCTTGACTATTTTTCGACATTTTGATAAAAAAAACGCAGTTTTAACAATGCGTTGCAACTGCCTTATGCATACTAAATTCGCCGCCCGCCTGACGCCGTTTGCAGGTCTCATTTTCGCTTTCTCCGCGCTCTCCGCCGCCGAATACGGCTATGTGGGAACGGAAACCTACTATTCGCTCGACGACCCCCAATCGTGGAGCCCCTCAACAGGCGCGGTAAAGGACACTTATTCGTGGATGGCGGGAAACGTGTTTATTTTCGATTCGGGCGCAAATCCCGGGGCGGCAAGCCAGATTGCGGTCAAATATTTTTCGGACGGCGACCAGCCGCGCGTCGGAGAGTTCGTTTTCAAAACCTCCATGACCCTCAACGGCCCGTCGGAGGACGCCTCCCCGTCGCTCTCCGCCGACAAAGCGACTATGCATTCGGGAGGCGGAGCGGCGCGCGAATATAAACTGAACCGCTTTCAACAGATAAAAATCGGTTCCGCCACAATAGGGGCGAACTCCGCCGAGCCGACCTCGGCTTCGACCATTTTCAGCATGTCTTTCCGCAACGGCGCGGAGGCGTACCACTACAATAGCGCGTCGGACAATTTCCTGTCGGCGGACGTCGGGCGCATGTCCCTCAACGGCGCATTGCCCTCCAACCCCAACGACCAGAACACCGCCATATGGTACATAAACAACCAGGCGGCGTACAGCCAGTCCGCGTCCGCCGTCGTGCGCGTGGGAGGAATCGACGGAACGGGCATAGTCAGGAACAATTTTGCCGACAACGCCGAGGGGCAGACGACCCTCGTGTTCTCCAACTCCTCCGACGCCTCGTTCAAGGGCATACTGATGGACGACTGGGTGGCGGACGTAAAAGTGTCGAAAATCACCGTGGTAATGGACGGGGCGGCGGACGCCACGCAAACTATCCGCCAGATTTCAAACAGCCCGCAAAGCGTGTGGAACAGAAACGACCTGGATTCCGTCGGAACCATCATAAAGAGCGGAACCCTCGCAATTTCGACGCAGGAAACCGCGCAGCTCTCGCGCATACGCATAGAGGGAGGGGCGCTCGCGGTCGCAGCGATGGACTCCGAAGGCGCCGGCGGAACGCTCTACACGCGCGGGATAGACTGGGCGGGCGGCAAGATAAAAATAGAAGTCAACAAGGGGATGATCTCGGCGGAAAACGGAATAGCCCAAGTCGGCGGAGACGATGCAAGATATGTTTTTGAGGTGGATTTGTCGGACTTCGCGCCCGACACGGCATTTGAGGGCGACGAATTTTCTCTGCTTGTTTCCGACTCCGAATCGTTCGGGGACGTATCGAAATACGAAGCCGAATTCGTCTATAACGGGGTCGAAATCTCGGGCCTGAATTACGAAATCCTCTCGACGGCGCACGGGCTGAACATATCGCTAATGGGCACGATTCCCGAACCCGCGCAGGCGGCGGCGCTCTTCGGTTTGGCGGCAGTTATCCTGTCCGCCTTGCGCAAACGCCGACGCTAAATTTTGGCCCTGCCGCCCGAAAAAATCCCCCTTAGCGCGGGGGATTTTTTTTGCCCCGCGCCCCTTGTGAAATGCGAACGCTAAAACGGAGAAATTGACATTTCGGAAGATTTGCGCCATAACGCCGATATGAAAATTTACGCCGTTTCCGCCGCCGTATTGTTGTTTTGCGCAACCGCCCTCGCGGGTTCCGACGCATACGAAATATTCCGGCCGAAGGACAACCGAAAGGCGCTGATAAACCCGGACATGGGCTGGTGCGCCTATTTTTACTCGGGCAGGACGGGCAATTACGGCTATTATTTGGAGCCCTCAGACACCCTCGAATGGTTTCCGGGAATGTCCGTCGTCTACATGCGCATTCCGTGGGCGTTTCTTGAGCCCAAAGACGGGGAATTCAACTTCGGGATTCTCGACACGCCCGCCCAGCGCTTCATAGAAAAAGGCAAGCAAATCGCAATCAGAATAAACAGCACGGAACACTGGATTCCGTGGGCAACCCCAAAGTGGCTCAAAGACAAAGGCGTCAAGGGAGTGCAGTTTACGGTGCGCAAGGGCCCCTCCCCCGACGGGCCGTGCTGGGAACCCGACTACCTCGACCCCATATTCCTGAAACACCTCGACCGCCTCGCCGCAAAGCTCGCCGAAAGGTACGACGGCAACCCCAATGTGGCGTTTGTCGACATCGGCTCTTTCGGCCTCTGGGGAGAGGGGCACACGGGGTACACAAGCAGGCTGTCGCGCGAAAAGAGCGCGGAGGTAGTCCGCAAACACATAGACATATACAAAAAACACTTCAAAAAAACCCAGCTCGTGATAAGCGACGACGTGGCGGGCTCCAACGAGCCCGGGCCGCACTTTCCCGCCACAGACTACGCGTTCTCGAAGGGCGTTTCGCTGCGCGACGACAGCATACTCGTCGACGCGCCCTCAGGCAAAAAGAAGTCGTGGTACCACGCGGAGATGGCGGGGCTGTTCTGGCCCGCGATGCCGGTGGTTTTAGAGCACGAACACTATGGGCTCTCGAAGGCGCGCGGTGCGTGGGACGGCGAAAAGCTCGCCGATTCCGTAGAGCGGTACCACGCAAGCTACATGTCTGCGCACTGGTGGCCCGACCGCTTCTACGAAGAGAACAAAGAATTCGTGGAAAAGATAAACATGCGCCTCGGGTACAGGCTGTTTCCCGCCGAGATAAAATTTCCGGCGGCGGTCGAAATCGGCGAAAAATTTCCGGTAAAATTCAAATGGGCAAACCTCGGCGTCGCCCCGTGCTACCGCGGCGGATTCCCCGCCCTCACCATAAAGGACTCCAAAGGCGGGATAGTGGCGGTTCTCGTGGACGAATCGCTCGACGTGAAAACCCTGCCGGTCGCCCCAAAGGGCGAGCCGAAATTCGTCGAGAACTCCCCCGCATTCCGGATAGGCTTCAAGACGCCGCGAGAATTTTTCAACGAATTTACGCTTAAAATGGAAAAGCGCAACGGCGCGGAATTTTACGCCGGCCCCGTCACCCCGTCCACAAAGGCAGGGGACTGCGACGTGTACGTGTCGGTCGGCAAGCGCGACGGCACGCCTATCTACGAGCTGCCCCTCGACGGCGGCGACGGAAAGAAGCGGTACAAAATCGGCAGCATAAGGCTGCGCGAACCCTCCAAACCCGGCGTGGAAATAAAAGTGCGCGAAGACTCCCCGCAGGGGCCTCTTTAAAGCCGCCGAAACCGGCGGGCGCACGGGCTCCCCGCCGTTTTTATCCATGCCGCCGCGCAAAGAAAGCAAACGCCTCGCAGCCCGCCATACGGCGGAAGCTTTTTTCGCTCATTTGCGCGCGCAAATGGCGGAAAGAAAAAATTGCCCTTAAAATTCCGCCTCACCTGAAAAATATCTCCGCGCGGGGCTGAAACGGCATATAAACGCGCTTCCCGCCCTCCCCAAAAGCTTCCTCGCACAATGGGAAAACGCCGCGCGTTTCAAACGGCGCGGGTATGTTCCGCCCCGAAAAGCGCCGGGGCGAGATTCCGCAATCAGAAAGCGCCGCATGCCCGACGCCGCGGCTTCCGGAGCCGCCGCCCATCTGCGCAAAATTAGGCTCTCCCTGCGAAAACGAAAACGCGCGGAAATTGCCGCCATGCCGCGGCAATCCCGCAAAGCTTATGAAAATTGATTGAGAGAAATAAGATTTGACATAGTTGAAGTTTTTTGAAATATAAAATTTATGACTAAAAAAATCTTTTCCCTATTGGCTTGC
The DNA here is from genome assembly GCA_904424815.1 of Puniceicoccaceae bacterium Marseille-Q1082. Taxonomy (GTDB): domain Bacteria; phylum Verrucomicrobiota; class Verrucomicrobiia; order Opitutales; family Intestinicryptomonadaceae; genus Merdousia. The sequence continues at coordinate 296,206 of CAJGBI010000002.1, forward strand.
GCCGCTTTTTCCGCCGCGGCAACTTTCGCCCAAGCGCCCTATTTCAACGTGTTCATGGGCGGAACGGATTTCGCCCCGGGCACAACCAACGACATTTCCGACGCCTCGAATTTCTACACTTTCCAAAACGACAGCGGTTCGGAAACTACAAGTCTCTGGGGGGCAAACAACAGAATAGACATTTCCGGAACGGGAAGCGCGCTGCAATCGCTCCAATCGATTAACGCGAGCAAATGGCTGGCATTCGGAGACTCGACATACAAAAACGCCCAGGGCGAGACCTCTCTCTACGCCCCCTATCCGAATCTCGTATTGGCGGAAACCCTGTCCGCACCGCAATCGCCGCATTTCTATTTCATATATTCGCAGGACGCGACGGTGACTTTCGGCTCCGCAAATTCCGAACAGGAGAGTTTTTCGTTTTCTACAAACGCCTTTTACAACAGGGGCGGAGGCTCGACGACATTTGAGATAGATCCCAACGCCGCCCAGCGGAATTTCACAGCCAGATTCAATGAGGCACATTTTGACAGAGGCGAAACGGTATTCGGCAGCGTCTCCCGCAAAAACGGATATTTTGATTCCTTCTCGGTCACCGGCAACGTATCCATAACAAACAGAGGCAGCCTGGCGGTTTTCGCCAAGAGAATAAACGTGGGCGGAAATTTCGCCGCCGACGGAACGGGGACTTTGACAATCGCCGTCCCCGACGGCACGCTCGACGCGCGGGAAGCGCTAATTTCGGTCGAAGGGGAATTTCAGCACCTCGATAAAATCGTGTTCGATTTCGCAAACGCCGAAATCGGGTGGGGAGAATACACCCTCATTTCCGCGGGCTCGCTCGGCGAGGGATGGAGCGACATAGTGTCCGACGACGTGGAGATAAGGAACCTCCGGCTCGCGGCGGGCAATTCGGCGGAACTCGAATGGTCGGGGGGAAATTCCCTCATGCTCACGGTGAACATTCCCGAGCCCTCGGCGGCTGCGCTCGCGGCCGTTGCCGCCCTTTTGGCAGCCGCGCTCGGCAGGCGCGGGCGGATTTAACCGGAGATTTTTCCGCGCGGGGGCCGCGCAATCCGCGAATTTCATCGCGCGCCGCCAGCAGCCGTCCGGCGCGCCCCGACAATGCCGCAGCGCGGCTTAAATGCCGAGCGACATCTGCCCCGACTCCGAAACGGCTGGCTTGCCCGCGCCGCCCTCCGCGGGCCTTGCGCCCTCCACCATTTTCAAAAATTCATCTTCGGACAAAACGCGCGTGCCGTATTCGCGCGCCTTCGCCGCCTTGTCGCCGTCCGACTTTCCGTCCGATACGAGAAAATCCGTCCCCCGCGTCACCGACGCCGAAGTGCGCGCGCCCAGCCCCTCGACGATTTCCTTCGCCTTAGACCTGCCCATGCTTTTGAGCGCGCCCGTAAAAGCGAAAACTTTACCCGCCAAAGGCAGGCTTTCCGCTTCCCGCGCTTCCGCCGCCGCCCCCTCCGAGCCGAAATTGAGCCCCGCCGCCCGCAGCCGCTCGATGAGAGCCCTGTTGTGCGGGTCGTCGAAAAACGCGCGTATCGAAAGCGCGCGCACCGAGCCCGCTTCCCCGCCCTTTTTCTTTGAGCTCGAGCCGAGGCCGCGCGCGGACTCCAAATCTTCGAGAGGCGCGCGCATGAGCGCGTCGAGCGAGCCGTATTTGCGCGCCAAATCCTTTGCGAACTGCTCGCCTATCTCGAGAATCCCGAGCCCGAAAATCAGCCGCCACAGCTCGCGCTTTTTCGACGCGGCGATGGAGGATACGAGGTTGTCCGCGCTTTTGTCCTTGAAGTTGTCGAGCTTCATCACGTCCTCGCGGGTCAGCGAATATATGTCCGCGGGATCCTTTACTCCGAGCGTCTCGACGAGCTTGTCCACCGCCGACGCGCCGAGCCCGCGGATGTCCATGCAGCCGCGCGATGCGAAGTGCGCTATGCGCCCGCGAACCTGGCTCGGGCACGACAGATTCGGGCACCGGTAAAGCATTTTTTCGCCGTACTTGCGCAGCGGGGAGCCGCATTCGAGGCAGTTTTCGGGAAATTCATAGGGAACGGAACCGGCGGGGCGAAGCTCCTTTACTACTTCCAAAACCGCGGGGATTATCTCGCCCGCCTTTTCAATCACAACGGTGTCGCCCACGCGGATGTCCTTTTCGGCGATGTTTCCGGCGTTGTGCAGGGTCGCGCGCGAAACGGTGCTGCCCGAAATAAACACGGGCTCGAGCTCCGCAACCGGAGTCGCCGCCCCCGTCCGCCCCACCTGTACGGTAATCGCGTTGAGGCGCGTGCGCGCGCGCTCCGCGCGGTACTTCCACGCCACAGCCCAGCGCGGCGCGTGCGACGTCATTCCGGCGGCGGCGTGCAAAGAGCAGTCGTCGAGCTTGACGACCGCCCCGTCCGTGTTGTACGGGAAATCCGCGCGCACTTCCTCGAGCTCGCAAATGCGCTCGAAAGCCCCCCTGGGGCCGTCGCCGAGCTCCGTCCACGAAAACGAAGGCAACCCCCACCCGCGCAGAATCTCCGCGAGCTCCGACTGCCTTTTAAGCTCGAAGCCCTCCGCCGCCCCGAGCGAGTAGAACACCACCTCCAAGTTCCGGCCCTCGAGAATTTTTCTGTCGAGCAGCTTGAGGGTTCCCGCCGCGAGGTTACGCGGATTGGCATAGGGAGCCTTCCTCTTCGCCGGCCCTCCGCCGTCCCCATCGTCTCCGCCGCGCTCCGATACGGCAAGCTCCGAAAGCCTGGCAAATTCCGCGCGCGTCATGTACGCCTCTCCGCGGATTTCGAGCAGCTCCGGAATGTTCCTCCCCGAGAGGCGCTCCGGAAGGTTCCGCAAAACGAAAGCGTTGCGCGTTATGTCGTCGCCCTTCGCGCCGTCGCCGCGCGTGAGAAGCCGCGCAAGCCTTCCGCGCTCGTATACGGCGGAAACCCCCGCCCCGTCCACTTTCGGCTCCACGCAATATCTGAACTCGCCTTCCGCGCCCAAGGTTTTGTGCAGGCGCAAGTCGAAATCTTCGAGCTCGGCGGAATTGAACACGTTGTCGAGGCTCTTCATCGGCGCGATATGCGCGACCGACGCGAAAGATTCCGTGAGGTCGTTTCCGACCGCGCGCGTCGGCGAAGATTCGTCGGCGAACTGCGGATATTTTTCCTCCAACTCCCGCAGCCTGCGCACGAGTATGTCGAAATCGTCGTCGGAAATTACCGGCGCGTTTTCTATGCGGTACAGCCGCTCGTGCTCGGCTATCTGCGCGCGAAGGCTGTCTATTTGAGACTTGGGCGAGTCCTGGTCCATATGGGAATTGACCGTATTTTTCACAAAGCGTTTTCTTCCGCAAGAAATATCGCGCGCGGGCGAGAAAAAGCGCGCCCCCAAAGCGCCGCCCAACACTCCGCTTGGCATCCTGCCCATAACCTCGGAGCCAAAACCGGCGGCGGCCCGCCGCTTCCCGAGTTTCCAACCAGCGCGCCAAAAAATCCGGCTTTGTGCGCGGCATATCGAAACCTTGCCGCGCGCGGCGCAAAATATTTTCGATGGGCGGCAAAAAAAGGCTTGCCATGCGCAAGCGCATAGTTTCTTATAAACGCTTCAAAATTCTTTGGAGAGTCCCTATCGTCTAGCCCGGTCTAGGACATTGGATTTTCATTCCAAGAACCGGGGTTCGAATCCCCGTGGGGACGCCAGAGGGTTAAGAAAATAAAATAGCCCGAACATTTTGTTCGGGTTTTTTATTGGGTCAACACCAAAGGTTGTGGAATAGGTTGATTTTTTAGATTTGTCTTTCATAGTTTTACCCCGCATTCCACGAGGACTCTCAGTCTGTAATTTTCAAAGTTTCTGTATCCGTAGGCTCTGCGTTGTATTAATTTCATCTTGCGGTGGAAGCCCTCCGTTATTCCGTTATTTTTTGTAAATCTCCACATTCTTATTATCGGCGCAAACCATTCGCTTATCGTTTCCGCAAGCTTCCCAAACTCTGTCGGCGCTTCGTATTTCATTATCTTCATCATTTCCTTTAACTTTCTTATGTTATCCCTGCATTGCTTTGCCGTCTGACTCTTTTTATTCAATAGCCCGCATAATCGCTCCTTAAATTCGTACGCAAGCTCTATTGCCGGATTTCCCCTAAAAAAGCTTTTAAGCCGCTCCATCTCTTGCGCTTTTAGCCTCTCTCTCCTTTTCCGCAAAGGATAAGTAATCGATCTCTTCCACTTTACTTCTTCCTGCGCACTCTTGCAAAATTCCATAAAGTGGTGGAGCACTAATCGTATCACATGAAACCTATCCGCTACTATCTTCGCCCTCGGAAAACATCTCCTTACGATACTTCGATATCCGCTCGATAAATCCATGCACACTACCTTCACATTTTCCCTGCCTTTGTACGACATTAGCGCGCCTGCTATATCGATATGTCTCTTCCCTTTAATAACATCGTATACCCTGTGGTGCGATAAGTCGGCTATCGTAGTCGCAAACTTGTAACCCTTGTGGATTGTGTGCTCGTCTATTCCTATAATTTCAGGACAAGGATAGTTGATTTGCTCTTTGAGCTTTTGCTCGTACCTACTGTGGATTGCCCGCTCAACCGTGCTTGCAGATATGCGGTAAATCCGGGCAATAGCCTTATTGCAAACGTTCCGAGCGTATTCACTTACGAGCCTGTTTTTGAACCTCTCCGAGTGACGAGCGTAAGGCCTTACTCCCTCAAGCCTTTCGCGAAAGACCCTTCCGCAATCGAGACACTTGTAACGCTTGCATTTTACCTTGAGATGATAAATAGCTCCGTTTTCAGAGACGTGCTTAATATAACGCCGGTAGGAATCGTAATGTATCAAACGATGCGACCCGCATAAGCAGTCGGGTATACCCGACTGCTTATGCTCAACTTCCGCAAGCGAAAAGTCTTGACCAACTCTTACTGTCCTGAGTATCTTGTAACCCTTGATTAACACATTGGGCATTGTAGAACATTTTTTATTCTCTTTGCCCTCTTTTTTTTCCACCATTCCACAATCTTTGACGTAGAGCGAATAAAATAGCCCGAACATTTTGTTCGGGTTTTTTATTTTCCCTATGGCGGAAACGCGGGGATGGAATTTGGGTCAACACCAAAGGTTGTGGAATAGGTTGATTTTTTAGATTTGTCTTTCATAGTTTCACCCCGCATTCTACAAGTACTCTCAAGCGGTAATTTTTAAAGTTTCTGTATCCGTAGGCTCGTCTTTGGATTAGCTTCATCTTGCGGTGGAAGCCTTCTGTAATTCCGTTATTCTTCGTAAATCTCCACATTCTGATTATTGGCGCAAACCACTTGCTTATCGTTTCCGCAAGTTTCCCAAACTCTGTCGGCGCTTCGTATCTCATCACTTTCATCATTCCCTTTAACTTTCTTATGTTATTCTTGCATTGCTTTGCCGTCTGACTCTTCTTGTTTAGCAACTCGCATAGCTTCTCTTTAAATTCGTACGCAAGCTCGATTGCCGGATTTTCCTTAAAAAAGCTTTTAAGTCGCTCCATCTCTTGCGCTTTTAGCCTCTTTCTCCTTTTCCGCAAAGGATAAGTAATCTTTCTATTCCACTTTACTTCTTCCTGCGCACTCTTGCAAAATTCCATAAAGTGGTTGAGCACTAATCGTATCACATGAAACCTATCCGCTACTATCTTCGCCCTCGGAAAACATCTCCTTACGATACTTCGATATCCGCTCGATAAATCCATGCACACTACCTTCACATTTTCCCTGCCTTTGTATGACATTAGCGCGCCTGCTATATCGCTATGTCTCTTCCCTTTAATAACATCGTATACCCTGTGGTGCGATAAGTCGGCTATTGTCGTCGCAAACTTGTAACCCTTGTGGATTGTGTGTTCGTCTATCCCTATAATTTCAGGACAAGGATAGTTGATTTGCTCTTTGAGCTTTTGCTCGTACCTACTGTGGATTGCCCGCTCAACCGTGCTTGCAGATATGCGGTAAATCCGAGCAATAGCCTTATTGCAAACGTTCCGAGCGTATTCACTTACGAGCCTGTTTTTGAACCTCTCCGAGTGACGAGCGTAAGGCCTTACTCCCTCAAGCCTTTCGCGAAAGACCCTTCCGCAATCGAGACACTTGTAACGCTTGCATTTTACCTTGAGATGATAAATAGCTCCGTTTTCAGAGACGTGCTTAATATAACGCCAGTAGGAATCGTAATGAATCAAACGATGCGACCCACATAAGCAGTCGGGTATACCCGACTGCTTATGCTCAACTTCCGCAAGCGAAAAGTCTTGACTAACTCTTACCGTCCTGAGTATCTTATAACCCTTGATTAACACATTGGGCATTGTAGAACATTTTTTATTCTCTTTGCCCTCTTTTTTTTCCACCATTCCACAATCTTTGACGTAGAGCGTGGAATTTTTGGCGACAGCCAAAAACCCGCAGGGCAAGCGGCAGCGCAGTTCAATTCCCCGATTTCGCCAGAGGGTTAAGAAAATAAAATAGGGCAAGTTCAAGTACAAAATACCTCTATACCATTTACTATTGACACGACACTTTGCAATAATACATTTATAAAATGTAAATAAAGGTCAATAATTATATTATGAAATTATTTCTACTTATATTAACGTTATTTGCTCCAATATTCGCAATCGCCGATTCGGAATTAGAAACATATAATAAAGCGATTGAGGGCAAGACAGGCGCTGAACTAAACGCCATAGTGAAAAAATTGTCTGAAGAAGGCAATAAATATGCGTGTTATGATATAGCGGTACAAACCATATCCACGGAAGGCACGGAAGAACTCGGAGAAAAAATGCTGAAATATCTTTTTAATAAAGGAATGATAGAAGCCGGATATATTTTGTATTCCAACTACAACGATGAAACATCAAGGTTATATAATAGAAAAGCGGCGACAAGGCTGATTTTACAAATTGCGCAATCCGGAGACAGCGAAGCAATTAGAATATCCGGCATAAGATATTTATACGGCATGGGAACGGAAAAAAATTTGAAGAAAGCAAAAGAGTTTTTAGAAAAAGCTATCGAAAAAAACAATTATAATTCCGCCTCCGAACTTTCCGAAATATACATTCAAGAAAAAAATTATGCAAAAGCGTTGCCGTTGTTAAAAAAGAAAATGAATGAGGGAGATCTTTATGCGATTGAGCTCCTCGCAATTTTATATGAAAATGGAATGGGAGTAGAAAGGGATTATATCACCGCATACGCATTGACGCTTTTGCATATTTACCAATACAGAAAAATATACAAAACGGACAATGGCATTGAAAATCTATTCCATCGCAAGCGGAGACTGTTGAATGCCTTGGATTACGACAGTGAAAGAGAAGCTATAACATTGGCCGCAAGACTGTCCGTAAAAATATTTAAAACTACCGAAAAAGACAGATTCAAAGAATTGTCAAATTAACTGAAAGGAAAGATATGTCAAAAGGCCAGGCATCCGTTATCATCGTATTGTTAACTTTAATTCTGGCGGTTCAATCCGTCTTTACGTTCAAATCTGTCTTTGAAAAACCTCGAGAATATAAATACGAAATCGTAAATATCGCAAGGCGTGAACGGGATGATCCTCCTGAATGGGAAGGAGGATATTATTCCCATGAATGCGCTTCACTATTTAACGAACCAGGTATTGAGTTTGTCGGCGTTGTGAGTAAAAACGGCGCAAACGGATCTTATGTTCTCATTAGAAAGCCAAAGTCCGTCAAATAACGCCCGAAAAATAGACCGCATTATAAATTCGCGAAGCGCGGTTTGCCGCAAAAGTTTAACATGGCGCGCGGCGCATATTTTGCATTGCCCGCCGCCGTTTTTTTTGCTTTAATCGTTTTATATCCCAAGGAAAGGACAGCATATGACGAGGTTTTGGAAAATTTTACCGGCTTTTTCGTCGGCGGCTCTCTCGGCGCTCTGCGCTTCCGCCGAACCGTGGCACTCCCCGCTCTATCTCGACGGAGGAAGGCCGCACGCAAAGCGGGTCGAGATAGCGTTTGAAAACAGGGGCGGCGAAACGCTCGACGGGAAAATATCCCTCGTTTCGGCAAAAGACCTCGGAATCGCGGGGCGCCCGGCAAAGGAGCTGCGCGTCGTGGGGGAAAACGGGCGCGAGCTGCTCTTCGCCGTACTCCCCGATTCGGAAACGCTGTCGGAAAATTCGGAGCTCGCCATTCCAGTAGCATGCGCGCCGAACGGCAAGACGCGCGCGTGGGTGTATTTCGACAATCCCGCCGCGTGGGAACTGCCCTCCAACCTCGACGTCTCCGCCGCGTCCGACGTGGAGGAAAAAATCGACTTTGAAGCCCGCGGCAAATTTCCGCCGCAAAATTGGAGCGACAATTCGCAAAAAGCCTACCGCAACGAACTCGCCGCCGCGGGCGGCAGGGGCGGCGGCAAGTGCGCCTCTACCGTCGCCGAAAAAGGCTCAAAGCCCCAATGGGTCTGCATTTCGCGCGAATTCCCCACGGAAGCCGGCGACAAATTCAAATTCTCCGGCTGGGTGCGCGGCGAAAACGTCAAGGGGAAAGCCGGATTCTACATCCATGTCGGCCCGAAAAACATCCACAAAGACCAAAATTCCGGCACGTTCGACTGGAAGAAAATAGAATTTGAGGGCGTCGTCCCCGAGGGCGTAAAATCCGTGAGCTTCGGAACCGTCCTGTACGCCTCGGAAGGCAGGGCGTTCTTCGACGACCTGTGCGTCAAAATCGAAAAATCCCGCAAGTCGCAGCCTGTTGCGGCGGTCGTAAAGACGGAATCCCTCGAATTGTCCTCATCCGGAGAGGGCGCCAAATGGCATTTGCCGGCGGGAAAATACCCGTCGAGAATCAAAATCGGCGTCCCAAATTTCTCGGACATACCTAAGAAAAACGCCCTCGCCGCTATTCCGATTAACAGGATAACTAACGCCAACTACGGCAAGGAGGCTTTCGCCGCGGTCTCGGACGGCAAAGAAACGCCGTTCTTCCTCGCCTCGGGGTACATCATCGCCTCCGTCGGGGAAATCGCGCCGCGCTCGGAAAAGACGGTTTACATTTACCTCGACAAGGGCAGGAAAAACCAGAAGCCGGAAGCCCGCGCGAAGCTCGCCAGCGGCATTTTAAGCGACTACGACGCCGAACTCTCCGCTTCCGCCGACGCCAGGACTTTCGGGCAAATAATGAATTCGCCCGCAAACCTGCTCAAAAACCCGAGCTTTGAATCCGGAGCGCAAGGCTGGGGGGCCGCAAGCGCAAACGGGCCGGAGAAAATCGCGGACGGCGGGTTATACGGAAAGCGCGCGGCGATGCTCGACATGGAAAACCGTCCGGAAGAATGGCGCGGATTCCGCCAGTCGGTTCCGGCGTCCGCGGGCTCCGAATACATCGTTGCCGGATGGGTAAAGATGTCGGGGGGCAAGGCTGGCGCGGTGCATGCGCACTTCTCGCCAAAGGGCGAAAAGTTCAGCGCGTACTCGGCTCCGGTTCAGGGCGGCGAATGGAGGATGTTCGCCATGTCCATTCCCGCGCGAAGCGACGGCGATTTGGAAGTCCACCTGACGGCGACGAGCGGTAAATACCTCTACGACGGAATAATCGCCGCGGAATGCGTCAGGACGAACATGAAGGGAATTGAAAACGCCTCGGACGGCGGAAACGGAAGCCGGCTCTCGGCGTGGCAAACCGACAACATCGTAAAAATTTTTCCGTCGGACGCCCCTGGCCCCGAGACCGAACCGTACCTCGAGCTGGCGGGCAACGAAGAGGAGGGTATGCAGCTCGGCATCCGCGGCAATTCGGAAATAAAGAACCTTGAAGTCTCCGCCGACGCCCCCGTCTACGCCGGAGACCTGCCCTTCTGGAGCCGCGTGAAAACTTTTCTGGGCATGGAGGAGCCTCCCCGCCTGCCCGCCCCGCAAATCGGCAACATAGGCAATGTCGCAATCGACACCCAGAGCAGTTACTTCCACTTCACCGACCTCAAGCCCTACGAGCGTTTTGTGCCTCCGGACAACTTCGGCGTCATGTATCCGGACCCGATAATCCCATCGCCCAAATTCGACCTCCCCGCAAACTTCACGAAGGGCGTCTACCTGACGTTCAGAGCCCCTAAGGGCGCAAAGCCAGGCGTATACGAAGGGTTAATAAGGCTCTCCGCAGGCGGGAAAGTTTTAAAGACGCTGCCGTACAAAATCCGCGTGTACGGATTCTCGCTCTCCGACGAGCCGCAAGTGTGCGCGATTTTCGACATCAGGCTCCCGTCCGGCGCGAAGTACAAAAACTACACCCACCGCGAGGCCGCGAAGTATTTGAAGTCCAAAAAACTCAGCGCAGACACCGTTCCGGCGGGAATATCTTTCAAGCTCGAAAACGGCAAGCCCGTGGCCGACTTCAAAAAGTTCGACGAAGAGGCCGAATATTACCTGAACGAGCTCAAATTCCCGTACCTCTACCTGCCGTTCAGGGCGGGAACTTTCGGCTGGGCGCAGCCGCCCGCTCCGTACCTCGGCGAAAACCCCTACCCGGGCGAATGGCCCTACAATTCCGCAGACCATTCCGCCCTCAATCCCAAATACCGCGAATACCTCGTCGAAAGCCTGCGGCAGATAGCCGCGCATTTGGAGGAAAAGGGATGGACGGACCGATTCATGTTCTACATCTCCGACGAGCCTTTCGCCGCGCGCGAGGACATCGAAAAGCAGATGATCGCCCTCTGCGACGCCGTTCACGAGGGGGCGCCAAAAATGAAAATCTATTGCAGCACGTGGCGGTACGTCCCCCAGTGGGTCGGCAAACTCGACATCTGGGGGGTCGGCGCGCAGGGGCAGGCGTCGGAAGACGAAATCGCCCTGCTCAAAAAGGGAGGCGCCGAAATAATAACCACCACCGACGGGCAGTTCATGCTCGACAACCCCTACAACGCGCTCGAACGCCTGCTTCCGCTCTACTGCTACAAGTACGGATTCAAGGGCTACGAATTCTGGGGGGCCGACTGGTACACGCTAAACCCGCTAAAATGGGGAATCCACCTCGACATTCCGCAGTCCGACACCCCGGGCAAACACTACCGCGTCCGCTATCCCAACGGCGACGGCTACATCTTCTACCCCGGCAAGCTGATCGGGCAAAAGGAGCCGTTTGCGAGCCTCAGAATGGAGAGCCACCGCGACGGCGTGGAAGACTACGAATACTTTGTCCTGCTGGAAAAGCTCGCAAAACAAAAGGGCGACAAAGAGGCGTTGGAAACTTTGGAGCGCATAAAGAAGTTTGCGTTCATTCCGAATGCGGGCGGCAGGAACGCCCCGATGCTCCTTCCGAACCCCGAAGAATACACAAAGCTGCGGCGCGAAATAGCGCGCCACATCGAGCGCCTGAAATCGGACAAGCAGTGATCCGGCGGAGGACATCCCCGCCAATACCGCAGACAACTATGTATAAGTCCGCAAACAATCTATTGGCAATCGCGCTTGCATTTCAGCTTGCCGCGCTGCCGCTTTTTGCGGGATCCTCCGATGCCGCGCCGCAATCTCCGGTGGAAGTCGACACGGCTCTGGGAGAAATGCGCATTTCCGGAAATTTTGCGAAGGATTGGAATCTGTCGGCAAAATGCCGCACCACGGAAAAGGGCGTGCAGGAAATAACCGTTTCCATAGAAAGCAACCGCGGGGAAAGCCTTCCGCCGCAACTATGTATATCATGGAGCATTCCCCAGCGCGACATCCAATACCGTTGGCACACCTCCAAGGGATGCGGGGCAATCCCCGCCGACTGGGGCCAGCCGCTCTATTCCAGCCTTTCCGGAGATTCGCCAATACTCGCGCTCATGGGAAACGACGGAAACAACCGCCTGACCTTCGCATGTTCGGAGGCAAAGAGGAGGGTCGCCTTCAAAGCCGGCGTCCACGAGGAGACAAACGAAATATTCTGCGAAATCAGGCTGTTCTCCCAAAGGGAATCCCCGCTGAAAAATTACAGCGCCACAATTCGCCTCGACACGCGTGAAATCCCCTATTGCGAAGCAATCGGGGCGGCGGCACACTGGCTTGGGGAACTCCCGGGGAACAACCCGTTGCCGGTTCCGGAAACCGCGCGCGAGCCCTTTTATTCCACATGGTATTCATACCACCACAACGTGTTCGCAGGCGAGCTCGAAAAGGAGTGCGAACTCGCCGCGCAATACGGAATGAAGGGGATTATTCTCGACAGCGGATGGTATGCCGACGACGGCAAGCGCGGCTGCGATTTCTGGGGGGACGGCAAAGCTTCCAAGCTCCGGTTCCCTGATATGCGCGCGCATGTGAAAAACGTCCACAAGCTGGGCATGAAATACATGGTATGGTTCGGGGTGCCGTTTATCGGCTATTCCAGCGAAGCGTACGGGCGCTTCAAAGGGAAGTATCTGAACGATATGAAAAATCTGGACTGCGCGTCGCTCGACCCGCGTTTTCCCGAGGTGCGCGAATATCTAATTGAAACTTGCGAGCGCATTTTGAGAGAGTGGGATATCGACGGATTCAAGTTCGACTTTATCGACATGTTCCGCTGGAACGGCGAAGATCCTGCAGTTGCGGAAAATTACGCCGGCCGCGACATAAAAAACCTGCCGCTTGCCGTGGATTTTCTGCTTTCTTCCATGACCGAACGGCTCTCTAAAATAAAAAAAGATCTGCTGATTGAATTCAGGCAGTCATACATTGGGCCTTCAATCCGCAATTACGGCAATATGTTCCGCGTTATGGACTGCCCGGGGGACGCGCTCACCAACCGCCTCGGGACGACGAACCTACGCCTTGCAAGTGGAAACACCGCCGTACATTCCGACATGCTGACATGGCGTGCGGATACGCCTGCGGAAGACGCCGCGCGCCAATTGCTGGCAACCCTGTTTGCCGTTCCGCAAATTTCGGTAAGGCTTGAAGGCCTCCCGCCGGACCACCGCAAAATGTTGAAATTCTATCTCGGCTTTATGGCGGAGCACCGCGACGTTCTGCAAAACGGAAAATTTCTGCCGCTCTCCCCCGAACAGAATTACCCGCAAATAAGGGCCGAAAAGGGAGACCGCGCTGTCATTGCGGTTTACGGGGCAAGGCAGGTTGCGGATTTGCCGGAGGGCAAAATCTGCCATGTTTTCAATGCCACGGCGGAAAGCGCGCTTGTCGTAGACTCCCCATCGGAATTTTACGCCGAAACGTTCAACGTTCTCGGCGAATCCGTCGGGAAAGGGAGAAAATATCCCGCCGGCCTGTCAAGAATAGCCGTCCCGATTTCCGGATGCGCAAAGCTCAAGCCGATACGATCGGACGATGCGCGAAAGGTTTCGAGCGCAAGCGGAATGGGCGGAAAATACTGATTTCAGGCAGCCGGCGGAAATTGCAGCATGGAACCGCCGCGCGTCAGCCCCCCGCAATTTGACGCGAAGCGGCTTTGCGCAAGCGCGCGTAAAATCAAACAATCCCAAAATTTCCGCGCCGCCGCGAAAAACAATCCGGTGTGGAAATTTCTCCCGCCGAAAACAAGCCACGTTCATTCTTCTTTACATCGCGCGCCGCAATTTTTATCGGTTTAACATGCGTAAAATCGCGACAATCATCATTGCAGGCGCTTTGGCCGCGTCCGCCCCAGCCGGCGCGGAAGACGCGCCGAAACACGCCTTCCAAGGGCAATGGATAACTTCCGCCGAATTTGCCAACGCCGAGCCCGTGAACGTCTTTCACCGGCAATACGACTTCGAGAGCGGGAAAAGGGTTCTCGAGAAATCGAAGGCGCTGCAAACCCGCCACACGCTTTTCAGGGGGGAATTCTTCCTCGACGAACTCCCCAAGGAAGCCCGCCTGTTTTTCTCCGCCGACGACTACGCGAAAATTTACGTAAACGGGAAATTCGCCGCGCAGGGGCCCGCCCCTGGATATTTCTTCCATTATCTATACTGCGAAGCCGACGTTTCCAAATTTTTGCGCAGGGGAAGAAACGTCGTGGCAATCCACAGCTACTACCAGGGGCTGATAAACCGCGTGTGGGTCAGCGGCGACATGAGAAGCGGCGCAATTTGCGATTTGGTGTGCGACGGGAAGACGGTCCTCAAAACCGGCGCGTCGTGGAAATGCGCGCCGCACTCGGGAATATCCTCCGCCGGAAAGGCAGGATACGACACGCAATTTCTGGAAAATTACGACGCGGGCGCGCCCGAAGCCGGATTTGAACAGCCCGGATTCGACGACTCAAAGTGGCGCTCCGCGAGCCTTCTGAAAAATCCGCAGTACAAGCTCTTTCCGTCCCCCCTGCCGCCCCTGGAATTTGAGGAAGTCGCGCCCGCAGAAATCAGGCGCGACGGCAAGGGCAAAATTTTCATAGATTTCGGCGCGATGTATGTCGGGTATTTTTCAATGTCCGCCGAGGGGGAAAAGTCCGACAAGATAGAGTTGAGATTCGGCCAGGAATTGAATCCCGACGGATCCGTCCGCCACAAGCTGCGCGCGAATTGCGACTACCGCGAGCATTTCACTCTATCGGGAAACGGCAGGGACGAACTGCGACAATTCGACTACAAGTCTTTCAGATACGCCGAAATAATCCCGCCTGAAAGCGGAACCGCCGAAGTGGACGAGAGTTCGATAAAACTCATAGCGCGCCATATGCCGTTTAGGATAGCCGCAAAAAACCGCTACGAAAACGACGCGCGCGCCCGAAAGGTTTGGGACTTGTGCGTGCGCACCCTGCGCTACGGCGCACAGGAGCAAATTCAGGACTGCATGGAGCGCGAAAAGGGCTATTATCTCGGCGACGGCTGCTACTCCATGCTCGCGTGGTGCCTGCTCAACGGCGACTTCGCGCCGATGCGAAAGTTCATCGACGACTTTCTGCGCACGAGCTTCATCAACGGGGGGCTTGTCACGTGCGCAAACTGCTCCTTCATGCAGGAAATCGCGGAGTACCCGCTGATGATGTTCGTCCTGCTCCCCGTCTTGGAAGAGCGCGGCGACAGCAGAGAGTTCGTCCGCGAACGCCTCGGCGATTTCAGAAAAATTTTGGATTTTTACAGGGAAAATTACGCCGGAGACGACGGGCTTCTGTCAAACCTCGACAAGTGGTGCGTCGTGGAATGGCCCAGCCAATGGCGCGACGGATACGACGTCGACATCAAAGAGGGCGAAGTCTGCGCGACAAAACACAATGTGATCAACGCATGGTATGTCGGGGCGGTTCGCGCGTTCAACAAGACGGCCCGCAGGCTCGGGGAGAGGGAATACGGCGGCGAGGCGAAACTCGCAGAGGCGTTCCGCAACGCGTTTTACGACCCGCGCAAAAAGCTTTTCAAAGACAGCGTCGAAAGCGGCCGCACAAGCTACCCGTCGAACATATACGCGTGGTTTCTTGGGCTGTGCCCAAACGAAGAATGCCGCGCGGAAATAATAAAAATGATCCGCAAAAAGCGCCTTAACAAGGGAATGCTGTTCATATCGTTTCCGCTGCTTGCGGGGCTTCAAAGGGACGGAGAAGAGGAGCTTATGCTGAGCCTGATCACCGATGAAAACACATGGATGCGCATGATTTCAGAAGGCGCCACAACCACTTTTGAAGGCTGGAGCAAAGACGCCAAGTGGAATACCTCCCTCTTCCACCTGACGCTGAGCTCCTGCGCGGCCTTCATGGTTGAAGGCTACAATGTCGGCAAGGTTATGGACATGAGGTGACAATCCGGCAAACTCATTGCAAAAGTCCGTTTTCATCAAGAAAAACCAAGAACCCGTCAAGTATCTCATTCAACAAATTCAATATTGGCATTGCAGAAATCAATAGATAAAATTGATTCGTAAATATTGCGCATATATAAAATGATTTCCCGCGCCAAGCAGTTTGCATCAATTAGAACCGCCGTATTTTCTGAAAAAGCAGTTTATGACAATCAGAATCCCTAAAAATACAACCAACACTACGGCGCAAAACAAAACCATCCAAATCGTAGCGATGACGCTGTGCGGATTTTCCGCCATAGACGGCGCGAGAAAAAACAACATCAGCGCAAAAAAGAAAAAAAGCCAACACCCTGCAACGGCCGCCGAATCCCTGTTGCGTTCAGCCGCCAGCTCCGCCCGCACAGAGTCCTCCGCGGAAATATCCTCCGCTTTTGAAGCGGCGCTCGCGCAACGAAATTTTTCGTAGGTATTAATGAAATTCGAATAAACGGCGTTTTCGCGAACATATATGCTCGACTGGTCTGCAAGCATAATCTCGAGCGTTTTTTTCCTTTTAGTAGCGATGTGCCAATATTCCAAGTAGAGATGCGGAGTATAAATATAATACGAATGGATTGGATTGCAATATAGGCTACGATAATACGCTTTTTTTAAAGTTATTATCTGAGCGAAATGTATTTGCTCTATCTTTTCCGTAGCCGAATCGGTAATCGACAAACCGTGGGTGTGGCACATCAAAGTCGCAGAAACGGAAGGTTCACACAACGTTTTCACGGAAAGCGCAGTTCCTTTTACAACGCTGCCAATCCGCAGGTCGGCCGGCATTTCCGGCATTGCATTCCGAATATGTTCGGCAATGGGATAGGCGCAATGGGGGCAATACAGCGCAGAACTGCTGACTTCCCTACCGCATTCAAAACATTTTATAATCGACATTAGACCGCTAATCCCAAAATCGAAGCTATAAAAATATTATAAACACTGCAACGCAAATTATGCGCAATGGCGCAGAAAAAAAGATGAAGACACCCGCTACAAGCAGGCAGAATACGTCCACCGGAAACGGCAATATGCTTTATGAAAGCATTTAAAATAAGGAGGGAGGGATATAACAGAGGGAATGCGTGCAAATATGCAAGCCGATTACAGCTACGGCGATAGTCTGGGAAAAGAAACTGAGGCGGGGTACCGATTGAGCAGTTAGCGCGAGCGGGAGTAAGTATATGCGAACAAGCGAATACGGGGAAGCCCGTCAACCGTTGAGGGGTTGACGGGCTTCATAATACTGGCAACTACCTACTCTCGCACGGCAGCGAGGCCGTACTACCATCGGCGACTGAGAGCTTAACGAGCGTGTTCGAGATGGGAACGTGTGTTTCCTCTCGCCTATGATCACCAGAGTCAATTTGTTGCCTGCTCTGCGCTCCCGGTCTTTTTATCGGAAAGTCAAGAGTATGAGACGAGAATGAAAGCAAACTTCATCCGTTAGATAATCCATATTTAAAAAAGGCGCACAATTGTTGTTTTCAAGCTTTCGGGTAATTAGTAACGGTTAGCTCAACGCATTGCTGCGCTTACACTTCCGTCCTATCAACCGGGTGGTCTTCCCGGTCCCTCATGGAAATCTAATCTTGGGACAGGCTTGGCGCTTAGATGCTTTCAGCGCTTATCCTTTCCGTATTTAGCTACCCGGCGCTGCCGCTGACGCGACAACCGGAACACCAGGGATACGTCATTCCCGGTCCTCTCGTACTAAGGAATGAACCCCTCAAATTTCCAACGCCCACAGAGGATAGAGGACCGAACTGTCTCACGACGTTCTGAACCCAGCTCGCGTACCACTTTAATTGGCGAACAGCCAAACCCTTGGGACCTTCTACAGCCCCAGGATGTGATGAGCCGACATCGAGGTGCCAAACTTCGCCGTCGCTATGAACGCTTGGGCGAAATCAGCCTGTTATCCCTAGAGTACCTTTTGTCCCATAAGCGACGACGCTCCCACGAGCTATCGCCGGATCACTTGGGCCTGGTTTCCCATCTGCTCGACTTGTAGGTCTCACAGTTAAGCTCCCTTTTAGCCATATCCTCGACGACCGATTACCATCCGGTCTGAGGGAACCTTCGCAGTCCTCCGTTACTTTTTAGGAGGAGACCGCCCCAGTCAAACTGACCCACTAACACTGTCCCGCAACCGGCTTACGGTTTGCGGTTAGACGCCTAATAGTTAAAAACCGGTATTTCACATTGCGGCTCATCGGCACCCTGGAGTGCCGAATCAAAGCCTCCCGGCTATTCTACGTATTAAAAATCAAACGACAATATCAGTTTACAGTAAAGGTTCATAGGGTCTTTCCGTCCTTCTGCGGGTACGCGGCATCTTGACCGCGACTACAATTTCACTGAGCATCTCCCTGAGACAGCACCCAACTCGTTACATGATTCGTGCAGGTCGGAACTTACCCGACAAGGAATTTCGCTACCTTAGGACCGTTATAGTTACGGCCGACATTCACGGGGGCTTAGACCACAAGCTTTCACAAGCAGTTTTCACCTTTCCGCATTGGTCACATGTCACTCCCTATACGTTGTCTTGCGACTTGGCAGAGAGCTGTGTTTTTGATAAACAGTCGGTTGGGCCTCTTTACTGAGACCAACTCGCGTTGGCACCCCTTCTACCGAAGATACGGGGCCATTTTGCCGAGTTCCTTGGAGAGATTTAACTCACGCGCCTTAGAATACTCATCCCGGATACCTGTGTCGGTTTGCGGTACGGGCAGCCCGCCGACTAACTTTATAAATTTTCCCGGGACTAGCCATTGCTGATCCCCCTCGGCCGTAGCCTCAGAGTCCCGTCGACGCCTTTCAGCGCCTTGGACGAGGACGTTCATCACCTCGCCAGCATTCACTCATCCGTCAATATAAAGCTCAAACATCGACAAGCCGGTACGGGATTATTAACCCGTTGTGCATCGACTACTCCTTACGGCCTCGCCTTAGCTCCCGACTAACCCTGGGCGGACGAACCTTCCCCAGGAAACCTTATCCTTACGGCGGCATGGATTTTAACCATGCTTTTCGTTACTCATGCCTAGATTCTCACTTCCAAAAGCTCCAGCCTCGCTCGCCGCTCGACCTTCGACGCCGTTGGAACGCTCTCCTACCAATTATTGCTAATTCCACGGATTCGGTATAGTGCTTGAGTCCCGATCATTTTCGGCGCAAATTCTCTCGATGGGTAAGCTATTACGCACTTTTTAAATGATGGCTGCCTCTAAGCCAACATCCCCATTGTCTATGAAAACTTACCTCCTTCTTGCCACTTAGCACTACCTTAGGGACCTTATCCGATGGTCTGGGGTGTTTCCCTCTCGCCAATGAAGCTTATCCCCCACTGACTGACTGCCAAATTTCCCTCGCCGGTATTCAGAGTTTGATAAGGTTCGGTATTCTGGTGTGAACCCTAGCCTTTTCAGTGCTTTACCCCCGGCGATCAGCATTTGACGCTATACCTAAATATATTTCGGAGAGAACCAGCTATTACGGGGCTTGATTAGCCTTTCACTCCTAACCACAGCTCATCCCTTAACTTCTCAAGGTTAATGGGTTCGGCCCTCCACATCGCGTTACCGATGCTTCAGCCTGGCCATGGCTAGATCGCCTCCGCTTCGGGTGCTATACCAGTTACTCCCGCCCTCTTCAGACTCGCTTTCGCTTCGCCTCCGCGTCGTAAACGCTTAAGCTTGCAACTGATATAGACTCCTAGGCCCATTATGCAAAAGGTACGCCATCACCCCACATGGGGGCTCTGACCGCTTGTAGGCAACAGGTTTCAGGTACTTTTAACTCCCCTAACAGGGGTCCTTTTCACCTTTCCCTCACGGTACTTGTTCACTATCGGTCGACACCTTGTATTTAGCCTTATGCAGTGGTCTGCACATATTCACACCGGGTTTCACGTGTCCGGTGCTACTCTGGATACTCATAGGTATTCACCAGATTTCGACTACGGGCCTCTCACCCTCTATGGCCGGCTTTTCCATGCCGTTCGCCTATCTGATAAAAGTCCACATCTGAGTCCGAACCCCGCAGGGATAAATCCCCATGGTTTGGGCTGTTCCCCTTTCGCTCGCCACTACTGAGGGAATCGCTTCGCTTTCTTTTCCTCCGCTTACTGAGATGTTTCACTTCAGCGGGTATCGCTCTCGCAACACTATTTATTCATGTCGCAGTACCGGCGCTTTGCCGCCGGTGGGTTTCCCCATTCGGATATCTCCGGGTTAAAGCCTGCTTGCGGCTTACCGAAGCTTTTCGCAGCTTGCCACGTCCTTCATCGCCATGTGTCGCCAAGGCATCCTCCTGTTGCCCTTCGTTGCTTGATAACAACCATTGTTCCTTTTTTAAATATGGGCTGTCACTGGATTCTATTCACTTTCTTCCGTATTCTAAGCTATCGTATTTTTATTTACCTCGCTTATTTACGTGTTTTCTCGTCTACATACTGTCAAAGAACCAAATCCTTCCTCAACAAACCATCCATGGGCCCAGGTGGACTTGAACCACCGACCCCACGCTTATCAAGCGTGTGCTCTAACCAACTGAGCTATGAGCCCTCTAAATGGTGGAGCCGAACGGGTTCGAACCGATGACCTGCTGAATGCAAATCAGCCGCTCTTCCATCTGAGCTACGGCCCCTTCGCCATCCAGCGCGTCCCGGGCCTTCCGCCCATTTAACGCCTTGCGGTTTGTCGCTTCTCAATGAACTTCCGTCCATTTGAAATTTACTAAGCACGATCGCGCGTACCTCATCCTCATTCTCACATGCTCCCCTCTCGGGGCGCATCAGAATTTCTCCTTAGAAAGGAGGTGATCCAGCCGCAGGTTCCCCTACGGCTACCTTGTTACGACTTAGTCCCAATCACCAGCCTTGCCTTAGGTCGCTGCCCCCCTCGCGGGTTAGCTCACGAACTTCGGGCAAAACCGGCTTTCATGACTTGACGGGCGGTGTGTACAAGGCCCGGGAACGTATTCAAGGCGTCGTAGCTGATACGCCTTTACTAGCGATTCCGGCTTCATGGAGTCGAGTTGCAGACATCCAATCCGAACTGGGACCGGTTTTCTGGATTTGCATCGCCTCGCGGCGTAGCTTCCCTCTGTGCCGGCCATTGTAGCACGTGTGCAGCCCTGGATGTAAGAGCCATACTGACTTGACGTCATCCCCACCTTCCCACCTGAATTCAGGTTTGTCCCCTAAGAGTCCCCGGCTTTACCCGCTGGTAACATAGGGCGAGGGTTGCGCTCGTTGCCGGACTTAACCGAACATCTCACGACACGAGCTGACGACAGCCATGCAGCATCTGTGTACCTGTCCCGAAGGACTATGCGCTTTCACGCATATTCAAATACATGTCAAACCCAGGTAAGGTTCTTCGCGTTGCATCGAATTAAGCCACATGCTCCACCGCTTGTGCGGGCCCCCGTCAATTTCTTTGAGTTTTAACCTTGCGGTCGTAGTCCTCAGGCGGTACACTTATCGCGTTAGCTGGGGCACTGAAGGGGATGATTCCTCCAATACCTAGTGTACAACGTTTAGGGCGTGGACTACAGGGGTATCTAATCCCTTTCGCTCCCCACGCTTTCGAGCATGAGCGTCAGTTTCTGTCCAGTAAGCTGCCTTCGCCTTCGGTGTTCCTTCCGATATCTGCGCATTTTACCGCTACACCGGAAATTCCGCTTACCTCTCCAGCACTCTAGAATAATAGTTTTAGGCGCAGCTCCGAAGTTAAGCCCCGGCATTTCACACCTAACACACTATCCCGCCTGCGCTCCCTTTACGCCCAGTGAATCCGAGTAACGCTCGTAGTCTCCGTATTACCGCGGCTGCTGGCACGGAGTTAGCCACTACTTCCTCTCACAGTTAATTCAGATAAGGCTATTAACCTTATGGTTAGTCCTGTGTGACAGGGGTTTACAATCCGAAGACCTTCGTCCCCCACGCGGCGTTGCACCATCAGGGTTGCCCCCATTGTGAATGATTCGAAACTGCTGCCACCCGTAGGTGTCTGGACCGTGTCTCAGTTCCAGTGTGGCGGATCGTCCTCTCAGACCCGCTACCCGTCTTTGCCTTGGTAAGCCGTTACCTTACCAACTAGCTGATAGGCCGCAAGCCCCTCCTAAAGCGCCTTCTCAAGCTTTAGTTCCTCTTACATGTGTTTAAGGACCACATCCGGTATTAATTCGAGTTTCCCCGAGCTATCCCCGTCTTTAGGGCAGGTTGCTTACGTGTTACGCACCCGTTCGCCGCTTTCTCATCCACGTATTGCTACGCTTTTGTTCTCGCTCGACTTGCATGTCTTAACCACGCCGCCAGCGTTCACTCTGAGCCAGAATCAAACTCTCCGTAAAATCTTTTTTTTAAGATTTCATTAGATCGTTCAACGTCTGTTCTTCAATATATCTCTATATCGATTCGTTGGACTTTTTTCAAAGTTTCGCCAAAAAAATTTTTGGCTGGTTCGCACAATCGTACTTAGTAAATTTCAAAGAACTCTTCCCCTCATCGGCGCCCCCTCTCGGAAACTTAACCCCGACTCGGATTCCTATCTCTCGCTCGACCTTCTCAAGTCGAAAGGCCGCCCATTAAGCTATACCCCTCTTCCCTTGTCAAGCTTCTTTTTTATCTTTTTTTCAATTTTTTTTCAAAATCGCCTCCCCACACCAGACCAGCTCTGCGCCCTCGCGCCACCCCGCCCCAATGTGAAAAGACCTCGCATTAAGCCCTCCACTGCATATATTGTCAAGCACATTCTTGAAAAAAAGTTAATTTTTTATTTCTTACTATATATCTGAATGTTGAGTTATGCAATTTGCGCACAGTTATTCAAGAAAAACGTTTTTTAAACATATTCGCCCGTTTTTATGTCTTAAAATTGTATGAAAAGAACATTTTCAGCCTTCTTCTCCGCCGCCGCGGCTCTCTTTCCGCCGGCGTCAGAGGCGATAATAGTCTACGGGGAGAGCAACGGGCAAGCGGCTGCCGACTACGCATCCGCCGAAAATCCCGCCTTGGCGAGCGTTGTGGCGGTCTCGGATTCCCCGGCTGTCTACCTCGGAAACGGCTGGTTTCTGACGGCAAACCACGTCTCGATCAGCGATTCCACCTTCATTTCGCAAAACGGGCAATACGCAAAAGTTTCGCATGTGGACAACACCCTCAACTCCTCTTTCGGAGCGGATTTGAAGCTGTTTTATGTGGACGGGCTCGAATCTTTCACAAGCCTCGCAAGCGCAAACATCGCAACCGCCGACGCGTATTCCGCGCTCACCACCGTTTCTTTCGGCGCCGCGCGCACGGGCAACGCCTACAATCTGACCTATTCCGAGGGAACGCATCTCACGCTCGCAGGCGCGGGATACGGGAGGAGCGATTCGAGCGCGCTCGACGCAGAAACGGTCGCCTCCGACGGGATAAAAGGCACGGTGCGCTCGGGCGAATCGTCGCTGTTTGCGATGCAAAATTTAAACGGAGCGAAAACCCTTATAACAATGGCTGAGGCAACGCCCGGGTCCGCGCAGGCGCAGAGCGGGGACTCCGGAGGCGGAATGTTCGCGCAGTTTGAAAACGAATGGTATCTCGTCGGGACAATCACGGGAGTTTCGCCGAACATATCTACTTCAACCGCCATATTCGGCTCTTACGGCGAGGCGAGCCTCACATACGGAAGCGACGGCAGGCCCAACGGCGTCGACAAGTCCGCGCTGCTCGAAAATTCGCTCACGATTGCGACAAGCCTTGAAGATTACGCGGAAACGATTTCCTCAATAATAGCGACAAACCCGATTCCCGAGCCGCTCGAAAGCGCGATTCTCTCCGGAGCAGGGGCGTTCGCGCTCGCAATTGCCGCGCGCAGGCGGAGAAAATGACGGGAAGCCGCAGCGGGAAAATTTTTCCGTCCGCAAAACAAAAAAGCCGCGCCCCTTTGCGCGCGCTTAAAGAGTAAATTTCCGCCCCGCATGAAACTGCGGGCGGAAAGTTTTTGCCGCGGCGTTTTATACGGACAATCGCGCCACTTAAAAAAACGCACTTGGTTTCGCGCGCGAAAAACGGCGGAAACCCCGAAGCTTCCAACCTCTAAAAAAACCTCAGCGCGCGGAGGCTGCGTTGAATTTTTTCATGTAATACTCGGCTTCCTCGGGGGACTTTTCCACGCCGTCTCCGTTTTTGTACGCTATCGAAATGTTGTACATGCTCTCCGCGTCGCCCAAGTCCGCGGCGGCCTTCGTCCACTTCGCAAACTGCGCCGGATCTTTTTTCACGCCGTCGCCGAACAGGTACATTTTTGCGAGGTTTTTGGCGGCAAAGGCGATTCCATGCGCGGCGGCGGACTCCCACAATTTCGCCGCGCGCGCCTTGTCCGCCGGGACTCCGACTCCGTTAAATAGAAAGCCCGCCAGAACCGTCTGAGCCTCCGCGTCTCCGGATTCCGCAGCGCGCTCGAGCCAGCGCATTCCGCGCTCCGCCGACTTTTCGACGCCGACGCCGTTCATGTACATCGCCGCGATATTGTACTGCGCCTTCTGGTGCCCGTTTTCGGCCGCTTTTTCCCACCAGCGGGCGGCGAGAGGCATGTCGCGCTTTCCGCCGATTCCGCGCGCCGCGCACACCCCGAGATTGTACTGCGCCTCGGGAAATCCGAGCGCCGCCGCCTTTTCCCAGAGCTCCACGGCGGCTTTCGGATTCGGCGCCGCGCCCTCCCCTTTGAGGTATGCGGAGGCGAGGTAATTCTGCGAGCGCGCGTCTCCCATATCGGCGCCCCTCTTCCACCAGAGAACGGCCCTCGCGGGGTCTTTAGGGAATCCCTTGTCGCCCGCGGCGTAGGCTACGGCAACCCTCAGAATCGCGTCCCCGTTGCCGCCGCGCGCCTGCGAGAGCATTATTTTCGCGGCGGGATCCGTCACGGCGCCGTCCTCGTATTCGTCCGCGGCGAGCGTCGAAAAACCGATGGACAGCGAAACCGCCGCGGCGCAAAAAAATCTTTTCATGCGCGGAAAATACGGCGGAGATTCCGGCGGGTCAAACAGATTTGCAAAGGTTTAGCAAAACGGGGAAAACCCGACCGCGCCCGCCGCGGCGGGCGCGCAAAAAAACTCCGGCCTTCGCGCGTGGGGAAGCGCGCGGAAGGGAGGATCAGAATCCGGCAAAGACCGTGCAATTTTTCGCCCGCCCGAAAACGGCGGCGGCGGGAGTGGAAAAGTCGCCCGCCGCGACGGACGCCTCGAGCCGCGACAAAACCGGCGCCTTGGATTCGCCCAAAACGGGCGCGAGGATTTCGCGCGCGTTCAAAATTGCTTTTCCCGTTAGGGTGATCCGCCAAAATTCCGAAGATTTCGTATGGCAGACGCCGTAGATTTTCGGGGAATCGAGAAGCTCCATGGTGTCCGGAAAAATGGACGCCGTGTGCATGTCAGGGCCGATTCCGAGCACGACGCAGTCGAATTGCGGGAACCCTCCCGCCGACGGGAGATTTTCCGCGGCGGCTTTAGAGGCCGCCTCGGCGGCGTCCACGGGGCAGTCCTCGCCGCGCAGCCTGAACACCCTGCCTCCGCGGATTTTCAAAGGCTCCAAAAACAGCTCGCGCGCCCAGCGGTAATTGCTGTCGGGCGAGTCCGGAAACACGCACCTTTCGTCCGCAAAAAATATTTTGAAGCGCGAAAAATCCAGCCGCCTGCGCGCGAGCTCCGGATAGAGCGACTTCGCGCTCTCCCCGCCCGAAAACGCTATGCAAAAGTCTCCGGAAGCCGATTCCGCAAGCTCCGCAATCCTGTCCGCGAGCGCGGCTACCGCGGCGGACGCCCCGTCACTCCTTGCGACTTTCATCTCCGCCCTTTGCGCTTGCCGAAAAGCGTATGGGACACCCCTCGGAACTGTGTTCGAGCCTCATTTTGCGCGCGCCTTCCGGCCCGTCGGAGCCCGCCGCATAGAACTCCAGCCCGTCCGCGCCGCGCTCTGCCCAGCGCGCCAGTATCGGGTCGATGAACTTCCAACCGGCCTCGAGCGCGTCCGAGCGCGCGTAAAGCGTTGCGTCGCCCGACATGGCGTCGAGCAGCAGGCGTTCGTACGCGTCGGGCAGGTTTGCTCCCGATATGGAGGAATAGTTGAAATCCATGGAGACCTGCGCGACCTCGTATCCCGCCCCCGGGACTTTCAGCCCGAATTTGAGCCACACGCCCTCGTCGGGCTGTATGCGCAAAGTCAGCTTGTTGCACGACCTTCCCGAGCACTGCCCGACAAACATCTGCACCGGCGCGGACTTGAAGTTTATTACGACCTCCGACTTCCTCTCCGAAAGGCGCTTGCCCGTATAGAGGTAGAACGGGACTCCGCCCCAACGCCAGTTTTCTATATGGAATTTGAGCGCGGCGAAAGTCTCCGTCAGCGAGTCCGCCGCGACGTTCTTTTCGGAGCGGTACGCCGCCATGCCGCCCGACGCGGCGTACTGCCCGCGCACCGTGCCGGAATCTATCGCCTTGGCGTCCATCGGGCGCAGGCATTCGAGAACTTTCGCGACTTCGTCGCGTATGGACTCCGCCCCGAAGGACGACGGGCACTCCATCGCCACGAACGCCGCGAGGTTGAGCAGGTGGTTTTGAACCATGTCGCGCAGGGCGCCGGACTTTTCGTAGTACGCGCCCCTGTTTTCTACGCCGAGAGACTCCGAAACGGAAATCTCCACGGAGTCGATGTGGTCGCGGTTCCAGAGCGACTCGAAAATCTCGTTGGCAAACCGCAGCACCAAAATGTTCTGGACTGTCTCCTTGCCGAGGTAGTGGTCTATGCGGTAGATTTCGCCCTCGTCGAAAACGGATCTCAGCTTGGCGTTTATCGCGCGCGCGCTTTCGAGGGAGGTTCCGAACGGCTTTTCGACGACCACCCTGCGGAAGCCGCCGGAAGACGCGCTGAGCCCGCACTTTTCAAGCCCCGAGGCTATGGGCGAAAACATCTCCGGCGGAACCCCGAAATAAAAAGTAATGTTGTCGGGAATCCCCGCGCGGGCGCGGACTTCCGCCGCGAACCCCGCGAGCCGCGAATATTCGGACGGGTTGTCGGTGTCAAAACTTACATAGTTGACGAGCTCCATGAACGGGCCGAGCTTCCCGAAGTCGGCGGCGGAGGCGCGCGCGAACTTTTTTATATCCTCTGCGCGGGACCTCCTGTACTCTTCGGAATCCATCGCCGTCCGCCCCGCCCCGATTATCGCGAAGTTCTCCGGCAGAAATCCGCCGCAGTGCAGCGCAAACAGCGCGGGCAGGAGCTTGCGCTTGGCGAGGTCCCCCGAAGCCCCGAATATTACCAGTACCTGACCTGACGGATTTTCCATACGGCTCCCTCCGGCTTTTCCCTCGTGGAAATCTTGGCGCCCTCGGCAGCGGCCGCCTCCCAGTCGGTGTGGAAAAACTCCCCGCGGGGCTTGTCAACCCTCTCGTAGGTGTGCGCGCCGAAGAAGTCGCGCAGCCCCTGCACGAGGTTGGCGGGCGAGCTTATCTGGCGGAGGGAATCGAAGTACGACAGCGCCGACGAAAGGCACGGCGCGGGGACGCCCTCGAGCGCGCAGAACGCGCACGCGCGGCGCAAACTCGGCACGAGCAGCCTCACTCGGCTCTGGAAATACGGGGCGAAAATCATGTTGCGCGGGCTCCCCTTTTCGTAGGCGAGCGCGATGTTGTTGAGGAAGTCCGACCTTATTATGCAGCCGTTTCTCCATATCTTGGCGATGCCCGCAAAATCGAGGTTCCACCCGTACTTTTCGGAGGCGGCGCGCATGAGGGAAAACCCCTGCGCGTACGCCAGCAGCTTGGCGGCAAACATAGCCTCGCGCAGGAGCTCCACGTTTATCGCGTGGGATTCGGCGTCGCCGAGATCCTCCGAATAGATTTCCGAAGCCTGCGCGCGGCTGTCTACGTCGGCGGACATGAAGCGCGCGTACACCGCGTCGGTGATGATTCCGAGCGGAACACCCTCGTCGAGCGCCGACATGACCGTCCACTTGCCCGTGCCCTTCTGGGCGGCGACGTCGAGAATGTCGTCAACTATGTACGCGCCCTGCGAATCCTTCGCCATCAGAACCTTCGCCGTGATTTCCGTAAGATACCCCTTGAGGTCCCCGAGATTCCAGTTTGCGAAGATCTCGGAAATGGAATCGTTGTCGAGGCGGTTGCAATTTTTGAGAATCGAATACGTCTCGGCGATGATCTGCATTTCGGCGTACTCTATGCCGTTGTGCACCATCTTGACGAAGTGCCCCGCACCGCCTTCGCCGATCCAGCGGCAGCACGGGTCGCCGTCCGGCGCGCGCGCGGCTATCGCCTTGAGCGCCTTCTTGACCTTCGGCCACGCCTCGGGATTTCCCCCGGGCATTATGGACGGGCCTTTCAGCGCGCCCTCCTCGCCGCCGGATATGCCGCAGCCGACGAAGAGAATCCCCTTCCTGGCGAATTCGGCGACGCGGCGGGCGGTGTCGCGGAAATCGGAGTTTCCGCCGTCGATTATTATGTCGCCCTTTGCGAAATGCGGCTCGAGCCGTGCGGCAATTTCGTCCACGGCCTCGCCCGCCTTGACCATCAGTATCGCGATTCTCGGCCTTGCGAGCGACTTCGCGAACTCCGCGACGTCCTCGGTGCCGAAGAAATTTTTGCCCTTGCCGCGGCCCTCGAGAAATTTTTTCACGGCCGAATCCTTTTTGGAATGCGGCCTGTTGTAGACGGATACGGCGAATCCCTTGTCTTCGAGATTGAGCGCGAGCGAAGCGCCCATCACGCCGAGACCAATTAAGCCTATGTCGGATTTTTTCATCATATTGACTGTAAATTCGGATTTTTAAAACCGCGCCGGAACGCCCCGCGCGCCCTGGAAAAGACACGCGGGGCGCGGGAAATGTTCGCGCGCCGGCGGAAGAGGGCTAATCCGCCTGCTTCGCTATCTGCTTTTGAGACTCCCAGACGACTTCGCCGCCGCTCGAGAGCGAGAGCATAAATATGTAGGTGACTTCCCTTACTCCGTCCACGCTCTCCCTGTCCTCTATGATTTTGCCCGTCATCACGAGCTTCGGCAGGGACACCTTTTTGTCGTTTATGAACGCCTCGTACTTTTCCTGCTCGCGCGAATAGGCGTCGGACGACACCACCCGCACGTTGCCCGAATTGTTGAGGGCTATCGTTATCTGGCGCGAAAGGAGGTCTGTCTCTATCGCCTGGCTCGTGCGGTTTACGATCCTTCCGACCGCCATTTTGACGGGCTTCGGCTTGAAAGAGTCGAGGCATCCGGACGAGAGCATGTCGTTCACAAGGGACGCGGCGGCCTCGTTCCAATCGGCCATGTTTATCTTGTTAACCGAGACGAGCGAGCGCGGGCCGCCTGCCTCTATGCGCCTCGCGGCGTCGGAGGAGCAACCGGAAACCGCTGCGGCGGCGAGCGCCGCCGCGACGGGAAGGATAAGAATTTTCATTTTTTTCATAAAATTCGCGTGCAAGTTTTTTACATATTCGCGCGGCGGAAAGTTCAGTCGCGCACATCCGGCATGAGTTTCAATTTAAAGTCCGCCACATTTTTGTTCGGAGCCACCGCGGAAATCGTTCTGCTCTCTCCGCCCTCGATGGGCAGGGTTATCCAGACGGAGTTCGGGGAGTTGGCCTGCATTCCGTCCGCGCCGAACCACTCGAACTTGTAGTTGACGTTCCGGTATGCGGAGGAGCGGTTGACTATCTCTGCCTGCATTTTCAGAAGCCCCCCGGGCGCGCGAGACTCGTTGACGCCGGCAACATAGGCGTAGTCGTCCACCGCGGAGTCGGTGACAATCCTCACGTCGTCAACCATTTTTCGGGAGGCGGCGGGTTCGGCGCGCTCGACGGTGTTGACGGTGTCGCACGCGCAAAGGGCCAAAGCCGCCGCGAAAATCAGAACTTTTTTCATTTTTCCTTGAAGTTGAATTTTCTCACAAAGAGCGGGGATGCGCTTGAAATCTGTTTTGCGACGATAACGTTGACTCCCGAAGTGTCAACCGAAACCTTGCGCCCTCCGATTTCTACAATTCCGTCGCGCGGGGTGGGCAGCTTCGCCAAATAGACAGCCTTCGGCAGGGTCGTCCACGAGCGCAGGTCGGCGTCGTTCGTTGCGGCCTGGTACGCCGAGCCGGCTATCGCCACCAGAAGAAGGGCGGCGGAATTGTCGCGGACGGCGTACTGCGCCGCGAACTGCGCGCCTGCCTTCACAGCCGCCGACAGTATCGAGCGCGCAACGACAACCGGCAGCCCGTCCCTGAACTCGCGCGAGACGATTTCGTCCATATCGGCGATTTTGGCGAACTCCGCGGTTTTCCCCCCGCCGGAAAACGCCGGAGGGCGCACTCCGGAATCCGCCGGCGCAAGGTACGGGAAGTTGACGCCGACATGCGGCAAGGCGTCCGCAAATATGTAGAGCGGCAGATCCACCCTGAACTGCCTGCGGAGCGGCGCGCAACCCGCCTCGAATATCGCGTAGGTGAAGTCGCCCATGGCGGCGGCGCGCCCGTCGGCGAGCGCCTCGGCGCGGGCCGCGTCGGAGGCGGCGACGTAGTTTCCGCCCGGGAGCGACTGGTTGGCGAGCCTGAAAAAGTCCGCCGCGCGCGACTTGTCCGAGGCGTCCGCGGGGCGGTTGGAAAAATAGAGCCCCGACAGCCAGTACGCGAACGGGTTGGCGTAAACCGCGCGCGCGCGCACCGCGGCGTCGGGGGCGAGAAAATCCGCGCCGTAGTATTGCGCGAGCGCCCCGCGCACCCCCGCGTCGGCAAGCGTGCGCGAAACGTCGTACTTCCGCTTCCCCCCCTCCGCCTGCGCCTTTTGTATGGCGCGCATTTCGGCGTCTATGCGCGCCGCGTTTTTGGCGCCGGCGTCGGCCTGGAAATTTTCGAGTTTTTTGAGCCAGACTTCCGCCGCCTCGAATTCTTTAAGCTCAATGAGGTTCATAGCCTGGTAGGCCGCCGCCATTATGCGGTCGTAATTGTATCCCGAATAGGGCAGATAGCTCTGGTTGGCGAGTATCGCCGCAATTTCGTCGCCGGCGCCCGCGCCGCCGCGGGCGTCGCGCTCCGCCATAATTTGCTCCGCCCTGTCGAACGACTTTCTGCTTTGCCCGAAATCCGCCGCCGCCCTTGAAACCGCGCCGCTTTCGAGCAGAAAAACGAGCTCGTCGCCCGACCCCTCCGCCTCCGAGGACAGCTCGGCGGCCTTTTGGGCGGCGGCTTTCAGGTTGCCCGACCGCCAGTCGGCGCGGAGGCCGCCCGTCTCATCGACGTAGGTGGCGCAGCCCGCGAGAAGCGCGGCCGCGGCGAGCGCCGGTATTGCTCGCGCCCTCCCCATCCGCTACTCGGATTCGCGGGCTTCGCCGCCCGCCTCGACCTTGCGCAGCACATGCCCGCGCGCGATTCCGTTGTCTTTTACCGCGCGCGAGAGCGAGAATTTCGGGCGCACCGCGGTGATCTCCACCCTCCCGACCGGAATTTCCTCGGAGCCGAGATTTTCGCCGGTGTCGGGGTCTATGAGGTCGCCGGAAGGCGCGTAAACTTCGTAGACGTCGCCGACGGCGATGTCCGTCCCGTCGCCCCTGTTTACCGTCACGAGCGAGCCCGTTTTGGCGACGACCTTCGCGGGGAAGGCGACTTCCGTAGCGCGGGCGGCGATCTTCGCCGCGAGCGACTTTGAGAGCTCCGCGAGCAGCCTGCGGTCGAGCTTCGAGCTCTCGCGCACGCCGGCGTCCCGCTCGGAAATTTCAGACTCCGAAACCGAGATGTTGGCGGACTCCGCTATCGCGCCGGTTCGCGCGTCTATTATGTTTGCTACGGCGCCCATGCGCAGCAGCCGCTTTTGCGCGCTCTTGCCTATCAGCTTGAAGTCGGCAGTCTTTACGTAGTCCTGGAAGTCGTTTATCTTGACGGTGAGAATGTAGTCCGCGCCCTTGAAGTTGCGGACAGCCCCGCCCGCCGAATTGCCGGAATCCCCGAAATCGGCCTCCCTCATCGCCTCGGGGAGGTCGGAGCGCGTCAGCACCTCGAACTTGCGGGCGTTTTGGAGCGCCGAGGACAAGTCCGCCTCGAGCGACTGCGCGACGGCTTCGAGCGAAAGGCCCTCCCCGCGCGACTCCGCCATTTTTCTGACCGCCTCCGTCGGCGAGATTTTCACAACGGCGACGGATTTCTTTTCCGGCGCCTTTTGGGTTTGCGCCGCGGCGGAAATCGCAAAAACCGCCGCGAGCGCCGCAAATACCATCTTCCTCATTTTGTCCTCCTATTTCTTCCCGAGCCCGAGATCCACCGTTATGTTCGAGTTCCTGAAAGTCTCGGCTATCCCGCGGAGCTTTTCGGCCTCCGCCTCCGTGAGAATCCGCTTGGAATCCGACTTGGCGGCCGAATCTATCACCGACTGCACGAACTCCATATCCCCCTTCCACCGCGCGAGGGCGGCGTCATTTGGCGTAAGGCTGACGACGAACTCCGCCGGCGAATCGGAGCCGTCAACGTATATGGACTCCTCGACTTTCCGGAAGTCGGGAATATCTGCGGTTATAGTGTGCACCCCGCGCGGAAGCATTATCGGGCGGGAGGACGCGGAAACGCCCGCCGCCGCGCCGTCTATGCGCACGGCGGCGGACGACAGCCCCGCCGGAACTACGCGCGATTCCACTTCGTACGCGCCGTCGCCGATTTTTTTCAAAACGGGAAAATTTACGGAATTTATTTCAAACCTCAAATTCACGGCGTACAGCTTCCGCTCGGCAGGGGCGGGCGAAAGCGCCGCGCCGCGGCGGAGCCCGTCGGCGAGGCTGCGCGCGGCGGACGCGAAGAGCTTTCCGAAAATGTCGCCCTCGGAAACTTTGAGGGCTCCCCCGCCGCGAACCTGCGTTGAGGCGCCCGCGCTTATGCCGGTGACGCCCCCTCCGCCCGCGTCGAACAGCGAGCTCGACGTCTCTATGGAAAACGTCTCGACATTCGTCGAAATTCCGTATCCCTCAAAAGAGCGCGTTTCGGAGCCTGCCGATATTATCGCGACCGACAAAATCCTGTCGGCGCCCGCGTATTCGGCGATTTTGGCGGCGGACGCGCCGGAGAAGAGGGCGGCGTTGATTTCGCCGTCCGACGCCTTGGAAACCCCTCCGAGGTATTCGCCGAGACTGCGCAGCGCGAGGGCTTCGTCTACCGTCGGCAGCCCGCGCGCATTGAGCTGGGCGGCTATCGCCGCGGAAAACGCCCCGAGCCGCGAATCGAGCGACGGGTCGGCGGACAGGTTGCGGACGAACACCGCTATTTTTCCAACTTGGGCGGAATTTTGGGGCTGCTGCGCAAACGCCGGCAGCCAGAGCGCCGCCGCGAGAGCGACGAATGGCAATGTCTTCTTCATTTTTTTACCCTTTCAATTTAAAACGCCGCGCGGCGGCGGAAAGTTTCGCTCATCCGGCGGAATCCCCGTAGCCGGTCGGCAGCTTCGTCCACCTGTCGGGGATTATGTCGGAGTAGTCAATGTTCGCCGACGGCGCAAACCACATATCCGGAGCCACGGTTATCCTGCCGGGCTTGCCGGCTTCGCCGAGCCACGCGCTCCACCAGCTGAAAGTGCTGTTGGAAATCACCGCGTGGCGGCAGCGGCTCATCAGATAAAAGTCCTCAAAATGCCCCGATGGCTCTATCAACACGACGTTTTTTCCGCCAAAATTTTCCCGAACCCACCCGGGATCGTCGGAGGCGACGAAAAACCGGGCGTTCTCGACGCGCTCCGAAACGTGCCGGATCGCGCCCTCGTAATACCTCTTGCGGCAGATGTGGAGAATCCGCCGGTACTTCGGCTTTGAAACGTAGTCTCCGCGCCGCACGTGCACCGCCACGGAATTGGGTTTTTCAACCTCCCCGAACAGCGGATGGCGCGAAAGCTTTTCGGCGTCCCTGAACGCGAAGTCAGCGCGGATTGCGTCCGCGAAATCCGAAAAATATTTTTCGCTCTGCCAGAGCCCCTCCACATAGAGGGAATTTTCGACGGAGAGAACCGACGGGTCGAAGGCGAAGGATTTTTCGCGCAGGTGCGTCGGAGAAAGCCTGTACGGTATTTTCAGCGCCTTGTACAGCCTGCGCTTGATCTCGAAGCGCGGCGTTATGACGAGGCTCTTGCGCTCCGCGTCAACAAACGGCGCGCCCACATTGAACGCGCCGAGCGAAAAGCGCGTGTGCCTCTTCGGATCGAGGGCGCACGCGTCGAGGTAGAGCTCCATGCCGTTTCTGAGCGACAGCGCGCGGGCGAAGGCGTATTCGAACATCTGGTTTCCCATTCCGCCAAGCAGCCTCGATACTATAAATTTTTTCATTCGCCGGAATTTTTCCGAATGCCTCCCGAAAGCGCAAACATATTTCTCAAAAAGCCCTGCAAAAAAAATTCCTCTTTTGCGCGCTTGACAGAGTTAGAGCGTCAACTTAAATTCGGGCAAATGAAATTCCTTACAATTTTCTTGGCGGCGGCCGCCGCGGTTCTCGCGGCATGTTCCACGGCAAACCTTTCAGAGGCGGACAATCCGCAAGCGGCGAATTCAGGCCCGTCGGCTGCGGAGTTTAAAACCCCTCCGGACACGGTTCGCCCGTGGTGCTACTGGTGGTGGGTGAACGGAAACGTCGACCGCGACACCATCTCAAAAGACCTCGCCGGAATGAAAAAGCTGGGCTTCGGGGGGTTCCTTCTGTTCGACGCGCGCGGATACTGGGAGGACTCGCGCCACCTGTTCTACCCCAAGCCGAAGTGCGAGTTCATGGACGAAACGTGGCGCGAAAACTTCGCTTTCGCCATGAAAGAGGCCTCTCGCCTCGGGCTGGAGGCTAGCGCAAACCTCAGCAACTGCGCCGGCAGGTTCAAGGGCCCGTGGAAAGTCGGCGCCGACGCCCCCAAGCGGCTGATATGCAAAATTTCCCCCCTCGGGAAGGACAAGGTTAAGCTCTCCTCCGAAAAGCCCGCCGACAGAAAATATTTTTGGGACGTCGCGCGCTTCGCGGTGCGGCACGACGGGCAAAAGTTCCCCGAGGGCGGCGGCTGGCTGAACGCCGGCGACGGGCTCTACTCAATGGAGGCGACCTCCGGAAAGCGCACCGACAACGCGGGCGTCACCGGCCGCAGAAACGCCATCGAAATTGTTGACATATCCGGCGCAAAGGAATGGGAAGCTCCCAATGGCGGGCAGTGGGCGGACGTGCGCTTCGCCTACACGACGTTCGACGGGCACGACTACGACGTCGACGTGCTCGACCCGGACGCGGTCGCGAGGCACTACGGCCGCATGGCGGGCGAGCTGAAAAAGGACCTCGGCGGACTCTTCGGCAAAACCCTTACGCACTTTTACACCATGAGCTGGGAGGGCGCGGTTCCCACATGGTCGCCCAATTTCGCCGCAGACTTTAAAAAATTCGCGGGATACGACATCAAAAAATGGCTGCCCGTGCTCGCCGGATTCAGAATCGGGGGCAAAGAGGCGTCCGACAAGTTCATGACGGACTTCCGCCGCGCCCGCAACGAGACTTTCCGCGCAAACTACTACGAAAACCTCGCCGCACGCGCCCACGCCGACGGGCTCGGATGGCATTCGGAATCCGGCGGCCCGTGGATCCGCACGGCGCCCGTGTTCGGCGAAGCCGACCAGCTCGAATTTCTCTCCGACAACGACATGCCCCAGGGCGAATTTTGGGTCGGGACTCAGTTCGGCGGCGAAAAGGGAAGATGCGGCAGGTACCTCGTAAAGCCGATAGCCAATACCGCCAACATATACGGCAAGGACCGCGTCGCGGTCGAGGCCTTTACGCACATGAACCGCCACTGGTCGTCCTATCCGGCGCTGCTTAAAATCACGGCGGACAGCGCCTTTGCGGACGGCGCGAACATGATTATATGGCACACCTACACGGCCTCCCCCGAAAAGTTCGGCAAGCCGGGCATAGAGTACTTTGCGGGAACGCACATCAACGGGAACGTCACATGGCACAACATGGCGGCACCATTTATAGAATATCTCGCGCGCTGCCAATACATGCTCACGCGCGGCAAGAGCGTTTCCGACGTCTGCGTCTACACGGGCGACACCCCGTACCAGCACTGGGGCGAATGGAAAGACAAGCCGTTTAAAAACTCCAGGCTGAAAATCCCCGCGGGGTTCTCCTACGACATCGCGAACAACGACGTGCTCCTCAACCGTGCCAAAGTCGAAAACGGCAGGCTGGACTTCGGCGCGGGCAAGACATACTCCGCGCTGATAGTAGATTTGGAGTCTCCGCTCGTCTCGGCAAAGGCGCTCGAAAAAATCCTCGAGCTCAAAAAGGCGGGCCTTCCCGTGGCGGCCGCCGGCAATCCGCCCGCGGGCTGCGCCGGACTCGGCGAAAATTCGGACAAAGCCGCAAAGCTCGGCAGGGAGCTCTTCGCATCGGCGAAGTCGCCCGAAGAGATATTCGCCTCGCTGAAACCCGCCGTAGATACGAAATTCGCCTTCGCCCACAGGAGGGCGGGAGGCGCCGACATCTATTTTCTGACGGGCTCCGGCAGCGGCAAGGCGGTGTTCGCAAACTCCGGAATCCCGACGATATGGAACCCGCTCGACGGCTCGATAACCGAGCCGAAATCGGCAAAAAAAACCGCCGACGGGCGCGTGGAAGTGGAACTCGACCTCGGCGAGAGGGGCGCAGTGTTCGCGGTGTTCGGATCCGGCGTCAAACCCGACGGCAAGGCGCCCGGCAAGGCGCGGGAAATCGCCGAAATCGCAACCCCGTGGGAGGTCGAATTCGAACGCGGAATGGGCGCGCCCGAAAAGGCGGTCTTTGAAAAGCTGGCTCCGTGGAACGAGTCGTCCGACAAAGGCATAAAATATTTCTCGGGAACGGCGGCTTACAAAAACTCCTTCGAGCTTCCGAAGGGACTCGTCGGCAAAAAGCTTTCGATCGGCCTCGGCAAGGTCGGAGTCGCGGCGCAGGTGTTCGTCAACGGTCAATACTGCGGAACGGCGTGGGCGCCGCCCTTTGAAGTCGACATTTCAAAAGCCGCAAAGGAGGGCAAAAACTCGCTTGAAATAAAGGTGGCGAACACTTGGGAAAACAGGCTCATCGGCGACGCCGCCCTGCCCGAGGGCCAGCGCTTTACAAAGAGTAATATGCGCCTCTACAAAGGCAAGCGCACCAACACGGTCTACTCCGGTTTTGCCTCCGAGGAAAAGCTGTCCGAATCCGGACTCCTCGGCCCCGTGAAGCTAATCCGGCGCGACTGAACTCCAGCGGGCGGAATAGCCCTCCGCTCGAAAACGTCCCGCCCAAATTCGGCGGGACGTT
The DNA here is from genome assembly GCA_904424815.1 of Puniceicoccaceae bacterium Marseille-Q1082. Lineage (GTDB taxonomy): Bacteria > Verrucomicrobiota > Verrucomicrobiia > Opitutales > Intestinicryptomonadaceae > Merdousia. The sequence continues at coordinate 333,272 of CAJGBI010000002.1, forward strand.
TTTATTGCGGCTTTTAAAGAGCGCTCCGGCCTGATTTAAGCGCAAGATCGCCCCCTTGCCGAAACGGGCAAATCTACCTTTTCCGCCCGACGGCAAAACGACGCCGCATTTTTAAGGCGGCGTTGCGGAAAATCTTGCGGCGTACATCAACTCTTCCGGAACGTATAATGTCGGCGGAGGCTCCAAGATATTAATAGAGATGGGCAGACTTAATTTTACGAATAATAACGGAACAACGCTCAATTTCCAGGGCTCAAATTCCGAAAAATCCGCGCTCAAATTCATATACGACACCGCCGAATACAAGGAATTCGCGCAGCAGGGAATCAATGTCGGCATCGGGATAAACAACAAGTCAAAATTAGATTTTATCTCCGACTACGAAATAGTCGTAGAGCTCACGGGCGCGGTCGAAGTTGGAGACAATTTCATGCTCATCGACGGCGAAACGGCAACCGCAATAACCGTTGTGGACGCTTTCACGAAAGGCGAAAACATTAAAGTAAAACTCAACGGCAGCGAGCTCAACGCCGACGATTGGGATTTCGTTTTTTCAAACGGCGACCTCAGCGTAACCATGCTAGCGACTATTCCCGAACCCGCAATATACGCCGCGGTCGCAGGCGCGCTATCACTCGCCCTCGCCGCGGCGCGCAGGAGAAAATTTTAATTTTCGAGCGGCCGCCGCCGGCGTGCATTAGTTGAATTGTTGGGTTCTCATTCGCCTATGGCGGCCTCTCCGAAAGGGTAAAAATAAGGTAAAAGATATATCAATTAGGCACTCATGCGGTCTCCGAAAAATGAAAGTTTTCCGGAGACCGCATTTCTGCGCACATAAAAGCGCGGGCCAGCCAACCTAAAACGCTGTCAAAATATTATGGACACCCTTATAGCTTCCGCATTTTTTGCGGCAATCGGAATTTTCTTCGCATACAAATTCGCCGCGCTCTTCCTCGCACAGACCGACATGCTCTACTCCGACTACCGGAGCTCCGGAGGAAGGGGCGACATGCGCCGCTTCGCCAAAAAACTGAGAAAAAAAACTCGCAACCGTTGCGCTATCTTTGGCGGCATTTTTTGCCGCAATACTGTCCGCAATGTATTTTTAGCGGCGGGGCCGCCAGCCATTGAAGGGGCTTACGCCCCTTACGCCCATTGCTTCGCAATAGGGCTATCCCCACTTTTTCGGAGTTCGTTTTAAAAAACCAAAGGTTCCCGATTTGGCGCAATGAAAACGAAAGCTTATTTTATCCGAAGCGCAGCGAGGCTATAAAATAAGGCTTTCGGGAAGGATAAAATGCGATAGCATTTTACCCCGCAGGGGTGAGAACAGCGCGGATTGCGCGTAGCGCAACCAAGCGAGCGAATCCATTTTGGATGAAGAGCGAGGGCGGGCGGCAGTGCCGCTTCCATTGAAGGGGCACGCCCCTTACGCCCATTGCTTCGCAATAGGGCTATCCCCACTATTCTTCCAAAATTGGTTCTGAAAACCAAAGGTTTCCGATTTGGCGCAATGATTTTGGATGAAGAGCGAGTATTTGGGGAAAGCCGCCGGTGGGAGCGTACATTAGTACGTGACCAGTGGCGGCTTTCCCCAAAACGGAGCTATTCGCCAAAAGCATTCGCCAAATCAGTATGGGGAATCGGGCTTGAAATGTTTTGGATACCGCGCCTTCAATTCTTTGCGAATTTCCGCCCACGACGTTTTCCAAAACTCTTCGAGGTTGGAGGTCGTCTGGACGGGCCGGCCGTTGGGCGCCAAAATTTCAAAAGTCGGGGCTATTTTCCCGCCGCATATCGAGACGCTTTTTGGGTTGAAGGAAAAGAGGTCTTTGAAGGACGCTGAAATAACGGCGCGGCGCGCGGAGGCGTCGTAGCGTATGGCCGCAGGGCGGCGGCGCGGCGATATCTCGACCGACTTCGGGGCGGCGTACTTTAAAAACGCCTGCTGCTCGGGCGACAGCCAGTCGCGCAGGGCGGAAAGCGCGTCGAGATTTTTTACCTGCGAGATTGAATTTGAGCCCCAGCACATCTGCAAAAATATCTCGCGCAGGGCGGGGGCGTCGATTGGGGCGATTCCGCTCTCGGGGCAGACTGCCGCGACAAAGTTTACGCGCTCCATAAACGCCTTTGCGGAGTCGTCAAAGCTTTTTAAAATTGCGGGGTTTTCAAAAATTTTTTCGACGAGAATCCGCGCGGCGGCGTCTTTCGGCGGCTCGGCGGAGGCGTTTTCGGAAACGGTAAAATCGCGGAATTTGACGAGCTCAACGCAAGCTACGCGCTTTTGGCGCTCGTCGAAGCGCACGACAGTCTCGGAGGAAAAGTCCCCCGGGAACATCTCGCGCAAATATTCCGCCTTAATGGGCGTTATCATTGACGCCATTATGGACACGCCCTGCGCCCCGCCGCGGCGCTCCTGCAAATCGAGCGCTACGAACAGATCGTCCGCGTACATGCGCGATTCCCTGCATATTTCGCCCTTTGCGCCCGCGGCGAGCGCGCACGCCAAAGTGCCCTTGTTGAGCCGCGCGCCGACGTGTTCCGAAAACGCGCAGAGCACGCACTTGGCCGCGGCGTCGGGCTCCGGTTCGCGGGCGGGCGCCTCCCCGCGGCAGGCGCGAAGCGCGAGGCGTTCGAGGTCGGCGGCGGCGCGGCAAGCCTTGCGCGCGTTTGCGGAATGGATTCCAAACTCGCGGCAGAATTTCTCGTCGAAGGAATTTTCGCGGGCGAGCTCGCAGAGGCGGGCGATTTCTTCCGGTTCGGACGCGGCGTCGCCTACGAGTTCGTCGCGCGCGGCGGCGGCGAATGCGTTTTCTATCGGAAGCTTTATTCTGCCGCAGTCGGAAAGCGAGGCTATGAGCGCGGCTTCGCGCAGGCAGCCGCGCCGCATTCCCTCGATGAGCATTCGCGCGTAGCGCGGCTGGGTTGGGAAGGCCGCCATCTTGCGCCCGAGCGGCGTAATCCGAGACATGGCGTCGAGCGCGCCAAGGTTTGCAAGGGTGCGCGCGGCGCGGTCGAGCGACTCCGCGGGCGGAGGCTCGAACAGCCCAACGCCGTCCGCCGACATTCCGGAGGCTTTGAGCCAGAGCACGATTTGGCTGAGGTCGAGGCGCGAAATCTCGGACGCCGTAAACCTTTCAAAAGACGCCTCGTCGGACTGGCGCCACAGCCTCACGACCGTCCCGGGGGCGGTGCGCCCCGCCCTGCCAGCGCGCTGGGCGGCGCTCGCAAGGCTCACGCGCTCCACGAGCAGTGTGTTTACTCCCCTCGCGGGGTCGTAGCGCGCCACGCGCGCGAGCCCCGAATCTATCACAAACCTCACGCCCTCTATCGTGAGGGAAGTCTCCGCCACATTCGTCGAAACTATGACTTTGCGGCGCGTCCCCGGGGCGAGAACCTTGTCCTGCTCGCCGGGCGGGAGGTCGCCGTGGAGCGCGAGCACGTCGAAGCCCTTTGACGCGGGGCTTCTCAATATGCAGCCGACAGTCCGCGAAATCTCGTAGGCGCCCGGCATGAATATCAGGAAATTTCCGGAATCCGACGAGCGGGCCAGCCTCTCGAACTGCTCGCGCGCGCAGTCCCACACGGCGGAATCGCGCGAGCGCGGCGGCGCGTACGATATGTCGAGCCCGAACATTCGCGAGCTGCACGAAAACGCGGCGCACTCCGAATCCCCGCCGAGGTATTCGAACAGCGCGGAGGAATCCATAGACGCCGAACACACGGCTATCGCGAGGTCGGGGCGCAACCCGCGCTGCGCGCGCAGGGCGAGGGCGAGCGATATGTCGGCGTAAATGTTGCGCTCGTGGAATTCGTCGAACACGACCGCCGACACCCCTTCGAGCGACGGGTCGGAAAGAAGCATCCTCGCCAAGATTCCCTCGGTCAAAAACACGATTTTAGAATTTTCGCCGTACCGCTTTTCAAAGCGCACGTGCCACCCGACCTCGTCGCGCATATCGAAGAGCGCGCCGACCGAACGGGCGAGCATTCTGGCCGCGACGCGGCGCGGCTGGAGCACGAGAACCCTTCCGCCGAATTTCCGCAGCAGCATGACGGGCAGCCCCGTCGATTTGCCGGAACCCGTGGGGGCGGATACCACAAACCGCCTCTTTCCCGCGTCCGCCGCGGCATAGAGGCTTTTTTCAATCTCGAAAACGGGGGTGTTCATCTCGACGCCAAAAAGAAAAACGGATTTGAAAAAACGCGGGCCGCATACCGGCGCGCGGCGGAAATTTCGATTTCTCCAATCTCCTCCGCCAGCTGCGAAGGCTCCGCGAGCCTCCCGCGCGAAAAGAGAGACGCCGCGGCAAAGAGCGCGGCTTCGGCGGGGTCGCAAAACCTCTCCCCCATGCGCGCGAGCGCGCAGGCCCGCGCTGCGCAAAACCTTTCGGCGTCTATCCCTCCGCGCGCAAGCCGTTCGGATATCCGCGAAAATATTTTGAGGGCGCCATTGGCGTTTTGCGGCAAAGTCAGCGCGTAAAAGAGCGCGGCGGAGACGTCGGAACCGGAAATTCTGTCGAACGACGCCGCGTACGCCAGCCCCTCGCGCTGCCGGACGGCGTCGAAAATCTCGCCGTTTTCCCCTCCGAGATATTCGGCGAACACCGCGCGCGCCGCGTCGTTCCCGCAGTCGGAAACGCCGCCGTCGGGGAATGCGGCGAACGCCGCCGCCTGCTCTTTGCCGCGCCCGAACGACATCTTCGCCCGCCCCTTCGGCGCGCGGAATGCGTGAATCCGCCCCGCGCCCCTCGCGCCGCGCATTTTGGAGAACGCGCCGCGGCAGCAAGCCAGAGCCTCGCGCGGGTCGAAATCCCCCGCGATTACGAGCGCGCACGATCCCGCTGAAAAAGTTTTCGCCAAAATTTTTTCGACGAGGCGCAAAGACGCCGCTTCAAGCGCCCCCGCCTCCCCGTCGGGATGGGAGGACAGAGGATGCCTGCCGAAGAACGCGCGGCGCAGGCCTATGGAGGCGGCGGTCAGCGGGTCGTCGAGATCGTCGAGCGCGTCGGATATTGCGGCGCGGCGCTCGGCCTCAAAGGTTTCCGGGCGGATTTTAAAGTCCAAAGCCGCGCCCGCGACGAGCCCGACCGCCTTTGAAAGGTCCTCCGGAAGGGCGTCGGCGCACACAGACGCGGAAGACTCTGAAAATTCGCTGTAAAACGATATGGCGTTGTTTTCGGCGAACTCCGAAATCTCGCGGAAGCTTTTTTCCGAAGTGTCGCGCAGCGCGCAAAGGGCGGCGAGCGGGTACGCGCCGCGCTCGCGCGGGGAGAGCGCGCAAAGCCCCCCGAAAGAATAGAGCCTCGCGTGGACGCGCCCGAAGCCCGCGAGGGGAACGAGCGCGATTCTCAAGCCGCCCGGAAGCTCCTCAGCGCGGGCGCGGAATTCCGCGCCCCCCGCGCCCACAGGCTTTGCGCGGCGCGGCCTCGCGGATTTCGGGGAGACCTCGGAATACGTGTACGCGCCAAAATCGAGCCCCTCCGAAAGAATGCGCGCGGAAGATTCGGAATCCGATTCCGCGACGGAGCGCGCGAGGCTTTCCGCGAGCTCAAAGCCCGACCCGTAAAAGGCGCACGCGCAAAGTTCGTCCGCGGCATGCGCCGCCCCGCGCATTGCGGCGGCGACCGCGGCCCTGCGGGATTTTGCGTAGCGGGATCTCTCGGCGGCGGAAAATCCCGCGCCGGCAAAGCGGCGGAGCTCTTCAAGCGCGGCGTCCCGCGCGGCGGAGCAGTCTTTTGCGGCGCACTCCCAGGACAATATGAGCGCGCCTTCGCCCGCAGCCTCGAAAAATTCCGCGCCGGCGGAATTGGCGATGCCCTTCCCGTATTTCAGCGCGCGCGGCAAAACGGAAGAATTTCCGGAGCCGAGCGCCATGGCGGCGCACCTCCACGCGGCGCGCGCGGCGGCTCCGGCGGCGCGGACTTTGAAGGCCAAAAGGCATTTCGATATGTCGCAGCCGCGGTATTCGACTGTCTCGCGCGGGGCGATTTGCGGGGGTTCGGGTTCTGAGAAAACCGGCTCCAGCCGCCCGCCGCGCTTCCCGAACGCCGCTTCGGCGAGCGCGAAAAACTCCGCGTGGCCGAGCGGGGAGGCGGCGCACAAGCACATATTCTGCGCGCAATACCTGCCGGAAAAATAACCGCGCAAGTCGGAAGGCAGGACGCCCTCGAATTTCTCCCGCAGCCCGATTACCGGATAGCGCAGCGGGCTTGAAAGGTACATGCGCGCGAACAGGTTGTCGTAGACGCCCTCGTCGGCGTCGTCGGCGCACATGTCGATCTCGCGCAGTATGATTTCGCGCTCGGCAAGAAAAGACTCCTCCGAAAAATTCGGTTCAAAGAGCATTTCCGACAGCAGGCGCAGGGATTTTCCGAAATTCGCGGCGGGGCAGTCGGCCGAATAGACGGTGCGGTCGTACGAGGTGTACGCGTTGAGCTCCGCCCCCATCGCCGCCGCGTCCGCGGATACGCTCTCCGACCCCCGCGCGCCCGCGCCCAGAAACGCCATGTGCTCCGCGAAATGCGACGCCCCGCAGCCGCACATCGCGCCCTCGTGGACGCTGCCGGTGCGCACTAAAACCCGCGCGGCCGCCGACGCAAAGCGAACGCCGCGGACGTGGAATACCTCCATTCCGTTGCCCATGCGCGCGCGCGCGCAATCCGCCGCGCCCGAAATGCCGTCCGGCGGCTCCATATCCCCCCGTCAGTTTCCGGATCCCAGCGGGGAAGAGCTGAACTCCCTGCGCGCCGAATTAGACGACCTGGACGCGGGGAAATAGCCGTTGTCGCGCTCCAGCACCATGCCGACCTCGATGTAGCCGGAAAACTTCCCGTCGGGCGTCTCGACGAATTTTTTCGAGCTCGACGACATCACGATCCCCCGCTCGGTCGAAAAGAATGAGTCGCGCTGGACGTCGAACACGTACACCAGATATTTTGGAGTCCAATAAACGGAATTTTTTTCCACTTTGCCGACATAGGCTACGACGTCCTTTTCAACCGTCATTATCTCGAGCTCGAGCAAATCCCCCTTCAAGTACATGTAGGAGCTCGTGGGAATGCTCTTGCCGTTCGCCACGATCTTGCCGGAACACACGAGCCTCGGGGGATTGGACGCGGTGGACGGAACATAGCTCTGCGCCACCTCCGCGCGCATTATCTCGTTGCCCTCCACCGTCATGCTCTCGGAGCCCACCCAGTTGCCAACATAGGCGCCGAACGCGGCGCGCGCGTCGGTGAGCCAGTAGTCGGCGTTTTCGCGCGAGAACGTCGAGATTTTTTCAGAATCGTCCGCGCAGCAGACGGAAGCCGCCGCCAAAAGCGCGGCCGTCGCGATTTTTTTCACTGAAATCATATGTCGATTACGTCGTCGTCTTTGGATTTTTCAGAATCTTTTTTCAAAGCCCTGCGGATTATCTTTTCGCTGCGCGCCATGGCTATCGCCCAGGTTAGAACAGATACGATAAATGACGCCCAGAGAGCCGCCCAATAGGACGACACCTCTATGCCCTCGCCCGGGATCAGGCGCGCCGCCCAGTATATTATGAGCGCGTTTATGAAGAGCATTCCAACCCCCATCGTGAAGATTATAAACGGCAGCGTGAACAGCACGAGTATCGGGCGGATAATCCAGTTCATAAACCATATCGCGACCACGAGCGCCGCAAAGGAAAATATGTTGTTGAATTCTATCTGCCCCGCCGGCAGCGACACCCACGCGAGTATCAGGCCCGCGGCGTTGAGGAGGCAGTCGCGCCAAAAGTTCAGCTCCACGCGGATGGTGTTGCGCACCCTCCCCCCGAAGCCGCGGGTTTGCCCGTCAAGATTTCTGTCTTCCATTTTTAATCCTTCTTTTTAGAGTTTTATACTCTTCCAGGCGTTCGGCAATCTGTTTTTCGGCCCCGCGCAAAGTCGGGCGGTAAAAAGTTTTGGGGGTTTGCATGTAGTCCTGCCCGCTTATCCCGCCCTCGCAGTCATGGCTGTAAACGTATTCCGCGCCGTTGCCGAGCGAACGGTTGAACGCCGTGTGGGAATCCCGCAAATGGACGGGCACGGGCTGCGCGGGGTTCTTTGCGATGTCCTCCTTTGCGGCGGCGAGCGCCGTCATGGCGGAATTGCTCTTGGGGGCGGCGGCGAGAAAAATCGCGGCGTGGGCGAGGTTGAGCTCGCACTCGGGCAGCCCGACGCGCTCGCAGGCGTCGAAGGCGGCGTTCGCCACAAGCAGCCCGCGCGAGTCCGCCAGCCCCACGTCTTCGCTCGCTAAAATCACGAGCCTGCGGGCGATAAACCTCGGATCCTCGCCGCCGGCGAGCATTCTGGCGAGCCAATATACCGCAGCGTCGGGGTCGCCGCCCCTGACGCTCTTTATGAAGGCGGAAGCCGTGTCGTAGTGCTCGTCGCCGCCGGAATCGTATCTTATCCTGCGCTCCCTCGCGAACGCCTCGACGTCGGCGCGCGAAAGCTCCGCCCCGCCGCCCGCCGCAAGCACCATTGTTTCGAGCGCGTTCAGCGCCCTGCGCATGTCGCCGTCGCACATCTCGGCGACGGCCTTCAAAATCTCGTCGGAGGCGCGGCAGCCGAAATTGCCCATGCCCCTCTCGCAGTCGTCGAGCGCGCGGCGCAAAACCTTCGCCACGTCGTCCGCCCCGAGCGGTTCGAGCCTGAACAGATGGCTGCGCGAGAGCAGCGGGGCGTTGACGAAAAACCCCGGGTTTTGCGTGGTGGCGCCTATAAGCCTAACATTCCCTTCCTCGACGTCCGGCAGGAGCAAATCCTGCTGCGCCCTGTTAAAGCGGTGGATTTCGTCCACGAAGAGTATCGTGCGCTCCCCCCTTCTGTACCTCGCCGCGGCGAGCTCGTCGCGCAGCTGCGCCGCGTTCGATAGAACCGCGTTTATCTTCACGAACCGCGAGCGCGTCTGGGCCGCTATGACGTTGGCCAAAGTCGTCTTTCCGCATCCGGGCGGCCCGTAGAAAATCAGCGAGCCGAAATTGTCCGCCGCCACCAGCCGCGGCAGCAAACAGCCCTCGCCGAGAATGTTGGCGTGCCCCACGACCTCCGAGAGTGCGCGCGGGCGCATCCTCGCCGCGAGCGGCGAAAACGCGCGGGGTTTTGGAGGCTCCGATGCCCGCCCGCCCGCGGGTTCGAGCGGGAGTTCCTGTGTGTCGTCGGCCATGGGTTCGTCGGGAAAAAACAAAAGCATTTCTTGAAAGTTTTGTCAAATAATGCAATCTATATGCGGAAAATACTCAGAGATGGGAAAATTTGCCGACATGCCGTGCGCGATGACGGTCGCGGGCAGCGACTCCGGAGCGGGCGCGGGAATCCAGGCCGACATCCTCGCGATGGCGGCCAACGGCGTATATGCGTGCAGCGCTATAACCGCCCTCACCGCCCAAAACCCCGACGCGGTGCGCCGCGTCCTGCCGTCGGGGGCGGAGTTCGCGGCGGAGCAGATGCGCGCGGTGTGCGATTTCTACAAGCCCTCCGCCGCAAAGACGGGAATGCTGTTCGACGCCGAAACCGCGGCGGCGGTTGCGGAATTCTTCGCCGCGCGCCCCGAAATAAGGCTCGCGGTAGACCCCGTGCTGGTGTCGACGAGCGGTTCAAGGCTCTTGGAGGGCGATGCGGCGGAAATCCTGAAAAATTCGCTGATTCCGCTCGCGGAGGTCTTCACCCCCAACCTCGACGAGGGCGCGGTCCTGCTGGGCGCGGACAAAATCGAAAACGTAGCGGACGCCGCGCGCGCGCTGTACGAAAAATACGGTGTTCCCGTCCTGCTAAAAGGCGGGCACCTCAAAGGCGGCGCCGTAACGGACGTGCTGTTCGACGAAAACGGGCCGCTCGAAATGCCGTCCGCGCGCATATGCGGCGTGGACACCCACGGGAGCGGCTGCACCCTCAGCGCGGCAATAGCCGCAAACTTCGCCAAGGGCCTCGGCCTCAGGGACGCCTGCCGCGCGGCGAGGGAATACCTCCGCGCCGGAATGTCCGACCCCCTGAAAGTCGGCGGAAGAAACTTCATAAACCACTTCCCGCAAAAATGAGCACCGGAGATTCATACAGCCACGACGGGCACAGGCAAAGGCTGCGGGAGAGATTTGCGCGCGGCGGGATTCCCGCGCTCTCGGACTACGAAGTCATAGAGCTGATGCTCACCCTCTGCATACCCAGAATCGACGTAAAGCCCATAGCCAAAGACCTCGTAAAGGAATTCGGCAATCTGCGCGGAATCCTCGACGCCGACCGCGCAAAACTCATGAAAGCCAGGGGAATCGGCGGGAGCGCGGCGGCGTGCATTGGCTTCATAAAAAGCCTGATAACCCTCTACCACCGCGAAGAGCTCGAGATACCGCAGGTGGAAATTCCCACCATAGACAAGCTGATAAAATATTTCAAAAGCAAAATCTCCGCAGAGGCGAGGGAGGTCGTCGAGATGGTCTGCCTGGACTCCGGCCTGAAAATCGTGCCAGACGGCGACGTGCGCGTCTGCGAGGGCAGCGTCAACAACGCCAACGCCGACATCAGAAAAATCATAGAGACCGCCATACGCCTCGGCGCTTCGAGCATCGCAATAGCCCACAACCACCCCAGCGGCGACCCCCGCCCGTCCTTCGAGGACATACGCTTCACAAAAAAATTGTCGGACGCTTGCAGGCCGATAAACCTCAGCCTCATAGAGCACATAATAGTCGGCAGAAACTCCTGCTATTCGTTCAGGAGGTCGGGCGAGTTCGACGTGCTGTACGACGAAAGCATACCGCCGCCGCGCCGCAGGCACGCCGCCGAAAGCGGGGCGCGCGGCAGGAACGTCGCCGAAGGGGGAAAGGCCGTGGAATGAGCGTTCTCGCGATAGAAAGCTCCTGCGACGAATCCGCCGTCGCCATTTTCGACCCCGATTTCGGGGTGCGCGAAAGCCTCGTGCACTCACAGATAGACCTGCACGCGCTCTACGGCGGCGTTGTGCCTGATCTGGCGAGCTCCGAACACCTGAAAAAACTCCCCGCGCTCATAGCGAAGATCTCCAAGTCCGAACACTTTTGCTCCGCAAGCGAAATCGCCGCCACAAACGGCCCGGGACTGCCTAACTGCCTCGCCATAGGGGTGGCGGCGGCCGCCGCCCTCGCGCTGAAGCTCGGGCTGCCGCTGCGCGGCGTCAACCACTTGCGCGGCCACGCGTACTCGCCCTTCATTCCCGTCCACGCCGCCGACCCGCAAAACTTCCGCGCGAACTTCGCCGGGCTTCTGCCGCACCTGGGGCTTGCGGTCTCGGGCGGGAATACTATACTATTTGAAATCGGAGGGGACGCGCAAATATCGACGCTCGCCGAAACCGAGGACGACGCCGCGGGGGAGGCCCTCGACAAGGGCGCGAAGCTGCTGGGAATGCCCTACCCGGGCGCGCCGCTTCTGGAAGAGCTCGCCCGAAGCGGAAAAATCGACAAATCGATGTTTCCCTACGGCCAGAACAGGAAAATCGAGGACGACCCCGACTTCAGCTTTTCCGGACTCAAAACGAGCCTGCGCTACCGCCTCGAAAAGATGGCGGATGGGGAAATCGAACGCGCCAAGCCCGACATCTGCGCGTCCTACCAATTCGCCGTGGTGGAGCAGCTGCGCAGGCGCGCCGAGTGGTTCGCGAAGAGAAAGGCCTACAAGAGCGTCGGCGTGTCGGGGGGCGTCTCAAACAACGCGTCCCTCGTCGCCGCGTTCGAGAGGCTCGCGCGCTCCCGCGGCGCGCGCTTCCTCGCCGCCGACAGGCAGCACAGGGGCGACAACGCCGCGATGATAGCGTTCGCCGCGTGGCTCGCCCCGTCCGAATGCGACGCGCCCGAAAATTTCACCCTCAAAGTGCGCCCGTCCCTGGGGCTCGGCGGGCGGGCAAAAATTTAGCAACCATATGCCGCTTTCCCTGGAATCAGCCTACGCAAAATGCGAGCGCCTCGCGAACTCGCACTACGAAAACTTCCCCGTCGCAAAGATGGTGCCCAAGCGCCTGCGCAAACACGTTGCGGCGGTCTACGCCTTCGCGCGGACCGCCGACGACATCGCCGACGAGGAGCACGAGAGCATAGCAGAAGACGACCCCGCGAGAATCGAGCGGCTCGCGGAATTTGAGGCGCAGCTCGACGTATCCGACCCCTCCGGGCTCGATCCGCGCTGGGACTGGATTTTCGCCGCCTGCTCCGACACCGTAAAAAAATTTTCCATACCCAAAAGCCTCTTCCGCGACCTCGTGAGCGCCTTCGCGCAGGACGTTGTGAAAAAGCGGTACGCCGACTTCCCCGAGCTGCTCGACTACTGCCGCCGCAGCGCGAACCCCGTCGGAAGGCTCGTGCTGCTGCTGCACGGATTTTCCGACGAAGAGCGGTTTGCGATGAGCGACGACATCTGCACAGCATTGCAGCTGGCGAACTTCTGGCAGGACATGCGCGTGGACAAGCTCAAAAACCGCATATACATCCCCATGTCCGACTGGCGGGGCGCGACGGAAAGCGAAATCTTCGCCGATTCCGCCGGCGCGCGCGTGAGGGAAATCGTAAAATTCCAGGTGGAGCGCACCAGAAAGCTCTTCGACAGGGGAGAAAAACTGCCGTCGCTGCTGCCGTTCCCGCTCAGCCTCGAAATCCGCGCGACTATCGCGGGCGGGCGGGCGATTCTCGACAAAATCGAATCCCAGGGCTTCGACACGCTCTCAAAGCGCCCCGCATTCGGCAGGCTCGACAAGCTAAGAATCCTAATCCGCGCGCTGGCATCATGAGCGAATCCGACGAAATATCCACGAGCGCGCGCCAGACGGGGGAGCGGAAAAAATCCAACCTCGCCTTCGCATTCTTCTGCCTCGACAAGTCCCGCGCGAGGGACATGGAGGTGTTTTACGCCTTCTGCCGGCTGATGGACGACATCGCCGACGAGGAGGGCCGCGCGCCGGCCGAAAAGCGGAGGGAGCTCGAGGCGTGGAAGGCGGAGATAGCCTCGCTCTACGGGGGCTCGAAAGAGCTCAGCCCACTGGCGGCGGAAATGGCGGACGTTGTGGCGCGCCGGAAAATCCCGCAGGAGTACATACAGGCGATAATAGACGGCGTGATGCGCGACACGTCCGGCGAGCCGTTCGAAACTTTCGAGGACATCCGCAAATACTGCTACGGCGTGGCCTCGGCGGTGGGGCTTGCTACAATATACATATTCGGATTCAAAAACGAGCGCACAAAACTCTACGCCGAATCCCTCGGATACGCGCTGCAATTCACGAACATTCTGCGCGACGCCGCGTTCGACATGCGCACCCAGAACAGGTGCTACATTCCGCGCAGAGAGCTCGAATTTTTCGGGGTGTCGGAGGGCGACCTCGCCAAGCCGTCGCGCAATCCGCGCTGCAAAGAGCTCTTCCGCATGATGCATTTCAGGGCAAAGCACTTCTTCCGCAAGGCCGACAGGCTCCTGCCGCCCGAGGACCGCGCCTCCATGAAACCCGCCTTCATAATGCGCGAAATTTACGAGAACATACTCGACTCCATCGCGGCATCCGGCTTTGAAATATCCGCCAACCCCGCGAAGCCCGGCAAGCTCAAAAAGGCGGCCCTCGCCGTCCGCGCGCTAATCCGCGCGCGCGGCGGGCGCGAAGGGCGGAATTTCGGAAGCGTCTGCGTGCTCGGCGGGGGAATCGCCGGCATCTGCGCCGCGCTGAAACTGGCGCGCGAAGGCTTCGACCCCGAAATCTTCGAGGCCCGCGCCTCCGCGGGCGGGAGGGCGTCGGCGGTGGAATGGCGCGGGGCGCGCCTCGACAACGGCTCGCACGCCGCAATGGGCTGCTACCGCAACCTCTTCGGATTTATGGAGGAGCTCGGAGCGCCGGCATCGGCCGCGTTCAGCCGCGCCGATTCCATGGACTTCGCGTTTGCGGGCGGCGAAAAAATCCGCGTGCCGTTTCCGCCCGAAAACGCCGGAATATTCAAAAAAATCCTCTCGATTTTCGCGTACCGTAAAATACCCGGGGTCGGAGGGGCGCGCAACCTGCTGCTGTTTGCAAAGCTCAAACTCGGGCTCGCGGGCGCGCGCGCGGGCGAGACCGCGCTGGAGTTTCTGGAGCGCCACAGGGTCGGCAAGGCCGCGATAGAGGTCTTTTGGGAGCCCTTCTGCGTCTCGGCGCTCAACACTTCGTGCGGATTGGCAAGCGCGGAGCTTATGCTGTCGACCCTGCGCAAATCGGTTCTCGCGGGAGGGGAAAACGGGATACTCTACTTCCCGAAGGCGGCGGCAATCGACGCGCTCATGCCGAAGGCGGCGGCGTACCTCGAATGCGTCGGGGCGAGAATCCGCCTGTCCGAACCCGTCGAGAAAATCGAAATCCGCGGCGGCAAATTCGTTTCGATAGAAACGCGCAAAAGCGGCGCGCTCAAATTCGACAACTGCGTCTGCGCCCTTCCGGCAAAGGCGCTCGCAAAAATGCTTCCGGAAAACTCGCCCTTTGCCGCGCGGATCGGAAAAATCGGGACGACCGGCATAATAAACGCCTATTTTACGACGGGCAAAAAGCTTTTTGACGGCTCGTACGCGTCCCTCGCGGGCTCGCCCATACACTGGATTTTCGACCACACGCAAAAGTCGCGGCAGTGCGCCGAATCCGGAACATTCCTGTACGGGGCGACCATAAGCCACGCGCGCATTCCGTTCGACCCCGCCGAAATCCGCGGGACGCTCGGGCGCGAAACAAAAAAATATTTCGGCGAGTGCGAAATCCTCGACATCCTCCCGTCGCTATTCGCGGAGGCGACCATTTCCGCCGACTGCGAAAGCGAATCCGCGCGCCCCGCCGACGGCGAGTGCGGCGCGCAAAACCTCCACATATGCGGAGACTGGGTCGCGACCGGCCTTCCCTGCACCATGGAAAGCGCCGCAAAGAGCGCGAACGATTTGACTATTTTCGACTGACATGAAAAGACCCCTAGTAGTATTCCCCACAACCTTCGAAGCCGCCGCCGCTTTCAAATTTTTCGGAGACCCCCTGAAATGCAGGCTCGGAGGCAAATGCAAATTCACCCTAGCCAACGGCACGGAGTGCGAAGCGCTCGTCGCGGGCGTTGGGTGCGAAAAATCCGCAAGCCGCGTCAGGGAAGCCGCCGAGAGCTTCTGCCCCACCGACATAATCCTATGCGGATTCGCTGGCGCGTGCGGCGACGCCGAGCCCGGGGAGTTCGTATTCGAGAGCGGCTCGGCGGACATTGCGAAGATGCTCTCCAAAAAGGGAATGAGAGCCGGCAAAATAGCCTTCCGCGAAGCGGTCGCCGACGCCGCGGAAAAGGAGAGGCTCGGGGGCCTCGGGTACGCCGCGGTCGAAATGGAGAGCGAGCTCTTCAAGGCCGCAACCGGCGACGAAGACGGCGACTTCAAGCCCGTGTTCACGCAGATAAGATGCATAAGCGACGCCGCCGGAACGTCCATTCCCGCGCCGCTCGCCGAGAGCGCAATGGACCGCGAGACGGGCGCGCTGAAACTCTCGCCGTGGGCGGCTCTAAAAGAGATTCTCCGCAATCCTCCCGCCGCGCTCGCCCTCGTGAAATTCGCAAAAGCGGCGGCGCGCGCCAAAAAGGAATACGACATAAAAATCCCGCAGGCGCTTTCATCGCTCTAAGCCGCGCGGCCGCGCGCGAGCGCCTTTGCGAAATCGGCAATATCCGGCGCGCGGGGCTTGTCCTGCCCGTGAGCGCGGATTCTCGCCGCTTGCCCTGCGCGTTTCACATGACCTCTCCGCGGCTGAAAATTAATATCCTAACGCGCAACGCGGGGGTTGCGGAAATATGCGCTCCGCAAAAAACGGTTTTGATCTTCTCCGCCACTCAATGTTCCAATCCCAAGCCGCGCAAAAAAAGAATGGGCGGCGGCAGAGTGCAACCGGCGCAAACAGAAATATGCGCCCATTGGCGCGGCGCGGCGAAACAATAAAGAAAACCATCCGCAATTTCGAAATTTTCCCAAAATTGCCGCCGCTCAAAAACGCCCGCAACAAAAATCAACCGCGCCGACTCCCCGCCGCGGGAAACCGAAAAAAGTCCGAAAAAGTTATTGACAAAATTCCGCCGCGATAGGAGACTGGCAACTTCAAAATTGGTGACTATTGTTCAGTAGCTCAGCGGTAGAGCAGGTGACTGTTAATCACTTGGTCGCAGGTTCGATCCCTGCCTGAACAGCCACCGACAAATAAAGGCTTCCCTTTCGGGAAGCCTTTATTTGTCGGTGGCTTGCCGGTATGCCTCTTTTTCTGAAATATTAACGCCGATAACGAAAAACGCGCAAAAAAAGGGTCAACACCAAAGGTTGTGGAATAGGTTGATTTTTTAGATTTGCCTTTCATAGATTCACCCCGCATTCCACGAGGACTCTCAGTCTGTAATTTTCAAAGTTTCTGTATCCATAGGCTCTGCGTTGTATCAACTTCATCTTGCGGTGGAAGCCCTCCGTTATTCCGTTATTTTTTGTAAATCTCCACATTCTTATTATCGGCGCAAACCATTCGCTTATCGTTTCCGCAAGCTTCCCAAACTCTGTCGGCGCTTCGTATTTCATTATCTTCATCATTTCCTTTAACTTTCTTATGTTATCCCTGCATTGCTTTGCCGTCTGACTCTTTTTATTCAATAGCCCGCATAATCGCTCCTTAAATTCGTACGCAAGCTCTATTGCCGGATTTCCCCTAAAAAAGCTTTTAAGCCGCTCCATCTCTTGCGCTTTTAGCCTCTCTCTCCTTTTCCGCAAAGGATAAGTAATCGATCTCTTCCACTTTACTTCTTCCTGCGCACTCTTGCAAAATTCCATAAAGTGGTGGAGCACTAATCGTATCACATGAAACCTATCCGCTACTATCTTCGCCCTCGGAAAACATCTCCTTACGATACTTCGATATCCGCTCGATAAATCCATGCACACTACCTTCACCTTCTCCCTGCCTTTGTACGACATTAGCGCGCCTGCTATATCGATATGCCTCTTCCCTTTAATAACATCGTATACCCTGTGGTGCGATAAGTCGGCTATCGTAGTCGCAAACTTGTAACCCTTGTGGATTGTGTGCTCGTCTATTCCTATAATTTCAGGACAAGGATAGTTGATTTGCTCTTTGAGCTTTTGCTCGTACCTATTGTGGATTGCCCGCTCAACCGTGCTTGCAGATATGCGGTAAATCCGAGCAATAGCCTTATTGCAAACGTTCCGAGCGTATTCACTTACGAGCCTGTTTTTGAACCTCTCCGAGTGACGAGCGTAAGGCCTTACTCCCTCAAGCCTTTCGCGAAAGACCCGCCCGCAATCGAGACACTTGTAACGCTTGCATTTTACCTTGAGATGATAAATAGCTCCGTTTTCAGATACGTGCTTAATATAACGCCGGTAGGAATCGTAATGAATCAAACGATGCGACCCACATAAGCAGTCGGGTATACCCGACTGCTTATGCTCAACTTCCGCAAGCGAAAAGTCTTGACTAACTCTTACCGTCCTGAGTATCTTATAACCCTTGATTAACACATTGGGCATTGTAGAACATTTTTTATTCTCTTTGCCCTCTTTTTTTTCTCTCATTCCACAATCTTTGACGTAGAGCGCAAAAAAAACGTTAATTTTTCTTAAAAATTCACCCGCCATTACCCATTATGAAAACCACCGCTTCCGGAAATCCGCGCGCCCCCTTTGAGGTCAACTACATTGCCGAGAATGGAAAGCGGGCAAAAAAAAGATTCAAAAAGCAAAGTCGCTGCCGATTTTTTTGTTGAATATAAAAAAGAATCCGCCGTCCCTATCGAACTTAAAATCTACGGCGGCGGGCGCGTGGCATTTTATCAAATAAAGCAAGCCCGCGCCAAGTCGGGCGCGATACTCCAAGACGCGGTCGAACCCGTAAAAGCGAACATCGCCCGAGTTTCCGCCAAAGGTAAACCGTGTGACGAATCCTGCCCACTGCAACTTTCAAACGCCGAAAGGCGCCTGGGCAACCCTTAGTTGATTGCCACCTCTATCCGCTCCGAAGGGAACCTTGGAGCCGCCCATTGGGGCGGCTCTTTCATTTTTTATCCCTTATTTTTTAGGGATTGACATTTTTTTGTAAAAATTACGGTGAAAAAATGTTATGAAAAAGATAATATCCGCATTGATAATTGCATTATCCGCGACTTTTGCATTCGCGCAACAGTACCGCTACACTGCCGATTGGTATAAATCCAATCCCGCAAAATACCTCGACAAGGTTGTCACCGTAAAAATATGCGCCGCCAAGCCCAGCTCGTTTGAAGCGATGAAAGGATACGTGTCATTCCACTGCTGGACAGCTTACAACGACGAACGCGGCGGATATATATATGTTCTCGTCCCCTCCAATAAGGCAAGGGCTTTCGGGCGAGATTACGGCAAACCCAAAGCCAAGTCCAAGGTAAACGGCAACGCCTCCGCAAACATCCCGACGCGCGACTTGCGCGCAAAGTTTGTCAAAGTCAAATGGGAAGGCGGCGCGGAAGAATACGTCCTGATGGCGGACTAATTTTTTTCATCTGCAACCAAAGCCCGCATTTGCGGGCTTTTTTTATTAGCGCGGAAGCGTCGTTTTCACGATTTTTTTAAAAAACGTTTTTGGAAAAACAATCTCCACTTGCGCGTCCTGAACGTTGTAATACCGCCCCGTGGCAATCCATTGGCGCCACTCGGAATGGCTCGGCGTTGTCGCATCTGTAATTGTGTCGGTCTCCGATTGTCCGGAATTTATGACAAGCCGAGAATCGAGCGCGGGGAATGTCTCCGAAAAAGAGATATTGCTTTTAATGGAAACTATCTGCATTGACGGCTCGCGCGGGGCGGCTTGCGTATTACATATATACGAACAAATAACCCACCGGTCATGCAAGGGGTTCCCCTTCTTCGGCCTCTATTTTCCTCATTCCATAATTTTTGACATAGAAGCATATTTTCATAATATATCTAATTAGAAAAAATTAGCAACTTGTCGAATTAGAAATCATATCGCTATTAATCGGGATAATTGAAGTTTAGCACAAGAAATTGTAGAAAATTGTACTTGCCGGCATTTAATGTTTATATGCAAACGGCGCGGGAAATCAGCAATGCCGCCAAATATGCAACCGCCTCCATAGCGCGGAAACCAATTTTTTTTCAGGCAAAAAAACGGCCCGGGAAAATTCCGCGATTCTACAAAACAATAAAAAATATCGCGCCAAAATGGGGATACTCGGACTCGAACCGAGGACCCCCTGTGTGTGATACAGATGCTCTAACCAACTGAGCTATATCCCCTTTTGGCGCGATCTCGGCGGCTTGAAACCGAACCGCCGGCGCGTTTGCGAATGAATTTTCAAATCACGGAGAGGATGAGATTCGAACTCACGGTAGGGGTATTAGCCCCTACACCGGTTTAGCAAACCAGCGCGATCGGCCACTCCGCCACCTCTCCTGATTTGAAAGTTTCAGTCAAGCACAATTTGCGCGCGGGGCAAGAAAAAAATTTCCGCGCGCCTCCGTTATAACCTCCGCGCAAGGAATCTTTCCGCACGCCCGCAGACCCGCGCAAAGCTCTATCCCCATCTAAAACTCCGCCGCGCGGCGGCTTGCGACAAGCGGCGCCGCCTGAAACCGCCGTGCAAAAGTTCCGCGCATTCCGCGGCAAAACCGCCCGAATTTGAAGACTGCGCCAAATATGCCGAACGAATAAAATATTGCCGGCCTTCCCAAACCTTACTGCCGCCGCGGGCGGAAGCGGGCGGCATTGCACGTTTTCCGGACAAACGCGCCAATCCAAAGTTTTGCGCTTTTCTATTGAACACTTTTTGCCGAGCGATTACTAAATTTAGCAAGAGATGAATATTTTTGCAAAACTCGCGCTCTTCGTTCCCGTATTTTGTCTCTGGGTGTGGGCATTTGTAGTCGAGCCCCACATGATCCTCGACGTAGAGGAAGTCCCGATTAAAATCCCAAACTGGGACTCCAGGCTCGACGGATTGAAAGTCGCCGTCGTCGGGGACATCCACGCCGGAATGCCGTTTTTCGAGGACAGGCGGGTGCGCAAAATCGTGGACAGGATAAACTCGCTCAAACCCGATATCGTGCTGCTCGTCGGCGACTATGTAAACGGAGGATGGTACCAGAGCGCGATGGACCTCAAAAAACTCGGCGGATATCTGGGCAATATAAAGGCGCCGTTCGGCGTCTATGCGATTCTCGGCAACCACGACTACCTGTACGGCGCGGGCGAAATCCGCAAGATGATAAATTCGACCGGAATAAAGCTTCTGGAAAATTCCAACGCGAAAGTCAAAACACCGAAGGGCGACTTCTACATAAGCGGCATAGCCGACCCCCTGTCGGCGGACTACTCCTACTCGCAGGCGCTCGAGGGGATAGAGAAAAATGCGCCGGTGATATTCCTATCCCACACTCCCGACGTGTTCAGGGAAATTCCGAGCGAAGTCGGGGTGACTTTTTCGGGGCACACGCACGGGGGGCAGGTGCGCCTGCCGTTCATCGGCGCGCTGTTTTCAAACACTTTCAGGGGCGACAAGCTCGTTGAAGGCGAGTACCGCCGCGACGGCAAGACGATTTTCGTCACCCGCGGGCTCGGCACAAGCCGCATTCCCGCGCGCTTCATGTGCACGCCCGTAATAACCCTTGTCACGCTGGACAGAGACACCCGACAATCCGCAGCACAACCAGAAAAAATACCAAAAAAAAGCAAGGATACACTATGAAAAAACTATTGGCTCTCGCTTTGGCGTCTCTGGCTGCCTCGGCGGCGCTGGGAATTCAGCGCGAATACTTCGTCGGCGTCGAGTACGACGACATCAGCGAAATGCCCGTAAACCACGGGGCGCAGTACTACGACAACGTAATAAAAAATAAGTATCTCTGGGAGCTCACCTTCGACGAATGGTTCAACGGCCCCAACTTCTCGGGCGGCTGGGCCGGAATGCGAAGGAAGCTTGAAAACCGCGGGTTCGTGCCCGTGATAACCTACCTCGGGAACTTCGCTTCAAATCCCGTCGGCGGAAACCACAGGAGCGCGACGAACACCTCGGCCGTGCACATCGGATACGGCATAGACCTCGCGGAGGTCACGCAAATTCCGGAGCTCAAAGGCTGGCAGCTCATAAACGCGTGGTCGTGGCGCTTCGGAAATTCGCTGACCAGAGAATACATCGGCAATACCTTCAACGTCCAGCAAAACTACGGCGGGCAGTCGATGCTGCTGTCGTCTCTCTATCTCTCGTACAATTCGGAGATACTCGACGGCGAATACGAAATCATGCTCAAATTCGGCAGGATAGCCGCCGGCGACAACTTCATGACAAAGCCCATTTACTGGATGTACCAAAACAACGCCTTCGACGGCAATCCCGTAGGGGCGTTCAACCAGACGCGGCTTTCGGCGTACCCTGGCTCGACCTGGGGCGCGATGGCGCAGATTTCCGACTCCGAAGGCAGGTATTTTAAGGCGGGCGTCTACCAGATAAACACCGCGCGGCAGGATTCTCTCGGAATGCACGGGCTCGACTGGTCCTTCAACGGCGACGGGGTGAACTCCAACTACGAGATCGGCTGGAACATAAACCACGACGGCAGCGGGAAATCGCCCGGCAACATATCCGCCGGCGTCATCGCGAGCTGGTACAACGCGCCGCACCGCGACAACCCCATGGCGTCCTCGCCGTTCAACTGCACAATATACTTCCAGGCTGACTACATGATCTGGAACATGGGCTACATAAAGAGGGGCGAGCCGTACTACATCGTAAGGGAAAGCGAGAAATACCGCGACCTGCGCGGAATCATACTGTGGGGAGTTTTCCAGTACGACCCGTATGAAAATCTCGCCTACATGCCGTACTTCGCGAACGGCGGGCTGCTGTTCAACGCGCCGTTCGAATCGCGCGCGGACGACGTGATATGTTTCGGCGTCGCCTACGGCAAATATTCAGACAAGCTGCCGACCTCCGAAAGAAACTCCTATGAAATGATATTTGAGCTCAATTACAAATACCAGATAAACAGGTTTGCCTTCGTGCAGCCGAACGTGCAGTTTGTGCTAAACCCGTGCGGCGGCAAATACTCCGACGCCCTTGTTCTCGGAATGCAATACGGCATAGCATTCTGACGGCAAAACGCGTTCCCTGCCGTCCGCGGGCAGGGAACGCCGACCATTAAAAGGCGGCTCCGGCGCTTCCATCGAAGGGTTGCGCCGGTGTCTCCACCGCTTTGCGATGAAGCTGTCACTATAAATAAAAAGACGCGGCCGAAGCGCGCTTTCAGCGCGCAAGGGCGCGGCTTGTTCCATGTCAACGTTTTTACTGCGCGCCGTTTACCAAGGGGAGATTGGCTGCCGGCGGCGCCTCCGCCCAAAGCCCGACCTCGCGGCGATTGCCACAGCAAATCCAGACTATCCGCTTTGCCGACAACGCTGCCGCCGCAGGCAAAAAACGAGCCCAACGAAATAGCGGAAACCGCGGCGCGCGGGCGAGCCCAATTTAAAAGAGTCTGCCGGAGGGAGCGGCCGGTGCCAGACTCTTTCAAAGCAAAGCATCACGCGCCAAAGAGGCCCAGCCGGTTGTATGCGGATATAAGCCCCTTCAACCCCGCAGATTCTATATTCGCGTCCACGCCGACTCCCCAGACAAGCCGCTTGTCCTCGGCGGATTCCAGGCACACATAGGCGGCGGAGTTTGTGGCGGAGCCCTTGCCTATTGCGTGCGAGCGGTAGTCGGCGACTTTGAAGTTCTTCATTCCGTTTTGGTCCAGGGCGTTTACGAGCGCGTTTATCGGGCCGTTGCCGCGCGCGGCGACGATTTTTTCATCGCCGCAAACGAGAAGTTTTGCGGTTATTTTTACGGCTTTCGGCTCGTCGGCGTCGCCCTCTTCGTAGGCCATTTTGTAGGATTCGAGCTTTACCGGAGCCTCGCGTCCAACAAATTCCTTTGCGAAAATCGAATATATTTCCGACGGCTGGAGCTCCCTGCCGAGCTTGTCGGCCTCGCCGTTCACGAAGTCGCCGACCTGCTGCATCATGGGCTTGGGTATGTCGAAGCCGAATTCCTCGCCGAGAATGTAGCACACCCCGCCCTTTCCGCTCTGCGAGTTTATGCGTATAATCGCCTCGTAAGAACATCCGATGTCGCGCGGGTCGATGAGCAGGTACGGAACCTCCCATTTGCCGCCGCCGGAGCGCATTATCTCCATGCCCTTTTTTATGGCGTCCTGGTGCGAGCCGCTGAACGCCGTGAACACGAGGTCGCCCGCGTACGGGTGGCGCGGCGGGACTTTCATGCCGGTGCACTCCTCGTACACGCGGCGGATTTCCGGAAGGTCGGACAGTTCGAGCTTTGGGTCGACGCCCTCGGCGTACATGTTGAGCGCAACCGTCACTATGTCGAGGTTGCCCGTGCGCTCGCCGTTCCCGAAGAGCGTGCCCTCAACCCTGTCGGCGCCCGCCATGATTCCGAATTCCGTGGCGGCGACCCCCGTTCCGCGGTCGTTGTGCGTGTGGAGGCTTATTTCCACCAAGTCGCGCTGAGATATGTTGCGGCTCATCCACTCGATCTGGTCGGCGTAGACGTTGGGCGAGCTGTACTGCACGGTCTCGGGCAGGTTGATTATGATTTTGTTGTCCGGCGTCGGCTTCCAGATTTCCTTGACGGCCTCGCATATTTCGAGGGCGAAGTCCAGCTCGGTGTCGCTGAAGCTCTCGGGGGAATATTCCATGCGCACCCGCGTGCCGGCGGCCTCGAGGTCGTCGGCCATGGAGCGCACGAGGCGCGCGCCGGTGCGGGCTATCTCTACGATTTCGGCCCTCGACATTTTAAACGTCACCTTGCGCTGCAAGGCGGAAGTGCTGTTGTAGAGGTGGACTATCGCGCTCTTCGCGCCTTTGAGCGACTCGAACGTCTTGCGGATGAGGTGTTCGCGGCTCTGCGTGAGCACCTGCAAAGACACGCCGTCCGGAACGAGGTTTTCGTCCACGAGCTTTCTCAGAAAAGCGTACTCGGTGTCGCTCGCCGCCGGAAAGCCAACCTCTATTTCCCTGAACCCGATTTTCAAGAGTTCTTTGTACAGGCGGAGCTTTTCGTCCACTCCCATGGGGATCGCGAGCGCCTGGTTGCCGTCGCGCAAATCGACGCTGCACCATATCGGCGCGCGCTCGATTTTTTTTGAGGGCCACTGCCTGTCCGGCAGATCTATGTCGGGTCTTCGTATGTATTTTTTCTTTGCCTGCATTTTGTCGGTCGGTTAAATTTTCCGGCACAAAAAAGCGCGATTCTTTTGTGGAGGGAACCGCGCTTTCCGTTTGCCTGATTGTCCGTACGGTCTACGACAAATTCCCCTTCCCTATGCCGCGCAAAAGGAAGCCGAGTTCGCCAAGAAGTCGGTGGTCGAGGCAGTTTCTGCCGTCGAATATCCATGCGGGGGTCGCCATAGCCGATTTGATTTTTTTGTAGTCCAAGTTTTTAAATTCTTTCCACTGTGTCAACAAAACAATCGCGTGCGCCTTTTCGGCGGCCTCGTACGGCGAGGCGCAAAATTCAACGCGCGGATCGCCCTCTTCCACATTGAGATCGGCGAGAATCTGTTTTTTTGAAACTTTGGGGTCGAATACCGCAAGCTGCGCGCGCTCGTTGAGAAAGAGCCTGCAAATGTCGATTGCCGGAGACTCCCGTGTGTCGTTAGTGTCCTCCTTGAACGCGAAACCGAAAATCGCGAGCCTCTTCCCGCAAATGTTGCGGTACAGCGAGTCTATCACGCCCTCGGCGAACCTCCGCTTCTGGTAGGCGTTTATTTCCACAACTCCCCGCCAGTAGCGCGCGACCTCCGGCAGGTTGAAATGCTCGCAAAGGTAGATCAGGTTCAGCAGGTCCTTTTGGAAGCACGACCCCCCGTAGCCCACGGAGCTGTTGAGGAATTTGGAGCCTATGCGCGTGTCGGAGCCGACCGCGCGCGCAACCTGCTCGACGTCCGCGCCCGTGGCCTCGCAGAGAGCGCTTATGGAGTTTATAGAGCTTATGCGCTGCGCCAAAAACGCGTTCGCCGTTAGCTTGCTGAGCTCGCTCGACCAAAGGTTTGTCTTGATTATCCTGTCCTCCGGCACCCATCGGGCGTAGATGCCCGCGAGCTCGTCTATGGCGCTTCTCCCCTCCTCCGTGTCCTCGTCGCCTCCGATGAGGACGCGGTCGGGCGATTCGAGGTCTCTTACAGCCGTGCCTTCGGCGAGGAACTCGGGATTGGAGAGCACCTGGAACTCCATTCCCGTCGAGGAGAGAATCTGCCTTATCACGTCGGCGGTCCGCACGGGCAGCGTCGACTTTTCGACGACGATCTTCCCGCTCCGCGAGACCTCCGCAATCTTGCGCGCGCAACTTTCCACAAACCGCAGGTCGGACGCGCTGCCCGCGCCGTACCCGTAGGTTTTCGTCGGCGTGTTTACCGATATGAAAACTATGTCGGCCGCGTCTATCGCGGCGTCCACGTCCGTGGAGAAGAACAGGTTTTTGCCGCGGCACAGGCGCACGATTTCTTCGAGCCCGGGCTCGAATACCGGAAGGCTGTCGGAATTCCACGCGGCGATGCGCTCCACGTTTATGTCCACGACATCCACGCGGATATCGGGGCATTTGCGGGCTATCACCGTCATCGTCGGGCCGCCGACATAGCCCGCGCCTATGCAGCAGATTCTCACGAAGCCGCTATTCTCTCACGAGGTTCGATTTTTTTGCGAAAGCTTCTTCGGGAACGCCCTGCTTGCGCGCGCGCTCTTTGAGGCGCAGCGATTGCAGGCGGATAAATCCGGTGGCGTCGTCCTGGTTGTAGTCGCTCTTGACGCCCTCCATGGAGGCGATGTTTTCATCGTAGAGGCTGAACGGGCTCTTCCTGCCGACGCAGGCGATGTTGCCCTTGTAGAGCTTCACCCTGACGACCCCGCTGACCTTCTCCTGGCTCTTGTCGACGAAAGCTTGCAGGGCCTCGCGCTCGGGAGCGTACCAGAAGCCGTTGTAAATCAGCTCGGCGTACTTGGGAATGAGGCTGTCGCGCAGGTGCATGAGCTCCCTGTCCATGGTGATGGTCTCCATGTTGCGGTGCGCAAATTCGAGAATCGTGCCGCCGGGGGTTTCGTACACGCCGCGGCTCTTCATGCCCACAAAGCGGTTTTCGACTATGTCGACCCTGCCGATCCCGTTTTCGCCGCCGATTTTGTTGAGCGCGCGCAGAATGTCGGAGGGCTTCATCGCCTTGCCGTCTATTGCCACGCAGTCGCCCTTTTCAAAAGTCAATTCCAGATATGTAGGCTTGTCGGGGGCGTCCTCGGGGGAGACGGTGGTCTTGAACATATCTTTGTTCTCGGGAACGGTCGGGTCAAACCACGGGTCTTCGAGGATTCCCGCCTCGTAGGAGATGTGGAGCATGTTCCTGTCCATTGAATAGGGCTTCTTGGCGGAGGCCTGGACGTTTATGTTGTGCGACTTGCAATATTCAATCATCTCGGTTCTGCCCGGGAAAGCCTTGCGGAACTCGTCGATTCTCCACGGGGAGATCACCTGAATGTCGGGTGCGAGGGCGGCGTAGGAGATTTCAAAGCGGCACTGGTCGTTGCCCTTGCCGGTCGCGCCGTGGGCGACGTGGGTTGCGCCCTCCTTGCGGGCGATTTCGATTTGCGCCTTGGCGATGAGCGGGCGGGCGATGGAGGTTCCCAGATAATACTGGCCCTCGTAAATCGCGTTTGCGCGGATCATCGGATAGATGAAGTCGGAGACGAATTCGTCCTGCAAGTCGACGGTGTAGTGGGCGGAAGCCCCCGTGGCCTTGGCTTTTTCGGCGAGGCCGTCCAGCTCCTCCTGCTGCCCGACATTGGCGGCAAACGTAACCACCTCGGCGTTAAAGCGATCCTTGATCCATTTGACGATAACGGAGGTGTCGAGACCTCCAGAATATGCTAATACGACTTTCATTTTAATTGGTTTCGTTTAAAAAAATTTGCCCTATTAATAATCGTTTTACAGAGCATTAAAAGCTTTTATTTACAATATTTCAAACGGCTACAAGCTCGTACTTTCCCCGTGATTTGAACCTGAGCAATCCCCTGTCGCGCAAAATTTGCGACTGCTGGCGGATTTTTTCACGCACAAAATTGTTTTGGGGATGCAACGATTTCAAATGTCCGGAAAATCCGTAAACTTGATCTATGGAAAATTCTCCGCCTTCAATTTTCTCCAGACACCTGAGGACATCCAGAAGCCATCCTCTTGCTCCGACATTCCCGATAAAAAGGTTTTTTGCACGGGCGGCAGACGCCAAAACTCCGGCTACGCCGGCGGAGTTTCCGTCGCTTACGATGCGGATTTTACCGGCGGATGGGATTTTTGAAATATTTATGTTGCACCCGACCCAACCGGCCCTGCGCGCGGTTTGCGACAACGGATTTCGCTTTTCTATAATTGACGGCGTAAAAAAATAGTTCGGAACGAAAAGCAAATCGCGCACGCGATTTTCTAAGTACGATAAAAAGAAAAAATTTGGATTTCTATTTGAGTTCACGCGGCTTATCATCGCCCCATACGCTCCATCGGAAATTTTTTACCCAGATCTCCCCTCTTGCTTTTCAACTAAAAGTCTGAACTGCAATTTTCGCAAAAGAAGTCTGCAACGGGACGGTTCGCCCCATAATGCCCCAAATGCGGATTTCCGCACACGGGGCAGAAGAGATTCCGCTCCGCCCACGCCTCGCTCAATACGCGAATTTTCTGGGAAGAGTTTTTGTAGCGCCCGACGGCGGCGAGTTCGGGGAAATTCAGGTTCATTAGACGCCGCCCGTTTCCCGCGCCGCCTTACGCCAGGCTGCGGTTCTTGTTCACGAGCCAGCTGACTATCGCCTTTTGGACGTGGAGGCGGTTTTCGGCCTGGTCGAAGACTATGCTCTTTTCGGAGCGCAGGACGCCCTCCGTGACTTCCTCGCCGGAGTGGGCGGGCAGGCAGTGCATGAATATCGAATCCTTGGAGCCTAGCGCCACGAGCTTTTCGTTGACCTGGTAGGGCGACATAGTCTTTATGCGCTCCGCCTTTTCGCCCTCCTTGCCCATGCTGACCCACACGTCGGTGTAGAACACGTCCGCGCCCTCCGCGGCCTCGCGGGGGTCGGAAGTGAATGAATAGCGGCTGCCGAGACCGGCGGATTCAAAGAGGACGTCGAGCTCCCTGCCGGGGCGGAATTCCTCGGGGCCGCAAAGCACGACGTCCACGCCGAACATCGAGCCCGCGAGCGCGAGCGAATACGCCATGTTGCACGCGGTGTCGCCAAAGAACGCAAACTTTTTGCCGCGTATGCACTCGGGATCCTCGGAGCCCTTGCCGAAATGCTCTATCATCGTAAACATGTCGGTGTAGCTCTGGCATGGGTGGAGAAGGTCGGTGAGCGCGTTTACGACGGGCAGCCCCGAATACTTCGCGAAAGTGTCCACCATATCCTGCTCGAACGTCCTGACGACTATGCCGTGGAGAAACCTGCCGAATATCTTTGCGGTGTCCTCGACGGTCTCGCCGCGCGAAATCTGCAAATCGTCGGCCTGCAAAACCATCGGATGCCCGCCGAGCTCGTATATGCCGGCCTCGAACGAGAGGCGCGTGCGCGTGCTCTTCTTGAAAAACACGAGCCCCCAGCTCTGCCCGCGCAGCGCGTCGAGCGCTCCGGCGGGGCGCAGCTTTTTGTAGCGGTGCGCGAGTTCAAACACTTCCGCGGCTTCGGCGGGAGTCAAATCGGTGTCTCTTAAAAATGATCTTACCATTGGGTTTAAAGTTCCGAGATTGTCTTTTCGAATATTTTGAGCGCCTTTTCTATTTCCGAAGGCTTTACCGTCAGCGGCGGGAGAAACCTGAGCGCGTTTGCCCCCGCTGGAATGAGTATGAGCCCGTTTTCGCGCAGCTTTTCACAGACCTCCGCATTGGGATACTCCGGCCGGAACGCCACCGCGCGCATAAGCCCGAGCCCGCGCGCCGCCGCGATTTTGCCGGGAAACTTTTTCGCGATTTTATCGAGCCCCTTTGCGAGAAGCTCGCCCATTTCGCGCGCGTTTTCCACAAGCCCGCGCCGCTCGAATTCTTCGAGGGTTGCGAGGGCCGCGGCGCACGCGAGCGGGTTGCCGCCGAAAGTCGAGCCGTGCGAGCCCGGGGTGAAGAGGTCGCAGTATTTGGAGCCGAGCCAAATGGCGCCCATCGGGAAGCCTCCCGCGATGCCCTTGGCGAGCGACACGCCGTCGGGCTTGACCCCGTACCTCTGGCAGGCGAGAAATTTTCCGCTCCTGCCCGTCCCGCACTGGATTTCGTCGAAAAGCAGCATTGCGCCGAACTTTTTGCAAAGCCCGCCGAGCGCCTTCAAAAACTCCTTTGTCGCGGGCGTCACGCCGCTTTCGCCCTGCACGGGCTCGACGAGAACCGCCGCCACGTCGTCGCCCATCTGCGCGGCGAACGAGTCAGCGTCGTTGAACTTGGCGTATGAAAACCCCTCCAAAAGCGGCGCGAAGTTGTGCTGGATTTTATACTGCGCCGTGGCCGCCACCGCCCCGAGCGTGCGCCCGTGGAAGCAGTCGACAGCCGTGACTATCCTGCACTTCACGCCCTCTTTGCCCGCGACTTTCACCCCGTGGAGGCGCGCCGCCTTGATGAGAGCCTCGTTGGCCTCCGCGCCTGAATTGCAAAAGAACACCTTGCCGCCGCCTATCAGCCCGACGAGCTTTTCGGCGAGGTCGGCGTGGACTTTCGTGAGATAGAGGTTGCTGCAATGCGCCAAAGTCGCCGCCTGGCGCGCGACCGCCTTCACCCATCGCGGATTCGCATGGCCAAGCGAATTGACGGCGATTCCCGCGCCGAAGTCGAGATATTTTCTCCCGTCCGCGCCCGTCAGGACGCAGCCCTTTCCGGAAACGGCCTCGAACGTCCGCTTCCCGAACATCGGGAGCGTGTATTTTTCGTATTTTTGAGCGGTTGTCATTGGTGCCTTAGTTGGCTTCGGCGACGATTTCCGTGCCTATGCCGGTGTCGGTGAAAATTTCAAGCAGAATGCTGTGCGGCAGGTATCCGTCGACGAAGTGGACGCGCCTGACGCCGTTTTTGATGGCGTCCACGCCGCTTTCGACTTTCGGCGTCATGCCGCCGCCGATTACGCCCGACGCCTCAAGCCCCGCGACCTCCGAAACTTTGAGGTGCGATATGAGCGTCGACCTGTCCCCGGGGTCGCGCATGAGCCCCGGGACGTCGCACAGGAACACGAGCCTGCGCGCCTTCAAAGCCTTTGCCACAGCCGCCGCAGCGACGTCGGCGTTCGTGTTGTACGCATGGGCGTCGGGGCCAATGGCGATTGGGGAAATCACGGGGGTCAATCCCCTTTCGAGAACGCGCTCGATTTCCAGCGCGTCCACGGCGTTGACGAGCCCCACATAGCCGATGTCGGCCTCTCTGCCGCCGGCGTCTTTCGGGACGAGTTTCTCGCACTTCAAGACCGAGTCGCCCTTTATAGAGACGGCCTCGCAGCCTCCGGCTTTCAGCAGGCTGACGATCTCCCCGTTGACGGAGCCGTTGAGCACGTCGCGGACTATGGACACTGTTTTTTCGTCCGTCACGCGCATTCCGTTGCGGAACTCTGGTTTGAGACCCGCAGCCTCCATAGCGCGGCTTATCGCCTTTCCGCCGCCGTGGACAACCACCGTCCGTATGCCGACCGCCGCAAGAAACGCGATGTCGTTGGCAACAGACGCGCGGATTTTCGGGTCGGGGTCGTCCATAAACGCCCCTCCGTATTTCACCACGAACACCGAGCCCTTGAAGCGCTTGATGTAAGAAATCGCCTCAATGAGCACTCCGGCCTTTCTTGAAACTTCGGAAATGTCCTGCATGGAATACCTACTCGCCCTTGTTGAAGTTGACGTAGCCCTCGGTGAGGTCGGCGGCGAGAATCGACTCCTCGGCGCTCCCGAGGTTGAGATTCAGATTAACCGTGAAAGTTTTCCGGGATACGATTTTCTTCCAGAGCGGCTTGTTCTCCGCGACGGGCTGGCCCTTGGACAGAACCGGAACGCCGTCGTAGTCGAGGTCGATTTTATCGTATACCAGCCCCGTGCGCGCGTAGCCGGCGGCGTCCGCAAGCCTCCCCCAGTTGGGGTCTTCGCCGAACCACGACGACTTCACGAGCAGCGAATTGCCTATCGAGCGGCAGATTTTCTCGGCTTGCGCCGAATCCCTCGCGCCCGAAACTTTCACTTCCACCACTTTCGTAATCTTTTCGCCGTCGCCTACGATTTTGCGCGCAAGCGACCTGCATACCGCAAGCAAAGCCGCCTTAAACGCCTCCGCCGACTCCGCGTCGGACTCCGACACCGAAACGCCGCCCGCGCCGTTGCACAGGCACAAAACCGTGTCGTTGGTGCTCATGTCGCCGTCAACCGTCATGCGGTTGAAGGTCTTGCCGGCGCACTCTTTGAGAAGCTTTTTCAGAAGCGGCTGCGCCACGGAGGCGTCGGATACGATGAAAGCGAGCATCGTCGCCATATTGGGCTCTATCATTCCCGCGCCCTTTGCCATGCCCGCAACGGATATTTTTTTGCCGCCGAACGCGACGGTCGCAATGACGGTTTTCGGGCGCGTGTCGGAAGTCATGATTGCGCGGCTTGCTGCGGCGCTCTGCTCGTCGGAATCAGAGAGCTTCGACGCCGCCTCCGCGATTCCCTTCGCGACTTTTTCCATCGGCATAAATTCGCCGATCCTGCCCGTGGAGCATACGAGAACCTCCTCCTTGCGGCAGCCCGCGGCCGCAGCGGCGAGTTCGCACATTTTCTCGGCGTCCTCGGAGCCGCGCGCGCCCGTGCATGCGTTGGCGTTGCCGCTGTTGGCGACTATCGCGCGCATCTTGGGGGAAGCCTCGAGGCGGGCGATGTCGAGCAATACGGGGGAGGCCTTCACGTCGTTCGTCGTAAACACGCCGGCGGCGTCGGCGGGCGTTTCGGAGACGACGAGCGCCAAGTCGAGGCGCGAAAAGTCGCCCTTGTTTCTGATGTCGCACGCCGCCGCGCCGATCTTAAAGCCTTTCACTAGCCCCAAGCCCGCGACGTCCTCGCGGACTTCCATGTCGAATGATTTGTCCATTTCGCAAAAAAAATAAAGGATTGAAATTAGAGCAGCCCCGCGGTTTCGTCAAAACCGAAAATCAGGTTCATAATCTGAACCGCCTGGCCGCTGGCGCCCTTGACAATGTTGTCGATTGCCGAGCAGATTACGAGGTTTTCGGTGCGCGGGTCGTAGACGGCGGAAATGTCGCAGCGGTTGGTTCCGCACACGTGGAGGGTGTCGGGATACGAGCCGCTCGGCAGAATTTTTACAAACGGCCTGCCCGCGTAGGTTTCCTCCCAGATTTTGTAGACGCTTTCTACGCCAGCCCCGTTCGCGGGAAGCGTTATTGTAGTCGAAATTCCGCGCGTCATCGGCGCAAGATGCGGATTGAACTGCACGACGATTTTTTCTCCGGCGGCGATGGAGAGCTCCTCCTCTATCTCCGACAGATGGCGGTGTTTCGGCAGGCCGTACGCCTTCGCGCTCTCGTTGCGCTCGCAGAAAGCGTAGGCGAGGTCGGACTTTTTGCCCGCGCCCGACACCCCGCTGTACGAGTCTATCACAATGTGCCTCCTGCCGGCCGCGCCCGCGCGCATCAGCGGCAGAAGCGGCACGAGAATGCTCGTGGGATAGCAGCCCGCGCACGCTATCAGCCTGTCCGCGCGCGAGACCGGAAAGAGCTCCGGTATGACATACTTGCCCAGCTTCAAAAGTTCGGGCGCCTTGTGGTCTTCCTTGTAGTACTCGCGGTAAGTTTCAAGCGAATGCAAGCGGAAGTCCGCCGAGAGGTCTATGACGGTCTTGCCCGCGCCGACCAAGGCCTTGGCGTACTCCGCCGCCGCCCCGTGCGGAAGCGCGAGAAACCATACGTCCGCGTCCATCTCCGCCTGCTCCGCCGGAGAGGAGGCCGCGAACTTCATGCCATCGGGCAACAGGTGCCTGAGCGCGGGCATGGAATCCGCAACCAAAGTCCCCGCAAGGCTGCGCGAAGTCACGCACGCCAGCTCCGCGTCCGGATGGCGCGCCAGAAGTTTTACTATTTCGACGCCCGCATACCCCGAGGCGCCAATTATGCCTGCCTTTATCTTCGACATGTCTTGAAAAATATTTGCCGTCCGGCGGAAATCCGCCGCTATTTTCTTTGTCCGAGGGAAATGGCATTTTCAGCCGAAAACCGGAAAAAAACGCCCGCGGGAAAGGCGGTTTTCCCCGCGAAAGAGCCGCCCCGCCCCGCAACCGCAAACACAAGAGCCCTGCCGCAATCGCGGAAGGGCTCCAGTGGGAAAGTGTTCCTGAAACGATTAACGCTTTGAGAACTGGAAACGCTTGCGCGCGCCGGGCTGGCCGGACTTCTTTCGCTCCTTGGCGCGGGGGTCGCGCGTCATGAGGCCCTCCTTTTTGAGGGGCGCGCGGAGCTCCGCGTCCATCTTTTCAAGGGCGCGGGCGATGCCGAGGCTGATCGCGCCCGCCTGCCCGACGGGACCGCCGCCCTTGACGCTGATTTGGGCGTCGACCGAATCCTGCAAACCGGTGCACGCGAGGGGGCGCGTGGCGATCATGCGGAGCTGGTCGGTATAGCAATATTCGGCCACGGGCTTTTCGTTGACAAGAATCTTGCCGGTTCCCTTGCCGAGGCGCACGCGCGCGACGGAGGTCTTGCGGCGGCCGACGGAGACGAAAATTTCGCTGTCGCTCATGGTATGGATTAGAAGTTAAAAGGTTTGGGCTGCTGCGCGGCGTGCGGGTGCTCGGGGCCGGCGTATACGTGCAACTTGAGGAACATGTCGCGCGCCAGCTTGTTCTTGGGAAGCATTCCCCTGACGGCGGCCTCGATGATATACTCGGGCTTGCGCGCGCGGAATTCGGAAAGCTTCACGTACTTTTCGCCGCCGACATAGCCGCTGTAGAACATGTATTCCTTGCTGTCTTCCTTTTTGCCGGTCACGCGGACTTTTTCCGCATTGACGACGACAACATGGTCGCCGCAATCGACATTGGGAGTGTAAATGGGCTTATGGCGTCCGCGGAGGACATTTGCGATTTTCACAGCCAAGCGGCCGAGCACCTGGTCGGAAGCGTCGACCACGTACCACTGCTTCTGCTCGTCTTTCTTTGCTATTGTAGTATTCATCTATGTAAAGAAAAATATGGCACTTTAAGATTTGCGCCATTTTCGTCAAGGGTTTTTTTCTGTTTTTCAGAATTTTTATAAAAACAGTTTTTTGATGATTACTATCTCAATAGAATTTGCAAGACTTATTTGGCGAATGCTTTTGGCGAATAGCTCCGTTTCGGGGAAAGCCGCCACTGGTCACGTACTAATGTACGCTCCCACCGGCGGCTTTCCCCGAATACTCGCTCTTCATCCAAAATCATTACGCCAAATCGGGGAAGCTTTGGTTTTCAGAACGAACTCCGGAAGTGTGTACGAACCTCTCATGTGGGAGGTTCGTTTTTTGTGGGGAACGGGGAGGGGATAGAAGCATTGGCGAAGCCAATCTTCGTAAGGGGCGTTAGCCCCTTCTATGGCTGGCGGCCCGTGCCGCCCTCGCTCTTCATCCAAAAGCATTGCGCCAAATCGGGGAAGCTGGGGTTTTGTGGAACGAACTCCGAAAGTACTGACGAACCTCTTATGAGAGGTTCGTTTTTTTGCGGGGAACGTGGAGGGGATAGAAGCATTGGCGAAGCCAATCTTCGTAAGGGCGCAGCCCTTCAATGGCTGGCGCACCTTGCGCCCGTAAGGGGCGTCAGCCCCTTCAATGGAAGCGGCCCTGCCGCCCGCCCTCGCTCTTCATCCAAAATGGATTCGCTCGCTTGGTTGCGCTGCGCGGGCGCGGGGCGCGCCTGCCGCAGAGGGGGCAAGCCCCCTGGCGATTGGCAAAGCCAATGCGCCTGCCCCCGAAGTTTCCTCATATGGAGTTTTGTATATATCCGAATAAAATGCTAGCGCATTTTATCCTTCCCGAAAGCCTTATTTTATAGCCTCGCTGCGCTTCGGATAAAATAAGCTTTCGTTTTCATTACGCCAAATCGGGAACCTTTGGTTTTCAGAATGAACTCCGGAAGTACTGACGAACCTCTTATGAGAGGTTCGTTTTGTGTGGGGAACGGTGAGGGGATAGAAGCATTGGCGAAGCCAATCTTCGTAAGGGGCGTCAGCCCCTTCTATGGAAGCGGCACCGCCGCACGCCCGCCCTCGCAAAGGCATTGCCGCTTGGAGACTCTTTCTATGGGAGTTCTATCGCGGGAGATATAGTTCGGCGTCTTCGGGGTAGCGTTTATTGTTTATTATAACGTTCGCCTTTATCTGCTCGGGGGGCGTTCCGGTCTCGACCCATTTGCGGATTGTCCCGAGCATGTCAACGCCGGAAATGTTGCCGTGCCATCCGCCGGGAACCATGAAGAGGCGCGCGAATTCCGCCGTTTTGGGTACGGACCCGACGTTTTTGCACAGCAGGCCGTACCATTCGCGTATGTAGTCGGCGGGCACTATCGTGTCGATTTTTCCCTGGATTATCAAAAGCTTGCCGCCGAGCTTTCTGAACTTGCCGAGGTTCGGAGCGGCGTTCGCCGCCGCGAAGCGCTTTCCGAAGTCCCGCGCGTATGAGTGCAGGTCAACTTTTGAGGCGTCCACGCCGGATTTGCGGAAAAACCACTCCGACATCCAGTCGCCGAATCCCATTTTGAGGCTTTTGCCGTTGTCGGCGATTTCGCACGACGGCGGCAGCCCGAACGTCACAAACGCTCCTGTTTTGGGGTCGAGAAACGGCGAATGGACCTTTTTCAGAATTTCGACTTGTTCTTTCGTCAGAAAACCGAACTTTGAATAGTCTACCTTTGCGCGTTCGGGATATTTCAGATAGGGCTTTTGCGAGCCTGCGGGCTCTCCGGCGTTGCCCCTGTTTTGCGCGACGATTTCTTCGGTGATTCTCCTTATCTGCGCGTCGGAAAAGCGGTTTCCGGGGTGGAGAAGCGCCCTTTCAAAAATAAAACGCGTGTGCAGCCCCGTGCGGTCGGACACCGGATAGAATACGGCTATGCCGTCGTATTCCCCCGGGTCGCGCTCCGCCATTGAAAGCCCTTCCTGCCCTCCCGTCGAGCCGCCGACATAGTAGGAGCGCTCCGGCGGGCGCCCGTAGTACGCCTCGGCGATTTTCTTACCCGCGCGCGTCATCATGCAGACGGCGTCGTGCCCGAAGTCAGCAATGGCCGCGTCTAAGCTGTCCTGGTCAACCCACCACTTGTCGGTGCCCAAGTCGCAGTGGGCGGAGGCGTAGCCGCCGTTTGCCCCGCCGACCGCCGCCTTTAAGGACAGATTTTGCCCCATGCCGCCGTTTCCGTTGCCGAGGAAGATTCCGTTCCATTCGTCCGGCAGGCAGATTGCGATATTGACCTTCGACGGCGGCTTGGCGCGCGCCTTTACGAGCACGGATCCCCCCGCGGCCTTCGCGCCGCCGATTTCCACCCCCGGCTCTATGCGCTCCACCGCCGTTATCTCCACGTTCTCGAGAGCGAGTTTTTTCACCCTTTCGACGTTTCCGCCCGCGGACGCCAACAACTCCGCCGCGAATGCCGCCGACAATACCAGATACAATGCCTTGCGCATTTTTTTTGAAAAAACCGGATTCCGCGCTTTTTTCAACCAAAAATCCAACCGGCAATCCGCCGCGGGGAAGCCTGTGAGATTTTCCCTTGACTTGTTTGGGGCTACGAATAGAGAAATTTTAAAAAAAGGCGGATTTCCCGCATTGAATTCCAAACTTTTCCAAAATAAAAATGAAAATAAAAAGCATAGCGTACTTATGCGCGCTGTTTGCCGCGCTTTCGGCCTCCGCCGAGACTCTTTATTGGGTGGACACCAAAACGTTCAATTCGACTTTCAATCAAAATTCGGGCCGCAACCTTCTGGATACGGAAAAGAGTTCGGAGGAGGGCAACGACAATTACAACTGGGCGACGAGCTTTACCGTGGACGCCGACGGCAAGCCGACGTACACTTATGCGGATTCCGTCGCCGCTCCGACCATCGAAACCGACGTCGTGATAGACTACTCGCAAAACGCCTTTGAATACCAGATGGCGGGTTCCCTGCGCCTTACCGGCGACCAGATATTCAGCGCAAAGAGCCTGACAATTACCGGATGCAACAACAACTGGGTGATGTTTAACTTAGAATCAAGCTCTGCGATTCAAATCGCGGAAGACCTCACCTATAACGATAATGTCTATGTCCGATTTACTACGGGCAATCTTTCGATAGGCGGAGACGTCTACAACAACAATACAGTCGGCTACAACAATCTGCTATTCGGCGCCGGAGGCGCGTCGCTTACCTCATTTTCTGCGGAGAACGTCTATCTCAACCACAACAACGCGGTGATAACATTTTCCGTCGGGAGGGCTGCCACGACCTACGACCAGGCTGCCGGCGTCATAAGGGGCGTCATAGACTTCGGCGCGAATACGGGCAGGGTGCAGTTCGCGAAAATGGCGGACTTCGAGCAGTTCCTCAAAGTCGGAGGGCTGAGGGGGACTGCCGGCACTGTGACTACCGAAGCCG
Organism: Puniceicoccaceae bacterium Marseille-Q1082; assembly: GCA_904424815.1. Lineage (GTDB taxonomy): Bacteria > Verrucomicrobiota > Verrucomicrobiia > Opitutales > Intestinicryptomonadaceae > Merdousia. Next base: position 370,958 of record CAJGBI010000002.1, read on the forward strand.
TAGAGGGCGTAAACTATACGCTCGTTTTGACAAATCCCGCGAACCAGACTTTCTCGGGCGCCGTGGCAAACGCGGAGGGGTCGTCCGTCAATATCGTTATGGACGGTTCCGCAACCCAGGTTCTCTCGGGCGAAAATTCGTTTTCCGGCTACATACAGATGGAGAACGGAACGCTCCTGGTGAGAACCGCCGAGGGTTCCGCGCACGGCAAGCTTACTCTAAACGGCGGCAGGTTCGGCGCGGTCGGAAACGCGGCGGTGTCCTCCGCAGAATTCAACGGCGGCGGATTCATATTTGCCGACAACGACAAGTTTCTCTCCGGCGCGGGGGTCGATTTGATTTCAATTGCGGGCGAATTTAGCAAAGTCGGCGCGGACAAGATAGCGATAGACTTCAACGGCCTCGACGCCTCGGGGCTCATAGGCAACACTTACGACCTCATAACGGCGGGTTCGCTTTCCGGCATGTCGTCGGAAGTCGACGCCGACGAATACTTCGACGCCGAAAATCTCCTCAACGCGATAGCGGATTTCGAATGGAACGGCAACACGCTGCAGGTGACTTTTGGGGCGGTTCCCGAACCTGCGGAAGCCGCGGCGTTCTTTGGGCTTGCCGCCCTCGCGCTCTGCGTTGCCGCGCGCCGCAGGCGCGGGTAGGCGTAATTAAGTTTTCGGTTTTAAGGCGGCTCCGGAGAGGAGCCGCCTTTTTTCGCTTCGGGGCGCCAGGCAGAAGGGAGGAGGGGGTGTCAATTGTGAAAAATTGTTGCATTCAAAAAGGCATGAGCGCGGCTAAAAGAGAATAACTTTGTTTTTCGAGCCTCACACAGCGGATTCCGAGCGCATGAGGGCGCGCATATACTTGTGAGATAATGATATGGAAAATAAGGGAGCGGGGGATGGGTGGGAAGGTTGGGGAAATATTTGTTAAAATATTGACATTTATAATAATTATATTAGTATGTGGTTATATCAGGAGCGGTTTGCATATCCGCTGTTGCCCGAACTAATACTAACATTGTAAATAGCAATAAAATGAAATATCTGTTAAAATGTTTTTCCCGTTGCGGATGTTTTCTCGCCCCGCTCTGGTTTTGGGCGTTGCCGGCGCAGGCGGTCGACCTTGAAGGCGCTTTAACGTCGGATTCGGCCCTTCCCGCGGATATTACCGTCCCCTCTTTCTATACCTTAAACGGGGAGGCATATTCCGGAGAAATCGATTCTTTTACAAATATCGCCATAAGCTGTTCATTATCCGAGGTGCCCTCTGATTATACCATAACGAGAGCGCCCTCCTCTCTCTCCGCCGGAAATTTGACTTACAACATAGTTGATTTGCCCGAGAATTTTTGGGATAAAAACTTGCTGGAAATTTCCGGAAGCCGAACTATTTCTGTTGAAAACTTGACTGTCAATTTGCGGGATACGAAGACCTCCCAGCCGGTTTTGGGTTTTCAAATAGGATCGGGCGCGACATTGGAAACGCGCGGCGATTTTTTATTTTTCGACGCGCGGAGCTCCGAGCGTTGGTATATGACGCGCGTAGCATTTCGCGGCAGCGGAAATGTGAAAATCGGCGGCGATTTTACAATAGATTCGCAAGTTCCCAATCCTTCGGCGCATAATCTTAATTCGGCATCTTTATACGTCTATACTCGGACCTTTTCGGTCGGCGGAGTTTTGACTGTCAAAAATTCAAACGGAGACTATAATATACTTCAACTTTCTTCGTCGGAGTCCGGCACGTTCACCCGCTCATTGGGCGGTTTGCAGATAACGCAAAGGGGAATGATACAGCTTGCAGGGAATGCGTCCGCCGTGAACACTACCGAGCTGATTCTCACAAACTCCGGAACGAGCGAGTACATCGGCGGGCTTTTGACAATAGATTCCGCCGGAGAACTTGCGGACAACAAGCTGAATGTGCGAATGACGGCAAACGACGCCGCCAACGGCCGCCAGATTATGAGGTTTACGCAGACGCAGGGATGGTCTATGAGCACCGGAGTTTTTTCCGATTCCCCCAACGCGCTGAACGAAGTCGAGGTGAGCGCCGGCAGGCTCGATCTGGGAATGTACGGCGGAATGAAGGGCGGCAGGCTCATGATAATGGGCTACAACAGACCTTCCGAAGCGGTGTTCAGCGCGACGGGGACTGCGGCGGACACGGAAATCGGCAGGGTGGTATTCGATACCATGTCGTTCTACCGCGGAACGGTGGTTTTCGACCTCGCGGAAACCGACGGCGACTTCATACAGGTGGACGGAGCCATGACGAAAGTCTCCGGAGCCTCTCCGTTGGTGCTCGAAATGAACGTCTCCGCCTACGATTTGCAGGCGTGGATAGAGGCCTCCGAACGCGACGAATGGAATGCGGATTTGATGTCGTTTGCAACAGAGGGCAGCAACGTTTCCGCCGACGACTTCACCCTGAAACTCCAGGACGGAATCACAGGCAAGATAACTATATCCGAGCTGGACGGCATTTCGACAATCACCGCAAACCTTTCGATTGTCCCCGAACCGGCGGCAGTGGCGGCGGCGATAGGGCTTGCCGCGCTCGCGTTCGCCGCGCGCCGCAGGCGCGGATAGGCGGTTTAAATTTTCGGCTTTAAGGCGGTTCCGATGGGGCCGCCTTTTAATTTTATCGGAAGGCGGGCGCGAAAGCTTTTGGGAATAGGGGAATTGCGACGGCAAAGGCAAGAAACGGAAAAATTTGGCGGGATAGGAAAACGCGCGAAGGCAAGGCGTTATTGGCCGGTTTATGGCAAATGCGCGAGATGAAAATACGCGCGGGATTGCTTTTTGCGCAATAATTGAGAGAAATATTTTTAAATTTTAGGAAAATTTCGCAAACATCCGAATGGCGCCGGATGTAGGATGCGTCCGACCGCCGCGGAGAGGCTGCGCAAAAGCATTCCGGCGCGCATGTGCGGCGCAATGCGGCCGGTGTAATATTTGCGTATTATTAGCGGCATGTTAAAAAAAGGCTTGATTTACGCGAAAAAAAATCAAAACATAATGGAGAATTGGCTGGGTATATTCTCATTAAAAAGTATTCCCGCCGGTTCCCAAACCAAAACAAACTACAAATAAGATATGAAAAAAGTAATCATCAGCTTACTCGTAGCGGGCGCGGTCGCAGCCGCCAACGCTCAGGACAAAGCGCTTCTTGAAACGCTCGTCAAGAAGGGAATGCTCACTCAGCAGGAAGCCGCGCAGATCGCCAAGGATTCCGTGGCGGTGACTCCCGCAACCAAGTCGACGAAGTCCATCAAGATTTTCGGCGGCGCTCAGGGCTGGTACTCATGGGGAAAGAACAGCGTGAAAAGCGGTTCCGAGGCTTTTGGACAGCAGAACGGCTTTACCCTCCGCTATGTGAAACTCGGCATTGAAGCCGACGTGGGCGGCGGATGGAGCGCGGAAGTCGTCACCGACTTCGGCACGGAAGGCGCAAGCAAGAATTACCTCGACAAGGTAGTCGCCTCCAAGAAGATCGACCTCGACTACATCAACGGCACCCTCCAGCTCGGCCTCCGCAAGGTGAACATGGGCTACGAACAAAATATGGACGACTTCGGCCAGCTCGCGGTCGAACGTTCGGTTGCCACTTATTTCTTCACCCGCTATGACGGCAAGAACTTTGGTTCGCGCACGGTCGGCGTGTTCTGGGACGGCAACATCACCCAGGTCGACGGCCTCTACTACGGCGCGGCGGTGACTTCCGGCGTTTCCGAAGGCGGCGTGGACAATTATATCACCGAAGCTCAGGACAGCTCCGCCCTCAGCTTCTGGGCCAATATGGGCTATAAGAATGTCGCAGACGTCAAGGGCGAAACGCTCTCCTACGATATCGGCGTTAACTTCGGCTACGCTCCCCAGGGCATGAATGACGACATACGCTACACCAAGAAGGGCAGCGTATGGGGCATCAACCCCTATGCCACTCTCAACTGGCGCGGGCTCACCCTCATCGGCGAATTCTTCCTCCAGCAGGCTGAAGACTACACCCCCAGACGCAACGGCGTTGGCCGCACTCCGATGGGCGCGAACTTCACCGCCGCCTACAAAATGGACATCGGCGAATGGGGCGCGATCGAACCCGTGTTCCGCGGCTCCTATGTCTCCACGAACGGCATGGGTCTGTACTCCGCTTACAGCGGCGACAATCTCGAAAACATAAACCAGGCGATGACTTTCTACGGCGGCGTCAACTGGTATGCCACGACCGCGGTCAAGACCTCCCTCGGCTACGAATTCGCCTACTACGACCAGGGCGACGCGTCCGTCGAACGCGTGTACGGCAACACCGTCTGGGCGCAGGTTCAGGTTCTCTTCTAATCGGGGAAACGATAAACGCAAAAAAAGAGCCAAACGCAAGTTTGGCTCTTTTTTTATGCGCGCAAAAATGCGCCGAAGGATTCCATTTCAGAAACTTGCCGGATTTTCTCCGAAAGCGCGTTTTGCCCGATTTCTCCCGTCGGGTATATTCCGGCAATTGATTTACCGTCCCGCGCCAAGAGCGGTATTTGCGTTCCATGCCGGCAAATTATCTATTGCGGGAAGTCGCAATCGCGCGAGGTTTTCATTATATAATAAAGCTTTCTTTCTGGGGGGTAAGTCATTTTCTTGATTTCGGCGCGCGCCGCATTTTTTCTCGCATGCCGGTTGCGGGAGCTTGCGGCTTGGTCTGCATTTGCGTTCAATCGTTTTAGTGTGGCTTGTTCTTCTGTCTGTGCGGTAGCGTGATTAAAAAATGTTGCCGTTTCCGGCGTCCGAAAGCGGCGTTGCGCGCTGTGTTTTGAATGGTGGAAAACGATTGACATTGTTTGCATTGCGGATAATCTATATCTCGTCATGAGAGAATTTTTTCTGTTTTCGTTATACCCGCTATTTGCCTTGGCCGCTTTCGCCCAGAATGGGGCGTATGTCGACTTGTATTCGACCAAGGATTTTTCGACGCAAATGTGGTCGGACGGCAACACCTCGTATTTCAAATACCAGTGGGAGGACGAGGAAAGGCAAAAGAGCTGGTGGCAAACGGAGGACGGAACCCCTACGATACCAGACGCAAACAACAATCTGTGGATAATAGCCGACACCTCGAGCCAAACCGGCATTGTCTCCGGATACGGAAATGTCCCCCTCGAAATCCACGACCTGAATTATGTCCTGAAAGCGGGCACGCCCGGCTTCGACCTAATCGGGGGCGCGGATTTAAATATAAACATGACCGGAGACCTCAACATTACGCTCGAAGAGTCGTACGCAAACTGGAATCCCGTGAACCTGAATATCGCAATTGGGGGCAACAGCGATACGCAGGTTGGCAACACCTACCATGTGTACGGCGACATGAATGTCGAAAACAAGGCGTCGTGAAGCGACATCCACCAGCAGAGTTTGAAGCTTACGGTGCGGAATCATTACATTTCTTCTCAAATACATTCTTCGAGCGGCGGCAGGGCCGCTTCCATTGAAGGGGCTGACGCCCCTTACGAAGATTGGCTTCGCCAATGCTTCTATCCCCTCCCCATTCCCAACAAAAAACGAACCTCCCACATGAGAGGTTCGTACACACTTCCGGAGTTCATTCCGAAAAACCCCAGTTCCCCGATTTGGCGTAATGATTTTGGATGAAGAGCGAGTATAGGGAAGCCGCCAAGGGCGCGTGGCGTATTCGACATACGCGAGCGGTCTTGGCGGCTTCCCTAACGGAGCTATTCGCCAAAAGCATTCGCCAAATCTTATTCGCCGAATCTCAGGCGGTACATCTTTCTGCTCATTTCGTTCATCGCGGCGGCCATATCGTATTTGGGGGTGTCGCAAATGTCTACGAAACCGAGGGCGCCGTTTTCGCCGTCGAATCTGCCGGTTGTATACTGGTCGGTGTACTGGAACCAGTGGGCGCCTATTATCATCGGATTTTTTACGGCGTCTTTCAGATAGCTTTTCATAGATTTGGTGCGCTCCGCAGAGGAAGGTTTCGGGCGCAAACTCCCCCAGAAATTGCCCCTGTCGCCCGATCCGAAATGAAATTCCCCGATGAGCACGGGTTTGTCGGCAATGCCGTCCACCAGCTTTTCTTTGACATCGTTCGGAGAGTCCCGGTAAATGTTGAAAGTCACGACATCGCAATTATCAAAGGCGGATTTTATCACAATCGGATTGAGCCAGCCGAAACCGAAGCGGCAGCCGAGGTACAGGGCGTCGGGAGAAGCCGACTTCACCGCGTCGCGGCACGCGGTAAAATAGGCGTCGGTAATAACCTTTTCGATGGCGGCGAAGTCCTCCTGCGCGGCGGGAACCGTCGTGTCAAAGTCCTTGCGGGCGAGGAAGTCGTCCCAATCCTTGTAGTCGGACTTCCACGCGGCGTTGAGCGCGGAAATGTCGGAATACTTCTTTTTGAGCATGTCGCGGAAGGCGATTTTGCTGTGCTGCTCTGCCGGGCAGCTGAGCAGCGCGCGGCCTATCAGCCCGACTTTCCCCTGCCACGGGAGCTCGTTGTCAACGAAAGCGCCAATGCAGTAGGGCGAATTCAGCAGGTCGGCTTTCTTAGCGGCGTTTTGCTTCGTGATTTTCGCGAAATCCGGATGGAGGTAGTCGGGGAATTTCGTCCAAAAGAGGTCGAGTTTGAGGTTCTTGTTTTCGGGCGCCAGATACGCGGGGCGGCCGCTTCCCAGGGTCACGCTGAAAGGAATGTTTGCGCCGTTCATCAGGCGCTCGTCGCTCCACGCGCCGGAGGAGTTTACGCCCCATGCGTTGAGGCGCCCCCGAATCAGGGCGACTTTGTCGTCCTGGGACATTTCCCCGTATTTTTTATACATGTTGCGGGCGTTGAAATTCATCGCCTTCATCGGCCCGCTGTGCTCCCCCTTTTTCGTGTCGTAGAAGCGCGCGCCGCCCCAGACATACTTGGGGTCGATTTTCTCGAAATAGTTTTCCCTGCCGGTCACAATGGTGGCGCCGCTCGCGCCGTTGGCGTTCACGCAGTCTATGCCCAGCGACCAGAACGGGTAGCCGTCGGGGTCGCGGAATGTCCACTTGCCGCCTATTTTGTCGAGCCTGAAGCGTCCGGTGCCCTCGGCTTTGAGGGCGTCGTTCGCATACCCGCCCCACTTGCTGCGGTGGGGAATCTTGGCGAGCTTGGCGTTGAATTCCGCCTCCTTTTTCTTCTGGGCTTCAAAGTCGGCGTCGGAATGGATTTTGTCCGGCCAGTCGCGGTGCTTGAACTGCCCGTATTCGTCGATAAACGGAAAAAATTTATCCTTTGGAATCAAGTATATCGGGTCGTCCGCCTTGGCGAATACGGAATTGTTGGGCAGAAATTTCATGCCCGTAAAATACTCTTTGGCGTTGTCGAGCCACGAGTTCGGAAAGTAGGATATTTCAATGTCGTCCACGGCGATTTCGCTGCCGCCGGCGGATGTGACAGACACGTAGGCCTTTTTGCCCTCGGGAATGGCGGCGCGCAAAGACACCTGCCCGCGCGTCCCCTTTTTGCCGGAAAACGTCACCTCAGCGCATCTCTTGTCAGTCTCGACAAGCACGAAATTCATTCCCCCACCCAAAATGACGTAGGAAAACTTTACGACGGCGGTCTTGCCGCCCTCAATGCCGGAGGCCGGAAATTTCATAGAAAGCGGCCACTTTCTTTGGGTTTGGCCGATTGTGCTAACCCTGAGCGACTTTCCGGTTCCGGCTCTCGCCTCGCGGGAGTCGTCCAGCTTGAAGTCTCCAAAAGTGCTTATTTCCTCAAACGCGTTTCCGGAATCGAAATTTTCCGAAAAACACTTCTCCGCCGCATACGCTCCCGACGCGGCAAGAGACGCCCCCATGACAAATGCGTAAAACCGTTTCATAAAAAACGGTTAAATCCAAAAAAACAGCCGTGTCAAACGCAATCGTTTGCGGCACGGAAAACAGCGCCTATATCGACGCCCGCGCGCGGGCGGACAGCGCGAGCGACGCCGCGCAAAGCGCGAGGCACACGGCAATGCAAAACTCGTCCGCAAGCCCCGCCAACAGCCCGCAAAGCGCGAGCCCTACGCCCATCGTAAGCCCCCACAGCGACGACAGAACGCTCAAAACCCACCCCCGCCTGCCCTCCGGCGCGCTTTCGGAAAATATCGCAAGCGTCACGAAATACGAAAGCGCAAATCCGCCCGCCTGCATGGGCGGTATCGCCCACATCGCCCAATAATTTTCCGAAACGAGCGGCAGCGCGACCGTCGCGACACCGACGGCGAGGCTCGCCACCAACGCCTTCGGCGCGCTCGCCCTGCGCAGCAGCATGGGGCCGAAAAACGCGAACACCGCCCCTGAAAACACTCCCTCGACGGACAGAAACGCCGCAATCTCGCGCGCGGAAAACCCGCTTTTGGACTCGAGGACGAGTGGAACCGCCGCGAAAAACGCCCCCGCTCCGACCTGGTTCAGGCAGAATATCGAAACGAGCGTCCGCGACCTCTTTGACTTCGCCAGAAGCACTATGTCGCGCAGGCCGCCGAACCAGTCCATTCGAGACAGCTCGGACTTCGCGACCCTCGCGGAGCCAGGCATTGAAAAGGAGAGGGCGAATGCGGCGAGCGCAAAAAGGGCCGCCGTTATGAAAAACGGCAGGCTCCAAGTAAACGCCGAGGCACTCTCGTCTATAAAGAGCGCGGCGAACGCCGGCCCGAGCATCAGCCCGAGGCTCATGGCGAGCAATGTTGCCCCGAGGTAAAAATTTTTCTGGTTTTTGCCCGAACACCGCTCGAGAAGCGCCGCCTGTATAGTTCCGTCGACGCCGGCGGTTACTCCGACGGCGACGCGCCCGAGCGCCAGCAGCCAGACGCTCAGAAATTCCATTGCAAGCCCCTGCGCCGCGCACCCCAAAACGGCGCCGCAGAGTGTCGCGATCAGAACCGCTTTGCGCCCGATGGAATCCGAGAGAGAACCGATAATGGGCGCGCAGAAAAAGAGCGCGACGGGATACACCGACAGCACGAACCCGTACGCGAGCTTGCGAGCGGAGTCCGAAAACCCCGGCAGCATGTCGTGCGCGGCGGAGGACGCCTCTACCAGAGTCGGAACCAGAACGGGTATGACCATGCTCTCGCAAATCATGTGAAATGCGAGTATGCCCAGAAGCGGCGCGGAAAACCAAAGCGAAATGCGTTTTGACATGGCAGCCTGCGCGCGAAACGCGCGATAATGCATATAGACATCCGCCGCGGCGGTTTTTCAAGGGAAATCTTAGCGCCCCGCGCCGAAACGCGCGCCAGTTTACTGTTAACTATATTTTCCTCACAATGCCTTTGACGCGCCGGACGTTTTCGGGAAAATCGCTTTTGTCAAAACATTGCCAACCCGAGCTAAAATACATATGAAATTCTTGAAAAAACTGTCCATCGCCGCCGCGGCCGCGGCGTCCGCAACGGCGCTCGCCGCCCCGACTTTCCCGAAGTCGGAGGCCGAAGACGCCGACAAGATAATGAGCAAGGAGTACTGGGCCATTTGGAACCCGGACGTCCAGAAGAAAATCGACGAAAACATCGAGAAAAACCGCAAGGCCGACGCCGTGATAAACCTCGGCGAGCCCGCCGCCGGAGGGGACGTGAAAGTCGAGCAGATAAAGCACGACTTCATATTCGGCGCGCACATCTTCAACTTCAACCAGCTCGGAACCCCCGAGCGCAACAAAAAGTACAGGGATCTTTACGGCTCGCTCTTCAATTCCGCCACGGTCGCGCTCTACTGGAAGAAGCTCGAAATGCAGCCCAACCGCCCGCGCTTTGCGGAGGAATACTGGGACACGGAGGAGTGGTGGAACGGCTGCGAAAACCCGAAATCCCAGCCCCACTGGCGCAGGCCCGCGCCCGACCCCGTGGTGAAATTCCTTAACGAAAAGGGGGTCCGCGTGCACGGGCACCCGCTCGTGTGGGGCAACCAGACGTGGCACTATCCCGAATGGATTTTCCCGCTCATGACGAAAGGGGAAAAGGAAGCCTACAACAACCTTCCCAAAGACGGCAGATACGGCCTCGACAAAAAGAGCCTCCAAAAAATATCGCAGGAGGAAGCCGACAGACTCTTCGGGGGCATCGGGCAGAAAATCGCGGACCTCTACGAAAAGCGCGTCGCCGAAATCGCCGAGAGGTACGCCGGCAAAATCGACAGCTTCGACGTGGTGAACGAGTCCGCCACCGACTTCGCCGCCGGAGTGATGGTTCCAGGCTCCAAGGTCACGCGCAGCAGGTACGGAATAATGCAGGGCGACTACGCCTTCCACGCCTTCAACATCGCCCAGAAGCGCCTGCCCGAAAACACCCTCTTCAACATAAACGACTACAAGACCGACAAGGACTATGTCGCCCAAATAAAAGACCTCCAAAAGCGCGGAGCGCGCATAGACATCGCGGGAATGCAGATGCACCTCTTCAACCCGAAGGAATCCGCCAACATCGCCGCGGGCAAAAAAATCCAGACGCCCGACAAAATCTTCGGCAGCATGGACACCGTCGCGAAAACCGGACTGCCCATCCACATGAGCGAAATCACCGTGACGGCTCCCGGCACCTCCAAGAGGGACTGGGACGTGCAGGCGGTGATAGCGCAAAACCTCTACCGCGCGTGGTTCAGCCACCCGAACGCCATGGGCATAACGTGGTGGAATGTCGTGGACGACTGCGGCGCGCCTGGCGAGCCATCGTACTCCGGCATATTCACGCGCGACATGCAGCCCAAGTCGGCGTTCTACGCGCTCGACAACCTCATAAACAAAGAGTGGAAGACCAATCTCACGGTAAAGCCCGACGCCGACGGGAAAATCTCGTTCCGCGGGTTCAGGGGAACCTACAAGATTTCGTGGAAGGACAAATACGGCAGAGACCGCCAAATGCTCTACCATTTGAAATAAGCATGCCGCCGCCCTCCGCAAAGGGGCGGCGTTTTCCGCACGGCAAAACCGCGCCGCAGAATAGGCGGCGCGGTTTTGAAATTCCGCCCCGTAAAAAAAATTAAAATCCGAAAACCGCAATGAAACCGCTTGCCGCCCTCGCGCTCCTGTCCGCAGCCGCGTTGGTTTCGCCGTTCGCGCGCCAATACGCGCTCGCCGAAGCCGAAATAAAAATCCCGAAATCGCGGGAAGACGACGCGCGCAAAATAGTGTCCCCCGAATATTGGGACGAATGGACGCCCGAACTCCGGCGGAAGATGGACGCCGACATCGAGAAATACCGCAAGGCCGACGCCGTTATAAACCTCGGCGAGCCCGCCGCCGGAGGGGACGTGAAAGTCGAGCAGATAAAGCACGACTTCATATTCGGCGCGCACATCTTCAACTTCAACCAGCTCGGAACCCCCGAGCGCAACAGAAAGTACAGGGATCTCTACGGCTCGCTCTTCAATTCCGCCACAATAGGATTTTATTGGAGCGACTTTGAAACCCAGCCCGGCCGCCCGCGCTTCGCGGAGGAATATTGGGACACGGAGGAGTGGTGGAACAACTGCAAAAATCCGCAGGAGCAGCGCCATTGGCGCAGGCCGGCGACGGATCCCGTTGTGGAATTTTGCAACAAAAAGGGAATCCGCGCGCACGGGCATCCGCTCGTGTGGACGGGTTTCTTTCCGTGGTGGATATACCTCGAAGAAATCCCGAAGGAAAAGCTCGAACTCTACCGCAAAATAAACCTGCCCAAAAAGAAAAACCCGAAGCTCAAACCCTTCTGGGATCTCGCGCAGGAGGACGCCGAAAAGATGTTTGCGGACGTCGGGGAGAAAATCGCCGAACTCTCCGAAAGGCGCGCGATGCAAATCGCGCGGAGGTACGGGGACAGGGTGCAGAGCTGGGACGTCGTAAACGAGGCGCAGAAGGACTACATCCGCGGAGTCCTTATCCCGGGAACGAAAGTTGCGCGCAGCCACATAGGGCTAATGCAGGGCGACTACGCTTTCCACGCCTTCAACATCGCCCAAAAATATTTTCCGACGGGCGCCGTCCTCAACATCAACGACTACATCTGCGGCGAGAAATACGCAGAGCAGATAAAAGGCCTGCAAAAGCGCGGCGCGCGAATCGACGTCGCGGGCGTCCAGGAGCACGTATTCAACTACCCCGAACCGAAAAAAATAATGTCGGGCGAAAAATTCATATCCCCGGGCGACCTCCGCAAAAGGCTGGACGCAACCGCAAAAACGGGGCTTAAAATACACGTCAGCGAAGTGACCATAACAGGCGACGACGACTCCCCCGAATCGCGCGCGCGGCAGGCTCTCTACGCCGAAAACCAGTACCGGCTGTGGTTCAGCCACCCGAACGCCATGGGCATAACGTGGTGGAATGTCGTGGACGGCTGCGGCATACGCGGAGAGCCCTCGTATTCGGGCATATTCACGCGCGACATGCGGCCCAAGCCGGCGTTCTACGCGCTCGACAACCTCATAAACAAAGAGTGGAAGACCAATCTCACGGTAAAGCCCGACGCCGGCGGGAAAATCTCGTTCCGCGGGTTCAGGGGAACCTACAAGATTTCGTGGAAGGACAAATACGGAAGAGACCGCCAAATGCTCTACCACTTAAAATGACGAACCCCAAAAAAACGCTCGAAAAGAAATGTCCGCCGCGCGAATGAAGAAAATATCCGCAAAAATCCTCCTGCTTATGTGCGCCGCAACCGCGTCGGCGGCCGGCAGAGACGTGTACGTGTCGTCTTCCGAGGGCGACGACTCCAACGACGGCTCCGCCAATGCGCCGCTGCGCACCATCGCCGCCGCCCCGCGCGAAAACGTCAACCTGTTCCTCAAGCGCGGAGACGTGTTTTACGAAACGCTTTCCAATTTCAAAAACTCGAAAATCGGCGCGTACGGCGAGGGCGCAAAGCCAAAGCTGTGCGGATTCAAGATTCTGAAAAACAAGGGCGCGTGGAAGAGGTCCGGCGACGGCCTCTGGGAACTCGACCTCACGGCGGACGCCGATTTTGCGGGCTATAAGGGCGACAAGCGCCAAAAGAACTCCGCGCGCATAGCAAACAATATCGGCGCGATTTACGACGCGAAAAACGACAGGCTTTACGGCGTTCTCGCAAAGGAGAAGTCAGGCATAAAAAACGACGGAGATTTCTGGGTGTCCGACGGTAAGCCCCGCCCGAACGGCCTTCCGAAAAACGACGCCTTCACGAAGCTCTATTTCAAGTGGGGCAAAAACCCGTCGGAATCGTTCGACGCGCCGGCGTTTATGACGCACTCGTTCGGGATACGCGCCGCGCGGAACTGCGAGTTTGAAAATATCGCCATCACGGGCTTCGGCGCGCACGGCGTCGCGCTGGCGTGGAACTGCAAATTCAGAAACTTGGACATCGACCTCATCGGCGGAAGCCTGCTGCTAACCTACCCCAGATGGGTTCGATTCGGCAACGGGGTGGAATTTTGGATGTCAAAGGATCCCTGCAACGGCAACCTCGTGGAGAACTGCTCCATTTCGCGAACGTACGACTGCGGCGCGACGATTCAGGGCTATACCTCAAAGGATTTCCGCCCCAGGGACATCAGGTTTATCGGCAACAGGTTTCTGCGCTGCCGCCAGGCTTTCGAGCACTGGACAAACCCCTTGGACGGAACCGAAACCGTTTTTGAAAACTGCGAATTTTCAAACAACAAATGTTTCGACTCCGGCGTCAGCGAATTCGGGACAAAGGGCGAGAACAACACCGCCATCCTCTCGTACGAACGCCTCCCGATCAAGGGGCTTTCCATAAAAAACAACGTGTCGTGGGGCGCGCCGGTATGCTATTCGTCGGGCGGAAACGTCGCGGAGTTCAGAAACAACACGTTTTACGTCTACAAAGACTCGTACCTGTATTTCCAGCCGAACCCGCGAGAGAAAATCCCCGCGCGCGGCGACGCCGACATCGCGGCGTTAAAGCGCAAGCTCGGCGGCGACGCCGGCGAAATAATCCTGGCGGACAGGGCGGACGCCGCGTTCCGCGAAAAAGTCATAGACGGGCATTTCGCCGACATGAAGCCCGCCATAAAAAAATTCGACGCCAAGTGAGGCGGCCGGATATTTCCCGAATTTTTTCCGAAGCGCAAAATATTACGCGGCGCCCGCCGCCGGCGGACGCCAGAATTTCCTTATGTGGCGCGACAAATCGGCCTCGGGGTCGAGGGCGGTTTTGCCGAAAATCCAGTCGGCGAAATGGCGGGCAAAATACGGGGAGAGCGCAAACCCCTTTGAGCCGAATCCGTTGAACGACATCAGCGCGCCGCATGCGGGGTGCGCGCCCAAATGCGGGCGCGTGGTGGCGGTGCACGGGCGGACTCCCGCGCCGCGGCCCGCTACTTCGGCGGAAACCGCGCGCCCGAATATGCCAGGCAGCGCCCCCATCAGCTCCGCCCCCGCGCCCTCCGTCGGCAGGCAGTCGAGCCTTTCGCGATCCCACGTGGAGCCCATTCGGAAAGTTTCGCCGCCCGTTTTCATAATCCATTTGCCGCGGTGAATTATGTGCTCAGGCAGCGGCTCGGGTGATTTCAGCTCGAGAATTTCGCCCTTCGCGGGGCGGTACGGCAGCCACGAAAAATACGGGTTTTCAACCGCGCGCCAGCCCTCGCAGAAGATTATCCCCCTAAACGCCCTCCCCGCGTACGAGCGGGCGCGCGCGTCGAGCTTGGAGAAGTCGAACTTTTCCGTACGCAGCATTCCGCGCGACAAAAAGTATTCGCGAAACGCCGACATCACGGCAGGCGGCTCAACCCACGCGGAACGCCCGATGAAGCGCGCGCCGAAAGAGTCGTTCAGGCCGCCGAAAGAGCCGGGCGGGACGGGATCGGAAATGAACTCCGCGTATTCGGGATCTTCCGCGCGGCCGCGCCAGAGTTCGGCCTCTTCGGGCGACCTGCACAGCTGGAGGATTTTGCGGTCGTGAAAAAACCTTTTGCCGAGCCGCGCCTCGAGAGACCTGTAAAACTCCCTCGCGCGCGGATGGGCTGCGGAGCTGCGCCAGCTCTTGACGAGCCTCTTGCCGGTTATCGGGTTTATGACGCCCGCGGCGACCAGGCATGCGGCGGATTCCCACCCGTCGTCGACGATTTCCACGCGCGCGCCCCTGTCGGCGAGCTCGAGCGCGAGGCACGAGCCCGCTATGCCCTGCCCGACCACTATAAAGCCGGCTTCGCGCATTAAAAGAGCTTCCCCTGCGCGCCGCCCGACTGCAACCCGAGAGCCTCCCAAGCCTTTTCCGTCATGACCCTTCCCTGGGGCGTGCGGCGGATGAAGCCCTCCTGAATCAGATAGGGCTCGTGAACCTCTTCGAGGGTGTCGGGCTCCTCGTTGACCGCCACGGCGATGGTCCCCATTCCGACGGGCCCGCCGTTGTAGTTTTGCGCCATGGCGCGCAACATGCGCTTGTCCATCTCGTCGAGGCCGTTTGAGTCGATTTCAAGGAGCTCGAGGGCGTCCACGGCGCACTTGCGCGTGATTTTGCCGTCGGCGCGCTCCTGCGCGTAGTCGCGCACAAAGCGCACGAGGTTGTTGACGATTCTCGGGGTGCCGCGCGCGCGGCGGGCGATTTCCTCCGCCCCGCCCGCGTCGATCGGGACTTCGAGCAGCCCGCAGGTGCGCTCCACTATCGCGACCAGATCTTTGCGCGAATAGTAGTCGAGGCGCGTTTGGAGCGTGAAGCGGCTGCGCAGCGGCGAAGTCAGAAGCCCCGTGCGGGTCGTCGCCCCGATGAGCGTGAATTTCGGCACGTTCAGCCGCACGCTGCGCGCGTTGGGCCCCTGGTCTATCATTATGTCGATTCTGAAATCCTCCATCGCCCCGTACAGGAACTCCTCCACGGTGCGGGATATGCGGTGGATTTCGTCGATGAACAATATGTCGCCCTCCTGCAAGTTGGTGAGCAGCCCCGCGAGGTCGGACGCCTTTTCGATGACGGGGCCGGAAGTCACGCGGATCTGCGCGCCCATCTCGTTTGCGAGAATGAACGCGAGCGTCGTCTTGCCGAGCCCGGGCGGGCCGTGGAGGAGTATGTGGCTGAGCGCGTCCCCCCTTCGGCGGGCGGCGCCCACCATGACTTTCAGCCGCTCGACCGTCTTGGGCTGCCCCGTGAACGAATCGAACCCCGACGGGCGCAAAGACGCGTCAATGTCGTCCTCCCTGCGCTCGAGAGCCTCGCGAATGTAGTCGGCGCCCTTTTCCATGTCTCAATATTCTTTACAAATTATCCGTTAAATAGGACGCTACACCGTATCGGGATTTTGTGAAGATAAAATTTGCCAGGCTTCAAAATTTCAGGAACGTCGCGTTCGCGGAAATCGACCTCGACGCGGACTCGGTGTGGATCTGCGGGGCCAACGCCCAGGGCAAGACCAACCTGCTCGAAGCCCTCGGGCTGCTCGCCGCGGCGAGGTCTTTCCGGACTTCCGACATCTCCGCTCTCGTAAAAAAGGGCGAAAAGAGCGCGGCCGCGCTCTTCGGGGCGCGGACGGAAGAAGCGGGGGATTCGGAAATCCTCATAGAAATTTCAAAGACCCGCAAAATATCGGTGGACGGCGCGGAAATCGGCAGGCTCGGAGACTTCATAGGCCGCTTCCCCGCCCTGCCTATGACCTCCGAGGACGTGAAAATCCTGCGGGGCTCCCCCGAGACGCGGCGGCGGGACGTAGACATGTTCATATCGGGAATCGACCCCGAATACTTCGACGCGCTCAGGCGCTACCACTCAGCGCTCGGGCACCGCAACGCCCTGCTGCGCGCCGAAGAGACCGCCGACGAGCTTTACAGCCCGTTTGAAATCCAGATGGCGCGCGCTGCGGAGACGGTCTCGCAAAAGCGGCGCGAGAGGCTAGCGCAGATGGCGCAGATCGCCGGCGAGCGGTACGCGCGGCTCGCGCGCGGAAACGGGGAGGGCGCGGAAATAGAGATGAAGCCCTCGTCGGAGGCGGAGGGCTGCGAAGATTTCCGCGAGATGCTCGCGCGGGAGCGCGCCGGAGACATCGAGAGGCGCGCGACCCGCAAGGGCCCACACCGCGACGACTTTCCCGTGCGCATAGGCGGGCTAGACGCAAAAACCTACGCCTCGGAGGGGCAGCAGAGGTCGGCGGCGCTTGCCATAAAGCTCGCGCAATTCGAGATATTCAAGGCTGAAAAGGGAACCGAGCCCGCGATACTTTGCGACGACATTCTCGGCGAGCTCGACGCCGCGCGCCGCGCCGCATTCTGGGAATGCGTGCCGCCCTCGGCGCAGGTCATATCCACCGCCACTTCAGACGCTCCCGACTGCGCCGCGCGGAAATCATGGAAAACCGTGCGGGTCGAAAACGGCAAATACTTTTCCTGAAATGCAAAACCTCTCCGGAATCTTCGAAGGCCCCGTCTGGGAAAAGCTCGCGAAAACCGCCAACGGGCGCGCAATAGGCTACGGAGAATTCGTAGGCGCCGCGCTGTTCGACGCCCAATACGGGTACTACGCAAAGCCCAAAACGCGCGTAGGCTACGGCGGCGCCGACTTCTACACGTCGGCCTCGCTCAAAGAGGGGGTATTTTCCGCCCTCGTGGAATCCTCCGCAAAAAACATGCTGCGCTCCGCGGGGGAAAACCCCGAAGAATACGAATTTTACGAGATCGGCGCGGAGCCCGGTTCGCAGATCGTAAAGGGCTCGAAAACCGCGCGGTTAGGGGAAAAAATACGGATTCCGGCGCGCGCAATCGCAATATCCAACGAGCTTCTCGACGCGCGGCCGTTCGAGAGGTTCGCCTTCCGCGGAGGCAAGTGGCGCAAGAGGGTTCTGGAAATATCCGGCGCGGGCGGCGGGAAAGTCCGCGCGAGAGAGTCCGAAGCGGATCCCTCGGAAGAGGAGCTCGCCCACATATCCAAATACTTCTTCGCCGCGTCGGTCGAGGGGTTTTCGCTCGACATATCCTTCGACGCGCTGCGGCTCTTCGGGGAGATCTGCGGCGCGGAGTGGCGCGGGGTTTTGCTTTTCGCCGACTATTTCAGGACGGCGGCTGAAATATGCGAGCTCCCGCTTGGCACCGCGCGCGCCTACAAGAGCCACCGCGCATTCTCCGACATCCTCGCGGAGGCGGGGGAGCGCGACATCACGCACTCTCCCTGCGCCGGCCCGCTGTTGGACACGGCAAAAAAATGCGGCTTCAAAACTTTTCCGCTTATGGGGCAGGAGAGGTTTTTTATGAAAAACGCGGAGGGCGAAATCGCATCAATCGCCTCCTCGCCCGACCCGTTCGACCCAAAAAAGCGCGAGCTCGCCCAGCTCCTGTCCCCCGCGCACATGGGGGCGGCTTTCAGAATCCTCGCCTGCCTGCGCTAAGACGCCGCGAGCGAATGGGGCGTCCGCCCCTCGGAGACGAGCCTTGCCGCCTCCCTCCCCGCCGAAAACCCCATATCCACGGCGTTGCCCGTCACGCGGTAGCTCGCGTGGGCGATTCTGTCGCCGCTTATGCAGCGGCCCGCCATCATCAGGCGGTCAACGTCGCGGCAGACGAGCGCGCGCATAGGAATGTCGTAGGGCCTGGTCGAAATGTTTTTTATGGTCTTTTGCCTGTTCGACTCCTTGTCCGGAGCGTGGATATCAACGCCGAAAGTGGCGCGGGTGGCGGCGTCGGCGTGGCGCGCCCCGCCGACGGCGTCGTCGAGGCTGACGCGGTAGAGCCCCCTGACGCGCCTGCCCTCCCGCATTCCGATCTGCTCGCACGTGGCGATGATGCGCACGTTGCGCCACGGGGAATCCGTGCGCGCGAGCGCCTCCGCCATCTTGAACACCTCCCGCCGCGCCTCCACGGTCGCCCGCGTGATGTCGGCGGCGCTGTCGCACCTCACGCCGTACTGGTGGTTGAACATCATCAGCAATATGTTTCCGCCGAGGTGGAATAGGGTCGGCATGTGGTACGACGGGTCTATGCCGACGTCCAGCAGGTCTTTCAAATTCAGCTTGGTCGCCTTAACGTGCCCGTTGAGGCCTTCCTTTTTGTAGGCGGTGATCCTGTCGGCGAGCTTGTCCACATCCTCAACGCGCACTATCGCGTTGAACGAGCACGGCTGCAGCGCGCCGTCGCCCTCCGAGCCCATCTCGAAAGACGCCCCCGCGCGGGCGCAGACGTCCCCGTCGCCCGTGCAGTCTATGAAAATTTTGGCGCCCCACGCCTGCCTGCCGGACTTCGACTCGGTAAGCAGCGTTTTCATCTCACCGCCGGCAACGTGCGCGCCGACGCAGTTCGTGAAGTACAAGAGGTCTGCGCCCGCCTCCGAAGCCATGTCCTCCAAGACGATTTTCATTGCGTCGGGCTCGTAGACAAAATCCTTCCAATCGCCGCCGTGCCGCGCGCCGCGCGCGTCGAGCCTGTCCGTTATCTCGCGGCAGATTCCGCCGTTTTTGAAGTCGAACACCCACGAGAGCTGGCCGCGCGTCCAAGTGCCGCCAAGGCATCCGCCCGACTCGACGACGAGCGTCTTCATCCCCGAGCGCGCCGCCCCTATCGCCGCCCCTATTCCCGCGGGGCCTCCGCCGCACACTATTATGTCGTAATCCGAATTCAACGGCACGGATCTGGCTGGCTCGCGAAATTCCCCGGGCTTTCCCGCGGGAGTTTCCCCGAACGCGGGCTTCGCCAAAGAAGCGGCACCTATCGCCGACAGCGCATTTTTTATAAAATCTCTCCTGAACATAAAATCTACAATAACATATAATAAAATGCCGCAACAAGCCCAAAAAATCTCCGAAAAATCGGGATTGCCCGCAAGCTTTCCCCCGCCCGCGCGCAAAAAAAGAGGGGGAAAATCCCCCCCCCCTCCAAAATAAATACCCTTGGCGCCCTTTACGCGCCTCCGGAAGGTTTCCGCCCGAGCAGACGCGCGGAATTGGCCACCACGCACACCGACGACGCATTGTGAATCAGCGCCCCGACGACGGGGTTTATTATCCCGAAAAACGCGAGGACGACCGACGTCAGGTTGAGCGATATCGAAAAGATTATGTTGGCCTTTATGGTGCGCATCGTCGCGCGGGAGAGGTCGACGGCATGGGGAATCGCCGTCAGATCCGAACCGGCTATGGAGATCTGCGCCGACTCTATCGCGATGTCGTTTTTGAGCGACGCCACCGCTATCGACGAATCCGCCTGCGCGAGCGCCGGAGCGTCGTTCACGCCGTCGCCTATCATGCAGACTTTCCGCCCTTCGCGCTGGGCCGCCGATATGATCTCGAGCTTCTGCGCGGGCAACACCGGCGCGTAGACTTTCGGAATGGAAACCGCCCCCGCGATCTTTTCGGCGGCCGCGCGGTTGTCTCCGCTGATTATGGCGCACTCTATGCCCATGCGCCCGAGCTCCTCGACCGCCGCCTTCGCCGTCTGCCTCGGCGTGTCGGATATTCCAAAGACCGCGGCGTCCGCCCCGTCGATTTTCATCGCGACGGCGGTAAGCCCAGCGCCTTTGAATTTCTCGGCGGCGGCGCTGCCGGGCGACGGCTTTTCGAGCGACACTTTTCTATCCCCGAAAACCGCCTCTACGCCCACTCCCACGAGCGAATTGGTGGAATCCGGAGCTTTCGCGGGCGCTATGCCCGCGGCGAACTCGAAAATCGCCCTGCCTATCGGGTGCTCGGAGCGCATTTCCGCGCCCCCCGCGAGCGACGCGATCTCCTCCCTTTCAAACCCGCCGGAGGTCTCGAAAGTCTCGACGCGCATCCTGGCCTCGGTGAGAGTGCCGGTCTTGTCGAAAAACGCCTTGGTTATTCCGGCGAGAGTCTCGAGAGCCTCGCCGCTCTTCACGAGTATGCCGCGCTTGGCGGCGTTGCCGAGCCCCGCCGCTATCGCCGTCGGCGTGGCGAGCACGAACGCGCACGGGCAGAACACCACGAGTATCGTGACCCCCCTTATTGCCGACTCTATCCAGCTCGTCCCGAGCAGCGCGTGCGACAGGAAGAACACGACTACCGCGGCCGCTATCGCCGACGGTATAACCCACGCCGCCCATCTGTCCGCGGCGCGGGAGATCGGCGCCTTCTTTCCGGCGGCCTCCTCCACGAGCCGCGCGAGCTTCGACATCTCGGAATCCCCCGCGTCTTTGACGGCGACGGCTTCTACATACCCCGTGAGGTTCGCCGTGCCCGCATAAACCAGGTCTCCGGCCGACTTCTCCACGGGCACGCTCTCGCCCGTTATGGAAGATTCGTCCGCGCTCGTCGAGCCGCTTTCGATTCTCGCGTCCACGGGGAATATCGAGTGCGCCTTCACGCACACCGTCTGGCCTTTCCTTATTTCGCCGGCGGGGATCTCCTCCTCCCTTCCGTCGGTTTTTACCGTGGCCGTCTTCGGCAGAAGCTTCGCGAGAGACTCTATCCCCATGCGCGACTTCCTGACCGTGCGCTCTTCAAGCCACTCGCCGAGCGACATCAGAAACGCGATTTCGGCCGCCACGAATATGTAGCTGCCGTGCCCGTGCCCCGCCCCGTGCTCGAGGCCTAAAAAGTCGGCGATTTGGAGCGCGAACGCCCCCGCCATCGCAAGGCTCACCAAAAGCGGGCTCGTTATCTTGCGCTCTATAAAAAAGGATCTTCCCGCCGCGCGGAAGATCGGCGCGGCGCAGAGTATGACCGCCACCCACGCAGGGTCTGTCAGCGGATAGAGCGGCAAGTTTTCGGGGTATTCGCCCGCAAGAAAACTCAGGGCGACCGCCGCCGCCGAAATCCACAGCTTCAACCCGTGGCGGGAATCCCCTCCGCCGCCCGAGGAACAGCAGCCCGCGCCGCCTTTTTTGCCGGAATGGCAGCAGCAGTGCCCCCCGCCCTTTCCGCCCGAGCCGCCGCGCTCTTTTCCCGCATGGCAGCGGCATTCACCGCCGCCTCGCGCTCCGGAAGCTTCGGGTTCCGAGTGGCAACAGCGCCCGCGCCGTTCTTCGCCGCCGTTTTCATTGTCCTGACGGCGGCATCCGCCTTCGCAATTTTCGTCTTTCATGGCTTCGTCACTTCAAAGTTTTGAAAAAGTCCGCGAGCTCGTCCACGAGCTTGGCGTCCCTCTTGTCCATCGCCGCCGATATGCACCCGTTCAGGTGGTCCGTCACGATTTTCGTGAGCAGGCCTTTGAGGGCGCCGGAAGCGGAGTTTATCAGGCGCATGAGCTCGACGCACGGGGCGTCGCGGTCAACCATCTTTTCGAGCGTTTTCATCTGCCCCTCTATGCGCTTTATGCGCGAGACGAGCCTTTTCTTTTCTTCCTGCGTTCTGGTCACGGAATTTTCCTTTCTCAAAATATAGGGTATACCCCTATACCCCATTCATCGAATTGCAAGAAGTTTTTTTAAAAATTTTCCGCCGCGACGATTTCGCTTTACAGCGGTACGCGCGCGCTTTACTCATATTTGGAAAACATTTGCACAATGGGAACGGAAAACGGCAAAAACAAAATGGGGCGCCGTGGGTTTCTCGCGGCGTCGGCGGCTTCGCTCTTCGGGTATTCGGCGATAATAAAGGCGCCGCAGGTTCTGGCGCGCCCGCTGCCAACCGACGACAATTCGCGCAGGCTGGCGAGCCTCCAGCCAGACTCCGCCCCGGGCTCGGCGGAGGGCGAAAAGCTCATGCGCAGGGCGGATTTGAAGTGCGACGTACTCGTCGCCGGCGGCGGGCTCGCGGGAATCGCGGCGGCCCTCAGCGCTGCGCGGGCGGGCAAAAAGGTCATACTCGTGCAGGACAGGTCGAGGCTCGGGGGAAATTCGAGCAGCGAGATAAAAATGCACCCGCTCGGGGTCAACCCGCACGTCACCGGCTGGCGCGAAGGCGGCATAATAGAGGAGTTGAAGCTCGAAAACGCCGCGCACAACCCGCAGCTTGCGTGGGAGATGTGGGACTTCGTCCTATACGACAAGTGCGTCACCGAGCCCAACCTCACCCTTATGCTCGACTCCACCCTATACCGCGCCGAGACCGACGGGCGGAAGGTGAAGGCGGTTTGGGTGCGCTCCGACACCGCGCGCAACATTTACAGGATAGAGGCGGAAATATTCGTGGACTCCACGGGGGACTCGCGGTTGGCGATGGAGGCGGGCGCGGAGGTCATGAGCGGGCGCGAGGGCTCAAAAAAATTCGGGGAGTCGTTGGCAGACTACGACGAAATCGGCACACGCCAGGGCTCGACCCTCATGATAACTATGCGCAAGCACGACAAGCCCGTGCCGTTCACCGCGCCGTCATGGGCGAAAAAGATGACTCCGGAGCTGATGAAGTTCAGGGACATCAGCGGCGACGGGCTGTACTACGGCTACTGGTGGGTAGAGCTCGGCGGCGTCTACGACGCCATACGCGACAACGAAATGCTGCGCTTCGAGCTGCTCGCAATAGTCATGGGCGTCTGGGACTACATGAAAAACAGCGGCAAGTACGAAGGCGTCGAGAACATCGCCCTCGAGACAATCGGAATGGTTCCGGGCCGGCGCGACACCTACCGCGTAGTCGGCGAAAAAATCCTCACCCAGCATGACATCGAGGGCAAGTGGCGCGACTTTGACGACTCCATAGCGGTCGGCGGATGGACGCTCGACGACCACCCCGCAAAGGGCTTTTACGCCTCCGACAAACACCCGTGCAGGCAGGAGTGGAAAACCAATTTTTACAACATACCATTCTCCGCAACCTACGCGAGGGACTTCGACAACCTCTTCATGGCGGGCCGCAACATAAGCTGCTCGCATGTCGCGTTCTGCTCAACGCGCGTGATGTCCACATGCGCGGCGGTCGGGCAGGCGGTCGGAACGGCCGCCGCCATATGCGTCGGCGAGGGCGTGACGCCCGCGGCGCTGCGCGCAAACCCAAAGCTCTTGAAGCGCCTGCAACAGGAACTGCTGCGCAACGACCAGACCATAATAGGAATCAAGAACGAAGACCCCGCCGACCTCGCGAGGGCCGCAAAGGCGAGCGCGTCGTCGAGCGCGTGGGGGACATCGCCCGAAAACGTCCTCACGGGCGTCACGCTCGACGGGCCGAAAGAGAACAAAAACAAGTGGGTGGCGGAGGCCTCCGGCAAGCCGTGGCTGCGCCTGGACTGGCCTTCCCCAAAAAAGGTTTCCCAAATCAGGCTCACTTTCGAGCCCGGGTGGACGCCCCTTTCCCAGAGCGGCTCGAACTACCTGCTGTCCTCTATGGTGCGCGCGCCTCAGCCGAAGCTCGTGCGCGACTACGACATCGTCGGAATCCTCGAAGACGGCTCGGAGAGAAAGCTCGCAGAAGTCCGCGGCAACTACCAGAAGCTGCGCGCGCACAAGTTCGCCCCCGCGACTGTAAAGGGCGTGCGCGTCGACTTCCTCGCCACAAACGGCGACAAGATGGTATACGTTAAGGAAATCCGCGCCGAGGCGTAGGGCGCATGCTCAAAAAAATCCGCCGCCCCAAAACGGCGCGGCGGCCGCGCTGACGGACGCAAACGCATCATAAGGGGAGGGCTCCGATCGCGCCCTGCCCGCCTCCCAAAACGGTGGCTTTTCCCCTATCTTCGCATTGCGGGCCTTCCGAATCGGGAAGTCCGCGGCGTTCTCCGCGGGATAAAATCCGCCGCACGAATTCGTATATCAAGGCGCGGACCGCCGTGGGAAATCCGTTTCGCCGTGCGCCTAAGAAGCGGCGGCCCGAGATTTGGCGCCTCCGAATGCTGCGATTCAACCCGGAATGCGGCGCCGGAAAATTTCATTCCGCGCGCAGAAGGCGCTTGAAAAATCCGTCGTCGCAAAACTTTTCGTCGGGAAGGTAGAGAAAGCAGAAACAGCCGTCGCAAACGCCTATGTTTTTGTTTTTTTCGAGGTATTCGATTTCGTCTGCGGGGACGGCGGCGCCGCACGAGGAGCACCTGCCGTTTTCCACGGCGGCGATTCCGGGGGTTCCGCCAGCCTCCAGCCTGTCGAAATGCGAGAGCGCAAACGACGGTATCTGCCTGCGGTTTTCGATGATGAAGCCGCGGAGGACCTGGACATCCTCCGGCGAGGCAAGGGGCGACTCCGAAAGGCGGCGCGCCTCGCGTATCCGCAACAACCTCAAAATAATGTCCTCCGTATGCTTCACGAATTTATACGGAAGCACATTGTCAAACCTTTTGCAATGTTTTTCGGAACGGCAACCCCCTTTTTTTCGGGGCCGGGGCGTTTTTATTTGACGGGCCGGCGGAACGTCGGGTTAGAATTTGGGGCATGTCAAACTTCGTACACCTGCATGTGCACACAGACTATTCCGTACTCGACGGATGCGCCAAAGTCCCCGTTCTGATAGACAGGGTAAAGGAGCTCGGAATGCCCGCCGTCGCCATCACCGACCACGGGAACATGTGCGGGGCGATCGACTTTTACCAGGCCGCAAACAAGGCGGGCGTCAAGCCGATAATCGGCATGGAGGCTTACTACATAAACGGCTACACCCTCGGCGACGACATCAGGGAACTCATAAAATCGCAGCGCGATAGGGAAAAATCCGACGACATCGACGGAATCGAGAGCGACCCTTCGATGCTCAAGCCCGAAAACTACCCCAAGTACCAGATACACCACAAGACGCTGCTGGCAAAAAACTACGAGGGCTTTTTGAACCTCGCAAAGCTCACGAGCGAATCCTACGCGCGCGGGTTTTACCGCAAGCCGCGCATAGACTTCGAGACCCTCGCGAAATACTCCAAGGGCATAATCGCCCTGAGCGGCTGCATAAACGGGGTCGCGTCGCAGTACCTGCTCTACTCCGACTACGAAAAGGCGCGGGAGGCGACGGCAAAGTTCCTCGACATATTCGGGCGCGAAAACTATTACATCGAAGTCCAAAACCACTTCATGGCGGCGGACAAAAAGGTAATCCCCGGGCTGGTGAAGCTCGCGCGGGAATTCGGCTTGAAAATAGTGGCGACCAACGACAGCCACTATGTCTACAAAAAGGACGCCTCGGCGCACGACGCCATGCTGTGCATAAACACGGGCTCGCTCGTCTCGGACGAAAACCGGATGCGCTATCCCAACAACGAGTTCTACATCAAGAGCCGCGAGGAGATGGAAACGCTGTTTCCCGACCTGCCTGAGGCGCTCGACAACACCGTGGAACTCGCCGAGAGGGTGGACATAAAAATTCCGATAGGCGAAAACCACTACCCGCGCTACGAACAGCCCGCCGACATAAAATACGACCGCGACGAGGCGAACTTCAACCGCATTCTCGACCTATACGTCACAAAGAAAAACGAGGTTCTGAAACAGAACGGCAGGGAGGCCGACTTCGCGCTCTCCGACGAAGCCCGCCGCGGGCTCATGAAGAACGGGCTGCTGCTCTTCGACCTCGCCAAGAAGGGGATGATGAAGCGCTACGGGGTGGATTACGACCATCCGGAAGCGTACGTCCCAAAGCCCGGGGAATCCGCCGACCGCGCGCAGATGCTGCGCGACAAGCTCGACTACGAGCTCTCGATAATAGTCGGCGCGGGGTTCGTGGACTATTTTCTGATAGTCTACGAATTCATAAACTGGGCGCGCGAGCGCGGCATTCCCGTAGGCCCCGGGCGCGGAAGCGGCGCGGGATGCATGATAGCGTACCTGATAAAAATCACGGACATCGAGCCCATACGCTTCAACCTGCTCTTCGAGAGAATGCTCTCTCTCGAGCGCGTCTCGCCGCCGGACTTCGACGTAGACTTCTGCGAGCGCCGCAGGCAGCTCGTGATAGAGCACGTGCGCGAAAAGTACGGCGCGGACAGGGTCGCCAACATCGTCACCTACGGCAAGCTCGGCGCAAAGGCCGTCGTGCGCGACCTCGCGCGGGTGAACGGAATCCCCTTTGACCGCGCAAACGCCATAGCGAAAATGGTGCCCGACGAGCTGAAAATGACCCTCAAAAAGGCGGTCGAAATGTCAGCCGAGCTGCGCGGGGAAATCGAGCGCGACCCCGAAGTAAGGCACATTTTCGAGGAGGGCGAAGTCATAGAGGGAATGATACGCCAGCTCGGCAAGCACGCCTGCGGCATAATCATAGGCGACCAGAAGCTCGACAACGTCGTCCCCATGATGACGCAGGAAGGCACGCTCACCACGCAGTTCGCCAAGACGCCCGTTGAGGAGCTCGGGCTGCTCAAAGCCGACTTCCTCGGCCTCAAAACCCTCACCATAATTTCCGACGCCCAGGACAACGTTAGGCGCACGCGCTCCAACGGCTTCGACATCGAGGAGGTCGCCCTCGAAGACCCCGCGACTTTCAGGCTGCTCAACAGCGGCGTGACGGTCGGCGTATTCCAGCTTGAAAGCGAGGGAATGCAAAATCTCTGCCGGCGCATAGGGCTTAGCTCGTTCGAGGAGATAATCGCCCTCATCGCCCTCTACCGCCCCGGGCCGATGCAGTTCATCGACCAGTTCATAGAGGCGAAGAAAGACCCCTCCAAAATGCACGTCCCGCACCCGCTGCTCAAAGACCTCGTGAAGGAGACCTACGGGGTTCTCGTCTACCAGGAGCAGGTCATGATGGCCGCGCGCATAATCGCCGGCTACACGCTCGGCGAGGCCGACATACTGCGGCGCGCCATGGGCAAGAAAAAGCCGGAAGTCATGGCGAAGCAAAAGGCGGTGTTCGTAAAAAAGGCAAAAGAGTTCAACAATATGGACGCCCCCGAAGCCGAGGCGATTTTCGCCGTCCTCGAAAAGTTCGCCCAATACGGCTTCAACAAGTCCCACTCCGCCGCCTACGCGATGCTCAGCTACCGCACCGCGTACCTCAAAGCCAACTACCCCGTGGAGTTCATGGCGGCACTGCTGTCGAGCGAGCTCGGCAACATGGACAAAATCTCGAAATTTGTGGAGGCGTGCGAGGGCATAAACATAAAAGTGCTCGGCCCCGACGTGAACGTCTCCCGCGAGATGTTCACGCCCATAATCGACCCGTCCTGGAAGCCTTCGGAAGACGCCGACAACATGTTCGAAAAGAGCCCCGGCTCGATACGCTTCGGCCTGGCGGCGATCAAGGGCATCGGCGACGCCGCGGCGGCCGCCATAGTGCGCGAGCGCGACGCCAACGGGCCGTTCGCCGACATATTCGACTTCCTCCGCCGCGTCGGAATGAAAAACATAAACAGGCGCGTGGTCGAAAACCTCATACTCGCGGGCGGATTCGACTCTTTCGGGGCGGACCGCGGGCACCTGATTGGCTCGCTCGACGCCATACTCAACCACGCGCAGGAACTCGAAAAGGACATGGCCTCCGGACAGGCCAACATGTTCGACCTGCTCGACATGGGAGCCTCGCAAACAGAGGGCGGCGCCAACAACATAGTGGACACAAACAAGCCGCCAATGTCCGTCGGCGAAAAGCTCCGCCACGAAAAGGAGCTGCTGAGCTTCTACGTCTCAGGGCACCCGATGTCCGAATACGCGGGCTTTGACGATGCCCTCGACGACATTCCCTCCCCCGACGCCGCGAGGCGCGTCAAGAAACTGCCGTTCAGGGCGTGCGGGGTAGTCTCAAACATCGTAAAGCGCCTCACAAAAAAGGACAACAAGCCGTGGTGCTACTTCACGCTTTCGGGGAGGTCGGCGGCGAAAGTATGGCAGATTAACGTCTTCCCCGCCGCCTACGAAACGTGCGCCGACAAGTTCCGCGAGGGCGACTGCGTGTGCGTGACGGGCGACTGCCGCTCCGACGAAAGCGGCGAAACGCGCTTCACGTGCTCGTCGATAGAGCCGATGGAAAGCGCGATTGCGGGCTTCTGCAATTCGGTGGAATGGCTGATAGACCCGTATGCGCTCGCCGACAGGTTCGTGAAAATCCTCTCCAACTTCGCGCGCGGCGACGGCGAGGGCAGCGACATAAACCACAAGATAAGGGTGAGGGTCGGCAGCGACGAATTCGTCGAGATGTCGGACAGAGGAATGGCGAAGACGCGCTTTTCCGCGCCGGCGTTCAAAAGGCTGCGCTCCGAGCCCGCCGTGCTCGCGTTCAAGGCGCACGCGCACCCAATCCCCCTCCCCGAGCCGAAGTGGAAAGTCGGCGGAAAGCGCGGGGCGTTCCGCAGATAGCCGCAAAAACCCGCAGAGAAAAAAATTCTCGCAACGCGCGCGCCGCCCCCCTATCTTCGCGAAAATGGCAAGGTTTGTCGCAACCGCCGCGGCGCTGACATTCGCGTGCGCCGCCTACGGGGCTTCGCGCGTGTACGAATACTCTCCGGACGCGCCGCGCTCGGAGAGATTTTCGCTTTCCGTGGACGGGAAGGACTGCCTCGTATATCCGGCGGGCGGAGCGGGAGACGTCGCCCCGTTCGACGTCGACGGGGGCGCGAGGCTGCGCGTCAAATACTTTGAGGACATAAAAACCGCGTCCGTCCGCCCGCTCTCCAAAAACGTGAAATTTGAAAAGTCCGGCGCGCGCGAAATCGAATTTTCCATAGACGGCCCGTGCAGGCTCGCGGTTGAAATCAACGGCAGGGAACGCCCGCTATTCGTGTTCGCAAACCCTCCCGCAAATCCGCCGGCAAAAAGGGCGAACTCCGTCGTATTCCGCGCGGGGGAAATCTACGACGTTGGGCTCGACAAAAAAATAGCCTCCGACACCTCGGTTGTCGTGGAGGGCGGCGCGATAGTCTACGGCACCTTCGCAGCCGGCGACCCCGAAACCGCCGACCCCACCCGCAACATTTCGCTTTCGGGCAACGGCATAATATCCGGCGAAACCATACCCCGCCCGCAGGAGAGGCGCGAAATCACTTTTCTGAAAACGAAGTCGCTCGAAGTGTCCGGAATAACCGTGGTGCACCCGACGAACTGGGCTATCGCGCTCTTCGCGTGCGAAGGCGTAAAAATCGACAACGTAAAGGTCGTCAGCGACAGCCCGCGCGACGACGGGATAGACCTCGTTTCCTGCAAAAACGCGGCAGTCGAAAACTGCTTCCTGCGCACAAGGGACGACTGCATAGCGGTAAAGGCGGGAGTTGACTACGGGGGGATAAAATTCTTTGAAACGGGCATCGACGCCTCGTCGGAAAACATCCTCGTCAAAAACTGCTCAATATGGAACGGGATATGGGGCAACGCCCTCGAAATCGGCTTCGAGACGCGCGGGGACGAAATCAAAAACGTGTCGTTTGAAAACATCGACATTCTGCGCGCGCTCGGCGCGGGCGGAGACGAGGGGGTTTTGACCATACACAACGGCGACCGCGCAAAAATTTCAAATATCCTATACAAAGACATCCGCGCGGAGGAGGCGGAGGGCTGCGCCGTAAACATCCGCGTTCTGCATTCCAGATATTCGAGGGACAAAGAGCGCGGCAGCGTCTCGGGCGTGCGGTTTGAAAACGTGTCAATGCGCTCCGAAAAGCCGCTTAAAATAAAAATAGAGGGCTACGGCAAAAATTCCGCCGTAGAAAATGTGGTTTTTGACAATTTTTCGATAAACTCCGCGCCCTTGAAAGCCGGCGACATTCCGCCGTCCGAATTTGCGAAAAATATCTCCGCGCCGGCGGGGCGACCTTAAAAATCCGAAACCGTAAAAAATATGAACCAGAAAAACTCCGGAACGCGCAAGTGGAAATTTTTCAGGGCGGGCGGAACCTTCCAGCCCTCGATAGAGACAGGCGCCGACATCGCGGCCATAGGCGGGCTCGACATGAAGCTGTGGGCGGCGCTCAGCTGCCCCGCGCGCGGCCTGTTCTTCGACCAGAAAACCCTCGACTTTATCGACGCCGATTCCGACGGGCGCATAAGGCGCGACGACATCGTTGCCGCCTGCCGCTGGGCGTGCTCCGCCCTCAAAAATCCGGACGCGCTGACGGAGGGCTCGGATTCCCTGAAACTCTCGGACATCGACGAATCCTCCGAAACCGGAGCGCGGCTCTTGGGCTGCGCGCGGGAGATTCTGGAAAATATCGGAAGAAAGGGCGGCGGCTCCATATCGGTCTCCGACTTCGACGACAGGGAAAAAATATTCGCGGGCACGCCGTTCAACGCAGACGGGATAATCACCGCCCTCTCTTGCGGGGAAGACGCGGAGCTCGCAAACGCGCTCGCCGCGGTGGTCGCCGCGTGCGGGGCGAAAGCCGACCGCTCGGGGCTCGGCGGCGCGGACGCGGAGGCCGTTGAAAAATTCTTCGCGCTCAGGGACGAATTTTTGAAGTGGGAAGCCGCTCCGAAATCCGACCCGTCCATATTGCCGCTCGGCGGCGGCACGGAGAAAGCCTACGCCGCGCTCTCCGCCATAGCGGGAAAAATCGACGATTATTTCGCGCGCGCGGCGGTGGCGGCGTTCGACCCCGCCGCAGAGGCCGCGGTCGGCGTGCGCGTTTCGCAGATAGAGGAAATCTTCGCGTCGGCGCAAAACGGCGCGGATTCCGCCGAGAAGCTAAGAGCCCTGCCGCTCGCGAAAATTTCCGGAGGCGGCCTGCCGCTCGGCGGCGCGGCAAATCCCGCATTTTCCTCCGAGCTGAAAGACTTTGCCGAACTCTGCGCCGCGCCGGTTCTCGGGAAGCCCGCAACGGTTCTCTCCCGTGGCGACTGGGAAAAAATCAAGTCCGCCTTCGCGCCCTACGCGGCGTGGGAGGCCGCGCGCCCCGACAACGCCGTCGCCGCCCTCGGCGCGGAGGCGCTCGGAAAAATTCCCGAAAGCGCGCGGGAAAAACTGCTCGGGCTAATAGCGAAAGACGCAGCCACTTGCGGGCACGCCGGCAACGTGGACGACCTCGAAAAGCTCGTCCGCCTCAACAAAAACCTCGCCGAGCTGCTTCGCAACTTCGTGAACTTCGGAGCGTTTTACAACGGCGAAAACGAAGCCATATTCCAGTACGGGCGCCTGTTCATCGACAGCCGCGACTGCGGGCTATGCATAAAAGTGGAGGATGCCGCGTCGCACTCCGCGCTGGCAGCGTCGAGCTACGGATACCTTCTGTACTGCGCGTGCAGGCGCAAGGGGGAGCCCGACATCTGCATTGTCGCGGTCGTGACGGCGGGGGATTCCGACAATCTCGCCGTCGGGCGCAACGGGGTGTTTTACGACAGGTTCGGGCGCGACTGGGACGCGACGGTCGTCAAGATAGTCCAGAACCCCATCGGGCTCGGGCAGGCGTTCTGGTCGCCCTACAAGCGCATCGTGAAGTGGGCGAGCGAACAGATAGCCAAGCGCGCGTCCGCCGCGGACGCCAAGGCAATCGGCGGGCTGGAAGCTGCCGCCCAGTCTCCGAAAACGGAGGTTAAAAAGATAGACGTGGGAACAGTCGCCGCGTTGGGGGTGGCGGTCGGCGGCATAACGACCGCTTTCGGAATGGTTCTCGACGCGTTTTTCAGCCTCGGGTACTGGATACCGCTGGGAATAGTCGGGATGGTTCTCGCCATTTCCGTGCCGTCGATGATAGTGGCGGGCCTCAAACTCCGAATGAGGTCGCTCGCCCCGATTCTGGACGCCAACGGCTGGGCGGTAAACTGCAAGGCCTCCGTCAGCGCGCTCTTCGGCAGCCGCCTGACGCGGCTGGCGAACGCCGCTCTCGCTGCGGGGGCAAAGCCGAAATTCGGGAAAGTTAAAATATTTTTCGCGGCGGCGGCCGCCGCCGCAATATGCGCGCTTGCCGCGTGGTGCGGCGGCGCGCTCGAAAGGCCGTTCGGAATGCCCGCGCCCAAATGGTCGCCATTCGCGCCAAAGGCGGGGGCGCCCGCTGCGGAGCGCCCCGCGCCGGAACGCGCGGGCGCCGACGCAAAATAGCCGGAGGGATACCGCATGGATTTTCTGAAAAAAATAGGGCTCGAGCCCTTCATAATAATGCTGTTCGCCTCGATTCTCCTCGCGTACATATATCCCCCGCTGGGAATGGAGCGCGAGGCCGGAGTGTCGCTCGGCGACATCGCAAACTGGGGGGTATCCTTCATATTCTTCTTTTACGGAATGCGGCTCAACCGCGAAAAACTCAAATCGGGGCTCGTAAACGTGCGCCTGCACATTCTCGTCCACGCCTCGACATTCCTGCTGTTTCCGCTGATAATGCTCGCCGCGATGTGGGCCGGCGGCGCGTTCGGCGCGAAGGGCAACGGCTACTACCTGTGGATGGGCGCCTTTTTTCTGGCAACCCTGCCCTCAACCGTCTCGTCGTCGGTCGTGATGGTATCGATAGCGGGCGGCAACATGGCCGCCGCTATATTCAACGCGAGCGTCTCCAGCCTGATAGGGGTATTCGTCACGCCGCTCTGGATGGGGCTTTTCCTCGAAAACATTGACGGCGCCCACAACCTCGGGGACGTGATTTTGAAGCTCGTCGTGCAGGTTCTCCTCCCCGTCGTGGCGGGCGGGCTGCTCAACCCAAAATTCGGCCGGTTCGCGGAAAAATACAAAAAAGCCCTGCGCATGTTCGACGAGACTGTCATACTGCTGATTGTCTATACCTCGTTCTGCGACTCCTTCCGCAAAAAGATGTTCGAGGGATTCTCCGCCGCCGAAATAATCGAGCTGTCCGCGGCGATGGTCGCCCTGTTCTTCGCCGCCTACGGAATAATATGGTGCGCCTGCCGCGCCATGAAATTCAACCGCGAAGACGCAATCACCGCGCTGTTCTGCGGCTCGAAAAAATCTCTCGTGCACGGTTCGGTGATGAGCAAGGTGCTCTTTTCAAATCCGGCGATAATCGGGGTGGTGCTGCTGCCGACAATGCTATACCACGCATACCAGCTCATAATAGTCTCAATAATCGCAAAGAAAATGGGCGAAAAGCGCGGATAAAACCGCGCCGGGGCGTGGCGGCGAATTCCAAAGGCGCTTCCGACAGGCAGGGGGCGCAGGGCGGAAATCCCCGCGCCCGAAAATTAAAAGGCTTGCGGGCGCCCGCGCTTTGGGCAATACTCGGCTTTCAAATCATGAACGGTTCCAAAAAGATTTTAATACTCGGGGTCAACGGCTTCATAGGCTCGTCGCTGGCCTGGAAAATCCTGAAAAAGACGAACTGGACGGTCGTCGGCGCGGACCTGGCGTCGAACAAAATCCAAAACTGCCTCGGGCGCGAGCGGTTTGAATTCCACCAAAAGGACATCGTGAAAGACGCCGAATGGGTCGAGGGGCAGATAGCCGCGTGCGACACCGTCGTGCCCCTTGTGGCGATAGCCACCCCCGCCCTCTACGTCAAAGACCCCCTGCGCGTATACGGCCTCGACTACGAGGCGAACGCGGACATCGTAAAGAAGTGCGCAAAGCACGGGAAGCGCATAGTCTTCCCGTCCACCTCCGAAGTGTACGGCATGTGCCCCGACGAGAGGTTTGACGAATGCAAATCCCCGCTCGTGCTCGGGCCGATAGCCGAGGAGCGCTGGATATACTCCTGCATAAAGCAGATGCTCGACCGCGTGATATGGGCTTACGGGAAGCACGAGGGGCTCAAATTCACGCTTTTCAGGCCCTTCAATTTCATAGGCCCGAAGCTCGACGACATATCGTCGCCCAAAGAGGGCTCGTCGCGCGTGCTGACGCAGTTCGCGCACAACATAATGAACCAAAAGCCCGTGATGCTCGTTGACGGCGGGGCGCAAAAGCGCAGCTTCACCTTCATCGACGACGGCGTCGAGTGCATTTTGAAAATTCTCGAAAACAAGGACGGATGCGCCGACGGAAAAATATTCAACATCGGCAACCCCGACATGGAGTTCTCCATACGCGAGCTCGCCGAAATGCTCGTCGAACTCTTCGGAGAATATCCGGAATACGCAGAAGCCGCAAAGAAGGCGGTATTGAAGGACATCCCCGCCAGGGAATACTACGGCGAGGGATACGCCGACGTGGCGCGGCGCGTCCCCTCGATAAAGGCGGCGGAGGAAATCCTCGGCTGGAAGCCGAAAACCGACCTCCGCACGGCCCTCAAACTGACCCTCGACTACCACATTCTGAAAAAGGACTACGAGCTGCTCGGCTGACGCGCCGGCGGGCTCCCGCGCATGAAACTCGCCATAAAAATAGACGTAGACACATACCGCGGCACGCGGGACGGCGTTCCCGCGCTCGCGAAGCTGCTCAAAAAGCGCGCCGTTCCGGCGACTTTCCTGTTCTCATTCGGCCCCGACAACACGGGCAAGGCCCTGCGCCGGATTTTCCGGAAGGGATTTTTGAAAAAATGCCTGCGCTCCAACGTCGCCGGCAACTACGGGATAAGGACGCTGCTGTATGGCACGCTGCTGCCCGCGCCGAAAATCGCGCGCCTGTGCTCGGCGCAGATGGCGGCGGCCGCAAGCGACGGCTTCGAGTGCGGAATCCACTGCTGGGACCACTTCAAGTGGCAGGACTACCTGTTCGCAATGCGCGACACCGAAATCGAGGCGGAATTCTCAAATGCGCGCGCGGAATTCGA
This sequence comes from Puniceicoccaceae bacterium Marseille-Q1082, assembly GCA_904424815.1. Lineage (GTDB taxonomy): Bacteria > Verrucomicrobiota > Verrucomicrobiia > Opitutales > Intestinicryptomonadaceae > Merdousia. The sequence continues at coordinate 406,250 of CAJGBI010000002.1, forward strand.
AAAGGTGTTCGGCGCGGAGGCCAAGTGCTGCGGCGCCCCGGGCTGGCAGATTTCCCCCGCCGCGCTCGAAGTCGAAGACGCGGCAAACCTCCTGTACGCCTCCGACGTCCGCGGGGAATTTCCGTTCATACCCAAAATGGGCGGGCGGACTTTCAAGACAATCCAGATTCCGTCGACACTCCCGACGCTCGACGAAGTTCTCGGGACGGTGAAAATCGGGGAGGTCGCCGAAATGCACTTCGCCGCCATGCGCGAGCGGGAATACTCGGTGCTTACGGCGCACGCGGAGCTCGAGGGAATGGCGTACCTTGAATGGTTCGACAAATTCATCTCCGAAGCCCGCGGCAGGGGCGTGGAGTTTTATCCGCTCGAAGCCCGCGCGCGGGAGCTTTCCGCAAACCGGTCGCAGCTGCCCGTCTGCGAAATCGAAATGTCGCCGTTCCCGGGCAGGAGCGGGCTGCTCGCCGTACAGAAACCCCAAACACAAGCTCCGCGATGAAAAAGATTATCCTCGCCCTCGCCATATCGGCGATCTCATCCGCCGCTTTCGCGGACGGATCCGACATAGAAAAAATAAGGGCCAAAGCCGACTCCGGAGACGCCCAGTCGCAGTTAGCGCTCGGGGTGTTGTACGCCTCGGGACAGGGTGGAGTGGAAAAAAATCCGGCGCTTGCGCTCGAGTACGTCAAGGCGGCGGCGGAAAGCGGATTTGCGCCCGCGCAGACATTCCTCGGGTGCGCGTACGCCGAGGGCAAAATCGTCCCGCGAGACATGAACGCCGCCGTGCGCTGGCGCGAGCTCGGCGCCAAAAACGGCTCGCCCGCCGACAAATGGTCGCTCGGCAACGCCTTCCTCTACGGCTACCTCGTCCCAAAAGACCAGATCAAGGCGGTTTACTGGATAACCCAGTCCGCAAACGAGGGGCATGCGGAGTCAATTTTGAAGCTCGTGGAAATCTATAAAAACCTCGAAAGGCCCAAAGACGAAAAAATGTGGGCGCGCAAATACGCCCAGCTCGAAATCGCCGCCGCCCAGAAGGGCAACGTCGGCGCGATGACATCGGTAGCCTCGCAGTACATGAGCGGCAAGGGCGGGCTGGAGCGCAACAGGGCGCAGGCGATCTACTGGTACAAAAAGGCCGCCGACCTCGGCGGCAGGGAGGCGATGGAAAAAATCGCGCAGATGTACGCCAAGGGCAGGTTCCTGCCGAAAAATCCGGAAAAGGCGCAATTCTATTTTGAAAAGCTCGCGGCGGAGGACAACGCGTACTGCTTCAAAATCTCGTCGTTTTACGCGGACGGTTCAAACGGATTTCCGCGCGACGACGCGATGTCCACAAAATGGCTCGAGCGCGGCGCGCAAAACGCCGACGACTCCACCAAGCTCTATGTCGCGTGGCGCTTCTGGAAGGGCTTCGAGACGCCGAAAGACCCCGAAAGGGCGAAGTACTGGTGCGCGAAAGTCGCGGAAAACGCGCCGAAGGGCGAGGCCGCCGAGCGCGCGATATTCGGGGCGTTCAGGGTAGCCGAAAAGATGGCGGAGGACATCTCCCAAAACGTTCCCCCTCCCGAAAACTTCGGCAAATACTACGCGCAGCACTCGAGCATAAGGCGCCGCTGAGCCGCCGGAAAAAGATCCAGCGAAAACCGGAGCGGGACGGCAATTTATTATGCGTATGAAAGGAAATATGGGAAAAATAAAAACTCTTCTCCGCGTTCTGGCAATATCCGCGGCGGCTCTCTCGGCCGCGGCAAAAGCCCCCAACCGCGTCCTCGACGGTTTCTCGGAAACGGGCAAATTCGCAAAGATAGACCTCGCCGCCGCGTCGATTTCGGAGGACATGAAGAGCGCGCAAATAAGCGCGCCCGAAAACAGGGGCAAAAAAATTATCCTTTCCACAAAGCCGGGCCTTTTGAAGGCGGGCGGCAAATACGTCGCAAAGCTCAAATACGCATTGTCGTCGCCCGACCCATCGGCGCTCGCGCACATAAGGCTCTTCGCCCCCGGGGCGCAGCGGCACCTCGGGGCGTCGGCGGGAGAATCCTTCGCGAAAATGCCGTTTGAAGTCGGCGCGAAAGACGCGAACGCGGCGGTGTCTATCGAAATCTCCGGCCCGCTCGAAGCCTCCATAAGCGGTTTTTCAATAGAGGAGGGCGACGGCGAAACTTTCATAAGCGCGCGCGGCAACGGCCCGAAATTCGAAGGGGATCTCGGCGGGCTTCCTACGGGCGCGCCCGAATTTTCGATAGACCTCCCCGCCCCGAAAAACGGCGCCACGGTCAACGCCGCCGACTACGGCATGGCGGAAGGGAACGAGGATTGCGCCTCCGCCCTCAACAGGGCAATCGCCGCCTGCAAGGAGAAAAACGCCTCCAAGCTGGTAATCCCCAAGGGGACGTACAAGTTTTTCTCGAACTCAACGGTCAACATAGACGGGTTCACGGACTTTACGGTGGACGGCCAGGGTTCCCTCTTCGTCTACCGCCGCGACCGCGGGGGCGCGAATATTTCCGTGACGAACTGCCTGCGCACGAAAATATGCAATTTCAGCATGGACTGGGACTGGGATACCGAGCCGCTCGCCGCGATAGTCAAGGCGGTTGAAGTAAAGCGGGACGGGAAGGAGAGCTACGCCGACTTTGAGATAGTCGACTACGAAAAATATCCGCTCTACGGGAAGAATGTGCGCGTCGCCAACCTCCAACCGTGGGATGCCGCGGCCGGTGAAATCGGCGTCGAGGGAATGAACGGCATCGGCTTCGGGTTCAGTCCCGTCGACAAGGGGCCGAGAATCGAATGGCTCGCTCCGAACAAAATCCGAATTTTTTCAGGGCACTGTGCGTACATCGCAAAGGACAATATCGGCAAATTCTACCGCATGCAGCACTATTATTACGGCATGGGCGGAATGGCGCTCGTAAACAACAGGCATTTCACGATGGAAAACGTGAATATCCATTCCTGCAAGGGGCACGGGCTGCTCTGCTCCGGCGGGCAGCAATACTGGCAGCTTATAAACGTAAACATCGTCCCCCGCGCGGGATTCCCCAAAAACGTCATAACAACAACCGCCGACCACCTGCACTTTGCGCGCTCCAAGGGGTATTTCAAAATGCTCGGCTGCGAATTCTCGCTCGGCTCCGACGACTGCATAAACATCCACGACATCACCTCCTTCGGCGTGAAAATCGGCAGGAAGAGCCTGCTGATAAAAACCCGCAGCGCGGCGCTCGAGCCCGGCAACGTCGTCGAGCTCCGCCACGGCGACTACTCGCCGAGCGGCTTCAAATCGGAAATCGAGCGCGTCGAGAGAAAGGACGGCAAGACAATCGCACACTTCAAGAAAGCGATACCCGAACAGAAGTTCGACGGGTTCGTGCTCTTCAACCGCGTGTACGACTCCAAAAACACGCTGATAAGCGGATGCAAATTCCACGGGAACAGGGCGCGCGGCCTGCTGATTTTAAGCAGCAACGTTACGATAGAAAACACGCGTTTCAGCCATATCGAGATGGGAGGCATAAAGCTCGAGACGGGCTACACTTTCAACTTGTGGAGCGAGGGATACGGGGTAAACAACGTCGTTGTGCGCAACTGCGAGTTCGACAGCGTCAACGTATGCGACAGAAAATACCAGGGCAAGGCGCGCGACATCTTTATAGGAGCCTACCTGCGCCGCGACCCCTCCTTCGAACAGACGCGCTACCCGATAATCTCGAACGTGCTCTTTGAAAACAACACCTTCAAAAACTCGTTCGGGCTGATAGCGCTGATATCTTCGAGCGGCAACGTCACCTTTAAAGACAACACTTTTGAAAACACCGTCAAGCGCATGTCGCCCAATGCGTACAGGGCGGCGTTTTACGTCAACAATTCCCAAAACGCGCGCATAATAAACAACACTTGGATAGACTCGCCGCTCGTCCCCAATCCCGGCGTCTACTACGACGCCGACACGGTGGAGGGCCTTGTCGTCAAAGGCAACCGCGTGGCGGAAAAGCCGTAGGCCGCCTCGGGCGGGCAAAAAAGGCTTCGGAAATTTCCGAAGCCTTTTTTTGACAAACCGCCCGCGCGAAAAACGCCCCGCTTATCTTTTAAACATGCGTGCGCGCGGCGAGCGCGCCATTTTCCGCGCGGCAGGCAGACACGGGCAAACTCGATATTCCAATGAGCGCCGCTCTATAAAAAATCCCCGTTCCAACGCCGCTTTAATACATATTCCGCCAGATTTGAAAAACCGCAAACTTCGGCCAGTCCGCGACGGCGGAAATGGCGCGGAAGAGATAAGCCGCCTATTTGCATTTGCGCCGCGCGCAAACAGATAAACGGCTAATGAAACCCGTAGTGTCCTTTCCGGCGGCAAGGGGGAATAGGCGCCTTGCAAAGCAATCTCCGCAAGGGGCTTTGCCCCCTTCAATGGCTGGAATGCCTCATGGCCGGCAGGCGCGCCTCGCGCAGAAATAAACTATCTCTCCCGCCGCGCGGCAAGCAAGAGCGCGAACGCGCCGAGGACGGCCGCAATTGCCGCAGGTTCGGGAACCGTGTACATTACTCTCAATATTCTGTCGTCGGGATTGAAATACAAGTCGGCTTTCCATCCGTTGTCCGCAGAAACGTCGATTCCGCGCACGAGGCCGTCGGAATCCGTCTCGAACCCGAAATTTTCATCTATCACCGCGACTTCGTAAAGAAAGTTGAGCTCGGCGGACGCGGAAATTTCAAATTCCGTTTTCGCGCCCGCCCGTCGGCCGCGCCGAAATCTCCCGACACAAAAAGCATGGCCCCCTCTGAAAATTCGACGCTCCCGCCGGCGAAAGAAAGCGAATCCGTATAGGCGTTTCCGGAAATCGAGAGCGTTCCGCTTTCCACGGAAACCGCACCGAACGACTCCTCGTAATTCGATATTCCCAAAACCCCTCCGGACACGACGACCGAGGAAAGCTCCACTCGACCCGCATTTATATTCTGCGTTCCGCCTCCTTTTTTATAGAGGGCAAAATTTACGTCGTCCGCCGACATTGCGGCGGAACCGTACCATTCGTTTGCGCCCAAGCATTTGAGAATGTCGCCGGAATAGGCGCAGTCGGCGGACGCGGCGGAGTTTACGACGAGGTTGGCCTCATATTTGAAATGACGGTCGGTTCCTTCGTAAGATACGACTGTCGGCGCGCTCACGGCATAGATCGAATTGTTCGCGCCCGAAGAGCGCAACCCGCCGACTTCGACATTTGCGCGCCTCTCCGCGTCGGAATAAGATTGGAGGGTCGAAAACCTGTCGGCAACCGGCAATGAAAACACGCTCTCGTTGTTGAACAGGACAAACTGCGACTTATAGTTTCCCGAGGAAACCATTGATACGGCGCCGTAGATTTTCGCCGCAGGATTCCCCGCTGCGGATTCTTCGCCCGAGCCCTGAACCGCAAGATTGAGCTGCGCGTTTCCGTAAGTCGCGTCAATCGAGATGCCGCCGCCCGTCAAGCTTCCGACAGTGAAGGATTTTAGGCCGTCATACCGCGATGTTCCGCCGACGTACAGCTTGGCGTTTCCTCCGTCGGGATTGCCGCCCACAACGACGCTTCCCGCGACGAATGAAAGATTGCGCGCATATCCGGAGGAGCCGCCGTGCGAAAGGCAACCCCGCAATAGTCGGATTTCACGGTCACCGATTTCAGTTCCTGAAAGCCTATCCAGTCAATCGAAACGGTTGATGACGTTCTGTCAAAACGCGAATCGAAAAACAAATCATCGAAAACCGTCGGAGTTTTGTTCGCTACGGGGTCGCTGCCGTCAACTCCCCAATTTGTATTAAGCGTGAGATTGCCGGCGCTGTCGCCGGTTCCGATAAAATACAGATTATCGGCATTCAGGGGCGCGGCGGCAAAACCGGCGCGGGACGGACGCAGAACCCGCCCCGCCACCGCTATGCGGTCGTTATCTCCAAAATCGCGGGGCCTTCGAGCTGGAAAAATTCCTCCACTTTGGAGTCGAGAGTTTCCGGGTCGTCTGCGCGGACGCCGGAGGTAGAACACAGCTTTGCGAAATCAGCAAAAGGCGGGTTGTGCAGTTCCGTCTCCCAAACGCGCATGTGGGCGAGCTTCTGTTCCGCGGAAATCTTGGCGAGTTCCGAATTGTTGTAGACCACGCACTTTATGTTCATTCCGTATTTTGCGACCGTCGTCCAATCGGCAAGATACTGTCCGAGCCCGCCGTCGCCGACTATCGCCGCGACCGGCCTGCCGAAGAATCCGCCGTCGGGCTCCTGCGCGGCGCACCACGCGCCGATTGCCGCCGGCAGCCCGAAGCCGATGGAGCCGAGGTACCATGAGCCGATGAAAGTCTGTTCCCTGGCCTCAAAATACCTCCCGAACGAATAGGCGATATTGCCAACGTCCACCGAAATTATCGCGTCGTCGGGAATGTGCTTTGAGAGCGACTCGGCGACCGCCGCAGGGTCTATTGCGCCCTTGCGGCTCTTTTCCGCGCGCGCGCGCTTTTCGGCCCTCCACTCCGCCCAGGCCGCCTCGATTTCCGCGCGCGAATCCGCCGACTTGAACGCCCCCCTAAGGCTGTCCGCAAGCGCCGGCGCGACCTCCGACACGTCGCCCAAAATCGCGGCGTCCACGGGGTATCTGCGTCCTATCGCCGCCGCGTCGCGGTCTATCTGCACGACCTTCTTGCCCGCAGGGACGGACGTGTGGCGGCTGAACCCGACGCCGAAAGCAATCACGCAATCCGCGCGCGCCATAAACTTTGCGGCTACCGCCGTGCCGCTAAGCCCCTGCACCCCGCAGGCGAGCGGGTGGGTGTCCGGAATTATCCCCTTTGCGGGGTAGGTCGTGAGAATAGGGCATCCGAGCGTCTCGGCGAGCTCCTCCACGCGGTGAGCCGCCCCCCTGCACCCGCGCCCCATGAGCACGACGGGATATTCGGCGTTCGCGATTATCTCGCGGGCCTCGCGCAGGTCGCTATCGGAGAACGCCGAAGAGGCCTCCGCGGGGGCTTTCCGCGGCTTTCCGGGCGCGTCGCCGCCGTCCGCCGGAAGGGTCTGCACGTCGTCGGGCATTATAAGCTGGGCGACGCCGCGCCCGTTCAGGGCGTCGGAACACGCCGCCGACATCAGCCTTCCGAATTTCGCGCCCGGCAGCATTTCGTACTGCGACGCCGCAGCCGCCGACAGGGCGGCGCGCAGGTTTATGTCCTGAAAAATTTTCAGCCCCATCACCCCCGACGGAACCTGGCCCGTAAGGGCGATGGCGGGCGCGGAATCGAGGCTTGCGTCGCACATTCCGGTGAGGAGGTTGGTGGAGCCGGGGCCTGCGATCGTTATGCACGCGGCGGGGCGGCCGGTGAGCTTTCCGTACGCTGAGCACGCGAAAGCCGCCGCCCCCTCGTGGCGGATTCCCACATAGCGCATTTTCCCGTTTTCAACCTGCCTGCGTATGGCGTCGGCCATTCCGAGGTTTGAATGCCCCACCATTCCGAAAACCCATTTGACGCCCCAGTTCGACATGGTTTCGGCGCATACGTCGGACGACGTGCGCGTCCGCGGGGCCTCGGGCGAAGGCTCGGGGGATTTTTCCGCGAAAGCTTCGGATTTGCCGGAAACGGCGCCCGCCGGAGCCCCATCCGCGCCGCCCTCCGGCTCGAAGAGGTCTTTGCCGACCCCGCAGACGGGACAGACCCAGCCGTCTGGCAGGCTTTCCCACCCTGCCCCCTCGGCGGCCTCGTCGTACTCGTATCCGCATACCGTGCATTTGTATTTCATATTGTCCTTTCGATTTGCCTGAAACGATAGGGAAAGCGCGCGGAATTTCGAGCCAATTTTTCAGGGCGGGATTTTGCGGCGCAGGGCGTAGGCGCGCAAAACGGCGGTTCCGGCGCGCGGGCTGAAAGCCTGCGCGCCCGCGCCGCAATTTAACTGTTAAACTTAAAAATGTTCGCGCGCTCTTGCAATGGTGCGAAAAAATCCCCATAAACTTGATGCGTATGAGACGCAAAATATTATATTTGTTGTGCGCGGCGCTCGCCGCGGGGGGAATCGAGGCCGCGGAATTTTCCGTAAAATCTCCGGACGGCAAACTTGAAGCCAAGCTCGAAGACGGAAAACAGCTCGCGTTTTCCGTGACGGCGGACGGCAAAAAGCTGCTCGACCGCGCCGCGATAGGCATGTCGACCGACAGGGGGGAATTCGGCAAAGACGCCTCCGCCAAAGGCTCAAAAACCAGAACCGTGGACGCGCAGATAAAGACGCGCTTCGGGATTAAAAGTTCGATAAGGGACAATTTCAACGAGGCGCGCGTCGACTTCGGGAGCTACTCGGTGGTCGTGCGCGCGTACGACGACGCGGCGGCGTACAGGTTCGTATCGAACGGCGGCGGCGGGGAGATGACGGTGAAGTCCGAGACGCTCGTCCTTCCGCTCAAAGACAGCGACAAGGTAATCGCGCACATAGTGCCTGGAATGAGGACTTCGTTCGAGTCGGTGTTCACGCGCACGACCGCCGGCGGCCTCAAAAAGCTCAAAAAGGGCTCCAACGCCTCGATGCCGTTCATATACGAAAAGGACGGCATGAAGGTCGCGCTCGCCGAGTCCGACTGGACGGAATACCCGGGGCTCAGAATCGCCTACCCGCAGGGCGCCGACTCTCCCCGCGCGCTCTTCGCGCCTGTGCCGAAAAAGCTCGTCCAAAAGGGCAACCAGCTCCAGCCCTCGGAGGTCGAAGACTACATCGCGAAGACGAAGGCCGCGCGGGAATTCCCGTGGAGGGCGTTTATCGTAGCGCGCCAAGACAAGGATTTGGCCGCCAACGACACCGTGTTCAAGCTCGCCGCCCCGTCGAAAATCGGGGACGACTCCTGGATAACCGCCGGCCCGTCGGTCTGGGACTGGTGGGTGAACTGGAACACCGAGGGGGTGGACTTCAAGTGCGGATTCAACGAGGACATGTGCAAATACTACGCCGACTTCGCCGCCGAAAACGACATTCCCTACATCACGCTCGACGCGGGCTGGCACATAGGCCGCGAGGGGCTCGGCAAGACGTACCTCGCCACCGACGCGCGCACCAAATTCATAGACGAATACAACAAGGACGAAAACTACATAAACGGCAAGCCGCACGTCAACATTCCGGAAGTCGTCGAATACGCGCACTCGAAGGGCGTGAAAGTCGTCATATGGTGCCTTAGCAAAGTTCTGTACGCGTATCCCGAAAAGGCGCTCGACCTCTTCAAGAGCTGGGGGGTCGACGGGCTCAAAATAGATTTCAGCGACCGCGACGACCAGCTGATGATCCGCCATATCGAAAACATCACGAAGCTCGCCGCCGACCGCAAGATGGTCATCGAATGGCACGGATGCCCCGCCCCGTCGGGACTGCACCGCACCTATCCCAACGCTATCACTTTCGAGGCCGTCCACGGGGCGGAAGTCAACAAGTGGGCCAAGACCGTCACGCCCTCGCACAATGTCGACCTGATTTTCACGCGAATGCTTCTCGGCCCCATGGACTACACGCCGGGCGGAATGAGAAACTCCAACGAGCGCAGCTTTAAAATCGTAAAGGACGTCCCGCGGGTCCAGGGCACGCGCGCGCACATGGCGGCGCAATACGTTCTCTTTTACAGCCCGCTGCAAATGATTTCCGACATGCCGAGCGAATATATGAAAGAGCAGGCGCTTCTGGACTTCATCGCCTCCGTCCCCACGGTTTGGGACGACACGAAAGTCCTCTGCGGAAAGATTGGCGAGTACGCCGTAATCGCGCGGCGCAGCGGCGACAAATGGTTCCTCGGCGGCATGTGCGGCGCGGACGGCAAGGACGTTGAAATCGACCTCTCGAAATTCCTGCCGGAGGGGGAGAAATACCTCGCAAAAATCGTCCGCGACACCGTGAACTCCGACGACCTGCCCGAAGACTATAAAATCGAGACCATGAAGGCGACCTCCGCTTCAAAGCTGAAAATCTCCATGAAAAGCGGCGGCGGATTCGCGGTAAAATTCATGCCCTACAAATGAGCCCGCGCCCGCCCGCAGTCCGATAAAAACGGCTCGGGTACGGCAAAAAGGCAAAAACAAAGCTTCGCTCCACAAAAAAGCGCGCCAAATGCGGCGCGCTTTTTGCTGTTAATAATGCCGAAAAAATTATCGTAAATGCGAAGTCCGGACAGGCAATAAGCTAATATCGATTAGACCGTTCCATAATATTCCTCAAAGGAAAAGACACATTTTTCTCAAATAAAAACCATTTGCTTTCTTGGCGCATATCCTGCCATTTTCGCAATTTTTTCACCTTTGGGGAAACAGCAAATATATCTGACGGACTTTTTAATATCATCCATCAAAGCGTGAGTCTCCGTTTACATTTTTAATTTTTATAATTTCTATACCTTAACGCCAATCCCAAGGCAAGCGCGCCAATGGCCGCCGCGCAAACGGCGGGTTCGGGAACCGACACGGTTATCAGCATTTGATTGTTTTCAAGCGCGTAATCCCATTCCCCGAGCCATTCTGAACCGTTTACGTTAAGCAATATCGTTTCTCCCTTTACGAGTGCGTCCAAACCGGCAATGCTGGCATTTTCCGCAAATTCCATTATTTCAATCTGCAATATGTCCTGCGCGGACAAGTCGGAAACCACGTTAATTTCCAAAATCGCGCCGTTTTCAAACGCCAGCCCTCCGCCCGAATTTACCTTAAAACTTGTGGATGAATCGGCGTCGGTATTTATGATAATCGAAGAGCCGCTCTTGACAGCGAGATCAGCCGCGTTCAAAACCTCCAATTCCGCGCCGCTTTCAAGAGTTAACGCCGCGCCGCCCGAAATTGCCGCCGCTTCGCTTATTTTTGCGCTTATCATTTCTCCGCCTTCGGAAGCGGGCGTATACTTGCGGATTGAAAAATTGTCGTCAGAGGAAACCATGGAAAAATTTTCAATCCGTCCGTCACTCCAAATTGTATTTTTTATTTTATATCTTCCAGTCACGCGATTCATACTAATCCACCTTAAATCGCTTCCTGTAAAATCTGCATTCTCTAAGGTAACCCCTGCAAAACTTCCATTTGCCAGATTGGCATTTGAAAAGTCCGCATTAGTCAGATCTATATTAGTCGATGATTGATATACAGAAATAAAACCTGCATTTGTAAGGTCTTGACCGGAAAAATTCCAAGCGCGCATATCGTTATTTATTTGAGTATTGGCAAAAACAACACCAGAAAGATTTTTATCTTTATAGCTCTTAGTAGAATACAGTTGTTCTTTCGTAAGAACACCGGGAGTATTCGAACCAATTGTTGCGCCATTTATTATCGCATCTGTGAAATTTATAGATGAAATATCGTGAGCAAAGTTAATATTTGCATTTGTAAGATTTTGCCCAGAAAAATCTAAGTTGGTTAAAGCAAGATATTCAAGGTTAATTCCCGAAAGATCTTTATCTTTATAACTTTTCGTGGAATATAGCATATCTTTGGTGAATTGTCCGGCAGTTGAGCTGAAATCTGCTCCAGTTATTACAGCATCTGTAAAATTTGCATTATCCAATTTAGAAAAGCTAAACTTAGCGTTAGTAAGGTCTTGACCGGAAAAATCGCAATTCCTAAAAGAAGAACAATGGGAAAAATCAATTCCCGAAAGATTTTTATCCTTATAACTTTTTGTAGAATACAGCTGTTCTTTTGTAAATCCGCTATAATAAAAATTTGCACCATTTATTACGGCGTTCGTAAAATTCGCGCTTGCAAAATCGTCAGCCATTTCAAAACTTGCGTTCACTAGAATTGCGTTTGTGAAGTTGGCATATTTGTAGCTTACCCCTTTGTTAGAGGATGATGAAAATATTGTGCCGATAGCAGTTGTACCCACCCAAGTTGAATATTGACGATCGCTTCCGGCAAAATTTCTTCCGCTCACATCTTGTCCATTATAATTTTCGTCATCTGCATATATAGTAAGCGCAGAAGAAAATATTATAGCATATAAGAATAATTTCATTACCGATCTCGTCTGTTCGTTCAGAAGTATTATATTTGTCATCCTAATCCCTTTCCCTTTTTATTTTGGCAGATGGATACAGTATTGATAATACTGTATGCGTCTAAACGCACATAAGAGATTGATAGGCAATAAGGATTATAAAGTCTTTTCTTTCGGGAGGCGGTAGAGGGCGGAGAAAATGATACGCCCTTCGGGATATTGATTGCTTAAGAATCAAACACTTCAAAAGTTTTTTTGAAGTTTGGGGTTGACATGGGTATTATCAATACCATGGACAACGAAATTACATCCGCCAAGGAATTGTTGAGGGGTACCGGTATCTCCCTTCTGGACGCCGCGAGGTTTGTCAGGAATATTTTGGACTCAAAGCCCGCAGGAAGCAGGGAACCGGACATTTTGTTTTGCTCAAAAGTCGTCGAAACCGGCAGGCGGCACGTCCGCTCGGCGGAAATGAAGTTTTCCGACGGCTTTGAAATTTACCTCAAATCAAAGGCGCATTTGCGCCCCGATTCCCTCAGGGATATAAGATATTTGGGGAAGCGTCTTATAAAGTTCAATCCGGAGCTTGCAAAACGCAATTTTTCCGAAATATCGCGCTCGGACTGCGAAGAATGGCTGAACAAAACATTCGCCACCCCTCCGCAATTTAATAAGGGCAGAAGCTTTCTTCACGCAATATTTGAATTTGCCCTAAAGCGCGAATGGCTTTCTTCAAACCCCGTAAAACTTATAGAAAAGCGGAGGGTAATCGAGAGGGAGATAAGGCCGTTGACGCTTTCGGAAGCCAGGCGGCTGATGGTCTGCGCAAAGACTTTCGGAGGGCAAAACTGCATGGCGGCTGCGGCGATTTTATTGTATGCGGGAATCCGCCCGCGGGAGGTCCGGCGGCTGAAATGGCGCGACATAGACATCGCCGAAAATTCCATAACGGTGCGTTCCGCGTGCTCCAAGACGGGAGGGGCGAGGCAGGTCGAAATCTGCCCCGCGCTGAAAGTCTTTTTGGGCGGCGGGCATCCTCCGGAAATTTCCGTCTGCCCTCCGGACTGGCCGAGGCGCTGGAAGAGAATCCGCGACGGGGCGGGATTCGGGAACGCATGGGTGCAGGACGTGTTGCGGCACACGTACGCGAGCTACCATGCGAAACGCTTCCGCGACCTGCCGCGGCTGCAAGCCGACATGGGGCACCGCGATCTCTCCCTCCTGCGCTCCAGATACGTCAACATGCGCGGCATTTCCTCCTCCGACGCATCCGCGTTTTTTGAAGGCAACTGATTTTATAATACAAAATCAGCGCGCCCTTTGGAATATTCCGCAAACTTTGCGCAAAACTTATGAAAGCAATCCCGCCGCCCGACTTCCGAACAACCCGCAAGCCCTGACGGCCAATGCCGGAAATTTATGAGAAAAAAGCCCACTTTAAAATTCAGGCCGGCGCATATATATTCCAATTTACGGCAATCTGCAATCGACCGGAAACAATGAACTGCATTTATAGCTTCGTCTCCATTTCCTCCTCCCGACGCAAAATTTGCGCGCGGCAATATCTACTAAAAAATTTCAGCGTTTGAAAACCGCTCCAAATTCCGCGCATACACGGCGAAAAAAAAACTTCCAATCCGTCCATGCAATGCGTTCGCGCCTTGCCTTCCCGACTGCGGAAATTTTCATACGCGGAATGGGGGACGGCGCGCGGAGCGCAAAATTTATTTGCCCCGCGCGGTTTCGGCGCGGTTGGCGCCGTCGATTTCCGACACTTTTTCGCGCGCGGTTTCGAGAAACCCCCGCAGCTCTTCAAAGCCGTCTGCAAAATTCGCGTCGAGCCACGCGTCCGCCATCGCGCACGCCATGGATTCGCCCACAATCATTGAGCCCATCGAAATGATATTGGCGTCGTTTATCGCCTTTGCCTTTTGCGCGGCGAAAACGGATTCCACGCACACGGCGCGGACGCCGCGGATTTTGTTGGCAACAATCGCCATTCCCGCGCCCGTCCCGCAGAATAAAACCGCCCCGTCCGCGCCGCCAGACGCGACCGCCTTCGCGGCGGATTCGGCGACTTCAAAATACGCCTTGCCCGAATATCCGTCGGCGTCGAGGATTTCCGCCCCGCGCCCGCGCAAATGCCGCTCGACCGCCTTTTTCAAATCGTAGGCGAAAGGGTCGGCTCCGAGCGCGATTTTCATTTCGCGACCTCCTCCCCGCCCTTTTCGCCGAGAATTTCAATCCAGTCGGCCATTATGCGCAGCGCCTCGCGCAACTGGACGTCGAACGCCGGAGGCTCGTCCGAACCGAGCTCCGATTCGAGATCTCCTGCGGGCGCCGCCGAGTCTCCGTCCTTTCCGGGCTCCTTTTCGCCGTCGGCGTGGGCGTTTTCCTTCGCGCTTTCGAGGAGGATTTCCTCCTTCTTGAAATTGAGTTTGGAAAGCTCCTTTTCCCTCTTTTCCGAAGCGTCGGCAAACGCCTCGTCGTCGGCGAGCTTCTTCTCGCGCTCGGCGAGGTTTACGCTCCAGTCCTTCGTCTTCCAGCGCGTCTTGACGCGGTCTATCTGCGAGTTCCAGAAGGCGAATTCGTCCAGCTTTTTCTGGCGGGCCTCAGACTGCTCGGTGAGCTTTTTGATGAGCGCCTCCGCCTGTCCCTCGGGCACGCCGTACCCCCAGACCTCCTCTATTCTGTCGGGCTCGATGCAGTCCCACTTCATTGCGTAGTCTTTGTACTGCTCGCCGATTTCCATGTAGTCGTAGGGCGAGGGCAAAACTATGTCGGAATGAACCCCCTTGACCTGTATGGAATCGCCGTTGGGCGCGTACCACTTTTGGACGGTGACCTTTGCCGCGCTCTTCTGTTCGGGGTCGAAATTGCCGAGGTTGAGCACTGCCTGAACCGTCCCCTTGCCGTGTGTGCTCTTGTCGCCGACGACAATCGCGCGCTTGTGGTTTTGGAGCGCGCCCGCGACAATCTCCGTGGCGGAGGCCGACAGGCGGCTTACCATTATGATGAGGGGGCCGTCCCAGACGAGCTTCGGGTCTTCGTCCCACAGGCGCTCCGTCTTGCCCGCGGCGTTGCGCACCTGCACCACGGGCCCGCGCTTTATGAAGAGCCCCGCCAGATCCACCGCCTCGGTGAGGAATCCCCCGCCGTTGCGCCGCAAGTCGAGAATCACGCCCTTGACGCCGAATTTTTTGAGTTTCAGAAGCAGCTCCTCCACGTCCTTTGTGGTGCTGAACCCCTTGGATTCGCCGCTGAATCCGCCCTCGCCGTAGAACGCCGGCAGGTCGATCACGCCCACGGGCAGCGTTTTGTCGCCCACGGGAACCGTGTACACCTCGGCTTTCGCGAGCTTCGTCGTAAGCTTTATTTCGCGGCGGACAAGGGTTATTGTCTTGCGCGCGGACGGGTTCGAGGCCGGCTCTATAAGCAGCCGGACTTTCGTGCCGCTCTTGCCGCGTATCATTCTGACCGTGTTGCGCAGCTTCATGCCTATCACGTCCACGATTTCGCCGGTCTCCTGCCCCACCCCGAGAATCTTGTCGCCGGGGCTTATCTGCTTGCATTCCTCGGCGGGGCCGCCGGGCATCAGCTCGGAAATAGTGCAGTAGCCGTCCTTGTCCTGGAGAAGCGCGCCGATGCCCACGAGCGCGTTGCGCACGGAGATGTCGAACTCTTCGAGATAGTACTCGGACAGGAACGACGAGTGCGGGTCGTAGAGGCGCGAGAGTGTGTTCAGGTAGATCTCCTGGATTTCCATCGCGTCGGCCTTGCGGTAGTTTTCGATGAGGCGCTCGTACCTGCGCAAAACCTCCTTTTCGGCCTTGGCGAGCTTTTCCTCGAAAGTTTTTGGGGCCTCTTCCTCCTCCTCGACGACCTCGGCGACCTTTTCCGCCTCCGTTTCCGCGGCTGCGGAATCGCCGTCCGCCGCCTCGGCGCCCTTTCCCTCGGCGGTTTTTTCGGCGGGCTTCGCCCCATCACGCTTTTCGGCGGATTTTTCGGCGTCGCGCTTCTTGGCGGAATACGAAAGGATTTCATTTACTATGTCGTATTTCAGCCTGTTTTCCCATAGGCGGTTGGCGGCCTCCCAGTCCTTGGGCCATTCCTCCTTGCTGCGGTCGGGCCTGAAAGTCGCCTTTTCGGAGAAGTCGAAGGGCTTTTTCATTCTCTCCCTTATCCATTCGAGGCGCGCGTCGGCGCGGTCGAGAAACTTGTCGTAGATCGAAAACGCCGGCAGCAGCGTGCCCTGGTGGAGCATAACGTCTATCGAGGGCGAGAAGAAATCCTGAAAATGCTGGACGTCGCCCGCGGTGAAAAACAGCTTGAAGAAGTCGACGTTCTGCATGTACTCGCGTATAAATTCGCGCACGTCGAGCTCCGTAATGGGCATTTTAAGGTAGTGGCCCCGCTCCATGCAGTAGACGAGCCACTTTGTCTCGTTGCGCATTTTGACGGGCGTCTGGAGCTGTACGGGCTTGCGCTTCTGGACGGATTTCGCCGGAGCCGCCTGCGCCTGTTCAGCCGGATATGCCGGCGCGCAGAAAACCGCGGCCGCCGCGAGCGCGAATGCCGACGACGACAGTTTTATCAAATTCATCATATGCCAAGAATCGTTGAAAAATTGAGCCTTTTCAAATTAAAAATCTCGCGCCGAGCTCACCGTTTCATGGCTTTCCGCGCGTCGGCGAGGGTCTGCCTTTCCTCCTCCGTGAGCGAGGCGAACCCTTCCGAGCTTATTTTGTCGAGGATTCTGTCGACCTCCCTCCCAAGGTCCGAAGAATTGGAAATATTTACGCGGTAAGAGTATTCGGACGCGCTTTTTGTATTTTTTTCGGATTTTCCGGCGGGAATCTTAAACGAAAGTTTGTCGAGGAACGCAAGCCTCCCGTCCCTTATGGCGCGCGCCGAGAGCAAGCCTACCGCCATTCCGCCCAAGTGCCCCGCGTACGCTATGTCCGAAGCCCCGCCCGATAGCGTGTAAAGCAGCCCGACGCCCTCCAGGGCGGCTGCGATTTTGAGCATAGTCATCGGCTTCACGGAAACCGGCAGCACGAAGAACAGCAGAAACGTCACGGGCGCGGGCGGATAGAGCGCGCAAAAGCACGCGAACACCGCCATAACCGAGGCCGACGCCCCGACCAGCCCGCCCGGGGAGCCGACGGAGAACAGGAGCCACAACGCCGCCCCCCCCAGCGCGCCGCAAAGGTATACGAACAGAAATTTCCGCGTGCCTATCCACGACTCGAGCGGCTTTCCCATAAAGTAAAGCGCTATCATATTGAAGGCTATGTGCGCGAGCCCCGCGTGCAGAAACGAATACGTCAACGGCGTCCAAACCCGTCCGGAGGCGAGCCCCGCCCACGAGAGGTCGAAGAGCGAAAAGAACGTCCCGTAGCCGAAAAACCTGTCTGCGAACGCCCCCGCAACCAACGCGGCGACGTTGAAAAATATCAGCGCCTTGACCGCCGAAATATTGCCGAAAAAATCCGCAACCGCGCCCCTTCCGCCGCGGCCGCGCATGTAGTCCCTATCGTAAATCGACATTTTATATATTGATATGCAAAAATCCTGTTATGTTCATTTTTCGCCCAAAATTTCGGACAGAGCAAGCCCCGCGAGCCGCAACCCGAAAATCCCCGCCACGACCGCGCAGCTGCCGACGACCTTTCCGCCGCCGCCCGCGTCCGCCGAAACGTGGGAATACTCCGGCGCGGGCTCGTCGGAAAAAACGCACCGGCACCCGCCGGAATAGCCGAGCTGGCGCAGAATTTTGCGGACGCGCGCGGCAACCGGACAGCCGAAAGTTTTCATTATGTCTGCCGACATGACGCGCGACGGGTCGCGGCGGCGCGCCGCCCCCATGCTCGAAACTATCGCAACACCCGCCTCCGACGCCGCAAATATCAGCGCGGCTTTCGGCGCAATCGAGTCTATCGCGTCCACGACAACCCTGCCTCCGGCGGGATTGCCTACGGCAGCGCCGGCGTTTTCGGCGCTTATGAACTCCGCGCGGACTTCCACGCGGGCGGCGGGGTTGATGTCCAAAATCCTATCGCGGACGACCTCGGCCTTTGGCCTTCCCAGCGTCGACGACAGCGCGCAGAGCTGGCGGTTTATGTTGCTCTCCTCCACCGTGTCGAAATCCCAGAGCTCGAACTCCCCGACGCCCGTCCGCGCGAGAGCCTCCGCCGCGAAGGAGCCCACCGCCCCAACGCCGCAGACGACGGCGCGCGCCGAGGCGATTTTTTCGCACGCGGATTCGCCCAGCAGTACGGCGGTTCTTGAAAATCTTTCGGGAATCATTTCGAATAAAACGAGCGGAAATTTTCAAACGCGGCGTCCGCAATTTCGGCCGCGGACGCGGAGCGCACGGCCGCAAGCGACGCCGCCGCGTTTTCGAGCGACGCCGCCGAACAGCCGCCGTCGGTCTCCATCATTATCCTGTCGGCGCCGACGCGCGCTGCGCACTCCGCGCCGCGGCGCGATGAAAGCTCGCGCACTCCGAAGGAAAAATACGCGCCGAGCTTTTCCAGCGACGCCGCCACCTCCGCCGAGCACGAAGCCGCGTGGATTAAAAAACCCGCGCCGGAACCGGCGGAAAAAAATCCTCGGAGAATTTCGCACATGGCTCCCCACCCGCCGACGCAATGGATTACGGCGGGAAGCCCGCGCGCCCTCGCCATCTCGAGCTGCGCGGCAAAAACCCTCTTCTGCATTTCGAGCGGAACCCTTCCGGCTATGCGCGCGTCGAGGCCGATCTCGCCGACCGCGTCCGCCGACGCCAGCCGCCTATCGAGCTCCGGCAGAAGGGCGGAAAATATCTGTTCCTCCGCAAACCCTACGTCGTCCAGCGCGGAAATTCCGGCGTCGGGATGAATGCCGTAGACTTTCTTTACGCTCGCGCGCGAAATGCCGTCCAGATCCCCCCATTCGCCCGCGAAGCACGCGCACGCGGCGCAAGCCTCCACCCCGGGCGGCGGGAGGGAATCGGGAGAGCCCCCCGAAAGGTGGCAATGGGCGTCTGTCAGCCTTTCGAGCATTGCGATTCGAGGGCGTTTTTCACAAAGTCGCCGCCGAGCTCCCGTATGTACGAGCGCCCGATTCCGTCGAGCAGCACGAACCGCAATTTTCCGCCGAACGACTTTTTGTCGCGCCTCATGGCGGCCATGAGGTCGTCGGCGCGGAGGTTTCGGGGAACGCGCGTCGGGAGGGAGAATTTTTCGAGCAGCGCAAAAATGCGCGCGCAATCACGGGCGGAAAGGGTGCCGAGCCCCTCCGAAAGGCGCGCCGCAAACGCCATTCCTATCGCGACCGCCTCCCCGTGAACGTACTCGCCGTACCCCGCGCATTTTTCAACCGCGTGCCCGAGCGTGTGCCCGAAGTTCAGCAACGCCCTGCCGCCCTCCGAAGCGGTCTCGCGCTCGTCGGCGGAAACTATCGAGGCTTTAAGCGCGCAGGAGCGGCGGACGGCCTCCGGCAGGTACTCAGAGCCGCATCCGAAATCCCCGCCCCGCCGCTCGAGGTTTGCGAAGAGTTCGGCGTCGCCGAGCGCGCCGCATTTGACGACCTCCGCGAGCCCCGCGGAAAACTCGCGCGCCGGCAGGGTCGAGAGAAACGAGGTGTCGATGTAGACGGCGCGCGGCTGGTGGAACGCCCCGACAAGGTTTTTGCCCGCGCTTATGTTTATGCCCGTCTTTCCTCCGACGGAGGAATCGACCATCGAAAGGAGCGTTGTCGGAATCTGCACAAGCCCCACGCCGCGCATGTACACCGCCGCTGCGAACCCGGCCAAATCGCCTATGACGCCGCCGCCCCACGCCGCGACGAGCGACTTCCTGTCGAGCCGCGCGTCGGCGAACGCCTCGCAAAGCCTCTCCAGCTCCGCAAAGCGCTTCGAGCCCTCTCCCCCGCCGACGGGAATTGTGGAAACGCCCGCCTCCGCGAGCCTCTCGGCGCGCTCCGGAAAGAGCCTCAACACTTCGGCGTCCGCGACGCACGCCGCGCTTCCGCCGGCGCGCACAAACCCGCCAAGCTCGTCTATGGCGAGCCCGAAAGCCCCCCCACCGATGTGTATTGGATATGTTCTCTCGCTCAGGCTTACTTTTTGCTCTATCATTGTTCGAGTCCGAACACGCCGTTTGCGTAGGCGCGAATGTTGAATTTTTGCAGATCCTCCGCCCTCTCGCCGAGGCCGACGTAAAGTATCGGCAGTTTGAGCTCTCGGTAAATGCCCGCGAGCGCCCCGCCCTTGCCCGTGCCGTCGAGCTTCGTTACGATTATTCCGGTGAGGCCGAAAGACTTGTGGAAAGCGCGCGCCTGCGCTATGCTGTTGGAGCCCAGGCTGGCGTCTATCACGAGCACCGAATTCTGCGGCGCGGCGGGATCGTTTTTGGCGAGCACCCTGCGGATTTTTGCGAGCTCTCCCATCAGGTTTTCCTTGGTGTGCAGGCGCCCCGCCGTGTCGAGCACGAGCCACTTGGCCCCCCCCGCCTTTGCCGCCGCCCAGCAATCCCACGCGGTGGCGGCGGCGTCGGCCCCGTGCGCGCTCTCCACGAGCCTCACTCCGAGGCGCCGCGCCCATTCGCGGATTTGCTCGTTTGCGGCGGCGCGGAAAGTGTCGCACGCCCCGAGCACCACCCCGCCGCCGGCCCCGAGAATCTTCGCGAGCTTCGCGGCGGTCGTCGTCTTGCCCGCGCCGTTTACTCCAACCAGGCACACGACGGACGGGTTGGAACCCTCCGCCTCGGCGAGCTCCCCCTCGGCCCCCGCCAAAATACGCGCCAAAACCTCCGCGCCAATCTCCGCCGCCCGACGCCCGCGCAGCTCTTTATCCCTTTTAAATTCTGACTCTATCGCGGAAACTATGTCGCGCACGGTGTCGTAGCCGAAGTCGGCCTCCAGAAGCGTCTCCTCTATCAGCTCTATGTCGGCGGGGTCGATTTTTTTGGAAAACAGACCCGCGATTTTCCCGAGTGCGCCGCCCGCCGTGCGCGCAAGCCCTTCCTTGAAGCGTTTGAAAAGCGACAGCATCAGCGTTTGAGCGGGGTTCTGAGCGGGCGGGTGAGGCCGCCCTTGACGTTGTCGAGCACGCCGTTTATAAACCTTTTGGACTCGCCGGTGGAATAGGTTTTGGCAAGGTCTATCGCCTCGTTTATCGAGACTATCGGCGGGATGTCAGGGCGGAACAGAAGCTCGAAGACCGCCAGCCGCAAAATCGCAAGGTCGACGCGCGCGATTCTGTCCATGCTCCAGTTTTTGGCGCTCTTGGAAATCGCGGCGTCGATTTCCGCGGAATGCGCCTCCATGCCCTCTATCAGCTCCTCCGCGAAGCCGTAAAATTCGCGCGGCTGCTCCTTGATTTCAAAAAACGCGCCGAGCAGCTCGGGCAGCGGAACGTCGCGGTTGGCGTCGCGCATGTACGCCATCTGCATGGCGGCCGCGCGGTTTTCGCGCCGCCCGGGGGTTTTGCGGTCCGCGGAGTTCATGACGCGTACCCCTTGCCTCCGGATTCGCCTTCCCCAAACTCCGCCTCAGCCTCCTCGAGCTCGTCGAGCAGGAGGGCGGTCTGCCATGCCATCTCCATCGCCGCCTCCGCGAATTCTTTTCCGCGGGCGATTTCGCCCTTTGTGCGGGCTTCGGCCTGCTCGCGCGTGTTGGCGACGATTATCCCGTTTATCATCGGAACCGCCGTGGAAAGCGCGACTTTTTGGAGGGCGGCGGCGGTGCTGTGGGCGATTATCTCGTGGTGCGGAGTTTCTCCGCGAACCACAACGCCGAGGGCGATTATGGCGTCGTACTGCTCGGTCTGCGCCAAAAGGCTGCATACGTGCGGGAGCTCCGCCGCCCCCGGGACGCGGACGAGCCTTATGTTTTCGGCGTCCACCCCGCACCTGTGGAGCGTTCCGACCGCGTCGCGCACGAGCGCGTCCACCAGTTCCTTGTTAAAGCGCGAAGCGGCGATGGCGTACCTGTACCCGCTCGCGTCTATTTTGGGCATTTTACCTTTGTCGAGACTCATTTTTAAAGGGGAATTTGTTCGGTTATTTCGAGCCCGTAGCCCTCCGACAGCGCGTGGCTGCCCGGGTGTGTGGTCAGCAGCCTGATCTTCTTGAAGCCGAGAGCGCGCAGTATCTGCGCGCCCAGCCCGTAGTCGCGGCGGCTCGGGAGCTCTGGGACGCCGTCGGGGGACACTATTCCGGAATCCTCGCGGCTGATGTAGACGACGGCTCCCGCACCCGCCCTCTCGACCGCCTCCATCGCCCGGGCGAACGAATCCGACCCCGACGCGAAAGACGAGTCCGCGAACATGTCGGCGAACACGTTTTCGGAGTGGACGCGCGCGAGTGTCGGCGCCTCCGAAATCTCGCCTTTCACGAGCGCGAAGTGCGTGCCGCCCGTCGCGGAGCGCAGCCCCGCGAGCCTGAAATCCCCGAAGCGCGTAGAAAACGGCCTCTCGAACACGATTTTGACGAGGGTGTCGCGGCGCATTCTGTACTCTATGAGGTCCGCGACGCTCATGAGCTTCATTCCGTGCTTCTTCTTGAACTCCACCAGGTCGGGAATGCGCGCCATTGCGCCGTCGTCCCTTATGATTTCGCAAATCGCAGCGCACGGGAAGAGCCCCGCAAGCTTTGCCAGGTCGACCGCGGCCTCCGTGTGCCCCGCGCGCTCCAAAACCCCTCCCGCGCGCGCCCTGAGCGGATTGAGGTGCCCGGGGGTGACAAAGTCCGCCGCGCCCGCGGAGGGGTCCGCCATAAGCCTTATAGTGCGCGCCCTGTCCGCCGCGCTTATTCCGGTCGTTATGCCGGAGGCGGCGTCCACAGTCACGGTGAAGGCGGTTCCCTTCGCGTCGCGGTTGAGCCGCACCATGTCGTCTATTCCGAGCTCAGCGAGCCGCCCGCTCGTCGTCGGAACGCACAAGAGACCGCGCGCGAGCCTTATCATCGTATTCACCGCCTCGGGCGTGATCTTCTCGGCGGCGACTATCATGTCGCCCTCGTTCTCGCGCGACTCGTCGTCAGCCACTATGACGATTTTGCCCGCCGCGAAATCGGCGATGCAGTCCTCGACGCTGTCGAAAATTTCGCTCTTTTCCATACGTTAAAATGCCGGATTTCTCAAAATTTTTTCAATGTCCCGATCCGAAAGAACCCTGCACGCGCCCTCGGGTATTTTTCTGAGGACGAACGAGCCTATCTGGAACCGCTTCAATTCTTTGACAAAATAGCCCATGACTTCGAACATTCTGCGGATTTCGCGCTTGCGGCCCTGTTCAAGCCAGACTTCCGCGCGGCGCGAGTCCTCCTCCGAAGAGCCCGCCGACGGATGGGGAATGATTTTGAGGGCTTTCAGCCTCTCGCCCTCCGAAACCACGCCGCGCGTGAGCACGGGTATCACCGACGGGTCGAGGGGGCGGTTGAGCAGCACCCGATACCGCTTGATTATCCCCGAAGACGGATGGGTTATCTTGTTGGCGAGCTCCCCGTCGTTCGTGAGGATCAAAAGCCCCTGCGAGTTTTTGTCGAGCCTGCCGCAGCAGAACAGCTTCATCTTGTCGAAGGGCGGCGGCAGGAGGCCGAAGACGGTCTTGGCGTCGAACGGGTCGGAATTGGAGCACAAATACCCCTTGGGCTTGTTCATCGCAAGCGTCGTTTTCTCGGAGACGACGCCCCTTGCCGCCGCGCCGTCAACCTCGACCCTGTCCTTCTCGGGATCCACGTCCTGCCCGATGCGGGCGGGCTCGCCGTTGACCGTCACCGCGCCCTCGAGTATTTTTTTCTCCGCGGCGCGGCGCGAGCATATGCCGCATTGGGAAATGTACTTCTGTATTCTCATAAACAACGCCGGCGCGCCCTGAGCGCCGCCCATATTTTATCCCCGCATATTGCCTTTGCCGCGCGGGAGCTTCAAGCAAAAACGGCGGGAGAAATCCTGCGAAAATTTCGGACGCGCCGCAAGCGGATTTCCCGAACGCCCGCATTTTATCTTGGATTAAAAAAGGCATCCAACGCCTGCGCCGCCGCGCTTTCCACGGGGCTGGAATTGCGCCGGACACGGACGCAAACAGGGCGATTCCGGAAACATATTCGCGCCGCGGCAGACGGAAGGCGCGGGGCGCCGGCAGTCCGAACAATGCCGAAAGGGGCGCGCCCTCCGCGAGCAAAAGTCTTGATTTTCGCGCGCAAACAGCCTATATTTTTTCCCAGTTTAAAACCAAATTAGGAGAAACAAATATGTCGTTCGCATTAAGATTTAAACTAAGCGCCATGATGTTCCTGCAATTCATGCTGGTGGCGGTGTTTTTCGTTCCGCTGGCAGTGTATTTGAAGAGCATACAGGTAGAGGGCGTAATGATCGCCACCATCATGGCCACTATGGCGTGGGGCGCGATACTTTCGCCGATAGTCGGAATGCTCGCCGACAGGCTCATGAACGCCGAAAAAGTGCTGTTCATACTGAACATACTTGTGGCGGCCATGCTCGTGGTGTCAGCGACGACCCAAAACCACTATGTGCTGTTCGTCTGCCTGCTCGTCGCCATGTGCGCGTACATGCCGACCTGGGGACTAACCTCTTCCATAGCGATAACCAACAGCACCCCCGAGGCCTTCCCGCTAATCCGCGTGTTCGGCTCCATCGGATGGGTTTGCGCGGCGGTGTTCGCGATAATCGCCAAGTGGAAATTCGACACCACAATCGACGGCACGGCCATACCGTTTTATTGCGGCGCCGGAGTCGCCGTAATCGCGGCGGCCAACGCCCTCCTGCTCCCCAAGACCGCGCCCGCGGCAAAGGGGCAGCCGATGTCCATCGTGGACGCGCTCGGGCTCAAAGCCTTCTCCATGCTCAAAGATAAGAATACCGCCGTCATGATGTTCTGCTCCTGCCTGTGGATGGTGGCGTTCTCCATATACTGGCTTTTCTTCTCGATGTACCTCGACTCCGCCCTCAAAGTCAAGGATATCACAGCAACCATGAATGTTGGGCAGATCTCCGAAATGGCATTTATAGCCCTGTTGCCCGTGGCCATAAAACTCTTCGGATTGAAGCTTACGATGGCGCTCGGCATATTTGCGATGGTGTTGCGCTACGCATTCTGCGCATACGCGCTCGACGTCGACGGCCTCTACTGGGGCGCGATTGTGGTGCACGGCATAATCTTCGGATTCTTCTTCGTGACGGCCCAGATGTACATGGCAAAGAAAGCCCCCAAAGAACTCCAGGCGCAGGCGCAAGGCCTGTTCTTCTGCCTAGCTTTCGGCGTGGCGCAGATAGTCGGGGCGTACTTCACCAACTGGCTAATAGACATAAATACCGCAACCCTCACTGCGGAATCCGTAAAGCAGACCGCAAACGCCGTCGCGGAAGTAGTGGCGCAGGCGAGCGTAATAGACTGGAAATCCGTATTCCTCACCGAGACGGCAATCTCCAGCGTCCTGCTCGTAGTGTTCCTGCTATTCTTCAAAAACGACGTGAAAGAAGGCTAAGCCTTCGGCAAAAGGAGGGCAAAACAGTCCGTTTTGTCACACAAAAAAACCCGCCCAATCGGACGGGTTTTTTGTTTTTTCCGGAATAATCCCGCGCCGCAATGCGGGCATGAGGCATACCAGCAAGGGCGGCAGTGCCGCCTGCCATAGAAGGGGGCGGCAGGGCCGCTTCCATTGAAGGGGCTGGCGCCCCTTACGAAGATTGGCTTTGCCAATGCTTCTATCCCCTATCCATTCCCAACAAAAAACGAACCTCCTATGAGAGGTTCGTTAACACTTCCGGAGTTCGTTCTGAAAAACCTCGGGTTCCCGATTTGGCGCAATGAAAACGAAAGCTTATTTTATCCGAAGCGCAGCGAGGCTATAAAATAAGGCTTTCGGGAAGGATAAAATGCGATAGCATTTTATTCGGATATATACAAAACTCCATATGCGGAAACTTCGGGGGCAGGCGCATTGGCTTTGCCAATCGCCAGGGGGCTTGCCCCCTCTGCGGCAGGCGCGCCCCGCGCCCGCCCAGCGCAACCAAGCCAGCGAATCCATTTTGGATGCGGGGCAAGGGCGGCAGGGCCGCTTCCATTGAAGGGGCTGGCGCCCCTTACGAAGATTGGCTTTGCCAATGCTTCTATCCCCTCCCCGTTCCCAAGACAAAACGAACCTCCCACATGAGAGGTTCGTACACGCTTCCGGAGTTCGTTATGAAAAACCTCGGGTTCCCGATTTGGCGCAATGATTTTGGATGCGGGGCAAGGCGCGAGGAAAAGCCGCGGCCGAAGCGTACTTTTAGTACGCGAGGGTGCGGCTTATTCCGAAGCAACGCAGCCCCGCGCCAAAAGCATTCGCCAAATCATTCCCATTCTATTGTCGCCGGGGGCTTCGAGGATATGTCGAGGCAGACCCTGTTGACGCCCTTGACTTCGTTTATGATGCGGTTGGAGATTTTTGCGAGAAGCTCGTGGGGGATATGCGCCCAGTCCGCCGTCATGGCGTCCTGGCTTTCGACGATGCGGAGGGCAATGACGTTGTCGTAGGTGCGCTCGTCGCCCATTACGCCGACGGTATTGACGGGGAGGAACACGGCGAACGCCTGCCAAACTTTATCGTAATAGCCGCCAGAGCGCATTTCGTCCATGAGTATGGCGTCGGCTTCGCGGAGGATGTCGAGGCGCTTTTTGGTGATGTCGCCGACGACGCGCACGCCGAGGCCCGGGCCCGGGAACGGATGGCGCCAGAGGACTTCGCGGGACAGGCCGAGCTCGGCTCCGAGCGCGCGGACTTCGTCTTTGAAGAGCTCGCGGAGAGGTTCGAGAAGCCGGAGCTTCATGCGCTTGGGCAGCCCGCCGACATTGTGGTGGCTCTTGATGAGGGAGGCGGGATTGCCGGCAATCGGCACGCTTTCGATGACGTCGGGATATAGTGTGCCCTGCGCGAGAAAATCGACTTTGCCGATCGACTTGACGGTCTTGTCAAAAACTTCCACGAAAGTCTTGCCGATGATTTTGCGTTTGCGCTCGGGGTCGGCGACTCCCGCGAGCCGGCTGAGGAAGAGCCTTTCGGCGCGCACGGTTTTCATGCGCATCTTGAAGTTGTCCTTGAAGAGCCTTTCGACTTTGGCGCGCTCGTCTTTGCGGAGAAGGCCGTTGTCGACGAACACGCAGGTGAGCCGGTCGCCGACCGCCTTGTGTATGAGCGCCGCCGCCACCGACGAGTCAACCCCGCCGCTGAGACCGAGGATTACTTTTTTGTCGCCGACCTTTTCGCGAATGTCGGCTATCGCGCGCTCCACATAGTCGGACATCTTCCAGTCGCCGGTGCAGCCGCAGATTTTATAGAGAAAATTCTTTATGATTTCCATGCCGCGCGGCGTGTGGACGACCTCGGGGTGGAACTGCATTCCGTAGAAGCGGCGCGACTCGTCCGCCACGAGCGCGTAGGCGGAATTTTCGGTCGTTCCGACCGCCTTGAAGCCCTTTGGGAGCCTTTCGATTTTGTCGCCGTGCGAGTTCCAGACCTGAATGGGGGATTTTATGCCCGCCAGAAGCTTTCCGCCGCCGTTGAAAGAGAGCGTGCCTAGGCCGTATTCGCGCCGCCTGCTGGATACGATTTCGCCGCCGAGCATTTTGCCCATGAGCTGCAATCCATAGCATATTCCGAGCACGGGAACGCCGAGCTCGAAAATTTTCGGGTCGGGACGCGGGGAGCCCTTCGCAAGGACGCTCGCCGGGCCGCCCGAGAGAATGACGCCGCAGACGCCGCGCTTTTTGAGGTCGGACGCCCTGGTGTTGAAAGGCATTATTTCGGAATATACGCTGCACTCGCGGATGCGGCGGGCGATGACTTGCGTGTATTGCGAGCCGAAGTCTAAGACTGCTATCTTCTGGTTCATGGCGTTGTCTTGTCTGTTTGGCGGTTGCGGTGTTTCCGGCCGTGCGGCCTAAAATTTGAGCTTCGTGTTTTTGTACCCGCACTTCGGGCAAACCGCCGTCAAATCCGATTCGGAGGACGTGTAGACGGAATCGCAGCGCAGGCAGTGGAAAGTGGACGACTTTGCGAGATGTTCGCGGATATGCTTGCGGCCTATCGTATGTATCCACGCCCCCGCGCCCGCGGCGACGAGCGCGGCGGTGATGGCGAAAGCGAAAAAGGCCGGCAGGGTCATTGCTTTAAAAACGCAAACGCGCCCTGGCGGAACGTGGGCGCGTTGCGGATTTTCAAAAGATTGCCAAAGAGGGTTATTCCTTGCTTTCCGCAACCTCGGCGGCCTCGGCCGGCTGTTCCGCGGCGGGAACTTCGGCCTCGCCGTCCTTCTTGGCGGGAGCTTTTTTGGCGGCGGCTTTCTTGGCCGTTTTCTTTTTGGCAGCCTTCTTGGCGGGAGCTTTTTTATAGCCCTCGTCGTCCGCCTCGATAAGCTCTATTATCGCCATGTTGGCGGCGTCGCCGACGCGCGGGACGAGCTTGTAGATGCGGGTGTAGCCGCCGTTGCGTTTCAAAAACTTCTGAACCTTGTCGGCGAAGAGGAAATGAACCGCGCTCTCGTCGCGCACGCGGGCGAGCGCAAGCCTGCGGAAGTGGAGCTTTTTGGCGGTGTCTTCCGTGGCGGCGGCCTTTTTGGCCAAAGTGATTACCTTTTCGGCGAAGGGACGGAGCGCCTTGGCGTAGCCGAGGGTCGTCTGAATTCTATCGTGGCGGAAGAGAGCCGCAGAAAGGGAGGCCATTATGGCCTGGCGATGCTCTTTTTTCACGCCCAACTGGTGTCTGTGTTTGAGGTGACGCATTTGAATTGATTCTTTGTGAAATTAGAGATTTGTCGAGTCGATGAGGCGCTCGTCGATTTTCATGCCGAGCGAAAGACCGAGCTGCTCGAGCTTGCCCTTGATTTCGTTGAGGGACTTTTTGCCGAAGTTGCGGTACTTGAGCATTTCCTGTTCCGATTTCATGGCGAGCTCGCCGACGGTCGTGATGTTGGCGTTGTTGAGGCAGTTGGCCGCGCGCACGGAAAGTTCGATTTCGTTGACGCTCATGTTGAGGAGCTTTCTGAGCCTGTTCTGCTCTTCGCTGACCTCCTTGCCGACGGTCTCGAATTCGATTTCCTGGTCGTTGACCCTGTCGAAGACGTCGATGTGGTGTTTGAGTATGACGGCGGCGTCTTTGAGGGCTTCGTCGGGGGTTATCCTCCCGTCCGTCCAGATTTCGAGAGTGAGCTTGTCGAAGTCGGTCATCTGGCCGACGCGGGTGGCGTCAACGGAATACTTGACGAGCTCGATGGGGCTGAAAAGCGAGTCTATCGCGATAACCCCTATGGGCTGGTCGTCGTACTTGTTTTCGTCGGCGGGCCTCCAGCCGCGGCCGCATGAGATTTCGACCTCGGCGATAAACCTGCGCTTGGAATCGAGCGTGCATATGACCTGCTCGGGATTGACGATCTGTATGTCCGCGTCGGGCTGTATGTCGGCGGCCGTCACCGCGCCCTGCTTGTCGACGTCGATCATCAGGCGCTTGCTTTCGCGCAACGCGCTCTTGATCTTAATCTTCTTCAAGTTCAGCACGATGTCGGTGACATCCTCGACGACTCCGTCGATGCTCTGGAATTCGTGGTCCACCCCGTCGATGCGAATCGAACTAATCGCCGCGCCCTCGATGGAGCTGAGCAGCACGCGGCGGAGCGCGTTGCCGATAGTGTGGCCGAAGCCCGTCTCAAAGGGCTCCGCCACATACTTTGCGTAGGTGCTTGTCGCGCTCCCCTCGTCCTTGACAAGGCGCTTGGGGAGTTCAAATTTTCCGAGGCGTTTGGCCATTGCGTTCTCCGTTTTTAAAGTTTACTTTTAGCGCGAGTAGAATTCGACGATGAGCTGGTCGTTTATCGTCTTGTCCATTTCGTCGCGGATAGGCAGGCGGCTGACGGTGCCGCGGAAGGCGTCTTCGACGCGCTCAAGCCACGCGGGAGTGGCGCGCAGCTGCGATTCGTCGAGGGCGCGCTGGGCGAGCTGGCGGGAAGAGGCGCGGTCGCGCACTTCCACAACGTCGCCGGGCTTGCAGGCGTAGCTTGCGATGTCCACTTTCTTGCCGTTGACCTGCACATGCCCGTGGGTGACAAACTGGCGGGCCGCCTTGCGGGTGCGCGCGAACCCGAGCGAATATATCACGTTGTCGAGGCGCGTTTCGAGCATCTGCATGAAGATTTCGCCCGTGACGCCGCGGACTTTCTTGGCGCGCTCAAAAGTGAGGCGGAACTGCTTTTCGCTGAGGCCGAACATGAAGCGCAGCTTCTGTTTTTCGTTTAGGCCCATCGAATAGTCGGTGACGCGGCGGCGGAGATGCGGGCCGTGCTGGCCGGGAATGTAGGGCTTTTTCTGCATCGCCTTGTTTTCCGGAAAGAGAGCCATTCCGAAACGGCGATTGATTTTGGTTGTCGGTCCTGTATAACGAGACATTTTGAAATTCTCCTATATATGAAATATTATACGCGGCGGCGCTTGGGCGCGCGGCAGCCGTTGTGCGGAACGGGGGTCACGTCCTCAATGGAGGTGACGACAAATCCGAGCGCCTGAAGGGAGCGTATGGCGGAATCGCGGCCCATGCCGGGCCCCTTGACGCTGACGGCGACTTCCTTCATGCCGTGGCTCATAGCGACCTTGCCGGCGTCCTGCGTGACGACCTGCGCGGCGTACGCGGTGCTCTTGCGGGAACCGCGGAAGCTCATCTTGCCCGCGCTCGACCAGCTTATGACGTTGCCGGCGGCGTCGGTGAAGGACACTTTGGTGTTGTTGAAAGTGGCGTTGATATGGCAGACGCCGGAGTAGACGTTTTTGCTGCCCTTTGCCTTGCGAACCTTGATTTCGCCGACTTCTTCGGAGAGGAGATCGGCGGCGGAGGGCTGGGAGGGCTTGGCTTCGGCGGCCGCTTCGGGCTGGGCCTGAACCTTGGTTTCGGCGGCTTCCGCCGCTTCCTGTTTCTTCTGTTCTTCGCTCATTTAAAAAGTCCTTACTTTTTGGTTACGACGCCGACGGTCTTGCGGGCTCCCTTGCGGGTGCGCGCGTTTGTGCTGGTTCTCTGCCCGCGGACGGGAAGGCCCTTGGCGTGGCGGAGCCCGCGGTAGGATTTGATTGCCGCCAAGCGCTTGAGATTGCTGACGACTTCGCGGCGGAGGTCGCCCTCAACTTTGAACTGGTGCTGCGCGATGGCGTTCATGATCTTGTTGATATGCTCTTCCGTAAGCTCGTTGGCGCGCATGGATTCGGGAATTGAGCATTCTTCGCAAATGAGCTTGGAGCGCGTCGGCCCGATGCCGTATATGTATCTGAGCGCGTACTCCACGCGCTTGTTGTTGGGAATATCTACTCCGAGTAATCTTGGCATATTTTTTCCGTTGTTTAAAAAGACGTTAAATAATGGATATTTTTTTCGCTTTGAAAAGTTTTTTTTGCCGTTTCCTTCAAAAAAATAATATTTCTCCCGAAAAAAATCGAGCCCGCAACCGGCGGTCAACCCGCGGTCGGGAGGGTCAGGATTTCGGGATCCGATTCCGTAACGAGCACCGTATGTTCTATATGGCAGCTCGGCTTTCCGTCGGCGGTGTAAACCGTCCAGCCGTCGTCTCCGACAAAAATTTCGGGCGAACCCATGGTTGTCATAGGCTCGATGGCAAGCGTCATGCCCGGGCGCAGGACGGGTCCCGTCCCGGCGCGGCCGAAGTTCGGCACTTCGGGCTCCTCGTGCATGCTCCTGCCGACCCCGTGCCCCGTGAATTCCCTCACGACCCCGAAGCCGCGCGATTCCACATGCCTTTGAATCGCCGCCGAAATGTCGCCCACGCGGTTTCCGGGGCGAGCCATTTCTATGCCCAAATTCAACGCCTCCGCCGTCGTTTCGACCAGCCTGCGCACTTCGGGAGAAGGCTCCCCTATGTAAACCGTGCGGGTGTTGTCGCCAACGAACCCTTGGAAAATCGTCGCGCAATCGAAGCTCACTATGTCGGAATCTTTCAGAATCCTGTCCTTGGAGCCGATTCCGTGTATGACCTGGTCATTCACGGAAATGCAGACGTATCCCGGGTATCTGAGCGAACCGCATTTGTACTTGTACTCGGCGCTTCGGCAATGGTGCTTTTCCATGATCCGTTTGGCGGCGCGGTCAAGCTCCCAAGTCGAAACCCCCGGGGCGGCGAGCCGGCAGATTTCGTCCAGCACGTTCGCCGCAATCTCGCAGGATTTGCGCATAATCCGCAAATCCCTCTCGGACTTAATAGGTATCATAATGCGGTGGCATTTTTTGTCGGATTATTTTAAAGAACAAATTTGCAACTGGCGCCCCGAGGCCTTTCGGACTCAGGCCCATTTGCGAATGACCCACGCGGCAAGCCCGATGAAAAATATCAACAGCAGGGGCGTCCACAGGGCCCAAAGGTTTTTAATTTCGCTCGTGTCGAGAATTTGGCGCGTTTGCCCGACGCTGCGCCCGCGAATGCGGCCCTTTTTGAGGAAGCCGTCATAGTGGCGCTGCAAAAGATAGGTTTCGAGCTGCCTCATGGTGTCGAGAGAGACACCGACCGCGATGAGAGCGCCCGTGCCGCCAAAGAAATTCGCGATCTTCGGGGGTATGCCGAGATACGACATCAGGAGGTTGGGAATGACCGCGATTACGACGAGGAACACCGCGCCCGCAAAAGTCAGGCGGGTCATAACATAGTCGAGGAACCGCGCGGTGGACTCGCCCGGGCGCACGCCGGGAATATATCCGCCGTTGCGCTTGAGCTCGTCGGATATTTGAAGGGGCTTGAACATTATCGAGACCCAGAAATAGCTGAACGCGAAAATGAGCGTTCCGTAAACCACATTGTACCAGCCTATGCTGAACTGGCCGAAAATCTGCTGGGGGAAGAGGAGAAGCGCGGACGCGAATATGATGGGCATGACGCCCGCATAATTGACTTTGAGCGGAAGGTAGGAGCTCTGCCCGCCCATGATTTTGCGCCCGACAACCCTCTTTGCGTACTGGACGGGAACTTTTCTGACGGCCTGGAGAATCATGATGATGGAGGCCGTGACGACGCATAGGAAGACGAGCATGAGCACCGCCTGCGGGACGCCCATCGACGCGCTCTCGGCGCCGACGGCGCGGTTGAACACGAGCTGGTAGGCCTGCGCGGCCGCCCCCGGGAGCGACTCGATGATGCCTACGGTGATGATTATCGAAACGCCGTTGCCTATGCCGCGCTGGGTGATCTGCTCTCCCAGCCAGGTGAGTATCATGCAGCCAGTAGTCAGCAGTATTACGCTAACGATAAAGAACACCGGAATGTTTCCAGCCACTATTATCGCACCGAACTGCCCCTTGTCAAAGCCCGTGAACATTGTCTCCGGACTGTATACGAGCGCATAGGTTATCATCGTGCCCTGAATGAGGGCGATGGCTATCGTCAGATAGCGCGTGTACTGCGCGATTTTCTGCCTGCCTGAATCGCCCTCCTGCATGAGGCGCGCCAAACTCGGCATTACAGCACCCATCAGCTGCAATATAATGGAGGCGCTGATGTACGGCATGATGCCGAGGGCGAACACCGCCCCGTTGACCATCGCGCCGCCGGTGAACATGTTGTAAAGTCCGGCCAGGCCGCCGCCGTCCGACGACGCGGAGGCGTAATAGGCTTGCAGCGGCGCGGGGTCGACTCCGGGCAGAGGTATGCCGGCTCCCACTCGAGCGATAAAAATCAGCCCGAGCGTCAGAATGATTCTCTGGCGCAATTCCGGAATTTTAAAGCAATTTGTGAAAGCGCTTAGCATGTATTCCCCTGTGCTGCTATCTGGTTATTCGGCGGATTTTTCCGCGGGGGCCTCGACTATCGCCTTGCCGCCCGCGGCTTCGATCTTTTCGACTGCGCTCTTGGAGAATTTGTCGGCCTTTACGACGACTTTCTTCGTGAGCTTGCCGTTGCCAAGAACCTTTACGAGGGCGTCGGAAGCGCGGACGAGACCCGCTATGACGAGGGAATCGCGGGTGACTTCCTCGAGGCCGAGATCTTCGAGGGCCCCGACGTTTACGACGGCGTATTCGGTCGTGAACTTGAAGTTGTTAAAGCCCCTGTGCGGGAGCTTGCGGTAGAGGGGCATCTGGCCGCCTTCAAACCCGGGGCGGACATGCCCGCCGGAGCGGGCCTTGGCGCCTTTTTCGCCCCTGCCGGAGGTCTTGCCGTGGCCGCTGCCCACGCCGCAGCCGAGACGCTTGTGGGCGTGCTTTGCGCCCTTGGGATTGGAAAGATTGTGGAGTTTCATGGTCAAAACTTATTTGCCCCTGAGGGTGTTGATAGTTTCGGCGGTGCGGAGGCGGTAGAGCGCGTTGAGGGTTGCGTTCACCATCGCCATATCGTTGTTGGAGCCGAGCGACTTGCTGAGCACGTCCTTGATGCCGACCGCTTCGAGCACCGCGCGGACGCCGCCGCCGGCTATGACGCCTGTACCGAGGCTGGCGGGGCGCAGCATAACTATGCCGCCGTCGTATTCGCCGACAACTTCGTGCGGGATCGTCGTGTCTTTGAGGCTGACGGGCTTCATCGCCTTGCGGGCCCTGTCGGAGGCCTTCTTTATGGCGTCCGGAACTTCCTTTGCCTTGCCG
The DNA here is from genome assembly GCA_904424815.1 of Puniceicoccaceae bacterium Marseille-Q1082. Taxonomy (GTDB): domain Bacteria; phylum Verrucomicrobiota; class Verrucomicrobiia; order Opitutales; family Intestinicryptomonadaceae; genus Merdousia. Next base: position 440,828 of record CAJGBI010000002.1, read on the forward strand.
TAGCCGAGGCCGATTTTGCCGGCTCCGTCGCCGAGGACTACGAGCGCCGAGAAAGTGAAGCGGCGGCCGCCCTTTACGACTTTCGCGCAACGGTTGATGTGCACGACTTTTTCTATAAGCTCGGGCCCCGCGTCTTTTTCGGCTTCAGGTCTTTTGTTTCTAAATTCTCTGCTCATTGTCAAAACGTGTTAGAAGTTTATGCCCGCGGCGCGGACGGCGTCGGCAAGGCTCTTCACGCAGCCATGGTAGGTGCGCGGCCCCCTGTCGAACACCACGGCGGAAACGCCGGCCGACTTGAGTTTGTCCCCGAACTTCGCCCCGAGCGCCTGCGCGCCCGCAACGTTGGGGAGGATTTTTTCGCCGTTGAGCTCCTTTGAAGTCGTGCAGAGGGCGACGAGCGTCTTGCCGACAGTGTCGTCTATGCACTGCGCATAGATGTGCTTGTTCGAGAAGCAGACGGAAAGCCTGGGGCGTTCGGGCGTGCCCGCAACCTTGTTGCGCACGCGCCAGCGACGTTTTTGTGCGAGTTGTTTTTTCTTCAAAACTTTCATATTTGTGACCTTTCGAAACCGCCGCGCTATGCGGTCTTCTTGCCCTCCTTGCGGCGGACGTATTCGCCGTGGATCCTGACGCCCTTGCCCTTGTAGGGCTCGACCGGATAGAACCGCTTGATGTCGGCGGCTACCTGGCCGACGAGCTGCTTGCTCGCGCCGGAAACGGTGAGGAGGGGGTTTTTGTCGCCGGTTTCGCCGACGACTATCGTTATGCCTTCGGGAACCTCGAGAATGCACGGATGCGCATACCCGAGAGCGAGGGTGAGAACTTTGCCCTTCAAGTCGGCCTTAAAGCCGACACCCTTGATTTCGAGAACCTTCGAGAACCCCTCGGAAGCGCCCTTGACCATGCCGTCGATTATGCTGCGCGCCGTCCCGAACATCGCGTCGGAAAAGCGGGAGTTGGTCGCGGGGCAAACGCGGATTTCGTCGCCTTCAATGGCAATTTTAATGGCGTTCCTGTCAAAGGACTGCGAGACTTTGCCCTTGGGGCCCTCGACCGAGACGCTGTTGTCCGCAACCGAGACCTTGACCCCTGCGGGGATTTTTACGGGAAGTTTGCCGATTCTGCTCATGACGCCTCCTTACCAGACTTTGCAGATGATTTCCCCGCCGACCTTCTTGGCGCGGCATTCGGAGTCTTTGAGAATGCCCTTGGAGGTGGTGAGGATGGAAATTCCCATGCCGTTGAGGACTCTGGGGATTTCGCGGTATTGGAAATACGAGCGGCAGCCGGGTGTGCTGACGCGGCTTATGTTCGTCAGGGCGGGGACGCCGCCGACGTATTTGAGGACGATATTTATCGCCTTTTCAGCCTTTTCGCCGGTGACTTCGTAGGAGGCGATATAACCCTCGTCCTTGAGGATCGCGGCTATGCCTTCGCGGAGCTTGGAGTACTGCGCCTTGCAGGATTCCTTTCCGGCCTTGCTCGCATTGCGGATGATGGTGAGAAAGTCTCCGATGCTATCGTGAGTTGCCATAATGATGTTCCTTTCGCCTTACCAGGAAGATTTGGTGACTCCCGGGAGCTTGCCGTCGAGGGCGAGTTCGCGGAAGGTTATGCGGGAGAGGCCGAACTTGCGTATGAAGCCGCGCGGGCGGCCCGTGATGGAGCAGCGGTTGCGGACGCGGATTTTGGAGGCGTTGCGCGGAATGGCGCAAAGCTTGCGCTGGGCGGCAAAGAATTCCTCGTCGGATACGCTGGGATCGGCGAGCACCTTTTTGAGTTCCGCCTTCTTGGCCGCGTACTTCTCAACCAATTTCTGGCGCTTGATGTTGCGTTGTATCGATGATTTTTTAGCCATGATGGTTTACTTTTTCGTGTTGGCGGTCGTCGTCGGTTTGCGGAAGGGCATGCCGAGGAGCTTGAGCAGCTCCCTGCCCGAGTTGTCGTCGGTCGCGGTGGTGACGATAGTTATGTCCATGCCGATATTCTTGCGCCCCGGGTCTACCGTGACTTCGGGGAAAATGGTGTGGTCGGCGATTCCGTAGTTGTAGTTGCCGGCGCCGTCGAGCCTCGTGGGGATTCCGCGGAAGTCGCGGATTGAGGGGAGGACGACTGCGATGAACTTATAGAGGAAGTCCCACATGTTCGCGCCGCGCAGGGTCACCTTGACGCCGTTGGGCTGGCCTTCGCGCAGCTTGAAGTTGGCGATGCTCTTGCTGGCCTTGGTGACGACGGGCTGCTGCCCCGTGATCTTGGCGATCTCCTTGACGACTTCCTGCACCCATTCCTTGGGCATCTCGCTGCGTATGCCGGAGCTGACTACTATCTTCTCCAGATTGGGCACCATGTGGGGATTGTCGATGCCGAGGGTCTTTTTGAGCTCGGGAACGACCTTTTCCTGGTATATTTTTTTAAGTGCTGGTATGCTCATTTTTCGCTTTGTTTTAGTCTCCGCTTACGCCTTGGACTTTTTGGAGTCGTAGCGCCCGGCCGACATTACGTTTGAAATGTGTATGGAAGCCTCGCGCTCGACAATCGCGCCGTCGGGGTTCTTCTGGCTCTTGCGCTCATGGAACTTGCGGATGTTTACGCCTTCTACAATCACGCGGCTTTCGGAGGGCATTACCGCCAAAACCTTGCCGCGCTTGCCTTTCGCGGATCCGGAAATGACTACTACTTCTTCGCCTTTTTTTACTGACTGCTTCATATTAGAGAACCTCCGGTGCGAGGGAAATGATTTTCATGAAGTTCTTGGCGCGGAGCTCGCGGGCGACGGGGCCGAAAATGCGGGTGCCCTTCGGATTGCCGGAGCCGTCGAGAATCACGACCGCGTTCGAGTCGAAGCGCAGGTAGGAACCGTCCGCGCGGCGGATGGGGGCCTTGGTTCTGACGACTACGGCCTTGGCGACCGTGCCCTTCTTGACGGCGGCGTCGGGGGTCGAGGACTTGACCGCCACCACGATTATGTCGCCCACGTGCGCAATCCTCGTGCGCTGGCCGAGGCGGCGGATCATCGCGACCTCCTTGGCTCCCGTGTTGTCGGCGACGACAAGCTTTGTCTGCATCTGTATCATTGCGCGTATCCTCCTTATTCGGCGCCCAGAACGGGAGCCTTTTCAATTATACGGATTACGCGGAACCTCTTGAGCTTGCTCAGCGGGCGCGTTTCCATGACTTCGACTTTGTCTCCGAGGGCGCATTCGCCCTTCTCGTCGTGGCAATGGATTACGGTCTTGCGACGGATTTCCTTGCCGTAGAGGGGGTGCGGAACCTTGTAAAAGTATGTGAGTTTTATGCTCTTCTCGCCGGAGAGCGACGTGACGACGCCCACGAGCGTTCTGCGTGACTGTCTTTTGTTTTCGGACATCTTTCTGCCTTTACTTCTGGGTCTTTACGGTTTCGCAACGGGCGATGTCGCGGCGCAGCTGCCTTATGCGGGCGGTGTTCTCCACCTGGCCGGTGCCTTTGCGTATGTTGAGATTCAACAGCTCTTCGCGCATGTCGCGGAGCTTCTTGGCGAGCTCTTCGGCGGAGAGTTCTCTTATTTCCTTGGCTTTCATCAGTGTCAAATCTCCTTATAGAATTTCGACGCCTTCGCGTACGACGAATTTGCATTTGAAAGGAAGCTTGCCGTCGGCGAGCCTCATCGCTTCGCGCGCCATCGAGGCGGGAACGCCGGAGGCCTCAAAGAGAATCGCGCCTGGCTTGATTATCGCGCACCAGAACTCGACTCCGCCCTTGCCTTTGCCCATGCGGGTTTCGGCGGGCTTCTTGGTCACGCTCTTCTGGGGGAACACGCGCATCCACACCTTGCCGCGGCGCTTGAAATGCCTGTTGATGGCAACCCTGGCGGCCTCAAGCTGCGCCGACGAGCACTTGCCGCGCTCGATGGCCTGAATGGCGAAATCGCCGAAAGCGATGGTATCCCCGCCCTTTGCCATGCCGCGGTTGCGGCCCTTTTGAACCTTGCGGTACTTAGTTTTTGCCGGTAAAATATTAGCCATTGTGTGATTCCGCTAAGATTAGATGTTGTCCTCCGGTTTGAGGCAGAGCCAGCACTTTACGCCGATTTTGCCGTAGACCGTATGCGCTTCGGTGAAGCCGTAGTCGATGTTTTCGCGGAGGGTGTGAAGAGGTATGCGCCCCTTTCTCTGCCACTCGGTGCGGGCGATTTCAGCCCCGCCGAGACGGCCGGAAACCTGGAGCTTCACGCCGTCGGCGCCCGCTGCCATGCATGTGGAGATGGCCTTTTTGATGGCGCGGCGGAAAGATATGCGGCGCTCGAGCTGCAAGGCTACGCTCTCGGCTACCAGATATGCCACGAGGTCGGGCTTTTTGATTTCCTGAATGTCCACGAGCACGTCTTTACCGAGGAATTTCGCCAAATCCGCTTTGAGGGATTCGAGGGCGGAGCCCTTCTGCCCGATCACGACGCCCGGGCGGGCGGTGTAGATTTTAACGCGGATGCGCTGGCCGGCGCGCTCGATAAATATGCGCGGGACGCTCGCGGCCTTCAGCTTTTTATTGAGGAATTCGCGTATGCGGTAGTCTTCGTTGACGGCGCCCGCATAGTCGCTTTTGCCCGCGAACCAGCGCGACTCCCAGTCGCGGCGAACCGCGAGACGAAAACCCTTAGGATTTACTTTCTGACCCATATTGTTCCTTTTTAAATTATTTCTCGTCGCTGAGGATTATCAGAATGTGGCTGGTCCTCTTCCTGATGGGGTGCGCGGAGCCGCGCGCCACGGGGCGGAAGCGCCTGAAAGCGATCCCCTGGTTGACGACCGCGCTCTTTATTTTCATGTTCGCCGCGGAAAGGCCGTTGTTGTTTTCGGCGTTGGCGATGGCGCTGGCGAGCGTCTTGGCGACAAGGCGCGCGCTCTTGCGGGGCACGAGCTTCAAAATCTCCAGAGCTTCGGCGGCGTTGAGCCCCTGCACTTCGCGGGCGATTTCGCGCACTTTTTTGTCGGACATGCGCGCAAACTTTGTTAAAGACTTAACTTCCATAATTTTTTCCTGTTATAAATCGGGTTGTCTTTTAATGTAAACTTCGTCTCCGGACAAAACCTCCGCTCCCGAGAGCACTTTGGCCACCGAGGCTTCCCTCTTGGCCTCGACCACCACAGCCTGGGCTATGAGGGCCTTGCTCCTGTAAATGTAGCATACCGAACCTGTCGCCAGCCTGCTCGCGGAGCCCGTGTCTATCTTTATGAGAACGGCGTCCCCCTCTTTGGCGACCTCCCGAACGGCCGATGGCCTGTTCGAATATCCGGTCAGCTGCCAGTCGGGTTCGGCGGCCGAGACCGCGCCCGCCGCGGCAAGAGCCGCGGCAAAAGCGAAAAAGCCTCTGCCGGAGACAGCCATATTACATAGCAGCCTTCTTTGTGTGCGGTTGATGTCCCTTGAAGAGGCGCGTCGGCGAAAATTCGCCGAGCTTGTGGCCGACCATGTTTTCGGTGACATAGACGGCGACAAACTTTCTGCCGTTGTGGACGTTGAAGTTCAAGCCGATGAAGTCCGGAGTTATCACCGAGCGCCTCGACCAGGTCTGGATGGGCTTGCGGGAGTTCGTCTTCTGGGCTTCGTCGATTTTATCCTGGAGACTGGGGTCTACGAAGGGGCCTTTTTTGATTGAACGTGACATTGATATGCTCCTTAGAATTACTTCTTGAATTTTTTGCCGTTGCGGCGAATCAGTATCATGGAGTTCGACGGCTTGCTCTTGACGCGCGTCGGATAGCCCTTCGCCAGCTGACCCCACGGGGATACGGGATGCCCGCCGCCCGAGGTGCGGCCTTCGCCGCCGCCCATCGGGTGGTCGACCGGGTTCATGACGACGCCCCTGACCCTCGGACGCTTGCCCATCCAGCGGTTGCGGCCGGCCTTGCCGAGGCTCTGGTTGCGGTGCTCGGGATTGCTGACAACCCCGATGACGGCCTTGCAATTCGCGTTGATAATGCGCGTCTCGCCGCTGGGCATCTTGACGGTTGCCAATTCGCCCTCAACCCCGACGAGCTGGGCGCCCGCGCCCGCGCCGCGGGCTATCTGCGCGCCCTTGCCGGGCTGCATTTCCACGGAGTGGATTCTCATAGCCGGCGGAATGAGTTTGAGCGGCATGCAAAGTCCAGCGGGAAATTCGCTCTGGCGCTTGTTGGTCGTCAAAATAGTGTCGCCCTTTTTGAGGCCGTCGGGGGCTATGATATAGCGCTTCGGGCCGTTTTCGTACTGGACGAGCGCGATATACGCCGTGCGGTACGGGTCGTATTCTATCGCCATAACCGTCGCGGGGACATCGAGAATGTCGCGCTTGAAATCGATTATGCGGTAGAGGCGCTTGTGCCCGCCGCCGCGGCGGCGGGAAGTCACGCGGCCGTAGCAGTTGCGGCCCTTGGCGCGGTGGTTGCTCTCGGTGAGGGAGCGCTCGGGGCGCTTGTTGTCGACTTCGTTGCGGCTGAGTTCGAGGAATCTCTGCGCGGGAGTCAAAGGTCTTCTTTTAATAATAGCCATTTTTCGGATTCTCCTTGCCTACGCTATCTGAATGGCGTCGCCCTTTTTGAGGGTGACTACGGCCTTCTTCATTTTGCCCTTGACGCCGGGGTTGTTCCTGCTCATGCGGGAAACCTTGACCTTGCCCTTGACGTTCATGGTGTTTACGCTCTCGACGGTGACGTTGAAAGTCTTTTCGACAGCCTTGCCTATCGCGACGGCGTTTGCGGATTCGTCAACCACGAAAGTGTATTTGTTGCCGACCTGCAAATTGGCGGCCTTTTCCGTGACGCGGAACCCCTTCAAGATGTTTTCTGAGTTGATCATGGCTCTTAGGCCTCCTTGTTGGCGCGGGCGAGGACGGTGTCCAGACCCTTGCGGGATACGATGATATTGTCGAACCGCACGAGCTCCATCGCGCTGAGCGACGCGGTTTCGCAGAAATTGACGCGGGCGATGTTGCGGCTGGCGAGCACGAACTTGTCGGCAAACACGTCGTCTATCAGAAGGATTTTGCCTTTGGGCTGGATCTTGGAGAGAATCGCGTCCACCGCCTTGGTCTTGGGCTCGGGGGCGTCGAATTCCTCGATTACGGAGAGGCCGTTTTCGACGCACTTGTCAAAGAGCGCGCGCCTGAACGCCAGCAGCTTCACCTTGCGGTTGATTTTCTTCGACCAGTCGCGCGGCTTGGGGCCGAACACGACCGCGCCGCCGCGGTGTATGGGGCTCTTCATCGTGCCGTGGCGCGAGCGGCCGCCGCCCTTCTGCTTGAAAGGCTTGCGGCAGGTGCCGCTGACGCTGCCGTAGTCGAGCGTGGAGGCGTTGCCCTGGCGGGCGTTTGCCTGGTACGCAACAAGCGTTTCCTTGAGGGCGAAAACGCCCTTGTCGCCTTCGAACTGCGGAATGTTTTCAAATTCCTGTTCGGTGAAATTCGAACCGTCTTTCGTATAAACTTTGAGTTTCATGTGCGCGGCTCCTTATGCTTTCTTGGCTTTCTTCGCGGGGCGGACGATCACGATGTCGCCCTTGGCGCCGGGAATGCTGCCCTTGATGAGAAGAATGTTTTTGTCTTCCAGAATCCTGACGATCGGATGGTTCTGGGTGGTGCGGCGCACCTGCCCCATGTGGCCGGGCATCTTGCGGCCCTTGTAGACGTGCCCGGGGGTCTGGCGGCAGCCTACGGAACCGGGACGGCGGTGCATCATGTGGCCGTGCGTCTGGGGCTGCCCGTCGAAATTGTAGCGCTTCATGACGCCCTGGAAGCCGCGCCCCTTCGTCGTGCCGATGACGTCCACCATCTGGCCCTCCGAGAACTTGGCGACGGTTATGACGTCGCCGAGCTTGAATTCGGAAGCGTTTTCGACGCGGAATTCGGCGAGCTTGCGGAGATTTTCGGTGCCCGCCTTTTTGAAATGCCCGAGCGCGGGCTTGGTCATGCGCTGCTCTTTCTGCGCGCCGAAGCCGATCTGAACGGCTTCGTAGCCGTCGCTCTGGGCCGTTTTTATCTGGGTGACCGGGCACGGACCTGCCTCTATTACGGTCACGGGGACGAGGGTGTTGGCCCCGTCGTACACCTGGGTCATGCCCAGTTTTTTACCTATTATGATTTGGCTCATTTTGCTAAGCGGCAGGCGGAATCAAATCCATTGGAGGCTGCCGTTCGCCGTCTTGGGAAACTTCAGACAACGGAGCGACCCTTACCTGCTTTAGTTGTTCGTATTGATTAAAAAATTTGTAAAGAGTTGCGATAATGCCCGAAAGGGCATTCGAGTCAATATAAATTTTTGCCCTTTTTTGAAAAAAACAAATTTCGCGCAAACTTTTTGGTTCTCTCCGCGAACGCCGCCTTTCCGCGGCAGGAGATGCTTCAAAAAATTTGCGCCAAAAACCTGTCTTATGTGCCAGCGGCAACCGGTATTCCGGCTCCCGCGCATTTGCGGATGCGCGCTTCCGCACCCGCCGAAACTTCCTCCGCCCGCGGCGGGAAGCGCCCTTAAAGCGCCCTGCCGCCGACGGAGCGCGGAGAGGAGAGCTCAGACGTTGATCGTGATGTCGACGCCCGAGGGAAGATTGAGCTTTTTGAGCTCGTCGACCGTGTTGACGGTCGGATCGACGATGTCGATGAGGCGCTTGTGGGTGCGCAGCTCAAACTGCTCCATGCTCTTCTTGTCGACGTGCACGGAACGGTTTACCGAGTATTTTTCAATCTTCGTGGGAAGCGGAACGGGGCCCGAAACGCGCGCGCCGGTGCGCTTTGCGGTTTCGACGATGTCGCTCGCGCTCTGGTCTATCGTGCGAAAATCGTAGCCCTTGAGCTTGATTCTAATTCTCTGAGTAGCCATTTTGCCTTTGTGTTTTAAATATTAAGACCTTGCAACCTTGCGGGCCGCGCCTTCCTGAACCTGTTTGAGGACGTTGTTGGGAACCTGCTCGAAGTGGCTCGGCTCCATCGAATACGACGCGCGGCCGCTGGAGAGCGAGCGGATGTCCGTAGCGTACCCGAACATGGTTTCGAGGGGAATGAACGCCCTGATGTTGCAGAGGTTGCCCTTCGTTTCCATGCCCTGAATCTGTCCGCGGCGGCGGTTGATGTCGCCCATGATGTCGCCCTGGTATTCGTCGGGGGTGGTGACCTCGACTTTCATGATGGGTTCGAGCAGTATGGGAGCGGCGTTTTTCATAGCGTCCTTGAACGCGAAAATGCCCGCCATCTTAAACGCCATTTCCGAAGAGTCGACTTCGTGGAAAGAGCCGAATACGAGCGTGACTTTCACGTCCACGACGGGATAGCCCGCTACGACGCCGTTTATCATCGCCTCCTTGATGCCGTCTTCGGTCGGCTTGATGTATTCCTTGGGGATTACGCCGCCGACGATGGCGTTGACGAATTCGTAATGCTTGCCCTTTTCGAGCGGCTCGATGTCGATTTCGGCGTGGCCGTACTGGCCGCGGCCGCCCGACTGGCGGACAAACTTGCCCACGCCGTGCGCCTTCTTGGTGATGGTTTCGCGGTAGGCTATCTGCGGCTTGCCCGAATCGGCCTCGACCTTGAACTCGCGGAAGAGGCGGTCGCGGATGATTTCGAGATGGAGCTCGCCCATGCCCGAGATGAGGGTTTGGCCCGTTTCGGAATCGCTCTTGACGACGAAAGTCGGGTCTTCCTCGGCGAGGCGCTGGAGGGCGATGGAAAGCTTTTCCTGGTCGGCCTTGCTCTTGGGCTCGATACTCATCGAGATAACCGTGTCGGGGAAGGTCGGGGGCTCGAGGCGGACTTCGTGTTCGCGGTCGCAGAGAGTGTCGCCCGTGACGATGTCCTTGGCGCCGATGATGGCGCATATGGAACCGCTGTAAGCCTCTTCAATGTCGTCTCGCTTGTCGGCCTTGATGACGAGTAGGCGCGATATGCGCTCGGTCTTGCGCGAACGGGGATTGTATATGGACATGCCCTTTTTGAGGCAGCCGGTATATACGCGCACAAAGATGAGCTTGCCGACGAACGGGTCGCTCCAAAGCTTGAACGCGAGCGCAGTCGGCGGCGCGAAGTCGTCGGGGACGATCTCGAGCGACGGCGTGTCTTCGTCGCCCTCGGCGAAAGCCTTTATCGGGGGGACGTCGAGCGGCGAGGGGAGGTAGTCGACCACGGCGTTCATGAGCATCTGCACGCCCTTGTTCTTGAACGCCGAGCCGGGGATTACCGCAACGAACTTGCGCGAAAGGGTAGCCTTGCGGATGCCCCTCCTGAGTTCGTCGGCGGTGAAATTGGTTTCGCCTTCAAGGAAGCGCTCCATGATTTCGTCGTCGAAATCCGCCACGCCCTCTATGAGGCTCGCCCTGTACTGCTCCGCCTTTTCCTTGTACTCGGCGGGAATTTCTACGGTGTCGAACCTGACGCCCTGCGGGTCGTTTTCGTCATAGACGAACGCCTTCATCGTCACGAGGTCGATGAGCCCCTTGAGCTGGTCTTCCGCGCCAATGGGAAGGTAAATCGGGTGCGGGTTGCCGTTTAGCTTGTTTTTGATGTCCTCGACCGCGCCGTAAAAATCCGCGCCGGTTCTGTCCATCTTGTTGATGAACGCGATTCTCGGGACGCTGTACTTGTTCATCTGGCGCCAGACGGTCTCCGACTGGGGCTGCACGCCCGCGACCGCGCAGAAAACAGCGACCGCGCCGTCGAGAACGCGGAGCGAACGCTCGACTTCGGCGGTGAAGTCGACGTGTCCGGGGGTGTCGATGAGGTTTATCTGGTGCTCGATACCCTGATAGGGGCCTTCTCTCGTCGTCCAGTTGCAGCTGATTGCGGAGGAAGTTATGGTGATGCCGCGCTCGCGCTCCTGCTCCATCCAGTCGGTGACGGCGGTGCCTTCGTGGACTTCGCCGATCTTGTGAACCACGCCGCTGTAAAAGAGGATTCTCTCGGAGCAGGTGGTCTTGCCGGCGTCGATGTGCGCGGAAATGCCTATATTGCGCGTGTATTCGAGCGGTTTGCCCCTGTTGGGGGAGTTTTTGGGAGATAAAGTTGCCATTTAACCTGTTTCCGTTAGCGGGTTATCACCAGCGAAGGTGCGCGAAAGCCCTGTTGGACTGCGCCATCTTGTGAACGTCTTCGCGCTTCTTGACGACCGTGCCGGTATTGTTGTAGGCGTCGACGAGCTCGGAGGCGAGGGCTTCGGACATCGCGACCCCCTTGCGGTTGTTGGCAGCGTCGATGAGCCAACGGAAAGCGAGCGTCTGCTGGCGGTCGAAGGAGACTTCGACGGGAACCTGGTAGGTGGCGCCGCCGACCCTGCGGGATTTCACCTCGAGCTTGGGGCGGACATTTTCGAGAGCCCCGAGGAGCAGGTCGATGGGGTCGCCCTTTTCGAGCTTTTCGCTGACGCGCTCTATGGCGCCGTAAACTATGCGCTCGGCGACGGTCTTCTTGCCGTTTTTCATCACCATGTTGATGAGGTGGCTGACGAGCGGGCTCTTGTAGCGCGAATCCGGAATGCGTTCTCTTTTTTCAGCTCTGTGTCTGCGTGACATATCTGTGCCTTGCGTTTAAATTTTACTTCTTGGCGGCGGCCTTGGGGCGCTTTACGCCGTACTTGGAGCGGCTGCGGCGGCGCTTTTCAACGCCCATGCAGTCGAGCGCGCCGCGGACGATGTGGTAGCGGACGCCGGGGAGGTCCTTTACGCGGCCGCCGCGGACGAGGACTACGCTGTGCTCCTGGAGGGAGTGCCCTTCGTCGGGAATGTAGGCGATGACTTCGTAGCCGGAGGTGAGGCGGACTTTTGCGACTTTGCGGATGGCCGAGTTCGGCTTTTTGGGCGTGCGGGTCATCACCTGCACGCATACGCCGCGGCGAAACGGATTCGACTTCAGCGCCGGCGCCTTGGTCTTGGATACGGCCAACGTGCGCGGCTTGCGAACTAACTGGTTAATTGTAGGCATATTTTGTGTCTTTTAGAAAGAGAAAGATGAATGAAAGTATATAATCATCTCCCCTTGGCAAGTTTTATTTTGGTTTTTTTGCGATTAATTTTTTGGTATCCCGAAATTTCCCTTTGCAAACGGCGTTCTGAAGCCTTTCCGCCCTTCCCTTTCGGGACGGCGCCTCCGCGCTTTGTTAAAGCGTTTTGGCGCGAACCGCCTCGCGGCGGAGCGGGAAGCCTCCCAAAACAAGGGCAACCTCCGGGACGTGTCTGGAGCCGGCTTCCCAAAAATCCTCCGCCGCAGGACGGCGGAATTGAGAGCGCCTTCGGCGGCGGCTCTTTTCGGACGAGAAAAAACGCTCCGCGCCCTCTCCAGCCTAAAAAGCCCGACCCGCCGGCTCCGAAATAAAGAAGTCTTATTCGGACTTCTGGACGGCGGCCTGCGCGTTTTCTCCGGCGCGCGGATCCTCCGTGAGGGGCGCAAATTCCTCGCCCTCTGCCGTGACCCTGAGCTTGCGGTACGCCGCAAGCCCCGTGCCGGCGGGGATGAGGTTGCCCATTATGACGTTTTCCTTGAAGCCGGTGAGGTCGTCGCGCTTTCCGAGAGTCGCGGCTTCGGTGAGCACGCGCGTTGTCTCCTGGAAGGACGCGGCGCTTATGAAGCTTTCGGTTTCAAGGCTCGCCTTTGTGATGCCAAGCAGGATCGGCTCGCCGGTGGCGGGCTTGCCGCCCGCTTCGGAAATCGCCCTGTTGGTCTCCATAAATTCGTACTTGTCCACCTGCTGACCCCAGAAGTAGTCGGAGTCTCCGGGCTCGATCACGCGGATCTTGCGCAGCATTCTCGACAGGATCACCTCTATGTGCTTGTCGTTGATGGTCACGCCCTGCGAGCGGTAAACCTTCTGGATTTCCCTGAGGATGTACTCCTGAACGGCGCTCGGGCCCATGATCTCGAGGATTTCGCTCGGGTCGAAGCCGCCGTCGGTTATGGGCTGGCCCTTCTTTACTTCGTCGCCGTCCTGCACGGTAATGCGCTTGTTGGCGGGAATGAGGTGCTCCTCGACGCCCTCGTCGCCCTCGTCGGCGCCCTTGGGAATTATTTTGAGCAGCTTCTTCTTGCGGCGGGTGCCGGCCATCTTGACGATGCCGTCTATGCGCGCCATTTCGGCGGCCTCTTTCGGCCTGCGGGCCTCGAAGAGCTCTGCCACGCGCGGCAGGCCGCCGGTGATGTCCTGGGTCTTCGCCGCCGAGCGGGGGGTCTTGGCGATCATCGTGCCGGGGCGTATGTAGTCGCCGTCGGCCACGACGACCTGCGCGCCCGTCGGAATGGCGTAGAGCGAAATCGTCTGCTTCGTCTTTCTGTCGAGCAGGGCGACCGTCGGGTTGAGGTCCTCCTTGTGGTCGGAGACTGTGATGGTGCTTCGGCCGGTGGAGGGGTCGAACTCGCTGCGGAAAGTGAGCCCGTCGATCATGTCGATAAACTTCACGACGCCCTCGCGGTCGGAGAGAATCGGTATGTTGTGCGGGTCCCAGCGCGCGAGCTGCGTGCCCTTCTTGATTTTCTCCCCGTCGGCGGCGGCAATCCACGAGCCCGCGACTATCGCGTAGTCTTCAAGCTCCTTGCCGTCGTCGTCGAGTATGAGGATGTGGCCGGTCTTGTTGAGGACGACATACCCCTTGATTTCCTTTCCGCTCGTCGGGTCGAGGTGCGAGAGCTCCACGGTGCGGAGGTCGCGGTACACCACCTTGCCGTCGTTGCGGACGGTGATTTCCGGAGCCTTGACCGACTGGGCGACGCCGCCGATGTGGAATGTTCTCATCGTCAGCTGTGTGCCGGGCTCGCCGATCGACTGGGCGGCGATTATGCCGACCGCCGTCCCGCGCTCGACGAGCTTCTGCGTCGAGGGGTCGATGCCGTAGGCCTTGGCGGGAATGGAATTGCGCTTCAAGTGGGTGAGCGGGCTCATGACCTTGACGCGCTCTATGCCGAGGGCGTCGACGCGGCGCGCCATGGCCTCGGTGATGAGCTCGCCGCTGCGGATTATGATTTCGCTCGGGTTGGTCGGGTTGGGAATGTCGTCGCTGGAACAGCGGCCCACTATGCGGTCGAAGAGCGAGACTATTTCGTCGTCGCCGTCGTATATGGCCTCTTTCCAAATGCCGTTGGTGTTGTGGTCGTCTTCCTCGGTGATGATGACGTCCATCGCCACGTCGCAGAGCTTTCTGGTCATGTAGCCGGCGTCCGCCGTTTTGAGGGCGGTGTCGGCGAGCCCCTTGCGCGCGCCGTGGGTGGAAATAAAGTATTCGTGCACGCTCAGACCCTCGCGGAACGACGAGAGAATCGGGCGCTCGATGATTTCGCCGTTGGGCTTTGCCATGAGGCCGCGCGCGCCGCAGAGCTGGCGGACCTGCGCCTTGTTGCCGCGCGCGCCGGAGTCCATGAGGAAGTAGACGGGGTTGATGTGCTGCCTTCCTGAAGTCTTGACGGGAACCTGCGCGAGCTTTTCAAACGCCTTTTTGGCGATGGCGTCGGTCGCGACGTTCCAGATGTCGATAACCTTGTTGGAGCGCTCGCCCTTGGTGATGGTGCCGCGGTGGTATTCGGTCTCGACCTCCTTGATTTTGGCGCGCGCCTGGGCGATGATGCCCGCCTTTTCGGCGGGGATGTCCATGTCGCCGATTCCGATGGAGATGCCGGCAAGAGTCGCCGTGCGGAAGCCGAGCGCCTTGAGGCGGTCGAGCACGGGCGCGCTCTCGGTGCGGCCGCAAATCTTAAACGTGTTCAGGATCAGGTCGCCGAGCTTGCCCTTGGGAACCGTGAAGTTCACAAACCCCATCTTTTCGGGCCATATGGTGTTGAAAATGACCCTGCCGACGGTCGTGCGTATTACCTTTTTGTCGGGGTCGCCGTAAATGGTTTCCCTGCCGTAGTCGGGGTTTGCGTAGTCGATCCAGTCGTGCCAGTGGAGCATTCCCTCGTCGTGCGCTCCCTGGACTTCGCGCAGGCTCGAGAGAAGCGGAACCCTCTCGCCCTTGCCCTTTTTCAGGCTCGGCTCGTACGTGAGGTAGTAGCAGCCCAAAACGATGTCCTGGGAGGGCGTGAGAATCGGCTTGCCGGACGAGGGGGAGAAGATGTTGTTGCTGGCGAGCATCAGCAGCTTCGCCTCCATTATCGCCTCGAGCGAGAGCGGGACGTGGACGGCCATCTGGTCGCCGTCGAAGTCGGCGTTGTACGCGGCGCAGACGAGCGGGTGCAGGCGTATTGCGTCGCCCTCGATGAGGACGGGCTCGAACGCCTGAATCGAAAGGCGGTGGAGAGTCGGCGCGCGGTTGAGCATCACCGGATGCCCCTGCGTGACCTCTTCGAGAATATCCCATACTTCGGGGGACTTCTTTTCAATCATCTTGCGCGCGCTGCGGACGGTGTGGACGAATCCGAGCTCTTTGAGGCGGCGGATGATGAACGGCTCAAACAGAGTGAGCGCCATTTTCTTGGGCAGTCCGCACTGGTGGAGCTTGAGGTCGGGGCCTATGACGATTACCGAACGGCCGGAGTAGTCGACGCGCTTGCCCAGAAGGTTCTGGCGGAAGCGGCCCTGCTTGCCTTTGAGCATGTCGGAAATGCTTTTGAGGGGTCGGTTGCCCGCGCCCGTGACGGGGCGCCCGTGGCGGCCGTTGTCGAAGAGCGCGTCGATGGACTCCTGCAACATGCGCTTTTCATTGTGGATGATGACGTCGGGCGTCTTCATCTGCATGAGCGAAAGCAGGCGGTTGTTGCGGTTGATTACGCGGCGGTAGAGGTCGTTGAGGTCGGAGGTTGCGAACCTGCCGCCTTCGAGGGGAACGAGCGGGCGCAGATCCGGCGGAATGACCGGCAGGACTTCCAGAATCATCCACTCGGGGCGCGCGCCGCTTTCGATGAAGCCCTGGACGAGCTTCAAACGCTTGGAAAGCTTTTTCTTGATTTGCTTGGAGCGGGTCGCCTGCATCTGCTCGGTCAGCTCGGTCTCAAGCTTTTCGAGGTCGATGTTGCGCAGGAGGTCGCGCACGGCTTCCGCGCCCATCTTGGCGACGAACTCGTCGCCCGCGTCGACGGCGCGCTGGTATTCCTCCTCCGTGAGGAACTGCATGTACGAAAACGACGTGTTCATCGGGTCGATGACGACGTACCTCTCGTAGTAAATGACGCTCTCGAGCGCCTTTGCCGTCATGTCGAGGATCAGCCCCAGGCGGCTGGGCATGCTCTTCAAAAACCAAATGTGCGAAACGGGCACGGCGAGCTCTATGTGGCCCATGCGCTCGCGGCGCACGCGGCTGGTCGTCACCTCGACGCCGCAGCGGTCGCAGACCTGGTCCTTGAAGCGTATGCGCTTGTACTTGCCGCAGGCGCATTCGTAGTCGCGGATCGGGCCGAAAATTCTCTGGCAGAAGAGGCCGCCGGGCTCGGGCTTGAAAGTGCGGTAGTTGATAGTCTCTGGATTCTTGACTTCGCCGTGCGACCAAGAGCGGATCGTGTCGGGAGACGCGAGCCCTATCGAAACGCAATCGAAACCCGCTTCGGAATCGAAACCGAGAATTTCGCGCGCCTGGGCCTGATTTGCCTGGTTGGTGTTGTTTTCTTCCATACGAAAATTTCCTTTTTAAAATTTGGCTTTTCGGGGAAAGCGCGCGCTACCTGTCGAGCGCGTCGCTGTTTTCGGGCCTGATGTTCAGGCAGAGGCCCTGCATTTCCTTCATCAGAACGTTGAAAGACTGCGGAGTGCCGGCCTGCAAAGAGCTGTCTCCCTTGACGAGCTGCTCGTAAATCTTGGTTCTGCCCTGCACGTCGTCGGACTTGACCGTAAGCAGCTCCTGCAACGTGTAGGCCGCCCCGTACGCTTCGAGCGCCCACACCTCCATCTCGCCGAACCTCTGGCCGCCGTACTGGGCCTTGCCGCCGAGGGGCTGCTGGGTGATGAGGCTGTAAGGGCCGACCGCGCGGGCGTGGATCTTGTCGGCGACGAGGTGGTTGAGCTTCATCATGTAGATGTAGCCGACAACTATCTCCTGGTCGAAATATTCGCCCGTGAGCCCGTCGATGAGGCGCACCTTGCCGCTCTCGGGAAGCCCCGAGTCTTTGAGGTAGCGGCGGATGTCCTTTTCGCTTATGCCGTCGAACACGGGAGTGGCGACCTTTATGCCAAGCTTCTTGCACGCCCAGCCGAGGTGCGTCTCGAGAACCTGCCCCACGTTCATTCGGGAGGGCACGCCCATCGGGTTGAGGCAGATTTCCACGGGGGTTCCGTCGGGCAGGTACGGCATGTCCTCTTCGGGGACTATGCGCGCGACAATGCCCTTGTTGCCGTGGCGCCCCGCCATCTTGTCGCCGACCTGAATCTTGCGCTTGGTTGCGATGTAGACCTTGACGGTCTTTATGACGTTCTGGTCGGAGCTCTCGCCGCTTTCGATGGAGTCCACCTTGCGGGCGCGCTCCTTTTCGATTTCGTCGAACCTGCGCTGGTAGTTGTCGACGATCTCCATGATCTTTATGCGCACGGGGGACGGGTCGATGTCGATGTTTTTGGACACCGCGGCGAGGCGGCGCAGGAGGGTCTTGGTGATCTTCCTGTTTGCCTGTATGATTACCTCGCCCGTCTCGGAGTTGCGGACGTCGAGCGGGATTTTTTCGCCGAGCAGGACGTTGGAGAGCGCCTCGGTGAGGTCGTCGCGCAGCTTGTCGGTCTGGGCGCGGTGCTCTTCGTTGATCTTGCGGGTGCGGCGGCGGATGTCGCTCGTCGAAACCTTTTCGTTTTCGCGGTCGCTCTTGGTGGTCGTCTTGACGTCCATCACTATGCCCTTGACGCCCGAGGGGACGACGAGGGACGTGTCTTTGACGTCGGCCGCCTTTTCGCCGAATATGGCGCGCAGGAGCTTTTCCTCGGGAGCGAGCTCGGTCTCCGACTTCGGGGTGATCTTGCCCACGAGAATGTCGCCTGGCTTGACCTCCGCTCCGACGCGGATAACGCCGTTGCGGTCGAGGTTTTTGAGCGCCTCGTCGCCGACGTTGGGAATGTCGCGCGTGATTTCCTCGGGCCCGAGCTTGGTGTCGCGGGCGGTCACTTCGTATTCCTCGATGTGGACGGAGGTGAAGACGTCGTTTTTGATGAGCTTTTCGGAGAGCAGAATGGCGTCCTCAAAGTTGTAGCCGTTCCACGGCATAAAGGCGACCAGCACGTTCTTGCCGAGAGCGAGCTCGCCGTCTTCGGTGGCGGCGCCGTCGGCGAGTACTGTTCCAACCTTCACCGCCTGCCCGCGCTTTACAACGGGTTTTTGGGTGAAGCAGGTGCAGGCGTTTGAGCGCATGAATTTGCGCAGCTCGTACACGAAAACGCCCTTGTCGGGGTCGCTCTTTATCTTGCCCTGAACCTTTTTGGGCATTTCGCCGTCGGAGGTGACGATTATCCTCTTGGCGTCGACGCTGGCGACCTTGCCGGCGGATTCGGAGAGCACCACCGTGCGGGAGTCCGTAGCAACCCTGCCCTCGATGCCGGTTCCCACGAGGGGCGCCTCGGTCTTGAGGAGCGGCACGCCCTGGCGCTGCATGTTCGAGCCCATGAGCGCGCGGTTGGCGTCGTCGTGTTCGAGGAACGGAATGATGCCGGCCGCGACTGATATGAGCTGCTTGGGGCTGACGTCCATGTAGTCGACTTCGGAAGGGTCGACTTCAAAAACTTCGTCGAATTTTCTGGCGGTCACGCGGCCGACGAGCTTGCCGTCCTTTATTTCGGAATTGGCCTGCGCCACGGTGAGCCCCTCTTCGTCGTCGGCGGAAAGGTAGTCTATCTTGTCGAGAACCCTGCCGTTTTCGACTTTCCTGTAAGGCGTTTCGATGAAGCCGAATTCGTTGATGCGCGCATAGCACGAAAGCGAATTGATCAGGCCGATGTTCGGGCCTTCGGGGGTTTCGATGGGGCAGATTCTGCCGTAGTGCGACGGATGTACGTCGCGGACTTCAAAGCCCGCCCTCTCGCGGCTGAGCCCGCCCTGGCCGAGAGCCGAGAGCCTGCGCTTGTGCGTGAGCTCCGAGAGCGGGTTTATCTGGTCCATGAACTGCGAGAGCTGGTTGCGCGCGAAAAAGTCGCGTATGACGGTCGTCATGACCTTGGTGTTGACCAGGCGCGACGGAGTGAGGGAGTCGCTGTTCTGGTCGGTGGCGTTCATGCGCTCGCGGATGAGCTTTTCGGTGCGCGCCAACCCCATGCGGCACTGGTTGGCGAGAAGTTCGCCCACCGTGCGGACGCGGCGGCTGCCGAGGTTGTCGATGTCGTCGATGACCCCTTCGCCCTTCTTGAGCTTGCAGAGGTATTTGGTGCCGGCGACAATGTCCTCGCTCGTGAGCGTGCGGGTTTCCAGGGGCGTGGACAGGCCGAGCTTCTGGTTGATCTTAAAGCGGCCGACGCGCCCGAGGTCGTAGCGCTTGGGGTCGCGGAGAGTGCGGCGCAGGAGGGCGCGGGCGTTTTCGGTTGTCACGGGTTCGCCCGGGCGCAGCTGGGTGTAGATGTATTTTAACGCGCTCTCCTCGTTCTTGGTCTTGTCCTTTTTGATTGCGCGGACGATGGCGCCGTCGTCGACGGTGGTGTCGATGACCTTAAATTCGCGGATATTTGCCGCCTTGAACTTTTGGACGGCTATGGTGGTGAGAGTCTCGTACTGTTTGAGGAGCACGACGCCCTTGGCGGGGTCGGTGACGGGCTCGGCGAGAACGAAGTGCGAGATGTTCTCCATCTTCAAAGCCTTGTCGACGGAGAGATCCTCCACTTTGTAGAAAAGGTTTACAATCTCCTGGTCGGAGCTGTGGCCGAATGCGCGCAGGAGAGTTGTGATTAGGAACTTGCGGCGGCGGCGGCGGCGGTCGATATAGACGTAGAGAAGGTCGTTCTGGTCGAACTGCACTTCCACCCAAGTGCCGCGGTCGGGAATCAGGCGGAAGGAGTAGAGCATCTTGTCCGAGCTGTGGAGGGTCTGCTCAAAGCAAATGCCGGGGCTGCGGTGCAGCTGGCTCACGACGACGCGCTCGGCGCCGTTTACAATGAAGCTGCCGCTCTTGGTCATCATGTTGATGTCGCCCATGAATATGCGCTCTTCCTGCGTGCGGTCTTCCTCCCGCAGGCGGAAAGTGACGTGCAGGGCGACAGAGTAGGTCGCGCCCTCCTTTATGCACTCTACTTCGCTCATCTTCGGCCCCACGAGGTCGTAGGAGACGTATTCGAGCTTGTGCTTGCCGTCGTAGCTTTCTATCGGGAAAATTTCGCTGAACACCGCGTGAAGGCCGACCTGCCTGCGCTTCGACGGCGGGACGTCCATCTGAAGGAAATCCACATAGGAATTGAGCTGGTTCTCAATTAGATTCGGAAGCGGTATGACTTCCTTCAATTTTCCAAAGTTCTTTCGCTCTGACATATTCTTGGAGATGCTTTGTTGTTGAATTCCCTAAAAATTTTGCAAAATCTCCCCCGCCTGTCGGAGAAAGCCGCATTGCCGGCCTTTCCAGTTGGGAAAATTGCCCGCGCGTCCCTCCGCGCGCCGCCGGAGTCAGCCGCATTCAAAACGGCGCGCCCTCGCGCGCCTTCCCCGCCAAACGCCGCGCGGGCCGAAATCGGGGAAGCGTTATTTCGCAAAATTTTTAAAGAACTTAAATTTTATCCCCGTTTTTTCGCTTCGGGATTTTTAAGCGTAAAAAGCGGACAGCCGCGGAACCCCTTTTGAGGGGCTCCGCGGACTCTCCGCGAAAGCCTTAATGCCGTAAATCCAAAGTCGCTTACTTGACTTCGACTTCGGCGCCGGCGTCCTTGAGCTTCTTGGCGATTTCTTCGGCTTCGGCCTTGGCGACGCCTTCCTTGATGGTCTTGGGCGCGCCTTCGACGAGGGCCTTGGCTTCGGCGAGGCCGAGCGAGGTAATCGCGCGGACTTCCTTGATGACCGCGATCTTCTTGGAGGCGTCGACGGACTTGAGAACGACGTCGAAAGCGTCCTTTTCCTCGGCGGGGGCCGCTGCTGCGGCGCCCGCTACGACCGCCACGGGAGCGGCGGCGCTGACGCCCCACTTGTCTTCGAGCTCCTTGACGAGAGCGGCGATGTCGATAACCGAAAGGCCGCTGAGCCATTCTATAACCTGATCTTTTGTAATGTCTGCCATGATTTGTTTCTCCTTTGGACGCTTAGCGTTCCGGCCGGAACATTTAAGGGGCCGCGCCCCCTAAGCTTGTCCTTTAGTTGTTTTCGTTTTGCCCGCCCTCGCCGACAGATGCGCAAAGGCGGGCGCAAGATGGTTTCAAAAGCGGGCGGCGCGCCCGCGGACGCGGGCTATTCCGCCTTGCCTTCGAGCTTTTCGGCGTGCACGAAGAGGACGCGCACCATCTGCTTGGCGGGCGTCGAGAGCAGCGAGAGGAACTGCGCGCGCAGTTCGGGAAGGCTCGGGAGGCTGCCGAGGTGCTCGACTTCGGCCTTGGTCATGAGCTTTTCGCCGAGTATGCCGATTTTAACCGTGGCGTTTTCGCGGTCCTTGAAGAAGTTGACGACCGCCTTGGCTACCGCAGCGGCGTCGTCGCCGCCGCTGATGATGCCCGTGGGCCCCTGCAAAACCTCCGAAAAGTCGGGGAGGTTGAGCTCCTTGGCTGCGAGGGCGATTATAGAGTTCTTCGCGATGTGGTACTGCGCGCCAACCGCGGCGAGAGCCTTGCGGAATTCCGCGGCGTTGGCGACAGTCACCCCCGTAAAGTTTACGAGAAAGACGTGCTCTGACGCGCCGAGATTCGCGCGGGCTTCTTCGAGAAGGTATTTTTTTTCTGGTCTCATTGTTGTGGCTCCTCCCGTTATTCGGCGGCTTCGGCGAGGTCGACCTTGACGCCGGGGCTCATCGTCGAGCTGATTGTTATGGAGTTGATGAACTTGCCCTTTATCATTTCGGGGCGCGCGGCGGCGACGCTCGAAAGCGCGGCCCTGGCGTTCTCGACGAGCTTGTCGTTGGCGAAGCTGCGCTTGCCGACGACGACCGAGAGGTTGGCGGTCTTGTCCATCTTGTATTCGACCCTTCCGCCCTTGACTTCCTTGATGGCGGACTCCACATCGTCGGTGACTGTGCCGCTCTTGGGATTGGGCATGAGGCCGCGCGGGCCGAGTATGCGCGCGAGCTTGCGGACTTCCTTCATCGCGGAAGTGGTGGCGACGGCGACGTCGAATTCCATCCAGCCGCCCTCGATTTCCTTTATGAGATCTTCGAGCCCCGCCTTGTCGGCGCCGGCGGCAATCGCGGATTCCGCGTGGTCGGTAAACACGACGACCCTCACTTTTTTGCCGCTTCCGTTGGGGAGGCGAACCGTGCCGCGAACCATCTGGTTGCTCTGCTTGGGATCGACGTTGAGTTTGAACGAGAGCTCGACGGTTTCGTCGAAGCCCGCTTTCGGCATGGACTGGAGGGCCGCCACCGCGTCGGCGAGCGCCGACGGCTTCTGGGCGAGCGATTCAGCCGCCTTCCTGTATCTTTTGCTTCTTTTAACCATGACTTTTTGCTTTTTGTCTCCTGCTTTTGATGCAGTGCGGTTGTTGGCGCCTTTCGGCGAAAAAAATTTTTTAGCGCGCCCGCGCGCCTTCGCGGAAAACCGCGCCCTTTAACTGGCGCGCTTCGCGCCGGACGGATGCCGCGGGCTCAGCCCACGACTTCAATGCCCATCGAGCGGGCGGTGCCTTCGATGATTTTGCAGGCGGCTTCGAGCTGCGAGGCGTTGAGATCCTTTTCCTTGATCTTGACGATTTCCTTTATCTGCGCCTTCGTCACCTTGCCCACCTTGTCGACGTTGGGCTTGGCGCTCGCGGTCGCGACTCCCGCGGCCTTTTTGAGCAGCACCGCGGCCGGCGGCGACTTGAGAATGAAAGTGAAAGACTTGTCTTGATATACGGAAATGACCACGGGCAGAACCATGCCGGCCTGGTCTTTGGTGCGGGCGTTGAACTCTTTGCAGAATCCCATGATGTTCACGCCTGCGGCGCCGAGGGCGGGACCGACCGGCGGGGCGGGATTCGCGGCGCCGGCGGGGAGCTGCAGCTTGATTTGTTTTACTACTTTCTTTGCCATTTTTGTGTTTTCCTATGGAATTTTCTACGCCTGAGGCTGTGCGTAAATTATTGTGCGTAAATTTATTTGCCGGAATCCTCAACCCGCGCAACCTGCCAGTATTCGAGCTCGACGGGCGTAAACCTGCCGAATATCGAGACGCTGACTTTGAGCTTGCCCCTCTCGGGGTCGATTTCGTCGATTCTGCCGG
Organism: Puniceicoccaceae bacterium Marseille-Q1082; assembly: GCA_904424815.1. GTDB lineage: Bacteria > Verrucomicrobiota > Verrucomicrobiia > Opitutales > Intestinicryptomonadaceae > Merdousia. Next base: position 464,026 of record CAJGBI010000002.1, read on the forward strand.
TGAGGCTCACAAACGGGCCGTCGTTTATCTTGACCTCTTCGCCGACCTCGAAAGACACCTTCGGCTTTTCAGTGCCCTTGGACTGGTCGATCTGCTCGAATATCCTTTCGATTTCGGGCTGTTTCAGAGCCACGGGGCGTTCGCCGCCCATGAAATTGATGACCCCGTTTATGCCGCGCACGAAGTACCACGGCTTTTCGAGAAAATTTTCGTCGTCGTCGTACAGTTTGACGCGCACAAAGATGTAGCCCGGGTAAAGGTTGCGGGTGTGAACCTTTTTCTTCCCGTTCTTGATTTCGGAAATCGTTTCGGTGGGCAGGAGGATGTCGTCCTTTGAAATGTACGCGCCCATGTCCTCGATGTCTATCTGGCGCTTGAGCGATTCCACCGCCTTTTTCTCCATATTGGAGCGCGTCTGAACCGCGTACCACTTGCGATTGTCGTCCGATGAGCCGTCCATTTGATTACTTTCCGCCCCTGACGAGCGAGGTCAGCAAGTCGACCACATTGTAGATGGAGAAGTCCGCGAGGCTCACGAATATGCCGAGCAAGCCTATCGCCACGAAGACGACCAGCACCGAATTCAAAAGCTCGGAGCGCGTCGGCCACGCGGCTTTTTTGAGCTCCACGGCCGTCTCATTATAGAACTGTCTGACTTTGCGAAATGGATTTGTCATTGTAATGTGCGATTGCCGCCTCTGGAGAAGCTTGCGCGCTTGCTGTTGCGCCCGAACGGCTCCTGAAAAAAGCCGCTCGCGAGCGTTAAAGAACAAACAGGGGCTGAGGGACTCGAACCCCCAACACGCGGTTTTGGAGACCGCTGCTCTACCAATTGAACTAAACCCCTATTGTTGAAAATCGTTGCGTTTTATCCGAAACCGCGGGCGCGTCAATAAAATAATTTCCGCGCCGCAATTTCGTTAGACGCCAAAGCCGGAAAGGCCGCAACCCTTCCGGCGAAGGCTTAAATCGGGAAAACTAAGCGATGATTTCCGAGATGCGTCCCGCGCCGATGGTGCGGCCGCCTTCGCGGATTGCAAAACGCTGCCCCTTTTCCATGGCGATCGGCTTCTGGAGCTCGATTTCAATGGAGAGGTTGTCGCCCGGCATGACCATTTCGACGCCTTCGGGGAGCTTGCAGACGCCGGTGACGTCGGCGGTTCCGAAGAAGAACTGGGGACGGTAGTTCGTGAAGAAGGGGGTGTGGCGTCCGCCTTCGTCCTTGGTGAGGACGTAGATTTCGGCCTTGGCCTTCGTGTGCGGGGTTATGGAACCGGGCTTGGCGAGCACCTGGCCGCGCTGGATCTGGTTCTTTTCAATGCCGCGCAGGAGGAGGCCGACGTTGTCGCCCGCCTGGCCCTGGTCGAGGAGCTTGCGGAACATTTCGACGCCCGTGACGGTGGTCTTGCGGGTTTCGCCCATGCCGACGATTTCAACTTCGTCGCCGACCTTGACGACGCCGCGCTCGATGCGGCCCGTGGCGACCGTGCCGCGGCCGGTGATCGAGAACACGTCCTCGATGCTCATCATGAAAGGCTTGTCGATCGGGCGTTCCGGTTCGGGAATTTCGGAGTCGATGGCGTCCATGAGCTGGTCGATGGACTTGACGCCGAATTCGGTGCCTTCGAGGGCGCCGAGGGCCGAGCCGTGGATGATCTTGATGTCGTCGCCCTTGTAGTTGTACTTGTTGAGGAGGTCGCGGACTTCCATTTCAACGAGCTCGAGGAGCTCCTTGTCGTCGACGAGGTCGCACTTGTTGAGGAAGACTACGATCTGCGGAACGCCGACCTGGCGCGCCAAAAGGATGTGTTCGCGCGTCTGGGGCATCGGGCCGTCGGCGGCGGAGACCACGAGGATTGCGCCGTCCATCTGGGCCGCGCCCGTGATCATGTTCTTTACGAAGTCCGCGTGCCCGGGGCAGTCTACGTGCGCGTAGTGGCGGGTGGGGGTTTCGTATTCAACGTGGGCGACAGCGATGGTAACCGTCTTGGTCGCGTCGCGAACAGTGCCGCCCTTGGCAATGTCCTGATAGGACTTAAACTGCGCCAGGCCCTTGTCCGACTGAACCTTCAGGATTGCGGTCGTGAGAGTAGTCTTGCCATGGTCGATGTGGCCGATGGTGCCTACGTTTACGTGTGGTTTCGTTCTGACGAATGATTCTTTCGACATGGTTCTTTCGGTTTTCTTTTGATAGGTTTTGTTGATGACCTTTTTAGCGAGCCCCAGAGCGGATTTGAACCGCCGACCCCGTCCTTACCAAGGACGTGCTCTACCGGCTGAGCTACCGGGGCGTGACTAAAAAAGCCGCCAGTTATCTGGCGTTTTCAATTGAAAGTGATAAAAGATGCATTTTATAAATTTCCGCGTCAATATTTTTTTTCAAAATTTTTATCTGCGGCGGCGGGAGGGGGGCGCATGGGCGGCTTTAAACTTAACAATTTGCGCAAAAGCAAATTAAATAAAAATTTTCGCGCGAGCCGCCGTTTTTTCGGACAAAAGCCTTGCGCCGGCGCGCCGCGGAAGCTTTTTTGGGGCGGTGGACATTTGCGGAGCAAAAACCCGAACATTTGAGATCCCCGCTGCGGAATTGGCGGCGCGGTTCCGCGACGTTGGCAAATTCCTGGCGCTTTGCCGGAAATGCCCGAATTTCGGGAAAATGTGGGCCTGCCCGCCGTTTCCCGCCGACCCGCCGGTCCTGTCCGAGCCCGGGGCGGTATGCGAGCTCTTTCTGACGGAAATCCCGATGCCCGAGATTCCGCCCGAAGCCGACTGCAAGGCGGAAACCGAGCGCGCGTACGCCGCGGCGCGGCGGGAGATCGACGCGCGGCTGCTCGGAATCGAAAGGCGGCTGCCGCGCGCCCTCGCGCTCTTCGGAGGCTCCTGCCGCGGCTGCACGCTGCCCGCCTGCCCGAGGGCGGAAGGGCGCCCCTGCCCCCGCCCGCAATTCGCGCGACCGTCGCTCGAGGCTCTCGGCTTCGACGTGTCCGCCGCCGCGCGCGAAATTTTCGGGGCGGAGCTCGAATGGGCGTCGGACTCCCGCCCGCCCGCCACAATCCGGATAATGTCGGCGGTGCTGCGCGCGCCGCTTTAAGGTTTGACAGATTTCCCTTTTTCGGATTCCTTCGCTTTCCAAAACGCTCAACGCAAAAACCTCAAATCTGACGATGAAATCCAAAATATTATCCGCGGCAACCGCCGCCCTGTTCGCAGCCTCCTTCGCAATCCTGGGCTGCTCCGAGGAAAAGACGGAACTTTCAAAATCGGAACTCGCCGACAAAATCAAGGGCGGCTGGGCAGGTCAGATAATCGGCTGCACATACGGCGGCCCCACGGAGTGGAAATACCAGCACAGGACAATGCCCGACTCCGAAAAAATCAAATGGGACGAAAACCGCCCGATAACCTCGACCATATTCGGCGGCCTCTACGACGACCTCTACCTCGACGTCACATTCATGGACGTGTTCGAGCGTTTCGGCTTCGACGCCCCGCTCGTCGAATTCCACCGCGCCGTCGGCGAATCCTCCTACAACCTCTGGGCGGCGAACAGGGCGGCGCGCTTCGCGTGGCTCGACGGCTTCCAGAGGGGAGAGCCGACCTCGTGGAAAGTCAACCCGACGTACAACGACATAGACTTCCAGATAGAAGCCGACTATGCGGGGCTCATGGCGCCCGCGATGCCGAATGTAGCGGTGAAATTCGCCGAGGCCGCGGGGAGAGCGATAAACTCCAACGACGGCCTATACTGCGGCGCGTACGTGGCGGCGATGTATTCGCTCGCGTTCGAGTCGGACGACATGAAGTTCGTAGCGTCGGAGGCACTCAAAGCGCTGCCCGCCGGAAGCCGCATACGCAAGATGATGTCCGACATAATAGAATGGCACCGCCAAGACCCCTCGGACTGGAAGGCCGCATGGCGGAAATTTGAAGACAAATACGTCAAGAAGCACGACGAAAACTTCGGGAGCTGCCACATACACGCGCCGAACAACTGCGCGTACATCCTTCTGGGACTGCTCTACGGGAACGGGGACTTTGAAAAGACCATAGACATCTCGACCCGCTGCGGGCTGGACTCCGACTGCAACCCCGCGAGCTCCGGCGGGATACTCGCGACCGCCATGGGATATTCCAAAATCCCCGCGAAATTCAGGAAGCCGCTCGAAGCCTGCGAGGACAAACTTTTCATGGGAACATCGTACTCTCCCAAAAAGGTCTACGAAACCGGATTAAAGCAGGCGCTCGCCGTATTGAAGGCAAACGGCGCAAAATTCGACGGCGAGAAAATCATCGTCCCGCAAAAGCCCATAACGGAAATGCCGCTCGAAGAGGACGCGCCCTCGGCGGACAAAGTCTCGCGCAAGATAGTCTCCGTAAAATTCGCGGATTCGACGACCTTTGAATTTGAAGGCGTGGGCGTCACGCTCACAACATCGCCGGAATTCAACAAGGCTTTCAAGGATTTCGCCGAAGCCCAAAAGGAAAAGGGAGCCGCGGGGGAAATCGAGATCAGCCTCGACGGGAAGAAAATCCGCACGGCGAAATTTTTTGCCGACAAGCATTTGAACGAAAGAGATTTTCTGTTCTCCGCCCGCGGGCTTCCGAACGGGAAACACAAGCTCGAGTTCAAGCTCGCAAACGCCAAAAAGGGCTTTCCGGAATTTTTCGGATACCTGAGAATTTACTCCGAGAAAAAATAGGCGCGCAGTGTAAAAAACGGGGGCAAAAGCCCCCGTTTTTTTTGCGCCCCGAGCGTCAAAAAAGGCAGTTTCGGAATTCGCAGTTTTCCACGCCGAACGCGTCCACCGCCTCCTTCCACGGGGAATCCGCGCCGGAAGTTTTCAGGCGGCAGCCGTCGAACAAAATGTCTTTCGCGTACCGCAGCATAATCGCCGCGGGAACGCAGTCGCCGTTTTTCTTCCAATCCTCCAAGTTGCGGACCCGCACGGGATTCTTCGGTATCGCGCCCCCGCCCGACATCTCGAAGTCGCAATTTCTGAAAGTTATGTCGGATATGTTTTTTTCGAGATGGCCGGCGATTATGCTCGACCTGTCCCCGCCGAACGAACAGTCGGAAAACGCCACATTCCTTATGGACGCCTTCGCGCCGCTCCTGCCCCAATTAAAGCTGTCCGAAAGCATATTCAGCGGCCTCATCGCCCGTATCAGCGCGTCGGAAATGCGGACGTCCTCTATTTGTGCTCCGCCCCTGCCGTGGTAGGCGCCGATGAAAGAAATCCCCTGAAAGGTGTTTTTGACAATTATGTTGTCTATCGAGCACCGGCGTATGCGGCCGCTGCCAACCCCTATCCGGACGCCGTTGCACGTCGACTGGAGAACGCATCCGGAAATCGTCACGTCCTCGCACGGGGCGTTTGCGTTTTTCAGGCGGGAGGGATTCGCCCGCACGGTTATGCAGTCGTCCTCGGTGGAAATCGAGCATCCGCTCACAACCGCCCGCGAGCACGAGTCTATGTCTATGCCGTCGTTGTTGTGCCCGCGCGGATCGTTTTTTATCGACAGTCCGGACGCGAAAACGTCCGAACACCCGTGGAAGAAGCAGGTCCAAAACGGGGCGTTTGAAAGCCGCACGTTCCGGACGGACACGCCGCGGCACTCGCAGAAGAACAGCATCTGCCCGGGGCGCCACCGCGGATACGCAAATTTCCGCGGAAATTTTACGGAAGCGTTTTCCGGCACCTGCATCCAGAAATCGAGGCCGCTTCCGTCTATTTCGCCGCCGCCGAAGACGGAAACGTTTTCGGCCTCGAGCGCCACAAGCAAATGCGCTCCGGAAGCGTGTTCAGACCTTATCGCCGCGTTCTGCGGGCAGAAGTCGTCGCGGTTGTAGAGATTTTTGTCCACGGAGGCTTTCAGCTTCGCGCCCGGGAGGATTTCAAGGCCTATATTGTCGCGCAGATAAACCGTGCCCGATAGGAAAACCCCGCCCGAAAGCCTCACTATTCCGCCGCCGTTTTTCGCCGCGGCGTCTACCGCCGCCTGTATCGCGCGCGTGTCGTCGGACTTTCCGTCGGCCTTCGCTCCGTATCGCCTGGCGCAATAGACGCCGCACTCCGCACGCGCCGGAAGCGACGCGGCGGAGAGCAGAAGCCCCAAAAACTGCGCCCTTGTCATGCGCGCTACTTCTCAAATTCAAACGGGAAGGCGGGAAGGTCGGCGGTGGAATAAAGCCACGCATCGGGCTTGGCCCACGGCTTCCACAGATAGCGGACGCCCTCGGGAACCGACTTCCCGTCGGGGCTCGCAACAAACACCGCCCCCCTGCGGATTTCCGGCTTGGCTCCAACCCATTTGCCGCCTATTTTCAGCTCGAACCCGCGCGGCTCTCCCTTTCCGGCGAGCTTCCTGCCGAACGAATTGAATTTCACGAGCGCCCCGCCGCCGGAAAATTCCGCGGAGGCGAACTTCGGGGCGAACGCCGCAACCGATTTTTTGCCGTACACCGCGCGTTCGGCGATTTTCGCGAGCCTCTCGCCGACGAGGGTCTTGTCGCGCGGGTGCACGTCCTTTTCGTCGCCGAGATCTATGGCGTTGGCGATTTTTGAATGCTTCAGCTTTTCCGCCGCCGCAAGCTGCTGGGCCCTCAGCTCCGCCCACAGCTTTCCGCCGCCGTACGACGGCAGCTGGACGCACAAAAACCACAGCTTTTCGTCGCCCCATTTTTCGCGCCAGGCGGCGACCATGTTTTCGTACATCGCGCCGAATTCCGCCACCGCCGCGGGGTTGCCCGAGCCGTACCCGCTCTCCTGCTCGCCCTGGTACCACACCACTCCGCGCGCCGCGAGCCCCGCAAGGGGAGCGGCTTTGGCGTTCCAGTGCTGCACGGGGACCATATTGTTCGAGTACGGGGTAAATTCGAGCGGCTTGGAGAGCTTGCTCCAATTTATCGGCGGCTTCGGCTTGCCCTCCTCCTTCGCCTTTTTGCACTCGGCCTCGTATTCGGCAAGGTTCTTCTTGTAGGCCTCGAGCTTCTTTTTGTAGCCGCCCGCCTTCACGTAGGCCTCGGAGTCTTTCAGATATTTTTCATAATACCCCTTTTGGTAGGGCACGCGGGAAATGTACTCTTCCGGAGTCCAGCCCGCCATGAGCGTCCCCCCCATCGCCGTCTGGACGAGCCCCACGGGCACCCCCAAGTCTTTCAGCAGCTTTTCGCCGAAATAGAATCCGACGGCGGACTGGCTGCCCGCGCTTTCGGGAACGGTCTCCTCCCAGCGGGCGCCCGGGCTGAAATCGCCGAGCGGAGCCTTGCTCATCGCGCCCTGGTTCATTCTGAAATACCGCAGGTTGGGATAGTTCGCTCGGGGGATGGCCACGTGAGCGTCGTCGGTCTTGTCGAGCGTCCACTGCATGTTGCTCTGCCCGCCCAAAATCCACAGCTCGCCGACTACGACATTTTTTACCGCAAGCGCGGGCTCGCCGTTTTCGTACACTTTTAGCTCGCGCGGGTCGGAGGAGGCTTTCAGCGGCGAAAGCGTTATCTTCCAACTGCCGTCCTTCCCCGCCTTTGCGGATTTCTTTTGGCCTGCAAACTCGATGGCGACCTCCGCGCCGGGCTCCGCAGTCCCCCAGAATTTCGCGGGCTTGCCGCGCTGGACAAGCATGTTGTCGGAAAAAATCGACGGCATTTTGACTTCGGCGTCGAGCAGGCACGCGGCGTAGGCGGCGAGAGCGGCAAAAAACGTTTTAGGGAATCTTGTCATATTCACTTTATTTCTCATTTCTCAAATTTGAACGGGAAGAGAGGCGCGTTTTGGGAATTGTAAATCCACACGTCGGGCTTTGCCCACGGCTTCCACAGGTAGCGGACGCCCTCGGGAACCGACTTGCCGTCGGGGGAGGCAATCCATACGGAGGAGCCGCCTTTCAGCTCCGGCTTTGCCGCAACCCACTTGCCGCCGATTTTGAGCTCGAATCCGCGCGGCTCCCCGCGCCCCTCGAGCTTTCCGCCGAAAGAGTTTATCCCAACGGCGGCCCCGCCGGCTCGGTATTCGGCGGAAACCGCGCGCGGAGTCGGCAAAACCGACTTGTCGCCGTAGACGGAGTTCAGCGCGACTTTCTCAAGGCGCCTGCCAACGAGGGTTTTGTCGCGCGGGTGGACGTCGTTCTCCGCGCCGGTGTCGATTATGTTGGCGCACGCGGCGGCGCCGATTTCGTCGGACGCGGAAATTTGTTGCGCGCGCACGCGCGGCCACGCGGGCGCGCCGCCCTTGGAGGGAAGCTGGGCGGCGAGGAAGAAAAGCTTTTCGCAGCCCCACCTCTCGCGCCACGCGCGCGCCATGTTGGCGTACATTTCGCCAAAGACGAAAGACGGGGAATATTTCGGATTCTCGCCCCAGCCGTCGGACTCGCCCTGGTACCACAAAACCCCGCGCGCCGAATAGCCCGCGACGGGGGCTACTTTTGCATTCCAGTGCCATATCGGAATCTCGTTGAACGGCACGTGCGCAAATTTAAGCGGCACGCTCACGCCGTACTCCCACGCGCTCGGTCGGGGCTTTCCCTCGGCGTCGGCCTTTTTGCACGCCGCCTCGTATTTTGCGCGCCGCCCTTTCATCATCTCGACGCGCTTTTCGTAGCCGCCGTTTGCGAGATAGTCCGCGCGCTTCTTATTGTAGTCAACCATCCACCTCTTGTTGAACGGCACGTTGTCGATGTATTCCGCGGGCGTCCACGCGCGCATTGATGTGCCGCCCTTGCAGACGTTCACAAGCCCCACGGGAACTTTCAAGTCTTTCAAAAGCGCCTCCCCGAAATAGAAGCCCACCGCGCTGAACCCGCCGGAATCCTTGGGATTTGAGGCAATCCACCGCGCGCCGGGAATGAAATACTGCTCCTTTTCCTCAATGCGGTTGGAATCCATTTTGAAGTAGCGCAGGGCGGGATAGCCCGAGCGCGCGACCGCCTCTTTGGCGTCGTCGGTATTCGCGAGAACCCACTCCATATTGCTCTGCCCGCCCAAAATCCAGACCTCGCCCACGAGGATGTTTTTCACGGTTTTTGCGGGCTTGCCGTTCTCGGATATCCTCATCTCCCGCGGCTCGGCGGAAGCCTCCATCGCGCCGAGAAACAGCGACCACTTGCCGTCTTTCCCCGCCTTCGCGGACCCGCTATTCCCCGCGAACTCAACTTTTACATCAGCCCCGGGTTCCGCCATGCCCCAAACTTTTACGGGCTTTTGGCGCTGGAACACCATGCCGTCCGAAAAGATCTCCGGAAGCCTCACCTCGGCGCGGAGAATCCCCGCGCCGAAGGCTGCGCACGCGGCAAAAAGCAATATTGCGAGCTTTTTCACGCCTGCCATCCTCCCGATGTTTCGCTATTCTTTGCTGAATCCGAACGCCGGCAGGCCGTCGGAAGTGTAGAGCCACGCGTCGGGCTTTGCCCACGACTTCCACAGATACCGCACGCCCTCGGGCTCGGCCGCCCCGTCGGGGGAGGCGACCCAAACGGAAGACCTGCCCCTGATCTCCGGCTTTGCCGCAACCCATTTGCCGCCGATTTTGAGCTCGAACCCGCGCGGCTCCCCGCGCCCCTCGAGCTTTCCGCGGAAGGAGCCGAACTTCGCGAGCGCCCCGCCCTTTTTAAACTCCGCGCCCGAAAATTCCGGCGACCTGTCCGCGACGTCTTTTGCGCCGTAGACCCTGCGCATCGCTATGCGCTCGAGCCTTTCCGAAATGGGGCCCTTGTCGGCGGGGTGGATGTCCTTGTCCTCTCCGGTGTCTGCGGAGGAAGCTATGTACGAGTTCCCAACCGAGGCGGCAGCCGCCCGCTGAGCTTCGCGCACGGCGCCCCAATCCTTGCCGTACGCATAGGAGGCGAGCTCCACGGAAATCCACGGCATCGATTGGTCTTTCCACGCATCCCGCCACGAATCGACGAGTATCTTAAACGTCTCCACAAACAGATCGCGGGAATTCCCCGCGTTGCTCTCGCCCTGGTACCAGAGAAATCCGCGCGCCGAATAGCCCGCGAGCGGCGCGACTTTCCCGTTCCAGTGTATCGCGGGGGTGCGGAGCGCAAAGAAGGGCGTTTCGGGAACGGGCGCAACAGTCTCGCCCCACGGCATCGACGGGGGACGTTTATTTTCCTTTTTGGCCTTTTCCACCGCCGCCTTGTGCTTTGCCATCTTCTCCCTGTGCGCCTTTGCCGCCTTTTCATAGCCGCCGTTCTTCCAAGCGGGAAGGCTCTTGAAATACTCCTCCCTGCGGGATTTCAGGTATTCGGACCCGTCCATCGCCCCGAACGGAATCCACGTCTCCATAGCCGTCCCACCGCGCGCCGTGAACACGAGCCCCACCGGAATCCCCAAGTCGCGCGCGAGCCTTTGCGCGAAGCCGTAGCCGACCATGCTGAACTTCCGCAAATCGTCGCCCTCCGCCCTTCGCCAGCCCGACGACGCGGAAGTGTCTGAAAGCGGGGTTTCGGAGAGCACGGGGGAGGAGTTGGCGAAATACCTTATGAGCGGATTGCCGTCGGGCTTGAGGTTGCGCCACGAATACTGCATCTCCATATTGCTCTGCCCTCCCAAAATCCAGACCTCGCCCACGAGGATGTTTTTCACGGTTTTTGCGGGCTTGCCGTTCTCGGATATCCTCATCTCCCGCGGCTCGGCGGAAGCCTCCATCGCGCCGAGAAACAGCGACCACTTGCCGTCTTTCCCCGCCTTCGCGGACCCGCTATTCCCCGCGAACTCAACTTTTACATCAGCCCCGGGTTCCGCCGTCCCCCAGATTTTTACGGGCTTTTGGCGCTGGAACACCATGTCGTCCGAAAAGACGCGCGGAAGTTTGATTTCTGCGAAAAGCGCGGACGCCGCGAACGCGGAGAGCGCGAAAAACAGGCATTTTTTTATATTCATAAGCAAACGTTTCGATTGTTGTAAACGGGCTGCGGAGCTCACCGCTTTTCGTCGGAAAACCCGAACGCCGGCAAGCCCGCGTCGTTGTAAATGCACACGTCGGGCTTTGCCCAGCCCTTCCAAAGATAGCGCACGCCGCGGATTTCCGAACCGTCGAGGGTGCTTACCGAAAGCCTCCCGCCGGAAACTTTCGCGGAGGCCTCGCGCCACTTGCCGTCCTTGCCCTTTGCGAGGAATCCGCGCGGCGCGCCCCTGCATTCGAGCTTTCTTCCGCGCAGGTCGAACTCGATTTCCGCGGAGCCGCCCGAATACTTTGCCGATTTGAAGATCGGCCCGTAAACGGCCAGATCTTTCCGCCCGTACACGTCGTGGAGCGCGATGGCGGCGAGTCGGTCGACTATCGCCTTTTTGTCCGTCGGGTGGACGTCGTCCCTGTCGCCGGTGTCTATCGAGACGGCGACGCCCGCATTCGGGTTTTCGAGGGAGGCGCGCATCTGGTCCCAGCGCATATACTCCCAGCCGTTGTCTTTATAAGACGGCAGCTGGACGCACAAAAAATACATTTCGGGCTTTCCCCACGCCGCGCGCCAGGCCTTCGTCATGCCCTCGAAAATCGACTTGAAGCCGCTCCACATGTAGTCCGACTCCCCCTGGTACCAGAGGAATCCGCGCGCCGAATAGCCCGCCATGGGCGAGACCTTCGCGTTCCAAAGCAGCGACGGGTTGTTGACCCCGTAGGGGCGCGATATATCGGGCTTTGCCTGGTCGTGCGCTTCCCACGGGCAGCGGGGCGCGGGCTTGCCGGCGGACTTTGCGGCGGCGGCTTCCGCCTCCCATTTGCCGCGCGCCCTGCGCCACTTCTCCGACTTCTTTTCAAACTCGGACTTCCTCCATTTTTCAGAATCGGCGCGGAACATCCTGCGCGCGGGCTCCATCAGCGGGTCCGACTCGAAAAATTCAATCGGAGTCCACCCGACCATCCGCGTGCCCCCTCGCGAGCTCTCTATTATGCCGACGGGAATGCCGCCGAGCGCCCTAGATATGCGGGAGCCGAAAAACAGCGCAACCGCGTTGGAATGGGCGAGATTGTCCCTACCGGCAACAAGCCACTCCGCCCGCCCCGCGAAGTCGCGGAGGGGCTTCTCGCTTATCTTGCCGCTGTCCTGGGCGAAGTACCGCAGGTTTGCCGGAAGCGCGTCGAGCTCCTCTTTGCCGCCGTCCATGGCGCGCGCCTCGAACTGCATGTTGCTCTGCCCGCCCGTAACCCAGACTTCGCCGACGAGCGCGCCCTTTATAGCCTTCGCGGGCTTGCCGTTTTCGTAGACCTTCATTTCGCGCGGCTCGGAGGAGGCCTCCATGGGCGGCAGAAAAACCTCCCAACGTCCGTCGGCGCCCGCCTTTGCCGACGCCGACTTTCCGCCGAACTCCACGCGCACGTCGGCGCCGGAATCCGCGCCGCCCCAAACTTTCACGCGCTCCCCGCGCTGCAAGACCATATTGTCCGAAAATATTTTCGGCATTTTTATTTCGGCGAAAGCCGCCGGCGCGAGCGCCGCGGCCGCAAGAAAAACCGCAAACTTTTTCATGGCAATCAAAATAACCGGCGGCGGGGCGCCCGCGACCCCGCGGAACGCAATGCCCATCCCCCGTTTTTTTAAAATATAGCGCGGGAAGAGGCCGGCTGTCAAACAAACAATATATTTGAAATTCCCCGAAGTTCTCCGACAATAACGGCAAATGATAATCGACGAACAGAAGATGAAGCGCGCGGCCGACGGGCTGGTGAGCGGGCCTAAGGGCGTGATTCCGTCGCTAAGGTTCCGGAGGGGCAAAACCTCCCGCTCCAACGCGCTCGAGGCGGCGAGGCTCGCGATAGGCATATTCGTGGCAGTCGCCATGCTGTTCGCCTCCGCAGCCCTCGCATGGACGCTCGCCGAAGAGGCCGGCAAAGGAATTGAAACCGCCGCCGCGAAAGCCTCCCTTCGCCCCGCCGACGCGCGCGACGTGCAGGTCATAATCCTTCCGAAAGGCGGAAAGTGAGGCGCGCCGACGAGCTTCTCTTCGGCGCGGGGCTCGCCGAGAGCCGCTCGAAAGCCCGCGCTCTCATAGAGGGCGGGCGGGTGAGCTGCGGCGGAAAACCCGTGGACAAGCCGTCGCGGAAATTTCCGGAAGGCTCGGTTTTCGAGGTGGCATGCGACGCCCCCGAATCGAGATACGTCTCCCGTGCGGGGCTGAAACTCGAGGCGTTTCTGAAAAAGTTCGGACCCGACCTCGCGGGCGTCGACATCCTCGACGCGGGCGCGTCAACGGGAGGGTTCACGGATTGCGCGCTCGCGTTCGGGGCGGCTTCGAGCGCGTGCGTCGACGTGGGCGCCGGCCAGCTTCACCCAAGGCTCGCCGCCGACCCGAGGGTGCGGAACATGGAGGGGACGGACATACGCTCGCTCTCCCCCGCCTCGTTTGGAGGAAAGGCTTTCAAATTCGTCTGCGCCGACCTCTCCTTCATCTCGCTCGAAAAGGTTTTCGCGGAAATCTGGGCGCTCGTAGCGGACGGCGGAACCGCCGTGTGCCTCGTGAAGCCGCAGTTCGAGAGCTCCGCAAAGCTCGCGCGCAAAAGGCGCGGCGTGCTAAAATCCGAAGAGAGCGCGGAAGCTCTCGAAAAAATCTCCGCCTTCATCTCGAAAAATTTCCCGGACGCGCGGATATTTGCGACAATGCCGTCGCCCATCCTCGGCGGCGACGGCAACGCCGAATACCTGCTCGGCGCGCGAAAGGCGCGCAGGTAGGGCGCGACCGAAAAAAAGCGCGCCCCGACGGGCAAAACCGGAGCGCGCAAAATTCGGGCGGCGGGCTACCGCCCCTTCCCCTTCAAAATCTTTTTTACGTATTTGAAGTCGCCGTCCAGAAGCTCCTCGCGCACGGACTCGACCTCCGATTCGGGGACGATTATTATCTTGCTCGTCTCGTCGCCGATGGTTTCGCGGTATTTCTTTATGTCGGCCTCGCCATTGGCGGGAATCGTCAGCCCCTGCTTTCCCCACGGATAGACGAACACGAGGTTGTGCTTCCCCTGTTCCACGTAGAACACGTTGTCGCCGAAATCCGTCGCCCAGCCGCGCGTTCCCGCGTAAATGCCCGAGCCGTAGCAGACGTTGTTTCGGATGATCATTCCCTTCCGGTAGCGGTCGTAGGTCAGGAAGTTGTTGTCGCGCGGCTCGGGGGTGGAAAATTCGTTGTTTCCGCTCTCCCACGCGAAGTTGCCCACAAACCGGCAGTCTTCGTATGCGGATTTTCCGTCGGCGCGGTTCGTCAAAAAGTGCTCGAACGCCTGGCGGCAGCGGTAGTATTTGTTGCCCGTAAATGTTATGTCGCGGGCGACGATCTCGCCCTTTTCCGTTGAGCCCTGAATGGTCGAGCCGCAATCATAGGTTCTGCTTATGGTGCAACCCGAAACGTAATTGTGGTTTCCGGAAGACGCCAGGGAGCCCGTAATCCAGAACTCTATGCCGTTGCCGAGCCTCACCCATGTGCGGTACCCTGGCTGGGTGCTTCCGCCAATGAGGTCGATTTCGAGGTTTTCGATTCTCCCGCCGCGGCAGCCCGTCAGCCCGTGCCTGCCGAACCCCTTTATCGCCACGTTGCGCACCGTGCAGTTTTTAAGGCCGCTTATGCCGTTGCCGTAGGTCGTGATGCCGAGCTCCGCGCCGTCCGAGGACGGGTTTTTGCCGAGTTTTACATAGAGCCACCTGAAAGTTTCGGCGTTTATCTTTTTGCTCTCGTATTCCTCGCCGGCGAAAAAGTCCCAGTCTTTTTTGAGCATGTCGAGCTTTTTGACTTTGTGCCCGTGGACGGTGTCGGTTGCGGAATCGTATATCGCCCCGAGGTTGTTGACGAGCTTTGTCTGCGCGGAAATCGCCGGATTGCGCCCGCCGAAATTCTCGGTCTTATTCATGTCGAGCCGCCAGACGCCGCCGCCCATGTCCTCCCACGCGGCGGGATTTTTCAAATGCTTTATGCCGCAGACAAGCGGCTTTTTTGAGCCCCTTCCGTAGGAGTCCACAACGCAGTTTTCGAGCCCCGCCAGCGGCTCGTAAAACACGTCGCCCTTGCGCAAGAATATCCGCGCGTCCTTCTTCGGTATCTTGGCAAACGTCTTGAACGGCTTGTCGCGGGAGCCGTCGTTGGCGTCGTCCCCGTAGGTCGACGAAACGTAGACTTCCGACGCTATCCTTGATTCGTCCGCGCCGTATTTGTCCGCCTCCGACGGCTGGAGGGCGCAAGCTGCAAGCGCGGACGCCGCAAGGGCTCCCGCCGCGAATTTCAACGTTTTCATATGTCTTCCTTTTGTTTGCCGGTTTCTCTCTCTGCCTTTTTGAGAATTTTTTTGACGTATTTGAAATCGCCGCCGAGAAGCTTTTCGCGCAGGGCGGCGTCGGATTCGTCGACAATGGATATTTTGCTCGTCGAATCTCCGGAAATCTCGCGGTACTTTTTTATATCCTCCTCCGAGTTCGCGGGTACAACCAGATTTTTACCCTTTCCGCCCCTGAGCTCCACCAAAAGCGGCTTGCCGCGCAGGACGTAAAACGTGTTGCCGCCGAAATCCGACGAGCGGTTAGCCGTGCCCGC
This sequence comes from Puniceicoccaceae bacterium Marseille-Q1082, assembly GCA_904424815.1. Taxonomy (GTDB): domain Bacteria; phylum Verrucomicrobiota; class Verrucomicrobiia; order Opitutales; family Intestinicryptomonadaceae; genus Merdousia. The sequence continues at coordinate 479,534 of CAJGBI010000002.1, forward strand.
GTAGGCGCCCGCGCCGTAGCAGACGTTGTCCCTTATGGTCATCGCCGCGGGCTTGCGGTCGTAAGAAAGGAAGTTGAGGTCTTGGAGGTATGGAGAGTTGAATCCGTTGTCGCCCATCTCCCAGGCGAAGTTGCCGACAAATTTGCAGTCTTTGTACTCTATCGGATCCCGGCCGGCGTCGCCGCCCGATAGCCAGTGCTCGAACGCCTGGCGGCACCTGTAATATTTATTGCCCGTAAAGACTATGTCCTCGGCGACGTTTTTGCCCTTCTGCGCCCTGCCCTGAATCGTCGAGCCGCAGTCGAAAGTCCGGCTTATGACGCACCCCGTCACGCGGTTGTGTATGTTTGAGCCCGACGACGGCGAATTTATCCAGAACTCTATGCCGTTGCCAAGCCTCACCCAGTTCGGGAAACCTACGAGCACGCTTCCGCCTATGAGGTCGATTTCGAGGTTTTCGATTCTCCCGCCGCGGCAGCCCGTCAGCCCGTGCCTGCCGAACCCCTTTATCGCCACGTTGCGCACCGTGCAGTTTCTAAGGCCGCTTATGCCGTTGCCGTAGGCGATGAGGGCGAGCGAGCCGAACTCCGCCGGATTGCGCCCGAGCTTCAAATGCAGGTACCTGAAAGTCTCGGGAGTCACCTTCTCTCTTCGGAATTCGGAGGAGACTATCATGTCCCAATCTTCTTTGAGGTCGGAATGCTTTCTCAATACCCTGCCGTGCAGCTCGTCTGTGGACATGTCGTATATGCCGCCGATGTTGTTGAAGAGCTTGCCGCGCTCTTTCGCCGGCGGATTGCGCCCCGCGAAATTTTCGGTTTTGTCCATGTCGAGCCGCCAGATTCCCCCGCCCATGTTCTCCCACGCCGACGGGTTTTTTATGATTCTCAGCCCGCAGACAAGCGGCTTTTTTGAGCCCCTTCCGTAGGAGTCCACAACGCAGTTTTCGAGCCCCGCCAGCGGCTCGTAAAACACGTCGCCCTTGCGCAAGAATATCCGCGCGTCCTTTTTCGGTATCTTGGCAAACGTCTTTAACGGCTTGTCGCGGGAGCCGTCGTTGGCGTCGTCCCCGTGGGTCGACGAAACGTAGACCTCCGCCGATATCCTTGATTCGTCCGCGCCTATTTGCGCGCCGAAAACGCCGGCGCAAAGAAAAGCCGCGGCGAATGCGAATAAAAAAAGCCTCATAAATTTAGAATAACACGAAGCGCCCCCCGCGTTCAACAAAAAAACCGCTTCGGGCGTCGGCGCAAGAGGGGGAATAAATTTCATTGAAAAAAATTTTTTTTGGCGCATATTTTTTATTATGATTCTGGAAAAAGAGAAAGAAATGATGCTCTTCGGGCTGCCGCCCGAACGGAGCTCCTTCAAGGGGGTGGGGCTTTTCCTTTTCATATACCTCGGGGCGACGCTCTTTGCGTCGATTCTCACGCCGCCGGCGTACTGGGCAATCGAGTGGCTGCACTCCGTAAGCCCGTCCGAAACCACGACATGGCTTTTGGGCAAGCATATCGACGTCTATTACGACAGGCTCCGCTGGGCGCCCATAATACTCGGATTTCCGTGGATGATGAAGGAGTGCGGGCTGTTTTCGCTCTCAAACCTCGGGATGAAAATCGGGGCAAGGCCGCTCGTTTCGTTCCTATCTTTCTTCGCGTTCGGGATTTTGCTCGCCTCGGCGATATTCGGGCTGCAATGGGCTTTCGGAGTGTCGTCGCCCGACAAGACTTTCGACGCTTCAACCCTCGCCTCCGTGATTTTGAGCGCGCTGTCCGGAGCGCTGACGGTCGCGCTGCTCGAAGAGATAATAATGCGCGGGCTCATCATGCGCTCGTTCTACACCGCCATAGGCCCGATTTCCGCGGTCGTTTTGAGCTCGCTGTTTTTCGCCTACAAGCATTTCAAGATGCCGGACTGCGTTTGGGACAAGCTCCCCGGAGGCGGCAGCGCGACGTGGGACATTGGCTTTTTCGTCGCGTGGTACGACACCGTGGGCATAGCCTACGAATTTGACTTCCCGAAATTCGGGGGGCTGTTTATGTTCGGCGTGTTTTTGTGCCTGTTATACATCAAAACAAAATCCCTGTGGCCGTGCGTGGGCTTCCATGCGGGGCTCGTATTCTGCCTGATGGTCTACCGCAAGACTTTCGACATCACAAGCGACGGCCCGCGCGAAATCCTCGGGGGCGCGGGAATGACCGACGGGTGGCTGGCGCTGGCGGTTCTGACCGCGATGTGCGCAGCGCTTCTCCTGCCGTCCGGCAGGGGCGCCGATTCGGATGACGCCCGAGCTTCTTAGCCCCGCCCGCGACGCGCCCGCCGCGCGAGAGGCGATTCTCGCGGGCGCCGATTCGGTATACATAGGCGCCCCGCTCTACGGCGCGCGCAAGGACGCCGCAAACTCCGCCGGCGACATCGCAAGCCTCTGCCGCTTCGCGCACCTCTACGGCTGCAAGGTGTACGTCGCCCTAAACACTATTCTCTTCGACTCCGAGCTTCCCAAGGCCGCGCGCATGGCGGAGGAGCTTTGGGACGCCGGCGCGGACGCGATAATCGCGCAGGACCTCGGGCTGCTCGCCGCAACCGCCAGGCGGGTAAAATTCCACGCCAGCACCCAGTGCCACATAGACTCGCCGGACAAGGCGAGATTTCTCGAGGCGGCGGGGTTCGCCGCGGTCGTGCTCGCGCGGGAAACGCCGCTCCGGCAGATCGCCGAGACCGCCCGCGCCGTAAAGATTCCTGTGGAGTGCTTCGTCCACGGGGCGCTCTGCGTGTCGTACAGCGGGCAGTGCTACCTCAGCTACAAAATAGGCGGCAGGAGCGGCAACAGGGGCGAGTGCGCCCAGCCGTGCAGAATGAAGTACGAATTTGAGGACTCCCTCGGAAAGCGCGTCGCCCCTCCTGCCTACTACCTTAGCCTGCGAGACATGAACAGGCTGTCCGCGCTCGGGGAAATGCTGGACGCGGGCGCCGGAATTTTTAAAATCGAGGGGAGGCTCAAAGACGCCGGATACGTCAAAAACATAACCGCCGCCTACCGCGCCGAGCTTGACAGGCAGCTGGGCGCGCGCGGGCTCGAAAGGGCGTCGTTCGGGGAGAGCCGCGCGGCGTTCGAGCCCGACCCGAAAAAGTCTTTCAGCCGCCTCTTTTGCGAATACCACCTGCGCGGAATCGAAAGGGGCTGCGCGAGTTTTTCCACGCCGAAAGCGCGCGGGGAGTTCATCGGCGCGCCGCGCTCGGCGTTCGCGGGCGGATTCGAGCTCGGCGGCGCGGACAAAATTTTCTCGAACGGCGACGGCCTGTTTTTCGAGAGCGAAAGCGGCGGCGGATTCGGCGCGCGCGTCGGCAGGGTGTCCGGAGATCGCGTGTTCGTCGGACGCCCCGAAGAGCGGCTGAAAATTCCGCCTGACGCAAAAATCTGGCGCAACCGCGACGCGAAGTTCGAGGCCGCCCTCTCCGGAAAATCCGCCCGCAAAATGCGCGCCGAAATCCGCGCCGAAGAATCGGAAACCGATTACATATTTTCGATTGCGCTCCGCGACCGGCGCGCGCTCGGATTCGAGATCCGCCGCGCGAAATCCGGTTTTGAAACGGCGGAGAATTTCGGCGCCGCGCGGGAAAAGCTTTCGGAGTCGCTCGCGCGCCTCGGGGATACGCCGTTCGAGTGCGGGGCCCCGCGGATCGGCTGCCGGAGCCTTCCGCAAATCAAGGCCTCCGAAGCCAACGCCCTGCGCCGCGAGCTCGTCCGCGGGCTCGAGGAAAAGATAATTTCGGAGTATGAAAAATCGAGAACCTCATACTCCCGCCCGCTGCCGCGCAAAATAAGCTTTGCAAATCCGCCGTTTGAATGCGACGCGCGCGCGAACGCCGCCAACGCCGAGGCGGAAAAGCTGTACGCCGCAATGGGCTTTAAAATATCCTCCCGCGCGCCCGAGGCCGGCGGCGGCGCCTCCGCAATCCCGCTTATGCGCGCGCGCCACTGCATTCTGCGGGAGCTCGGCATGTGCCGCAAAGAGGGGAAGCTGCCGCAAAAATTCAAAGAGCCGCTCTTTTTGAGGTCGGCGGACGGAAAATTTCCGCTGCGCTTCGACTGCGCGAACTGCCAAATGTTCGTCCTCAACCCCGAAGAATAATATCATTCGATCCGGCGGGAGAGCGCCCTCTTCTTTTTGGCGATGTAGGCGGACTCTTTCGCCGCCCCGTATTTTGTATTGTAAAACTTTTTATAATAGGAGGCCCTTCCGGCCATGTCGCGGGGAATTTTGTCGGGGAACTCCGCGTATTTCATGCGCGCGAACACCGCGCACAGCTCGTCGCTGTTCTGCAAATCTTCGAATTCTATATCCCCGCGCCCGCCGCCGAATTCGCGGATTATCGCCGCCCGCAATTTGGGATGCTTGTATTTTATGGACCTGTCCCACAGATCCCGAAACGTTCCGTACTCCACCTGGAAAAGCCCTATCGCGTCCCCGCGGGAGCTCTGGAAGCGCGGCGCAAGGTCGCTTTCGACGAGCGCGGTGCCGAGCAGCAGCGCGACGGCTTCGTCGGAATCGTACACTCCCTCCGGAGCGTTCTCGGCGCGGGCAATGAATCCGCACGCCGCGCGTATCGCGCCCTCGGCCTCTTCCGCGCCGAGCTTGCGCGCAGGCTCGGCGTACTTCTTGCGCAGCCCCTCGATGTACGCGATTTCCGCAGGGCTCTTTACGTATCCGCGCGGCTTGGCGCACTGGGAGGCTGCCGCCGCAAGCGCGACGGCGAAAGCCAGAAACGCCGCAGCGCCCGAAACGGTTTCAATCCGCGCAAGGGCAACGCGGGCGAACGCCAGGGCGGAAGCCGCCGCGGAGCAAACCCTTCCCCGCGTCCGGATGCTCCCGCCCCTCGCGGATTTCACGGCTCCCCCCGCATTTTGCGGACGAGGGCGATTTCGCGCGCGTAACCGGCGGGGTCGTTTGGGGTTTCGAGATAGAACGGAAGCTCCCGCAGCGCGGGGTGGTTGACGATTCTCCCTATCGCCTCCAAGCCGATAGTCCCCTCCCCGAGCTTTTCGTGCCTGTCCTTTTTTGAGTTGAACGGCGCCATGCTGTCGTTTAGGTGGACGGCCTTCAATTTCCCGAGGCCTATTATTCTGTCGAACTCCCCGAGCGCTCCGTCGAGATCCCGCACGATGTCGTAGCCGGCGGAGTATGCGTGGCAAGTGTCAAGGCACACGCCCGCATCGGTTCCGGACTTCTCCAGAATTTCGGCGATCTCCCCGAAAGTCGAGCCTATCTCGCTGCCCTTTCCGGACATCGTCTCCACGAGAATTTTTGCGGAAAAATTTCCGGAGCATACCTCCGAGAGCAGGCGCGCCGAGAGCTCTACGCCCCTCTTGACGCCCTGCCCGACGTGCGAGCCCGGGTGGAAGTTGTAGAGCGCGCCTTTGAAAGCGCCGAGCCTGGAAAGATCCTCCTTCATCGCCTCGAGCGCGAATTTCCGAAGCCCCGCGTCGGCGGAGCACGGGTTGAAAGTGTACGGCGCGTGGACGAGAAGCGGCCCGAAGGAGTTTTCCTCCGCGATTTTTTCGAGCGCGAGCGCGTCGCCGGCGTCGAACGGCCTGGCGGCTCCACCGCGCGGATTGCGGCTGAAAAACTGGAAGCAGTCCGCCCCGAGCCGCAGGGCCTCGCGCCCCATTGCCTCGTAGCCCTTTGAAAAAGACAGATGGCACCCTATGTTCATTTTAAGCGCCAGCCTCCGCGAGCGCCATTATGTCGGGCAGCTCGCGCATTTTTCCGCGCAAATCCATTCCGTATCCGAACGCGAAACTGTTTCCGATTTCAAAGCCGGAGAAGTCGGCCCTAGCGAATTTCTCGGCGCCCGTGCGCTTGTCGAGCAGCACGCAGATTTTCACCTCCGCCGCGCCGCTTTTGCGGAAAATTCTCGACATCTCGGCGGCGGTTTTGCCGGTGTCGAGCACGTCGTCTATTATCAGCACGCGCATGTTTTCGACGTTTGGCAGAGGAGAGAGCACGCGCGGCTCGCCCTCCGCCCCGAGCGAATTTCCGTAGGAGGACACTTTGACCGAGTGGATTTCCAGCCCGCAACCCGCCATGCCGCGCATGAGGTCGGCGGCAAAAAACATCGCGCCCTCCGCCAGCCACACGGCGCAGACGGGCGAATCCGCCGCCCCCGCCCATTCGCGCAGCCGCGCGGCGAGCTCCCCCACCCTCCGCCGTATGTCGGCCGACTTCACGAGAACCTTAAATTTTTCAGCCATTCAAAAAAATAATCCCGATTGGGGAAAATCGTTCAAGCAAATTGCTCCGAAACTTCTTCCTGCGCCGCGGGCTTCGCCGCACCGCGCGCCTTTTCAACGGCGGTTTTTTCGGCGGGGTAAAACGGCGGGAGCTTTCCGCCGGACTCCCCCAGGACGGCGTCGGCGGGAATGCCGTCGCCGAGCATTTTCACCGCCTCGAACATCGCTATCCTGCGCAGGAGCACGAGGGACGGAACGTTCAGCCTCAGATACTCTATGCTGTCCTCGGCAAGCGCGATTTCGTCGGGGTCGGACAGCGCGCGGGAAACCGAGACCCGCCCCGAGAACGAGTATTCGAAAAACCTTTCGCACCTCTCGTCGTAGGGCGACACAACCCGATTGCAGCCGCGCGCGTGGCCGCAGTGGAGAGTGCTGCCGACGAGCTCCTCGAAAGTTCTTGGAATGAAATCCGGCTCGTTCTTCTTGGGGTCGCGTATGCAGGACGCCGCCATGTTGGAGTAGTCCATGCTGCGCTCCGAGAGCCCGCCCATCTGCGGCTCTATGTGCTCTATGTGCGAGTTCTCCCCGTCTATGCGGCTCTCGCAATAGCAGCACAAAAACTTCTGGCGCGCGATGAGGGAGTCTTTGAGCACCCGCTTTACGCGCGCGTCCTTGAAGCGGTAATACTTGGCGCCGGGGTGCCTGCGCTTCCAATACTTGAAAGCGTCGGGGGCGTCCTCCTCGCGGGGTATTTCAATGTGGCGCATTTGTCCCGCCGCCGTTCGCGTTTGAAGAGCCGATGGCGCGCGCCAGATACTCGCCCCTGAGAACCTCGGGGTCGTCGGGTATTATCCTGCGCAGGCGCGCTATTATTTTCAGGGCCCTATCCGCGTCGCCCGCGTCGAGGGCTTCGTACATCGCGTCTATCTCCGCCTTCACGGAGCCTTCGCGGCCGGCGTTCAGAAAAGTCCCGAGTATGTCGGCGGGCGCCTTGCCGTACTGGGACGAGCGCTCGAGCCTCACCGTCCCGTTCCTGTCCTCGTCGAGCTTGTAGACGGACTTTACCACGGAAAACACCGACGGGGAGTGCGACGAAACTATAAACTGCGTCTTGGGAAAAATCTTTTGCAGCTTGACCGCTATCTGCGCCTGCCAGTCGGGGTGCAGGTGCAGATCCACTTCGTCTATCATTATTATGGCGTCGGTCAATAGCGGCTTTTTCATGGCCGGATTCGCGCCCGACATGCGCAAGGCTATGTCGGAGATGAGGGCCGCCACGCTCTTCTCGCCCTGCGAAAGGTATTCCGCCGGTATCCCGCGCGGCTTGACGAACAGCCTGCCGTCCTCCACGTAAAATCCCTCGAGCGTGGGGGAAAACTCGCGCAGGGCGCCCTTTATTTCGGATATGAAGCGGTATTTTTTTTCGATTTCCTCCCGCGCGCGGTTGCCGCGTTTCAGCGGCATGCGCGCCGCCTCCGACACCGCGAGCTCCCTCTCGAGCAGCACGGCGGCGAACCACTCCGCAAACCCGTCGAAATTCGTGCCCGCCGAAAACGCGTTCTTGTAGACGCTCATCCTGTCCATGCCCTCCGACGGGCGCGGGGCGCAAAATCCCGACGTGTTCCTGTCCGAGCCGTAGTAGGCGAACACCGGCAGCTCGCAGTCGGGGTCTCCGGCTTTTGAAAAGACCCCGCGCAGCTTCGCGGCGCACGCTTCCGCCGCGGCGGAATCCTCCATTTCGCCCCCGTCGCGGTCGAGCCCGAGGCTCAGGGTTATCGAGTCTTCCGGCGATGAGAGCGTCAGCCGCAAAAGGCATGAATTTCTGCCGTAGGTAATGTCGCGCCCGCTCAGGCTCGCGCAGTCGCCGATATTGCCGGACATCCTCCCCGAAAGCCTCGAGAGCATTACGGCTATCGCCTCCAATATCGTGGATTTTCCGCCGCCGTTGCGCCCCGCAAACACCGTAAACGACGGGTCGAAATCTATTGTCTCGTCAACAATGCCGCGGAAATTCTCTATTTTAAGCCTCCGGATTTTCATCTTCGTCGTACGGAAAATAACACCGCGTCCCTGCGGCGTTCAACCAAAAAAGCGGCGATTTTCATTGCGCATGCGCGCCCGCCCGTGTAATAATAACGGCATGAAAGTTTGCATTGCACACATTTGCGCGGCGCTCGCGCTGTCGGCGTCCGCGGCGTTGGCGGGCGAAATCGTCCTGTTCGACGCAGAAAGCGGAACCGGAAAAATCTCGGAGAGCTCGCGAGCGCAAAAGACGCCGGACGGCTATAAAATCTCGCAGAACCGCGCAAAAATCATCGGGGAATGGGACCTGTCGAAAAACCTCGATTTTGAAATCGAGGTGAAAAACCTCTCCGAAACTTCCTCGTGCCCGCTCCAAATCCTGCTGTCGGACGACGAGAACGTGGAGAAGCTAAAAGATCCCGCGCTAAACACAATGTTCAGGCTCGCCCCCGGGGAAGTCCGCAGGGCGACAATAAAATATCCGAGGCCGCCCGCGCATCCGGAAGTCGCCGCAAAAATGGCGGGAATGCGCGCCGACCCGTTCGGATACGCGCAAAACTCCAAACGCCCCGACCTGTCAAAAATAAGGGCGGTTGTGCTCGAAAGGCATTGGAGCAGCCGGTCGCCGTTTGAAATCCGCTCCGTCCGCGCGCTCGAACACGACCCGAACGGCGTCCCCGCATGGCGCAACTTCGGGGAGGCCGAATTTTTCCCGTTCATAGACAAATTCGGGCAATTCAAATTCCGCGACTGGCCCGGAAAGACGCATTCGGAGGCGGATCTCGAGGCCGCGCGGCTCGCCGAGGAAAAAGATCTCGCCGCCAATCCCGGGCCCGCCGACCGCGACAGGTTCGGGGGTTGGACAAAGGGCGGAAAGTTCAAGGCAACCGGACATTTCAGGTTTGAAAAAGTCGGCGGCAAATGGTGGATGGTCGATCCCGACGGAAATTTGTTCTGGTCGCACGGCGTCGTCCGCGTGACGCCATCCTCGGCGATAACGCCGCTCGACGGGCGCGAGTTCTATTTCGAGTCCCTCCCGCCGCAGGGGGACGAATTCGCGCTTTTCTACGAGACTAAAGACGAGCTCCTCGCCCCGTATTACGAAGCGCGCAAAATCAAAAAAACCTACGATTTTTCCGCCGCCAACATTTTTAGAAAATACGGGAAGAACTGGCGCGACGCCTACGCCGAAACCGCGCACAAAAGGCTCAAAAGCTGGGGGCTGAACACGATAGCCAACAGCTCCGACAAGGACATTTTCATGCGCCGCAAGACCCCGTATGTGGAGCGGTTTGAAATAAAGGGGCCGGCGCTCTCGGGCAAGGCGGCGTGGTGGCCGTTCCGCGACCCATTCGACCCCGCATTCCGCAAAAATGTTGCGGACAACCTCAAAAGCCGCTCCGGCATGACGGACGACCCGTGGTGCATAGGGTTCTTCGTGGACAACGAAATCCACTGGGGCGACAAGTTCGACCTCGCGCGCTTTACGATAATGTCGCCCGCCTCCCTCGCGGGGAAAATCCGCTTCAAAGGCGAGCTCGAAAAAAAGTACGGCGGCATATCCGGACTCAACGGCGCCTGGGGCACGAAATTCGCGGACTGGGACGCCTTTCTCCAAAACCGCGAAGTCCCAAAAGGCGCGGACAAAAAAGACCTTGAAGACTTCACGAGCCTCATGGCCGAGGAATATTTCAAGGTCATACGCGAGGAGTTCGACAAGTTTGCCCCGAACAAGCTCTACCTCGGGTGCCGGTTCGCGGGCTCCAACGAAAACGTCGTGAGAATCGGCGCCAAGTACTGCGACGCCGTCAGCTACAACAGGTACGCCGACAACCTCAAAAAATTGAAACTTCCGGCCGGAATCGACAAGCCCGTCATGATAGGCGAATGGCACTTCGGCGCGCTCGACCGCGGGCCTTTCCACCCGAGCCTGATAAAGAGGGAAAACCAGGCGGACAGGGCGGACTCCTATTACGAATACGCGAAGTCGGCCCTCGAAAACCCGAACGTGGTCGGCATACACTGGCACCAATTCTCCGACCAGGCCGCCACCGGCAGATTCGACGGCGAAAATTTCCAAGTCGGGCTCACCGACGTGTGCGACACCCCCTACGCCGAGACGATCGCCAAGATCCGCGAAATCGGGCGCGACCTCTACCGGATAAGGCAGGCGGCGCCGCTTCCGTAGGGGGCCGGCGCAAAGCCCGCGGCGCGGTATTTTCGCCGCAAAATTTTCGGCGGAAGAAGTGTTGCAACGGGGATTGGACGGGAGAATATTTTTTGCGATGGCAAAAAAATCCCAAAACGGCTTCATGCTCGGAATACTCGTCGCGTTGTCGCTGGCGCACGGGCTCAACGACGCAATGCAGTCGATAGTCGCCGCGATCTATCCGCTGCTGAAAACCAGCCTAAGCCTGTCCTACGGCGAAATCGGGCTCGTGGCGCTCACATACCAGATTTCGGCCTCCATAATGCAGCCGATCTTCGGGTACATATTCGACAAGCGGCCGGCAGGGTGGTTCCTTCCTATCGGCATGTTGTGCACCATGACGGGGCTAATGCTCATATCGGCCGCAGGAAGCGTGCATTCGCTGATGGCGGCGGTTTTCATTTCTGGGATAGGCTCGTCGATAATACATCCGGAGGCCTCGCGCATAACGTCGCTTGCGGCGGGCAGGAGCCGCGGGCTGGCGCAGTCCATATTCCAGGTTGGCGGCTCGTGCGGATTTTCGCTGGGGCCGCTGCTGGCGGCTCTATTTGTGCGCGAGCAGGCGGGGGTCGCCAAATTCGCGATGCTGGCGGCCCTTGCGATAATCGCCCTCGTGCCAGCGTGCAGGTGGTACGCCCGCCAAATAGCCGGACGCGTGGGCGCGCCGGAGACCCCTGCTGCAGCGGCGACGGGCGGCCCGTCGGGAAGGCTTTCGGCGCGCACGGTCTGGATTGTTATGTTCATTCTGATGTTTCTGGTGTTCTCCAAAAATTTCTACACGGTGAGCATTTCAAACTACTACACTTTCTATCTGATGGAAAAGTTCGGGGCGAGTGTCCGGACGGCGCAGATGCTGCTTTTCGTCTACCTGTTTTCGGCGGCGCTCGGAACGCTCGTCGGCGGGCCCGTTGGCGACAGGATAGGCAGGAGGCTCGTGATATGGTGGTCGATACTCGGCTCCGCGCCGTTCGCGCTCATGATGCCCTACGCGAACTTCGAGTGGACGATAGTTTTGAGCGCCGCCATCGGGTTCATAATTTCGTCGGCGTTCTCCGCCATACTCGTCTACGCGCAGGAGCTTCTGCCGATGAAAGTCGGGTTGGTGTCGGGAATATTTTTCGGGTTCGCCTTCGGGATAGCGGGTATCGCCTCCGCGGTGCTCGGGGAAATCGCGGACCATTCGGGGATAGAATTCGTCTACCGGCTGTGCTCGTTCTTTCCCCTGCTTGGGATAATAGCGTACTTCCTGCCGAGGGTGAGAACGTTGCAGGCGATGAAGGGCGGCCAGCCCCCCGCCGCAGGGGCGGCGCGCTAACGCCCCTTTGAAAAAGCCTTCATCGCGGCGCGGGCGGCGGCGGTCGCGGCAAACGCCAGCGCGACGCACGCGCACGCCGCGAGAGACAATCCGGCGGCTTCCGCCGCGCAAAAATACGCGAACACAACCGCCGAAAGCGCGAACATCGCCCACGCCCTGCGGACGCGCCCCGCGCGCAGAATGGACACCCCGCACGCGAAAAACAGCGCGGGCGAGCCCGTCAAAAACACAACTGAAAGCGCGCGCATCGAGAGGGAAAATCCGCCCTGCGCCCAACAGCCGGACGAAAAGCCCCAATGCGCAAAGCACGCCGCCCAAAATACCAAAAACCCCAGGAGGACGGGACCCGCCGCCGGCGCGAGAAACCGCATATACGAAAGCGCCGCGTAAACCGCGAGCGCGCACGCCGCGAAAAATCCGAACGGGACGAAAGAAAAATACGAGAACTCCCCGAAGTCCCTGTACGAATAAAAATTGTCCGCCACGAACACAAAGGCGAGGGCGACGAACAAAACCGCGTATCCGAACGCGAGCAGAATTGCGCAAAAATTTTTCGCCATGCAAAAAGCCGCCTTTCTCCGTTCAACTTATCCGCGCGGGAAAAATATTGCAAACACTTTTTGCGCCCGCGCCGGAAGCCCAAATAAATTGACAGCCCGCCCCGAAAGAGGGATACAAAAATACAACATGAAAAGATACGCCGTGATAATGGCGGGCGGCGCCGGCGAGCGGTTCTGGCCGCTCAGCCGCAGGTCGAAGCCCAAACACCTTTGGAACGTGGCGGGCGGAGAATCGTGCCTGCTCTCCATGACCTACGCGCGCGCGCGCCGCGCGGTCGAGCCCGAAAACGTGTATGTCGTGACGAACGCCGAGCAGGTCGGGGCGATAGCCTCCGTCTGCCCGGAAATCGCGCGCGACAAAATAATCGTCGAGCCCGCCGGCCGCGACACGACAGCCGCAATAGGGCTCTCTGCCGCCTATCTCAAAAAAATCGGGGGCGGCGAAGACTCGTCGTTCGCCGTATTCCCGTCCGACCACATCGTCTCCGACGCGGAGGCGTTCGCGCGCACGATAGGGGCTGCGTTCGAGGTGGCCGAAAGCGGCGGCGGGCTCGTAACGATAGGGATAGTCCCGACATTTCCCGCCACCGGATACGGATACATCCGCCGCGGGGAAAAATTTTCCGCCGACTTTGGCGAATACTACAAAGTCGCGAGGTTTTTCGAAAAGCCGAACCTCGCGCGGGCCTCCGAATACGCGGCAAGCGGGGAGTTTTACTGGAACGCCGGAATATTCGTCTGGAAGACTTCGGCGATTCTCGCTGCGATAGAAAAAAACGCGCCCGGGACCGGCAAAATCCTGCGCGAAATCTCCGCGGCGCCCGATTCCGGATTTTTCGCCGCGGCGCGGAGGCTATACCCGCAAATCGAAAAAATAAGCATAGACTTTTCGGTGATGGAGCGCGCCGACAACGCGTGGACGGTGCCGGCGAAGTTCGATTGGGACGACGTGGGCTCGTGGGCGGCGGCGGAAAGGCACATGCCCAGATTCGCCGACGGCAACGCGGCGGTCGGCGAGCTGTTTGCGGCGGATTCAAAAAACTGCGCAGTCTTCGACGCCGCGGGGCGCGCCACCGCCCTGATGGGGGTCGAAGGGCTGGTGGTAGTGCACTCCAAAGACGCGACGCTCGTGTGCAAAAAAGAGTCCGCCGAAAAGCTGAAAGACCTCGTAAAGACTCTCCCCGAGAGGTTCAGATAACCGCAACGCGCCGTAAAAAAAGCTCCGGTTTGCCGGAGCTTTTTTGCGCAATGCTCAAAATCCTATCTTCTCCCGCGGCGCGCGGCGAGGGCGAGGGCCGCCGCGCCTATCAGCGCGGCGAACGCCGCAGGCTCCGGAACCTGCGAAAACGTCACTTGCAGGACATTTCCATTCCACGCGAAGTCAGCCAGCGCGTTCAGCAGGTTTTGCGCAACGAAGTCTTCGTCGGCGTCATCCGAAAATCCTTTCGTGAGATCGGCGGATATGAGGTCGAACGTGTGGCCGATCAGGTCGGCCGCGTCGAGCCCTTCAAAGTCTACGGCTATCCTCCCCTCCGCCTCTTTTGAAAAGGCGCCGTTTATCGTTATTTTGTCGGGAGTGCCGCCGTAAAAAGTTTCGTGGTTTGCGAAGGAAAACACCCCGCCTCTCCAAACCGCAGAATCGAAAGCCGTGCCGCCGTTTATCGCGCCAAACTTTCCGCCCCACATGACGAGCGCGCCGGATGAATCGGAATTGTTCAGATAAAACGTACCGTTCTTAACCGTCACGCTGACGACGCCGGCTCCGGAGTTGCCGGAGAGCGAAACGCTCTGCGTCCCCGCGCCGTCCATTATAAAGGCCACATTGTCCCTATAATCGCTTTGGGCTCTGCGGAGGGATCCCGTAAACGACGTATTCACGCCTTCCGCGTTTTGAAAAGTAAGATAGGAAGTTGCCGCGTTGGAATCGTCGCTCATGAGCTTCGTAATAATCCTGCCCGAACCGTTCAACCCGCCGATTGCCACATGGGAATCCCTGTATTCCTCAGCCTCGTTGCGGCCTATCATAAGAGACGCAAACTTAGAGCCGTCCGCGGAATTTTTCATTTGCACAACCCCGTGAACCACCGCCCAATTATAAGTGCTGCCGTCCAAATTCGCGCCGGCGAGCTCAAGGTTGGCGCCCGCGTATGTGGCGTCGAGATATACCGCCGTCTTGTAGCCCGTGGACGGATCGACCGCCGCGTTTTCGCCTATGGAAAGCGATTTGAAAAACCCGCCCCTATTGGTTCCGCCGAAAGTGAGCACGGAGGCGTTGCTCTGGGAGGCGTTCGTCGGAGCTACCGTAATTGAGCCTTTGACAACAAAATCCAATCCCGTACCGCGAATATTCGGGCTGCGCCATTCGCCGCCGCTGCCGCCGACGTCGATATTGCCGACAAAGACATTGCCGTTTATTGCCGGAGTGCCGCTCGATACGGTATATATAAAAAACCTTATGGGATCAGGCAGGACGAGGTTGTTTATCGTGAGGTCGTTGACTTCAAGGAATCCGTTGATCTTGTACTGGTCGCCGGAGCTGACAGTCGCGGTAAAATTCTCGAAAGTCACATTGTCGAATCCGGACGGGCTGTATCCGGCGGGATCCCAATTTCCGAAATCCGAGAAATTGAACCCTGAGCTGTCGCCCTCCCCGCCGGCCCATGTCAAATCGGCAGCGCTGAGCGCGCAGGCTCCCGAGAAAAACAATGAGGCAAATAAAATTTTTTTCATAGAAAATCAAACGTTTGAGGTTTACACCATATATTTTTTCTCAAAGGTTTGAGGCAGTCAAGCATTTTCTCGGGATTCAGAGTCCAACGCGCAAACGGCGCGTTTGCGTGTTTTTTCGCGCCGAAAATTCCGAAAAGCGGCGCGCAATCTCTTTTTATGGGTTGAAATTCCGCTTAGCTTTGAGCATTTTGAGATGACAACGCCGCCATTTACGGAAATGAATTTTGAACTCGCGTTTGTACTCGCGCTTCTCTTCGCGTGCGCCGCGGCATTCGTCGCGGGAAGGCCCCGCATGGACGCCGTCGCCGCATGCGCGTTCGTAATCCTCTTAATATCCGGAATAGTGAAACCCGAAGAGGCGTTCGCCGCGTTTTCGGACTCGAGCGTCATAATAATCGCCCTGATGTTCGTGATAAGCTCGGGGCTCGCGAGGACGGGGGTTTCCGCCGCCGTAGGCGACTGGATACTCCGCCGCTCGGGGAAGTCGGAAGCCGCTCTGATAGCCATGCTGATGTGCTCCGTCGCCCTGCTGGGGTCCGTGATGAGCACGACGGGGGTTGTCGCGATTTTCATACCGGTCACCCTAAGCATTTGCAGCCGCCGCGGCATACCGCCCTCAAAGCTTATGATGCCGCTCGCATTCGCGGGGATAATAAGCGGCATGACGACGCTCGTCGCAACCTCCCCCAACCTGATTGCAAACGGCGCGCTTATAAAAGAGGGGTACGAGGGTTTCGGATTCTTTGAGGTCACCCCCATCGGACTCACCGCCCTCGCCGCGGGGATAGCCTACATGCTGGTTGTGCGCAGGTTTCTGCCGGACGGCGAACCCGAAAACCGCGCCAGGGGGGCGCGCCGGAGGCTCTCCGACTTCGTCCGCGCATACCGCCTCGAATCGCGCGAAAAGATATTCGAGGTTCCGGCGGACTCCCCGCTCGCCGGCATGAAGATATCCGAATTCGGGCGGCGCGGAGGGACTTCCTTCGGGATAATCTGCATCGAGCGCAAAATCCGCCGCGAAAGGGCGCTGATAGAGCCCGCGCCGGAGACGGAAATCGCCGCCGGCGACCTGCTTCTCTGCGACTTGCGCGACCCGCGCGCTTCGGAAATCACGGCGGAATTTATGCTGCGCGAGCTTCCCTTATCGGGCGACTATTTCTCCGAGCGCTCCGCCGAAATCGGCATGGCGGAAATAGCGATACTTCCGGAATCGTCGCTGATAGGCCAAACTCTGATGGAGGCGAAATTCAGGAACGCGTTCGGGCTGAACGCCATCGGGCTAAGGCGCAACAGCGCGGCGGTCGGCGACAACATGCTCTCGCACAGGCTGCGCGTGGGCGACATTCTCCTGGTATTCGGGAAGTGGGAGTCCATACGCCGCCTGAAATCCCAAAACCGAGATTTTATAATATTGAACCTTCCGGAAGAGTCCGAAATCGCCGCAACCTCCCCCGGGCGCGCGGGCGGGGCGATTTTTAGCCTGCTCGTGATGGTCGCGCTGATGGCCACGGGCGCGGTGGAAAACGTCGTCGCCGCGGCGATATGCTGCCTGATGATGGTGTCCTTCAAATGCCTGAGCATGGACGAAGCCTACAAGTCGGTATACTGGCCAGCGCTGATATTGATAATCTGCATGATGCCGTTTGCAGCCGCGCTCGAAAACACGGGAGGGGTGGAGCTCGCCGCCGGCGCGGTACTCGACGCGCTCGGCGGGCACGGGGAAACCGCTGTGACGGCGGGGCTCTTCGCGCTCGCGATGCTTACCGTGATGTTTATCGCAAACACCGTCACCGCAATACTCTTCGCGCCGATAGCAATCGCCGCGGCGCAAACCATGGGCGTAGACCCGCACGGGCTCGAAATGGCGGTGGCGGTGGCGTCGTCCACGGCTTTTATGACGCCGCTATCCTCGCCCGTAAACATGCTCGTGATGAACCCCGGCGGCTACAAGTTTAAAGACTTTTTCAAATTCGGCGCGCCGTTTTCGATAATAGTGATGATAATATCGCTATTTTGGATATAGCGGGAAGCCCGAAGCGGCACTCGGCGCGGATAAAACAACTCTTCGTCCGCGCCCAAAAAAGCCGCCGCCGCCCGTTCCGCGCCCGCGAAATGCCCAATGCGCCGATTGCGTTAAGCAAACTTAAAGCAATTCAGTTTGCATTAAGAAAATCGGCAAAAACTTACAGCAAATATATCCAGTTGTCGATAAATTTACGACAATTGCAGTCGCGTTAAGCAATTTGACGCTTTGCTTAACGCAAACCAATTTGCATTAAATGGGTCGACGGCAAAGGCGATTGATGCAAGGAAAATTCAAATTTAATTAATGCTAACCTAATTATTTGATTGTTTTTTCTTTTTTTCTTTACAAAAAACTGGACATATACAATAGACATAAAATTGCCCAACATCATGAGCTCTCCATACATTCCGGAAAAATTGCCCATAAAAAACATAGACTGGCTCTCTCTGATAGGAAAATTGGGGGAAGCCAATAGAGCCATTGCCGGATTTAACGGCATTCTGAATGCGATAAGCAATCCCGATTTGCTGCTCTCGCCCCTGACGAGAGACGAGGCGGTATTGTCGAGCAAGATAGAGGGAACGCAAGTCGATACGATAGACGTTTTAAAATACGAGGCGGGAATAAAAGAACCCTCGGAGGAGCGCAAAAACGACATTCTTGAGGTATTAAATTACCGCAAAGCCATACAATTCGGGGCTGTCGAGACAAAAAAGAGAAATATCACCCTGCACCTCGTTAGACAGTTGCACGAGATACTGATGTATGGCGTGAGGGGAAGCGACAAGAATCCGGGAGAGATAAGAAAAGTGCAAAACTATATCGGATCAAGGGCGGGAGGCATAAAAAACGCGCGCTTCGTCCCGCCCGACCCGCTGCTCGTGCCCGAATACATGGACAATTTCGCCGAATACATAGAATCCGACGACAGGGACGTCGTCGCCCAAGCCGCCGTTTTGCACGCCCAATTTGAGATAATCCACCCGTTTTGCGACGGGAACGGTCGATTGGGGCGGATGCTCGTGCCGCTCTTCATGTACCGCAAGGGGATAATATCGCGCCCCGTGCTATATATAAGCAAGTATTTGGAATTAAATGAGATGTCCTATAAAGACTCACTCAGGGCGATAACTGAAACCGGCGATTGGACGCAGTGGATAAGCTTTTTTCTGGATGCCGCGATATGGCAGGCAAATTCCAATTACAATGCGGCAAAGGCGATAATGGAGTATTACGCCCGCACGAAGTCGCGCATTTTGGAAATGACTTCGTCGAAGTACGCAATTATGCTGTTGGACGCGATTTTTTCAAAGCCGATATTTACGCAGACTTCCATCGGGTTTGAGGGAGCGTCGAGGCCGACCGTTTTCACGCTCTTGAAGAAGATGGAAGAGGCCGGAATAATAGCGCGCATCTCCGACGCCTCGGGGCGGACGGGCGCGGTATACGCGCTGCGCGAACTGCTGGAAATTGCCGGCGGCTCGGATTGAAAACCCTACGGCGGAATTGCCGGAAAGCGGCGCGGCGCAAATTGCCGCGCGGAGCCTACGATTCTTGGAGCGCCTGCTTTACCCGCTCGATAATTTGGGTCGTGCTCATTCCGAACTGGGCGCGGAGGGTGGCTACATCGGTGCCGTGCGGAATGAACCTGTCGGGCCAGCCGATTATGCAGACCCCGCACTTCTTCCGCGCGCCAAGCAGGGTTTCCGCCACGGCGCTCCCGAATCCGCCCGCCGCAACGTGGTCTTCAACAGTCACAATCAGCCTGTTTTTGTCCGCCTGTTTCAGAAGAAGCTCCCTGTCGAGCGGCTTCACGAAGCGGGCGTTGACAACCCCGATCTTCACCCCGAGTTCCGTCTCTATCTCCTCGGCGGCTTTTAGGGCCTCTCTGACCATGTTGCCGAGCGCCCATATCGTCGCGGACGAGTCGGACTCGCGCAGGACTTCCGCCTTGCCTATCTCGATTTTCTCGGGAGTCTCCTTCATCGGGACGCCCTCGCCCTTGCCGCGCGGATAGCGCATGAAGCACGGCCTTCCGGACTCCACGCATGTGTAGAGCATGTCGGCAAGCTCGTCCTCGTCGGAGGGCTGCATCACCACGGCGTTGGGCAGCGGCCTCAAAAAGGATATGTCGAAGAGCCCGTGGTGGGTCGCCCCGTCGTTGGGGCTGAGCCCCGCGCGGTCAAGGCAGAAAGTGACGGGCAAATTCTGGAGGCAGACGTCGTGCATTGCGCAATCGTAGGCGCGCTGCATGAAAGTGGAATAAATCGCGGCGACGGGCTTGAAGCCCTGGCACGCCATGCCCGCGGCGAAAACCGCGGCGTGCTCCTCGGCTATCCCCACGTCGAAAAACTGCGCGGGCAGGTCTTTTTTGAGGAAAGAAAGCCCCGTTCCGGAGGCCATCGCCGCCGTAATGCCCACGATCTTCGGGTCTTTTTGGGCGAGTTTTAGAAGGGTCTTGCCCATCGCGTCCTGGTAGTTCGGGACGGACTTGTCGGAGTTCGACGTGGATTCCCCCGTGACGATGTCGTAGGGGGTTGCGCCGTGGAACTTTTCCGGATTGCGCACGGCGACCTCCAAACCCTTGCCCTTTTTTGTCAAGACGTGCAAAAGTATGGGCTTTGTGGAGCGCTTGCAATAATTGAGATACTTTTCGAGCAGCGGTATGTCGTGCCCGTCTATCGGGCCGAGGTACATGAAACCGAAGTATTCAAAAAACGACGACGGGAGAATGAAGCCCTTGGCGTCGCGCGCGACTTTCTCGGTGAACTTGGCGGCCGGCTCCCCGAAGAGGTTTTTGACAAAGGCGTTCATGTCGGAGTACAGCCTGTTGTTGCGCGGGTTCGTTATGACCTCGTTCAGGTATTTTGCGATGGCGCCCACGTTTTTTGCTATCGACATTTCGTTGTCGTTCAGCACGACTATCATCCGCTTGGTCGTGGTCGCGATGTTGTTGAACGCCTCGAAAGTCACCCCGTTGGTGAGGGCGGCGTCGCCGAGCACCGCCACGATATTCTCGTCAGTGCCGTTGCGGTCGCGCGCGGCGGCAAACCCCAGCGCGGCGGAGGCCGCCGTCCCCGCGTGCCCCGCTCCGAAGGCGTCGTGCTCGCTCTCGAACCTGTTGCAGAAGCCGCTTATTCCGTCGGTCTGGCGCAGCGCCTCGAACTTCTCGTTGTTGCGCCCCGTCAGGAGCTTGTGCGTATAGCACTGGTGGGATACGTCGAAAAATATCTTGTCCTTCGGAGTGGAAAACACCCTGTGCAAGGCTATGGAAAGCTCCACTATCCCGAGGTTGGGGGAAACGTGCCCGCCCTTTTTGGAGGTGACTGCTATTATCTCGCGCCTGATTTCCTCCGCGAGCTCCGGCAGCTGCTGCGGGGCGAGGGCCTTTACGTCCTCGGGGGATTTTATATTGGAAAGTATGGACATATCGTTGCACTATAACTTGCCCTGAGGCGCGGGACTATTCCGCAGCGGCGGGGAACCCTTCGACCTCCGCGCCCGACAGCTTGCCGATTTTCAGCTCCGCCGCCTCGAGCTTCTTCCGGCAGTCGGCGAGGCGCGCCTTGGCGCGGGTATATTTTTCCACCAGCTCGTCCAGGGGTATTTTGGAATTTTCGAGCTCCGACAGAATGGACTCGAGCTCTTCCAGAGACTCTTCAAAAGTCCGTCCGCCTTCGTTGTTTAACTTTTCTCCCATTTTCACTAATCTCTTACCCTATTGCGCGCAATTGCCAAGCTAAAAGTTTTTCCCGCCAAAAAATATGAACGCCAAGCCCGCAAGATTGTCTCAATAAGATGATAAAGGCCGAACGCCCGCCGGCAAAATCTTTTGCCGGCCCCGATTTTAAGCTCGACTTTTTTCAAAAAATGTGCTGTTTAAGAGACTAAGGGAGACAGCTCGCGCGGATTTTCGGATTTAGCGCGGCCGCGCAGTTTTAATACATTCACACAAAGACTTCAATTATGGCTATACGTAAAATCATCGGCAAATCCTCAATCAAAGCATCCTATGCGTACCTTATAGAAAAAAAGCGCGACGGGCACGAATTCACAGAAGAAGAAGTTCGCAACATAGTAGACTCCATTCTCGACGACGAAATGCCGGAATCGCAAATGGCCGCGCTCATTATGGCAATATTCTTTAAAGACATGGCCGCCCAGGAAACCGCCGTGTTCGCCGACGAAATGATTCTCACGGGCGAAACCCTCGACCTCTCCCACATAACCCGCCCGAAAGTCGCAAAATACTCCACGGGAGGCGTAGGCGACAAAACCTCCCTCATACTCGCCGCGGTCGGCGCCGCATGCGGGGTCGTCGTCCCCGGAATGACAAGCCCCGACGAAGACTTCGTTCTGACTGCGGGCGACAAGATGTCCTCGATTCCCGGCTTCAAGACAAAGCTCTCCCTCGGAGACTTCCAAAAGCAGCTCTCAACTGTCGGCTGCGCCATCTGCGAACACGACAATTCCATTTCCCCCGTAGACGAAAAAATCTACAAAATGCGCCAGATGACCGCCACCATTCCGAGCCTGCCGCTCATTACAGCAAGCGTCCTGAGCAAAAAGTTCGCCGTGGGCGCCGACGGGCTCGTCGTGGACGTCAAGTGGGGCAACGGCTCGTACCTGCGCGACATCGAGCAGGCGCGGCAGCTCGCCCGCACAATCACCCGCGTGGCGCGCGTCATGAAACACCGGTGCGTGGCGCTCATCACCGACATGAACCAGCCCCTCGGCAACTCCGTGGGCATGGGCCTCGAAGTCCTCGAAGCCCTCGACTTCCTCCGCGGCGGCGGCAGCGACGACATCAAAGAACTCGTCCTCAAGCTCGGCATGGAAATTCTGCGGCTCGCGGGAGTGGCGGGCTCGACGCTCTCGGCGAAACAGTCCGTGGAGCGCGTGGTCGAAGACGGGTCGGCCCTCAAAAAATTTATCGAGATGATAAAGGCGCAGGGCGGCTCCGCGCCGTGGCTCGACGACCCGCAGAAATACCCGATGCCCAAGCACTCCCGCAAGCTCCCCGCCCCCAAGCGCGGCTATGTGCACAACATCAACTCCGGCATGATAGCCAGAGCCGTCCAGATTCTCGCAACCACAAAAAGCGGAAAAATCGACCCGTATGTCGGAGTGACGGAAGTCAAGAAAATCGGCACGCAGGTAAAACAAGGCGAACCGCTGCTGATGATCCACTACAACGACGAAACGAATCTGGACTCGGCGATAGACTATCTGCGCAACGCGTACAGGCTCGCGCCGCGCCGCCCGAATCCAACTCCCGTCGTAGTGGAACGCGTCGCCTGATTTGGCGAATGCTTTTGGCGAATAGCTCCGTTAGGGAAGCCGCCAAGACCGCTCGCGTATGCCAATACGCCACGCGCCCTTGGCGGCTTCCCTATACTCGCTATTCATCCAAAATCATTGCGCCAAATCTGGAACCCTTGGTTTTCGGAACGAACTCCGGAAGTGTTAACGAACCTCTCATGGGAGGTTCGTTTTTTTGTTGGATAACGGATAACTGTTGAGTTTCGCGTATGTTTAATACGCTTCAACCCGCCGTTTCGCTTGCGCCCCGTTTTTAGCTCCAAAATCATTGCGCAAAATCGGGAAAGCAGGGTTTGTTTTTTAGGGAAACGAACTCCGGAAGTGCTGACGAACTTCTTATGGGAGGTTCGTTTTTTATTCGATAACGGATAACGGCGACTTTCGCGTATGTCAATACGCTTCAATCCGCCGTTTCGCTTGCGCCCCGTTTTTAGCATCCAAAATCATTGCGCCAAATCGGATACCCTTGGTTTTTCGGAACGAACTCCGAAAGTACTAACGAACCTCCCATGGGAGATTCGTTTTTTTGTTGGAAATTGCGGAGGAGATAAAAGCATTGGCGGAGCCAATCTTCGCAAGGGGCGCCAGCCCCCTTTAACGGCCGGAAGCTCGCGCCGGCGATGCCGCCCCCATTTCTATGGAAGCGGGAGGCTTTAAGTGTGTCATTGGCGGCGGAGAGTGGTGTAATATTAAAGCTTGACATAGTTAAAAACTTGGTTAGGTTGCAATTTAATGAAGATGAAAACAACTCTATATTCTGCATTTCTTGCGTCCTCGCTCTTTGCCCAAGCCTATGACACTGTTTTTACGGGCGGCAGCGGAGCGAACTATAACTGGAACGACCCCGCGAACTGGTCGAACGGGGTTCCTTCCGAAAGCTCCAAAATCCTCATAGAATCGCAGGGACTTTCCAGCAACGACCTCGCGATTTCCGGAGTCGCCGTGGTGGATGAAGTCGTCTGGAATGTTACCGGCGAAATGGTCCACCAAAAGGGCCTTGCCGAAGGCGGAACGCTGAAAGCAAATTCGATTACTATCGACGGCGGCAACTATTGGAACCAGTTTTACTCCTACAACGCCACTTTCGACGCCACAAACGAGAACGGCACCGGAACGATGACGCTGAAAACGCAATCAAACTCTCTCTATTTCAAGGCCTCATACATCAAGGCCGACATCTTGAACTGCGAGCAAGGCGCGTATATAGAAGTGGACTACGGCGGCTCAAACACGAATCCGATAATCGACGCCGGAACCCTCAACCTCGCAAAAGACTCGCTGTTAACTGCGACGGGATCGAGCGGGAACTCTTACATCAGGCTTGGCGGAATAACCGGCCAGGGAGAAATAACCGTAAAGGACGGCGACGGGACAGCGGCGGGATGCATAGAGCTTACAAACTCGCAATCGCGCGTCTTCGACGGGAAAATATCGCTGTCAAACCCCAACTGGGGAGGCTCGACAAACAAATCCGTCCACCTCACGATGAACGGTTCTGCCGGCGCGGTTCAGCATCTTAGCAACAGCGAAAACGAATTGACTTCCGTAACGGTAAATAGCGGCGAGCTCAGCATGGTTGCCAAAAACGCGGGCGCCGTATCGCTCGCGGGCGGAATTTTGTCGGTTTACGACGCCAACGGAACAATCACCGACAACGTATTGAACGCCGATTCAATGTCGTGGAGCGGCGGAACCGTAAAGCTTGCGGTAGGCATTGACTTCAATTCGCAAATCGCGCTTTCGGGCGCGCTTTCAAAGGGTGAAAACGCGGGTGGACTGGCGATAGAGCTTGAATTTGCCGACGGGGTGGCCGAGGAATTTTCCGCCCTCCTTGAAACACAGGAGTCGATCGTGCGCGAATTGATAACCTATGAATCCTCCGACTTCGGCGCAAACGACGCCTCCGTTTCGGTAATCGGCCCCGCCGGATTTTCATACGAGCTTCTATTCGGCGGAAACGCCCTTTCGGTCTCAATAACGCAGGTGCCAGAACCGGCAACGCTTGCGGCAATCTTCGGAGCCGCGGCCCTCGCGCTCGCAATCTCCAGGCGGAGCAAAATCCGGTAAAATGCGGGGCTTGAACGCGGCGGCGCAATCGCGGCGGTTCGGCGAAAACGAATTTCCCTGCGGGAGATTCGTTTTTTTGTCGGCAAACAGAGGGGACGGGCGCGATGGCAACCGCGCAAGAGCTTTGCCCCCTCTACGGCCGGCGCTTCCCGCCCCTTTCCATGGCGGCCAAGCCGCCCCGCGGCTACTTAACTGTTTAGAAAACGCTTTTTTGATTTTCCTTGCCGGGCGTTTGCGGCGCAAATAATTAACCTTTCCATTCCAAGAGGGGCGTTCGCCGCCCCGCAAATTAAAATTTCAGAAAACGGAAAGGGAAAAAAAATGGAATTGATGACGCCAAAAAAGCGCAGGGAGGAAGTCCGCAGGATTCTCGCCCTCGACACGGACGAACTCATAAGGCAGTCGAACGGGCAGCTCAAAGTTTTGGACACGCTCGACGAAGTCTACGAATTTCTTGCGGAGGAGATGGTGAACGAATTTGAAAAGGCGGCAAGCGGCGGCAAGATAGTGTCGTTCATAATGCCCGTCGGCCCCACGCAGCCCTACCGCATAATGGCGGAAAAAATCAACTACCGCAACCTTAGCCTCAAAAACGTCCGCTTTTTCTTTATGGACGAATACGTGGACGACGAGAAGGACGAGCTCATTCCCGCCACCCACCCGCTGAGCTTCCGCGGGCAGATCGGGCCGCTGCTCTTCAACCGCATACGGCCGGATCTCATGATGCCCGAAGATCAGGTCATCTTCCCGACCCCCGAAAACATAAAAGACCTCCCGAAGATGATAGAGGACGCCGGAGGAATAGAAGTCTGCTACGGCGGCATAGGCATACACGGGCACGTCGCGTTCAACGAGCCCGCAGAGGGCGTCGCCGGCTCGAATCCGCGCATTCTCGAAATCAACGAGTTTACCCGCACGATAGACTCCACCCGCCACCGCGGAGTCGGCGGCAACCTTGAAAACTTCCCGAGGCGCGCCATCACCATGGGAATGAAACAGTGCCTCGAAGCCCGCAGAATGCTGCTGATGACAAGAAACGAGTCCACGGAATTTCTCTGGGCCAACACGATAATCCGAATCGCGGCGCTCGGGCGGCCCGGCGACGACTATCCCGTCACCCACGCGCGCAACCACAAAAACCTGCTCATCGTCACCGACAGGGGCACCGCGCAAAAGCCGAAATTCAACATCTGAAAGGCGCGGGGAAGCAATGAAAGCCATAGACGCCCATGCCCACCTTCGCAAAAACGCGAAGGGGTTCGACAAAATCGCGGAGTCCGGAGCGTTCGAGGAGATCTGGCTGATGGATCTGTCGGGCGTGCGGCTCAACGGCGTAGAGTTTGCAAGCCAAAGGGAAATCCTCCAGGTTTCAAAAGACTTCAAAGGCAGGGTCAGGGCTTTCGGGCACCTCGACCTGGACGGCGCCGCCGACCAGCCCGACAGGCTCGCCGAGGCCGGTTTTGCGGGGTTGAAACCCTACAAGCCGCGCTTTCCGTATTCGGACGAAAGGTACTTCCCGATATACGAGCGCGCGCAGGCGCTCAAAATGCCCGTTCTCTTCCACACGGGGCTCGTCGCGAAAGGGCCGGCGTGGGACGGGGAAGGCGGCGGGCGCTCATTCGGGCCGGTAAACATGCAGCCGCAGTACCTTGCCGCCGTCGCCGAGGCCTTCCCCGACTTGAAGATAATGCAGGGACACCTCGGCTGGCCGCACCTCGAACAGACCGAGCAGAACCTGTACTATTATAAAAACATCACCTGCGACGTCAGCGGATTCAGAAGGCTCATCGGCGATATGCCCGCATTCTTCGACAAAAAGTGCAACGACGGCTCCGCGCGGCCGCGCTTCTTCAACCACAAGACCATGTTCGCCACCGACCAGTTTTACGGGGAGGACGCCGACAACCGCGCCGCGCTCAAAATCCTCGAATTTTGGAAACTTTACTTTGAGCTCGTGGGCTCCGTGTACTGGCGGTGGGGTCAGCCGGAGGAAGCCGAAAAATTCTTCCGCTCCAACGCGGCGGAAATCCGCGAATACTGCGGCTGGCAATAGGCGCGCTGCGGGAGGGAAATTTATGGAGCCGACTTTTGCCGAGAAAATGCCGCCCAAAAAGCGCCGGAAAATCCAGGCGTGGTCGATAGCGGCAAACTGTTTCGGGAGCCTGTCGGAAGTCATGCTCGACAGCTCCGCGATTCTGATTTCCTACGTGGCGCTGCTGGGCGGAAACGAGTCGCTGAACATGCTCATGGCGGGCGCGACGGGCTTCATCGCCCTCCTGCTGCAAATCCCGAGCGGGCTGCTCGTCGAAAAGATAGGCTTGAAAAGGGGCATGTATCTGTCCTGCGCGATAGGCTGCGCGGCGTGCCTTTTGATGGCGGGGGCTCCCGCATTCGGGGGCGCCGCCAAATATGCTGTCGTTGCGCTGTGCTTTGCCTACTGCATAGCGCGCCCGATTTTCGGGGCGGCGTGGTTCCCGATAGTGGATTCATTCGTCGCCCCGTCGGAGCGCGGGAGCTACTTCGGAATGCTCAGGTTTTTTTACACGGTGTTCGCCGGAGCCTTTTTCTATTTTGCGGCGAGGGCTATGGGCGAACATCCGCCCGTGTGGCTTCTGCAAATCCTCATCGCCGTCTGCGCCGTGCTGCAATTCGCGCGGGCGGCGTTCGTCTACTTCCTCGACCTCCCTCCGGCGGCCAGGCAGGGCGGCGGGATACTCGCCCCGATAAGGGAGGCCGCCGCCAACAGCTGCCTCTCGTCGTTTTCGATATACATGATGTTGGTGGCGATTGTGGCGTTTCTCGTGCAGCCGCTGACGCTCGTGTACCTCAAACAGACGCTCTCGCACGGCGTGAGCACCGTGCAGACCGTCGCGACTTTCGGCATAGCCGGCAGCATAGCGGGATACCTGCTTTTCGGCAGGCTCCTGAGGGCGCTCGGCTCAAGGCGCACAATCATCGCAATACATTCGGCGTTCATCGCGATTCCCGCGATGCTCTTCTTCTGCGGGGAGGGCGTGCCGCACCTGCTCGAAATAGTCTGCGCGATAATATTCCTGAATTGCATGGCCCTCGCATGCTTCTTCTGCTTCGCCTCCGCGGAAATGTACTCCGTTGCGGCGCCCGGGAACAAAGTCATGTCGCTTTCGTTCTTCAACACGTTTTTTTGCGGCGGAAGAATGTTCGGAGGGTTCCTCTCGTCCGCGCTGCTTGCGAGCGGAATGCTCGCCGCGGAATGGGAAAAGTTCGGAATGAAATTCACGGCGATACAGTCCGTATTCGCGATGGCGTGCGCGATGTCGCTGCTATGGCTCGTATTCCTCATAATAGTTCCCGCCGCCAACCCCGACAGGCGCAACGACTACTACAACCCGCCGGATTTCCGGAAAGGCTGACCCGCCCGTCGCGGGGCGGTCGGGCAAAACGCGCAAAGCGGCGCGCCGGAGGGCATTTTTCTTTACTGCGCGCGCGCAATCCGCAAAATCCAAACCATGCCAAGCCCGAAGAAAGTCACGCTCGCGGACATCGCCCGCAAAACCAACCTTTCCAAGGGGGCGGTGTCTTTCGCGCTGAAAAATTCGCCGATGGTTTCGGAGAAGACCCGCAGGAGGGTGCAGTCCGCCGCAAGGGCGATGGGATACAAAAAAAACGAGCTCGTCTCCTCTCTGATGTCGAAAATCCGCGCGGGCTCCGAAAAGTCGTTCTCGGAAACTATCGCCGTGATAAACGGCAACCTCGACGAATTCGCGCTGAAAAACCACCCGACGCTCCCGCGCTACTACGCGGGGATCCGCCAGGAGGCCGCCCGCCTCGGATACGCCGTCAACGAATTTTGGATGCACGCCCCGGGGACGGACGCCGAAAAGCTTGCGGGGATTTTCCGCTCGCGCGGTATACGCGGCGGAATAGTGCTCGGGCACTCCTTCGGGAATATCTTCCCGCGGGGGTTTGAAAAAATCTGGCGCGACTTCTATTTTATAAGCGCGGGGATAAGGTCGTACAACGCGTCCCTCGAAGTCGTGGCCTCGGACGATTTTCTGATTTCGCACAACGCGTACGTTGAAGCCGCGAGCCTCGGGTGCAAAAACATAGGGCTTGTCATCGACGAGAGCGTGGACGACCTCGTGGGCGGGACGCTCGTCGGGGGCTTTCTGCGCGCGCAGTTGAAAGGCGGCGCCAAATTCAAATGCCCCCCGTTTCTCGAGCCGCGGGAGTCTAAAACGTACAGGAAAAATCTGGCAAAGTGGATCCGGAAAAACTCTCCGGACGCGATTCTCTACCTCTTTAATTTCACCCGCGGAATCCTTGAAGAAATTCCGGAAGTAGGGAGAAGAAATGTCAGGCTCTTCCAGCTCGAGCGGCGCGAGCCCCCGCCTCCGGACTGGACGGGAATGGAGCAAAATAACGACGTTGTGGGAAAGGTCGCCGTGCGCAGGCTCGCCGACATGCTAAACCGCGACTCCGCGGTTGCGGGGGAAAATTCCGGCATTATAACGCTCGTCCGCCCGACGTGGGTCGGCGGGGGCGAGGCCGCAAAGGATGTGCACGCACACCCAACGATGCCCGCCCGCCCGCGAAAGGCGAAGCGCGCGAAATAAGCCGCTCCCCGCGCGGCGCGCGGGGAGCGCCCTCTCAACGCCCCTTCCGCGAAAAACTCACGGCCTCTTTGCGCGTCCGGCGCGTTTGGAGTGCCGCAGCAATTCCAATTCCCGCGTCGGAACGACGCTGAGCGGCAAAATTATGCACCCGTTTTTGTCGAAATAGTCCACAAAAGAGTTCAGGCACTGGCGCACGACTTCCGAAACCGAATATCCGGTCTGCGACTGGACGTCGGCAAGCCTCCTTTTCAGCTCCTCGTCCACCCGCAAAATTAAGTTAGAAGACAGCTTTGGTTTCATGCCCTTAAAATTACAATAGATTTACGTATCCACGAAGATTTCACTTGCATTATAATGTATGCTTTCGTATATACACAATCACCATAAAAACATATCTTAAAAAAACGCTCCTTTCCATTCTCTCAACTCTGCTTGTCGCGCAGTTCGCAGCCGCCGAAAGCGCAATCCGCCCCGACTGGGCCCAGACTGAAAGGTCGGGCTACGGGAAAGTAAGGCGCGGCGGCTACGCGGCCTCCGCAACCGCCTTCGGCAAAAACTACATATCTTTCGGCGCAAATGTCAACCAGGCGTCGCTGAACGATTACGATACAAATACCGGCGCAGGGGCAAATTTCGAGCTGAAATGGAACCTGTTCAAGGACGGGACGGATACTTTCGGCATAGACGCCTCCGTCCCGCTAATGTTTAACTGGCTGGAAACTAGCGATTATAACGTAAACGGCTACGAATTTGAATTTCCCCTCTACATCAGCGGATATTACAGGCTGCGCGTGGAAAAAAATTTTGAGCTTACGCCGTTTATCGAAGCCGGATGCGGCGGTTTGTACGCCGCCTCCGACAACGACGGATATTGGTCCGACAGGGTAAACTTCATGTGGGGGCTTGGCGGAGGCGTAGAAGCCCTGATTTACAAAAAATTCGCTCTCACGCTAAAATACAATTATTCCGACGCGCCAAACAGCAATTTCGGAGTTGGGAATTACCACATAGGCTATATCGACCGCCACACCATCAGCGTCGAGGGAACCTACAAATTCGCGCACAACTGGGCGGTATCGCTATGCTACCAACACTGGATCTTCAAAAAAGACAATACGGCGGATTTGGGGCTGGTCAAAGTGAGGTTTGAACTCTAAAAATCGCGAAAGCGGGGCGGGAATATTCTTGCCCCGCCCGCCGGCAATTTCTTAATTATAGCAACTTGAGAAAATATGAAGACTATCTTACGACTCGCACTTGTATGTTTAACGGCGGCGGCTCTTTGCGGATGCGCCTCGACAAACACGGAGAAGTCCATCAGAATGGCAAAAGCCGGCTATACCAAGCTTTCGGAGCATTTCGGCGGCGCCCCCAAAGCCAAATTGCACGCCGCAACCCTCAACTCGCTCCAAGAGAGGGGATGGAAAATCATCTCCGCCGGCAATCCCATATCGGCGAGCTATGTCAAAGGCTACCAGCGGGCGTTTCTGAAAATCGAAGTCTCCGACAACACGTTGCTGATAGACACAAAGGGTTCCCGGTGGAAAAACGAACCCTATGTGCCGCTCAATTATATAAAATATTTGAAAAAAAGCATTGCAAGAAATCTCTAACCGCGCGTGATTCCGTGCGCAAATTCAGATAAAATAGAATTAATAGCATTGATATTCATAGCAATACTCGGCGAACTTCTCGATATACCCCTGAAAGGGAAAACATGGAAAGATATTGAGAGCAACGCTCACCTTGACGACTACAACGACGGAGACGGCTCGATGTGACTTTCCCGATCGCCATGCGAAATATATCCATATAACAGCGTCCCACATAGAAATTAAGGGAAAAGCCGACGACTTAAAATTTGGCGAAAACAAGTTGCCTTTTTCACCGGCGCGCAGTAGGCTTGCTATGCGCGTCTTTTTATTTTCAACACGCAATCGGCGCGCGATAAAACAGGCATTCACCCGCGACACACTAAAAGGGAAACCGCAAAAAATGCAACTCAGGAGCATCATCTTATTACTCTCGGAAATACTCTCCGAGCTGAAAGCATTGCGCAAAAGCGTCGAAGAAATCCTCCGCATTCAAAAAGGCGAAGACGGTTCTCATGCGGACTTTATTTCTGCAAGAAAAGCCGCGCAAATACTTGGAATAAAAACGTCTCGGCTGTGGCAGATTGTCGGCGAGTATGAAGCCGCCGGTGAAAAAATTCGCGCGGGGCGCAACCGGTATGACGCGCACAAGATACGCACAATAGCTCGTTTGAGGGCAGGATAAACTACGACACTCGCTGAAATCAACGCCTTAAACCGCAGGATATTGAGGCGGGGTACTGATTGAGCAGTTAGCGCGAGCGGGAGTAAGTATATGCGAACAAGCGAATACGGGGAAGCCCGTCAACCGTTGAGGGGTTGACGGGCTTCATAATACTGGCAACTACCTACTCTCGCACGGCAGCGAGGCCGTACTACCATCGGCGACTGAGAGCTTAACGAGCGTGTTCGAGATGGGAACGTGTGTTTCCTCTCGCCTATGATCACCAGAGTCAATTTGTTGCCTGCTCTGCGCTCCCGGTCTTTTTATCGGAAAGTCAAGAGTATGAGACGAGAATGAAAGCAAACTTCATCCGTTAGATAATCCATATTTAAAAAAGGCGCACAATTGTTGTTTTCAAGCTTTCGGGTAATTAGTAACGGTTAGCTCAACGCATTGCTGCGCTTACACTTCCGTCCTATCAACCGGGTGGTCTTCCCGGTCCCTCATGGAAATCTAATCTTGGGACAGGCTTGGCGCTTAGATGCTTTCAGCGCTTATCCTTTCCGTATTTAGCTACCCGGCGCTGCCGCTGACGCGACAACCGGAACACCAGGGATACGTCATTCCCGGTCCTCTCGTACTAAGGAATGAACCCCTCAAATTTCCAACGCCCACAGAGGATAGAGGACCGAACTGTCTCACGACGTTCTGAACCCAGCTCGCGTACCACTTTAATTGGCGAACAGCCAAACCCTTGGGACCTTCTACAGCCCCAGGATGTGATGAGCCGACATCGAGGTGCCAAACTTCGCCGTCGCTATGAACGCTTGGGCGAAATCAGCCTGTTATCCCTAGAGTACCTTTTGTCCCATAAGCGACGACGCTCCCACGAGCTATCGCCGGATCACTTGGGCCTGGTTTCCCATCTGCTCGACTTGTAGGTCTCACAGTTAAGCTCCCTTTTAGCCATATCCTCGACGACCGATTACCATCCGGTCTGAGGGAACCTTCGCAGTCCTCCGTTACTTTTTAGGAGGAGACCGCCCCAGTCAAACTGACCCACTAACACTGTCCCGCAACCGGCTTACGGTTTGCGGTTAGACGCCTAATAGTTAAAAACCGGTATTTCACATTGCGGCTCATCGGCACCCTGGAGTGCCGAATCAAAGCCTCCCGGCTATTCTACGTATTAAAAATCAAACGACAATATCAGTTTACAGTAAAGGTTCATAGGGTCTTTCCGTCCTTCTGCGGGTACGCGGCATCTTGACCGCGACTACAATTTCACTGAGCATCTCCCTGAGACAGCACCCAACTCGTTACATGATTCGTGCAGGTCGGAACTTACCCGACAAGGAATTTCGCTACCTTAGGACCGTTATAGTTACGGCCGACATTCACGGGGGCTTAGACCACAAGCTTTCACAAGCAGTTTTCACCTTTCCGCATTGGTCACATGTCACTCCCTATACGTTGTCTTGCGACTTGGCAGAGAGCTGTGTTTTTGATAAACAGTCGGTTGGGCCTCTTTACTGAGACCAACTCGCGTTGGCACCCCTTCTACCGAAGATACGGGGCCATTTTGCCGAGTTCCTTGGAGAGATTTAACTCACGCGCCTTAGAATACTCATCCCGGATACCTGTGTCGGTTTGCGGTACGGGCAGCCCGCCGACTAACTTTATAAATTTTCCCGGGACTAGCCATTGCTGATCCCCCTCGGCCGTAGCCTCAGAGTCCCGTCGACGCCTTTCAGCGCCTTGGACGAGGACGTTCATCACCTCGCCAGCATTCACTCATCCGTCAATATAAAGCTCAAACATCGACAAGCCGGTACGGGATTATTAACCCGTTGTGCATCGACTACTCCTTACGGCCTCGCCTTAGCTCCCGACTAACCCTGGGCGGACGAACCTTCCCCAGGAAACCTTATCCTTACGGCGGCATGGATTTTAACCATGCTTTTCGTTACTCATGCCTAGATTCTCACTTCCAAAAGCTCCAGCCTCGCTCGCCGCTCGACCTTCGACGCCGTTGGAACGCTCTCCTACCAATTATTGCTAATTCCACGGATTCGGTATAGTGCTTGAGTCCCGATCATTTTCGGCGCAAATTCTCTCGATGGGTAAGCTATTACGCACTTTTTAAATGATGGCTGCCTCTAAGCCAACATCCCCATTGTCTATGAAAACTTACCTCCTTCTTGCCACTTAGCACTACCTTAGGGACCTTATCCGATGGTCTGGGGTGTTTCCCTCTCGCCAATGAAGCTTATCCCCCACTGACTGACTGCCAAATTTCCCTCGCCGGTATTCAGAGTTTGATAAGGTTCGGTATTCTGGTGTGAACCCTAGCCTTTTCAGTGCTTTACCCCCGGCGATCAGCATTTGACGCTATACCTAAATATATTTCGGAGAGAACCAGCTATTACGGGGCTTGATTAGCCTTTCACTCCTAACCACAGCTCATCCCTTAACTTCTCAAGGTTAATGGGTTCGGCCCTCCACATCGCGTTACCGATGCTTCAGCCTGGCCATGGCTAGATCGCCTCCGCTTCGGGTGCTATACCAGTTACTCCCGCCCTCTTCAGACTCGCTTTCGCTTCGCCTCCGCGTCGTAAACGCTTAAGCTTGCAACTGATATAGACTCCTAGGCCCATTATGCAAAAGGTACGCCATCACCCCACATGGGGGCTCTGACCGCTTGTAGGCAACAGGTTTCAGGTACTTTTAACTCCCCTAACAGGGGTCCTTTTCACCTTTCCCTCACGGTACTTGTTCACTATCGGTCGACACCTTGTATTTAGCCTTATGCAGTGGTCTGCACATATTCACACCGGGTTTCACGTGTCCGGTGCTACTCTGGATACTCATAGGTATTCACCAGATTTCGACTACGGGCCTCTCACCCTCTATGGCCGGCTTTTCCATGCCGTTCGCCTATCTGATAAAAGTCCACATCTGAGTCCGAACCCCGCAGGGATAAATCCCCATGGTTTGGGCTGTTCCCCTTTCGCTCGCCACTACTGAGGGAATCGCTTCGCTTTCTTTTCCTCCGCTTACTGAGATGTTTCACTTCAGCGGGTATCGCTCTCGCAACACTATTTATTCATGTCGCAGTACCGGCGCTTTGCCGCCGGTGGGTTTCCCCATTCGGATATCTCCGGGTTAAAGCCTGCTTGCGGCTTACCGAAGCTTTTCGCAGCTTGCCACGTCCTTCATCGCCATGTGTCGCCAAGGCATCCTCCTGTTGCCCTTCGTTGCTTGATAACAACCATTGTTCCTTTTTTAAATATGGGCTGTCACTGGATTCTATTCACTTTCTTCCGTATTCTAAGCTATCGTATTTTTATTTACCTCGCTTATTTACGTGTTTTCTCGTCTACATACTGTCAAAGAACCAAATCCTTCCTCAACAAACCATCCATGGGCCCAGGTGGACTTGAACCACCGACCCCACGCTTATCAAGCGTGTGCTCTAACCAACTGAGCTATGAGCCCTCTAAATGGTGGAGCCGAACGGGTTCGAACCGATGACCTGCTGAATGCAAATCAGCCGCTCTTCCATCTGAGCTACGGCCCCTTCGCCATCCAGCGCGTCCCGGGCCTTCCGCCCATTTAACGCCTTGCGGTTTGTCGCTTCTCAATGAACTTCCGTCCATTTGAAATTTACTAAGCACGATCGCGCGTACCTCATCCTCATTCTCACATGCTCCCCTCTCGGGGCGCATCAGAATTTCTCCTTAGAAAGGAGGTGATCCAGCCGCAGGTTCCCCTACGGCTACCTTGTTACGACTTAGTCCCAATCACCAGCCTTGCCTTAGGTCGCTGCCCCCCTCGCGGGTTAGCTCACGAACTTCGGGCAAAACCGGCTTTCATGACTTGACGGGCGGTGTGTACAAGGCCCGGGAACGTATTCAAGGCGTCGTAGCTGATACGCCTTTACTAGCGATTCCGGCTTCATGGAGTCGAGTTGCAGACATCCAATCCGAACTGGGACCGGTTTTCTGGATTTGCATCGCCTCGCGGCGTAGCTTCCCTCTGTGCCGGCCATTGTAGCACGTGTGCAGCCCTGGATGTAAGAGCCATACTGACTTGACGTCATCCCCACCTTCCCACCTGAATTCAGGTTTGTCCCCTAAGAGTCCCCGGCTTTACCCGCTGGTAACATAGGGCGAGGGTTGCGCTCGTTGCCGGACTTAACCGAACATCTCACGACACGAGCTGACGACAGCCATGCAGCATCTGTGTACCTGTCCCGAAGGACTATGCGCTTTCACGCATATTCAAATACATGTCAAACCCAGGTAAGGTTCTTCGCGTTGCATCGAATTAAGCCACATGCTCCACCGCTTGTGCGGGCCCCCGTCAATTTCTTTGAGTTTTAACCTTGCGGTCGTAGTCCTCAGGCGGTACACTTATCGCGTTAGCTGGGGCACTGAAGGGGATGATTCCTCCAATACCTAGTGTACAACGTTTAGGGCGTGGACTACAGGGGTATCTAATCCCTTTCGCTCCCCACGCTTTCGAGCATGAGCGTCAGTTTCTGTCCAGTAAGCTGCCTTCGCCTTCGGTGTTCCTTCCGATATCTGCGCATTTTACCGCTACACCGGAAATTCCGCTTACCTCTCCAGCACTCTAGAATAATAGTTTTAGGCGCAGCTCCGAAGTTAAGCCCCGGCATTTCACACCTAACACACTATCCCGCCTGCGCTCCCTTTACGCCCAGTGAATCCGAGTAACGCTCGTAGTCTCCGTATTACCGCGGCTGCTGGCACGGAGTTAGCCACTACTTCCTCTCACAGTTAATTCAGATAAGGCTATTAACCTTATGGTTAGTCCTGTGTGACAGGGGTTTACAATCCGAAGACCTTCGTCCCCCACGCGGCGTTGCACCATCAGGGTTGCCCCCATTGTGAATGATTCGAAACTGCTGCCACCCGTAGGTGTCTGGACCGTGTCTCAGTTCCAGTGTGGCGGATCGTCCTCTCAGACCCGCTACCCGTCTTTGCCTTGGTAAGCCGTTACCTTACCAACTAGCTGATAGGCCGCAAGCCCCTCCTAAAGCGCCTTCTCAAGCTTTAGTTCCTCTTACATGTGTTTAAGGACCACATCCGGTATTAATTCGAGTTTCCCCGAGCTATCCCCGTCTTTAGGGCAGGTTGCTTACGTGTTACGCACCCGTTCGCCGCTTTCTCATCCACGTATTGCTACGCTTTTGTTCTCGCTCGACTTGCATGTCTTAACCACGCCGCCAGCGTTCACTCTGAGCCAGAATCAAACTCTCCGTAAAATCTTTTTTTTAAGATTTCATTAGATCGTTCAACGTCTGTTCTTCAATATATCTCTATATCGATTCGTTGGACTTTTTTCAAAGTTTCGCCAAAAAAATTTTTGGCTGGTTCGCACAATCGTACTTAGTAAATTTCAAAGAACTCTTCCCCTCATCGGCGCCCCCTCTCGGAAACTTAACCCCGACTCGGATTCCTATCTCTCGCTCGACCTTCTCAAGTCGAAAGGCCGCCCATTAAGCTATACCCCTCTTCCCTTGTCAAGCTTCTTTTTTATCTTTTTTTCGATTTTTTTTCAAAATCGCCTCCCCACACCAGACCAGCTCTGCGCCCTCGCGCCACCCCGCCCCAATGTGAAAAGACCTCGCATTAAGCCCTCCACTGCCTATATTGTCAAGCTGTTTTTTTAATATTTTTTCAACTTTGCCGCAAAATCATTCTTCGGCTCCTTTTCGCCGCCCTACACCGCGCCCGTCCGGCGGCCTCAATTCCGGCGCTTTCGCCCGCAAAAGAAAATCTCGCCGCCCCATTTGCATTCGCTTTCCCGCGCGTTTTTCATTTCTCTTGGCCGCCCCCTCGCATCTTTCCGATACTTATCTTTGACAAACTCGCCCATTGACAACGCCGCAAAAATCCGCAATATAGCATTGCCTTTATGCAAGAGGGAATCCCTTTTGCGGCATGCAAAAAGCATAGGGAATCCGGCATCGGAAAAAAATAAAAATTGATAAATTTCAACAAACATTAAAATGGGCGCAATCCTCACGGCGGCGAGGCGCGGCGCTACCGCGCTGCTTGATGCGTTTTTCCCAAGAAGATGCGTCTATTGCGGCGCCGCCAACAACTCCGGAAAATACGACTTTGTCTGCGAGGGCTGCGAAAGGGACATCTACATAATAAAAGGCGGGCGGTGCCTCCGCTGTTCGGAAATAATCGGGCCAAACGACTCGCCCAATTCCGCATTTTGCCCGAAGTGCGCAAAGGATCCTCCGTCGTTCAACTGGAGCATGGCGTGTTGCGTTTTCAGCGGCCCCGCAAGGGAGCTTGCCCTCGGATTAAAATACAGAAGCTCCCCGCACCTCGCGTCGGATATGGCAAAGATAATGAAGGAAACCCCGAAGCTCGGAGAATTCCTAAAAGATTCCGTTCTGATTCCGGTGCCGTTGCACTTTGCGCGAAAGATGAAGCGCGGATACAACCAAAGCGAAATAATCGCGAACGCCGCAATTCGCGCGTTCCCAAACTCAGGGATAACGATATCGAACGCCCTCAGAAGGACAAAGAGAACCGACACGCAAACGCACCTGACAAAAGAGGAAAGGCTTGAAAACATAAAAGGAGCGTTTAAGGCAAACAATAGAAAGGTATCAAAAATCCCCAAAGGCGCGCACATAGTGATTGTTGACGACGTAATGACGAGCGGGGCGACGATGTCGGAATGCGCAAGAGTTTTAAAGAAGCTCGGGTTTAAAAACATTGACGCCTTCGCGTTTGCAAGAAAAATGTAGCCCGTTGCAAGAAAGGCCCGAATGTTCCACGTGGAACATTCCCCTAGCGAAAAAATTGAAAGGGAAAACACATGAATAGGCGCGCGTTTTTGGAAACGGCATCCGCAGCCGCGCTTCCGGCATTTTGCGCAATGGCCGGCGCGGCAAACGCTCCCGCGCTTCCGCTCATCGACGAGGCGCTAAAAACCGACATGCGAACCCCCTGCCCCGCCCGCGCGAAAGCCGCCGAAAATATCCAAAGGGCCGCAGACGCGTGCTCCGCGCGCCATTTTGCCGAATACCTCCAAGCCGGCGCAAAAACTGCAAAAAAAATGCGCGAGAAATTCGCCATATTGCGCTATTTTGACGACGCGTTTTCAAAGACGGCGGAATGGGCAAAAAACAGCAAACCCCGCCGAGGAGAGACGCACCTGAGGCTTGTCTACAACATGGGATATGTCATAAAAACTCCGGCTCTTACATTCGCGATAGACCTCTGCCATCCCCGCGCGGCGGAAATAGCGGGCAGCTTGGACTTTCTGCTCATTACGCACAACCACCAAGACCACATCTGCCAGCCGCTCATCAGCGCGCTAAAAAAAGCGGGCAAGCCCGTAGTCCAAAACTACATGGACACCCCGCACTACTCCGCGGGCAACAGGCGCTTCAAATTCGGCGACGCCACAATCCTAACCAAATGCTGCGACCACAACAAGCGCCTTGAAAAGTTCGTCCTGACGTACGAAATAGACTGCGGCGAATCCGCGGGAGGCGCGCGCATCTTCCATACGGGAGACGCCTGCGACACAAAACAGGCCGTGCCCGAGCGAGAACCCGACGTGTTTATCCCGCATATCGCGGTGGGTCTGGACATCCCCAAATGCGCAAAGCAGACCGTAAGGCCGAAAGTGGTGCTGATTTCGCACATACTTGAACTAGGGCACGAAATCGGAAAATGGAGATGGCCGATTTCGCTCGGTGGCGAAATAGGGGAAAAATGCGGCGACGTGCCGGCATACACTCCGTTTTGGGGAGAAACGTTTAAGTTGGCAAAGGCTTAAAATCTCATTTTTGCAAAAACGCCCCAAAACGCAAAAAAACGCCCCTATTTGCCGTTTTGCCCCCTCTTGCATACCCAGGTATCAAATTCAGCCCAAAAATCGCGATTCGAGGCATTTTTAGAGGCCGTTTTTCGGGAACTTTCTCCCAAAAATCTGCCGCGACGGTAAAATTTCCGAAAGGCGGGCGGAAAATATTTCAATCCGACGATTGCGATCCGGGCAAAAAAAAGGGCGCGAGCATGCGCGCCGCAACCCGTCACCCACCGAAAGATTTCACATACACGAGCAAAACCCCGATATCCGCCGGGGAAACTCCGGATATCCTGCTCGCCTGCCCTATCGTCGACGGGGCGAACTTTTCAAGCTTTTGGCGCGCCTCGAGCCGCAGGCCGACAGCTCTCGAATAATCCAAACCGGAGGGAATGCGTATGTTCTCCCAGCCGCTCATCTTTTCTATCTGGCGCAAATCCCTTTCGAGATACCCCTTGTACGCAACCCTGTAAAGAATTTCGGCGCGCGCCTCCGGCGGAAGCGCGAGAAACCCCGCCGGCAAGGCGGCGTTCTCGCCTCTGCGCAAAGAATCCCCCGCCTTTCCGGAATCGAGACGCCCGGACCATATCCGGACAGCCTCCGACTTCAAGGCAATCGCCCGCTCGCGACCGCGGGCAAGAAGCCCAAGCCTTCTGGCATACGGCAGAAGGCGGATTTCCGCGCTCGAATGGTTAAGCAAAAGCCTGTATTCGGCGCGGCTTGTGAACATTCTGTACGGCTCGAACGTTCCCTTTGTCACCAAATCGTCGACCAGCACCCCTATATAGCTCTCATGCCTTCCGAGCACGACGGGCTCGATCCCAAGAACCCTCGCCGCGGCGTTGGCGCCGGCCAAAAGTCCCTGCCCCGCCGCCTCCTCGTACCCGCTCGTCCCGTTTATCTGGCCCGCGCAAAAGAGCCCGGAGACAATCTTAGACTCCAACGTCGCCCGAAGCTGGGTGGGAGGGGCGTAGTCGTATTCAACGGCGTACGCGGGCCGCGCCACCTCGGCCTTTTCAAGGCCCGGAACGCTTCTGATTATCTCGAGCTGCACGTCGAGCGGCATGGAGGTCGAAAGCCCGTTTATATACCACTCATCGGTGAGCCTTCCCTCGGGTTCGAGGAAGAGCCGATGCCCCTCCTTTGCCGGAAAACGCACGATTTTGTCCTCAATGCTCGGGCAATACCGCGGGCCGACGCCCTTTATCTCCCCCCCGTACATGGCGGAGCGCCGAAGATTGGCTTTAATAATCTCGGCGGTTCTTGCGGTTGTAGAGGTCTCGTAGCACGCCATTTGGCTTTTTCCGAAACCTTCGAAATCCCCGAAGGCAAGCGATTGTTCCACGTGGAACATTTTTTTGCGGAAATCGGAAGCCGCGTTTTCGGCCTCTTCGCAAGACACGGCGCGCGCGGCGGAGGCGGAGAAAACGCCCGAAAGCGCGCACGGGGGACAGTCGGAAATCCAGCCCTCGCGCTACGCGGCCGCTTCGTAGGCGTCGGTGCGGGTGTCGTAAAACGCGAAAAGCTGCGGCGGCTCGTCTCCGGGCTGCATCTGGCATTTGGAAAAATCTATGCTTTTTGCAAGGATCCGCGCGGGAGTCCCCGTCTTCAAGCGCGCGAGCGATATGCCAAGGGCCTCGAGGCTCTCTGAAAGCCTCTTTGACGAAAAATCACCCATTCTGCCGCCTTCCGTCTTTGAAGAGCCGACAAACAAAAGCCCCCGCAAAAAAGTTCCGGTTGTCAAAACCACGCTTCGGGCGTAAAAATCCGCCCCGAGATTCGTAGACACCCCGCGGATTTCGCCGTTTGAAGCGATAATCCCCGTGACCTCCGCCTGAAAGAGCTCCAAATTGGGGGCGGACTCGAGAACGCGCTTCATCCTGAACTGGTACGCCTTTTTGTCGCACTGGGCGCGCGGGGCGCGGACGGCGGGCCCCTTTGAGGCGTTTAGGACGCGGAACTGTATTCCGGTGGCGTCGGCGTTGACCGCCATTTCCCCGCCGAGCGCGTCGATTTCCCTTACAATATGCCCTTTGGCAAGCCCGCCGATCGCCGGATTGCAGCTCATTTGGGCGACAGTGTCGAGGCTGCCCGAAAGCAGGAGCGTGCGCACGCCCATGCGCGCCGACGCGAGCGCCGCCTCGCAGCCGGCGTGCCCCGCGCCGCAGACTATTACGCCGTACTCGGAATCCTTTCCCAATGTTAGCATTGCGACATAATCCGACATTTTCGCCTACCCGCAAGAAAAACTTTTACGCGGGCAGCGGAGCAGGGGGTAAAAGAGAATCGAAAAGCGGGGCGAGGGGACAAAACAATGAGAAGAGGAGGCAAAAAAAGAAAGAGAAAAAAATCTGCGATAACATATAAAAAAGAAAAATAGCATGAAAACCGCTTGCGAAAAATCCGCGGAACGGGAAAAGACATGAAAAGCCCGAAAGGCAGGGCGGGGGAAGGGCAAGGAGGGAATAGCGGAAACGCGGCACAAACTAAAACCGGATAAAAACCGCAAGGCGCCTTTGTCGCCGCCATGGGAAAGGAAGAGCATAGTTTGCCAAAATCTGGCGATTGCGGAACAGTTCTTCCGCAATCCCGCAACTCCTTTCGTTTTCTTTGATATCATTCTTCGCTCTAATATTAATATATGTGCCCTGCGGAATGCCATCGGGCGGGAAGCGAGCAAAATTGAAAAAACTCCAAATACCGGCCGGCTGCCCACGCCCGCCATTTTTTTCAAAACGCGCAATAACAACATTCCGCCATTTGCGCCGGAAACGTCCGGAAAACGCGCGCCGGCGGGGGAGGCCGGCGCCTCCAATAGGCGCAAAATTTGAACGTTTTTATCTTTTTATTGACAAAATTTCCAAAAGGGGAACTTTAAAATTCGGAATGTTTGTTATCGGGAATTTTAGATTTTTGAAAACATGCGCGATCGCGTTTGCGACGCAAGCCGCATTCGCAACCGAAGGCTTTTGCGCCGAAGTAAAAGGAGAACGTCTTTTCGACGTCTTGGGGTTTCCCGTCACAAACTCGATGTTCACAACGTGGGTTTTCGCGGCCGCAATAATTTTGGGGTTCCGCCTCATGATAGGCAGAGAAGCAAAGCTCGTGCCCGGCAGGGGACAGATGGCGGTTGAAGCCGTAATTTCCTCCTTATCCGGAATATTCGAGCCGCTCATGGGCAAAAAAGCCTTTCGTGCGGCATTTCCGCTGCTGCTTGGGTTCTTTTTCTTCATATTGATAATGAACTGGAGCGGCCTTCTGCCGGGCGTCGGCTCGATAGGAGAGGAAATCGTCTATACGGGGCAGGAGACGCCTCCGGAGGGATTTTTCCCCCGCGAGACTTCCGGTTCCGCCGCAGGGGCCGCCGCTGCGGAATTCGTGAAGTTTGTCCCATTTTTGCGCGCGGCCAATTCCGACCTCAACACTACGCTTGCGCTGGCGATGATATCGTTCGGGGCGTGGATATATTTTGTGCTCAAGTACGCGGGGCTCAAGGTGTTCCTGCACGACACGTTCGGGAACAAAGCCGACCCCAAGGAAGTGGCGCTTCCGATATATTTTTCGCTTTTCGCGGTATTTTTCGCGGTGGGCTGCATCGACATAATATCCATAATAATGAGGCTGCTGTCGCTCTCGTTCCGGCTTTTCGGCAACGTATTCGGCGGAGAAGTGCTGCTCGAAAACATGCACTCGCTCGCGGCGGAGCTGCCTTCGTGGATTTCCTGGGTCATACCGCTGCCGTTCTACCTGCTCGAAATACTTATAGGCCTCATCCAGGCGTTTCTGTTTACACTGCTGACCGCGGTGTACATAGGGCTTTTGACAAACCATGAGGAGGAGTGAGCGGAAAGGACGCCGGAAAAAAATTTAACCCGAAAGAAAACAAAATGACGGAAATAATAGCAGAAGCAGTCAATCAAATGGGAAACATCAGCGGAAGCATACAGGGGGCCCTCGGCTGCCTCGGCGCCGCTCTCGGCGTGGGGTTTGTCGGCGCAAAAGCCGTCGACGCCACGGGCCGCAACCCGGGCGCGTTCGGCAAGATAATGGTGCTCGGCATCCTCGGAATGGCGCTCGCGGAAGCGGTGGCGTTTTACTCGCTGTTTCTCGGCAAATAAAGCGGGGCGGCAATGAGCGCATTGATTGCGGCGGGCTCAAACCCGCTGGAATTTCTCACGCAATTCGGCATAGAATGGCGGCTATTGGTCAGCCAGGGGGTGTCGTTTGCGATAGTGGCGTGCGCCCTGTATTATTTGGCGTTCAAACCCGTAATGGCCGCCGCCGACAAGCGGCGCGAAAAAATAGAAAAGGGGCTCAAAGACGCCGAGGAAGCCGCCGCAAAGCTCGCCGCGGCGAAAGCTGAAGCCGACAAACAGGCGGCCGAAGCCGCCCTCGAAGCCACCCGCATATTGGAATCCGCGCGCGCCGACGCAAAGGCCGTTGTAGAAAAGGCGGCGGCGGCGGCGGCGGAACAGGCGGCGGAAATCCGGCGGCAGTCCGACGAACAGCTCGCGCAGGACAGGGAGCGCATGAAGCGCGAACTACGGGACGAATTGTGCGTTCTGGTCGCAAAGGCGGCGGAAGAGGCGGTGAACGGCATATTGACGCCCGAACAGCGCAAAAAGCTCGACGAGCGCGCCGCAGAGGAGCTCGCGGAGGGGAAATGAACGCCGCGGACGAGGCAAAACTTTTGGCGGAATGCTCCGCCGGCCCAGACGGGCGGATAGACCCGAAGCGCGTCGCCGCGGCGTGCGAAGTCGCATGCCGCGGGGGGTCCGCCGCGCGCAAGCTCGCGGTGCTAAGAAAGTATGAGCGGCTGGTGCAAAGAAAGGCGAGGGCGGCATCCGTCACCGTGGAAAGCTCCGCCGAACTCTCCGACGCCGCGTTTGAAAGGCTGAAAAAGTTTGTCGAAAGCCAGACGGGCAGGGGGGATTTGACATTCGCCCGCAGGGTAGACCCGTCGCTCATAGGCGGCGTGCGGATAATCTGCG
This sequence comes from Puniceicoccaceae bacterium Marseille-Q1082, assembly GCA_904424815.1. Lineage (GTDB taxonomy): Bacteria > Verrucomicrobiota > Verrucomicrobiia > Opitutales > Intestinicryptomonadaceae > Merdousia. The sequence goes on from CAJGBI010000002.1 coordinate 523,725, forward strand.
GCGACATAATATGGGAGCGTTCCGCCAAACTCTCCCTTGAAAGCATCATGTGAAGTTTGAAGCAATGGACGAGATAATCAAAGAGATATCGGCGCGCATAGACGCCGTGGAAAAGCGCAACCGCCGCGCGAACGTCGGAACCATAATATCGCTCGCCGACGGCGTCGCGCGCCTCGACGGGCTGAGCGAGGCGATGTACAACGAGATGATCGACTTCGGCGGGGGCGTCACGGGGATAGCGCTCAACCTCGGCGAGGACGAAGTCGGCTGCATACTGCTCGGCGACGCCTCGAACGTCAAGGAGGGCGGGGAGGCGCGCACAACCGGAAAGCTTTTGAGCGTCCCCGTCGGCAAGGGGCTTTTGGGAAGGGTTGTCGACGCGCTCGGCCGCCCGCTCGACGGCAAGGGCGAAATCTCCGCCGACGGCTTTTATCCCGTCGAAAAGATCGCCCCGGGCATACTTCCGCGCAAGTCCGTCAACCAGCCGCTGCAAACGGGGATACTTGAAGTCGACGCCATGCTGCCGATAGGCAGGGGGCAGCGCGAGCTCATCATCGGCGACCGCTGCACCGGAAAAACCTCAATCGCCCTCGACGCAATAATAAACCAGGCGCGCATAAACGACGAGCATGCGGGCGAGGAGGGCTTCCGCCCCGTCTACTCGATATATGTGGCTATCGGCCAGAAAAATTCAAACATAGCGCGCACCATACAGCTTCTCGAGAAGCGCGGGGCGATGAAGTACACGACGATCGTCGCGGCTTCCGCCGCCGAGAACGCCGCCAACCTCTACATCGCCCCCTATGCGGGCTGCGCGATGGGCGAATACTTCATGCAAAACGGAATGGACGCGCTCATAGTCTACGACGACCTCTCCAAGCACGCCGCTGCGTACAGGCAGGTGTCGCTGCTGTTAAAGCGCCCGTCGGGGCGCGAGGCGTACCCGGGCGACGTGTTCTACCTGCACTCCCGCCTGCTCGAGCGCGCCGCGCGCCTAAACGAGGAAAACGGCAACGGCTCGCTCACAGCCCTCCCGATAATCGAGACGCAGCAGGGCGACGTCAGCGCCTACATTCCGACAAACGTCATATCCATCACGGACGGCCAGATATTTTTGGAGACCGACCTCTTCAACAAGGGCGTAAGGCCCGCGATTTCGGTGGGAATTTCGGTGTCCCGCGTGGGCTCTTCGGCGCAGATAAAGGCGTTCAAGCAGGTCGCGGCGACGCTCAAGGGCGAATACGCGCAATACAAGGAGCTCGCCGCCTTCGCGCAGTTCGGCTCCGACCTCGACGCGCGCACGAAGGCTATAATAGACAAGGGCGACAGGCTCGCGGAAATCATGAAGCAGCCCAACAACGCCCCGATGGGCGCGGACGCAGAAATCGCCGTCCTCTGGGCTCTCAAAAACGGATTCTTCGCAGACATCGAAGTCGCCCGCGTGTCCGACGCCAAAGCCGCCCTTGAAAGCTTCCTTTCGGCGCGCAAGCCGGAGCTGCTCGCGGAAATACTCAAAAAGGGCGCCTTCGACGGCGATCTCGACGCAAAGATGAAATCCGCCTGCGAAGAGTGGAGAAAGACTTTCGCGTAAACGGCCATGAAGGGGATGCGCGAAATCAGAAACCGCATGAAGGCGGTCGCGAGCACCGGGCAGATCACCCACGCCATGGAGCTCGTTGCGGCGTCTAAAATGAAGAGGGCCCAGAACAGCGCGGAGGCGGGCAGGGCGTACGCCATACTGCTGATGGACCTCACCGAAACCGTGCTCGAACGCCTCGGCAAAATGATTTCCCGCGCGGCGAACGCGACCGGAAAGAAACGGCTCGTCATAGTGTTTTCGACCGACAAGGGGCTGTGCGGCAGCCTGAATTCCAACATCTTCAAGGCCGTCGCCGAAATCCCGAGGGAAGAGGCCGACTACATTGCGGTCGGCTCGCGCGCGGGGCGGTTTATAGCGAAGACGGGCAGGGCGCTCAAAGGGCAGTTTAAGATAAGCGACGCCGTCGCCTTCGCCGAGACGCGCAAAGTGGCGGAGTTCGCCATGAAGCTCGCCAGGGACAGCGGGGAGTACGGCAGCATAGAGGTTCTGTACCCGATCTTTGTGAACACTCTCAGGCAGGAGACCGCCCTTGTGAAGCTCGCGCCCGCCGACGACCTCACCCCCTTCATAGAGCGCCTGCGCAAGTCGTACAAAATGGCGGACGTTGCTGTCGCCGCGCGCGAGGAGCGCAACGTGAAGTTCGAGCCCTCCGCGGGCGAAGTCCTCGCAAGGCTTCCGCAGTATTACATAAGGCAGAGCCTCCACCACATAGCGCTCGACGCCAAGGCCTCGGAGCACTCCGCGCGCATGGTCGCGATGAAGAGCGCAAGCGACAACGCCGACGCGCTGCTCTCGGAGCTCAATCTTGAGTACAACAAGGCGCGCCAGTCCGCCATCACGACCGAAATACTCGAGCTTTCGTCCGCCGCGGCAGAAACCGGAGACTAATTTAAAGAGAAACGCAAAATGAGTTCAGGCAGAATAAAACAAGTCATAGGGGCGGTTGTGGACGTCGAGTTCCCCGCCGACTCGATTCCCGCAATTTACAACGCGCTCACGACGGGCGGCGACGGCGCGAAGATAGTGCTTGAAGTGCAGCAGCAGCTCGGCGAGGGCGTCGTCAGGACGGTGGCAATGACCTCCACCGAAGGGTTGAAGCGCGGCGACGAAGTGGTCGACACCCAATCCCCGATAAAAGTGCCCGTCGGCGCGGCGACCCTCGGGAGGATTTTCAACGTCACGGGGGATCCGATAGACCAGAAGGGCCCCGTCGCGACCTCCGAAAGGCTGCCGATACACCGCAAGGCCCCGTCGCTTTTGGAGCAAAGCACGCGCGCGGAAATTCTGGAGACCGGCATCAAGCCCATCGACCTCATCTGCCCGTTCCTCAAAGGCGGCAAGGTTGGGGCGTTCGGGGGCGCGGGCGTCGGGAAGACCGTCGTAATCATGGAGCTCATCCACAACATCGCCAAGGCCCACGGCGGATTTTCGGTATTCGCGGGCGTCGGCGAGCGCTCGAGGGAAGGCAACGACCTCTACCACGAAATGACGGATTCGGGCGTAATCGACCAGAAGAACCCCGAGAAATCGAAAGTCGCGCTCGTCTACGGGCAGATGAACGAGCCCCCGGGGGCGCGCATGAGGGTGGCTCTCACGGCGCTCACCATGGCGGAGTACTTCCGCGACGCGCAGGGGCAGGACGTTCTGCTTTTCATCGACAACATATTCAGGTTTTCGCAGGCGGGCAGCGAGGTAAGCGCCCTGCTTGGGCGCTCCCCGTCGGCAGTCGGCTACCAGCCGACCCTCGCGCAGGAAATGGGCGAATTGCAGGAGCGCATCACCTCGACGAAAAAGGGATCCATCACCTCTTTCCAGGCGGTATACGTGCCCGCGGACGACCTCACCGACCCCGCCCCCGCCAACACTTTCGCGCACCTCGACTCCACCATCGTCCTCGACCGCTCGATAGCGGCTCTGGGCATATATCCGGCGATCGACCCGCTCGCCTCCACCTCCAACGCGCTGTCCGCCGACATAGTGGGGGCGGAGCATTTCAGGGTGGCGCGCGGCGTGCAGGAGCTCCTGCAAAAATACAAGGACTTGCAGGACATCATAGCGATTCTCGGCATAGACGAGCTCTCCGACGAAGACAAGCTCACGGTCTCCCGCGCGCGCAAAGTCCAAAAATACCTCTCGCACCCGATGCACGTCTCGGAGGTGTTCTCGGGCATACCGGGCACATACGTTCCGGTCGCGGAGACTATCAAAGGGTTCGCGATGATCCTCGACGGCAAGCTCGACCACGTGAACGAAAACGACTTCGCCTACAAGGGAACCATCGACGAAGTTCTGGAATCCTACGAAAAGAACAAGGGTAAATAAATGCCGCTCTCCCTCGAAATCGTCACCCCGTCGGGAATCGCCTACAAAAGGGACTCGCTCGACGCGGTTTCGCTGCCGGCCAGCGACGGCGAAATACAGATACTGCCCGGGCACATCCCCCTCATCACAATTCTCGACGCGGGGGCTGTGCTCGCGTTTTCCGGCGGGAGCGAAGAGAGCGTCGCGATAGACGAAGGCTACGCCCGATGCCTCGGCGACTCCATATCGGTTCTCACCGAATCGGCCATAGACGTGCAGCAGTTCGACGAGGACGAAATGCAAAAAGCCCGCGACGCCGCCGAAAAAGCGCTCGAAGAGGCGAAAAACTCCAAAGATCTGGACGAGGAGGAGATCGAGCGGCTCGAATCGCGCGCGAGAGTTGCGATAGCGGGATTGCTGGCAAAGAGCCGCAGGCGCAAACAGTAGCGGCGCGGGGTTCTCCACGCCGGCGCGGCGCGCATTTTGCGGGGCGCGGGCGCGCAATAACCTTCTTGACACCCGCCAAAAAAAAGCGAAAATTTTATGTAAAAGGCGCAGTCGCGCGTCCGCACCGCCTTGCGGGAAATTTATTTATACGCTCCATCAATGAAAACGACAGTCTCGATAAAAATTTTGGTGATTCTCGCCGCATCCTGCGCGCAGGCGTTCGCGCTCACGTATTTCGCCGGCAAGAGAAACCCCGAAACGCAGGAGGAGAAAAACATGAAGTACTCCACCTGCCACTGGGGCAGCAGCGGCGATTTTGAAACCCCGCCGCTCCCCTCCAAGCCCGGCGTCAACGACACGCTCGCCACGCGCTGGGGCTGGGGGTACAAGCTCGACATCGACGCCAACATTCAAGTCGGCCAGATTTCCAACGGCGACGGCTCAACCATCACCGCAAAGGGCAAGACCATAAAGGTCAAGAGGGGGCTGAACATGGGCGTGCCCGGCGGCGGCTCATCGACCGTCGCGTTTGAGGACTGCAATCTTGAATTCGGCGGCAACCTCTCAATCAGCTATTGGGACGGACACCGCAGCATAGGCAACGCCAGCCTGACGCTCAAAAACACGAAATTCGATATGGCGGGAACGCTGGGCTGCATAATTCCCGTGCACCCGCTGGTAAATTCCAATACGCGCGGCGGGTTCAATTTTGTCCTCGAAGGCAAAACGGTCGCGACATTCGGCGAGGGAACGGTAATCGACACAATATTCTCCGAAAAACCCGAACAGTGGGCTTTCAAAATCCAGATGGTCGAAGAGGACGGGCATATCCCCGCGCTCAAATTTACGGGCGGGGAAGTCAACTTCACAGGCTGCGACCTCGACGTGCGAATATCGCCAAAAGCCAAGAAGGGGGTCTACACCCTCATAGAGTTCGCGAACAAAAAGAGCCAGCTCGGCAAGCTCACGCGCTTTACGGTAAACGGCAACCCATGCTCGATGGGGCAGACCGTAAACGTCGGCGCGCTGAAAGCCACAATAACGGAGGGCAAAATAGGCCGCAACTCCAAGTCCGATAAAAACGTAATTCTCACAATAAAATAACCCGCCGGAATATTATCTCAATAAAGCGGCAAACCGCGAAAATAAATAGGGGTGCGCGCAAGATTGCGCGCCCTTTTTTTGCGCCCGAACAAAAGAATGCGCCCCGAATCGACCTAAAAAAACCGGCGAATACGGCATTTGAAAGAATTTGTTTTCCCGACCGCCCCGCTTGTCGCCGCGCAATTTTGAACACGGCCTGATAAATTCCAAAATACAGAGCCGGTTTTCCAAATTATGCGCAACCTCCGAAAATTTGAAATGCCCGAAATTTCGCGCCCCGCCCAAAAGGCAAAAAAAATCCCCGCGGATACTGGCGCGGGGATTTTTTTGCGGGCAATCAACCGAACGCCGCTATCGCCGCCCGCCGCGGCGGAGGGCGAACATCAGCGCGGCCGCCCCGATGAACGCCGCAACCGCCGCGGGTTCGGGCACCACGTACACAAGGCTTCCGGAGCCGCCCATCTCCACTGTCAGCTCAAACCTCCCCCCGAGCTCCTGCCCGAACTCGTTGTACGCGGAAAACACGCTATTGGCGTCAAAATCGTCTGTCAAATAGTCGAACTCAAACACAGTTATCTCGTGCGCGGCCAAATCCTCGGCGGAAAACACCACGTCCGCCGAATACGCCGCCACAGTCAAATCCCCGACATTTATTGTCCCGCCGAACAGGAGCGTCCCGCCGTCTATCGTCATGCCCCCGACTTTTTCGGCTGAGGAAAATTTAAGCTTCCCGCCGGAGAGATACAAGTTCTCGACCGCGACTTCCGTATTCATTACAAATTCGCCGTTGTTTACCATGAGATTGCCTATCGACATGTCCGCCTTGCCGTCCAAGTCATTCTCAAAGCCGTGGAGCGAGCCGTTGGAAGCCTTGTAGATGGTCATCTCCTGCCTGCCGCTGCCGTTCATCGTTATGTTGAGCTGCGAACTCACTCCGCTATCCGCCGCAAACACCCCCTCGAACGAGCCGCCCGCAAACGCGCCGGAGGAGTTGTCGGAAAACAAAATATCCGTGGAGCTTGCAACTCCCGTCGTCATGTAAACCGCCTTGCCGCTCGACCTCAATCCGCCGAGATTCAGCGACAGTTTCCCCGCGCGGGTACTGTCTATTGCGGCCATATCGAAAGCGTGGTAACCGTCGGTGTCCGCTCCGTTTTTGACGAAATTCAAAGCTCCTCCCACCGACATGGAAAACCCGCTACCGGCGCCCGCGGAGCCGAGTCTTATGCGCGCGCTAAAATATTTGTCGGTAGATAGGGTCATATCTCCGCCTATTGTCAGAAAATTCAAAGTATCGGCCGCTATGCGCAGCGCTTTGTCGTATCCTTTTGCGCCGTCAACAGCGTACTTATAGTCGGAAGACACGCGACTATTCCAGTCCGACAAGACATTGAGAAAATGGCCGCTCTGGATGTGGAATTCCGCGGCGACCGAGGCGTTTATCGAATTGACGGTTTCGGAACGTTGATAAATATTTACGCGGGCGTGGCCCGTGGAGCTCTGGCTCAAATTTTGCCAATCGAAAAAGACATTTGAAGTTTCGGAAGGGGGAGTTTGATGAAGCGTCTGCCCGCCGGCGTCCTCCGCCCAGTTGTTTGCGACGTTGAAGAGGAGCGTATCCCCAGGGGTATTCCAAGTCCCCCCTCTCCAATAATAATCGTTCGTCTCCTGCGCAAAAACGGGAAAGGCGAGCGCGCATACCGCTGCGCCTGTTAAAAACTTGCGGAACGCCGCGCAGCCGCTCGGCGGAAAGGCATTTTCAGTGCGTGTGACGATATTTTTCATAATGCGTTATGGGTTTAATATTCACGAGATTATCGGCATTGCCCAACAATGTCAAGCATTGCGTAAGCCTTTTTATTTGACAGTTAAAAAATTGCCAGCCTCTTTCCCCTTTCCGCGCGCATGCAACCTCCGACGGTTTTTCCTCTCCGCCTTTTCGCGTTTTATTCCGCCCCCGCCTTTTGATTTACAGCCATCTCCCCACGCCGCGCGGACAATTTGCTTGAACGCCGACGCATTCGCTGTACGCTCTTGCGCATTATGGCGGGCATTGACGAAAATATCGTGAGGGAATATTTTGAGGCGAACGGGTTTCTCGTTTGCCAGACCAACAAGCACCAGGTGCAGTCGCGCAAAAAGAGGGCCGACGAAAACATAGACTTCTTCGTCGAAAACCCCAACCCGCTCCGCGGCGAGCCCGCGTTCGTCCTGACCCCGTCCGAACTCAAAAAGTGCGGGCGCGCCATAGTCGCGGTGCGGGCATGGCATACGGCGGTTTTTACGGAAAACATGATTTCGACCGCCAAGGGAGGGCTCTTCGACTTCCTGCAAAAGCCCGCCTTGAAAAGGGCGGAGGAGTTTTTCGGCAAAACCGGCGGCGTGATGAAAATCGCCGCAGTCGCGGATCTCCCGAAGTCGCGCCAAGAGCGGCAGAAGAGCATTGCGGCAATGAAGTCGCGCGGCGTGGACGGGGTTGTGACGTTCCCGCAGATGTTGCGCTCGCTAATAGACGCCGTCGAAATAAATGCAAACTACGCAAAGAGCGACCTTGCGCAAATCCTGCGCATTTTGAAAAACTACGGCATGTTGCGCGGCGCGCAGATGAACCTCTTCGAAAAATAGCCCGCGGTTTCTCCCGCCGGAAAAATACCGGAACATTTTTCCCCGAAAGTCGTCTAAATAGATAAAACACCCCCACACGGAGGCAAAATGAAAAAAATAAGCAAAAAAACATACTTTCTGGCGGCGGTTCTCTCGTCGCTCGTGCTGGGGCCGGCGCTCGCCGCCCAAGCCGAGGAACAGCTGACCGGCGTCAAGGCCGAAGCGAAGGCATCGCTGCTCGAAACCGAAGCCGATTTTGACAAGGCATACGAAGCCGCCAAGAAAGAGGGCAAGACGCTGATGCTTGAATTCGCCGGCCTCGACTGGTGCCCTCCCTGCAAAATGCTGCACAAATTTGTGGTAAACACCGACGAATTCGCAAAATACGCCAAGGAAAAACTGCGCGTCGTAATGGCGGACTTCAAGCGCACCGGCGAACCCGTCGACAAAAAGAACGCCAAGAGGTATCTCGAACTTTCCGAAAAGTACAAGCTGCGCTATTTCCCGACGATAGTGCTGATAAACCCCAAAAACGACAAAGTCGAAATCATAGAGGGGCTGAAAACCAGAACCCCCCGTGAATTGATTGAAACAATTGAAACTTTCGGAAAATAACCGGCATTTAATCTTCATATTCGCTGTATTGTCGAAACCCCGCCCCGCGGGGTTTTTTGCGCGCCGGTTTTTGGCGCGACGGCAAAGCAAAAGTTTCGCCCGTCCGTATACAAAACTGTCTTTGCTGAAATTAGTTGATTTTTTTAAGGACAGAAAATTCCCCCAGATTTTCCCATTCTATTTTGACAGCCCCCGATGAAACGGCGCGAAACGCGGCTGCGCGGATTGCGCGCCGGAGAACGATACTGCCCGCAAAAGCATTCTGCCCGCGCCGCGAAAAGGGTTCGGAACGGAAAATAAAATGTCCGCGCAAAGCGTATTTGCCTTTCATTGGGCAACCCGCCCGCGCGTCTGCGCCGGCGGACCAACCCGCCGCGGAAGAAATATCCAATTGGGGGCGGAATTTTATTCCCCGCGCGCCGTCGGAGATCGCGCATTTTCGCCGCCGCTTTCCGCGCGCCGCGCGCGGCTTAAAAAAATTCGCAATGCCGCCGGCAAACTGTTCGGCGCGGCAAAAATTTATGGAAAGCAAAGCGCGCTTTTCCTGCTGCAATAATGCTTCCGTCCGGCGCGGGCGCGCGACTTTTCATTGACGCCTGCCGCGCCGATTTCGACAATATCTGCGCGCAAAATATCCGCCCTTCCCGCGCAATCCGGGAGCGGAAAACGGTTTGCGGAGAGTAAACAGGCGGAAAAATCGAAAAAAAGCGCGCCGACTGGAAAATAAAATGGTTTTCGGCAACGCAACACGCGCGCTGGCGGAAATTCCAGCGCAGCGCGCGCAAAAAATTTCCGAAACGCGAAAGCGCGGAAAACCGCGGTTTGGCGCCGTCCTGCGCAAGGCGCGGGCGCAAAAAAAGCGGGCTTCGCCAACCGGCGAACCCGCTTTTTCGGGATATTTCCGCTATTTCACGGCGTCTATGTAGCGCGCGAGCTTCTTTATGGTCCAGAGCGTCGCGTGGCCGTTGATGTTCGTTTCCACAGTGTCGCCGACCTTGTGGTCCAAGAGGGCCTGGGCGAGCGGCGTCTGGTAGGAGAATATATTTTTGGCGGTATCGCTGTCCCACGCGCCGAGAATCGTGCAGGTGAGCTCTTCGCCCTTGTTCGTGACGAGGCTGACGACCGAACCGATGCCGACCTTGTCCGACGGGGTGGAATTGAAGTCGAACACTTCGGAGCCCGCGATGTCGCGCTCGAGCTGTCCGCGGCGGGCGGAGAGGACTTCGTCGTGCTCGCGCGCCATCTTGTATTCGGAGTTTTCGCGCAAGTCGCCGAGCTCGCGCGCGGCTTCGATTGCGGCCTTGCTCGCGGGCAGCTGGTTCTTGACGATGTCCTCGAGCTCTTCGCGGCGCGCCTGCAAGCTCCAGGCGGAGACGAGAAGCCGCTTTTCCTTCGAGTCGGAAGATTTCGTCGCAACGAGCGACTGGACGCTCGGGAAGACTTTTATTATGCGCGCGAGTATCGACTTCTTCGTAAGGTCTTCAAAGCCCTGGTTGAGCAGAAGCGTCTGGGCGAGGTCGCGCGCGGTGTCGGCGGTGGAGCTTTCGAGCATGTCCCTTATGAGGTCCTTGTCGTCGCTGAGCGCGTCGGCGAGCGCGATTCGCGCGGTCGTCACCACGGTTTCGCGCTGGAGGGCCTCGTCGTCGACGGCGGCAAGAAGGGCGCTCAAAAGGTCTTCTCCGATGAGCGGCGAAAGAATGTCCTTGTAGGCGGACGCGTTGCGGTTTTTGACTATCCACAAAATGACGGGCCCGCGCAAAGTCTGCTCTTCAAGCCACCTTTTGAGGCAATCCTTTATCAGCTGGCGGGAAGTCACGCCCTTGCCGTCGTCGGGGATTTCCGCGCCCTTGACAAAATGCGAGCTCTTCGAGACGTCCCAGCTGAGCAGGAAGTCGACGCACTCTTTGGTGAACCTGCCTTCGCTGTATTTGAGAAGGTCTATTATGCGGTCTCTCCAATCCTCCACGAAAATGCGCGTTAGCAGGTCGAGGAATCTTTCGAGATAGGAGGACGGCAGGTTTTTGGCGAGGTTGTTCAGCCCGTCTTTCGGGTCGCGCTCGACGGCGGCCAAAATGATGTCCTTGCTTCGCGGGGCGATTTCTTCGACTTTTTCCTCCTCGCCCGGGTAGAGATAGCGGACGAGATTGTTTCTGACCCAGATGCCGTGGAGCCTGTCGGCGTCGTTGAGAGAGCGCGCCTTTTTTATGGCCTCGGTGAGCTCTTCCTTGATTTTTGGAAGGTCGGCTTTGATTTCCTCTACGCTGTCGTCGGTTGCGGTCTTGTAGAGCTTTTCCGCCAAAAGTATTTTTTTCTTGGGCTCCCTGTTGAGGAAGTATTCGCGCAAAACTTCCTGCTCGGGCTTCATTTCCTCCTCCTTGGCGCGCAGAACGTAGGGCTCGCCCTTGCTCTTGGGACACGCCACGCGGGGGTTGCGGAATAGCGATTCCTTCGCCTTGTTCCACCACGCCCTGTACGCCTTCTCCGCCGCCTTGTTTTTTTCGGCAAGCTCCTTTTCCGGAATGGACGGGTTTTCCGCCACATACCCGAATAGCTGCCTGAAAAGCGTCTCGAGCTCTATTGCGCTCGCGGAAAAGTCGGGCTTTTTTTCGAGGTACGCCACCACGAACTCTCCGCCGTCTTTCATCTCCTTTTCAAGATTTTCGCGGTCGGTGCGGTAGCGGACGAGAAGATTGTCGTCCTCGAGCACTTCGAGCTTATCGACGCAGAAGGCCGGATCCATCTTGTGCCCCGGCTTTCCCTCAAAGTCTATTACGAGCTTCTTCGCCGCGTCGTCGTATGAGACGATCCGGCCGAATCCCCAGCTGCCGTGCATGCAATACGCGCCGTCGCGCATTTGCTCAAGCTTCTGGCGCTTGGCGCGCAGCTTGGGATTTTTACTTATGAGACGTTCGATGGATTCGGAATTCATTTTTTGTATGCTCTTGCGTTGTGCGCCGTTGCGTCCGCCCGCGAAAATTTCCGGCGCAGAGGCTCTTAAAGCCGCCTCTCAATTCCGGATTCTTCGGATGCCGCCCAAGCGCGCATATTTCATAAGCCCGAAAAGCCTCCGCCGGTTCCCTGCGCGGGGGCATTTTTCCGCAGTCTATGATTATCTTTAAAATGGCGGATTTGCCGCATTTGTCAATTTTATCTTTGACCTCTTTCGACTTTCGGGCATTTTTTCCGGAATCCCGAAAAGCGCGCTTAAAATTCCGACCTTAAAAGGGAAAATCCCCAAACAATGGAAAACCGAAAAAACTTTGACTTCGCCGAAAAAGCGGCCGTCTGCGCGGCAGCCGCGGACTATTTGGAGTCCGGAGCCAAAGCGGACGGCATTTCCGACCGTCGCTTTCGAGTTTTTCATTCCGCGGGGGCGAGGGCGCAGGCAAACGCAGTTTTCATGGGTTTTCTGAGAAATTTTTTCCCCATAAAAGCAGCCGTTGAAGAATTTTGCAAAAAATCTCCGCGGCCCGCGCTGAAAGTCGCCCTTTTTTGCGCGTGCGCGGATCTTGCAACGCGCAAAAAGGCGTTTCAAGCCGTCGATTCCTGGGTGGAATTCATAAAGGCGAAATTCTCAAAAGGCGAATCCGGATTCGCTAATGCGGTTTTGAGAAAATTCCCGGAATTTACGGGGAAAATCGCGGAAAAGGCCGAAAAAAATCCGTCCGCCGGAAATCTGTCGCTCGCATACAGCCATCCCGAATGGCTCGTAAAAAAATGGATTTCGGAATTCGGATTGGAAACGGCGTTGGAGATTTTAAAAAACAATCGGATTCCCTCGGACGTATTTTTGCGCTCTTCCGGTTCGGAGGCGGCGCGCTCTCTCGAAAAAAAATTTGAAAAATCCCTCCGCCCGTCGCCCTTTAAAAATTTCAAAATTCTGGCGGGCGGAAACTGGGAAGCCGCGGAAGAGCTCCTTAAATCCGGCGAGTTTTACGCGCAAGACCCTTCCACGTCTTTAGCGCCCGCCCTACTGAATCCGCGCGCCGGAGACTCAATCCTCGACTTGTGCGCCGCCCCCGGCGGAAAATCGCGCATGTGCGCCGACCTCGCCCTGCGCTCGGCGGATTTCCAAAAGCCCGCATGTTCAAATTCCCTGCTCGTGTCCGTGGACGCCCCGGGCCCGAGAATGAAAAAACTCGAGGAAAACCTCTCCAAGATAGATTTTCTAAAATCGCATTCCATAGCCTCCGACCTCGAATCCGACGGCCTCGTTCCAGAGCTCGAAAAACGCGGCCTTCCGGCGCTGTTCGACGGCGTTTTGCTCGACGCCCCGTGCTCCAACACGGGAGTGCTGCGCAGGCGGCCAGACGCGCGGTACAGGCTGAAAGAATCCGACATTTCCTCCTGCTCCGAACTCCAAAGAACCCTGATGGCAAAATCCGCAAAATTTGTAAAGCCCGGCGGAAGATTAGTCTATTCAACCTGTTCAATCGAAAGAGAGGAAAATTTCCGCAACGCCGAATGGTTTGCAAAAAACTTTCCGGACTTCGAGCTTGTCGAGGGCAAAATCTGCCTTCCTTCGCTTTTCAGCGACGGCGGAGGGGCTTTTCTCTTCAAGAGGCGCTCGAGAATATAAAAGTGAAAATTTAAATTAAAATCTATTCCTATTCTTATAGAGTGCAAACAAGTGCAATAACTTTTTTAAATATTGAAATTCAGTATGATAAAATGGTTTTGCCACGAAAATAACTCTCGGTCTGATTGTAAAAAACTTCGGGTTAATGACATCTTTACAATTTGTTCGGACAATATTTTCAGGTTATCGACATGGTTTTTAACAATTTTTGCCGTATCCGCAAAAAGCACAAAAATGTAGGAAGAGAGCTTTGGAGCTTCCGCATTCTCAAACGTTTTAGTAAAGAGACCACACAAGTTTTCGGAAGTCTTTAAAACAACTGTCCAAAAATGTAGCTTTTTTTCGAAAAAAAGGATTTTTGGGAATGAAAAATATTGCAAAAATCCTATTTGGAATCCGATAATTCCGCCATCATTTCCAATTTTCAAAGGGTTTAAAGCTCTTTGGAATATTTTATAATACGCAACTTAACCTACAAAGCTAAGGCTTTTGTTACGATTATGACAGAAGGCAGGTTTAAAACTATCCTCGAGGCGTATCCCCCAAAGAGGGAAAATCTCGTCAGCGTCTTGCAGGATATTCAGGAAGAGGAGGGGTTTATTTCCCCGGAAGCCGTGAGCGAGACAGCCGAATATTTTTCGATTTCGGAGGCCGACGCATATTCCGTCGCGAGCTTCTACGCGCAGTTCAAGTTTAAAAAGCCCGGCAGGCACACGATAAAGGTCTGCAAGGGAACCGCGTGCCACGTCAGGGGCTCGGGGTCGCTGCTGGCCGCGCTCGAGGAGAGGCTCGGCATAAAAGAGGGCGAGACTACGCCCGACGGCCTCGTAAGCCTTGAGCGCGTCGCGTGCCTCGGCGCCTGCGCGCTCGCTCCGGCGATGGTTGTAGACGACAAAGTCCACGCGCGCGTGACGCTCGCGGAGATAGAAAAAATCCTCAAATCCCTGAAATAGCCATGAAGATTCTCGAAAGTTTAAGGGAGTCCGCCAAGAAGAATTGGGCGGAATTCCAAAATCGGGCGCGCGTGATGGTCGGGGCCGCCACATGCGGGCGCGCCGCCGGAGCGGGGGACGTCATAGAAGAGTTCAAAAAGTCCCTGAAAGAAAACGGCCTCGACGGCAAGGTAGAAGTGGTGGAAACCGCCTGCATCGGGCTTTGCTACGCCGAGCCGCTCGTCGAAATAAAGCGCGAGGGCGAACCTTCCGTGCTCTATTCAAACGTGAAACCCAAAGACGTGGCGAAGCTCGTTTCGGAGCATCTGATAGGCTGCAATCCGGTTGCGGAAAAAGCGGAAGCCGTCATGGCGGACGAAGAATACCGCGGCATAAAGCCGTTTAAAAAACACCCGATGGTGGAGCTGCAAAAGCGCATAGTGCTGCGCAACTGCGGCGTTATAGACCCCGAAAATTTCGAGCATTGCCTCGCCCGCGGGGGATACGAGGGGTTTGAAAGGGCGCTTTCAATGCCGCCCGAAAAAGTCATAGAGGAGGTCACCGCGAGCGGCCTGCGCGGCAGGGGCGGCGCGGGTTTCCCGACGGGCGTAAAATGGGGCTTTGCGAGGGCGTCCAAGACTTCCCCCACAAAGTACATAATCTGCAACGCCGACGAGGGCGACCCGGGAGCGTTTATGGACCGTTCGGTTCTCGAAGGCGACCCGCACAGCGTGCTCGAAGGCCTGATGATTGCCGGCTACGCCATAGGCGCCGAATGCGCGTACATCTACGTGCGCTCTGAATATCCGCTTGCTATCCAAAGGCTCAAAAAGGCGATAAGGCAGGCGGAGGAAGCGGGGCTTCTGAAAAGGGAGCTGCCCAACGGTTTCAAGTTTGAAATAAGAATAAAGAAGGGTTCGGGAGCTTTCGTCTGCGGCGAGGAAACCTCCCTCATGGCGAGCATAGAGGGCGTGCGCGCAATGCCGCGCCCGAAGCCGCCGTTCCCCGCCGCCAAGGGGCTCTTCAAAAAGCCGACCAACATAAACAACGTCGAGACGCTCGCCGCCGTCAGCTCCATAATGCGCGAGGGCGCGCAGATGTATTCGTCGCTGGGCTCGGAGAAGAGCAAGGGCACCAAGACGTTTTCGCTCGCGGGCAAAATAAAGAGGACGGGGCTCATCGAAGTGGAGCTCGGGCTAAAGCTCGACGACATAATAAACAAGATCGGCGGCGGCTGCGCGGACGGCAAAAAGTTCAAGGCCGTCCAGACGGGCGGCCCGTCGGGCGGCTGCCTCACGCCGGAGCACCTCTCAATACCGGTCGACTACGAGAGCCTGGCTGCGGCGGGCTCCATAATAGGCTCGGGCGGGCTGGTCGTGATGAACGAGGACTCCTGCATGGTGGAAGTCGCGAAATTCTTTGTGAACTTCACCGAAAACGAGTCGTGCGGCAAGTGCATTCCCTGCCGCATGGGAACCCAGCACGCCCACGCGATTCTCGAAAAAATCACTTCCGGCAGGGGCGAAATGGAGGACATCGAGCGCCTCAAAAAAATAGCGTTTACGATGAAGCAGTCCTCCCTCTGCGGGCTCGGCCAGACGGCGCCCAACCCGATAGTCACCACTCTCAGATACTTCGAGGACGAATACCTCGCGCACATAAGGGAAAAGCGGTGCCCCGCGCTCGTCTGCCCGCAGCTGGTGCATTTCTCGGTGGACGCCGAAAAGTGCACGGGTTGCACCGCCTGCGAGCGCGTCTGCCCGACGGGCGCCATATCCGGCGGCGTCAAAAAGCCGCATTCCATAGATTCCGAAAAATGCATATCCTGCGGCGCGTGCTACCAGAGCTGCAGGTTCGGCGCAATCGCGAGGAAATAAAAAATGAGCACTTTTAAAATTACCATAGACGGACGCCAAGTCGATGCCGAACCCGGCATGACCGTACTCCAGGCCGCCAAAAAGGCGGGAATATTCATACCGTCGCTCTGCGCGCACGACGAGCTCGACCCCTACGGGGCGTGCCGCCTGTGCGTCGTGGAAATCGACGGAATGCGCGGAACCCCCACTTCCTGCACGACGCCCGCCGCCGAGGGAATGGTGGTGCGCACTACTTCCGAACAGCTCGAAACCCAGCGGCGGCGCACGATAGAGCTGATGATGAGCTCTCATCCGTCGCCGTGCCTCGTATGCGACTCCCGCGCGGACTGCGAGAATGAGAAGAAAACGCCCACCCGCGCGACTTCCGCCACCCGCTGCGGGGCGTGCTCCAACCGCCCGGGCTGCGAGCTGCGCAAAATCGCCCTCGGCTCGTATTCGCGCGACATCGGCCTCCCCATGATTTACGACCCATCGAAGGTCGAGCGCGACGATCCTTTCATAGACAAGGACCACAACCTCTGCGTTCTGTGCGGCAGGTGCTTCAGGGTCTGCGAGAAAATCCATTCCAAGCCCGCCATAAGCATCGCAAACCGCGGCAAAAAGGCGAAGATTTCGGCGGCTTTCGGAAGGTCATGGAGCTCTGAGGAGTGCCTGTTCTGCGGGGCGTGCATAGACGCCTGCCCGACCGGCTGCCTCACCGACAGGTGGGGAAAGTGGTTCGGCGAGCCCGACAAAACGGTGGAGTCCCGCTGCGCGATGTGCCCGAAGCACTGCAAGATCATGCTGCGCATAAAGGACGGGAAAGTCGTCTCTGCGGGAATGGCGGCGCTGAACAAGGAGAGCGCGATCTGCCCGATAGGCAGGTTCGCGCTCCCGCAGATGGTAAATTCCCCGCGGCGGCTGCGCAAAATCGCCGTCAGGCGCGGCAGGGAGCAGGTTCCCGTCCCGCCGGAGGTGGCGGTCGAAAGGCTTTTTGAAATCCTATCGCAAAATTCCGGTAAGATTCTCGTCATATCCAACGCCGGCGCGACATACGAGAGCCGCAAGGCAATGCGCGCCATATCGGGCGTGTTCGGCGGAAAGCTCGTAGAAATGCCGCTCGATTCCGACGCCTCAGACCTTCCCGCCGACATAGCCGCAGACCTGGCTGCCGGCAACTATTCCGCGGTATTTTCCTACGGCGACTACGTTTCCGAGGAGGCGGCGCAAAAAATAGGGCATCTGGCGATATTCGACGTCATGAAGACGCCCGCGCAAAAGTTCGCGGAAGTCGTGCTGCCGATAAGCGCGTTCGCGGAGACTTCCGGAACGCTGGCGGCTCCCGACGGCTCCAAAATGGCCGTGCCCGCCGCAGTCGCCTCTTCCGGCGACCAGCGGCCCCTCAACGGCTACCTTTGCGACTTGTGCAAAAAGCTCGGCGTGGACGTCAAAAAATACGACTTCGACCTCGAGCCCCTTCCGGCGGATTTCAAATCGCCTACGGAGGACAAAAAGGCGCTTCCGCGCAGGGTATTGGGGCATTTCCTCGCCGATTACGTTCCGGATCTCGGGCTGCTCGGCCTGCCGCATTCCCCGAAGTGGCATGAAAAGGCGGCGGCAAAGGCTTCCGGAGGCTTTGAAATCCTCGAGAACAAAATGCTCGTCCCCAATTTCCACGAACTCACCGTCAAGGCGCCCGAGGCGGCGAAGTTTGCGCGCCCCGGGCAGTTTGCGATACTAATGGCAAACTCCGACAGCGAGCGGTCGCCGTTCACGCTGGTAGACTGGAACGCCGAAGAGGGCTGGGTTAAGTTTATAATAGAGGAGGTCGGAAGGTCCTCCGCGGAGATCGGCGCGCTCCAAAAGGGCGACAGGCTTGCGGTTCTAAGCGGCCCGCTCGGTACGCCCCTCGACCTCGGGCGGTTCAAGGAGGGCTCGAAGGCCTTGCTGCTCGGCGGGTGCTACGGAATCGCCGCCATATACCCGATCGCCCGCGAGCTCAAAAAGGCGGGCGTCAGGACTGTGTGCGCGATAGAGGCGTCGTCCTCGTACATGCTCTATTACAAGGACAAGCTCGCGTCAGTCTGCGACGAGCTCATAGTCTCCACCCGCGACGGCAGCGAAGGCCGCAGGGGAGGGTGCATAAACGTCATGGAAGAGCGCGGGGCGGAGTTCGACGAAATCGTCGCCATAGGCTGCGTGTTCATGATGAAGCAGTGCGCCTCCAAAGCTCCGGCGGACGGGCGCGACATGTTCTGCTCGCTCAACCCGATAATGGTCGACGGAACCGGAATGTGCGGAGCCTGCCGCGTGACGGTAGGCGGAGAGACGAAGTTCGCGTGCGTCGACGGCCCGTTCTTCCGCCTCGACAAGGTCGATTTCGGCGAGCTCGGCAAGCGCCGCTCGGCGTACAGGCTGATAGAGATAGAGGCGATGCCGCGCCACCTGAACGGCAAATGCTACCGCGGTTAAAGCAAGGAATTTTCGGAGATATTTAAAATGTCAGAAGAAAAGGTAAGGAAAATCAAGGCGTCGGGGCTTCCCCGCATGAAGATGCCCGAGCAGGATCCCGTGCGCAGGGCTTCCAACTTTGAGGAGGTTCCCTACGGCATTTCCCTCGAAATGGCGATGGACGAGGCCAGCCGTTGCCTGCAATGTCCCAAGCCGCGCTGCAAAGCCGCCTGCCCCGTCAACATAAATATTCCGCAGTTTGTCGCGGAAATTTCAAAGGGCGACCCGAAGGCGGCGGCGGAAAAGCTGAAGACGCAGACCGCCCTCCCCGCGGTGTGCGGCCGCGTCTGCCCGCAGGAGAGCCAGTGCGAGGGCAGCTGCGTGCTCGGAATCCGCGGCGAGCCCGTGGCTATCGGCGCGCTCGAAAGGTTCGCCGCCGACTACGTGCGCCTCAACAACCTCGAAAAAGCCCCCGAAAAGGCGGCGCCCACGGGCAAGAGGGTGGCAATAATCGGCTGCGGCCCCGCGGGAATTACGGCTGCGGCGGACTTGGCGATAGCCGGCCACGAAGTCGAAATTTTCGAGGCGCTCCACCTCCCGGGGGGCGTGCTGATGTACGGCATACCGCAGTTCCGCCTCCCGAAGGAAATCGTCTCGCACGAGGTCGAATCGCTCAAAAAGCTGGGCGTAAAAATCCATCTCAACTACATTGTCGGCAAGCTTAGGACTCTCGAAAGCCTGCTCGAAGACGGGTTCGACGCGGTATTCCTCGGTTCCGGCGCGGGCCTGCCGATGTTCCTCGGAATCCCGGGCGAAAACAGCGTGGGCGTATTCTCCGCAAACGAATTTCTCACGCGCTTCAACCTGATGAAGGCCTACGACTTTCCCGAGCACGGCACAACCCCCATCCGCGCGAAGCACATCATCACCGTCGGCGGCGGCAATGTCGCGATGGATTCGTCGAGAACCGCCCTGCGCGTGGGCGCCAAGTCGACAATCGTCTACCGCCGCGCGCTCGAGCAGATGCCCGCCCGCAAGGAGGAGATACACCATGCGCAGCAGGAGGGCGTGGAATTTCAGATGCTCACCAACCCCAAGCGCGTAATCGCCGGCGAAGACGGCAGGGTCGTCGCGCTCGAATGCGTCAGAATGGAACTCGGCGAGCCCGACGCCTCCGGCCGCCGCTCTCCCGTCGAGATAAAGGGCAGCGAATTCCAGATTCCCTGCGACGTCGTGGTGGTGGCGATAGGCAACCGCCCGAATCCTCTGATTCCCATGACGAGCCCGAATCTCAAGACGACAAAGAAGGGCACGATAGAGTGCGACCCCGAAACTTTGCAGACCTCCATACCGCAGGTTTTCGCCGGCGGCGACGTCGTAAGCGGGGCCGCCACGGTAATCAGCGCCATGGGGCAGGCGAAAATAGCCGCGCGCAGCATAAACAGATTCCTGCGCGGCGAGCCGCTAAAAGATGCGCCTGCTGCTGTCTAACGACGACGGGATAGATTCTCCGTTTCTGCCTGCGTTCGCCGCGGCGCTCACAGGGGTCGCGGACGTGGAAATCGTCGTCCCCGCGCGGGAACAGAGCTGGATAGGGCGCGCGTACAACCGCCACGCCGCGGTTGCCGTGGGGGAGGCGGAAGTCGGCGGCTTCAAGTGCCGCACGGTCGCCGGCACGCCGTCCGACTGCGTGAACATCGCCCTCTCCCATCTGCTTCCGGAGCCGCCCGACGCCGTGGTCTCGGGGCTCAACATCGGCCAGAACGTCGCGCTGCCCCTGCTTTGGAGCAGCGGGACTTTCGCGGCGGCGGTCGAGGCCGCGGGTTGGGGGATCCCCGCCTTCGCGTGTTCAATGCGCCTTCTCAAAAAATTTTACGAAATCTGCCGGCTGCGCCGCGAGCCCCCGCCGGACGAATTGCGCGCGCATTTGGAAGCCGCCTCAGAGCACGCGGCGCGCTACATTGCCGATTGCGTTTCGCGCGGCGGCTTTGCATTCGGGGAGGTTCGCAACTTAAACTATCCCGCGGGTTTTTCGGAAGAGTCGGAATTCTCCGAATGCGTTCCCGCGCGCGCGAAATTGGCGCCGCTTTACGTAAAAAATCCCGACGGCACATACGGATTCTCCTACGCAATGGGCGAGACCGCCCCGTCGCCCGACGGCAGGCCTACCGACGTGGAGTGCCTGAATGCGGGAATCGCCTGCGTTTCAAAAATTTTCATAAACGCCGGATAGCCCCAACAGAGAGAGTATTTGCCCGCCGTCAGGCGCGGGCAGAGGGGCGGTGGCTCCGCTCTGTATTGAAGCCCGCAAGTTTGCGCTTTATCGGCCGTTCCAAAACTGTTGTGATTTTGAAAATCCTTTCTTTTGGTGGCGCGCAATTCGGAATGCGGTTGCGCGGTCAAAAATTTTTGCAGGGCGGCGAATTTCAGGCGGGCGTCGGATTTTTTGTTTGACGTTGGTTTTCTTGGATTTTAGTCTGTTTCTATTCCAAACAGATTATTTGTTTTATGAAAATACGAACATTTTATTTCTATTGTATCCTCGCTTCAATTCTGTGCGCCGCGTGCGCTTCCCCTCGGGAGGAGGGCGGGCGGACCGCGGGCGGAACTCCGGCGCGCGCCAAGGACGCCGCCGCAGGCAAGATGGAGCAGCCCGCGCTCTCCGACGTGAAATTGAAGGGGTATGCCGGCGAGAAAATGGATTTGTTTTTCAAAAACCGGGTCTTTTCGGATTTTGCCAAAAACGAGGTTTTCGGAGAGGCGGAGGAGGCTTTCCGCGCAAAAGCGGACGACAGGCTCGGCTGCGTCGGCTATTGGCAGGGCGAGTTCTGGGGCAAGCTCGCCATCTCCGCTTCCGGCGTCTGCGAATATTCCCAGGATGGGGAATTGAAAGATTTCATCGCAAAAAAGGCGGCTACGCTCATTTCAATGCAGGAGCCCGACGGATATTTGGGGACGTACAAAAACAGGGCGTTTTTGCGCGTGAACGACCTTGAAGCCTCAAAGAAAGCGGTCGGATACGAGTGCAACTGGTGCTGGAATCTCTGGTGCAGAAAATACACCCTCTGGGGGCTTCTCGAAGCCTATAAAATCGGCAAAAACCCCGAGACGCTCGCCGCCGCCGCGCGCTTCATGAACCAGTACATCGACATGCTGCGCGCCGAAAACGTCAAAATCTGCGACACGGGCACTTTTGTCGGAATGCCGAGCATGTCGATTTTAAAGCCCCTGCTTATTCTATACCGCGAGACTTCCGACGCCAAGTTTCTCGATTTCGCAAAGGAAATCGTCTCGTACTGGGACAGGGACGGAAATCCGCCGCCAAACTTCCTGCGCAACGCCTTTTCGGGCGAGCCCGTGCGCCTCTGGTATCCGCACGTGAAGAAGTGGGAAAAGGCGTACGAAATGATGTCGTGCCTCGAAGGGCTCGTGGACTACTGGCGCGTGACCGGCGACGAAAAGGCGCTGAAAGCCGCCTCGAATATCCGCGACCAGCTCCTTCGCGACGAAAAGAACATACTTTCGAGCGTCGGCTACAACGACATGTTCGTCGGCGGCGCGAACCAGATAAACGCCATCACCGAGCCTTGCGACGCCATCCACTGGATGCGCCTGAACAAGGAGCTGTTCCTCGCCTCGGGCGACCCGAAGTACCTCGACGAAATGGAGGACACTTTTTACAACGCCTTTCTCGCGGGCGTCTCGCGCGACGGCAAATGGGGTTCGCGCGGGGTGCGCAGCCACGGCTACCACTTCGTCGCCAAGCCGCAGGTCGGCATGAAATACAACCACTGCTGCGTGGACAACATGCCCCGCGGATTTCTCGACTTCGCCCAAACCGCGCTCTCGCGTTCCGGCGGCGAAATTTTCGTGAATTTCTATTCGCCGTTTAAGGGGAAAATCGGCGGAGCGGAGGTGGAAATATCGGGCGGCTATCCGATAGCCGATTTCGCCGAGGTGAAAATACGCGCCGAGAAGCCGACGAAAGTTTCCTTCCGCATTCCGTCGTGGAGCGCCCGGACGTTCGTGGACGGCAAGTTGGCAAAGGGCCCGTGGCATTCCGTGATGGCGGACGGCGAGAAGACGGTGAAAATCGGCTTCGACATGTCGCCGCGCGTCGTAGATTCCACCCTTTCGGACTGCTACATTCCCAAAAACGATTTGCGCGCAAGCCGCTGGACGGGCTACGGGTCGGATCCCGACCTTCTGCCGCTGATGCGCCACAGCGCGGGGGCGACGATCAGACGCGGGCCGCTTCTTTTGGCGCGCAGCAAATACATAGGCAATTCGGACGCGGAGATGTTCGGGTCGGCCACGGTTAACAACGGCGGCGCAGAGTGCAGGCTCACTCCCGCAAAGGCGGACAAAACCTGGGGCCTGTGGGACGCGGAGATAAAAACCGCCGACGGCAGGACGATAAAAACCAAAGTTTGCGATTTTGCCTCCGCAGGCGACGATTTCCGCCGCGGCGAGCCCGTCAACCGGACGCCGACATTCTCCGTTTTCTTCTGAGGTCGGGTTGCGGCGGCGCAGGGGCGGGAATGTTGACGCAAGCCCCCTCCGCCGGCGCGCCCGCCGCGCCCTTGCGCGGTTTCCGGCGGCAATCCGCGCGGCAGGGAAAAGCGCGCAAACCGCCGCCGATGGGCTTTGCGGCGTAAAAATTGGCGGGGCATTCGCGCTCTGCCCGCGGACAAAGCGCGAATTTTTTTGCGGCATTGGTGCAATCCGCGCGGTTTATTTTTGGCGCGCGCCGCGGGGCGTTTTTTATCCGGTTTCGCAAGTTTTGTTTTTTTACGGAAAACCCGCGGGAAAGCGTCGGCGAAGGAGGCTAAATTTCCCCGGACAAAATTTTGCGTAGTTGGTGCTTTCGGATAGGGAAATTTACATGGTTAAATAAATTTGATTTACCGCCTCTCCGCCGCCATTGCGTTTGCCGCGCGCAAAAGAAAGAAACGGGCGCGGTGAATACGCCGGTTTCCCGATTTTCCGGAGTATGCAACGTGTGCGCTGCGGGAATGCCGCGCGCGCCGCGAAGATGAGGGGGGTGGCAAGTTTTTGTTTGCGGCGCGCCTTACATGCTCCATGCCACGGCGCGGCGCAATGCGCCCCCGCTTGAACGAAGAATGCGAATGTCCGCCGCAATGTCCGCCCGCAATGCGGGATTCACAGCGCAAGGGCGATAATGGCTTCTTTAAAATAAAATTAGAAAGTTCGCGGGCGAGGCCATCCGGAAAATGTTTTCAGGCAATATGCAACCGGACAAAAGCGGGCGGCCTTATTTAAACAAAAAAAGGGCGAAAGTTCCTCCAAGACTCAGCTCCCACCAATTGGGAGCAGTATGGAACCGAACTTTCACCTTTAAAATTAGAATCGGAAAATTCTTCCGAAAGTCAACGGGAAAAGTTTTGCTTTTTTGCCGGAAGTTTCCGCGCCGTTTGCGGCGCGGGGAATTTCTTTCCGGCGCCGCCGCTACGGCCGGATTGCGAACAATCCCGATAGAAAAACGCAACCGCTTTTATGAACGCGGCGGGCGTTGGCGCGGGCGGCGCCCGCAAGGCGGGCGAAAGCCTGAAAGCGCGCCGCGGCGGGATTTAGATTTCCACGTCTTTTGAGTAATCCACGTTCGGGAGCCCGAAGCCGAAAAGTTTTAGGAACTCTTTTTTGTAGCCCGCAAAGTCGGTGAGCTCGTAAAGGTTCTCTGTGGAGACTTTGGGCCAAATGTCGAACACCGCCTTTTGGACGTCGTCGCGCAACTCGAGGTTGTCGATTCTCACTCGCCCTTCGTCGTCAAATTCAAGGCAGTTGCCGTTGTAGAGCTGGGTGGCGAAGAGGCGCTGGATCTGCTCTATGCAGCCCTCGTGGATTCCCTTTTCCTTCATCACCTTGTAGAGGATGGATACATAGAGGGGCACTACCGGAATCGCGCTGCTCGCCTGCGTGACGAGCGCCTTGTTGACGGAGATGAACGCCTTGCCGCGCCGCAGCTTCAACAGGGCGTCGATCCTGTCAGCGGCGGCTTCGAGGTCTTTTTTGGCGAGCCCGATGGTGCCGCTGCGGTAGATCGGATAGGTGAGCTCCGGCCCTATGTATGAGTACGCGACGCTCGCGCAGCCCTCGGCTATGACGCCCGCGTCGTCGAGCGCCTTGACCCAGCGCTCCCAGTCGTCGCCGCCCATGGTTTTGACGGTCTCGAAAATTTCGCGCTCGGTCGCGGCGGGGACCGTCACTTCCACCACCTGACCTTTGTCGGTGTCGAGCGACTTGTCTTTGCGCTCTTCTCCTACGGTTTTTAGGACGCTCTTGTAGACTTCGCCGGTGTCGGGGTCGGTGCGGCGGGGCGAGGCGAGCGAGTATACTATCAGATCAACCTTTCCGAGGGGGCTCTTTTTTATGGCTTCAATGGCCTGTTTTTTCACCTCGTCGCCGAAGGCGTCGCCGTTGATGTTTGCGCAATAGAGCCCGGCGGCTTCGGCCTGTTTTGTAAATTCGGCGGTGTTGTACCAGCCCGCGCTCGCGGGGCGCGACCTCGCCGCGTCGCCCGGCCGCTCGAAGAAGACGCCAATCGTGGCGGCGCCGCAGCCGAATGCGGCGGTTATGCGGCTCGCGAGCCCGTAGCCTGTGGACGAGCCGATTATCAGGGCCGATTTGCACCCGCCCTTTATTTCGCCCTTGCCCCTGACGTAGGCGATCTGTTCGCGCACGTTTTCGGCACAGCCCTCGGGGTGGGCGGTGACGCAGAGAAATCCTTTTACTTTGGGTTCTACTATCATTCGGTGTCCTTTTCCTTGAAAAAATTTTTTGCGCCGGAGGCGGCGGAGGTCAGTTTATGCGGTTTTGCATGTACAGAATGAGGGCTTTGAGGAAGCCGCAGTCGGGGCTGAGCTTTTCGCAGTCGGCCACCGCTTTGTTCGTGAGGGATGCGGCTATTTCGCGCGACTTTTCCACGCCGTAGAGCGAGACGTATGTCATCTTTTCGTTGGCGGCGTCGAGCCCCGTGGTTTTCCCCATCGTCGCGTCGTCGCTCGTCACGTCGAGAATGTCGTCTATCACCTGGAAGGCGAGCCCGATGTTTTTGCCGATTTCGCGCGCGGCGGCGAGTTTTTCATCGTCGTAAGAGTCCGCCAGCCTGATTCCCATTGTGACGGCGGCGGTTATGAGGGCGGCGGTTTTGTTGTGGTGGATGAAGTCGAGCTTTTCGGGCGTCATTTTGCCGTCGCGCTCGCCGAGCACGTCCTCGACCTGCCCGCCGATCATCTTTTTGCTGCCGCCCGCGTCGGCGAGGTCGAGAACCAGCCCCGCGGCGATTTCAGGCCTCGACTTGTATGCGTCGGCCAGCAGCCAGAAAGAGTATGTCAAAAGCGCGTCGCCCGCAAGCAGCGCCATGGTCTCGTCAAATTTCTTGTGGCAGGTGGGCTTGCCCCTTCGCAGGTCGGAGTTGTCCATGCAGGGCAGGTCGTCGTGTATGAGCGAATACGTGTGCAGGCACTCTATCGCCACGCATGCGGGCAGCGGGTCGACGGCGGACGGGAACATGTCGTGGGCGGCCAGCAGAAGCATCGGGCGGATTCTCTTTCCGCCGGCTTCCATCGAGTAGCGCATCGCCTCGTGGACGATGTGCGGGCGGGCGTCCGCCGACGGGAGATATTTCAGTATTGCGGATTCCACCGCGCTCCGCTTTTCCTCGAAGCGCTTTTTAAATTCTTCGGTAGTCATGGCGCAATTTTCCCAAAATGTCCGCAGTTGTAAACCATTATTTTTGCAAAGGGCATTTTGGGTTGACGCCTTGCGGTATTGTTGAAAGAATCGCTGAATATGAAAAGGCGAATTTTTGCGGCGGCGGCCGCGATTTTTGCGGCGGCGGCGTTTGCCTCCGCCGGTGGGGACGAATTTAAACCGCAGAAATTGACCGTCGGGGAATTTTTTGAAAACCCCGTCGGAATGTCCCTCGAAAACTTGAGGTTTTCATGGAGGATGCCCGCAGGCTCGCAGGGAATGAGGCAGACCGCGTACCAGCTCGTCGTGGCGCGCACTCCCGATGGGCTGGACAAAAATCCGCAGTGGGACAGCGGGAAAGTCGCGTCGCCCGACTCGGTGTGGCTAAAGGCCGACATTCCCGCGCCGAAATCGCGCGAAAGGTTTTATTGGAAAGTCCGTGTTTGGGACGAGGCGGGCAGGGCCTCCGAATGGTCGGAGCCCGCGTTTTTCGAGGCGGGGCTGCTCGACAATTCCGACTGGTCTGCCAAGTGGGTTTCAAATGCGGCGCCTCAGGAATCCGAGATCGTAAAAATGAAGGACGGCAAAGAGAAGTCTATACCCAAGGCGTTTCCGCCCACCTACTTGCGCAAAGAGATAGAGCTCGACGACGACGTTGAAAGCGCTCGCCTTTACGTCGCCGCCCGCGGCATATACCAGTTTTATATAAACGGCAGAAAAGTCGGCGACGACTTCTGGAGCCCCGGCTGGACCGACTACAACAAGCGAATCCAGGCGACCGCCTACGACGTATCGAAAATGCTCTACGAGGGAGGGAACGCGCTCGCGGCGATAGTCGCCGACGGCTGGTATGCCGGCAGCCTCGCGTGGGGCAACAACCGCGCGGTGTACGGCAAAAAGCCGGAACTTGCGGCGCAGCTCGAAGTCGTCTACAAAGACGGGCGGCGCGCGACTTTCTCGACAGACGGCTCCTGGAAGTGGGCGTTCGGCCCCATAACGTATTCGGACATCTACCACGGCGAAGACTACGACGCCCGCCGCGAGCTGGGTGACTGGATGGAAACGGACTTCGACGATTCCGCCTTCAAGCCGGTATCCGTTGCGGAAATAGGAAAGTCGCCCCTGCTCGAGCCTCGCCGCAGCCCCGTGATTTCCGCCGCGCAAGAGCTCTCCCCCGTATCGGTGCGGACTCTCAAGCCCGGGACTTTCGTTTTCGACCTCGGGCAGAACATGGTCGGTTGGGCGAAGATAAAAATCCCCGCCAACCCGGGCAGGAAGATAACCGTGCGGTTTGCCGAGATGCTCGAAAAGGACGGCTCGCTCTATACGAAGAACTACCGCTCGGCGCGCTCCACCGACACTTATATATGCAAAGGCTACAGGGTCGAGGAATGGGCGCCGCTCTTCACCTACCACGGGTTCAGATATGTCGAGCTCTCGGGATTTCCGGAGAACGCCAAGCCGTCGCCCGACTGGGTGAAGGGGATAGTCCTCCACAACGCCATGCCGCAGATCGGGACTTTCGTGTGCTCTTCCCCGAAGGTGAACGCCCTGCAAAGCTGCATACAGTGGGGGCAGCGCGGCAACTTCTTTTCCACGCCCACCGACTGCCCGCAGCGCGACGAGCGCCTCGGTTGGGCGGGCGACGCGCAGGTGTTCGTCCCGACTGCGGCGTTCAATATGGACGTGTGCTCATTCTTCTCGAAGTGGGTGCGCGACATGCGCGACGCGCAGGTCGCGGCAGGCCCCAAAGAGGGCGCCATTGCGCACGTGGCGCCCGACGTTCTCGACAACGCTTCCGGTTGCCCCGCGTGGGGGTCTGCGATACTCATCTGCCCGTGGGAAATCTACCTTCAATACGGCGACAAAAACATTCTCGAGGAAAATTATCCGGCGATGCAAAAGTTCGTGGAGTACCTCGAAAACAAGTCGAAAGACCGCATATGTCTGGCGTGGACTTTCGGCGATTGGCTGTCGCAGGACAGGCTCGATTCCGACTGGAAGCCGCGCAAAATAGAAAAGTCTTCCAACCCGAAGGCCTCCGAAATCTTCCGGCCGGCGGGCGAGGCCGCCGAACGCAAATCGGAACATCCGCTCGGCGGGTACACAAGAAAGGATCTCGTCGCGACCGCATATTTTGCGCGCAGCGCGGAGCTGCTCTCCAAAGTCGCCGAGGTTCTTGGCAAAAGCGATGACGCCAAAAAGTACGCGGGGCTCGCGGACGAGGTGAAAAAGGCGTTCGTCAAAAAATTCGTCTATGAGGACGGCACGGTCGACAACGAAACCCAGACGGCGTATCTGCTCGCGCTCGGGTTCGACCTGCTGCCGGAAAACATCCGCCAAAAGTCGTTCGATAAATTCGTCGAAGTTCTCGAAAGCTCGGGCGTCTATCTGCGGACGGGATTTTTGGGGACGCCGCTTTTGACGGAAGTCCTGACCCGCTACGGGAGGCCCGACTTGGCGTACCGCCTGCTACTGAACGAAAATTTCCCGTCGTGGCTCTATCCGATCGCCCAGGGGGCGACGACCATGTGGGAGCGGTGGAACAGCTACTCCCACAAGGCGGGGTTTGGCGACGCCAGCATGAACTCTTTCAACCACTACGCATACGGGGCGATAGGCCAATGGCTCTACAAGAGCGTGGCGGGGATATGGCGCGACGAATCCGCGCCTGGCTACAAAAACATAATCTTCAACCCGAAGCCCGGCGGGGGCTTCACTTTCGCGAGCGCTACGCACGAGACCCCTTACGGATTCGCGGCGTCTTCATGGAAGCTCTCCGACGGAGTGATGGAATGGCAGATAACCATTCCCCCGAACTCGACGGGCACGGTGGTGTTCCCGACGACCCGCGCGGAATCCATCCGCGTAAACGGCTACAAAGTCCCCGAAAAGGACTTCGTCCGCAACCCCGACGGCACGCTGACCATAAACAAAATGCCCTCGGGCGTCTACCAAATCCTCCTCCGCCCGTAGCGCGGCGGAGAGGTTTTGGGCTGTTTAGATAAACATATTCACTTCTTAAAATTGCAGATCTAAGCAAATGCGGCACCTGTGTCGTTTTTTCAAAATCCCTTAATTTGGGAAATTGATTTCCCATCTTAAAAGCATAATCAAAAACTTGTCCAAACAGTTGGACAACGTGAAATTTTTTTACCTGCAAAACAAATCTGCCGACTTGCAACACTGGTGTTACAACTAAGATAATGCGTCTATATTCTTTTGCGCAATCAATTTAAATGAATTGCTTATGGAAGCGTTTTCAATTGTCATTTGCCAAAATTTCTTAGCCATTGTGCGCGATTCTCGCGTCGGCGGAATGCTTGCAAGGGCTTCATTTTTCAATGTACCGTCGCTCCTAGGCGCATAATACATCGGAAGCATGTCATAGATAGGCGCAAGCTCAAAAGGCAAATTGCGCTTAACAAAGAAACTGATGTTGCCAAAGTGCATATCTGTATTGCCAATAGCCAAGCCGAAATTGTAAATGCGCTCAGCAATATCAATATCTTTT
This sequence comes from Puniceicoccaceae bacterium Marseille-Q1082, assembly GCA_904424815.1. Lineage (GTDB taxonomy): Bacteria > Verrucomicrobiota > Verrucomicrobiia > Opitutales > Intestinicryptomonadaceae > Merdousia. The sequence continues at coordinate 553,441 of CAJGBI010000002.1, forward strand.
GCGCTAAAATATCCCTTGGCTTTTCCCATCGCATTAGGCCAAGAACCGCCGCCTTCGCCTATGAATGCGGCGTCGATACCGCTTAATGAACTTGTGCCTCGCCTGCCGTATCTGCCGGCTCTATCAATGCGATTGTATTCAAGAAATACCCTGTTTTGCGATTCGACAATCTGCGATTCAGATGAAACAAATCCATAATTGCTCAATACCTGCAAGGCGATATGCTCCGCGATAAGCAAGTCTCCCCAGCGGCGGTTTATCGGGTTATTCATATCGCCTGAAAACTTTACAATTACGTTTCTGTATGTGCCATTTTCGCAACGAATCAAAGCGCAAAACTTTGGCTGTTCGCCGGCGGCAGATGAATGCGGCATTCCGTTTTCAACGGCTAACTTTGCAAATTCAGGATACACTTCTGCACGTTTGCATTCATCAACATCTATTTCTTTACCTTGCAAAAATCTATCTTTTGCAAAGTCTCCCAAAATCAGCGAACCGGGCAAATCGTCGCCAAAACGCAAAAGGTATCCAAGAATGTCGGCGTCGGACCAGCTGTTTAACTCTTTGGATATTCCAAAAGTCTTATTCAAATTATAGACAATATTCCTGCCAACAAAGCCTTGCGGACGGTGCTCATACAAAAACCATGGCAAAGTCGGGAAGAGCTTGTTCTTAAATTCGCCGCCATAAAAAGGTGGATAATTGCCGTCAAAATAAAATCCCGCATTTGTGGAATACAAAACTCCAAGTTTAGCGATACTTGCCTGCTCATCCACCTTATAGAGATTCCACTCAAAACCGTTTTCCCCTATGGGTTGGGGCAGCGCATATTCACGGTTTACAGAATTGCCAATGGCAATGGCATTAGATTCTTTCAAAAGCCCTATTGCAGTGGGTTTGGAAATTCCAAATTGGCGCATGACATCTGCGGACGAAACAGCCCCGTTCGCCAGTATAAATTCCTTGATGTCAAATTCTTTTCTTATAACTTTTACGCTTTTTTGTTAATAAACATTATGTATATAAGGTAGTTGATACAGTTTTGTCAAGAAATTCTTTACGCTTTTCTTTACGCAATTTTTACGCTTTTGTAGATTTGCCTAAAAAACTCAATGTTTCCTTTTTCAAATTCTACGCGCTTTGCAGTTGCCTTTGAAATTTGTCTCATGTGAAAAATTTGAAGACTAAAAAAGGGATTTTAAAGACGCATAGAAAAGCATTTGCCATAAGACGACTGTTATCACCCCTTAGAAAATTTTTCCACTTTTACAAAATCCCAACCTATTTCGCCTATTTTTGCGGGCTTTATCTGCATTTTACATTTTGAGAAATTTGACACGGAGATATTTTGCGTATGGGAAAAAGAAAATACGCAAATACGCAAACATTAACGCAGCCTGACGCAAGCGACAGGCTTTTAACCCGCGCAGAGGTAGCCGAGTATCTCAATATTGGCACAACCTTTATCGAGCAGTTCCGCAGACAGGGCAAACTTCCAAGCTAAGTGCATTTGCTACAAGAAAAGCGATTGCGACGTCCTGCTCGACCACTGCTTTGTCGTCCGCCCCGCAAAAATCAAAAAGATAAAAAACGTAATACGCCTTAAGGCTTGAAATATAGTTGACTTTCAAGCGGCCATCTGGTCTTATGACTACTCTTTATCCCGCCCCTGTAGTTCAACGGATAGAACGGGCGTTTCCTAAACGCTAAATCGTGGTTCGATTCCACGTGGGGGCGCGGGTTATTTTTTCGTTTTCTTTGTCCGTTTTTCTCTGTTATTTTACTTGGTTGCGTGACAAGCATAAAAAAAATGCGCAATATTTTTATTTGTTATTTTTAGATAATATTTCTCTTTGATCGTATGCATGTGTTATTGCATCTTTATTCCATTTGACCTTAATGATACCTTTTTTCAAAACGCCAGTGCATAACTGGCAGTAGATGTTTTTAGATATTGTTGGTTTTTTTGTAAAGATTAAAGTTTAAGTTGTTGATTTATTTACTAATTGCCCCCTAGGGGGCGGCGCACTTTAGTTCGTGAAGATAATCGCTTGGACTCTTCCAATTTAAACTCTTTCGCGGTCGAGAGTTGATCTCGTTCAACGCAAATTTTAGTTCCCTTTCCGTAGCTTTTCTCAAATCCATTCCCTTTGGAAAGTACTGTCTCAACAATCTATTTGTGTATTCATTGAGACCTCTTTCGTAAGAAGTGTATGGGTGTGCAAAGTATATTTCACTCCTTAATTTTTTACTTATATCTTCGTGATAAGCAAACTCCTTGCCGTTATCAAAGGTTATCGTTTTCACATTCATTCCGCGCAACAACTTTATTACTCCATTTTTCGTAGCTTTCGCATCCTTCCCCGACAAGTAAGTTGCACATAGATACTTGCTTCGCCGCTCTACCAGCGTCAGTATCGCACCCTTGTGATTTTTACCCATTATCAAATCTCCTTCCCAATCTCCAAATCTAGATCTTTCCGCCACTATCTCGGGTCTGTTTTCTATGATCACTCTGTTACGAATTTGTCCCCTATAATCTTTTATACCATATTTCTTGCGCCGCTTCTTAAAAAATAGATATCTGTACAACGTTTCTCCTAATTGACGCTCCCGCTCAATATAATTGTAAATAGTCTGGTGCGATATCTTCTTGTCAAAACAAACCGATGATATGGTTTCAGGAGACCATTTCTTCTTTAAAAAAGTCTCTAAAATATCGGCTTCATTCTCTCCTATTAGATATCTTTTAGGCTTGAGCAATAATCGCAAATACGTTCGCATAAACGCTCTGCCATGCGTGTAAACGCCTTCGACTCGATTGCGCGATAATTCGCGGGATATGGTAGATTGCGATACTCCTATCGCATTTGCTATCTCCGATTGCGTTTTTTTAGCTTTACACATGTTCTTTATTACTCTTCTATCGTCATATGTTAGACGGCGGTATTTCGGTTTTGTCATAGTGCTTTTCTTGGTCGAAAAACATCTACTCTACATTCCTTAAACCGCTTGTCTAACTCCTTTAGCTTTTATGCACTGGAGATTTTAATTCGCGATAGCACTGCGCGGCATTTGCTATGATTCATCAAGATTTTATTTTATTTTAAACACTTGATTATATGAATTTGACTTTTTATTTTTAACAACTAACTTAAAATTATTGTTTTTTATTTTGCCGGAATGAATGAAAAGAAATTAATCCCGCTTGCCCCAATACTGGTTGAATCTACAAGGTCGATTGGCTATACTTTTGAATCGGCGCTCGCGGATATTATAGACAATAGTCTTAGTGTTAACGCAACAATAATAGAGGTGGAATATGGCTCTAAGGCCGCAAACGCTTATTTATGCGTAGTGGATAACGGCGCCGGCATGGACAAGGAAGAGCTTAGAGCGGCGATGCGTTACGGCAGCCGCAGTTCTTTGGAGGCGAGAAATTCAGTTGATTTAGGGCGATTTGGATTGGGAATGAAGACAGCGACAATGTCTCAATGCAGGGAATTGACAGTTGTCTCCAAAAAAGACGGGAAGCTGTCTGCGGCTGTTTGGGATTTGGATTATGTGATTGAGAGGTCGGATTGGGTAATCAAAGAATTTTCTGAAGCCGAAATCAATAATCTAGGCATTCCTGCCCTTGAAGGGTTGAAGAAGTTTGACTCCGGGACATTGGTAATGTGGAGAAAATTTGACAAGCTAGAGCGTAGCGCAAAAGACTTTAATGGAAGTTTTTTGGATAAAGTAAATTCGGCGCGGGATCATGTTGCGCTCGTCTTTCATCGCTACATAAGCGGAGATGGTTTCTCTGTGCCAATAAAGATTTACTTCAATCGTGAGCCTGTTGCGGCAAGAGATCCTTTTTTAACCGCGCATCCGGGAACGCAGCCTTTGGAGGAGCGAACAATTCGCATAGACGAATCGGAGATATTGGTTAAACCGTATATTTTGCCGTATATCTCCAAGATCAACGAAAAGCATTTGAGCTATTTGGGGCAAAAGGAAGATTTAAAGAAAAATCAAGGCTTTTACTTGTACAGAAACAAGCGATTGATTGTCTGGGGGACTTGGTTTGGATTGCATCGCCAGTATGAACTGGAAAAGTTGACGAGAATCCGCGTAGATATTCCGAGCGAACTGGATTCTTTATGGTCCATTGACATTAAAAAATCCACAGCAATATTGCCGGACAAGATAAAAAAGAACCTAATAGAAATCATTGCAAATTCTGTTCCAAAGAGCAAAAGCGAGCTTACATATAAGGGGCGTAAAACTTCAAACTCAGGCATAAAAACAGCTTGGTATGAAGTCGAGAATCGCGGTACATTTCAGTATAAAATCAGCAGGGATACTGCCTTGTTTAAGCTAGTGGAGTCGCATATAGACGGGTCTGGGCTAAAGTATATGGAAGCATTTTTGCGCGACTTGGAAGATCAACTCCCATATATTCCAGTATACAAAAACATAGCGGAAAGCAAAGTATACGATGAAACACCTCAAATTTCGGAAGATGAAATCTTATTGCTTGCAGAAAGCAATATAGAAATGCTTGTTTCCTCGGGATTTTCCGAATCTGATGCGGTGGCAATGATTTCAAATGAATATACTTACAGCCGTTATCCTTCGGTTATAGCGGCGCTTAAAGAAAGACTCAAATGAGCAACATTATTTCAGAAATTGAATCACACGTTATGTTTAAATTGGCAACCTATGGGGATGCCAATGCGACAGAAAAAAAGATAGAGGCGTTAATAAACTCTGAGATTAACGATCGCCGGACTTTTGGCTTTCCCGTCCCCAATGAACAAGAAAGAATATTTCTGGTTAGATCCATACAAAATAAGCTAGCTGTAAAAATTGACTATGGCGCTTGCGTAAAAGTTGAGCATGTGCCTTGGTTTGGCGCAGCGATGAGAGACAATGACCGCAAGTATTGGAACAGGTATGAAAAATACCTATATTCTAAATTCAAAAGAGATGTTGTTTATAAATTGGGTCGGACGTCTGATGAAATTATGGATTTATTGGGAAATCCAAAAGACTCTACTTTTCAGCGAAAAGGCCTTATAATTGGGGATGTGCAATCCGGGAAAACCGCAATGTATACGGCAATAATGAACAAGGCCGCAGATGCGGGATACAAAGTGATTATCCTATTGACCGGCGTTATAGAAAAGTTAAGGCGGCAAACGCAAAGCAGAATAGACTCCGACTTTGTGGGCGCGGATAGCAGCCTTTTCAGAAAAAACAATGGGAAAGCCCCAAACTTGGGAGTGGGAAATATTGATAAAGATGTTTCAGTATATGTAATGACGTCTACGGAATCGGATTTTAAGAGCAACATTACAAATTCACTTTCGAGCATTTCCGCCCCGGTGTTGTTTGTAGTTAAGAAAAACAAGGCTGTATTAACCCGTCTTGAAACATGGCTGGCTTCGCGAAACAAGAATGCGCTTGGAAAAATAACATACCCAATGTTGTTAATAGACGACGAAGCCGATAACGCCTCCGTTAACACAAGGAGTTCGGATCAGGATCCCACGGCAATAAACGCCTGCATAAACAGACTGCTCAGGCTGTTTACGAAGTCGAATTATGTTGGGGTTACTGCAACACCGTATGCAAACATATTTATAAATCCAGATACGGATGATGATATGCTTGAGGACGATCTTTTCCCTCGAGACTTTATTTATGCATTGGAGCCTCCCAGCAATTATATCGGGGCAAGAAATATTTTTGGGGACGACGGGGAAGAAGCTTATATGCTGCATTTCAATGACGACTGCGAAGACTTCCTGCCCATAAATCATAGGTCGGATTATCGCATGCAAGGCTTGCCCGAATCTTTAAAAGAGGCGTTGGCTTCGTTTTTTATAATTAATGCAATTAGGGATTTGAACGGAGAAGGAGATACGCATCGATCTATGCTTATCAACATCAGCAGATTTATAGCTGTTCACCAAAATATATACGAGCATGTAGCTGATTGTGTCGAGAATTGGAAATCTGAAATTCGCAATTATTCCCAAACGGGAGAACGTGCTCAACAATATGAAACCTTTTCATATTTTAAAGATATATTTGATAAAGATTTTGCAAATATTGAGAAATATGATTGGGCAAGAGTTCGCCAAACTTTGCAGCGTGCAAGTTCAGATATATGTGTTAAGGTTGTAAACGGCGGGAATGCCTCCAATATGTTGGATTACGAGGCCCACAAGGCAAACGGTCTTAGAATTATAGCGATTGGAGGCATGAGCCTATCGAGAGGGCTAACTCTGGAGGGATTGTGTGTCAGCTATTTCTATAGAAACTCAAAAATGTATGACACGCTTATGCAAATGGGGCGTTGGTTCGGATATCGCGATTCCTACAAGCACTTGTGCCAAATATGGATGGGAGAATCCATGTTTGAGTGGTATCGATATATTTCGGAAGCTACAGACGATTTGCGCAATCAAGTAAAGAAAATGCAAAACGACAAAAGAACTCCCAATGATTTTGGTTTGGCTGTTCGTTCTGATATGGCTTCCTTGCTTGTTACGGCGAGAAACAAAATGCGCACCGCGCAGGATTTTACCCGCACAATAACATTTAGCGGTAAAGTTGTGGAAACTCCATACCTTCATTTAAATTCAAGCATGCTTGAGTCCAATTTTACCATTGTTTCAAATTGGGTAAAAAATTTGCGTTCAAAAAACTATTCTTTTGCCACCAACGTGCCGGGGTTGGCAAAACCAGATGTTCCGATAATGCGAAACCTTCCGCTAAGTTTCATTAAGGATCTTTTATCTAGCTTTGTAGTCCATTCGGCGAACGCGCATTTTAACACGTCTGACTTGATTCAAATAATCTCCGAAGGCAATCCAGTCCTTGACAAGTGGGATGTTGCGATCGCAACAACAACTGTGGACGCCGGCCGGCGCATTGATTTTTTAGGCGAGAAAATTATTCCAATTGAGCGTACGTTTTTTGTGAAGAAAGATCGCAAAGCAATTCAGATATCCTCTCGAATAAGATTAGGATCTATAGATTTTGCAAAATCGGGGCTGTTGGAATCGGAAGCAAAAAAGATAGTGGAAGACTGGAAAAATGTTAGCTCAAAAACAATACCAGAGCATGAATTCTTTTCTTCGGGCATAAAAAGAAATCCGCTTTTGATTATATATCCAATATCCCTCAATCCGGAAAATGGAGATGAAGTCGCAGAAAAAGTAAAAAGAGAAGTGCCGGGCGTTGTTGTCGGCCTTGCCATAGGCATCCCAAAGATTGACGGCATGCCAGATATTGAATTTAGGTATAAAATGAACAAACGCAAGGCGGAGGAACTGTTGGAAGTTGACGGTTTTGATAATGCTGAAGAAATAGACGACACAATAAAATTGGAATATGAAGCCTGATACATTTACTCGGGTAAAACCGTCTCACAATCTCGACATTTATCGGGGAGTTGATGCATTTGGGAGGGATGCGTTATTGTTGATAACGTCTTCTTCTCCAATTCCTGCAAAGTCCTCAAAGTCTATTGAGGTCGGTTCCGGCCAGCGCACGGATGGGAAGTTTTCCCTGATGTTCTCTCTTCGCGACGCTGGATACAAAGACATGTTTGACTGCTTCTGCAAAGACATAATCAGCTCTTCCGATATTCAGGCGGTCGCCGACAAGAATGCATATGCGTTTTTTGTGAATCGATACAACAAATGGGCTGCGCTTTTTGAAAAGGCTCCGAACGACATACTGTCGCCGTCTGTCATAAAAGGCCTTATCGGCGAAATTCTGGTGTTAAAAAATATCTTGATTCCGCAACTTGGGGAAGTTCCCGCATTGGAGTCATGGATGGGCCCGCTTTTATCGCCAAAAGATTTTATCTTAGATAAATCATGGATAGAAGTGAAAACAATCTCATCGTCCATTGAAAACATTCAGATATCCTCAATAGAGCAATTGGATTCAGTCTATGACGGGCAAATTGTTGTTGTAAGATTGGACTCCTCGAATCTCGCGGACCCAACTTCGATTAGCATTAACGGGCTGTTTGATGAAATGGTTGGCTTGCTGCAAAATCCTGTTGCGAGAAACTTGTTTGAGGAAAAGCTGCTGGGAATCGGATATTGTTTTAACCAGCTCTATGACAATGTAAGATTCTCCTTTAAAAAAATGGAATTATACAAAGTTACGCCTGATTTTCCGGCTATAAAGAGGGAAAGCATTCCGCCTGCCATTTTACAAGTGGAATATAATATTTCCATTCCGGCCATTGAAAAATTTAAAATTGGAACGCTATGAAATTAGAAGATTATCGCAGAGATTTGTTGCAGGAAATTCGTGCCACCGCAATGGCCGAGGGCATATCGGAGAGAGCGGCTTTTGTTTCCGAGGTTGCATCAATATTGGAGGACGCCGAAGAGCTTAGCGATTTTAGGGAGGCTTATTTTGAAATGACTGGGCCGAAAGGCAAAAGAATCCAAATAGACGGCTATTCCTACAACGAGTTGGACGAATGCCTAACTATTGTATCGTGCGATTTTCAAGGGAACGACGAGCTTGAAACGATTACCGAGAGTGATTACAAAAAGTTTTTTTCGAGGGCTGAGAACTTTATAACCGAGTCGTTCTCCGGCTACATAAGAAAGAATGGCGCGGAGTCGTCTTTGGGATATTCAATTTCCATGGATGTCGCGGATCTTTATGCCAATGTCGCTAAATATCGATTCATGATATTTTCCGATCGGCAGATGAGCAAAAAGATTAAAGATATCAAGGCGTCAGAGATAAACGGCAAAGCAAGCGAATATTCAATTTGGGATATAAGCAGGCTTTATGCGCTGAAACTTTCGGCCTTTGACAAAGAAGATATCGTTATAGACTTAAAGGAATTCTCCAAGTCTGGCATTCCTTGCTTGCAAGCGAGCAAAACTAGCGACTATACAGCGTATCTTTGCAATATTCCCGGCAAAATCTTGGGCGATCTTTATAACAGATTCGGCAGCCGGCTGCTTGAGGGAAATGTAAGATCATTTCTGTCGACAAAGGGAAAAGTCAACAAGGGGATTCGTTGGACGATTCTAAATGCGCCCGAAATGTTCTTTGCCTACAACAACGGAATTGCCGCCACAGCGTCCGGCATAAAGATAGAAAAAGTGGACAATGTTCCGTTTATATCCGAGATAACCGGATTGCAGATTGTAAATGGCGGCCAGACTACTGCGTCTTTGGCATCTGCGTTGTTTAATGACAGGGACAAGGCCAACGACTTGGCGAACATATTTGTCCCAATGAAGCTTTCCATTGTGTCAGAAGAAAAATCGCAAGAACTAATCCCCAATATATCAAGGTACGCAAATACCCAGAATAAGGTTAGCGATGCGGACTTCTTTTCGAATCATCCTTTCCATGTTAGAATGGAAGATTTCTCTAGAAGGGTGTTGGCTCCTGCAGTCGGGGGAAACCAATATGCCACAAAATGGTATTATGAAAGAGCAAAGGGGCAGTATAAACAGGAGACATTTAAGAAATCCCAAGCGGAAGCAAAGAAATTCCAATTGGAGTGCCCAAAGTCTCAAATGTTCACAAAAATCGATTTTGCGAAGTACATCAATTTATGCCGCATGATGCCGGATGTTGCCAGCAAGGGGTCCCAAAAGAACTTTCTGGAATTCGCAAAATGGATAGATTCAGAGTGGGAAAAATCGGACACGCAGTTTAATGAAAATTTTTTCAAACAGGCTGTTGCTTGCGCCATATTGTTTAAATCAACAGATAGGATTGTAAAAAATCTGAAGATTTGCGAGACGGGCTACAAGGCGAATGTTATTTACTACTCCATTGCAAAGATGTTCCACATGATTAAGGAACAGGGTAATGACCATAAATTCAACTTTAAGGCGGTCTGGCAAAAACAAGCGATAAGCAAGACAACAGAAAATCAGCTTGTTGACATTATACACAAAGTATACGGCATCCTTACTGATGAATCAAGGGGTATGCAAAATGTTACCGAATGGGCAAAGCGCCCTGCTTGCTGGGAGCAAGTTCAAAAATATTATATAGAAATTTCCGACGGATTTCTAGGAGAGCTTGTAGACCCTTACACCGTGGAAAACGAAACCAAAGCCGCAAAACGGGAGCAAAAGAGCATAAACAAGCTTCAAGCACCAATTGAGGTGGCAAATTATGGACAATCGGCTTGGAATGAATTGCTCCAATGGGGCAAAGAAAACCGATTGGTAACGCCATTTGAGGAAGATTTCCTGTGTGTGGCCGCAAATATGAATAAAAAGTTTCCATCCGACAAGCAGTGCGTGAAAATCCTTGAAATACGCGAAAAATTGCGCATGGAAGGCTATGCAAAATAAATATATGAGCAAAAAAATCAAAGTAGTTGAATCTTTTAGCGGAATTGGCAGCCAAGCAAAGGCATTAAGAAATATCGAGGCAAATTTCAATGTTGTGGCAACAATAGATTGGGATATATACGCGACTTGCGCATACGATTTAATTCATAACGGCGCACCCGATTTGAAGCCTTACAAAGATTTTAGCAAGGAAGATTTAATAGGAATACTGAAGAGATATACATTGAGTGGAAACGGAAAAGATCCTCTATCGGAATATGGATTAAAATCGATGTCAGAGGAATCTTTAAGGATGATTCTTGCGGCTATAACCCGGACTCGCAATCTTGGAAGCATTGTGGATGTAAGCGGGAAGCGCTTCCCTGATAAAGTAGATCTGTTTACCTACTCATTTCCCTGCCAAGATTTGTCTATTTGCGGGGCTTGGCATGGCAATAAATCCGGAATTGATCGAAATGCCCATAATCGTTCAGGCATGCTTTGGGAAGTAGAAAGGATTCTGAAAGAACTTCAAAAAATAAACAAGCCTTTGCCCAAGTTTCTTCTCATGGAAAATGTGAGCAACATACTATCCGATACGCACAAAAAAAACTTTGAAGAGTGGAAAAATTATCTAGAAAATATCGGTTATTATAATCATGTATGCAGTTTGTCGGCTATGAACTTTGGCATTCCCCAGACGCGTGTCCGCACTTTTATGTTGAGTGTTTTTGTGGGCGAATCAGGAAAGAAGAAAGAAGAAGTAAAAAAATTTTTTGATGAAAATCCCTTAGAGAATAAAAAATTTGCGAAATTAAAATCATTGAAAAAGTTTTTGCGAGTGGACTATTCCAATCCAGTATACAAGGCAGAAGCGGATGCCAGCAATCCCAACGACACCGTTTCTCGCATGGAAATTTACAACGAGAATGTCCATATTTACGATGGAGACAAGATCTTTAAAAAATTCATAAAAACAATAACTACAAAACAGGACAGAAATCCAAATTCCGGAGTTATCGTTTACAAACAGAGAAAAAAAGGAAAGGCTCCCTATCGCAATCTAACACCCCGCGAATGTTTTATGCTGATGGGGTTTGATGAAGCCGACTTCGACAATATTGTTAAGTATAACTTTAACGCAAGAAAGGGGCGAAAATTCTTTACTCAAGAAAAATTGATAAGGCTCGCAGGAAACAGCATCGTTGTAAAAGTCTTGGAAGAGATTTTTAAGCAAATATTGGAAATAAATTCGAAAATTTTATAATATATTATAAATATGAGAACAAAGAAAAAAATTTTATCGCCTACAAGGGAAGATTTAATCGCTCCAACATATAATGCCATTAAAGAGTTGGGAGGTTCTGCTTCTATAAATGAAATAACCGATAAAGTAATAAAAGATTTAAAATTACCCGATAAAATTGTGGATGAACCGCATGGGAATTCCCAATGTACGGAACTTGAATATCAATTAGCTTGGTCTAGAACATATTTAAAAAAATTTGGTGCTATCGTAAATAGCACAAGAGGCATTTGGCGAATAACTCCTGCTTTTGCGGGTATAGACAATATTGATGTAGATGCCGTCAAGAAGTCGTTTCGAGATAAAAACTCCCATTCAAATTATACAGAACCTCCTGAAGAATTGGAGCCTTGGAAGTTGGAGCTTTCAGATATTATAAAAAATATGAATCCTTTCGCTTTTGAAAGATTAACTCAACGTATATTACGGGAATGTGGATTTTCTCAGGTGTCTGTAACTAAAAAAACGTCAGATGGCGGAATAGATGGGTTTGGGAAATTAAAAATAGGCGGAATTTTTACATATAATGTTGCGTTCCAATGCAAACGTTATTCAGGAAGTGTTGCCGCAAGCGAGATAAGGGATTTCAGGGGCTCTCTTACAAAAAATATAGAAAAGGGAATTTTTATAACAACCGGCAGCTTTACGAGACAAGCAATAGAAGAGGCTTCTAATGCCGGGAAGCAACAAATTGATCTTATAGACGGATCAGATTTTGTTGATAAATTGGTAGAATTTCAAATCGGTATAAATGCAAAAACAATATACGAAGTGGATCGTAATTACTTTGAGAAAATATAAGCTGCTATTTGTATTCACGATTCGTGAACAAAAATCCGAACGTGATTTCATACATACAATTCGTCTTCTTCCCAAAGGTAGTCTTTCGTGTGTTACGAAGTTTATTTAAAGTTCTCCTTCCAAAGAGCGTCAGTATATAGCCATTTGTTTTGCGGAAGGTATTTTTTGACAACTGCAATAGAATCTTCCCCTTCTTGCAGATGTCCGACAACTTTGTAATATTTTGCTTCAAAGAAATTTACAGGCGGATATGCCAAGTTTGTATTTAACTCTTTTGTCTTTACCATCGGAACTTCAGCGGGTGTACATTCATCTTCCAAGGCAATCATCAAGCAACGATCATCGCCTTCTTCCAAGCATTCCGCATAAACTAAAATGTCGTTTTTTCTAATCATCTGTTCCCATTTTATTTATATGTTGCCGATGATAGCATGTTATCTCCAAGCTTCAAGATTTTTTTAGCTATGCGAGTTAACGAATTCGCTTTTTAGATTTCTTGACCGTCTGCTTTGTCTGGCATAATTTATTTAAAAAAGCTAAAATGCCGTTATAGGTTATTGGAGTTGGAGAGATGGATTCTTTTTCAAAAGAAAAGCGTTCGGAGATAATGTCGCATATCCGTTCTAAAGGAAATAAGAGCACGGAGCTAAAACTTATTGCATTGTTTAGGGCAAACCGAATATTGGGGTGGAGGCGCAATTCCAAGATATTCGGCAATCCCGATTTTGTTTTTCCGAAATACAAATTATGTGTTTTTGTGGACGGTTGCTTTTGGCATGGCTGCAAGTTGTTCCCAGTTGGAAGGCTCCCAAAATCAAACAGGAAATATTGGAAGGAAAAAATAGAGAGAAATAGAGATAGGGACAAAGAAGTATCTAAAATTCTCAGAAGCAAGGGATATTTTTTTCGTTAGAATTCGTGAATGCCAACTAAAGAAAAATCCAAAGAGACAATTATTGAGAATAACAAACTTCATAAAAATTTCTTTGCGCTTGCGTTCTTAATTTTGCCTAAGGTGTCGCGATAGTTTTGTTAGTGGATATTAGGGTGGAACATTTTTATTTCGCAACTTGCCTATTATTAGGGTAATGCGTATTTGCGCCCCATAAAAATGGACATTTCCCGCGAATGTCTCACCGATTTTCTGCTACAAAAAACGCCCGAAATCCGCCATATTACTGGATTTTCGAGCGTCTCGATTCAAAAAGTATGGGACATTTGAAAAATACCTGTCGTAAGAAGAAAGCGGTCTGCCGAACGTCCCTGCCGTATGTTGTTGTGTAATAGATTCCTTTTATACCCCCCCCCGTAGTGCATACTTTAGACGTTTTAGACTTTAGACTCGCAAGTAAAAATCCGCTAAAAAATCATTCCCCGAAAACACTGCGCAACCAAGCGCAAAAATAAAAAAGAGCGCAGACTTTTAATCTGGCTCTCTTTGCTATGCGGTCTAAAGTCTAAAGCTTCTAAAACGGCATATCGTTGTCCTCGGCTTCCTCATCGGGGGCTTTCTCCGCCTCAGGGTCTGGATAGACTTCTTTCAGCAAAACGTAAGTGCCGTTGCTTTCCTTGCGCAATGCGTAGAGGTTGGGGAATGTCGCCACAATGTTGTGGATTTCGTCGGGGAAGATTTTCGCGAACTGCTGAAAATAGCTTATCCGAACCCGCCCGTCCTTTTTCCGCAATATGCTTTCCATTTTCTCGCGCCTTTGCTCAAGCCTTACAAGAAGCCCGCTCGTGTAAAATTCCACAGCGTTGTAGAGCGAATACTTTATGACCTTGCAGGCGTTTTCGGCAATCCGCCCGTCGATGATTTCCGTCTCGTCGGCTATGGCAAAGATTATCGCAAGCCTTGCGGCGTTTTCTCTCGCTTTGCCGAGCAGTTCCTGAACGCTTTTCAGCTCGTTGTTCATAAGCTCGACCTGCTCGTTGTGGAACTTCCTGAAGATTTCAGCGGCCTCTGGCGTGGCTTGAATCCGCTGAAAGCCCTTGTTCCTGCGAAATTCATAAAGTGCGGTTATCATTTTGTCCCAGTCTTCCATTACGTTTTTATCGAGCGGGATTTTCAGCCCCTTGTCGATGGGAATGTCTTTCGGACCCCTAAAAAACAGAAATCTTCCCGCAAAGCCGCTTGCCACGAAGTTCTCGTTTTTCACCATGATGTTTCGGAAGGCGTCATACTGGACAAGCCAAAGTATGCTCAGGCAGGGCTTGTGGATTTCCGCGACGCCCCTTGAGATTCTGTCCTGCCGTATGCTTTCGCCGCTCCAACCGCTGTTGTAAATTTCGGTGTCGTCTCCCTCTTTTCGATATAGGCCGCCGACTATGGCAAGCAGGCTTCTCGCTTCGGCGCAAAGCGAAAACACAGTCCCGCCGTTTTCCGCCATCTTCTGCGCGATGGCTTCAGACGTGGCGTTCATGACGATGAAGCTTGGGTCTTCAAGCTTTTCATCCTCTTGCGGTTCTTCAGCTTTCTTTTCTTCGGGAGAATCTCCGCCCAATTTTTCAAACGCCTCAATGGACTTTGTTATTGCGCTTTTCTTTTTCTGAAGCTTTTCGCGGTATTCGAGCCTTGCTTCCATTTCCAAGCTCAAAAGCCGCTTCCCCAGAATTTTTGCGCTCGCGCTTTTGCCCGAAGAGCTTGCCCCAAGCCCGAGCATATACAGATTCGCGTCTTGGGTGTAGGCGTTTACTGCGTTGTAGGCGCGGAAGCTTTTTCCGACAGTCCCGCTTAGAATCCCGCAGGCGATGAAGCATAAAAATTCCATAGGCAGATTCTGCGCTTCATGGACGGTTCTAGCCACTCTTTGGATAATATGGGGGAACGCCCCAATGGGGCATTCCTGCTCATAGTATTTTGTGTAGATTTCCGAAAGGACTTCGTCGGGCGGCAAGGTCGTTTTTGTAATAAATCTTTCCATCTTTGCCTCCTTACATGCGAAACGGATTAAGCTCTTTGCCCTGCTCGTGAGCATAGCGGAGATAGTCGTTTAAATCCTTTATCTTTTTCCCGCTTTTTAGGGCATAGTCTGGCAACATGCATATCATTGCCACAGCCGCGATGTCGCTAAGTTGGTTTGCCCAAGCCATGCCGGCCTTATGCCCCGCTTCGTCTGCGTCCGCAAAAATCATTGCGACTTTCCCCGCAAACTCGCGCAAATAGGGAATGCCTATTTTGTGGTTCGCGCCAAGCATCGCGACGGGCGCGTGGGTGCCGAGCATATTGAGCGTTTTCAGAATATGGAAGCACGACAAGAAATCGGTGGACCCCTCGCAAATGCATATCGCTTGCTTGTCCTTTGCGTTTTCCAAGCCGATCGGATAACTGCAGTCGCTGTTTTTCAGAGTCCACGCTTTTGCTTCTTTGCCCGAGAATTTCCAGTTGTTGCCGTCCATTCTTCGGATTTGATAGCTCAATTTCCGATTGTCGCTCACAATCCAGACGTTCCCTGTTTTATTTGAATTCCCGAATCCGAAACATCCGGCGTCAAACGCATGCTTTAGGCTCTCGACTGACACTGAATACCGCTTGGCTACGATGTCCGCGAGGGCGTCGTCCCATAGCAGTTTTTTGGGCGCGTTAATATCCTCTTTGCGGGGCTTTTTCTCTTCATTCCTATCCAGACTATGTCTGCCCGAAGAAACAGCCTTAAAAGAGCCGTTATCGAACTCTGAGAGCAAAAGTTTATAGGCTTCCTTATTCGAAATCCCTTTTAGCTTCGCCGTAAAACTGATGACATTGCCGGTTTCGCCAGTTGCCAAGTCCTTGAAGAATTTTCCATCTCCAAAGATTGAAAAGCTCGGGTGCTCGTCTTTGCGAAAAGGGGAACTGTAAAGTTTCCCCTTGCCCTTTAAGGCGACCCCAAACTTGGTTGCCACATCGAATATCGAAATGCTGTCGCAAATGTTTTCCATTATGCCGACTCCTTTCCGACGTGGCGGTATATTGTCGAGCTTTCGAGCAGCTTGTCGCAGTCAGACTTCCTGTACCGAATGCATTTTCCGGAAAGGCGAATGCTCGGCAGGCGTCCTTGGCGGCGGAGCTTTTCGACGAGAGTCTTGCCTATCGACAAATACTCCGCGACCTGCTCGCGTGTAAAAAGCCTGTCGCAAGCGACCGGCTTGGTTAACGTTGTATTGGGTGTTTGCGTTTTGTTTTTCATATAGATGTCACCTTGACGATTTAAAGTGGATTTCGCAGTTCGTCCAAGGCGGCCCCAATATATCACAGAACATCGATAACGCAAATTCCGTCAAAATCAGGCATTTTGTATAGATATTGCCGCGATATGCAGAGAATTAGCATAAAAATGCTTTCCAATCTGCGATTTTTGCGGCTAAAAACAGATAATCTGCAGAATGATAAACCCAATCTGTATTGGATTTAGAATTCTGTGCTATGAAAAAATTAAAATAAAAAATCTCCCCTTATTACGGCATCAACGAAAGAATCTTTCCCTTCGCAATAATCTTCAAAAAGATATCGATCCAAATAACATTGCAATAACTCAAAAAATATATCTGGAGAAACTCCTCTTTTGCGAATTAAATTCAATTCTACATCAAGTTTCTCTTTGAATTTTTCCCATTGCGATTCACCGAATAGTTCATTTTTAATAAAATTCCGATCATTGAGCTTTTCAATGTCAATATATCCTGCGGACTCACACAGTTTCCTGAGTAAAATGAGATGTTTCAACAATTCCTTATTCCCGCGCACGGACTTTCCCCATATCGTTTTTGACGGCGGGTTCTTCCCAAATATTTTTTCCGCTGTGCTATCAAAAGAAATGTAATATTCTTCTCCATCAAAAAATTCCCTTTTGGTAAGTTCGCCAAAGGTATCATTTAGATAAGCATGACGTTTATTACAATATCTTCCAATCTTTTCGTCCAATTCAAAAGCTTTCTTCAAAGCTTCATCAGTATCATTTTTCGTTTCTTTGTAAAATAGTGCAAATATATCGGCTATCTTGTCTGCGGACAATACAAATTGGCGATTCCAATGTTCTTTGAATTCTTTTCCTTTGGAAAAACAGTTAAAGGAATTTTTATAAATTTTTTCGTACTTAGCTTTCAGGGAATCGTAATGGCTTGCGAATTCATCTTTGCGTTCGGCTCGAGTTTGAATGGCTCTTGTGCGCTCCAACGCTTTTTTCATCGCGCGCTTATCGTTAGATATCTTTTCTCCACGGTTTCCCATACTAACGTCCCAATAATGTATTTATTGCCTCGCGCTTTTTTGAATCATCGATTACTTGAGTAAATTCATTGTCGAATTCATCTCCGCGCCGTCTATTTTGCAGCGGTTCAAGAGATTCTATCAAAATTGCTTCGAGTGTTGATATAATCTTATCCATCGAAAAAGTATCCGACAAAGATTCTTTTGCAAGTTTACCATCTTCTTTTATTGCTATTGTCCCGAACCATGAAAAACGATTCCATCTCGTGTTTAGCCTGTCGCGAGTGTGTTCTTTCAATCGTCTGCCCAGCGTCCCCTCTATCGCACGTCCGACATAAACAATAGTACGATGATCGTACAAGATATAAATGCCGCTTTCGTCAGCAAAATTTACTTTTGCGAGATTGGAGTTGTCGTGTTTACCACTAAAACTAGAAGGTTCTCCCAAAAGCTTTATTTGCAAGGAATCCCAATTAACTCCATTCCTATCCCAAAACATTCCGAAGGCTTTTATAATGCTTTCTTGATTTACGGATTCTACAACTTCGCTGCTCGTCAAATCTCTATCATTTTTCTTGTTCTGAGGGATGTTTTCGGAAATAAGCCTGAATTTTGCTTTACTTACTTGTTTGAAAGGGGATTTATTCCCAAGCTTTTTAATTGAAACGTATATATTCGCCCCAACTGTCGCGGCGGGAGTGGGCGTTGGCTTTTTCAATTTAGCAAGCAATATAGCATCGGAAATCTCGTTTGCCGTCATTTCTCCGCCGTTTTCAGCCATTACTTTGTATATGGCTTCTTTCCAAGTGTATTTTTTCATAATATCTATTTCCTCGCAAATATGGCTTTACTTATAATCTGATAATTAGCTTTATTTTCTAATATGGCGTTAAGTACATCAAAAAAAACATGAGCGTCTTTTCTGTTGGTCTTTTCCTGAAAAGCAAGTAGTTTCATTAGAATAAACAATGTTTCAATATCATATTCTCCATATTCATTTAATTTTAATAAATCCGACAGCGAACTAAGACCTTTCTTTATATTAGAACTATTCAAAAAATCATTACGTTCTTCGCTTGAAGTGGCTCCATGAATTTCCTTCCATAATTCGATAAGCTTTTTTATGAAGCGATACGTTAATCTTTTCTTATGGCTTTTCTTTACTATTAAATCTACCGCCCATTGAAGGTGATTTGGTTGTCTCAGTCTAGTCCAATTGCCATCCTTTAGAGTCTTATGTTTTACAATTATATCAAATTCGCACTTGTTGCCTTGATATACTCCTATAAGAACATTCCCGTTGCTTAATTTATAACTCGTTAGTAGATCTTTATCTTTACACGCTAAGAGTTCCGTTGGGGATTTTTTGTTTTTTACCATTATTTATATTCCCTCATAAACTCTTTCTTGAAATAGAAAGAATGGTTTTTATTCGAAACGTAACGGTTGAATATCGCCGAAAAAATCGGGTGATATTTACCGCTTTTATCCTTAGCATCTTTTGAGCGAACTTGGATTAATTCTCCGCTGCTTGTATGGATAAATCCGTCTGGCGAAGTTTCAATATGCGTTCGTAATTGCTCGCAAATCGAATAATAGTCGCTTTCAAGTCGTTTAAATAATCCTGAGCCTACTGGCGCTTGAATATGGTAGGCGTTCAAAAAATACCAGTTCCCCGTATCTTTGGAATCTTTTACGACAGGCAAAAATACGAGATTGCGAATTTTTATGTATAGATTTGACTCTTCAAATCTCTTTGGGGTAGGGGCAACAAGTTCATCAATAATACCAGAAATTTGCGTAATGAACATCGTCTCGGCAGGTTCGCCGTTTGCGTGTGTCTTGTTCGTCTTAAGTTCACCGTCTTCAAAATCACACAACGCACTATCGAGCGAAAGACCTATATACTTCAAGAGCAGTTGACCGACGTTCCCCTTGTTGGTTAGCAAATCTTCTGGGTGATCCTTAAATAAATCCCTAAAAGGAATATTGCAGGCAGACTTTAAAATTGGCAAAGCTTCATCAAGTTTCATTGCATGAATTGTGAATCCAAATTATGCAATAGGCAATCTTTTAATAATTTCTAACGATAATTTCCGAGATTTTCCCGCGGCTGTCGGCTTTGGAGTTTATGAAGCGACTTGCATAGACCTCTTCCACGTTATATGCGGCATAGAGCTCGCGAGATATTTTAGTGTCGGAATTTGACAACATAAATTTTACACCCATTTCAGAAAGCTTGTCGCAAAGTAATTTTAATGCCACCTGTTTATCCATTCCGAAGTCTTCTTTCGAATATGAAGTAAAAGATGATGTTTGCGAAAGCGGAATGTAAGGCGGATCGAAATAAACAAAATCGCCTTGCTTGACAAAATTTAGAATATTCTCGAACCCCGAACATTCTATTTGAGCGGTCTGCAAGACTTCCGACGCCGCATATAAGCTTTCTTTATTTAGAAAATTCGGGTTGGCATATCTGCCAAACGGGACATTGAAAAATCCTTTGCTATTTACCCTGTATAGCCCGTTGAAGCATGTTTTATTTAGGTATATGAAACGGCTTGCTTTTCGTACAGGTGAAATATTCGTATAGTCGGGATTCCTGTCTAAAGCTCTAATCTCGGTATAATATTCCAATGAATTCTCGTGGGAAGATAGGTCCGATATTAGCGCTTCGACATCGTTACGAATAACCTTGTATAGGTTTATCAACTCAGGATTTATATCCGATATATAAGCACCAAAAGGGGCTATGTCGAAATATAATGCCCCTCCGCCTATAAACGGTTCAAAATAACGATTGTACGAGGCGGGAAGTCTCCGTTTTAATTTGGGCAACAGTTGACGTTTACCGCCAGCCCACTTAATAACGGGCGAAGCGGAAATACTTTCAGGGAACTGGAGCGCAAAACTATTCACTTCTCTAAATCTTCATATCGTTTTACGGATAAATCAAGATAATCTTTACAAATGTCTATACCTATAAATTTCCGACCTGTTGTTATTGCGGCAATTCCCGTTGTTGAACTGCCCGTAAATGGATCTAAAATTAAAGCGTTCGGAATTGTTGACGCTTCTATTATTCGTTTTAAAAGATTTAACGGCTTTTGGGTGGGATGTTTGCCGTAGATTTTCTCGGCATGGGCGGGAGTATTTATCGCCCAAACCGAACGCATTTGCTTCCCTGGTTTCTTCAGAAAGTCTTCGGGGAAATCTTCCCCGCGCATTGCATCGTAATTAAAGACGTGTTTTTCTTTTGGATCCTTTAGTGCCCAAATTAAACTTTCGTGGCTTGCCGTAAAATATCGGCAACTTAAATTTGGAGAAGCATTCGGCTTATACCAAGCTATATCGTTTAGAATTTTAAATCCGAGCTGTTGAATTGCGAACCCGCATTGAAAGATAGAATGATATGTTCCCGATACCCATAAAGTACCTTCGGGTTTTAATACACGTTTACATGCGGCAATCCAATTTTTGTGAAATTTAAAATCGGCTTCAACACCTTTGCTTTTATCCCAATCGCCCTTATTGACTGAAACAGCATGTCCCGATTGGCAAGTAAACCCTCCATTTGAGAGCATATAAGGCGGATCGGCAAAGACCATATCAATGGAATTATCGGGAATATTCTCCAAAACTTTAAGGCAGTCTCCATTTATGAGCCAGAAGTTTTTGCCTTTGTAATAATATTCCATGTCCAAGCATCTCTCATATTTTTCAAATCGCTTCAAGATTTTCTTTCTGTTACTTTCATAAAAATAATATAAAAAACCATTTCAAATAATTGAAAGTGTGGTGTTATCATAATATGATGCCACGCAAGTCAGATGTTAGAGTTTATGAGAACCAAAAGATATTCATAAGCCGCAAATACGTCAACGAATTGAAGATTCCCCAAAAGGCCATCGGCGTTTGGGTAATCGTCAAAGAGAAACGCGGATATTTTCGCCTAAGAAAAGTGCGCTTGGACGGCTATCTCGCAAGCGACAAGGGGAACAACTTCCAGAACATATCGAAAGACAAATTCAGGGTTCTGAAAATCCTAAACGACAACGAAAAGTTCTACTGGGTATTTTACGGGCTCTCTAAAAGAAAAACCGATTGGGTTAAAAAGCTTCTGGAAATATTCGCGGAGAACAAAAATCTCTCTGCACTCATGCAATACTTCGGAAAGTACCAAATAGCCAGACAAATTCTATTCGATACCAATCCCCAAAAAGTCCGCCTATACAGCTCAATAAGGGGAGCGGTCGAATATTGGGAAAGGAACAGGCTTCAAAATTATGAGCCAAATTGGGAATAATTTTCGCGCCAAAAACGCCCTTGATTTGCGTTGCTGTTTTGTTGCACTTTTAGGCGCAACGATACAATCAAATGATGGACTATGCGGCTATTTAAAAATGATTCCAATGCGTAAAAATAGACAAAAAGAAAGATTTTTACGCTCTACGTCAAAGATTGTGGAATGGGAGAAAAAAAAGAGGGCAAAGAGAATAAAAAATGTTCTACAATGCCCAATGTGTTAATCAAGGGTTATAAGATACTCAGGACGGTAAGAGTTAGTCAAGACTTTTCGCTTGCGGAAGTTGAGCATAAGCAGTCGGGTATACCCGACTGCTTATGTGGGTCGCATCGTTTGATACATTACGATTCCTACCGGCGTTATATTAAGCACGTCTCTGAAAACGGAGCTATTTATCATCTCAAGGTAAAATGCAAGCGTTACAAGTGTCTCGATTGCGGAAGGGTCTTTCGCGAAAGGCTTGAGGGAGTAAGGCCTTACGCTCGTCACTCGGAGAGGTTCAAAAACAGGCTCGTAAGTGAATACGCTCGGAACGTTTGCAATAAGGCTATTGCTCGGATTTACCGCATATCTGCAAGCACGGTTGAGCGGGCAATCCACAGTAGGTACGAGCAAAAGCTCAAAGAGCAAATCAACTATCCTTGTCCTGAAATTATAGGAATAGACGAGCACACAATCCACAAGGGTTACAAGTTTGCGACTACGATAGCCGACTTATCGCACCACAGGGTATACGATGTTATTAAAGGGAAGAGACATATCGATATAGCAGGCGCGCTAATGTCATACAAAGGCAGGGAAAATGTGAAGGTAGTGTGCATGGATTTATCGAGCGGATATCGAAGTATCGTAAGGAGATGTTTTCCGAGGGCGAAGATAGTAGCGGATAGGTTTCATGTGATACGATTAGTGCTCAACCACTTTATGGAATTTTGCAAGAGTGCGCAGGAAGAAGTAAAGTGGAAGAGAAAGATTACTTATCCTTTGCGGAAAAGGAGAGAGAGGCTAAAAGCGCAAGAGATGGAGCGGCTTAAAAGCTTTTTTAGGGGAAATCCGGCAATAGAGCTTGCGTACGAATTTAAGGAGCGATTATGCGGACTATTGAATAAAAAGAGTCAGACGGCAAAGCAATGCAGGGATAACATAAGAAAGTTAAAGGAAATGATGAAGATAATGAAATACGAAGCGCCGACAGAGTTTGGGAAGCTTGCGGAAACGATAAGCGAATGGTTTGCGCCGATAATAAGAATGTGGAGATTTACAAAAAATAACGGAATAACGGAAGGCTTCCACCGCAAGATGAAGTTGATACAACGCAGAGCCTATGGATACAGAAACTTTGAAAATTACAGACTGAGAGTCCTCGTGGAATGCGGGGTGAATCTATGAAAGGCAAATCTAAAAAATCAACCTATTCCACAACCTTTGGTGTTGACCCAATAAATTGCTAAATATCAGCCACTTTCAACTCCAACTCAAAATGCGCAAAACGTTGATAATAAAACACTTAGGAACAAATAGAATATTGTTAACTGCAAGTATGTTAGGGGATTTTTGCCCAATGGTAAGGCAATCCCTTACCAAAGCGCAATCTTGACAGGAAAGGATTTTGTATGAAGAACAGATCTCCTTCCTTCCCAAAGAAAGTTGCCGAGAAAAACCGCGAGCGCTGGGTCGTTTACTATTTCGACACAGACAAGCAAAAACGCTGGGCGCGCAGATTTTCCACCGAGGCCGAAGCGCTCGAATTTTTCCGAGAAAAAAATGTTTACGACGAAAAGCTCGGCGTCGAAGCCGACAGGATTTCGCCAAACGACAGGCGCGAACTGGTCGAGGCAAAGATGCTGCTTTCCCCCTTGCGGGTGTCGCTTACAAACGCAGCCCTCACCTATGTGAAGCTTACGAAAGATTTGGAAGCGCACGGCATAAGCCTAAGCCAAGCCATAGAGGAGTACAAATCGCTCGCAAAGCTAAAGGAACGCTCCGCAAGGTTGGACTTCGCAATCGACAAATACTGCTATACACTCTTGAAAAAGGAGCTGTCGAGCGAATATGTCACAGGGGTCGAGCGCACTCTTGCCCGCTTCATGGGCGATTTCGGCAAGGAGCGAATAGTCTCGCTTATAACCGGCAGGGAAATCTTCCAATGGCTCATAAACCTCAAAAAGCGCGAATATGACGACAGCGACACGCTGACAGTTGACGGTCGCCCCATGAAGGTTTTCAAGGAGACGCAGAAAGACTTGGGAATTTACTCGAGAAACGAATACAGGCGCACGCTCTATTCCTTTTTCAAATTTTGCAAGATGCAGGACTGGCTCGACGTCAACCCCGTTGAGAAAGTTGAAAGCTGGCGAGCAAGGGGCAGAACGCCTAAAATATTCACGCCCGAAGAAGTGCGCAAAATTCTAAACTCCACGCCGCCGCAAAGCGAAATCCGCGCATTTACAGCCATCGCCGCCTTTACTGGAATACGCAACGCCGAGCTAAAAAGGCTGACTTGGGACAAAATAAGGCTCGACGACCGAGAAATCATACTCGACAGTGAAATTACAAAAACGGCGTCGCGCAGAATTGTAAAGATTCCAGAAAACTTGGCGAAATGGCTCGAGCCGTACGTATGGGATCTGGGCACAAAGAAAAAGATTCTTACAAGGCGAAAAGTTCCAGTGCTAAAAAAGCTTCACGAGAGCCTTGGCAAAGGCAACTGGATAAAGAACGGTCTGCGCCACTCAGCGGCGACCTACTACCTCGCTCTGACAAAGAACGCATACCTAACCGCCGAGCAAATGGGACACGCCGTAGATGTCCTAAAACAGCACTACAACGGCCTTGCCAGAGAGAAAGACGCCATAAAATACTTCGATATTCTGCCAGAAGGATAACGACGGGCTTCCCAAATTCCGCACATGTGCGGAATATGAGAATATGTCGATTGGGGGAACGTGAATAATCGCTCCAAAACATACAACTAACATACAACTAACGTACAAGTAACATACAAGTAGCGCACAAGCTATGACAAGCTGCGAAATATTCTGGCAAGCTTTCGGTTTTCTTGCACTTTATTAAAGGCGTTGTTGATGTTTTCAGCATTCGCATCTCCTGATTCCGACTTGCCGTTATCCCTCGATTTAAGCTCTTTTAAAAACACATTCTGGATTCTTAGCGGCGCATAGGTTATTTTTCTGATGACTGTTCTTAAATCCTCTGTGGAAGTCTTTACAAATATGCGCTTCATTTCTTCGGAATCTTCGCCCAAGGCTACAAGGGCTTGAACGTACATAAAGGCTTTCTTGTCGGCAATTCGGGACAATTTAAGCGGGATATGCCTAAATTCTACCGGTCTTGGATATTCAAACAGATCAAACTCAAATTTTTTGTTTGGACCAGTGCTTGGAAATACAAAATCGCCGCTTTTGTCTAAGCCAAAATACGCAAAGGTATCTGCTAGCGTCGGAAAAATCTTCCAAGAGAATCTTCGCGCTATGGCATTGGCAATGGATTGATGTTTTGGCCTATATCCATAGGGAAATTCTTTTGTGCAGATTCGCTTATAATATAGAGAATGCCCCAAAGCGTCGATTTTCTTTGCCAATGTAAGCCGCCTAAGAGCCGTTCTGATTGTGTTTTGGTTTGCGATGTCCGCAAAATCTGTTGACGAAAACACCCTGCCGCTTTCCAAAAAACTGATTGTTCTAAGAATTTGCTCCTCTACTGTTCGCTTTATCATGAAACGAAAAATACATAAAAAGCGTTTCAAATCAAGCGCATAATCCATTTATTTTCAATCCCATTACCATTTGATAATAGCCTATTTGAGAATTTTTATTTGGCTGTTTTTTAATAAGACAAATAAAGGCTCTGAAAAACGGAACGCATGGCAAATTTTGCGGAAAATGGAAGTTTATATCTTGGAATTCCCATTTGTATTACCAGTGAAACATTTCCCCCTTCCAAGCAATTTTTGCCGATTTTTTTGCGCCATATAATCCAAAATCGACACACTTTTATTTTGTGTCGTTTTTCCGCCTTCTTGGGAAACCAGTTTCCCAACTATTTATTTTCGTCTTCCAATTCGATTTTTTGCGCAATTTTGCGGCTATTAATTTTTGAAAAATTTGACACGCAGACATTCTGCATGGAAAAGAAAAAATTCGTAAAAACTCAAACATTAACGCAGCCTGACGCAAGCGACAGGCTTTTTACACGCGCAGAGGTGGCGGAGTATCTCAATATTGGCACAACTTTTATTGAGCAGCTCCGCAGACAGGGTAAACTTCCGAGCTACCGTCTTTCTGGCAAGTGCATTCGCTACAAGAAAAGCGATTGCGACGTCCTGCTTGACCACTGCTTTATAGTCCGCCCCGCCAAAAGCGCAAAGAAAGGAGAAATCTAATGAGAATTCGCACGATAAGCCAAATTTTAGCCGAAGAAAACGAATCGATGTTTTCCTTTGACAACATTGTCATCGAGAAAAACTTTCTCAACAAGGGGCAAACGTGGATGATTTCGGGCGCGACAGGAATCGGCAAAAGCGTTCTTGCCATGCAGCTAGCCCTCGGGCTCGCTTTTGGAGAAAAAACGCTGGGGCTTGATATTTTTAAGCCCACCAAAACGCTTTTGCTCCACAATGAAAACCCGATTATCGACGAGAAGATTTATTTTCGCGGGATTGTCTCGCAGTTTGCGCTCGATAAAAAGCCGAACTTTGGCGGGCTAAATGAGAGCCTGCGCATCGTCTGCAAAACAGGCCGCTACTATTCGGCGGACGAATTCATATCGAAACTGGACGCCTCTTTAAGCGCAGGCAAGTACGATGTGGTAATTGTGGATTCGCTGTCGTCGTTTGTGTATTGCAACTTTTCAGACCATGCGGCGGTTGCCGACCTCTTTTGCAAAATAAATGGGCTAAAATCGAAGCACAACTTCGCAATGGTCTTGATCCACCACTTCGACAAGCCGATGTTTTGGAGCAAAAGGCTTCACCCCGCAAAATGGTGCATGGGCGGAAAGGCAATCGGGGTTTACGCAAACACAATGTCGGCGCTCGTGGGGACAAAAGAGGAGTCGGTTTTCTCGTTCAGGCATTACAGGCCGTTTGAGGATTCCGAAATTTCGCAGACGCTCATCGCGCAATGCCAAAACGGCAACACAGCTTGGGAAGAGGTGGAAAATGCCTAGGTTTGTGGAACAAAAAACTCCGCAATTTTTTGCGACCATGGAGACGCTTTCGGAAGCCTACAAAGAGTTTTACGAAAGCGAATGCCCCATTGACGCATTTCCGAAAGCTATCCGCGACGTCGCAAGGACGTATTCCGTTGGCAGAAATCTGCCAATGGAGCTTCTTTGCTTCTGCGCCTGCGGAATTTTAAGCGGGGCTATGGGCAGAGTGTTCAAGGCGAAAAACGCAGTAAGCGGCGGATACACGCAAACAGGGAATATCTTTGTCCTCGGCGTGGGCGAAAGCTCCACTGGCAAAAGCGCGAGCATTCGCGCCCTTTTCTCCAATTTGGAAAGAAGGGTTCTGGACGAAATCTTCGAGTACAAAAAGGAGCTTGAGAAATTCAAGAAAGCGAAGGCAAAGCTCATGCAGGACAAGCTTAACGGCGAGGACAAATTGGGCTTTGACGACGAAATTGCGGACACGCCCAAGCTCCCGAGAAACCCAGACTTCATCGTGAAAAATTCGACGTCGGAAGCCATGATAAAGGCGATGGAAGCAAGCGGCGGAGAAATTTTTTCGGTATGCGAGGAAGCCCGCGACAGCATCTATATTGTGGCGGGCAACTATCGCAAGCAAGGCGACGACACCGAAACGCTAAACAGCGGCTGGTGCGGCGAGCCTATAAAGCACAACCGAATTGTAAACGGAATTTCAAGCGTTCCCAACCCCTGCATTTCCCTGCTTTGGATGGTGCAAAACGACGTCATCGACACCATCGTCTCAAAGAACAAAGGCAGCTTTATCGGCAGCGGGTTTCTTGGAAGATTCCTCTACTGCAAAGGCGCGCCAAAGACCATTCCCGACTCGAAAGAAATTATCCCGCTTGACGAAGCCGCAATTCTCAAATGGGAAAACCTTCTTGCGGAAACTTATCAAACCCGCAAGAAAGGCTTGCCAGTCTGGTTTGATACCGACCAAGACGCCTTCGAGTATTTTTGGGACTTCGACGCATTCAACACGGAACTTATGAACGGCAAACTGCGCACGCAGGCTTCTTTGCTTGGCAAGGCAAGGGAAAACGCAATCAGGCTTGCAGTCATTTTCGCGCAGGCTGAAGGCGCGGACCGCATCACCGCCGACATCGCAAAACGCGCATGCAGGGTTGTGTCGTATTCAATCTGCGTTTCGGTTGTTTTGTTCTCAAGCGGAATGCTTCCAGATATAGAAAACGACAGAGCCAAAATGGACGCCATGATTCGCCAAAACGACGGCTTCTACAAAAAGATTAGCTTTTTCGACCAGTATTCAAGTTTGCGCAGCGAGCGAGTGGAATTTATCGTCCATACGTTCCCCGACCTTTACGAAATCGTCAAAAAAGGCAAAGGAAGATACGTCGTTTTGAAAGATAGACTGAACGACGCAAAACAGGTGCTTGGCATCGAAACCGACGATGACGACGATCTGTTTTAGCAAATAGGGAAAATAGGCAAATAGATAAATAGGCAGAATGTATGAGACCTGCCAGTCGGGGAGAAAATAGGCAAATAGGTAAATAGGTGAAATAGACAAATAGGTTGCAATGCGCATAAAACTTGAAATTTAGTTGACTTTCAAACCGACATCTGGTCTCATGCTTTCTTTATCCCGCCCCTGTAGTTCAACGGATAGAACGGGCGTTTCCTAAACGCTAAATCGTGGTTCGATTCCACGTGGGGGCGCGGGTATGTTTTTGTTAAGCAGCATATTGCCATTTTTGCACTTGCTGCTTTTTTTGTGGGCATAATGCCGTAAGTCCCTAGTAATTGACCTAAAATCTGTCAGAAATCCAGTCTAAGCCCTTACCATTTTGGCTTAACGATATGCCCCAAATGGAAGATTAAATTTCCACAATGGAAAAAATATCTATTTACCTATTTGTCTATTTTACCTATTTCCCCTATTTTGCCGGCAGTGGAGTTGCAGCCCGAACGCCCCGAAGGGGACAGGCGGAGGGCGAAACTTCACTTAGGCAAAATCTATTTCTAAAAAATTCTCTTTTATTCCACCTGTTCTATCCCTAGCAGGTTGTCCAACCATTTGGACAAGTTATCGGGTTCTATGAAATAGTCCAAGACGTTAAATTCACAAGGTTGGCGATATGCTTCTAGCACTATGGTAAAGCGTTCGTTGGTGAAATTAAACCAAGCTCAGTTAGCGGACAAGTTTTATACCCCATGAATCCACTGATTGCAAGGCCTTCGGGAGATGTTAGCTATGGCGTGGTGAAGTTGTGAATTTAACCCAATTTCTATTTAACTTCACCAGTGAAATTAGGACTGTGAAGTTGGGGGTATTTTCTTTTTCACCCATCGCGCCCGTCTGTGGAGCTGTGAAATTAGGGGGAGATATATACTGTAGGTATATCCCCCAAGTTCACAACTTCACAAGGCGCGAAGGGCGCGGTTGGGAGGCTTCTTTCTTCTCTCCACAACTCACCGCTTCACAGACAGGTTCGCTATGATGCGGAGAAACGGGGAATATTATTTTCCCTATCGCACCGTTAGTGGGGAAACGGGGAAACAGGGAGAGTATATATACCCTAGGTATATACTCCCGTTTCACCGATTCTCCACAGGTGCGAAAGGTGCGGTAGGCTCATCGAGCTGAGGAGATTCTCCATGCACCAAAGCAAAGCCGTTTAATGGCTCTATACGAACTCGGGGCGACTTATGAATGTCAAGACTCATATTCGGCAATAGAACACCTTTAACGGGCAAAAGACAGCGTTTATTGGCGGATTAAATTCGGCGTCATATACAGAGGGGGGTATGCAAGGAATCTATTAAACGCCGAGAAACGGCAGGGACGTTCGGCAGGGCGTTTTCTCCTTATGAATGGCTTTTTTGAAATGTTCCACTTTCTTTCGTTTAGACAGCCCACAATCCCAGTAAAATAGCGCATTCGCAGGCGTTTTTTACAGCGAAAAATCTATGGAAAATGTCCAGTTTTTATACAGCGCAAATTCCTATTAACCTAACAACAAGCAACTTGTATAATAAAAATATTCCACCCCGCAATTTGCAAACAAAACCAATACGAAATCTTAGGTAAAATTAGGAATACATATTGATAAAATATCACTTCAAAAAGTATCCGCCATTTTTGGGCGCACCCCTAAATTCGATAAACTCGCTTAACGATTTCAAGTATCGGCTAAGCGTTCTGACGGGAATATTCAAGGCCTTTGCAATATCGTTTGTGTTTGCGCCTTGGTTGGTTCGGATAAACTCAAGCACGTCATTTACTCTGCCATTTAGTCTGCCGTTTACTCTGCCACTTTGGCTTGTTTGGTGCAGTTTTAGAGTCTTTAAAATCTCGCCAAGCATAAAATCCACGAATATTCCCGAATCGTTTTTTGCGGAGCTATCGTTAATTGCCTCATAATAATTTTGCTGATTATTATAAACCATTGTTTCCACCGGCAAATATTGAAATAATGGATTGAACTTGGATAAAATTAAAGACTGCCAAAGCCTTCCCATTCTGCCGTTCCCGTCCGCAAACGGGTGTATAAACTCAAATTCATAATGGAACACGCAGCTTTTTATAAGCGGGTGGTCTTCCGAATTTTTCAGCCAATCAAATAAATTTTCTATCAATTCCGAAACCATTTCGGCTGGCGGAGCTATGTGGACGGCTTTATCGTCGTCAAAGACCCCGACGCCGCCCGACCTAAATTTGCCCGCTTCCGAGACGAGAGATTTCATCATTTCGGAATGCGCTTTCAACAGGTCTGATATGGAAAAAGGATCATATTTTTGAAAACTATCGTAAGCTTTAATCGCGTTTTTTACTTCCAGAATTTCCCTAAGAGGCGCGACAACTTTTTTCCCGTTTAAAATATCGCTAACTTGCTTTTCGGAAAGATTGTTTCCCTCTATCGCAAGCGAGGAATGAATTGTTTTTATCTTGTTGGATTTTCGCAGTCTTAGGGAGTACTTTTCCATTAAAATCGAATGCCGTTCTAAGAGCGCGGAAATTTCGGCAATCATAGATATTGCTTTTGCGGACACTGTAAACGGCGGTTTCTTCATACGATTTTAACAAGCAAACATAGTAAGAATTTTCGTTCCCTTTTCAAGACTTTTAACGCCCAAAGTGCCTTTTGGCACTTTAGAAAATCTCTACATGGCACTTTGGAACTTTTAGTAATCTTCTGGAAAAAGTATAGTAGTAACGCTTCTGTCCCACTCGGTGATTATCCAGATTTTTTCGCCGTCTGGAAGCGTGTATGCGGACAGCAATCTTTCGCCTGTTTTAAGGGCTTGGTCGTTTGCTTTCTTGTCCTCTTGGCAAACATCTCCCCAATCACCTTGGGCGTGGCGGACAAGATATGGAAGCAATGCAAAGTTGTTCTTTTCACAATGCTCGAATAAATGTGTTGTTGATACGATTTCACCTAGGCGGAACTTTGATTCTATGAATACTCTTTCTTCCATGATTACGCTATGTTGAAGGTCGTTTTGATGTATTCCTTGCCTTTTTCGGTGAGCATTAGGACGGCATTCCTATTTCCAGACCTTGAAATAAGGTAGCCTTTCTTATTAAGCGAGGACAGCACTCCAGAGCGTGTTCTTGCGTTAAGCCCTCTGGCTTTGAGATTGTCCGAAAAGGCGTCCGCCCAAAGTGTGGACTCCACCCCGCTATCGCAGAATTCGTCCTCGATATAGGCTTGCAGGACTATCTTCTCTTTCTCGGTTAGCTTATCCATTGGAGACCTCCTGCACGTCGTCTATTTCAAAGGTTCTGCTCTCGTCGATTTCGTTGCTCGTATCGTAGAGGTCGTATTCCCTTTGATTGTCGCTTACCTCTTGGCGGGCTTCGTCAGCATTTTCAGCTTCGATTTCAATCTCGCCAGTTTTGATTGTCGTTACGATGTATGTGTAGCTCACTTTATATGTCTTCATTTTCGTCTTTTGTTGCTTATTGGTTGACTTGCCTGATTGGCGGTTTGTCTATGTTGCTACTATACCATAATTTAAATAAATTTGCAACATTTTTATTTGTCTTTTTTATTGCCCACCAACCACTTACACAAATTGGCAAAGATAAAAAAGACGAAAAATAATCTTGAAATTTTTAGCGAGAACACCTCTGAAAAATGACCGTCCGCGAATCCTCCCCAATACGAGCCCATTAGCGGGTATTTACTACAAATTTCCTATCAACTCCATTAGGGATTGGACGAAAATAAATAGACTTAATAGCAAATGATACTCCATCATCCTAGAAAAAAGGGATAGTTTGGAAGCAACAGACTCAACAATATAGTTTCTCCAATAAAAGGAATCCAAACACCCCAAAATTTATCATAGCACAGTAACTTGTGGAGCTTATTAAAACGAGTATGTGATTTTGATGCCGGCAAGACCGCATAAATATAAATGGGCTACGTTGGAGCGGATAGAAGCCCTCACAAACTGACAACCGCAGGAAGCGTACTTCGGGGAAATCCGTTCATATCCCCTCGTCAAAAAGGAACAGCTCTTGAGAAGATATGTTCTTCCGCAGTGTTCCCCATCGGAACTATTCGGGATTGAAAAACAAGAACCGTTTTCGAAAGGTACGGTATCGCGTTCGCTCCCGCTATTGATGAAATAGACAATAGAATTTCAAATAGATATCATGAAGCATAGTTAAAGCTTTCAGATCGGTCAAAAAGTTCATTAATATAAATCATGAAAAAATATAAAGTTGAAAACCCCAAAATTAAAATTATTTCCACGCTAAATAGATAATGTTTATTTTTTTATTTTTATAATTTGCGAATAATTAGGTCGTTCAATTTCAATAAAATCCTTTGCAAATACATTAACCCAAGATAATAAATTTGCTAATAATATTTTTACGTCTTTTCTGTAGGGAGGTGGATCTTTTATTATTCTATTATGTAGCTTCTGGGTTAATTCTCCAAAAAATATTTGCTTGTTCGCAATGGCATTTAATTCCTGGTATAGCCATCTAAAAGCTTTGCTTCTAAGAAATGCGTCTTTTATTTCACTAGACTCCGAAAGCGATTTCACTTCTAAAAAATCTAAATTATTAAGCGCAATATTTTCGCAAAAAGCATCTTGCGGAAATTCGTGCATAAAAAACTGATAAGATTTTTTTTCATTTATCAAAAATAAAATAGAATCACTCCAATTATTACTTGAAATTTCGGAATTTGTTTTTACTGCTAAATATTCTTTTCGCATTCTTGCATATAATAAATCATCCATTTTTATCGCGCTATCGAAAAGCATCTCTATTTTTTTTAAATCGTCAGAATCAATATCTACTAATTTTGAAATTTCGATATTAGCATCGCAACCTATCCCCAATCCTTTATTTGTTGCATTTGCACTACCGATTAAACATCTTTTTCTATCGAAAACATAAGTTTTAGCGTGCAAATTAAACAATACATACATCTCCCAACCATATGTTTTACAAAAATCATAAATCGAAATATCAGTAGCTCCATTTATAATATCAAGCAAAGTAAATCTAACTAAAAGACGTTTTCTAGGAACTTCTCTGTTTATTTTTTCTTGCAACCTGTAAAGAATATTCTCCTTACAGAATGCACTTACAACAAGTATTTCATTTTTAACATTCGACAATTCTGCTTCTATTGCATTAAAAGCTTCTAAAGAAAAAAGTAAACTCATGTTTTAATTATCCTTTTTTATTGCAAAATTACAAGGTAATTATTTTTTCCTTATTGACGAAACAAAGATATATTGTTTATCGTTGAATTAATGAAGTTAATAGACATAATAAATCGAATGGGGAGCGATATATCTAGTCTGCTTCCAGTTCAAACTTTTCAACTACTAAATGAATTTGAATTTGAAACCATTCGTAAAAATGAAGGACAACTTGTTATAGATGTTTTGGGAGAAGAAACACTTTTAACTCAAAAAAAGTTTCGAGATAAAATTTTTCAATATCTAAATTCCAAACAAGCTATTGATCTTTTGCGTAAATTAGATATTCCCTGTCATGATGAATCTAATCCTTGGGAAACCCTAAATAAACTATCTTTCCCTGAAAATTCAGAACGGCAAAATATATTATTTGAATTTTTCTCAATAGAAAGAATGGAATCAGATATTTGTGATGTTAGAGAAGAATCTGCGAATGAACTAATATATCCACAATACCCTCTTTTTGACCATCAAGCAAATGCAATTAAAGAAGTTTTACATTATTTAAATTCTCAACAAAATAGAGTTTTATTGCATATGCCAACTGGTTCAGGGAAAACCAGAACGGCAATGAATATAGTTTGTAATTTT
Source organism: Puniceicoccaceae bacterium Marseille-Q1082 (assembly GCA_904424815.1). Classification (GTDB taxonomy): domain Bacteria; phylum Verrucomicrobiota; class Verrucomicrobiia; order Opitutales; family Intestinicryptomonadaceae; genus Merdousia. The sequence continues at coordinate 587,859 of CAJGBI010000002.1, forward strand.
TTTCGCAACGATTATTCTAACAATTCTCTGGTTGTTTGGTTGGCAAACACAAAGGAATTGTGCGAGCAAGCTTGCGATGAATTTAAACATGCTTGGAGTTGTTTAGGGCATAAAAAAATAGAAATCCACAAAAGATTCGATAAATTTGATGATTCTATTGATTCTATTTCTTCTGGTTTTTTAGTTTCTGGAGTCGATATGTTATATAGTCGATCTATTTCAGAAGATAAAAATTTTCTTAAGCTAGTTAATAAAATAAAACTTGTTATATTTGACGAAGCTCATCTCGCCGTAGCGCCAACATATGAAAATTTAGTAAATTGTATACTTGCAGGCGCATCTAAACCAGGGCTAATCGGTCTTTCTGCTACTCCAGGAAGATCTTCTATCTCTTCTGATGATGAAAATCAAAAATTAGCAGAGTTATTTTTTAGACAAAAAGTAATATTGAAAATTCCAGGCTATGCGAATCCGATCCAATACTTACAATCAGAGAAATATATTGCTAAAGTAAATTACGAATCAATCCCTTATACCCCTAAAGATATAAATAAGCGTCGTATTATAATCAAAGACAAAGACATTTCTCCAGAAATACTAAAAGAATTAGGACTAGATGAAAAACGTAATGCATTGATAATAGAGTCAATAATACGACAAATTAAACTGCAGAAAAAAATAATAGTATTTGCACCATCTGTTGAAAGTGCAATTATAATTGCAAGTATTTTGCGTTTTTTAGGATATAGAGCAGGTGTAATAACTGCGACATCTCCTTCTAGATCTAGGGTGACCACTATTGAACAATATAAAAATGGAGATATACAAATCTTGGTAAATTATGGGGTTTTAACAACGGGATTTGATGCTCCTAAAACGAATGTTGCCATAATTGCTCGACCGACTAATTCTTTAGTCCTATATAGTCAGATGGTGGGAAGGGCAATAAGAGGTTCTAAGGCTGGAGGAAATGATGAAGCTTTTATTTATACAGTTGTTGATCAAATATCAGGATTTAAAGATTTATCTAAAGCTTTTCTAAATTGGGAAGAAATATGGATTTAACAAGAGAAAAAATGAACGAACATACAATTATTCCTCCAAAATATGCAATCGATTCCATGATGTATAGTGGATACAAAGATGCTGCATATGCCGTTTCTGAATTAATCGATAACAGTATTCAAGCTGGCGAAAACATGGGGCGCAAGATCGATGTCCAAGTTATTTGCATAGAGCGTGAAACTAATAATAATGATCGTAGAGGATTATCAATTTCCCATATAGGAGTATATGATAATTCATCAGGAATGACAACAGATGTATTACAAGCTGCCTTGCAATTTGGAGGCACAACTAGACGTTATGCTGCAAGTGGTATGGGAAAATTTGGGATGGGACTTCCGAATGCGTCTATATCTCAAGCAAATCGAGTTGAAGTTTATTCGTGGCAAAACGGTGAATGTTTCTATACATATTTAGATGTTGATGAAATAAAAAAAGAAGCATATGTAAATGTACCAGAACCTAAAAAGAAAAATATCCCAAATGAATGGAAAGAACGTATAGAGCAATATTCAAAAATCGAAGAATCTGGGACTCTTGTTGTTTGGTCTAATTTAGACCGTTTAAAATGGAAAAGACATACGGCTTTTTTCCAGCATACAGAATTTTTAATAGGAAGAATATATAGATATTTTATAAATGATGAAAAAGCATCAATTAGACTTTCCGCTTACTTAGAAAGTGAAAAAGAAGCGACTTATAGTAGTTTAGTAAAACCCAATGACCCATTATATCTAATGGTAGGGACAAATGCTCCAGCAGAATTTAGTTCAAAAGCTGCATTCGAAGAATTTCCAGAAAAGCGTACAATTCAGGTCAAAGATGTATATGGGAATCTTCAGCCTGTTACAATTCGATCTTCTGTAGCAACACAAGAGACAAGAGATATTGCCCACCATAATTTACATCCTTTATCTAAACACGCTGCTAGGAATGTTGGAATATCTCTTATTCGTGCAGGTAGAGAAATTGAAATGAATCAGACATTTTTATCTTCTTCTATTATGACATTAGAGCGTTGGTGGGGTATAGAAGTATCATTCGAACCAACATTAGATGCTGTTTTTGGAATTACGAATAATAAACAAGCAGCCATCAACTTTAGAAGGCTTACAAAAGAAGATGTTGCTGCAGAAGAGCAAATCAATGTAACAAAAGTAATGGATTTGCTAGAAGAAAATAATGATCCAACAAAAGGAATAATAGATATAACACTAGAGCTTGAAAGAATTTTAAGGGGAATAAGAGCGCATGTTTCTAAAACAGGTGTTCCCCAAAATAAATCTCAGAAGAACGATGGAGATGAAACATCTTTATTAGAACAGGCTGCCGATAATACAGTAAATGACCGAATGTCGGAGGGAAAAATAGGTGCTAGTGACAAGAAGAATCAAAATCAATCGGAAATTGAAAAACGCGAAGATTTAGAAAAGGAAATTGAAGATAAAGGACTAACGTCATCAGAAAAAGAACAGACTATAATTGAATGGTTGAAAAAAGATAAATTTATTTTTGATTATGTAGATGGACTCCCGTATCCATCTGATATTGTAAGTTTTAGTACTCCGGCGGGGAAAATAAAAGTTGCAGTAAATACGAAACATCCCGTGTGGATTAATATAATAGAAACAATTCAAAACAATGTTGACGATCAAACTTTAGAAAAAGTAAAAGATTCTATTATGCTTCTTTTTGCATCTTTGGCGAGAGCCGAAGATGAAATTGCCGATGAACGTAAAAAAGAAATAATACTAGACCACAGAAGTGAATGGGGAAGAATTGCTAGAGATATGTTACGCAAATATAACAACGAATAGTTGTTATTTGTGACAAGCCAAACATACTTTACTTTGGCCATATAAATCGTCAATATCAATTTCTGGTTGTTGTTTCCTTAACGGATTTGCTTGAAATCTTTTCTTCATACGTTGAAGGCGCATTTCATGTTCTTTCTTGATTTGCGCTATACGTTCTGGTTTGGAAAGCTCCTCCAATGATTCATTTTCAGACCAAGTAAAAGGAGATCCAAATTTTTCCGCAGTTTTTTCATATCTTTTTGCTTCTTCAAATGCCTCTGGATGACGCTCCAGCAATCCAACCCATTCGATTTTACGCTGAAAGAAGCAAAATGTACATCCGCTACGCGTTCTCCACTTATAGTAATCAGGCAAACCAAGTCCCGAATAATTCAAAATATCTATTACTCCGTTTCGATCTATACCATCCTCCCTTAATGGCATTTTTATTTTTAAGTTATCTTGCCTTGATTGATAGCCTTCTCGATATTCTTCATCAGATCGAATGGCTACATATGAATAAACAGTATAACCTTCTTTTAAAAAATTCCCAACCCACTGCTCAAAAGGTTTTAATTTCATACAAATTGTACACCATCTCGCTTGCGCAGAGGGTAAAAAGTTCTTATGTTTCATCAACCAGAAATCAAAATCCTTTTCTGGATTCAGTCGTATTATAGGTTTCCCAAGATATCCTTCTAACTTACTGAGAAAACTATAAACCTCGGGAAGTTCTTTTCCCGTGTCTGTAAAAAAGTAATCAATATCGATATTAGGGTAATTATCTCTCATGTAGACGGCAAGCGCTGCACTATCTTTCCCTCCAGATATCCCAAGTACATGTTTCTCTTTCATGATTCTTTCTTTTCTCTTTTTGCATTAATTCTCTCAATACTAAGCTCCGATAATGCAGTCAAAATCAAAGCATCATCCATCTCCTTTTTCAACAATGCTTTAATCTTATTTTTTAACGATATAACATCTTCCTTCCTGTCGTTTAAAATACTAAATTCTTCTGAAACAATTTGAGTTCTATCTCCAATCCCAGCGATAAAAGCAATAGCATGTCTTGAAGATGATCTGTTTTTTACTTTAGAATACAATTCTGCTTTTTTGAATTCATTACATAACGCAACAATTTCCTTCTTAGCTTTTTCTATATCCAAATCTATCCATTCGGCAGGAGGTTTATTGTTTGCTAATCCTATAATCCCTTCAATATCGCGAATTGTTGAATCAAAAGTAGATAATCTTGTCGCAAATGCATCTATTTTTAAATTTCCCGAAACTCCTTTTATATTTTGAGCGCGTTCTCGTAGTTTCTTTATATTCTCTGGAGTTGCTAAAAGTACATCTAACTCTGTTGTAAGCAGAAATCCTACAGATTGAATCATTGCAGGATATACATCTATTAAATCCATCAAATCCCTCTTTAATGCCTGGTAAAAATTATTTGATTGATACAGTTTTGGTAAATCATCAAATAGAAGTTTATTTGGGTCATTTGCAGATTTTACTTTTTCCCGCAATTTTATGGCTTCTCTACTTAATGTTTTTGTTCTTAATACCCATGGATTTAATTTTTCAAGAATTCTAGATACTAACTCTTGCGCAACATGTAATGGAGACGCATTGTCGGGCAGAGAAGACGATTTGCTTGTGTCATTTAAGGCCTTTATCGTTGAGGATAATACAAGAATGGATGTGTCATCAGACTTTACAAATTTAAGAGAAATGGAACTTGGCTTACTTATTAAATAATCGACTAATGTATCTGTTATATTAGGAACGTAAATTCCGTCTCTATATATGGCCACCTCATTTTCTCTTGTCAAAATATAAGAAAGTATAAAAAACGTATGTAATCCAGCTTTTATACCATATGGTTTATCCTCCCATAATTTAAATATTTCAGGAGCCTCAACGGTATGATTTTTCGACAAAAATTTATCTGTTGCCTCCCAAATAGAGTAAAGCGGATTGGAGGAGGAAGGGATTTTATAATCAAAACCAAGTTCTCCATCGGATTGGTATAATCCTGTATCTTCCAATAATATTTTGTATAGACCAGCTTCAGAACTAAATCCTTCGATTCCCAATCTTTCTGCGCCTCGATTTAGAATCATATCTTTTAAAAGGGCATTCAATGCGGTATTTGCACTTCCAGAAGGTTTAGATCTATTGACCAGTTCGCTCTTGATTTTGGGAGAATTGGGATATTCAGTTGTACATATATTGGAAGCTAATACAGATAACTTATCGCTTGAAATTGTTCCTAATGATTTACCATCTTCGTACCATTTTGAATTTGTCAAAATTTCATTTAGTTGAACTTCTAACAAGCCTATTATAATTTGGCGCCTGTCTTCTACAATACTTTGTGCAATTGAATCCCCTATAAATCCAGGCAAGTCGCTTCTTTGAATCCATTCTAATGCCATTAGTTCTCTCAAGTATTCCATTATTATTCTAACATTGCTTGCTGTTGTCGTAATAACGGGAAAATCAAATGAATTTTTAGCTTTAGTGATTTTTGAAGCTAATTTTTCTTCTTCTAGATTATTGGGAAGCAATACGCAGAAAAATCCACTAGCACCACTTTTCTTTCTGGCATTTCTGATACAATCGTTGTAATTTGATACATTTGTTAATAAAACATCAAACCAACGCATTGAGCCATATTCATGATAATAGCGCTTTGCAATTATTGGTTTGAAGTTTGCAATTTCTTCTAGCTTTGAGAAGTCTAATTCTACCAAGTTTGAATATGCTTCTCGCAATGCCGCATCAATATCGAAATCGCTTCCTTCAAATACAGAATACGCAATTTTATGTTTTTTAAAGATAATTACTGAATGTTTGATGAGATCTTCTAATATTTCACTTACATTATATTTAGGATATAATTTACACAAAAGATTTACGTTTGCAACGAGACCTGAAGATCCATTAAAAAGGTCTATCAATGATATTGTTTTTAATATATCGATATGCGCGTCAGAAAGACCACGGGCTTGTACTTTATGAATTGCCTCTATCGCAATATGCCAAATCTTTGAATCTGAAGATGCCATTATTGCAGGTTCTAAATTGAACCGAATATATTCAAAAAGTTCAGATGGCATATACATCGAATCGTCTTTACTCGATGCAATAAAATCTTTAAATGCATAAGGTTCTGCACTCGCTAAAAACGAGAAGATACTCCTTTGATTTTGTCCAAATTTTTTTCTTGAAATTTGCGAAAGTAAACAAACTACAACGGGATTGATTGGCCAACATTTAGTTAAAGACTCTTTTAAGAAAAAATCTGATACAATAATCCTGTTTTCCTTTATTGTTTTTACCGTTTGATTAGCAATCGGATCTATGCTTTTATGGATTTTTTTCAAATCGGCATTAGGCGATAGCGTTATCGCACGACTTATCAACTCTATTTGTTCCTCTCCCGCAGTATTAATTAAAACATTTACAAATCGACCTTCTACTTTGGCCCACTCATCTCTGATTGTATGTGGTAAATTTTTTGAATATTCTGCAAAAGACTGATGGAGTATCCCTATAAAAATTACTTTACCATTACTTCTTGATGCAAATTCAGCTAGCTGTTGAAAGAAAAATATATCGCCAATCCCCTTTGCTGCAGCTTCAAGGCATTTCCCCATTTCATCAACAATAATTAAAACCCCATCATTCTTTTCGGAAATATTCTTAATGCTCGTGAAGATGTCATCTGATTTATTTCCATTATACTTTTCTATTGTCTTCTTAAACAAATCTTTGATATCTTTAGCGTCTCCTTCAACAGGTAGAATCTTCCATCCTTTCTTTACTGTTATTTTAGAGTTAAAGATTTTCGAGATTTTTGCCCCTATAATTTTATTTGCGATGTTTCTAATGTTCTTATTTGAACTCAATAGGGAAGACAACAATAATGCTAAGCTAGATTTTCCCGCGCCGTATGGTCCAATCCATGTAAACGCAGATTGTTTAGTTGAAGATATGTTTTCGGCGATTGTTGACAATGCGACCTGGAAAGAATTTGGGCATATAAAACTTTTTAGAAGTTCTATATCATCTAAATCTTGATTAATGTTTACAGAGCGACAAAAACGGGAGTTTGTCTTTACTATTTTTGATAAATTGTTCATTTATAATTCTTTCTTAAGATGCAAAAAGCTGTTTCATCTAAATTAGAAACATCTTTTTTTAAGAATAATTGTTTTAACCCAGCAGTTTCAGAATATGCAAGGATTCCATCTGTCGCATTACTGATATCTTGCATAAAACCAGCGACAACATCCTCGTTTATCAAAAAAACTTTTCCTGGTGACATAGGAGCATAACATATCGATTCAAATGATAGAGTTTTTGAATTCGGAGAGTAATAATTCCAAAACTTAAAAAGTCCAAAAAGAAAAGTATAAATAGAAAGATTAGGTTTTGCGCCTCTGTTTAACTGAAGGACGTCTCTTCTAGTTATAGGGCTTATCAACTCTAATTCAGTTAGGGGTGATTCTATCTTTTCTTCGGTAAATCTATTTCGACTAGGTTTTGTTGCATACAGCGAGATCAAACATCCAATATCACGATCTAATGTATCAGCGGACATTTCCGGCCAACCGTTATCTTTTACGGCTTCTGTAATACGTTTGGCTAATGTATGTTTATCAAATGTTGGATATGTATAGTGATTAAACAGCCAGTAGTAAGTATATAGACAGTCTTTTTTTAAAGAAATTAAATTCCAATGCAAAAACCATAATGTTGCATAATTTTCCATCCACGGATCAAGCCCATCATCTGCAAATAATTCATCGGCAAACTCAGTTAAGCTTAAGATCCCCCTTTTCAAGCTTAATATTCCAGTATTCGTTGCCCAATATCGCATTGATGCAACCATATTTTTCCCCACACCGAGAATGACTATTGCTTCGTCATTATTAAAAAGGTCTTTTGATATATCACCATTTTTATTCCTTATATTTACACAGGCATCATAAACTTTTTTGAGCCATCCGTAACGCATAGGGAAAGTCCCGTGACCCGAAAAAACAGGCCTAATGTCATTATTTATTGATTTTCTATTCACAATATTACACAATTCTATCCGTTTTTGGAAATATATTCCAGAGAATCATTTTTCTGAAAAAAGTCAAGTGGCATTTTTCTCCAAATAAAGGTTCGTTATGAAAACAGATGGCATAGATACAATAAAAACTAGAATATATTTAGATTATCAAGCAACTACTCCATTAGATAAGAGGGTGATAGACAAAATGTTACCTTACATGAACAGTAAATTTGGAAATCCTCATTCTTCTGAACATTCTTATGGTTGGGAATCTGAACAAGGAGTTGCGCATGCTATTAGACAAATTGCAGAGTATATCGGAGCTATCGACGATGAAATTATACTTACTTCGGGTGCGACAGAATCAAATAATTTGGCAATTATAGGAATTGCTTATACTGCACAGAAAAATTTTATTAGAAAAAAAACAATTTTAGTTTCTGCAATTGAACATAAATGCGTATTAGGGGCTTCACGTTTTTTAGAAGAAATGGGGTTTTGTGTAAAAAAAATCCCTGTAAACAAAGAAGGTATAATTGATATAAATACATTTAATAATCTCATAACCGATGATGTTTTATTGGTATCTATCATGGCTACAAATAATGAAATCGGAACAAATCAACCTATTTCGGAAATAGGGAAAATTTGTAAAGAGCGAGAGATTTTATTCCATACAGATGCAGCTCAAGGCGGATATGCAAATTTGGACGTAATAGAAAACAATGTTGATTTCATGAGCTTATCTGCCCATAAAATATATGGACCTAAGGGAATCGGAGCTTTATTTATAAGTAAAGATTCAATTTTAAAGCCTACACCTCTTATTTATGGAGGTGACCAACAGTTTGGATACAGATCTGGTACCGTCCCTACATTTCTTGCCGTAGGATTTGGTGAAGCTGCCGAAATAATGATGAATGAAAAAGAGGCAGAAATGCAACGTTTAAAAAATTTAAGAGATGAGTTGTTCGCAACATTAGCATCGACTTGCCCTCAAATAAAGATTAACGGAGATATGAAAAACAGACATCCCGGGAATTTAAATCTTTTTATTCCAAACATAGAATCAAAAAGACTGATATATTCACTGCAACCGAATTTAGCATTTTCTACAGGATCTGCATGTACTAGTGGCATAATAGAACCATCACATGTGTTGAAAGCGATTGGCTTGACAACAGATGAATCAGAACATTCTTTTAGAATTACTATTGGGCGGTACACAACCTTAGAAGAAGTAAAAAAAGCTTCTAATATCATCTTAAACGCACTATTATAATTTAATTATGTTTGAGCATCCATCAGATATTTATTGTATATGCAAAGATATGGCGCCAATTATAGCATCGATAGTTTTTGGAATAGCAACAATCTATTATAGCCATGTTCAAATAAAAATTTCCAAACAAAATATACGTTAAAATTTAGTGAAAGAAGTTACAAAGATGTTGTAAAGTTAACAAATAAAATTTCTACAAGTTTGGATGTCGAAGAAATAAAAAAGTGTATTGAAGATTTAGGCGAAAAATTAGAAGATATAATGATTGTAACTCCTAGAATAATATCATTGCTGATTGATAAAGTTATAAAAATCGGTGAAGATACGATAACTATTATAAATTCAGTTGAAGATGATTTCAAATTATTAAAGATGGAAATCGCTTCTCAAAAAATTATTTTAATATTGATGGACATTTCAATTCAATACCAAAAGTATCTTGGAATTTACAGCAAATTTGGAAATGAAGATTTCAGAAATAATATATGGCGTGATCTGTGGAAAAGTCTTTGCTCCATTGGAGATATTATTCTTAGATGTATTCTCTATATAATCCCAATCGATTATTTTTACATAAAAAAACTAAAAAAAGAAAGAATTGATTATGTTATAGGAATGAACTTTTCCTGCGATTTTGATGAAATCATCGAACGAGCATCCCATAAAAATAATAAATAAAAATGTTGCGTATTTTGTCGTGATGTGGTACTATGGATACCATAACGGGACAAGGTATGATGATAAGCAAGACGAAGATTTCAACTGAGGGGTTTGAGAAGGTTGAGATTACTGCGGAGATGGCGGAGATATTTGGGCTTCCGAAGAAGGCCATAGGGAAATGGGCTGTTGTTGCGGAAGATGATGTTGAGCGTCGCCTAATGAAAGTTCGGTTAGACGGCTATTTTGCGGACGACAAGTACAACAATCATCAGCGCATTCCCAACAGAATTTGGGGGCAGATGTTTGGCAGGGTGCGCTGTGCGAAGTTTGAATTTTCCAAGCTATGCACGCGCAAGAAGAACTGGATATTGGCGCTTATTGACGAATTTGAGAAAATCCCCGAACTTGCCGTATCTCTGCGGAAGTTTAGCTTGGACGACATCGTTTTGCAAATTATAGACGACACGAATTCGGAGCGTCCGCAGGGCAAGGCGTACAGCTCGATTGCGAGCGCGATAACCTATTGGAAATACAAATATGGAGACAATGGAAGATGAAAATCCGTCAAAATGATTGGTCAGAATTTGGTAAGGATTTTATCGTAAAAATACGCAAAAATACAGGGTTTTTGCCTTGTAATTATGCTTACCACATACGTAAATATGCGCAAAAGTTTTCAAAATCCGACATTTGCAACATAGCAAACATCAACAACATGCAAAACCAAGAAAGCCCGAAAATGAATACGACCAGAAGGAGATTAGGAAACGCTCGTTCTATCCGTTGAACTACAGGGGCGGGATAAAAACGGAATACAGTCAAACATATTTGAGGAATTGGTCAATTCTCAAATTTTCTTTGCGCGAAATTCGGCGGAAGCGGCGCGCCGTGCAATATAGCGTTTGCGGCGCCGCATGACGCGCAGTTCGCCTAGCGGCGCGCGGGGCGGGACTGTTTTGCCGCGGCAGTTTGGATAAACGTCCTGCGTCGGGGGTTCGTTCTGCCTGTTGCAGGGTCGGGCAGGGTCGGGCATTTGCCGCTATTTGCGCGCGAGTTTGTTTTTCAGCCTGTTTGCGAGTTTGGGGAGAATTTTTCGGGGTAGGCAGAGCAGGGGAGCGCGCAGGCCATTAACCTTGAACGCCTTTAAAATTTCGAGGTTGCCCTTTATGTGCCCCGAAAACTTTGTGCTGGCCCCTCCCGCGCGCTGGTTGACGATCAGCTTGTCGACGAAGGCGCTCGGAAGTTTGTGCTTTTCGAGAAACCTCATCATCAGCTCAAAGTCCGCCGCTATTTTGAAATCCGTGCGGTAGTAGCCGAATTTTTCAAAATTTCTCTTGTAGGCGTAGAAAGTCGGGTGCGCGGGGTGCCAGCCCTTTCGGAACGCTCCCGCCCTGTATTGCCCGGAGTTCGATTCCCGCAGGATTTTGGCGGTGTCATTCCAGTCGACGATGTTTAGCCTTCCGTATGCGCACTCCGCGCCCGAGCTTAGGAGAGCCTCGGCGATATTTTCCACCGCGTCGCTTGAAGCGAGCATGTCGTCGGAATTCAGCGTCCCGACCACGTCGCCCGACGCCATTTTTATGCCCTTGTTCATGGCGTCGTAAATGCCCTTGTCGGGTTCGGAGACCCATTTCATGCGCCCGCGGAACTCCGGCTCCAGCTTTTTTGCCACATCCATAGTGGCGTCTTTTGACGCGCCGTCGACCAGCACGTACTCGATGTCGGGGTACGTTTGCGCGAGGACGCTTTCCATTGCGTCCGCTATTGTGCCGGCGCTGTTGAATGCCGCGGTGACTATCGATATTTTCATGGAGAGTTTCGCGTTAAAGTTTCGCTTCGGCCTTCGCGAGCTCAAAATCCGCGTCGGCCATAATTTCCGCGAGTTTCCGGAATTTCGTCTCCGCCTTCCAGCCGAGCTCCCGCCACGCTTTTGAGGGGTCTCCGAGCAGGGATTTCGCGTCCGATGGGCGGAAATAGCGCGGGTTGACCTCTATGAGGGTTTCCCCCGTCTTTTGGCTGACGCCCTTTTCGCTTTCCCCGCTCCCGCGCCATTCTATTTCCATTCCAAGCCGCGCGAACGCGGCCTGCGCAAATTCCCGCACGGTGTGCGACTCTCCGGTCGCGAGCACGTATTCGTCCGGTTTTTCGGCCTGCATGATTCTCCAGATCCCCTCGGCGTATTCGGGCGCGTAGCCCCAGTCGCGCCGCGCGTCGAGGTCGCCGAGCACCAGCTTGTCCTGCAAGCCGAGCTTTATCCTGCCCGCCGCCCTCGTGATTTTGCGCGTGACGAAAGTCTCGCCGCGGCGCTCGGATTCGTGGTTGAAGAGTATGCCGTTGCTGGCGAAAATCCCGTAGGCCTCGCGGTAGTTGACGGCAGTCCAGTACGCGAACTGCTCCGCCGCGGCGTAGGGGCTGCGCGGCGAAAACGGCGCGGATTCGCCCTGCGGCGTCTGCGCCGCGTCCCCGTAGAGCGACGCCGACGACGCCTGAAAGAATTTTGTCTTGCCCGCAAGCCCCACTTCCTTCAAGGCGTCGAGCAGCCTCAGTGAGGCGAGCGCAATCGAGTTTGAAGTGTATTCCGGCGCGTCGAACGAAACCTTGACGTGGCTCTGCGCGCCGAGGTTGTAGATTTCGTCGGGCATGGCCCTCTCGATAATCCTGTTGAGGTTCGACGAGTCCGTGAGGTCGCCATGGTGCAGAAAGAGCCTGTCGTCAAATTTTCTGTCCGCGTACAGCCTGTCGATTCTGCCGGTGTTGAAGGAGCTTGCGCGGCGGATTATTCCGTGCACGGTGTATCCTTTCCCTAGCAGCAATTCCGCCAGATACGAGCCGTCCTGGCCGGTGATTCCCGTTATGAGGGCGATTTTATTCATGTCTCGAAAAATTTTCGGTTATGAGCATTGCGGAGTCCGCTTTTGCGCGAATTTCGATTTCCGCGCAGAAGGGGGCGAGCGCGCTTTCGACGGCTTCCATCGCAACGCCCCCGCAGTCCGCCGCGCCCGAGACGAGGGATATGATTCTCGGCTCTTCGCGAGCGGATAGCCGGACGCTTTCGCCAGCTTTGAGGCGCAGGCGCAGGATCTTGAAGTTTTTGTAGTCGCAGAGCGTGCGGACGGGCTCGTCGTTTTCGGACAGCGGCTCCACGGCGGGGCTGTCGAAGTTGACGGAGTCCACCGCTTCTCCAATGTGCAGAGCGCGCGCCCTGCCTTCGGAATCCGTCCTGTCCCAGTCGTGCAGGCGGTAGGTGCTGTCGGAGTTTTCCTGGATTTCGAGCGCGATGTTGTCGGCGCCGAGAGAGTGCACCGTGCCCTCGCGCACGAACATGAAGTCGCCGGCGTGCGAGTCGCGGAATTCGAGCAGTTCCTCCACCCGCCCGGACTCCGCAGCCTCCCGCAGAAGGGCCGGCGAGACGCCCTTTTTCAGCCCCGCGATGAAGCGCGACCTCACCCCGCAGCCGAGCAGATACCACGCCTCGTTCTTGCGCGGCAGGCCGTATTTTTTTTCCGAAACGCCGTTGGGGTGGACTTGCAGCGAAAGCCTTTGGCGCGCGTCGAGCAGCTTGACCACTATCGGAAAAAATCTTTCGGGTCTCCAGCCGGGGCCCATGATGTCGCCGGAGTATTTTTCGAGCGCCCGCCTGAGCGTCATGCCCGCCAACGCGCCGCCGGAGATTTCCGACGACGCCCTGGGGGAATCGCAAATTTCGAGGGACTCCCCTATCCTGACCCCTTTGGGAATCGCCCTCCCGAAAAGCGTCTTGAAAGAGCGCCCGCCCCAGATGCGCTCCTCGTATATGGGTTTGAATTTCAGAAGGTCCATGCTCGCTCCGTTTTGCGGGGGGCCGCTTTAAACCAAAAAAACGTAGGTTCCGTCGCCGCTTTGTCAACGCATATTGCGGCATTGCCGTTTCTCCAATGAAAATGCGTTTCTTTGTTCGACGGAATTCCAGTTTATCAATTTATCGGCGGAGGATATGTCTATAAATTTGAAATCTTCGAGAAGCTGTTTTAATTTTGCTTCCGCCTTTCCCAGGCCGCAGTAACTTTTAAATTTTCTCAGGCGGGATAGGGAATTTATGACAGGCTGGCCGGGGTCCATGTCGCGCGGGTGTATGTATACAAGGTTGTACGGCGATTTCCCCATCCATTTTTTCATTATCGAATACGGCGTAATTCGGAAATATCCCCCTCCCGAATATATTATGTTTTCCCCGAATAACTTCTTTGCCGAAACGGGAAATTCCTTAACGGTTCCGGCATGGGATTTTATCTTGAAGGGCGAAAAGGGCGCCCCCGAGATTCCCCCGTGTGCATGCGTTCCCGGAAATACGGAAGCATCATACATAATTCCCTCTTCGGCGAGTATGTCAAAAGCCCACATTTCGGAAGCGCGAATGGAAAACCCCGGCGCCCTGAATGATACAACCTTTTCCCCCGAAATGTCTTCAAGGCGTTTTATTTCGTTGCGCACATCGTCCCGAAACTCTTCCGGACTCTGCGCCCATACGGGTTTGTGGTTTCCCGTGTGGGAACCTATTTCGTATTTTTGGGATATCTTTTTTACAATATCGGGATATCTTTTGGCAATCCACCCCACAATAAAAAAAGTGGCCTTTGAGCCGGAATCTTCAAGCGCGTTTAAGATTCTGTCCGTATTCCCGTAAATGCGCGTCTCGAATTTATCCCATTTTTCGGCGTCTTCGGTTTCGGCAGTTTCAAGTATATGAAACCATTCTTCTATATCAAATGTCAAAATATTCATGCTACCTGACATCGTAATTGGACAGGCCGAAATCCCATTCGGCCATATTTGAAATATTTTCGGGAAGTTCCGATTCCGAGAGGCGGTCAAATACAAGCGGAAGTCGCTTCGGCTCGAATTTGCGGGGAAGCCTTATCATTGCGCATTGGCGGAACGGCATTTTCCCGACATGTATTATTATATCCGGATTTTTTGCCATTATATTCCGCAGTGCCGCGTACAGCGCGCGTCCGGTTCTGCGGGAATTCTCCGTAAAATACATAATGTAGGCCGCGGAAACCCCGTTTTCGTCGCATATCCTATAACAATATTCGCAGCCGTCGGACGAGGCGCGCGCATATATGTCCGGAGGGAAACGCCTCTCCAGATATTCTTTGTCTGTTTCTATGGAGAATCGGTAGCTTCTTGTATGTTTGTCTCCCCGCGGAGCGAAAAACGTTTTGGAAAGAAACAGGGCTACTGAGGATAGAATTGCGGAAAAAGGATTTAAGAATTTAAACCTTTTCAGAATATTGCCGAGTCTGACGGGAATTACCCAGTAGTTTATATCGCCGATGTCCGCCATTTTCACAATGTTTTTCCAATATGGATAAGCCATGGCGTTCGGCACCGCCAGGACGATGGCGCATCCGCATTCTTTCAGTTTCCCCGCCAGGCGTCTGTACATTTTCATCAGCGTCATAGGGTTTGTCCTGTATTTTTGCGCTATGAAAACGTCGACGAGCAGGGCGGCGTTTATTTTTCGGGTTCCGTCCAATATAGACATGGGCATCGCCGTGCAGGCGCCGGCAATGGCGCCCGTGTCCGGTTTTAATAATGCGTGGAACGACGAGCCTCCACCGGCGGAGGCATATTTTCTCCTGAAAAAATCCGCCTGAAATTCTTTCCCGAATGCCCCGTTAAACGATTCTGCATATTTTATCCAGTCGGATTCGGACAAATCCTCCGTTTTGCAGACGACTATATTTTCCATTGCCTATATCGTGCCGGAGTCGACAAAAATATTCTGCCCCGTGATGGATTCCGCAGATTCGGACAGGAGAAATGCCACGGTTCCCGCGACGGATTTCAAGCTTGTCGGCGATTTCAGCGATGTGCGGTTGAAAATTTTGGATTTCTGTTCCGGAGTGAGCGACGCGCTCATTGACGTTTCCATAAATCCCGCGACAACCGCATTCGAGCGGATTCCCTTTCCTCCCCATTCCCTTGCGATATTTTTGGAGAAAGCCTCCATTGCGCCTTTGGTCGAGGCGTACATGGACAACCCCTTGTACCCCGTATGCGCACTGATTGAGGAAATGTGCACAATGGAGCCTTTCGCATGGTGCAATATAAAATTTCTAATCGCATATTTTGTCATTATCATGGGGGCGAATACATTTACTTTGTACATATTCTCCAATCGCGGCATTTGCATATTTGTCGCAATGTCGTCGTATGCGATTGCGGCATTGTTGACGTATCCGTGTATGGGAGTTTTCAGCCCTATAAATTCCTTAAATACGCATTTCAATATCCCGTCCGTATCGGACAGGTCGTATAGCCGCAATTTCAGCCTTTCGGGGAAATCCCGTGCGAGTTCCTTGGCTTCGTCCGACAAAGTGCGGCTGATTCCGTAGACGGCGTCGCCGTTGAGCAGGATTTCCCTCGCAATCTCGCATCCCAGCCCCCGGGATATGCCGGTTATTAGAAAAT
The DNA here is from genome assembly GCA_904424815.1 of Puniceicoccaceae bacterium Marseille-Q1082. GTDB lineage: Bacteria > Verrucomicrobiota > Verrucomicrobiia > Opitutales > Intestinicryptomonadaceae > Merdousia. The sequence goes on from CAJGBI010000002.1 coordinate 604,192, forward strand.
TTTTCATGGTTTTCTGGAAAGTTTTCCCGTTTTTGTGAATTTTAACGCGTCGACAAACTTTATTATTCTCGGTATTTTGAACGGTTGCAGGCGTTTTGAGAGCGACGCTCTTATGGAGGCTTCGTCCGCTCCCCCGCCCGACGGGACGACTTCCGCGCATACAATATTCCCGAGAATGCTGTTTTTCTTTGCGAAAACCCGCGCGGCGCGTATGCCGTCGATTTCTTGCAGCGCCTGTTCGACCTCGTTCGGGTTGACGTTGTATCCCCCCACATTTATTATTTCGTTTTTTCTGGAAGTGAACTTGAATGATAGCGGCTCTTCCGAAATGACCTCGACGCAGTCTCCGGTATTATACCATTCTCCGGAAGGAATTATATCCTCCGAGCTTCCGGCAAGCGAGTGGTGGATCCATAACTCGCCGTTGACGATTTTCAGAAGACCCGCCGTATTCGCTTTCGGCGTGAAGACGTCCCCGTCGGAAGCCAAAACGGTTCCCATTTCAGTGGAAGCGTATATGTTGGTTATTCGCGCGTTGGGGAAAATGCGCCCGAGCTTTTTCATCGCATGCGCGTCGAATTTTTCCCCTCCGGAGGTTATCGCTCTGACTTGAGGTATGGCGTTCGTCGAATCGGGCAGCATCCTGAAAAATGTGGGGGTTGCGGAAATATGGGTTACCGATTCCCCTTCTATCGTTTTCAACAGTGAATTTGCGGACAAGCCGAACAGCCGAACGATCGTGTTTGCGTTGAATACGGCCTGGAAGAAAACCTGCAACCCTGCGATATGGGTCGGATTATATGCAAACCCCCAGATGTCGCCGGAGTGTTTCAGGGATATTTTGACATGCCTTGTCAGCGACTTTAATGAATGGTTGATCCGTTTGGGGCACCCCGTGGTTCCGGATGAAAACAGCGTGCAAATCCATGTGTTTTCGCTTGACTTTATGGCGTTCAGAAATTCTCCAAAGGAATGGAACTCCGGAATCCGGATATGCTTCGGGGCGTAAAGATCTCGTTTGTCGCAAAGATTTTGGATTTCCGTTTCCGATAAATCGGAATCAAGCAAAGTTATGGGAATCCCGGACAGGAGGGACGCCGAAATATGCACAAAGTACCCGTAAATTGAATCTTGTTTGCAAAGGGGCGAAAATTCTTTTATATTCGCAAGGTCTGAAAAGAAGTTTTCGTACAATATTTTTTTATTATCCAACCCGTCAATATAGAAAGGTTTTTCTATGCTCATTTGGATATTTTCTTCCATATGTCGGAAATCTTGAAAACTATCCCGTCTTCAAATATGTCTACGTCGTATTCCGCCTCTATCCTTGCGGTCAATTCCGCCAAATCGAGCGAGTCAAACCCAAGATCCGTCCTGAGATCGGTTTCCCCCGAAATTTTATCCAACGTCGGTTTTTCGCGATTTTTTAATATAATATTTATTATATCTAATAATCTGTCCATTTTTTACTTATAAGTATCGTGCGGACAGTTTGTTTGTCAAATGTTTTCCGCGCGGGAGCACCTGTACCCTACGCCCCTTACGGTCTCTATTATGCGGGCCTTGTCGCCGAGCTTCTTGCGCAGACCCACTATCTGGACGTCGATGGCCCTGTCCGTGACGGCGTATCCGCTACCGTGCACCTTGTCGATTATCTCGTCGCGCGAGAACACCCTCCCGGGGTTCGAGAGGAAAATTTTGAGCATTGAAAATTCGTTGGAGGTGAGCTGGAGCGGATTGCCGTCGATTTCCGCCTCGTGGAATTTGCACCTGAGCGTTATGCCGTTGCGGGAAACCACCTCGTCGGCGTCCTCCTCGCCCCTGCGTAGGCGCGCGCGGATTCTTGCGATCAGCACGCGGGGGCTGAACGGCTTTGTCATGTAGTCGTCCGCGCCGTATTCGAGGCCGCTTACGATGTCGGCCTCCTCGCCGCGCGCCGTCAGCATTATTATCGGCGACTGTTTGAGCGTCGGGCTCGTCCGGTAGAGGCGGCAGAAGTCGAGCCCGTCCATTCCCGTGAGCATCAAGTCGAGCAGTATGAGGTCGAACGCCTCGCGCTCGAGGATTTTCAGGGCGTTTTCGCCCGAGTCCGTGCAGCGGTATTCGTAGCCGTTTTTGCGGAGGTTGAAGGCGATGAGTTCGGCGATGTTGCGCTCGTCCTCGATAATGAGTATTTTCTTCGCGGCCATTCCTATGCCGATTTTAGCGTTATTGTGAACGTCGAGCCCTCTCCCACGCGGCTTTCGAGGCCGACCCGCCCGCCGTGGATCAGGGCGATGTGCTTTACTATCGCGAGCCCCAGCCCCGTCCCGCCGAGAGCGCGCGACCTCCCCTTGTCCACGCGGTAAAACCGCTCGAACACCCGCGAGGCGTGCTCTGGCGCGATTCCGCCGCCGTTGTCGCGCACTGAAATGCGCACGGTTTCGCCCTCGCATCTTGCCGACACGCGGACTTCGGAGTTGTCGCCGCCGTATTTCACGGCGTTGCCTATCAGGTTGCTCACGGCGATTGTAAGCAGCATTTCGTCGCCGAGCGCCTCTACGCCGTCGGGGCAGTCCTCGAAGATTTCCACGCCCTTTTGCTGCGCCTGCGTCATGTTGTTGGAAACCGCGGATGCTATTACGGAGGAAATTTTGACCTTCTCGAAATCGCGGGAGACCATCTTTTCGGCGGAGTCGAGCTTCGTAAGCAGCAGCATGTTGTCCACGAGCATCGCGAGCTTGTCGCACTCCGACGAGATTATCTCGCAAATGCGCGAGCTCTCCTCCGGCGAGTCCGCCTCGGGCAGGGACTCCGCCGCGGCGCGCAGGGCGGTGAGCGGCGTTTTGAGCTCATGCGAAACTCCCGCCACGAACTCGCGCCGGAGCGTCTCCATCTCCTTTATGCGGCTTATGTCGTGCAGTGCGAATAGCGCGCGCGGCCTGTCGGAGGCGTAGGGGAGTATTGAGCTTGAAAGCGCCAGAATCCTTCCGGAGTCGAGCTCGATCTCGCAGCTGACGGGCGCCTTTTCGGAAAACGTCTTGTCCACGGCGTCGATGAGGTTTATGTTGCGCATCAATTCGCCTATTTTCGGCCTTTCGGCGTCGGCGGGCAGGCCGAAGAGATCGGCGGCTGCCTTGTTCATGCGCAGGATTGAACCGTCGGAGGCGCAGATGAACACCGCCCCGCCCATGTGGGCGAATATTTCGTCGAGTTCGCAGTTGCGCTTGTGCAGAGAGCTTATGCGCTTCCTGAGCTCGTCGGACATCGCGCGCATCGCGTCGGAGAGTATGCGGACCTCTTCTATGTCGCAGCGCGGTATGCGCGCGTCGGAGTTGCCGTTTGCGAGCATTTTCGCCGCCCGCGTGAGCTCCGCGATGGGCCTGCCTATGCCGCGCGCCACGAGCAGCGACGCGGCTATCGAAAACGCGAGGGCCGCCCCCGCCAGCGCGAGTATTTCGACCGCGAGCATCCGCTGGGCCCGCGCGAGGTCTTCGAGCGGCACTGAAATGCGCACGCAGAACGGGTACGTCCCGTCGGGGTTGGCCTTTCCCGCGGGCGAGGCCAGGTACAGCATTCGCGTCTTCATCGTCTGCGAGTAGCGGATGTCGCGCGCGGAGGTTCCGGACAGCGCCGAGGCGATTTCCTTTCGCTTTAAATGGTTCGACATGTCGGAGCTGTCGTAATCGGAATCGAACAATACGTGGCCGTCGGCGCGCACTATCGTGGCGCGCATGTGGGTTTTGCCCGTAAACGCTCCGCACACCCTTCCGGCCTCGGCGAGATCCTCTTTGGTGCCGTCTCCCACGGCGTTGACGACCATCGCCGAGATGTCGGCAAGCGTCCTCGACAGGTTGCGCTTGTAGATTCCGTCGAGCATGAAGTACGCGCCCGCGGCTACCGCCGCCGTTATCAGCGCGCCCACGGCGAATACGCCGACGAACACCCGGGTTTTGATTTTCGAAAACATTGGCTTTAACGTCATATTCCGGCGAGTTTTCCAAAGCTTTAAGCGGCAAAAAAGCCGCGCGTCAACCGCGTTTTTAACGTCTAACGCAATTCTAACTTGACGCAAACAAAAAACTCATTCCGCCGTGAGATTATCGCCCGAAAAAACACTTAAATTAGAAAGGAAAATCGTGCATGCCGCGTCCCCGAACGCAATTCTAACGGGACGCGAATAAAGGGCGAACCCGGGTTTGGAACAATATGCGGCGATTCGGACGAAAGGCGTCCGGAGAGCAAACAAGAAAAGACATGAACGGCAAACTCACAAGCATATTGGCGGCTTCCGCGTTTTCCGCGGCGGCCCTCCTGCAAGCCCAGGACAAGGCTACACTCGACCTTCTCGTTTCCAAAGGCGTCATCACGCGCGCCGAGGCCGACAAGGTCGCCAAAAAATCGGTTCAGGTTTCCTCAAAGGAAAAGAACGCGCAAAAGCTCACCTTCTCGGGAAGGACGCAGGTTCAGTACCAGTGGCTGAACTCCGAGGACAGGGCGGGGAACAATTCGTCCGTCTCCAAGAACGGATTCCAGATGCGCCGCATCTACTTCGGCATGGGCGCCGACCTCGGCGCGGGCTGGTCGGGCTCGGTTGTGCTCGACATCGCCAAGACCGGCACCCCGGGCGCCGACTACGTCGAAGAGGCCTTCATCTCCAAGAAGGTGGACGTCGACTACCTCAAAGGCAAGCTCGACCTCGGGTACAAGAAGGTCAACTTCGCGTTTGAGGAAAACACATCCTCCGGCAAGCTGCTGACTATCGAGCGCTCGATAGCCACCCGCTATTTCGTGGAGCCCCAGAAGTCCGGATACGGTCAGAAGGGCAACATCGGGTTCGGCTCGCACTATGTGGGCGGCTACTGGAACGGCGAAGTCATGCAGATCGACGGGCTTTCCTACGCGGTGGCGGTGACGAATTCTCAGAACTACAACTTCAAGCCCGGCGGCGACGGCGCGGACAACTCCGTCAACGTGTGGCTTTCCGCCGCCTACAAGAACAAGGCGGATTTCGGCGACGCCAACGTGCTCAGCTATGAAATCGGCGTCAACGGCGGCTTCGGCCCGGGCGCCAACACCACCGACGCCAGCTACGCCGAAAACGGCTCGATATGGGGCATAAACCCGTACATCAAGATCGGGTTCAGGGGCCTGACGCTATGGGCGGACTACCTGTTGGCCGACATAGAGCACGGCAGGCTGTCGCCGAACGGCGACGTGGAAAACGCCATGCCGCAGGGCTTCAACGTGGGCGTGGAATACAAGTTCGACATCGGCGAATTCGGCGCGATAGCCCCCACCGTCCGCTACTCCGCCCTTTTCACCAACGGCAGGGGCGTGAAGATCTCCGACGCCATGAGCTCGGCGCCATCCATAAAATCCGACGGCACGGACTTCTACAACAACGCCCAGAGCATATTCGCCGGCGTCAACTGGTACATCGACGGCCACAACGTGAAGTTCCAGCTCGGCTACGAATGGGCCGAATTCTGGGGCAACCCCGCCAACCCCTCCGCCGACTCGAGGGCGTATGTCGACGCGGTGCGCGCGCAGATGCAGATACTCTTCTGATGTAAAAACGGGCTCCGCGCCCGGCGGCGCGGGGCCTTTCTCCCCAAGAAAACGACAGAAAAATTTTTCCACTATGAAAAAGACAATAGCCACAACAATGACGTTAATCGCCCTCGCGGCGGCGGCTTTCACCTCCGCGCCCGCGATGGCCGAAAAGAACATCGTAATCGACGGCTCGACCACGGTGGGGCCGATCGCCAAGGCGTTCGCCGACTACTACAAGGAAAAGACCGGAATAGGCGCCACCATCAGCGAGTCCGGCAGCGGCAACGGCGTGAAGAGCCTCATCAACGGCGCGTGCGACATCGCCAACATGTCGCGCTTCATGAAGGATTCCGAATTCAAGACCTGCGTGAAAAAGGGCATTCTGCCCGTAGCGCACGTCGTGGCGTTCGACGGCCTTGCGGTCGTGGTGAACCCCGCGAACAAAGTCGGGGCGCTCACGATGGCGCAGCTGGCGGACATCTACACCGGCAAAATCCGCAACTGGAAGGAGCTCGGCGGCGACGACGCCGAAATCGTGGTGATCTCCCGCGACACCAACAGCGGCACCTACGAGACCTTCAACGAGCTCGTTCTGCGCAAGAACCCCGTCGTCAAGGGCGCCGAATACGTTGGGTCCAACGGGCAGGCGAAGACCCGCGTGGCGTCCACCAAAAACGCCATCGCATACGTCGGCCTCGGCTTTGCGGACGACTCCGTAAAGACGCTCTCCGTGGACGGGATACTGCCGTCTCCCAAGACCATAGTCTCGGGCAAATACCCGATAGCGAGGCCGCTTTTCATGTTCACGAACAAGTATCCGAAAATGGGCACGCCCGTCTACGACTTCGTGACGCTCCACCTCTCCGAAGAGGGCAGGGAAATCGTGAGGGACCTGGGCTACGTTCCGGTCGCCGAATAGCGAACCTTATATAAATAAACTATGAATGCGACAACCGCCGACACGGGGGGCGCGCGCGCAAAGGGCGCGCTGATAATGGACAGGCACAGCTGCGCCGCGAAAATGCTTTTGGGCAGGCTCGGGCGCGGGTTTCTCCTATGCGTGACGGCCGTCCCGACGGCGGCGGTCGTGTTCATTCTGTTCTTTATATTCAAAGAGTCCCTGCCGTTCTTCGAGAACCTCGGCAACGTCAGGGAATTTTTCACGAGCACCAATTGGGCCCCCTCGCGCGAGGGGGATCCGCATTTCGGGTCGCTCGCAATCCTCTACGGAACTCTGATGGTGACCGTGGGCTCCTGCGCGGTCGCGGTTCCGCTCGGGATAACGGCGGCGATATGCCTAAGCGAAATCGTGAACGCGCGGATTTCGAGAATTTTCAGGCCGATAGTGGAGCTGTTTGCCGCGATACCTTCCGTTGCGTACGGGTTTTTCGCGATGGCCGTTTTCGCGCCGCTTTTGCAAAACCATGGCGGCATAATGATAAGCGCGCTGATACTGGCGGCGGGTCTGCCGATAGCGGGGGTTTCGTCGATACCGCTTGCGGAATTCGCCTCGTCAAAGATTTTCAAAAAGCCCTCGCCGGCGGCGGTGGTGGCGCTCAGGATTTTTGCGGGCGCCGCGCTCTGCTCGGCGGTGGCGTACGCCGCATGGAGGGTTTCGGGGGTCGAGATTTCGAGCGGCACCAACGCCTTCAACGCCTCCGTGATACTGGCGATTATGGCGCTGCCCACGATAGTCAGCATTTCGCAGGACGCCCTTTCGGCGGTCGGGCGCGACATGCGCGAGGGTTCGCTCGCGCTCGGCGCCACGCGGTTCGAGACGATATTCAAAGTCATTCTCCCGTGCGCCAAAAGCGGAATAGCCGTCGCCGTCATACTCGGCTTCATGCGCGTCATAGGCGAAACGATGGTCGTGTGGATGGCCTCCGGCAACTCTCTCAAAATCCCCGAGCCTTTCTATAATTTCTTCGAGCCCGTCAGAACCCTCACGGCGACGATAGCGGGCGAAATGGGCGAGGCCGACCAGACGACGGGCTCGGCGAGGTACCACGTGCTGTTCGCGATGAGCCTCTGCCTGCTCGTCTCCGGCATGGCGCTCAACTGGCTTAGCCAGCGGATAATTTCGCGCGGGGCGTTCGCGCGCAAAAAGGGCGGAAAATGAAGACGTCTACGAGAAAAATATTGGACAAGTCGTTCAGCGCGCTCGCGCTGTCGTCGATGGCGATAATGTGCGCGGCGGCCGTCGCGTTTTTGGCGCCCATCATAATAAACGGGTCGGGGGCGGTGTGGTTCAAGGCCACCGTCGAGCACTTCAAATTCCTGCGCGAAGTCCTGGACAGGGGGTCCGCCCGGGAGCTCGCCGCCATGACGGAAAAGTCCGACGCCGCGCGCGAAAAGCTCTATTCGCTGATGCGCGCCTACGAGTCTCCCGCCGATTTCAAAAAGATTTCCGGCGCGATAGCGTCCGCCCGCCGCGCCGCCTTCGCCGAAGCCGCCAAAAAGAGCGCGGAATTCGTCAAAATTCTCGACGAAAACAAGGGGGCGGCCTCCGCGCCGGTCATAAAAAAGTTCGGGGCGGGGATTTTCGCGGATTACTCGGGGCTCGTCTCGGGCGCCGCCAAACGCTCGTCCAGCCCGGCTATGGCCGAATTTCTCGCGGGCGAGAAAGAGGCGTTGCAGGACGGCGCGCGCGCGGTTCTGGAGGACTTCGCCAAAATCCGAAAATTGAGCGTGCTCGAAAAGGGAAGGGTGCGCCGCGAACTCCCCGCGGCGGCTCTCGAAAACCTCGGGGCGGCCTCGGAAAAGGTTTCAGAGGACAACGCGGCGTACGCGGCGTTCAAGGAGGGCGTGTGGGAGCTTCTCGGCCCCATGACGCAGGCCGACAAGGAGGCCGCGAAGATGATGCGCAGAAAGTTCGGGCAGACGCGCATGGACGTGGCGCGCAAGGTTCTCGGCGAGTCCGTGCTGCGGATTCGGGTGAACTCCACGGATTCAAGCGGCAGGCAGACTTCCGAAAGCGTCCTCGTGGCGGAGAGGTTCAAGGGCACTCCGCTCGCGGAAATGGCGAAGTGCGCCGAGGAGAATTTTACGGCGATGATGCAGCCGCGGAACACTTTTTACTGGGGATTCCTCTTTGACAGCCCGTACGACTCCAACATATTCGGCGGAATTTTCCCGATGATTCTCGGCACGTTTTACCTGACGGTCGGCGCCATGATTTTCGCCGCCCCCCTCGGAATCGTCGCGGCGATATACTTCTCCGAGTACGCCAAAAACGGCAGGGTCGTCAACTTCCTCAGAATGTGCGTGGGCACCCTCGCGGGGGTTCCGTCGATAGTGTTCGGGCTGTTCGGGCTTGCGTTTCTCATAAACACCGTGAAGGTGTCTGAGAGCAAAAGCGTGCTGGCGGGCTCCATAACCCTCGCGCTGCTGATACTGCCAACCATCATACGCTCCTGCGAAGAGGCTCTCAAAACGGTTCCAAATTCCTACCGCGAGGCCGCCCTCGGGCTCGGGGCGGGCAAGTGGAGGGCGATATGCACGGTGATACTTCCGGCGGCGCTCCCGGGAATGCTCACGGGGATAATAATCTCGATGGGCAGGGCTGCCGGCGAGACCGCGCCGATCATCTTTACCGCGGCGACGAGCACGGGGGCGGCGATTGCGCTCGCCGACGTGTTTACCGAGGCCACCCCCGCCCTGCCGTGGAACATCTACAACATCTGCTCCGAACACGAAATGGCTGACAAAATCGAGCACGTCCAGTACGGAATGGTGCTGACCCTCATCGCGATAGTGCTCCTCCTCAACTCCGTCGCCATCGTGCTGCGCGACAGGCTCCAGAAGAAGCTAAGGGGGTAATTTTCAGATGAATCTCACACTCGAAAAAAGAAAAATGACCGAAACGAAGACACAAAACGGCGGGGCCGCGAAGAGCGCGCCGGACGCGGGCGACATCGCCGTGGTCGCCGAAAACTTTTCGATATATTACGACTACGGAAAGTTCCACGCGGTAAAGGGCGTCTCGATGGGGCTCAGGCGCGGAAAGGTGACGGCTATAATAGGGCCCAGCGGCTGCGGAAAGAGCACCTTTTTGCGCTGCATAAACCGCATGAACGACCTTGTGGACGGCTGCACGACCTCCGGGCTTTTGGCGCTCGACGGCGTGGACATCTACCACCCGCGCCTCGACGTCGTGGAGCTGCGCCGGAGGATCGGCATGGTGTTCCAACGCCCCAACCCGTTCCCGAAGAGCATATACGACAACGTCGCCTACGGCCCGAGGCTCGCGGGAGGCGTCGGGAGGGCGGAACTCGACGAGATTGTCGAGACTTCCCTGCGCCGCGCGGCGCTCTGGGACGAGGTTAAGGACAGGCTCTCGAACAACGCGCTCGGAATGTCGGGCGGCCAGCAGCAGAGGCTGTGCATCGCGCGCGCTTTGGCAATGCGCCCCGAAGTGCTGCTTATGGACGAGCCGTGCAGCGCCCTCGACCCGAAGTCGACCTCGCGCATAGAGGATTTGATTGACGAGCTTTCGGGCGAGTACACGATAGCCATCGTCACCCACAACATGCAGCAGGCCGCGCGCGTCTCCGACTACACGGCTTTCTTCTACGAGGGGCACCTCGTTGAGTTCGGGCAGACGAAGCAGATGTTTACCAATCCGCAAATGAAGCAGACAAACGACTACATAACCGGGAGGTTCGGCTGATATGAACGCGCATCTCGTAAAGGATTTGGACAAGCTAAAGGCGCAGATACTGCGCGTGGCCGCCGCCGTCGAGGAGAACGTCCGCAAGAGCGTCAGGGCCCTGCGCGAGCTCTCCGCGCCGCTCGCCGAGGACGTCGTTTACAGCGACAGAAAAATCGACGAAATGGAGGTCGAGACGGAGGAGGAATGCCTGAAAATTCTCGCCCTCCACCAGCCCGTCGCCAGCGACTTGCGGTTTGTCATAACGGTGCTTAAAATCAACAACGAGCTCGAGCACATCGGCGACATGTCCGCGAACATCGCCCGCCGCGTCCCGTTTCTTCTGCGCGGCGGAAAGGCCCCTATCCCGTTCGACATCGACAAGATGACATCGCGCACGGTATACATGCTGAAAAGCAGCATAGACGCCTTTTTGAACGGCGACGAGCACCTCGCGGTCGGCGTGTGCTCGGACGACTCCATCGTCGACGAGGAAAACCGCAGGTGCTACGGCAACGTCGCCTCCGGCATAGCGGAAAATCCGGAGGCGGCGATGGTGTACATAAACTATCTTCTGGTCTCAAAATCCCTCGAGCGCATCGCGGACTTGTGCACCAACATAGCCGAGGACGTGATATACATGAAGCGCAGCCTGATCGTCCGCCACAATCTCGACGAGGCGGCGAAAATCATAAAGATGTCCCCGGATTTGGACGGGAGCGAAGCGTAGCGATTGCGGGATTTTCAAGCGCGCCTGGATTATAGGGCCGTCCCGTTTCTTGGGGCGGCCCCGTGCCGTTTTTCCTCCGCGGGAGTTTTTGCGGAGGCGTTTTTTGCGGCGATCCCGCAGGCGTTGCAGATTGCGCGGGGCTTTTGCGGGATGCCCCATGCGCCGGAGCGCGTCGGGGCTATTCAAAATCCCGCCCGCGCGCCGCGCAAAAAAAAGAGAGCGCCAAAAATCAGCGGCGCTCCCCGCATATATTGCCGATATGTTGCCTATTGACAAAAATTCGGCGGCGCGCCCGCGCGGCTTCGCGTTCGCCGGATTTGGATGTTTGAGCCTCCGCGCCGCGCTTTAACCGACAGCCTTTCCGCCCCCGCGTTCCGGATTTTCCGAAAATATTCGCGCATATTTTGCAAAAAACGCGGGAATTTGGTTGCCGACGCCGCCGGTTTTGCCCTATTTTGACTTTATTGGCATGATGGGCTTATGGAGAACGCAGTGACCGAGTTCAGCGAGGAATCCCATTTAAAGGGCAACAAATATTTCAGGGTGGTGCACGGCAAGACGGACAAGTCGCGCTGCGTGGGGTTGCACCGCCACGATTTTGTGGAGGTTCTCTGGATACGCTCGGGCGAGGGAATGCTCATTTCGGGCGGGAAGGAAAGGTATTTCAGCCGCCACCTGCTATTCATATCGCGCCCCAACGAAGTCCACGTAATCGAGCCCGCGCGCAATTCCACGATAGACTTTTCCTACGTCGCCATTCCCGGGGGCGTGTTCGCGCGCTTCGTCCGCGACTGCCTTTCAGAAGAAGACGAATTTTTCCGCGGGAAGTTCGGCGGCATGTCGATGAAGCTGTCCTCGTTCGAGACCGCCTATCTCGACCGCGCGGCCTCGGAGCTCGTCTGGCAGAACGACTCCCTCATGGCGGTCTACCGCTTTCTGATAAACCTGTACTGGCAGATAAAGAGCGTGTTCGCCTCGGCGCTGCCCGGCAACATGCCCGACTGGCTCTCGGACGCCTGCCAGCGCATACGCAATCCCGAAAATCTCGCCCTCGGCCTCGAAAAATTCCGCGAGATATGCGGCAAGGACATGTCGTACATAAACCGCGCCATGCGCAAATATCTAAATTGCACGCCGACCGAATACATAAACGGCGCGCGCCTGCGCTACGCCAAATGGCTTTTGGCGACCTCGTCGTTTTCCACGGGCGAGATTTCCGAAATTTGCGGGTTTTCCGACCTGCCGTACTTCTGCCGAAAGTTCAAGGAGGCGTTCGACTCCACCCCGGGCGCGTACCGCGGCGAGTATTCGCAGATGGGCGGCGACGCGCACGACGGGTCGAGGGCGGTCGCGCAGGAAGCCGCGCGAAAGCGGTGATTTTTTTTGAAACTTTGCCGAAGCGGAGACATTTATAATAAACCTATACAGTATACATACCAAGGAGGGCGCATTTTGAAAATTCTGAAAAAGCACAGGCGCGCCGCGGCGTGGGCGGTCGCGCTGGCGGCCGCCGCATTTGCGGCATATTACTTTTTTCTGCGCGGGGGCGAGCTTCCGGTCGAATACAGGACGGCGGAAGTCGAGAGGCGCGACATGCTGCTGACCATCGACGCCACGGGAACCGTGGAGCCGGAGGATTTGGTGAACGTCGGCGCGCGCGTGTCGGGCGAAATCGTGTCGTTCGGCAAGGACAACAAGGGCAAAGAGGTCGACTACGGCTCCGAAATTTCGGAGGGCGCGGTCATAGCGCTCATAGACGACGAAATTCAGAAGTCAAACCTCTTGCAGGCGGAGGCCAACCTCGAGCGGGCGAAGGCGTCGCAGAAGCAGGCGCGCGCAAACCTGAACGTGGCGGAGGCCAATTTGCGCCAGGCGGAGCGCAACTGGAAGCGCGCCAAGGCTCTCGGGGTTTCGGAGGCCCTGTCGCAGGCCTCCTACGACTCCTACCTGTCCGCATGGGAGCAGGCCACCGCCGAAATCGGCGTCGCGCAGGCGCAGATTCTTTCCGCCGACGCCGAAGTGATGTCGTGCGAGGCCGACGTGAAGCTCGAGCGCCGCAACCTTTCGTATTGCGTAATCAAGGCGCCCGTGGACGGGGTGGTGATAGACCGCATAGTCAGCGTGGGGCAGACGGTCGTTTCGAGCATGAACGCAAGCTCCCTCTTCCTGATAGCCAAAGACCTCAAAAAGATGGAGGTCTGGGCGTCCGTCAACGAGGCCGACATCGGCAGCATTTTCGCGGGGCAGGACGTCGAGTTCACGGTGGACGCATTCCCGGGCGAAAAGTTTTTCGGCAAGGTCAACAAAATCCGCCTGAACGCCACGATGTCGCAGAATGTCGTCACTTACATAGTGGAGGTTTCGACGGACAACTCCAACGGGAGGCTGCTCCCGTACCTCACCGCCAATTTGAGCTTTATAGTAAAGCGCAGCAAAGGGGTGCTCGCTGTCCCTAACGCCGCCCTGCGCTGGAAGCCTGCGGACTCCATGCTGGCCGACGGCTGCCCCTCCGAGGCTCCGGAAGGCAAGAGGTTCGTGTGGGTCGAGGCGCCCGACAACAAGGTCAGGCCGGTTGCGGTTTCCATAGGCGTCAACGACGGCGCGTATTCGGAGGTGGAATCCCCCGATATAAAGGAGGGGATGAAGGTCGTCACGGGCGGGGAAGTCGCGTCGAAGAAGGGCGTTTCGCAAAACCCGTTCATGCCCAAAGTTCCGCAGCGCAAAAAGCGATAGGAGGCCGCTCGATGGGGCTCATAGAATTGAAGGACATCCGCAAGACCTATTTCATGGGCGACATAAAGCTGCCCGTGCTCAAAGGCATAACGATGTCCGTGGAGAAGGGCGACATGGTTGCGCTCACCGGCGTGTCGGGCTCGGGCAAGAGCACTCTCATGAACATTCTCGGGTGCCTTGACAGGCCGACTTCGGGCGAATACTGGCTCGACGGCGAGGAAATATCGCGCCTTTCCAATGACGGCCGCGCCGACGTGCGCAACCGCAAAATCGGGTTCGTATTCCAAAACTTCAACCTGCTGCCGCGCACCTCCGCGCTCGAAAACGTGATAATGCCGCTCGGCTACACGGCGAGCCACCTCTCGGAAAAGCAGATGCTCGAGCGCGGCAAGCGGATGCTCGAGCGCGTCGGGCTCGCCGACAGAATGGACCACGAACCCTCGCGGCTCTCGGGCGGGCAGCAGCAGAGGGTCGCGATAGCGCGGGCGCTGGTCAACAACCCCAGCATACTTTTCGCCGACGAGCCCACCGGCAACCTCGACACGAAAATGAGCGAGGAAATCCTGCGCATATTCAACGAAATCAACTCGTCCGAGGGCGTGACGATAGTGCTCGTCACGCACGAAATGGACGTCGCCAACAGCGCAAAGCGCATAGTGCGCCTCGTGGACGGGGAAATAGCAAGCGATGCCGTTATAAGAAAATGAAGAGATTCCGCGTATTGAAATGGGCTCTCAAATCCATAGCCCGCAACCCCACCCGCACGTTTCTGACGACCCTCGGGATAATCATAGGCATAGCGGCGGTAATCGCGGTCATAGAAATCGGCGCCGGCGCGCAGGTGTCGCTTGAGAACAACTTTTCCGAAATGGGCGTCAACACAATCCGCGTGTGGCCCGGCCCCGTCACCAGAAGCGGCATAAACAGCGGCTCCGGATCTTGGGCGACGCTGACCGTGGCGGACACCCGCGCCATCATAAAGGAGTGCCCGAAAGTGACGGCGATCTCCCCGCAGATTTCGGTCAGGGGGCAGATCATCTACGGCAATAAGAATTGGCGGCCGTTCAGCATAAGCGGCGGCAACGAGGACTTTTTGGAAATATCGAGCTGGAAAGTGGAGGACGGCATTCCGATTTCCGCCGCCCACGTGGCGAGGGCGGCAAAAGTGTGCCTCGTCGGGCAGACGATAGTGCGCGAGCTCTACGACGGCGCCAATCCGGTGGGGAAGGACTTGCGCATACAAAACGTCGTCTTCAAAGTAATCGGCGTCTTGAAGTCGAGGGGCGCCAACATGATGGGCATGGACATGGACGACTGCGTGATACTGCCGTGGACGACCATGAAGGCGCGGCTGAAAGGCGCGGGGCAGACGTCGCTGAGCGCGGTCGGAACCACCACGGACACGTCCACCACCACGACCACTTCCGCCTCCGACGTTTACACGAGCGGCGTGAGCCTCTATCCGCAGGCGTACAATACCATTCCTCCCGTGAGGTTTTCCAACATAGACAGCATGATAATGTCCGTCGCCCACCCCGACGACATCGCCGAGACCATGGAGAAAGTCCGCGAAGTTCTGCGCGAAACCCACAAGCTCGGCGACGCGGACGACGACTTCCGCATACGCTCCTTCGCGGAGTTTGCGGACATGCTCAAAAAGCAGACCGAGAGCGTGGCGAACCTGCTCATGTGCGTGGCGTTCATATCGCTTCTCGTCGGGGGGATAGGCATAATGAACATAATGCTCGTATCCGTCACGGAGCGCACGCGCGAGATAGGCCTGCGCATGGCGGTCGGCGCGCGCGCGCGCGACATTTTGCAGCAGTTTCTGGTCGAGTCGATAGTCATTTGCATACTCGGCGGGATAATAGGGATTGCGGCCGGCCACGGGCTCTCGGTTTTCATGGCCGCAAAAATGGGCTGGCACACGGCGATATCGTACTTTGCGATATGCCTTTCCGTGGGGGTTTCGGCGCTCGTGGGCGTCGTGTTCGGATATTATCCCGCGTGGAAGGCGGCGCGCCTCGACCCGATAGAGGCTCTCAGATATGAATGATTTTATGCGCAATATGAAGGGGAATATGGTTTTAGCGGCAGCGGCTGCTGCGCTGTGCGGGTGCATGGTGGGCCCCGATTTCGAGCCTCCGAAGGCCGACATGCCGAATGAGTGGAGCGCGGGGCGTGACGGGACGGAGATTTCCGATTCCGCCGAACCGCTCGAAATGTCTCCGGAGGCGCTCGCCAAATGGTGGGAGATCTTTGACGACCCTACGCTCACGTCGCTCATATCGCGCGCGTTCGAGGGGAATCTTTCAATACGCGCCGCCACTGAAAGAATCGCGCAGGCGCGCGCGACTCTCGGGATTTCTCAGAGCGGATTTTTCCCCGCGGCGAATCTGAACGCCGGCATGTCCGAAGGGGGGCATCCCATAGACGTCACGCACACGTCGTACAGAATGGGGGCGACGGCGTCGTGGGAGATTGACGTGTTCGGGGGCGTCCGCCGCGGAATAGAGGCTTCGGCGGCGGAGTACAAGGCGGCTATGGCAAACAAGGCCGCCGCGCGCATTTCGGTCGCCGCGGAAGTCGCGCAAAACTATTTCACGTACAGGTGCATCCAGCAGGAAATTCTGATAACCAAAAGCAACCTCGAAACCCAGAGGGGGACATACAGGGCGACTCTCGCGCGCCAGAAATCGGGGTTCGTCTCAAAGCTCGACGCCGTTCGGGCGGCGGCGCAGGTAGAGAGCACCTCCGCGCAGCTACCCGCGCTCGAAAGCCAGCTGGAGCTCACGCGGCACGCGATAGAGTACCTTTGCGGCCTCAACACGGGCGCGCTCAAAAAGGAGCTCGAGCCGGCGGGGACCATTCCCGCGCTTGAAAAATTTATCCCTTCCTCGGTGCCCGCCAAGCTTCTCGAACGCCGCCCCGACATAATTTCCGCCGAGTACATGCTGCACTCGGCAACCGCCAGAATCGGCAACGCCCGCGCCGACTACTACCCGAAGTTCACCATCACCGGCAACATTTCCTACGAGGCGCCGAAAATCGGCAGCATCGTGCAAAACCAGTACGGCACATGGTCGGTCGGCCCGAGCGCCACATGGAATATTTTCCAGGCGGGAAGAACCGTCTACAACGTGAAGTTGCAGGAGGCGCTGACCCGCGAGGCGGGAGTGGACTGGGAGGACGCCGTCCTCACCGCGGTCAAGGAGGTCGAGGACGCCCTCGTCTCGGCCAAAAAGGAGCGGGAGAGGATAGAGTATCTCAACCGCATAGTGGACAACTACCGCAAGGCTTTCGAGCTCTCGCGCGAGCTTTACACGCAGGGCGAGATAGAGTTCATAGACCTGCTCGACGCCCAGCGCTCAATGCTTTCCTCCGAGCAAAACCGCGTGCAGAGCCGCAGGGATTTCGTAAACTATATAGTGGCGCTCTACAAGTCTCTCGGCGGCGGCTGGACGGAGGAGGACGTAAAGGACGAGCCGGAAAAGCTGGAATGGATTTTCTTCGATTCCCTCGGCGACAATCCGCCGCAAGAGGGCGGCGCGTGACGGGCGCGCCGGCCGGCAACCCGCGGGAATGGGGGAAAATTGTTAGCCGGCAAAGCGTCAGGCGCGCTCCGGCAGCGGCGCTTTATGGGACGAGCGATCTGTAAAGCTCGCAGTATTTGCCGAACGCGGCTTTGGCGTCGAAATTTTCTACGGCTGTTTGCCGGCAGATTTTTGAGATTTCGGATTTGTCCAAGGCGGCGAATTTTTTGATTTCCAATACCATTGTGTTTACGTCTCCGCGCGCGCAAGTTGCGGTATAATTTTGCGGATTTCTTCCGCAATGGGGGCGGCTGATTTGAATTTCCAGCCGCGGTTTTTCGGATAATCCGCGCAAATGCGGCGCGTCGGTTTCGGGGGACTCGTTCAAATCCGGTTAAATTTTCTTGTCGCGCCCGACGATTATTTCAAAATATTCGCATATATAATATGCGCGCGCTTTCCCCACGCGATTTTTCCGCCGCAGCGCGGCAAGATGCGCGGAAATGCGCGCGGTTGCAATTCTTTGACCGCATATGGACTATTGCAAAAACGCGGAGGAGCTCCGCAACGTTTTGGAGGCTTCAAAGGCCCTTTCGCCCGCCGCGGACGCCGTCGGGCGCGAAATCGTCTCCGTTCTGCGGGGCGGGGGCAAAATTCTAACGTGCGGCAACGGCGGCAGCGCAGCCGACGCCCTCCACATGTCCGAGGAGTTCGTCGGCAGGTTTTCGCGCGAGCGCCGCAGCCTGCCCGCCGTCTGCCTCTGCGCGGACCCCACGCTGCTTACGTGCATACTGAACGACTACGGCGCGGACAAGGTTTTCTCGCGGCAGGTGGAGTCGCTCGGGAGGGAGGGGGATTTGTTATTCGGGTTTACGACGAGCGGAAATTCCCTGAACATTGTCGAGGCGTTTGCGGCGGCGAAGAAAAGGGGCGTCAAGACGGTTCTCGTGTCGGGGAAGGGCGGCGGAAGGCTCAGGGGAGCCGCGGATTTCGAGCTGATAGTCCCATCAAGCTCCACGGCGAGGATACAGGAAGTCCACACGCTCTTTTTGCACTCATGGCTCGAAGCCGTGGACGAAGCTTTTGCCGGTTCAGGAGAATGAAAAACTATCTGATTGCCGAAACGTACGGGCTCGGCGACAAGCTGTATACCGATTCGCTCGTAAAAGAGCTGCTTTCGCGCTCCGACACGGGGAAAGTCGCAATGCTCGTCTCGAAGGCGGGCGGTAGCCTTCGGTTGCCGTTTTACGGCGGGAGGGTGGAGCTCCTGCCGATGGAGTTTGCCTGGAACAGGCGCAGGGCGCAGAGGAATCCCCTGCGGCTGTTGCGCTCGATTCTCGCGCCCCGTGCGGCGTTCGGCACGAGGTTTTCCGGCTATGTCGGGCTGTGCCCGCGCGGCGACTTGTGGCAGCGCCTGATACTCCGGCTGCTCGACGCCGCCCCGATAATTTCCTACGGGTATTCCCGCGGCGAGGGTTTTTTGGAAAGAATCCTCGGCCGCTCGCGCGAGCCCGTCATGGAGGCGCGGATTTCGTTCGCAAGGCAAATCGCGCCCGACCTCCTGCCAAAGCCCGGATTTTTGCGCGATCCCTCCGCCCCCGCGAGGCGCGGGGAGGTGTTTCTCGCGCCCGAGGCGTCCGACCCAAAGCGCGAGCTCGAAGAGTCAAAGTGGATTCAGATTTCCCGCGAACTGCGCAAAAACGGCTGGAAGACCGTGCTCGTAGTCCACGCGAATACGGCGGTTTCAAGGGAAAATTTCGGGGAGTTTTCGGAGGTTGCCGACCTTCCGGTTCCGGATTTGATAAGGCGCGCGCAGGGCGTCGGGTTTGCGGTGGCGGTGGACTCGTTCATGGGGCATCTGCTCGCCGCGTGCGGGGCGGGGGTAGTCTCGATATTCGGGCCGCAGCGCCCCGACGTGTGGGCTCCGGCGGCGGAGCGCAGGCGGGTGGTGTATAAAAATTTCCCGTGTTCGCCGTGCGGCAAAGAGCTTTCGGAGTGCCCGCTTTGCCGGAGCGGCAAAAATTGCATACAGTCCGTTTCGGCGGAGGATGTGGTTGCGGCGTTTTACGATTTGGCGGGCGGCGAGCGCCCCTAAAAGTCGAACGCGCCGAGCGCCTCCATTTCTTTGGGCGACTTCACTACGGCGTACGCCGCCGTTTTGCCCGCGCTTTCGGAGAGCAGATAGTTGCGGACTACCCCCGCGCGCGAGGCGGCTTCGATGTCGCGCTCCCTGTCGCCGAGCGACACCGAGCGCGCCATGTCAATGCGGTGCCTGTCGCGCGCTTTCAGGAACATTCCCGGGTTCGGCTTTCTGTCGGGGCCGTCCAGAAGCGGGCAGTGGAACACGTCCGCAATGCGCACCCCGCGTTTTTCAAACTCCCCGAGCATGTGCGCCGTGAGCTTGGCGAAGTCTTCCTCCGAGTAGTACCCGCGCGCTATTCCCGACTGGTTTGTCGCGACGATTATTATGAATCCCCGCGACTGCGCCGCGCGGCATGCGTCGAAAATCCCGTCGACGAACTCGAAGTCCGAGATTTTGTGGACATAGGCTTTGTCGGCGTTTATCACGCCGTCCCTGTCGAGAAAAAACGCGCGCGTCATTTTTTTTCGCGCCCCATCTTGGCGATTATTTCCGACGTCGAAAAATTTTCCAGCCTCTTTATCCGCACCGCCTTTCCGCCCGCGGAAATGACGAACTGCGCCTCGGGCCACTTGTCCAGCTCGTAGCCCTCTTTGGCGATCACGTCGGGGCGCAGGGTTTTGACGAGCTCGAGGGCTGTGTCGCCGCCGAACACGCACACGGCGTCGACGCACGAGAGCGCCGCAAGAACCGACGCCCTCGTCAACTCGTCCTGCACGGGGCGGCCGGCGCCCTTGAGCCTGCGCACGGAGTCGTCCGAATTTACGCCCACGACGAGGAAGTCGCACTCGCGCCTGGCCTGTTCGAGCGAATAGAGGTGCCCCCTGTGCAGCAAATCGAAGCATCCGTTGGTAAAGCCCACGCGCAGCCCGTCCGCCCGCAGCCTTTCGGCAATCCTCCCGAGCTCTTCGGCGGTTGCGATCTTTTCGGACGCCGGGCGGGCGGTTCGGGACAGCTCCGCCTCCATTTCCCTCATGGAAACCGTCGCGGTGCCGAGCTTTGTCACGGCGATTCCCGCGGCGATGTTGGCGGCCTCCATAGCCTCCTCCACCGTCGAACCCGCCGCGAGGCAGAGCGCCATCGCCGAAATCGACGTGTCCCCCGCTCCGGAGACGTCGTAGACCTTTCTGCGCTTGGTGCGCGCGCATACGGCGCCCCGCGCGTCGGGCGCTTTTGCGTAGAACATTCCGTGCTCCCCGAGGGTGACGACAAGCCCCCCGATGCGCGCTTTTGAAAATATTTTTTTCGCCCCTTCCGCAATCCGTTCGGCAAATCCTTCCGAGTCGGGATCGACTTTCGCGCCGGAGACGGCTTCGAACTCTTTGAGGTTTGGCTTTACGATGTCGGCGCCGCGGTATTTAGAGAAGTCGTCCCCCTTGGGGTCTACGACGACTTTTATGCCCCTCTCCGCCGCCTTTTCGACGACGAACGCGGCAAGCTCACCGGAGACGAAGCCCTTGCCGTAGTCGGAGAGCACCGCGATGTCGGCGTCCGCGATTTCCTCCGAGACCGCGCGCTTGGCCTCGGCGAGCTCTTCGGGCGACGGCGGGGCGATTTCCTCGTCGTCTATCCTCAAAATGTGGGTGTTTGCCGAGACTATGCGCGTTTTTGCCGTCGTCGGAACGCCGTCTCTGGCGGCGAGGCGCGCGGAGATTCCGCCGGATTTCATGAGGCATGTGATTTTCTCCCCGTCGGCGTCGCGTCCGACCCGCGCGACCGCCGAAACCTTCGCCCCCAGAGCGGCGATGTTGGCTGCTACATTCCCCACGCCGCCGAGCATGGAGACTTCGCGCGTCTTTTTGAAAACGGGCACGGGGGCTTCGGGGGATATTCTCTCGACTTTGCCGTATATAAAAGTGTCGAGCATGGCGTCGCCGACGCACAATACTTTCAGCGACGGAAATTTTTCCAATAATGCGGTCAGGTTCTGCATCGGTTCCGTAGTTTATGGCAATGAAATAAATGTCTATCGCAGTTTTAGTTAAATCAAATAACGTTGACAAACCGAAAGGTCGAAGTCAAATGTCATATTCGATATATGAGAAAAATTTGCGCGCAAATATTTGTCACGAACGTTCCCTCATTTTACAAGTTAAATCTGTACAACGAAATAAACAAAAAGCAGCGCGTATTGGCCGTTTTTACGGACGACGGCGACCCCACCCGAAACGCCGACTTCTACAAGGGGTCGGCGGAGTTTGAAAGCGTCAGTCTGGGCGGGAGGCCTTTTTTGTCGAAAGCCGCGGCGCTGCTTAAAATAATATTTTTTTGCGAATATAAAATGCTCGTCCTGGGGGGGTGGAACAGCGCGTTGCAATGGATTTGCGCGTTCGCCTCTCCGCGCCAGAAAAACGCCCTCGCGCTGGAATCGAGCATATTTGAATCCACCGTAAAGGGGTGGAGGGGATTTTTGAAGAGGATTTTTTTGAGCCGCGTATACAAGGTTTTCGCCTCCGGAAAAATGCACAAAAAACTGCTCGACGCTCTGGAATACCGCGGGGAGGTCGCAATAACAAAAGGCGTGGGAATATACAACATAGTCGACACGCCCCCCTTTGCGCCGAAATCCGAAATACGCAACTTCATATACGTTGGCAGGTTCATACCGTGCAAGAACCTCGAGAACCTCGTGGAGGCGTTCAAAAAATTCCCCGACTGCACGCTCACAATGGTCGGATACGGGGAGCTCGAAGCCAAACTGCGCGCGGCGGCGCCGAAAAACGTAAAATTCGTCGGCGCGGTCGAAAACGCGCGGCTGCCGGATTATTACAGGCAAAACGACGTGTTCATTCTGCCGTCTTTCAGCGAGACCTGGGGGGTCGTGGTGGAGGAGGCGCTGAACAACGGGCTGCCCGTGATAATAAGCGAAAACGTGGGGTGCAACGGCGAGGCGGTCGAGGACGGCGTGAACGGCGCGGTTTTCAAGTTTTCAGACAAAGACCCTATTGCGCGGGCTATACGGCGGATTAGGGAGCCTGCATTCTACAATAAAATCTCGCAGAATATAAGAAAAACGGATTTCAGGGAAATTGCGGGGCGCCAAATTGATTGCTACTTGGCGTAATTGTATAACTATGCATTGTAGCGAGTTATCTGCAAGGGCTTTTCTGCTTGCAATAAAATTTAAAAAATAAATTATTTCCGGAATGAATAAAAAGGCAAAAGTGGCCGTGGTCGCGGGGACCCGCCCGGAAGTCATAAAAATGGCTCCCGTGTATCGCGAACTGAAAAAGTCCCCCGTTCTGGACGTCGAGTTCATATCGACCGCCCAGCACAGGCAGATGCTCGACCAGGCCATGTCCATATTCGGAATATCCGCCGACTTCGACATGGACGCCATGCGCCCGGGGCAATCCCTCAATTCGCTGATGTCGCGGCTGATGGCTTCGTGGGACGAATACTTTTCCGCCCGCCGCCCCGACGCGGTTCTGGTGCAGGGCGACACCACCACGGTGCTGGCGACCGCAATAGCGGCATTTCACGCGGGGGTGAAAATCGGGCACGTCGAGGCGGGGCTGCGCACTTTCAACATGCGCTCGCCGTTTCCGGAGGAGATGAACCGCCGCCTTTGCGACCCGCTCGCCGACTGGTGCTTTGCGCCGACGAAATCGAATTGGGACAATCTCGCCCGCGAGGGAATCCCCGCCGAAAAGCGCTTTGTGACGGGCAATACGGTGATAGACTCGCTGCTCTGGATGCGCGGCAAGCTCCGCTCCGACGGAGTTTCGGCTTCGGGGGTTGCCGCGCGCTGCTCGATTCCCGAAGATTTCTCAAAAAAATATTTGGAGGGCGGCGCGCCGTGGATTCTCGTCACGGGGCACAGGCGCGAAAATTTCGGAAAAGGTTTTGAAAACCTGTGCCTAGCCCTGGGAACGCTCTCCGAGAAATATCCGGACGCCGGAATCCTCTATCCAGTCCACCTGAACCCCAATGTGCAGGAGCCCGTGCGCAGGCTGCTTTCGGGGCGCGCGCGGATAGCGCTGATTCCGCCCGTCGGCTACGAGGACTTCATCTGGCTGATGGACCGATGCGCTTTCGCCATATCCGACAGCGGCGGCGTGCAGGAGGAGGCCCCGAGCCTCGGCAAGCCCGTCATCGTCACGCGCGACTCTACCGAGCGGCCCGAGGGCGTGGAGGCGGGGACGTGCGTTCTCGCGGGCACCGACCCCGAAAAAATCGTCTCCGAGGCGTCCGTTCTGCTCTCCGATCCTGCGGAATACGCGCGCAGGAGCTCTTTGAAAAACCCGTACGGCGACGGGCGGGCGGCGGAAAAAATAAGGGAAATTTTGGAAAAATCGCCATGCTTGCGGACTCTCTGACAATCGCGACAATCCCCCTGTACGACAATTCCGCGAAAGCCTACAAGCTCGGCGGCGTCGAAAGCTACATGCGCGCGCTCGCAAAGGCCGCGCACGAGAGGGGCGCGAAGGTTGACGCCTACCAGATTTCCGACTCCGAATGGACGCGCGACGAGGGTTTTTTCACCCTGCACGGCGTTCCGGTGAAGGGGGGATTTTTCAAGCCCGCAAACCAAAAGCTCTTTGAATACGCGCGCGAGAGGGCGTCGGAGAGGGGGGCGATAGTCATATCGGGCGACCACATGAACGTCAAGACCCGCGACCCGCGCGCGATAGTGGTCGAGCACGGCATCGCGTTCGACTACCCGATAAGCGGAAGCGGCCCGGCGTTTTGGCTCAAATCCTTCATAAAACTTTTGCGCTGCGTGCGCAACGTCGCAAGGTTCCAGTATGTCAACAACACCGTGTGCGTGGACTACAACCACTTCAACTGGCTGAGAACCATATCGTCTCCGCGGGACGGCGCGCGCATGAAGGTAATCCCCAACTTCTGCTCCGGCTTCATTCCCGACGCGGAGTTTGAGGAAAAGCTCGCTTCGCGCAGAACCCGCAAAAGGCGCATAGTGTTCGCCCGCAGGTTCGTGTGGTACAGGGGAACGGAGCTCTTTGCGAACGTGGCGGAACGCCTGCTGCGGGAGTTCGGCGACATCGAAATAACCTTTGCCGGCGAGGGCCCGCAGGAGGGGATTTTGCGCGAAAAGTTCGGTTCCTCCGAAAACGTCAAAATAACATCGTTCCATCCGGACGAGACTTTCGAGTTCCACAAGGGCTTCGACTTGGCCGTGGTTCCGACGATATTTTCCGAGGGCACTTCGCTCTCGCTCATAGAGGCGATGGGCGCGGGGTGCCTGCCGGTCTGCACGCACGTGGGCGGCATGACCAACATAGTTGTGGACGGTTTCAACGGGATGATGTCCTACCCCGACGAGGATTCGTTTTACGAGTGCGTCCGCGGCGCGCTGCTTGCGGCTCCCGAAAGGTTCGACGCCATGGCGCGCAACGCGCGGGAGACCGCCCAAATGGGGCTCGACTACAGGTCGTGGTCGGAAAAGTGGATTTCTTTTATAGACCGGACGGTCGCGGCTCTCGGCTGAAATTTTTTTAGGGAAGGCGAAAATGAAATTATTTGCGGAAAAAGACACGCCGTTTCTTCTTTGCAAGTCCGACAGAATATTGGTGTTCATAATGTTCTTTTCGTACTTCTTTTTCTACGGGCTGCTGAACCTAAACTTCTTTCTGGAAATTCCCACGGGCATACCGTCGGGGCTGATGAGGCTCACGACTTTCGGGCTCGCCGGATTTTTCGTTTTGAAAGACTTTTCAAACGGCGAGTACCCGAGAATGACGGCTTCCATAATCTGCCTCGGGGTGTTTTTGCTGTATTACTTCTGCGTGTTCGTCGTGGACGAAAACGTTTTCGGGGCAAATTTCGACATGTCCACCGGCAGTTCGATGCAGAGGGGCAAACTGGAGGTGGCATACCTGTTTTTCATATCGGCGCTCTCGTACTTCCTGATGTTTTTCGCCGGCCGCAGGCGCATGGCGTACGTGCTCGCAAACCCGTCCCTCGTCTACATTCCGTCGCTGCTTTCGGTGCTGATAATCATCCTTACCAACATAAGGGCGTTCGGCACCATGGACCTCTACCAGACATACCTCTACGACTTCGGCGACGTCAGGCGCGCGGCGATAATCGGTCCGGTGATGAACCTCATAATGGTTTCCCCATACCTCATGTTCTTTTCGAGAAACAAGCTGTGCAACTTTTTCTGGGGGCCCCTCGGCTGCGCCGCCGCCCTCGCGTGCGTGCTCATCAGCGACAGCCGCACGACTATCGTCACGATGTTCCTCGTATTGGCGTTTTATGCGGTGGTCTCAATCCGCCAGATATATTCCACGGTCTACGCGATCGTGGTATATGCGGCGGGGGCTGCGGTGTTCATACCGTATCTTGTGATGTCAAAGGCATTTGAGAGGTTTGCGAATCTCGAAAACATTTTGGACTACAACCTTAAGGCGGACGACCAGCTCTCGCGCATAGGGCTTATAAAGGACGGCCTTTCGCAGTTTCTCGACAGCCCGATTATCGGCGGGCACATCTATCTCATAGGCGGGGGATATTCGCATTGCACGCCGGTTACCATCATGTATTCTACGGGGCTAGTTGGGCTTTCCCTGATATTGGTCGCCGTCGGCGGCATAATAAGGGGTGCGTTCGCGATAAGGGAGATTTTCCGCGAAAAGTGCATCTGGATTTTCGCCCTCGCGGTGGTGGACATCTGCGGGATGATGATAAACGGCGACACCATGGCGTTTTTCTGCGGCAGCTTTTCCGCGCTTCTTATGGCAAACGCATTCGCCGCCGACCGCAGGTAGGCTACCGCACGATAGTCGGGAAGATTTTGTTGAGGCAGAATTTTATCGGAACCGCCGCGAGGAGGGCCGCCGCCATCAAAAGCAGGTTTATTGCGAGCGTCCGCGCGGTAAAAGTTTCAGGATAGCTTATCGAGAAAAATATTTTGAGCGCCCCGCGGCACCACGAATAGACTATGAGGTGCGTGCAGAATATCGTGAGAGTGTTCGCGGCTATCCACCGCACGGGCGCGCAGTACGGTATGCGTTTTGCAAGCAACGCTATTCCGCCGCAGCCCGCTATCGATATCGGAATGTACAGCAGCGGGTTGCCGAAGCGCATTGTCGCCATTTCATACGGCAGGTTGAAGGGGCACGCGAAGAACGCGGCTGCGCAGAGAGCCAGCCCCGCCATGGGCGCAAGCGGCGAATCCGCCGCTTTGAACGCCTCCGGCTTTTGCGAGTGGGCGCGCATCAGCAGGCTGCCGAGCTCGAAGTAAAAGAGGGCGACCAGCGCGATGTTTGCGCACCAGAATCCCTCCGTGCCCCGCAATAGCCACGCCGCGCAAACGGCGATTGCGAGCGTGAACGGAAGCAGGAATTTCGGCGAGCGCGAAATTTTCCCCGACAGAAAGCAGAATATTGAGGCGAAAAACAGCGCGGACAAAAACCACAGCACCGAGAGGTTTCCGAGGGCGAACCTTTTCAGGATTTCGGCAAAGTCTATTTCCATGCGGCCGTATTTTGCAAACTGGGCGTATACGCAGTAGTGCGCCAGCAGCAGCGCGCCGAATATGAAATACGGCAGGATCAGGCGCTTGAACTGGCGCTTTGCGAAGTCGGAAAACCGCCCGTCCAGCCCTTTGGCGAACGCGCCGGAAATTATGAAAAACAGCGGCATGTGGAAGCTGTAAATCCAGTGGATTGCGCCGGCGGGAAATGTGAGGTGTCCGGCGAGGACGAGCAGTATCGCCGCGAATTTTATCTTGTCGGGGAGTTCGTATCTCATTTTATTTTGCGCGGAATTCCCTGCCGCGAATTATGAAGAGCCTCTGCGTGAGTAGCGCGTATTCCGCCAGCACAGCGACGGCGGCGACGGAATATACGGAGATCGCGCCGCAGAAGTACAACCCGAATACGAGGCAGACGTAAAATACCGAAGTCCACACGGAGGTTTTTATGACGATGGAGTTCGACTTTATCGCGCCTATGAGCGGGAAGCCGAGCAGTATTGCCGGAATGGTCGCGTAGGATTTGAGCATTATTATGCGCATCGCGTCTATTATCTCGCGCGAGGGCGTGTTGTAGAAGAGGTCTATTATCAGCGGCGCAAACGCGATGGCGATTGTCGCGAAAACCGCGCTCGCTGCCGACGCCGCGAAAAATATTTTCCAGAAAAGCCCCAGGTTTTTCCGCTTTATCATGTACGGGTACATGGCAATCTGTATGGGCTGGATTACGGCGTTGTAGGCGTCCACGAGCTTTCGGGCGGCGGAATAGACGCCGGTCGCCGCGTTGCCGCCCACCAGCCCGAGCAGGAATGTTCCCGACTCCGCTTGCAGCGTATTGCAGAAGTTTACGAGCGCGAACGGCGAGCTCCCGCGTATGTGTTTCCAAATCTGCCCGATCCCAGCGAATCTGAACGCCATTCCGAATTTTATGTGCGCCACGGCTATGCCTATTGCGCCGCTGAGCAGGCTGCCGAGCGAGTAGCAGAGCGGGGGGATCCAGACGTCTTCGGGGCCCCTCACGACGAAGAACATCGGCACCATCGTGAGCGTGCGCGCCGAGAGCGTGATGTAGGTTATGAACTTCATCTTCTCCACCGCCTGGAAAAACCACGAAGGGAAGAGCGCCTCCCCCACTACTATGCCGAAGTAGAGAAAGTAAACTTCGCGGTGGGCGTGGAAGGCCTCGAAGCGGAAGACTATCGCCGCCATGGCGGCGAACGCGGCGGCGGCGAAGGCGAGCTTTGCGGAAATGACCGACCAGAACGCCTCGCGCGTCTTTTGCGCGTCGGAGATATTGGAAGCTATGTAGTGGGTCGTGTAGAAATTGAATCCGAATTGCGTGAACGCCATGAAGTACCCTATGAACGCCTGCGCGAAGTACACCAGCCCGAACATTTCCACCCCGAGCGTCCTGAACAGGAACGGAATGAGAATCAGCGGCACGATGTAGTCGAACCCCTTTATGGCCGACAGGCTCAAAAGGTTTTTGAACAGGGGGGAAGCGAGTGTGCGGCGCAGGATTCGCATCTGTTATTTTTGCAGCCTTGCGCTGAATTTTTTCAGGGCGTTTTTGGCGGGGGCGGGCATGGGGACGCGCCTTATGGCGAACGACAGCGCCCTTTCAAAAAGCGACGGCATTTTGACGAATTTTTTCAGGGCGGGCAGCATTCCCTCCTCCCGCGCGAATTTCAAAAATTCCGCACGCGGCGCGCCGGACGGCTCGCGCACGCCTTTTAGCGGTCCGACGCATTCGTAGGCGGGCG
This sequence comes from Puniceicoccaceae bacterium Marseille-Q1082, assembly GCA_904424815.1. Taxonomy (GTDB): domain Bacteria; phylum Verrucomicrobiota; class Verrucomicrobiia; order Opitutales; family Intestinicryptomonadaceae; genus Merdousia. Next base: position 632,715 of record CAJGBI010000002.1, read on the forward strand.
CTATTTCAAATTCCTTCGTTTTCCCGAGGGCGGAGATTTGCGGCAGGAGCTTTGCCGCCCTTTCCGTATTGGCGCAAACGAGCGAGCAGCCGCGCCCCGCGCTGAACTCCTCCGAGAGCCTTTCAATTCCCCAGAAGTCGGCTATCGTAAAGTCGGCAACGCGCTCTTTGCCCGAAAAGCGGCACGAGCCGCATGACTCCCTTGTGAAAAGCCCCTTTACGAATCCCCAGTAAAGTATGTCGTGGTCTATTTTTTTCTTGGAGCCGTCGGCGAACCTGAATTCGGCAAACGAGCTGCGGTCGGTTCCGAATCTCCTGCCCTTGTTTCTGAAAGAGTATCCGGAGATTTTTTTGCCGTAGAGTTTCTCGCAGCCGCGCAGGTAGCTTTCGGTCAGCTTTGAATTGCTCACGCCGTGGCAGGCGACGTCCACCGTCAGCAGGGTTTCATAGTCCTTTTTCAGAAACAGTTTCAGCGCCGCGATTTGGCACGCCGTCCCCGAGAAGAGAACCTTTTTTCCGTCGCGCAGTCTGGCGCGGGTTTTCAAAAAAATCCCCGACGTGCGGCTTTGCAGGTATTTCGACTTTCTAAACTTCCCGATTTCGGAGAGGCTTTCAATTTCGGAGTGGGCGGCCTCCGAGCGCGACGCGGACTCCACGCCGAAAATCGCGCATTTTTCGTCCCCGCCGCAAAACGCCTGCGCTATCGCGGTGAACGCCCCTCCCGACGAGCTTTCGGCAAAAACCTTTTCGTCGTTGTGGACAAAGGCGTGAGTTGAGATTATCCCCGAGAAGAGCCCGCGCGAATTTTCCCCCGCTACCGGACAGACGGAGGCGCACATCCCGCAGTCAACGCAGGCGGAGGCGTCGAGTTCGGGGTATTCAAACCCGTCCGCGTCGGGGGCCATCGCGAGCGCGGACTTTGGGCAGACTTCCGCGCAGGCCGCGCATCCGCAGCAGTCTTTGCGCTCTATTCCGGTTTTGAGCTTCATTTTTTCAGTTCCGTGCCGAGGGCGCATTTCAAATAGTTTTGGGATTTCGCGAGCTCTTCGGCAAATTTGGCGTCCGCGCGCGAATAGTCCAAATCTCCGGATGCCGGCGAAGGGTTTGAGGCGGAAATTATCCGGTCCGGCGGAAGTCCGAACCTCTCGAAAATGTCGTCTATGCGCGTGTCGAAAGGGTTGCTTTTTATCGCGTATACGTCCTTTCTGAAATGCAGCCCGAAGGCGGCGCCGTGGAAGGAACTCGCGACGACCGCCTTCGCGTTGACGAGGAGGTTCAGGAACTCGCGCGGGCCCGCGTCGAATACGGTTTTGTCTACGCCAAGCCCGTAGTTGTCGGCGATTCCGAGCGCGATGGAGGCCGCCGGCAGTCCGTACCGCTTTTTTACCGCGCGCAGGGTCTGCCGCGCGAGCTTCCTGTCGGGCAGCACGAGATACGCGAAAATATAGTCTCCCTTTAATATGGGCTCCGCATCCATTTGGCTTTTCCACCATTCGGGCGAGTGGAGAAATATCGGGTCGAGGACCGCTTCGACGGGCTCTTGGAGTATTTCGGAAAGTCTTTCGGCGCCCGATTTCTCGCGGCACGACAAAAAGTCTATTCCCGAGATTATCCGCCGCATGTTTTCCGCCTCGTCAGCCGATATCTGCGATGTCCCCACGCTCGGGGCGTAGGCGACGGTGCGCTTTCCTAATCCTTTTGCAAAGCACAGCCCGCGGGCGGGGACGATGTACCTGGGGTGCCAGATGGCGTCGCTGCCCGCAACGTATGCGTCGAAAACCGGAGGGTCGCGGTTTATGGCGTCTTCGCCGACGTATTCGCGCGTGAGGCGCCAGCCGCTCCTGAATTGCGCGAACCTCTCGCGCGACTTTTCGATGTTGCGCGCATTGGCAAATCTTGCGAGGTTTCCGAGAATCCGCCTCGGCAGCTTTGAAAGCCCGTCGACTTTCCAGTCGTATTTTGAATTGTATATGCGGCGCAGCCCCGGGAGCCAATAGTTTATCACGCTCGTTTTTGCGCCGAGCTCGTTCAGGCGGGCGTACAGTGAAAACGCCTGCAAGTCCGAGCCGAAATTGCGGAGGTTGTGCTGTGTTATAAGGCCTACGTCCATGCCGAGAGCGCAGTAAATTAAAGCCGCAGTATATTTGCGCGCGCGAAAGAATGTCGAGCATTCTTTTGCGCGGCGCGGGCGGCAGCATTTTTGTTGCAATGCGGGGGCGCCGTAAAATAGAAAAGGGCAATGGATGCACTCGTGAAAAACCGCTTTGCGCGGCGCGGCGCGCTGTTTGCGCTATGCGCGCAGACCGTATTGGCGACATGGCTGCTTTCGGGCACGCGGCCGGAATTTCTGCTGCCGATGTTCGCGGCCGCCCTTATCGCGTTCGCATTTTGCGTCGCGGGGGGAATGTTCGCGCGCGACGGGGTTTTTGCCAAAACCCTCGCGTTCGCGTCGCTCTTTTTCATAATAGTTTGCGCCGTCCAATATTTCAACCCGTTCGCGGAGTATGTGGTTCGCGAAAAGTTTTCGTTTCTTGCGGGGCGCGCGCACGTCGAATGGCTGCCCGTTTCCGTCCGCGCGGAGTTTGCGCAGGGCAACGCGCTCTCGTCGCTGTGCGTTTTGCTCGCGGCCTTCCTGACCACGCTTTCGGCGGCGGCGTTTTCCTCCGACCGGCGGGCGATGCGCGGGCTGCTTGCGCTGTTTGCAGTCAATACCCTTTTGATGGGTGCGTTCGCCGTGTGGCAGCAGGCGGAGAAAATCCCAATGCCTTACGGGATTTTCCACACGCGGGCGGGCTTCTACGGGAGTTTCTTTCTTTCCAACGCGGCGGGGGCGTACCTGAATATGGGGGTTGCGGCGCTCGCCGCATGCGCCGCCGCGTTTGCGCGGCGAGGAGCTGCTGGCGGGGCGTTTGCGGCGTTTTGCGCGGCGGGAGCGGCGTTCGCCTCGTACGCTTCGGTCCGCTCGGGAAGCCAGGGGGCGGCGATAATATGCGCGCTCTTGTGGTGCGCGATTTTCATTGCCGCCGCATGGCGCGGACTCGCCTGCGCTTTCGGCGAAAAAATTTCTGCGGCCGCGCTTTCGCTCTTCCTGCTCGCTGCGGGGGCGGCCGCGGCATTTTGCGCGGCGGACGTTTTAGAGCCGTCGGATTTGCTCTCCGACCGCCAGATTGAGGAATCGGCAGTATCGCGCATTGCGATATACAAGTCCGCCGTTCCGCTCGCCAAAGAGCGTCCCGTGTGGGGCGCGGGCGGCGAGTGTTCGAGGTATATTCTTCCGATGATCCGCAAGCCAGGGGCGTCGTCGGTTGCGGAGGCCCCGAGCAGGCCCCATTCGGACGCGCTCGAATACGTTTTGGATTTCGGCATTTCGGGTGCGGCGGTTTTGGCGGCGTGCGGCGCGGCGTGGGCGGCGCAGATATGGAAAAACAGGCGCGCGCTCGGCTTCGCAAACGCCGTGTGCGCGGCGGGCGCGCTGTCGTGCCTCGCCCACGGAACTTTCGACATGGAGTTGCACATACCGTCCACAATGATCGCTTTCGGGCTGATGTGCGTGTTCTCATTTTCTCCGTTCAACAGGGGAGGCCGCCGTGAAGTATAAACTTTTGCTTCTGCTTGCCGCGCTCTCGGCGGCGGGAATATGCGTCGACTTTTTCGGCGGAAAAGACGCGAACCTCGAAGTCGCGCGGAGGATTTACGCCGGCGCCGAAACCGATTCGGGGCCGCTATACCGCAACTGCGCCGTCGGGCTCGAAAAGGCGAAGGCGGCGGTTGACGCCTTGAAGCGCGGGGACTCCGCCGCGTTCGACAGGCTGATGTTCCAGTCGTACGTAAACTTCCAGTCGTCGAATAAGACCGCCGCGGAGCCGTATCTCATAGAGGCTGTAGATTTGCTGGCGGGCGCGGGGCAGCCGAAGTGGCTGGCGGAGTTCATAAAGCTCGGAAACGTCTCGGTGGACTTCGCGATATGCGTTTACGGGTGCGCGGGAAGTCCGGGGATAATGGGGGCGTTCACGTACGATTTCATTGAAAAAAATTTTAAGGGGACATCCGCGCGTTCGTGGCTCATATGGGCAAAAAACGACTACCGAAAGATTTCTGCAGAAAAAGCCGAGCGCGACCTGATATACGCGGGCGTGACGTTCGGGCTCCCGCAGAAAAATATGGAGTTGTCCAAGTGGAAGATTTTTTCCCGCCCGCTCGCGGCGTATCTGTCCAAGCTGAAAGGGAGGGAGGACTTGTACAAAGTTTTCAGGGAAAAGTCGCTTTCTCCCGACACCCTCCATGAAGTCCGCGCGGGGCTTTTCGAGTATTGCGAGTACGCCGCCAAAATTTTCGCCCGCTGCGGCGACCCCGCCGCGTCCGTCGCCCTTTTGGAGAGCCTGCCGGACGGGCGGAGAAAAAACCTTTCGATAAAGCGGACTATCCGCGGCATTCTGAAAAGCGCCGGCGGGCGGGAGGAAATCGAAAAATCCGAAATCGGGCGGATTCTGGCGGAGTAGGCGCGGCTCAGCTCCTGCCGCCCTTGGAATACTTTTCCACGGTATTTTTGTTTACCGGCGTGGAGTCCACGCAGAATACGACTTTCACGAGCGTCAGAAAAAATATTTTCGCGTCGAGCGCGAAGGAAATTTTGTCGACGTATTCGAGGTCTTTGGCGATTTTGCGGTCTACGGTGATCTCGTTGCGCCCCGAGACTTGCGCCAGGCCGCTCAGCCCGGGCAGGACGTCGTGGCGGCGCATGGATTTTTCGTCCAGGGCGTCCAGCTCGTAGTCCAGAAACGGCCGCGGCCCGATAAACGACATGTCGCCTTTGAGTACGTTGAAAAACTGAGGGATTTCGTCGAGGCTCGTCTTGCGCAGGAACGCGCCGACTTTCGTTATTCGCCGCTCGTCGGGCAGCAGCTTTCCGTCCGCGCCGCGCTCGAAGGACATTGTCCTGAATTTGTACAGGTTGAATATCTTTCCGCGCAATCCCGCGCGCCTTTGGGATATCACGGCGGGCGAGCCCATGGAAACCCTTACCACAGCCCATATGAGCGCGAATGCCGGCGACATCAGGATTATCAGCAGAGCCGAACCCGCGGCGTCCAGGAGCCTTTTTATGCAGTCTTTGTAAAGTTTCATTTTCCGAGTGGGGATTGCCCGTCCTCTTCCCGCCGCGCCGATTCTCGGCATTCTGCGGAATCGGCAAATAGTAATATATTTAAGAATAAAAATACGGGGTGTCGAATCTCCGTCAAGATATTTTGCTCGGGCCTCCCGAAGCGTGGTCGGCTCCGCAGAGAGGAGTTTTCCCCGAGGAAATTTCGGGCGCGCGGTTTTCTCCGGAGCGCAGAAGGCCGGCGAGCGCGGCGCCCGCATAAATCCAGACGATGGGCATCATGGGGTAGTGGTACCTGTCGGTCACCATGAACGGAAGCGTGAGGGCGACCACGAGAACCGGCGCCGCCGCCAGGGCGTTGCGGGCGCGCGGCGGGCTTTTGAGGTTTTTTGCCAGATACAGAGCAAACAGCGCGAGAGCCGCATAGTACGCGAGGCTCTTGACAAAAAGCCCCGCGCAGTATTTTACCGCGAACGCCTTGTCAGACAAAATTTTTTCCCTTATCGACGACAGGCCAGTGCCTTTTTCGAAACGCTCGCTCCATGTGTCGAACCCGAGCAAAACCGCGGTTTTCAGAGGCAGCTGCGAAAGGTACGCGGCGGGGTTTTCGGCAATCCATCCGGCGGCGGCGTCCCTGAACAGGGCATCTTTTTGGGCGAAGTTCAAGCCGCCGAAACCGGCCGGAATTTTTTTGCGGTAAAATTCGTCCCTTTCAAAGCCGAACCCGACGAGGCCGTTGGCGAACTTGTTCGCGCTTCCTGCGAGGTTGAGGCCGGAGGTTGCGGACTGGAAGGCGAATATGCCGCATGAGGATTTCGATGCGAAGCCTATCGCCGCCGCCGCGAGCGCCGCCGAGGCGCATAGCGCCGCAATTCGCGCGAAGGCGTATTTGCGCTCCAATGCGGCGTACAGGGCTATTCCCATGAAGTACGCAATCGCAAGCGGCCTTATCCAGTTGCCGAGCGCGAGCATAACCCCCGCGAGCGCGAAGTTCGCCCACTTGGATTTCGGCAGAACCGCCGCCGCCACGGCAGCCGACATTGAGAACGCGAACGGGACTTCCGAAAAATACCCTATGGGCAGAAACCAGTTGCTGTACGCCGCGGCGTAGAGGAGCGCGGAGCACGCGGCGGCGGTTCTGCCGAAAAATTTTTTCGCGACGAAGAACACGGAGGCGAGAATGCCAGCCGACATCAGCAGGTTTATCCAGCCGAATCCTCCGAACGTCCCGAAAATCCTGCGGTGCAGGACGAGCATGTTTACGTATCCCGGGGCAAAGAGGAAGCTGTCGCCGAGGTTTGTTTCCGACGGATACCAGCCGCCCGATTCCATTGCGCGCTCCGCGCAATAGAGGTAGGTTTTTTGGTCGTCGGACGGCGCGAATCCCGCGTTTTGCAGGAGCAGTAAAACCTGAGCGGCAAACAGCGCGGCGACGGCCGCCAAGGCGATTTTCCCGATGTGGTCGCGCATCTCAAAAGGGCTTTGCGAGCGCGAAGGCGGCCGCGAACGCCGCCAATAGCGCGTAGTTGGATTTCGTCTTGAACGCATACACCAGCGGGTCGGAGCTCACGAGCCCCCGCGCGGCGTCGCGCCAGATTTTCCACAGGAAAAACCCTATCGGAAGCGTTCCCAGCAAGAGCGCGTCCGGATTTTCGTAGTACGCCCTCGCCCCCCTCTGCGTGTAGACCGCATACACCGCGACCGAGAGCGCGCAGGAGGCGATTCCCGCGGCGCGCGCGGCTTTGGCGTTCGCCCGCCCGTATCCGCGCGCGCGGGCGGTCTCGGCGCTCTCGGAGAGCTCGACGCACCTTTTGAGCAGAGCGAGCCCCAGAAACAGGAAGACCGAAAACGCGGAGAGCCAGAACGATATTTTGCAGTCTATGGCCTCTCCGCCGCCGAGAACGCGCAGATAGTAGAGGCACGCTAGAACCGCGACGTCCACGAATGCCACGCGCTTGAAGGCGAAGGAATACCCTATTGTTATTGCGGCGTAGGCGGCGAGCGCGAGAGCAAATTCCCGCGGGAGGGCGGCGGCCGCCGCCACCGCGGCGGCCGCGAGCGCGAGCATCAGCGCGATTCCCGCGGGTATGGGGAAGTCTCCCGAAGCGAACGGGCGGCTGCGCTTGCTGGGGTGCAGCCTGTCGGACTCGATGTCGAGCAGGTCGTTTAAAATATACGTCGCGGAGGCGCAGAAGCAAAACGCGAGAAACGCTGCGGCGGAGTTCAATGCGTCGCCTAAATTAAAATATCTGTGGCTCGAAATCAGGGCGACGAACACGAGCAGGTTTTTCGCCCACTGGTGCGCGCGGACGGCGCGAAGGGCGGCGGACGCCGAAAGCTCCGCGCCCCCGCCGATTCTTACGGTCTCTTTCCCCCCGAGCCTCCTGCGGATTTTCTCCGCGAACTTTTCGCCGCCGACAACCGCGGCTGTCCGCGATTTCTCCCAGACCGGAATGTCGGATGGAGAGTCGCCCATATAGTCAAAGTTGCCGTCGCCGAAAATTTTTGAGCAGAGGGCGGCCTTGTTTTCGCCTTTGAGGTTGATGGTTTCGGAAGAGCCGTATACGCCGTCGAACAGCCCCGTCCGCGCCGCGATTTTCTCCGCGAGCTTTTCGTCGCACGCAGTGACGAGCCAGATTTTTGCGCCCGCCCTTTTGCGCTTTTTTATATAAGAGACCGCCGCCGGATTTACCGGAAGCCTTTCGGCGAATTTCCCGAATTTTTCCGCCAGCCTTCTTTTTGCGAATGCCCGCCCCCTTGCGAGCATAAGCGGGACGAGCGCCAGGTAGAACGGGTTTTTGCGCAGGGCGCGCGCGACGAGCTCCCAAAGGGAATCCGAGCGAATCAGGGTTCCGTCGAGGTCTACGCACAAGTTGTCGGCGCTGCGGGGCATTGCGGGGCAGTGTATAAGGCGCCAAGATAAGCGGCGCGGGAGGCCTTTGGCAAATAAAAACGGTTTTGCGCGCGCCGCGCGATTTTTTGTTTTACGGCGGCTTGACTTTTCCGATTCGGGTTATAAACAGAGAGAATTTTTTTACGGATATGGAAACGAACAGCGAAACTAAAAAGGAAAGCCGCGAGTGCGGCAAGGGCGAGGCTATCCGCCGCGGCGCCAACATCCAGAAGTACGTGGACAACTACGACAGGATTTTCCGCAAAGGCTCTTCGAGGGCCAAATCCAAGTAGCATTCCGAACGCGCGCTTTTGCCCGTCCGATGATGCGCTTTGGAGCGGCGGGTAGAGGGGGAATTTCTGCGCCGGCAGCCGTCGGCGTCAAAAGCTTTCGGGCCTCCAAAGCAGCTTCCGGAGCATTCTAAACGCCCGTATGAGACCGCGCAAAAACTCTCCGGCAATTGGTACGGAATAGGCTTTCGACATCATTCCGGCGGTTTCCCCCGCGGTGAGCGAGGCGAGGAATTCCCGCTTGCGGCGGTCGTCCGCGCCCGCGAACTTTATGTGGCGCGCGAGCCATTCCGCGTATGAAATGCGGTACGCGAACCTGTGCGCGCGCGAGCCGTTCATGAGGATTTCCTTGAACAGTCGGTTGCGGTTGACGATTTCCTCCCGCGTGGGTCCGTTTGACGTATTTTTGGAATCCTGCCCCGCGTGTATGCGGTACACGAAGAGGTTTTTGTCGGCGAGCACGACGGCCTTTCCGCCGCCCGTCGCGTCTATCATTACGGGGGTGTCGCCGATTTTTCCGTACACGTTGGGGCGGTTGCGCGCGCGCAAGTCGGCGGTTCTGTATATCGCCGACGAGTACGACGCCCGCCCGTCGCAGAATATGTAGGCGGCGAAGTCCTCGCGGCTTTCAAAGGCGAAGGCTTTTCTGGACGCGCTTTTCCATTCGACGCGCCCGCCGCTTTCGACGCGCATGTACGAATAGTTTGAGGCGAGCACCGCGACGTTCCCGAAGGAGTTTATCGCAGCCACGGCGCATTCGACGTACTCCGGATTGGCGAGGTCGTCGTCGTGCATGAACATCGCGTACTTGCGGCTTGCGCCTGCGAGGGCGGCGTGGAAGTTGGCGTCGGCGCCGATGTTTTTCGGGTGGCGGACGTAGCGGAATTCTCCCTCAAAGCGCGGCCGCATCTCCTCCACGGTTTCCGCCGTTCCGTCGGAGCTCGCGTTGTCGTACACGGACACGGAGAATCCCCGCGCGGTCTGGGCGAGCAGGCTTTCGAGCGCCTGGCGAAGGAGGGGCGCCCTGTTAAAAGTCAAAACGCAGACTTCCAGGTCGCTGGCGGTTATTTTGTCCGGAGTGTCCATATTCGGCGCGGCCCCTGCGGGTCAGGAGCGGTTCCTTTTTAGAAGCCTTTTTGCGGCGGAGCGGCTCAGTCTTCGGAAAAGGCGTTTGCATTCGAGCCATGACAATTTTAGAACTGCGGCGGGCGGGGATAACGTCGGTCCTCTCATTTCTATGTCGGAAAGCAATCCGGAGTTTGCGCATTTCCCGCTATTGAACGGCAGCCCCTGCGAGGTGATGAAATTCTTGTAGTTTTCAAAGAGTTTAGGATATGCGGCGTTTATTGTTTCCGTGTCGCAGGCTTCGTATGCGCGTTTGATGAAGTCGGCAAAATTGCGGGCGTTCGGTATTGCCGCATAGTTAACGAAAGAGTCGTCCGCAAGGCGTGGAATTTTCAAAAAGGCGCACATTTCCGCGGCGCGGGAGTCGGTGTTGGTACAGACGGCGGGGAGGCCGGCATTTATCGCGGCGATGCTGCCGTGGACTCTCGGCCCGAGGGCGAAGTTGTATTTTCCGAGAAAAGCTTTCCATTTTTCAGGATTGAAGAAAATTTCCAGATTCCCGCGTTTTGCCCTGCGGTAGTCTTCTAATCTTATTTCCTCCGTGAATTTCCCGAAAACAGACAGGTTTATGAGATCCTTTTCAAGGAAGTCCTGCATGACCGCGGGCGCGTTTTCCGCGCGGTATACCAGCGGGCTCGTCAGCACCGGATTGAGCTCTCCGAACGGGGGCTTTTCAACCCGCCGGCCGGGGCCCGTCTCAAAAAACGACGGACAGCCGATGATTTGAAAGTTTGATATGCCGAGCTTGTCCAGGACATCGGCGGTAAATTCGCCGCGAATCCCGATTTTCTCGCACATTCCGGAGATTTCCCGCAGAAATTTCACGAGGGCGGGCGGGAGCTTTTTGTGAAATTCGGGATCGAAGCCGCCGAACGAATTTGCGCCGAGCCCCGCGATTACCACCGGCTTGCCGCATTTTTTGAGAAACGACACTATGTTTTCGTATGGCAGGCGCAGCCCGTAGGATTCCTCTATCCTTATCTGGTCTTGCAGGACGAGGAACACGTGCGTGCATTCGGCGCGCGCGAACTCCGCGTCGCGCGCGGAGGCGGAGAAATCGTATTCATACACGTTGGCTATGTGCGAGAGCCCCGCAAAGTCTCCAAGAACCGTCTTGACGAGCGCATAGGTTATGTAGGAATTGCCCGAATTTCCGGCGGCTGGGCGCAGCAGGTTTTCGACGGTGTCCCCTCCGGCCCTTCCGAAGGAAAGGTTGCTGTTCAGGAAAAACGGCTTGAAGTTTTTTGCGGACATGCGGATGTTTGCGGGCTATTCGGTGAAAGCCTTGCGCTCGCGCAGCTTATGCCTTACGCCCTTAAACGTTACGATAATCCACAGCCTGCGCAACAACAAAAAAAGCAATCCGCCGAGCCCGACTTCCTTGGCGCTTTTCCGGTGCGGTTCGGGCTTTGAGTACATTTCCCGAAACTCCCTTATGCCGAAGCCGAATTCGCCGCCTATCGCCGCCCGCGCGGAATCGTCCTGCATGAGCGCGTGCATATGGGCGTATCCGTTTATCTTGTACGGGGAGTTTTTGCAGCCGAGGTAGTGCTCGGCGACCGCGAACTCGAAAATTTCCGCGCGAGTTTCGCCGGCTTTGATTTTTCCGGCGAATTTCGAGTCCGGCAGGACGCTTTTCAAAAGTTCCGGATCTCTTATGGAATAGAAGATGTCGCAGTACTTGACGCTTTCGAAATGGGTGCGGCGGTATGCTATGTCGCGGCGCTTTGAGGACGACGTCTGGTTTTCGTGCACGCGGTAGTTTACGACCGCGTCCGGAATGAAGTCGAACTTTTTGCCTTTTATTATGAGATCCGCCCATATCGACATGTCGAGCATCATCACCATCGACTTGTCTATGCGCGCCTCCCGCAGAACTTCGGTTTTTGCTATCGAGGCGGGGTAGGGCATGAAGCTTATCCCGCGGATGAGAAGCCCGAGGCATTCCGCCTCCGACATTCCGAACGCGAAATGCGGGCGGCGCAGCGACCATTTTGTGCCGAGATCCCCGCCGTCTTTGCCTACGTATTCCATGTCGCCGAAGGCGACGTCTGTTTCGGGGTGCGCCTCCATGTGGCCCGCGAGCCTTTCGAGGCAGTCGGGGCGCATCATGTCGTCGGCGCAGAACAGTTTTGCGTACCTGCCGCGGGCGGCCTTTAAAAATTCAAGAATCAAAACTCCCGAGCCCGCCCCGAGGTTGGAGGGCATGTCGATGTGCCTTATGCGCGGGTCGCGGAAGGAGCGCGCGATTTGTCGGCATCCGTCGTCCGAGGCGTGGTTGAGCAGTATGAGCTCGAAGTCCGCGCGCGTTTGGGCGAGTATGGATTCTATGCATTGCCCTATGAACGCCCTGTCGTTGTAATACGGCACGAACACCGACACCGCGGGAGGTTTCTCCGCGTTTTGGGAAGTCTTTGGCATTTTTGCGTCCTATTTGAGCATGTTGGACTCGAATTCTTCCCGATCCAAAAACGGGAACATGTCTTCGAGCGACGGCGAGATTATCGAGCCGTCGGGCATCTGTTTGGCGGAGAGCTTGGGGGAGAACATGTAGTCGTCCTGGCAGACGATTTCGCAGACGAACGGGCCGCGCCTTTCGAGGGCGGCTTTCAGCCTTCCGGCGAGCCCGTCGCCCGTTTCTATCCTTTCGGACTCTATGCCGAAGGCTTTTGCAACCTCGCGGAAGTCGGGCGTTTCCACGCCGCTTGCGGCGTTGCAGCCAATGTAATGGGCGTTGAAAAAGTTCTTGTGCGTCTGCTTTATCGAGGAGTACCCGTCGTTTCTTATTATGAAGATTCTTATGGGGAGGTTGTGCGTCTTTATGGTTTGCAGCTCCTGCAAATTCATCATTATGGATCCGTCGCCGGTGTAGCATATCACCTTTTTGCCGGGGTTCGCGACTGCCGCCCCTATGGCGGCGGGAAGGTCGTAGCCCATCGAGGCGTCGCCGGAGTTCAGGAACATTCTCTGCCCTTTTTTCGTCACGGCGCACTGGCAGGTGCATATGCACGGCGAGCCGTTTGCCACGACGAATATGTCGTCGGGGTCGGCAATCGACGTGAGCGTGCGGGTGAGGTTGTAGACGTTTACGGGGGCGCCTGCCTCCTGCCGGTATTCGGGGACGTTTTCAAAGGCGTATTTCGAGCGCATTCTCCGGCAGTATTGCGTCCATTCGCCGCCGGCGCGGAAAGCCCCGAGCCTTTCGGCGAGCGCGGGGAAGAACTCGCGCAGGTCGGCGTTGACCGCCAGGTCGGGCTTTACGAGCGGCTTTTGAAGCTCCGCGGGGTCGATGTCCACGGCTATCTTGAACGCTTTTTTCGCGAAATTTTCCCAGTTGTAGCTGACCTGCCGCACGTTGTTGCGCGTGCCCAAAAACAGCGCGCAGTCGGCGTTTTGCAAAATGAAATTCGCCGCGCGCTGCCCCGCCGTCCCGATTCTGCCTGCGGCGTTTTTGTCGCCGGTGGGCAGGACGTCGTAGCCGTTGAAGGTGGTGGCTATCGGAACGTCGGAGATTTCCGAAAACTTCGCGAGGTTTTCAACCTGTCCGGCGAGCCTCATTCCGTGCCCGGCGACTATCAGCGGGCGTTTGGCGGACAGCAGCCGTTCGGCGACTTCCGCGATTTTCAAATCGTAGGCGGGCTCGGGCGGAGGTGAGAACTTTTTGAGGCCGGCCTCGTCTATCCGCGCCGTCTGGACATTCATGGGAATGTCGAGCCACACGGGGCCGAAACGCCCGTGGGTGGCCTCGTAGACAGCCCTGTCGAGGTGGTATTGTATCTCGCGAGGGTCCGTCACCATGGCGGCGTATTTCGTCAGATGCCTCACGCTCGTTATGATGTCGACCTCCTGGTCTCCGAGCTGGCGGAGCGGGAGGTCGGGGCAGGAGGCGAGGGTGGTCGCGAACTTGACCTGCCCCGAGATGTAGAGGACGGGCACGGAGTCCGTCCACTGCCCGAACACTCCGTTGAGGCAGTTGATTCCGCCCGGGCCGGTCGTGACGTTTACCACGGCGAGCTTGCCCGACGAGCGCGCGTAGCCCTCTGCTGCGATTGCGCTCGCCTGCTCGTGGTGGTTGGAAATGTACGGGATTTTCGCGCCGATGCCGTTGTTCAGGTGCATCGCGCCGCCCCCCGTAATCATGAACACGTTTTCCACGCCGTAAAAATTTTTGAGCCTGTCGGCGATGTAGTCCGATACTTTTACCATACGCTTATCTGTCGAATTCCAATAGTTTTCTGTCGATTTTGCCCGCGTTTGCGCGGTAGTATTCCGCCAGGCGCGCAACCGCCTCCGGCATGGGGGTAAACTTTGTTTCGGGGAACTCCGCCATCAGGCGCGAGTTGTCGCCGAAATAGTCCGCCCCGAACCCCTCCGCCGCGATTTTTACCGGAACGCCCCCGAACATTTCGGACACCGTCCGCGCGATGTCCGCGAGCTCGGCGAACCCGGGAGGGGTTATGTTGTAGGTTTTGTGCTTCAAGTCCGCCGATATGAAAGAGTCGACTATCCGGCAGAAGTCGTCTATGAATACGTAGCTGAATCTCCTGTTTTGGCGCAGGGTGACCGGCATTCCGAACATCGCCTTGCAGACGGCGTTTGAGATAAACCTTATGGAGTAGTCCTCGTATTTCCCGAAAATCCCGAATATGTTCAAATCAATGAAATTCGGCAGGGACTCCATTCGCTTTGCGGCTTCGTACTTGCAGAAGCCGTGTTCGTCGCGCGGCATCCTTTTGAATATGTCCTCTTCCCGAGCGCCGGAAATGTCCGCGTCCTGGCCGTATATCGCCCCCGAGCCGAAGTTGATGAGCCTGCCGAAGCTTCCGGAGTTTCGGGCGAGGTTTTCGAACATTCGCAGGTTTGAATAGACGAGCGCGTCGCGGTCGGGAGCGTTGCGGTGGCACGGCTTTACCGCCGAGTGCAATACGCAGTCGAAGGAGTTTTTCGCAAAAAATTCGTCCGCCGCGCGCGTGTCGAGCAGGTCGAGCTGCGCGCGCGCAGGGGCGGATATTTCGTATTTTTGCGGCAAAAAACTCTCGAGCAGGTTGCGCCCGATAAAGCCGCTTCCGCCCGTTAGCAGGATTTTCTTCATTTGGATTTCGATTCCGCAAACGCGCGGATTGCGGCGGCGGTCTTTGAGAGCTCGCGCTCGCCGAGGCCGGGGAAGCACCCCACCCAGAAAGAGTTGTTCATTATCGCCTCCGTTCCCGGAAGCAGCGCGTAGTCGGCCTCGCCGAGCTCGTTGCCGCGCTTTATCGGCCCCCCTCCGATTCTGAGGGGCGCGCCGGATTCCGTTATCATCGGCTGGCGCAAAATGTTGCCGGCAAACAGCTGCCGCGTCCCGACGCCGTTTTCTTCGAGGTATTCGACGAGCTCGCGCTTCGAAAACGGCGCGCCGGCGCGGACGGATATCAGGAACCCGAACCACGACGGCTCGGTTTCGGCCTGGGCTTTCGGCAGGGCTATGAATTCTTCGAGCCCCGCGAGCTTCTCCGCCAGAAAGCGGGCGTTTTCGGTTCTCGCGGCTATGAAGGAGTCGAGCTTTTTGAGCTGCTCCAAGCCGACCGCCGCCTGCCAGTCGGTGATTTTCAGGTTGTAGCCGATGTGCGAGTACGTGTATTTGTGGTCGTAGCCGTCGGGAAGGTTGCCGCGTTTAAGGCGGAATCTGCTCTTGCAGGTGTCGTCTTTCCCCGGCTTGCACCAGCAGTCGCGCCCCCAGTCGCGGAATGAGAGCATGATTTTGCGCAGCAGCGGGTCGCTCGTGACGGCGGCGCCCCCCTCGCCCATCGTGATGTGGTGTGCGGGGTAGAAGCTGAAAGTGCCGATGTGCCCGAAAGTTCCGGCGTACTTTCCGCGAAACTTCGCCCCGAGCGCGTCGCAGGAGTCCTCTATCAGCCATAGGTTGCGGCGGCGGCAGATTTCCGAAATTTTGTCGAGGTCGAAGGGCGAGCCGAGCGTGTGGGCGATGAAGACGGCTTTGGTTTTGGGCGAGAGGGCCTCCTCTATTTTGTCGGCGCGAATGTTGTACGTCTCGGGGTCGCAGTCGACGAACACGGGCACGAGCGAATTCTGGAATATCGGGTTTACCGTCGTCGGAAAGCCCGCGGCGACCGCGACTACCTCGTCGCCCGCTTTCAGGGCGCGCTCCCCGAGTTTTGGGGAGGTCAGGGCGGAGAGCGCGATGAGGTTTGCGCTCGAACCCGAATTTGCGGTGAGCGCGAATTTTGCGCCGAGCTTTTTGGCGAACGCCTCCTCGAACATGTCGTTGAACCTTCCGGCTGTGAGCCACATGTCGAGGGACGCGTCTATCATCGCGCAGAGCTCCTCCTCCCCGATTTTCTTGCCCGACGGGGGGATGTAGTCCCGCTTCGGGGCGTCGGCGCGCGCCGCCCTCAAATATTCGAGGGCGGCGAGCTTTGCCTTTTCCCTTAAATCTTCGTGCATTTCAAAAACTCCATTCTATGTTTTTTGCGCGGGCCTTCTTTTCAAATTCGGCGATTTGTCCGAGAGTGAAGCCGCGCATGGGTTCGCGGAGGGCGTAGAATCTCTTGTACCATTTTGCGGAGGCCGCGACCGCCTCCGCCGCATTCATTACGGGGCGGACGCCGAGCTCCCGCTCAGCCTTGGAAATGTCGAGCGAAAGCAGCTTTGCCTCGTGCGGGGCGCCGAACTCAGCCCTATGCTCCGAAGTTCCGCCTCCCCACGCTTCGGCGAGTATTTCGACGATGTCGCCGACTTTCAAAACCGCCGACGAGTCCGGCCCGAAATTGAAGCCGCAGGAGAATCTGGCGGGGTCTTCGAGGAGCTTTTGCGCCAGCCTCATGTAGCCTGCGAGCGGTTCGAGGACGTGCTGCCACGGGCGGACGGAATCGGGGTTGCGCACGGGCGCGGGCCTGCCCTGCGACAGGGCGCGCACGCAGTCGGGGACAAGCCTGTCGCGCGCCCAGTCCCCGCCGCCTATGACATTCCCCGCGCGCGCCGAGGCGAGCGCAAACGGCTTGCCGCCCTCCAAAAACGACCTCCTGTACGACGACGTTAGTATTTCGGAGCACGCCTTGGACGACGAATACATGTCGTATCCGCCCATCGGGTCGTCCTCGGCGCACGGGCGGCCCGTCTCGGGGTTTTCGTAACATTTGTCCGTAGTTACGTTTACCAGGGCGGCGACGGAGCCGCATTTCCGCGCCGCCTCAAACACGTTGAGCGTCCCGAGGACGTTCGTCTCATAGGTGAGTTTCGGCTCGGAGTACGACAGGCGCACGAGCGGCTGGGCGGCGAGGTGAAACACGATTTCGGGGCGCGCTTTCCGGAAGAAGCTTTCAAGCTCTTCGGAATCCCGGATGTCGGCGATTTTCTCGCATTCGAGGATCTCGCCGACGCCCGCCTCGCGGTACGCCGAAAATTCCGTGTCGGGCAGGAGCGAGTACCCGCAGACTTTAGCGCCGAGCGCGTTCAGCCACAGGGAGAGCCACGAGCCCTTGAAGCCCGCATGCCCCGTGACGAGAACCCTCCTCCCGTTGAAAACGCCTCCGAAAGCCATGGCCGGCTACTCCCAGATTTTCCACGGCGCTCGGCCGGAGGCCCAGAGCTCGTTGAGCTCCTTTTTGTCTTTGAGCATGTCCATCGGGCGCCAGAATCCGCCGTGCATGTAGGCGTTGAGCTGCCCCTCCTCCGAGAGGCGGTTGAGCGGCCCGCGCTCCCATATAGTGTCGGGCCTGTCGGGAATATAGTCGAACACTTCGGGTTCGAGCGCGAAGAACCCGCCGTTTATCCACGAGTGGGAATCTTCGGGCTTTTCGCGGAAATCGGATATTCCCCCGTCCTCGGAAATGCGCAGCGTCCCGAAGCGGGAGGTCGGGCGGACGGCGGTGAGGGTGGCGATTTTGCCCGATTTGCGGTGGCATTCGAGCAGGGCGGGTATGTCGATGTCGGCCACCCCGTCGCCGTAGGTCAGCATGAAAGTCTCTTTGCCGACGTACTTTTTTATCTTCGCGATCCTGCCGCCCGTCAGGGTGTCGGCGCCGGTGTCGCACAGGGTGATTTTCCAGGGCTCGGCGCGGTTTTTGTGGATTTCCACGGTGTCGTCGGCGAGGTTTACGGTGATGTCCGACGAATTGGCGCGGTAGTTAAGGAAATACTCCTTTATGGATTCGCCTTTATAGCCGCACATAACCACGAATTCGTCGAATCCGTAGTGCGAATATATTTTCATTATGTGCCAAAGTATCGGCTTGCCCCCGATTTCCACCATCGGTTTGGGGCGGACGGTAGTCTCCTCGCCGAGGCGCGAGCCCAGCCCTCCCGCAAGTATCGCAACTTTCATAGTACAGCCTTTTCGCATTAAAACCTTCGGCAGAAGGCGCGTTTATTTTCATTTTGCGCAAATAAAAGCCCGCGTATGAAATTTTGCAATTATAATTTCCTCATTTGCCCAAATGGAGCGCTTTCTCC
Organism: Puniceicoccaceae bacterium Marseille-Q1082; assembly: GCA_904424815.1. Taxonomy (GTDB): domain Bacteria; phylum Verrucomicrobiota; class Verrucomicrobiia; order Opitutales; family Intestinicryptomonadaceae; genus Merdousia. The sequence continues at coordinate 650,574 of CAJGBI010000002.1, forward strand.
CTGCGAACGGGGTAGGCATATATTATATGGGTATTATAATTGCGCGGCGGCGGGGCGGGGGCTATTTTGAGGATATGCGCTCCGCCTGCTTTTCGTAGAGCCTGCGGTATGTCCGGCAGCGCCCCATCAGCTCTTCGTGCGAGCCGAAATCGACGATTCTGCCGTTTTCGAACACTATGATTTTCTGCACGTTTTTTATGGTGCTGAACCTGTGGGCGATGACGAGCATCGTGCGGTCCTTCATGAGGCTGTCGACGGCCTTTTGTATGAACGCCTCGCTGTTTACGTCGAGCGCTGACGTGGCTTCGTCGAGCACGAGCAGCGGGGGATTTTTCAAAAACACGCGCGCGAGGGCGATTCGCTGCTTCTGCCCGCCCGACAGCCTGTCGCCCCTCTCGCCCACCACCGTGTCGTAGCCGTTTTCGAGCTCCAGAATGAAGTCGTGGGCGTAGGCCATCTTCGCGGCGGCTTCGACCTCTTCTTTCGTCGCGCCCGGGCGGGCGACGAGGATGTTGTTGTAGACGGTGTCGTTGAAGAGAACCGGATATTGCGGGACGCTGCCGAGGTTGTCCATGAAGTCGCGCTGGCGTATGTCGCGCAAGTCTATGCCGTCGAGTTTAATGGAGCCCTCTATCGGGTCGTAGAGGCGCATGGAGAGCTTGGCGAAGGTGCTCTTGCCCGCGCCGCTCTCGCCCACGAGCGCGCAGCTCGTACCGGCGGGGATCGTTATGCTGACCCCGTCGAGGACGGTCTTGTCCTTGTAGGCGAACTTCACGTTGTCGAAAGTTATCTCGCCGCGCACGGGCGGGAGCTCGACGGGGTTTTCGGGCTCGGGGACGGTGGACACATAGTCGAGAATCGCGCAGATTCTGTCGACAAGCGGCATCACCTTTATGAAGTCCGTCGACATTCTGATGACGCGCTTTATGGGGTCTATCGTAAAGTAGAGGGCAATTCCTATTGCCGAGAACGTCGGGAAGTCTATCCCCGCGAAGTACGCGTAAACGAACGTCATGGAGACCATCGTGGCGGCGAGAAATTCCATGAACGGCTGCTGCATGAGCTCGTACTTTGCCATTTTGAGGGAAAACTGCTTGAACATTCCGTTAAGCCCCTCGAATTTCTTCTTTTGCGCCTCCTGCAAGTTGAACACCCTGACCTCGTGCACGGCGTCGAGGTTTTCGCCGAATAGCTGCGCCATTTCGCTCAGGCCCATCTGCGCCTTGCCCGCAAACCGCTTCATGTTTTTGCGTATCATCTGGACGGGCAGAATGCAGAAAGGCACCGCCGCGAAAAATATGAAGAGCATCACAACCTGCCCCTTTGTGAAGCAGAGGTAGAGCAGGAATCCGAGGGCGCCGAGCACTTGCAGGGGCTGGCGGAATATTTCGGAGGAGAACGAAAGCAGCACCGTCTGGACGCTCGCGGTGTCGTTTGTCAGCCTCGTGAGCAGGTCGCCCGTGGTGAATTTGTCGAAAAACGCCACGGGGTAGCTTTGGATTTTGTCGAATATGTGCTGTTTGAGCCTCCGCAGGACTTCCAGCGACGAATACGTCATGAGGTAGCCGCTCAAATACCCGAATATCGCCCTGAGCGCAAACACCGTCGGCAGCAGCAGCGCGACCCCTATTATGTGCCACATCGGGCGGGGCGCGGCGCCCTGGTCCATGAATATCTGCCGCAAAACCTTGTCGAAAATGACGGGCATTCCGAAGCCGCTGCACGCCCCGAACAGGGCGCCGAAGATAATCGCCGCAATCAGCTGGGGCAGGCACGGCTTTATGTAGACGTAGAATCTTAGCAGTTTCCTCATTTTTAACCCCTCCGATTTTCGCCGCCGCGGCCTCCGGCGTCAAGCCTTTTGGGGGCGGAGGCGGCGGGGCGCGCCCGTTTGCGGAGTGCGGAGGGGGCGTTTTTTGCGCCGCGCATTCCCTTTGACTTTTCGCGCGCAATGGGATACGTTTTGGGGAAATTCCGACTTTCCCATGAAGACGCTTTTCATAGTTTTGTCCGCGTTTCTGGCGGCGCGGGTTTTCCCCGCGGATTACGTCCAGACTCTCGAAGTCGAATATCCCGACGCGGCGTCGGCGCGAGCGGCGTCGGTTGAGCCAGCGAAGCTCCCGGGCGGGGCGGTTGCGGCCTTTTCCTCGCGGTGGGACGACACAACCTACGCCCACTCCAAAATGGCGGACGTGTTCAAAAACGCCGGCATGAAGGCGACATTCATGCTTACGAAAGCCGACGAAAAATTTTGCAATACGTGCGCGCGCAAGATTCTCGGCTGCGGTTTTGCGGTGGGCTCGCACACGATAACCCACAGGCTGCTGCCGGAAATCCTGCCGAACGAGGCTTTCCGCGAAACCCTCGCGCAGCGCATTATGCTGGAGTCCGCCCTCGACGTTCCGGTGGTCGCGTTCGCCCTCCCGGGGTACGCCGCCGACCACCCGTTTTACGCCGACGCGCCGAGGCTCGTCGGGGAGTGCATCGCGCGCTCGGGCTACCAAGTACAGGCGGCCTTGTGGAGCGACAACGACAAAAAGTACTCTCTGCCGGAGGGAACCCTGCTTTCCTCGCACCTGTTCAACATAAACGACCGCGACCCCAAAGAGGCGCTTTTTGAGAAAAAAGTGTCCGCCGCGCTCGCGGCGCAGGGGCGCGACGGAATCCCGCACATGAGCCTCGGCGTGCACTCATGGCAGTCCGGCGCGGGCATGGCGGAGCTTGAAAGGATTTTGAAAAAACACCGCCGCGCGGATTTCTGGTATTGCACGCAAAACGAATACGCCGCCTACGCGCGCCAGCTGGAAGGCCTTAAAATTTCGCCCGCGCGGGCATCGGGCAACATGGCGCGCTTTGAGCTTTCGCGCGTTTCGGCGAGGCATATAGGGGACGACGTCGCCTTGGAGGTTAGGCTGTCCGGAACCCCCGCGCGCGTCCGGCTCGACGGGGTGGAGATTTTCCCGTCGGAAAGCGGCCTGTACCGCCTGCCGCACAGGGCTGACATGCTGTCGCCGCGCAGGATTGCGGCGGTTGAAAACTCCGGAAATTCTCCGGATTTTTCGGAAAGCCCCGAAAAATTTCCGGAGATTTCCGGCGGGTTGCACGCGGACATGGAAAAGGGAAAAATTTCCCTCGTCATAAAAAATTCCGGTTCGGAGCCGCTCGAAAACTGCGGGGTTGTGTTCAGGCTTCCGCCGTATTTCAGCGAAGGCGCGAAGTCTTTCGACTTTCCGAAACTCGAGGCGGGCGGGGTTGAGAGAATAGAGTTCAATCTCCCCGCAAAGGGGAATTTCAAAGAAGCGGAGGCGGGCGATTTTTATTTTGCGGCGCAGTTCGACTTTTTGCGCGGCGGCTCCGCCGGCAGGATTTATTTCGCGTCGGTTTTGGAGGGCGGGGAGGCCATGTTGCCGCGCCCGCGCGACGCCGCCGTTTTCGCGGGGCCTGTGGATGGGCGGCTGGTTTCCGATTCCGCTATGGCGGAGATTTCCGCCCCGGGCGCGGCCCTGAAAAATTTCGGTGGCTCCCCCGAGCAGAAATGGCTTCCGTGCCGCAGGGACAAGGGCGCGCGCCCGTTCCAGATCGCGCCGTTTTCCGGCGATCCGGCGTGGGCGAAGGCCGCCTCAAAAAACCGCTATTCCCCGAAATTTTCGCGGATAGTCGCCCTCGATTTCAAGACGCGCAAAAAAAATTTCGACGTGTTCGCCGACTTCAAAAACGTGAAATCGCTTTGGCTTAACGGAAAAAAATTGGAAACCCCGAAAACCGGCTCCAGGCTCTCAGCCTCCGGCAACGCGGGCGCAAACAGAATCGCCGTCGAATACGCCCAGAGCTTTTGGACGACCATTTCGACGCCGCTCTCGGTCTCGGAGTCGGGCGACCCGTTCGATTCCGCGGAATTCTCGCGCCCCGCCGTCATGGGCGGCGCGCCGCGCTAAATTCTCGCCGCGTCGCGCGCCTTGAAGTGCATTATGCTCTTGCCCTCGAAGCGCGGGTCTCCGAAAAATTCTTCGAGGTCCAAGCGCGCGTCGGGCAGTATGTTTTTTTTGAGGAGCTCGCCTTCAAGCTCCCCTCCCTTGAAGTATATCACGCCGTTTTCGAGCGACCCCCTTTTGCCGGCGGCGAGCTTTTTTTTCACGAATCCGAAGAACGCCGGCAGCGCGCAGACCGACCTGCCCGTGCAGTAGTCGAAAACCCCCTTTTGCTCCTCGATTCTGGCGTGGAAGCCGCGGGCGTTTTTGAGGGAGAGCCTTTCGCACATTTCGTTTACCATCGCGATTTTCTTGCCTACGCCGTCGAACATCGAGATTTCCGCCTGCGGATAAAGGATCGCCATTACTATTCCCGGGAGCCCGCCGCCGCTTCCGACGTCCGCTATGCGCGCGCCCTCCGCCGGCGTGAAAAACGCGGAGATCGCCGCGCAGAACGCGACGTGGCGGTACTCGAGGTCGTCGGTATCTTTTCGCGAGAGCAGATTCACCTTCGCGTTGGCTTCGCGCAGCAGCCGCGCGAACTCGAAAAGAGCCCCGGCCTTTTGCGGGCCGAGGTTCGGGATTTTCTCAAAGGGGTTTTTGTCCGCCATTTTCAATGGGCGCGCGGAGGGTCAGAATACCTCCGATTCGGCGAAGAACCGCGCGATTTCCGCCGCCGCGCTCTCGGGGGAATCCGACGCGTGGGCGATGTTTTCGCGGGTGTTTTCGCCGAAGTCGCCGCGTATGGTGCCTTTCGGGGCCTCCTGGGAATTGGTGGGGCCGAGTAGCTCGCGCACCTTTTTTATGGCGTTCTCGCCCTCGAGCACGGCGATTACGACCGGACGCCTTTTCATAAACTCGACGAGCGGCGGATAGTAGGGCTTGCCGGCGATGTGCGCGTAGTGGACTTCGAGGACGGATTCGTCGAGGCGCGCCATTTTGCAGGCGGCGATGTCCAGGCCAGCCGCGAAAAACCTTCCGAGCACTTCCGGCATGAGGCGCTTTTCCATGCAGTCGGGTTTCAGAATTATGAGCGTTCTTTCTTTCATCGCCGCAAAATAGAACAAAACCCCATCGCGCTGTCCAACACAAAATTTCGGCGCGGCTACCCCGTCACTCTTTCGGAACCAGCACGAGCGCCCCTTTTGCGGGAATGGAAATTTCCTCGCCGCCCGCCAGCGTTTTTTGCGTTATCGCGTCGCGGAATTCGCCTTTGAGGGGGAGTTTGAATTTTACGGCGTCTTTGGGGAATATCCCGCACAGGCGGCTGTCGGCGTAGACGGCGCACCCCGCGGGCGCGGGAGAGGCTATTCCCGCCGCGTCGAAAATCCTGCGGTATGAACCGCTGTCCAGGACGGGCAGCGACACGAAGTAGCTGTCCCGCCCGCCGCGCCTTATTTTTGCGAATGCGGCGGAGCCGTCGGAGTATTTCGCCAAAACTTCCGCGCCGTTCGACGGGTCTGCGGAAAACGTCGGGTAGGGCTTTTCGAGCGGATTGTGCGAGGACGGGGCGGAGAAGTCCTTGGACAGCTTTTTGCCGGAGCCGTCCGCAAATTCCACAGTTTCAACTTTCCGCGTTTTGCGCTCGGCGAGCTTGAAGCCCGTGATTTTTTCGCCGCGCGCGGGGTCGTATTTTTCGCCCCACACGGCGGGCGCGTAGTGCCATACGAGCGTTGCGTCCGGCCTCAGGCGCGGGGAAATCTCCGCCCACCTTTCGTCGGTTATCCGGACGCAGTTTATAAATACCGCCGCTTTGTAGCCGGACAGGTCGATTCTCCCGAGGTCGGCGAGGCGGTAGTGGTCCGCGGGAGCCCCCGCCATGCGTATGCGCGAAATCGTGTCGACAACGAGGTCGCGGTGCAGCTGCCAGCTCGGCTTTGAGTACAGGAAGCTCTCGTTGTCGGAAACTATCAGAACTTCCGCCGTCCGTTTTGGGGATTTTGCGCGGATTTGTTTTGCGGTTTTTTCGATTTTTTCGATTTCGCGCATTATCTCGGGGGAGTCGAACCAGCCGCCGTGGAGGTCCATCCACCAAAAGCCGGAGCGCGACTGCATGCATTTTGCGAACTCCCGCCACAGCATCGTGCGCGTGCCCTCCATGTTTTTGGCGTCGGGCCAGAGCGACAGGTGCGTGCGCACGTCGAGCTCGTCTATGAAAATCTTGTCGAGGTTTATTGACATCGGAGGGGTCTGCTCCATTCCAGATTCCCCGGGCGCGACGTTTCTGTACCCTTTGGGGGAGGCGAGGAAATCGACGTTGGGGCTTTTCAGGAGGGCGTCGAATTCGACGTGCCCGTTGTACGCCGCGCGCGGGACGTAGAGGTAATATCCGTAGAATGCGCCGGCAGCCTTTCCGGACTCCTCCTTTACGATTTTTGAAAAGTAGTCTATGGCGCGCACGTTGGTTTCGCCGCAGAATTTTTCGTAGTCCATGCAGATTTTGTCCTCCTCCGATGCGCGGAAGAAGTCGGCGTGGGAGTTCCAATGAAGCTCGCGCCTCATGGGGGTGGGCAGCTTGACGTTTTCGCGCGATATGTCCGGCTGTTTCCACGCCTTTGCGAGCGCCTCCCGCGAGCCGTATTTTTTAATTCCCCAGTCGTAGAATGCGCGGAGGTTGTTTATGCCGTAGTCTCCGAATCGGTAGTCGTTTTTCTCCCAGCCGCGCCAAAAAGAAGTCTCGCCACACTGCCCGTAGGCGATGTGGTATGCGATGACGTTTTTTGCGTATTTGCCGCCCTCTATTCTGCGAATTAGGCGGCGCAGGGCCTCTCCCGCGTCGCGCAGCCACTTTTCGGAGGAAAAGCTTTGCAGGCCTATCAGTCCCCTGACGTTCGGGCGCGGGTCTTTGTTTCCGCGCATTTTTGTGTCGGTCGAATACCCGTTTTTGTACTCCATCCCGAGCCAGTCGTGGGCGGGGGTGCAGGCGAGCTCCGCGATTTCCCCCTTCGATAGCCCGCCCGGGTAGTAGACCGTCGTGTCCTCGGGGTTTTCGGCGCACCATGCGGGCGGCACGTCGAGCTTTATCCGCGGAATGTAGAGCGCGCTTTCGCCCGCCGCCGCGAACAGGTCGGCGAGCGCCTTGTCCGTCGCGGAGTAGTCGTATTTGCCCGGAGCCATCCAGCCCGAAAACAGGATTGTGGAGTGGATTTTTATGCCCGCCTCCATGAAGTCGCGGTGGAATTTTTTCTCGGGGGAGTCGTCGGAGAGCATCATGCGCGTTTTGCCGTTTTCGTCAGCGACCGGCGGGTTGTATGGCCATCCGAGCCTGCTCCAAAAGACCGAGTTGTTTTGCAGCGCGTCTTTTATCCGCGCGCCCGGGTTTGAATTTCCGGAGGCGTCCGGATTTTCCGCCCGCGCTTGTTCCGCGATGCAGTTTGCGGGCGACGCGCACGCGCAGGCGATGGAAAAGATTGCCGTTGCAAGCATTGAGTTTTTCATTTCATTTCTCCGGCGCGAGAATCAGCGCGCGCCCCGCTTTTAAGTTTACGGTTCGGCCTCCGGCGTATTTTTCGCCGGAAAACAAATCTTTCTGCGCGGCCTTTCCGGAGAGCTTTGCCTCGGCGTCGCGCGACGGGAAAAACGCCGTGAAGCGGCTGTCGGCGTAGACGGCGCACCCCGCGGGCGCGGGGGCGCGCACTCCCGCCGCATCGAAAATTTTCCGGTAGGTTTCGGCCTTAAATATCGGAATGGAGACGAAGTAGCATGTCCTTTCCCCGCGCTTTATTTTTGCAAACGCGGCGGAGCCGTCGGAGTATTTCGCCAGGACTTCCGCGCCGTTCGACGGGTCGGCGGAGAACGTCGGATATGGCTTTTCCGGGTTTGGGTGGGGAGGGAAAAATTCGGCGGTGGTGGCGGCAAAATCCTTTTTAAGCGGTTTTGCCGCCGCGCCGGAAAAGCGTATTGTTTCCGCCTTCGACGCTGGGCGTTCGGCGAGTTTGAATCCGGTGATTTTCACGCTGCGCGCGGGGTCGTATTTTTCGCCCCACACGGCGGGCGCGTGGTGCCATATCAGGGTTGCGTCCGGCCTAAGCCGCTTTGAGATTTCCTCCCAGTCAGAGTCCGCAATTCGCGCGCAATTCATGAACGCGACGGCCCTATACCGCGACAGGTCGAGATCTTTCAGGTCGGCGAGGCGGTAGTGGTCTACCGGCGCGCCCGCCTTGCGGATTTGAATAATGGAGTCTTTCAGCAGGTCCTGGTGTAGCATCCAGTGCGGCTTTGAATAGTAAAAGCTTTCGGGATCGGATACTATTAGGACTTCCGCAACAGGCTCCGCCTTTCGGGCGCGGATTTTAGCCGCGGCCTTTTCGATTTCCCCGATTTCCCCCATTATTTCGGGCGAGTCGTACCATCCGCCGCCGAGATCCATCCACCAGAAACCCGAGCCCGACTGCATGGCGCTTGCGAATTCGCGGCGCAAAACGGTGCGGGTGCCCTCCATATTTTTTGCGGGGCTCCATTTTACGAGGTGCGTGGGAGGGTCGATTTCGCTTATGAAGATTTTCTTGCGGTTAATCGACATCGGGGGAGTCTGCACCGAGCCCGCAGAAGCGGGGCCGTAGTTTCTGTACCCTTTGGGCGCGGCGAGGAAGTCGACGTTGGGGCTTTTCAAGAGGGCGTCGAATTCAAGATGCCCCGAATACGCCGCGCGCGGTACGTTGAGGTAATATCCGTAGAACGCGCCGGCGGCCTTGCCGGACTCCTCCTTTACGATTTTTGAAAAGTAGTCAATCGCGCGCACGTTTATTTCGCCGCAGAACTTTTCATAGTCGATGCATATTCTGTCCTCTTCGGAGGCGCGGAAGAACTCGGCGTGGGAGTTCCAGTGGAGCTCGCGCCTCATGGGGGTGGGCAGCTTCACGTTGCCGCGGGATATTTCCGGCTGTTTCCACGCCTTTGCGAGCGCCTCCCGCGAGCCGTATTTTTTGATTCCCCAGTCGTAGAACGCGCGGAGGTTGTTTATGCCGTAGTCGCCGAACCGGTAGTCGTTTTTCTCCCACGCGCGCCAGAAGGCGGTTTCCCCCGTCTGCCCGTAGGCGATGTGGTACGCGATGACGTTTTTCGCGTATTTGCCGCCCTCTATTCTGCGAATTAGGCGGCGCAGGGCTTCCCCCGCGTCGCGCAGCCACTTTTCGGATGAAAAGCTTTGCAGGCCTATCAGCCCCCTGACGTTCGGGCGGTCGTCAACCCTGTCGCGAGGGTTGCCGTAGGCGTTGTAGCCCTTTGGCCACTCCATTCCGGACCAGTCGTGGGCGGGGGTGCAGGCGAGCTCCGCGATTTCCCCTTCGGAGAGGTTGCCAGGGTAGTAGACCGCCGTGTCGCGCGGGTTTTCGGCGCACCATGCGGGCGGCGGGTCGAGCTTTATCCGCGGAATGTAGAGAATGTCCGCGCCCGCGCCGCCGAACAGTTTTTCAAGGGTTTCGTCCGTTGCGGAGTAGTCGTATTTGCCAGGCGCCGCCCAGCCGGAAAACAGGATTGTGGAGTGGATTTTTACGCCGGCGTTTTTAAAATCTCGGTGGAAGCGGCGCTCGGGGGAGTCGTCTTGCACGAGCATTACGGTTTTGCCGTTTTCGTCGAGGCGCGGGGGATTGTAAGCCCATCCGAGCCTGCTCCAAAACGCCGAATTGTCTTTTATCGCCCGCACAAATTCCCCGCCGTCCGCGCGCGCCTGAACGGCAAGAATCCAGGCGGCCGCGGCGAGCGGGAGAATTTTTTTCAAATGTTCCATCATATTCCCTTACGATTAGCAGCATTTTCGGAGCGTTGCAAGAATTATGGGCGGCGCGTTTGGTTAACAGTTTACATCGGGCGGCATAAGGCGAATAAATTTGTTGATTATTTTTCCGCCAATCGAAAATATTGTCTCCGATATGAAAAACAGGAAAGCTTTCTCCGCTTTGGAAATTCTGCTCGTGGCCGTCATACTCGGCCTTCTGGCCGCGGTGTTCGTGCCTGCGACCGCGGTCATCGCGGAAAAGTCGCGCGCCGGAGTAGTGAAGGCCCACATTTCGCAGATAATCGAGGCCGGCAAAAAGTACAACGCCGACAAGGGCACGGAGTCTGTGGACTACAACACGCTCGTTTCGGAAAAATATTTAAAGCCCGTCCAGCCGGTCGCCGGAGAAAAGTACGACGAAATTTCGATCAAGGCCGCCGGAGGGCGCGCCAAAACCGTGACGGCGAGGGGCACGGAAATTTCCAAATCCTACTGAGCGGCGCGCCTCGGGGCGTTTTCATTCCGGATGGGGATCGCTTCCGGCGCCGCGCGGATTTATTTCGCAAAATTTTCCGCCGGCGCGGGCGGAATTTTTTTGCGCCCGATTTGCGCCGCGGCGCGCGCATCGCGATTGGCGTTGACTTCCCCGAAGCGTTTTTTACTCTGAAAGAATGAAAAGGAGGTCGTTTTTGAAGGCGGTTTCGGTGTCGGCGGTAGCCGCCCATGCCGCGGGGTGCGCGTCTGCGGAGAAGCGCGCGGGGTTGAAGAGGGTTCCGGTTGTCTCCAAGCCCGACGGGGGCGGGGATCCGCGAATCCGCGGCCCGTTCCCGATTCTTTCCACGCCGTTTGAGGAGTCCGGCGCGGTCGATTTCAAAACGCTCGCTGGCGAGGCGCGGTTTGTCGAAAAGTGCGGCTGCAAAGGCATGATATGGCCGCAGTCGGGCGACAGCTGCGATTTGCTCTCCGTGGACGAAAAGCTGGCGGGAATGGAGGCTATCGCCCGCGAGCTCGAAAATTCGGAGGCTGTCGTGGCGTTCGGCTGCCAGGGGCGAGGATTTGAAGACGCGCGCGCATGCGCCGAATTTGTCGAGAAGCTCGCCTCAAAATACAAGATCCGCGCGGCGGTAATCTCGCGCCCGCCGGACGACGGAAAGACGGAGGCGGATCTCGAAAAATACTACCTCGGGCTCGAAAAGACGGTATCGCGCCCGATAATCATCCAGACCGGCGGGGGCGTCATGTACAGGGGGCCAGCGCCTTCGGTCGATTTGCTTTTGAAGCTTGCGCGGCGCAATCCGGAAGTTTTCGGCTACATAAAAGAGGAGTCGGGAGACAGCAATTCGAGAATGGCGCGCGAGGTCGCTGAGAAGCCGGTTATCCACACGGTGTTCAGCGCGTGGGGCAGCTACCAGTGGCTGTACCAGAGCCGCAGGCTCGGCAGCGAGGGCGTCATCACCGAGCGCCCCGCGTACGCCGACCTGCTCGCGAAAATCTGGGAACTGATGGAAAACGGCGACCCGCGCGGGGAGCTCGACGCGGCGTTTGCGAAATACCTTTTAATGCTCAACATATCGCAGTTCGTCGCGGGCGATTTGCGCGGCGGGCACCTTTACGTCCTGCGCAAGAGGGGAGTTTTCAAAAACCTGGTTTCGCGCGAATACGGGCGGAAAGACGGCAAACCTGTCATTCCGGACGCGCCGATAGTCCGCGGTTTGAAGCTTTCACAGGCGCAGGTCGACGAAATAGAGACGCGCTTTGCGAGCCTCGCTCCGTACTTGCGCGTTTGACTCGCGGGTCTGCGGCCGCGGTTTTTGCCCGCAAACGCCGTCTGCGGGGGATTTTGATTTTACGTGCAGGTTCCGTTTTCTCCGCGCGCGGGCGTCCGGAGATTTGCCGCGTTTCCCCGTTGCGACGGAGCCTTTTACAGATATTTTTCGGGGACTTCTATCCCGTACTTTTCGGCGAATTCGCGCAGGTCTTTCGGCAACGGCGCTCGGAGGTTCAATTCGGGTACGGCGGCGCCGAAGTCCATGGCCGCCGCGTGCAGAGCCTGGCGCTTTATCGGGAGGATTTCCGCCATTTCGGGCGTGAACCCCCTTTCGACAAAATCGAGGTACAGCGTTTCGTCGGGGCCGTAGATTTTGTCTCCGGCGACGCAGTGCCCGAGCCATTGGGCGTGCGCGCGTATCTGGTGCTTGCGGCCGGTCAGCAGCGATACCTCGCACAGCGTAAACCCGCGCCCTCCGCGCCGCGAATGCGAGAGAGGGCGGAATATTGTCACCGCGCTCTTCGCGGACGGCTTTTGCGCGGCGCAGCAGGTCTTGATCGAGACGAGGGACTTTTTGTCGTCGGCGAGCGGCTGCGAGATTGTCGCCGTCGCGCCGAGCCTTCCTTCCATGAACGCCAGATACGTCTTTTTCACCGCGCCGCTTATCGACACCGCCTTTTGCGCTTTTGAAGCCGCCGCGTAATTTTTCGCGATGACGACAACCCCGCTCGTCTCCCTGTCGAGGCGGCTTACGGGGTGCAGAGTTTCCGCGCCGAGGTATTCACGCGCAGCCCCCACGAGGCTTGAGAGCGGCCCGTTTTTGGACGGGTGGCAGACGAGCCACCCGGGTTTGTTGAGGGCGAGAAAATTTTCGTCTTCGTAAATTATCCACTTCGGGAACTCAGCCATGTCCACGAGCCCCGCCGTTTGCCCGAATTCTTCCGGATTGTTTTCCATGCCTTTAAATTGCCGTTAGCATTGGCGTTTTTTCACTATTGGTGTTTCTGCCCGAAGCCTTCGGCGCGGACTTTCCACTTGCCGTTTTTGGGGAAGTGCAGCGCGTCGGGATCGGGCGGGGGCGCGCCGTCCCAGCCGTTGGCGAGCATCGCAACCGCCGCGAGCAGCCCCCCGTTGGCGGGGAAGTAGGCGCACGGAGAGTTTACAGCCCCGGCTTCGTCCCATGAATAGTGCGGCGATGAAAATAGCAGGTAGCCTATCGCGCGCTCGGGGTCGCCGACGCGCATGGCGGCCATTGCGAGCATCGGGAAATCCCAGCCCCATACCCTGTCGAAATTCCATGTGGCGTCGATTTTGTCGAGCGTGCGGCGTATCGCCGACGGGTCGGTTCCGTCGCCGCGCAGCATTCCGAAAGTCCCTATCAGCGCGGGGTGCTCGTAGTTCAGTTTCTCCCACATGTTTTCAACCCCTTCGAACGTTTCGTATACGCCGTTTTTTTGCGGAAGGGGGGCGAGATTTTCGAGAACCTCCCGCCACTTTTTGTTTTCGGCTATTCCCATGCGCTTTTGCCATTCGAGCGCGGCCGCAAGCCCGTAGCGCCAGTAGCCGAGCTCGAAAGCGGGGTTGCGGGTTTTGTGCGGGTCGGTGTTTTCGGAGACTATGTAGAGCGGGGGTTCGAGGTTGTCCCTGCCGGTTTCGTCCCTTATCGGGAGATCCGCCATGAACTCCGCCGTGGCGAACACGATGTCAGCCCATTTTTTCAGCGTCTCTTCCGACGGGTTCGCGCGGTATTCGGCTTCGGCGAAGAATATCGGGTGCGGCTGTTGCCAGATTAAAAATGCGTGTATGGGGTACGGCCATTCGCGCGGAATGTCGCCGAGGCACTTGGGCCAGCGCGCGCCGCGGTATCCCTCCCCGCGCGCGATTTCGCGCGCATATGGCAGCGTCTTTTGATAGATTGACAACATGCCGTCGGCGAGCTCCGGACGGTTCCAGAGCAGCCAGTGGTACGCGTGCCACCAAATCATCTCGAAGTGGAACCTGCCGAACCACGAGTTTTCGCGCAGGCCGCTCTCCTGCGGCGGCAGCAGTCCCGCGCCGTTTATGCGCATCAGGTATTGGGAGGTTATAATCCGCCTTTCGAGCTCCTTCCACCTGATGTCCGAGCTTCCCGAAAGGTCTACGAACGCGCCGTTTTCCCAGAAGCCGCTCCACATTTTCTCGTAGGCATTCCGGCTTTCCACAAATCCCGGGACGGAGGCGGGGTCGATTTTTTCGGGGGAAAATTCGCAGGAGAATTCGAGTTCGCCCGAGTTTGCGCGCAGCTCGAATTCGTGCGGGTTTCCGGTCGGCGAAAATTTCGCGCCCTTTGAAAATTTTACCGCGGCGAAGTAGCGCGTTCCGTCGAGTTCGCGCGCGAGCAGTGCGAAACCGTCGCCGGACTTTTCGACGGAGGTCGCGTGTTTTTCGGGGGCGTTCCAGTTTCCCGACAGGTTGGAGGTTTCCCTGTCCGAGTACGGGAATTTGAAGATTACGCGCAGGGCGCCCGTTTCGAGGAGGCCGGACTTTATCCGCGCGGATACCAGATCTCGGTCGGGGTGCGAGACGGTCGATACCCTCGCGCCGCCCGCCGGCGCGCGGAAGGCGCTCTCGACCCTTCCCGTGTACATGTCGACCGTCTGCCATTGCGGGACTATCGAGCCCGCGTCGAGCCGCCCGCCGTCCGCGCCGAATATCGCGAACGATATTCGGCCGAGGTTCAGCCTGTGGGGGTTTGCGGCGAGCCATTGCGAGAGCTCCGGATTGTCGGGGTCGGGCAGGGAGTCGGCGAATTTTATTTTCCGCGCCGGCGAATAGGCGGAGTTTCCCTTGAATTTGGAGGGGTCGTCCGGAGGGGGCGTAGAGTGCCAGCCCCAATCGGAGAGGGTGTTTTGCGGAGCGAGCGTTTGCAAGCCCGTCCTGTCGAAGGCGAACGCGAATTTCCCGTTGCCTACCTGCGTGGGGGAGTCGGAGTCGTTCAGGCGCACATCGTATCCGGAGTATTTAATGGCGTGGCGCCCTACGGCGGCTTTCCTGTCAATTTTCTCGCCGGCAAGCGCGGCGGAACAGGCGAGGGTCGCGATAATCGCAAGGCGGATGGTGGCGAGTCTAATGCAAACTTTCATTTTTTAGTCTCTACGCCGGTTTCCCGTTTTTTACAAGCGTTATCTATATTTTGGCAAGCCGGATTCCAATTGGATGCCCGTTCCGCCACCGCCTGCCGCGCAATTCCTATTTGGAAAATATCGGGCATTCCCCGCACATGCCGGCGCAGGCGGAGTCATGGCGCGTCCGAATATCTGCACGCCCGTTGGGCGACGACGATTCCGCGGGCGTCGAATTCCAGTATCTGGAAATAGGTGGACGCCATCCGGGTTCTGTAATTTACTCCCAGATATTTTGCGCTTCTGATTTCGGGATCGTTTTCGGCCTCCGAGAGGCTTGCGTAATAGCGGTTTTCGGCGCAATTCTTTCCCGTTGCGGAAAGGCGCATTTCCCTTTCGCTGAAAACCCGTGGGCATTTTTCCCAGACGGTTTTCAGAACCTCATTTTTCCCGAGCCCCATGAAATCCATTTCTCCCCCGGGGTACCCGAAATCCGCCACGCTTACGAGATGCGCCGCAAGGGAGAATGCGAAAAACAGAACGGGGGCCGCAAGGGCAAGCGCGGCCGCCGGAAGAATCCGTTTTTTCCATGGAGGTTTTCCGGTTTTCATGCGGAAGTATAAAAGGCTTTTCGCGCGTACGGCAAGGGGAAAGCCGTATGCGTTATGGAAGTTTGCGGCGTGCTAAGCGGTTTCACGCTTTTTTCCGGAGACGATGGCGACCATTCCGAACGCCATCGCGCGCGTGCGGATTTCCGCAAATCCGGCGGCGGCGAACATATTTTCGACCTCGGCGCGCCTCGGGTATTCCATCGTGGTTTTTGCGAGGTATTCGTAGTCTTCCCGCCTTCCGCCGAACGCTTTCGCAATAAGCGGCACGGCGGAGCACATGAAAAATTTTTGCGCGGTTTCAAACAGCGGGCCCTCCGCGCGCGCGACTTCCAAAACGCACAGGGGGGCGCCGGTTTTGAGAACCCGCGCTATCTCGCGCAGGCACGCGGGGCGGTCGGCGAAATTTCTGAAACCGAAGGAAATCGTCGCGGCGTCGAAAGAGCTTTCGGAGAACGGGAGGCTGCGGCAGTCCGCCTCGGCGAATTCCGCCCTGCTTCCGCACTTTTCGCGCGCGAGGGCGAGCATCTCGGGGCAGAAGTCGACTCCGACGACGCTGCAGTCGGGATCCTCCCCCAAAAGCCGCGCGCAGACGTCCCCGCTGCCGCAGGCGATGTCGAGGTATTTTTTTCCGCCCCCTCCGCCGTTTTCGCGCGCGAGCGCCGCCGCGGTTTTCGCGAGCCTGCCGCGCCACAGCACGTCGAGCCCGCCGCACATTGCGCGGTTGATTGCGTCGTAGCGCGCGGAGACCCTCGCGAAGAGCCTTTTCACGTCCTCAGGATCGCGCCGTATGGGGTCGGCTTCCATTCTATTTTTTAAAGGAATTTACCACGAGGTCCGAGAGGTATTTGTCGGGATTTTCGACCGCCTCTTTCGTTATTGTGAACTCTTCCTCGCCCGTGTTGCGCGAGATTATCGCGAGCCCGTGGGCGAAGTCGCGGAAGAGCTCGGCGCAGACCGCCCGTGCGGGCTTGTCGCGCGCCACGCACATGGATATGATTTTCTCCCGCGCTCCGGCGTCGAAGGCGAGTTTGAAGCCGTTTTCGGCGCGGAATTTTTCGGCGAATTCGTCGAGGGAGCCTGAGAGCTCCCCGCGCAAGAGGCTGGCGTTGGCGGTCAGAAGCCTTTCGAGCCCCGCTTTCGGATCTTCGACCGTCGGGGAGTCGAGCTCGAAATGCCTGATGCCCGACGAAGGGAGGTCGAATTTGAAGTCGCGCAAAGTGCGCTCCAAAACCGTCATCAGGCCGCGCGCGCCGGTCTTTTCCTCGTAGGCGAGCCTGGCGACGGCTTCAACCGCCTCTTTGGTGACGGAAAAGTCTATCCCGTACCCGCGGAAGTCGGATTCGTACTGGCGCAGTATCGAGCCTTCCGACGACACGAGTATGTCGGCGAGGTCGTCGGCTTTAAGCGGCTCGCACGCAACCCTCACGGGAAGGCGGCCGATAAATTCCGCCTCAAAGCCGTATTTTATGAAATCGGAAGTCTTTGCGAACCGCAGGAAATCCGACGGGTCGTCGCCGCCGCCGGCTTCCGCCGCGGAGTCGGCGAATCCGATCACCCCGCGGTTCATGCGCTTGGCGATGTCCTCTCCGAGCGTGTCGAACGCGCCGCTTACTATAAACAGAATGTGGCGCGTGTTGATGGTGCGCTTGGGTTTTTTGCCGGATCTGGCGCTCATCGCCATCTGCATCTGCCCCATCATGTCCTGCGGGCTCACGACGTTGACGTTGGACTCCTCCATGAGCTTGAGAAGGTTTATCTGGACTCCCCTGCCGGAGACGTCCCTGCCGCCCGCGCGGCCCTCGCGGCTCGCGATTTTGTCGATTTCGTCTATGTACACTATGCCGTACTGGGCGACGTCGACATCGCCGTCGGCGGCCTTTACGAGGTCGCGCACGAGGTCTTCGACGTCGCTGCCCACGTATCCGGTTTCGGAAAATTTAGTGGCGTCGGCCTTGACGAAGGGAACCCCTATGAGCTTGGCGATTGTGCGCATTAGGTAGGTCTTGCCCACGCCCGTGGGGCCCAATATCAAAATGTTCTGCTTGGCGTATTCGCGCTCGGCGAGGGCGGGGTTTTCCATGCAGCGGCGGATGTGGTTGTAGTGGTCGCAGATTGCGACGGAAAGGACTTTTTTCGCCTCGTCCTGCTTTATTACAAATTTGTCGAGATAGTCGCGTATCTCGCGCGGCTTCATCGAAAATTTGGAAATTTTTTCGAGAATTTCCTCCGACGAGCCCTTTTGCTGCCGGTTTTCGCCGTCGTCCTGGGCGGCCGCGCCGAACGGCGGGACGAACTCGAATCTGACATTCCTGTCCTTGCCGAGAATCCCTTCGAGCTGCCTTTTCAGTTCGTCGAGAGGGTTGCCTTCCGGCTCGTTTTTCGGCTTTTCTTTCGGAGGGTTTTCTGTGTTCATTGGGGTTCCCATTGAATAGATGGTCGGATTTTTGCAATCGGTTTTTAAATAATTTCAAAAAAATACGGAAATTAGGTTGACTTTCAATATCGAAACATAACCTTTTCTTTTTAATCGGAACGCCATGCGACGCGCTCCGGCGTATTCCATTTAGGGGTTTTATCCCCGTTCCGAACCGAAAAGAAAAAACGTATAAGGTGAAAAAAATGCAAAATCTTACGAAAAGGGAAATCGTTCAGGAAATTTACAGGGAAAAAGAGGAATGCCGCCGCGGCGACATCCTTCAAAACGACGTAAAAGATATCGTCCAGCGCACCCTCGACATTCTCTGCGCGTCCCTCTCCAAGGGCAGGAATGTCGAACTCAGGAACTTCGGCGTGTTTGAAGTCCAGATCCGCAAGCCGCGCGTGGGCCGCAATCCCACCAAGCCCGCCGACGACGTGGTTATCCCCAAGAGGGCGATCGTCAAGTTCAAGGCCGGCAAGGAGCTCAAGGCGCACCTGAAAAAGCTCGACCTTTCCATAGTGGAAAAGAGCAAGGCCGCCCGCGCCAGAAAGTAGCGGATGTTCAAGACTCTCCCAGGGTTCAGGGAATTCTATCCCGAGGAGTGCGCCAGGAGAAATTTCGTGTTTTCCAAGTGGCGCGCGGCCGCCGAATCTTTCGGCTTTCGGGAATTCGACCCGCCTGTTCTCGAGTCTCTCGAACTTTTTACCGAAAAGAGCGGCGAGGAGATAAAGTCGCAGCTCTTTGAGTTTACGGACAAGGGAGGGCGCGGGGTGTCCTTGCGCCCCGAGATGACCCCGTCGCTCGCGCGGATGGTCGGCGCGAAGGCCGCCGGCATACGCAGGCCCGTCAAGTGGTTCGCCATCGGCGAAAACTACCGCTACGAGCGCCAGCAGAAGGGGCGGCTGCGCGCGTTCTACCAGTACAATGCCGACATTCTCGGCGACGGCTCGGCGGGCGCGGACGCCGAAGTAATCGCGCTTTTGATAGAGTCGCTGCGCGCGTTCGGGCTGACCGAGAGGGAGTTTAAGCTGCGCCTCGGCGACAGAACCCTCTGGGCGCTCTTCTTGCAGAGCATGGGAGTTGAGGGGGAGTTTATGATACCCGTCCTCTCGGCGATGGACAAAATTGAAAAGGTCTCGCCGGAAGCTTTGGAGGAGATGGTCGCCAACGCCCTCAAAGGCTCCGGAGCTGAAGCCGCCCGCATAGTGCCCGCCGCGCGCGAAATCATAAAGGCGCGCTCGCTCGAAGAAATCCGCGCGTCTTTTGCCGACGCGCCGGAGCTTGCGGAGAAAATAGACTCCCGAATGGGAGAATGGCGCAGGCTTCTTGACTTGCTTTCGGCCCTCGGGGTTCGCGAATACGTCAGCCCCGACCTCGGCATAGTCAGGGGGCTCGCGTACTACACCGGATTTGTGTTCGAGGCTTTCCAGACGGTCGGAACCGGCCGCGCGCTCGCCGGCGGCGGCAGGTACGACAATCTCGTGGGCAAGCTCGGCTACCAGGACATGCCCGCCGTCGGATTCGGAATGGGCGACGTCACCGTTTCCGACCTCCTCGAGCTCGTGGGCAAGGGCGGCAGCCTCGACGCCCGCCCCGACGCCTATGTGGCGATAGGCTCTCCCGAGTGCCGCGCGAAGGCGCTTGAAACTGTGGCGTCTTTAAGGCGCGCGGGGCTTAGGGTCGACTATCCGCTGAGGGACATGCCGTTCGGCAAGCAGTTCAAACAGGCGGATTCGACGGGCGCGAGGTTCGCGGTGGCAATAGGCCCCGACGAAATTTCCAAAAACCGCGCAAAAGTTAAAAATCTTTCGACCGGCGCGGAGTCGGAAGCGGATTTCGCGGCTCTTGCGGATATTCTGCGGGCTTAGGCGCGCGGGGAAAACCCTTTCCGCGCGCGGGATTCCGCGGGGGCGGGGCCGCCGAGTTTTCGTATTTGCGCCGGAGCGTTTTTTCTAAAATTTCCGCCCGAAATTGCCTTTCGCAGCTGGGCGCTCCCGCGCAGATTGCCGCGCGCCGAATTGCGCGCCGGAATATATTTGGTTTTTCGGGGCGCGCCCCGAGGCTTTTGTTATCTACGCCGCGCACAAAAATACGCACATTATCGAAAAAAGCAGCCACGTTGCGGGCAGAATTTCCCGCGCGCGCCCCGTGGCGCACATAAGCAGGACGTACGCGACCATTCCGAAGGCGAACCCTTCCGAAATCTTGAAGCATAGCGCCACCATCATTATGCAGAAAAACACGGGTATCAGCTCCGCGGGATCCGAAAATTTTATCTGCGATATGCTTCCGAACATCAAAATCCCGATTACTATCAGCGCGGGGGCGGTCGCCGCCGCGGGGACGGCGTTTATCAGCGGCGAAAGAAATAGGGCGGCGATGAAAAACGCGCCCGTAAAGAGGGGAGTGAGCCCCGTGCGCCCGCCGGATTCTATGCCCGCGGACGATTCCACGAAAGCGCCCGTCGTGGAAGTACCGAGCAGCGCGCCTATTATGGTCGCCGAGGCGTCGGCGGTTAGCGCCCTTCCCATTTTGGGGAAAGTCCCGTCGGGGCGCATTATCCCGCAGCGGCTCGCCATCGCGACCACCGTGGCGATGGTGTCGAGCAGGTCGAGCATCAGCAGCACGAATATCACGCGGGCGGCCTTGTGAAAGTCCCTGAACGGATAGGCGAAATCAAGCTGCATGAAAGTTTCGGATATTCCGTGCGGAATAGAAAACACGGCGTTCGGAATCTTCCCCATGCGCGCGCCGGAGGAGTCTTCTATAAAAAACGCGGCGGCCGTCATCGCCGCTATGGAGATTATTATCGCGGAGCGCACTTTCCGCGCTACGAGAACCGCTATCAGCGCGACTCCCGCGAGAGCAAACAGGCATTCTGGCGAGCCGAGCCGCCCGCCCGTCACGAGGGTCGCGGGGTTTGAGACCACGAGCTTGGCGGATTGCAGCCCGAAAAACGCTATGAACATCCCGATGCCGCATTGGAGGGCTGCCTGCATCGGGCGCGGAACTCCGGCGATGAGCTTTTCGCGGATTCCCGTCACCGAGATTATGAAAAAGAATATTCCGTTGTAAAATGTGAGCGCGAGCGCCTCGCGCCAGTCGAGGCCCATGCCCACGCACACGATTATCGCGAAATACGTGTTAGTCCCCATCGTCGGCGCGAGCGCCACCGGCAGGTTCGCCATAAACGCCATCAGAGCGCACCCTATTGCGGCGGCGACCGCCGTGACCGTTACCAGCTCCGCCTTGTCCATTCCCGCCTGCGCCAGAATCGCCGGATTTACCGCGAGTATGTACGACATCGCAAAAAACGTCACAAGCCCCGCGAGCGCTTCGCGCCCCACGCTCGAATTTCTTTCGCGTATTTTAAAGAATTTGTCGAGAAGTTCCATGTTTTCCCCCCTTTGTCACTGCCTGTCGAGCGAGCGGTAGTTTATCGCTTCCAGCAAATGGTGGGTCTGTATTTTTTCTGACGCGTCGAGGTCGGCTATCGTGCGGGAGACTTTCAGTATTCTGTCCCACGCGCGCGCCGACAGCCCGAGCTCTTCCATCGCGGCCGTGAGTATCGCCGTCTGCGGGCCGTCGAGCGCGCAGAATTTCGCTATTTGCGCGCCGGTCATCGCGGCGTTGACTTTCGCCGCCCGCTTTAACCCCGCAAACCTGCGCTTCTGGATTTCCCTGGCGGCCTCCACGCGCGCGCGGATTTCGGCGGACGTCTCGCTTTTTGCTGCCTTTGCGAGGTCGCTTATGGGCAGCGCCGAGGCCTCGACGTGTATGTCTATCCTGTCGAGCATGGGGCCCGACACCCGCGCCCTGTACGCCTGCACTTGCGCGGGCGTGCAGGAGCACCTCCTGCGCGGGTCGCCGAGGTATCCGCACTTGCATGGGTTCATCGCGGCCACCAGCATGAATTTGCACGGGTAGGTTATCTTGCCCGCCGCGCGCGAGATCGTGAGCTTCCCGTCCTCCATCGGCTGGCGGAGGTTGTCGAGTATAGACCCGAATTCGGGGAGCTCGTCCAGAAACAGCACGCCGTTGTGCGCCAGCGACACTTCCCCGGGCTTGGGGTTCGGCCCGCCGCCCGCAAGCCCCACGCGGCTTATCGTGTGGTGCGGGGCCCTGAACGGCCTCCTGAAAAACTTGTTTTCCGAAAACTGCGTCAGCCCCGCGGCGGAGTATATTCCGAGAATTTCGAGAAATTCGTCGAGGGTCGGCAGGGGCATTATCGACGGAATGCGCTTTGCTATCATGCTCTTCCCGGATCCAGGGGGGCCAACCATCAGCAGGTTGTGCCCGCCCGCCACAGCGACTTCCACCGCCCTGCGGACTTGGTGCTGCCCCTTTACGTCGGCGAAGTCCGGCATTCCCTCCGACTGCTGGGGCAGGTTGAACGGCGATTCGGACGCTTTCAGCGGCTCGAGTTCTACCTTGCCGCGCAGAAAATCCACGAGTTCCCGCAGGTCTCGCGGGGCGTAGGCGTCAACCCCGTCCACGAGGGCGGCCTC
This sequence comes from Puniceicoccaceae bacterium Marseille-Q1082, assembly GCA_904424815.1. Classification (GTDB taxonomy): domain Bacteria; phylum Verrucomicrobiota; class Verrucomicrobiia; order Opitutales; family Intestinicryptomonadaceae; genus Merdousia. The sequence goes on from CAJGBI010000002.1 coordinate 672,665, forward strand.
AGCCGCGGACTCCGGCGGAAGTATCACGCCCCTCCTGCCGCTCCTGCGCGCTAGCAGCGCGAGCGACACGCCTCCGCTGATCTGCCGCAGCGCGCCGGAGAGGCTCAATTCGCCCGCTATTATGTAGTCAGAAAATTTCGACTCGTCGAGCTCCCCCGTCGACGCGAGGATTCCGAGCGATATGGGCAGGTCGTAAATCGGCCCCTCCTTGCGTATGTCGCCCGGGGCGAGGTTTACCGTCATCTTGGTGAGCGGCATCGCAAACCCGCTGTTGGCCAGCGCCGACGACACGCGGTTTACGGACTCTTTCACCGCCGCGTCCGGAAGCCCCACGACGAAAGTCTTGGGCTCTCCGCGCTCGCCGGAGTTCACCTCTATTTCGACGGGCAGCGCCTCAACGCCCACGAGCGCGCCCGAATTGACTCTTGCTAACATCTTGCCGGAATTTTTTACGCTAAAAAATGTTTTGCAAAATTTATAATCTTTTGCGGCGAGTCCGCGCAAGCCCAAAGGCGGGGTGGTTAATTTCTTGATTTCGGCGCCAGCGCAGTCCACAATATGCGCGTATGGAAATTTCCGAAGCGGACAAGCGGCTGCGCGCCGCGGCGCGCGCGGTGTTCGACGCCTTTTGCGGCTCGGGGAAATCGCTTTGCGCGGCGGAGTCGTGCACAGGGGGGCTCGTGGCGTCGTCGCTGGTGTCGATTGCTGGCGCGAGCGGGTTTTTCAGGGGGTCGGCAGTATGCTATTGCGACGCGGCGAAAATCTCGGTGCTCGGCGTAAGCCCCCTGACCATATCGGAGCATTTCGCCGAGAGCCGCCAGTGCGCCGAGGAGATGGCGCGCGGGGCTCTCGCGCTCTACGGAGCCGACGCGTCTGTCGCCGCCACCGGCTTTCTCGACGGCAATGTCGGAGAAAAGCCGGCGGAGCTTGCGGGGGCGGTTTTTCTGTGCTCCGCCGTCCGCTCGGGGCGAGGGGTTGAGACTTTCTGCGCGCGACTTTCCCTCGACCCCTCCGCCGACAGAAATTTCAACAGGGCGGCCGCCGCGGCGTGCGCGCTCGAGTCGCTGAAACTTTCAGCCTGCGCATCTTTGTTCCGACGCCCATGATAACCGCATTTTTGAGAAATTTTTGCGCGTCGCTGGCGGCGCTCGCCGTTTTCTTCGTCGCGCTTCCGCTTGCGCTTATGTTTGCGGCGGCGGCGTTCGTCGCGTCGCTCGGCGGCGACGTCAGGCCCTCCGGAGGGGTTCTCGTGCTCGACCTCTCGGAGGGCGTCGCAGAAACTTCGCCCGCCAAGCCGTCAGTGAATATCCGCGGCGGCTTCTTCAAAAGGCCCCCCGAGAGTTCGTACGACATCTGCTCCAAAATCAGCGCGGCCGCCTCCGACCCGTCGATAGAGGCGATACTCGTGCGCGGCTCTTTCGCGGATTCGGATTCCGGAGGTTCGCTTGCGCAGGCTTCGGAGATGCGCGCCGCCCTCGGCGGTTTTTCAAAGTCGGGCAAGCCAGTGTACGCGTATCTCGAAAACCCGACTTTCGCCGACTACTACCTCGCGAGCGCCGCAGATTCGGTTTTCATGAACCCTTTCGGAACTATGGAGTTCAAGGGGCTCTCGGCGCGCTCACCGTTTTTCGGGGCGGCGCTCAGAAAATACGGAATCGGGGTCGCGCTCGTGAAGTCAGGCGAATTCAAGAGCGCGGGCGAAATTTTTACGGAGGAGAAAATGTCCGCCTCCCAAAAGTCGCACCTTGCCGGCGTGCTCGAATCCGTGTGGGGCGGGTGCGCGCGGCAAATTGCCCAATCGCGGAAACTTCCCGTGGCGCGCCTCGAAGAAATCGCGCGCGAATACGCGGTTTTTCCCGCTTCCGACGCCGAAAAGCTGGGGCTTGTGGACGGGCTTTTGTACGGGGGCGAGCTGGCGGACTTTCTCTCCCAAAAGCACGGCAAAACGGACGGGTCTTTCCGCCGCGCCGCGATGCGCGGCTATTCCCCAAAGGCGAGATCCGGCGCGGACAAAATAGCGATCGTCTCCATAGAGGGCGCGATAAGCGAAACCTCATCGCGCGGGCGCGCCGGAGCCGGGAAAATTTCTCGGATTTTGCGCGCGCTGGGCGACGACGATTCCGTAAAGGCCGTGGTTCTTCGCATAGACAGCCCCGGCGGAAGCGCGTTTGCGAGCGAGTCAATCCGACGGGAAGTCGAGGAGCTCTCCAAAAAGGCGAAAGTCGTATCATCTTTCGGGGCGACCGCCGCGAGCGGCGCGTATTGGATTGCCACAGCCTCCGAAAAAATCTTCGCCGACCCCGCGACCGTCACCGGCTCGATAGGCGTGTTCTCCGTCGCGTTTTCGGTTGAGAAAATCGCCGCCGACCACGGCGTGTTCTTCGACGGGGTAAAGACAGCCCCGTTCGCCGATTTCATGTCCGCGACGCGCGGCGCCGACCGTGCGGATTTGGAAAAACTCAAAAGCCTGTGCGACGGAATCTACGAAAGGTTTGTTGAGCTCGTTTCAAAATCCCGCGGCATGGCGCTTGAAGAGGCGCGCAAAATCGCCGACGGAAAAATCTACAACGGCGCGCGCGCCGTGGAGCTCGGGCTTTGCGACGCGCTCGGCGGCGTGGAGGACGCCGTTGCGGAGGCCGCGCGCCTCGCCGGATGCGAAAGCTATTCCGTAATCCGCGCTCCGCTGCGCGACCCCATAGGAGAGTTCTTCTCCGAAGGCGCGGAGCGCTCGGCTTCCTCAAAGCTCTCCGCCGAATTCAATGCCGTCTTCGGCAGAGCGTCCGCTTTCGCAGAAGAACTTGTCCAAAATTTCAATAGGCGCAACTCCCAAAAAATCTACCTCCTTGATTTGGCGAATGCTTTTGGCGAATAGCTCCGTTAGGGAAGCCGCCAAGACCGCTCGCGTATGTCGAATACGCCACGCGCCCTTGGCGGCTTCCCTATACTCGCTCTTCATCCAAAAGCATTGCGCCAAATCGGGAATCTTTGGTTTCCGGAACGAACTCCGGAAGTGCTGACGAACCTCTCATGAGAGGTTCGTTTTTTTGTGGGGAACGTAGAGGGGATAGAAGCATTGGCGAAGCCAATCTTCGTAAGGGGCGTCAGCCCCTTCTATGGAAGCGGCACCGCCGCCCGCCCTCGCTCTTCATCCAAAAGCATTGCGCCAAATCGGGAATCCTTGGTTTTCGGAACGAACTCCGGAAGTGCTGACGAACCTCTTATGAGAGGTTCGTTTTTTTGCGGGGAACGTGGAGGGGATAGAAGCATTGGCGAAGCCAATCTTCGTAAGGGCGCAGCCCTTCAATGGCTGGCGCACCTTGCGCCCGTAAGGGGCGCAGCCCCTTCTATGGCTGGCGGCCCTGCCGCCCCCTTCAATGGAAGCGGCACTGCCGTCCGCCCTCTATTATGGAAACGGCATTGTCTATTCAATTAGATGGAATGCCTTGTGTTCTTTGTCGTTTTTGCGGGCTTGCAAAGGGAAGGGTGCGCCCAGCGAAAGGCGCACCCGTTTTTAGCTTCTGTTTTATGTGGAAAAAATTAGAACTTTGGATGGCAGATGATGGTGTCTCCCGCCGCGACTACGGAATCTTCGCCATCGCTCCATACAGAGTCGTTTATTAGGACTTTGAAAGTCACGTTCCCCTTCGGAACAGCCTGTTCCCAGAGCCACTCGTCTTCGCCGACGCACTGCATGGGAACTCCCGCGTTCCAGTCGAGACCTCCTCCGAGCCCGCGGATGAACAGCTGGTTTCCCCAACCGGCGTCGTATTTGGCGATGACCCTCGTCAGCTTCCTGCCGGCCGGAGACTTGCACGCGCCCACAGCCTTGCATGCGCAATCCGAAACTTTCGCCGCAGCGGCTTTTTTGGAAACCGGAGCCTTTTTGGCGGCGGTTTTGGTTGTTGCTTTTTTTGCTGTCTTTTTTGTGGCAGACATTTGGGTTCTCCTTTCAGATAAAGAAATTTATTAGATCTCTTTAATTCTCGGGTGTATTATTCTCCGACGGCGCAAAACAAATCAAGCATTAAATTTTTTTATTTCGGAGGCTCGTTCGGAGATTAAATCCTGCCTTTTTATATCGGATTAAACGCAAAATTTTATAAATAGTTTCAGTGCGCTGCTGGCGCGGGAAAAAAGCTGCAAGGCTCCATACTGACAAAATCCCGTTGGATATTCGCCTTTTCGCGGGGATTCGTAGGGGATAACCGTATTTCTGAAAGAGTTGCCCTGCCCAATGACTGCGCGCCCCGCCTATGTTTCCCATGGGAAACATAGGCGGCGGCCGGTTTTTCCGGCGTTTGCTGCGCCTATTCGGATTCCGCGGGAGCGGCGGCGGCGGATTCTTTCGATATCATTTCCGCGACTATTCCGCCGGCGGATATTTCCGCGAACGAGCGTTCGGCGTTGGCCCTCATTTCGGCTAAATCCTTGTTGGAGGCGTCCATCGCCGGCGGAGTAAACTTTGCGGCAAACAGTATGTAGCCGTCGCCCGCGATCGTTTGGAGCGGGGAAATCTTGCCCGGGGCGAGCTTGGGGAGCTCGGAGGCCGCCGCCGAATATACCGCGTATGAGGCGTTGTCGGGGCGGGCGGTGGCTATTACGTAATCTTTGTAGTCGGATACTTTGGCTCCGCTTTCCCTTGCGATTTTTTCAAAGGATTTTTCGTCCTTTGCCGACTGCAAGGCCTTGTCGAGCGTCGAGGCGCGCTCGGAAAAGAGCTTTCTCTTTTGCGATAGCTTGTAGTCTGCCTCAACCTTGGCTTTCACGTCCGCGAGCTTGGGCAGATACGACGGAACCTTTTCCGCGAGGATTACGACAGTCACGCCGTTTTCGGATGGGATGGGGTCGGAGAAAAATGTTTTTTCGTCGAGCCCCATGCCGACCTGGGCGATGGAAATTTCAACGCCCTTGGGAAGTTCGGAATCCGTCTTGCGTATGAGGGGGAGTTTTTTGACTTCCGCCTTTGAGTCGGCTACGAGTTTTTTGAGCTCGGCGGAGCCCATTTTCACGCCGGAATCGTATATGGAGATGGCGAGGTTTTCCGCGGCTTTTGCGGCGGCGCGCAGGGCGGCGTCCGCGAGCGCGTCGGCCTTGACTTTGTCGGCTATTTCGGAGAGGGCGGGCACGTATGGCTTGCCGTCTTTCTGCGTGGCATACTTGCGCATGTTGGAGCCGTAGAACGCGGAAATTTCGGCGTTGGTTGGCGCGGGGACGGAGGCGGCGTATTTTACGGACGGGAAAAATACGGTTTCGAGAACCGCACCGTCGCCTATCCTGTACGCTTCCGCGTTTTCCTTAAAGAATTTTTCGAGCTCGGCGGGTTCGACCTTTATTTCGGGATTGAAATTTTCGAACGAGAGGGCGGCGATGGCGAAGTCCCACTTGCCGTAGTATTTTTTGTACTGGTTTTCAATGTAGGAGAGCGGCAGATACCCGGGCCCCCCGAGGAGTTTTTCCACCTTGTCGGCGAGCGCGTTTTGGGAGATTACGTACGACAGCGCGTCTTCGCTCATGCGCCCGCGCTCGTCGATGAACCTTTTCCACGCCGCGGCGTCGAAGCCGCCAGCCGCGTTTCTGAAAGCGGGCGCGGACTGAACGTACTCTTTGAGTTCGGCTTCCGAAATTTGGCCTATGCCGAGCTCGCGCGCAAGCGACAGCAGGTACGCCTGGCGGAGCATCAGCTGAGTGAGCTGCTGCTGGGTGCGCAGGTTTTTGTTGCCGAGTATGGCGTCGTAGACCGCGAGTGTTTGGAGGTTGGAGCGCACGCTTTCGTTGGAGAGGTCGTAGCCGTAAAATTCTTTGGCGTTGTCCCATGAGCGGTTTCTGTCGCCGAGGAAAGGAACCTGGCCTATCGTGAACACAAAGGCGATCACGATTGCCACAAGCAGCACCATGAACACGGGTTTGTGGTGTTTCTGCAAAACGATTTGAATCCAAGTAATCATACTGTAAATTTTTAAAGGCGGAAATTTATCGCAGGCCGCCGCGCGTGTCAATCTTTGAAACGCGCAAAAAACCTTTCGGTGGGCGCGGATTTTGCGGGCTTGTAAAAATCCGCGCGCCGTCCATTATGTGCGGGCGATGAAAGGCAAAATCCGTTCGGCGCTGATATTGTGCGCGGGCTACGGCTCGCGGCTAAGGCCGCTGACAGACAGGCTTCCCAAACCTCTCCTGCCGGCGGGGGGACGCCCCGCGCTGTTCGCGGCGATTGACAAGCTGCGCTCGGCGGGGATTCGGGATTTTTTTGTGAACGTCCACCACCTCCCCGAGAAGTTCGCGGAGGCGTTCGGGCTTCCGGCGGGAGCATTCGCCGATTCGCGCGCGGCCGAAGCCCGGTATGGAGACTGCCGCGTGCGCCTGGTATGCGAGCCCGAAATTCTCGACACGGGCGGGGCGGTCAAAAACCTGCTGCCGCTTCTGGACTTGTCCGGGCCGCTTGCGGTCCATAATGGGGACATAATTTTTTCCTCGCCCGCGGAGGGGTTTCTGGCGGAGGCGGAGGCGAACCTTGCGGATAAAAATTGCGCGGCCACCCTCTGCCTGCGCTCCTCGGGCAACCTGCCGAACGTCGGCGTCGGCGGTTCGGGGGACGTGGGCGACATGCGCTTTGCGCTCGGCGCGCCGTTTGAGAGGCTCGCCCAATACGCGGGGTTTTTTGTCCTGAACCCGCCGGCATTCAAATTTTTTGCGGGCAGGGCGGAGGATAAATTTTCGATAGTCGATGCGTTTTTGGACATCCTGCGCTCTGGCGGGCGGATTGCCGGAGTTTTCGACGACGCCGGAGAGTGGGCCGACATCGGCACGCTTTCGGAATATGCCCGACTGGGCGCGGGCGGAACGCCCGACGGGTGGACGGCGCTCGCGCGCCTTTGCGTTGCGGGATTTCCGCCCGACAAAGGGGAAATTATCCCCGTTTCAAAGGGGGCGTCCTCGCGGAAATTTTACAGGTTCGCGCGGGGCGGCGAGAGGCTGGTGGCGTGTTTTTACGCCGAAAACCCCCGCGAGAATTTTCTGTATGCGCCCCTCGCAGAATTTCTGCGTTGCCGCGGGATTCCCGTCCCCGAAGTAAAATTCCACGACCCGCAAAGCCGCATGATCGTAATGCGCGACGCCGGCGCGCGCGACTTGGGCGCGGTTCACCCGTCCGAGGGGCGGAAATTCTATTTTGAAGCCCTGCGCGCGGCGAAGAAAGTCCATTCGATTTCCTCCGGAGAATTCGCGCGCGCCGGAATCGAATTGTGCCCGCCGTTCGACGGGGCTCTGTACGCCTGGGAGCAGAACTACTTTTTCGAGGAGTGCGCGCGCGGAGTTTTCGGGATCGGGCTTCCTCGCCCCGAAGAGGACTTCGGGACGCTTTCGCGGGAACTTTCGGGATTTCCCCAGTCGCCGCTTTTGCGCGACTTCCAGTCGCAGAACGTCATGGTTTCCGAAGCGGGTACAATCTCGCTGATAGACTTCCAGGGCATGAGGTTCGGCAATCCACTTTACGATATGGCGTCGCTGTTGTTCGACCCGTATGTCGAGCCGTTCGGCGAGGAGTTTATAGACGCCGCGCTGCGCGAATACCTGTCATTTACGCCGCGTGCGGATTTTCCGGACTTTGCGGAATCCAAGAGGATGCTGAATTTTGCGGCGGTGGAGCGGCTTTTGCAGGCGCTCGGGGCGTACGGGTTTTTGTCGCGCAAAAAAGGCATGGCGGAATACGGAAAATATTTCGAACCCGCCGCCAAAAATCTTCTCCGCAGGGCGCGCTTGTGCGGGCTTGAGGGCGTGGGCGAATTTGGCGAGGCCATTTTGAAAAAATTGCGGAAGTGAAATTTTCCGCGCGGCGGCGGGGGACGTGCCTTTTGCGGTTCGCGGTTTCCGTCGGGGCGGGAGTTTTGGCGGGATTGTTTACGGGGGAGAGGGGGGAAGCGGTATATTATTGCTTGGATTGTTTATAGCTGAATTGTAAATTCATAAATTAAAAGAATCTAACATGAATATGCCAAAAATTCTCTATAAATCCGCGCCCGGGACGTTCTCGCCAATTTGACAACGATAGATTTTGAGAGCAACAGGGACAGCGCGCTGAAAATAAACGCCGAGGTTTCAAACTCCTTGAACGCCCTGACTTTTTACTCCAATTCAGCTTTGGAAATGTCCATCGCCGAGGGGCAGACGTTCCTTGTAAAATCCCTCAAAGTCAGGGGCGACGGCGGCGAAAACCTTTCGATAGCTTTTCACAATTACGCGAGCGGGTCGTTTCTCATAGGCAATTCCGACGTGTCGATAGAGGACAACCGCCTTTACATTCCGTCTAACGACGTCTATATAGACCTGATAGCCTACGGCGAGGGGGGCGAAATTCTCTCCGGACTGTGGTCGCTGGAATGGAACGGGGAGGCCAACGCGCTGATGTTCGCCGTTCCCGAGCCCGCGGGGTTCGCCCTTGCGTTCGGCGCGCTCGCCGCGGCATTTGCGGCGGCGAGAAAGAGGCGTTGACGTCTATTCCGGAATTTTCCTAAGAGTTGGCATGGTTCGGGCGGCGCGAAAAAATTCGCGCCGCCCGCCTTTTCCCCGAACAGTGGCGGGGATTGCGGAATTTTTCCGCCGTGCGCAGTTGGGGATTCCGTTTTTCATGCGGGGTTTTGGAAAGGCAAAATCGGGCGGACGCGCGCAGTCGGCAGCTCTGCCGGAGCAGGGAAGCAAAGCGCCGCGCTTTGCCGCCGCCCCCGTGACTGGCGCGCCTGCGGGGGTCTTGGGCGCGTTTGTATTGGGTTTGCCCGCTGTCAAATGCGCCGCAAACGCCGGTTTTGCCGGTGGGGCGTCAAACTGCCGCTGGGGCTCCGTTTTGAAAAAGCCCTCCGCTTGTTATAATGCACGCTTTTATCGGCAGACCCTTTCAAATCAAACAACAGCGCCGGGTTCGGGGCCTTTTTGCCTATGGCAAAAAATTCTCGTCAAAGTTCCGCTGCGCGGGCTTTTGGGGGCTCGCCCGAACGGCGGCTTGACGCGCCCCGGATTTCTTTTTGCGCGGGGGCTGCGTTGTTTCCGAATAAGCCGCGCCATAGCGCGCTAAAAAGCGCGCTTTATATTTGGGATAGCCCCGCCGCGGGGCGACGGGCGCAAAAAACAGCCTTTTAAATGGAAGAGCTTGCCCCTTTTTCAATGGCAGGCGCGCTTTGCGCCTTCCCGTCATCGGCTTTACAGCGATGAAAGAATTACGTTTTTTGTTTTTTCGTAGCCATCTGCGAGCGTTTTTTCGGGGGGATTTTTCCAATAGGCCTTGTTGAAGAGCTCGAGCGACAGCGCGCCCCTGAATCCCTGCGCGTACATTTTCGGGAGGACTTCGCCGAACGGGCATACGCCGTCGCCCGGGTAGACCCTGTCGGCGTCAACGAGTTTTTCGCGCGGCGGATTTGACGGGTAGTCGTTTATATGGAACACGTCCATTCCGCCGAGGTTGACGAGGCAGAGTGAGCCGAATGAGTTCCCCCCGCGGTACAAGTGGTAGAAGTCGAGCAGGAGCCCCGCGCCGCCGTCGTTTGCAAGAGCCGCGATTTTCAGCGCGTCTCCGAGCCTGTGGAGGGCCCGGTGCCCCCAGAGCTCGAGCAGCGGCCTGACACCGAAGGGCTTTGCGGCTTCCAACACCGCGGCGTACCGCGCGGCGTATTCGTCGAATTTCAGCGGGTCGAGCTTTTCCACGCCCCACATCGTGCAGGCGATGTTCTTGCATCCGATTTCAGCCGCCCAGCCGATCTCCCGCTTCATCTGTTCGAGGTTTTGCGCGCGCGCCGCGGGGTCGTCAACCATGCACTTGGCGAAAGCTATCAGGTTGTACGGCAAAAGTCCGGCGTCTTCGAGCCTCCGCCTTGCTTCGGAGAGCTTTTTGCCGCGCGCCAGAAATTCTTCCACATGCCGCGTCCACGGCTCGATACCGTCGTATCCGGCTTTTGAAACGAGGCTTATCTGGTCTTCGAGTTTCAGGTCGTATCCGGCGAGCGTGCCGCAGTTCAGGGCTACCGGCAGCGGAAGCCCGCTATTGGGCTTCGGGCTTTCAGAGGCGCGGGCGGCGCGCGGGAGCGCTGCTGCGGCGAGCGCGGCGGTTGACATTTTCAGGGCGCTTCGGCGCGAGATTTTTTTTGTGAAGTCCATTGCGTTATGCTTGCGGGAATTTCCACGGCGCGCGGTACCGCGGTTTGAGGTATTCGTCGGCTTCCGCGTCGGAAAAAGTCTTCGCCGCGTCGTCGTAGGACAGGGTTTTGCCGAGCCGCGCCGATATGTTGCCCAGATGCGCGAGCTTCGCGCAGAAGGCGCCGTTTGCGAGCGTGCAGGCGGTGTCGAAATTGCGCGCGCGCACGGAGTCCAAAAAGTCTTTGAGGTGGTCGAGGTGCTCGTTGTTTTCGGGTTTGCCGCTTTCCGCCTTTGCCGCGCCGCCCTTTGCGTCGGGATTGGGGATTACCTTCCAACCCTCGCGGTTTGCGGCAAGCACCCCCTTTTCGCCGTTGAACGCCACGCCGTAGGACATTCCGTAGAACCCAACCGGAACGGCGGTGTTCGACCACGCTATCGACGAGTCGCCGAAGTCGTAGTTGACGTTGAGGGTGTCGAAAGTCTGCGAGGACGTTTCCGGATGCGCGAATTTTCCGCCCGCGCCCGACACCCTGCGAGGGAGGGAGGTCTTTCCGAGCCCCTGGGCCGCCATGTCGAGCAGATGGACGCCCCAGTCGGTCATTAGCCCGCCGCCGTAGTCCCAGAACAGCCTCCACAATCCGTGCAGGCGGCGCGGGTTGAACGGGCGCGAGGGGGCGGGGCCCAGCCACATGTCGTAGTCGAGGCCCTCGGGGGGCTCGGAGTCCGCGGCGGGGGCGTAACCCGCGCCGTATCTGAAATTCGCCCAGACGTCGACGCGCGCGATTTTGCCGAGCGAGCCTCCCCGCGCCATTTCGATCACGCGGCTCCACATTTTGGAGCTGTCCTGCTGTTGCCCGACCGACGCGACCCTTTTGTATTTTTTTGCGAAAGCTTCCATCGCGTCGCATTCGGCGATGGAGTTGGCTATCGGCTTTTCGACGTAGGCGTCTTTGCCTGCGGCGCATGCGTCGCAGAATTGCAGGCAGTGCCAGTGGTCGGGGGTTCCGATTATTACGGCGTCGACGTCTTTCCTCTCCAAAACCTTGCGGTAGTCCGAATAGAGAGCGGGCTTTGAGCCGAACTTTTTTGCCGCCTCCGCGCCGCGCCTTTCGAGGACGTTTTTGTCGACGTCGGCGATTGCGACGAGTTGCGCTCCGTTGGTTGCCATGGCGGACGAGAGGTCGGCCCAACCCATGTTGCGCACGCCTATTGCCGCCAGTCCGATTTTGTCGTTTGCGCCTATCGCCGCGCGCGCCCCGCCCGCTGTGACGGATACGGCGACCGCTCCTGCCGACGCGAGAAATTTCCTCCTGTCCATAAGCTTTACCCTGCGTTAAATTTCATAAATTATTACGGTCTTGCGCCGAGGTAGTCAATGATTTTAAAATACCGGACATCGGAAGGGAATGGCGATATTTCATTCCGCCCCGATTTTGCGGCACGTTTTTGCGCGGAGTTTGTCAAAGATTAAAAAAAGGCAAAATATGTTGAAAGTCTATTATTGGAACGTCTGTCCCCATTGCCATAAGGCGATGGAGTTTTTGAAAAGCCGCAACATACCCTTTGAGGCGCTCGACATCGAAAAACAGCCCGAAGATGTGGTAAAAAAAGTCGTGGAGGTAAACGGCGGCGACGACTGGGTTGTGCCGACTATGGAGTACAACGGCAAATGGCGTCCCGGGCAGGTTTTCGATGCGGGGAAGCTCGAAGCCGACCTCAAAGCCTGGGGAGTGATTTAGGGCCTCCGCGCGGCGCGGAGGCTGGGGGTTTTTGCCAAGCCTGCGCGCGCCGAAAATTTTTTTTCGCGCGTCCGAAACAAAACGGCGCAATAGGGAGTTTGACTATGGTATGAAAGCGTTGAGAATCGCCGTAGACATGGTTTTGTATTTCGGTTTCTGTTTTCTTGCGGGAACCGGCATTATGATGGAATTTGCGTTCGAGAAGGGCGCGGGGCCGCAGAGCGTGCTTTCTTTCGGCAAAAAGGCGTGGGAAACCGCCCATTTGTGGGTCGGAGTTGCGGTAATTTTGGCGTTTATAGTCCACTTCTGCCTGAACTATCGCCAGTTCAAAAACGCGGTAAAGACGCGCGCGGCGTATGTCGCGCTTCTTTTGGCGGGATTCGGCGGGGCGGTTTTGCTCGCGCTCTGGCCGACTTCGCGCGCGGAGGGCGGCGGCGGAAACGGACAGCAGGCGCAAATCCGCGCGCGGCTCGGCGCGCCGCAAATGCCTGCCGACAGATAGGCTTTTCAAGGCCCCGTTTTAGGCGCGCGCTGAACGTCAGGCGCGATATTCGCGCGGCTTGCGCAAAATTTTTATAAAAAAATGCGCCCCCCTGACGGGAGGCGCATTAAAATTTCGGGAAACTTCTCGACTTTCGTTTCGCCTATCCGCGCCTGCGGCGCGCGGCGAACGCGAGCGCGGCAAGCCCTATCGCCGCCGCGATTTCCGCAGGTTCGGGGACGATCGAAAGGTTTGCGGTGATTGTCGAAATGCCGTCCAGCTCGGATATGCTTATCTTGCCTGCAATCCCGTCCTGGAGTTTCAGGGTGAAGTCGTCGGCGGAAACGTTGCTACCCTCTGTTGCAAACGACATCAAATCCGCGCTCCATTCGTCGCGTTCGGAGGCCTCTATCCACGCCTGCAAATCGTAGGCGGAGACGTTTAATTCGAGCACCAGCGGTGAGGCTCCCGCAACTTTTGTCATAGCCCCGTCCACCTGGATGAAGTCGCCGTCGGTTTCCGCGAGGTCGAAAACCACCGTTCCTCGGTAGAACGACATGGTGTCGAATACCACCCTGCCGATTTCCGTATTCGCCGCCGTTCCCGTCGCGCTGAACACCGCTTCGGAAGGTCTGTTGTAGCCCATTATCATGAGGCTGCCGCCCTTCATTCCGCCGTACATTCCCAGATCGAGCCTACCGCTACTCACCTCGACTTCGTTCAGCGCGTTTGCCGCGTCGGAATAGACGTAGCTGTCAAGCGTCCAGCCGCTTGTTGTGTTAAACCTCATAATCTGGCGGCCGTTCGCGGCGTCGTTTGCCGTCATTCGCACATTCAGCTTGTTGTTTGCGAGCTCCCCGTCGCTATCTCTCGTCAAAAGCCCGCCGATGTACTCGCTCGTTCCGGAGTTTGTAAAAATCAGTTCGGTAGTGTTCACGGCGGACGCATTCCCTGCAAGCTGTATCATTCCCCTTTGCGTTATCTGCAAACCGCCCAATGAGCGGGTGAACGTGCCGGCGGACGTTGCGGTCGTCCTGAAAACGTTGTTGTTGCCGTTTGAGTTGCTCAGCGACAAGACCCCGCCCACGGTGAATGTCTGGGTGGTTGCCACCTCGAAGTTCACGCAGTTTAAAGCGTGCGATGAAGGTTTGGGTATTTGGGAATTTATCGTGAAATTTCCGTCTATTGTGACGTTTCCGTTCCCGCTGAAACTCAGCCTCGTCTGGTACCAACTCGTGGAGCTCCGCGTATCGGAAAATAGAAAATCGCCGCGCACCCTCAGCGCGGAGTCCGCGCCCGTGTAAATAATGAGATTCGGGTGCGTTGTGGCGGACTCGCGCAGATTGAGGGTGAAATTCTCCACCGAGAAAGTGATTGGAGTGTAGACTTCAAATACGTTTTTGCTCCAGAATTTCGCGGGCAACTCAAGATTGTATGTGAAGTTTCCGGCTGTGGTCGAGGACGCCGCAACCGTAATTATATTCTGCGACGGGTAGGACGACAATATGCCGTTTACCGTAAGGTTCGTGTCAGAGTCGATTTCGCCGGAATACGCCTCTCCGTTTAAGGTGTAAAAAGAGGGATCTGTGATGCGCACGGGGAAAGCGGAATCCGACGTGAATGTTCCCTCGATGTCGACCGCCTGCGAAGATTGCGGCAAAATCCACAAGGCTGCGGCGCAGAATGGGAGAATTTTGGAGATTGATTGCATGGTTTAGGGGATTGGAGGATTGCGAATGGCGAAAAGCGCAAACGGATAATCCGCCCGTTTTCGATACAATGCAGATTATTCAATTTCAAAAATATGTCAAGTATTAAATAATATTATCCCCTTCACGCAAATTTCCCCTGCCCAAAAGCGTTTTTCCCTTTCCCTTCGCCGTTAATCGCCGAGGGAGCGCGCGTAGATTTCCGCCACGTGCTCGACTTTCACCGCGTCGCCGTTTAGCGCGAGCATATTTGAAATCTGCATCATGCACGCCGGGCATCCACACGCCACGGTTTCCGCGCCGCTGGCGGCTATGTTGTCGCGCTTGCGCCCGCCGATTTTTTTCGACAGCCCGTAGTGCGTGAGCGTGAAGCTTCCCCCGCAGCCGCAGCACCTGTCGGGCTCGCGCATTTCCACGAGCTCGCACCCGGGATTCGCCTCTATGAGCTTTCGCGGCTGGATGCGCACCCCGAGCGATTTGGCAAGGTGGCAGGAGTCGTGGTATGTGACTTTCTCCCTCCGCTCCGCCGGAGCCTTTGCGGGCTCCACGCCGAGGACGTCCGCGACGAACGCGGAGATGTCGAGGGTTTTTGCGGCTATGCGCTCCGCCTGCTCCTTTTGCCTGCCTTCGGCGTACTGCGGCCAGAATTTTTCTATGGTCTCCGTGCACGACGCGCACGCGGTGACCGCATAGTCGAACTTTTCGCCCTCCAATTTCGAGAGGTTGTGGGAGAGCATTTTTTTGAAGGAGTCCGCGTCGCCGGAGGCGAGGGCGGGTATGCCGCAGCACGCGAGGCTCGACGGCATTCGGACGCCGACGCCGCGGACCCGGAAAATTTTCAGGCACGCCTCAGTGACGTTCGGGTACACTTTGTCGCCCATGCAGCCGGCGAAGAACAGCACTTTGATTCCGCTTTTTCCGGCGGGGGAATCGTAGTCGCCGAACTTTTGGCGCGCGGTTTCGGGCGGGAGCTCCGGAAGCCGCCTGTCGCCTATCAGCGGGGAGAGCAGCGGCGAGCGCATTGTTTTGGGGGCGTCGTTCTGCCTGCGCATGACGAGCCCCCTGAACGGCGCGGAAACTTCGGCGAGGAGCGAAAACAGCTTCGGGTTGCAGAGCATGGCGCGGAAGATCAGCTTTTTCACGGGCGAGAGCCCGAGGTATTTTGCGGAGATTTCCCGCGCCTTCAAAAACGCGCCGAGAATGTCCACGCCCGACGGGCAGGCCGCCTGGCAGGAGCCGCACAGCAGGCACCTGTCGAGCCTCTCCCTCACGCCCTCGGCGTCCGAGGTTATTTTTCCAGCAAGGTCGGAGAGCAGCGACAGCTTGCCGCGCGCCACGTCGGATTCCCTCATGGATTCCGCAAACACCGGGCACACCGACTGGCATGTCCCGCACTTCATGCACGCCGAGAGCCTGTCGTCGAGCTTTGCGGTTTCCTCCGCGAGTTTTGCGAGCCTGTCCATGTCAGTAAGCCACCACTTTCGACGGGTTGAGAAGCCCCTTGGGGTCGGCGGCGCGGCGCAGGGCGCGGCAGTATTCGAGAGTCGCCTTCGACGTCTCGAGCTCCAGCCACTTGGACTTCGCCGTTCCAGTCCCGTGCTCGCCCGAGAGCGTCCCGCCCATTTCGACGGTGCGGCGGAAGAGCTCGTCTATCGCGCTTTCGACGCGCGCGAACTCCTCGGGGTCGCGCCTGTCGCAGAGGATTGACGGGTGCAGGTTGCCGTCGCCCGCGTGCCCGAAAGTCCCGATGAGCAGCCCGTACTTTTTTGCAATCTCGCCGATGCAGGAGACCATCGCGGGGATTTTCGAGCGCGGCACGGTGGCGTCCTCCAAAACTATGGTCGGGCGTCGGCGGGCGAGCGCCGGCAGAGCCTTGCGGCGCGCCTCCCAGATTTTGTTCTTTTCGGCGTCGTCGCGGGCGACGGATATTCCGCGCGCGCCGCCTTCGCGCAGTATGCGCTCGACGGTCTGCGCCTCGTCCGCAACCTGCGCGGGATGGCCGTCAACCTCTATCAGAAGCAAAGCCGCCGCGTCGCGCGGAAGCCCGATTTTTGCGTCGTCCTCGACCATGTTCACCGTCACGGAGTCCATAAATTCGAGCGTGCACGGCAATACGTGCGAGGCTATTATCTCTGCCACCGCGTCCGCCGCAGCGCGCACGTCAGCGAACGCCGCGGTCATCGCCTTTGACGCCCTCGGCGGGGGGACGAGCTTTAAAATCGCCTTTGATATTATCCCGAACGCCCCCTCAGAACCCGTCATCAGCCCCGCGAGATTGAAGCCCGTGGCGCATTTGACCGTGCGCGAGCCCGTCTTGACGAGGGAGCCCGCGGAGTCGAAAAATTCCAGCCCCATTACGTAGTCTTTGGTAACGCCGTATTTGAGCCCGCGCAGCCCGCCGGCGTTTTCGGCGATGTTGCCGCCTATGGTCGAGACCGCCTGGGAGCCAGGGTCGGGCGGATAGAACAGCCCGCGCGCGGCGGCCTCCGCCGCGAAGTTCGCCGTGACGACCCCGGGCTCGACGACGGCGTAGAGGTCGCCGGAATTTATTTCGAGCACGCGGTTGAGCTTTTGCGTAAGGATAACGACAGACTCCTCGGAGTCTGGGATCGCGCCGCCCGAGAGATTTGTGCCGGAGCCCCTGACAGTCATGGGTATGGAATTTTTATGGCACAGGGCGGCGATCTCGCCTATCTGTTCGGCCCTCTCGGGCATTAGCGCCGCCGCCGGAATTTTCTGCGGCAGCACCGCGGAGTCGTAGGCGTAGGACAGCCTGTCCGGTTCGGCGTCGAGCACGTTTTCCGCGCCGAGAAGTTTTTTGAAGTCTTTTAATATGCTTGATTCGGGCATGTCGGGGCTATGTTTGATTTTAAACTTACGCGCCCCTCTTTAACGGTCAAGCAAAACGGGCGCGGAAATCGTTTAACAGTTAATTTGCGCCGCGCAAAAAATACGCCCGGGCGGGCGGGGGGTCAGAAGAAGTTTTTGCCGAATTCGAGTTTTGCGCCCTCGGACGCCAAAATCTGGCGCGCGGCTTCGTATGCGGCTATTCCCGCGGAAGTAGAGAGATTGAGCGAGCGCAGGGAGTCCGCCAGATGCGGGATTTTCACGCGCCGTTCGCAGATGTCGGCGTGGACGCTCTCGGGGCAGCCGCAGTCCTCCGAGCCGAACAGCAGCCCGTCGCCCCGCTCGAATTTTGCGTCCCAGAAGCATGTGCGCGACTTCGTGGTAAACAGCCATATCCTGCCCGCCGGCGGGGCGAGCGGCGAGCGTTTGAAAGCCTCCCAGTCGGCGTGGTGCGCGACGTCGAGGCTCTTCCAGTAGTCCATGCCGCTGCGCTTGAGCTTCGCGTCGGTGATTGCGAAGCCGAGCGGGTGGACGAGGTGCAGCCGCGCCCCGAGCACCGCGCACATTCTGCCTATGTTGCCCGTGTTTTGCGGAATTTTCGGGTTGTGGAGAATGACGTGCAGAATGGGATGGCCGTCCATGCGTGCTTCCGCTGCGCCTACCTGCGCCTGAAATTCAGGGCGCGCGCCGCCTCGCGCGCGGCTTCGCGCTTTTTGACGTCCTCGCGCTTGTCGTAGAGCTTTTTGCCCGTGCACAGCGCGACGAGGACTTTCGCGAGCGCCTTTTTGAAATAGATTTTGAGCGGGATTATCGCGACCCCTCCGGAATCCGTCGCCGATTTGAGCTTGAGGATTTCCCTCTTGTGCAGAAGCAGCTTCCGCGGGCGCGCGGGGTTGTGGTTGTTTATGTTGCCGAAGTCGTATTCCGATATGTGCGACTGGTACATCACCGCCTCCCCGCCGTCCACGCGAACGAAGGCGTCGTTTATCTGCGCCCTGCCGGCGCGCAGGCTCTTTATTTCCGTGCCCGTGAGCGCGATTCCCGCCTCAAAAGTCTCGCCGACAAAGTATTCCCGCCCCGCCTTGCGGTTGCGGATCTCCGTGAATCTGTCGTTTTTTTTCTCGGGCATTGCGATAAAAAAACCGCGGGGCTTTCGTTTCCGCGCGGGCTGCCGGCGTCGCGGTCGTCGAGGGGCAGGGCGGAGAGCCCTTCCGCCTCCGCGCGCGCGTCAATCTTCGATTTCCCTGGGGGCCTCGTAGAGTTCGTACTTGATGTTGCCCCTTATGATCTCTAGGAGCGCGATGTCTTCGAGCGAAAGCTTTTCGAGCGACTCCACCGTCGGGCGCGCGCCGTATTTGAGCTGTTTTACGCGGCGCGAAACGACGTTTATGAGAATGTTGGGGTCGGGAATGATTTTCTGCGCCTGTTTAAGATAATCTTCTCTCAATGGAGCCTCCTTATTATTATTAAAAGTGAACCGCCCACTTTACTATCGGACGGCGCAAATGCAACATAAAAAATGTCCTCCGCAAGTCCCCCTCCGGCGGTGACATTCGCCGCGCGCACTGACGGGTTGACAATCGCGGAAAATCGTGTTGGAGTGGGTGAAATTTCAACAACGAACGCACACCGCAAAAATGAGCATACAAGGCGAAAAAATCACAATCCGCGACGGCAGGCTGGACGTGCCCTCCAATCCCGTAATCCCCTTTATCGAGGGCGACGGCATAGGCCCCGACATTTGGAGGGCGTCCGTGCGCGTGTTCGACGCGGCGGTCGAAAAGGCGTACGGGGGCGCGCGCAGAATCTCCTGGATGGAGGTTCTTGCGGGACAGAAGGCCTTTGACAAGACCGGCAGCTGGCTGCCGCAGGAGACTCTCGACGCGTTCAGGGAGTATCTTGTGGGAATAAAGGGCCCCCTCACAACCCCAATAGGCGGCGGAATAAGGTCGCTGAACGTCGCTTTGCGGCAGGAGCTCGACCTGTATGTTTGCCAGCGCCCCGTGCGCTATTTCAGCGGCGTGGACAGCCCCGTTAAGCGCCCCGACCTCGTGGACATGGTGATATTCCGCGAGAACACCGAGGACATCTACGCGGGCATAGAATTCGAGCGCGGCTCCGAGGGCGTAGAAAAGCTCAAGGCGTTTTTGAAGGCGGAATTCCCCGAAAAGTTCGCGAAAATCCGGTTTCCGGAATCGTGCGGGATAGGGATAAAGCCCGTCTCGCAGGAGGGAACGGCGAGGCTCGTCAAGTCCGCCATAGAATATGCGATTGCCCAGGGCAGGAAGAGCGTAACGCTCGTCCACAAGGGCAACATAATGAAGTTCACCGAGGGCGCCTTCCGCGACTGGGGCTACAAGGTCGCGAAAGAGGAGTTCGGCGCGGCGGAAATCGACGGCGGCCCGTGGTGCAGGCTCCCCTGCGGCATAGTAGTGAAGGACGTCATAGCCGACGCCTTTCTCCAACAGATTCTCACCCGCCCCGCCGAATACGACGTCGTCGCCACCCTCAACCTCAACGGCGACTACATTTCCGACGCGCTCGCCGCGCAGGTTGGCGGCATAGGCATCGCCCCGGGGGGCAACATCAACTATACTACCGGCCACGCGATTTTCGAGGCGACCCACGGCACCGCGCCCAAATACGCGAATCTCGACAAGGTAAACCCGGGCTCGGTGATCCTCTCGGGCGAGATGATGTTCCGCTACCTCGGCTGGAACGAGGCCGCCGACCTCATAATCTCCGGCCTCGAAAACGCGATAAAGGCCAAAACCGTCACTTACGACCTCGCGCGGCTCATAGAGGGCGCCAAAGAGGTCAAGTGCTCGGAGTTCGCCACGGAAGTGATAGCCGGAATGTAGGAGATGAAAAACCGCCTTCTCATAGTGGGCTCCATAGCCTACGACAACATTCAAACCCCCTCCGGCTCGGCGGAATGGGCGCTCGGGGGCTCTGCGTCATACGCGGCGCTTGCCGCTTCGTTTTTCGCCCCCGTATCCGTCTGCGGTATAGTCGGGGGGGATTTCAAAGACTCCGACATGGCGAGGCTCGCGCGGCGCGGCGCGGACGTGTCCGACGTGGAAGTGGACCGCGGCGGGGAGACGTTTTTTTGGAGCGGCAAATACCACGACAATTTCAGCAGCCGCGAGACTCTCGAAACGCGCGTGAACGTCTATGAGAACTACGTTCCAAAGTTAGGTGGGGCTTCGCGGAGCGCGGAGTTTCTGCTGCTGGGCAACATCGGCCCGGATGTCCAGAAGTGCGCGCTCGACTCCATGAAATCCGATCCGTTCGTGATTTTGGACACGATGGACTTGTGGATAGAAATCGCGAACGCCCCTCTCAGGGAGCTCGTCAAGAGGGCGGATATACTCATCGTAAACGATTCCGAGGCCAAAAAGCTCTCCGGCGAGCGCAATGTCATACGCGCGGGCGACGGGCTTTTGCGCATGGGGGCGAAATCGGCGATAGTGAAGGCGGGGGAATACGGGGCGATGCTCTTCCACCCCGACGGATTTTTCGCGGTCCCCGCCTATCCCGTGCGCGAGCTGCGCGACCCGACGGGCGCCGGAGACACTTTTGCGGGGGCTTTGGCGGGGGTTCTGTCAAGCGGCGGTCAGACCGGATTCAGGCAGATAAAGGAGGCGATGGCAGTGGGCGCCGCCGCCGCCTCGATGACGGTGGAATCCTTTTCCTCCGACAAGCTCGAAGAGGCGGGGCTCGGGGAAATTCTCCGCCGCGCCGAGTGCGTCAGGAAAATATCGGAGATTTGAATATGGCAACCGTGCTCGAAATCGCAAAGGGCGCCCGCGCGGCCTCGCTGGAGCTCGCCGCCGCGCCTGCGGAGCTCAAAAACGCGGCTCTCATGAGGCTCGCCGAACTGCTTTTTGAAAACGCGCCCGAGATCCTGAAAGCCAACGCCCGCGACTTGGAAAAGGCGGAGCAGTCGGGGCTCTCCAAGCCCATGCTCGAGCGCCTTTCGCTCGACGAAAGGAAGATCGCGGCGATGGCGGACGGAGTGAGGCAGGTGGCGTCGCTTCCGGATCCCGTGGGAGAAGTAATAGAATCCTCGGTTCGCCCAAACGGGCTGAAAATCGAAAAAGTCCGCACGCCGATAGGGGTGATAGGCATCATTTACGAGAGCCGCCCGAACGTCACCGTGGACTGCGCCGCCCTGTGCCTGAAAAGCGGCAACGCCGCGATTCTGCGCGGTGGCAGCGAGGCGTTCGAGACCAATTCAGCCCTCGCCGGGCTCGTCGGCCGCGCTCTTGCGGATTCGGGGCTGAATGCCGACTGCGTCCGCATGGTTCCCACTTCCGACCGCGCGGCTCTCGGCGAGCTGTTGAAGCTCGACAAATACGTGCACTGCATAATCCCCCGCGGCGGCGAGGGGCTCATAAGGTATGTTGTGCAAAATTCCTCGATTCCGGTCATCAAGCACTACAAGGGAGTGTGCACGGTATTTCTCGACGAATTCGCCGACCCCGGGCTTGCGCGGATTCTTACGGTGGACGCCAAGTGCCAGCGCCCGAGCGTATGCAACGCCGCTGAAAACCTTTTGGTGCACACCGCGGCGGCGCGCAGGCTTCTGCCGCCCGTGGCGGGGCGCCTCGCGGAGCTCGGCGTGGAGCTGCGCGCCTCGCGGGAGGCAAAAGAGATTCTCGACGGGGCGGGAATTCCCTGCAAGGAGGCCGCGGAGGAGGATTTTTCCACCGAATACATTGACATGATAATTTCGATAGCCCTCGCCGACTCCGTGGAGGGCGCCGCGAATTTCGTAAACAAATACGGCTCGGGGCACTCCGACCTCATAGTCACCGAAAACGCGCAAAACGCCGAAAAGTTCATGAACCTCGTCGATTCGGCGACCGTCTACTGGAACGCCTCGACGCGCTTCACCGACGGCTATGAATTCGGCCTCGGCGCGGAAATCGGGATTTCCACCGACAAGCTCCACGCGCGCGGCCCGATGGGGCTGAGGGAGCTTTGCTCGTACAAGTACAAAGTGCGCGGCTCGGGGCAGACCCGCGGCGCGCCGGATTCCGCAAAATAGCGGCTTTCCGCAATCTGAAAAATTCCAAAAACGCCTGAGAAAATGGACAAGCTCGAAGAAATATTCAAGATGCAGTACGAACTCAACAAGCGCATAGGCGTCGACACCGCCGCCATGGGCGACGACGAGCGCGTGAAATGGGTTCTGAATTACAGCCGCGCGCTCGGGCAGGAAAACGCCGAGCTCGTCGATTCAGTGCCGTGGAAGTGGTGGGCAAAATACCAGAAGTTCGACCCGCAGAACGCGCGCGTGGAAGTGGTGGACATGCTGCACTTCATAGTGTCGCTGGCGCAGACGCTCGGAATGAGCGCGGACGACTTTTACCAGGCGTACGCCAAGAAGAACCACATAAACCACGACCGCCAGGATTCCGGCTACGCGGTCAAAGACGAAAACGACTGCCGCTCGATTTAGCGCCGTTTTGCGCTCAGCCGCCCCCTGCGGGCGGCTTTTTTTGGCGGTCCGGCCGAATAGTGTTGCCAAGCGGGGCCGTTTTGCGTTTTAAAATTGGCCCCGAAATGAAATATATATTTATCACAGGCGGCGTCGTTTCGTCGTTGGGCAAGGGGCTTACGTCGGGGGCGCTCGGGGCGCTTCTCGAGACAAGAAAACTCAACGTCAGGATACAGAAATTCGATCCATACCTCAACGTCGACCCGGGCACGATGAGCCCTTTCCAGCACGGGGAGGTGTACGTCCTCGACGACGGCGCTGAAACCGACCTCGACCTCGGCCACTACGAGCGTTTCACGCACTGCAAGCTCAGCAAATTCAACAACCTGACCTCCGGACAGATATACGAGCACGTCCTCCAAAAGGAGAGGAGGGGCGACTACCTCGGCAAAACCGTGCAGGTAATCCCGCACGTGACGAACGAAATCAAGGCGCGCCTATACGCCGCGGGCGAGGGCGTCGACGTTCTCATCACGGAAATCGGCGGAACCGTCGGCGACATCGAGGGGCTGCCGTTTTTGGAGGCTCTGCGCCAGTTTTCGCTCGAAGTCGGCAGGGAGAACACGCTCTTCATACACGTCACGCTGTTGCCGTACCTCAAAGCCGCGGGCGAGCTGAAAACAAAACCCTCGCAGCAGAGCGTGGCGAAGCTGCGCGAAATCGGCATACAGCCCGACATCCTCGTCTGCCGCACCGAGCAGCCGATGACCGACGACATGCGCCAGAAGCTCTCGCTCTTCTGCAACGTCGAGCAGAAGGCGGTGATAGAGGAGATGGACGTCAAGCGCTCCATATACGAGCTCCCGCTGATGCTCGCCGAAGAGGGAATGGACAGGCTCGTCGTGGACAAGCTCGGAATCGACGCGCCCGAAAGCGACATGTCGGCGTGGAGCTCCATAGTCCGCAGGCTCGTCTCCCCGAAGGGCGGGGAGGTGAAAATCGCCGTCGTCGGCAAGTACATAGACTTGCAGGACGCCTACAAGTCCATTTACGAATCGCTCGCGCACGCCGGCGTCGGCAACGACTGCTCCGTAAAAATCATCCGCGTGGACTCCGAGGACGTCGAGCGCGACGGCGCGCAAAAGCATCTCTCCGGCGCGGACGGAATACTCATTCCCGGCGGTTTCGGCGACAGGGGGATTGAGGGCAAGATACTCGCCGCAAAATACGCGCGCGAAAACAAAATCCCATACTTTGGAATATGCCTCGGAATGCAGATAGCCGTCATAGAGTACGCGCGCGACGTTCTCGGGCTCGACGGGGCAAACAGCGCGGAATTTAACGAGAGCACGCTCTACCCCGTCATCACCATAATGGACGACCAGAAGGACATCGTGGACAAGGGCGCGACCATGCGGCTCGGCTCCTACGAATGCGCGCTCGTCGACGGCTCTAAGGCGCGTTCGGCGTACGGCCAGAATTCCGTGCGGGAGCGCCACCGCCACCGCTTTGAGTACAACAACGCCTACCGCAAGCGGCTCGAGGAGGCGGGGCTAATGGTCGCGGGGCTCAACCCCAAGCGCAATCTCGTGGAAATCGTGGAGGTCAAAGACCATCCGTGGATGGTCGGCGTGCAGTTCCATCCGGAATTCCAGTCGAAACCCTCCAAGCCGCACCCGCTGTTTTGCGCGTTCGTCGCGGAGGCTCTCAAAAAGGCTTCGGCGGAAAAGAAATGATTTTCGAAAAAAATTCGGGAAAGACGCTGCTCATCGCGGGACCGTGCTCGCTTGAATCCCGTTCGCTGGCGCTCGAAGTGGCGGGGGAAGTCGCGCGGATAGCCGCAAAATATTCCGGAAGCGTTGACGTGGTATTCAAGGGCAGCTTCGACAAAGCCAACCGCACGAGCATAAGCAGCCCCCGAGGCCCGGGAATGGCGGAGGGGCTTGAAATTCTCGCCGAAGCGCGGGAAAAATTCGGCCTGCCCGTCACCACCGACGTGCACGAATCCGCCCAGTGCGCGGCGGTTGCCGAGGTCTGCGACGTCCTGCAAATTCCCGCCTTTCTCTGCCGCCAGACGGATTTGCTCGTCGCCGCGGCGAAGACGGGGCGCGCGGTGAACGTCAAAAAGGGGCAGTTTTTGTCGCCGTACGACATGAAATACGTCGTCTCCAAACTGCGCGAGGCGGGGGCTGCGGAAATCTGGCAGACGGAGCGCGGATCGACTTTCGGCTACGGCAACCTCGTGGTCGACATGCGCGCAATCGCGATTATGTCGGAAAACCGTGCCCCCGTGATAATCGACGCCACCCATTCCACGCAGTTGCCCGGGCGCGGCGACGGCGTGAGCGGCGGCGAGCGCAAGTACGCGGCGCTTATTGCGAAAGCCGCCGTTGCGGCGGGGGCCGACGGAATGTTCATCGAGACCCACCCGTCGCCCGAAAGGGCGCTCTCCGACGCCGCGACCCAGCTGCCTCTCGGGGAGCTCGAGGCTCTCGTAAAGTCGTGCCTGCAAATCCGCGCCGCGAGATAGGGAGGGGCGTCTTGGCTTTCGCGCGGCGCGCTTGTTGGGATGCGCGCGGCCGGTGTTCGGCGCCGCTTCCCGCTGCGGATTGTACAGTTTTAAATTGTTAGCGCGCTTTCCATTCTCCGCTTGTTTTTTATTGGATGTGCGCGGCGGCCGGTTGTTTAGGCTGCGTTGTCCTTTTGCGCGCCGCGTCCTACCGTGCGGCATTTTCCGTTGGCGCCGGAGAAATTTCCGATTCCGCGCGCGTTGCCGGATTCTTTGGATTGCGCGCATTTTCTCCGGAGCGTTTTCAGCGCCGCGGGCGGGGCGCATTTCTAAACCAATTTCCGCGGCTTTGTTGCGGGAATATTTCTTTGATTTCCGCATAAATAGAAAGCCCCGCTGCTCCGGCTCGGGGCTTGGGCGGAAAATTTTTTCTTCGCTATTTTCTCCTGCGGGCAGCGGCGATTGCGAGGGCCGCCGCCCCTATGATTGCGGCGAGCGCGGCGGGCTCTGGAACGTGCGTTATGACGACCGACAGTGTGTTGTCGGCAAAGAGGAAGTTGGCGTCGAATTTGTTTTCGTCCATGCCGAAAATCTCGAAGTCGTCGTCGAGCGAGTCACCGAAGTTGGAGAGCGATTCCGCGGTCAGCAAGTCGTACTTTACCGACGAGCCGAGGCCTATGGCGTCGTAGTCGCCCGCGGTGAGGTCGAGCGCGAATACAAGCTTGCCGTCGCCGGCTTTTTCGAGGATGCCTCCGATTGCGAGGGTATCGCGCTGGCTGCTTTTAACGTCCAGTTCGAGTACGGCGCCCGCCGTCCAGTGGAATCCGGTTGTATAGAAGGCGTGGTCCGAATACAGCACGCCGAGCCTGCCGCCTTCCAAGTATGTATCGCCCGCGCTCTTGGTATTGTACAGATACAGAACTCCGCGCTTTACGGTGACAGTTCCGGTGTAGAAACAGTTGTCAGGGTCTTGGGGGGACAGCCTTTGTATTCCGTCGCCGTCCATTTCTATGTTGAGCTTTGACAGGTGCCATTCGTCTCCCGCGCCGTAGCTGCCATCCATAAGCTTGCCGCCGTATGAGTAGTCGGTGCCCGCCGCATTCTTGAAGACAAGCGTGGTTTCGGTTCCGGCAGAGTTTGTTGTGTTGCTTATTTCGGCGCACTGTCCGTTGGAGACTAACCCTCCGACTTCCACGCGCATGGAAGTCCCTGCGGAGGCGTTTAACTTCATTACTGCGGCGTTTCTATAGCTTGTTGCTTGAAAGTTTACGATGCCTCCGATTTTCACTGTCGCGGCGTTGAGCGTGAGGTTCGACCTTGAATACAAGTCGATTCCTTTGTTTACGGTTATTGAATTGAGGGCTTTGCCGGACGTCCCGAGAGAAATCTTGGCCTTGTGGGTCATGTTGTCCGTGGCGGTCGTGCCGTCCGCCATTACCTCTATGGAGTCCGCAGAAAAGTTTATGCGCGGAGGCCCCGACGTTTCGCCGACAGAGTCGTCCGTATAGGATAAAATAAAATTTTTTGATTTGTCCGTAAAGTTGGAACCGTCCCATTCTCCTTCTACGCCCGATACTGAAAGTTTTCCGGAGAGCTCCCAATATACGTCCTGTCCGGATAGTTCGCGCCCCGCGTTTAAATAAATATTTTGCTGGGATAGGTTGCGAACCGTCATATCATTGCCGTAATTGTTGACAGTGGTGACGAACAGGTTGTTTGAATTTGCGTATTGTCCGTCAAATATCAGGTTGTCTTCGCCCTGCATGGGAGGCCTGTCCACTGGAACAAACGAACCGTCTGAGAGCGTTGACCACGCGCCGGATGGATTTGCCGTGGTGGTCGTCCCCTCGCCCGTAAAATAGAAATCCTCCGCCGCGGCGGAGAGGGCGACTGCAAACAGAGCGAGGGATTGGGTGAAAATCTTTTTCATGGATGTGCTGGCGGGATGTTAAGTGGTGCGCGCCGGATTTTTTCTCAATCGTGTGCGCGAAACTGGCGATAAATTTGTAAAAATTCTTAACTATGTCAAGAATATTTTGATATAAAAGAAAATACAAAAAAGCTCCGAACTTTCCGTCCGGAGCTTTAAGGCATGGATTTTATCCGCTATTTTTTCCTGCGAATAGCGGCGATTGCGAGGGCCGCCGCCCCTATGATTGCGGCGAGCGCGGCGGGCTCGGGAACGGCGGAGAATGATACGGTAAGCGTGTTGCCGACCCATTCAAAGTCCGCAAAGCCGTTTGCGAGGTTTTTGGCCAAGAAGTCTTCGTCGGCGTCGGTATCGGAGGAAAAACCTTCGAGGGCCTGGGCGGTTATGAGTTCCAAAACCGTTCCGTCTTCAATGAACACCGACGGGTCGAAACCCGCGAAGTCTATTCCGATTTTTCCTTCGCCCGCTTTTGCGAATGTCCCCTCGATTCTTACCATGTCGCCCCCTCCGTTCATCGCGTCGGCGCTGTAAAATATGAAGTCTCCCCCGCGCCATTCGGCCGAGGATACGATTATTCCCCCGTCTATGCCGCCAAAGGCGCCGCCGGTCATGGTGAGTTTGCCGAGGGCCGTTGTGCTGTTCATTATGAGGGTTCCGCTCTCGACTTCCACTGTGCCCGTAAATTTGGCGTCGGCGTGGATTATCTGCTTGGCGCCGTCCCTGCCCGCCATCTTCACGCTCATGACGGTTTTTATCGTATCGGAGCGGTTTTCCGTGAATCCGCCGGTAAATTCGCAATCGGCCTCGTTGGCGAATATCAGCTTTACGGTGCTCGCTTCAAGGGTTCGCGAATTGTTCGATACCGTTCCTTCGCCCTGCAATCCGCCGATTTTTATAAAAGTGTTTGTCGGACCGGGGGCGGGGTCTCCTGTTGCCCACGAAATTGCGCCGCTTCTGTTTATCAAATTCCACGTCGGTTTTTTTCCGCCGTCGCTCGGGGTCATTCTCACTATTCCCTCGACGACGACATCGGGGACGCTTTCGGAGTGGACGGCGTCGGCGGCGTTGTCCCAAACGTTCATGCCCACGGTGGCATTGCCGTGTATATTAAAATCTCCCGTTACGGTCAGGCGCTTTGGTCCGGAAGAGTCCGAGAGGCTTACGGCGTCCCCTATATGGGTATTGCCTTCGTCTATGGTCGCGTATGCGGTTCCTGCGGCGTCGGAGCCGATGACAAAGCTTGTCGTGTTTTCTCCGTAGCCGATGTTCATTTCTCCCACGGTGATTATCGCCTGCGCAGCGTCGGAATTCGCCGAGGCGAACTGTATGCCCCTGTCCCAAGAACCCGCCGCGCCCGTGTATGTAAATGTTCCTATGTTCCAATAAGAATTTGAAGAGCTTGAAGTGAGCTTTATGCCCGTTGAGCCTCCCGTCTCATGGAACCCGCTGCCGTCCCAATAACCGGTGCTGGTGGCGTCGTGGTTTATTATGGAAATGGAGTTTACCTGGAACATCGAAGTTTTGATTCTATAATATATATTGTCCTGCCTTCCTGAAACGGGCAGGTACGCGCCGTAGTCGAATATCCAGTTGGCGTCGGGCGAATTCATCTCCGTCCCCTCGGGCGGGGCGACGTATTCCGTGTCGGAAACGCTCCAATTTTTCGCGGTGAGGGGGTCTACTTCGCCGTAATAGCCAGTGGCTCCCGCCCAGATGTAATACGTGTTGTCCGCAGCTCCCGCGGAGGCGGCAAGCGCGGCGGAAAGAAGCGCGGCGGACAATTTTTTAATGGGGTAAATTTTCATTTGAACTGAGTTTTAATTGTGAACAAGTTAACCGCGTTTCAATTGGTTGTCAACCGAAAATATTATCCATATATATCTATAAATTATAAGATTATTCGTTTTCAGTGCGCTTGCGACGGAGAAAAATTTTGCGGCATTCCCGCTAGCCGTGCTCAAAGTTCCGCCCGCAGGCGCCGCTTTCGCTCCATTCCCGCCGGTTCTTTCCGGAACTCACAGGGAAAACGACACTATGGAATATTGCGCCGACACCGCCCCCTTCCCGTCTCCGGAAAACGAGGCTTCCGCTATCGACACATAGGGGCGAAGGGCTTTGAGGGCCGCCTCAAACCTCATTATGGACGGGAGGTCTGCGGTCTTTGAAATCTGCATGGTCGCTCTGTAAACCTTGAACCTTCCCTCCGCGGAGGACGCGACCGACGACAGCCTGTACTCAACGCCCGCCTCCCGCGCGCAGCGGTCTATTTCCGCCTGAAACTTGTCCGCAGAAAGCGCTTTGGACGGGTCGAAAGACTTTGAAAGCTCCGTTTCCGCCGCCGCCACCGCGTCCGCTCCGGCGATTGCGGCGCGCGCCGTGGCCATACGCCTGCCGAGATCCAGCATTCTCTCCGAATATTCCGCATTCTTGCGCGACAGAAGCGTAAACCATAGCGCCGCCACTATCGCCGCGCAACAGAGCGCCATCGCGCGCTCTCTCGGCTTGCGCGACGCCCAAAACGACTTCAACCTTTCGACAATCCTCATTTCTTGAACGTCCCCGTCACGGAAAATTTGGACGCGCTCTTCGACGAGTCGCTCTTCGATTTCACGTCCGCAAACCCTGGTAAATTCCTGAGCTTTGACACGAATTCGTTTATTTTGGAGAGGTCGTCGCTCGACCCCGCAATCTCAAACGAGCTCCCCTTCCGCGAAAACGACGCTGCGACCACCCCGTCCGGGCGCGCGGCGTTTATCTTGGACAACAGCTCGAGCGGCGTGGGGTTTGGCCGCGCGAGATCCGAAAACGCCGCAATCCTCTCCACTCGCGCCTCTATCGCTTTTGCCTCGGGCTCCATCGCGGCGAGCTCCTCTTCCGTTTTTGCGATTTCGCGCGATTTCAACATCACTCCCGCCTGAAACGCGGCGAGCGCCGCGAACGCCGCGGGTATCAGCGCAATCGCGCACGCGGCAATCCTGCGCTTGCGCCGCGATAGCCTTGCCGCTCGCAAAAAATCCGCCCCCCTGACGTCGCATAATGCAAGCTCCGCCAGCGGCGCTCTCCACGACATTTCACGCCGCGCGCCCTCCACTCCGGAAATCTTCGCTGAAAATTCGGCGAATTTTCCGGAAGCCGAGGCGGATTCAAGCTCGACCGCGGCGGCTCCGCGGGCGTCAAATCCCAAAAATTCCGCGAGCTCCTCTTTCGCCTTTTCCGCGTCCGCCGCGTTGTCGAGCGCGGCGAAGTCCGCCGCCGCCCCGCCTTCAAGCCTTGCCGCGCACACGCACCCTTCGTGCAGAAAAAAATATTCCCCGTCTTCCAAACCGGAAGCCAGCAGCGCGCAAAACGACGGCATTGCCAAATCCGCCTCCATGAGCGCCTGCGCGCCCATATCTCCAAACGCCGAAGTGTCCACCGCCCCGAAAGCCGTGGCGCTTCCCCCGCGCGCCCTGTAAACCCCGCACTTTAACCTGTCCGCCGACACCGGCGCGTCCGCAGCGATTTCCGCAAACGCCATCGAGAGCAAATCGGCGTCCGATATGCCCCCAACCCCGTCGAGCCTCTTTACAAAATACGCCCCGGCGGGCAATAACGTAATCTTACGCGCCATCTCTTTTCTCCAACGCCCAGTATCTCCCAAAGTTTCACCCCAATCAAGCATTTTATTGAAGGGGGGCATAGCCCCCCTTACGGAGATTGCATTCGCAATACTCCTATCCCCCGCCGCGGTTTGTTGTTTTTTTTGTGGCATAGCCCCCCTTACGGAGATTGTATCCGCAATGCTCCTATCCCCCGCCGCGGTTTGTTGTTTTTTTTATGGCATAGCCCCCCTTACGGAGATTGCATTCGCAATGCTCCTATCCCCCGCTGCGGTTTGTTGTTTTTTTTGTGGCATAGCTTCCTTGCGGAGATTGCATCCGCAATGCTCCTATCCCCCGCCGCGGTTTGTTGTTTTTTTTATGGCATAGCCCCCCTTACGGAGATTGCATTCGCAATGCTCCTATCCCCCGCTGCGGTTTGTTGTTTTTTTTCTGGCATAGCCCCCCTTGCGGAGATTGCATTCGCAATGCTCCTATCCCCCGCTGCGGTTTGTTGTTTTTTTTGTGGCATAGCTTCCTTGCGGAGATTGCATTCGCAATGCTCCTATCCCCCGCCGCGGTTTGTTGTTTTTTTTGTGGCATAGCCCCCCTTACGGAGATTGCATCCGCAATGCTCCTATCCCCCGCCGCGGTTTGTTGTTTTTTTTATGGCATAGCCCCCCTTACGGAGATTGCATTCGCAATGCTCCTATCCCCCGCCGCGGTTTGTTGTTTTTTTTATGGCATAGCCTCCCTTGCGGTGATTGGCTATGCGATGTTTTTATCCCGCGGTAGTTCATTATTTTACTCCGCAGAGGCTTGCCGGTTCAATGGAACGGCGCGCCGCCGCGCATGTTCCATTTGCGGGACGCTCGCTTTGCGCCCGCTGCGCGCCGGAACGCCGCTTCCCGATAAGCGGGATAAAAAACTTGAAAATTCGGCGAAAACGGAGTTGAGTTTCAGGCAGATATTCACGCTTATGTCGGTCATGGGGATTTAGAGCAATGCCGCAGGAAGAAAAAGCCGCCGATGTCGCCCGCCGCGAAGAGGGCTATACGCTTTACGATCTGGTGAGCATGGCCGACAGCGCCGAGCTCGACAGGCTCGACGACGAAACGCTCCTGCGCACCAGCCCCCACATCCTGTCGGTCTTTCTCTCGCGCCTCGACGTGGACACCCAGCGGCAGATCCTGCGCCGCTTTTCCCCCGAGCAGGTTTCGGAGATAGTCTCCGAGATGGACTCCGAGCAGTCCGCCGAGCTCGTCTCCGAAATGCGCGAGCACCGCGCGGTTTCCGTCCTCAACGAGATGGAGCCCGACGACGCCGCCGACATCGTGCGAGAGCTCGAGGACGACGACCGCGACAGGCTTTTGAAGGGTATGCAGAAGTCGCAGCCCGAAGCGGCGGAGGATGTCCTTGAGCTGCTCGAATACCCCGAGGACACTGCGGGCGCGATAATGAACCCGCACGTCGCCACCCTGCGCCCCGAGATGACGATAGACGAGGCCATAGGCGCGGTGCGCAAAATGCGCGACGAATACGAAAACATCTACTATCTGTACGTGGTCGACTCCGACGACGTGTTGCAGGGGGTTGTGTCGATGCGCGCGCTGCTGCTTGCGCCTAAGGGCTCGCGCGTGGGGCACATAATGCGCACGGGGCTCATCGGGCTTCTGGCGCCCACGATGGACAAGGAGATAGTCGCCCACATAATGGCGGACACGAATTTCCACACGCTGCCGGTAGTGGATTCCGACGGCGAGCTGCTGGGCATCATCACGCACGACGACGTTATCGACATCATGCGCGACGAGAACACCGAGGACATCCAGAAGATGGCGGGCGCGGGCGCCGACGAGGGGATTTTCGACCCGATTTTTTCGAGCATACGCCAGCGCTCCCCGTGGCTGCTGGTGAACCTGTGCACGGCGTTTGTAGCGTCGGCGGTGGTGGGGTTTTTCGACTCCGACATAGCTGTTTTGCCTGTGCTTGCGGTGTTCATGCCGATAATCGCGGGCATAGGGGGGAACACGGGCGCGCAGACGCTCGCGGTGACGGTGCGCTCCATCGCCCTCGGGGAGGTCGAGATGTTCGACATGTCGCGCGTTTGCCTGCGCGAGACTTGGAAAGGCTTTCTGAACGGGCTCCTCATCGGCCTGCTCGGGGCGTGCCTCGCGATGGCGGTCACGCGCAGGTGGGACTTCTCCGCCATAGTTTGGGTGGCGATGCTGATAAACATGTCGCTCGGCGGCTTCATGGGCAGCTTCATACCCTTTACCCTTAAAAAGTTCGGGCTCGACCCGGCGTCGGGCTCATCCATATTCGCGACGGGCTGCACCGACACGGGCGGATTCTTCATATTCTTAGGCCTCGGCGCGCTGTTTTTGTTGTAGAGCGGAATCGGGGCGGTTTGACGGCGCCGGACGTATTGAACGCGCAGAGCGCAAGTTCTCCGCGCCCCATTTACATAGGGTTTTTCTAACGCCCCTCGCGCTTGGGGTCGTTTTTTGTCTTGAAGGTCTTGGGGGTGATGTCGAGCTTTGAGATTTTATAGTTGAGTATGCGCCGCGTGACGGAGAGTTGGCGCGCGGCGGCGGCGGCGTTGCCCCCGTTTGCGGCGAGCACCTCTATGATTATTTCGCGCTCGAAGTTTTCCACCATCTTCTTGAAGTCTATGTTTTCGTCGGCTTTGAGCTTCGAGGTATTCGTGGACTGCGGGGTCTGGAGCGACGGGGGGAGGTCCGACTCCGCTATGGCGGGGCCGGCGGGTATTATCACCGCGCGCTCTATGCAGTTTTCGAGCTCGCGCACGTTGCTGGGCCAGTGGTAGGCGCAAAGCATGTTCATCGCCGCCGGCGTGATTGCGGTGATCTTTTTCCCGCGCAGGGCGGCGTGCTTTTGCAGAAAAAATTTCGCAAGCTGCGGAATGTCCCTGCGCCTCTGGCGCAGCGGGGGGATATTGATGGTGAACACGCTTATGCGGTAGTAGAAGTCGGGGCGGATTATGCCGTCGCGCAGGCGGGTTTCGAGGTCTCCGGAAGTGGAGGCTATTATGCGCGCGCAGGAGCGGCGCACTTTCGTTTCGCCGCAGCGGGAATACGTCCCGTCCGTCAGGAATTTCAGCAGCTTCACTTGCAGCGGCTGGCCTATCAGCCCCATAGAGTCGAGGTACACTATGCCGTTTTCTGCCTTTTCTACGAGCCCCGGCCGCGTGCGGTGCGACGGCGACTGCGACCCGAAGAGAGCGGCGTCTATGAGCGAGTCGCGCATCGTGGAGCAGTCGAGGATTTCGAGCGGGCGGCTGCGCCACATTTTTGCGTTGGCTATCGCGCGCATGGCAAAGTCCTTGCCCGTGCCGACCTCCCCGCGTATCAGCACGTGCGCCGACCCGCTCCCCGCCGCGGAGATGAGCTCGTAGGCTTTGAGCATCGCGGGGCTCGAGCCTATCGCGTTTTCGGGGCGGAGCTCCTGGTCTATGCGCTCGCGCAGGTCGCGGTTTTCGGCGTTGAGCTTTTCGTTTTCCTCCATGTCGAGCAACAGCACCGACACCGCGTAGGCGATTATGTTGGCGATGGTTTCGAGCAGTTTCAAGTCGCGCTTGAGCTCGTAGCGGGTGGGGTTTTCTCGGTCTATGCTGAGGGTTCCTATCACGCTGTTGCGGCAGACGATGGGCACGCACAAAAAGGCGGTTTTTACGTCCATGTGACGGCTGCCCGTGCGGTTTAGAAAGTCGGGGCTCCTGGATATGTCCTCCACTATCCTCGACACCCCCCGCGCCGCCACGTCGCCCGTCACGCCTTCCCCGACGCGGTAGACGCCCCTTTTGCGCTCCTCGTCGCTGAGCCCGTGGGAGGCGCGGATTACGAGCACGTCGCCGTTTTTGAGCGTCACCGTCCCGCGGGTGAGGTTCATCTGCGCGTGCAGGATGTCGAGCACCTCTTTCAAGAGCATCGACACGTCCTTCACGCGCACGGCGACGCGGCTTATCTCGTGCAATACCGAGACTACCAGCCCCCTCTTTTTCTCGGGGGAGGAATTGCCGTTTTCTGGATTTTTTTTATTTTGCATTTGGGGGCGCAGTTTCCGTTTATCCGAAAATTTCCCGCGCCCGGCAAACATAAAACGCTTCCGGAGCGCATGGCGCGGATGCGGCCGGCACCGGCGCGCGCGGGGAAGGGGCGCCGAGATTTTTTGCCCCGCTCCGGACTTTCCCGCTTTCCGCCGCGCGGCGGCGCGCTTGCGCAACCTCCCGCTCCGCCCGACCACGAAAACCGCCCCGAAGCGGGCAAATTTGCTTTACTATTTTTTTGCGCGCATTCCAATTGCGGGATTTGATTTTTTATGAAAAGGCTTGCGGGCATACTGTGCGGCATAGTTTCAGCCGTATCCTACGGCACGAATCCGCTATTTGCGGTGCCGCTTCTGCGCGGCGGGTACGGGGTGGACTCCATGCTGTTTTTCAGGTTTTCGGCGGCGGCGCTTCTGCTCGCACCGGTAGTGGCGGCGTTCGGGGGAGGTTTCCGGACGACGCGCGCGGAGGCCGGGCTGCTGATTATGCTCGGCGCGCTCTTCGCGTTCTCGTCGCAGGCGCTCTTTTGGAGCTTTACGCTCATGCCCGCGGGAGTCGCCTCGGCGATTCTCTTCCTGTATCCGGTTTTCACGGCGGCGATAATGGCGGCTTTCTTCGGGGCGCGCATGGGGATGAATACCGCCGCGGCGATGGCGGTTTCGCTCTGCGGGGTGATGCTGCTCTCCGACTTTGAAAACGGCGGCGTCACCGCGGGTGGCGTCGCGCTCGTCGTGGCGTCGGCGCTCTCCTATGCGGCGTACATGGTGGCGATAAAAGTCACGCGGCTTGCGGCTATGAACGGATTGCGCCTGACGTTCTACTCACTGCTGTTCGCCGCCCTTGCCGCGGGGCTGAAGCTTGCGGCGGAGTCCCGCGCGCCCCAGATTCCCGATTCCGCCGCCGAGTTCTGGCTCGTCGCGGCTCTCGCCGTCCTGCCGACTTTCGTCTCGATAACGTTTATCACCTATTCCATACGCTATGCGGGCCCGACGGTCGCGGCGGTCTTGGGGGCGTTCGAGCCCGCCACGGCGGTCGCGCTTTGCTCCGCGTTTTTGGGGGAGGATTTCACCGCCAGGATAGCGTTCGGGATGGCGCTCGTGATAGTGTCGGTCGTTCTGATTTCTCTGCCAGAGCGTAAAAACTTGCAATGCGGGCGGCTTTTGCGAAACTCGTAGGGCAATGATTCACGACGCCGACAACTCGATCCGCCGCAGGCACGTGGTGGCCTGCCTGTGGGACTTCGACAAGACCCTTATCGACGGATACATGCAGACCCCCATTTTCGAGGAGTACGGCGTTGACGAAAAGCTCTTCTGGAAAGAGGTGAACATGCTGCCCGCCCTCTACGCCGAGCGCGGGGTGAGGGTCTCGCCGGAGAGCGTCTATCTCAACCACCTGCTGAGTTTCGTGCGCGACGGCAGAATGCGCGGGCTCAACAACGCCAGGCTCCGCGAGCTCGGCGCGCGCCTAAAATTCCGCGCGGGGCTGCCCGAGTTTTTCGACGAACTGCGCGCCGCCGTTGCCGAGCGCGCGCGCAAAGACGGCATCGACGTGTCGCTCGAGCACTATATAATAAGCACGGGGCTGGCGGAGATGATACGCGGCAGCGCCATAGCCGCCCACGTGGACGGGATTTTCGGCTGCGAGTTCGTTGAGGAGCCGTTCCCGCCGTACTTCTCGCGCCAGCCGGAATTCGGGCTGACCGACCTCTCGCGGCAGATAACGCAGATCGGAATGATAGTGGACAACACCATCAAGACGCGCTTTGTCTTTGAAATCAACAAGGGCACGAACAAAAACCCGCAGATAGACGTGAACGCCAAAATCGCCGACGCGGACAGGCGGGTGCCCGTGCGCAACATGATTTACGTCGCGGACGGGCCGAGCGACGTGCCCGTGTTCTCCGTGGTCCGCAAGGGCGGCGGGAAGGCCTACGCGGTCTACACCCCGGGCAGCGAGGCCGAGTTCGCCCAGAACGACATGCTCTTGGAGAGCGGCAGAATCGACGCCTACGGCGCGGCGGACTTCACCCTCCGGAGCCCGACTTCGCTGTGGATAAAGATGCACGCGCTGAAAATCTGCGACAGAATCATGCGCGAGATAGACGACGCCGTGGAGGAGCGCCTCGGCAAGGTTCCGCGCCACATACACAGCCCGAAATCCCCCGACCGCCCGCCGCGGGACGGGGAGGGCGAGCCCACCCTGTTCTGATTTCTCTCTTGAAAACGCGCGGGGATTCGGCGAGAATCCCCGCCTGCTTTTTTTTCGATATGGCACAGGAAAAACGAACCGCAATCCAGCCCACGAGGGAACAGGACTATCCCGAGTGGTACCAGCAGGTAATCAAAGCCGCCGACCTGGCGGAAAACAGCCCCGTCCGCGGCTGCATGGTCATAAAGCCGTGGGGGTATTCCCTTTGGGAGAACATGCAGTCGGCGCTCGACAAGATGTTCAAGGCGACTGGCCACACAAACGCCTATTTCCCGCTCTTCATTCCCGTGAGCTATCTCGAAAAGGAGGCGGAGCACGTTGAGGGGTTCGCAAAGGAGTGCGCGGTGGTCACCCACTCGCGCCTGCAGCTCGGCGCCGGCGGAAAGCTGGTGCCCGCTTCGCCGCTCGACGAGCCGCTGATCGTACGCCCGACTTCCGAGACCATCATCGGCGAAATGTACTCGCGCTGGGTGCAGTCGTACCGCGACCTGCCGATTCTCGTCAACCAGTGGGCGAATGTCGTGCGGTGGGAGATGCGCACGCGCCTCTTTTTGCGCACGGCGGAATTTCTTTGGCAGGAGGGCCACACCGCCCACGCTACGCGCGCCGAGGCCGAGGAGGAGACGCAGAAAATGCTGCGCGTCTACGAGGAGTTCGCGCAGGACTACATGGCTATGCCCGTAATCTGCGGCAAAAAGACTGAGGGAGAAAAATTCCCCGGGGCGGTGGACACCTATTGCATAGAGGCGATGATGCAGGACAGAAAGGCGTTGCAGGCGGGGACGTCGCACTTTCTCGGGCAGAATTTCGCAAAGGCAAGCGGCATAAAATTCCTCTCGGAAAGCGGCTCGCAGGAGTACGCATGGACGACGAGCTGGGGGGTCTCGACGCGGCTTATCGGCGGCATGGTGATGACCCACTCCGACGACGACGGGCTCGTGCTTCCGCCGCGCCTCGCACCGGCGCAGGTCGTGATACTGCCCGTGCTGCACAAGGAGGAGGAGCGCGCGCGGGTTCTCGAATACTGCGACGCTTTAAAGGCGGAGCTCTCGGCCCAAACATACGCGGGGCAGCAGGTCAGGGTCGAAATCGACAGGCGCGATCTGCGCGGGGGCGAGAAGGTGTGGAGCTGGGTGAAAAAGGGCGTGCCCGTGAGGGCGGAAGTCGGCCCGCGCGACGTGGCGCAGGAGGCCGTGTTTGCCGCTCGGCGCGACGACGGCTCAAAGAAGTCGGTTCCGCGCGCGGAGTTTGCCGCGACGATAGCCGACACCCTGAAATCCATACAGGACTCCCTTTTTGCGCGGGCGAAAAAGTACCGCGACGGCAACACCGTCGAGATTTCCTCCAAAGACGATTTTTATTCTTTCTTCACCCCCCAAAACGCGAAGAAGCCGGAGATACACGGAGGCTTTGCGGTGGCGCATTACGACGGCTCGCGCGAGGTGGAGGAGGCTCTCAAAAACGACCTGAAAGTGACGGTGCGCTGCATACCGCTCGAAGGCGGCGGGAAGGGAAAGTGCATTTTCACCGGCAAAGAGGGTATAAAGGCGGTATTCGCAAAGTCCTATTAAAATCCGCTTTCAGCCGCTCCGAAAACCGCGGCGAGGGTCTTGCTCTCCCCGCCGCGTTTTTTGTCCGCCGCCAAAAAACGGCTTATTCCTCATCGTTTCAGAAGCAGTCTGAGCGTTTGCCGCAGAGGTAGAGCCTTTGAAATGCGGCTATTGCCCACACTGATTGACGGATTTTTATTTCCAATTAAAAATTCCATGAAACGGGAAATTGCGGAGGCTATGCGCCGTACGCGCGGACTTCGAATATCGAGGCATGGGGGGCGCCGTTTGTGGCGAGGCATTTTATGCAATGCGCTTGAATTTCAGAGATTCAAAAGGTTCCGCAGATTCGATTTGACTTCGTTCAGATCGTTTTTTGGCAAAGTCCCGAGCTTTCTCGAAAGCGAATGCCTGTCAATGCTTCCGAGCCCTTGAAAATTTATTGCTGAGGGTTTGGGAAGCCATTTTATATGGGTTATGTCATATTCTCCGTCGCCGCCGCGTATTTGCGAAGTTATCGGGGCGACAATGGCAAGCATTCTGGAGTCGTCGGGCTTTGGATAGTAGAGTACGAGAACCGGACGTATTTTCCCGGTCGTCCCCAGATCGGCAATCCATATTTCGCCGGCCCGCGGCTTTTGCCTAATATTCACCCAGCGCCTCGTTCCAGATTTTGCCCTGTTCTTCGTCGGACATCAGCCTTTCGGGCTTTGTAGTAACCGCAAACGGCAAATCTCCCCGCAGATCTACTTGCGAAATAAATATGTTTATCGCATCGGACATTTTCAGCCCGAGGCGCGCGAAGATCTTTTCCGCCTTTCTTGCTTTTCTGGAATCGACGCGCGCCCTAACCAATATAGTTGCCTCTTTCATGGGCAAATATATGCTCAAAAATGCTCATTAGTGTCAATAGGATTGTCGGATTTTTATTTCCAATTAAAAATTCCAAGAAACGGGAAATTGCGGATGCTATGCGCCGTACGCGCGGACTTCGAATATCGAGGCCTGGGGGGCGCCGTTTGTGGCGAGGCATTTTATTTCTATTTTCCTTATGTCGGCGGGCTCGAAATCGAAAACCAGCCTCTTCTGGTAGTTGCCCCGCACGTCCGCCAAAATCCTTTTCGAGCCGTCCGCGAGCGTCGCGGAAATTGTGAAGTCTCTGAGCGCCTCAGGCTGCGGGCCCTGTATGACCCGCTTCACGAATCCGGTTTCGAGGGTGGGCGTAAGCAGCCGCGAGCCCGTGTCGAGATTGAGAATCAGCTTCCCGATTTTCTGCGGCGCGCCCCATTCGAGCGACAGGGCGGGGGACTTTTCTATCGGTGCTTTCCAGCGGTTGCCGTTTGAGCCCGCGATGTCGTAGCACATGCCCGAGACGACATTTTCGGGCTTTGTCCCCTCCGCCGAGTCGGTCGCCGAGATTTTCGCGGCTCTGGCCAAGTCGAGGGGGTCGGAGTTTTTTGCCCCGAGTATTATCTGGCCGTCTTTCAAAAGGTTTTGCCGCAGCCTTTCGGCGAGCTCCCCCGACGCGGAAATTTCGCGCGGGGCGAGGTTTTCCCTTGCGCACATAGCCGCCGCCGTCCCCGCCGCCTGGCCCGCCACGGAGCAAGAGTTCATCACGCGCGTGGAGGTGAACGCCAAGTGGCTTGCGCTCATGTTGCGCCCCGCCATCATCAGGTTTGAAAACCCCTTGGCGCACATTATCGAAAGCGGCAGGTTGTAGAACGGAACCTGCCCGCCGTAGATTGCCGGCTTTTTGCCGCGCGCGTAGAATCCCTCCGAGGTCTGGTCTTCGAGCGGCCAGCCGACGGCGCCGACCTGGTCGGGCATGGATTCCCATCCCTTTTCGATGTCGCGCTGCGTGAAGACGCGCTCGCCGACTATCCGGTAGCTGTCGCGCTTGCCGGGGATCATTCCCACAAAGTCGATAGCCCTGTTTGCCGCCTCGGGGTATTTGCCGCTGTTTTTGATGTAGTCCCACACTCCGAGCACGATGGAGAGCAGCTCGAAGCGTATGACCTCGTTGTCGCGTATGGTGTCCGCCATGCCGCCGTGCGATATGAACCAATAGCCGTAGTCGAAGCCCCATTTTGCGGGGTCGCGCAGTTTGAGGTCTTCGGCGGAGATTTTTTTCGCCCACGCCGGAGCCTTGAAGGCGACGGGCCTGCCGCAGTCCTTGGAGGTGAACATTATGGAGCTGCACAGGAATTTGCCCTTTTCGTAGGTGTCGGCGAGCGGCTCCCCGTACTTTTCGGAGCCTTCCCTGCCCGCCATGAGCTCCGCGCCCGCCTCCATCGCGAGCCTCGAATCGCCCGTGCAGTCTATGTAAATTTTCGACTTGATGCGGTAGATTTTAAGGGTTTTGTCGCAGCGCGCGTAGGCTGCGGATATTCTGCCCCCCTCGGCGTCGGCGGCGTAGACGGAAGTGTCGAGCAGCAGAGTGAGATTGGGTTCGGTGACGCACTTGTCGTAGAGGAGCAGGTCCCACATCTCCCACGAGCGCTGCGGGTTGTTCGCGGCGTTGTCGAGTTTTATTTCCTCAATGATTCCGGCCTCGCGCCAGCCCCATTTGTCGCCGTTCACCCCGAGCGGGTGCATTTTTATCTCGCTGCTCGAATTTCCCCCGAGCCTCGACCTGTCCTGGACGAGGACGGTCTTCGCCCCGTTGCGGGCGGCGGCGAGAGCCGCGCAAATTCCAGCGAGGCCGCCGCCCGCGACCATGACGTCGCACCCGAGCTCCTCTTTGGACATGTTCGGCTCCGCGGAGAAGTCGAAAAATTTCCCCCTCGTCTTGGCCTCTATTTCGCGCCCGAGGGGGCTTTTTGCCGCGCTGTCCGCGCGCGCCTCGGGGACGCTGACCGAGAGAGTATACCCCAGGAGCGACATCGCCGACGCCCCCAAAAATTCCCTGCGCCCGAAGGCGCAATTATCGCTGCCGGATTTCATGGGCGGCATTTTCCGCGTTTGTCGGGCGCGGGGCAACACTAAATTTGCGCGCCGCCGCAGAATACGCTCTCGGAGGCGTCGAAGAAATCGGGGGAGGGCAGGTCGGATAGCCACCCGTTGATTTCCATGAATTTTCTCGCAAACGGATAGCCTTTCAATACGGACGGGTCGGGATTGCCGGACAGCTTTGTCGCGGCGTACAGCGCCTCGACGGTGGCGAGCCCCGCGGGGTCTCCGAAGACTTTGGAGACGCGCGGGTACGCCGTCCGGATTTCCGGCGGGATAGAGCGGGCTGTGAATTTTCCGCCGACTTTCGCGCGCAGCGACGGCAGCAGCCGCCAGGTGCTGTCGAGCAGCAGTATCGGCAGGCCGGCGTCGGCGGGCGTCACGGGCGGGGCGCCCATTTCGAGCAGCAAAAAACCCGTGGCGTCGAAGAAGAATTTTTCCGACGCCCTGAAAAACTCGAAGTTCGGATTGCCGTGCAGGCGGCGCAGGGAGCACTTTTTGACGTTTTCCCTGGGGTGGCGAATGACTGCGACTTTGGCTTGCATCAGGCGTCGTATTCGGTGGGGTCGGGGATCCCCGCGAGGCGGAACGCCTCTTTGCGCTCGGCGCAGGTTCCGCATTTTCCGCAGTGTCTTTCGCCGCCCTTGTAGCATGACCACGTCTTGGAAAAATCCACGCCCAGATCCGCGCCGAGCCGCACTATATCCGCCTTGGTCATTCCCACGAACGGCCGTTCAAGCCCTATCGGAAAGTAGTGGCAAAGGCGGAGCGCGCCGGCGAGCGCGTCGGCGAATTCCGGCCGGCAGTCGGGATATATTGCGTGGTCGCCGGAGTGGGCGGCGTAGGCGACGGAGCCCGCGCCGATGGCTATCGCGCGCGCCGCCGCGACGGAAATCATTATCATGTTTCGGTTGGGCACCACGGTGGACTTCATATTTTCCTCGCGGTATCCGCCCTCGGGCACCTCGGTTTCCGCGTCGGTGAGCGAGCTTTTGCCGAAGAGCGCCCCGAGCTGCGACAGATCCGCCTGCGCGTATCCAACGCCGAGCTTTTTGCAGTTGAATTTTGCGAACTCCAGCTCCTTTGCGTGCTTTTGCCCGTAGAGGACGCCGAGCGCGCCCGCGGCGCGCGACTCGGCGGCAAGCTTGTATAGCAGCACCGTGGAGTCGAGCCCGCCCGAATATACGGCCAACGCCTTTTTGCCAACGCTTTCCATCGGTTAAGACTCTGCCGTTCCCCGCGCGCAATGCAAGCGCAAACGGCGGAATTTGCGCGGTTGCGCGCCGAATGTTTCCGTTTTGGTTTGCATATGGCGGCGCTTTCCGCAATGATGGGAAAGCTTTTTATTTTTTTATGGGAACTCTGTTTCAGATGTTGGGAAGCCTTGGGCTCTTTCTCTTCGGCATGAAGCTGATGAGCGAGGGTTTGCAAAAGGCGTCGGGCGAACGCTTGCGCTCAATAATGCGCTCGATGGCGGGCAACCGCTTCAAGGGGGTGTTTTCGGGCACTTTGGTGACGTCGGTCATACAGTCGTCGTCGGCGACAACCGTAATGGTCGTGAGCTTTGTCAACGCCGGCCTGCTGACGCTGCGCGAGAGCATAGGCGTCATAATGGGCGCGAACCTTGGCACCACGACAACCGCGTGGATAATCGCCGCCCTCGGCTTCAAGCTGGAGCTCTCGTCGCTCGCGCTGCCGCTCGTAGGCATCGGGGTTGCGGCGTCGTTCTGCAAGAAGCCCGTCCGCAGGAGCACCGGAGAATTTCTCGTTGGGCTCGGCCTGCTCCTGATGGGGCTGGACTTCCTGAAATCCTCTATGCCGGACGTGGATCCCGACTCTCCGTTTTTGCAGTGGCTTAGGCACTATTCAAACATGGGCTTCCTGTCGGTTCTGCTGTTTTTGGCGTTCGGGGTCGTCTTTACAATAATAGTGCAGTCGTCGAGCGTGGCGGTCGCCGTCACTATCACCATGGCGGTAAAGGGCTGGATAGATTTCGACCTAGCGGCCGCCGTGGTTCTCGGCGAAAATATCGGCACGACAATAACGGCAAACCTCGCCGCCATCACGGCAAACCTCGCCGCAAAGAGGGCGGCGATAGCGCATTTGATCTTCAACGTGCTCGGCGTGATATGGGTATTGTGCGTGTTTTATTATTTCCTCGCGATGATCAAGTGGATAATACCGCTCGACTGCGCGCCCGATCCGGCGACGCTCGCGGCTATGGGGATCTCCGACTTCAATTCGCTCGCGGGCGCCGCGCGCGAGGCCGCCCTCGAAAAGA
Source organism: Puniceicoccaceae bacterium Marseille-Q1082 (assembly GCA_904424815.1). Classification (GTDB taxonomy): domain Bacteria; phylum Verrucomicrobiota; class Verrucomicrobiia; order Opitutales; family Intestinicryptomonadaceae; genus Merdousia. The sequence continues at coordinate 716,080 of CAJGBI010000002.1, forward strand.
TCGCCATTCCGGAAAGGGTGGCGATGTTCCACACGATGTTCAATTTTTGCAACATCTGCGTGCTCATAGCGTTTGTCCCGCAGATAGAGAAAATCACGTGCTGGATTCTCAAGAGCAAGCCCGACCGCAAGCGCCGCACGCCCGTCCAGCGCCTCGAATACCTTTCAAGCAACATCGCGGAAATGGGGGAGCTCGCCCTGTTCGAGGGGCAGAAGGAGCTCGTGAGGCTCGCGGAAATGTCGGGCGACATGTTCAACGGGTTTGTCAAAGTCATTCAAAAGCCCAACGAGGATTTGAGCGAGGAGGTCGCGCGGCTGCGCGACATCGAGGAAGAATCCGACAAGCTCTCGATGGCGCTTACGAGCTTTTTCGTCCAGTGCTCTTCGCACGAGCTCAGCCAGGACAGCATAAAAATCGTCACGCGCAACATGATAATAGTCCCCGAGCTCGAGGAGATGTGCGACTCTTGCTACCGCCTAATTACCCTCGCCCGAAAGAGGTACCGCAGGCAGCTGATGGACCAGATATTGCAGTCGCCCGCGTTTGTCGAATTCTGTTCCGAAATGAACAAGTTTGTGGACTTCGCCGACAAGAGCCTTGACAAGACTTCTATTCCAAAGGCCGACATAGAGCGCGCCGCCGCGATGCGCAAGAAGCTCGACAGCGTGCGGAAATCCCTCCGCAGGGCGGCGATTTCGCAGATGGAAATAGGCGGCGTCACGCGCGGAGGAATCTTGTTTATCGAAATCCTTTCAGCGTGCGAGAGGGTAAATTCCCACGCGATGAATATTCTCGAGGCGATAAACCTTAAAGGGATATTCAACGAATCCTGATTGCGTCGGGGGAGGGGAATGGCGCGCCGCCTTGACGGTTCGACAGGCGGCGAGTCGCTTGCGGGCCCGCGGTTGCGGGCTTTTTTATCTATCCGCCCCGTTCGGGCGCGGGAGCAGAAGGCGGTTGCCGCAAAATTGCGGGCGCTTGCCCGCGCGGATATTGGCAATTTGGCGGGGTAAAATCGAAATTGTGCGGTTTCTGCGGGCGTTTCTGCGCATATTAACCGTGTCCTGCGCATTGTTCCGGCGTTTCTGCCGCGTTAAGAACGGGGGCGGCGGCGCGCGGCTAATCTTTATGGCAGAGGGGGAGGGGAAAAGCGCGCGGATGGGGAAGGCGTTTAGATTGAGAGTGAAAAGGATGGGGAAGGGAGGAAAATATGGAATATCTTATTAAAAGATTGACTTTTTTATAGGTTATATATATTCCCTTTTACATGAAAAGATTAACGGTTTTTCCCTTTTTTTCGCTTTTCTTTTTTATTGCCGCTGGCGCGCAGGATTTGGAATATACGGATTTGTATTACAACAACGATCTCGTCACCCACCCCGGCAAATGGGACCACGGCCATTTGGGGGAAGCAAAAAACTGGAATGTCGGCTCCGTGGACGGGCCGGTTTCCGAATCAAACCCCGCGCAATACGACAACCTGTGGGTATCGGCGACAATAACCTCGCAGACCGGATTTGTCACGGGTTGGGTGGGTGATATGAATTTCCACGACTTCAACATGGATCTCGCGCTCGGCTCTTCGCCCGCGGATTTGTTCTGCACTGTGGAAAACCAGTCCGTCACGGCATGGGGCAGCATGAATTTTACGATAACGCCGGCCGACACGGCGGACGGGAGGCAGACCAATATTTTGGTGGAAGACAATTCTTCCCTTTCGGTAAAAGGAGATTTCAATTTAAACGTAACGGGGAAAACTTCCCTGAGAATCTCTTCATCTTTGGACTACGGCGATGATCCGTGGCCGGTCGTCGGGATATCGCAAAATTCCTCGTTTGTAGTCGGCGGAGATTTCAACATTGTCCAGAATTTGCGCAACGGCGTTTACCAGCCGCTCGATTTAAAGATAAACACGGCGTTCTTTGGGGTAAACGGCGTGATGGACGTGACGCAAAAATCGGCGGGCTCGATAAATTTGGATTTGAAAACCCAATTCTCAAGCAACATGCAGGTCGAAGGCGACGAGTCTTACGATTCCAACATTTCCCTTGGCGGGCTTAGGGGGGATGCGAACATTCTCCTTTCGGACACTTATTCCGGCGCCGCGGGGCGGAGCGTCTACATCAGTTTCACAAATTCTACCGCCGAGGAATGGTCGGGGAATTTCACAAACGAAACCGGCCTTAAAACCCATATCGAGATGTTTGCGAGCTCGAGTTCCGGAGAGCAGACAATGCGCTTTCAAACGGGCGGGGTAGATTCGGTGGCGATTGTCAGCGGAGCGTTGAATCTGTATTCAACCGAAAGCATGGGCAGCCTGTCTTTGAGCGGGGCGGACGCCAGGCTCGGCATAGCGGGGCAGAACCCCACGGGAGATTTTTCAACGCTTAGATTCTCCTCCGCAGAATGGTCGGCGGGAACGATAGAAATGGACATTATAGCCGTCGGAATGCACGACGCAATCGCCGTCGAGGGCGCGTTCGACAAGGCGGCGTCCGCTTCGGGGCTTTTCATAGAGCTGAATGTGGACGCCTACGATTTGGGAATGTGGCTCGACGAGGAGGGAGTTGACTACATTGATTTCGACCTGATAACTTTCGGCTCCACGAATATGAAGGACGGCGACATTTCAGTCGTCGTACGCGACGGCGTGATATGCGAGCTTTTCGGCTTCGACACCGGAACGCTCACGGCAAGGCTTTCCCTCCAAGCCGTTCCCGAGCCTGCGGCTTTTGCGGCGGCGTTGGGCGCGCTCGCCCTTATATTCGCCGCCCGCGGAAAGAGGTGAGGAGCGTTTTCCGCGGAGGCTGCAAAGTTTCGAAAAGGCGCGCGGCGGCTTCCCGTAATTTTTCGACTCCGCGTTTTGCGGGTTTTGCTCCGCCATTTAAAAAGCCGCGACGTTTGCCGCGCGGGGCTTTTTTCCCTCGGGGTTGCCAGAGGTTTGTTGCCTTTTAGACGGAGGTGCAGGGGCGGCGGCCTTGAAAAATTGAAGCCTTTGATAAAAAATTTGACTGTTTGATTGTTTTTGTTAACATAATTTCCATGAAATTCATTGGATTGTTTTTTGCCGCCGCGCTTTCCGCCTCGGCGCTCGCGCAAACTTACGACAGTACATTTGACGGCTCCGTCGACGACAATTGGAACACAGCCGGCAACTGGTCCGGCGGGCTTCCGTCCGCGGAGGATTCTGTCTATATAAATTATTCCTCTGAAAATTCAGGGCTGGTGCGCCTCGAAAACGACGTCGCGGTAGGGGCTCTGACTTTCAACCACAAGCCGGGCAGTTGGGGCGGCTCCGGTTTCTCGGGCGACTTTGCGCTTTCCGCCTCGTCGCTCGACATAGTGGGAAATTCCGGATTCTTCAAGTTTGGCGGAATTCTCAATGTTTCCGGCAACATTTCGACGGTCGCCATCATAAACGCCCGGTATATTCGCGCCGGTTCCGTTTCATTCGACTCGTCCGGCAATGTCGGCGTCGAGTATTCCGGCACGGGCACCGCCGAAAACCAAAATTTTGTAGTTAGCGGAGTGGTCTCCTTCAACAGCGGAGGGAATGTCGTCCTGACGGGCTCGTCCGGAGATTATTACACAACTTTCGGCGGCATTTCGGGCGATGTGGGCAATTTGCAGGTCAAGAACAATTCCACCGCCGCAAACGCCTATTTGACGCTGAACGTCGCGGCGGGGAATTCCTATTCCTTCGGCGGCGAGGTTTCCAATAAGCACGATTATTGGGGCAACGCCGATGTCGAAAACAAAACCATAAACGTTTTTAAAACCGGCGCGGGCGCGCAGTATTTTACCAATTCCAACCGCGTGGAAATAACTTCCGCGACGGTCTCCGATGGAATTTTGGGAATGCGCGGAACCATCGACGACAAGCTGTCCGTCGACGGGGGATATTTCGCGGTCGGCTCCGGCGGAGTTTCCGCGGACTCCTTGGAATGGATTTCGGGGGGATTTGTATTCGATTCCGCCGCAATAGCCGGCGGCGACAAGATAACAGTGGGTGGCTCTTTCGAAAAGTCGGGGGACGGAAAAATATCTGTCGATTTCGCCGGCCTCGACGCCCTCGCCGAAGGTCTCATCGAAACGTCGAGCGAACTAATTTCCGCCGAAGCCGTGGACGAAGCGGCGTTCGACAAATCCGACGCGAATTCCGATTTCTCGGCGGTCAATCTGAAAAACGCCCTCGTCGATTTCTCGTGGGACGGCAACACCCTTGTCGCCACATTTGTCGCCGTCCCTGAACCCGCGGCAATTGCGGCTTTCATCGGCGCGTTCGCGCTATGCGCCGCCGCGCGGCGTCGGGGGAGATAGTTTGTATGCGAGGGGGCGGCGCATGCCCCTCAGGCGCAAGGCGCGCCTGCCGGTTATGAGGCGTTCAGCCATTGAAGGGGGCAAAGCCCCCATTGCGGCACTTGCCTTGCAATGCGCCTATTTCCCCTTGCGCTGCGGGGGAGAAGTGATTGTGTTTAATTGTATTGGCTGGATATTGAGTAAAAACCGAAACGCGGGTTCGCATTAGCCGTTTTATTTATTTGCGCGGGGCGCAAATGCAAATAAACGGCCTCTCTATGCCGCGACGGTTCCGCCGTTGCGGAGTTGCTTTAAGTTTGCCGATTCCCGAATCTGAAAGTAAGAGGTTTAAGCAATATGCAGGTGGATTGCAGATATTGGAGAAATAATAAAATGAATTTCGCATGAGAGGTTCGTTTTAGCGTACAGAGTTTGCCCTGAACCCCGGGAGTATCCGATTTTGCTCAACGGAAACGAAAGCTTATTTTATCCGAAACTTAGCGGAGCTGTAAAATAAGGCTTTCGGGAAGGATGAATGCGTTGGCGCTTCGTCCTGTGGAGAATCAAACTTGCCACCGTAAATTTTGGTGGAATGGCGCATTGGCTTTGCCAATCCCGCGGGAGATTTGCCCACTCAATCTTCTGGCGCTTGCCCCGCGCCCCGCGCGGCGCAATCAGGCGGGCAAATCCATTTTTAATGAAGATTTCCTAACAGAGCCATTTGCCAAATCAAAAAGGGCGCGCCGCTTGAAAAAGGGGGGTTGCTGTCGCTTCCTTTTGCATTTTAGCAAGCGGAAATAGCCAATCCCCCCAACCGGAAAAGTTGCTCCTTACTTTCGGGTTTAGGTTGCGCCCAGGCGGGTATTTGAAAGAGTCCGCCGGCGTGAGCGTACATTAGCGCGCGGCCAGTGGCGGGCTCTTTCAAAACGGAGCGTCAACGGCAGTTTCTACGCGCCAATTGCCAAATCAGTTTTTGAATTGGGTCATGCTCGGCCTAAGAGAATTCAGAGCCTGCGCGTGTATTTGGCATATGCGCGCCTCCGTCAGCCCGAACTCTTTCGCAATCTCCCCGAGTTTTTTGTCTTTGAAGTAATAGTTTTCTATCACTCTTCTCTGCTTCTCGGGCAGCTGCGCGATATTCTTGCGCACGTTTTCGGCGAATTCCTTCTTTTCTACCGTCTCCACCGCGGTTTCCGCGTTTTCGTCGGCGATGGATTCCGAGAACGACGGCGTGTTTCCGTCATCGCTTTCGGGCGAGTCGTTTAGCGATATGAAAGAGCACGACTGCGTGCGCCTCATTATCTTTTCAAACTGTTTTTCGGAAACGCCCATTTTTTCTCGCAATTCGGAGTCTTTGGGCGCGCGGCCGAGCTGCTGTTCGAGCTCCTCGCGGAGTTTTTCCATCTGCTTTGCGTCGCTTCTGGCGGAGCGCGACATGTAGTCGAGGCTTCTGAGCTCGTCTATTATCGCCCCCCTGACTCTGGTAGAGATGTAGCCGCCGAAGCTTTCCTCCCTTGCGGGGTCGAGCTTTCTGACGGCGTCGGCGAGCCCCCCGACTCCGGCGGAATGGAGCTCGTCGAGATCGGCGTAAGAGGGGAGTTTCGTCTTCATCGAATTGACTATTTTCCTTATGACAGGATAATATTTGACGAAAAGAGCCCTCTGACGAGCCGTCAGCACTTTTTCTTTTTGGTTTTCTTTTAGTCCTATCATTTTCGTTTCGGGCGGATTCCGCCCCCTCCGTGTCGTGTCTGTTTATTTAGACAGTTTTTTTCGCTATTTATTCTATATTTTTTTTACCGATTTGCCAATTTGTGTCCCCAATACTGTGAACAGATTTCATGCCAGATTTTGCTGGAATGGAGCATAATTTTGCATCTATTTTATGTACAATATGTTTAAATGAAAAAAATCCGGCGGGCGCATGGCCGCCGGGCGCGGCAAAAGTGTGACGGCGTGTGACATTGCGCCACAATTTGCGCGCTTTCGGCACGGATTTTCCGCCCGATGGGCGGCCGGCGGCAAAGTACGTGCTTGCAAGGGCGCCCCGCGCGGGATAGGAAATTGAGCCGAACGAAAAATTTTGCCGATATGTCCGATTTTTACCTTATCAAAAAGCGGTTTGCCGCCTTTGTTCGCATTTTTGCGGCGTTCTTCGCCGCGCTTTGGGGATTCCATGCGCCGGCGGCGCAGGCTCCGAAAGTGATGCTCGGAATAGACGTGCTCGAGTCGCGCAATTTTGCGCCGATAGCGGGCAAGCGCGTGGGGTTGCTCACCCACCCCGCGGGCGTCAACCGGTTTGGGACGAGCACCATAGACGTCCTGCGGCGCGCAAAAAACGTAAAGCTCGTCGCGCTGTTCGGACCGGAGCACGGAATTTACGGCGACGAGAAGGCGGACGTGCCTGTTCTCGACAAAATAGACCGCCGCACGGGGCTGCCGGTGTACTCGCTCTACGGCAAGTACCGCAAGCCGACGCCCGAGATGCTCAAAAAAATCGACGCCCTCGTCATAGATTTGCAGGACGTCGGGGCGAGGTCGTACACCTACGCAAGCTGTATGCTCCGCGCGATGGAGGCGTGCTTTGAAAACGGGAAAACCGTCGTCGTCCTCGACAGGCCCAATCCGCTCGGCGGCCTGAAAGTCGACGGCCCGGGGCTCGACCCCCAGTTTAAGAGCTATGTCGGAATGTTCAGCGTGCCTTATGTCCACGGCATGACCATGGGGGAGCTCGCGAGGTTCGCCAAATGGACGGACGGGGCCATGGAAATTTCCCGAGGGGATAGGCTCGGCGGCAAGCTCGTGGTGGTTCCGATGAAGGGGTGGAGGCGCTCCATGCTCTGGACTGACACGGGGCTCAAATGGAAGCCGACCAGCCCGGCGGTTCCGACCGTCGCCGCCGCGATGGGGTATCCAATGACGGGGCTCGGCTGCCAGATAGGGGGATTTCAGCACGGCTACGGCACGCAGTATCCGTTCAGGTTTCTGACTTTCAAGGGCAAGACTCCCGAACAGGTTGAAACCGCCCTGCGCCGCTGCCAGATAGGGGGGCTCTCGTACCGCCGCGCGGCCGCCAAAAACGCCCGCGGAGAGAAAGTCGAGGGCGTGTACGTCATAATAACCGACTGGAATTCCCTGAACGTCACGGAGCTCAATTTCCACATGATGCGCCTTGCGTGCCAGTGGGGCGGGCGGGAGATTTTCGCAAACGCGACGGACTCGCAGCAGTCGCTATTTAACAAGCACACGGGGTCCGCCGAATGGTGGGGCGAAATATCCCGCAAGGGCGCCGCCGCCGACGTCGGAAAGTTTGTCGAAAAGTGGAAGCGGCAGGCCGCCGCTTTCCGCGAGAGCTCAAAAAAATTCCATTTGTACAAATAGGCGCGCCCGCCGCGCGGCAGCGCGCGCTTTGGGCGCCGGAAAAACGGAAAGGAAAATGCAATGGACAAAAAAAGCGCAATATTCACCCGCCGCTCCATAAGGGCGTACGACAGTTCAAGGCGCGCGACGAAAGAGCAGATAACCGACCTGCTCGACGCCGCGATGCACGCGCCGTCCGCGATGAACAAACAGCCGTGGGAATTCATCGCCGTCACAGACCCCGACAGGATTGCGGGGATAATGAAAATCCATCCGTATTGCGAATCCCTCGCCGACGCGGGAACCGCGATAATCGTCTGCGGCGATCTCGACGCGCAGCTGAAATCGCCCGACGGCGGATATTACCAGTTCGACTGCTCCGCCGCCGCCCAAAATATACTGCTGCGCGCAAAGGAGATCGGCCTCGACACATGCTGGTGCGGAATCGCCCCCGAAAAGGAGAGAATATCCGCTTTTGCGAAATTCTTCGGACTGCCGAAAAACATCGAGCCCATGGCGCTCATAATAGTGGGCTACGGCGCGGAAACTCCCGAATCCGACACCGGCAGGTTCCGCAGGGAAAAAATCCATTTCCAAACCTGGGCGTAAGTCGGGCGGGAAGCTCCGCCAGCGCCGCGCATGGAAGGGGGAAACCCTTGTTGGCGATTGCCTTCGCAACCGCGCCGGTTTTCTTTGCGGTTCTCCCGATAAAAGCGGAGTTCCGGAGCGGTTTGCCGATATTTCAGGATTCCGGACGGGGCGAATGCGGGCGTTGGCGGCAACCCCGTGCGGTGCGGGTTTCCGTAGGCTCCTCAATGCGGGATTTGCCTTCGCGGCGCGCGCGTTTCCTTGCCGGAATCCGGCAGGCGCCGGATTTCCCGCGCGGGAAAGTTTGGGCGGATTGCGCCGTATTGATGCGGCGCAAAAAAAAACAAGCCTTTCAAATGGCTTGTTTTTGCAGCGGCTTGCGCGGGTTTCCGGGCCGGCTTTTGCGGGGAGGCTTCCCGCGCATTGGGCGGCGCGCCCGCCGCCTAAAAGTCTCTTTTCAGATGCCAGATGTCTTCGGCGTATTCGCGTATGGTTCTGTCGGACGAGAAGAAGCCCATCCTCGCTGTGTTGTTTATGGCGATCTTCGCCCAGCGCTTTTTGTCGCGGAACGCCTCGTCGACCTTCTTCTGGACGTCGCAGTACGACTGGTAGTCGGCGCAGACCATGAAGGGGTCGCCCCAATCGAGAATCGACTTGCGAAGCGGCATGAAGGCGTTCGGGTTGTCGGGCATGAAATAGTCGGAGACGAGCCAGTCGAGAACGTCCTTCAAGTCTTTGTTCTGGGAGTAGACCGCCCACGGGTTGTAGCCGCGCGCGCGCCTGTCCTGGACTTCCTCGACATTCATTCCGAATATGAACATGTTTTCCTCCCCGACGGCGTCGAGAATCTCGATGTTGGCTCCGTCGAGAGTTCCGATCGTGGCGGCGCCGTTGAGGGCGAGCTTCATGTTGCCGGTTCCCGACGCCTCCTTGCCTGCGGTCGAAATCTGCTCCGAGAGGTCGGCGGCGGGGATTATGCTCATCGCAAGCGACACGCTGTAATTGGGAATGAAGGCTACTTTCAGCTTGCCCTTTATGCGCGGGTCGGAGTTGATTTTCTCGCCGACCTTGTTGATCGCAAAAATTATGTTCTTTGCGATGTCGTAGCCCGGCGCCGCCTTGGCTCCGAATATGAACACGCGCGGGGCGATGTCCATGTCGGGGTTGTGGAGCAGCTTTTTGTAGAGCGTGAGTATGTGCAGCAGGTTTAGGTGCTGGCGCTTGTATTCGTGCAGGCGCTTGATCTGCACGTCGAACATCGCCTCCGGCGAGACCTCTATGCCGCACTTTTCCCTTATTATCGCCGCCATGCGCTTTTTGTTTTCGAGCTTCACGCGCATGAACTCGCGCTGGAAATCCCCGTCTTCGGCGTAGTTTTCGAGGGCGCGGATCGCGTCGAGGTCTTTCGGCCAGCAGACCCCCGGAACTTTCGCGTCTATTAGCGCGGAGAGCCCGGGATTGCAGGCCTTGAGCCAGCGGCGCGGCGTGACGCCGTTTGTCTTGTTGTTGAATTTTTCGGGGGAGAAGTCGTGGAAATCGCGCAGGACGCTGTCTTTGAGCAGCTCCGTGTGGAGGGCGGCGACGCCGTTTACGCTGAAACTCCCGACCACGGCCAAATACGCCATGCGCACCATCTTTGGCGAGCTCTCCTCTATTATCGAGAGCGCCTCCTGCTTGCCGAGGTCGCTGGGGTATTTTTCCGCCACGCGCCGCAGCCAGCGCGCGTTGATTTCGTATATGATTTGCAGGTGGCGGGGCAAGAGCTTTTCGAAGAACGACACCGACCACTTTTCGAGCGCCTCCGGCAGGAGGGTGTGGTTGGTGTAGGCGAAGATCTTTTCGCACATGGCCCACGCCTCGTCCCACGGCAGCCCGTGGACGTCCATCATAAGCCTCATGAGCTCCGGAATCGCTATCGCCGGATGCGTGTCGTTGAGCTGGATTACCGTCTTGTCCACAAATTCCGACCAGTCGGAATGGTTTTCAAAGTAGCGGCGGATTATGTCTTGCAGAGAGCACGACACGAAGAAGTATTGTTGCAGGAGCCGCAGAATCTTTCCGTTTTCGGTCTTGTCGTTGGGGTACAAAACCTTTGAAATTGTTTCGCTCATGGCCTTTTCGTGGACCGCCTGCGCGTAGCCGCCCTCGTTGAAGGCGCCGAGGTCGAACTCGTTGGACGCGCGCGATTCCCAGAGGCGCAGGAAGTTCACCGTCTTTGCCCCGAATCCGACCACGGGGATATCCCACGGCACGCCGACTATCTCCTTGGCGCCCTCCCACGACGGGAGCCAGTCTCCCTTGTCGTTCATGCGGTTTTCGACCCGCCCGCCCATCGGGACTTTCACGGTGTACTCGGGGCGGACGATTTCCCACGGGCAGCCGAACCTCAGCCAGTTGTCGGGCGACTCCACCTGCCTGCCGTTTTCAAAGGATTGCGTGAAGAGCCCGAACTCGTAGCGTATGCCGTAGCCGATGGCGGGGTAGTCGAGCGTGGCGAGGGAGTCCTGAAAGCAGGCGGCGAGCCTGCCGAGGCCGCCGTTGCCAAGCCCCATGTCCACTTCGGCGTCGAATATGACATTGGGGTCTAGCCCGAGTTCGCGGAGCGCCTTGCAGGTTGGCTCCATCAGGTTGGTGTTGACGAGAAGGTCCGCCGTGAGCCTGCCCACGAGGTATTCGAGGGAGAAGTAGTGCACCCTGCGCACGTCGTTTTCATGCTGGCGGTACATCGTGTCGATGAACCGGTTCATGATGTGGTTTTTTACGGCCAGCGCCGTGGCTATCCACCACGAATGGGTCGTGGCGGTTTTTCTCGCGCAGCCGAGCGAACGCTCCAAGTGCCAGAGAATGGCCTCCTTCATTCCCTCGCCGTTTTCGTGCACGTAGAACGGGCAGTTGTTCGAGTCGGTGTAGCAATCTTTCGTAGCTTTCATTTTACAGCGTGCGTTTAAAAAATTTTCGGGCCATTTTACGGGGCCCGCGGCGCATGACAAGCAATATCTCGCGCGCTTGCGGCGGGTCCGGAAGGGCGGCGCGGCGCGCGGGGGCTCGGTTTTGGATTGCAATTGGGCCCGCCGCGTGCGGTAATGGAAAGAAGCAATGGGTACGCTGAACAAATACATACTCAGGCAGGTAGCGGGCGCCGCCTTCATGACGGTGGGGCTCTTCGTGTTCGTGCTCGTGCTCGGCAACGTCATGAAAGAGGTCGTGGGCGACCTCGCCGCCGGAAGGCTCAGCGTCGGGTTTTTTCTCTATATAGTGGCGCTGCTCATTCCCGGGGTGATACCCTACGCGCTTCCAATGGGAATGCTCACGGGCATACTGCTCGTGTTCGGGAGGATGTCGTCGCAGAGCGAGGTAGTGGCGATAAAGGCGTGCGGCAGGTCGATATACAGCATGGCGGCCCCCGTGTTTTTCATCGCGATCATAGCGTCCCTGTTTTCAGTCGGCATAAACTTCAACTACGCGCCGATAGCCGACAGAACCTACAAGAGCGCGCTCAGAAACCTGATCCGCAACAATCCGCTGCAATTCATACAGCCCGGCTCTTTCATAAGGGACTTCCCCGGGTACGTCATCTACGCGAACGGCGAGGACGGAAAGGAGCTCACGGGCTTCCGCATTTGGGAGCTCGACAAGCAGGGGCGCTCGCGGGTCTCCATCCAGGCCGACCGCGGGGTTTTGGACTACGACGACTCCGCCGACGAGATAGTGCTGACGCTGAAAAACGGCAGCGCGGAAAAGGCGCGCGACGACGACCCCGAAAACCTGCGCACCCCGCTGCCGACCGCGCGCTTCGACGAGCTCGTGATAAAGCTGCCGCTAAACGACATCATAGGCGGAATGGACAGGAACAACACGCGGCTGAAGCTCATGACGTTTTCGGAGCTCATGAAGGCGCGCGACACATGGCATCCGCGGCCCCTTGAAAAAACGACTCCGGAGCTCGCTTACCGCGACGGAATAGAGGTTCGCATACAGATACAGAAGAATTTCGCGATGGCGTTTTCGATATTCTCGATGGTGGTGCTCGCGGTGCCGCTCGGGATAAAGGCGTCGCGCTCGGAGACTTTCGCGAACGTGGCGATAGCGCTGGCGCTCGCGATGTCTTACTACATGATGATAGTGGTGATTTCGTGGCTTGAAAAATACCCGCATATGCGCCCGGATTTGCTGATATGGCTGCCGAACATAATATTCCAGGCGGCGGGCTGCGTCCTGATATGGCGCTCGTCCAAAAACTGACGTTTTTTTTCGCCCGCGCCGTGCATCGGGGGCTTTTGCGGCGGCAAAAAATCCCGTTTGCGGAGCCACAAAAAACTTGAAAGGGGGAAATTTTCCCTTAGATTTTAAACTTTATGATAAATAACTACGTCTTTTCATCGGAGTCGGTGGGCGAAGGCCATCCCGACAAAGTCGCCGATTACATTTCAGACAGCATTCTCGACGCCTGCCTCGAGCAGGACAAATTCAGCCGCGTCGCCTGCGAGACTCTCGTAAAGAGCAACTGCGTCGTAATCGCGGGCGAAATCACGACGAAGGCCGTCCTCGACTACGAGAAAATCGTGCGCAACGCCGTGCGCGAGATAGGCTACGTCAATTCGGACGACGTTTTCCACGCCGACCACATATTTCTGACCAACCTCCTGACCAGACAGTCCCCCGACATCGCGCAGGGGGTGGACGCCCGCAAGGCAAAGGGCAAGAAGACCGCCGAGCAGGGCGCCGGCGACCAGGGCATAATGTTCGGCTACGCCACGAACGAAACGCCCGAGATGATGCCCGCGCCCATAATGTTCGCGCACAGGATTCTCACGGAGCTCGCCAGGCAGCGCAAGAGCGGCAGGGGCCCAAAGTGGCTGCGCCCCGACTGCAAGAGCCAGGTTGCCGTCGCATACGAGGACGGCAAGCCCGCGTATATTGAAAACGTCGTGGTGTCCACCCAGCACGCGGCGGGGGTATCGCACGCGGAGATTGAAAAGTACATAGTCGAAAAGGTCGTAAAAAAGGTTCTCCCCAAGAAGCTCATAACCAAAAAGACCCAGTTTCTCGTGAACCCGACGGGCAATTTTGTAGTGGGCGGCCCGCAGGGGGATTCGGGGCTCACGGGCAGGAAAATCATTGTGGACTCCTACGGCGGCGCGGGGCGCCACGGCGGAGGGGCGTTCTCCGGCAAAGACCCCAGCAAGGTGGACCGCTCGGCTGCGTACATGTGCCGGTGGGTGGCAAAGAACGTCGTAGCGGCGGGGCTTGCCGACAGGTGCGAAATCCAGGTCGCCTACGCAATCGGCTATCCGCAGCCCCTAAGCATCGCAATCGAAACTTTCGGAACGTCGAAGATTCCCGAGGAAAAAATCGAAAAGGCGATAAGGAAAGTTTTCAGCTTCAAGCCGGCCGACATCATCGCGCAGCTCGACCTTTTGCGCCCCATCTACAAAAAGACGACCAACTACGGGCACTTCACCAAGTCCGACCTTCCGTGGGAGAAGACCGACAAGGCCGGCGAGCTCAAAAAGGCGGCGGAATCCAAGTGAGGCAAAATGGCTAAGAAAGACAAAAACGATTTCAAAGTTGCCGACATCTCCCTCGCCCCGTGGGGCAGGAAGGAGCTCGACATCGCCGAAAAGGAAATGCCCGGGCTGATGGCAATCCGCGAGGAATACGCGCCTAAAAAGCCCCTCAAAGGCGTCCGCGTGAGCGGCTCGCTGCACATGACCATTCAGACGGCCGTGCTCATCGAGACCCTCAAAGCCCTCGGCGCCGACGTGCGCTGGGCGAGCTGCAACATATTTTCCACGCAGGACCACGCGGCGGCTGCAATCGCCAAGGCGGGGGTTCCCGTGTTCGCGTGGAAAGGGGAGTCGCTCGAAGAGTATTGGGATTGCACCTACCGCGCCCTCACGTGGCCGGACGGCAGCGGCCCGCAGCTCATAGTGGACGACGGCGGCGACGCCACTTTGCTAATCCACAAGGGCTACGAGCTCGAAAACGGCGACAGGTGGGTCGACGCCCCCTCCGGCTCGGAGGAGGAGAAAGTCATAAAAAAGCTCCTCAAAAAAGTTTACGCCGCCGATAAGAACCACTGGCACAAGGTAGTGGCCGAAGTCAGGGGAGTTTCCGAGGAGACCACCACTGGCGTCCACAGGCTCTACCAGATGGTCGAGGACGGCAGGCTGCTGTTTCCGGCCATCAACGTCAACGACTCCGTCACGAAGAGCAAATTCGACAACATATACGGCTGCCGCGAATCCCTCGTGGACGGCATAAAGCGCGCGACAGACGTCATGGTTGCGGGCAAGGTCGCCCTCGTGTGCGGCTACGGGGATGTCGGCAAGGGCTGTGTGCAGGCTCTCAAAGGCCTCGGGGCTACGATACTCGTCTCCGAAATCGACCCCATATGCGCGCTTCAAGCCGCGATGGAGGGCTACCGCGTCGTCACCGTGGAAGACGCCTTGCCGCTCGCCGACATATACGTGACGACGACGGGCAACTGCGACGTCATCACCATAGACCACATGAAGCGCATGAAGGACCAGGCGATTCTCTGCAACATAGGGCATTTCGACAGCGAAATCCAGGTTGCGAAGCTCCAGGCTTTCCCGAAGATAAAGCGCACAAACATCAAGCCGCAGGTGGACAAGTACACTTTCCCGAAGGGCAACTCGATTTTCCTGCTCGCCGAAGGCAGGCTCGTGAACCTCGGCTGCGCCACGGGGCATCCGTCGTTTGTGATGAGCAACTCCTTCTCAAACCAGACGCTTGCGCAAATAGACCTCTGGAAGAACAGGGGCAAGTACGAAAACAAGGTTTACATCCTCCCCAAGAAGCTCGACGAGGAAGTCGCAAGGCTCCACCTCAAAAAGCTCGGCGCCAAGCTCACTAAGCTCACTAAGAAGCAGGCGGACTACATCGGCGTGAAGGTGGAGGGCCCGTACAAGCCCGAATTCTACCGCTACTGATTTTTCATTTCCCCCAAAAATCCTCCGTAAAAAACATGAAAAAGACAGCATTACTCCTAATCTCTTTCGCGGCGTTTGCGGCCTCGCTGCCCGCGCAGTCCCAGGTAACCGAAAACAAGGATGTCGTCAATATGGGCAGCGGCGTCACCGCCAACCAGACGACCGGATACAAGCCGTCCGTCACGCTGCTGAGCGGCGGCGCCGTCGAGTACCGCGAGTATACCCCCGAACTCTCGCTCTCGCTGCTCGGCGTTTCGGCAGCGGTCGGGTACGAGTCGGAATACGTGTTCAGGGGCGAAAAGCGCTCGGGGCACGCAATCCAGCCGAAAGTGGAGTTTTCCTATCCCCTCTACGCGCTCGACCTCTATGCGGGAGCGTGGTATTCCTCGCCGATAAAGGGCACGAAGATGGGGGAGGCCAGCGAGCTTGACGCGTACGTCGGTGCCGTCTATTATTATAAAGAGCTGCGCGTGGACGTCGGCTACATCTACTACTGGTATCCGGACAGCGACAGCTACCTGATTTCCGGCGATATGGAAGTTTACGGCGGTGTGTCTTTCGACACGGCCTCGTACCTCTTCGGCATAAACGTCAGCCCCTCTTTCTACTATTTCTACAACTGGACGCTCGAGCAGCACGTGTTTGAGCTCTCTCTCGGCTACGCTTTCCCCGTCGGCGGGTGGCTTCTTGACAACGAGCGCTTCACGATGCCCGTCCGCGTCTACGGCGGCTATCTCACCGCGGGCAAAAAAGACGACGGCAAGCTCGGAGGGCAGGGTTGCAACTACTGGTATTACGGCGTGAGCGCCGACCTCGCGTACGCCGTCACCGAATACTGCACGATTAGCGGCGGCATCAGGTTCTCCCAGCGCGGCGGCGGAGAAGGCCCGCAAAGCGACGGCAGCTACGAGCTCGCCGGGCGCGAAAAGAACTTCTGGTTCGGCGGAAAAGTCGATTTCGGATTCTAAGATCCGGAGAGAAATCCGAAATCATGCAAAAACCCCGCCGGCGCAAGCCGCGGGGTTTTTTTGCCGAAAGCGTATCGCACTGCAAGATTTGAGGAATAAAATCAAACGTTTGGGGAAAGCGCCCGTATTTTGGGGATTCCCATGAAATCCCAGCGTTGTTTTCACGGTCGGCGCAAACGCCCCGCCGACCGTTTTCCGCAAATCGCCCCGCGCATTGGCAGCCTGTTCCAATTTGCCGTAGGGAATGTCCGCTGTCGCCTCCGTCTGCGCAAATCCGGCCGCCGAAAGCTTTTTAATCTGCGCAAACTATTCCTCCGCTTTGTATTCGGCAGGTATGGGAATGTGTGGCAATAACGATTCGATTGAAAAACATCTTTTTTGCCGAGGGGGACAAAACCACGAAGGCCTCGCGGAAATAGCAAACATTGCCATGATGGAATTTGCGGCGCATTTCAATTATCCATTCCGCATATCCGGCGATGGCGTCCATGTCGGGAGAAAAAATAAAGTCGCAATCTCCTTTCAAGACTCTTGCAAATATTTTGCAGGGGTTTTTATTTCCGGCCTTGCGCGTATCGCAGATGTTCGGCGGCGGCCCGTCGGAGCAGGAGCCGTTCCAGACCTTGCTTCGGTTCATGGAGTCGGCGCAAAAAAGTTTCCAAACTCAAATCCGTAATCCGAATCCGGCCAGACCCTTTTATTTTTCCGCAACCTCCCATTATTTCCCGCCATTTCCGTTTCCGAATTTTTTCAAACGTCAATGGAGAGCGGGAAAGAATGTTTTACGCGGTGAGTGTAGCGGGGCGGGGACAGAGAATGGGAAATATTGGAAAAAGTTTTGTAAAAGTATTGACATTTTTAGGAAAAATATGTTTTCTGGGGAATCATCGAAATTAAACAAAGGATTTATAATGATAAGTGCATTTCCCAATTCTTCGCACTTTTGCCGCGGGCATTCAGCGGCGTATGGGCTTTTAAGAAAAGTCTTTGCCGGATTTCTGTCTTTTATTTCTTTTATATGCGCCGCTTTTGCCCAAACGTATTCGGATTATTATTTTATTCCTACCTCGGGAAATAACAACAAATTGAACGATGTCGGGAACTACAATGTCGGCAGTATTTCCGGCGAGCCCGCAGCGTCTTTGCCGGATTTCAATGCGAATGTCTTCATTACGGCGGATTCCGACGGCTATACGGCAAATTCAAACTATGCCGATTTCAACGCCCGCGATGTGGTTTTCAAAGTCGGGGATTCCGGAACGGGAACAAACGGCGCGTGGTTTCTTTTGACCGAAAACAACACGGCTACCATAAGGGGCGATTTCCTCTTTTCGGCGAGGAACGCTGCGGATTGGGTTCAGGCCGAGAGCGGCGTAAAAGTTTTAAGCGGCGCCAATTTCCAGGTTTCGGGCGACTTCATCGTCGAAAACAACAACATCGCCGGTGCGAACAACGCCGGATTCAAATTCGCCTTCAAACACCATTCCTTCGACCACACGAACGGGAGCGTCTTCATCGGTGGGAATCTGCTCTTTCGCGCCGCCGGGCGGGGGACGAATTGGGCCACCGAGCGCATTGAGATGCTTACAAAGGTGACCAATTTTACGGTAAACGGCTATGTGGATCTCACCCAGCCGATAGTCAACGGGTCGAAGAGCAACCTGATTTGGGATCTCAAATGCGGCGGCGATAGCTCCGCCGGAGACGTCGGCAATATCCGCGTCGGCGGGCTGCGCGGCGACGGCGCTTTGAAACTCTCCAAGCAAAATTCCACCGTGAATTTGGAATTTTCAAATTCCGAAGACCACGCGTGGGCCGGCAGCCTCGGCATTGTCGATTCGACCTCGGTTTTTAACGTGACGATGTACGCGAATAATTCCGGCGCCAAACAAACCCTCAGGTTTGCGGCGGATTCCTCCAACCTTGACGACAACGACGCGTGCCGCAATTCGGCGATACATGTCCCGAATTCCGTGAGCGTGGAAAACGGGATTCTCGAAATGAATTTTTCGGGCAATGTCGGCGGAAAGCTTTCCGTCAACGGCTCTTCCGCCGCATTCGGCGCGACCGGCGTTTCGCCCGACTACGAATACGGCTCGGTTGCGTTTTCGCGCATAGATTGGGGCGGGGGCGCTTTTGCGTTCGACATTTTCCCGAATATCGACGCCGGCGATTTGATAACCGCCGCCAAGGTTGACGGGGATCCCGATTCCGGAATCTTCAACGTCGCTTCCGGCGCCTCGGGGCTCGAGATGAAATTCAACGTATCCGCGCGGGATTTGGAGATGTTTCTCTACGAAAACGGCGTCGAATCCTACGAGCGCGCGATAATGGCATGGGAGACCTCCTCGAACATAGGCGAATATCTCGGCGACATTGCCCTGGCGGTTTCGGACGGAGTGGAGGTTCGGCTGTTTGTGCGGGACGACAGTCTCGTGGCGTCGTTCTCGGCGGTTCCGGAGCCCGCGGCGGGCGCTGCGGATTTTTCGGCAATGGCGCTCGCGCTTGCGGCAATTCGGCGCGGGGCGCGCAAATCATAGTCCCATAGTCCGCCGCCCTCCCTGCGGATTTCGGGCGTTCCGGCATCGGGGCGCCTTTTTTTTGCCCCTAATTTTGTTGCCCTCCGCCGAAGTTTCCGGCATTCTTTGATTATGAAACTTTTTAACGTTTTTCTCGGACTCGCGGCGGCTCTCGCCGCCGGCGGATGTTGCGGAACGGGCGGGGTGAATTCCGCTTCCGTCCTAAAATACGACTCGTTCAATCCCGGGCAGGTGTGGCTCGACGACAACGGCAGGCACATAAACGCCCACGGAGCGGGCGCGATTTTCGACAACGGCAGGTACTATATTTTCGGGGAGCACAAGCTCGGCGGGACGCTCGGAAACAAGTCTGTGGTGGGCGTCCACTGCTATTCGTCCGACGACCTATACAACTGGAAGGACGAGGGGATCGCCCTCGAAATGAGCGGCGACCCGAATTCGGAAATCGTGCGCGGCACAATATTGGAGAGGCCGAAAGTCATCTACAATCCGCGGACGAAAAAGTACGTTATGTGGATGCACCTCGAATTCCGCAAGGGGCCTACCGCGAAATCCGCCGATTTGAAGGACATCTACGCCGAAAAGCCCGACTATTCCACCGCCCGCGCGGGGGTCGCGGTTGCGGACAAAATTGCCGGCCCTTATAAATATGTCGGAAGTTTCCGCCCCAACGCCGGCAAGTATCCGATAAACGGGGCGGACGGGCTCAGGGCGTACCGCGCGGAGCTCGAAAAAGACCCGAATTGGAAGTCGAAAAAATTCAAGGGCGAAGAGCGCAAAAAGGCGCTCGCTCGCGGGTTCGCCTTTTTGCGCGACTTCGACGGGGGGCAAATGTCGCGCGACATGACGCTGTTTGCCGACGACGACGGCAGGGCGTATCTCGGCTGCGCGAGCGAGGACAATTCCACATTCCACATACACGAGCTCAATTCCGAATACACGGGGTTCACGGGCAGGTTTGCGCGCGTGTTCCCAGGCGGGTACCACGAGGCTCCCGCGTTTTTCAAGAGGGGCGGCAAGTACTACATGTTTTCGTCGCACTGCACGGGCTGGGCGCCTAACCCCGGCAGGGTTTCAGTCTCCGACGAAATGCTCGGCGAGTGGAGGGAGCTCGGCAACCCGTGCCGCGGCGATGGGCAGAAAAAGTCGAAAACCGTCCCCGTCGAGGCGAAGGCCGACACGACTTTCCGCTCGCAGAGCAGCGCGGTTATTCCGGTTCGGGGCAAAAAGGACGCCTTCATATATTTCGGAGACCGCTGGATACCAGAGGACGCCATAGACGGCAGGTACATTGTCCTCCCCGTCGAGTGGGAGGGCTCGGGGGAGGGCGCAACGCCCGTGATAAGGTGGCGCGACAAGTGGAAAATAGAGGACGTTTTCAAGGATTAGAATTCGGGCGTCGGCGTTTGGGCGCGGCGGATTGTTCCCGAATTTTCGGGGCGCGGGGGGAGTTCGTAATCCCCCCTCTTTTTTTGTGCGGGGCGCGGCGGATCTTGCGCTCCGCCCGGCGGAAGGCGCGAAAGCATAATCGCTTGCAAATAAAATGCGGCTCCGTTACCTTTTGCGCATGAAAAAGGTTTTGCTTCCGATTTTTTGCGCCGCCTTCGCGATTTTCGCGCGCGGGGAAAATATTCCCGACCGCGTTTTGCCCGAGAGCGAATACCCCTATTGGGGCGGGTACAAAAAGACGAATTTTGAGGACGTAAAGCCCGCCGAGTGGATCGCGGAAGATTCCGTGAGGGACGGGTGGGACTGGTCGCTTCCGCCGCGCGTGAAGCCCGACCCTAATTCCTACGTCACCCTCTACCGCACCGGAATGAACGGCATGGGGAAAATCGCCAAGATAAAGCCCGTGAACTTCCCGTCGATTCCGGTAGTTGGCTTTTGGCTGAATTGGAAGGATATCGAAAAAACCGAGGGCGTCTACGACTTCCAGCCCCTCAAAGACATGATAAAGGCCGCCGCCGAAAAGGGATACGGCAGCGTCATAAGAATCCACACCGCGGCGACGCGCTTCGCCCCCGAATGGCTGTTCAAGTACAATGTTCCGGTGGACGAAAATCCCGAGGGAAAGGGCGACAGGATGAAGCCGATAGACCCCGCGCACCCCGAATTCCACAAGCGGTATTTGAAGCTCGTCGAGGCTTTCGGGAAGTCCGGGATTCCGCAAATGGACGAGGTGAAGGGAATGTTTGTGGGGTATTCGTCGTACTCCAACGGCGACGAGGGAATGGGGCCGGTTCCCGAGCACGAAAACCCCGACGGGTTTCCGCACGTCAGGGAGCGCATAGATGCGTGGGCGGAGGCCGCAAAGGGCGTGGAGCGCAAAGTTTTCATGGGCGGGTGGAGCGACTACGGAATTTCAAAGGGCTTCGGAATCCGCCGCGGATTCGTGGAGATGTACCTCTACCACGTTCCGGACGAGAAGATCGGCCAGAAGATCGACAAAGACGGCTATCTGTACGTCGACGAGGAAAATCCCGTCGTGAAGAGCGGCGTGCGCAACGGCGAGGAGAACGAGGAGTACGAGGAGCATTGGGCGAGCGAAAGGGGTCGGTACCGCTTCGGCAAATCCACGGCGTCCTTCCCGTACCGCTACTTTTCGTCGAACCTGCGGCTGCTTCAAATGCGCACCAACGACGTCATCTGGAACGAGTTTACCATAAATCCCGAAATGTTCGTGTGGGTCGGGCTTGAGCTTGGCAAGACCGCAAAAACCGCTCCCGACGCATGGTGCTTTCTGCGCGAGAGCTATCTTTGGAAGTCCAATATGCGGCGCGACGGAAAGGGGGCGGAGGATCCCAATACGGGGCTTAAAAACTTCGAGCGGTGGGTATACCAGCGCGACAGCCCCGGCTACGAGACGGAGCCCGCGGTCAAAATAGGCCACGCGATAAAAATGTGGATGGTGCGCGACGACAGGCGGTACGACTATGTGGCGCGGACCGGCGCGAAAATAGGCTTTGACGTCGACGGCAAATTTTTGCGCGGGAGAAACAGGAAAATAGCCGTGAAGATTTCGTATTTCGATTTCGGAAAGGGGAAATTCGCGCTCGAATACAATTCGGGCGGCGAAGTCGGGCGCAGGGTCGTGGAGTGCGCGGACAGCGGCAAAGTGCGCACGGCGACGTTTTTCATTACGGCCGACTTCCTGAAAAACATGAAGCTGAAACACGATCTCGAAATAACGGGGATCGACGGGTACAAGCCGACAATCTCCATGCTGCGCGTAGTGAAGCCGTAGATTCAGCGCGCTATCCTGCCGAACATGTCGCCGCGGATCGGGCCGATATTGAGCCTCCACTGCGGGAAGCTTTCGCATTCAGGCCACGAGTAGGCTATCGGGGGCGCTTTCGAGCGGCTTCCGGAGGCGTCGCGGCGGACGAATATCCACGCGGGGCGCAGGGCCGGGTTCCCGCCGCGCGCGAGGTCGGGGAGGAAAGCCTCCGCCCGCCATCCGCCCCCGCCGCGGCTCTCCACCCGCGTTCGGGCGAGCTTGCAGAATTCCGAAGCCCCGTTGCGGCTGAATCTTATAGTTTGCGGGAAAACCGTTCCGGCGGCGTCGAAGAATGTCGCTGCGAGTTCGTCGTACCCGTAGTCGCCGTCGAGCTCCGCCTCGAACGCGAGCCCCTCTTCCGATTCCGAGAGCCGCCAGCGCATAGACTTCCCCTCCACCCACTTTCCGTCGGCGCGTACTTTCGGGGCGCTTTTTTCAAATCCGCTCTCGGGAAGCTTTCCGCCCTTTTCAAGCGCCTCCCGCGCGGCTCCGATTTGAGCCGCCGTCTCTTTCAGTCTGCCGATGCGCCATATCAGGCGTTCTTTTGAATACAGGTGCGATTCCGCCTCGGAGTGGAACCCCAGCCGCGAGTCCGCTTCGCACAGCTCCGCCATTTTTTCGGACAGAACCGCTTCCTCCCGCGCGATTTCCTCCATGCGCGACAGGAGCTTGGCCGCCTTTTGCGCGCCGCCCGCTTCGCGCCCCGCGAAATATGCCCCGCGCCGCAGGAGGTAAAATTCAAAAATGTTGCGCGCGCTCTCGAACTGGATTTTGAGCGCTTTCATGAGCCCGAGGTCGAGGCGTCGGCCGTCGTTTGCGGGGAGGGATTTTTCCAGCGCCTCAATGTCGGGGGCGGCGGATTCCATTTTTGCGCACATCGTCCGCGCGAGCTCCAGGGCCTCTTCGAGCGAATGGTTTTCGAGCGCCTCCCCTATCGTCTCGCCGTTCGGCGCGGTATCGGGCTTCCACGTCGGGTTTAGCGGCCTCATTCCGATGTCGAAATGAAGCGGCCATACGACGCCGGCGTGCATCGGCCCGTAGTACTGCATTCCGTTCGAGAGCGGATAATGGGAGTACCCTTCGGCGTACGCTTCCCATATTTTTGCGATTCTCTCGGCGTCGGCGCCCCACTTCGGGCGCGCGAGCCTTGCGAGAAAATCCTCTTTCGAGCCCTTGAAATCCTCGAAGGCGAGTTCCCCCGCCGCCTCGTTCATCGCGCCCGGGTAGTTGCCGAAATACCAGCATTGCATGACGCTCGAGCACCCCGCCTTTTTCATCCGCGCGTATTTGTCGTACAGCAGTCCGGGCGCGGGGACGAACGGGACGGTTGCGACTTCGTGTGAGCACCCCACCTGGATTTTTGCGGACAGCTCCGCGCCGGAGGCGCGCGCGGCGTCGGCGATTCTCTCGAACGGCTGGGCCGGGCCGCAGAACGACAGCCAGTAGTCCCCGCCGCTCCTCCACCTGCCGAGCTGCTTTTTGAGCGCGCCGCTCTCGAAGTTGTATTGGATTGTCGCGCCCTCCGGAACGTGGCGGGCGAGGTCGAACACCCACGGCGCGCGCTCCGCCTCGGGCTGAGGCTGGTATAGCCAGGTTATGAGCTCGGCTTCGGGGTTGGATTTTCTCATGCCTTCCACCATGGCGCGCGCGGCGTCGGCGTGGATTTCCCACTTCGGGCGCTTCGAGCAGCGCGGGCAATTCACCTGGGCGTCGGAGACGGCGGGCAGGGCGCTGAGGCAGTTTGTTATCCTCTCTCCGTGGCTTATGTTTATCAGTCCTCCGAGATTGGGAACCTGCGCGAATATGTCGGCGAGGGATTCGCGCAAATACCGCAGGGCGGATTCGCTTGAAGTGCAGAATGCGTAGTCGTTTTTCCACCCGCGCGCGCCCTTCCATTCGGGGTGGGCGGCCAGCATCGGGTCGCCCGCCGGCAGCGACGCGGGCTCTATCGCGAACAGCCAGACTTTTATCCCGTACCTCCCGCACTTCTCGACGGTCTTGCGCAGCTTTTCGAGCCGCCTTTGCGCCATCGGGTCGCGCTTGGCAAAAGACGTTTCGGCGAGGTCGCGGAATTCCACCGTAATCCACAGCCCGTTGATTCCCTCGCGCGCGAGCTTGCCGAGGTAGTCGCCCGGGTAGTAGTCCACGCCGTCGAGCAGTTCGTCGCGGTTGAAAGGCGGGCGCTTTATCGGGCCGAAAAAGCACCGCGATATTCTGTTTTTGAGCCACGGCTTGCGCTCGGTTTCCCCGAGCGGCAAAAACGCGCCGTCCTGGGAGGCCATGAGGTTTTCGAGATAGTATATCCCGCGCCGCATTCCCTCGTCGTCCTCGGCGGCGAGCTCCGCGCCCGACTTTCCGACTCGGAGCCTGTAGCTTTCCCTCCCAGCGACTTTCCCGCGCGAGAGTTTGAGGGGGACTTTCCCGTTTTCCGGCAGCCCCGCGTCCGCGAAAAACGATTTGAGCTCGGATATGGCGGTTTCCAGATTTTTGCCGATGCCGTATTCGTCCGCTATGCGCAGGCCGCCGGAAATGTCGAGCTCGCCGCCGTTCGCGCCCCGCGTCCAGCGCGTCCGCACGGGCTCGCGCCTTGCGAGGTCTTCCATAAATTTCCATTGTTCTCGCGGCGGAGGGGAAGGGTATTCCCCGCCGGAGGCCGCGGCGGGTTCCCCCGCGGCCAGCACGCGGGCGGCCAATATCGCGATGGCCGCAAAAATGTGTCTTGCCATATGCATATTTTTAAAGCGTTGTTGCCGGATCTATTCCAGAGCATACGCGCGCGCTGATTTTGTGGCAAGCCCTTAATCAGCCTTTCCGCGGCGGCGGCGCGCCAACTATTTTGTTGAAATGCCGCCTCTGAAAGTCAATTATCTCCCAAATTATGATAGACGTAAAATTCCTCAGGGAAAATCCGGAACTTGTGAAGGCCAAAGTCGCGCTCAAGCACTTTGACTGCGACATCGACGCAATACTCGCGTTCGACGCCAAAAGGCGCGCGGCCGTCGCGGAATTTGAGGACGCGCGCGCCGCCCAAAACGCCGCGAGCAGGGCGATTTCCGAACTCCCGAAAGGCTCCGAGGAGTTCAAGGCAAAGCTCGCGGAGATGAAGGATGTGTCGAGGCGCGTCAAGGAGCTCGAGGCCGCCGCGGGCGAAATCGAAAAGGAGTGGAAGCGCATGTTGCTTGCCATTCCCAATCTGCCCGACGACAGCGTTCCCGTCGGAAAGAGCGCCGAGGACAATGTCGTCGTCAAGGAGTGGGGCGACATTTCCAAAATCAAAAACGCCGTGCCGCACTGGGATTTGCCGCAGTTTGAAAAGCTGCTCGACTTCCGCAGGGGCGTAAAGGTGACGGGGGCGGGATTCCCGTTCTACGTCGGCGACATGGCGCGGCTCGTGCGGGCGCTGCTTTCGTTCTTTCTCGACGAGGCGCGCAAAAACGGGTACCGCGAGCTCATGTGCCCGATAATGGTGAACGCCGCGAGCGCCACCGCGACGGGGCAGCTCCCCGACAAGGAGGGGCAGATGTACCATGACGCGGCGGACGACTACTATATGATTCCCACGGCGGAAGTGCCCGTGACGAATTTTTACCGCGACGAAGTTTTCGAGGAGTCGCAGCTGCCGGTTTGCGCGTGCGCGTACACCCCGTGTTTCCGCCGCGAGGCGGGAAGCTGGGGCAAGGACGTGCGCGGGCTCAACCGCCTGCACCAGTTCGACAAAGTGGAGCTCGTCAAATGGGCGCATCCCGACCGCAGTTTCGAGGAGCTCGAAAAGCTCCGCAACGACGCCGAGGGGATTCTGCAAAAGCTGAATCTGCCCTACCGCGTGCTCTCGATATGCACGGGCGACATCGGCTTTCCTCACGCCAAGCAGTTCGACCTCGAAGTGTGGGCGGCGGGGCAGAAAAGGTGGCTCGAAGTATCGAGCTGCTCCTGCTTCACGGACTTCCAGGCGCGCCGCGCCAACATACGCTTCAAATCGGCCGGCGGAAAGCCCGCGTTTGTGCACACGCTGAACGGTTCGGGGCTAGCGATTCCGCGCGTGCTGGCGGCTTTGCTCGAAAACAATGTCCGCGGCGACGGGTCGATAGCCGTCCCCGAGGCTCTGGCGCACTGGTACGGCTCCGACACGCTCGGGGCATAGGGGCGCGCCCGCCGATTAATGGGGTTCCGCCCTTGCGGAAATTGGTGGCGCCGGTTTTTTATTCGGAGGGATATTCTCCACATTGCGCGGGCGATGGGAAGCTTTATGGAGAGATAAACAACCAACAACGGGGGATAGCCTCATTGCGCGGGCAATTGGCGCAAAGGGGGCTCAGCCCCCCTTCAATAGAATGTTTGAGGGAATAACGGAGAATCTGTCGAAGGCTCTGCGCAATTTGCGGGGGCTGGGGAAGCTTACGGACGAGAACATGGCTGAGGCGCTGGGCGAGGTTCGCAAGGCGCTTTTGTCGGCGGACGTGCACTTCAAGGTGGCGCGCGATTTCACGGAGAGGGTTCGGGCGGAATGCGTCGGCCTTGAGGTCGTGAAGTCCGTGACGCCCGGGCAGCAGGTCGTCAAGATAATCAGCGACGAGCTTGTGAAGCTTCTCGGGGCGGGAGAGACGGAGCTTTCGCCGATAAGGCCGCTTGGGATTATGATGGTCGGCCTCCACGGGTCGGGCAAGACGACGACTTCCGCGAAGCTTGCGGCGCTGCTGCGCAGGCAGGGGATGAATCCGGCGCTCGTGGCGTGCGACGTTTACAGGCCCGCGGCAATAGACCAGCTGGAGATTTTGGGCAGGCAGATAGGGGTGCCGGTCTATTCGGACAGAAATTCCAAGGATGTTCCGGAGATAGGGGAGCGGCTGGGGAAGCTCGCGCTGCAAAACGGGGCAAACGCCGTGATTTTCGACACCGCCGGACGCCTGCAAATAGACGCCGCCCTCATAGAGGAGATAAAGAGGCTGCGCGGGGCGGTTTCGCCCAAAGAAGTGCTGCTCGTTGCGGACGCGGCGCTGGGGCAGGAGGCTGTCAGCGTGGCGAAGGCGTTCAACGAGGCGGTCGGCGTGACGGGGGTCGTGATGACGAAGCTCGACGGCGACGCGCGCGGGGGCGCCGCGCTCTCAATAAAGGCGGTTTCGGGGGCGCCTATAAAATTTGCGGGCACGGGCGAGAAGATTTCCGACATCGAGGCGTTCCACGCCGACCGCATGGCGCAGCGCATACTCGGCATGGGCGACATCGTGAGCCTCGTCGAGAAGGCGCAGGAGAACATCGACATGGAGGAGGCCGCCAAGATGGCCGAGAAGCTCCGCAAGGCGGATTTCAATCTGGAGGATTTTCTCTCGCAGATGCGCCAGATAAAGAAGCTCGGGCCGCTGGGCGGCATAATGAAAATGCTGCCTGGCATGGGCGGCGCCGGCATAGAAATAGGAGAAAAAGAGGAGGCGCGCGTGCGCCGCATGGAGGCGATAATCCTCTCGATGACGCCCGCGGAGAGGCGCAACCCTTCGATAATCAACGCGCGCCGGCGCATGAGAATCGCGGGGGGATCGGGCACGCAGGTGCGCGACGTGAACACGCTTTTGAAGCAATTCGAGCAGATGCGCAAAATGATGAAGATGATGAAGGGCGGCAAGGGCAGGCGCATGATGTCGTCTTTGATGTCCGGATTCGGAAGGTAGCTGCGGGGGCGGAAAATGCGCGCCGAGGCGCGGAATGTCCGCGCCACTGCCGCGGCGGTTGCGGCGGGCGATTTTGTTCTTGAAAAGTTGCGCCGGAGCATATTATATGCAAGGTTATGGGATTTCGGGATTTCATAATTTTCCAGGCAGTGATGTTTGCGGCTTCGCTTCTTTGCATATTCGTCCCGCGCAACGGCGTAGCGGGGGTGAGGTTTTTCTATACGCTCGCCGACGATGAAATTTGGAAAGCCGTAAACGTCCGCTTCGGGATTGCGGCTTCGTGCGTTGTCGCGGTTTTTGCGCTGGCGGGGGCCGCCGCGGATTTAGCGGGGGCGGAAGAGTTCATATATTTCGCGGTTGCGGAGGCCGCGGCATACGGGCTGGTTGCGCTCTACGCCTACGCCCTCGCAAAAAAGCTCTACTTTAAAAAATTTCCCGATTCCCCTGGGCCGAAGGGGCGCGCCGCTGGAAAATCCGGATTTTGCGCCCCAAAAAAAATTTCGGGCTTTGAGCGCGCCCTTTTTATTTTTTACATTTTTGCCACCGCCGCGCTCTTCTTTTGGCTCCGCGGACTGTGCGGGCCGGTTTGGGACGAGACTGTCGCAACCCATTGGAACGCGGAGGGCGTAGTCGACGGGTATATGAAAATGGGCGACAATTTTGCGGAGCTTTCGGCGATTCTGCTTTCGATAGGCGCGCTCGGTGTTGTCGGCGGATATGCGGCGTCGCGCCTTTGCTCAGGCGGGCGGGGGATTTTCACGCCGCTTTCGTGCGGGCTGTCCTTTGCGCTCGCGATGACTTTTTTCTGGGCGACGGCGGTTTACTCGACGCTCGCGGCGCATGAAAATTCCGGCAAGCTCGAGATTTTTTCGGGGTTGGGCGGGGTTTTCGCGGCGGCCGGAGGCGCGTTTCTGATCTTTCACGTATGCGCCTCGATAGGCCTTTCCATTTCCTTGCAAAACCGCGCCGCCGGCGGGCGGAAATAATTGTTGCGCGCGGCTTTCGCGCCGTTAGCATTTTGGGCATGAATGCGAAATGCGCAAAATTTTTTGCGGCGGCCTGCGCGCTTGCGGCGGCGGCTCTCGCGGGGTGTTCGTCCGCCCCGAAGTTCGGAGAAAACGTCTATCCGATGGGCGCGATACTGCCGCTTACGGGCGAAAACGCCGCCGCCGCGCGCGAGGCTCTCAACGGCATGGAGCTCGGCGCCGAGAAAGTCAACGCCTCGGGCGGGATTGCCGGATTGAAAGTAGAAATCGTCCCGCGCGACGCCAACGGATCCGACAAGCTGTCGTTCGAGGAAAATTTCGACGCCCTGCGCCGCGACGGGGTGAGGGTGATTTCCGTCGGGTTCGACGAGGTTGTGGTGCCGTGGCACCAGCGGATAGCCAAGTGCGACGACGCCTTTGTGAACTTTCTCTGCCAGTATCCGCCGGCGACTGTTGACGCGCCGAATTCCGTCCGGATATTTCTGAACGGCGCGCAGGACGGCGACGCGCTCTCGAAAGTCGTCGAGCGGCCTGACAGGCGCGATGTGCGCATAGTCCTCATGAGCGTGGATTCGATGTTCGGCAAGGCGTGCGGAGACTACCTCGCCTTTTGCGTGAGGCTCGAGCGCACCAAGCTCTACACCGACGTGTTCACGCAGAACACGCGCGACTTCTCCATTTTCAGCGGGCAGATAAAAAGGCTCTTTCCCGACTACGTGTTTTACGTGGGCAGGGGCGGGGAGTTGAAAAGCTTCGTCGAGAGCGTCGCCAAAGACGGGTTCAGGGGGACGGTCGCCTCCGGCGCGGTGTTCGGCTTCGAGCCGTTCGAGGTTCCCGAGGGCGTGAAATTTTTCAGGACGGCGACGCTGTTTGAGCTCGGCAAAATCGCCACTCCCGCCTCGCGCGAGTTCGCCGCGGCTTACAGGGCGAAATACGGCAGGGCGCCGACGTGGGTGGCTGCTTACGGGTACGACTCTGTCGTGGAGCTTGCGAAGGCGGTGGAGGCAGCCAAGTTCAACCCGTCCAAAATGCGCGATTACTTTAAGGACAGAAAAACGGAGGGCGCGATAGGCTCGATGGAGTTCGACCGGACTGCGGACCCGCTCTCCGAACTTGAGCTTACGCGCCTATGACGAGCCTTCCCCCGCCCGGCGGTTCCCGATGCCCCGCGCGCCGAGGGGAGGCGTGCGCGCCGCCTTCGGCGTGGATTCTCGCTGCGATTTTGTGCGCCTATGCCGCGGCGTCGGCAATTCCCGAATTGAGGAGGTTTTCCGCCGCCGCGCTCTCGGCCGGCGTTTTCCTGCTGGCGCTCCTTGCGAGCGCGGAGGTTTTGGCGTTTTCGGAGGCGGAGCCGCCCCGCGCTTCAAGGCGCGCCGGGATTGCGAGGGGCGCGGTTGTGTTCGCCGCCGTGTGGTGCGCGGCGCTCGCGCGCTTTTACATGGGCGTTCCCGAAAATCCGTACCCTGGCTTCGCCCCCCGAGAGGCGTCGGTTTCAGCGCGCATTTCAGACGTTTCGCGCGGAAAGAACGGCTCCCTCTACGGGACGGCGGAGGTTGTCTCGTCAAAGGATCTGCCGCTTCTTGCGGGGCAGCCGCTTTGGTTTGTGGTTTCCGACGGCAAAGGGGGGCTGCGCAATCCGCCGGAACTGCGCCCGTCGGCAGTGGCGGTTTTCAACGGCGCGGTGTATCCGACGGGCGGGGCGCGCTACCGCTCCCGCGGGCATTCGGACCAAAAGTCGCGCGATTTCGACGGGTATTTGGAGGGCAAATTCGTGCATTACAAAATATTCGCCCCGAGCTCCGGCGTGAAAGTCGAGGTTCCGGCCTCCCCGCGCTTCGGGCTTTACGCGAAAATCGCCGAGTACATGGATTCGTCGCTGAGCGCGCTTCCGCCCTTCATGTCTGCGGAATCGGAGGCGGCAAAGACCTATCGGGCGATGATACTCGGCGACAAGAGCCTGCTCACGCCCGAACAGAAGGACGCCTTCGCGCGGACGGGCGTAATGCACGTATTCGCAATCAGCGGCCTGCACGTCGGGTTCGCGGCGGGGATTTTGTACTTCGCGCTCTCCGCGCTAGGCGCGGGGCGGAAGATCCAGCCGCTTGTCGCGCTTCCCGCGCTGTTTTTATATGTGGCCGCTTGCGGCGGAAGGCCGTCGGCCATGCGCGCGTTCGGAATGGTGGCGGCGGTGTGGCTGGCGTCGCTTCTGGGCAGGGGCGCAAAGCCGATAGACACCATAACGCTCGCCGCGATAGCCGCCCTCGCGATTTTCCCGCGCGACATGGGCGACGCCGGATTTGCGCTCTCGTACTGCGTGGCGGCCTCGATATTCGTATACTCCCTTCCGCTCTTTGAAAGGGTTTCCGAAATCGCCGCCCCGCGCGCCCTGTACGGGGGGTTTTTCAGGCGCGCGTATTCGGATTTCAGGCGTAAATTCTTCGACTTCGCCGCGGGCGGAATCTGCATTTCTTTCGGGTGTTCGCTGGCGGCTTTTCCGCTTTCGGCGCACTATTTCGGGTACGCGTCACTGGCTGCCGCCGCCTATTCGCCGCTATTTGTGTTCGGCTCGGGAATCGCCGTCAGCCTCGGGTTTGCCGGGTTTTTCCTGCCGGATTTTGCGGCGCAGTGGCTCAACGCGGTATCCTGCGCGGTCGTGGGGGTTATGAACGAGTCGTCGCTAATGCTCGACTCCGCTGCGGACATGTCGGTGGACTTCTCGATAAAAAGCGGCCTCGCCGCGGGGGCCGCCGCGCTCGCGTTTCTCTTTTTTGCCGACCTTTCGGGGCGCCTCGGACGGCGCGCCGCAGGTTTCTTTCTTGCGCCCGCCGCGATGGGGGCGCTAATAATGCTTTGCAAATTCGCCGAATAAAAATGTCCGGAAAATCGAAGTTCAAAATACCGCGCGCGCTTCTCGAGCCTTCCGCCGCGCGCGCCGTGGAGGAGGCCGCCGCGCGCGGCGGGAGGATCGGCGCGGCGTGTTCGGGCGGCGCGGACTCGGTGTGCGCTCTCATGTGGGCGGCGTCGGCGCTCCGCGGGAGGGAGAAAAACCTGTTTGTCCTGCATTTCAACCACAGGGAGCGCGCCGCCGCCGATTCAGACGCCGCGTTTGTCGGGAGCCTCGCGCGCTCGCTCGGCGCGGAGTTTGTTTTGGGCGCAGCGGAGAGCGCGCCGGAGAGGATTTCGGAGGACGCCCTGCGCAAGATGAGGCTCGCGTTTTTCGCCTCGAAATCCGCCGAGCTCGGGCTTTCGGCGATAGTGCAGGGGCACAATTCCGGAGATGTCGCCGAGACGCTCGTGATGCGCCTCATGCGGGGCTCGGGCGGCGAGGGGATGTCCGCGCCGCGCCCGCTCTCGCACTTTCGCGGCGCGCTGTTTGCGCGGCCGCTTCTGAGGATGTCGAAAGCCGAAATCAAAAAAATCCTCTCCGCCGCGAAAGCCGAATGGCGCGAGGACGAGACGAATTCGTCGCCGGATTTCCTGCGCAACAGGCTGCGCGCCGAAATAGTTCCCGCGATAGACGCGCTCTGCCCGGGGGAGTTTGCCAAAAGCGCCCTGAGATCCCGCGCGCTGTTCCAGGAGGATTCGGACTTTGCCGAAAGGGTTTTCGGGCGCGAAATCGCCGCGGCGAACCCGCGGCTCGAGCTCTCCGGCTCGGGGAATCCGCCGCGGGAGCTTTTTATCCCGCGCGAATTCGCCTCCGACCCCGCGTTTTTGCGCAGGGCGGCGGCGAAGCTGCTTTCGCTCAACTCCCTCGCGGGGAAGACGCGGTCGGGGTGCGCGGACTCGTTCGTCGCCGCGGCGGTCTCGGGGGGAGCCGCCCGCGTCTGCGTCGGGGAGGGTCTCGAAATGTTTTTCGACGGCTCCATTGTGGGTCTCGAAAAGCCGGAGCCTCTCCCGGGCTGGGAGATTGTCCTGAAATCCGGCAGGAACGCCCTCCCGGGCGGGCGGGTTTTGAGGGTCGAAAAAGTTTCGCTTACGAAGGCGCGCTTTGAGTCGATAATAAACGGTGAAAACGACGACTCCGCGCGCGCGTACATAGACCTTTCGGCGACGGGAGGGCTTGCGGGCGGCGCGCTCGTTGCGCGCTCGCGGCGCGACGGCGACAGGTATCCGCCGCTCGGGTCGCGCTCCCCGAAAAAGCTGAAGGAGATTTTCAACGCAAAAAAAATTCCGGCGCGGAAACGAAAGTCGGCTTTCGTTGTCTGTAATCTGCGGGGCGACATACTGTGGAGCCCCGGGCTGCCGCCGTCGGAGCTCTTCAAGGCGGCGGGGTCGCGCTCGGTAATTGAATTGACGTGCGAAAAATTTTAAATTCTAATCCACCTTTTAACGCTTAAATGGACAAGAAGGAAAAAAACGCTTTCGGCAAGATTCCGAACAAACCGTATTTTGTTTGGATAGCGATTGTTTGCGCAATAATTATGCTCGTTTCCCTGCCGCGCGGCGGAGCCGGCAACGTCCAGACGCTCGACACCAAGCAGCTGATGACGGCGGTGCAGAACGACGCCCTCCTGGAGATCTCCCTGCGCAACGACCCGTCGGCGGGCAAGGACTGGTACGTAGCGGAGGGCAAGATGAAAAACCCCGTCTACGGGCTTGAGGACGCCCCCAAAGACGCGCCGCGCTCGCTGAATTTCGCCTTTGCCGGCAGGATTACCGAGGACATGTACAAGCGTCTGACCTATCCGACCGCCCCGTGGGAGGTAAAGGAGATCCCGTCGAGCACGTTTTGGGGGAACCTCGTGTCGAGCGTGCTGCCGTTTCTGATAATAGTGGGCGTGCTGTATTTCCTCTTTACGCGTCAGATGCGCGCCACGGGCCGCGGTGCGATGAGCTTCGGCAAGAGCCGCGCGCGCCTTCTTTCGCCGGACAAGGACAAGGTGACGTTCAAGGATGTCGCCGGCTGCGACGAGTCCAAGGAGGAGGTTTCGGAAGTCGTGGAGTTTCTCAAAAACCCAAAGCGTTTCAGCGACATCGGGGCGAGAATCCCCAAGGGCATTCTCATGGTAGGCCCGCCCGGGACCGGCAAGACCCTTTTGGCGCGCGCCGTCGCGGGGGAGGCCGACGTGCCGTTCTATTCTATCAGCGGCTCCGACTTCGTGGAGATGTTCGTGGGCGTCGGCGCCGCCCGCGTGCGCGACATGTTCGAGCAGGCGCGCAAAACGGCCCCGTGCCTTGTGTTCATCGACGAAATCGACGCAGTGGGGCGGCAGCGCGGCGCCGGCATGGGCGGCGGACACGACGAGCGCGAGCAGACACTGAACTCCCTTCTCGTCGAGATGGACGGCTTCGACGCCCACAGCGGCGTGATCATCATCGCGGCGACCAACCGCCCCGACGTGCTCGACAGCGCGCTCCTGCGCCCCGGCAGGTTCGACAGGCAGGTTGTAATCGACCTTCCGGACGTCAAAGGGCGCGAGGAAATCCTCAAAATACACGCGGCGAAAATCAAGCTGGACCCCTCCGTTGATCTGGCGACCATCGCGAAAATCACGCCCGGGTGCTCCGGCGCGGACTTGGCGAACCTGCTCAACGAGGGCGCCATCATCGCGGCGCGGCGCAACGACAAGACCGTCACCATGGCGGACATCGACGAGGCGCGCGACAAGGTGTTTTTCGGGCGCGAGCGGCGCAAGCTCATGGACGACGGCGAAAAGAAGCTCACCGCCTACCACGAGGCGGGGCACGCGCTCATACAGGCTGTCATCGACGACGGGCGCCTTCCCGTGCACAAGGTGACGATAATCCCGCGCGGGCAGAGCCTGGGGTCCACGATGTTCGTGCCCTCGCGCGACATCCGCACGGAGTCGAAAAAATCCCTGCTAAACCACATCTGCACGAGCCTCGGCGGAAGGGTCGCCGAGGAGGCGGTGTTTACCGACATCACAAACGGCGCGGCGGGCGACATCAAGCAGGCGACGAAAATCGCGCGCAAGATGGTTTGCGACTGGGGCATGGGCGAGATCGGCCCGATAGCCCTCGGAGAAAACCAGGACCACATATTTTTGGGCAAGGAGATCGCGCGCGACGAGCATTTCAGCGAAAAGACCGCGCAGCTGGTGGACGGCGAGATAAAAGCGATAGTCGACGGCCAGCTCGAGAGGGCGCGCAAAATAGTGCGCGAAAACCGCGGCAAGCTCGACCTCATCGCAAGCGAATTGCTTTTGCGCGAAACCATCGAGGGCGAGGACGTCTATAAAATCGTCCGCGGCGAATTTACGCCGACCGATCCGGAGGAGTTCAGGCGCAGGACGGAGGCGGCCGCTCCCTCCGCAGAAGCCGAAGCCGCCGCCGCAAAGCCGGAGGAGGACGGAGGCGAAATTATCGCGCCCCCGCTTCCGGAAAACGGGTAGCGGCGAAAGGCTTTTTTTGACGGCGCGCGGAAAGTCCGCGCGCTTTTTTTGCGCCGGCGTTTTTCTTCGGTATGGCGCGAATTTAATTCGCCCGCCGGAAATTCACACAGAGTTATGCGCGCCGTTTTTTGTTGATAGCGCGCCTTCGCGTTATTATCCGAATTTCTATGAAATTGAAATATGCCGGTCTCGCCCTTTTGTTTTGTTGCGCCTCCGCCCCGCTTTTCGCCGAAGGAAGCTGCGGGGAGCTCGTATTTTCCGACGAATTTTCGGAAGATGGCTCGCCGAATCCCGAAAAGTGGGATTACGAACACGGTTTTGTGCGCAATATGGAGTTGCAGTGGTACCGCCCCGAAAACGCCCATTGCAGAAACGGGCTGCTCGTCATAGAGGCGCGCAGGGAGAAAGTTAAAAATCCGAATTTCGGGAGGGAGCCGAAGAACCATTGGGGCAACGCGCGCGAATTTGCCGAATACGCCTCCGCGTGCGTCATAAGCAGGGGAAGTTTCGATTTCAGGCGCGGAAGGCTTGAAGTGCGCGCGCGCATACCTTTCGGCAAGGGGGCGTGGCCCGCGATATGGCTGTTGGGGGAGAGTATCCGCGGCAAATCGGACCGCCTGCCATGGCCCGCCTGCGGCGAAATCGACGTGATGGAGTTTTACCGAATCGGCGGCGTCCCCAACATTCTCGCAAATTTCGCGTGGGAGGGGGCAAAGCCAGGGTCATCGGTTTGGAACGGCAAAAAAATCCCGCTGTCGCATTTTCTCGCCAAAGACCCCGACTGGCTCGCGAATTTCCACGTCTGGCGAATGGATTGGGACGAGAAGTCGTACCGAATATTTCTCGACGGAGAGCTCCTCAACGAAATGCCGCTCGAAAAGTCCGTCAACGCCGGAAAGTACAAGGGAATAAATCCGTTCTTGAAGCCGCAGTACCTGCTGCTGAACCTCGCCGTGGGCAATCCCCAAAAGGGCAAAGGCCCGGTGGACGACGACGCGATGCCCATGAGGTATGAAATCGACTACGTGCGCGTCTACAAGTTTCCGGAATCGGGCGAAAACAAATAGTCGGCCTCTTCCTTTACAAAAGTTTCGATTTCGTCCGCGCGCGCCCTTTCGACCCTCGGCGTCGGTATGGCGGCGGCGAAGTTTTTGCCGTAGGATTTCGTCAGCATCCGCGGGTCGAGCACGCAGACTATTCCGCGGTCGCGCGCGCTGCGTATCAGCCGCCCGACGCCCTGCCTGAATTTTATTATCGCCGCCGGAAGGGAAATCTTGATGAACGGGTTTTCGCCGAGCGCCTCGGCGCGCTCCATTCTCGCTTCCGTGAGCGGGTGCTTGAAGTTTTCGAACGGCAGCCTTACTATTATCACCTGCGAGAGCGCGTCGCCAGGGACGTCTATGCCCGTCCAAAAGGTGTCCGTGCCCATCAGCACCGCGTTGGCGTCCTCCGCGAACCTTCTGACGGTTTCCGCGCGCGGCATTCTGCCCTGCACGTAAAGTCTGCGGCCTTTGAGCGCGCCGGAGGCTTCGAGGATTTCTGCGGTTTTTTTGAGGTCGGCGCGGCTGGTGAAGAGCGCGAGCGTCCCGCCCCTCACGACGTTCGCGAGCCTGCCTATGTAGGCGGCGGTTTTTTCGCAGTCCATCTTTCCGGTTTGGCTGTCGGGGGCGGCGGCGTCGGAAAACAGGAATGCGCGCATGTTTTTGCCGTAGTCGAAAGGCGAGTCGCACACGAAGGATTCCGCCGCCTCCGCCCCGATTCTTCCGGCGAAGTCCTCCATGCTTCCGGAGATCGCGAGCGTTGCGGAAGTGAGTATCACGGGAGAGCCGCCGGAAAACAAAACCCTGCGCAGTATTCCGGATACGTCTATGGGCGCCGAATTGAGCGACGCCGACCTGCCGCCGGCGCCCGCCGCCTCCAGCCAGTACACCGATTCCGGGTCGGAGAGGTACGCGCAGTCCTCTATCGCGTTCTTTATGCCGGAGACTTTCCGGCGGTAGTCCTTGATTTCCGACGCAAGCCGCTCGTTGGGGGCGTTCTGGGCGAGGGTGTCCAGAAGCCGCATCGTAGAGTCGAGAGCCCCCGCCGCGCCGGAGACGTCGGCCCAGTCGGGCGAGCTGAGGCGAACTGTGTCGCGGGAGAGCAGAAAGTCCTTTTTGATTTTCGCGAACAGCTCTTCGCACTCGCCGATCGCGTCGCAGACTATCTGCTTGTCCCTGAATTCCGCCAGCCCCGAGCGCGCTATCAGGCCGCGCTTTTTGCGGGGGTCGTAAATTCTGGACAGCTCGCGCCTTATGCCGGGCCCCGAAATTGACAGGCCGAAGGCGTCGGAAGCCACGTCCGGTATGAGGTGCGCCTCGTCGATTACGAGCATGTCGTTTGCGAAAAGCACGCCGTTTTCGTCCTCGCCCGCGCCCATTCCGGCGGACAGAAGCGAGAACAGCAGGTTGTGGTTGAGCACCACGACGTCCGCCGAAGATATGTCGCGCCGAGCGTTCTGGTAGAAGCACGAGCCGTCCGGGCAGTTTTTAGGCGCGCACGACGACGAGTCCGCATTGACCCAGCTCCACACTTCGGGGTCGGGAGGCGGGTTTAGCTCTTCCGCGAGCCCCGTGCGGGTTGTCTCCGCCCACGCGGCGATGCGCTCGAGCTCCGCGCTCTCGGCGGTGTCGAACAGCTCCCTCTTTTCGGCGAGCGCGCGCTTCAGCCTGTGCGGGCACAGGTAGTTCGCGCGCCCGAGCAGGAGGGCCGCCCTGAAATCCGCGCAGTCGGAGAGCGCCTCGCAGTTGGAGAACATCATGGAAATCCGCGGCAAATCCTTTTCCATGATCTGCTGTTGGAGCGCTATCGTGTGGGTGGCGACGACGAGCTGCCTCTTGAATCTCTTGGCGGCGATTATCCCCGGGACGAGGTATGCCATGCTCTTGCCCACGCCCGTTCCGGCCTCGAAGAGAAGCGGGGAATTGCCCGAAAACGCCTGCGCGCAGCAGTACGCCATCCGCTCCTGCTCGGGCCTGTGCTCAAAGTTCGGGAGTATGGAGGCGTATCCGCCGCCGCAGAAAATCTTTTCGCAAAGCGGCGGCAGGTCCCGCCCGTCAAACGCCTCTCCGCCCTCCGGCGCCATTTACGAGCGCTTTCTGAAATTGCGCATGTGCTTTGCCGCGCGCGCAAGCCCGCCGAACGTCCCGAAGATGTCGCGGACGGCGCTGGCCTCATAGCCGCTGTGGAGCATGCAGTCCTTGCACTCGGGGCGCGTGCCGTTGTGCCCAAGCCCGTAGGAGTCTATGCAGTCCATCAGTTCGGCGAAAGTTTCGCAGTAGCCGTCGTTGATAAGGTAGCACGGCTTTTGCCAGCCGAAAATGGAGTATGTGGGGTTGCCCCACGGCGTGCATTCGTATTCCTGTTCGCCCTTCAAAAATGCGAGGAACCCCGGGGAGTGGTTGAACACCCATTCTTTTTTCGGGTTGGAAAGTATCTTTTTGAACAGCTCAACCGTCTTGTTGCGCTCGAGGAATATGTTTTGGCTGGGCGCCTTGTTGTAGGGGAATCCGGGGGATATCATCATGCCTTCTACGCCCAGCGACATGGCTTCGTCGAAGAATCTGCGCACTTCGTCGGGGTCGGCGTCGTTGAAAATCGTCGTGTTGGTAGTGACCCTGAAGCCGCGTTTTACGGCTTCCTTTATCCCCTTGACGGCGATGTCGTAGGCGCCCTCCTTGTTTACGGACTTGTCGTGCATTTCGCGCGTGCCGTCGAGGTGTATGCTTAGCGACAGGTATTTGCTCGGCTTGTAGAGGTCTATTTTCCCGAGCAGCACCTGGGCGTTCGTGCACATGTATACGAATTTCCCGCGCTCGATAAACCCCTCTATCATCTGCGGCATTTCGGGGTGCAGAAGCGGCTCGCCGCCCGCGATGCTCACCACGGGCGCCCCGCATTCCTCGAGAGCCGCCCACGCCTTTTCCTTGGGCATTCTGCGGCTGAGGATTTCCCGCGGATATTGGATCTTGCCGCAGCCCGAACACGCCAGATTGCACTGAAAGAGAGGCTCGAGCATCATCACCAGCGGATAGCGCTTCTTGCCCTTGAGCGTGTTGGATATCGCGTATTTCGCGACTGTTAATGCCTGTGTTATCGGTACTGCCATGTCGTTCTCCCGTGGATAAATAAATATGAAGCCGCTTATGATTGCACCCGCGCCGCGCTTCTTCAACACTTTTTTTTCCGCCCGAATGAGGGCTGTCGCGGGGCGATTTTTTCCAAAAAAAACTTGTAAGGGAGCGCGCGCAATGGCACTATCGACGCGCTTTTTAATTTAGAGTTTCCATATTTATGACAAACCCCCACGGACTTATCGGCAAGTTTGCGTTTGCGGCGGCAATCGCGGCAGCCTGCGCGGCGGCCGACGCAGAGATCATAAACTTCGCAAACGGCGACAAAGTCACGGGCGCAATAGTTTCTTCGACTCCCGAAAGCGTGGTGGTAAACACTGTGTTCGGGCAAGTGACAATACCGCGGACTGCCATAGCCCAGATTTCGCCGGACGCCCCCGCCGGCGCGCCCGCCGCCCAGGTTCCCGCGCCCGCCCAGCCCGCGCCCGCGGCGGACGAAACCGCGCCGGAGCCAAAGCCCAAGGAGCCCGAATGGCTCGTGGAATACCGCAATTTCGTAAAGCAGAACTTTCCCGAGGACTGGCAGTTCAGAATACGCGGCGGCGCGGCGCTGAAAGAGACGACCTCCACCAACTTTTCCGTCAACCTCGCTTTCGACGCCAAAAAGGAGTGGGATCTGAACAAGTTCGAGTTCACCGCCTTCTACGACTACACCTCCGAAACCATCGACGACGTCACCAACCGCACGCTCGACAAATACGGCGCGGAAACCAAATTCCGCAGGGACGTTAACAAGGCGAGCAACTGGTACTACGAAAATCTCCTGTCGTACCGCCGCGACACCGTAAAGGGAATACGCGACCAGGTGGACGAGGCTCTGACGTTCGGCTACCGCTTCGATTTCAAGCGCTACAATCTTTACATCGACATCGCCCCTGGCCCCGCAGTCCG
Source organism: Puniceicoccaceae bacterium Marseille-Q1082 (assembly GCA_904424815.1). Classification (GTDB taxonomy): domain Bacteria; phylum Verrucomicrobiota; class Verrucomicrobiia; order Opitutales; family Intestinicryptomonadaceae; genus Merdousia. Next base: position 756,133 of record CAJGBI010000002.1, read on the forward strand.
GTACATCAACGCCGACGACTACGACACCAAGTGGGTCGCCATGGCGGTCGTGTCGGAATCGCTGCACTGGGACATCAGCAAGTTCATGGCGTTTGAGCAGAAGCTGTACGCCGGCTTCAACCTCCAGAAGCCTTCGGAGTATTCTGTCAACTTCGGGCTCGCGCTGCTCATGCACGCAACGGAAGTAATGGACATCGCCCTCAGGTACACTTACAGCTACGACGCCGTCAACGCCGACAGCGCCCAGAAGTCGGAGCAGACCCTCCTGCTGTCGTTCGAATTCCCGTTCAATTGGAAATAACGCTTTAACCATAAGGAGACATAAAATGAAAAAACCCATAAGAGTCGCAATAACCGGAGCCGCCGGACAAATCGGCTACTCCCTCCTGTTCAGAATCGCAAGCGGCGCCGTATTCGGCCCCGACCAGCCCGTGGAATTGAGCCTCATCGAAATCGAGCCCGGAATGAAGGCGCTCGAAGGCGTCAAGATGGAGCTTGACGACTGCGCGTTCCCGCTGCTTGACGGCATCGTGACGACCTGCGATCTCGACGAGGGCTTCAAGGGCGCCAACTGGGCGCTTCTCGTCGGCAGCGTCCCCCGCAAGAAGGGAATGGAGCGCTCCGACCTGCTCGGCATCAACGGAAAGATTTTCATAGGCCAGGGCCAGGCGATTGAAAAGAACGCCGCCGACGACATCCGCGTGCTCGTTGTCGGCAACCCCTGCAACACGAACTGCTGGATCGCCATGACCCACGCTGCGGGCATTCCCGCGAACCGCTGGTTCGCAATGACCCGCCTCGACGAAAACCGCGGCAGGGCGCAGCTTGCGCAGAAGGCGGGAGTGCACGTCAACGAAGTGACGAACATGACCATCTGGGGCAACCACTCCTCCACCCAGTACCCCGACTTCTACAACGCAAAAATCGGCGGAAAGCCCGCGGCGGAAGTAATATCCGACGAGGCGTGGCTTAAAAACGACTTCATTCCGATCGTCCAAAAGCGCGGAGCCGCCATTATCGAGGCGCGCGGCCTCTCGAGCGCGGCGAGCGCGGCGAATGCCGCCATAGACACCGTCCGCACGCTCGTCACCCCGACGCCGGAAGGGCAGTGGTTCAGCGTCGGCGTATGCTCCGACGGCAGCTACGGCACTCCGAAGGGAATCATAACCTCCCTCCCGGTCCGCTCCGACGGCAAGAACTGGGAAGTCGTCCAGGGGCTCGAAATCAACGAGTTCTCGCGCGGGAAGATCGACGCCAGCAACAAGGAGCTTCTCGACGAACAAGCGGCGGTAAAGCAGATATTCAGCCTCTAAAATTTGGCGAATGCATTTCGCGCCGGGCGCGTGAAAAATTGGCTTACGCCCTGTTGGGAAAGCCGCCAGAGCCGCTCGCGATAACGCCGCGAGCCTTTGGCAGCTTTTTTATACTCGCCTGAACTCCGTTTTGCCGCGCGCCAAAGCAAAAAATTGCTGTGGAATAAGCCGCGCCGCTTGCGCGCTTTAAGCGCGTTTCGGCCGCGGCTTTTTCTTGCGCGTTGCCGCGCGCCAAAATTATTGCGCAAAATCGGAAAGTTTGGATTTTTTTCGGAACCAATTCCGGAAGCGTATTCGAACATCTCTTTCGGGGGTTCGTTTTTTGGGGAAAGCGGGAGGGTGACGCCGGTATTGGCGGAGCCAATCTAAGGCGTGTCAACTTCTTCCATTGCCGGCGCGTCCCGCGCTCGCAAGGGGGGCCATTTAAATTAAAGCGGCGTTGCCGCGCTTTCCCGTGAAAGCGTGCTTTTGCCCGCCTTGCGCTTTGTGCTTCCGCGCTTAAAAGTATTGCGTTTGGTTTGGGTATCTTGCAGGCTACGCTATGATTTTATTTGTCTGCGCGGGAATTAGACTATGAAAAAATTTGCGGTTTCTTTTTTGGCGCTGGCCGCGTTTTCGAAGGCGTTTGCGGGGATTTTCTTCCTGAACGGAACGTCGCCCAACGACGCTTCGTATGACGTCAACAAAGTCTGGCAAGGCGACGATATGCTCGGCCGGCCGGCGGTAGGCATTGTGCTTTTATGGGATGTTTGCGGTATGCGCGGATTGCTATTTAGGATTTTTGCGACGGTTTTGTTTTTTGCTGCTGCGGCTGCGCCGGTTTTTTCAAATGAAAAGCCGGCGGGCTTGATGGTGAGGCTCTCGAAAATCGAAGTGCGGATGGAGGATTTGGAGGAGTACAACGCCCTTTTAAAGGAGGAGATTCTCGCTTCCGTCAAATTGGAGCCCGGGGTGCTCACGCTTTACGCGGTTTGCGATAAAGACGCCCCCAACAGAATCACGATACTCGAAATTTACAAAGACGAGGCCGCGTACAAAAGGCATATAGAAAGCCCGCATTTCCAAAAGTACAAGCGCGGGACTTTGAAGATGGTGAAGTCTCTGGAATTGAAGGACGTTTCCGCGCTGATTCCGGAAATGAAGATAAAGTGAGCTTGCCGCGGTTTTTGCCGCCAGGCTTGGAAGGCGCCCGCGCAAAGGAGCAGGGGAACCGGATTTTGCGGGCGCGTTAGCAGCCCGCAGGATTGCGTTTCGGAGCGTTTAATTTTTTTGCCTTTATTGCCTCCGCATTCCGCCGAGGGTTTTTATTGCGCCGCCTGCATTCGGCGGGATTTTAATGCGCGATTAAATCTTTCCTCCGCCCGAAAAAAACGCCCGCCTGGATTGTGTAAATATGTTTGGAATGCATTGGATTTAAATTCAAATATGCATTGCAATTCGATAAAATAGTTTTTAATTTTTTCTTGAATACATTTATTGTCTGTATAATTATAAAAACAATGAACATATCTAAAAAAGATTCTGAATCCATACAAAATGGAATATTGCGCTATCAAAAAATACTCGCATCTGCAAAAGCGCGCGACTTAAACGAATCGGACACCGTAACCATCATAACCGATATGCTAAATGATGTTTTTGGATACGATAAATATCTTGAAATAACGAGCGAATTTGCCGTCCGCAATACTTTTTGCGACCTCGCGGTAAAGGTGAACAACAAAATAGAATACCTTGTGGAGTGCAAATCCGTCGGCACGGAATTGAAGGACAACCATCTGAAACAGGCGGTTGACTACGGGGCAAACCAGGGCGTAAGTTGGGTAATACTTACAAACGGCATCATATGGAAACTCTATAAAATCAGGTTTGAAAAGCCGATTGGATACGATCTTGTGGCGCAGTTTGATGTCGCGGCGCTGAATCCGAGAACGGAAGACGCGCGGGAATTGCTGTATATCCTCCACAAATCGGCCATCGAAAAAAACCTCAGACAGGAGCATTTCGAAAAATCCCAGCTGATAAACCCCTATACCGTCGCCCAGGTTCTCATTTCGGAACCCGTTATAGGGGCGCTTAGGCGCGAGATTAGAAAACTGTCGGATATAAAGCTCGAGGCGGGCGAGTTGACGAAATTGCTCCTGAACGATGTCGTAAAACGCGACCTGATAGAAAGCGAGACCGCAAAAGAGGCAGAAAAGACCGTGAGAAAGCTCCAAAAAAGCCTCGACAGGAAGCTCGCCAGGAAAAAAGAGCAGGATGGCGCGCGCGTTGCACCCGCCGTTTTGGAGCCTCCCGTCGGGCAGCAGGGCGAGCAGGGCGGGGAAAGCGCGGAACCCGCCGCCGCCCGGTAGGGTATTTTTCAAAATTTTTCCGATGTTGCAAACCGGTATTCGGAGAGTACGGTTTTTGCGCCTATAATATATGAAATTTCGCATTGGGCGTCTTGGAAATATATTTTTCGCGAAAAAATTTTTTGCGGAATTTTTTTAACTGTTCGGTTTACGCCTCCGCGCCCCGAGCTTAAAAACTGCGCGTTTTGGAAGGCGGCGGCGTTCGCGCGCGCTTCAAAAATCTTTAAGATTTTCGCGCATATTGCGGCGTCATAAAGGCGTTTTGGCGCCTGAACCAGCCGGTGCCCAAGGTTTGGAAGCCGTCGGGACGCTCGAAAGCGTTTTGCGCAGCGACGCAGTTTTGGAAATTTGCGCCGTTTGCGCGCGTTTGCGCTTCTCGGGCGCGGCTTAATGAAAAGAAAGAAGAGGGGTTGGAGGGGAAATTTTGAGAAGGCGCATTTTTACTTGCTGTCCGCGTTGCGGCGCGCCAAGGGAATCGGCGTCGCCGCGCGCGCTGCCGACAAAGAAACCGCAAACCCGTAAGGGGATGCGGTTTTCAAATGGGTGCAGGGAGTGGATTTGAACCACTGACCTTCAGGTTATGAGCCTGACGAGCTACCATGCTGCTCCACCCTGCGTCAATTTTTAAAGTCTGAAATAAATTCTCTGCCCAACGCGATTGCAAGAAAAAAAATCCGTTTTGCGGATTTTTTTGAACTTTTCGCTTCCTCCGCCGCAGCCCGCGCCTAAAACGGAGGGAAAAACCGCTTTTTGAAGGCGTTCACGTTTGTGCGCGTCTCAAAAATTTTAAAGATTTCCGCGCAAACCGCGGCGTCTTCATAGGCGTCGTGGTGCCTGAACCCGCCGATGCCTAAGGCTCGGGCGAGCTCGTCGAGGCGGTTGCCTCCGCGCCCCCTCAGCCGCCGGCTGATGGAAAGCGTGCATATGTAGTCGAACTCTCCGGCGTCCGGAGGCCTGTATTCCGCGAGAGCCGCATGCAGGCACGACATGTCGAAAGCCGCGTTGTGCGCCACGACATTGTCGTACAGAAACGGCCTCATCTTTTGCCATACCTCAGGGAAAGTCGGCGCGCCGCGAACGTCGTCGGGCTTTATCCCGTGCACGTTCATGCACCACCGATCGAAATCCGCGCGGGGATCTACCAGCGTGTTGAGTGTGGCGACCGTTTTCCCGTTTTCGACGCGCACGAGCCCTACCGCGCATATTGAGCCGCGCGCGCAGTTCGCCGTTTCAAAGTCTATGGCGGTGAAATCCATCTGGATTCAATAATTTTGCTCTTCCGCGCCAAGTCAACAAATTTGGAGGCAACGCCGCTTCCAGGCCCGCCCCTGCGGCGATTGTAAAAACCAATGCGCTTATCCTGTTTTTCCGGCAATATCGTTTTTTCATTTCCGCAAGCGGAAATTACCAATGCTCTCCCGACTATCCCCTGCTTTCGGGTTTACATGTCCAGGCGATTATAGGAAAGCCGCCACGCGCGGCGTATTGCCATACGCGAGCGGATTTGGCGGTTTGCCGGCGGGGGATAAGCGGAAAACATTTACGCCGGTGGGGCGCGTCAAAAGTGGGTTCAGGCGCCCTTTCAGGAGTGGGGGTGGGCGGAGTTGTAGGCCTCGAGCATTTTCCGCGTGCTCAAATGCGTGTAAATCTGGGTGGTGGATAGGCTGGAATGCCCGAGCATTTCCTGGACGGTGCGCAGGTCGGCGTCGGCGTTTACGAGGTGCGTTGCAAATCCGTGGCGCAGCTTGTGCGGGGTGATGGAGAGCGGCAGGCCGGCGAATTGCAAATATATTTTGAGCTCGCGCTGTACAAGGCGCGGGTAGAGCGGGGCGCCCTTCGCCGTGCGCAGGATCTCGGCGTCCGGCTCGCGGGGGGAGTTTCCGGATTCCCGCCACGCGGCAAGCAGCCTGCCCGCGGATTCCCCGTATGGGCAAAAGCGGGTCTTGCCGCCCTTGCCGAGAACGGTCGCCACATTGCGGCGGGAATCTATGTCGCGCCATTTCAGGGCGCAGAGCTCGCTTATTCGCAGCCCGGCGCCGTAGAGGAGCTCGAGGGCGAGGGCGTCGCGCAGTGCGCGGAACCTGTCGATTTTTCCGGCGCGTTCGAGCGTCCACGGAATTTGGAGAAGCGCCGCGGTCTGCCCCTCGTTGAGGCATATAGGGAGATCCTTTTTCATCTTCGGCAGGCTTACGAGCTCGAACGGGTCGCTTTCCGCCGCGCGCGTCTGGATCAGAAATTTGTAGAACGAGCGCAGGGCGGAAATTTTGTTGCGGACTGTGGCCGGACGCAGCTTCGACGAGAGCTCGGCGACGTACATGCGGGCTACGCGCCTGCCGGCGGAGAGGTACGAGCCGTCGGAAAACTCGCAGATTTTAAGCCATCCGACCCACTCGCGTATGGAGTCGGAGTAGTTGCGCAGCGTGTACTTCGAGTAGCGGCGCTGCTGGCCGATGCGCACCATGAACGCCTCGATGTTTTCGTCGGTTTCGCCCGTCATTTGAAGAGGAGGCCGGCGACGCCGCCGAAATAGGCGTCCACCGGCTTTGAGAAAAACATGTAGTATGCCAATCCCCCGAGGGCGAGCCACGGCCCGTAGGGAATGGCGTCGGGAGCGGAATCCGAAGCGTCTTCGGAGGGGGAGTTGCGCGGCTTTTTTCCGGATTTCTTACCCTTTGAAAAGGCGGCGCGCAGCGCAACAAGCGGAACCATCGCGGCGGCGCCTATGAGCGACCCCCCGAATACCGCAAACAGCGCGCCCTGCCACCCGCAAAACGCGCCTATCATGCCGACGAGTATCACGTCGCCCTCTCCCATGGCCTCCCTCCCGAATGCGATCTCCCCTCCGAGGCGCATCCAGTAGAGGATTCCCGAGCCGACCGCAAGCCCGCAAACCGACGATACGATGGAGGCTACTGACGAGGCGAAAAACGGGGCGCCCTCTATGCGCGCTCCGTGGATGTCGGGAAACAGCGCGGAGGCAGCCACTGCCAACAGCGCGCCGCCGACGGTCGCGAAATCCGGAAGCGACATGGTGTCGATGTCCACGAATGTACAGAATATGAGAATGGACGCAAACAGCATTCCGACTCCGGCGGAGGCGGGCGGAAGCAGAATCCACATCGAACAGAATACCGCCGCCGTCAGGAATTCGACGAGCGGGTACCGCGGCGAAATTTTCCGCCCGCAGCACCTCGCGCGCCCGCGCAGGAGTATCCATCCGAGGATCGGGATGTTGTCGAACCACGCGATCGGTTTTCCGCACGCGCAGCGCGAGCCCGGCCGCACTATCGACCTTCCGGCGGGAATGCGCAGAATGCAGACGTTCAGAAAGCTGCCGACGCACGCGCCGAACATGAAAAACGCCGCGGGGAAGAACGCCGGAAAGGCGGAGTTTATTTGTTCGAGGGTTGCCATTTTTCGGCGCCGTTGAGGGTTTTGAGCATGAGTTCGCCCATTAGCGGCTTGGCGGTCCAAATCGAAAGCGACTTCGCGCCCTGCCACGCCAACATCGCCAGCCCCCCGCACGCCCTCATGCCGCGCGCGCGCGCGGCGAGCGTTGACGGGGTTTCGCGGCCGGCGGCGTAGGGCATGTCGAAGAACGCGGCGGAAGGCGGAAAGGCTGAAAAATCCGCGCACGGCGGGTCGCCCTCTTTGAGGCCGACGGAAGTCGCGTTTATGATTACGGGCGACGGCGGGCAGGCGAATTTTTCCCCGAGCAAATGGGCTTCGCATTCAAAGCCCGCGCCTCTGATGTCGGAAGAGAGTTTCCCGAGCCTTTCCGCGCCGCGGTTTAAAATAATGAGGCTGCGGCACCCGCGCGACAGGGCGTGGAAAGCGGCCGCCCGCGCCGCGCCGCCCGCGCCTATTATCACGATGTCCGAGCCCTTAATCTCGCGCCCGAGGGAATGTTCGACCGCCTTTTCGAGCCCGAATCCGTCGGTGTTGTATCCCTTCCAGCCGCCGGAAGTTTTCAGCAGGGTGTTGCACGCGCCCGCGAGTTTCGCCGGCGGGTCTATATCGTCCAGCAGGGGAACGGCGACCTCCTTGTGGGGAATCGTGAGGTTGATCCCGAGAAAATTTTTTTCCCGCAGGGCGGCGAGGGCGCCGGCGAGGCTTTCGGACGCGACTTCAAACGCAAAGTATTTCGAGCCGGCATACGCGGCGTCGGACTTCGCGATTTCAGCGAGAGCCGCATTCTGCATCAGCGGGCTTAGGGAATGGGCGATCGGCTTGCCGAGCACGGCGAAAAACGGGGGGTTGCTCTGCGGCGTCCTGGCGGCAAATTCCCCCGAGCGCAAATCTTCGATTTTAAAAATCATCTCTCCCTGTCCCCGAATAGGAAAGTCCCGACCCTTATCATCGTGGAACCCGCGGCGACGGCGGGTTCGAGGTCGCCGCTCATTCCCATAGAGAGCTCCGGCAGCGGGCGCGAAAACTCCCTTTGGAGGGCGTCGCGCAGGTTGCGCAGGCTCAAAAAGCATTCCTCCGCGGCGCGCAGCGTCGAGTCTATGGGGGCGATCGCCATCAGCCCCTCCACCGACACGTTCGGAAGCCCGAGGGCGAATTCCAGAAGCTCGGGGCCGTCGGAGAGGTCGGCGCCGAATTTGGCGGGGTCGTTTCCGGCGTTTATTTGGAGCAGAACCCTCTGGACCTTGCCGAGCCCGCGCGCGTGGAAGTCGATTTTTTCGAGAAGCCTCTTTGAATCGACGCTCTGGATTCTGTCGAAGAGCTTGACGGCGAGTCCCGCCTTGTTTGACTGCAAATGCCCGATCAGCTCCCATGAAATTTTGAAATCCGCCCTCCCGATTTTATCGGCGGCTTCCTGCACGCGGTTTTCGCCGACGGATTCAAACCCGCACCTGCGCGCAAATTCTACCGCTTCCAACGGGTGGAATTTAGTCACGGGCAGGATTTTTATCTCCGACGGGCTCCGCCCGCATGACCGCGCAGCTGCGGCGACGCGCTCTTCCAGGCGCGCGCAGTTGTCGGAAAACTCCGGATAGGAAATCATTTTTGCGCCCTGTTTGCCGCGCTCGCCGCGATGAGCCTCCTGCCGAATTTCCAAAGCGCGCCCGTCGGGTTGGAGGCTTCGGATAGCACTTTGTCGAACGCGGATATGAACCTGTCTATCTCCCTGTCAGTGATTGTGAAGGGCGGGAGAATCTTTACGGCGTGCACCTCGTGGCTCGTCACCTGCGTTATGATTCTGTGGTTGTCCATGAGGGCGGTGACTATCATCTGCGTGAACAGCGAGTTGTTGGCCGCGTTGAGCGCCTTCCACGCCGCCTTCTGCAAGAGTCCCTTGGGCTCCTGAAATTCTATCGCTATCATAAGCCCAAGCCCCCTGACCTCCCTTATGTAGGAGTGTTTTTCTTTGAGGGCGTTGAGGCGTTCGAGGAGCTTTTTGCCCGCAGCGGCGCAGTTTTCGACCATGCCCTCCTTTTCGATGACGTCGATTGAGGCGAGGCCGCAGACCATCGCGAGGTTGTTCCTTCCGAAAGTCGTCGAGTGTATGACGCACTTTTCGAGAGACGAAAAAGTGCTCTGGTGGATTTCGCGCGTGGTGACGAACGCAGCGCACGGGACGTATCCGCCGCTTAGCGCCTTGGCGACGGTCACGATGTCGGGGTCGAGGTTCCAGTGCTGGAAGGCGAACCATTTGCCAGTGCGCCCCAGACCCGTCTGGACTTCGTCCATTATGAACAGCGCGCCGTACTTCCTGCAAAGCTCCTGCGCTTTCGGGAAAAATTCGGGCGAGGGAATGTAGACCCCGTGCCCCTCGACGGGCTCGGCGATGAACGCCGCCACGTCCCCCTGTTTTAGCTTGGCTTCGAGGTCTTCGAGGTCGTTGAAATTGACCGCCTCCGCCCCCGGCAGGAACGGGCCGTAGCCTTCGTGGAAATGCGCGGTGGCCGTCACCGAGAGCGCGCCGTATGTAAGCCCGTGGTAGCCGCCTTTCATCGAGAGTATGCGCGATCTCTTCGTGTGGGCGCGCGCGAATTTTATGGCGCCCTCGTTGGCCTCCGTTCCGGAATTGCAGAAGAAGCAGGCGGTCAGCCTGTTGTCGAGCAGCTTTACGAGCCTTTCGGCGAGCAGGCCGCTGAGCAGCGCGCAGTCGAGCTGCACCATGTTGGGCAGATCCATGTCAATGGCGTCTTTGAGCGCTTTGGCGATAACCGGATGGTTGCGGCCCATGCCGTATACACCGTAGCCGGTGATGAAGTCGAGGTAGTCGTTGCCCTCCGCGTCGTAGAGGTACGCGCCCTTGGCGCGGGCGTAGCACTTGTCGAAGCCTATCGTTTTCAGAACCGTCGAGAGCGTGCGGTTCATGTAGAGGTCGTGAAGTTTGTAATTTTCGCCGCGCCGCGACTCGACGAGCTCCCTTATGTCAAATTCTTTCGTTGCCATATGAAAATTTCGCCCCTAAATTTAGGCGCAAAAAAAAATACTTCAACTTAATTCTGGAAAGCAATTGAACTCGATCGGCCGCTATGTCGTGGACTTCGACCCGTTTGCGGTGAGGTTTCCCGACTCTTTCTTTTTGTCCGGAATACGCTGGTACGGGCTGGCGTATCTGGCTGGGTTTTTTATTGCGTACATGCTGCTCAACTTTTATTCGTCGCGCGGCAAAAGCCCCCTGTCGAAAGACGACAACTCCACATTCATAACCTATCTGCTCTTCGGCGTGATAATCGGCGGCAGGCTGGGGTACATGCTCTTTTACGACTTCGGCAATTTCGCATCCAACCCCGTTTCCGCCCTCTACATCTGGAAGGGCGGCATGGCGAGCCACGGCGGGTTTCTCGGGGTGGTGGCCGCCATGGTGTTGTTCGCGAGGTCGCGCGGGGAAAGTTTCTGGACGCTGTCCGACATCATAGTGACGGTCTGCACCCCGGGAATCTTCCTCGGCAGAATCGCAAACTTTGTGAACGGCGAGCTATGGGGGAAAGTGTCCGACGCCGGATGGGCGATGATATTCCCGCACTCCGCGCCCGCGGGAACCCCGCTCGAACAGATCGCCCCGCGCCATCCGTCGCAGCTCTACGAGGCGTTCGGGGAGGGGCTGTTTCTGTTTCTGTTTTTCCAATACAGATTCTGGAGGTGCAATCTCCCCCGCGGGCAGGTTTCGGGCGAATTTCTCGTCCTCTACGCCGCCGTCAGAATCGTCTGCGAGGTGTTCCGCGAACCCGACGCCGGCGTGGAGCCGATAATGGGGCTCAGCCGCGGGACGTTTTACTCGTGCATATGCGCCGCCGCGGGAATCGCTATTATAATATGGGCGCGGGCTTCCGCGCGCCGCAGACAAAACGGGCAAAAATGAGCTTTGACGTTGAAAAGATAAGGAAGGACTTCCCCGCGCTCTCGCAGACGCTCGAGTCGGGGCGCAAACTGGTGTATTTCGACAACGCCGCCACCGCGCAGAAGCCGCGGAGCGTAATCGACGCCGTGTGCGCGTTCTATTCGCGCGACAACGCCAACATACACCGCTCCGCGCACGAGCTCGCCGGGCGCGCGACGCGCGGGTACGAGCTATCGCGCGCCAAAATCGAAAAATTCTTCGGCGCGGGCGGCGAATACTGCGCCGTATTCACGCGCGGGGCGACGGAATCCCTCAACCTTGCGGCGTGCTCGTGGGGGCTGCAAAACCTCAAAAGCGGCGACGAAATTCTCGTCACCGCCATGGAGCACCACGCCAACATCGTCCCGTGGCAGATGGCGGCGGAGCGGACCGGCGCGAAGCTCGTCGTCGCGGGAATGCTCGGGGACGGCTCGCTCGACATGGAGGACTTTAAAAACAAGCTCTCCCCGAAGACGAAAATCGTCTCGGTTGCGCACGCCTCAAACGTGCTCGGAACGGTAAACGACATCGCGGCGATAGGCGAAATGGCGCGGCAAAACGGCTCGGTTTTTTCGGTGGACGCCGCCCAGTCGGCCCCGCACATGCTCGACGACATTTCCTCCGCGCCCTGCGACTTCATTTCGCTTTCCGGCCACAAGTGTTTCGGGCCTACCGGAATCGGCGTGCTCATCGCCCGCCGCAGCCTGCTCGATTCCATGCCCCCGTACCAGGGCGGCGGAGACATGATAGAAAACGTGTCGTGGCGCCGCACCACCTTCCGCCCCGCGCCCGAGAGGTTCGAGGCGGGAACTCCGAACATCGCGGGCGCCATAGGCTTCGGCGCGGCGGTCGACTACATGTCGGGAATCGACAAAACTGCCGCGCGCGCGCACGAGCGCGCCCTGCTCGAACGGCTGGTTGCGGGGCTTTCGGAAATTCGGGGGCTTAGAATATTCGGATCGGCAAAGGAGAAAGTCGCGGTGGCTTCGTTTGCGATAGACGGCGTCCACCCGAACGACATCGCCTCCCTGCTCGACGCCGACGGGATAGCGGTGCGCACGGGGCACCACTGCGCCGAGCCGCTGCTGACGTCGCTCGACGAGTTTTCGCTGACCCGCGCGTCGCTGGCGTTCTACAATACGGAGGAGGAGGTCGACTTTTTCATAAAGAGCCTCGACCGCGCGGTGAAAATTTTGAAATAGCCGCGCCGGTTTTAATCTCGAAATATCCGCGCATTGCCAGCGGGTTGGCGCATGCGGCGCGCCGGATTTTTGCGGGCGGGCGCGGAACGTAGGGCGCGGTTTTTGCGCGCGGTGCGCGGTCGGGTCTTCGAACCAACACACTGCGGTTGATTGACATATCGTTTTTTTTTGCGCGCGGCGCGCAGCCGGTTTTTTTTGAACCGTTCGGAAGGATTGCGGCGTGACGGCAAATTAAAGCGCGCGGAGCCGAAACCCCGCGCGTTTTTTTTGCGGATAGAAAATCGCCTGCCTATTTTCTCCTGCGGAATGCGGCGAGCGAAAGCGCGAGCGCGCCGAGGATTGCCGCCGCCAACGCGGGTTCGGGAACCACGCCGAGCGACAGCTGCACCGTCGTGAGCCCCGAAGAATCGTCGGCGAGGAAGCTCAATTCGCCGTCTATTCCCGCCTGCGTTTTGAGGATTATGTCAGCGAGGTCGAAATCGGAGTCGTCGGTTTTGAAGCTCATCAAATTCCACTCCATAGTCTCCGCGCCGAGGGTTTCGAGATAAATTTGAAGGTCGTCCTTTGATATGTTTATGTCGAACACTATTTGCGAATCGGGGGCGTCTTTTGTCACTCCGCCGTTAATTTGAATGAAGTCGCAGTCGACTTCGCCGATGTCGAAAACTATCGTGCCTTCGTAGAAGCTCATGGAGTCGAACTGAACTCTGCCGATATCCATTCCGGAAAGGCTTCCCGCCGCGCTGAACACGGCGTCGGCGGCGTTGCCGCTGTACCCGTTAATGCCGAGGTTGGCGCCCTTCATCCCGTCGTACATTCCGATGTCGAGCCTGCCGCTGTTTACTTCCACATTGTTTATGTCCGCGTCGGTGACGGTGATTCCGCTCGGCCATGAGGTCCCCATTTTGGAAAACCGCAAAATCTGTCTGCCGTTTCGGGCGTCGGAGGCCATCATGGCCAAATTGAGAAGGGTTTTGTACTCGTTGTCCGCCTTCGCTTGGAATGCGCCTGAAAAATCGCAGGCTTTGGAATTTGTGAAATTTATCGTAGCTTCGCTGTCTGCGCTGGTGTTTAGCATGTACAGCTTGCCGTGGCCTTTCCCGTTCCCGTCGGCGTCGCCGAGGCCTCCGATACTGCGGGACAGACCGGTATTGTTTGCGGCAATTCCCCAACAATTTCCGTTGAGATCCACCGCCCCTTCGACGGTAAAAGAATTGTTTTCCGTATATAAAATCAACTCTCTGTCGTTTCCGGACGATACGACGACATTTCCGTGCACGAGAAAGCTTGCGGGCCTATTGGAATCTCTGTCGTAAATCCGCAATCCGAACCAGCCCGATGCGCCGTTTTTATCGACATTTATATTCCAGTCCCCCCTTATGTCGGCTTTTGCATACTCCCACATGCCGACGCTGACGATACTTTCATTGGCGGCGGCCGGGTCGAGTTTCAGGCTTAAATTCCAGTCTCCGTAAGTTCTCAAAATCTTGGAACCCCCAAAGGTCAAAATATCGTTCCACCCATTTATGCCGGATACCGAGTAATTCAAGTTGCGCAAGTCTGTGACGCTGCCGTCGCGCAGGGAAGTCAATATGGGAAGTTGCCCTTTCGAGAACGACACGTATGCGTCGTACTTGCCGTAATTGGCGCCGTCGAGGGAACCTTCAAAAGGTTTTGTCCTATCGGGGTCCGCATACCAGTTTGACGGTTCGTTTAGGTAGGTCGATTCCGCGGACGAAGAAATGCCGTTAAAGTAAATGTTTTCGATGTCCTGGGCGAAAGTCGGCGCGAAAAATAAAAAAGCGGCGGCAAACGCCGCGGCCGAAAGGATACGCGGAATCTTGAAAAAGGATTCCGGAGGCGGAGTTTTTGATGTTTTCATATATTTCTATCCCGATTGGTATTCCTGAATAACTTTTAGTATTTATGGAACCTATTTTTAAAAATGTCAAGCTTACGGATGGAAAATTTTGTTAGACAGTTAAAAAGTGCAATAGCCCTCTCCCGTCCGTTTTTCGCGGCTGTCGCGGCTGTCGCGGCTGTTATAAAACGGATTTTCGAATGGTTCGGCCGCCGCCGCAGTCTCGCAAAATTCCGATATGGCGGCGCATTTCCCTCCGCTTCGAACCGCGCGCTTTCTTCCGCGCCTCCGACTTTTCTTGCCCCGAAAATATGGGAAGATATGCCGCCCCAACCGATTATCTCCACCGGCCTGAAATTCTCCTCCGCTCGCATATCGGCAAAAGCGCGGATTCCGGCAGCGCGCAAAAACAGCCTGTCGAAGGCGCGGCGGGAAGTCGGGATTGCGGGCTAAGTTTAAATTTTTGCGCCGAAAGCGCCCTTTTTATTTTTACCTCCGCAGAGGGGCCACGCATCTCGGCGCGGCAAATGAAAAGCGCGCGCGTAAAATTGCGAAAAAAATTTTTGCAAAAAAAATCGCCCGCCGAAAGTGGCGGGCGGCTATGCAAAAACTAAATTGTCGCGCGCAAAATCGGATTGCAACCTTCCGCGCGTCAGCCGAAGAGGACTTCCTCCATGCCGTACACGCCCGGTTTGCGGTCCGACGCCGCAAGCCACTTGGCGGCCCTCAGCGCGCCCTGCGCGAAAACTTTTCTGTCCGCCGCCTTGTGCGAGAGCTCGAGCCTTTCGCCGTCCGCCGCAAAAACCACGGTGTGGTCGCCCACGACGCTGCCGCCGCGCAGCGCGTGCACGCCTATCTCGCCCGCGGGGCGTTCTCCCGCCTGCCCGTGCCTGCCGTATACGACGGATTCCTCGCCGGCGCCGCGTTCGGCGCAGACGATTTCCTTCAATTTCTGCGCGGTTCCGCTCGGCGCGTCCTTTTTGTGGCGGTGGTGCATTTCCACGATTTCCACATCGTATGAATTGTCGAGGATCGAGGCCGCGATTTTCGTCAGGCGGTTGAGCAGGTTGACGCCGAGCGAATAGTTGCCCGCCCAGACTATCGGGACGGACTTCGCGCATTCGAGGATTTGAGCGCGCTGCTCGGGCGTGTGGCCCGTCGTGCCTATTACGAGCGGCTTGCCGTTTTTCGCGCAGAGTTCGGCGAGCGCGGGGGTTGCCTCGCGGAAGGAGAAGTCGACCGCGACGTCGCAGTCCGAAATGCAGTCGGCGGGGTTCGAGCCTACGTCGCAGGCGGCGGATATTTCGCACCCGCACGCGGGGGCGGCCTCGGCTATGGCGCGCCCCATTCTCCCGTTGGAGCCGTTCAGCAGAATTTTTACGTGCATGGCTATAAAATCCCCGCGGCGAGCATTTCGCGCTTTAAAATTTCGGCGTTTTCGGGGCGCATTGCGCAGAGCGGCAGGCGCACGAAATCGTCTTTTATCAGCCCCGCCATCTTCATCGCCGCCTTTGCCGGCACCGGATTGGGCTCTATGAATAGGGCTTTGAAGAAGCCGCGCATCTTTTCGTCCGCGGCCTCCGCCTTTTGCCAGTCTCCCGCAAGGGCGGCTGCGGCGAGATCCGCCATCGCCCGCGGGGCGAGGTTTGAGGCGACGCTCACGACGCCCTTTGCGCCCGCGCGCATGAAGTCCACCGTTAACCCGTCGTCGCCGCTCAATATGTCGATGGCGTCCCCCGCGCGCGCGTGGAGGTCCGCGACCTTCTCAACCTTTCCGCCCGCCTCTTTGAGCACGCAGAAGTTTTCATGCCTATCCCTCAGGCGCAAAACGGTATCGTTTGAAATTTCTATGCCGCATCTGCCGGGAATCGAATAGAGCATTATCGGCTTTTCGGTGCGCTTGGCGAGCTCCGACATGTGGAGAAAAACCCCCTCCTGCGAGGGCTTGTTATAGTAGGGGGCGACGACCAGAAAGCCGTCGGCGCCCGCGGCGTCGGCCTCTTCGGTGAGGGCTACGGCCTCGCGCGTGCAGTTTGAGCCCGTCCCCGCGAACACGGGCGCGCGCCCGTTCGCCGTTTTTATGACGAACTTTATGACGTCGATGTGCTCGGCGGCGTCGAGGGTAGGGCTTTCGCCGGTGGTTCCCACGGCGACGAGGCCGCGGACTCCCCCCTCTATCTGCGATTCAACAAGCCTCCCGAGCCCGTCGTAATCCACGCCATCGGGGGTCATCGGCGTGACGAGCGCCGTCCAAACTCCTGAAAAATTTTGCATGGGGCGATATTTTTGCAATCGCGCGCCTTCTTGCAAGAATTTTATGCGCCGGCCGCCGCCGCTTGCGCGGGTTCGTCGTCGAGCCGCGCGAGCGACTCTCCCATGCTCTCAAATACTCCGTAGACATGGGGGAAAACGCGCCTTATAGCGCACTTTACCTCTTCCGACGAAATTTTGCCGTCAAAGGAGCGGCTGTTCAGAAACCACACGTCCATTCGCAAGGTTTTGCCGTCTGGCGCGGGCATCAGATAGTTTACGGGCACGCGGTAGAGTCCGCACTTTTCATAAAAGCGCACGCGCCTTATCGTGTCCGGTTTGAGCGGGTCGGCGGGTTCCACTTCGAGGAACATTCCTTTCAAGTCGGAATAGTGGTCGCTTATGGCGCCAACCATAAACGAGCCTATGCCCTTGGACTGCATCGGCTTCAAGACGGCGATGTGGTCGAGCATGGCGATTTCGCCCGCCTTGTGGAATATGAAATATCCGGCGATTTCCCCTTCGATAACGGCTACCATCAGCTTGGTCAGCCGAGTGCGGAACATTTTTTTGAAAACCGATTTGGGTTTTAGTTCCTCCGGCGGAAATTGGAGTTTCATGTCCTCGTAAATAGCATCGAATTCTAAATCGGTGCCGATTCTTATCAAAATGTTTTCGCGCATGGGAATTTTCGGCGCGCAAAGTTCCGTATTAAAGCGGGGCGCGCCGCATGTGGCGCAGGGGCCGGCGCGCGGCCAAAAAAAAATTGCGCAAAAACCAGTCGGGAAGCCCGCGTGGAACTTTTCGACGCCGCCTTTCAGGTTAACGTTTCGAATGTTTCCGCGACCGAGTATAATGCAAAAAAAACGAATTTTTTACTTTTAATCGGCCGCCGGCTGCGGGAATTTAGCTGAATTTTGCAATGCTGTCCGCAACCCTATGGAGTCCAGAGAAATATTTTTTATTTTTTTATGGGAAATTTTTTCTTCATGAAAAACTACTATTTTAGTAGATTTTTACTTGACAACCTCCTTGGCGTTCCGGAAAATGCGCGCGATAAAATTTAGAAAGAGGGAAAATCAATGGATATAAAATCTTCCGTAAAGGAGCTTATAGGCGGCACGCCGCTCGTGCGCCTATCGAAGATAAACGACACCCGCGCCGACATAATTTTGAAGCTCGAAGAGTTCAACCCTTCGGGTTCAGTAAAAGACCGCGCCGCCCTGTCCATGGTGGAGGCCGCCAAAAAGCGCGGCGCCTTAAAGCCGGGGTCCACCATAATAGAGCCCACGAGCGGCAACACGGGCATAGGGCTCGCGATGGTCGGGGCTGTGGAGGGCTACAAGGTAATCCTCGTAATGCCCGACACCATGAGCGTAGAGCGACGCAAGTTTTTCAAGGCTTATGGCGCGCAGGTGGAACTCACCGACGGGGCGAAGGGAATGAAGGGCGCGATAGAGCGCGCGGAGGAGCTTTGCAGGCAGATCCCGGGCTCGTTCATTCCGCAGCAGTTTGAAAACCCCTCAAACCGCGACATCCACGAGAGGACGACCGGCCCGGAAATCTGGAGGGACACCGGCGGGCAGGTCGACATATTCGTTGCGGGCGTGGGAACCGGCGGCACTATAAGCGGCGTAGGCAGGGCTCTAAAACGGTTCAATCCGGAGGTGAAAATAGTCGCGGTGGAGCCGGCGGACTCGCCGGTGCTCTCGGGGGGCAAGCCCGGGCCGCACAAACTCCAGGGCATAGGGGCGGGATTCGTTCCGGGAATCTACCTGCCGGAAGTCGTCGACGAAGTTTTCAAAGTGACTGCGGAAGAGGCGGGGGCCGCCGCGCGGAACCTCGCAAAAAGCGAGGGGATATTCGCGGGGATATCGTCGGGCGCCGCCCTCTACGCCGCCCTTCAAATAGGCAAACGCCCCGAGAACGCCGGCAGGAAAATAGTGGTCCTCATACCCGATTCGGGGTCGAGATACCTCTCGACTTGGCTCTACGAATAGCTGCGATTCAGCGCCGCATTGCCGCTCCGCCGCAGGACGGCGAAATTCCAGTCCGAATGCGCCTTTCCGCCGCGCGCAAAAAGTCCCGCGCAACAGACCAAAGCGAAATTTAAGGGAATAAAAATGGAATACAGGCACGAAACCCTCGCCGTCCACGCGGGACAGGTTCCAGACCCCGCGACCCTCGCGCGCGCCGTCCCCGTTTACAGGACGACCGCCTACAACTTCAAAAGCGCCAAGCACGGCGCCGACCTTTTCGCGCTGAAAGAGAGCGGCAACATCTACGCGCGCCTGATGAACCCCACAAACGACGTGCTCGAAAAGCGGCTCGCCGCGCTCGACAAGGGAGCGGCCGCGCTCACGTTCTCCTCGGGAACTGCCGCCATAGCGTTTACCATTCTCAACATACTGCGCGCCGGAGACGAACTCGTGAGCGCGAACAACCTGTACGGCGGAACCTACACGCAGTTTGACGCGATTCTCCCCCAGTGCGGAATCAAGACGCGCTTCGCAAAAGTCAACGACTTCGCCGCGACCGAGGCCGCTATAAACGGCCGCACGCGCGCAATATACATAGAGACGGTCGGCAATCCGGCTCTCGACGTCGCCGACATAGAGGAATACTCCAGAATCGCGAAGCGGCACCATCTGCCGCTGATAGCGGACTCCACTTTCACGCCGCCCACCCTTTTGAGGCCGATAGAACACGGCGCGGACATCGTGATACATTCGCTCTCCAAATGGATAGGCGGGCATGGGACCGCCATCGGAGGGGCGGTGGTAGACGCCGGCAAATTTGATTGGAGCGACCCGAAATTCGCGCTCTACAACGAGCCCGACGGGGGATACCACGGCCTGCGGTTCGCGCGCGACCTCGGCGACCTCAATGCGCTCGCGTTCATTATGCGCCTGCGCGCCGTGGGGCTGCGGAATCTCGGGCCGACGCTCTCGCCCGACGCCGCGTGGATATTCTTGCAGGGGGTGGAAAGCCTCCCGCTGAGAATAGAGCGGCACAGCTCGAACGCACTGAAAGTGGCGGAATTTCTGAGGTCCCACCCGAAAGTCGCGTGGGTCCGCTACCCGGGGCTGGATGGCGACCCGTCGAACGCCCTTGCAAAAAAATACCTCAAAAACGGATTCGGCGGAATGGTCGTTTTCGGCGCGAAAGGCGGATACGGCGCGGCGGTGAAAATCGTGGACGGAATAAAACTTTTCAGCAACCTCGCGAACGTGGGGGACGCGAAGAGCCTGATTCTTCACCCCGCAAGCACGTCGCATTCGCAGCTCGGCGAGGAGGCGCAGAGGGCGGCGGGGCTGGCGCCGGATCTGATAAGGCTGTCGATAGGCATAGAACACATAGACGATATCATCGCGGCTCTTGATTCCGCCCTTGATTTGGCGAATGCTTTTGGCGAATAGCTCCGTTTCGGGGAAAGCCGCCACTGGTCACGTACTAATGTACGCTCCCACCGGCGGCTTTCCCCGAATACTCGCTCTTCATCCAAAATCATTACGCCAAATCGGGCACCTTTGGTTTTCGGAACGAACTCCGGAAGTATTAACGAACCTCTTATGGGAGATTCGTTTTTTTGTGGGGAATAGGGAGGGGATAGAAGTATTGGCGGAGCCAATCTTCGTAAGGGCGCAGCCCTTCAATGGCTGGCGCACCTTGCGCCCGTAAGGGGCGCCAGCCCCTTCAATGGAAGCGGCCCTGCCAGCCCCTTCAATGGATGCGGCACCGCCGCCCGCCCTCTTCAATGGAAGCGGCCCTGCCGTGGAAGTGCGCTGTGCGCCGACCCGCGCCCGCTTCTTTCAATAAAAGGCTTGAATTATTGAAATTTTTATACAAATATAGTTTCACCAAAACGAAAAAACGTTTAAATTTACCCCCCAACAGCTTTATGAATACAAGAAAAACATCAAAAGGTTTCACACTCGTAGAACTGCTCATCGTCATCGCAATTATCGGTGTGCTCGCAAGTTTGATCATGCCGAACTTGGGGTCCGTAATGGGCAAGGGCGACCAGGTCAAGGCGCAGAACGCGGCCCGCAGCATATCGAATGCCTGGATTTCAGCCGCGCGAACCGGCACGAAGTCGCGCATGATAGCCGCCAGAGACATCTATGGATGGGCGGAAAAAATCGCCAGATACGGCGATATGAACGAGCCGACAATGTGGATTCTCGACTTTGACGTCGCCGTCGCAGAAAAGGCCGCGGAAGGCGCCCCCATGCCGATTTCCGTCGTAAACCGCGTGGGAACATCCTCGCAGCTCAATCCGGAATTCAAGGCCTACCCGATATCCTGGGAAGTCGCGAACCGCACTGAGCCCAACGCTCCTTCCGGCACCCCGCTCGTATGGTCCCGCGGCCTCAAGCCGAACGGCTCCTGGGACGCCATGGACGGCGTGTTTAAGGACGAAGGCGGCATCATGGCTTTCACGGACGGCCACGTCAACTGGTACGCCTCCATGCGCGACGAAGAATCCCGCAGCGGCCTGCTGAAAATCTACGGGCAGACCCAGAGAACCTACAACATCGGCCAGGCAATCCGCGGCGGATCCGCGAACATCCTGCGCTCCGATCTCCAGTCCTCGGAAGAAGATTTCGTAGACGAGGAAGAATAAAGCTTTGCCAAACGCGGCGGCGGGGCTTAGGCTCCGCCGCCGTTTTCGTTTACAATTCCGCCGCCGGACGTTCATATCCGGCGGCGGAAATTTTATGCGCGAAAAGCCTCCGGCGCAAATTGTGCGGCATTAAAGCGCTCGCCTGCAAAAAGAGCGGAAATCCCGCCCCGCGGCTACGCGTTTTCGCCGAGGGCGGTGCCGCCCACCACGGTGGTGGAGGCGGTGATTGCCTCGCGGATTTTTTCGGCGACGTCGGGGTGCTCCATGAGGTAGGCCTTTGCCGCTTCGCGCCCCTGTCCTATGAGTTCGCCGTTATAGGAAATCCACGCGCCCTTCTTTTCGAGTATCTTCTGCTCTATGCCCAAATCGATCAGGCTGCCGGTGAGCGAAATGCCCTCGTTGTACATGATGTCGAATTCGCATTCGGTAAAGGGCGGCGCAACTTTGTTTTTGACGACCTTTATCTTGGTGCGGTTGCCTATTACTTTTCCGGAAGCGTCCTTTATCTGCCCTATTCTGCGGATGTCGATGCGCACCGAAGCGAAGAATTTGAGCGCGCGCCCGCCGGGGGTCGTCTCGGGATTGCCGAACATCACGCCGATTTTCTCGCGGATTTGGTTTGTGAACACGCAAATGCATGAAGTCTTGCTGATGGCGGCGGTCAGGCGGCGCATTGCCTGGCTCATCATGCGCGCCTGGAGCCCGACGGTGGTGTCGCCCATCTGCCCGTCGAGCTCCTGCCGCGAGACGAGGGCAGCCACGGAGTCGATTACCACAACGTCTATCGCGCCGGAGCGTATGAGGGTCTCGGCTATATTGAGGGCGTCCTCGCCGCATTCGGGCTGGGCCACCATGAGGTTTTCGAGGTCAACGCCCACGACTTTCGCGTAATGCGGGTCGAGGGCGTGCTCGACGTCGATGAACACGGCGTTGCCGCCCCTGCGCTGCGCCTCGGCTATGAGCGAGAGGCAGAGGGTGGTCTTGCCCGAGGATTCGGGGCCGTAGATTTCGACGATTCTGCCGCGCGGCAGTCCGCCGACGCCGAGGGCGAGGTCTATGGCCACCGACCCCGTACTTATCGTCTCGACGTTCATCTTGGTCGCGTCGCCGAGGCGGACGAGCGAGCCCTCCCCGAACTGTTTGTTTACCATGCTGAGGGCGGTTTCGAGAGCCTTGTCGTCCTTGGCTATCTGCTGCGTGGGAATCTTTTGTTTTGCCATACGTTTTTTGCGATTTCGTTGTTATCTTAAAATTCGCACGGGTTTATATTCCGGCGGCGCGGGGGTGTCCACAAAATTATTTTGCGCGGCGCGGATTTGCCGCGAAAACCTCCGGCGCAGGCGGGGGAGAGCCTTTATAAAATTCTAAACGCGCCCTAATGTTTTTTTAACTTCCGCGGGGTTAAATGCCCCGAAACGATTTTTCCGGATATGGAGGACTTTGAAAGGCGAAAGACGATTTTGGAACTGGAAGACGTCTCCGTGACGTTCCCGAACGGCATGAGGGCGCTCAAGCCGTCGAGCCTCAAATTTTACAGGGGGGAATTCGCCGTGCTCCTCGGGCCGTCGGGCTCCGGCAAATCGACGCTTTTGCGGTGCCTGAACCTGTTGCAGGAGCCGACTACGGGGCGCGTATCGTCCCCGTGGATTTCGGGCCCCGCCTCAGAGAGCTCCGCGCGCGTACACCGCCGCAGGATAGGAATGGTATTTCAGCAGCACCAGCTGGTTTTATCCATGACCGCCCTCGACAACGTGATGGCCGGAATGGCCGGAAGCTGCGGGCTTTTCAGGGCGGTGTTTCCGAGCGACGCTATGAGAATTGAGGCGCTGGAATGCCTGGACAGAGTGGGGCTTGCGGGCAAGGCGATGAACAGGGCCTCCGAGCTCAGCGGCGGCGAGCAGCAGCGCGTTGGAATCGCGCGGGCGCTGGCGCAGAAGCCTGATGCGATACTCGCCGACGAGCCCGTCGCGAGCCTCGACCCCGCCCGCGCTTCGAGGCTGATGGGCCTCTTTAAAAAAATATGCGGCGACAGCGGAATAACGGCGGTCGTCAGCCTGCACCAGGTTTCCCTCGCGCGCGAATTTGCCGACAGAATCGTGGGGCTCAGGACCGGAGAAATAGTGTTCGACGCCCCCGCCTCCGAGCTCGACGACTCCGCCGTTCTCGAAATCTACGCGGATTCCGCCGCGCTCTCCGGAGGCGGAACCGGCGCCCGTCGGTCTCCCGCCGCGCCGCGCGAAGCTCGGGAGAGGGAGCTCGCCGGAGCATTTTAAGCGATATTTCAGGAAAACTTTTTTCCAAAGGACAAAAAATATGAAAAACAAACCCCTAAACCGTTTCGCAAAAACCGCCGCCGCAATGGCAATGATTGCCGCGGCCCTCTTCCCGTCGCTCGCCGCCGCAAAACAGACGCTGCGCACGGCTCTGCTTCCGGACGAAAACGCGGCGACCGTCATAAAGAACAACGCCGCGCTCAAAGACTACCTCGAAAAGGCGACCGGTTGCGACGTGGAGCTCGTCGTCACGACCGACTATTCTTCCATGATAGAGGCGATGCGCAGGGGCAGGATAGAAATCGCGTACTTCGGGCCGCTCTCGTACGTCCTCGCAAAGTCGCGCGCCGAGATAGAGCCGTTCGCCGTGCAGGTCTCGAAGGGCGCAAAAACCTACAACGGCGTGGTAATCGCCAACGCCTCCGCCGGAATAAAGAGCATATCCGACATCAAGGGCAAGACGATGGCCTACGGCGACCAGGCGTCCACTTCAAGCCACCTCATACCCAAAAGCATGCTTGCCGAAAAGGGGCTGAAGGCGGGCAAGGACTATTCCGAACAGTTTTTGGGCGCGCACGACGCCGTCGCGCTCGCTGTCCAGAACGGGCGCGCGCAGGCGGGCGGGCTCTCGAAGCCGATATTCGAGGCGCTCGTCAAAAAGGGCGTAATCGACCCGAAAAAAGTCTCCGTCATAGCCGTCAGCCCCGACTATCCCAACTACCCGTGGACGATACGCTCCGACCTCGACGCGGGCCTGAAAAAGAAAGTCGCCGACGCCTTCTACAACCTCAAGGATGAAAAGGTGCTGAAAAACCTGAAAGCGGAAGGATTTGCGCCCGCGACCGACGCCGACTACGACGTAATACGCTCGCTCGGCAAGATTCTCGATCTCGACCTCTCGAAATTCTAAGGCATGAAAGGCGTCGAAGAATGCGTTTTGCCTCCGCGCGACGCGCCCCGCTTTGAGGCGGCGAGGGTGCTCGACGCGTGCAGGGCCCGCAGAATGAAGGGGGCGGCGATATTCGCCGCCGCCTCCGCCGCCGTCATTGCGTCGGCGTGGATTTCGGGGCTTCTGGACTTTCAAAGGCTCTCTGAGGGGATACCGGACTTTTTCTCGCTGCTGTGCGAGATGCTCCCGCCGGACTTTTCGAAAATCGGCTCGTGGATGGGGCCGGTGGCGGACACGCTTGCGATGAGCGTTGCGGGAACGGCGCTTGCGATAGCGTTTTCGCTGCCGCTCGGGTTTCTCGCCGCGCGCAACACCTCGCCGCATCCGGCGGTCTACGCCGCCTCGAGGCTCGTGCTAAACCTTCTGCGCTCCGTTCCCGAACTCATAATGGGCATAATATTCGTGGCGGCGGTGGGGTTCGGCGCGCTCCCGGGGGTGCTTGCGCTCGGCTTCCACTCGGTCGGCATGGTCGGCAAATTCTTCGCCGAATCCATAGAGCACGTCGACCCCAAGCCGGTCGAGGCCGTGAAAGCCTCGGGCGCGGGCAGGACGGCGTGCATATTCGTGGCGGTTTTGCCGCAGGTTCTCGGGCAGATGGCGGACGTCGCCGTGTACAGGTGGGAATACAATTTCAGGGCCTCCACCGTCCTCGGCGCCGTGGGCGCGGGCGGGATAGGCTTCGAGCTGATAGGCTCGCTGAGAATCCTTGAATACCGCGAAGTTTCGGCGATAATACTCGTGATACTCGCGATGGTCACGGCGGTTGACGCCTTCGGTTCCAAACTCAGAAAAATTTTCAAATAAAATGAGGCCGAAAGTCGCGATAACAAACTGGATACACCCCGACCTTCTGGAGGAAATCCGGGAATTTGCGGACGCCGCGGCGAACCAGTCCCGCGAGGCTCTCACGGCGCGCGCGGCGGCGGAGGCGGCCGCCGACGCCGACGCCGTCATCGCGTTCATGCCCGACCGCGTTGACGCCGCGTTTCTGGACGCCTGCCCCAGGCTCAAAATCGTGGCGGGCGCGCTGAAAGGCTGCGACAATTTCGACGCCGAAGCCTGCGCCGCGCGCGGCGTGTGGCTGACGGTCGTGCCGGACCTCCTCTCAGCCCCGACTGCGGAGCTTCTGGCGACGCTGTTTCTGGGGCTCACCCGCAACGTGCGCAGGGGCGACGAACTCGTGAGGTCCGGCAAATTCGCGGGCTGGCGCCCCGTCCTATACGGGGCGTCCGCGGGCGGAAAGCGGTTCGGATTTCTCGGAATGGGAGCCGTCGGCAGGGAGGCGGTAAAGCGGCTCGGGGCGTTCGGAATGAAACTCGTGTACTCCGACCTGAAACGAATGGCGCCCGACGAGGAAAAATCGCTCGGACTCGAATTTTGCTCCCCCGACGAACTGGTAAACTCGTGCGATTTCGTCGCGCCGCTGCTTCCGCTCAACGCCTCCACATTGCATTTTATAGACGCCGCGCGCCTGTCGAAATTCAAGCGCGGCGCCTACCTCATAAACGTCGGGCGCGGCTCGACGGTCGACGAGGAGGCTGTCGCGGACGCCCTTGAATCGGGGATTCTCGCGGGGTACGCCGCGGACGTATTCGAGATGGAGGACTGGGCGAGGGAAGACAGGCCGCGCGGCGTTGCGCCCCGCCTGCTGAATCCCGAGCTCAACACGCTGTTTACCCCGCACCTCGGCTCCGCGACGGACGAGGCGAGGCGCGCGATAACGAAAGCGGCAATCGCGGAAGTCCGCCGCGTCCTATCCGGCAGGCCCCCCCTCAACGCCGTAAACTCCCCGCGCTTCGGCTGACGCCGCGCGGCGGATTCTCCGGAGCCGCAATTTCGGAAATCCCCCGCGGAAAGCGCGGGGGGCGTCCGGAAAAACGCATTGACGCCGCGGGCGCGCGCGATACCGTGAAATTTATGAAGTTTTCGCTATTTTTGCTCGCGGTCTGCGCAGCCTTTGCGCGCGCGCACGCAGACCCGAAATCCTACGAAGAAGTCTTCGCGCCGACAATTGTCGGAATTCCGACGGCGGACGCCGTAATGGGCCTCTGCAAGATGCCCGACGGGAAAATCCGCCACTACAATTACGGAGGCCAGCCCGAGAACGCCGCGGGCGGGGCCTTTTCTCTGGATGTCTCCAACAGAATGTATATAGAGTCTTCCGACGGCGGCTTTACATGGGAAAAGCGCCAGGCCGCCAAAGGTGAGGAATTCGGCCCGTTTTTCCACCCCGAGAGCGGAAGGTATTTCAACTTTCTGAACATCGGGGGCTCGGCGTGGTTCCTGGACTGCGGCGAGGACGGAAAGTGCGCGAAAAAATCGCAGATATGCCCGTGGCCGCTCGAATTTAACGCGGAGCCCCTCGTCGTCGGGAAGCGCATTCTAATGCCCGTCACACTGCGAACTTCGAGCTCGCAAAAATCCAACGATTTCGTGTTCGGCGCGATATTTTTGATAACAGACGATTTTGGGAAAACCTGGAAGAAATCCGGCCGCCTGAACGTCCCCCACCACAAGGCGGGGGGAACCCACATGGGGACGCGCTGGAACCACGACGCGATGGAGCCGTCGGCTGTTGCGCTGAAAGACGGAACTCTCCTGTGCCTGCTTCGGACTTCGCTCGACAACCTCTGGCAGTCGCGCTCGAAAGACGGGGGAATGACGTGGGAAGAACCCACCCCCACGCCGTTTTACGGGACGTGCGTCATGCCGAAAATCGGCAGGCTGTCGGACGGAAGGCTGCTTTGCATGTGGTCTAACGCGACCCCCCTGCCGGAAGTTAGGGGCGCGGACGGGGTGTGGGAGGACGTTTTCACAAACCGCAACGCAATACACGCGGCGATTTCCGAAGACGACGGCAAGACGTGGAGGGGATTCCGCGAAGTGCTGCTCGACTCGCGGCGCGACGCGGGGGATTTCGCCGACGCGTACGGGGCTGACAAGAGCCTGCACCAGTCGCAGTTCATAGAGGTCGCCCCCGGGAAAATTCTGGCGGCGGTGGGGCAGAGCGGGCTGCACCGGAAACTCGTAATGTTCGACGCCGGCTGGCTGCTGGAAAATTCGCGCGAATGCGACTTTTCAAACGGCCTGGACGATTGGAGCGTGTTCAACTATAAAAAGGGGGTCCGCGGGCACTGCGCCTACAACAGAATCGCCGGATGCTCCCTCGAAGGCAATCCCGACTCCGCCGGCAAAAAATGCATGCTCATAAAATACGAGCCCGACGAGTCGCTCGTGAGCGACATACGCGGGGCAGTGTGGAATTTTCCGGCGGCGCGCAAGGGGGAAATCGCCCTTAAAGCGAAGTTCAACAAGGGATTCAAAGGCGCGAAAATAATGCTCCACGACCGCTGGATAAACCCGTCGGACGAAGTTGCTGAGTCGCTCGCGCTCGCGTCAATCAGGCTGCCCGAAAGCCTCGGAGACGGCTCCGTCCGCGACTTGCGCCTGAAATTCGACGCCGGCGCCAAAACCGCAAGGCTTTTCGACGGCGACAAAAAAATCGCCGAAGCCGAGATGGGGCGCCCCGCCCCCGTAGGCATTTCGTACCTGCACATACAGAGCGAAAAATCCCCGGGGGACGCCGGAATGCTCTTGCTTTCCGTATCCGAAAAGGGCAGGCCGTAAACTCCAACCCCTTCCGCGCGCCTCGGATGCGCGCGTTTGCGCTTTAGAAAAAGATTTTGAAACGCCTGCCGGCGGGCAAAATTTCGGCGTTTTGCGGCGTTTCGGGGGGCGGCAGGCACGCGCATCCCCCCGCCTTGCTAAGCGGCCCTGCGAAAGGCGGCTTTCAGGGCGCGAAGCAGAAAATACGCCGCGGACGACGCCGCGAACAATGCCGACAACACCGCGAGGGTAAACGCCGGCATCGCCGCGATTTCGAGCGCCTTTTTCAGGCACCCGCCATCTTCCGGAACCTCCAAAAACCGCGACAGATTTTCCCGCTCCAATTCCGCCGCAATTTCGTCCAAAAGCCGCGGATACCACGCAGGAACGCCGGCGGATTCGGGCGTTGCGGGCTTTCCCGCGCCCGCGCGGGCTTTCGCGTCCGGCGGGTGCGGAACCACTATTACCTTCACCTTTTGCGCCGGAGCGAGGCGGCAAATTGTGAAAATTTCCTCAATGGCGATGTCCCCCACCGGAAAGCATCCCACGGTTCCGCTGCGCCCGTGTATCATTATGTCGCCCCCGAGCTTTCCGAGATCCCTCCCGTCGGATTTCGCCATTTTTTTATCGAAACCGTTCGGATAATTCAGGCGCATTGAGAGGTGGAATTTGCTGTTCGGATTGTAGCTTTCTATTTCGTAGACGCCTTCCGGCATTTGCCTGTCGAATTCCCTGAGCTTCGGCCCGGGCTTTCCGCTGAACCCCGTAAACTTGTATGAATATATCAGATACGGGCCGGAATCCCCATAGCCGACCAGGTTGAGCCGCCTTGCCGACTTGTCCGCCAATATTGCGACTTTCTCCGGAAAAATATTCGCCGCGGAAAAGGCGAAATTGGCGAGAACCTGATCCTTTAAGCCCTCCGCGACCTCGTCGCTCCCGCGGGGAAAGAGCTGCGCCCGCGCAAAATCCCTGACGTATTTTGCCGGTTCAAAATTAAAAGCGGCTCCCAGCGCGAAGCATAGGGCGAACGCAAAGGAAAACGCCTTCACCGACTTCTCAAACGGCGCGCCCTTCATGAAGAGCAGCGCCGGCGCGGAATACAAAACGGCGCGGAAAACATATAAGATAAAAAATTCCCCGCTAAAAAAGCACGCAATCCACGCCGCAAGCGCGGCGAGAACCATGCAAAAATATCTTTTGGAGCGCGGCTGTACTGCCAGCATGGCGAGCGCCGACAAATCGAGCGCGCGGAAAAACGCCTCGCATGGCGTCGGGAGCCTGAAAGCGAGGGCGCACTGCCGAAAATCTCCGAACAACTCAAAAAAGCGCCCGCGCGCAAAAAAACCTTCGGAATACGCCCAGCCGACTATAAGCGCGGCGATTAAGGGCAGGGCGACGGCGTTTATGGCGAGAAATTTTTTCATCGCTCCGCGTTTAAATTTTTCCCGCGGCAAAATCAATTCCGCTTTTTTGAAAAGCGCAAAAAAATCGGCGGGGGAAAAATCGGGCAGTATATTCCGAAAAATCAAGGGCTTTTTACGCGGAATTTTTCGCGTTTTCAGAAGCGCGGAAAAGGCGCGCCCCTGGCGGCGCGCCGCAAATTTTCGGTTTGGCGCCGTCCGCCGAAAGGCGGAGTCAGTCGCTCAGCGCCGCCTCTATGCCGCGGATTTCGGCGAGCCCCTTCATGCGCCCGATGTACGAATAGCCCGGGTTCGCCGTCGGGGGCTTTTGGAGGTCGTCCGCCATGTCGCGGCCGTGGTCGGGGCGGAACACGATTCTCCCGCCGCCGCGCCCGAGCCGTTCGTCCTGGAGTTCCATCAGCTTGCGCACGACCTTCACCATAGGGACCCTTCCCTCCAAATGCCCTGCTTCGTAAAAGCTGCCGTCCGGATTCACCTGCGTGCTGCGCAGGTGCGCTATGTGCACGCGCTCGCGCAGGGCGTCGAGCATGGCGGGGATGTCGTTGTGGAGTCCCGCGCTGAGGGAGCCCGTACAGAAGCATATTGTATTCGACGGGCTCGGGTTTGCCGCGAAAATTTCCTCGAAATCCGACAGGCGCGAGGCTATGCGCGGCAGCCCGAGCACGTCGAACGGCGGGTCGTCGGGGTGGATTGCGAGAATGCTTCCGCACTCCTCCGCCACCGGCAGGACTTCGTCCAAAAACATTTTCAGGCGCGACTTCAATTCGGCGGCGCCTATTCCGTCGTACCTCTCGAGCATCTTCCGCACATCGCCGATTTCAAGCCCCATTTTGCAGCCCGGGAACACGTCGATTATCGACCTCTCGAAAGCCCTGCGCCCGTCGCCGTCCAGCGCGCTGAAAAACTTTTCCGCCGCCTCGAGCTGCGCCTGGGAATAGTTTTTCTCCGCGCCGGCGCGCTTCAAAACGAATATCTCGAACGCCGCGAACTGCACGGGGTCGAAGCGCAGGCAGCGCGAGCCGTCGGGCAGGCGGTAGTGGAGATCCGTGCGTATCCAGTCGAGCACGGGCATAAAATTGTATATGATTTTTTTTATGCCGCATTCGGCGAGGTTCCGTATGGTGGCCTTGTAGTTTTCAATGTGCCTCTCGAAGTCCCCCGAGCGCAGCTTTACGTCCTCCGATACGGGGACGGACTCCACAGTGTCCCACTCCAAGCCGTATTCGGCGACTTTGTCGCGCCGCGCGCGAATTTCCTCCGCGCTCCATACCTCCCCGTAGGGAATGTGGTGGAGCGAGGTGAACACGCTCTCGGCGCCGCTTTGGGCGATAAACTCGAGCGGAACCTCGTCGCCGTCGCCGTACCATCTGAATCCGGGTTTTAAAGCCTGCATTTTAAGCCTTTCGCGCTAAACCCCCGAGAAGCACGAGAACCCGCCGTCTATCGGCAGCACCGTTCCCGTAATGAACTTTGCGGCGTCGGAGCACAGAAAGCGGACCGCCCCGAACACCTCTTCGGGCTCCCCGAATCTGCCGAAAGGCGTCTTGCGGACGATGTCCTTCCCGCGGGAGGTCAGAGAGCCGTCGGGATTCGTCAGCAGCGACCTGTTCTGCGAGCTTATGAAAAATCCGGGGGCGACCGCGTTTACGCGCACGCCTTCCCCGATTTTTTTTGCGAACTCGACGGCGAGCCACTTGGTGAGGTTGTCGACGCCCGCCTTGGCGTTGGAGTACCCGAGCACGCGGGTGACCGCCGACTGCGCCGTCATAGACGAAAAGTTGACGACCGCCCCCGCCTTCGTCTTTTCAAAATGCCTGCAAAAGGACAGAGTGGGAATGAGCGTCCCGCCGAGGTTGAGGTTGAGGACTTCCGCCCACTGCGCGGGGTCGATGTCGAAAACCGTCTTGTCCGGCGGGACGACCGCGCCTGGCAGGTTGCCGCCCGCGCCGTTCACGAGGGCGTCCACCGTTCCCCACCTTTCGAGAATTTCGTCGCGCGCGCGGCCGCACGATTCTCCGTCGAGAACGTCGCACTTTATGGCCATGCCCTCGAAACCGTTTTCGCGGCAGTATTCGCGCGCCTCGGCGAGCCTCTCTTCGCTGCGCCCCAAGAACGCGACGCGCGCCCCGCATGAGGCGAGATACCGCGCGGTTCCGCCGGCGAGGACGCCCGTTGCGCCCGTGACGGCTATAACCTTTTTCTCAATGTCGAACAAGTCTTTCATAAAAACCTCAAAAAATTTAGCCTGGTTTGCCTTTGCAAGGCAGACGCGGGCGGTGCGCCCGAAAAGCGCGCCGCGGCGCGGGCGGCAAAATCCCGAGCGCCGCGGCCGGAACGAATCCTGCGCCCTGTCAGCCTAAGCGCCGCCGCCTTTGCGGGCGCGCAAAAAGCAGGAGGCCGCCACCGCGAGCGCGAACGCCGCCAAAATCGCCGGCCCCCACATCCCGAGCTTGTTCCAGAGCACCCAGAGGCTCGCGGTTAGGCTGGCTATTACCGAACAGAACATCAGGACATTCCACAAGACGCGCTTTCCGCCCTTCGGAACTTCCGGGCCGAGAATTTTGCGGCTGTTCATAATCAGCATGAACGCGCAGTACGCCACGGGGAGGAATATCATCGCTATGACGCCCGCATGGATTACTATCCACATCTTCGCGCCCTTGAAGAACACCGAAGCTATCGCGCTGACGGCAATTAGCGCGGAGCCAGCAACCTGCCACTTCGGAGCGCCGCGCTTGCCGAGAATTTCCGAGAAGCAAAGCCCGCAAATTAGCATGTTCATGAGCACCGCGTTTATGGCCATGCCTATGACGCCGAAGCCGAACACGTATCTGGCGACGTCGTCGCCGACGAGCGGCGCGAGCGTCTCGGAGAGGTTTGAGGCGTCGCGCTTGACGAGCATGGCGGCCATGTCGCGCTCGGGGCGCGGCAGGGCGTTGCGGGCGGCGTCCTTCTGCGCGGCGTCGAGGGCGGCGAATTTTTGCGCGCCCATGTCGAAAGATATGCGTTTGTCGAGCAGCGCGATATATTCCGGTATGAGGTTTTCAGCGGGTTTTTCGCCCTTGGAAACGAGGGCTCCGCCCGCGACCGTAGAATCCGCCAGGCCCTGCGCGGGAGCCGCGTGGAACTGCGACGCCGAGGCTATTACTATGCAGGAAGTCGCTATCAGAAACGGTATGAAAAGCCCCGTCGCCAAATCGAAGATGGCGAGCTCCCTGAAATCTTTGTTCCACCCCTTTTTGAGCATGGAGTACGGGAAGAGGAAAGTCATGTTTATGCCCACCGCCATCGCCGCCGCGGAAATCACGACGTCGCGCTGCTGCGAGACTATCATATCCGACCAGAATTTCGCGCCTTCCGGCCCGAGCTTTTTTATGTACTCCATGAAGTCCGCGGACGGCTCGGAGAGGACGGAGAAGTTCGGGACAAATCCCGCCATGACCGCCGACCAGTCTATTTTCCCCGAAACCGTAAGGCTCGCCACAACCCCGAAGAAGCAGACGACTATCGCTGCCACCGAGAGCTTTATTATGCGCTCGAAAAATTTGAGCCCGCCGCCGCCCTGCGCGTACATCCAGACCATGAACATCGCCAGCAGGTAAAAACCGGCGGTTATCGCGGCCTCCAAGCCGAGGCCTACGCTCGAGGGCTTCATCTGCGCTAGGTTCTGGGTTATCCCTGCCACGCCGAGCGCAAACTGCGGCATTGCGAACACGAAGCATGCTATCATCGAGCACAGCGCCCACCCGTAGCCGAGTATGGGCGATATGCGCGCGTTTATTTCGTCCATCGGGCGGTCGTTGACGGAAAGAGTCACGTACGAAATCGCGGCGAGCATCACGATGCCCAAAATCATCGCAAGCGGCTGCAGCCACATAAATCCCACGCCGCCGAGCACGCCGAGGTAAAGCGCCGACGCGAGCGAGCCCCCGCCGAGGGTCGTCGCGCTCTGGAGCCACCCGGGGCCGGAGAATTTTGCGAAAGTTTTGAGGGTGGCCCAGCCGCCCTTTTGGCGGGCCTCCACCAGCTGCCTGCGCTGGGCCTCGAGTTTTGGATTGCCGATTATTTCTCCCATATTGCGTCTGAGTTGAGTTCCGCGCACCGTTGCGCATTCAGTGAAAGCTCCGCCGCGGCAAACGCGTGCGACTGCGGCATCGCGTTTTCCGTGCCGTTTAAAATGTCGAGTACAAACCTGCCGAAGAACGGAAAGCCCATTCCGAGGCACTGCATCTTCTCCACGCCGTTTTTGTCCGCGACGTAAAGGGTCTGCGGGGGATTCCCCTCCTGCGAAAAGTCTATGTATTTGCGGATTTCGATATAGCCGCCGGTTCCGAGTATAAGGGTGCGGCCGTCGCCCCAAACGGGGAGGCCGTCGGGGGTGAACCAGTCAACGCGGCAGTAGCCCGAAACCCCGTTGGACATCTCGACGCACGCCTCGCCGAAATCCTGGAGCTGCGGGGTGTCGGGATTGTTCATATTGGCGACGCGCGCGTATTTTATCTCCGCCTCGTCGCAGCCCGAAAAATACAAAAACTGCTCGAACTGGTGCGAGCCTATGTCGCACAAAATCCCCCCGTACTCGGCGCGCTCGAAAAACCATGGCGGGCGCGCGGGTTTGGAGAGCCTGTGGGGGGCGGTTATCAGAACCTGCAACACCCTCCCTATGCGGCCGGACTTCACGAGCTCCCCCGCCTTTTCGGCGGCTTCGTTGTGGATTCTCTCGGCGTAGTAGGGCATGTATTTCAGCCCCGTCGAGCGGGCGAGTTCGCGCGCGGATTCGAGCTGCCCGAGGGTCGTGAACGGCGGCTTGTCCACAAAGAAGTGCTTGCCAGCCTTCAAAGCCGCCTCCCCCACGCCGAACCTGCGCGCGGGGATTCCGGCGTTCGCCACGAGCCTTATCGACGGGTCGGATAGGATCTCCCCGAGCGAGCCCGCGGGACGGGCGTTCGGAAACCTGGCGGCAAACGCCGCGACTTTCGCCGGATCAGGATCCCACACGAGCGCGCACTCGGCGCCCGCGTTTTCGAGGCCCGCTGCCATCGCGTAGATGTGCCCGTGGTCGAGCCCCGCGGCTGCGAACTTCAATTCGCCCTTCCCGATTACGGCGTTTCTGCCGCCGTCCGGGACGTAGTCGTATCCTGTCGAGTGGCGCGCCATCACCTGAAAGACTTTTGGAATTCGACAATGAAGTCCGTCTTGGGGTTTTCCCGCAGCTTGGAAGCCGCCGACTTCTTTTCGAGCATCTTTTTGTATTTCGCCCCGTCTATGGGCGAGTCCGCCTGCGAGTCCGTCCACGCCGAGAGCAGCATGAGGTTTGCGATTTCGAGAGACTTCGCCCCCTCCTCGGCGGAGTATTCGAGCTTTCCCTTGCCCTCTATCGCGCCCGCGAAATTTTTGAGCACGCCGACGTGCTGCTCGCCCTTGCCCTCGAAAGTCTCGACGATTTCCTCCGACTCCGGAACGCCGAACATGTATTTCGTCTCCTCCGTGTACTTTTTGAGGGAGCCGCACTTGTAGCGGGTGATTTTGAGGGAGTCGTTTTCCGCCACGAGAAAGCCCTTGTCGGCGGCTATCGTCAGGCGGTTGAGGCCGGGGTATTCGCCCGTGGAGGTCGCAAAGGTCGCGTTGGCGCCGTTGGAGAGCTCCATGCGGCAGCACACTTCGTCCTCCACCTCTATGCTGTGGTACTTGCCGAACTTGCACCACGCGCGGACGCTCTTCGGCATTCCGAACACCCACGCGAATATGTCGATGTTGTGTATCGACTGGTTGAGGAGCGCGCCTCCGGCCTCGCCCTTCCAGGTTCCGCGCCACGGGCTTGAGGTGAAGTAGATGTCGGGGCGGTACCAGTTGGTCATCGTCCAGTCGACGCGGTTGATTTCGCCGAGGCTGCCGCTTTCGACGAGCTCCTTTATGCGCGCGTAGAGCGGGGTGGTGCGCTGGTTGAGCATCACCGCGCATAGCCTGCCCGCGCCCTTGGCCGCCTTGACGAGCCCGCAGGCGTCCTCCGTGCAGAGGGCTACGGGCTTTTCCACGAGCGTGTGGAAGCCCGCTTTCAAGGACTTCTCCCCGAGCGGGAAATGGGTGAACGACGGAGTGGAGATTATCACAGCGTCCATGCCGCCCTTTGCGAGCATGTCGTCGAAATCCTTGAAGATTTTTACGCCGGGATATTTAGATTCGTCCACCGGCTTTTGCTCGCAAGCGCATACGAGCTGCGCCCCGGGAATTTTGCCGGCGGACAGATTGTCCGCATGCATCGAGCCTATCGGCCCGAGCCCCACTATGCCTATTTTCACCATTGCCTTGCCTTTGTTTCCAGTCAAACGTTTGAATTAATTTCCGCGCCCCGCGCCGGCAAATCCGGCGAAACGCGCGCCAAAATCAGAAAGCGAAGTACTCCTTCGCGTTCCCGTAAGCCACCGCTTCCACGACGCCCCCGACGAGCCCGAAGTCGCGCGGAAGAATTCCGCGCATCATCTGGTCGCCGAGCAGCTGGCAGAGTATGCGCCTGAAATATTCGTGGCGCGGATACGACATGAACGAGCGCGAGTCCGTCAGCATTCCGACGAACCGCCCCAGAAGGGACATCGAGGACACCGCTTCGAGCTGCCTCTTCATGCCTTCCAGCGAGTCCATGAACCACCACGCGCTGCCGAGCTGCAACTTGCCCGCCGCCTTCGAGTCCTGGAAGTTGCCGAGCATGGAGGCGATCATTTCGTTGTCCTTGGGGTTTATGTTGTAGAGGATTGTCTTGCCGAGCTTCTCCTGGCTGTTGAGCTTGTCGAGGTGCCGCGAAAGCGAGAGCGCATAGTTGGATTCCCCCATGGAGTCAAACCCCGCGTCCGGCCCGAGCTTTTCGAACATAGCCGTGTTGTTGTTGCGCATGGGGCCGATGTGCAGCTGGCGCACCCAGCCTTTGTCGTAGTCCATCGCGGCGCATTCGAGCAGCATCGCCGACTTGAACGCCAGAATTTCGTCGGGCGCGATTTCTTCGGAGCTTGATATCGCTTTTTTGAAAGTGTCCTCAACTTCGTAGTAAAACGCGCCCTTGTACCACACCGTGTCCACGCCGTAGTCGGACACGCGGCAGCCGAGGCTGTGGAAGTAGTCGTGGCGGCGTTTGAGGGCGTTGAGCAAATCCTCGTAGGAGCGTATTTCCATGCCGGCGGCGGCTTCGAGTTTGTCGAGGTACTCTATGTAATTTTCGTGGCCGTCTATGGCGAATGCCTTGTCGGGGCGGAATGTCGGCAGAACTTTGACGCCGAATCCGCTCTCGGCGATTTTCCTGTGGTATTCGAGGTCGCTCGTCGGGTCGTCGGTCGTGCAGACGACTTCGACGCGGCTGTCGGACATGCACTTTCTCGCCGTCAGCCCTCCCGCGAGGACGGCGTTTGCCCTGTCCCACACCTCCTGCGCCGTGTCGCCCGAGAGCAGCAGGTCGTCGATTCCGAAAAACCGCGCCAGCTCCAGGTGGCACCAGTGGTACATCGGGTTGCCGAGCATCCGCGGCATGGCTTCGGCGAACTTCTGGAATTTTTCCCTGTCGGGGGCGTCTCCGGTGCAGAAGCGTTCGTCCGCGCCGTCGGAGCGCATTGCCCGCCACTTGTAATGGTCGGCGCCGAGCCACGCCTGGGCGATGTTGTCCCACTTTTTGTCTTCCCAGATTTCCTTGGGGTCGAGATGGCAGTGAAAGTCTATCAGCGGAAGCTTCTCCGCATAGCCGTGGTAGAGCTCCCGGGAGAAGTCGTTTTCGAGGAGAAAATCGTCGTTTATAAATTTTTCCATTGACGAAAACATGCTCAAACGTTTGAGTATGGTCAAGCATTTTTATCATGAAAGTCACGCAAAAAGATATCGCAAAAAGGGTGGGTTCCTCGACGTCCTTAGTGTCGCGGGTGCTCTCGGGACAGGCGCACAAAATAGGGGTGAATCCCAAGAAAGTTGAGGAAATTTTCAGGGTCGCAAAAGAGATGAATTACGTCCCGAGCCCCGCCGCCCTAATGCTCAAAGGCAAAAAGACGCGCACGATAGGGCTGGTCGTCTGCGACTTCTACGACCCGTATTTTGCGATGCTCATCGGCGACATCCAGGAGCTCGCGCACATACACAATTACTCCACGCTGCTCGTGGGCTTTCTCAACCGCAAACCCAAAGATTCCGACCTGATGCCGCTCTACAAGCATTCCGTGGACGGCATAATAATTCTCGGAACCGGCGGAGACCTGTCGTGGACGGATTCGTTCAGCGACATTCCGATAGTCCGCATAGGCCACGGAGACCACAAAAACCTCGCTCTCTCGGTCGGGGTGGACGAAACCGACGCCATGCGCAAGATATTCTCCCATCTCAAATGTGACTTAAATTTGAGCAATGCGGCTTACGCCTCGCGCTCCATGGACGCCCACGAAATGCGCAGAAAGGCGGTCGTCGAATCGTCGCAGTCTTGCGGTATATCCGTGGAGCTTCTAACCCCGTCGGAAAAGGATTCCGACTTCTACGCCGGCATTGAAATCGCAAGCTCAATGCTATCGCGCGGAACTGAAAATCTGCCGCAGGCAGTCGTCTGCGCCACCGACACCATCGCCATGGGAATAATAAAACGCTTCCACGAGGCGGGGGTGCGCGTGCCCGAAAACGTGGCGATAGTCGGGTTTGACGACATTCCCGCCGCCGCCAACTACATTCCCGCAATCACGTCTTTCAGGCAGCCGACAAAGCGTTTCGCGCACGAGTGCTTCAACGCGATAATCGAGAAATCCGACCGCCGTTCCGCATCCATAGAGGGCGAGCTCATCGTCCGCAAGAGCTCCATGCGCTGACGGCGCCGCCCCCTTTCCGACTCCGGCTAAAATTTAAAAAAATATGGAAAATCTGGCAAAAGACAAATCCGCCGTGCAGTTCGACATAGTATCCCTCGGGGAAGTCATGCTGCGCCTCGACCCCGGCGAAGACCGCATACGCACCGCCCGCAGCTTCCGCGCGTGGGAGGGCGGCGGCGAATACAACGTGGCCCGCGGCCTAAGAAAATGCTTCGGGCTGCGCGCCGCCCTCGCGAGCTCCCTCGCAAAAAACGAGGTCGGATACCTGATAGAAGACTTCATAATGCAGGGCGGCGTCAACACGGATTTCGTCAAGTGGGTCAAGGCGGACGGCGCGGGCAGAAAAGTCCGCAACGGTCTCAATTTCACAGAGCGCGGATTCGGCTTGCGCGGCGCGCTCGGCTGCTCCGACAGGGGGAATTCGGCGGCCTCGCAGCTCAAGCCCGGCGACATCGACTGGGAGGAGCTCTTCGGCAAGCGCGGAGCGCGGTGGTTCCACACCGGCGGCATATTCGCCGCCCTCTCCGAAACGACGGGCGAAGTCGTGCTCGAAGCCGCGAAAGCCGCAAAGAAATACGGCACGGTCGTCTCCTACGACCTCAACTACCGCCCGTCGCTCTGGGCGGATATAGGCGGACGCGCGCGCGCCGTGGAAATCAACTCCGAAATCGCAAAATACGTCGACGTGATGATAGGCAACGAGGAGGACTTCACCGCATGCCTCGGGCTGGAAGTAGAGGGGCTCGACGAAAACATTTCCAACATCGACGTGGGGGCGTTTGAAAAGATGATAGAAAACGCCGTGAAAAAATTCCCCAACTTCAAGGCGACCGCCACAACCCTGCGCAAAGTCAAGAGCGCCTCTATAAACGATTGGAGCGCGATATGCTGGTGCGGCGGCAAATTTTACGAGTCCAAAAAGCGCGAAAACCTCGAAATCTTCGACAGGGTCGGGGGAGGGGACAGCTTCGCGTCGGGCTTTATATACGGAATGATGGAGCTGCGCGACCCTCAGCTTGCGGTGGAATACGGGGCGGCGCACGGGGCGCTCGCGATGACGACGCCCGGGGACACGTCGACGGCGCGCCTGGAAGAGGTCAAAAGGCTCGCGGAGACTTCCGCGGGCGCGAGAGTCATACGCTGAGATTTTGCGACGGGCGCGTGAGATTGCCGCTTCAATGGCAGGCGCGCCTAACGCCCGCAAGGAATTTGCCCCTTGCGGAAGCGGAGTTGCCGCTTGGCGCGCCCAGCGCCTACATTCTGATTTTGCCGGAGGCGAGCTCTTCCTTGAAGCTTTTGTAGGCGGCGGCTACGCCCGAGCGGATGTCGTATTTGGGCTTCCACCCGAGCGAGCGGAGCAGGGACGTGTCGCAGAGTTTGCGCGGGGTGCCGTCGGGCTTTGAGAGGTCGCGCGTTATTTCGCCCCTGTATCCCACCGTTTCCGCCACGATGTTCGCGAGTTCCGCGATGGTCACTTCTTCGCCGCTGCCGAGGTTTACGAGGTCGGGCGGGTTGTCGAGGTTCAGCAGCATTACGCATGCGCCGGCGAGGTCGTCAACGTGCAGAAATTCCCTCAGCGGCGACCCGGTGCCCCACAGCTCGACTTTTTCGAGCCCCTTTTCCTTCGCTTCGTGGAAGCGGCGGATAAGGGCGGGCAAAACGTGCGAGTTCTTTTCGTGGTAGTTGTCGCCCTCGCCGTAGAGGTTGGTGGGCATCGCGCTATGGTAGCAGAGCCCGTACTGCTTTCGGAAAAATTCGCATAGTTTCAGCCCCGCGATTTTCGCTATCGCGTACCCCTCGTTCGTTTCTTCGAGCGGGCCCGTGAGCAGCGCGCTCTCGGGTATCGGCTGGGGGGCCATGCGCGGGTAAATGCAGGTGCTGCCGAGGTAGAGCAGCCTTTTTACGCTAGCTTTGCGCGCCGCCGTTATCGTGTTTAGCGCGATTGCGAGGTTGGCTTCGATAAACTCCGCGGGATACGCGGCGTTGGCGTATATGCCGCCGACTTTCGCCGCGGCTATCACGGCGACGTCCGGCTTTTCGTCCATGAAAAATTCGAGCGTCTGCGCCTGGTTGGCGAGGTCGAGCTCGCGGTGCGTCCTGCCGATGACGTTTTCGTATCCGGCGGCGCGCAGCGCCCTCTCTATCGCCGAGCCGACCATGCCGCCGCTGCCCGCGACGTAAATTTTGTCGGAAAGTTTCATGGCGCTATCTTAACGCGGCCTCCTTTTTGGCGAGCTCGAAGTCCGCGTCCGTCATTATCTCCACGAGCTTTGCGAAAGTCGTCTTGGGCGCCCAGCCGAGCTCTTTTTTTGCTTTGGACGGGTCGCCGAGCAGGAAGTCGACTTCCGTTGGGCGGTAGTAGCGCGGGCTGATTTCGATGACGGCCTTTCCGGTCTGGCGGCATATCCCGCGCTCGTTTTCAGCTTTCCCGCTCCATTCGATGTCCATACCCAGCCGCGCGAACGCGAGCTGCGCGAATTCCCGCACGGTGTGGGTCTCGTTCGTGGCGAGCACGTATTCGCCTGGTTTTTCCGCCTGCAAGATTCTCCACATTCCCTCGGCGTATTCGGGAGCATAGCCCCAGTCGCGCTTGGAGTCCATGTTGCCGAGCACCAGCCTGTCCTGCAAGCCGAGCTTTATCCTGCCCGCCGCCCTCGTGATTTTGCGCGTGACGAACGTCTCGCCGCGCCGCTCTGATTCGTGGTTGAAGAGTATGCCGTTGCTGGCGAAAATCCCGTAGGCCTCGCGGTAGTTGACGACTATCCAGTAGGCGTACTGTTTCGCCACGGCGTAGGGGCTGCGGGGGTAGAATGGGGTTGTCTCCCTCTGCGGCGTCTCCTGGACCTTTCCGAAGAGCTCGGAGGTCGACGCCTGGTAAAACTTGACCTGCCGCGCCAGCCCCATGTCCTTTATTGCGTCGAGGAAGCGCAGAGTGGCGATCGCGTCCACGTCGGCGGTGTATTCGGGGACTTCAAAGCTGACTTTCACGTGGCTTTGCGCGCCGAGGTTGTAGATTTCGTCGGGCTGCGTCTTTTCAAGGATCCTGTTTAGGTTTGAAGAGTCCGTGAGGTCACCGTAGTGGAGAAAGAACCTGCCTTTCAAAGACTCGTCGTTGTAGAGGTGGTCTATCCTCTGCGTGTTGAACGAGCTCGAGCGGCGTATTATCCCGTGGACGTCGTAGCCCTTTTGCAGAAGGATTTCCGCGAGGTACGAGCCGTCCTGCCCAGTTATTCCCGTTATCAAAGCCGTCTTCTTTTCCATAATTATCTGCGCAACATACCGCCCCTTTTTCGCATTTCAATTCAAAAATCCTCCGATGGGCGTTGACTTGCGCCGCGCGCCGGCTAATTTTGCTTCCATGAGAATCCTCAATCTGCTCTGCGCTCCGGTTCTTTTGTTCCCGTTTATCGCTTCCGCCGCGGCGGGCGGCGCCGAAGGGGCGCGCGTCGAAAATTTCGGAACTCCGGTATTCGGAAAGGCCGTGAAAATCGACGGGGTAAGCCCGCGCGCGATGGCCCTTTGCGTTGACGGCAAGACCCTTTACATAGGAGCTTCCCATTATCTGTATGTCGCGGACATTTCTGAGCCGATGAACCCCAGGATTCTCGGAAAAGTCGGCGGCCTCGGGAATGTCAGGCAGATAGCCGTCCAGGACGGCATAGCCTACGTCGCCTCCCGCGAGAGCGGGCTGTGGATTGTGGACGCGCGGAATCCGA
Source organism: Puniceicoccaceae bacterium Marseille-Q1082 (assembly GCA_904424815.1). Taxonomy (GTDB): domain Bacteria; phylum Verrucomicrobiota; class Verrucomicrobiia; order Opitutales; family Intestinicryptomonadaceae; genus Merdousia. Next base: position 797,869 of record CAJGBI010000002.1, read on the forward strand.
AATCTCCGAAAGTCCTCTCGCGCTACGACTGCATAGAGCTCGCAACAGGCATAGACGTGGCGGGGCGGGTCGCGTTTCTGGGGCAGCGAAACAACGGCGTGGAGTTCATAGACGTCTCCGACCCCGCGAACCCCGAGCACATCCGCATAATAAAAACGCCGGAGTCGCAGTCGGTGAAGTACCGCGACGGGTACCTGTTCAGCGGGGAGTGGCACTCGGGCGAGGTGACGGTTTTCGACGCGCGCGACATGGCGGACGTTAAGGTCGTCTCGCGCCTGAAAATGGACGGCTACGGCGACGGAATCGACCTGGGCGGGAACCTGCTCTTCGCTTCGACGGGGCACCATTCCAAAGATTCCGGAAAGGCGAAGGAGGAGCGTTTCGGCGGCGGGCACGGGCTCGAGATCTTCGACATATCGGATATTTCCAATCCCAGAAAAATATCGTCGGTGAAGTTCCCGAAATTTTATTACATCGGAAACGACTTCTGGACTCCGCGCCGCTCGGGAAATACGGTTTTTGCCGCGGACACTTTCAACGGCCTGTTCGCCGTTGACATATCCGACGTGAAAAATCCGCGCATAGCCGGTCGCATAACCACCCCTCCGAAAAAGGAGGGCGCGCCGTCGTCGCCCATAAGCTCGGTGGCGGTCGCCGACGGCGCGGTCTACGTGTCGTCGCTCGACTACGGCGTTATGGCGGTGGAGTGCCCGAACGCGCGGGCTTCCGCCGAGGGGAAGGGCGTTCTTCCGAAAAACCCGTCTTACAGAGCGCAATATCCCGCCGATTCCGAAAAGTTTTTCGTCTGGAAGCCCGAGCGGAGCGCGCAGGTGCGCGCCGTCGCGGTTTCCGGCGACACGGCTTACGCGGCGTGCGGGGCGGAGGGGATAGCGGTTTTGAGGCTCTCAGGCTCGGGGTTTGAGGAAATCGGGCGGATTAAAATGCCGTTTGCCGGCGACGTAAAAATAAGAGGCGGCAGGCTCTACGCAGCCGAGGGTCAAAACGGCCTCGCTGTATATAATATAGACCCCCATTCCCCCGCCGCGCTGTCGGAGATTGGCAGGCTGAAATCGCTCTCTCCGGAGTCGTCGCTCGTGTTGTGGGTGTGGGTTCCCGAAGGAAATTTCATCGCCGCCACCGACAGGGTGGGCGGAATATTTTTCATCGACGCGCGCGATTTGAAAAATATGAAAGTCGCATTCCGCAAGGGCGGCTGCCCGGGGTGGAATAAATATTTCTCGGGCGGAATTGTCGGGGGGAAGTACGCGGGAATGTCTTACGCCAACAGCCGCTTCGAGTGGTTCGACTTGTCTGGGGAAAAGCCCGTTCCCGCAAACGCCAGCTACAAAAACAGGCCGGGCGTCTCCAACGGCTGCTGCGTTTTCAGGGATAAAGTCCTCTGGACGAACCGCGCGGGGGAGGTCGTTTTGCTCGGGCCCAACCAGCCCGAAAATCCCGACGGAAGCGCTTGGAAGTCCGTGCCGGTTGGGGGCGCGAAAGTTTCCGCCCTCCCCGCGTGGGACGGCGGGAGACTGGTGGCGTTTACGAACCGCATAGAAAAGAGCGTCGTCCTCGCGGACTTCGGCGACGAGAAAAAACCGAAGGCGGTGTGGATTGAAAAAATATCCGGAAATCCGGACACTCCGGAATTTTGGCGCGGGCGGCTGATAATCCCCGCTGGCTACGGGGGGCTTATGATGACGCGCGAGCGGTTTTAGGGGCGGCGAGGCGGCGCGCGCTCGGCGGAAATCGGCGTTCTGGCGCGTTCGGAGGCGCGCGGAGAACCTAAAAAAGTTGAAAAAAAAGCTTGTGCCGAAAATCGCGGAGTGTATGTTCAAATCCCAATTTACACGATGGTAGGGTATCCAAGGGGCTAAAGGGCGCGGACTGTAAATCCGTTCGGCTTTGCCGTTCACTGGTTCGAATCCAGTCCCTACCACCATGTAATTTTGACAGCCCGCGGGAGACCGCGGCTTTTTTTTGCGCCCGTTGGGGAGGAGGGTTGAAAAGAGCGGGGATTCTTTCAGCCGACAATGCGTTTTGCAAGCCGCCTTTGGGAGATAATTCCGCCGAAGGCTGAAATTGGGCGCGGCGCCGTGCGATTTCCGCCGAAGTCTGTCGGGGCGCAGCAGGGCTTTTATGCGTATGTCGCCCACGGCGTCGGGGCGCATGATAGAAAATGCCGACTTATAAATTCCATTGCGGTTTTGAAGCCCGCAAAGCGCGGCGTTTCCCGCCCTCCGCGCGGACTTTTGGGGAAGCTTGCCCGCGGCGGCCGCGCGGGAGCGGGTTTGCGGGTCGGAGCTCTGGGGCCGCGGGTTTTCGGCTTTTGCAAGAATCTCGCAATTCATTTATTTTAAATAAAATAAAAATAAAATTTGAAATTTGTTGACGCGGCGGGCGCAAATCTGAAACATGTTTTTCCGACGAGAGCGGTTTTCGCTTTGGGGGAATTTTTCCTTTGGGGCGGACGAAGATGGAATCGGGTGCGAATCCCGGGCAGTCCCGCTGCTGTGAGCCTTAACAAAATGCGCGCGATACGCCACTGTCCGCGAGGGGCGGGAAGGCCGCGCGCAAAGGCGAGCCAGAAGACATGCCGCTTTTCAAACATTCGGCTCCACGAGGAATGGCCGCCGGCATACCACAACTTTAAAGGATAATCGGATCCGCCAAACGCGGTTTTCCGGCGGGGCTTAGGCGTTTTTTGTTCGCCTTTTCCCGTCCGGATTTTCGCGGTGGGCGTCCGATTTTTTTTTAGCAATGCAGATTAGGGAAATAAAAATAATAAAGAGGGACGGAAAGACCGAGGACTTCTCGATAGACAAAATATCAAACGCAATCCGCAAGGCGTACGCCGCGGGCGGGGTTGCGGACGAAAGCGGCGAAATCGCCAGAATATCCGAGAGGGTAGCCTCGACAATAGATTCTCCGAGCATAGGGGTTGAGGAGATTCAGGACAGGGTTGAGCGCGAGCTCATGCTTTCAAACCCCTACATAGCCAAGAAATACATCATCTACCGCCAGTGGAGGAATACCGAGCGCGACAAGCGCACGTCGATGAAGACCGTCATGGACGGGATTGTAGCCATAGAGAAAAACGACGTCAACCTCGGCAACGCCAACATGTCGTCGCACACCCCCGCCGGACAGATGATGACGTTCGCCTCGGAGGTGACGAAGGACTACGCGCTGAAATACCTCGTCGGAGTAAAGTACGCGCGCGCCCACCGCGACGGCGACATGCACATCCACGACCTCGACTACTACCCCACCAAGACCACGACCTGCATACAGTACGACCTGGAAGACATTTTCGGGCGCGGATTCCACACCAAAAACGGCAGCATACGCACCCCGCAGTCCATACAGAGCTACGCGACGCTCGCGACGATAGTTTTTCAGACAAACCAGAACGAGCAGCACGGCGGCCAGTCGATTCCGGCCCTCGACTTTTTCCTCGCCCCGGGCGTGCGGAAGTCGTTCGTCAAGCACGTATGCGACGGCGTGGCGTTCTGCCGCGCGCTCGCGGGGGCTGAGCCTCCGGACGCCGAAAAGCTCAAAAAAGCGGCGTTTTCCGCGCTCGATTCCATAGAGCCCAAAAAGGCGGCGCTCAAAAAGCTTTCGGCCGCCCTTTCAAAGCTCGGCGCCAAGCTGTCCGAGAAGGAGCTTTCGGCGTGCGTCTCGCAGGCGCTTGAAAACACGCGCAAGGACACCCGCCAGGCGATGGAGGGATTCGTCCACAACCTCAACACCATGCACTCGCGCGGCGGCAACCAGGTTGTGTTCAGCTCCGTGAACTACGGCACCGACACGTCCCCCGAGGGCAGGATGGTAATCCGCGAGCTCCTTGCGGCGACGGCGCGCGGGCTGGGGCGCGGCGAGGTTCCGGTGTTTCCCATACAGATTTTCAAAGTGAAGGACGGCGTTTCGTACTCCGACGCGGACTGCGAAAAGGCGCTCGCGGACTTCCCCGCCGCCCTCGCCGGAAAGATAAAATTTTCCGCCCCCAACTTCGACTTGTTCATAGAGGCGTGCCGCACGACCTCCACGTCGCTCTTTCCGAATTTTCTCTTTCTCGACGCCCCATACAACGTCAACGAAAAGTGGAGCGCGAAAGACCCCAAAAGGTACCTGTACGAGGTTGCGACGATGGGCTGCCGCACGCGCGTGTTTGAAAACCTGCGCGGAGAGAAGTCGTCGGTGGGCAGGGGCAACCTTTCGTTCACCTCGATGAACATGCCGAGGCTGGCGATAAAGGCCGTCCACGAGGCGGAGGATCTCCTGCCGGGCGCCGACAAGCACGCCGTGCGCGGGGAGGCGAAGTCGATATTCATAGAGTCCGTCCGCTCGATGTCGTGCATGATAGCCGAGCAGCTCCGCGAGCGCTATCTCTACCAGCGCAAGGCCCTCGCCATGCAGTTCCCGTTCATGATGGGCAACGACATCTGGAAGGGCGGCGGAAAGCTCGCGCCGACGGACGAAGTCGGCGACGCGATAGACAGCGGCACTTTGGGAATAGGGTTTATCGGCGGCCACAACGCGATGGCCGCTATCTACGGAGAGGGGCACGCCCGCAACAGGGAGGCTTGGGACACCCTCTACGAGGCCGTGCAGACGATAAACGAGGTCGCCGAGATGTACAAGCGCAAGTACAAACTTAACTATTCGGTGCTCGCAACCCCCGCGGAGGGGCTTTCGGGGCGGTTCACCAAGATGGACAGGCGCAGGTACGGCGTCATACGCGGGGTCAACGACCGCGACTACTACGTCAACAGCTTCCACGTCGACGTGAAAGAGCCCGTCACCGCCTACGAGAAGATAAAGCTTGAAGCCCCTTTCCACGCCATAACGCGCGGCGGGCACATCACCTATGTAGAGCTCGACGGCGAGGCGAAAAAGAACGTCTCCACGATTGTCAAAATCGTCAAATGCATGAAGGATTCGGGCATCGGGTACGGCTCGATAAACCACCCCGTCGACACCTGCCGCGACTGCGGATACAGGGGCGTGATATACTCGAAGTGCCCCGCCTGCAACGGCGAGAACGTCTCGAGGATGAGGCGGATTACGGGCTATCTTACGGGGAGCCTCGAGACGTGGAATTCCGCGAAGCAGGCCGAGGAAAAGGACAGGGTTAAGCACGGTTAGCGATGGAGCCGCTGCGGGTTTTGCGCGTTTACGACGAAACCATCGCCGACGGCGACGGCCTTCGCTTGTCCGTGTACTTTGCCGGATGCGCGCACAACTGCCCGGGCTGCCACAATCCCGAAAGCCGCGACCCGCGCGCCGGCGCGGAGCTTGACGCGGCCTTCGCGCGTGAAATCGCGCGGAAGGTAAACGCCAACCCGCTGCTCGACGGCGTGACGCTCAGCGGCGGCGACCCTCTCTACAACCCCGAAGCCCTCCTTGAATTTCTGAAATTCCTCAAACTCCGGACGCGCGCGAACGTCTGGTGCTACACGGGCTACGTCTACGAGCGCATACTCAAAGACCCCGCGCGGGCGCGGTGCCTGAAATACATAGACACCCTCGTCGACGGCCCTTTTATCGCCGCATTGCGCGACCCTTCGCTCGCGTTCATAGGCTCCAGGAACCAGCGCATAATTCCGCTGCGGCGCGGGGTTGCGAAAAATCCTCCGCCGCGCCCGCCGCGCGCGTGAATCGGCGGAGGCTTTGCCGCGGCGCTATTCCGAAATTTCCTCCGTTTGAAGAGCGCAATGCAAAGTTTTGCGCGGGGCCCGCGCGGCAGGCGCGGATTTTGGATTCCCGAAAGGCGCCGCATTTGCCTTTGCCGCGCGCGGTTTGGGGACGGATAGGTTTGGATTTTCCCGCAGGCGGCGCTCCTCGTTGCCAGTCGTAGCCTGCTTTCGGATTAGTCGCCTTTGCGGCTTGAAAGGTATGCGTTGGTCGCGTTCACCGCCGCGTCGAACGCCTTTATGTCCTCCTTTGAGAGCGTGCCGAGCGTGTATGTTATGTATTTTTTCGCGAGCGGATTGCGGTTGTAGTTCGACAGCAGGCTCCAGCACGCGGAAATCGCCGCCAGTCCCGACAGGGCGCGCCTGTCGTCCATCTCGGGTTTTAACGGTTTGCCCGCGCGGGCGAGTTCGGAAACCCGCACGCAGTCGCCGGAATTTTTTACGGCGCACGCTATGATTTTCTCTATCGGCCCGCACGAGCCTCCGGCAAAGAACTCTCCCCATAGAAGGTCGAGTGCGGCGCCGGAGTCGGGGATTGCGTCCGTTCTCGGCAGCGAGGTCGCAACGTCCCACATGGAGTCCCGCAGGGCGGTCTCGCCCTTGTCGAGCCCCTTGAGCCTGTATCCTTCGCCGAGCAGCTCAAAGAGCTGGATTGAATTTCTGCGCTGGATTTTACCCGCTTTCGGGAACTCCCTCTCCGCCTCGGAAAGCAAAAATTTGTGGCGCGAGAAAGCGGTTTTCATGAAGCCGAACATGGCGTAGGCGAAATTTCCGTCGCCGTCGGCGAAGCTCATGTCGGGGCTCGCGAAAATCGCGTAGGCGGGTTTGGGGTCGAACGATCCGTTGTATTCAATTATGGCTTCGTTGAGCTTGCGCGCGCCCCTGACCGGCTCGGGGCGAACCCACTTTTCGAGTTTCAGGGGCGTGGAGGTTTTGGCTGTTTCGCCCGTTTTGAGATTTTTGGCGGCGAAGCGGATTTCGTAGTCGCCGTATTCGTCGGAGTCCTCGAACATGTAGCCGAGGGTGAAGGGAAAGTTTACGACGAGCCTTTTGTCCGAAACTTTTCCCTTGTAGACGTCGCGGACGGCGGTTTTGAACTCCCCTCCGGCCCTGCCGACGGACAATTCGTATTCTATCTCAAATTCCTCGCCGTCGTTTCCCGCCACGGCGACCGCCGAGGGAACGCAGATTGCGGGGTCGTTTTTGTACAGCGCGGCCGCCGTCGGCATCAGGGCGGTGTCCGGCGGCACCTTTGAAAGGAAGTCGAGGTTCCCGTCCGCGCGCGTGACGGGCGCAAATACCCTCATCGGCGGCTTGCCTTCCTGGGCGGCGGCAGATAAAAGCGGAATGGCCGCAAGCGCGAACGCGGCAAAAATGCGGTTCATAATTGTCGAAATCCTATTCCGAGCGCGGGCGGAGGTCGAGAATTTTTTTCAGTTATCTGCCGACTTTAAATATCTCGCCGCCGATTTTAGAGAGCTCGGCGTCGAGCCTCTTTGCGCCCGGAATGAGGCGGTTTAGGAAAATCCAGAAGGCGGTCGAGTGGTCCATAAACCTCACATGGGCGAGTTCGTGGCGGAATACGTACTGCTGGAGCCGGCGCGGCAGCAGCATTACGCGCCAGTTGAACGAGAGCGCGCCCGCCGCCGACCGCGAAGCCCATCGGCTGTTTTGGCTGCGCACGGAAATTCTCGAAAAGCCGAGCCCCGTCTCGGCGGATATTTTTTTTATTTCGCGCTCGACGGCTTCGCGCGCGAAGTCCCTGAAAACCCTCTCGACGGATCCGCCGGCGTCGGAGGGCTTGTACACTATGCCGAGCTCCGTTTTGGTCCGCACAAAAAATTCCGCGCCGGCGGACGGTTTCAGCCACACGTCCAGGTCGTCGCCCTCCGCGCTGACGCGCGGGAATTTTTCAAGATATTCTTTCAGCGGCACGGGCTCTGAAAAATTCGCGAGGGCCTCCGCCAGCCAGCCCGCGTTTGAGCGCGCGAACGAAAGCGCGTCTTTTAGCGGCGCTCGCGGCGGCTTGGAGACCACCGCCGAATGCGGGGAATCCGCCCACATTTTGAAGCTGCGGGAATTCGGGCGGTCCACGATTTTCAGCTTGACGCGCCCCGCCCGAGGGCAATCGATTTCCGCCTCTCTTGCGATTCTTTCCACCGGATTCCGCCTTTCGCGCCGCCTATTCGGAGCCTTCCCCGCGGGCGGCTCTCCCGATTTCCGAAATGTAGTCGCGCAGGGCGCCCTCGGGCTCGATTTTTTCGGCGGCGGCCTCCCTCACGCAGTCGAAGAGCTTTTTGCCGATTTCGAGTCCGCGCGAATTTTTTGCGGCCGCCGACTTTGCGGCTTTTTCGAGAGTTTCGGAATCGGCTTTTTTTGCGATGTCGAGAGCGTAGCGCAGCGCGGAGAGCTGCGGCGGAATGCCGTCGAACAGGCCGCCGACCACGCGCTTTTTGCGCTCGATAGCCTTGACTTCCCTCCAGATTCCGAGAACGTCGTCTTCGCTTTCTGCCCTGCGCCCGCCGAACACGTGGGGGTGGCGGCGCACGAGCTTGTTTGCGAGGTCTTCGGCGACGTCGTAAAAGTCGAATTTTCCCTGCTCGTCCGCGATTTCGCAGTGCAGCAGAATGTGCATCAGCACGTCGCCGAGCTCCTCGCGCATTCCGCAGTCGTCGCCGTTGTCGATCGCCTCCAGCAGTTCGGCGCATTCCTCCACGAGGTGCCCGCGCACGGACTTGTGCGTCTGCTCCCTGTCCCACGGGCAGCCGTCGGGCGCGCGCAGCCGCTTTACGATTTCAAGTAAACGGTTTACCGAATTTTCCTTCATCGGCTCTTGATATAGAATCGGGGTTTCTTAATATCAAGCTTTATGAAAAGACTGTGCTTGTTTTGGGGAATTTTTTGCATGGCGTTTGCGGCTCAGCCCGCGCGCGCCGGAAGCTCGGGCGGCGGGGTTGAGATACTCGACATGGCGATGCTCTTCGACGGAAAGATTGGGGAGCAGGCCGCCGACATGGCGAAGATGTCCAAGGAGGGGGCGGCTGACGTACACATGGTCTCCTTTTTTCTCGTTCCGGAGGGGAATCCGCCGTTCGACAAAATATCCCTCTACGAGGAAAAGTACCGCCGCCTGCGCGACGCCTTGGGCGGAGCCGATTGCAAGACGGGCATAATATTGCAGGCTACCCTCGGGCACGGCTTTGAACTCGAGGTTCCGCACCCCTTCCAGAAGATGGTCTCGCGCGAGGACGGGCGCGAATGGCGGATGAAAAACATCGTCTGCCCGCTCGACGAAAACTTTATAAAATATTTGCGCGAATGCGTGCGCCGCGCCGCGGCCCTCAAACCCGCGGTCATGATGGTGGACGACGATTTCCGCGCGCTCGGCGGCAGAAACGGATGCCTGTGCCCGCTGCATCTTGCGAAGATAAAGCGCGACTCAGGCTACGACCTCACGCGCGAACAGCTCAAGAAACATCTGGCGGGGAATTCCGAGCTCGACAGAAAAATTTCCGAAGCCGCGATGCGCGCCGTTTCCGACTCGCTGATAGATCTTGCGAAAATCATACGCGCGGAAATCGACGCGGTCGATCCCTCCATTCCCTGCTACATGTGCGGCTCGTTGGAGGATATGGCGCACGACGGGCAAATCGCGCGGGAGCTCGCGGGCAAGGGGAGGGAGTCCGTTTTGCGCATAGGCAACGCCCGCTACTGGAACCCCAAATACCGCGATTTGTACCTGACCTCCCGCGCGCTCGCGCTCCAAAAGGCGATGGCGCGGCCGGACAGGGTTTACGCGGAAATCGACACATTCCCCCGCAACCGCTATTTTACGAGCGCGCGCACTCTCCACGCGGGGCTCGTCGTCTCGATCCTCGAAGGGGCGTCGGGCGCCAAATATTGGCCGAACCGCTTTCCGGACTACGAGCCCGCCAGCGGCGCCGAATACAAAAAAGTCCTCGCCGAAAACCGCGGCATGTACGACGAGCTTTGCCGCCTCATGAAAGGCGCCGAACCCTGCGGCGTTGCGGATATTATGATTGCCAAGCCGAAAGATTTGCGCAACTACAACTGGCCGCTCGTCAAAGATCCGGCGTTCTGGACCCACATCACGGGCGTAATGGGCCTGCCCGTGTCGTTCGTCGAAATATCCGAACTGGACGGGCCGTGCTTTCTGCGCGGGAGCGCTGCAAAGGCGCTCGGAGACGCGCAGATTAAAAAAATCCTATCCCTCGGCTGCGTTCTCGACGGCGAGGCTGCGGTTGAAATTTGCCGCCGCGGAATGGGGGGCCTCATAGGGGTGAAGGCGGCTCCGTGGGACAGGTCTTTGAAGATCTCGCGGGAGCGGTTTTCCGAGGGCATGGGGAAAATCGCCGGAGTTGTCTGCGAGCCCCCGTCCAATCCCGTGAAAATAGAGCCTCTTTCGGACAAGACGGAGGTCATGTCGGAGTTCATACACCTGCCGTACACTTACGGCGACAAAAAATTCGCGGAGCGCCTCGCGGCGGCCTCTACCTATTTTGAAAATCCGCTCGGCGGAAAAGTCGCAGTGTTCGCCTCCCGCCCCGAGGGGCCGAACCATCTCAACGAGTCCCGCAAGGCGCAGTACGCCGAGATATTAAACCGCCTCGCCCCGGGCGGGATATGGTACGACGGCGACGCGGAGGCGTACCTCAAAAACCTGAAGCTCAAAGACGGCTCGGAGCTCGTTGTTTTGGCGAACGTCGGGTTGGATCCGATAACTCCGCTTGCCTTCAAATCGGCGCGGAAATTTTCGAGGGCGCAAATGCTCGGCGGCGACGGCGCGTGGCGGGACGCCGAATTTTCGCAGTCTGCGGACGGAAAAATTTCCGTGGCGGGCAGGGCGGAAATCTATATGCCCGTCGCGCTGCGCTTTTTTGAATAGCCTTTTCGGGCTTCGCGGATATGGCGGCGCGGGTTTTCCATGCTCCGGATTCCGGAGCGTCCGCTTACCGCTTATCCCCCATCCGTGGGCGCCAAAAAAATTGGGAGGCCCGAAAAATTAAAAAAACGCGGCGGGAAGACGGGGCGAAATCCGCCTTACCGCCGCGTTCCGGCCAAGCCGCCGCGCCTGAACGCCATTGCCGCGCGGTCATTTTGCGAGAATGTAGCTTCTCGGGGGAATTTCCCTGCCGTTGTACGAATACGGTTTGTCGCCGTAATTGCAGACCGTCTTTTCCCCGTTGCCGAAAGTCGTTTCCGTCACTTCCGGAGAAAGGTATTTGTGGTCTTCCATAAATTCCAGCTGCAAGTGGCGCAGCGGCAGAAATTCGTCGTAGGCCTGCTTTATCTTGGGAATGTCGGCGAAATTGCACGTATAGAAAATCGGGCGCCCGCCGAATTCCGCGAGCTTGAGCGTCTTTCGGAAGTCGCGCGAGCCGTCGCGCGCGTTGAAATTCAAATCTCCGCTGTCGGCGGCCTTGGCGTTGCCCAAAGTGTGGTTTTGCGTGAATCGGTCGGGATTTGAAAGGATTATCCCGTGGTAGACTATCTCCCACAGCGGCACATAGCGGTCGACAAACCGCGCGAGCTTTGCCCTGTTGTCATTTTTGGGGAACCCGCCGCTTAGCGCGGTATACCACGGCTGGATTCGATTGGAGACGTAATTTATATAGTCGAGCTTGCCCGCCAGGTGGTCGAAGCCGCATTCGCTCGAAAACCCGCCGAACAGCTTTATGCAAAGGTCGGCGATGTCGCGCTGGCCCCGGGCGGTGTCCGACCTCGTGGCGGGGTGTTTCGGGTCGGCGCACATGTACGGGGCGGTGGCGGAGAACACGTCGATGTAATGCGGCCCCTCAAAGCCGAGGTCCCTCACTTTTTCGAGCTGCGCCGGAAGGTAGTTTTCATACGCGTGTTTGACGCAGAGGTTGTACGCTTTCCCGCCGCACCAATAGTAGCCGCGCTGCGGGGTGCCGTCGCGGTTCTTTGCCGCAACCTCGCCGCCGTTCCACATGCGGGAGCACGTGTAGCAGTCGGTCGAATTGGTGTGCGCGTGGATCGTATACCCGATTTTTTTCACGTGGGCTATAAATTCCCTCAGCGCCTTTTCGCCGCCAAACTCTTCGGGCACGGGGAAGAGGTCGGGGAAGCGCCCGTCGTAGCCGCCGCTCTGCCAGCCCGCCGAGCAGAACGCGACTTCCCCGATTCCCGCCTTTTTGAATGCGTCCGCAAACTCTATGGATTTTTTGAAGTCGAGGCGGACTTTTATCGGGGGCTCGTTTTCGGGGGTGAAATCCCTGTTCTCGCGTTTTTTTGCGCCGTGGAATTGTATGCGCACGGGAACCGCCTTTGCAACGTATTCGAGATTCGGGGAGGTTTTAATGCGCTCTTTTATCGGCTTGATCTCGCCGGCGGAGAGCCGGCTCTGCCTGTACGCTTTGCCCATCTCGACATACCCGGCGCCTTTGTCGAGAAAGTTGAAGTCCACTACGATGTCCTCGTAGGCGCCGTCGGGCGTCGCATCCGTCCTAAACCTAAGCACTGGCTCAATTTTGCCGTCCCTCGCCCTCAGCATGAGTTCCGCCTCGTTGCGCATTCCGCGCACTTGCGCCCAGAATGTGCCGCGCGGAGTCTTTGCCCCGAAGACGGGCATCTCCATAAACCCGTAGACGGCCTGGCCGTCGGGAAAGTCGAAGTCAACTATCCCGCCGCGCGGGAGCGCTATGTACCCTTCCTCTCCGCGGTGGCCGCGCGCCAAATCGATGGAGACGAACACGGTTTTTGCGTCGCGGGGAATCGAATCTTTCGGGACGGTGAGTCGCGACAGTTTTTCCGAAACTTTTTTGATTTCGCAATCGAATTCGCCCTTCCCCGACGGCGATTCGATCTCCACGCGCGCCCCGTAAGAGAGCGCGGAGACCAGCGCGCACGCCCAACAGCATATGTATTGTGCTCTTTTCATATTTATATATAATATTATTTTTGTTGCAGAGATGTAAAATTAAAAAATCTTTATGTTCTTCCGCGGGAGCGCCCTGCGCTCTCTTCCCGCCGCCTGCCGCCGCGCAAACCCGCCTTTTCGCGCGCAAACGGCGGCTGCCTTTCATATTGCCGTCGCGCGCCCTCGGCGTTTTTCGGCGCTTTTAGGCGAATAGTGTTGCCCGCCCGCGGCGGTTTGGGATAGTTTTTGCGGCATATCATGGAAAACAGCGGACAGTTTACGCCCACGCGCACCGCGGAGATTTTGCGCTTCCTCGGGCACGTGCCGTCCAAAAAGCTCGGGCAGAATTTTTTGGTGGACCCAAACATTGTGCGCAAGTCGCTCGAGCTCGCGGGCGTCGAGGAGGGCGATTGCGTCGTCGAGGTCGGCCCGGGGCTCGGGACGCTCACGGGCGCGCTGCTCTCGCGCGGCGCGACAGTTTACGCGGTGGAGCTCGACAAGTCGATGTGCGCGCATTTGCGCTCCTATTTCGCGGGCGAAAAAAATTTCAGCCTCCTAAACGCCGACGCCGTTGATTTCCCCCTCGCGGGACTGCCCGAAAACTGCGGGGATTTTAAAATAGTCGCCAACCTCCCCTACGCGATAAGCACCCCGTGGCTCGACGCCGTGCTCTCGGGCAGGCTGCCGTCGCGCATGTCGCTGATGCTGCAAAGGGAGGCCGCGCTGAGGTTCGCGGCGAAAAATTCTTCCGGAGACTATTCGCCCATTTCCATATTCCTTTCCGCCGCCTACGATGTCGGCGCGGCGCGCAAAGTTTCCGCCGCCTGCTTTTTTCCGCGCCCCGGCGTGGACTCCATGCTTCTGCCGCTCTCGCGAAAGGAGTGCCCGCGCATATTTTCGCCGCGCGCGAAGTCGCTTATAAGGCGGATATTTTCGCGCAGGCGCAAGCAGCTGGGCTCCATCGCAAAGGGGCTTGGCGGCGATTCCGAAACCGTATTAGGGTGGCTCGGGGCGTCGGGCATCGACCCGCGGACCCGCCCCGAGGCGGTGCCCCCGCCGCTCTGGGAGCTGCTCGATAAAACCGTATCGGAGGGGATATGAAAATTTTTGCGGCGGCGGTTCTCGTGCTCGCGTGCGCGTACGGCGCGCTGCTTCTGTTCGCGCGCCTGTTCGCCGAGCGGATAATATTTCCCGCGCCGCCCGCGTCGTATTCGGACGATGGCGACATAATATATCTCGGGCTCCCCGGCGGGGGAAAGGCCGCCGCGCTCTGGATCCCCGCCAAGGATTCCAAAGTCTGCGCGATATACAGCCACGGCAACGGCGAAGACCTGGGCGAAATCCGCCCGCTTTTGGAGGAGTACGCGCGCCGCGGGATTTCGGTTTTCGCGTACGACTATCCCGGGTACGGGCTGAGCTCCGGAAAGCCGTCGATAAAGGGTTTGGAAGAATCCTCCGAGGCGGCGTACAGGTATGTGTCCGAAGAGCTCGGCTTTGAGGATTCCGACATAGCGGTCGTCGGCTATTCGCTCGGGAGCGCGGCTGCGTGCGAAATCGCCTCCCGCCACCCGGGGATCCGCTGCGCCGTGATAATAGGCGGGTTCTCGAAAGCGGTAAAGGCGGTTTTGCCGGTAAATATTATACCGTGGGAAATGCTCGACAATTCTTCGAAAATATCGCAATTTAAATTTCCCGCGCTATTTATGCACGGACGCCGCGACATGGTGGTGCCGTTCAGAAACGCGCTCGAAAATTACAAGGCCGCCCCGCGCGGTCTCGGAAGGCTCGCGGAATTTCCCGACCGCGGCCATTACGGGCTTCCGGACAGCCCGAAATACTGGGAAGAGGCCGTCGGCTTCATCCTGTCCGGCGGGCGCCCCAACCGAAACGACAAGCGATGAAAAAAGTTCTCGTAATACTCTTTGACAACACTGAGGAAATCGAAGCGCTCGCGCCGGCGGACATTCTCCGCAGGGCGGGGGCCGACGTGCTGACCGCGGCCGTCGGAAATTCCCGCCGGATAGTCGGGCGCAGCGGAATCCCGATAGAGGCGGACGCGATGCTTGCGGACATTGCCGGAGGGCGTTTCGACGCGGCGGTTCTCCCGGGCGGCCCGGGGGTGTTTGCGGCGGCCTCCGACGCGCGGCTTGCAGGCCTCCTCAAAAGGCTGGACGGGGAGGGGGCTCTCATGTGCGCAATTTGCGCGGCTCCGGCGGCGCTCGGGCGCGCTGGGATAATCGGCGGGCGCAGGTGCGCGTCGCATCCGTCCGTGGCGGGCGAGCTCCCGACGCGCGACGCGGCGGCCTCCACTGTCCGCGACGGCGCGCTCGTAACCTCGCAGGGGGCGGGAACCGCCGTAGAGTTCGCGCTCGAAACAGTTTCCGCGCTCTTCGGAGCCGAAAAAGCCGCCGAAATATCGGAGTCAATCTGCTTCAAATCCGCGCGATAATGTTAGACGAAGAAGTACTTTTAAAGACCTCGAGAAATTCGGGCGAGACTATGGCGATGTTTTCCGCCGTGGCTGCCGTCTGCCTGACCGCGCTGCTCTTCGGCGGAGATTCCGACCTGGGGGTTGGCGCGCTCATCGCCCTCGGCATACTCGCTCCCATAAGCCTGTACCACGGCGCGCTGAACTGGCAGACGGCGCGCCGCGGGGCGGTGTGGAAATTTCCCGTTCTGCTGCTGCCGAATTTCGCGGCCATCGCGATAGCCGCCGTCGGGATATGCAGGCCGGTGATAGGGTGGGTTTGGATCGGCGGAAAGGAGTGGGCGGTGTTTGCAGACAACCCGCAATGGGCGGTAGTGTCCGGCGCGTTCAACCCGATATATCCGATAACCTCGGAGCTCGCCGCCCTGTCAGCCGCCGCGTGCGGGCTTTCGCTCTACTTCGTGGCGACGTCGAAATTCGTTCTGCGCAAAATATTTGTCTATTGCTCGATACCCGCGTTTTTTCTCGCCATTCTGGGGTTTGCTCTCGCGGCGGCCTCGGAGATTGCCGGAAACGACGAAATAGGTTTCGGCCCCGGCGGTTTCTCCCTCTTCCCGAGCGCGGCGTCTTGGTGCGCGTACGCGATTCTGTGGCAGGGCGGGGCGCTCGCGGCGGCGGTGTATTCGGCGCAGCGCTTTTCGCTCTGGCCGGCGCTGTGTTCGTGGAGGTTTTGGGGGCTGGCGTGCTCTCTCCTGCTTTGGGCGAGCGCTGTTTTCCGCGGGGCGCCGGTGGAGGCCGCGCTGTCGTCGGTTGTCGAGGCCGCCGGAATTTTTGCGCTTGCGGCGGATTCGCTTCCCACAAAATCCAATTTGAGAAAGTACAGAATAAGCCGCATCAGGGAAGGAGTCTCCGTAAAAGTCAGGGAGTGGGTGCCGTTTTTGGCTTATGCGGCGCTCGGGGCGGCGGTCTTGTTTGCCGCCGTCGGCAAATGCGGCGAATGCGCGGAACTTTCAGGCCTTTCGTCCGACCCCGCTTCTCCGAACGCCCTTACGGAGCGCCAGATTGCCGCGTTATCCGACGACGTCAGCGCCATGAGTTCGGAGCGGCCGGTGTTCGGCTGGGGGGAGGCGTCGTTTTCCACGGTGTTCTCGTATTTTCAGGGCAGCGACCTCGGGCCGGCGCCGTGGCAGTCGCCGAACTCCGATTTGGAGAGGTGCGTCATAGAAAACGGCTATGCGGGATTAGCCCTCGTGCTGGCAACCCCCGCGCTATTTTTGTGCGCGGCGCTCGCCAGGCGCAGGATCAGCCTGAGTTCCGCCGTGCTGGGGCTTTCGGTCGCGGCTGCCGCCTTTCTCGCGTGCGTGCGCACGCCGTTTGAAAGCGTGGCGGTTATGGCGTCGTTTTCAGTGCTGATGTATGCCTTTTTCGGCTGGGACGTGTCGGAGGGCTGACGTGCGGCCGCTCCGGCGTTGGGTTGAGCCCGAATAGCCCCTGTTTTGCAGCCCTGCTTTTAACTTGCCCTCCGCAGGGCAAAAAACGCGCCGAATTTGGCGCGCCTTTTTTTTGCCCATTAACGCTTTGGATTCTTTGCGGACGGAGGGAAAATCCGTAGAAGGGCGCTGAATCCGGAGGTTCCGAAAGCCTATTTAGAGGGGGCTTTTACGTCTATGAATTTGCCCTTGCGCCCGAATTTCATTTCCGAGCATTTTTTGTCCCACTCGGTGAAATGCGACTGCTTGGAGTGGAAGGCGTGGGCGGCGCGGTTTTTGTATAGCTCGAAGAGGAAGAATCGGGTTGGATTTTCGGGGGAGGCATACAGCTCGTACGAGAGCGTGTCCTTTTCCGTGTTTGTGCCGTCGCGCAGGGGCTTTGATATCTTCATGAATTCGGCGACCGAGGCCGCGGGGATTTCGTCGAAATCGACGGCTATTATCAGCGGCGTCGAGGCGTCCGCCTGTTTCGCCGCCTCGTACACAGCCGTCTCCGACTGGGCGGGCGTTTTGAGGGCGCGCTGGGCTTCGGCGAACTTTTTCGCGTCGGCGGCGGAGGAAAATTCCGCGTACCTTATGAATTTGTCCTTGTAAAATGCGTTCTGCATGAAGAGCGCGCGCAGGCAGCCGGGGAACTTTTTGGCGGCCTCCTCAAAACCCTTTTGGGAATCCGCGTAGGCTTTGATGTCGTCGCGCTTGACCGTGTCTATGGATACGAAAACGCCCGCCGTCTCCGCGGGTTTCGGAGCCTGCGCGAAGCATTCGCCCGCGAACGCGAAGGCGAACGCGAGGATAAATTGGAATATGTTTCGCATAATATGATGAAAATCTTTTCTCGGGACGTTAACGCACGAACATCGTTTGATAAAGAAAAAAACGTTTGAGGCGCGCATTTTCCCGCGCGTCACTTTCGGGAATGGGGGGAGGATTTTGCGAGCTTTTCGTCGGGATAGTAGGATTGCAGGGTTTTCGACGAGCGCGCAAACATCTCCGGCTGGATTTTCCCCGTCTCGAGGTTTTCGCAGACAGGCCTTTTCGGTTTTTTGTCCATAATAGCCCCGAAGTATTCGCGGACGAATTCGTCGAGCCTCCCTGAATGCGAATGCCCCGTGCCGGCGAGCTCTATCCAAGTCCACTTGCGCCCCAGCTTTCTCCCCCACGAAAAGTAGTCGAAGCACGCTTTCAGCCGCTCGTCCTTTTCCCCGCACGCGATTATCGCGCATGGGGCGTCCTTTATGCGTCGGGGATAGTCCCACCATCCGGCGGCATAGGCGCAGAACGCCCCGACCCTCCCGGGCTTCCACTCCGCGAACCGCGCCACGAAGTGCGCCCCGCCCGAAAATCCGCACATGTATATCGGCAGTTCGCCGCCGGCTATCTTTTCGAGGCCGTCCAAGAGGACTTTTCCGGAGCCCTTTGAGGCGTAATAATAGCCCGTGCCGTCCCTCAAATTCGGGAGTTCCGAGGCGAACGACAGCCCGACGGGAATCAGCCCGAATTTCTCCGCAAACTCCCTCCATTCCGGCTTTTTTATGAGGAAAGTCCCGTCGCTGTTGTATCCGGACGCCAGCAGCAGAAAGCCGCGCGGCTTGGAATCCGCGGCGGGCTCGATATAGGAGAGGTTTGCGCGCGTCATGCCCTTTGCGGGCCTGAGCTCGAGCGTCCTGATTTCGCCCGCCGCCGCAAATGCGGCGGATAGCGCGATCATAGCAGTAAACAGCGTCTTAATTGAGCGGTTCATAGGCGGCGGCATTGGCGAGTTTTTCGAGAATTTTTTCAGCTCTCCCCTCGGGGATTTTCAGATATGCGGATTTCCCGCCCTCCGACGGGGAAAATTTCGTCCGGCCGGCGTCGTCAAACGAAACGTTTCCGCTTTCGGAGACGCCGAATAGTTCGGGTTCGAAAACAAACAGGACGCTCGTCAAATCCCACGACGGGCGGTCGTGCCTGTCGGATTTTCCGCCGTTGACCATTTCGGCGTATAGCTTGTAGGCAGCGTTCACGGGATTGCCGGGGCGCATTTTCTCGTCGAGCATGCTTTGCGGAAAGCGGAGCTTGTCCCCGACTTCATACCCGCTGAAATATATTTTCGACGGGCAGAGCTTCGCGAAAATTTGCGCGGATTTTGCGTCCTCTTTTATATTATATTCCGCGTGCTTGGTGTCTGCGAAATTTCCGCCCATCACCGAAAAGAATTTTATCTTTTTTGCGGCGAGCTCGGCGCCCGTGAGAGGGGAGATTTCGTCCGGCGGGGATTCGAGCAGCCGCGCGGCGTTCGTTAGGAAACCGACGGATATGTAGACGACGCCCCCGTCTTCGGATTCCGCCAGAACTCTCCGCGCGAGCTTTACGGCGTCGGGGAATTTCCCGCCGCGCGCGCGTTCGGGAAGGGGATATTTGGGGGAGCCGTCTGAATTTTTCGCCGCGGCGACTTTTCCGGCGAACGCCCCGGGCTCCGGCGTCTTGCCGTCTGCGATATGTCCGACGGGAACGCTTCCGTTCCCGAAATATTCGTTTTGAATCGCGCAGAAAACGGGGGCTTCGGGGGCGCCCTTGTTGACGAGAACCGCGGCTATTTCCGCTTTCCCCTCCTTTTGGAAGCGGTGGAGCATGGAGAGCGCGAGGGCGTCGTCCACGTCGTTGCCCATGTCGGTGTCGAAGACTATTCTTTCCGGAGCCGCAAGCGCCGCGGAAACGCAGAAAAACGCAAGCGGAAAATAGGGAAATTTGGCGAATTTCATATGGATGATATTATTGGGAAAGCGCGCTTTCAGACAACAAAAATTTGAGGCGGTAAAGTATTGAAAGTATCTGTGCGGCCGACATAATCGGGCTTCAATATGAATGGAGATGTTTTCAGGGGGAGCGCGCTTTCGGTGTGCATGGTTGTGGCGGCGTTGTCCTGCCTCGGCTGCCGCGGTTCCGGATCTGCGGAGTCGCTCGTGCCCGCCGGGGCTGGGGAATCGCCGAATGCGTGGTGCACATGGGCGACCCAAAACCTTTCGCTGGTTCCGGGAAGCGTGCGGGGTGACGGAAAAATTTTGTTCGCAGGCGACCAGGGCGCGGCGGGCGCGCGCGAAAACATAGGAGATTGCGCCGTATTCTCCGAAGGCGGATGGATCGACGGTTGGGATGCGGTTCGCGGAGATCTGACGTTCCTCTTTGACGACGGTTGGGACGTCAAGCCCAAGATAGACAGGGCTAAGGAGATATATCTTTTCGGCTCCCTCGAATTGGACGAGTCGAAATTTCCGTCCTGCGCGGACAAGTCTTTCGCCCAAAGGCTCAAAAAGCTGGACGCGCGCGTCAGGGAGCGCGGGTGGAAGGGCGCGGGACTGTGGGTCGCCGCCCAGTGCGCCCGCAAAAATCCGGACGAAAAATTCACTCCGGAGCGCGAGCGCGAATATTGGAGGGAGCGCATATTGTGGTCTAAAGAGGCCGGCATAAATTATTGGAAAGTCGATTGGGGCGAGAGGGCGCACAGCGTCGAGTTCCGCAAGATGCTCACCGAACTCGGAGCGGAACTGCACCCCGGGCTGCTCATAGAGCACAGCATACCCAACTCTCCCGTAAACGATTTGCGTTTCGACAAATCCAAGGGGGCGTTCGCGGGCAGCGGGGCTTTTGAAAATTCCGATCCCAAACTTTTGGATAGAATCCGCGCGCTTCTGAAAGTGAGCGGCTACACCCGCGTCTACGACACCATCACGCCGCTGACTACCCCGAGCACGATTTCCAGAACCGCATGGTATCTCTCCGAGGGCGAAAAAGCCGGAGGGAAGGGACTGATAAACGTCGAGGACGACGTCTACACGGGGGCGGGGCTCGGCTGCGCGTACGGCGTAATGCGCTCGCCGTTTTGGGGAGCCGCGCGCTCCGACGAGGTTGCGCGGCGCAGGTTCAAGAGCGCGGAGGTCGTCCGCGCCGTGAGGTGGTCGAGGATTGCCCCCGCCTTTCCGCTCGACAAGTCCAGGACGGTTTTCTCGGAAGAGAGGCTTGAAGACGATTGGACTTTCTCGGAGGGGCAGACTTGGTGGAGGGACGCATGGGGCAGGAAGCTGGCGCAGTCGGCCCCCGCAGTCGTCGCGCGCAACCTGCCGCTTCCGAAAGTTTCGCCGGAGGGCGCGGACGCCCCGTTCGTCCTCGCGAGCCGCCACCCCGACGGGCCGGTAGCCGTGTCGGTAATGCCGCGCATAAAGACCGGCAGGGGGATTTTCTTTCCGCCGGCGAAAATCGCGGTGGATGCCGACATTTCGGGCAAAAAAGTCGGGCTTTTCGGGAAGTTCTCTTCAATCTCCTTTAAAATGCCCAAAAAGCCGTCGCGGATTTTGGCGCAGGACTTGGCTTCCGATTCCCCCGAGGACGTCTCGGACGAGTGCGCGTGGTCGGACGGAACGCTCGCAATCCCCGGAAGCCTCTCCGACCGCCTGTGCTCGAAAACGCGCGAAAGCGGCGACGAAAGCATGCCGGCGATAGTCCTGCTCGCCGAATAGCCGCCCCCCGAGAGGGCGCGCCCGGGCTGAACCTCCGTGCCTATCTCGAAAGAGCGTTTTTACATGCGTTGGCCGCGAATCCGGAAGCGGGCGGGAGGGTTCGCGCCGAGCCTGTTTCGGGTTTAATGCGCGCCAAAAAACGGCGTGAGAAAGCGCCACCGCCTCCCGCCCAAATGGGCATTTTTTAACGGGCTGAAAGCGCGGGGACAGCGGCCGCGATGTTAGCCGCCCAACCGAAAGGGCAATCTTTACGGCCTTTTCTTCCTGAATTTCGGGGCGCGGCTCACTTCCCCCGCGCCTCGTCGAGGCGCGCGCGCCAGTAGGCGGAGAAGGCCATGTAGATTCCGTACGGGTCGCGGGGGCCGACTTTCATGACGTTTCTTTCGAGGATTTCGCGGCGGGCGGCGGAGAGCTTGTAGCCTTTTGCCAGCATCTGCCCCCACATGATTTCGGAGGCGTCGCGCACGCCTTTGTCGGAGACGCGATAGACGGGGTATTTGTCTATGAATCCCGATATGGCGTCCATGATCTGCGAGAGCTGGATTTTCCTCGCCGCGTTCGGCTCCACGTCCCTTACGAGCTGCAGCGAGGCGTTCATCTGCGCCACGGAGTACGCCGGCACAAGGTGTTTATAGTAGGGCTCTCCCATTCCGATGAATTTGGCGGAGCCTTCGGCGATGTCCTTGTAAATGGAATTGTACCAGTTTAGGTATTTTTTGTCTTTCGTGGCGTCGTAGGCCGCGGCGTAGAGCATTCCCAGCCGCGCGGCCTCGTGCGGGTGGACGTCGTGCATTTTCGCAACCCCGCGCTTGTCGGGGACGCCCTTGTGCAGCCTGTAAGTGTACGGCGGGTCGGTGTCGGGGCGGATTTCGCGCTTCATCTTTTCAGCGACCTCCCCGAAGATTTTCGCGATTTCCGCCTTTTCTGCGTCGCTTGCGATTTTTGAATGGAAGTACGTCCACAGCCCGTGTATGTTGTGTGTGTACTGGTCGCGCGAAGTTTCGGGGTAGACGCTTTTGCCGTCCGCCGGCGACACGCCGCGCGCGACAAACCCCGGGTCGCCGTGCACGGTGTCGGCGAGCATCAGCCCCCGCGCTATCCTGCGCGCCCACTCGGCGGTTTCGGCGTCGCCGGTCAGCTCGTATTTGTCGCAGAGCCCCACGAGCATTATTCCGCAGAGCATCGAGCAGTCCTCGATTCCCGTGCCGCCGCCCATGTAATTCGGGTCGCCGTTCTTTTTGAGAGGCTTGTATTCGGCGATTTCCTCCGGAGACGGCATCTTGTCTACGGGCGCGGTGTAGAAGAGGTTTGTCTTGGGAGAGTAGAACGTTTTTGCGGCGCCGTCCCACAGGGCGTCGAGTTTTTGCTCGAACTTCGGGTCGGCGAGGCCGCCGGTTTCGGCGAATGCGGACGGCGCGAGCGAGAGAGCCGCGGCGACGGCGGCGAAGGGGAGGGCTGAGGATGTTTTCATAGGTTTTCCGGTTTTAATGCGGTCGGTCGATTATCGAGCATCATGGCGCGGCAGAGCGCGCATGTCGAGATAAAAGCGGTGTCTGTGCGCATCACGCGCCCGCCCATCGAGACGAGCGTCCAGCCCGCGCCGCGCAGGTATTCGCGGTCGGAGTCCGCAAACCCCCTCTCCCCGCCGAGAACCGCGCAGGCGGCGGCTCCGCCCTCCGCGAGGCGGGGCGCGAAATCCCATAAGTTGGCCGTCGCCTCATAGAGGTCGGGCGCCACGCGCAGGGGGTTGGGGAATGCGGAGGCAATGCAGCCGCACGCCTCCGCGAGCGAACCGCACGCGAAAAATTCCGGAATGTCCGGCGCGCACGCCTGTTCCGCGCCCTTTTCCAGCCACTCGGAAAATTTCCCTCCGGAGTAGAGGGAGCTCTTGGCGTAGGCGGCCTCCCCCTTCGCCGCAGGGTAGAAAACCAGCCGCGAAACCCCGAGGCACGCGGCCTCGAACAGTATCCTTTGCGCTATCTGCGGCCTC
The DNA here is from genome assembly GCA_904424815.1 of Puniceicoccaceae bacterium Marseille-Q1082. Lineage (GTDB taxonomy): Bacteria > Verrucomicrobiota > Verrucomicrobiia > Opitutales > Intestinicryptomonadaceae > Merdousia. The sequence continues at coordinate 820,867 of CAJGBI010000002.1, forward strand.
GCGAACGCCACCGCCGCCGCGAACCTCATCGGCTTTTGAGCGGGAACCTCCCGCAAGGGCTCGAACGCCGCCCCGCCGCCCGCCTCGAAATGCAGGCGGCATACCCATAGCTTCTCCCCCGCTATTCCCGCGAAGATTTCGCAGCCGTCGCGCATTCCGAGCGTTTCCCTTATGTGCGCGAGCTTCGGGGAGCCAGCGCCCAGCCGCATGGGATATCCTTTCGGGAGCAAAACGCAATTCATTGCAGACATGGTAAATCCCGATCCCGCGCGCGCAAATAAAAAATTCCGCGCCCGTTTTTAATTTGTTGAAATCGGGTTCGGTATGTGTTGATATGCGCCTTATGGATTCACAAAAATTTACTCCGGAAGACGAAGCCGCCCTGCGCGAAACCCTGAAGCGCTGTTCCCCCGAGACCATAGAAAAGGCGGTCGAACTCAGAAAAACCGGCAACGCCGAACTCGCCGGCCCCGTAGTCATAGGCATAATAGAGCGCTTTCTCGAACCCGAAAAGCGGGATCTGCTCAAAGACCCGAAGGATTCCCTCAGAATGGTGGACGACCTCGGGCTCGATTCGCTGACGATGGTCGAAATCGTTCTGGCGGTGGAAGACGCCGTAGGGACGAGCATCGACAACGAAGACGTCCAGAAGATCCACACTCTCGGCGACATCAAGGCGTTTATTTCCTCAAAGATGGCGAAATAGGCGCCTATCCCGCGCGAAATCCGCGCCGCGCCTCCCGCTTTAAACCCCGCGCTCTGCGCAAATTATTTGCCTCGATATGGACGATTCGGACGCGCCGAATTCAGTCGTTGTACGCCGCCTTACCAAGACCTACGGGGGGGTAAGGGCAATCGACAACGTGTCTTTCCGCATAGGGAAGGGGGAAGTCGTGGGGTTTCTCGGGCCCAACGGCGCGGGAAAGAGCACGACCATGCGCATAATATCGGGGCTGATGCCCGCGTCCTCCGGCAGCGTGTTCATCTGCGGCGAGAGCGTGGCCGCCGACCCCGACGCCGCGCGCAGGCACATAGGCTTCATGCCCGAAAACAACCCGCTGCCCGAGGATCTGCGGGTGCGCGAATACCTGACGTTCCGCGCGGGCATAAAGGGCGTGCCGAGCTCCGAAATCCGCGCGCGGGTGGACGAGAGCATGGAGACCTGCCAGCTGCTGCGCAAGGCGTCCAACAAGATAATAGGCAATCTTTCAAAGGGCTTCCGCCAGCGCGTGGGAATCGCCGACGCCATTTTGTCGCGGCCGGAGGTCATAATAATGGACGAGCCCACCATTGGCCTCGACCCGCACCAGATTCTCGCAATCCGCGCGCTGATAAACTCGCTGCGCGGGAAGATGAGCGTGATAATAAGCAGCCACATTCTGCCGGAAATCGAGCTGATGTGCGACAGGGTGATGATAATAAACCAGGGGACGATAGTCGCCAGCGGGTCTCCCGAGAGCCTGCGGCGCGAGTTCATCGCCTGGGACAAGTACGAAATTTCAATCAAGGCTCCTCCCGCGGAGGCGGAGAAAATCCTCGCGTCCGCCTGCCCCGAGGCGGCGATAGCGTCGAGTTTCGGCCCCGACTCGGAGGGGTACTACGGCTATGTTTTGCGCGCGGGTGAAAACTCCGGAATCGGGCGGAAGCTCATAAGCTCCCTCGCCGCCGACGAGCGGCTCGGGCTCAGGGAGGTCGCGCACAAAAAGCCGAGCCTCGAGGAAATATTCATGGCCGCCACGCGCCGGAGCTGGGAGCAGACCTCGGATCTGCCCGAGGGCGGCGGAAGGAGGAAGAAGTGAGAAAGTTCGGCTATCTTTTCAACCAGCAGCTAAACCAGATGTTCATCTCGCCGTCCACGTACATTGCGGCGTTTCTCTTTCTGGCGTTCATGGGCGTGATATACCTTTATTCGCTCATAGAAGTCAGCCGCGGCGCGGGCGACAGGTCGCCGACGGAGATTTTCCTCGCCGCGTTCTGGATTCCCGTGCTCTTCATGGTGCCGTTGCTGACCATGCGCAGCCTCTCCGAGGAGCGCCGCATGGGGACGCTCGGAACCATGATGACGACTCCCGTCACGGCGTTTGAGATTGTCCTTTCCAAATTTCTGGCGGCGTATTTCTTTTACGCGCTGCTCTGGGCGATGACGCTGGCGTTTCCGCTCACCGCGTTTTTCTACCTGCCGCAGGCGGCGGCGGATTCGCGGCTGCTGTTCTCGGAGCGCGCCGCCGCGGGCTATCTGTTTGTGCTCGTGAGCGGCGCGATGTACGTGTCGATAGGCGTTTTTGCGAGCTCCCTGACCCGCACGACGTTCGTCGCGGGAATGCTTTCGTTCGGGATGCTATTTTTGGCGATAGTAGGCGCGGGGCTCGTGTCTAAGTTTCCGGCGGATCCCGGGGGGGCGCTGTCGTGGGTCGAGCCCGCCGTGTCGTACGTCGATACTTTCAGGCACCTCGACGAGTTCTCCGGAGCGCTTCTCGACACCCGCCCGTTCTTCTTCTACCTTAGCACCGCCGCGGTGTTCGTGGCGTTCACGTCCCTGATTACGGAGTCCAAAAGCGCATGAGCGGAAATCCCGGCAGATTCGACGACTTCAAATACGCCACGCGCGTGCGCGCCCTCAACCTGTGGGTACAGATAGCGCTGGGGGCGGCGCTGTTCGCGGGGCTGAACTTTCTCGCCGCCCGCCACTACGCGAATTTCGACCTATCCCGAGACGGCGCCCATTCGCTCTCCCCCGAGAGCGTAGCGTACGTCAAGGGCCTCAAAGAGCCCGTTGAAATCTACGCTGTGTTCGGCCCCGATTCCGAAAACCCCGAAGCCGCCCGCGCGCGGCGCGATCTGCGCACGCTGTTTTCGCAGTACGAATACCTTTCCGAAAAGCACGCGCCCGTGAAGGCGCGCTTCGTGCAGGCGCACATCGAAAGCGCGCGCGCCGAGGCGCTCGCCCGCAGGTTCGGAAGCGACATCGAGGACATGGCTATCGTCGCGTGCGGGCAGAAGTTCAAAAAAATCCCGTTTTCGGACTTCTATTCTTCGGAGGAGGGCAAGCCGCCGAAATTCAGGGGCGAGCAGCTCGTCACTTCGGCGATTCTGAACGTTTCGAGGGGCGGCGAGCAGAAGGTTTATTTTTTGAAGGGGCACGGCGAAATGAGCGCCAAGGATTCGTCGCCGTCGCGCGGGCTTTCGGAGTTCGCCGCGGCGTTGAAGTCGCGCAACTATTCGGTAGAGGAGCTCGACTTGGGCGAGGCAAAGCAGGTGCCGCAGGACGCGGGGCTCGTCGTGATAGCGGGCGCCCAGGCGGCCTTTCTGCCGCGCGAGATAGACGAGCTGCGCAAATACCTTATCAACTCCAACGGCAGGGTTCTGATGTTGCTTTCGCTCGGGCCGCTCGGGGGGCTTGAAGACATTTTGTTCGAGTGGGGGCTGATGAGCGACGACAAGCTCGTCCTCGATTCCAGCGGGGACTACGAGAGCTCGGCGGGCGACCTCATCGCGCGCAGCTTCCCTCAGACGCCGCACCCGATAGCCAAGTATCTCGTGGACATCGGAATGCCGGTGCAGTTCGGCTCCGTGCGCCCCGTCCGGCCCGACATGGGCGCTCCGCTCGACGACTCCCTGAAAGTCGATCCGGTAATTTTGAGCGGCCCGACGAGCTGGGCGGAAACCTCCTACCGCCGCGCGGGGATCCAGCGGTACGACGACTCCGCCGACCTGCCCGGGCCGCTTCCGCTGGGAATAGCGGCGTCGAGGGTCGGCGGCAACGACCTCGGGCTGACGATACCCGGCGGCAGGCTCGTTGTATTCGGCGACGAGAATTTCGCGGCAAACAGCCGGTTCAACAGGCTCGGGAATTCCAAGCTCGCGGTCAACGCCGTAAACTGGATGTTTGACGAAAACTCAATGCTCAACATACCCGCGCGCCAGCTCGAGTCGTATTCGCTGACGCTTTCCATGAACGAGATTGCCGGCCTCGGATGGCGCTTTATGGTTCTTCCGGCCGCGATATTGGCGATGTCGCTGTTCGTGTGGCTCGCGAGGAGAAACTGACATTATGAGGTTTAAATTCACGATTTTTCTGCTGGTTGCCAACCTTGCGCTGTTCGCGGCGATCTGGGGGCTCGAGCGCGACGCATCGCCCGACGCGCCGGAGCGCAGGGCAATGGCGCCGATCACCGTTCTCGAAATCGAGGGCAAGTCGGTCGAAAAGCCGAGGGTGCTGAGGCTTGAAAACAACAGGTGGCGCATAGTCTCTCCCATAGACTGGCCGGCAAATCTTTTTGCCGTAAACCGCATAATCAACCAGCTCGAATTCCTCGAAAAGGAGACGGGCTTTGCGGCGGCGGAGGCGATCAAGCGCGGCCACGGGCTCGCGGAGTACGGGCTCGACGACCCCGCGTACGTCTTCAAATACGGCAACGGCGAAAAAATGTACTCTCTCAAAGTAGGCAAGGGCGCGCCCGTCGGCAACCGGATATACCTGTTCGACTCGCTCTCCGACAGGATAGTGGTTGTGGACAAGGAATTTGTGGACGGGCTGATAGTGGATATGGAGCGGCTGCGCAACCAGCTCGTGTTCGACATACCGCGCTTCGAGGTATCGGCGTTTTCGGTACGCCTGCCGATAGCGGCGTCGCCCGCCGACCCCAAGACGAATTTTTTGCGCGTGGGGCTGGTGCGCGACGGCGGCAAGTGGAAGATGGAGACCCCCATCGCCGCCGCCGCCGACCCGCGCGAGGTGGACGCATTTCTCGACGAGATATGCAGGGTCTGCGCGATGGGCTTCCCTCAGGATGCGACTCTTTCGGAGGCGGGCTTTGACGGCGGGACGCTGCCGGCGAGCGTGACATTGCAGGGCACCAACAGGAGGCAGGTGCTTCTGATAGGCTCCAAAACAAAGGACGGCGCGCAGGTGTACGCGAGGCTTGAAGACAACCCGACCCTCTTTACGCTCGACGCCGCGTTTCTAAAAAATCTCGAAAACCTCCAGACGAAACTGCGCGACAAGTCGTTCTTCCGCTTCGACGCCGAGCGCGCCACGGCTCTCGAAATCTCGAAGGGCGGCAGGACGGTGTCGTTCCACAAGCTCGCCGGCGGGCTTTGGGACGTTGTGGGGAACGCCGGCGGCAAAGGGGCTACCGCGAGCGCGGATCTGGCGGCGGTGAGCGACGTTCTCAACAAGCTTTCAAAAGTCAGGGCGCGGACTTTCGTGAGCGATTCCGCCGCGAATTTCTCCCAGTACGGGATAGGCCCCGACTGCCTGCGCATAACGGTCACGCGCGACGACGGAGGGTCGGACTCCATCCAGATTGGCTCCGAGTACGACGACGCCGGAGAGCCTCTGATGTACGCAAAGACCGGATCGGGAAGCGCGGTTTACGGAATAAGCAAAGAGCTCGCCGCGGCGGCGTCCACCGACTTTTTAAAATACCGCTCCAAGGCTCTCTGGTCGCTGCCGGCGGCCGCCGAAATTTCTTCCGTCAAAATCGCGCGGCTGCCGGATTCTGCGGCGGTTTTCGAAGTCCGCTCGTCGGGGGCGGCGACCGTCGCGGACGCCATTAAAAAGCTTCCCCCGCGGGACGCCGAGGCGGCGCGCGCCCTTGTCGCCGCCGCAAAGTCGTTTTCGGTTTCGGAATATCTGCCGCAAAAGTTTTCCGCCGACGGCGTTTCGGCGGGCGGCAAGAAACTGCCGTGGGCGTATTCGGTTTCGTTTTCGGCGGATCTGCCCGGGGCGGATGCGGCGTCGGTCAAAACTCGGGAGATTTTCCTGACCGAGCGCGTGGGGGGAACCAGGCAGTACGGCGGATCCAGATCCGACGACGCGGTGTTCGTGCCCTCGCAAGACTTTATAGACGCCGCGTTTGAAATCGTCTCGAAGCGCTCCGAGCCCTCCGAACTCAAAAAGGACCCGCCGGTTCCGCCGTCGGAATAAACTTGGAAAAGCGCCCGACAACGCCCTTTGCCAAGCGCGCCCGGGACGCCTTCCGGAGGGCGCTTTATCCGCTGAATTTTCTGTTGTCGCTCATGTTGGTCGCCCAGGCGCTCGCGTTTTACGCGCTGCGCAAGAGGGAGTTTCCTCTGCCGGATTTCGCCAACGCAGCCGTCGCGCGCGCGGCGTTGGCGGCGGGCTTCGACCTGCGCTATTCCGGCGCGTCCGTGTCGGTGGACGGGCGGGTGCGGATATACGGCGTCACGCTGCGCGCGGAGGGCACGCCGTCGCCCTTCTTTTCCGCTGAGAGGATAGACGCCTCGTTTTGGCCCATAAGGCTTCTGAACGGGGACGCCTCCCCGCGCGACATTCGGGTTTACGGGGGCGCCCTCGGCGACACCGTGCGCGGCGTTGCCGATGCTCCGGCGGTTTCGCACATATATCTGAGCGCTTCCAAAACCGGCCGATGGTGGCGCGTAGAGTCGGCGTACTTCAAGATAGCGTCCCTCACGGCGGCGGTGTCGGCGGATGTTTCGGACAATTTTTCCGCCGAGGAGTTTTTGCGCAGGAACGGCGTGGATATGCCTTCCGGCGGCGCCGGCGCGGGCTCGGGCGGAGGAATCGCCGACAGGATAAACTCGGCGGTCGCCGCGGCGGAAAAGTATTCCAAATATCTCGAAATTTTCTCCTCGCCCGTGTGCTCGGCAGACCTCTTTTTGTCCGGAGCGGAGTCGAGCAAGGGCAGGCTGATTTTCTACTCCGAGTCCGCGGCGTTTCCCGCCAAGCCCGGGGAGGCGCGTTTTGAGAACCTGCGGCTCTCCCTGCGGTACGACGGCGGAAAAATATCCGACGGGCTGTCCGTGGGGATCCGCGCCGAAAAGTTTTCATGCGGCGCCCTTCCGCAGTGCGGCAACATTTCGGCTTCGGCAAACCTGCTGGCGGGCGGCGGGTCTTTTGCGCTCTCCAATGTCTACGTTTCCGCCGGCAATATAGAGTATGAAGGTTTCAGGCTGGACAACGTGTCCATGCGCAAGGACTATTTCGACGAAGAGTCGGCGGGGGATGGTTGGGAGGCTTTCGCCGCGTTCGACGACTACCGCTTCGGGGCGAATTTTTCGTTGGACGAGTCAATGCGCCTCGCCGCCGAGTTTTCGGGCTCTCTCGATCCGAAAATTTTTACGGGGCACAAGTCTCTGGCGGGGATACGCGAACTTCAGGATTTCGAGTTCAAGCGCGGTCTTTCGCTGAAAGGCTCCGCAAAGTGCGATTTCTCGGGCTCGAAGTTTAGCGCCGATGCCGATTTTGAGGCGTCCGACTGCTCGGTAATGGGCATTCCCGTCCGCCGCGCGGCGGGCAGGGTGGAGTTCGATTCATCGTCCGGCGTGATAGACGCCTCAAAGCTTGAGGTCCAGTCGGTAGAGGGCTGGAAGGCGTCGGGAAGATTCGTCCAAAACCTGAAGGACATGCGCTATAAAATATACGTCGACGGCTCGATACGCCCGATGGCGATAGCGCATTTTATGGCGCCGTGGTGGTCGAGGGTTTTCAAGTCGTTCGAGTGGGCGAAGGAGGGCTCTTTCCCGAGGGCGGACTTTTTTGTCGAGGGCAAATGGGGCAGCCCCGAGTTCATATGGTGTTACGGCAGGGCGCAGGGCGGGGACGCCGTCTACAACGGCTCGAAGTTCGACGAGTTTTCGCTCAACGTGTGGGTCAACCCCTCGCGCATTTCGCTTTACGACATACGCCTTCGCGCGCAAAACCGCAACGCGCACGGAAACGTCCAGTGGCTTTACGGCAAGGACGGCCTCACGACTTTCGACAGGCAGACTCTCTTTCTCGTTTCGGGGCTGTCCTCCGAAGAGCTCGTGTCGCTCGGCGGCGGCGACGTGCGGGACGTGTTTGAGGTCGTGAAGTTCGCGGAGCCCCCGCAGCTCACGGTGGGGGGGCTGATGCGCAATCCACATAACAATCCCGGCGCGCTTCCGGACGTCTTCAACGTTTCGGGTTTTGCCCCGGGCGACACGCATATCGAAACGGCGGTTTTGAAAAACCTCAGGTTTTCGGCAAGGAGCGACAAGGCGACGACCCGCGTAGACGACGCTTCCTTCGATTTTTGCGGCGGCCACGCCGACGGGGGCATTACCATAAAAAAAGAAAACGGAAAAACGCTCTTTGAAGCGTCGGCGATAGCCGAAAAAATGAACCAGGCGGAATTTACCGAATTTTTGATATCGCTCGACCCGTCGAAGGAATCCGGAGAATCCGAGCCTTCCGACGGCGCCGGCGGAACCGCTTCAACCGGCGCGGGGAGCTCCGCGTCCGGTTTTCTTGATGGCGGCGAGAGCGGGGTGGTGGACTTGTCGCTCGAATTGAGCGGGGACATAGGCGACATAGCCCATTCAAAGGGTTCCGGTTTTGCGAGCCTCAGAAACCCGAACCTGATGCGCCTGAATTTGCTCGGCGCGCTCTCGCGGGCTTTTTCCGCGCTGAGGCTGCCGTTCGGGACTTTCGACATAACCTATGCCAACAGCCGAATTGAAATCGAGGACGGCAGCGTCGATTTCCCGAAGCTCGAAATGGGCGGAAACGTCATGCGCATACGCGGGGCTGCGTCTTACGACTTCGTGAACGACGACGTGGACGCTGCTATGCTGCTGTATCCCTTTGAAGGAATGAAGAGCGCGCTCATTTCCGGAATATCGACGCTCGTAAACCCAATATCGAGCGTGATACAGGTGACGGTAGACGGCAAAATTTCCGATCCCTCCGTCGGAATGCAGGTAAGGCCGCTTAACTTCATCCAGAGCGAATCCAAAATTCTCGAAAACATAAGGGATTCCCTCTAATTCTGCGGATTGGTGGGAGAGGAACTTTGCGGCTTTTGGCGCGTGCTTATCCGCGATCTGGAACGGGCGCCGTGGCAAATATCTTCTAAATATCCTGATTGTCTTGGCGGGATCGCGCTGGGGGGAGGGGAGTTGGGATTTCATGTAAAGCAAACCCGCCTTAAAACTTGAACGGTCGATAGCGGCGAAGTTTTCGGAAAAATCCTAAATATTGCGATAAAATGCCAAAAACTTTTTTTTAGATTTATGGTTGATATGGATATTGCCGCTGATTATGCACGGCCCCTTAAATATTAAAAATGAAAGGGAAACCCTTAGAGATGTCGCCTTTCACGCTTGTTTCCGGAGCTTTGACGGCGGACGGCGATAAAGCCGTATTTTCGATGGAAAATCGAGACTCTTCCTATGCTGCGGCATACGGAGGCTTCCTTATCGTCGCGCATGATTTGGGTGAAAGTTGTCACGCCGGCCGTCTTTTACGCCGAAACATTGGCGGTGGGCGAGTTTGAATCCGGATGGATACGCCTCCGGCTGTTCAATGCTTTTTATGGGCGGGGATTGGGGGCGGGAGAATTGCGCATGGAGCGGCAAAAAGCATATCAGAGAGCTTTATCTTTATAGGTACAATATGAATATTGAAAAGTTTTTCGCAATTGGAATATTTGCGCTGTCTGCGGGCGTTTCGCTCGCCGGCGACAGGCTGTTCGGAGACGGCTCCGTTGAAATTTCGGAGGGGATTGTGATAGATTCCTCCGCAGACGAAACGGGCGCCGAAATAGGAGCCGGCATTGCCGGCGGGGGATCGGAGGTCTCGGGCGACGGAGCTTCGTCAGAATTGCCGTCTTCTGCGGTTACAATATCGGGGGGAACGGTCTACGGCATAGTGATGGGCGGTTCCTATGCAAAGGACGGCGCGACCGCAAAAATAACGGGAAATTCCTCAGTCAATATGACGTCCGGGGACATCCTTTGCAAGAATCCCGACGACTCTCCTTATGATGCCGTTATATTGGGCGGCGGTTTTGCGTATAATGACGGTTTCAAAGCCGCATCGGCGGAGGTCTACGGGAATTCCTCCGTAACCATAAGCGGAGGATACGCATATTACGCTGTGGGAGGCGCCGCATCCCAGGATGGGGGCGCGGCGGCGGATTCCGTAGTGCGCGGGAGTTCTTCGCTCATTTTAAGCGGCGGAACGGTTGACTATGGAGCGTACGGTTCCGGATGGGCGCTCGGTTCAAACTCCAAGACCCAGACGCTTGGCGGCAGTTATGTCGAAGTCGTAAACGGGGCCAATGTCACATGGAACCTGTTAGGCGCGGGAGGCGCGTGGGGCGGAGGCGTTTCCGAAGTGAATGGCGGCACGCAAATCGTCATAGACGGCGGAAACGTGGGCGGATCGGTTCTCGGCGGCGGCGAAGCGCAAGGTGGATCCTGCGCGACAGTGACCGGAGGAACCAATGTCATTATGAAATCGGGAACTGCGAGATACTTGTACGGCGGGGGAGCGAATTGGGATTTGGAAGAAAGGCGCACCGAGGTTTCCGTGGACACGGCAAAAATTTCCATTTCCGGCGGGGAAGTTGGAGCATATGTCGTCGGAGGCGGATATTTTTCAGATGTAAAGGGCGCGGCGAATATTGAAATGACCGGAGGAACCGTAAATGGAAATATTTACGGCGGCAGCGAGGGCGCCGGTTCAACCGGTTCCACGCTCGTAAGCATATCGGGAGGAACGGTGAACGGGCGCGTATTCGGCGGAGGGTCCGGCGCGAACGCTTCCGTTGAGAATGGGACGAATGTGAAAATATCCGGCGGAGTCTCGATTTCCGAGGTATACGGCGGCGGAATTAACGGTTCGTTAGTCTCCGGAGGAACAAATGTTTCGGTAAACGGCGCGAATACGTATTACGTGATGGGCGGTTCCAGCGGAAATTCGGAAATAAATGGCGGGACGGTTGTGGAAATAGAAAATTCGACTGTAAATACCGTCTACGGCGCCGGATGGGCTGAAAACGGCGCAAAGGAAAAAATTGAAGGCGGCACAAGCGTGCATATAGGCTCTGGCGTGAATTTTGCCGACGCCGAGTCAGCCGCAGTTTACGGCGGCGGTTGGGCTGACGGAGCGGGCTCCTCTTCCGAAATTTCCGGAGGAACGAAAGTGCTGGTGGAAGGCGGAAGCCCCCTGTCCGTATTTGGCGGCGGTTCAGTGGGCGGCGGCGCTCAATCCGTCGTGAACGGAGGCAGTGTCGCCGAGATAAACGGCGGAAAGATCTGGACGGCAAACGGCGGCGGATACGTTTATCAGGGCGGTTCCATTGTCACAAATGGAGATACCGTTCTCGAGGTGAACGCGGGCGAGGTCAGCCAAGCTTACGGCGGCGGCTGGATATATTCAAATGGAACTTCGGCAACAGACGTTATAAACGGAAATACATATGTTAAAATAAACGGCGGCGCGATTACTGCGGATTTCGGCGACGGAATCGTCGTTGGCGGATCAATGGCCCAGGGAGGGGCCGTTGCGGAAATAAAAGGCAATGTCAGCGTCGAGATTTCCGGCGGGGCGAGCGTGGCGCAAAGCATTTACGGGGGCGGCTATTCGGCGGACGGCGCGAGCGCGTCTTCCGTTGGCGGCAATGTGTCTATTGTAGTTAAAGACGCATCTATTGGCGGCGACATATACGCGGGCGGATACGGAGCCGGATCAAGGGTATCCGGAGACGCCCGTGTGAATTTCCAGGGAGATTCCTCCAAGCTCGCCTTTGCCGGTACCGTTTACGGGACTGGAGCAAACGGCTCGGAAATCGCCGGCGAAAGCGTAATCGCTTTCGGAGACGCCGAAAACGCTTTTTCCGGCGAATTTGCCGGAAAAATATCGGGATTTAAAACGCTGTCAGTCGAAAACTCCGAGACTAACGTCGCATTTGCGAACGCATTTTCGGTCGATCTTTTGCAAGTCGCTTCGACTTCGCAAGCGCTTCTTGCGGAGGGCACCGTTTTCGACAGTTTAAATATCGTTTTCGATGATGATTTTTCCGACGGGGATGTTTTCAGTTTCGATTTGTCCGATATTTTTGGGGACAGCGCAACGATCGTAGAAAGCGCCATAACGTCTACGAGCGATTTCACGATTACAAATTCGCTCGGCGAAATGTTTGCCGCGGACTATGTTGACGGAAATATAAACGTCGGGGCGGCAATTCCCGAACCATCGGAGGTTGCGGCGATGCTTGGCGCGCTTGCGCTCGCTTTGGCGGCGGCGCGCAGGAAGGCATAGTTTAGCCGCTTGGGGAACTTGTTATCCGGCTCTCAGTTGCCTTCAAAAAACGCGGATGCGTCGGAGGAGGAAATGCCGCGCATGTTGACGTATCTGGAGCGCAGGAGGGAGAGATCGCGGTGCCCCATGTCGGCTTGCAGCCGCGGCAGGTCGCGAAAGCGCTTCGCATGGTAGCTCGCGTACGTGTGCCGCAACACGTCCTGCACCCATGCGTTCCCGAATCCCGCCCCGTCGCGGATTCTCTTCCAGCGCCTCGGCCAGTCCGGAGGGCAGACGGAAATTTCCGGAGGATGTCCGCCGCCCAAAAAAACTTTCAGCGCGGGGCAGATTTCGACCTGCCTCGCCCCTCCCGTCTTGGAGCACGCGGAGCGCACCGTTATGGAATTTTCGGCGATGTCTATGTCGCGCCATTTCAGCCGCCGGACCTCTCGCGGGCGGATTCCCGCATACAATAAAATCGCCGCAGCCGCCATGCAGTTTTGCCCTCCGAAAGTCTTTGCGCAGACCATCAGCCGCCTGGCTTCCGAAAGCGTCAACGGCTTTATCTCCCTCTCTATTACCCTCTGCTTTTCTATAAGTTTTACGGGGTTTGAAGAAAGCCATTCGCGCTTTAGGGCAAATTCAAATATTGCGTGAAGAAAGCTTCTGCCCTTATTAAATTGCGGAGGGGTGGCGAATGTTTTGTTCAGCCATTCTTCGCAGTCCGAGCGCGATATTTCGGAAAAATTGCGTTTTGCAAGCTCCGGCTTGAATTTTATAAGACGCTTCCCCAAATATCTTATATCCCTGAGGGAATCGGGGCGCAAATGCGCCTTTGATTTGAGGTAAATTTCAAAGCCGTCGGAAAACTTCATTTCCGCCGAGCGGACGTGCCGCCTGCCGGTTTCGACGACTTTTGAGCAAAACAAAATATCCGGTTCCCTGCTTCCTGCGGGCTTTGAGTCCAAAATATTCCTGACAAACCTCGCGGCGTCCAGAAGGGAGATACCGGTACCCCTCAACAATTCCTTGGCGGATGTAATTTCGTTGTCCATGGTATTGATAATACCCATGTCAACCCCAAACTTCAAAAAAACTTTTGAAGTGTTTGATTTTTAAGCAATCAATATCCCGAAGGGCGTATCATTTTCGCCGCCCTCTACCGCCTCTCGAAAGAAAAGACTTTATAATCCTTATTGCCTATCAATCTCTTATGTGCGTTTAGGCGCATACAGTATTATCAATACTGTATCCATCTGCCAAAATAAAAAGGGAAATAAAGTTAAGATGGCAGATATAATCGTTTTAAGCGGACGGATGAATTCCGGTAAGACTACAACAATGAGACGTCTTTTGGATAGAGTTAGACGTTTGCCGAATGTTGTTGTGCATCTTGAAGACATCAATCCGGCGGAAGATTTCATCGCTGTAATTGAAATTAATGGCATAAGAATAGGATTTATTAGCAATGGAGATTATTTAGAGATCTTTGCCGACCAATTTGGTATGATAAACAATAGTAATATAGATGTTTTAATATGCGCATCCCGTTCAAGAAATACAGAAAATAGCGTTTATAATTTTCTGTTTGAAAATCTTCCGCAGGGAAACCGAGTTGTACTTTGCCTGAGCACATTTCCAACGAACAACCTCGATATGATGTCTAATAATATCATAAAGGCAATTTTATTATATTTAAATGAGGTATATCTTTAAATTTAGTAATGTTACAATGAAATACAGTATCCTATATATATTTTCTTTCATTTTTTCGCTTAGCGTCTTTGCCGACAACGAGAATTACGACGGACAGGATGTAAGCGGTCTTGATTTTAGAGGGGCATCCTATGTAGATTCAAGTTGGATAGGTTGTACCGCAATCGGTACGATGTTTTCAGACAGCCAATCCAATAGCGATTATAGTAATTCGAATTTTACAGGCGCGGATCTCACAAACGCAAATTTGAGCGGAGGAAATTTTACCAACGCAAATTTTACTAATGCAAACCTTTCTAAAGTGGAAGGGGAATATGTATATGCTTTTTTTTCATTAGCAATATTTACCAATGCAGATTTTACAAATTCAATAATAAATGGACGCTCTTTTAAGGATACGATAGGATTTACAACACAACAACTTGAATCTACTCTTTCATTTAAAAATAAAGATTTAAGCTATATATCGCCCGACATAGATATAAGTTCGCTCGATTTGACAGATTTTAATATTTCGGGAACGAATTTTGGCGGTACGAATCTGAGGGCGGAACAGTTGTATTCCACGGCAAATTACAAAAATAAAAATCTTCGGAATGTGGGTTTTTATACCGGGGATTACAGCGGTTGGAATTTTGTCGGGCAAAATCTCCAGAATACCCATTGGAAAAAATCTATAATAACAAACGCCGATGCTACCGGTGCAGATTTAAGAGGAGCATCTTTTCCGTTTGGCGATTACACAGGTGAATTTATTACGAAAAACACCATTATGTCTGACGGTGTAATCCAAAATTTTTCAATGGATTCGGCATCAGATAGTTTCTCCGTTCGGAAATATATTTCGGAATATGGGGGAGACTATCAAATTTCCGCGAAAATCGCCGAAGATGCGGACATTTCCGGAGGCGCAAGGCTTGCGTTGGAGGAGGGGGCAAAACTCGAGGTTTTAAGCGGGCAAACATTGACAGTAGCTTCAAGCGGAATATTGGCGATTCATACGGATGCCGCCGCTTCCACAACGGTAACTGTCGATTCGTCTGCGGCTCTCGTGTTTGAGAACGGCGCGGTGTTGGAGATAAATATAAATTGCGATGAAATTTCGCATGATGTCTTGCAGATTGCGGTGATGGATTTTGACGACGGCGCGCGCATCGCCGGTTTGGACGCACTCGTGAAGGGCGAAACGGTATTGCTTAACGTAAACGGCTCTGAATGGCTCGGGGAGTGGGATTACGCGCTTGAAAACAGTCAAATACTAATAACCGTGGCAATTCCCGAGCCCGCCGTTTGCGCGGCGGCCATTGGCGCGGTGGGGTTGCTGTTTGCCGCGCTGCGCAAGCGCAGGTAAACGTTTTCCCCATAAGGACGGCAAATATCGGCTTTTTAATGATGGCGAAAAGGTATAAAATTTTCGTTATAAATTTGGACAGATCCGTGTCGCGGTGGGAAAAAATGCGCGGCCGGCTCGAAGCCCTTGGGCTGCCTTATGAGCGCATACCGGCGGTTGACGGCAAAAACGCGTCCGACGAATTTTTAAACAAATATTATTCAGCCGAACTGAACCGGAAGAAATATTACGCTTGCATGAGCGCGCCGGAGATCGCGTGCTACATAAGCCATTTGAAGGCATGCGAGAGGGCGGTGTCGGAAGATCTGGATTACGCGATTATTCTTGAGGACGACATAATTCTCGAAGAGCCGTTCAAGTTTGTGCCGCTGGCGTTGGAATCCATAACCTGTGATTGGAATTATATAAAGCTTATAGCGCCATTCAAAAAAAAGAAAATCGTCTCGCGAGAGCCCGTTGTATTCGAAATTCCGGTGGCATGTTCTTATGAAAAATGGTCGCATGACGGCAAAACGGGTTCAAAATGCCTTTCAAAATCTTCCAATTTGATTTCCGCTTCTGTATTTTTTGAAGTTGTGCGGTGGGAAAATCCCCCTACGGGAATGCAGGCGTATGCTATTAGCCAACAGGGTTCGGCAGAATTTTTAGCAAAATGTTCTAAGTTAATTTGTCCAATAGATATTTTACAGTTCACCCATGGAGTGGCGGGTTTATTCCCTTCATTTTTGCGTTCATATAAGAATATATCTGAAGATTAACTATATAAAAAATAATTTCTATTTTTTTAGATATATTTACTTAATAAATTAAAATTAACTTGTTTGGTATTATATGGGAAATTTTGAGATATATGAAAGTGTAAATAAGTGGAGAAAACTTATAGATAAATCTGAAATTGTCTCCTTTGATATATTTGACACTCTTCTTTTACGGCATTATGTAAATCCTGCCGATTTGTTTTTGCATATTGAGAAAGATTTGAAGATTAGCGGTTTTTCCGTCGAAAGGATAAATGCCGAGAGAAGATGTAGAGCAAAACATCCGGAGAAGCAGGATATTACATTCGACGATATTTATGGAGAGATTGATTATAAATATAACCATTTGAAAAAAATAGAATTAGAATATGAAAGAAGAACTCTTCACGCAAATTGGCAGATAAAACCGCTTTTTGAATATGCCAAAGAAAGGCGTAAAAAAATCATAGCCGTTTCAGATATGTATTTACCGGCAGATTTTCTCGAAGAAATTCTAAGCGATAATGGAATTTGCGGGTTTGATGAGATTTTCGTGTCCGGCGTAGAAAATAAAACAAAACATGGAGGAGATCTCTTCAGGTTTATTTTAAATAAATTTCATATTGAACCTTCTAAAGTTTTACATATAGGCGATAATAAACGCGCGGATTTTAAAATTCCATCGAAACTTGGAATAAGATGCTGCGCATATCGGAAAATAGCGGAGCAGTATTTTGCGAAGTCTAGGCATTTAAAGAATTTCTACGAACAAAGTAAAGATTCTCCGGACGCTTCTATTTTAACCGGCATTGTCGGAGAATATCTCTTGCGAAGTAACTTGGGAAGTTATTGGAAAGAATTGGGATATAAATGCGCCGGTCCTGTCGCTTACGCTTATTCTAAATTTATAGAACAGGTTACACGCGAAAATAACATTACGAATATAATATTTATTGCAAGAGACGGGCATCTGTTGAAAAAGGTGTATAATTTCTTATATGGAAGTATAAAAAATTCTTATATTTATGCTTCCCGTATAATGAAGAATATTTGCTTTTTAGATCAGGTAAATCCAAAACATGCAAGAATGATTGTGGAATTTTATGAAGAGGAACATGAAGATATAAGGGAAATTGTTAAAAAACTCAGACCTCGTAAAGCATCGGATTGGCAGAATATATTAAAAGATTATCATGATTTATTTTTGTCAAAAGGATATTCAAAGCGCTATCTGAAATATCTTTCAAAATTTGTATCAAAAGAAGATTCTGTGGCTTTGGTTGATACAATTACTGGAGATTTTTCCTCGCAATATTTGCTTACTCATACTTTGGGAATGGATTTTATAGGCATATATTGGTCGAATATATGCCACTGTAAATATCCTTTTAGGTTTTCATGCTTCAAAATCAATTCAAAATTCGGGGGGTGGGATTATGATATCTTCACATATAGGTGGGATTTTATAGAGTTTATAATTTCTTCTCCGGAGTTGCCTGTTAAATTTGTAAACGTTGACGGAAGTGCGCGTTATTTTCAGAAGATTTCGCCAGAAGAGAATATTAGAGTTAGCGTATATCCCGAGATTGTCGACGGGGCGATGGAATTTGTAGGCGACATATCGAAAATCTTCGGAAAATACGGCGTAGATATGTCGGCGGAAATGATTATAGAATATATAAATTTGTTTATACAGTTTCCGGAGGCAAACGACATAAAAAATATGTCAAATATTTCATTTGCATCAGATCCTGATCATGGAACATATCTTCCACTACTTTCGAGAAATATAAAATTTTCGGAGTATCTTTTATCCCCGATAAAAACGATGAGAATTTTGCGCGAATGTAAATGGCATTTCCCGTCGCAAATATTATTTCTCAATATCATTAAGCCTGTCAGCATAAAAATAAGACCATCTTATACGAGAATTGCAATTTTGCCGTATTTACCATTTTGCCGCGCAAATATCCGTTTGGGGAAACACTATGAGTTTATTCTGACGGTTGGAAACCAATAGGATTGGTATTTTGATTTTATGGACAATTCTTTATTTGATTATTCATACCACTACAGCAATTGGCATTCCGATACGAAAGAATCACGAGATTTCGATATGGAAAATGCAAGGCGTTTTTTTTGCGACCACTGTATATTTCCCCAACGCAAGGGAGCGAAAATCTTGGAGATCGGTTGCGGAATGGGGAGAGTGTTATTGATGCTAAAAGCGGCTGGATATTCCGATTTGACCGGAGTAGATATAGACAAATCCCAAGTGGAGATTGCTCGAAAGTCGGGTTTAACCGTGGATTTGTCCGACGCATTGGCGTATTTGGAAAAGGCTTCCGAGAAATTCGACGCTATTTATTTTTTCGACTTTCTAGAACACATAGAAAAAGAAAAACAACTCGATTTCTTGCGCCTTGTAAAAGAGCATTTGAAAGAAGATGGAATGGCGGCGTTCGCGGTTCCAAATGCGCTGGCGCCATGCGGAATGTTCTTTCGGTATATAGATTTCACACATACAATTTGTTATACGCGTGAATCTATATCATTTTTATTGCACAATGCCGGTTTGCATCATATTCAGATTCGCCCCCAGCACACTGAATCTGTCGAAATCCAAAAGTTGAAAGTTCCGTGGGCGAAATTGTATAGAAACGAATTCGGGTTAAGGGATGTTATTTTGACCCCAAACTTGGTTGTTGTGGCTTTTAAGGAAAAAGCATGTATGGATAATTATTTGAAGCGTGCTCCCAATATATCGAATTCGTATGAAGAAAACAGCAGACTGAAATCGAAGTTTTGGAGATATATCAAACCATTGAAGTTTCGATAAAATTTAGAAGTTTGTCACCGCGTATACGACGAAAGAGAATTCCGAAGGTTTGTGCGCGATAGAAAATTTTACGGCAACACCATTATAATAGCGTGCATTGCGGCGCTCGTATGCGCGTATTGCGCGTTTGCGGCCCCATACTTTTTCTGATGTTAATCGCCGCGCGATTGCGCGTACATCTTGCGAAAGCGGCAGGCGCGGACTTTATATTTAGAGGGAGAAATCCGCGTGTTGGCGCGGTACGGTTTTGTCCGCGCCTGCCCGCGCGCCGCATGGGGAGAGTATTTGCTTGTAATCGCGCTTGGGCGCGGTAGTGTGGCGGGAGTATGAACAATGGCGAAAAGTTGAAGTGCGGCGTAGTGGGCGTCGGCTATCTCGGACAGCACCACGCCCGCATATATTCGGAGCTCGAAACCACCGAGCTCGTGGGGGTTTGCGACGCCGACCCCGCGAGGGCGAGGGAAATCGCCGACAGGCTCGGTTGCCGCGTGTTCGGCTCGGCGGCGGAGCTCGGCGAGGCGTGCCACGCCGTCAGCGTCGTGGTTCCGACCGACAGGCACACGGAGGTCGCCATGGAGCTCTTCGAAAAAAATTGCGACCTGCTCATAGAAAAGCCGATTTGCACGTCGATTGCCGACGCCGAAAAAATCGTGGAGGTCGCAAAAGCCAAAAAACTCGTAGTGCAGGTTGGCCACATAGAGCATTTCAACCCCGTGATGAAATTCATGGAGGAGCGCGTCCGCAGCCCGCGCTTTATCACCGCCGACAGGCTCGCGCCGTTCAATCCGCGCGGAACCGAGGTTGGCGTCGTCCTCGACCTCATGATACACGACATCGGCGTCGTCCTCAAGCTCGCGAATTCCCATGTGTCGCGCATAGAGGCCGTGGGCGTGGGCGTGCTCAGCCGCAGCGAGGACATCGCAAACGCGCGCATCGCCTTTGAAAACGGGTGCGTCGCCAACCTCAACGTCAGCCGCGTGAGCCTCAAAAAGCTGCGCGACATACGCATTTTTCAGGAGGGCATGTACATGTCGCTCGACTTCCTCAACCAGAAGGGGCATGTCATACGCGTCAAGGACTGCGCGGAAATCGTCCCCGAGGAGGTTCCGATAGAAAAGAGCGAACCGCTGAAAATAGAGCTCGCGAGCTTCGCCGACTGCGTGATCAACAAGCGCCGCCCGAAGGTCGACGCCGTTCTCGGCATGAGCGCGCTCGAAGTCGCGCTCGAAATCACCCGCCAGATAAGGGCGCTCAAAAAATAGCCGCCCTTCGGATTCCGCCGGAAGCCCGCGATGAAGCCCGACGTGCTGAAAATGCGCTCTTTCGACTTTCCCCCGCCTAAGGGGGGAGGATGCGACCTGCTCGTGATTGCGGGAGAGCATTCCGGCGACGAGCAGGCCGCGCGCATGGTCGCCGGCGCGCTCGCCGAAAAGCCCGGCTTGCGCGTCTGCGCGTTCGGCGGGGAGAAGCTCGCCTCCTGCGGCGCGCAGCCGCTCTTCGACATGACGAGCTTTTCCGTCGTGGGGCTCGTCGAGGTGCTGAAAAACTACGGCTTTTTCAAAAAGCTCTCGGAGGCGGTCGCCGGATGGATTTCCGAATACCGCCCAAAAGCCGTGTGCTTTGTGGACTACCCGGGATTCAACCTCCACATCGCCTCGCTTCTCAAAGGGCGCGGCGTCAGCCGGAAGGGCGGGGGAAGCGTCCGCCTCATCTACTACATAAGCCCGCAGATTTGGGCGTGGAAGGCGTCGCGGAGGTTCAAGATGGCGTCGCTGCTCGATTCGCTCGCGGTGATATTCCCCTTTGAAACCGAATGCTACGCCGACACGGATCTCGACGTCCATTTCGTCGGGCATCCGTTCCTCTCCGATTCCTACGAACCCCCCGTCAAATACGGGGCGGACGGGGAAATCCTCATGCTCTCGGGCAGCAGGGAGATCGCCGTGTCGAGGATATTTCCCGTCATGTGCGGGGCGATGGAGAGGCTTGCGGGAGAGCGCGCCGCCGCGGTGTATCCCACCCCGCGCATAAAAAAAATTCTCGAGGGCGAGCTCTCGCGGCGCCCCGCGCTGAATGGGCGGGTGCGCCTGGTTCCCAACGGCGGCGCCCCCATAACCGCAAAGGCCGCGATGATGAGCTCCGGGACGATGTCGCTCGCCTGCTCTCTCGAAGGCATACCGGGCGCAATCGTCTACAAGGCCAATCCCTTCACGTATCTGGTCGGCAGGGCCGTCGTAAAAATCGAATATTTGAGCATAGCGAACATTCTGCTGGACAGGCCGGCGTGGAGGGAGTTCATACAGTTCGACGCCTCCGCCGCTCCGCTTGCGCGGTATATGGGGGACTGCCTGGGCCCCGCCGCGCGCGCGAAGTTTGCCGGATACGCCGAAAAGTTGAAGTCGCTGCTGCACGCGCCGCCGTCGCTGTCGGCGTCCCAGTGGCTAATCCGGCAGGCTGGCGGATGAGGCGGGGATTCCGATAACGCCGGCCAGCTTGGGCGGGCGGCGGGTGCGCTTTTTTCAGAGATCCGCGCGGTGAGCTTCCGAGCCGGCATGGCGGGCGGCTAAAAAAAATTCCGCCGTTGCCGAAAGCGCAATGGCGGAACGCATTTCAATCCAGAACGGGCGGAGCCTCCGCCCGCCGGATCGGCCTTACAAATCCCACGCAAGGGTTGCGATGGAGCGCGGGGTCATCGTGAACGAGCCGCTCGCGCCGGAGGCTGTTTTCGCGAGGTTTGAAGCGGAATCGGTCTTGAAGGCGTCAAAGGGCTTTTTAGCCAACTCTCCGGAAAACGATACCGGAACGGCGTCGAAAGAAGAGTTTACAAACACCGCCACGAGCTTCCTGCCGTCGGGGGAGACGAAGGCGGAAGAGCATACTTTCGAGAGGTCGTCTGCGCCGGACATTTCTACGCGCTTGTAGCCGGGGCGCACGAAGAAACTCCAGTTGCCAAGAGCCCAGAGCAGCTTGTTGTCGCGCGCGACTCCTCCGTTTTCAAGCCTGCCGTCCTTTGGATAGACGCCCGTGAGCGCGAAGTCGCCCTTGACTTCCATTGCTTTCCAATAGCCCCAGCCCTGCGATTGGGCGATGGCGAAATCCGCGGTTATCAGGCGGCCCATGCAGAGGGCGGCGTCAATGTCGGTGTTGTTGTCGCTGAACCGGCCCTCCGTAAAGCCGTCGCAGTTTTTCGGCCCGTATTGGGGAAGCAGGCACCATTCCGTCTGGAGGAATCCGAGCCCGTACTTGGATACTTCCGCGATCAAATCCTTCCTGATTTTCGGCATTTCGGCGAATCTCTTCCCCGAGTGGTAGGTGTGCGCGGCCCACAGTTTTTCGAGATATTTCAAATCGCCGATGTAATTGGGGGACGACTTGTCGAAAAATTGTTTGAGCTGCCCGAACGGTTGCTCTTCCATCGGGCAATCCGCCTTTTTCCCCCACCAGCTCTTGGCCCCTTCGACGGGGGCTTGCAGGCTCGCCGATTCCCCGAGCAGTATTTTGGTGTTTTTGAGGCCCGCCTTTTCAATTGATTTGTCGAGCTCCCGCGCGAGTTTTGCCATCTCGGAGTTTCTCCACATGCTGCCCTCCTGGCGCGGGGAATCCCACGGAACCTGGGGCTCGTTTATGGGGCTTATGTATTTTATGTCGTAGCCGAGGCTTTCAAAGTGTTTGGCGACGTCCGCCATGTAGTCGGCGAATTTGCCGTAGCAGTCGGGCTTGAGGTTGGAGCCGTAGTTGTCCTTGTCGCAGTATCCCTTGCCGTTTTTCGTCCATTGCACGGGGGGAGTGTTGGAAAATATCAGAAACTTGTCGCAGCCGTATTCTTTGGCCTTTTTCATGAAGTACATTTGGCCCGCGCACTTCGACCAGTCGTAGCCCGAGCCGTCTTTTGTCAGGAAAGACTCCGCCCTGCGCTGGTAGGGCTCTATGTCCGCGCCGTCCTGCTCGAGGGTTCCCCCGCCGATGTTGAACCTCCACATGGAGAGCCCGATGCCCTCGGGATTTCCGTCCGCCCCGAATTTTTGCGAGAACAGCCACTTTGCAATCTGCCCGCGCTGCTCTTCGGGAAAGTATTTGCCGACGAAATTTCCGCTCCACGCGTCTGCCGCCGCGAAGTGGTCTATCGTCTGGAAAGTTTTTTTAGGATTTATTTCAACCGTCAATCCTCCGGCGAATGCAAACGAAGCCGCGCATGCGGAGAGCCCAACCATCAATGTATATCGCATATTCATACGCGACGATACGTACCGTTTCCGCCGGCGGGGGTCAACATTATTCGCCGGCCAAATAATTAGACTGTTAAAAACGGGGCGGGGCGGTGCCCGTCGGCGAATGCGCAAACTTTTGTGTTGAAGTTTCCGCGGCGGAAGTTCTTAATTTGCGCCGAAAAAATGAATGCGCGGCAGGGTTGAGGCGTTATGGCATTGTGGAAATTTCATGCAGGTTTTTGGCGCGCGGCGGCTCTCTTTGCCTGCGCGCCGCTTTACCACCCCGTTTTTGGCGCCGAGGCGGAACCCCCGAAAGTCGCCGTGGTATATACGGTGGCGACGCCCGAACTGAAAGAGGGAGTGGAAAGGGCTATCAGGGAAGAATTCGACGGAAAGGTGGAGATACTGCTCTACGAGGACGCTGCGGTTTTTGAAGAGACCGCGAAAGAGGGCAGGGTCGGGCGCGAATCCGCGGCGAGGTTTTTGGGCATGTATGCGGACGCCGCGAGGTCCGGCGCCGGAGCGGTTTTGAGCGTATGTTCCACGGTGGCGGACTTGGCGCGTTCCATGCGCGATTTGGGCGGGCTCATAGGCGTACCCATAGTGGGCATAAACGACGAAATGTGCCGAGAGGCCGTTCGGAGCGGAAAGAGGATTCTCGTGGCGGCGACTTTCCCGAGCGCGGTCGGGCCGACCAAGAGGTCGATACTGCGCGCTGGCGCGGAGCTCGGCAGGGAAGTTGAAGTTTCGGAAGTGGTCGCGGGCGGCGGGTTTGGCTCCGACGCCGGGGCTTTTGAGAAGCTGCTTGCCGAAAAATTGCGCGGCGCCGCGAAGTCGGCGGACGTCATAGTGTTCGCCCAGGCGTCGATGGAGCCGTGCGCCGCTTTCGTGGAAAAGGCTTTGGGGAAGAGGGTTCTGGCGAACCCGAAGTTCGGCGCCAGGGCGTTGAAGTCGGCCCTTGCGGGAAAGAAAAAGTGAGAGCTTTCAGAATGCGCATTTCCGCAGGCTGTTTTGGCGCGTTCGATTTTTCAGCGCCCCGCGCTCCGGAACGCTGCGGCCGCGCGCGTGTCCCATATTATTCGGAAGCGGCGGAAAATTTTCCGGTTTCGGGCGCGGGGAAATTTGCCGCCGGAGCGGGAATGTCCGCTTGCCCCAGCCTTTCAAAACGCCCCGCGGGGCGTCAACTTAAATAACCCAACAAAAATGGACATATTCGTTAGCAACCTGCCCTTTCAAATTACGGAGCGGGAAATTTCCGAGGCTTTTGCCGCGCACGGCGAGGTTTCGGGCGTAAAAATGTTGTTCGACAAAGTTTCGGGAAGGTTCCGCGGAATGGCGTTCGTCAGCATGGCGCGCCCCGCCGACGCGGAGGCTGCGATAGCCGCGCTCAACGGCGCCGATCTTGGCGGCAGGCCGATGCGCGTGGACAGAAGCCGCCCGAGGGAGGAGCGTTTCAACGGCTTCGGCGGCGGGTTCGACCGCGGCGGGCGGAGCGGATTCCGGCGCGGCGGCGATTCCGCGGCTCGGGAAAATTTTCGGGAGGGCGGCGGATCGCCAAGCGGATTCAAGCCGCGCAAAGGTTTCGGCAAAGATTTCCGGCGTGGATTCGGGAATCATTCCGGCAAGCCGTTTCGCTCCGGCGGGGAAGGCTTCAAAAAACGCTCCGGCGGCGGTTATGGGCCGCGCCCCAAAAAGTTTTGGGACGAGCGCGACGGCGATGGCGTGTTTTGAGCGCGAACGCCGCGGTTGCGCCGCGCGGGTTGCAATCAGTCCGGATTTTCGCGTCGGGCGGCGTTTCTGTCGCATATTTTTCCGCGTCGGGCGGCGTTCTTCCCGGATTGGCCCGGCGGATTTCGCAAAGCGCAACCGGATTTAACCGTCCGCGGGCGCGTTTCAATTAAATGTAAAAAAACCGCGCTTTAAAGCGCGGTTTTTGTTGGGGATTTTTATTGCCCGCGGAAAGGGTTTGCCCGATTTCATTTAAAAATATCGGAGAGCTTTTTGTTGGCCGCCCTCACTTTTTCCTCGTCGACTTTCAGGACTTTTCTGTCGTAGGTGAATAGCCCGTTGACTTCGATTTCCACGTCGGTGGTCTGCGTGTAGACAGCCCCGAAACAGCCGTATTTTACCATGTCTATCAGCCTTTCGGTGAGCGCAATAAACCGCTTTGTCACTTCCTCGGGCGCAAGGAGCTTCCCGTAGCCCCAGTTTTTGTCCTTGACCCATAGGTGCCCATCCACCGCGCAGCCGAGCCCGCCGTATTCGCCGACTGTGTTCACTTTCTGGTTGTTGAAGATAAACATCGTGGGGTTTCCGTAGTCGTGGCAGTCTATCACGTCTCCGCAGTCGAAGAAGTTTCCGCCGCTGGCGGGGTTGACGAGGCGCGACGGGTCGAGCGACTTGGTCCATTCGGCTATTTCCCTCGTCTTGAACTGTCCCCACGATTCGTTGAACGGCGTCCAAATGGCGATGCAGGGGTGCGAGTGGAGGCTTTCCATGATTTCCTTCCACTCCTTGCGGAATGTCGCCTCAAACTGTCTACTTACGGGCTTTTCCTCGCCTTGGAAAAATCCGCGCGGCTGCCAGGCGTTGCCCTCCCCGAACATCGACGGCATGTCTTGCCACACGACTATGCCGAGCCTGTCGCAGTGCGCGTACCAGCGCGCGGGCTCAACTTTCACGTGCTTTCTTATTGAGTTGAAGCCCAGATCCTTCGTCCTTTGAATGTCGAAGAGCAGAGCCTCGTCGGTCGGGGCGGTGTAGAGGCCGTCCGGCCACCAGCCCTGGTCGAGCGGGGCGAATGTGAAGAATTTTTTGTCGTTTAGCGTGAAGTCCACGCCGCCCCACTTCCCGTGGGATTTTATCCCGAATTTGCGCATGGCCGCGTAGCTTTTTACGGAGTCGGTCTGCGCGCCGTTTTTATGGAGGGTTATTTCGAGGCCGTACAGGAACGGGGAGTCGGGCGACCAGAGCTTCGGGTTTGCGACGGGCAGGTTTGCGGTCTTGTTCGCGGCGGATTTCGCCTCCGCCACGACTTTGCCGCCGTCGAGGATTTTTATTTCCGCGACCGCCTTCGGGTCGGCGGAGTCCACCCTTATGTCGAAGCTGGAAGAGTCGAGGTCGGGGGTGATTTTGACGCCGGATATGTGCGTCGGCGACACGGGCTCGAGCCACACCGTCTGCCATATTCCGGAGACCGCTGTGTAGAATATCCCGTGCGGATTGGCGGATTGCTTGCCGCGCGGAATGCCGTTGCCGGTGGAGTCCCATGCGCGCACGGAGAGGGAATTTTCGCCCTCCTTTAAAAATTTCGTTATGTTGAATGAAAACGGCGTGTAGCCGCCGGTGTGCTCGCCGATTTTTTCGCCGTTTACGAACACTTCCGCCTTCCAGTCCACCGCGCCGAAATTGATGAGCACGTCTTTGCCCTTCCAGTCTTCGGGGATTTTGAATTTGCGCTCGTACCACAGGCTTTGGTCGCCGCTTATGGTTTTGCCCACGCCCGAGAGCGACGACTCTATCGCGAACGGCACGAGGATCTTCCCGTCAAACGATTTCGGGAGCGGGGCGTCCCTTTTCACGACGGCGTAGTTCCATAGCCCGTTGAGGTTCAGCCATTGCGGGCGCTCCATCAGCGGGCGCGGATACTCCGGCAGGACGTTTTCGGGGTCGACTTTGTCGGCCCAGACGGTTTTGATTTTGTCGCCGGCGGGCTTCCACTGGGCGAACCCTGCGGAGGCCGCCGCGAATGCGGCGATTAGAAGCGCGATTTTTTTCATATGCATAATATTCAGGTTTGGGCGCGGCGGGAAACTCCGGCGTTGCGCGTTATTTGAAACTTGGTTTCAAGTTTCTTGTAAGGCGCGCCGCCTGTCAACCGTTTTTTTGACAAATTTTCCGGAGGCGCGGCATGGCGCGGAAATAGGCGGCGCGCAGACGGGAAAGAGAGGGGCGGCGGAGAATTGCGAGGTTTGCCGGAATTTTACGGCAGTTTTCGGCGCGCATTTTTTTGCGGGACATTGCCGGCGGCGCGCCAGTTTGCCCTTGCAGGGCGTTTGCGGCGGCGAACTCCGAAAATCGGAAATATGCGGGGCGTTCGGGGTTTTGTGATTTGCGCAAATAGGATTTTTTCATTTGCCAAACGCCCGCGATTGCATTGCGGTCTTAGTTTTGGTTCGGCGCATTTTTGAATCCGCGCGGGTTCGCTTTACGGCCGTTTGAAGCGGCGGAATATTTGCAAGATGCGGCGGATTGCGCGCGTTCGGTTCGCGGCTTTCCGCTCTTCCCCGCGCGAAAATCAAATGCAGTAGTCGTGCGCTCCGCCTGAAACTGAGGCTTTCTTTGCCGCTTCTTCCAGGGTTATGCCGGCGAGGGTTTTTTTTATGTTTTCGTTCAGCAGTTTCCAGACGGGGCGCGCAGCGCACCCGTCCGCGCGTGCGCACTTTTTGGGGCATTCCGCGCAGCCGATTATGCACACCTTCCCTTCGGTGGCTTCAAACACTTCCAGGAGGTTTATCTCCGACGCCGGCCGCGCGAGCCTGTACCCGCCGTGCGCGCCGCGTATCGACTCCAAAAACCCCCCTTTGCGCAGGCCGATTATTATGCGGCTTACATATTTCTGCGAGAGCTTCTGGCTTTCGGCGATTTCCCTGATGAGCCTCGGCGCCCCGTTTTGGTGCAGGGCGATGTCGGCGAGTATTCTCAGCCCGTATCTGCCTTTTGTCGAAATTTTCATGATGCGTAGTCGAAAGCGCGGATTCTCTACATTTGTCAAATATACTTTTCAGTCGGCGCCCTTGTCCACTGCAATCTTCGGGATTCCAAAATTTTCCGCGCCGCTCATTCGTTTGAGCGTCGCGCGAAAATCGGGCAAATTCGCGGTCTATCTTTTTGTTTTTTAGTTGAATGTGGCCAATATTTGCCGATGCCGATTCGACCGCTTAAAAATTGTTGACGAAACCGGTTCGGCGGGAATAAACTTTATAGCCAATTTAACGCCGGATTCGCTCGCGCGGGCGCGGGCGGCGCTTCGGCGC
The DNA here is from genome assembly GCA_904424815.1 of Puniceicoccaceae bacterium Marseille-Q1082. GTDB lineage: Bacteria > Verrucomicrobiota > Verrucomicrobiia > Opitutales > Intestinicryptomonadaceae > Merdousia. The sequence continues at coordinate 848,785 of CAJGBI010000002.1, forward strand.
GGCAAATTCGCATTTATAACAGGACTATATGAAAAGCAAAAACAGCGTGATTACGGACGGAAACGAAGCCGTCGCTTCGATCGCCTTCCGCGTGAGTGAAACCATCGCGATATATCCCATCACACCTTCTTCGCCCATGGCGGAAAATTGTGAGGAGTGGGCGGTAAAAGGCAAAAAGAACATCTGGGGGACTACCCCGTCCATAAGCCAGCTCCAGAGCGAGGGCGGCGTGGCGGGCTCCGTGCACGGCGCGTTGCAGACGGGCACGCTGATGACGACTTTCACGGCGTCGCAGGGCCTCCTGCTGATGGTTCCTAACATGTACAAGATCGCCGGCGAGCTCACGAGCTTCGTGATGCACGTTTCCGCGCGCGCCGTGGCGAGCCACGGGCTCTCGATTTTCGGCGACCAGACCGACGTGATGGCGTGCCGCCAGACGGGGTTTGCGATGCTATGCTCCAACAGCGTGCAGGAGGCGCACGACATGGCGCTCGTCGCCCATTCCGCCACCCTCGACAGCCGCGTGCCTTTCCTCCACTTCTTCGACGGTTTCAGAACCTCACACGAGGTCAACACCTACGACATGATTCCCGACGAAATCGTGCGCGAGATGATCGACTACGACAAGGTTCTCGACATCCGCGCCCGCGCGCTCGACCCCGACAGGCCGTTCATCCGCGGCACCGCGCAGAATCCCGACGTGTTCTTCCAGTCGTGGGAGGCGCGCAATTCCTATTACGAGAAGTGCGCCGACATAATCGAGGAAAAAATGGACAAGCTCGGCAAGCTCACCGGCAGGGCGTACAAGCCCTACCAGTACGAGGGCGCGCCGGACGCGGAAAAGATAATCGTCATAATGGGCAGCGGCGCGGAGACGGTCGAGCAGACCGTCAGGGCCCTCAACGCCAAGGGCGAAAAATTGGGCGTCCTCAAAGTCAGAATGTTCCGCCCGTTCAGCGTCCGGAAATTTGCGGCGGCCATTCCGCAGACGGCGAAGGTCGTCACCGTCCTCGACAGGACGAAGGAGCTCGGCGCCATGGGCGAGCCCCTCTACCAGGAAGTTTCCGCCTCCATCGCCGAGGCGCGCGCGTGCGGCCTTCTGCCGCGCTCTTTCGACCCCGTCGTGCTCGGCGGCAGGTACGGGCTCGGCTCCAAGGAGTTCACCCCCGCGATGGTCAAGGGCGTGTTTGACAACGCTTCCGCCCGGTCGCCCAAAAACCATTTCTCGGTGGGCATCAACGACGACGTCACGCACAACTCGATTTCCTACGACGAATCCTTTGTTCTCGACGAAAACGGCGTGATGAGCGCGGTGTTCTTCGGGCTCGGCGCGGACGGCACGGTCGGCGCCAACAAAAACACCATTAAAATCATCGGCAACGGAACCCCCAACTACGCCCAGGCGTACTTCGTGTACGACTCCAAGAAGAGCGGCGGCCTCACGGTTTCGCACCTGCGCTTCGGCCCCAATCCGATACGCGCGCCGTACCTCATAAACAACGCCCAGTTCGTCGCGTGCCACCAGTTCTCGTTCATGCAGAAGTACGACGTGCTCGCCTGCGCCGCCCCGGGCGCCGTGTTCCTGCTCAACTCCATCTACGACGCAAAAACCGTCTGGAACCATCTGAACTGCGACGTCCAGCGCGCGATAATAGAGAAGAAGCTCAAATTCTACGTCATCGACGCCTACGAGGTCGCCAAAAAGACCGGAATGGGCGGCAGGATCAACACCGTCATGCAGACCTGCTACTTCGCCGTCTCCGGCGTGCTGCCGAGGGAAGAGGCCATCGAAAAGATCAAGGCCGCCATCGAAAAGACGTACAGCAAGAAGGGCAGGCAGGTCGTCGAGAAGAACTTCGCGGCCGTCGACGCCTCCGTCGAAAACTGCCATGAAGTGGAAGTGCCCGCCGCCGTCACCGCGGATTGCGGCTTCCCGCAGACCGTTGCGGACGAGGCTCCCGACTTCGTAAAGCGCGTGACGGCGGTCATGATGCGCGAGCAGGGCGACAAGCTTCCCGTTTCGGCGTTCCCCGTGGACGGCACGTGGCCTTCGGCGACGACCCGGTGGGAAAAGCGCAATATCGCAATCGAAATCCCGGGCTGGAACCCCGAGTTGTGCATACAGTGCACCAAGTGCGCCACGATATGCCCGCACGCCGCGATACGCGCCAAGTTCTACAAGAACGGCGAGCTCGAAAACGCCCCCGAGGGCTTTAAGCATGTTGCGTTCCGCTCCAAGGACAACCCCGACTGCTCGTTCACCATTCAGGTAGCCCCCGAGGACTGCACCGGCTGCGGCCTCTGCGCGACCGTCTGCCCAGGCAAGAGCAGGACGGAAGAGGGCGTCAAGGCGCTCATGATGGTCGCCCAGGAGCCCGTCCGCGAGCGCGAGGCGAAGAACTTTGAATTCTTCCTCAAACTCCCGAATCCCGACAGAAGCAGGCTGACCGACTCCGTTAAGGACGTGCAGTTCCGCCAGCCGCTCTTCGAGTTCTCCGGCTCCTGCGCGGGCTGCGGCGAAACCCCCTACGTCAAGATGCTCACCCAGCTCTTCGGCGACAGGCTTTACGTCGCAAACGCCACGGGCTGTTCCTCGATTTACAGCGGCAACCTCCCCACGACACCCTACTGCGTCAACGAATTCGACAGGGGGCCCGCATGGGCGAACTCGCTCTTTGAGGACAATGCGGAATTCGGCTTCGGGTACAGGATTTCCCTCGACAAGAAGAAGGAAATGGCATCCGAAATGCTCGTCAAGATGGCTCCCAAGCTCGGCGACGATTTCGTAAAGTCGATTCTCGAAGCCGACCAGACGACCGAAGCGGGCGTTGCCGAGCAGCGCAAGCGCGTTGAGGCGCTCAAAGAAAAGCTCGCCTCCGACGGTTCTCTCATGGCAAAGGCGCTCGCCGCCCTCGCGGGCGATCTCGTCAACAAGACTGTCTGGATTCTCGGCGGTGACGGCTGGGCGTACGACATCGGCTACGGCGGCCTCGACCACGTCCTCGCCAGCGGCAAGAACGTAAACATAATGGTCATGGACACCGAAGTCTACTCCAACACCGGCGGCCAGATGAGTAAGTCCACTCCCCTCGGCGCGGTCGCCAAGTTCGCCTCCGAAGGCAAGGCGACCCCGAAGAAAGACCTCGGAATGCTCGCCATCGACTACGGCAACGTGTATGTGGCGCAGATCGCCCTCGGCGCAAACGAAATGCAGGCAATCAAGGCGATGACCGAAGCCAACAGCTACGACGGCACTTCGATAATCATAGCCTACTGCCACTGCATATCGCACGGCTACAACCTCACGCTCGGGCCCGCGCAGCAGAAGGCTGCGGTCGATTCCGGCTACTGGCCGCTCTACCGCTACGACCCGCGCAAGATCGCGCTCGGCGAAAATCCGTTCAAGCTCGATTCCCGCGACCCGAAGATTCCCGTCTCCGAGTACATGAAAGTCGAAAACCGCTTCAAGATGCTCCAGACGTTCAATCCCGAGCGCGCGGCGCGCCTCGACGCGGAAGAGCAGGAATTTATCAACGCCCGCTGGGCAAAGTATAAATACCTTGCCGAACGCCATTTGACGAACAAGGCTGGCGAATAATCCCGCTAAAAAGGCCCCCGGGACCGCTTGCGTATGTCAATACGCCGCGCGGCCTCGGGGCTTTTTTTATGCCCGTTTCGCATATATTCTATTGCGTCAAACGGAAATCGAAGTGTTTGCCTTGAGGGGGGGGGATAAACCCCTTGCGGGTATTGCTTTCAAAATGCGCCTATCCCTTGGGCAAAACCCGTAAAAGCGAACCTTCTGAGAACGAGGTTCGTTTTTTATCATGCTATTTTGGGCTGAAAAATAGAAGCATAGGCGCTGTAAACCTTTGCGCCAAGGGCTGCGGCGGGTGCTTGTTTATTCGCGTGGAACGGCATTCCTTATATTTAATTGGAACAAGCCTTGTGGTCTTGGCGGTGTCAATTATCGCATACGGATCCGATAAAAGGCGGCGAATAGGAAGGTTTGCCGTTTCATTGTAAATATTCGGAATTTGCTTTGGTAAATTTCGGGGGAACGGCTTGCCGCCGGTTGGGCGTTTGCTTTTCCATTCGGGGCGTCGGACTTTAATGAGGATTTTGGCATGAAGGGGCGGTTTTTCGGGCATATTTAAATAAAAAGGCGCGAGGGGGGAGGGGGAGAGGG
>CAJGBI010000003.1 GCA_904424815.1 Puniceicoccaceae bacterium Marseille-Q1082
TTATTCGGATATATACAAAACTCCATATGCGGAAACTTCGGGGGCAGGCGCATTGGCTTTGCCAATCGCCAGGGGGCTTGCCCCCTCTGCGGCAGGCGCGCCCCGCGCCCGCCCAGCGCAACCAAGCCAGCGAATCCATTTTGGATGAAGAGCGAGTATTCGGGGAAAGCCGCCGGTGGGAGCGTACATTAGTACGTGACCAGTGGCGGCTTTCCCCGAAACGGAGCTATTCGCCAAAAGCATTCGCCAAATCATTTTTTTGCTTGCGCTCTCCGGCTGAATATTGTGTATATATATTTTTTATCGAAGCGCAAAATGCGTTTTCGGCCAAAACAGATAAAAATCAACCTCAAAAAAAGAAAGTATCCCAGGTTCGCCGCGAGGCGGATACGGAGCAAAACAATATGAATATCACAGTAAAAGACCTACTCGACGCGGGCGTGCATTTCGGCCACCAGACCCGCCGCTGGAACCCCAAGTCGAAGCCCTATGTGTACGACCACCGCTCGGGCGTCTCAATAATCGACCTCGAAAAGACCTACGCCCAGCTCGAAAAGGCGGCGGCGTTCATAGAGGAAACGGTCGCGGACAACAAGGATATTATGTTTGTCGGCACCAAGCGCCAGGCGCAGGAAATTCTGCGCGAGGCCGCCGCGATGTGCGGGATGCCGTTTTGCGTAAACCGCTGGCTCGGCGGCACGCTCACGAATTTCGAGACCATTCTCACCAGCCTCAAGAAGTACAGGAAGTTCCTGAACATGGAAACTTCCGGCGAGCTCGACAAGCTCTACGCAAAGGAAGCCGCCGCCATACGCCGCGAAATGGCGCGCATGGAGCGCAACTTTGAAGGCATAAAGGACATCTCCAAGCTTCCGGGCGCACTGTTTATAGTAGACATCAAGAACGAGGAAATCGCGGTTTCCGAATGCCGCAAGCTCGGGATTCCGGTCGTCGCGATGGTAGACACTAACTCCGACCCGTCGCTCGTGGACTATCCCATTCCCGCCAACGACGACGCCGTAAAGAGCATACGCCTCATCACGGAAATCGTCGTTGAAGCCGTCCAGAACGGCCTCAGCCGCAGGACCGTGCAGCCCAAAAACCCGCAGATTATCGGCAAGGCGGAAGTCCGCCCCGAAGCCGAAGCGCAGGTTGAATTCAAACAAATCGACGTCGAAAAAGTCGAAGAACCCAAGGCATAACTTATGGAAATCACCGCTAAAATGGTAAGCGACCTGCGCGCGCGCACGGGCGCGGGAATGATGGAGTGCAAAAAGGCCCTCGTCGAGGCGCAGGGCAACGAGGAAACCGCCATCGAAATCCTCCGCAAGAAGGGCGTCGCCACCGCCGCGAAAAAGGCTGGCCGCACGGCCGAACAGGGCGTCGTAGAGGCCTACATCCACTCCAACCACAAGGTCGGCGTGCTGATTGAAGTTGCGTGCGAATCGGACTTCGTAGCAAAGAACGAGGACTTCCGCGCTTTCGTCCGCGACCTGTGCATGCACATCGCGGCGGCCTCCCCCATCTGCATCAAGCGCGAGGAAGTTCCCGCCGAGCTTCTGGAAAAGGAGCGCGAAATCGCAATGGCGCAGATGGCGGAAGACAAAAAGCCCGAGGCCATCAAGCAGAAGATTGTGGACGGGAAAATCGACAAGTTCATCGCGGGCGTCGCCCTGCTCGAACAGCCGTTTGTCAAGGACGACAAGCTCACAATCGAACAGCTGCTCACGCAGAAAATCGCCACTATCGGCGAAAAGATAGAAATCAAGCGTTTCACCCGCTACCAGATTTAAATGCAATCCGGATAAAATCTCCGGATTTCCGCCCGCCCGTTGAAAAACAGGCGGGCTTTTTGTTTCCCATCCCGCGCGTTTTGCGCCGGCTCTCGAGCAATCCCGCCTTTCTTTTAAATTTCAATCCGGCGCAATTGCCGCCCAAAACTTCCGCCGCCAAACGCTGGCATTGCGGCGTTTCCGCGTCTTGCGCCACCTTAACGCCGCGCGCCCTGCGGGAGGCGAAGCTTCTGCAAAATTCTCTCGCCGCCCGCCCAAAAAAACGCGCGCATTAGTATTGACAAGTATATACAATATATAAAAATGCCCACCTCATTTTCTAAAAGCCATGAAGTCGGATAGAAAAACGCGCGGTTTCCGCAACGCGCATATGCATGCGCCCGTGCGCCTTTTTGCAACGGCCGCCGCCGCGTTGTTCACGGCCTCGTGCGCGGAGCTCGTCGACAATCCGATAACATCCACATACCTGCTTGCTTCAAGCTCGCCGACCGCAAAGGCGATATACATAAAGTCTCTCGAAGCCAAACAAAAATCAATATCCGAAAGGAGAAGAAAAATCGCCGAAGCGAGGGCGAAAATGTACGATTCTCTAAACAACAACGATCTGCGAGAGGAAGCCGTCAAACTATATGAAAAAAATCCCCGCCACCTGACGGCCGCCGAAGCAAAGCGGCTCGCTTTCTTGTGTTATACTCTTTTAAGAGACGGAAATCCCGAAGAAGCCAACAACACGGCAATATTCTATTATATACTGGCGGGAGAAAAAGGGGATCCGGAAGGATACTACGCCGCCGCCATAATATTAAAATTTTCCACTGCAAACAAAGACGCCAAATCAATCCACTACAAGCTTCTGATGTACATGGCGGCAAAATACGGCTCCGACAAGGGCAAAGCAGAATGGGAAAAAGTAAAAAAGGAAGATTTGGAAGAAATGAAAAAAAACGATCCGGCTTTAGCGAAATACGACACAAAGACATTAGAGGAGTTTCAGTTTCAAGAGAAAATATTCCAAGGAGTGGAAAAAGAATTCAGGGCGGACATAAACAGGGCTCTAAATCTAAGAGACATAATACAAAACGAACTGAAATGACGAGAGCCGTTTTCGCAATGGCAATATGCCTTCTCCTGTCGGGATGCGCGCCGTATAATCAAAGTTATTGGAGCGGATACCCGGAATACGGAGAATACGACGATTCTTTCTACGCACGGCTGCACGAAGAGCTGCTGTACAGGCAGCTGTCGGCGCCCAGATATAACAACGGGCTGAAAATGAACGCATACGGCCCGGGAATACACGCCGACCAATGCGGGAGGGCGGTGAGGGTCGTCCCCGTTCAATAAAAAAGGGGAAATCCGGCGCCAAATTTAACTGTCAAACGCGCAAATTCCCCATTTTTCTTGAACGCCTCCGCGCCGGAATATAAGGTGTTGCGCATGAGAGGCGCGATGCTCGCATTTATGTTATCGGTTTCCTGCGCGGCGGCGGAGACTTTCAAAACCCGCGTGGAACCGTTAGACGGAGAAAAGTGGTGGGGAGCCGCCACTACCCTCGGCGACATAATGCCCTTCCCCGCCGACACAAAGAACTTCGACCTTCTGAAAAACGACTTCGGCAACCAGGCCTCCCCGCTGCTGCTCTCCTCGAAAGGCAGGTACGTATGGTCGGAGGAACCGTTCTCTTTCAAGTTCGGAAAGGGAGCGCTCGTGTTGGAGTCGCGCTTTGAAAAACTCTCGGCGCGCGGCGACGGCGCGGGAACCCTCAAAAGCGCGTTTCTAAGCGCGTCCAAAAACCACTTTCCGCCGGACGGCAAAATCCCGCCGGAAATATTTTTTTCCAAGCCGCACTTCAACACATGGATAGAGCTCGTCCGCAACCAAAACCAGGCGGACATCCTGAAATACGCCCGCGCCATACGCGAAAACGGCTTTCCGTGCGGGGTGTTCATGGTGGACGGCGGATGGGACAGGTATTACGGAATGCTGGAATTCAGGGCGGATAAATTTCCGGATCCCGCGGGGCTCAACGCGCAGCTTCGAGAAATGGGGTACAAGGTGATGTACTGGACCGCCCCGTTTGCGCCCTCCGCCGGAGGGGAATTTTTGGAGCTCCAAGGCGACGGCGTCCTCTTGCAGGGTGCGGACGAGCCCAAAATGAAAAACGGCAGGCGCAAAGCCGCGATAATACCGTGGTGGAGCGGCAAATCGCCCGTTTACGACATGACCTCCCCGAGAGCGCGGGCGCATTTCTCAAAACGCCTGAAAGCCCTAGCGGAAAAATACGGCATAGACGGCTTCAAATTCGACGGCGGGGCGGCCTCTTCGGTCTCCGGAAAGGGAATACTGTTCGACTCGCCAAAATACACTTCGCAGGACTATCCGCGCGGATATTCGCAACTGGCGTTTGAATTTCCGTACCACGAATTCAAAAGCACATGGAAACTCGGCGGGCGCGCGATAGTCCAAAGGCTCAGGGACAAACACTCCACATGGGATGGCCTGCGGCAGATTATCCCGCACGCCGCGGCGTGCGGAATGCTCGGGTATCCGTACTTCGCCCCCGACATGGTGGGCGGCGGAGAATACAAGTCTTTCATCGGCGTCGAACCCGGCCGGATCGACCAGCGACTGATAGTAAGATTCGCGCAGGCCTCGGCGCTGATGCCGATGATGCAGTTTTCGCTCGCCCCGTGGAGGGTGCTCGACAAAAAGCACCTCGACGCCTGCCGCGACGCCGCAAACCTGCACGTCAAATTCGCCGATTATATCCTGAAAACCGCCCGCGAAGCCTCCGCCACGGGAGAGCCTATCGTGCGCGCGATGGAATACGAATTTCCGAACTGCGGCTACGAGAATATCCGCGACCAATTTATGCTAGGCTCGGAATACCTCGTCGCGCCGGTCGTCACGCCGGCGGATTCGCGCGAAGTCGTCCTGCCGCGCGGGGAATGGATCGACGAGCTCGGCAACAGATATTCCGGCGGGCGCGCGGTCAAAATCGACGCCCCGATATGGAGGCTTCCGCATTTCAAGAAACTGCACCAAAAATAAAAACGGCTCATGAAAAAAACCATATACAGCATCGCAACGGCGGCCGCCGTTCTCTCGGCGGCGAACGCCGCGCAGACGGTCTGCGTCTCCGCAAACCTCGATAAAAAGTTCCAGACCATCGAAAGCTTCACGGCATCGGACGCGTGGAGCGGAAACTTCATCGGCAAGTTTTTCGCCGACGACAAGAAGGAAAAGCTCGCCAAGTGGCTGTTTTCCCAAAAATACGGGGAGGACGGAAGCCCCGAGGGAATCGGGCTTAGCATGTGGCGCGTCAACATCGGCGGCGGAACATGGGAGCAGGAGGGCGCGGACATAGTCCCCATCCAGCGCAGGGCGGAATCGTTCCTGGCAAAGGACGGGAAATCCTACGACTGGTCCAAGGCGGCCGGCCAGCAGTACTTCATGAAAAAGGCAAAAGAGTACGGCTGCGAATCGTTTCTGCTGTTCTCCAACACGCCTCCCGTCCAGATGACGCAAAACGGCAAGGGCTACAAGGACGCCGCCGACTTCAAGTCCAACCTGCGCGCCGACTGCTACGACGACTTCGCCGAATACATGGCGGAAGTCGCCAAGCACTTCGAGGGCGAAGGGTACAATATAGACTACATCAGCCCCGTGAACGAGCCCGGCTGGAAGTGGTCCACCAACGCGCAGGAGGGCACCCCGTGGCTAAATCCGGAAATCAAGAGGCTGGCGGTCGAGCTCGACAAGTCGCTTGGCAAGCGCGGGCTGAAAACCAAACAGCTGCTGTGCGAGGCCGAGCGGGTAGACTACCTCTACGGAAGCGACGCATACCTCGAAGGGCGCAAAAAGATGAATAAAAACCCCGTTGAAGACATGGCGTGCGACCAAATCCGCGCGTTCTTCGACCCCGACAGCAAAGACTACATAGGCCATCTCAAATCCATCCCGCGCAAAATCGGCGCGCACGACTACCACACGCACACGTCCAACGAGCAGATCGTCTCCACGCGCAAAAAGCTCAAGGAATGCGCCGACAAATACGGCGTGCAATTCATACAGACGGAGTGGTGCCTCCTTCCCGGGGTGGCTTGCAAAGACGGCATGCCGCAAAAAAATCCCTCCGACATGGACATCTCGCTTTTGATGGCCAAGCTCATCCACACCGACCTCGCGCGCGTCGACGCCCCGAGCTGGGGCTACTGGAAAGCCTTTGAAATAAACGGCGACCACGCCCTTACCGGCGTCACCCCCAAAGACGGCGACATCTGCCAGGGCGGAAACGTATTCACCCGCAAGAAGCTTTGGACGCTCGGCAATTACAGCTTTTTCATCCGTCCGGGATGGAAGAGGATAGATTTAACCGGCGCTGACGACCTCGGCGGAGTGTTCGCCTCCGCCTTCGCCTCGCCCGACGGCAAGAAAGTGGCGGTTGTTGCCGCAAACGTTTCCTACGAGCCTGCGGATTTCGACTTCTCGCTCTCCGGCAAAGGCTCGGACGGGCTGAAAAAAGTTTCGGCTTTCAGGACGAGCGAATCCTCCGACCTCGCCAACCAGCACATCGACCCGAAATTTGACGGCAAGCGGACGTTCAAACTCTCTCCGCGCTCCGTGACCACCCTGCTTTTTGAATAGGAACGCGGCTTGACCCGCAGAGGCCGCCCTCCAAGTTCTCGCGCTTATGCGCGAAATCTTGTGAGGGCGGCTTTTTTAATTTATATGAATTTAGGAAACTTTTGCATTGAATATTTCAAAGGCGCGAATTAAAACGTATTTCAATACAAAACCAAGATTCCAATATGATAAAATACTGCATTCTGCCGATAGTTTGCGCGCTTGCCGCGGCCTGCGCGTCGCAACCGGAAACTTCCAACCCTTCCGGCGACCGGCGCGCGCCGCAGGCGGGAAATTCCGCCGCCCCCGCAAAATCCGAATACGACGTTGCCGCGATAGTCTGGCCCGCCTACCACCCCGAACCGCGCTGGAAGGAGCTCGGGATTTTCCCGCACGGCACGGGAGAGTGGCAGAACGTCTACGAAGCCAGGCCGAAATTCGACGGGCACAAACAGCCGATTGTCCCGTTGTGGGGCTATGAAAACGAGGCAGACCCGATAGCCGTCGCACGCAAAATCGACGCCGCCCTCGCCGCCGGAGTCAACGTGTTCATGTACGACTGGTACTGGTACCAAAACAGGCCGTTCCTCGAAGGCGCGCTGAACGACGGCTTCCTCAAAGCCCCCAACAACGAGCGCATGAAATTCTTCCTGATGTGGGCAAACCACGACGTCGACAACCTATGGAACAACAAGATAGGCAAGGCGGAAAAAGAGAAAGTCAACTGGAGCGCGGACGTCTCCTACGACGAATTTACGAAGGTGCTGGTTCCGCGCTTTATAGCATACTTCAAGAAGCCCAACTACTATAAGATCGCCAACAAGCCGGTGCTCGCGATTTTCCTGATGCGCAACTTCGTGCGCGGCGCGGGCGGCCCTGAAAAGACGAAGGCGGCGCTCGAATTCCTCGAAAGCGAATGCAAGAAAGCCGGCTTCGACGGGCTGCATTTCATGGCGATGAACGTTCCGCACAATATTCCCGTCCCCGGAAAGGGAAAACCGTCCCTCGGGGAAATCGCCGAATACTACGGCTTCGATTCAATGAGCGCATACAACTGGGGAGGCTCGCGCAAGGGCGGCTACGCCGCATGGAGGGACAGGAATATCCCGCAATGGGAAAAATACAAAAAGGATTTCGGAGTGTTCTTCCCGATAGTATCCACCGGCTGGGACAACAACCCGCGCTTCCCGCAAAACGAATTCACTGAAATCTGCGAGAAAAAATGCCCGAAAGAATATGAAAAAACCCTGCGCATGGCCAAAGCGTGGGCCGACAAAAACATTCCCGAGGGCAATCCCAAGCTCATATTCGTGAACGCATGGAATGAATGGACGGAAGGCGAATACCTCGAACCCGACAATTTTTACGGATACGACTACCTGAACGCGACAGCCCGCGTGTTCGGCGGCAGCGGGCAGGCGAAAGAATAGCCCGAAAACCGGCAGGCGAAATTTCAATCGGCGCGAACCTTGCCGTTCGCGCCTTTTTCGAACAAAAGCGGCGGGCGCCCGGGAACCTTGCGGGGCTTAGAAAATTTCCCGCTCCTTAAAAATACGGACGCGCAAATGCGGTAGGGCGCGCAAATGCGGGCTGAACGCCCAATTCCCGCCGCCCTTCTCCGCTTCCCCCAAAACGCGCGCGGCGGCGCGGCATTCCGTGCGCAATCCGCATCCCGCCCGCCAAGCCGGAGCGTCAAAAAAGGCGCGGAGTTCCCCAACGCCGCGCCTTTCGCATCGCAAAACCTTAAAAATCTATTTCTGCGCGCCGCCGGAGCGCGAATACTTTGCGGGGGAATCCGGCGGGGTATACCCGTGCGTGCGCCCCTGGGTGAATACGATTTTCTTGGGCGACGAAATATTGTTGTAAAGCGCGGTGACCCCCGATGGCGGGCAAGTGTAGTCGCCGAGGCCGGCGTCTATTTCTACGGGGCACTTTATGCGTTTGCCCAAATTGGCGCTGTCAAAATACGCGCGGTTCGGAAGGTACTCCGGCAGCCACCCGCCGAGCCTTCCGGCGCCCTTTCCGCCGAGGTCGCACATCCACGTTATGCTCGAATTGCACCCCGTCACCTTCGGGTCGAGCGCGGCGGCCGCTATCGCCTGGAATCCGCCCATGCTTCCGCCGGAAACCGTCAGCTCCCTGCCGTTCCACTCGGGGCGCGAGCGCAGGTATTCGAGGGCGCGCAAATCGCGCAAAATCATTCCGTCGAAATAGGAATCCTTGGGGGAGGCAAGCTCCTTTTCAAATCCGAATCCGGCGAGCTTCCCCTTCTTCAATTCGTCGTAGTACGCCTTGTCCTTTCCCATGTCCATGCTGTGCGGCGAAACGAATATGGCTATGCAGTCGCCCATGGGCCAATAGTGCATGTCCGAAACGCTGTACCCCTGGAACACCGCGCGCGCCGGCAGCGACTTTTCCGCAGCGTTTTTGGGGATGCTCAAATAGCCGCGCACGGGCTCCCCGAGAGAGTCGATTTTTATCTCGTACACGTCGATTCCGCCCTTCGACTTCTCGGGCAGAGGCGTGAGCTCCGCCTTCATCGGAACTTTTTTGAGAGCGCGCTTGCGGGCCCTCCAATACTTGTCGAAATCCTTGGGTTCCGGCGCGGAAGGCGCTATTTTGTCGAAGTCCGCGCAAGCGCCGCCGTCAAACTTGTCGGCGTCCTTCAAAGGCTTTCCGTCGTCCCCGACCGCCTCCATTTTAAGGTGGACATACCCGGGTCTGTCGACAGACGTCTTATAGACAAACGGCCTGCCCGCGTCGGAAACGAACTCTCCCGAATCGGTTTTGCCGTCGTCGCCCCTGCGGACATATTTTACTTTTTGCCCGCCCTTGGGCTTGCCGTCCTCCATCAGCGACACGGAAAACACAATTTCCTCCCCCGATTTGTACGAAAGCGCGTCTTTGTCGCAGACGCCCTTGAAATATGTCTTCGCCGCAAGCGTCGACACAAGCGCCAACGTCGCGGCAACCGCCAAAAAAGCTGTTTTTCTCATGCGGGCAAAATACGCCGCTCCGCGGCGGCGGCAAGCGAAAAAGCAAAAAGCCTGAGTTTTATTCTTGATTGGCGCAAAAAAACGGGCTTTACTTTAAATTTTAAGAATACCGCGCAATATGAATGAAAAATTTTTCAGGAAAGGCCCCCTCAACGCCGCAAAAAACAGGCCGAGCCTGCCGAGCGAAGCGGAACTCGCCGGCGCGCCCGCGGCCGACGAGCGCAAGACCGTAATCCTCGACGAAGACCTCGAGGGAGTCGACCTTGAAGACAGGGTGTGGCTCTATTGGAAAAGAAACCGCAACTTCATAATCTTTACCATAACCGCGGCGTTCGCGATAGTCATCGGCGTCCAGGCTTGGAAAATATACAGGGCGAGCGCCTCCGAAAGCCTCTCCGCCGCGTACTGCGCCGCCGCAACTCCCGAAGAGCTCGCCAAATTCGCCGCCGAAAATCCGGGCACCGCTCTCGCGGGGGTCGCGTTGCTTCAAAACGCCGACGCCGCCTACAAGGCGGGCAAATACGCCGAAGCCGAAAAGCTCTATTCCCAGTCCGTCGGCGGGCTGGGGAATTCGCCGCTCGCGCAGCGCGCAAAAATCGGCGCCGCAGTCTCCGCGATATCCGCAGGCAATGCCGAAAACGGCATGGCGGAACTCGAAAAGATTTTTAAAGGCGCGGCAAAATCCGCATATTCCGCCCAGGCTGGATATCTCCTCGGCCTCGCAAAGGCGCAGAGCGGCAAGGCCGACGAGGCGAAGGCCATATTTAAGGAATTGTCCGACAGCGAGCAAAACGGCGTGTTCGCAATACTCGCAGGGCAGGAGTTAGCCAATTTGAATTAATATCGGTTTGTAAGGTTTGTAGTTGGCGGCGCGCATAAAATTTTGCGCGCCGCTTTTTTTGCGCGGCAGATGAAAGCGGAAAATGGCATTGCGCCGTTCCGAAAAAACAAATACATGAAAAGCGGCGCGGAATTTCACGGGCATTTTTCCCGCGCGCAGCCGCAACGGTTTAATTTGCGCCAGATACTCCGGCGCCCTTATGCCGCAGGGAAAGCGAATTTCCGGCAACTCCGCTAAAAAAACCAAAGCCCGCCGCGCAGACCTTGCGCGCGGGAAAAACCGGAAGCGCGCAAAACCATTTGCAAGCGGGCCGCTCCGCCGCCCATGCGCAACCGCGCATTACTTGGAAAGCTTTTCCAAAATCTGCGCCGGCGTGCGGACTCCCCCGCCCTCGAATACGTCCACGTCAAACTTTGCCTGCAAGCGCACGGCGAGCTCCGCGAGGTCGAACGAGTCGAGCCCCAAATCCGCGCGCAAATCCGAGCCGGCGGCAAGGGAATCGACGGGAGGGCGCCCGTTGTTGGCCAAAACGGCGTTGATTGCCGAAAGAAGTTCCTTTTCAAAATTTGCGGACATATAAATAAAAGACGATTAAAAATCCAAGCGCGGCGTTGGTCAAATTAAAACGGAAATAAAAGCTTGACAAGCCCCCAAAATTTTGAATGTTTAAATGCTTTCAAAATTGACCAGTGGTGTAATGGTAGCACAAAGGTTTCTGGCACCTTTTGTTGGGGTTCGAGTCCCTACTGGTCAACGTTTGACGAATATGTTCCGGCCGGATTGGGCCGACCGCAAAACGGCGGAATTGGCAAGGTGTTTACCCCCCCTCCGTTCCGCCGTTTTTTGCGTCCGGATTTTGCCGCGCAATCCGCCGCGAAAGACGGGCCTGCAAATTTGGGGTCAACACCAAAGGTTGTGGAATAGGTTGATTTTTTAGATTTGCCTTTCATAGATTCACCCCGCATTCCACGAGGACTCTCAGTCTGTAATTTTCAAAGTTTCTGTATCCATAGGCTCTGCGTTGTATCAACTTCATCTTGCGGTGGAAGCCCTCCGTTATTCCGTTATTTTTTGTAAATCTCCACATTCTTATTATCGGCGCAAACCATTCGCTTATCGTTTCCGCAAGCTTCCCAAACTCTGTCGGCGCTTCGTATTTCATTATCTTCATCATTTCCTTTAACTTTCTTATGTTATCCCTGCATTGCTTTGCCGTCTGACTCTTTTTATTCAATAGCCCGCATAATCGCTCCTTAAATTCGTACGCAAGCTCTATTGCCGGATTTCCCCTAAAAAAGCTTTTAAGCCGCTCCATCTCTTGCGCTTTTAGCCTCTCTCTCCTTTTCCGCAAAGGATAAGTAATCGATCTCTTCCACTTTACTTCTTCCTGCGCACTCTTGCAAAATTCCATAAAGTGGTGGAGCACTAATCGTATCACATGAAACCTATCCGCTACTATCTTCGCCCTCGGAAAACATCTCCTTACGATACTTCGATATCCGCTCGATAAATCCATGCACACTACCTTCACATTTTCCCTGCCTTTGTACGACATTAGCGCGCCTGCTATATCGATATGTCTCTTCCCTTTAATAACATCGTATACCCTGTGGTGCGATAAGTCGGCTATCGTAGTCGCAAACTTGTAACCCTTGTGGATTGTGTGCTCGTCTATTCCTATAATTTCAGGACAAGGATAGTTGATTTGCTCTTTGAGCTTTTGCTCGTACCTATTGTGGATTGCCCGCTCAACCGTGCTTGCAGATATGCGGTAAATCCGAGCAATAGCCTTATTGCAAACGTTCCGAGCGTATTCACTTACGAGCCTGTTTTTGAACCTCTCCGAGTGACGAGCGTAAGGCCTTACTCCCTCAAGCCTTTCGCGAAAGACCCTTCCGCAATCGAGACACTTGTAACGCTTGCATTTTACCTTGAGATGATAAATAGCTCCGTTTTCAGATACGTGCTTAATATAACGCCGGTAGGAATCGTAATGAATCAAACGATGCGACCCGCATAAGCAGTCGGGTATACCCGACTGCTTATGCTCAACTTCCGCAATCGAAAAGTCTTGACCAACACTTACCGTCCTGAGAATCTTATAGCCCTTTATTAACACATCGGGCATTGTAGAACATTTTTTATTCTCTTTGCCCTCTTTTTTTCCCACCATTCCACAATCTTTGACGTAGAACGTGCAAATTTGCCTGCTTGCCGCTTATTTTGGGCGAGCCGCAAAAACCCGCAACAGCCCGCATATC
Source organism: Puniceicoccaceae bacterium Marseille-Q1082 (assembly GCA_904424815.1). Lineage (GTDB taxonomy): Bacteria > Verrucomicrobiota > Verrucomicrobiia > Opitutales > Intestinicryptomonadaceae > Merdousia. Next base: position 12,518 of record CAJGBI010000003.1, read on the forward strand.
CCGCAATTCTCGCGCTGATATTCCCGAGCATTGTGCGGTACGGCAAGAGGGCAACCGGAAACAAGGCGCGATATGCCGGGCGCGCAAGCGGGAGATGAATTTTTCCACGCGGAAATCCGCCAATATTCGCAAGGATATTACGCCCAAGGGCGGGCCGCCCTCCCCTTGCTAAACCGATATTTGCCTGCGCAAACGCGCGCCTGGCAGCACAAAACAATCGATACCGGCGCGGCGCGTGCCTGACAGACGCGCCGCGCCTCGCGGACTTAAACCTTCGCGCGCCGGCGCAAGTTTGCCTTGGACGGTTTTTCCCCCGCGCGCTGTTTTTCTTTCGGATTTTTGCGGACGCGCAAGCGCGGGCGCGGGTTTTCGAGCGCGACGCGCTCCATAAATTCGGATTGCCGTTTTCCGTCAGCATATGCCGGCGCCGGTTTCTTCCCGCGATATCCCGAAGAAATTCCGGAGAGAAACCTTGAAAGCGTGCCGCGCGCCACGTTGAATTTTTTTGCTATGCGCGCTTTAGGAACGCCTTCATTTATCAGGGAAATTATGTCGTCCTCGTGCTTTGAAAGTTTCACCCGCACTGACTTCTGCCCGCGCGGCCGCCCGAGGGCCTTGCCCTCGCTCTTTCGGCGCATCAGCGCCTCCCGTGTGCGCTGGGAAATCAGCTCCCTCTCTATTTCCGCGGCGAGCCCGAATACGAACGCGAGCACTTTTGAAGCGATATTGTTGCCGAGCTCGTAGTTTTCCTTTATGGTGCGGAGCTTTATTTGCCTTTCCATGCAGAAGTTCAAAATGCCGACAATTTGGAACATATTGCGTCCCAATCGGGACAATTCGGATACGATGAGCGAATCCCCGCCCTTTATTTTGCACATAAGCGCCCAGAGTTTGCGGGATCTCAGGTTTTTTCTCGAACTGACAGTCTCTTCTATCCACCGGTCGATTTTTATTCCGCGCCCCATAGCGTAATTTGAGATTTCAAAACGCTGGTTTTCAGTAGTTTGTTTATCTGAGCTAACTCTTATATATCCGTATATCATTTTTATCCGATTAAAAAACGCTTGAATTTGATTTTATGAGCAATTTAAACATCCGTTTTTTAGAATCGCTTTTATCTGTTTTTCTCCGTTTATCATATTTTAAATACTTTTATATTTAAGCCCAGAAGCCTTGCGCCTCCAGTGCGGGCTCAATCCGCCGTCTTGAAAAATGCAAAAAACTGTTCAATTTTTAGGGACGTTTTATCTGCGCACCGACCAAACTTTGTGCCGCCCAAAAAAGAGTTTTCTCAAAAAAATTTTTCAGATGCGCGGCGCCGCTTTTTAATCTCAAAAAATTCGCACTGTCAAAATATAAAACCGCGGCAATCGCCGGAGCACAACACAGGGGCGACCCGCTCTCGCGCGAGGATTTCAGGCCTATATTAAACGCGGCGGCAATACCGGCAAAAACAAACACTTCGTACGCCTTCATGTCGCCCCTCGGGGTGGGAACACGCTCGGAGCTCGGCGCGCGCATTTTGCCCAACGGCCATTTCAGGCTGAAACTTACAATCGGGCGCGACTCTTTTGTTATCTCCGGAAAGTGCGACTAATAATTTACGGACAATTTATAACCGGAGCGCGGGTGCTGGAATCTTGGAATGCCAACCTTAGCAATATGGATTTGACGGGATGGAGATTGCCGGCACCCGATTCAGCATCGAGGGCAACTCATCTGAAAAAGCCACGCTCGCATTCATGTACGACGCCGCCGAATACAAGGAATTCGCGCAGCAGGAAATCAATGTCGGCACCGGATTGGACAGCAGCTCGAGATTAACTTTCCTCTCCGATTACGAAATATTCGTAAAGCCCACTGGCGCGGTCGAAGTTGGAGGCAATTTCATGCCAATCGACGGCGAAACGGCTGGCGCAACAGCCGTTGCGGACGCTTTCACGAAAGGCGAAAACATTAAAGTAAAACTCAACGGCAACGAACCCAACACCGACGGTTGGGATTTCGTTTTTTCAAACGGCGACCTCAGCATAACCATGCCCACCGCCGTCCCCGAACCCGCAATATACGCCGCCGTCGCAGGCGCGCTATCACCCGCCCCGCGCCGCAGCTCGGAAATAAGCGCCTACCGCCGCGATATGAACTTTTCCATCAGATAATTTTTAAGAATCAACCCGTTGCGCTTTGCGCCGCACTCGCGCGCCGTTTTATATCCGAGCCTCTCAAAAAAGGAACGCGCGGTAATAGAGACATGCGCGTATATCCTGGCGCAGCCGGAACGCCGCTCGAGCTCGCGGCAGAGCGCCGTGCCCGCCCCCCTGGACTGGAAATCCCCGCGGACGTACAGCCTGTCGAGATACCCGTCGGGCGCGATGTCGCCAAATCCGACTATATTCCCCTCAAACTCGGCGACGAGCGACAAATGCGAGAGCAGCGACATATTCCATTTCTCGCTGTCCTCGTTTCCTCCCGCCCATGCGTCCAATTCCTCCGGAGAATAGTCCTTGGCGTTGACGGAATGGACAGTGCCGTAAAAGAGCCCGAGAATCTCCTCCAAATCTCCGGGCGCGTATTCCCTTATAGACAACATTCCGCAAGGCGCCCCGCGCTTATGCTCCGCGCGAAAAAGCGCACACGAGGCGGACGGCCGCCTCCACGCACTTCTCGCACGGCGTCCTGTGGACCGCCTTTATCTCGCGGCAAAGCTGCGAGCCGGCGGCCTCCGCGAATTTGGCGCGCACATCGTTTTCAGCGGAATCCGGGCAAAGTTTCAGCGCCGCGTGCAAAGAGCCGCACACGCCCCCGGGCGCTTTTCCCCCTCCGCACTTGGCGAGCTCCTCCAGCCCCGCCGAATCTTCGGGGCGAAACGCCGCGTAAACGGTCTGGGAACAGTTGTACGGCTTTCTGAATTTTGAAAGGGCCGCTTCTATTTTTTCGCTTTCCATAATAGACCTCCTATGCGTTGGAGACGGCCTCGTTTTGAAGCTTGCAAATGCGGCTTATTCCGGCGCGCGCGAGCGACACCAGCTCCGCGAACTCCGCGTCTGCGAAAGTCGCCTCCTCGCCGCCCGCCTGGATTTCCACAAACCTGCCGGAACCCGTCATCACTATGTTGGCGTCGACATCGGCGTCTTTGTCCTCCTCATATGGCAAATCGAGCACCGCCCGCCCGCCGATAATCCCGACGCTCACGGCGGCCACGGAATCCGCAAAAGGATCTTCCGCGATTTCGCCCGCCTCCAAAAGTTTCCTTACCGCGAGTTTCGCCGCGACATACGCGCCGCTTATAGAGGCTGTCCGCGTTCCCCCGTCGGCCCTTAGCACGTCGCAGTCTATCCATATCGTGATCCCCGGGATTTTCTCGAGATCCGCAACCGCCCTGAGCGAGCGCCCTATCAGCCGCTGGATTTCCACCGACCTGCCGTCGGGCTTTCCGGCGGAAACCGCGCGCTGCTTGCGCGCAGGCGTGGAGTACGGCAGCATTGAGTACTCAGCGCTAAGCCAGCCCTTTTGGGGGACGAGGGAATTCATCCATGCGGGCACCCGCCTCTCTATTGTGGCGGCGCATATCACCTTTGTGTTCCCAAAGGACGCGAGCGCGGAACCCGTCGCGTTGGGCGCGATGCCCGGCTCGAATTTTATCTCCCGCAATTCGTCCGGCGCCCTGCCGTCAAACCGCAATTTCATTTCGTCGGAATTTTCCATTTGGCGAAAAAGTTTGAACAATCCGCCAATATTCGCCACAAAAAAATTCGCGCAATCGCAGAACGCGCGACCGCAAACAGTGTCTAATCAAAAAAGGCAAAAAAACATGTACTCGATGCAATACCAAAACGCGGCGTCCCTAGCGTCGGAACGCTCCGAATTTATAAGAAAAGTCTACATGAACCTCGCGCTCGGCTTTGCGGGATTCATCGCGCTGGAGGCGTTTTTGGTCTCCTGGCAGCCCGCAGTCGACCTCGCGCAAAGGATGGTTTCCGGCAACAACTGGCTGATAGTGCTGCTGGCGTTCATGGGGGTTTCGTGGCTTGCTAATTCGTGGGCCATAACGGGGGCGACGCTCGGCAAACAGTACGCCGGATTCGCCCTCTACATAACCGCGGAGGCTGTAATATTCCTGCCGCTGATAATTTTTGCGAACTCTTTTGCGCCCGACACGATCCCGCAGGCGGGCATAATAACGGCGGCCCTCACCGCGGGAATCAGCGCGTACGCGTTTTTTTCCAAGAAGGATTTTTCTTTCATGGGGTCGTTTTTGACCATCGCGTCGTTTGTGGCGCTCGGCATAATCGCGTGCGCGGTACTATTTGGAATCCAGCTTGGGCTGTGGTTTTCAGCGGCGATGATCGCCTTCGCGGGGCTCGTCATACTCTACCAGACGAGCGTCATGATAAGGCGCTACCGCAACGACCAGTACGTCGCAGCCGCCCTCGGGCTGTTCGCAGCAATAGCCCTGATGTTCTGGTATATCCTCCAATTCCTGATATCCTCCCGCCGCTGATTTTCCACCTCCGCGCGAAAGGCAACAATAAAAGGCGAACTTTCTTCCGAAGGTTCGCCTTTTTGCCGAAAAACGCGGAGAGCCCGCGCGCCGGGCCTGACAGGCAACGGGAAATATCCCCCTGATAAAAACCGCCCGATTTAGCCGCCGGCGCATTCCGCGCCCGCGCTTTTCAGAAAATTGGAATAGAGGCGCAATCCCCTGCTTTGGCTCTTTTCCGGATGGAACTGGCACGCGGCGAGGCCGCCCGCGGACACGGCGCTGACAAATTTTTGCCCGCCGTATTCGGTGGTTCCCCAAACGATGTCCGCGCGGGGAGTTTCGACGTAATAGCTGTGGACAAAATAGAATTGGTCGTCGTCGGAGATTCCGTCCAAGAGCTTTTCGCGGCCGCCGCGCCGGAAGGCGACATTGTCCCAGCCCATGTGCGGCACTTTAAAGCCCCGCGGGAGATTCAGCTTTTTGACCGATCCCTCGAAAATGCCCAGGCATTCGGTTCCGCCGCCCTCTTCGGAAAATTGGAAGAGCGCCTGCAAGCCGAGGCAGATCCCGAAAAACGGCTTTCCGGCGGCGATCCAGTCGCGTATGGCGGAATCGAATCCGGTCGATTTGAGGAGCTTCATTGCGTCGGCGATCGCCCCCTGGCCCGGGAAAACGAGCAGGTCTCCGGAGTCGATTTCGAGCGGCGAGCGAACCAGGCGCGCGCGCGCTCCCACCGCCTCCCACGCGCGCAACACGCTGCGCAGGTTGCCCATGCCGTAGTCTATTATCGCTGTGCTTCTGCCCTCGGACATGTCAGATTGAACCCTTTGTCGTGGGCAGCGCGCCGCCGAGACGCGGGTCGATTTCCGCCGCCATGCGCAGGGCTTTGGCAAAGCCTTTGAACGCGGCTTCGGCCACGTGGTGCGGCTCGCCCCCGCAGAGCAGGCAAATGTGCAGGTTGGCGCCTGCCTCGTTCGCAAACGCCTGGAAAAATTCGCGGCAGAGCGAGACGTTGAAATCGCGCACGCGGGCGTCCCTGTCGCCGAGATCGTACACGAGCACCGGACGGTTCGAAAGGTCTATTGCAACGCGCACGAGCGTTTCGTCCATGGGAAGCAGGAAAAATCCGTACCTGCGGATTCCCGCCTTGCCGCCGAGCGCCTCGCGGAAGGCGCGCCCCAGCACTATGCCGACATCCTCTACCGTGTGGTGGTAGTCTATGTCGATGTCGCCGGAAGCCGCGATTTTCAGGTCGAACAACCCGTGGCGCGAAAAGAGCTCCAGCATGTGGTTGAAGAACGGTATGGAGGTATCGATTTCGTAGGCGCCGGAGCCGTCCAGATTCAGCTCGACCGCCACGTCGGTTTCCTTCGTCCTGCGGGATATTTTAGATGCGCGCATCATTTGCCTTTCTTCCATGCGAGCGCCGCCGCGCGGAACGCCTTCATCTGTTCGGGCGTCCCCACGGTCAGGCGGATTGACTTGTTTACGCTCCTATCTTTCGGGAAATACCGCAAGAGTATTTTTTGGGAGCGCAGAAATTCAAAGAGCGAGGCCGCCGTTTCGGGGGACGGGGGCGCGGAGTCGCGGCGCGGCTCGAAGAGGATGAAATTGCTGGAGCTCTTGACGTAATTCCAGCCGATGGAGTCGAAGAACTTTTCGGTTTCGGCGCGCTCGGCTACGACCTTTCCGACGCATTCGAGGTGGTATGCGGCGTCTTTGAGGGCGGCGGCGCCGGCGGCCTGCGCGAGCCTGTCGAGGTTGTAGCTGTCGCGGACCCTGTCGAGCACCTCTATTACGGACGGGCGCGCGAAAGCCCAGCCGACGCGCATTCCCGCGAGCCCCCAGCCCTTGGACGACGTGCCCGCTACTATCAGATTTTCGTACTTTTTGACGAGCGGAACCGCGGTCTCGCGCGCGAACGGCGCGTATGCCTCGTCCACGAGCACCATTCCGGGGAAGTTCTCACATATTTCGGCCACGGCGTCGAGCCCGAATCCCTTGCCCGTCGGGGCGTTCGGATTGGTAAAGAAAAATATGTTCGCCCCGCAGGAAAATATTTTTTCAAACGGGATTTTCAGGCCCTCTCCAAACGGGATTTGCAAAATCTCCGAGCCCTGCATTTTCGCGAGGACGGGATAGAGGGAATAGCTCGGGTCGATGGTCGCGATTTTCAGGCGCGAGTCAGAAAACGCGCGAACCGCCAGGTTGAGGGCGTCGTCGGAGCCGTTTGCGGCGAAGGCGTATTCCGCTCCGAGCCCGTAATAGTCTGCCGCCGCGCGCCTGAGCTCGGCAGACGACGGGTCGGGATACAGGCGCAGCCGCTCGCCGCCCTCGCCCATCGCCTCGATCACCGCCTCGCGGACGCGCGGGGACGGCGGATACGGGAGCTCGTTGGTGTTGAGCTTCACCCAGCCGGAATCGGAGGGCTGCTCTCCCGGGGTATAGGGGGAAAGCTTTTTTACGGAGGCTGAAATTTTGTCGCCGAGGCAGAATTTACTTTTCATTTTCCATCATCCTTGCTTTGAGCGCGTACTGCGCGGGATTTTCCACGGGGTCGGCGCGCATTCCGCCGGGCAGCCGCGCGAGGTACGGGTCGGGCTTGCGCTCGAGGCTGAACGGCTCTTCGGGCAGGTTCTCCGCGTCGAGTTCAAGCTCGTCGACGGGGTCGAATTCGTCGAAGAACATGGATATCCTGCGCGCCTCGTCTATGAGGAGCTCTATCGGATTTTTCGTCCTGAAATTTTTGTCGACATATTCCACGACATGCGGCCTGCGCATTTTTTCCCATTGCGCCTTCAGCTCCTCGACGCTCCTGCCGGACGCGCCGGAACGCCGCGACAGCAGCACGCAGTCGGCGAAATGCGAGAGCATGTCAACATACTTGGCGGTCTGCTTCGGGAATTTTTCCGCCATTGAGCAGTCCACAACCGACCATATGCGCGCCAGCCTTATCTTCCCGCCGGACGCCAGGCCCTTGAAGCTCTCGATTTCGTCGGCAAGGCTTTTTGTGGAGTCGGCGAGGTAAAACACGCGCGAGATCTTCCGCGGGTCGAGCGCGCCGAGCTTTTCGGCGGCGTCCGCGGCGTCGGAATACTTCACAATTCCGGCGTTGTCGGCTCCGGCTATGGCGGCGTCGAAATCGGACGGCTTTTCGCCCGCCGACACGAAGACAACGGAAAATTCACCCTCCATAGAGCCGCGCTCAACGGCGTCCCATACGACGCCCCTGCGCCCCGAGGTCGGGGTTCCTATCACGAGATATGCGGGAATCTGCACGCGATGCCTCCTTTCAAAATTTCAAATGCGCGCCGAGCGGTTCAAGAGTAGCGCGTCCGCCGCGACCAAGGCCGCCATCGCCTCCACTATCGGAACGGCGCGCGGGAGCACGCACGGGTCGTGGCGGCCGCGGCCGACGACCTTCGCGGGCTTCAGATCCCGCGAGACGGTGTCCTGCTCCTTGGCTATCGTAGCGGTAGGCTTGAATGCAACCCTGAAATCGACGGGGCGCCCCGACGTCATTCCGCCGAGCACGCCGCCCGCGCGGTTTGTCAGGGTCGTCACCGCGCCGTCGCCGCCGAGCGCAAACGGGTCGTTGTGCTGCGAGCCGAACATGCGCGTCGCGGCGAATCCCGCGCCAATCTCAAACCCCTTTGTCGCGGGCAGGGAGAGCATCGCCTTGGCGAGGTCAGCCTCAAACCTGTCGAATACGGGCTCTCCCAATCCCGCGGGCAACCCCTCTATCCGGCAGCGGACGACGCCGCCGACGCTGTCGCCCTCCGCGCGCGCCTTCTTTATGAACTCCGCCATTTTCGCGGCGGTCTGCGGGTGCGGGCACCTTACGGGAGACGCCTCTATATCCTCCAAAGACGGGGTTTCGGAGACGGCGGGCATGGAAATCGCATGGACGCTCTCGACCCACGCGCGCACCGAAACGCCGGAGCCGAGAATTTTGCGCGCAACCGCCCCCGCCGCCACCCTGGCTACGGTTTCGCGCGCGGAACTCCTGCCGCCCCCGCGCGGGTCGCGGAAGCCGTACTTCATGTCGTACGTGTAGTCGGCGTGGGAAGGGCGCCATACTTTGGCGATTTCGGAATAGTCGCCGGAGCGCTGGTCGAGATTTTCAACCATTATGCAAATAGGCGTTCCGAGAGTTTTGCCCTCGTACACTCCGGAGAGAATTTTGCACTCGTCGGGCTCTTTGCGAAGCGTGGATATCGCGCTCTGCCCCGGGCGGCGGCGGTCGAGCTCGGCCTGCACGTCGGCCTCGGAAAGGGCGATTCCCGCCGGACAGCCGTCTATGACGCAGCCTATCGCCGGCCCGTGGCTCTCTCCGAATGTGGCGACCCTGAAAATTTTACCGAATATGTTTCCCATTGTGCGGACGAAGTTAAACTAAGTTCGCGCGCATTTCAACCAATCTCTTTCGGAACGCGAGTAGGGAAAGGAAAGGAAGAAAAAAAGCCGCGCGAAAAAAATTCCAATCCGCGCAAAGCCAATCAAAATCCGCACGAACTCTGAAAAACTTGCGCGCGCAAAAAAGCGCGGGGTTCCAAACAGTCCCCCCCGCGCGAAAAAACTCCGGCGCAAACGCCGCGCCGAAACGCCGCCGGACGGCGTCCGCGGCGCGCGGCGTCTTGAATATGCCGACTGAAACTCCTATTTTCTTCCGCGGCGCGCGGCAATAAAGAGCGCGAGCGCCCCGAATGCCGCGGCGAACTCGGCGGGCTCGGGAACGTTGGTAAATTCAACGTACAAAGCGTTGTCCCTTATAAAAAGGTTCGCAAATATTCCGCCTCCCAAATCGCCCAAAACAAAGTCGTCCTCCGCGACGCTGCCGGAGCCGAAGCTTATCAGCTCGTACTCTATCGAATCGCCCCCGCTCGCCAAAATCCACTCGCCGATGTCGTAAGGGTCGGCGTCGAACTCCACGCCTATCTTCCCGTTGCCGAATTTGCCCAAGTCGCCCGTTATTTCGATTTTATCCGCGGCGGTTTCCTCTACCGTAAAGACTATCGTTCCGGCCTCGAACGTCGCGTTCTCGAACGTCAGCGTGCCCATCCCGCTATCGGTATAGGCGGACGATATTTCGAGCCTGCCGTTCGCCCCGCCGAGATACAGGTCGCCGTTGACGAGCCCGTTGTACGCCCCCAAATTGAGCGTGCCGTTCAATACCGTCACGGAATCGAGCCTCGACGGGTTCATCGCGGCGTCGCCCTCGACCGCGCCCCCCTCTTTTATTATGAGCGTCTGCCTGCCGTTTTGTGCGTCGGAAGCATTCATCGTTACGTTCAATTTGTTGGCGGACCCAACGCGGGAAGCCAATGTGCCCGAATACGAATGCGCGGAAGAATTGGCAAACGTAAGGTTTACAGTCGCGCTGTGCGCGCTGCTTATTTGAAGCGCGCCGCCGCCCTCCAAACCCCCTATGGATATGTCGGAAAAGTAATTGTCGACAGACGCGTTGCAGAGATTCCATATCCGCGTGCCCGCATGAGGCTCCGTCATGTCGATATACCCCCCGACTTTAAAGGAAGTAAGACCCGTCACAAATTTAATCTTGTCGCTGCTGTCCTTATACGTGTCGGCGGTTTTAAATATGACATTGCCCGCCACTTCCACTATGGAAGGATCCGCATACAGGCTGTTTATGGCAAACACCAAGCCGCTGTGTCCGAGATTGCTATCCTCGACTTCGGCGGCAGTTATCGAACTCGTAAAATTCAAATTTCCGCCTATGGAAATCGAGCTGTTCTCCGCCATAGATATTCTATTTTCCGGCATCCACCAATCCGCGCGGTTGTTTATGGTAATGTTAAAATCTTCGGTTATAGAAAGTTTCTGGCTGGGGACAAGCGCGAGAATCTGATAATTACCTCCGGTAGTCATATCAATCGTAAGGCTGTTGAGATTCCAATTCCCGAAATCGTATCCAAAGAGCGTCTGCTGCCCGTTAACAGTGTCGTCGGAAATAATAAAGAGGTTATTGGTTGCGGAATTTACCTCTCCGTCGAAAACGGATCCGTCAGGAGAGCCGACATTCCACGCCGACGGATTTTGCATATAACGATCATTAGTCCATCCCGTCGTACTCAAATCCTGATTGTAATATAAATCGGTAAACGATTTCTCCTGCGCGAAAGAGTCGAAAACCGCCGCGTTGCAGAGTAAAAAAGCAAAACTTCCCAATCTAAAAAAACTCGATTTCATAATATTGTCCGGAGATAACTCTGTCTTTAAAATTGTCAAACAATATTTTGAATTTTACCCCATTCCCTCTATCCCCTCCTGCCTTTTCATAAATCCATATACCACACTTAATTTTGTTACAAGCCCTCCCCGCATTCCGCCGCAAAATCCCCTCTTACGGCGCAATAACGCAAAAAAATCCGTTCCAAATCTCCTCCGGTCTCCCACTCGATTTTTTCTCCGCGCCGTTGCGGGCATATCCCAACTCCGCAAATACGCGGCGTAAAAAAAGGCGCGGACTTCGCTCCGCGCCTCCGGTCTTTATTTGCCTAAAAATTCAGCTTTTCCAACGGCGAGCGGCAAACAGAAACGCGAGCGCCCCGAATGCCGCGGCGAACTCGGCGGGCTCGGGAACCACGGTGAGCGTGAGGTTCCGCCCGTCCCACGCAAAGCTGTGCTCGATTCCGTGGGCGTCGAATATGTCCGCGCGCAAGTCGAAGTCAGAAAGCCCGCTCTCCGCAAAGCCCTCCGACCACTCGTCAACGGCGACTATCTTGTATTCGCCCGCGGCCAGCCCCTCGGTGTTTATCATGCCAAAATCCACCGTTATCACGTCGTCCCCATTTTTATACGCCGTGCCAAGCGAATATACCGAAACGTCCGACAGCGGGTCGAGCCTGCCGACATTCAAGATAAGCTGCGTGTTTCCCTCGCCCTTTTCCGCATTATTGTAGGTATTTCTGAGGTCGGTGGAGGCGAAGTCCACGCGGTGCGCATAGAAAGCAATCGTCAAATCCAGAGCGTTCGGCAGCTTGAAATTATTGGCCCTTACGCTGTCGATAAAGCCGTCGTAGGCGCCGACATTCAAATTGCAGCCCGACTGACCCGTGGGGGCGCCGAACGAGAAATCCCCGTCAATATTTATGTTCACCACGCCGGAAGTCGTCTTATTGATATATGTGTGCGCTATCTGATAGATGGAAAGCGAGGACAAATTGAGGTTTATAACCTCTGCGGGCGCAAAATTTATATCTATGCGGTTGTTTATCCTTATGCTCATATTTCCCGCCGTAAAACTGTCGGTAAATACGACCGCTTGACTATCGCCGAGTATCTTGTTCCCGAACGCGACGGAACCGTCGGGCTGAAGTTCGCCCATGTAATAGCTGTTTATGATTACGTCGGAATCGGCCGAGATGGTTTTGGACTGGTCGAGGCTCAAAGCCCCGGCCTCCCATTTGCCGCCGTCCGGAATGTCGCCCGGGATTCTGTCGTCGGCGCCCTCCGGAAAAATGTAAAAATTATAATTGTCGCCGTCTTTAAAAGTGGAAAGCTGTTTCCAGTGGCTCATATCGTTGACGTTCGAGCCGCTCGACGGCGCCAGGAAGAAAAAAGTGTCCGCGGCATAGGCGGAAAATGCCGACAAGACAAATGCCGAGTATAAAATGACGAATTTTGCTTTCATAACAATGGCAGGTTATGAAATACATTTAAAAATGTCAAACAATTAAATTTCACAAGGTTACATTGAAAAAATAATCCGCGAAACCGCATCCCCTCCGCCATTATTTTTACACTCCGCATTTCGGGACTTCCCCAAAAGTCCATACGCGAAAACGATACCTTCGCGCGGGCGAAAGCGCGCCAATTCGCAAAGAGCGCAAAATATATCGCCTCCCCCTCCCGCAGCTTCCGCTTTGCGAATGCCGCGCCCGCAGGCAAATTTTAAAATTTTTGCGCCCCGCCCCCTTGCGCGCTTCCATAAACAAAACGCAAAAAAAGCGGAGGCTTTACCGCCCCCGCGCGACTGAAAAAACTTTCATATCCAACTTATCTTCTCCTGCGCCAGGCGGCAAAGAGCGCGAGCAGCCCAAAAACCGCCGCAACTTCCGCAGGCTCAGGGACTGTGACGTTCAATATGAGATTCTGGCCGTCCCATTCAAAATTGTGCTCTATTCCCATGGTGTCGAGCAAATCGTCGTTGATGTTGAAATCCGCGAGCGAGCCGCTTTCCGTAAACCCTTCCGACCGCGAGTCGACCGACAAAATTCTGTACTCGCCCGCGCCTATGCCGTCGGTGTCGAGATAAGAGAAATCTATGTTTATGACGCTGTCATCGAGCTTGGTTGTAGTGCCCAAATAGAAAAGGGCCTGGGAGGCGTCCAACTTGTTTATGTAGAAGTTCACCGTGGCGCAATTCCCATCCTCTGACGTGAAATTGGTGGTTGCGGCGTCGATTTCATTGACGTAGAAATTGAAAGTAAAAGCGGTCGTCTTGGGCCCCCAAACCTCTATGGAATCCGCGTAAAAACTGTCGATAAATCCGGAAGAAGAGCCCAGGTACAAGTTGTCTCCGCCCTGCCAGATGAAGCTGCCCTCAACGCGGATATGCGCCTCGCCGGCGGTGGTTTTCGTAAAATGGGCGTTTGATATGTAATTCAGATTTATTTCCGAAACCCTCAGAGTGACGCTGTCGGCCTCGGCAAACTGGAAATCGACAGTCCAATTGATGCGCGCGAACATATTGCCGGCGGTAAAATCGCTGTTGAAAATTATGGGAGAGGGATTTTTTACATTCGCGTCGTTGAAAGCGACAGAGCCGTCCGGCTGGACTTCGCCAAGGCAATAGCGGTTGAAAATAATGTTAGTCTCGGAGGTTATCATCCCCGACTGGTCGGAGCTTATCGCGCCAGCGCGGTAATTGCCCTTGTCGGTACTCACCCTGTCGTCAGTTCCCTCGGGGAAGAGCTGAAATAAAAAAGTGTCGCCGGAAGAATTGTAAGTGGAGAGGTTTACCCACTGGCTGCGGTCGTTCGCTATATTCGCGGCGCCGTCGGAGCCGCCCATAAAAAAGAAAGTATCAACCGCAAAAGCGGAAGAGGCGGCGAAAACGCAAAACGAAAGCAAAGAAAAAAATTTCGTTTTCATATTTAATTCAAATTATTTTCCCCAAAATACAAGTCAAGCGATAATTGACAATACATACCTCCCCGACAAACCCCAAACGCTCCGGACGGCAACCCCGTTGCCCCTTGCTCGCTTTCAGCAAAAATCGCAACTATGCCGCTTCCATTGAAGGGGGCGGCAGGGCCGCCAGCCATTGAAGGGGGCGGCAGGGCCGCTTCCATTGAAGGGGCTAACGCCCCTTACGGGCGCAAGGTGCGCCAGCCATTGAAGGGCTGCGCCCTTACGAAGATTGGCTTCGCCAATGCTTCTATCCCCTTCCCTTTCCCCTCAAAAAAACGAACCTCCCATGAGAGGTTCGTTAATACTTCCGGAGTTCGTTCTGAAAACCAAAGGATCCCGATTTGGCGCAATGAAAACGAAAGCTTATTTTATCCGAAGCGCAGCGAGGCTATAAAATAAGGATTTCGGGAAGGATAAAATGCGTTGGCATTTTATTCGGATATATACAAAACTCCATATGCGGAAACTTCAGGGACAGGCGCATTGGCTTTGCCAATCGCCGCAGGAGGCTTACCCCCTCTGCGCAGGCGCGCCCCGCGCCCGCCCAGCGCAACCAAGCCAGCGAATCCATTTTGGATGAAGAGCGAGGGCGGGCGGCGGTGCCGCATCCATAGAAGGGGCTGGCGCCCCTTACGAAGATTGGCTTCGCCAATGCTTCTATCCCCTCCCTGTTCCCCGCAAAAAAAAACGAACCTCCCATGGGAGGTTCGTTAATACTTCCAGAGTTCGTTCTAAAAAACCGCGGGTTCCCGATTTGGCGTAATGATTTTGGATGAAGAGCGAGGGCGGCACGGGCCGCCAGCCATTGAAGGGGCTGACGCCCCTTACGCCCATTGCTTCGCAATAGGGCTATCCCCACTATTCCCTGAATACTCCCTCGCGTGGCGTATTCGACATACGCGAGCGGTCTTGGCGGCTTCCCTAACGCAGCTATTCGCCAAAAGCATTCGCCAAATCAGCGGGTGGATTGTTGCAATGCCCTTGCCATTTCGGGCATTATCAGGCCTTTTTGGGCGTAGATTTTTCTGGCTTGGGAGCTGATTTTCTTGCGGCGGAACTCGAAGACTGCGAAGGCGAAAATACAGACGAGCCCGCAGCAAGCGGTGACGGCTGGCAGTCCGGCAAAGGAGGAAATCCAGCCCTGCAATATGCTGCCGATTGGAGGGACTCCGAAAAAGGACATCGTAAAAACGCTCATCACGCGCCCGCGTTTGGAATCGTCCACGAGGGATTGGAGCATGGTGTTGCAAGACGCGGCGACGGCGACCATGCCGAAGCCTATTGGAACGCATATCAAGTAGGCGCACGCGGGGCTGCGGACGAAGGAAATCGCGACGAGCGAGGCGCCGAAGAGCATTCCGGAAAGGACAATCACGCGCCCGAGCCCGAGGACGCTCTTGCGGGCGGCCAGATACAGGGCGGCCGCGAGCGCCCCGCAGCCGACGCAGCTCATGAGGTTGCCGAGCGTCTGGCTTCCGCCGCCGAGCTCGCCCTTGGCGAAAGCCGGCATAAGCATGGCAAACGGCAGCCCGAAGAAGCTGAAAACCATAAGAATTGTTATGACGAGCCTTATCGGGCGCATGTCGCGGATGTACGCAAAGCCCTCCGCTATGCCGCGCATTGCCCCCGAGCCCGCGGATCCGCGCGAGGGCGAGATTTTTATCATGTAGAGGGAGAAGAGAATCGCGAGATAGCAGAATGCGTTTATGAGAAAGCAGATTCCCTCGCCGACCGATGCTATGAGCGCCCCTCCTATCGCGGGGCCGATGAAGCGGGTTCCGTTTATGGCGGTGGAATTTAAAGCGATGGCATTGCTGAGGTCGGAGGGCGGGACGAGTTTTGAGTAGAGAGACTGCCGCGCGGGCGCGTCGAAACTGAAAACTATTCCGGAAACGAAGCATAGGGCGAGTATGGCGTTTATGTTTACCTCGCCGGAGAGGGCGACAAAGGCGAGCGCAAAGCTCAGGCACATCATGCAGACCTGGGTGACGATAAGTATTTTTCGCCTGTCAAACCTGTCGGCTACGACTCCCGCAAACGGAGTAAAAAACAGCGCGGGAATCTGCCCCAGAAAGACGGAGAGCGAGAGTATGAACACCGAGTTGGTCAGGTTGTAGACGAGCCACCCCATCGCCACCTGCTGAATCCATGCGCCCACCAGCGAGAAGAGCATTCCCGCAAAGTATATGGCGAAATTCCGGTGCCTTAAAGACTTAAATATCGAAAGCAGCGCGAGCGGATTTTTCGGCACGAATACCGAAACATTCTTCCACTCGTACGCGGATTTGCCGCCGTCGTCCATGCCGGATTTCCTCACAATGCTTTTGACGCCAAAAATCGGGAAAAATCCAAAAAAAAATCCCCGCCCCCGCGAGGGAGCGAAGATTTTTCAATGGGACGCCGCCGGTCAGAACAGCGACGAATCCTTCTGGTATACGGCGTTGTACTTGGCGCCGACAGCGGTCATCGCGGCAAAGTTCTTGGAGAGCTTGGCGGTAGCGGCGTCGATGTCGGAGGAGAACGCGGGCCACTGTTTCTTGAGGTTTACCGTTGCCTCGATGGGTTTGGACTGGTAGTCGGATACGAAAGTCGCGATGTCCGAAGAGGCCTTCTGCATGTTCTGCGCGTACATCTTCTTGGCCACCGCCACGAGAGCCTCCCAACCCTTGATGTAGTCGCGGTAGGCGTCGACGAATTCGGCGGGGCAGCCGTTGAGGCGGATCGACTGGAGCTTGTCCACGACCTCCGCGGGCGACTTGGAATTGGTCGTCACGCGCGAGTCAACCGAGTATACTGCCTGGATGGAGAGCTGCTCGGGAGAAGCTTCCGGAGCGGATTGGCATCCGCAAAGGGCCGCGCCCAGAGCGATTATTGCTATTATTTTTTTCATATGCTTTTCGGTTTTTGTAAAATTTATCGGCTCAATTCATACGGAATCTAAAAAAAATTTCCATAATTTATTTTTCAAAAGAATCCGTTTTTTTGTTGGACATCTTTTTTGGGTTGTAGTGCGAAAAAAAATCATTCTAATTTTCAGGCGACAATGGCACTCGAAAAAATCGAAAAAGTAAAGGGCAAAGCCGTATTCGTACCCGGCAACGACATCGACACCGACAGGATCATTCCGGCGCGCTTCATGGTCTGCGTGACTTTCGAGGGGCTCGGCAAATACGCTTTCTACGACGAGCGCAAGAACCCCGACGGGACCGACAAAAAGCACCCGCTGACGGATCCGCGCAGGCAAAACGCCAAAATCCTGCTCTCGGGCGAAAACTTCGGCTGCGGCTCCTCGCGCGAGCACGCGCCGCAGTCGCTCTGGCACTACGGGTTCAGGGCGATCGTCGCCCAGAGCTTCGCGGAGATATTTTTCGGCAACGCAACGACCATCGGAATCCCGTGCGTATGCGCGTCCGCGGGCGACATCGCAAAAATCGGGGAGCTCATAGAGGCCGATCCGGAAGCCCCCGTCGAGGTAAACCTCGGCGACATGACGGTATCGTGCGGGGATTTTTCCTGCAAGTGCTCCATGCCGGAGAACGCGCGCGCATCCCTCGTCTCCGGAACGTGGGATCCTATCGCCGGCCTCATCGACGCCGAGGCGGAAATCGCCGCGACCGCCTCTAAACTTCCGTATTTCAAGTAGCGCATGAAATTCGTCCTCGAAGGCGCGGGAATATTTTTGTACCCGCTCTTGCTCTGCTCGTTCGTGGCGTTATATATAATAGTCGAACGGCTCGTGGCGCTGCGCGAATCGAAAGTTGTGCCGCGGCAGATAGCAAGCGCCCTGCTTTCGGGCAAGATATCCGAGCACGAGGGCGACCTGTCGACGACGGTCGGCAGGATTCTGTTTTTCAACCGCAACTCCAATCCTGACCCCGAGGCGCTGAAAGCTTTTGCGCAGCTCGAGATAACGCGGCTCGAGCGCGGAATGTTCGCGCTGGACATCGTGGTGTCCGCCGCGCCGCTGCTCGGGCTGCTCGGAACCGTGGCGGGGCTCGTGACGGTGTTTGCCACCGGAGAGTCGACGCCCACTCCGGAATCCATATCGCGCGGGGTGGCGCTCGCGCTCTCCACGACGATTCTCGGGCTTTGCATAGCAATCCCCGCAATCGTCGGGAACTCGTACCTGAACAGGCGGATAGACAAGCTCTGCGCGCGCATAAACATCTGCGTGGAGCGTCTCATAGACATAAAGAGAGAGTCTGCAAGATGAACATCCTGCGCAGAAGCAGCCGCAGGCGGGCGGAAATAAACATAGTGCCGCTCGTGGACGTGCTCACGAGCCTGATTTTCTTCTTTTTGCTCACAATGCAGTTCAAGGAAATCTACGCGGTGGACATCACGCCCCCGTCGATGAAGTCCTCGGAGAGCGTCTCCAAAAACAAGCCCGCCACCGTGTCGGTCTCGAAGGACGGCAAGTTTTACTGGAACGCCGACGAAATTTCCGAATCCGCGCTCGAATCAAAAATACGCGAGATAGCCGCCTCGGAAACGCCCGAGCTTATCGTGCTCGGCGACAAGGATTCGTCGCTGCAAAACGTGATGAAAGTCGTGGACTTCGCCAGGCTATCGAAAGTCAAAAAGCTCTCCCTGCAATCGGTTTCCGAATAGGCGTTTCGCGCCCAGGCGCGAAAATGCCGGCATACGCCCCAAAAAAAAGATTGCCATCGCGCGCCGTTTCGGGTCAATATGCCGGACGTAAAAACGAAACACCGCGGCCGCGATTTGTTAAACCGCATATTTTGGCGCGGACTCGGCGGCGCTGCGGATTGCCCGCCGGCGCAAACCCGCAGGCGGGATTTTCTTTCGGACGATTGCGCTTTGCCCCGCAAGCCGCACACACAATCAAGACGCGCCATGGCGCCCACAAATGGAAAACAAAGACCTTGAAATAATGGAAGTCTCGGGCATTTTCGCCCCGACAACGAACAACAACGGCGTCCTGCTCGACCCGGGGCGCTCCGGAAAAATGCGCAATACAGACCCGTACGTGCCAAAGGAGCTCGTGCAGCGCTTCAACGTCAAAAAGGGACAGTTTATAAAGGCAAAGGCGCACCGCGCCGCGGGGCACCCAAACCCCAAAGTGCGATTCATCGAGACCATCGACGGGCTGCCGTGCCCCGAGCGCAGGAAAGTCCAGCAATTCCAGAATCTCACGACGATAGCGCCGGAGGAAAAACTGCGCCTCGAGACTAAGGAGGAGCGGATGAGCTCCCGCATAATGGACATTTTCTGCCCGATAGGAAAGGGGACGCGCGGCCTGATAGTCGCCCCGCCCCGCACCGGAAAGACGACGCTCCTGAAAGACATAGCTTACGGGGTGATAGCCAACCATCCAGAGTGCCACCTCATGATACTGCTCGTCGACGAAAGGCCGGAAGAGGTGACGGACTTCAGAATGGACCTTCCGCAGGCGGAAATTTTCGCGTCCTCCAACGACGAAAACATCGACACGCACATTAGGGTTGCGGACCTCGCGCTCGAGCGCGCAAAGCATCTCGTGGAGGTCGGCAGGGACGTAGTGCTGCTGATGGACTCCATAACGCGCCTGTCGAGGGCGCACAATTCCGCCAAGGCAAACGGGGGCAGAACCATGACGGGCGGGCTCGACATACGCGCGCTCGAAAGGCCGCGCCAGATCTTTTCCGCCGCCCGAAACACCGAGGAGGCCGGCAGCCTCACGATCGTGGCAACGGCGCTCGTGGAAACGGGATCGCGCATGGACGACTTGATATTCCAGGAGTTCAAGGGCACCGGCAACATGGAGATGGTTCTCGACCGCAAAGTGGCGGAGCTCAGGATATGGCCCGCGATAAACCTCGCGGCCTCCGGCACGCGCCGCGAGGAGCTGCTGCTTTCGGCAAGGGAGCTCGAAGCCGCCTCTTTCCTGCGCCGCGCTATGGCGGGCTCGAAAGTCGAAGATGCTGCGGAGACGCTGATAGAGCGCATGGGGCAGACTAAATCGAACGCCGAATTTCTTTCGCTGATATTGTAGGCCGCCCGCGGCGGCGGGGAGGCGTTGAATCAGGGGAAAATTCCGCGGCGGCTGTTTTTTGGCGCGGACGCGCGGAATTGGCGCGCCCATTTTTGGTTTGCAAAACCCGCGCGGCATTCCCCATACTTGCCGTAATGAAAACGCTGTTCCAAAAAATACTCGACGGCGAGATCCCGTCGGAAATCGTATACAAAGACGACGTTTGCGCCGCAATAAACGACATCAATCCGCAGGCTCCCGTGCATGTGCTGCTCTTTCCGGCAAAGCCGATTCCGAGAATCGCGGAAGCCAAAGAGGAGGACGCCGAAATTCTCGCGCGCCTGATGCTGGCGGTTCCGAAAGTGGCGGAAAAATGCGGGCTCAAAGACGGGTTCAGGGTTGTGATAAACAACGGGCTGCTCGCGGGCGAGACAATCCCGCACCTGCACCTGCACATTCTCGGCGGGCGCCAGCTGCACTGGCCGCCGTGCTGACGCCTGCGGCTCCACCGCAAAAAAACCGCGCGCGGCGCATGTCCGCGCGTTTTTTTTGCGCCCGCGGAAGCGTCAAACCCCGCAAAATAAAGCCTTGAAAAGGCGCCGTCGAAAATTATTATACGTTTCGTCTTACACCGAAATTTACAGGAGGAAAAATTTGATGAAACTGTTGAATGCCGCGTTTTGCGCGCTCGCGCTCCCGCTCTGCGCCTGCATGGAGCAAAAGACCGTATTCTTTTCCGAAAGCGACGAAGCTCCCGCAAACCCCGGGCAGGGGTTCGCCTCGTGCTCGCAGACCCCGCGGAAGGACGGGATAATGCCCTACGGCGTGGGATACGGCAGGTACGACTGGGCGGACTTCGAGCCCGAGGACGGCAAATACGACTGGTCGAAAATCGACGAGCTCATTGAAAATTACGCCAAGATCGGGCTGCCGGTGTCGTTCCGCATAACCTGCGCCAACTACCACAGCAAAAAGCCCTACTCCACGCCGAAGTGGGCGCTCGACAAGGGCATAAAATACAAGCCCTACAACTGGGAGAAAGAGCGGCAAAACCCGAAAAGCCCGTTCACCACCATGACGCGCTACACGCCGTATTTCGACGAGCCGCTGCTGATAGAGCTGCACGCGCGCTTTGTCCGAGAGCTCGCCAAGCGCTACGACGGCAACCCGCACATAAGCTCGATAGACATCGGCGGATACGGCAACTGGGGCGAGTGGCACACGCACCGCCTCGGCATTCCGGAGGCCACCGAAGAAACGCGCAGGAAGTTCGCGGACATGTACCTGGACAATTTCAAAAAGACGACGCTCGTGTTCATGAGCGACGACGCAAAAACCCTCGAATACGCCCTCCGAAAGGGCGGAGAATTCCCGCGGGTCGGCATACGCCGCGACGGGGTCGGCGGCCCGTGGCACTACAGGAACTGGATAGGCTCTAAAAAATACGCGAACGTTCCCGATATGGGCGAAATATGGAAGTCCAAACCCGTGTTGCTCGAGTTTATCGCAAGCCCCCACAAGCAAAAGGGCTGGTCGCTCAAACGCGCCGCCGACTTCATACTCGACAACCACTGCAATGTCTTCAACGACTGCCGCCACTTTAAAAGCACGTTTACGGGCCCCGAAGACGCGGAGCAAGTCGACAGGCTGAGAAAATTGGTCGGAGCGCGGCTCGTGCCGGAAAAAATGGATATTTCGGCGGATTCGCGGACGCTCGAAATATCGCTCTTCGGGAAAAACTCCGGCTGCTCAAAAATCTACCTGCCCTACGAACTGGTGTACGAGTTGAAAACTCCGGACGGAAAGACCGCGGCGGCGTTCATATCGTCCGCCGATCCGACCAAATGGCTGCCCGGCGAATTTTCCGCGCGCGACAAGTTCGAGATTCCCCAAAACCTGCCTTCGGGAGAATACGGGCTTTACGCGCGCCTCGCCCACAAGGGTGGAATCTTCCGCAACTTCAAATTCGCCGCAAAGGAAACCGCCCCCGACGGCTCGCTCTTCATATCGAAAATATCAAAATAAAATGAAATCCATAATATCGGCACTTGCAATTTGCGCCCTCCTGTGCGGGTGCAAAACGGAATATGAAAAAAGCTTCACCCGCGAACACGGGGTCGTCGCAAACCCCGGGCAGGGTTGGATGTCCATATATTCAAAGGAGAATCCGAAACTGCCGTACGGCTCCAGATACGTCCGCTTCCACTGGCGCGACCTCGAACCCGAAGAGGGCAAGTACAACTGGGAGCCGATTGAGAGGCAGATGGAGAGGGCCGCCAAAATGGGGGTTCCGTTCTCCTTCCGCGTGATGTGCACGTCGTCCCACAGCTCCACGCCCTACGCAGCGCCGGAATGGGTGTTTGAGAAAAAGGGCGCGAAATTCGCGAAGTTTATGAACAGGCCCGGCGGCGACTCCGCCACGGGCGACACCAAATTCGCCCGCGTCACCCCGATATTCGACGACCCGATATTCATCAAATGCCACGCGCGCTTCATAAAGGCGCTCGCCGAAAAGTACGACGGCGACCCGCGAATATCGACAATCGACATCGGCAGCTACGGCAACTGGGGCGAATGGCACGTATGGGGGCTCGGCATAAAGCCCTCTCCGCTCGAAGTCAGGAAGCAATACGCCGACATGTACCTCGACAACTTCAAAAAGACAGACCTCGTGTTCATGACCGACGACGCGGAAATCCTAAAATACGCCATAGGCGGCGGAGAGGGCTCGCGCGTGGGAATGCGCCGCGACGGGGTCGGAGGGGAAGGCCACTACAAACACTGGATAGGAAAGGGCAAATATCTGAAAGCGGGCGTGTCGAAAATGGGCGACGTGTGGAAATACAAGCCGATGCTCTTTGAATGGTACGTCTGCTATCCGGACATGCTGAAACGCAAGTGGCCGCTTCCGAAAGCGGTAGACTTCATATTGGACAACCACGCCTCGCTCGTGTCGGAAAACCTCAACCCGCCGACGGTTCCTCCGGAGGAATACGGGCAGGTCGAGCGGATTTCAAGGGGCGTGGGCGCGCGCATATTCGCGGACTCCGCAAAAATTTCGCTCGGCGGCGGCAGCCTTGAAATTTCCATTTCGGGTGAAAACGGGGGAATCGCGCGCATATCCCTGCCCTACGAATTGGCGTACGAGCTGAAAACTTCGGACGGGAAAACCGCGGCGGCGTTCATATCGTCCGCCGACCCGTCCAAATGGCTGCCCGGCAAGTTCTCAACGCGCGACAAATTCGAGATTCCCCAAAACCTGCCCTCGGGGAAATACGGGCTCTACGCGCGCCTCGCCCACAAGGGCAAAATCTTCCGCGACTTCAAATTCGCCGCAAAGGAGGTGGAGGCGGACGGGTCTATAAAGCTCGCCGAACTGGAATTGTAGGGCGGCTGCGGAAACCCGCCGCCGCGCGCGTTTTTGCGCGCGGGCAAAACCTTCTAACTTGACTTGCGGCAAACCGCGTGCGATATTGCGGACAGTTTCGGCTCCGCGCCGCGCGCGGGGCGCATTTCACCCAAAACACCCCAACTGCGATGTCCCTTATAAAAAAGCTTTCCGCGCGACTTCAAAACCACCCCAAGCGCATCGTCTATCCCGAGGGCGCCGACCCGCGAATACTGCAGGCCGCGCGCCAGTTCTCCACGCGCAAGCTCGGAGTTCCGATACTGCTCGGCGAACGCGAAAAAATTTCCGAAATCGCCGCGTCCATAGACGTGCGGCTCGACGGCATGAAGATAATCGACCCCGTGTCGTCGGACGATTTCGGGGAGCTCTGCCGGCTAATGAAGGCGTTCCCGCGATTCAAGGCGCTCGACGAGGACGGCATACGCAACCTCGTCTCCAACCCCAACTATTATTCAACCCTGATGGTCGCAAGCGGCCGCGCCGACGCGATGCTCGCGGGGGCGACGACGGTTTCGTCCGGAGCCCTGCGCCCGATATTCCAGATAATCCCGCTGCAAAAGGGCTTTAAGACCGCGAGTTCCATAATGATTCTCTCGACCGGCCGCCCCGAGATTGGGGCTGACGGGGATCTGTTCCTAGCCGATTGCGGCGTGATTCCCGAGCCCGACGAGCGGCAGCTCTGCGACATCGCCCTCACAACCGGAATGCTCGCGAACCAGCTCACGCTCCAAACGCCGAGAATCGCGATGCTCTCGTTTTCTTCAAAGGCGTCAACTTCCGCGCACCCGAGCGTCGTGAAAGTCAAGGCGGCAACAGCCCTCGCCCACGACAAAGCCAAGCGCGACATGCTCGACATGGAGGTTGACGGCGAACTCCAGGTGGACGCCGCGCTAAGCCCGGAAGTCGCGCGGCTCAAACACATTTCGAGCTCCGTGGCGGGCAAGGCGAACGTCCTGGTTTTCCCCGACCTCGACAGCGGCAACATCGCCTCGAAAATGATAAAGGTCTTGGCGCCGGAAGTCGAATGCTACGGCCAGATTCTCACGGGGCTTACAAAGCCCGCCGCGCAAATTTCGCGCGGTTCGAGCGCCTCGAACATCTTCGGCACGAGCGTTATCGTCGCGGCGCAGGCGGTGGACCGCAGGTTCATAGACATAGACTTGGAGTTGCACTCTTAGGCGCGTCCCCGCCCGCCGCGGGGCGTCCGCAAGTTTCCGAAAGAAAGGCCGCGCCTGCGCGCGGCTTTTTTTTTGCGGGCTTTTAAAATTCGCGGGAAAACCGCATTCCCTTCGGCAACCCCCGCCGCCTGCAAAACTCCGGCATTCCGCAAAAAAATTCTCAGCGCGCCCCTCCGCCCGCCGCCGCAGCGGGCGCGGAAGTCACCAAATACACGCCCGCAAAAACGAGCGCCGCCGCCGCGACTTTCACCCAGGAAAAACTGTCCTGCCCCAGCCATATCGCCGCCATAGACGCCACGAAAGGCTGTATATAATTGTACATCGCCATGGTAGTCGGCCTCATGCGCTTTATCGCCATGGCTATCAATAGATACGTCACGAAAGTCGCGCCGGCGACCACGTACGCCAGCATCGCCGCCCCCTCCAAGCCGAATCCCCCCTTGAACGCGCCTGGCGCGCTTAGAACCGACGGCGTGACGGGCAAGAGCATCAGCGAGGCGAACAGGAACATCCACTTCATGAGCGTCACCGGCGAATGGCGGGAGGTCAGCGGCTTCGACATCGCAAAGTACACCGCCGAAGAAAATCCGCTAAGCAGAATCAGCAGGTTGCCTGAAACGGTTCCCGACGACCCTCCCGCGCCGCCCGCCGAAAGCACGAGCCATATCGCGCCCGCCGCCCCCGAGAGCACCCCCACCGCCTTGCGGACGGTGACGGGATCCCCCATGAACGCCGCGGAAATCAGGAGAACCATCAGCGGCGTCATCGTCACTATCACCGACGCGTCCACCGGAGAAGTTTTGCCGAGCCCGTAAATGAACACCCCCTGGTTCATGACCACCCCGAAGAGCGAAAACACGAACATCAGCGCGAGGTCGCGGCGCCCCACCCTGTCGCCGCCGGTGAAAAGCGACGCCGTCCAAAACAGCGCGGCGGCCCCCCACATGCGCGCAAGCGTCAGCGCTTCGCCCGATACGCAGTGCGCCATCAGATATTTTGAAATCGGTATGTATACGCCGAAAATAACGTTCGCCGCAAATATGCAAGCGTGACCCTGCAGCCGCTCTTTTGTCATTGAATTAAATTAAAGGCTTTCGAGTATTTCCCGCGCGGGGATTCTGTCAAGCCGCTTGTGGGCGGCGCGCAAATCCGGAAAAAATGCAAATGCCTTAACGGAAATTCCTTGACATCTTTCAGTTCCGCGCCTTTAAATTAAAGCCATGAACAGCGGCAAGATACTTTCAGCGTTTGCGTGCGCGTGCGCCTCGGCGCAGGCCTTTGCGGCGAGCTTTCTCTTTACCGGAAGCTCTGACGGCGACCTATCCAACTACCAAAACTACTACGCGCTTTCCTCCGACAACTCCAACGACGTATACTCCATGGCAATTTATCTCTATCCCATGGACTACGATGGGGACATGAAGGCCAACTGCCCCGAGCCGAGCGGCGGAATAGTGGGAAAATACGAAGCCGCAACCTCCCTGCCCGGAGCCGGCGATACCATATACCTTCATGCGTACAGGTTCGCCGAAGTCTCGGGAGATACCGTCACTTGGAACGATACCGTTTTTGTGCCGTATCCTGTGAGCATAAAAAATTCCCTCACGGCAAACCAGCTTCTGATAAGGGGCGGCTCGCCAACTATTTACCTCGGCGATTCGGCGGCGTCGGAATCGGAATTTTCGCTCAACCTAACGAACCTCAAAGCGGGCTACACCCATACCAATATATTGGTTGCCGACGGCGCGCGCCAGACAAAATTCAGCATAAACGTCTCCGGCGACATCGCCGTGCGCGGCGGAAACAACAATTACAGATTCGGTAGCGCTTCGGCTTTTATTGACTCGATATCCGCAA
The DNA here is from genome assembly GCA_904424815.1 of Puniceicoccaceae bacterium Marseille-Q1082. Taxonomy (GTDB): domain Bacteria; phylum Verrucomicrobiota; class Verrucomicrobiia; order Opitutales; family Intestinicryptomonadaceae; genus Merdousia. The sequence goes on from CAJGBI010000003.1 coordinate 38,575, forward strand.
ACCGCGTTATAGACGAGGGCAATATGATTCTGTTCGCAAAGCGGTTCGCCGTAGGCTCCGGCGGTTTCAAAATCACGGCTACCGGAACGCTAACTGTAAACGTGGACGACGCGCTGTTTGCCTGCACCGGCGATTCCGCCCTCATAAGCGTGGAGGGAACTTTCGAGAAGTCCGCAAACGCGATAACGTTCGACTTTTCCAACGTGTCAGTGTTCGAGGGGATCTCCGGAACGTACAATCTTATCTCTGCGGGCAAACTTGTGGGCTTCGACACCTCCGACGCGCACAACGACATTTCCTCCGAAACGTTCGACTCCATAGCGGCGATGCTCGGCGAGGGCGCTTCCCTTGCGTGGAACGGCAACACGCTCCAGCTCACAATAGTTCCCGAACCCGCGGCGGCGGCTGCCCTTTTCGGCGCGCTCGCTGCGGCTATTGCCGCAGCCCGCAGGCGCAGATAATTTTTTTCCCAACACATTTCAAAAGGCCCGCGGCGCCTTGGCTCCGCGGGTTTTTTCTTGACCGCCGAAACTTTCGGAAGAGAATGTCGCCCTATGAAATTTCTCCGAACCGCAGCCCTCACGGCGCTGATTTGCGCATCGCTGTTAGCGGGCGCGTGCTCGTCCGAAGACTCCTCCCCAAAAGAGCCCGAAAAGGGAACCATCGGGCTGGACTATGAGGGCGAGCCGAAAATTTCATACGTCCTAAACCGCTACATTTCCGACCCCGAGACGCGCTCAATATACGAAGTTTTCACGGGCGAGGAGACGCATTACGGCAAACTCGTCCTGCGCTCGCAGCCCGACAAAAGGGCGGGAATGTACTTTTTCGTGATGTTCGGCTACGAGCCCGACGACATCGCCCTCGCATGCACTTTCGAGCTCTCCGTGGACTCCACCGGCGACGCAAAAACCCGCACCTACAAATTTACGGTGCCCGAGACCCACTCCGTCACGCGCGAAATCGCCCTCGGCGTGACGGGCTCCGACTGGCCGTGGCCCAAAGCGCGGGTGAACGCGTGGAAGCTCGTGCTCAAATCCCCGTCGGGAAAGATTCTCGCGCAAAAGCAGTCATGGCTCTGGGAATATTCCGGCGACGCAAAATCCGCAAATTCCGGCGGGAAAAAATAAAACCGATGCGCACGGTTCAAGAAGGCTTCCGCTGGGCTCCCTTTGAGAAACTCGAAGGGATTTATTTTGAAGAAAAAGACTTCCGCGAGACGCTCGACGGCGGACAGGCTTTCACATGGAGGGGGCTCGACGCCTCGCCCCTCGGATTCGCCGCCGCCTATGAGGGAGTATTCCGCAGCACCGCCCTGCGCGCCGCCCTCGACGGGCGCGGGAGCGTCCACATCTGCGCGCCGTCCGACGCGCCGGAGGGCGCGGCTGAAAACTTTCTCGAATACATAGACGCCAAAACCGACTACGCCCCCATACGCGAAACCCTTCTCAAAACCGGCGACGCCAACATCGCCAAAGCCCTGAAAATCTGGCCGACCCTGCGGATTCTCAGGCAGTCTCCGGCGGAGGCGATAGTCTGCTTCATATGCTCGTCGAGCAAGAGGATAGTGCAGATAAAACAGTGCGTGGCCCTGCTCTCCGAAAAACTGGGCGGGTACGCAGGCGGCGGGCGGCGCGCCGTGCCATCGTTTGAGGCGATAGCCGCCGCCCCATTGGAAACCCTGCGGGAATGCAAGCTCGGCTTCCGCGCGGGCTACCTGAAAAAATCCGCCGAAAAAATCGTCTCCGACGGCTTCGACCCCGACTCCCTGCGCGAAATCCCCTATGCGGAGGCGAAAAAGTATCTGACCTCCCTGAGCGGGATCGGCGACAAGGTTGCGGACTGCATACTGCTCTTCGGGGCGTCGCGCTTTGAGGCGTTTCCGGTCGACACCTGGATAAAACAGGCGATGACAGCCCTCTACTCCACGCCGCCGAACGCCGGAAAAATACGCGAATTTGCGGCGGAAAGGTTCGGCGGATACGCGGGGTTCGCGCAGCAGCTGATATTCGCAGCAATCAGGAAAAATTTGTTTTAGCCCCAAAAACTGTTTGTCTAATCGAAAGGTTTCCATATAATTTGCCCCGTTTGAATTTATGGACAGAAAGCTGAACAGGCAGGAAATCGAGGCGCTGATGCCGCACGGGGATCCTTTTCTTTTCATAGACTCCGCGGAAATCGGCATCGGTTCGGCCAAGATGAAATACAAAATTCGGGGGGACGAATTTTTCTTCAAGGGGCATTTCAAAAACAACCCCATATTCCCCGCAACCCTGATGTTGGAGGCTGTCGGGCAGCTCGGAGTGCTGTATCTGCTCGCCTCGCCAGACCCAGCCATAGAAAAGCCGGTGGACCCAAAAAAAATATTTTTCATATCCTCGGACAACGCAAGATGCTCGAGATTCTGCCGCCCCGGAGAAACGCTCGACATAGAGCTCAAAGTCTCGCGCATACGCCGCCCGCTCTTCTTATTTGAGGGCATGAGTTCGGTGGAAGGAGAGCGCGCGTCGTTCGTTGAAAGAATCACCCTAACATTCGATTACAAATCCTGACATGAGCAAAAAGAACGTCGCCATAACGGGCCTGGGATTCATTACAAGCATAGGCAACGACGCGAAATCGGTCGCCGAAAGCCTCGTAAGCCTCAAAAACGGCATAGAGCGCTACAAGCCCTTTGACGACCCAAAAATACCCGCCAAATGCGTCGGCACGGTAAAAAATTTCGACACCGAAAGCTGCGACCCCGAAGACTGGACGTATCCGCCCGAATACCGCGTGCGCCGCGACGTCCTGCGCGGGTTCGCCCCGCACTGCCTGTACGCCTACTGCGCGATGGAACAGGCCATACGCGACGCCAACCTCTCTCCGGAGGATATTTCAAACGTCATGACGGGCATGTACACGGCGTCTGCGGGCTCGTCCGGAATGCTATACCACCACATGCAGAAGATGGACAAAGTGGGGGCCATGCGGTGCTTCCCGTTCGCGATAGTCTGCTCAATAGTGGGCACGCTCTCCTTCAACCTCGTATCGGTGTACAAGATAAAGGGTGCAAGCTGCGGGTTCGCCTCCGCCTGCGCAAGCAGCGCGCACGCGATGGGGTTCGCCTTCGACGAAATCGCGAGCGGCCGCCAGAAGAGAATGTTCGTCGTCGGCGGCGAAGACGGAAATATGCGCACGCTCCTGCCGTTTGTGGGAATGAGGGCGCTCAGCGTGAACCCCGACCCCGAGACCGCCTCGCGCCCGTTTGACAAAAACAGGGACGGATTTGTCGGGACCGGCGGAGGGGTCGTCGCCGTCCTCGAAGACGAGGAATGCGCCCGTGAGAGGGGGGCGAAAATCTACGCGCGGATGCTCGGCTGGGGGCAGGCAAGCGACGGCTACAATGTCGCGATTCCCCAGCCGGACGGCGCGGGGGTCGCAAACGCCGTAAAATTCGCCCTCGCAAGTTCGGGAATTTCCCCCGACGAAGTGGGATATATAAACGCCCACGCGACCTCCACACCCATCGGCGACACCGCCGAAATGAAGGCGATAAAATCAGTGTTCGGGCCGTCGCCGAAAGCGATGATAAGCTCCACCAAGGCAATCACCGGCCACGGGCTGTCGCTCGCGGGCGTAATGGAGGCCGCATTCTGCGCGCTCGCAATGAAAGAGGGCTTCACGCCGGGTTCCGCCCACATATCCGAGCCGGATCCCGAAACCGAAGGGCTCGACATCATAACCGAGACGCAAATGCTCTCTCCCGACATCTCCATGTCGCTATCGAGCGGATTCGGCGGCGCAAACGTCGCGATAGTCCTCCAAAAGGCGTGAGATGATCTGGCTTTACAGGGCGCTGTTTCTGCCGGCTCTGCTGCTATCCGCCCCGTACTACGGGCTCAGAATGCTCCGCAGGGGCGGATACGGCCTCGATTTTTCCCACCGCTTCGGGCGGCAGAAAAACCTCCCGCCGCCCGCCGCGGGCAAAAAGCGGATATGGATCCAGGCGGTGAGCGTCGGCGAGGTCGAGGCTCTCTCTCCATTGATAGACCTTCTGAACGCGCGCGGCGACATCGAAACCGTCGTCACAACAACGACCAGCACCGGATACGCCGTGCTGCGCAAAAAATACGCCGGCAAAATTTTTTACGCGGGGATTTTCCCGTTCGACTTTTTCCCGTTTTCAAAGAGCGCGTGGGACAGGATAAAACCCGACGCGGTCGCCATGATGGAGGGGGAGCTCTGGCCCGAACACCTGCACCGCGCCGCCGAGAGGAAAGTTCCCGCGCTCCTCATAAACGCGAGAATGTCGGACAGGAGCTTTCGCAGATATTCGCGCTTTCCCTGGATCGCGCGGCGGCTGCTCGACAAGCTATCGCTCGTCGCGGCGTCCGGAGAGCTCGACATGGGCAGATTTCTCTCGCTCGGGGCGAATCCGCGCAAGACTTTCTGCGCCGGCAACCTGAAGTTCGACTCAAAGCCCGCCGAAGAGCTCGGCGAACGCGAAAGGGCGGAGCTGCGCGGGCAGCTCGGATTTGAAAAAGATTCATTTGTGCTGCTGGGCTCCTCCACCTGGCCGGGCGAGGAGGAAATGCTCCTGCGCGCCGCGGCGAAACTGCGCGCCGGCGGAATAGACTGCCGCCTGCTGCTCGTCCCGCGGCACGCCGAAAGGAGGGCGCAGATAATCGACCTCATAAAAAACCTCCCCCACTGCGTCAGGAGCGTCTCGCCGCAAGCCTCCAAGGGGACGCTCGCGTATCTGGCGGACACGACGGGGGAGCTGCGCACTCTGACACAGGTTGCGGATTTGGCGTTCATAGGCAAGTCGCTGCCGCCCAACGACGGCGGGCAAACGCCGATAGACTGCGCCGCCCTCGGAGTTCCCATGGTGTACGGCCCCAACATGACAAATTTCCGCAGGATATGCGCCACTCTCGAAGAGTCCGCCGCCGCCGTAAAAGTTCCGAACGCTGACGAGGCGATAGCGGAAATCGCGCGGCTGGCGAAAAATCCCGACCTGCGCGCAACCCTCGCCGACTCCGCAAAAAGGTGGCGCTCCTCCAACGTAGGCGCCGCAAAGCGGGACTTCGACGCAGTCTGCAAATTTTTGTAGCGCGCCGCTCCCGAAATTCGGGCTTTTACCGAAGCGGGGGGCAATGGCGCATTGGCTCCGCCGCCGACAATTTATAAGTTGACGCGCGCGGGCAAACTTGCCTTTATTGTGCGAAAAATGCGCCCGGGTCGGGGCAAAACCCAAAAGAAAAATGTCGGCGGACTTAATAGCAAATTACATAGAAACTTTCGCTGCCTATTCGCAGGCGTATCCGTTTCTGTTCTGTTTTTTCATATTCCTCTTTATGACGATAGAGAGCTCTTTCATACCCTTCCCGAGCGAAGTGGTGATGATACCCGCGGGATTTCTCGTCGCCAGATACGACATGCTAACGGGATCCCGGCCGCTCGACCTGTGCGTCATAATACTGATAGGCACCGCGGGCTCGATAGCGGGAGCGTTCGTAAACTACGCGCTCGCGGTAAAGCTCGGCAGGCCGTTTCTGCACAAGTATGGCAAATATTTCTTCTTGAAGGAGGCCGCTCTCGACCGCGCCGAAGAGATCTTCCGCGAATACGGGGAAATCGTCACTTTCGTCTGCCGGCTGCTTCCCGCCATACGCCAGCTGATCTCGATTCCGGCGGGGCTCGCGCGCATGAACATAGCACGTTTCACGCTCTTTACTGCGTTGGGGGCGGGGATTTGGACGGCGATTCTCTCGGCGGTCGGGTACTATTTCGGCTACCTCTCGGGCGACATCACGTATCGCGAGCTCGTCCGCAAGGGCACAGAAATAATAAACGAGCACTACCTCTGGATTATCGCGGGTCTCGCGCTTGCGGTGGCCGCCTACGCCGCGCTTCACCGCAGAATAATGGGGCAAAAGCGCGCGTAAGGAGGAAATTTTCATGGGAAAGATCAGGGAAAAATTCAGGGAGCTGTACAACAAGATTGTCGGCGAGCAGGCCACGCCGGAATACATAGCGCGCGGCTGGGCGATAGGCATGTTCTGGGGCTGCATCTGCCCGTTCGGGTTCCAGCTCCTCTTTTCCATACCGACGTCATTTCTGCTGAAGGGCAGCAAAATCGGGGCGACGCTGGGAACGCTCATAACGAACCATTTCACGATTTTCCTGATATACCCGCTGCAATGCTATGTGGGCTGCCTGCTGATGGGCAAAAAAATAAGCTACGCGGCGATAAAAACCGCGATGTCGGACGTCATAACGGCGCAAAGCTACGACGCGCTGATGAAGACCGGCGCCGACCTCGTAATGGGATTTGTCGTGGGAGGGACGCTATTTGCCGCCATAATGACCCCGCTGACCTATTTCGCCGTAAAGGGAATGGTGGTAAGCTACAGGCGCAAGCGCGGCCAGATCTGAGCGCGCCGCCCGCCCCCAAATGCGGCGCAAAAGCAAATTGCCTGCGCTTCCGTCTTTTTGCGCCGTTCTCCGTTTGCGCAAACTTTTGCGCACTGCCGCCCGCTCAGTTTTTCCCGACAACCGGAGGGCGTCAGATTTTTGCTTGACATGTTAGTTTTATCTAACTTTTATCGGGGCAAAAACTGGGTTCTTTCAAAAAAATTCTCCCGTCCCGCGCTCCGGCAAACGCGCGAAAAGGCTTGCCGGAGCGCGGGTATCTTTTGAAAAAAAATGTTAGATTTATCTAACTTAAAAAAAATCTCCGCGCCCTTTTTCTGCGGGACGGGATTGAATCCACAAAAACTTTCCAAACGCAACAGATTATGGCAACAGACAGGCAAACGGAAAATTCCCTCGGCGAAAAGCCGCTTACGCTCGCAGACCTTCCGGTCGGCGCGACGGCTACGGTCGTCAAAATAATTCCCAACTCGCGGGGCGAGAAAAAATTCTCCGACGTCGGGCTCGTGCCCGGAACGGAGCTCTTAATGCAGGCGCACGCGCCCTTCGGCGGGCTGATAAGGGTGAAAGTCATGCAGACGAGCATGGCGCTGCATTCCTCCGACGCGAAAAACATACTTTTGAAGAAGGGCGGCGAAAATGAAAAAACGCTATAAAATCGCCCTCGCCGGAAATCCCAACTGCGGGAAAACCTCCATATTCAACGCCCTCACGGGCGCGAGGCAGCACGTCGGCAACTATCCGGGCGTCACCGTCGAAAGCAAGGCGGGCAGCTTCAGCATAGGGGAGGCGGAAATAGAGCTCATAGACCTGCCGGGCATATATTCGCTGTCGTCGAATTCCCCCGAAGAGGCGGTCGTGTTCGACGAGCTCACGCAAGGGGGGATAGACCTCATAATAAACGTAATCGACGCCTCCGCCCCTAACAGGGGGCTGTACCTCACAACGCAGCTTGCCGAGCTTCACATTCCGATGGCGCTTGCTTTCAACATGAGCGACGACGCGCGCAAAAAGGGCATGAAATTCGACATACCCAAGCTCGAAAAATACTTCGGCTCCCCGATTGCGCTGACCGTGGGGCGCACCCGCGAAGGCGTAAAGCCGCTCGTGGACAAGCTCGCCAAGGCGCTCGGCGGCCTCGACTCCCACGGCGTTCCGATGCTCTCCTACGGGGCGGACATAGACGAATCACTCGACGCGCTGTCGCGCAAAATAGACTCGCTCGGGATAAAAAAATACGCGCACATACCGTCGAGGTTTTTCGCCATAAAGCTGCTCGAAAGCGACACTTGCACGATGAAGATTCCCGAATTGCGCCCCGCGTGGAAAGAGGCCGCCGAACAGATAAAGCACCTCTCCGACATACACGCAATCGACGACACGTCGACCTTCATGGCGGACAGGAGGTACGCGATGCTCTCGGGCGCGTGCCGCGGGGCGGTCTCGACCTCCGGAGAAAAGCGGCGCGAAATTTCCGACGCCATAGACCTGGCGCTCACGAACAAATTTTTGGGGCTTCCGCTGTTTCTGGCGATAATGTACGCGACGTTCTGGTTCACCTTTACGTGCGCCGACCCCCTGATGGGCTGGATAGAGGACTCTTTCGGCCGGCTTTCAGATATGGTGAAGTCAGCGTGGGGAGGCGAAACCCTGCCCTACCTGCGCGACCTCATAACCGACGGCATAATCGGCGGCGTGGGCGGGGTCATCGTGTTTCTGCCGAACATACTTTTCATGTTCCTTGCGCTCTCGCTTCTCGAGGAGAGCGGATACATGGCGCGCGCGGCGTTCGTCATGGACGGCATAATGCGCAAGTTCGGGCTTCAGGGGAAGTCGTTCGTGCCGCTGATTCTCGGCTTCGGGTGCAGCGTGCCCGCGATAATGGCGACCCGCTCGATAGAGTCCGAGCGCGACAGGAAAACCACAATAATGATCCTTCCGCTGATGAGTTGCAGCGCGCGGCTGCCCATTTACGCGCTTATAATTCCGGCGTTTTTCGCGCTCGAATACCAGGCGCTGATGATGTGGATTATATACCTGATAGGCATCGCCGTCGCGCTCATCGCCGCGCGGGTTTTGAAAAGCACGGCTTTTAAGGGCGATGGCGAGGTGTACTTGATGGAGCTGCCTCCGTACAGAATGCCGACGCTGCGCAGCCTGCTGCTCCACATGTGGGACAAGGGCAAGGTCTACCTGCGCAAGGCGGGGACGATAATCCTCGCGACTTCCGTCGTGCTCTACGTCTGCAACACCCTGCCCGAGAAGGCGGAATTTTCCAAAGACTACGGCGCGCTGATTGAAAAGGCGTCCGCCGCCGCCAAGCTCGACGACGGCAAGATAAAAATTCTCGAAAGCGGAGGGCTTCTCGACAAAGGCGAAATCGCGCAAATAAGGGAAGCGGGCGCGATACCCGCTGAAATCCTCGAATCCCTTTCCGAAAAAAATCCGGCGCCCGCGCAAAAGGCCGTAATCGACGCGGCGGCGGAAGCCGAAGCCGCGGTCGCCGCGCTCGAGAACGAAAAAGAGGCGGAAGCGCTGGAATACACCCTGTCCGGCAGGATAGGCAGGTTTTTCGAGCCCCTGTTCAAGCCGATAGGCTTTGACTGGAAGCTCGCGACCGCAAGCATAGGCGCGCTCGCCGCCAAAGAGGTGTTCGTGTCGCAGCTGGGCATACTCTACGCCGAGGGCGAAGCGGACGAGGAAAGCGCGACCCTGCGCGAAAAACTCGCGGCGACGTACACGCCGCTGCAAGGATTCTGCATTATGCTCTTCTGCCTGCTCTCGATACCGTGCCTCGCCACCCTCGCGATAATCAAGCGCGAATTAAACTCGTGGCGCGCGCCCGTATGCGAGGCGGCGATGCTATTTTCAATAGCCTACGCGGCGACGTTTGCCGCATACCAGATCGGCACGCTGCTTGGCATAGGCGCAAAACTCGCAAGCTGAGAAAGGCAGTTATGGAAAAGGCGATAATTATCCTGATAGCGATACTGGCCGCGTGCTGGCTGATATTCCGCTTCTCTAAAAAACTCAAAAAGGGCGCCGGAAGCGGCGGTTGCGGCTGCGGCTGCGGATGCTGCGGCTCGTGCGGCGGCAAGAAGCGCAAGGGCGAAAATTTGGAAATGAAATAGTCTGTTATAATCGTCAACGCCGCGAAGCTACCATGACTTCGCGGCGTTTTTTTTGCGCGATATTTTTCCGCCACCCCCACAGCCCGCGCGTATTCGGGGTCGCCGCGCAGGTCGGCTCTCCGCCGCAGACCGTCCGGCGGCAAGACGCCCCTCCGTCGGTGTCGAGATATGCTAACCTGAAAACGGGGGCGATTCTCCCAAATTCGCCGACGCCGAATTTGTATTCAACCGCGAAATTAGCGCCGACCGGAAACTGCCTTCCGCACCCCCCGCCGCCGGGCTTTGCGCCTTTCGCCAAACGCATGCAATGGTGGAAGTCTTGTTGGCGGAAATGAAGTCAAAGGGCGGCGCCCCAGCCGAGACTCCTGCCAAAATCCACCGTCAGAATCATGCGCCTGGTTATGGGCTTTCCCTCGGCGGAACCGCCTCCATCCGCGCCGATTTCAAAATATTCCGCGGAAATGCATCGCTACCGCACCTTTTCCAAAACGCGGAGCGGCCTGTGCGCCGACGGCGCGACGGCGGGAATCCGCGCGGAAAGCTTTTTTATCTCCGAAACCTCGGAAGCGACCGGCTTTCCGCGCTCCGATAGTTTCGGCAACAAAGCGGCGAACGGCGCAAATACCGAAGCCGCGCGAAAGACAAACGGAAGCGCAAGCGCGCAAAGCGCTCGCCGCGCGGCGAAACGCAAATCCGGCCGAAATTTTAATATGGCAAACGTCGAAGCCGGACGGCTTTTGAGAATCCGCAGGGAAAGACTTTGACGCGGAACGCGGAGCCCCCAATAGAGAAAACCCGCGCGCGCGGTTTTCATGGCTCAAAAACCGCGTATCCCATCGGAGAAACCTCCCTCCCCTTATGGCTGAAAACATTCGGGGAATAATTGCACACAATTTCCGTTCCGTCGGCGTATTTTGTCAGAAAAACGTCTTTCCCAATTTCCGAGTGGGAATCCATAAAGACTTTCTGCAGGCGCGAGAGCTTGGAAAATTCCACATATCCCCGCTTTACCGCCTCCACGCTGCGCGCGGTCGAGGCGGCGTCCTCGCAGACGAGGTCGGAATTGCCCATCCAGTTGTCGCCGTTGTCCCTGAACGCCGAATACAGATAAAACATAGGCCTCCCTCCGAACTCGACGAGTTTTAGCCGCGTGTACGGATCCTTTATCATGTAGTTCGCGCACTCCGTGGCGGGGTTGCTCAGAATTATGCCGTTGAACACGATCTGCCAGAGGGGGACGAGCTTCGCGCCCATCGGCAGCCGCTTTTTTCCGAGAAGCCCGAAATGTATGTACAGGCCGTAGTCCGCGTTTCCCGCCACAAAATACGCCGGCCCCTCCGACGCCGCTCCCCCGAAGAGCGAACGCGCAAGCCCCATGATTTTATTCATGTAAACTTCGCCCTCGGCGCGCGTGCACGGGTGGGCGGGGTCGGCGCACTCGTGCGGCGGAATCATCGAAATCACGTCGATGTAGTGCAGCCCCCTGAACCCGAGCTCCGCGATTTTCGGGAGGTCGCGCCGCGCGAACTCCCACGCCTTTTTCGGGCAGAGGTTGTACATGCGCCCGCCGCTCCAGCACGTGTTCTTTTGGAGCGAGCCGTCGGGCTTTTTCGCCACGGGCTCTCCGGAATTCCAATCTTCCGATATGCTGTAAATGTCGGTGCTGTTGGTGTGGCATACGATTTGGTATCCCTGCGACTGGGCGAACTTTACCAGCTTTTTAAGCCCCTCCTCGCCGCCGAGCCTGGGCTCCACTGGGAACGCGGTCGGCCACCTTCCGTCGTGCCCGCTGACGTTCCAGCCCACGAGGCAAATCTGGACTTTTTCCACGCCGGCGGCCTTCAGCCTGGATATGAAATCCTCCACTTCGCCGAACGTCATCTTTACGATCACCTCGGGCTCGTTTTCGACGGTCTGCTCCTCGATTTTCGGAGGGGCGGGCTTCCACGCCAAGCGAATCCGCAGCTCGGGGGCGCCGCACGCATACGCGAGCTCCGGAACGAGCCTGTCGGAAATCGGCCTGCACGCGCCGGAGTCGAGAAGGCGCTTTCTGTAATCGCGCGCGATCGCCGAATAGTCCGCATCCTTCCCGCCGAGGCGGCGGAATTCCACTTCGATGTCCTCGTAGGGCTTGAACGCCATCTTGCCGATGTTGAAGACGATTGAAAGCGAATACTCCCCGCCCTTTACGCGCGCCTGCGCCGCATGCTCGTGGCGAAGCCCGTTTACGATATAATAATACGCCCCGTCCGATTTTTTGATCCCGCCTATCGGAAGATGCCATTCGTTCTTGCTCGTGCTGTACGGGGTGAAAGAGGCGTCCTTCTGCTCCGAAAACGGTATGATGAGGCTGTTGGGCATTACTATATAGCCCTCGTCGCCCGCCTTCGCGCGCGCGAAATCCGGAGTTATGGAAATCGATTCCGTCCGCGGGTCGATTTCCGAAGCGGGAATTTTCAGAACCGCCGCCCCTTCTTTAAACTCCAGAAACCTCTCGGACTTTGCGGAGCTTCCGTCCTTGAACTTAACTTCTATCTCCGCGCGCTCCGCGGCGAAGACTCCCCCAAATGCAAACGCTAAAACGGCGAACGCCCATATGCTTTTCATAAGGGAAACCGTATCCGATCCGAAGCGCTGGCGCAAGGCAAAAAAACGCCCGCGAACGCCCTACCCACGGGGCGGGGCAGGCGGTAAACTGTTAAACATTTTTTCCCTCGGATTTTGTTGACCGCGGGATTGATTTTTGGGAGCGTTTCGGCAATGGGATTTCCGCGCCGCTCCGGAACTTTGCGGCCGCGCTCCGAAACAAAGGGGAAATGAAAAAATACATTCTCATCTCGGCAATTATTTTCGCGGCGGCGAATGCCCTGCCCGCCGGCGCCGAACTTCCCTACCCTATCGCGCTCGAAGACTACCCGCAGGCGCCATCCCTCTGGGACGCCCTCCGCGAAAGGGTGAAAATCGCGCCCTTCAACCTCTACGCGACGGCGGTTTTTCTGTGCGCCGTAGTCCACACTTTCTGTTATAGATACTTCGTTGAAATCGCCCACTTCATAAAAAACGACTCAAAGGGCTCCGGATTTTTCTATCTGACGGACGCCAGCGACGAGGCGCGCGACATATTTTCCAAAATTTTCCATCTGCTGGGGGAGGTCGAGATAATATTTGCCATGTGGCTCGTGCCGCTCTTCGCCGGCTTCTGGTACGCCTACGGATGGGACGGCCTGTCGGCTTATCTGGACTCCATGACCTACGCTGAGCGCAAGTTTGAGGAGCCGCTGTTCGTGATGGCGATAATGCTGATATCCGCGAGCAAGCCGATAGTCGATTCCGCCGCATGGGCGATACGCAGGGCGGCGGCTCTCGGCGGGGGAACCGTCGGGGCGTGGTGGGTCTCAATAATGTGCATAGGGCCGCTGCTCGGCTCGGTAATAACGGAGCCCGCCGCAATAACGATTTCCGCGTCGCTTCTGATGTCCAAATTTTTCGAGTTCTCGCCCTCCGGCAGGCTGAAATACGCAACGGTCGGGCTGCTTTTCATGGCGGTGTCCGCGGGGGGCACGCTCACGCACTTCGCCGCCCCTCCCGTGCTGATGGTGGCGAGAACCTGGGGGTGGGACACCGCCTACATGATCTCCACGTTCGGCGCCAAAGCCGTCGCGGGGATATGCCTTTCAACCGCCGCGTATTACGTTTTTTTCAGGCGCGAATTTGCCGAGCTTGAGGCGCGGCGCAAGGCCGACATGTCGCTGCGCGTCGCGGAAATGCCGTCTCCGGTATGGCTGCGCGCATTCCACATGGGCTTTCTGGCGGCGGCGGTGATCTCCATGCACTATCCAGTGCTCCTGATTTTCATACTGATGACTTTCATCGCCTTCTGCGACGTGACGTCCGCCTACTCCCAAAAACTGCGCTACAAATCCCCCATACTCGTGGCGGTGTTCCTCTCGGCGCTCGTGGCGCACGGCGGCCTCCAAGGCTGGTGGATAGAGCCCGTGCTGGCGGGGCTCGGCAACCGCGAGCTCTTCCTCGGCGGAATGGCTCTCTCGGCGTTCAACGACAACGCGGCGATAACATACCTCGCATCGCTCGTGCCGGGGTTCACCGAGAGCATGAAATACATGCTCGTCGCGGGCGCGGTTGCCGCCGGCGGACTGACCGTGATAGCCAACGCCCCCAACCTCGCGGGGCTCTCGGTGATGAAGCCGCACTTCAAAGACGGCATATCGCCGAAATTCCTGCTCTGCGGAACAGCGTTTCCTACGGCGATAACCGCCCTGATATTCTATTTCGGGGCGTGAGACTTTCAACCGGACTTACACACTTCAATAAAAATGGGCGCGAAAGCGCCCGCAAAAACAAGACAATATGACCGACTCCGACAACGCACAGGAATGGAAATCGTTTAAACGCGGCGCATGGAGCTGCGGCACGGACGTTGCCGACTTCATCCGCCTCAACTACGAGCCGTACGAAGGCGACGGCGCGTTTCTCGAGCCCGCCACCGAAAGGACGCTGAAACTCTGGGGGCAAGTCCTCGAGCTCATGAAGCAGGAGCGGCGCAACAACGGGCTGCTCTCGGCGGACGTGTCCACCCCGTCGGCGGTTGACTCGCACAAGGCGGGATACATCGACAGGGACAGCGAGATCATCGTCGGCCTGCAAACCGACGCGCCCCTGCGCCGCGCGATAATGCCATTCGGGGGATACAGAATGGTGCACTCGTCGTGCGAGGCCTACGGGCTGAAAGAGGACGAAAAGGTAAAGGAAATATTCACCAAGTACCGCAAGACGCACAACGCCGGAGTCTACGACGCCTACACGCCGGAAATTCTCGCCGCCCGCAAGAGCGCGATAATAACGGGGCTTCCGGACGCGTACGGGCGCGGCAGGATCATAGGCGACTACCGCAGGCTCGCGCTCTACGGCGCCGACTACCTCATCGCCGACAAAAAAAGGCAGAAGGCCTCGAGCGACAATTCGCCGATGACGGAGGACGTCATACGCGAGCGCGAGGAGCTTTCCGAGCAGATAGCCGCCCTCGAAGCCGTCAAGCGCATGACGCTCTCCTACGGCATAGACGTTTCAAAGCCCGCGTCCGATTTCAGGGAGGCCGTGCAGTGGACGTACTTCGCGTACCTGGCGGCGATAAAGGACCAGAACGGCGCGGCGATGTCGCTCGGGCGCGTGACGACGTTCCTCGACATATACGCGCGGCGCGACCTCGAAAGCGGGAAGATAACGGAGTCGCGCGCGCAGGAGATAATGGACGACTTCATCATAAAGCTGCGCATGGTGCGCTTTCTCCGCACGCCCGAATACAACGACCTGTTCAGCGGGGACCCCGTGTGGGTGACGGAATCCGTCGGCGGAATGTGCGAAGACGGCCGCACACTCGTCACGAAAAACTCTTTCAGGCTCCTCCACACCCTCTCCAATCTCGGCCCCGCGCCCGAGCCCAACATCACGGTGCTGTGGTCGGAAAAGCTGCCGCGCGGCTTCAAGGAATTCTGCGCCAAGACCTCGGCGGAGTCGTCCTCCATACAGTACGAAAACGACGACCTCATGCGCCCGCTCTTCGGCGACGACTACGGAATCGCCTGCTGCGTGTCGCCGCTCGTAATCGGCAAGGAAATGCAGTTTTTCGGGGCGCGCGCAAACCTCGCCAAAGCGCTGCTATACGCCATAAACGGCGGCGTGGACGAGCGCACGGGGGTTCTCGTCGCCAAGGGATTCGAGCCCATAAGGGACGAAATCCTCGACTTCGACAAGGTGATGGAAAAGTTCGACAAAATGATGGACTGGCTCAGCCGCACGTACGTCAACGCGCTCAACATCATCCATTACATGCACGACAAATATTACTACGAAAAGGCGCAGCTTGCCTTCATGGACAAGGATGTCGTGCGCAAGCTCGGGTGCGGCATAGCGGGCTTTTCGGTCGTGACGGACTCGCTGTCGGCTATAAAATACGCCAAGGTCAGGCCGATACGCAACGAAAACGGCGTGGCGGTGGACTTTGAAATAGAGGGCGACTTTCCCAAGTACGGCAACAACGACGACAGGGTGGACTCCATCGCGGTGGATCTCGTCAGGCGGTTCATGGGCAAAATCCGCAAGCTGCCCGCGTATAGAAACGCCATACACACCCAGTCCATTCTCACCATCACCTCCAACGTGGTGTACGGCAAAAAAACCGGCAACACTCCCGACGGCAGAATGGCGGGCGTCCCCTTCGCCCCGGGCGCAAACCCGCTCCACGGCCGCGACACGAGCGGCGCGCTCGCGTCGCTCTGCTCGGTGGCAAAACTTCCGTTCGAGGACGCCAAAGACGGAATATCCAACACGTTCACGATACTGCCGGACTCCCTCGGCAAGTCCGAAGCCGAGAAAATCGGCAACCTCTGCGGGCTGATCGACGGGTACATGGCAAACAAAGGCCAGCACCTGAACGTCAACGTGCTCAGGCGCGAGGTGCTCGAGGACGCGATGGACCACCCCGAAAAATATCCGCAGCTGACGATCCGCGTTTCGGGGTACGCGGTGAACTTCATAAAGCTCACCAGGCCCCAGCAGCTCGACGTTATCTCGAGAACCTTCCACGCCAAGCTCTGAAATTGCGCGCGCGGCGCGGATTGAAACCCGCGCCGCGCCCCCACCGGTTGCCATGAAAGCCGCTGTGCATTCGTTCGAGACCGCCGGCACGCTCGACGGGCCCGGCATACGCTTCGTGCTCTTTCTGCACGGGTGCCCGATGCGCTGCATCTTCTGCCACAACCCCGACACGTGGGCGGCGGGCGCAAAAAAGCTGATGTCCGCCGAAGAGATTTTCTCGGAAATAAAAAAGTACTCGGCGTTCTTTGCCGCGTCCGGCGGAGGGGTCACGGTCTCGGGCGGGGAGCCGCTCATGCAGCCGGACTTCCTGATCGAATTTCTGGAACTGCTGAAAAGAAATTCCGTCCACTCGGCGATAGACACCTGCGGCTGCGCCGATTTGGACGCCAAGGCGGAGAAAATCATCGAGCTCGCAGACATGTTCCTGCTCGACGTCAAGCACGCCGATCCGGACGGGCACATCGCCCTCACGGGAAAAAGCGCCGAAAAGCCGAGAAAATTTCTCGAGCGCATCTGCGGGGCGGGAAAGAGGGTCTGGATAAGGTGCGTGCTCGTAAACGGCATAACCGCCGGCGCCGAGTACGCCGAAAAGCTCGGCGAATACCTGAAACCCTTCGAGGGCAAAATCGAACGGGTGGAGCTCCTGCCCTACCACACGCTCGGGGTGCAAAAATGGCGGGAGCTCGGGCTCGACTACAAGCTCGAAGGCGTGGCGCCTACTTCTCCGGAAACGGCCGCCGGCTTCCGGAAGATACTGCAAGGCAAACTGCCGGTAACGGAAATCGCTTGACTGCGCGCTATTCGAGCGGATACGCCGCGGCGAGTTCCGAGAGCTCCGCGCCCGAAAGCGCGCGGTCGTAAACCGCGATGGCGCCTATCCTGCCCTTGAAAAAATTGCCCATTCCCCTTTTCAAAAGCACGGCGCCCATCGTAAAGTCCGAGCCGTTGTCGCCTATGCCGTCGGGGAAATAGTACGGGTTTTTGGACTGCGCCAGCCCGTCGGGATAGCCTGGAAAACCCTTTGTGTGGTCTATGAGCTCCCTCGGCCTCTCGGCGAACTTCCCGTCCAGATAAGAACGTATGTATTTTCCGTCGTAGGTAAAGGCAACGCACGCCCACTTGCCGTGCGGGACCTTTTGCGCGCTCGCCGAATAGTCTATCGAAAACGGGAACGGGGGCGTCGGCTTGCCGGTCCTGGATACGTGCCCGCACACCTGGTCGCCGCCGTTGTAGTATGGCAGCGACACGAACAGCCCGTACTGCCGCTTTCCTCCGTCGGAATGCTCGTTCCACATTCCGCCGACAAACCCTATGCCCTCGCCCGACCAGTTCACCCACGCGACTACCGTCACCGCGTTCGCCTTTACGTTCAGCGCGCCCGTATCGGCGTAGGGGAGGGTCAGGTAATTTTTGCCGTCGAACACCGCGCAGCGGCCCGAGACCGGCCCCCCTTCGGAAATTTTCACGCCGCCGATGTTTTTCATCTCAAAGCGCCCGCAGCGCGATTTGAAAGAGTCCGAAAAATCCCACGCGGCAACTAATCCCGCGGGCTTTTCAATGGCGTCCGGACATGGCGGCTGCGAAGCGCATCCTCCGCAAAATCCAAGGCAAGCAAACAGGGGCAATGCGATATGTCTCATGCGCGCGATTCAACCCGCATTTAAAAGCAAAGGCAACCCCTAAAATTTTTCGCCGAAAGGGGCGCGCGCGGCGGATGATTTGTTGACTTTCGGGGGATTTTTCTCCTTAACGGAGCAATTAAAAAAACGGGGGCGCGCTCTCCGCGCGCCGCTCCCGCGCTCCGGCGACGGGGCGGAAAAACGCAACTCCGCGCGCGGCGCGGCCATAACCGGAAAGCTTTAATTGGACAACCCATCAACTCCAAACGCCGTATTTTTCAACGCTCTCAAAAACTGCGCCGAAAGGGGCGACAGCGCGTGGCACACTCCCGGGCACAACGGCGGGGCCTTTTTTTTAAGGTCTAAGACCGGCCGCGAATTCAGGAACTTCGTCGGCAGAAACATGTGCCGCGCCGACATGTCGGTTTCGGTGGAGGAGCTCGGGTCGCTGCTCGGGCACGAGGGAAAAATCGGAGAGGCCGAGCGCAACGCCGCAAAAACTTTCGGCGCGGACGAAACCTATTTCGTGCTCGGCGGGACGTCGGCGGCAAACCAGATGATAATCGAGGCGTGCGCCGCCGAAAACGACATTGCCGCAATCGACAGAAACTGCCACAAGTCGGTCTACCACGCGCTGATTTCCACGGGCGCCGAACCCGCGTACATCAGGCCGGTAAGAAACAAAATGGGCATGTCAGGCCCGATTCCGTGGAGGGCGACTTCCGGAGAAAATATGCGCCGCCTCCTTGCCGAAACCCCCGGGCCGAAGGGGAGGACCCCGAAAATTCTGACGCTCACAAACTCCAACTACGACGGCGTATGCGCGGAGATTTCGCACTTTCTAAAAAATCCGCCCGCGCGCAACCTGCACTTCGACGAAGCGTGGTTTGCGCACGCGAAGTTCTCGCCGATATACGCGGGGTTTTGCGCGCTCGGCGCGGAGAGGGCGGACTGCCCCGTGTTCGCGTCGCAGTCGACGCACAAAATGCTTGCGGCGTTTTCGCAGGGCTCCATGCTGCACATGCGCCGCGGCAGGCTTTCCTCCCCCGCCGCGGGCGCGCTCGAGGAAACCTACGCCATGCACACCTCGACCTCGCCGCAATACAACATAATCGCGTCCCTCGACGCCGCCGCCTCAATAATGGCGGAGGCGGGCGAGAGGCTTACGGGCGAAACTCTGCGGCTGGCCGTGGGGCTAAGGCTCGAAATAGTCCGGAGAAAATTGCGGGCGCAAGCGCGCGGCGGATGGTATTTCGGCGTCTGGCAGCCCGATTTTGCCGAGATCCCCGGCGGCGGCAAAATCCCCTTCGCGGAAGCCGACCCGTCTTTCCTCTCCCAAAACCGGTCGCCGTGGATAATCCGCCCCGGGGACGGCTGGCACGGATTCTCCGAAATGCGCGAGCCCGACGCCGCGATGCTCGACCCGCTGAAAATCACGATAACAACTCCTGGATTTGACGCCAATTCCTGCGCCGCGCCGCGAGGGATTCCCGCAAAGGCGGTTTCGCGCTTCCTCGAATCGCGGGGGATTATCTGCGAAAAGACGGACTTTTACTCCTTCCTGCTGCTGCATTCGCTGGGCATAGAAAAGGCGCAGCACGGACGGCTTCTGGACGCCCTCGACGAATTCGCCGAGATGTACGACGCCGACGCGCCGCTTTCGGAGGCGGCACCCGAGCTCGCCGCCGAATTCCCCGAAGCCTACGGGAAAGAAAGGCTGCGCGCGCACTGCGACAAAATGCACGCCTTTATCTCTGAAGCGCGCATGGTCGAAAAGATGAACCGCGCGTTCCGGACGCTTCCCGAGCGGCGTATGAAGCCCTCCGCGGCATTCGGGCGCGTGGTGGACGGCGGCGCGGAATACGTCCCCGTCCGCGGGCTCGCGGGCAGGACGGCGGCGACCGCGATTATTCCCTATCCGCCAGGAACGCCGCTGATACTGGGCGGGGAGATGTGGGGCGACAGCGGAATCGCCGTGCGCGACTACCTCGCCGCGCTCGAAGACTTTGAAACCGCTTTCCCGGGATACGAGACGGAAATCATCGGCGTGTCGAAAAGCGTCGATGGAAAGCGCGCAAAGTTCAGCGCGCTATGCCTCAAAAGCTGAAACCGCGCGGCAAATTCGCCGGAAAAATTACAGCGCGCCCGTCCGGCGGAACTATTTGAACAGGCTGTCGAAAATCGAATAAGTGGTCTTTGACGCCGACGCCGGATTGCCGATCTCCTGGACGCCGTAGTCCGTGCCCTTGTAGTCGTACTTGTACAGATCCGCCCACACGGTCAGGTATCCGTATCCGATAAACGGGTACAGAAATCCGCTGCACTCGGAATACATATTCTGGAAGGCATAGGGAGAGCCGTCTATTTTGTACCCCTCCCGCTCCGCCGCGGCGTAGAGGTTGTCTATGGCGGCCTGCTCCGACGGGCTCGTTCCTATGAAGAAGAATCTGAAGCCGCTGTCGTCGCCGCGCAGCCGCGTTTTGACGGGTATTCCCGCCTGCGAATGGGCGTTCCAGTGGGTTGTCGGGGAATCGTCGTAGCTTAGGCATCCGGCCAGCGCAAACATCGCGGCCGACGCGCACGCCGAAAAAACGGCATTTGTTTTCATACCGTTTTTCGACGCCCGAAAGCTGCAAAAGTTCCGAAAGTCGCGTTGGAAAATTCGCATCTCCGTGCGCCATGCGGACAGGCGAGAAAAAATGCGCATATATATTTTACAAGATTTTCCCGCCGGAAACTCCGTAAGCCGGCCAAACCGGAAAAAAATTCCGCTATGCGCCAAATGCAAGCGCATCCGAGAGCGGCGCGAAACGTTTATTTTCTTTTTCTCCGCGCGGCGGCAATCAAAACGGCCGCTCCCATTGCCACGGCGAAAGCGGCGGGCTCGGGGACTTGGGCGAGTTCCAGACGCAGCGTGAGCTTGCCGTCCGCAAAGTCGTCCTCGAGAATTTCAGCTTTTATGCCGCCGTCCATGCTGAGCATTTCCGCCAACTCGCCCGCGGACACGTTCGTCTCGGAAAACTCCACTATCGTATAGTCCATGTATTCAAGTCCGGCCGTTTCAAGCCACGCACCGAAATCTGCGGATGACAGATTCAGCTCAAACTCGAAATTTCCCATGACGTTCATCGCCCCGTCGAATACGATTTTGTCGCAACCCTCCGCCTCGGAAAAGTCGAACCTGATTTTTCCTGCGGAAAGCCACGCCTCGCTGAAACGCGCCGACCCGATTTCCCCCGCAACCAGCCCCGTCGCGCTGAACACCGCGCCCGCGCCGCTTACTTGGAGCAAATCCCCTTTCATGCCGGAGTGCATTCCCAGGCTCAATTCGCCCCTCTCCACCGTCACGTTCGATATGTCCGCGTTTGAATAATAATCGTACGGCTCAATTGATGAAAACCTTAAAACCTGTTTCCCGTTTTTCGCATCCGAGGCGTTCATCGTTATATTGAACGCCGCGGGGCTCCCGCTGCCTCTGGCAATTGCGCCGGAATATTCGCTCGAAACCGAATTTGTAAATTCGAGCGATATCTGCGATACGATTTCGTTCGAAGATATTTGAATTTTCCCGTTGCGGCAATCCAATCCTCCAAGCTTTACGTCAACAGATCTAAACAAGCCGCCTTCGGTCTGCAAAAAATCCAGCGTAGCCCCATTTCCCCCGCCAGAGAGCGACAGGACTCCGCCGACTTCGAATCTCGAAATTCCCAACCCAAGTTCGATGTCCGACCAAAAAGAAAGGCGCGCGTTTCCAGCAACTTTGAAAGAGGAAACCGCTCCGGAGGATTGCAACTGGAAGCGCATCTGGCCGCCTTCGTTTTGACGGAGGGAAAAATCCCCGCCGATTTCAATCGACGAATTTTCCCCCAACATCGTTCTTATGATCGGATTCCAAGTCTTTGTGGAAACCGACACGCCGAAATCTCCGACCGTCCGTAGGCTCTTCCCGTCCGCGACGGAAAACAGCCTGTAACCCCAATTATTCGTCCCGAGCGAAATGTCAGCGTTTATTCCCGCAACAACCAGGGAATCCGAAACGGAATACGCCCCGTCGCAGTTTATCCCGTTGGGCATTGAATGACTTATGTTCAGAAAATTTATATTGTCGGCGGTCTCCGCGACGGAGCCCGCAAACTGCTCGCCGTCCGCGGAGCCGACCTTCCATATCGACGGGTCGAGAAGATCGCATGATACGCCCGCCTCGTAGGTCGAGGAGGTATAGAGATCGGTTTGGGTTTGCGCCGCGAATGCGGAGGAAACCGCATAGACGGCCGCAGACGACATAAAACAAACGATATAAAATTTCTTTTTCATGTAATTTTGCGTAGTTGAAGCCCAAACAATGTCAAGATTTTTTACAATTCAAATTTTCTTTCTCCATTGGACGAAACCGGCGCGGAATTCCAACAATACCCCCGTTTTGCGGGTGCAGGACAAAAAGATGCGGCAGGCAAATCCGAAGCGGACTGCGGCGCCCGCAGGCAATTTCCAAGTTCCGACGGTAAAAATCAAAAATGCAAACGGCGGCGTCCAAATGGGAACGCCGCCGGGGAAAGAAAATAAAAAATAAGCCGTCAAATCGCGCGCACGGGCGCGCGCCGCCCTATGGCAAACGCCAACGCGCGGCGTTTGCCCGCGCTACGCCAAATCTTTTTCTGTAAACTTCATCACCCCGCCCTCGGCGACTTTTCCGGAGATTATCGCCCGCGCGAGGGGGTTTTCGATTTTGTTGTTCACAACCCTTTTGAGCGGACGGGCCCCGTAGAGAGGGTCGTAGGCTTTCTCGGCGAGGAAGTCGTATGCGCCCTTGGTGAGCTCCACCCTTATCGACTGCGGCTCGAGCCTCCTGTTGAGGGAGTCTATCTGCAGCTTTACTATCTTCACTATTTCGGGCAGCTGGAGCGCCTTGAATATCACGATGTCGTCGATTCGGTTGATGAACTCGGGCTTGAAGTGCGCCCGGACCTCCGCCATGACGCCCTCGCGCGCGGATTCGGAGAGAGATCCGTCCGCCTCTATTTTCCCGTCTGTGATGAAGCGCGCGCCGATGTTGGAGGTCATGATGATGACGGTGTTTTTGAAGTCCACCCTGCGGCCCTGCGAGTCCGTCAGGACGCCGTCGTCCATCACTTGCAGGAGAGTGTTGAGAACCTCGGGGTGCGCCTTTTCGATTTCGTCGAAGAGCACGACGGAATACGGCCTGCGGCGGACGGCCTCGGTGAGCTGGCCGCCCTGCTCGTAGCCGACATATCCAGGAGGGGCGCCTATCAGACGGGCGACGGAATGCTTTTCCATGTACTCGGACATGTCGATTCTGACCATGTTTTCCTCGTTGTTGAAGAGCGCCTCGCTCAGAGTCTTCGCAAGCTCCGTCTTGCCGACGCCCGTGGGCCCGAGGAACAGGAAAGTGCCCGTGGGCCGCTTGGGGTCCTGAATGCCCGCGCGTGAGCGCAGTATGGCGTTCGCAACGCTGTCTACCGCCTCGTCCTGCCCCACAACCCTGTGGTGGAGGATTTCCGGCAGCTTCAAAAGCCTCTCCTTGTCGCTCTCGACGAGCTTTTTGACGGGAATGCCCGTCCACTCGGCGACGATGGCGGCTATCTCCTCGCCGTTGACGCTCTCGCTTATGAGCGAATTGCCGTCGCGTTCCTCCTCCATCGCCTTTTTGAGGGCTCCCTCGAGCTTGGGGAGCTCGCCGTATTTGATTTCGGCGGCCTCGGCGAGGTTGTAGTCGCGCTCGGCGCGTTCCATGCGGAGCTTCGCGGCCTCGATTTTCTCGCGCAAGACGACGGCTTTCCGGGTTGACTCCTTTTCGGCCTCCCACTTCGCCTTCATCGCGGCGGAATCGGAGCGCAGCTGCGCGAGTTCCCTGCGGACTTCCTCGAGCCGCTTTTCGTCGTGCTTTTCCTTGACGAGGGCCTTTTCCTCTATTTCGAGGCGGCGGACTTTGCGCAGCATCGTGTCGAGGTCGGTCGGCATGGAGTCGAGCTGGGTTTTGATTCTCGCGCAAGCCTCGTCCACGAGGTCGATCGCCTTGTCCGGAAGCTGCCGGCCCGAGATGTACCTGTCGCTCAATTTCGCGGCTTCCACGAGCGCCCTGTCCTGTATGTGTACGCCGTGGAAAGTCTCAAAGCGCTCTTTCAGCCCGCGCAGTATGGAAATGGTAGTCTCCACGTCGGGTTCGGCGACGTATACGCTCTGGAAGCGGCGCTCGAGCGCGGGATCCTTTTCGATGTACTGCCTGTATTCGTCGAGGGTGGTCGCGCCCACGCAGCGCAGCTCCCCGCGCGCGAGCATGGGTTTTAGCATGTTGGAGGCGTCCATCGAACCCTCCGTCTTGCCCGCGCCGACGATGGTGTGCAGCTCGTCGATGAAGAGGATTATCTTGCCGTCGCTCTCCCTGATTTTATTGAGAACCGCCTTCAAACGCTCCTCAAATTCGCCGCGGTACTTTGCGCCGGCGATGAGCGCGCCC
Organism: Puniceicoccaceae bacterium Marseille-Q1082; assembly: GCA_904424815.1. GTDB lineage: Bacteria > Verrucomicrobiota > Verrucomicrobiia > Opitutales > Intestinicryptomonadaceae > Merdousia. Next base: position 62,832 of record CAJGBI010000003.1, read on the forward strand.
ATGTCGAGCGCGAAAACGGTCTTGTCTTTAAGGCCCTCGGGAACGTCGCGGCGCACTATGCGCTGGGCGAGCCCCTCGGCGATTGCCGTTTTGCCGACGCCGGGCTCTCCGATGAGCACGGGGTTGTTCTTCGTCTTTCGCGACAGAATCCTGATGACGCGGTTGATTTCGTCCTCGCGGCCGATCACGGGGTCGAGCTTTCCGTCGCGCGCGAGCTTCACCAAGTCCGCGCCGTACTTTTCGAGCACGTCATAGGTGTCCTCGGGGGTTTTGCTCGTCACGCGGTCGCTGCCGCGCATCTGCCTGACGAGCGACTCCACCGACTCGCGCGTTATGCGCAGGCTTCTAAAAAGATCCGCCATCTGGGCGGGCTCCGGCTTTTCGACTATCGCCAAAAACAGGTGCTCGGTCGAAACGTATTCGTCGCGCATGCGCCCGGCGATCTCCTCCGCCCGCTCTATCGTCTGCGAACAAGAATTGGACATGTACGCCTCGGAATTTGATCCGGAAACTTTCGGGAGGGAGTCGAGCGCGCGCCTTATGCCGAGCTCGAGAGCCGAACGCTTGTCGGAGCCCATTTTGGAAAGCAGGGCGCCGACGATTCCGCCCTCCTGCGCTACGAGGCTTGCGAGCAGGTGTATCTGCTGGATTTCGGTGTTGCCCCTGCCCCTTGCTATTTCGCGTGCGCCGTTGACGGCCTCTATGCTTTTTTCTGTAAGTTTTTCGGGATTGATACTCATATGCCTCCGGTGTAGCATTTGGCGTGCCAAAATGCAACATATTGAAAATTAGACTATAATAAAATCAAAAAGAACCCGCAATGTGTCAAAAACGCACACTGCCGATTAAATATGACACATTTCCGGCGCGCGCTGTTCCGAAAACTTGCAATTCCGTCGGCTGCCTCCAAACGCGCCGGCAACGCAAAAAAACGTACAAAAGCGCGCAGACCTCCCCGCAACGCGGCGGAGGCTCGCCGGGGTAAAACCGTCCGGCAAAGCGTCCGCGCATTCTCCGGCGGCGGCAAAATGCGGGCGCAAAAAAAGCCGCCCCGCGGGCGGCATTGGGCAATCTCAATATCCGAAGCGCAAGACAAACGGCTCGGAGGAAACTTTCGGGTGCGCCACCAGCGCGCCGCACGCCTTCTTTATCGCGCCCTCCGTCGTGTCGTGGGTCGTGAGCAACAGCCACGCGCTTCCGTCCCTCTCGCAGGAGCGCTGCATGAGGGTTTCTATCGAAATTCCCGCGTCGGAAAATACCCCCGCTATCGACGCCAGAACTCCGGCTTCGTCGGCGACCTCCAAGCGAATGTAGAATTTTCCGGAAACCTCGTCGAGCGACGCCGCGCGCGCGTTCTCCGGAGCCGCTATTGCGAGCGATTTGGGCTCTCCCATAATATATTTTATGGCGTCGCATATGTCGGCTATCACGGCGCTTGAAGTCGCGTCTCCGCCCGCGCCGCGGCCGATGTGTATGGTGCGCCCAACTACGTCGCCCGATATGGCGACGGCGTTGTATACCCCGTTCACGTTGGCAACGGCGTCGGAGAGGGGAACGAGCGCGGGATAGACCGACGCGAAAAGCGCGCCGCCCTCCAAAGAGCGCACCGCGGCTATGAGCTTTATGCGGTAGCCGAAATCCTTCGCCCACGCCATGTCCTCGAGCCTCACTCGGCGTATGCCGCTTACGATGGACGGCTTTATCCACACCCCGTGCGCGAGATAGCCGAGTATGGAAATCTTGTGCGCCGCGTCTATGCCGTCGAGGTCGAGCGAGTCGTCCGCCTCCACGTACCCGAGCCGCTTGGCGTCGGCGAGCACCGTCTCGTAGTCGGCGTTCTCGCCCTCCATTCGCGTCAGAATGTAGTTGGTGGTGCCGTTTAAAATTCCGTAGATTAGCGGAAAGGAATTCGCCACGAGACCCTCGCGCAAAACCTTTATTATCGGGACGCCCCCCGCGACGCTCGCCTCAAAAAAATAGCTGCCCTTCGACTTCGCGGCCTCGGCGAAGATTTCCGCCCCGCGCGCGCAGATTACCGCCTTGTTCGCGCTCACAACCGTCTTGCCGCTGCGCAGGGCGGCGACGGTGTAGTCGAACGCCGCCCCCGTGCCGCCCATGAGCTCGCACACTATGTCTATCGAAGGGTCGTTTATGATTTCGTACGGGTCGGAAACGATTTTATCGGCGGGGATTTCGACGGCGCGCTTTTTGGAGACGTCGCGCACGCATGCTTTGGCGAGCTCGTAGTCCGCGCCGAAACGCGCGGCGAGCCTTCCGCCGTCGAGGTTTTTCCAGACCGCCTGCGCGACGGTGCCGAACCCGATAAAGCCGATTCTAAAAGTCTTTTTGCAAGTATTCATAAGCGGAAGGCGGCGCGGGAGGCTAAAACCTGTTTTCAGTGCCCTTTATAAGCCTTGCGATATTGCTCCTGTGCCTGAAAATTATGACCGCCGCTATCGCAAGCGATATGTAGAAATGCCCCGCCATCGACGGGTATATTATGTACGACGCCGCCGGCAGCGACGCGGCGAGCGCGAGTGACGCCAAAGAAACGTAGCGGCTCGCGTAAAAGACCGCCACCCACACTGCGAGCCCCGCAAGAATCGCCCAGAACATCACGGCGAGCAGCCCGCCGATTGCGGTAGCGACCCCCTTGCCGCCCCTGAATTTCAAAAATACGGAAAAGCTGTGCCCCGCGATTGCCGAGCACAGCCCGACATACCCGAGCGTCTGGGGGTCGGAAAACTGGACGCCGAACACGGACGGATACAGGGGCCACGCCGTGGCGAGAAACCCCTTTGCCGCGTCGAGAACAAAACAGATATTTCCGGGCGTCTTTCCGCAGACGCGCTTAACATTCGTAGCCCCCGGATTTCCGCTGCCGGCCTTCAGGATGTCGACTCCGCAAAGGCGGGCGATTATGACGGCAAACGGAACCGACCCGAGCAGGTATCCCGCCGCCGCCACTATGAAAAATCCGGAGACGTCCATGTCAGGAGAAATCCGCCACCCTGACGGCCTCGACTTTGTCGAGCGCCTTCAGCTCCGCAACAGCCGCCTCCGCGGGGAGGGCGTCGAGCTCGTAGACGCTCAGCGCCATTCCGCCGTTCTCGTCGCGCGAAAGCGTCATATTGGCGATGTTGCAGCCGTACTTGCCGATTATCGAACCTATCACGCCGACCATGCCGGGGGTGTCCTGGTTGCGCAGCAGAATCGCGCACTTGTTGTGGGGGTTGATTTCGACCTCGTGGGAGTCGATTCTGACGATCTTCGGGCGGGCGCTCTTGCCCATGACAGTTCCGGCCGCGCTGCGGACTTCGCCGTTCTGGCAGTGCGCCACGACCTCCACGAGCTCCGAATAGTCCGCCTCCGACGAACTGTTGACGCTCTCCACCTCAATGCCGAGATGCTTCATCTTTGCAGGGGCGTTGACGTCGTTGGCATTTTCGGAAATCTTTGAGAGATACCCCTTCTGGACGGCGAGCGTGAGCAGCTTGTTGTCGATGTCGCCGAGCTTTCCGAAATATTTTACCGAAATCTTGGAGACCGGCCCGTCGGCGAGCTGCTGCGCGAAGAGCCCGAGCTTTTCGCAGAGTTCCAGATAGGGGGAAATCTGCTTCATGGACTCGGCGTCAATGCTGGGCTTGTTTATGGAGTTGCGTATCGCCCCTCCCGTGAGGGCGTCGGCGATGACTTCGGCGACCTCTATGCCGCAGCTCTCCTGCGCCTCTTTCGTGGACGCGCCGAGGTGGGGAGTGAGGACGAGGTTCGGGAATTTGAGAAGGGGGCTGTCCTTGGCGAGCGGTTCGGACTCGTAGACGTCGAGCCCCGCCGCCGCGACTTTGCCGCTCTCGAGCGCCGCGACGAGCGCGCTCTCTTTAATGATGCCGCCGCGGGCGCAGTTGAATACGCGCACGCCCTTTTTCATCATCTCAAAGGCCTTTTCGTCTATCATATACTTGGTGGCCTCGGTGAGGGGCATGTGGACGGTGATGTAGTCGGCGCGCCTGAATGCGTCCTCGAGAGAGACGGTCTCGACGCCGATAGTCTTGGCGCGCGCCTCGGTCAGAAACGGGTCGTAGGCGAGCACTTTCATTCCGAAAGCCATGGCGCGCTTTGCGACTTCCGCGCCGATCCTGCCCATTCCGAGGACGGAGAGCGTCTTGTTTTTAAGCTCCGTGCCCTTGAAAGACTTTCTGTCCCACTTTCCGCCGTGAAGGGAGGCGTTTGCCTGCGATATCGGGCGCGTGCCGCAGAGAATGTGGGTGAACGTGAGTTCGGCGGTGGCGATGGTGTTGCCCGTGGGGGTGTTCATCACCACGACGCCCTTCTCCGAAGCGGCGGGTATGTCGATGTTGTCGACGCCGACGCCCGCGCGGCCGACGGCCTTGAGCTTCTTGGCGCACGCGAGCACGTCCGCCGTGATATGGGTTTCGGAGCGGACGATTACTGCGTCCGCGTCGGCTATGAGCTCTTTCACCTGTTCGGGGGTCGAGCCATAGGCTTCGACGGTTTCGAAGCCCTTCTGTTTCAGCAGTTCCACGCCTTTGGGCGATATGGGATCCGCTACGAGTACTTTTAACGCTTTATTCATAGTTGCACGGCAATCGTGGGACTGTTTTCCAACCCGATTGTCGCCGTTAGAGAATGGATCTGCCGCTCCGAAAGTCAAGAGGAAACGCCCGCCAAGCGCCGCGGTTTCCATCCGCTCCGCCCACGCGCCACTGACCGCCACCTTGCCGCCGTCCGAAATGAGAGGCAAAAACTCTTTTATAAATATACGCCCGCAAACGCGCAAAAAAGCGCGCCCTGTCGTTTGACGGGAATTGCAATATTAGCGCCGCCAATAAAATATTTTTTTAATTTGCATTATTAAAAAACCATACAACTGAAATCATAAAAAAAACGGCATATCCGGTATTTTTACCATTCGTCCCAAACCCGAGCCCGCTTCGGTATTTGACGTTTTTCATTTTTCAACAACAGGAAATCCAGTTTGAAATCGAAACATTATGGGCAAAAAATCCAAGCCGGAAAAAAGCGCAGGCGCGCGGATTCCACAAGCCCGCCGAGGATAGTTGTTGAACGCATAGACAGCATGCGAACGGCGAAAGCCGCAACGGGAGCAATTTACACAAAACGCGCTTGTTGTAGGCAAAAATTTTTTCCAAGCCGCAGAAAACGGAAAGGAGGGGAAAGGCGACAATGCTTGTGAAAACCTCGATGAAAATCCAAAATTTCGCGCAAAAGTCCGCCCTGCACCATTACGCCAATCGAAAGCGCCTTTTGCCGATTTTACAATAATATCCCCAAAAATTTCCGATCCAAACGCAAACAAACGGCAATCGCAACGCGCTCAACTTTTACGGACGCGGCAAAGAGGCGCAATTTCATTTGCGCCCATCAATATATCCCGAATCAAAAGAACGACGTCATAGGCAAATCCTGCCTGCCGCGGATAGAGCACGCACGCAACGACTGCGAACCGGCAATGCGCAAAATCCAAAGCGCAAAATTCCGCCTAAATATGCGCTACGCGAGAGCAGATAACCGCAAAAATCCGATAGGCAACGCAAAGCCTCTTCTATTAACCCGAACGGCGCAATCGAGAATGCGGCAGGCGCGGGAAATAAGGGCGCAAAAAAATCCGCCCCCCGAAAGAGGCGGATTTTTAAGCGGCGGAGATTAGTACTTCACCGCAACCGAGATGTCGACCAAGTGCTGGTTATATGTGCAACTCGCAATATTCGAGGAGTTGTTCATATACCTGTAATTGGCGGACAGAGTGATGAATTTATTCGGCAGATAGGAAAGACCGATGCGGCCGACATAAGTATCGTCGTCGCGGTCATATCCGTTATAGGTGGCATAGTTGCTGTTTATGTACGAGAAGCTGGCCGTCGAACGGATGAATTCCGAGAAGTAATAGTTGGCGCCGACTTCGCATCCGGAATTGATGGCCGACTGGCGGGAAGCGCCGTTTCCGAAGTCGCGGTAGCCGGTGGCAAAGAGGCCGAGTTTTTCGGAAACTTCATAGCCGAAAGTGGCCCTGAACGCAAAAGTGGTGTCGTCCTGATCTTCGACGAGAATCGAACCCGAGGGGTCGCGGTAAGTCACGCCGGCGTAGACCATAGCAGTGAGCTTGGGGAGGAGTTCGCCGCGAACCGTGACGCCGCCGAAATGGTCGTTGCGGGTATCGCCGCCGAATAGGACGTTGAGGGGATTGCCGCCGCTGAATTCAGTGTAGCGGTACTGGTAGGTGAGACCCGCGGAAATCTTGGGGGTTATCCTGTAAAGGAGGCTGACGGGAATCGAATAGACGTCTACGTCGGAATATTCGCTGGACCAGTTGCCGAGATATTCGGTGTACTGCCACATGCCGCCGATTTCGCCGTCGAGCTTGTCGGAGAAGTTGTAGGTCGCGTTTATGCCCGCATTGTATTCATTGTAGCGGACGAGCGCGTCGTCCTGAATAGTGGTGGTGGTGTTCTGGAAGCGCTGGTCGAAAGAGAAATTCGCGTCAATCTTGAGAACCTGCTCTGTGTAGGAAGCGGTCGCAGCGACGTGCGCGAGGTTGGAGTTGAACTCCTTGTGCTGGGCGTAACGGGTCAGGTCTTCGAAAAATTTAACATTCGCCTTAAACTTGCTGTTGCGGCCGTAATCGGCTTCCGCGCCAAGACGGAATATCGCAGCATAGTCGTTTATCTTGTTGCTCGAACTCGTATACGTCACATTGCTGTTCCAGCTGCCGGTAAAGGAGCCTCTGAAAAACAGGTCGAGCTGGTCGCCTATGGTAACCAACGGGGCGGCGTTGGACGAAAGCGCGGCCATTGCGAATATGGATGTTGCGAATATTTTTTTCATTTTCGTTTTATTGTTAAAATTTGCCTTTGGGGGTTACTGTTTGGTGTTTCCGAATTTTTAATGAAGCGATTATTTTCACTCGCGGAAGGTTTGTCAAGCACTTTTATACCCGCCCATTTTTTATTTTTCGCCTACGCGCGCGGTCCGGATTTGCCCCCGCGGCAAAAAAATAATATTGAAAGATATTCCGTCCAACCGATAATTTTGGGCATATTAAATCAATCTACCCACGCATTCCGACATGAGCGCACCCGCCAACAAAATAAAAATTCAGAAAAGCAATTCTGCCGAGGCGCAGCCCGTACTCTTCGGGTTGATGTCGCGCGTGAGAAAGAACAACAAGTGGTCGTTCAGGGTGAACTGGGGGAGAATCGCGATACTCATAGCGGTTCTCGCGCTGCTTGCGTGGACGGCGGTCAGCGCCACTATATACTTCGTTTTTAAATATTCCAAGGGCTTCGACGACATGACGGTCTACGACGCCGCCGTCGCCCCCTTCGACATGAAGGCGCACCGAGAGAAAGTCGGCAACTACAATATAGAAAAGGCGCTGAACATCCTGAAATCCGGAAAAATGTCGGATTTCAACGAGGCTTTCATGAATCTGGCGATGGGTATAAACCGCGCTCCCAAGAACGTCGAGGGAAGACTGCAGCTCTCGCGCATATACGTGGCGATGGGCAGGCCGGACATCGCCATAGAAAAGCTCGAACAGGGCATAATGTACTCCAAAGACAACCTCGACTTCATCCGCCTATACATGAGGCTGCTGCTCGACAGAATGGAGGACACGAAGATAATCGCCGTCGGCGAAAAGCTCCTTGCGGGCGGAAAGGGCGTCGAGGTCGAAAACCCGCAGGTGCGCGCGTATATCGCGATGTCGATGTCCTCGGTCTACGCCATGCACGGCAATTATAAGAAGTCCGAGGAATACCTCAAAAAATACGGGCTCGAAAAGTCGCTGCCCGGAATACTGCGCCTATCGAAAAACCAGTGGGAAATGGGCAACCGCGACGAGGCGATAAAGATAATCAAGGACAACTTCCAGTACCCATCTGAAAAAAATCCGATGTACGCGCTGCTCGTAAACTACTACACCGCCATGGGCGACATCGAGACCGCCAGAAGGTACTCCGTGCTAAGGCAGGCGGAAGACCCGTTTTCCGCCACGCAAAAGCTCGAGCTGATCAGGCTGCTCGAGAAATCGGGGGATGCGCAAAACCTGTCAAAAATGCTCGACGAATACTTCGAGCTAAACAAGGGCAACAACGTTGCGATGATACACCTTGCCAACTACGCGGCCGACAAGGGCGACATCAAGATGATGCGCAAAATCTACGACAACGCCATACGCCAGGCCTTTCCGTCGGGGACATACTGCCTGCTGCTGCTCGAAACCATGATAACCAACGGCGACTATGCGGGCGCCGTAAAGTTTTCGGAAGACATACTGAAAGGCAAGCCGTCGTGGACCAAGCGCTACGAGGACGTACTGTCGGCAATACGCTCAATCGCCTACTACGCGACCGGCAACGCCAACATGTCAAACATACTGCTCTCCGACGTCCTGAAACGCTCGCGCATATCGCCGAAAGTACTCGTGGCTACCGCGAGAAGGTACGACAGGCTCAACGCGCCCATGGTTGCGCACTCCATACTCGAACACGCCGTAAACAAGTTTCCGAGATACCAGATGGCGCTCATAAGGCTGGTGCAAAATGAAATAAAAATCGGCGACTCCACCAACATCGACAAGCACATTCTGCGCCTCCTGCAAATGCGCCGCCCCCCGCGGGAGCTCATAACCGACGTCTTCAACAGCCTTTCAAGCGACAGGTTCATATTCGTGCGCGACAGAAAAAAGATTTTGGACGAAATAGAATCCCTGAAAGCGAACAACTCCTCCGAAAGTTTCTCCGACGTGATCCCCGAGGACGAAAACCTCCACGACGATTCAAGCATGATGGACCTATAAAGCCGACGCGGGCGCAAGGCGCGCCGCCGACGGAGAGAGGGCGCATAAAAAATGCGCGCCCAAAAGAAGCGCGCATTTTCCGCATTTCAGGCGGGATATGAACCGGCCGCGCGGACGCGAATTAAGCGAAGCCGATGCCGGAAAAACAGGAATCGCATCCCCCCCTATCCTCGCTTTCTCCCCGCGCGGAACGCCGCGAAAAGAAGCGCGGAAAGCCCGAACAAAGCCGCAATAGCGGCGGGCTCCGGAACGGCGGCAAACGTCACGTCCATGCCGGTTTCGCCGAACACCGCCTCCCATGCGAATCCGTTGGAAACCCCGTTCAGGACGGTCCCCTCTATGGAGCTCCCCGAGGCGTAGACTATCATGTCCTCAAAAGTGGAAAATCCCATCTCTATGAGCTCCGCCATGCCCTCGGCGTCGAACCGGAATTCCAAAGATATCTCCCCCTCGCCCTTTTCAAAGAGGCCCGAAAACGCGATTTTGTCAAAAGTGGCGTCTATGGTCGACACGTCCAAAATTATCGCGCCCCCATTCCATATGCCGCTTTCAAAGCGCGCGACGCCCACGTCCGCGGAGGTGCCGGAATCCATCAAAGACGCCGCGCCGAACTTTCCGCCGTTGAGAACAAGGCTGCCCGAAACGCAGTCGCCCGCGCCGTAGTTGAAAACGCCGCTGTTGACGGTAAGAGTGTCTATTACGTTGGAGTTCGTGGCGCCGTCGACAAAGGTTGCCGAAGAAACCCTGAAATCCTGCGTCCCGCTGCCGCTCATCGTCACGTTCAAACGGCTATCCGCGTGGGTGGTCATTTTGTTGAACTCTCCGCGCCAGGAACCGCCCTCGCCCGAAATTGTTATGTTCGCTACGGATTTGCGGTCATAATAGTCCGACGAATCAAACCCCAGCCTGAGCGCGCCGCCGCCGTTTATCCCGCCAAAACTTAAAGACGACTCCGCGCCGCTCGTGGAGCGCGCGAGAACAACTTTCACGCCGGAGGCGATATTCAAACTTCCCGCAACGGCCGCCTCTCCAACGTTGAAATACACATTCATATCGACCGCGGAATCGTTTGTAATGTTCAGGTCTCCGCCGACTCGCAAAGAGGACAACCCCTGGTTGCTGCTGTCGCCGAAAGCGACGGTAGTCCTCTGCCCTCCGCTTATGTCGCTTTTTAGAGTGAGATTCCTTTGAAAATCGTAGCTCCCCCCTCCGCATAGCATGAATTGGAACCAGTTGAAAGACGCATTCACAACCGAGTCGCCCGCAATTTCCAGCGTCTCTCCGGAATTGACGAAGAGCCTCCAATGGATTGAACTCCCCTTCATAGATATGTTCAGAGAGTCTATTTGGTAAGAGCCGTCCACGACCAGGGTCTGGGTGACAGTCTGATCTTCATTGCGCAAAACGACATCTCCGCCGTCTTGCGGGAAGGTTTGCGAAGTCTCTCCGGATACGCTCCAATTTTCTGCGGAGCTCCAATTTGTTCTCGTGTCGGAATAATTGCCGAAAGTGAACGTCTGCGCAAACAAATGCGCGAACGGCGCGAAAGCGGCGGCAAGGACCGCAAAAGAAAACACTTTTTTCATGACCAATATAATTCCTTTCTCAAAAACAGTCTACCCC